>NZ_DF967972.1:2242925-2247136 GCF_001050235.1 Longilinea arvoryzae
GGCTATCCTGCGAGGCAGATGGGTTGGCCGCCGTCGTCGCGGCCTGCTGCAATTGCGACAGGCCGGGCAGGTTGCAGGCCAGGCTTGCGGCCACCAACGTAACCAGTGCTATGACTATGGGCGTTCTCTTTTTCATATCTATGGCTTATACTGGAAGGCGTTGCGCCTGTCAATACTTTGACAAACGCTGGTTGTCATGTTAAACTAAACGGGTTATACTCCGACGCTCTCCCTGGAGGGCGTTTTTCTGTGTGTGTTCATGCGAACTGTTTTTTGGGATGACACTGCCTGCCTTGTGAAAATGATCGACCAGCGTGCGCTGCCGGCGCGACTGGAAGTTGTGGCTTGCCAGAATGCCTCCCGAGTGGCAGAAGCGATTGCGGATATGACCGTGCGCGGCGCTCCGGCGATCGGTGTGTCGGCTGCGTTTGGCCTGGCGCTGGCCGGGCTGCAATCGACCGCCGCGGATGTCCCCGCCTGGCGGGCCGATCTGGCTTCGGCAGCGGAAACGTTGATCTCGGCGCGCCCGACCGCCGTCAACCTGGCCTGGGCGGTTCATCGCATTCTTCGGGTGGCCGAAGCGAATTTGCCCCTGGCGGACCTGCGCGAACGCTTGCTATCGGAAGCGCAGCGCATGGCCGATGAAGACGTGGCGACCAACCGGCGCATGGCTGAACTGGGCAGCGCCCTGATCCAGGACGGCGATACGATCCTGCATCATTGTAACACCGGGGCGCTGGCAACGGTCGATTGGGGCACGGCTCTGGGCGTCATCCGCATGGCCCACGAACAGGGCAAACTCATCTTTGTGCTGGTCGATGAAACCCGCCCGCGCCTGCAGGGCGCCAGATTGACCGCCTGGGAGTTGCAGCAGTACGGCATCCCTTATGCAATCATCAGCGACGGCGCGTCGGGTTATTTTTTACGCTCCGGGCAGGCCCAGAAGGTATTCTTCGGCGCCGACCGCGTGGCCGCCAACGGGGACGTCGCCAATAAAATCGGCACCTATATGCTGGCCCTGGCCGCGCATACCAATGACGTTCCGGTCTACTCGGTGGTTCCATCGACCACCGTGGACCTGTCTCTGGCAAACGGCGATCAAATTCCCATCGAGGAACGCGACGCGGATGAAGTCCTCGGTATTCAAATAAAAGGTGAGAGCGTGGTCCCGACAGGGGCGAAAGCGCGCAACCCGGCCTTCGATGTCACGCCGCATTCCTTATTGACAGCGATTGTCACCGAAAAGGGCATCGTTTACCCGCCGTTCATTGAAAATTTAGCGCGCACGCTGCGCGCCGAAAATTGATCTCAAGGATAGAACCGCATGACGATTGTTTGCACTGGCTCCATCGCGTATGACTACCTGATGACGTTCCCCGGAAAATTCCGCGAACAGATTTTGACCGATAAACTCGAAAACGTCAGCCTTTCGTTCCTGGTCGATACCATGATCAAACAACGCGGCGGCGTGGCCCCGAACATCGCCTATACCCTGGCGCTGCTGGGCGAACGTCCGGCGGTCATGGGCACGGTCGGTGAGGATTTCGCCGATTATCGTTCCTGGCTGGAAGCTCAAAATATCGACACTTCGCTGGTGAAAGTGATCGATGGCAAATTTACAGCCTCATTCTTCTGCAATACCGATTTGGTGAACAATCAAATCAGCAGCTTCTATACCGGCGCCATGGCGAACGCGGGCGAGGTCAGCCTGCGCGAGCTGCCCTTCAAGGCCGATATGGTGGTAATTTCCCCGAACGATCCGGGCGCGATGTACCAGTATTCGCTGGAATGCCAGGAATTGGGCATCCCATACCTTTTCGATCCCAGCCAGCAGGTCGTTCGCAACCCGCACGACGAACTGCGCGTGGGCGTGGAAGGCGCGCAGAGCCTGTTCGTGAACGAATACGAATACGAACTGCTGCAGAAACATACCGGCCTGAGCGAGCAGCAAATTCTGGAACACGTTAAGTTCATGGTGGTCACCTGCGCTGAAAAGGGCGCCAGGATCTACGCGGATGGGAAGCAGTATCACATCCCGGTCGTGCCGCCAGCATGCATTGCCGATCCCACCGGCGTCGGCGACGCGTTTCGCGGCGGCTTTCTGCGCGGCTATGATCTGGGTTTCGATTGGAATACCTGCGGGCGGATGGGCGCGCTGGCCGCGACCTACGTGCTCGAACAGCACGGCACGCAAAACCATCATTACACCCCGGCTGAGTTTGTTGCCCGGTACCGTACTCATTTTGATGATCAGGGCGTCCTGGACGCCTTGCTTGCAAATTCCTGATATTGTTCTTGGAGGATAGGATGTCCAATTTTGACGTCAAAGATATGAACCTGGCTGAAGGCGGCCTGCGCCGTATGGACTGGGCAGCCCGCGAGATGCCCGTGTTGCGAGCCATTCACGATCGCTTTGCAAAAGAACGCCCGCTGGCCGGGCTGCGCGTTTCGGCCTGCCTGCATGTGACAACCGAGACCGCAAACCTGATGACCACCCTGCAGGCCGGCGGCGCGGATATCGTGCTGACCGCTTCCAACCCGCTGTCCACCCAGGACGATGTGGCTGCCGCGCTGGTCAACCGCTATGAGATTCCCGTGTACGCCATCAAAGGCGAAGACAACGTAACCTATTACAAACACATCCGGGCTGCGCTGGATCACAAGCCGCACATGACCATGGACGACGGAGCTGACCTGGTCAGCACCCTGCACAAGGAACGCCGTGATCTCCTGCCCAATATTCTGGGCGGCACCGAAGAGACCACCACGGGCGTCATCCGCCTGCGCGCCATGGCCGCCGACAAGGCGTTGGATTTCCCGATCATCGCCGTCAACGACGCCATGACCAAGCACTTCTTCGATAACCGCTACGGCACCGGCCAATCGACCCTGGACGGCATCATTCGCGCCACCAACGTTCTGCTGGCGGGTAAGGTGTTCGTCGTGGCCGGATACGGCTGGTGCGGCCGGGGTCTGGCCAGCCGCGCGCGCGGTATGGGCTCGAACGTCGTCGTGACCGAAGTGGATCCGTTGAAGGCGCTGGAAGCGACCATGGACGGTTTCCGGGTCATGCCGATGCTGGAAGCCGCCAAGATCGGCGACATCTTCTGCACGGTCACCGGCGATATCAATGTCATCGACGCCCATCACTTCAAAGTGATGAAGAGCGGCGCGATCGTGGCGAACTCCGGCCACTTCAACGTCGAGATCAACATCCCGGCGCTCAAGGAAATGTCAACCGATGTCAAGCTGGTGCGGCCTTTCGTCGAAGAATATCACCTCAAAGACGGCCGCACGATCTGCATCCTGGGCGAAGGCCGCCTGATCAACCTGGCCTCGGCAGAAGGACACCCGGCCAGCGTGATGGATATGAGCTTCGCCAACCAGGCTTTGAGCGCTGAGTACATGGTGAAGAACAGCAAGAAACTCGAGAAGAAGGTGTACTCCGTGCCGGAAGATATCGACAAGGAAATCGCCCGCCTCAAACTGGAAGCGATGCACGTGAATATCGATACCCTGACCGCTCAGCAGGTTTCCTACCTGGGCTCCTGGGAATCGGGAACCTGATCTTCGGATCGACAGGTTAGTTCCTGCAATATCAACACCGCGCGGTCTACTTCACGACCGCGCGGTGTTCGTTTACTCTTCCGGTTGGTAGATCACGGCCATGTTTCCCAGCACGTCCCAGGAATTCATGAACTGGTCCAGGCTGCGTTGATAGATCCAGGCGCCGTCCAAAACCGTGATCGAGGTTTCATCATAACCGATCACGATCACGGTGTGTTCATAGGGCGCGACCCGGGTGGTCTGGCCGTCGGCAGCGGTGTAATCCAGAGAATAGCCGCTGCTGACGCCAAAGATGACCCAGGCGATGACCGGCCGGCCGGCGGCGATTTCGGAACGCAGGTCGTCTACCGCCAGGCCTTTGACCGCTCCGGCCGCCAGGCCGTAATCGCGCAGCAGTCTGGCGACCGGATCGGCGTAGACACCGTAGGAGTAGGGCGGCACCTGGCCGGTAAAATCGTTGTAATAGCCTACGAACCCCACATTTGGGTCGTCCGAGAGTGGAAGACGCTCGAGGAATTCAGTTTCGGCGATGTCCACGCCAAAATAACGCGCCCAATCCACCGCCGAGCGCGATTCGCAACTCAAGGTGTAGGTCTGCGGGTAACCGGTGATGTTCTCGATGCTGGCGCTGGACGGCGGCCAGG
>NZ_DF967972.1:2247893-2280553 GCF_001050235.1 Longilinea arvoryzae
CGGCCGGGTAGAACGCCTGAAAGAGATCCGGCCGCACCAGCATGACGAAGCCGAGCAGGACGGCAGCCGTGGCGACGACGCTGATCAAGAAAACACCAATCACCTGGCCAGTCGATACTCTCCCTGGTTTCATGGTCTCTCACGGGGCGGGCTGGGTGGTTTCCTCAACCGCGGCAGATGAAACGACAATATCGATGAAGATCGGATCGCCGAAGGCTTCGCCGGATGGCCCGTAAGCCTGCCAGGCGCTGCGATAGGACCCGGGTTCGATGGGCGCCTGGAAAACCATGCGAATGACGGCGCGCATGCCGCTGCGCGCCGGATAGAGGGCCTGCTCAGGTTGGGTCCCTAGATCGACGCCGGCAATCAGGTGCAGGCTGTAATCTTCGGTCCAGTTACACGTGCCGCTGTTTTGCACTTCCCAGCGTTTGTCCATGGTCGCGCCGGCTGCCACATCGCTGCCGTCCGGGATGGTCAAATCGGTCAAAAAGCTGAGCCCATCCTCGCACGGCGGCGTGGCGGTGGGGCGCAGGGTGGATGGATCGACGGTCACGCCCGGGGGAATGGGCGTCGGTACAAAGGTTGGCGCCAGAAAGGGAGTGGAGTCGGGGTTGGGCGCCGGCCGGATGGGACGGATTGCATTGCAGCCCTGAACGAAGATCGTCAGAGCTGCAAGTAAAATGCCGATGCGAATTAGGTCAGATTTCGAAGCCAATTTTCTGCGAGGTTATTCTTCGTCAGAACTGTCTCCACCGTCCGATGATGCGCCCAAGGTGAGTGGAACGTCGCCGCCGATGGCGCGCTGGCGTACGGCCGTTTCGATCTCATTGCTCAATTCCTGATTCTGGCGCAGGAATTCTTTGGCGTTCTCGCGGCCTTGTCCCAGGCGAAGATCGCCGTAAGAGAAGAAGGCGCCGCGTTTGGTGACGATTTCGAGGGCGGTGGCCAGATCGATGATGTCTCCGACCTTGGAGATACCCTCATTGTACATGATATCGAATTCGGCGGTCCGGAAGGGCGGTGCGACCTTGTTCTTGACCACGCGCACGCGCACCCGGTTGCCGATGATTTCCGCGCCGACCTTGATGGATTGGATACGGCGAACGTCCAGACGCACCGAGGCGTAGAATTTGAGGGCCAATCCACCGGGGGTGGTTTCAGGGTTGCCGAACATCACGCCGATCTTCTGGCGCAACTGGTTGGTGAAGACGACCGCCGTCTTGGTCTGATTGATGGCACCGGAGAGTTTGCGCAGGGCCTGCGACATCAGGCGGGCCTGCATGCCCATGCTGGCATCGCCCATATCGCCTTCGATTTCCGCGCGGGGCACCAATGCCGCCACCGAGTCGATGACGACGATATCGATTGCACCGGAACGCACCAGGGTTTCAGCAATTTCGAGGGCTTGCTCGCCGGTATCCGGTTGTGAGACCAACATGTTCTCGATATCGACGCCCAGACGCGCGGCGTAAGCCGGATCGAGAGCGTGTTCCATATCGACGTATGCAGCCGTGCCGCCGGTCTTTTGCGCTTCGGCAACCATGTGGAGGCACAACGTGGTCTTGCCTGAGGATTCCGGTCCGTAGATTTCGGTGATGCGCCCGCGGGGAATGCCGCCAATTCCGAGCGCGATATCCAACGACAACGAGCCGGTCGGGATCGCTTCGACGGTCAGGTTTTGATCGCCCATGCGGAAGATGGCACCTTCGCCATACCGCTTGACGATGTCACCCAGGGCCTTGTCCAGCACCACACGTTTGGCATCATCATTGTGATTCAAGTCGGAATTTGTCGGTAAGGGTTGGGCAGCGGGATTGGATTTTCGAGCCATATGTGATCACTCCTCTGCGGGATTGTGCACCAATTATATCCTGATCATTCCAGGAAATGTCGGCAAATCGCGTATAGATATATTTTAGTACATTTGTTCAATTCGTCAAGCGTTTTTAGCGTTTCGCTTGCCGATTTGTTACCAAAATTATTAATCTTTAAGACTAAATTCAAGAATTAACCCTTGACAAGGGTGCTTTTCGAATGCTAAACTAAACCCTGGTTTACAAAACAATGTTTAGACAAGTAAGCCATTGACAATTGAAGATTGGAGAGATAGCGGCTGAGTCTCGCGAACCACGCGAGATGACGAGGTGGAGGTTCCTCTCTGCGAAGAGAGCGCTAACCCTGGTTGACCAGGGGAAAATCGAAAGATCAGCGGATGCCTCTGGAGCCTGATCACGGGCTTCTTTCTCCCTTCCGATAGAGCGTCAGACGAAAAACCGGTGGGCGACCGCCGGGCCAGCGTCGGCGCAGTGATCGGCCTGTCCAGAAGGGTACAGGCCGATGACTCATTTTGGAAGGGCAGTCCCATTTTGTGTTGACCCAAGGGTATGCCCAGGCATGCCCTTTTTGTTTTAACGGACCCAAAGGAGGAACGAATGGACAAGAAAGAAATTCTCGAACGCGTAAAGGCGGATGGCATCAAGTTTGTTTCTTATCAGTTCACCGATGTAACCGGAACGGTCAAGAGTGTGGATGCACCGGTCAGCCGGCTGGAAGGGGCGTTGAATGACGGCGTGTGGTTCGACGGCTCTTCGGTGGAAGGTTTTGCGCGTATCCAGGAAAGCGACATGCACCTGCGCCTGGACGCCGATACCTATGCAGTGCTGCCCTGGTCGCCTGCAGAAAACAAACGCGCTCGTATATTCTGCGATATTTACCACCCCGATGGCCGCCCGTTCGAAGGCGACCCACGCGGCGTGTTGCGCCGTATGGTGGAAAAAGCCACGGCGCGCGGCTGGGTTTTCAACGTCGGTCCCGAACCTGAATTTTTCCTCTTCCGGCGCAACGGTGGGTCGAGCATTCACCCGGTTCCGCACGATGTCGGCGGGTATTTTGATTTCTCGGCCCAGGATGAGGCTGTGCGCGTGCGCACCGAATTGATGTCCGCCTTGATCAGCATGGGCCTGGACGTCGAAGTGGGCCACCACGAAGTCGCGTTGGGCCAGCACGAGATCGACTTCCGCTTTGCGGATGCGCTCAGGACGGCCGATAATGTTTTGACGCTGAAATATACCGTCAAGGCGATTGCGGCGCAAAACGATCTGATTGCCTCGTTCATGCCCAAACCCGTTTTCGGCATCAATGGCTCGGGCATGCACTGCCACCAGTCGCTGTTCGATATCAAGACCGGCAAGAACCTGTTCTTCGACGCCCACGATGAGTTCAACCTGACCCAACTGGCCTACGGTTACATCGCCGGCCAACTGGCGCACGCGCGCGGTTTTACCGGGATCATCGCGCCGTCGGTCAACTCCTACAAACGTCTGGTGCCCGGTTACGAAGCACCGGTCTACATCGGCTGGGCGCAGGTCAACCGTTCGGCTTTGATCCGTATTCCGCGCCACAATCCGGGTATGGACAAAGCCACCCGCATCGAACTACGCTGCCCGGACCCTTCGTGCAATCCTTACCTGGCATTTGCCGCCATTCTGGCAGCAGGTATGGATGGCATAGACAGGGGTCTCGAGGTTCCCAAACCACTCACGAACGTCAACGTCTATGATCTCGACGAGGCTGACCGCCGCCGGTTGAAGATCAAATCGCTGCCTGGTTCGCTCCTGGAAGCGTTGGAAGAAGTGGACAAGGATGCTGTCATCAAGGGCGCGCTGGGTGAGGTGGTATATTCCGCGTTCCACCGCGCCAAGATGGAAGAATGGGAAGCCTATCGCACGAACGTCAGCGACTGGGAAGTCGAACGCTATCTGGAAACTGTCTAGTTCTCGCCAAACGGAGAAACGCTCTTACCGGTATCCCTTTATTGGTAAATCCAACCGGGCGGTATATTCCGCCCGGTTTGTGTTTATCTGCCTGGATTATCGGTTAAGTACGCTCATGCCGGTTTGACCAGTCGGCAAAAGGCGCATAACCCAGCGGATGTGGTGGGCTGACCGCAACCCGGGCACTTGCGCAGCTCGGCGGTCGGCTCGTCTGTGGTTTTGCCCGGCGCGACAAAGTAGCCGTCGGCGCGCGCATTTTGAAAGCTGGCGTAAAAGTTCATCTTGATGCCCGGGGTGGTTTCTTCGAGCTTGTTGAGAATATCCTTGAAGGTAAGCTGCTTGCTGCCGACTGCGTAAGGGCATTCGTCTTCTTCATATGGAATGCCCCGCAGCAGCGTATAGGCGGCGGTTTCGCGTTCGTAGAAACGGCAGAAGGGTTTGGCCTTGCGGACGAAGCCGTCTTCCGCCGGCAGGACGGGCGATTGGCGCTGAAGAAGGTCGACCTGCCAGGTGAGGGTATTCCCCATGAGCACGGCCACTTCATCGTCGAGGTTGTGAGCGGTGGTCAGCAGGCTGTAGCCGTTGTCCATGGCCACCTGGTTCATAATGTGCCGTTTCACCAACCCACACACGCCGCAGGGCTTGACGCGTCCGCGCTGGCTGTGCGAGGCGAGCTGCGGGATGGTCTCCGCGTAGGACTGCTGCACATTCACTACCCGCAGGGTGAGGTTGTTTTGCTCCGCGAAAGCCCGCGCATAATGTTCGGACTCATTGGAATATTCCAGGTCACTGCCGTTGATCCCCAGGTTGATGTACAGGCCGTCCGTGGGATATCCCAGGCGCCAGAGCACGTCCCACAGCGCGAGCGAATCCTTGCCACCGGAAACGGCCACCAGAATGCGATCCTGGGGTGTAAACATGTGGTATTTTTCGATGACGCGCGCGGTTTGCTCGATGAACCATTCCAGGTAGTGCGCCTGGCAGAAGGCCAGCCGGTGGTGGCGCATGCGAAAAACAGCCGGGGCGCGGCATTTGCTGCACACGTAATTGCTCATCGGGTCAGCCTCCGGAAATCACGGCTACCAGCTTGACGACTTCGCCGTTGCGCAGCACGTCGTTTTCGTTCAGCAGCACGCCGTCGCGCACCACCAGGTGCGATTCGGGGCTCAGCCCAAGCTGCTTGAGCGCGTCCTTGACCGTGATGGTGCCTTCGACGGTATATTCTTTTTTGCGCAGGATCAGGGTAACCGGCATCCTTTACTCCCTATCCATCCACCCATCCATAGGTTCTGCGGCGTTGATCGCAAGATTCTCTACGGATTGATTTTTTCTTGCAGGCAAACCAGCAACGCGCGCGCCGTGCCCTGTGGTTCCTGGCCGATGACAGCCAGGATGGGCAGATCTATTGCCAGGCCAGCCACCTGCGCGTCGCGTACGCTGTCATCCAGCCAGCGCGCCGGCAGAAAACCGATGGCAGCCGGATTGGCAGCCACGCTTTTGAGCATATCCTGGGGCGTCGGCGCCAGACCGGCGCCTGAAATGCTGAAGCCGGCGGCTTCGAGAGCCGCGGTGGTATCGTTGGATTCGGGCAGCGACCAGACCTGAATTTTAGATTGATCCGCCCAGGTTTTATCGCGCCCGGCGAAAATTGCCTGAGCCGTATCAAGGGGTAGTTCGGCGATGGGATTGCCGGGATTCACGATGATTGCCAGGTGGTCTTCCCCCAGGATCGCGGCATAACCCTCACCTGAAAACCGGCCGAGCCGCAGGGTGATGACATCCGGATCGCCGGCGGCTTCATCCGCGCGCTGCACGGCTGCGCCAACCGATGCTGCGCAGTCTGCCAGGTCGGGTTCGATCCAGGTCAGGCTGCTCGAAAGCGCCACCTGCAACGGTTGGACCGTGTGGGTTGGGGCCGCGGGCGTCGCCTGGCAGGCCGCCAGTATCAAAAGAAGGAGAAGACTTGCAATTCTACGCATAACTTACGATCAGGGTCAGGATGCCCAGCAGTGTGCAATAGACTGCAAAACCGATCAGGCGGCGGGTGCGTAGGAAATCGAGCAGCCAGCGGATCGAAAGAAAGCCAAAAATCGCCGCAGCCACGAAGCCGGCCAGCAGGCTGGGCAGGAAGGATTGCAGCGTCGACAGGCCCTGCAGGTCACCCAGGCTGAGCAGACCGGCCGCCAGCATGATGGGGATGGACATGATGAAAGAAAAGCGGGCCGAAGTCGGCCGGTCGAGACCGCGCAGCATGCCGCCGGTGATGGTCGAGCCGGAACGCGACACGCCCGGGAAAATGGAAACGGCCTGGAAAAGGCCCATGACCAAAGCATCCAGCCAGCCGATGTGGGTGAGCGTGCGTTGGCCCTTGCCAAAGATCTCGGCAACGATGAGGAACACGGCTGTGACCAGGAGGAACAGGCCCGTCGCGGCCGGGCTGTTGAAAGCGGCTTCGACCTGCTTCTTGATCAACAGGCCGAAAATGCCGGCCGGAATGGTCGCCAGGATGATGTACCAGCCCAGGCGCGCTTCGGCGCTTTCGAACGGATGGCGATGGATGAGCGCGGCGAACCAGGCTTTCAGGATCGCCCATAAGTCTTTCCAGAAATAAACGATCACCGCCAGCAGTGTACCCCATTGAACCAGCACGCCGAAGGGGAAGATTTGCTCGCTGGGGATGGTCTTATCCCAACCGAAGAAATAAGGCACCAACACGAGGTGGGCCGAACTGGAAATGGGCAGGAATTCGGTAAGGCCCTGCACGATGCCGAGGATCAAACCCTGGAAAATGTTCATGCATTTGCTCCGTTTGTAGTGGGTGTGGAAACAGCGTTGGTGCTCTGGTAATGCTCGAGGAAATCATCAGCGAATTGGTCGAAGGTGCCATTCAAGATGGCTTTCCGGGAACGGCGCACCAGTTCGAGCAGCGTGTACAGGTTGTGAATTGAAATCAGGGTGGCGGCCAGCATCTCCTTGGAGACGACCAGATGGCGCAGGTAGGCGCGCGTAAAGTGCTGGCAGGTGTAGCAGCCGCAACCCTCGTCGATGGGGCGGTGATCGTGAGCATTGGTCGCGTTCATCAGATTGATGCGCCCGGTAAAGGTCATGGCGGCGGTATGCCGCGCCAGCCGGGTGGGCAGAACGCAATCGAAGATATCCACCCCGCGTCGAATGCCGTTGATCAGGTCTTCCGGCGAGCCGACGCCCATCAGATAACGGGGTTTATCCTTGGGCAGCACATCGTTTAGAAGTTGGAGGGTGGTGTTCATCTCCTCCTTCGTTTCGCCCACCGACAACCCGCCGATGGCGTGGCCCGGGAAGCCCAGTGAGGAGATGAATTCCGCCGATTGGGTGCGCAGGTCGGGGAAGATGCCGCCCTGCACGATGCCGAACAGGGCCTGATCGGGCCGGGTTTTGGCCCGCAGACAGCGTTCGGCCCAGGCGTGCGTGCGCGCCATAGCGCTTTCATTATATTTGCGATCGTAAGGCGGCGCGCATTCATCAAAGGACATGATGATATCGGCGCCCAGCTTTTCCTGAACGGCGATCGAAGATTCAGGGGTGAAGCGGTGGGTCGAACCGTCGATGTGGCTCTTGAAGGTGACGCCATCCGCATCGATTTTGCGCATGTCGGCCAGAGAAAACACCTGGAAGCCGCCCGAATCGGTCAGCATGGGATGCGGCCACTGCATGAACTCGTGCAGCCCGCCCATCTCGGCCACCAGATCGGCGCCGGGGCGCAGGTAGAGGTGGTAGGTATTCGAGAGGACCAGGTTTGCGCCGATTTCCTCGAGTTGGGCAGGCGTCACCGCCTTGACAGTGGCTTGCGTGCCGACCGGGGCAAAAATGGGCGTTTGAATATCGCCGTGCGGCGTGTGAAAAACGCCGGCGCGGGCATTGCCATCCCGGGCGAGAAGATCGAATTGAAAGGACTGGGTTTCGCTCAAAGTTTTCGTGTCCTGAAGAACAGTGATCGACAAAATTATAACCCAGTTGGGAAGGGCCTTCGATAATTCGTGGTCCCATGCCGCGCGGGACTGGACCTTTCGATTGGACAAGCCGGGCGGCAGCGCGTATACTTAACCCGCTTCCACCGAAAGCTCGATCCGGTTTTCCAACCTTTGGCCGCCCAGACCGGAACCCTATTATTTCAGGATAGTCCATCGATGCAACGACAACTCGAAAAACGCTGGTTCATACCCGATCCACTTCCATCCGAGGTCGAGCATGAACTGCGCGACTTTCAGCCTTATTTACGCCAGATTCTCTATAATCGGAATGTGCATACGGCCGACGAAGCAGTCCAGTATTTGAACTGCTCGGCTGCGCTGGGCGATCCATTTTTACTTAAGGACATGGATATCTCCGTGACACGCCTGTGGCAGGCGATCGAGCGGGTCGAACCCATCGCGGTGTACGGCGATTATGATGTGGACGGCGTATCGGCGACGGCGTTGATGGTGCAGGTCCTGCGCGCATTGGGCGGCAATGCTGAGGCGTACATTCCCAATCGCTTCGATGAGGGCTACGGACTGAACAACGAAGCCCTGGATACTCTGGCCGGGCGCGGCATTCGCGTGGTGTTGACGGTGGACTGCGGCATCCGTTCGCCGCGCGAAGCCGAGCACGCGCGGGAACTGGGCGTCGATTTGATCATCAGTGATCACCACATGCCGCAAAACGAACTTCCCCGAGCGCTGGCCGTCATCTGCCAGAAGCGGGAGGGGGACGAATACCCGGACAAGAATCTGGCCGGGGTAGGGCTGGCCTACAAGATTGCCCAGGGATTGTTGCAGTCCCATCCGGTGGAGGGCGTGAAGGCCGTGGATTGGCTGGATCTGGTGGCGCTGGGTACGGTGGCGGATGTGGTGCCCCTGACCGGCGAGAACCGCGTCATGGTCCGGCTGGGCTTGCAGTGCATGCGGCTGGCGCAACGCCAGGGACTGCTCTCGCTGGCGCAGGCCGCCGGCATCAACCTGCGGCGGGTGAACGCCGGCGATATCGGCTACCGCCTGGGACCGCGCCTGAACGCGGCCGGACGCCTCGAATCGGCTCTCCAGGCTTACCAGTTGCTGGTCACAGACGACATCCAGCAGGCGGGCATGCTGGCCCAAAAGCTGGACGATCAAAACAAGGACCGCCAGCGCCTGACACAGGAAATGCAAACCCGGGCTGAGGAATTACTCAGCAGCGTGGATGATGGCAAGATCCTGATCGCCTGCGACAGCAGTTTTAATTCAGGCGTGGTCGGGCTGGTGGCTGCCAAGCTCACCGAGACCTATTACCGCCCGGCAGTGGTGGGGCAGATCGGGGATGAATTCACCCGCGCTTCGTGCCGCTCTATCCGCGAGTTCCACATTACGAAGGCGCTGGATGAATGCGCCGATTTGCTGGTGCGCCACGGCGGGCACGCTGCGGCTGCCGGTTTTACCGTGCGTAATGAAGCCATGCCGGAATTGAGCCGGCGTCTGGATGAGATTGCCCGACGCGAACTGGCCGAGCAGGATTTGCGTCCCATGCTGCGGGCCGACGTGGAGATTCCGCTGGCACTGATGCGCCCCAGCTATCTGGAAGAAATCGAGCGTTTGCAGCCCACCGGCATGCAGAATCCGGACGCAGTTTTCGTCTCGCGCAATTTGCAGGTGGTCAACGCGCGCACGGTGGGTTCGGAGGCTGCTCATTTGCGCCTGACGGTCAAGGACGGCGGCGTGACCTATAACGCCATCGCCTTCCGCCAGGGACACTGGGCCGGGCATCTACCACCGTACATTGACCTGATGTACACCTACGAGATGAACAGCTTCAACGGGCGCGATTCGATGCAATTGAACGTGATCGATCTTAAACCCTCAGGAATATAGTTCATTCGGCGCATTTAGTAGTACTCAATTCAATCTAGAGTAGGTCACTTGGGTTATCGCCATTTCGTCCATATCGTAAAGGGAAGACTATGGAAAAGCCTTCAATCAGCGCATTGATTTTCGGATTATTGACGCTGACCTATTGCACCTACCAACTTTACGAAATATGGTTTCGACCAAAAAGAGCATTGGATCGAGGTCGAAGGCAATGTTATCGACTTCCCAAATGGTATCCTTTCAGAGGATTGGCCATTTCGATGACAGATGATGGGAAGAAGTGGATCAATGTAAATAGAATATCCATGATAGTTATGGAATTTTTTTTGTTTGTCTGGTTTGCCTTTATCCTAATTGCTTACTTCAAAGAATCCTGAGGGATATTGAAAAAGACTTGATCGTGTTGATTAGCCCTGTGAGTGGAAAATTCGAAGTGATCGAATGGGGACCAGACTGATTGAATGATTCGTAAAAAAAGGAGACAGATTGGTTATTTTCCAACAAGTCTCCAAATAAATTTATTCAGGATTTGATTAATCGACGAAGCGATATTTGATTAACGTCCACATGGCAATGAAGCCGTCCCAGGCTTTGATCTTCTTGCCTTCGGTATACTCGCGTGGATTGAAGCGAATGGGGACTTCGAAAATGCGGTAGTGGCGTTTGAGGATCTTGGCGGTGAACTCGGGTTCGAAATCGAAGCGCCGTGAATGAAGGGGAATGTCCTTCACCAGTTCGCGTTTGAAAACTTTGTAGCCCGTTTCCATGTCGCTGAGAATATTGTTGTACAGGAAATTGGTGACAAAGGTGAGGATCTTGTTGGCCACCATGTTCCAGAACAGGATGGGACGCCGCGCACCGCCCAGAAAACGGGAGCCGTACACGATATCGGCGATCCCTTCCTGAATCGGGCGCAGCAGTTCCGGGTAGTCGCGCGGATCGTATTCCAAATCGGCGTCCTGGATGATCAGGACGTCCCCGAGCGCGTTCTGAATTCCGGTGCGCACCGCGGCGCCTTTGCCCAGATTCTTGGGATGCAGGACCACCCGGACGTGCCCCTGGCCATCCAATTTCTGCAACAATTCTCGAGTCCCATCGCTGGAACCATCATCGATGATTAGAATTTCGGAAGCAATTTTCTGATTTTCTACTCTGCGGATGCATTCTTCGATGGTCTTAATTTCGTTATAGGCCGGGATGATGACTGTAATTTCCATGTAAGGCATTATACCGGCTCATCGGGCTTATCATCAAGGGTAAGCATGCTATAATTTGGAGTGTTACTATTGCTAGGGAGGGAATGAATGACAAAAGTGCCCATCCGTCAAACAGCGCCGCAAGTGAACACGGGAACGTTCTTTCCACCGCCGATTTCGAAGGTGGAAGATACGGGCCTTTCGCCGCTCTGGCTGCAAGACCTTGTACTAAAGATCATGTATTTCCAGGGTTACCTGACCGGCTTCAAAATCGCGGAAGAAATAGCGTTACCGTTTACCGCTGTGGTGGACCAGATTCTCGAGGCGTTGAAGCGAGAGAAACTGGTCGAAGTCCGTTCTTCACAGATGGGATTGGGCGAAGGCGCCTATCTATTCGCCATCACCAGCGCCGGCATTGCTCACGCACGCGAAGCGCTCGAACGCAGCCAATACGCTGGACCGGCGCCCGTACCGATCAATGTCTACAACGACGCCATCCGGCGCCAGAGCCGGGGCCGCGTGCAGGTGACCAATCGAGTCATGCGCCAGGTCCTGTCGAATCTGGTGCTGCCCGAAAAAGCATTCCAGCGCCTGGGCCCGGCCGTCAATTCCGGTACTTCCATGTTCATTTTTGGCCCACCCGGAAACGGCAAGACCAGCCTGGCGCGCGCCATCGGCAACCTGGTCCTGAGCCAGAGCATGTACATTCCCTACGCAATTTATGTGGACGGCCAGGTCATCAAGGTTTTCGATACGGTCAACCACCAACTGGCGACGGATGAAGATACTCCGCCGACCGGCACCGGCGCGCTGCGGGCCGGAACGCGCCGCGATCCGCGTTGGGTGCGCATCAAACGGCCTTTCATTGTCACCGGCGGCGAATTAACCCTGGCCGGCCTGGACCTGGTCTTCGATGACACGCTGAAGTATTACGAAGCGCCTTTCCAGGTCAAAGCCAATGGCGGCATTCTGCTGATCGATGACTTTGGCCGCCAGCAGGTCCGACCGCGCGACCTGTTGAACCGCTGGATCGTTCCGCTCGAGAACCGCATCGACTACCTGTCCCTGCACACCGGCCGGAAGATCGAAGTGCCGTTCGATGTGCTGGTCATGTTCTCGACAAACCTGCCGCCAAAAGACCTGGTGGACGAGGCTTTCCTGCGCCGTCTGCGCCATAAAGTCGAGGTCGGCGATCCGTCTTATGAAGATTACCGCGAAATTTTCCGCCGGGTGGCAGCGACCAAGGGCGTTCAATATAACGATCAGGGTCTGGCGTATCTGCTGCAGGAATGGTATATCAAACGCAACCGCAAACTCCGCGCATCCCACCCACGCGACCTGTGCGATCAGATTATCGACATTGCCCGGTATATGGGCCTCGAGCCGACCATGTCCCGTGAATTGATCGACAGGGCTGCCGAGTCTTATTTCGTGGAATTGTAATTTATGCTGTCCGAATTGCCGAAACCGCTCCTGCTGGCCCACCGGGGGGCTTCTGCCTACGCGCCTGAAAATACACTGGCTGCCTTCGAACTGGCTCTGCGGCAGGGCGCGCATGGCGTGGAACTGGACGCTAAACTGAGCGCCGACCGGCAGATCGTGGTGATGCACGACGCCAGCGTAAATCGGACGACAGACGGCAGCGGCAGGGTGAACAAACTTCCGCTGGCAGCGCTGCGTGAATTGGATGCCGGCGTTCGATCCACTTCGAATTATCACGGCCAAAAAATCCCGACCCTGGCTGAAACGCTGGAAACGCTCGGCGATCGGGCAATTGTCAATATCGAACTCACCAATTACACCTCGCCCTGCGATCCATTGCCCGAGCTGGCGGCGGAATTGGTGGAGCGCATGAACCTGCAATCCAACGTGTTGTTCAGTTCATTCCTTCCGGCGAACCTTTACCGGGTCCAACGCGTGTTGCCGCACGCCCGGGTGGCCATACTGGCCTATCAGGGCGCGCTGGGAAGGTTGGGCCGCGGATGGATTGGACGCCGAGCGGCGCCAGAATTCGTGCATCCGTACCGTAAAGATATCAACCCGGCCTATATTCACTCCGAACACAAACGCGGCCGGCGAATTCATGCCTGGACGATCGACTCGCTCACTGAAGCCAGGGCTTTCCTGTCGATGGGCGGGGATGGATTGATCAGCGACAATCCCCCGCTCATGCTGCAGGCGATGGAGGAAGTCGGATGATCCCGCAGGATTGGATCACATCGGCCGGAGACCGCCTGCGTGGCCGCGTAAAACGCACCCCGGTTACCTACGACGACGCGTTGGATTGTTTCATGAAGTGGGAAAACCAACAGGAAACCGGTTCCTTCAAACTGCGCGGCGCAATGAACAAGGTGCTCACCCTGCAACCCTGGGAACGCGAACAGGGCCTGGTGGCCGCCTCGGCCGGAAATCACGGCCAGGGTGTCGCGGTGGCGGCGCGTTTGATGGACACCCGGGCGGTGATCTTCGCCTCGGAACATGCCGTGGCCACCAAGCTGGAAGCCATGCGCGCGCTGGGAGCCGAAGTCCGGCTGGTGCCCGGCGGTTATGAGCAGGCCGAAGCTGCCGGAATCCAATTCGCGACCCAGCAGGGCAAAACCTGGATCTCACCGTATAACGACGCCCAGGTGATCGCCGGGCAGGCGACGGTGGGATTGGAGTTGATGGATGAAATTCCGGCCGATGAGCTGGAAGCAGTGGTTGTTCCGGTGGGCGGCGGCGGTTTGATCGCCGGGATCGGCCTGGTGCTGAACCGGCTTCCGGCCGGGCATCGCCCGCGGTTGATCGGCGTTCAATCCGAGGCTTCTCCCTATTTCCATGCCCTGTATCAGCAGGGTTCACAGGACGGCGTGGTGGAACGCGAAAGCCTGGCGGACGGTCTTGCCGGGCGCGTCGAGGACGGCGCAATCACCATTCCGCTGGTGCGCAGCCTGGTGGATGAGATCGTTCTGGTCAGTGAGGAAGAAATCGAACAGGCCATTGCCGCGGCCTGGCAGCGATATGCGGCCGTGATCGAAGGTTCGGCAGCGGTAACGCTGGCGGCAGCCTTGAGCGGCAAGTTCGCGCAGCGTCCGGCTGCGTTGATCATCAGCGGCGGCAACATCCAGCCCGAGATCCATCAAAGTATTCTTCAACGTTGGAGCCAGGGGGGAAGCTCGCCGAGATGAAACAGGCGTGGGTACTCCGGTTTCGGATTGTATTGATCCTGAGCCTGCTGCTGGGGGTACTTTCACCGGCATCGCAGATCGCACAGGCGCAATCCGACGCGGGCGCCCGGGCCAGGACGTTACTGGCGAGCCTGACGCCCGAGGAAAAGGTTGGCCAGCTTTTTCTGGTTACATTCACCGGCAGCAGCCTCAAATCAGACGCACCGATCCTGGATTTGATTTCCAACCGGCATATCGGTGGGGTCGTGCTTCAGTCCAGCAACGATAATTTTAGCGGTGGAACGGATGCCGTGACCCAGGCTGCCGGTTTGATTTCCACGCTGCAAACCGCCGAATGGGAAAACGCCCAGCAGTCCTCGGGCGCTAACCATTATGTGCCTTTGCTGGTGGGCATGTCCCAGGAAGGCGATTCGGCGCCCAACGATCAACTGTTTACCGGAATGACGGCGCTTCCCAGCCAGATGGCGCTCGGCGCGACCTGGAATACCACACTCGCCGAACGCACCGGCGAGGTCATGGGCAAGGAATTAAGCGCTCTGGGAGTCAATTTATTACTGGGACCGTCACTGGATGTCATGGACGAACCCCACACAGATGGCCGTGAAGACCTGGGCGTGCAGGTTTTTGGTGGTGATCCGTATTGGGTCGGGGTCATGGGACAGGCCTATATAAGGGGTTTGCACACCGGCAGCAACAACGCTCTGGCTGTGATCGGCAAGAATTTCCCCGGACGCGGCGCATCCGACCGACCAGCCGAAAAAGAAGTCGCCACCGTTCGTAAAGCCTTCGAACAACTTGAAAATGTCGAATTGGCCCCCTTCGCGGCGGTGACCGGTAAATCGATCAGTCCTGAAACCACACTGGATGGCTTGCTGGTTTCGCACATTCGCTATCAAGGCCTGCAGGGTCAGGTGAACGCCAATACACGGCCGGTCAGCCTGGATGCAACTGCGCTGGATACGCTGATGAACCTGGGCGAATTTACCACCTGGCGCTCTTCGGGCGGGGTATTGATCAGCGATAATCTGGGCAGCAATGCCGTGCGCCAGTTGTTCGACCCGACCGGCTCCAATTTCGACGGGCGCCAAGTCGCTCGCAGCGCTTTCCTGGCCGGCAACGATTTACTTTACGTGGACAATTTCGTTTCGAGCGGCGATCCGGACGCGTACACGACTCTGGAACGCACCCTCGATTTCTTTGTTCAAAAATATCGGGAAGATGCGGCCTTTGCCGAACGCGTGGACACTTCCGTCGAACGAATTCTCACCCTGAAATTCCGGCTGTATCCGAATTTCACCCTGCAGACCGTGCTGGCCCCTCAGCAGAATTTGCCCGAGGTCGGACAATCCGGCGCCCTGACATTCGAAGTGGCCCAAAAAGCGGCTACCTTGATCAGCCCGGACGCAGCGGATCTGGCTGCGGTATTGCCGCGGCCTCCGGCGACGAACGAGCGAATCGTTTTCCTGACAGACGTGCAGGTCAGCCGGCAATGCAGCAACTGCGCCGACCAGTCGATTCTGGCGCTGGACGCGTTGCAAAGCGCTGTTCTCCGTCTGTACGGTCCTCAAGCCAGCGGGCAGGTTGTTTCGACACGCACCAGTTCGCACTCCTTCGCCGAACTCACCCGGCTGCTCGATAAGGTAGATATCGAGTCGACCATCGAAGCCGATTTACAGCAAGCCGCCTGGATTGTGGTGGCCATGCGCGGTGAAAGCAGCGATCGGGCCGAATCGCGCGCCCTGACGCGCCTGCTGACCGAACGACCGAATTTGATCCAGGATAAGAAGATCATTGTTTTCGCTTTTGGCGCCCCTTATTATCTGGATGCGACGGATCTATCCAAGATTTCCGCCTATTATGCGTTGTACAGCAAGACGACGGCTTCCATCGATGTGGCTGCCCGCATCCTGTTCCAGGAATTATCCCCGACCGGCGCTTCACCGGTTTCGGTGCCCGGCGCGGGCTATACCCTGAGCCGGGTCCTGTCGCCGGATCCCAACCAGGTGATTCCGCTCAGCCTCGACATCCCCGAAACGGGAACCCCGGCGGCAAACGTTACCCCAATGCCAACCGAAGTTCCGACCTTCAAAGTCGGTGATACGCTGCCGCTGAAAACCGGTATGATTCTGGATCATAATAAGAACACAATCCCGGACGGAACGATTGTCCAGTTTCTATTCACCACCGGCGGCGATAACGCTGTCGTTCAACAGATATCCAGCCCGACCACTGCCGGGGTCGCGCGGGCCTCTTTCCGCATTCAAAATCCTGGTCTGGTGGAAATTCGCGTCGTCAGCGAGCCGGCCCTCACATCGCAAATCTTGAGTCTGGATGTCAGCGGTGAACAGGCAGCCGCGGTGACAGCCATTGTCCCCACAGCACTGACTTCGCCTTCGGCCACACCCGAGCCCTTGCCAAGCCCAACCATCGAAAGCACTCCAGAACCGACGCGCACCCTATCGGGCAACACGCGCTTTTTGACCTGGTTGCTCACGGTCGGTTTTACCTGGCTTTGCGCTGTTGGAATCTTTACGCTGGGCCGTTTGCGCGTGTCGCTGCGCTGGGGTGTGCGATGGGGATTGCTGGCTGCGATCGGCGGTCTGGCGATTTATTCCATCGTCGAAATCTTCCTGGAGGATCGTTCCTCCTGGCTGGCCAAAGGGCCGGGAGGTGGAATCTTCCTGGCGTTATGCGGTATTCTCTTGGGGTGGGCGCTGGGCATTTACTGGCAGCGTCGCATTCAGAATTCTGGAAAACACACCGGTTGATGGTTTTTATCTCAAGAGCATGACAAAGAAGGATACCGCCGTCAGGCCCAGGGCTGCCCACAGCATCATTTTTTCGGTGGGCATGTTTAAATAATCGCCAACCGTCTGTTTACGGTGCACGGCCCGTGGCAGGGATGGGCGGTCGCCCAGCAGACTCTGGCGGAAACGATCGATGGATTCGGGGCGTTCGTCCGGGTGCAGCGACATGGCCCATAAAATGGCGCGTTCCGTCCGCGGACTGACGTCTCCGTTGATAGATCGCGGCGAGAGCATACTCTCGGGGTCAAGAAAACGATCGCGCGCGTCCGGCGGGGATTGGTTTGTCAACAGGTGGTACAGGGTTGCGCCAAAGGAATAAATGTCGCTGCGAACATCGGTATGCCCGCTGTCGCCGCCGTATTGTTCGAGCGGAGTATATAAGGCTGTACCCTGACCCTGCAACACCGTAATGGTCACCTCACCCGGGGCCAATAGTTTGACCAGCCCAAAATCCACCAGCTTCAAAAGTCCGGAAGGTGTGACTTTGAGGTTGCTGGGTTTGATATCCCGGTGCAAAATGGGCGGTTCCTGGCCGTGCAGGTAAATGAGTGCATCGCAGAGCTGCGATGCCCAGCTCAAAACCTCGCTTTCCAGTAAGAAGCGGCCTTCCTGGCGCGCTTCCAGCATGAGCGTCCGCAAATCCTTGCCGGGGACGTAATCCATGACCAGGTAATCCCGCGTGCTGATGGAGAAGAAATCGGAGACTTTGGGCAGATTGGGATGATCGAGGCGCGCCAATACCGTGGCTTCGCGCAAGAATTGATCGCGAGCTTCCCGCACCATGTCCTGTGGCAAGGTACGGTCGTGTTCAACTTCCTTCAAAGCGCATTGACGGCCTTCCAACCGCTGGTCGTCGGCAAGGTAAATGCATCCCATTCCACCCTGGCCGATGATCCGGCGGATTCGATAGCGGCCTCGCAGCACTTCCCCGGCCTTCAAGGGGATAGGCATGGCGCGACTCCCTCTTCTGATATGCGATTTGTTCTCCGAAATGCATTTCTCGGCGTGAAATGACATTCGATGTAAATGAACAAACCGTCTTCCCCACAAAAATTCCAAATTCTGTTATATTATACCTCTGAGAAGTTCATCACAGAAGCTCGCGGATCGACTTCTCGCGGGGAGATGGAAATGCAGCCGGATTCACCAGTACTCATTGGACAAACCGGCCCGTTGAATGGTGAACGTTTTTCAATCACGGGCGAAATCATCATCGGGCGGGAATCGACCTGCACTATTGTGGTGTTGGAACGCCAGGTTTCTCGTTACCATGCCCGGATTACGATCAAAGAAGACGGCGTTTTGTTGGAAGATCTGGGCAGCAAAAACGGTACGTATGTCAATGGGGAGATGATTGCAGAACCCGTGATGCTTCAGGACGGGGATGTCATTCAGGTGGCCCTGGTCCAGCAATTCGTCTACCTGAATTCTGACGCGACCCTGCCTCTGGTTGGCAATTTGCCTTTCCCGGGTATGGTATCAGCAGGCGCAGGTTCAGCCGGCGAACGGGTGGGATGCCTGTATCTGGATCCGCGTTCACGGCGGGTGTGGTTGAATGAAGAAGAAGTGCTGCCGCCGCTTTCGGTTCCCCAATTCCGCCTCCTGCAGGTTTTGTATGACCAGCAGGGGAAAGTGGTCTCGCGGCAGGCATTGATCAACCTGGTCTGGAGTGAAGATGAATCGGAAGGTGTATCCGAACAGGCTCTGGATGCTTTGATCCGCAGACTGCGCGACCGGTTGGCGCAGTTGGATGCCAGCCACGCCTACCTGGTGACGGTGCGCGGCCACGGGTTGCGCCTGGATAATCCAGAGAGATAAAAAAACTACGGGACTTTGAAAAAAGCCCCGTGGTTCTTAATAACCTGAGAGAATTATGCGGACTTGAAGTTGGCCTGCATGGAAAAACGCACCGCTGAACGGTAGATTTCCTGCAGCTTGGCCTTCATCTCCGCGGGTTGGCCGTCATTTTCGCCCTGCGAAACCAGACTGTTGAGTGCCTGGAGGAATTCATCCGTCACCAGTTTGGCGTTTTCCTGCAACAATTTCTGACGGGCGGCTTCATCCTCAGCCGACAGCATTTTCTCGATCAATTCGACCTCGGGCGGGGGTGCGCTGGCTTCTTCGATGACTTTGGCGATCTTGCCGAGTTTGCCAAGGCGCATCAGGTCAGCGTCTTTGCGGGCCATTTCCTGCGCGCTCTTCAACGCCTGGAGGAAGAATTCATTGATGGCCGGCAGAGCTTCGCGTGTGGCTGCTTCCGTGTCATCCGCCTTCAAAATCTCGTTCAGCAGTTCCTGGGCAGCTTTCTTCTCTTCATCAAGCTGCTTGTCGATCTCGCTGGTCAACTCGAGCAGTTTGGCGCGCAGATCCAGCAATTTTTGTTTCTCATCGCCTTCGGCTTTATCGACCCGTTCGCTGAGGATCTGGAAGAATTGATAATCCAGGCCGCTGCGCGTGAGGCTGACGAAGGTCGCCAGGCGGGTGTCGCTTGGGGATGCTGCCATCAGGTCGAGCAGCTTTTCGCGCGTCAGGCCGGTCTTGCTGGCTTCCTGAAGCAGGCGCTGAGCTTCCTGGGCTTCCTGGGCGTTGGCGAGCAGTTTCTTGCCGACTTCGGTTTGGGTTACCAGTTCCTGCTGAATGGCAGCAAGCGCCCGTGCCGTTTGCTCATCGCCGTTTTGCGAAAGGGTTGCCTGGATGATGTGGCTGAACATGCTGAAGAAGTTCTCATCGATCAGGGCTTCTTCCTGTTTGATGATGACGCTGCGATCGGCAGCCGCCGGCGTGGAAAGCAGGCGCTGCAGAAGGTTGAGCCGTTTTTGCTGCTCGTCCAACATCTCGTGGGTAATGCCGTCGCCTTCCAGAATTTTCTCGACCATGGTCTGGAATGTGAGCATGGCCTGAGGACGCAGCAGGTAAGCCTTGCGTTTTTCGGCCGGCAACCGGTTCATCACCTGGGTGATCAGCGGGCCGATGATTTTCTCCTGTTCGTTGAGCGGCAGTCCCATTTCGGATGGGAAATAAGTCAACAGGAATTCTTTTTCAGGATCGTGATAAACGATCGGCGTGCTGAGCATACCGTCGTAACCGCAGGTGGGGCAGTGGATGACATTGGCCCCTCCACTCAACAGACGTTGTTTGGCCTGGGGATCGACGTTCATATCAAAGAGTTGTTCAACCTCGGCAACGACCGGCGATTTGCAGCGCGGACAGCTGGTGCGTATAGATGACATGTGAGAGACTCTCTACAGAAAAGATGGGCTAAATTATACCATTTTGAGTGTAGATTTCAATTCCGGGTTGCGCGGCAGCGCAAAGCAAATGCGCGCGCCCTTGCCCGACTCGGGATCCACCCAGATCCGGCCGCCGTGGGCTTCGACAATCGAGCGCGTCAAATAGAGCCCCAATCCGGCGCCTTTGGTCTGGCGGGCGATTTCAGGCGCGCGGTAGAAACGGTCGAAGATGTGGGGAATATCCTGAGGTGCAATTCCGGGGCCCTGGTCGCTGACGCATACAATGACGATGTCCGGGCGAATCTCGCCGGATATATTGATATCCCCACCGGGAGCATATTTGATTGCGTTCCCGATCAGGTTGGTGACAACCTGTTCGATGCGCTGCTCATCCGCGACGATGACCGGGAAATCCGGTGGGAAGGTCATGCTGATGACGTGTTTGCTGGTTTGCGTTTGCATGCGTTTGATAATCCGCTTGACGAGATCGGGCAGCAGCACATCGGTGCGGTTCAAGACCAATCCGCCGGATTGCAAGCGTGAAGTTTCCAGCAAATTTTCGATCAATGCGCCCAGGTGATCGGATTCTTCTTCGATGACCTGCAGGCTTTCTTTAACGATGGCGCTATCCCAGGTCACGTCATCCCGGCGCAGGGTGCTCACGTAACCTTTGATGAGGGCCACCGGTGTTTTCAATTCATGGCTGATGACCGAAATAAAATTGGATTTATATTCTTCTGCCTGGCGAAAGCGGGTGATGTCACGCACGGTGGCGAAGATGTTGAGCAGGGTCTTGTCATCCGAGATCAGGGGTGAATACGTGATCCCAACCGGCAGTGCGGGGTGATCAGGGTTGCGCTGCAAATCGCCTTCGACATACAGGGTGGCGTGCGGCGTCAGCGGCCAACCGCCGGCCGCCGCCTGCTCGAGGGTTAGCCCCTGTGGGGGTTTCAGCCAGCGGATGACCTCTTCGTGGGGATGCTCTTGAATCTGGTCGATCGGAAGGGAAAGCATATGGGCAACGGCCGGGTTGGCGCGTTCGATCTTCAGGTCCGGCCGCAGGATCAGGATGCCGTCCCCGGCGGTATCGAGCAAGCCCGCCAGACGTTCTTTATCGCGGTTGATTTGCTTGTAAAGCTGGGCGTTCTGAACTGCAATCGCGGCCTGGTTGGCAAAACTGCTGAGCAGATTGCGGTCGTTGCCTGAGAATAAATCGGGATAACTGCGGAAGATAAAAATGACGCCGACGACCCGGTTGCGCGCCACCAGCGGCAGGCCGACGCCGGTCAGCAGTCCCAGGCTGGCCGTACGGGTCAATTCTTTGAGCACCCGGTTGATTTCGGGCAGTTCAAAGCGCTGCGGATCGGCGTTCTCCGGAATTTGTGAAAGGTAGGGGGTGAGCAGGCGTAGAAAAACCGGGGGGATGCCCTGGGAGACCTGGACTTTCCACCCCCCGGTTTCAGTGCGTAATGCGATCAGCCCGGCCTGTCCGGCCAGCATTTCAACTGAGACTGTCAGAATGCGATTGAGCAGCGCATCCAGATCCAGTTCTTCAGTTAATGCACGCGCGATCTCAAGCAAATAATCACGTTGGCGGACGCGGAAGTCGGGCAGCATGATCGTTTAACGTCCTTTTTCGGCCAGATCGATGGCTTCTTCCATGATGGCCAAACCTTCATCGATATCCGCGCGGGTAATGGAGAGCGGAGGTGAAACGCGGATGACACTCTTGCCGCAACCCAGCAGCAGCAGCCCGCGTTCGAAGGCCAGATCCACGACGGCGTCGCGCAGTTTCTCGTCCGATTTGTGGGTTTCGGGATCCTTGACGAATTCGATGCCGATCATCAAACCTCTACCGCGAACGCAGCCCATGCTGGGATGGCGCTCGGCCATGGCGCCCAGTTTGGCGAGCGTATAATCGCCCATTTCCGAGGCGTTTTGCATGTATTGGTTCTCGATCAAATCCAGCGTGGCCAGAGAAGCGGCGCAGGCCAGGGGGTTGCCGCCGTAGGTGTTGCCGTGCGAACCTTTGGGCCAGGTGACGACGCTCTTGCGAGCCACCATGGCGCCCATGGGAACGCCTGAAGCAATGCCTTTGGCGACGCAAATGATATCGGGTTCGACGCCGAATTGTTGGATCGACCACCATTTTCCAGTTCTTCCAACGCCAGCCTGAACCTCATCGGCGATGAGCAAAATGCCGTAGCGGTCGCACAGCTTGCGTAAAGCCGGGAAGAAGCTCTCGGGCGGAACGATATAACCGCCTTCGCCCTGGATGGGCTCGATCAGGATGCCAGCGACATCCTCGGCGGGCAGGATCCGGCCAAGGATTTCCTCTTCCATGTAACGAATTACCGCCGTTCCGATGTCCTCGCCTTTGCGCAGGCTCAACAGGGGGTGATACGGATCGGGGTACGGTACATGGACGACGCCGTTCATCAGCGGGAAAAAGCCCTTGTGATAATGCGGTTTGCTGGCCGTAAAGGTCACTGCCCCCATGGTGCGGCCGTGGAAGCCCCCAAAGAAGCCAATGAATTCACTGCGCCCGGTGTAATACCGCGCCAGCTTGATTGCGGCTTCAACCGATTCGGTGCCGGAATTGGTCATGAAGGAGATGGCGTCTTCCTGGAAGGGGGCAATCTGGTCGAGTTTCTCAGCCACTTCCACCCATTTGGAGTGGTAAAAATCGGAAGAAATGTGGATGAACTGTTCGGCCTGGTCCTGGATTGCCTTGACGACCTTGGGATGAGAATGCCCGGTGGAAGCGACTGCGATTCCGGCTGCGAAATCGAGGAACCGATTGCCGTCCACATCCCAAACTTCGGTACCTTTGCCGTGATCCATAACGAATGGATAACCGCGTGGATACGATGGCGAGATGACGGAGTGGTCGCGCTCAATGATAGCGCGGGCTTTCGGCCCTGGGAGCTTGAAGGGTTCCATTCATTTCCTCCTATGAATAGGTAGTACAGTGGCTTGGATTGGAAGATTGTACTGCCGCCCTTAATTAATGAAATAGCTTCATCACGGGCTGGCCTGTTCATTATATCAAATCCCCAAGCCTGAAAATAGAGTGAGATATCCATGGCCGGGGAGGAGGAAAGGCATATAAAAAACCAGGGCTAAAGAGTTAGCCCTGGTGAACCTGCCTGAGTCTTGATCAGATGTGATCGTCCATTTTGGCCAATGCCAGCGCGCCCATCAGGCCGCAATCATCCCCCAACATGGCGTTGACGATCTGGAGATCTTTGACATATTCGGGCGAAATGACGCGTTCGTTGAGGGCAATCCGCATCGGCGCCAAAAGCATTTCACCGCTCTTGGAAACACCGCCGCCGATGATCACGATGGATGGATTGAATAAATGCAGGAAATCAGCGAGCGCGTGACCGATGTAGGTGCCGGCTCTCTGGATGGCTTTGAGCGCCAGTGGGTCGCCCTGGGCAGCCGCCTGACTGATTTCTTTTGCGGAGGGATGCGGTCCTTTGAGGAGCGTCGAGGCAGCGCCGGCCGCCAATTTTTCGGCGACATAATTCGAAATGCCCGTTCCGGAGGCCAGGGCTTCGAGGTGACCGCGCTTGCCGCAGCCGCAGATTGGACCGTTTGGTTCCACCGTAATGTGGCCCAATTCGGCCGCCAACCCTCGCGCCCCCTGCAGCAAGCGATCGTTGTTGACGATGCCGCCGCCGATTCCGGTGCTGATGGTCAGATAGAGAACGTGGTGGAAACCCCGTCCGGCGCCAAACCGCCATTCGCCCAACGCGGCCAGGTTGGCATCGTTGCCGACAAAAACCGGAACATCGAAGCGATCTTCCAGGATCTGACGCAAGGGCAGGCCGTTCCAACCGGGTATGTTGGGAGTGACGTAAATGATGCCCATTTCGGGGTCGACAAAGCCAGGCGCCGCAGCGCCTATGGCCCGGACATGGCCCCGGGTTGGCCATAATTCGCCGATCAAACCCGTGAGTCGATCGACGGCTGTTTCGCCAGCCGCCTGTGTGGGAATGCGCTTTTGCTGAATCATCTCCCCACTGGCTGCATCGAAAGTTGCTACGCGGAGCTGGGTTCCGCCAATATCGCATGCAATAAGTGCTTCCATAACGGCTCGATTATAGCATTAATAAACAATTAATCGTGAATATCTGTTGACGCTCTCCGAAAAGCCCATTATGATTCAACAGTATGCGACGTAGTCAAAACTCCACCAAGCGTAGCTTTCTCAACCGCATAGGCGAATGGTTCCAGTGGCTGCTTCCCGGCCTGGGTGTGAAACGCTGGCTGTTGGTGATCCTGATCGGCACCACGCTGGTCGGTCTGGGTTTCGCAGTATCGATTTTGGACCTGTACCGCAATGCACCAGGAACCTGGTGGGGGCCGATCCTGCGTCTCCTTTCACTGCAGCGCCTGGACCGGGCCTTTCGGGCGTTGATATTTGGCGGATTCGGTCTGGGGACGATCCTGTTTGGAATTTGGGGCCTGAACCGGGCTTTACTCAAGCCGTTCGTCCGCCCCGGAAAAACGATCCTGGAAACCGTCACAGCGTATCGCAAGAAAGAGCGCGGACCGCGTATCGTTGTGATCGGCGGCGGCACCGGGCTTTCGGCGCTGCTGCGCGGGTTGAAGGCATATTCCAGCAACCTGACCGCGGTCGTCACCGTGGCGGATGACGGCGGTTCTTCGGGCGAACTGCGCAAAAGCCTGGGGATTCTGCCGCCGGGTGATATTCGCAACTGCCTGATCGCGCTTTCAGAAGACGAAGCGTTGCTTTCACAGGTCTTTCAATACCGTTTTGCGAATGCGGGCAATCTGAGCGGTCATTCGTTTGGAAATTTGTTCATCAGCGCGTTGACTGAAATTACGGGCAGCTTCGAGGAAGCCGTGGCCGAATCGGGCCGGGTTCTGGCGGTCCAGGGGCAGGTCCTTCCGGCCACCCTGCACGATGTTCGCCTGGTGGCGGATATCACCGTGCCGTTGAAAAACCGCGATGTCCACGTCAAAGGCGAGAGTTCGATCCCAAAGGCAGCCGGTCAGGTGCGCCGGGTCTGGTTGGAGCCGAGCAATCCCCTGGCTTTTCCACCGGCCATCCAGGCGATCTTGAACGCCGATCTGATCCTGGTCGGGCCGGGCAGCCTGTACACCAGCCTGCTGCCGAACCTGTTGGTGCCGGATCTGGCAGCTGCGCTGCGCGCGAGCCGGGCGTTGAAGTTCTATATCTGCAATGTTGCCACGCAGCCTGGAGAAACAGACGGTTTTACCTGCGGCGCGCATGTACATACCATCGAAAAGCATATGGGAGGGCCGGTTTTCGACCTGATCCTTTGCAATGATCGCCAGGAAGGCAATCTTCCCGAATCAATCGACTGGACGCGTCTGGAACCCGAATTGAAGGAGCAATATTCGGTTTACCAGACCGATCTGGTGGATGTCGAGAATCCATGGCGGCACGATTCGTTAAAGCTGGCGCGTACGATCATGGATTTGTATAATGAAAGGACCGGCCCTTTGGCTGGACGTGATGACAGCTTGTGAAAAAAACAACAAATTGCGTATATTGCCATGCTGAGAACATGGTAAAATCAGAATGTTTACATATCTTGGAGGTGTATCCATGACGATCAAAGTAGGCATCAATGGTTTCGGCCGTATCGGCCGGCAAGTCTTGAAGGCCATCAAGCAGCGCTATCCAGGTGAGTTGGAAGTGGTTGCGATTAATGACCTGTTCGATTCAAAAACCAACGCACATCTGTTCAAGTACGACTCGAATTATGGGATCTATCCGGGTGAGGTCGAAATCGATGGAAATGATCTCCTGATCGACGGCAAGAAGGTCAAGGTATTCGCCGAGAAGGATCCGGGCGCACTGCCCTGGTCGAGTCTGGGTGTGGATATCGTGATCGAATCGACCGGCCTTTTTACCGACGCCAACGGTGATCCGGCCAAGGGCAGAGCAGGCGCCCGCGTGCACATCGAAAAAGGCGGCGCCAGGAAGGTTATCATCAGCGCCCCGGCCAAGAACGAAGATATTACCATTGTGATGGGCGTCAACGACGATAAGTACGATCCCGCCAAGCACAACGTTCTGTCCAACGCTTCCTGCACCACCAACTGCCTGGCTCCGGCGGCCAAGATCGTAAACGACCTGTTCAAGATCCAGTACGCCACCATGACCACCATCCATTCGTATACGAATGATCAGGTCATCCTGGATCAGGGTCACCGCAAAGAATTGCGCCGCTCCCGCGCCGCTGGCCTGAACATCATCCCGACCACCACCGGGGCTGCCAAGGCAGTCGCGCTGGTAATCCCCGAACTGAAGGGTAAGTTCGACGGCTATTCCCTGCGCGTTCCTACCCCCACCGTTTCGATTGTCGATTTCACGGCCACCATTGAAAAAGCCACCACCAAAGACGAATTGAACGCGGCCTTCCTGGAAGCTTCCAAGGGCGCCCTCAAGGGCATTCTGGGTGTCACCCATGGTCAATATAACGACCCGTTGGTATCGATGGATTTCAAAGGCGATCCCCGCTCCTCGATCGTCGATCTGCCCAACACCATGGTGATGGGCGGCAACCTGATCAAGGTCGTAGCCTGGTACGATAACGAATGGGGCTATTCCTGCCGCACTGCCGATATGGCAGCGATGCTGGCCAAGTCTCTCTAACCTGCGATAAAGTATGATCCAGTAATGCGTAATCTGCCGCAAGTCTCAGATTACGCATTACGTTTATCAAGAGGAGGGTAGGATGTTCAGTAAAAAAACCATTCGAGATATTGATGTCAACGGGAAAAAAGTATTCGTGCGCGTGGACTTCAATGTTCCCATCAAAGACGGTAAAGTTGGCGATGATACCCGTATTCGCGCGGCGCTGCCCACCATCCAATACCTGCTGGAGCACGGCGCAGCCGTCATTCTGGCTTCGCACCTGGGACGCCCCAAGGGTGGACCCGATCCCAAGTACAGTCTGAAACCCGTCGCGGATTATCTGGCCGGTCTGTTGGGCAAACCGGTGGCCTTCGCTGAGGACTGCATCGGGCCGGCTGCAAAAGCCGCCGCCGCGGCGCTGAAACCGGGCTCCGTGCTGGTGCTGGAAAATACCCGCTTCCACGCGGAAGAAGAAAAGAACGACCCTGAGATGGCCAAACAACTGGCCGCGCTGGCGGATATTTACGTCAACGACGCCTTTGGAACCGCGCACCGCGCCCATGCCTCCACAGAGGGTATCGCTCGCATTTTGCCGGTTGCAGTGGCAGGCTTTTTGATGGAAAAAGAAATCCAGTACCTGGGCCAGGCCATTGCCAATCCCAAGCGCCCGTTTGTTGCCATTCTGGGCGGCGCCAAGATCAGCGACAAGATCGGCGTCATTCGCAATCTGCTCGAAAAAGCGGATGCAATCCTGATCGGCGGCGGGATGGCCAACACCTTCTTCAAGGCACAGGGTTATCCGGTTGCGGATTCGTTGGTCGAAGACGAAGCGCTCGAAACGGCAAAAGAAATGTTAGCGAAGGGTGGCAACAAGCTGCGTCTGCCCTTCGATGTGGTCATTGCCAACGCCTTCGACGCTGCGGCTGAGTCCAAGGTGATGCAGGTCGGCCCGATTCCGGAGGGCTGGCGCATCTTGGACATCGGCCCGGAAACCGTCAAGGCATACAGCAAGGTGATCGCCGGCGCCGGCACGGTGGTGTGGAACGGCCCGATGGGCGTGTTCGAGCTGCCGAAGTTCGCCGAAGGCACTTTTGGTATCGCCCACGCCGTGGCTGCCAGCAAGGCGATCAGCGTGGTCGGCGGCGGCGACTCGGTCGCGGCCATCCAGCAATCCGGCCTGGCGGACAAGATCACGCATATCTCCACCGGCGGCGGCGCTTCGTTGGAAATGCTCGAAGGCCTGGAACTTCCGGGTGTGGCGGCGCTCAACGACCGCTAAACTTCAGGTTTAGACCCCGTCTGAGACGCCGAGAAGGCTTCGGCGTCTCTTCTCTTTTTTTACACGAAAGGTGCCCGATGGTAAAGAAATCTCTTCCCGCATGGATCAAATGGGCGTCTCTCCTGATCGGCGCATTTCTCCTGATCCAGTTGATCCCTTATGGTAAAGCGCATACCAATCCACCTGTGACCGGCGAGCCGAAGTGGCAGGATGCAGCCACGGCCGACCTGGTGAAGCGCGCCTGTTATGACTGCCACAGTAATGAGACCGTCTGGCCGTGGTACAGCAGTGTTGCGCCGGCCTCCTGGCTGATTCAGCACGATGTGGATGAAGCCCGCCAGATCGTGAATTTTTCGAATTGGAACGCCATGAGCGGAAGGGATGTCGACAGGATTACGAGAGTGATTCAGGAAGGCGAGATGCCGCCGATCCAATTCACGCTCATTCACGCGGAAGCACGTCTCTCGAATCAGGAAAAAGCGCAATTGATCTCGGGCCTGTCGAACAGCCTGGCTGCTCGATAGATCAGCCGGCCGCGGATTTTGAAAAAGGCTGGACAAAAGTCCCGCCATCGGGTAAAATCTGTGTTCGCAATCATACGCACGAGATAGAGTTCTGGAGGAAGGGCTTTGGCTAACATTAAGTCTGCGATTAAGCGCAATAAGCAAAATGAAAAGCGCCGTCTGCGCAACCGCTTTTACCGCGGCGCTGCGCGCACGCTTGTTTCTAAGGCAAAGAGCACGATTGTGACCGGCGAAGCGGAGCCATCCAAAGCCGCCGTGGCTTTGGCCATCGAAGCGTTGGATAAAGCCGCCGCGCAGGGTGTCATTCACAAGAATAACGCTGCTCGCCGCAAAAGCCGCCTGATGAAGCGCTTTAACAGCCTGGCGTAATCATCCGGCTGGATCCTCGTTCACGCGAGGAACTGAAATTACAGCAATATAGCGGGAGCCGCTTAAGCTCCCGCTATTGTTGTCGTATCCCCAGCGGGAAATCCCTCGGATTGGGTTCGTGTTATAATCGGCATTCGTAGTCATTCTTATCGATACATCGGGGAGGATCGGAATGTTTGAACTTGAGCAGAAGCGCATCGAAGACCAAATCCGCGCTTATTGTGCGGATTCTGGTTTGCCTGAGCCCAAACTTCAATGGTCCTCGATCCCGTTCAGCGGACACTGGGGGATTTCCACCTCGTTTTTTCAACTGGCCGCGCAGGAAGCGCGTGAAAAAGGCCTCAAGGGCAACGTAGGCGAGCGGGCGCAGGCGATTGCCAGCGGCGCCGCTGCAGTGTTGGGCTCTCCCGAGGGCTTCGAACGTCTGGAAGCCGTGCGCGGTTACCTTAATTTGTATTTTTCGACCGCAGAATACACCCGGCGCGTGCTGGATACCGTTCTGACCCAGGGTGATGCGTTTGGGTGCGGTAAGCCAAAGGGAGAGCAGGTGATGGTCGAATTCTCCCAACCCAATACGCATAAGGCTTTCCACGTGGGCCATCTGCGCAGCGCCATCCTGGGGGATGTGCTGGGCCATATTCTGGAAGCGGCCGGTTATGATGTGGTGCGCGCCAATTATCCCGGCGACATCGGCCTGCACGTCATCAAGTGGATGTGGAACTATATGAAGTTCCACATGGGTGAAAAACCGCAGCAGGATATCACGCGCTGGATGGGCGACCTGTACAGCGAAGCCAGCAAACGGCTGGAGGCCAACCCGGACCTGGAAGCCGAGGTGCGCGAGGTCTATTCCCGCTGGGACAAACAGGACCCCGATTTGGTGGCGCTGTGGAAGGAAACCCGCCAGTGGTCGCTGGACGGCTTCAAAGAGATGTACGAGCTGCTGGGCATCCACTTCGACGTGTACTACTTCCAAAGCATGGTCGAAGAGAGCGGCAAGCAGATGGTGGCCGATTTGATCGCCCGCGGCATTGCCAAGGACGAGCGCCCGGACGGCGCGGTGATCGTCAAGCTGGATGAACTGTTGGGCCTGACCAAAGAAAAGTACCGCGTGATGGTGGTTCTGCGCTCGGATGGCACGGCCCTGTACGCGACCGAGGACCTGGCCCTGGCGGCCCGCAAATTCGCGGATTACCCCAATCTGGCGCGCTCGCTATATGTGGTCGATGTACGCCAGTCGCTGCACTTTCAACAGGTCTTCAAAACCCTGGAACTGGCCGGTTTTCCCTGGGCGACGCGCTGCCAGCACATCCCCTATGAACTGGTGACGCTGCCCGGCAATGTGGCCATGGCCTCCCGCGAAGGCACTGTGGTGCTGCTGGAGGACCTGGTGCGGGAAGCAACCGCGCGGGCGCTGTCCATCGTTCAGACCAAGAATCCGGAACTCTCGGCCGAAAAGCAGCTTGAAATCGCGCAGGCGGTCGCTCTGGGCGCCATCCGCTACTCGATGATCTCGCGCGAGAACACCAAAGTGGTAACCTTCGATTGGGAAGCCGTGCTGAACTTCGACGGGCAGGCCGCGCCCTATATTCAATATGCCTACGTCCGGGCCGGCAGTATCCTCCGCAAGTGGGGCAAAGAAATGCCTCCCTCGGCTCTTCCGGCTTACGAACTTTCGCCAGCCGAAGTACAATTGGTGGAGGTAATTTCGCGCTTGCCAGGCGAGATCCAGACGGCGGCAAACGATTATCGACCGATGACGTTGTCCAACCTGGCCTACGATCTGGCCAAAGCGTTCAACGATTTTTACAACCAGTGCCCGGTCCTGCAAGCCGAGCCAGCCGTGCGCGATGGCCGCCTGCGTTTGGTGGCGGCGGCTCGCCAGGCCATTGGAAATGCCTTGAATGTGTTGGGCGTCATCGCCCCCCAGGCGATGTGAAAGGGCGCCATCGTCCCTTAGGCGATGTGAAGGGCACCATCGTCCCCTTGGCGATGCTCATAACATTTTCGTAGGAGACTTTTGTATGACCCCAATTCGTACCTTGATCATGGGTGCCGCAGGACGCGATTTCCATAACTTCAATGTCTTTTTCCGGGATAACCCGGATTATGAAGTTGTGGCTTTTACGGCCACTCAGATCCCCAATATCGATGATCGCCGCTACCCAACCGAACTGGCCGGCAAATTGTATCCGAAAGGCATTCCGATCTATCCCGAAAGCGACCTGCTCAAACTGATCGCTGATCTGAAGGTCCAGCAGGTCATCTTTGCCTATTCCGATCAACCGCATGAGGTTGTGATGCACAAGGCCTCCATCGTCAATGCGGCTGGCCCTGATTTCCGCCTGATGGGCCTGGAAAGCACGCAGGTTAAATCGACCAAACCGGTTGTCTCGATTTGCGCCGTTCGCACCGGTTCCGGCAAGAGCCAGACCACCCGCCGCGTTTCCCTGATCCTGCGCGACATGGGTTATCGCGTGGCCGCCATTCGCCACCCCATGCCATACGGCGATTTGGTCAAGCAGCGCGTGCAGCGCTTCGCCACCTACGCCGACCTGGACCGACACGAGTGCACCATCGAAGAGCGCGAGGAATACGAACCGCACATCGATAATGGCGTGATCGTCTACGCCGGCGTCGATTACGAAGCCATCCTGCGCCAGGCCGAGCAGGAAGTCGACATCGTCCTCTGGGACGGCGGAAATAACGATTTCTCCTTCTACAAAGAAGATCTGGCCATCGTGGTTGCCGACCCGCACCGCCCCGGTCACGAAGTTCGCTATTACCCTGGCGAGACCAATATCCGCCACGCGGACGTGTTCGTGATCAACAAAGTCGACACCGCCCAACCTGAGAACGTCATGACCGTTCGCAACAACCTGAACGAACTCAATCCGAAGGCGATTGTCATCGAAGCGGCCTCTCCTCTGTTTGTGGACAATCCGGAAGCGATCCGCGGCAAGCGCGTGCTGGTTATCGAAGACGGCCCGACGCTGACCCACGGTGAAATGGCCTACGGCGCTGGCTGGGTGGCTGCCCGCCGCTTCGGCGCCGCTGAGATTGTCGATCCGCGTCCGTTCGCAGTCGGCAGCATCATCGATACCTACAAGAAGTACCCGAACACCGGCGCGATCCTGCCTGCCATGGGGTACGGCGCCGAGCAGATGAAGGACCTGGAAAAGACCATCGACCGCGCCGATGTGGACCTGGTCATTTCGGGTACACCCATCGACCTGAACCGCGTCATCAAGATCAAGAAACCGATGCAGCGCGTGCGCTATGAACTGCAGGAGATCGGCAAGCCCACGCTGGAAGACGTTTTGAAGGCCAAGTTCGGCAAGAAGTAAGCCGTTCAGCCAACTGAAGACCATCAGGGACCGGCCAATACCTGCCGGTCCCTTTCGTTCCTGATATAATTTCGGTTGCGCGAAATTGCTCAAGCGGGCGCGAATGGAATAAAGGATAGGAAAATATGTTCATCGATCAATCTAAAATATTTGTGCGCTCAGGCAAGGGCGGAGATGGTTTCGTGCACTTTCATCGCGAAAAATTCGTGCCTCGCGGCGGTCCGGACGGCGGTGACGGCGGTCGGGGTGGAGATGTGATCCTCGAGGTCAGCTACTCCATGAACACCCTGGCGACTTTCCGGCACAAATCGCGTTTCATCGCTGAAGAGGGCGCGAAGGGCGGAAAGAACAACATGACCGGCAAATCGGCCGAGAACCTGATTGTAAAGGTTCCGGCGGGTACGCTGGTTTATGACGACGCCAGCGGCCAATTGCTGGGCGATCTGGTGGAAAAAGGCCAGCGCCTG
>NZ_DF967972.1:2280963-2303779 GCF_001050235.1 Longilinea arvoryzae
GACGTCGCGCAACCAGGTGCCGCACATGGCCGAACGCGGTGAACCGGCCCAGGAATTTACGCTGCGCCTGGAGTTGAAGTTGATCGCGGACGTCGGGTTGGTGGGTGTGCCCAACGCCGGCAAATCCAGCCTGCTGGCCGCAGTGACCAATGCCAACCCCAAGATCGCGGATTATCCTTTCACCACCCTGGAACCCAACCTGGGCGTGGTGGAGTTGGACGGCGAAAACACACTGGTGCTGGCGGATATTCCCGGGTTGATCGAAGGCGCGCACATGGGCGTAGGCCTTGGATTCGCCTTCCTGCGCCACGTACAGCGTACGCGCGTGTTGATCCACATGCTGGACGGACTTTCCGAAGACCCACTGGTCGATTTCGCGCAGATCAACAGTGAAATGGCTTTGTTCGATTCCAATCTGGGTAATAAACCCCAGATCGTGGCCTTCAACAAGATGGATTTGCCCGAGGTGCAGGAGCGCTGGCCGGCCATTCAACAGGAATTGGCCAAACGCGGTGTGGAAGCCATGCCCATCTCGGCGGCGACCCACGAAAATCTGACGCCATTGCTGTGGCGGGCGCACGAACTGCTTCGAGAAGCTCCCCAGCCTGAAATCGAACAGGCTTTGCCGGTTTACCGCCCAACGGAAGATCCAAAGGATTTCACCATCGAGCGCACTCCCGAAGGCTGGCGCCTCAAGGGCGCGGCCATCGAACGCGCGGCTGGCATGACCTATTGGGAGCTGGACAGCTCGGTAAGGCGTTTTCAACGTCTGATGGGAACCCTGGGCGTCGAGGATGCTTTGCGTAAGGCCGGCATCCAGGAAGGCGATACGGTCTTCATCGGCGACGATTATGAACTGGAGTGGGAAGACTGAGCGACCCGGAAAGTGGGGGTAGATGCGCATAGGCATATTCGGCGGGACATTCGATCCTCCCCACGTCGGGCACCAGATTCTGGCAGCCGAAGCTGCCGCTCAACTGGGGCTGGACCGGGTGTTGTGGGTGCTGACCCCCAATCCGCCGCACAAGCAGGGGCATTTTATCAGCGCTGACCGCATTCGTTTGAAGCTGGTGCGCGCGGCCGCTGCCGGCAACCCGCTTTTCGAAGTGTCCACGATCGAATTCGAACGCCCCGGACCACACTATGCATCGGATACGATGAGCGCGCTCGCCGTGCGTTATCCGGGCGCGGAATTGATTTACCTGATGGGCGGCGATTCGCTGCATGACCTGCCAACCTGGCACGAGCCCCGCGAATTTCTGCTGCGCTGCTCCGGGGTGGGGGTGATGCGCCGTCCATCCGACTGCGTGGATCTGACCTCTCTCGAGCATACGCTTCCCGGAATCACGGCGAAGACTCATTTCGTCGAAGCGCCGTTGGTTGAAATTTCCGCCAGTGATATTCGCGCGCGCGTGGCCGCCGGACAACCGTACCGCTACCTTGTCCCACCCGCGGTATATCGACTGATCGAACGCCTGCAGCTTTACCGGTCTTCCTGAGGTTTTATGCCCCTTTTTCGAGATAAGAATTTCCTCGCGGCTGCCATCGGGCATTTGCTGGTGGACTCCCTGAACGGAACTCGCGCCATCATCCTCACCTTTCTGAGCATTCCATTGGGGCTAAGCAACACGATGCTGGGACTGTACAGTACGCTGTATGTGTTTGCCGGAGCTTTGGCCCAGCCCGTGTTCGGTTTTTTGGCCGATCGAGTGGGCTTACGCCGGGTGGTAGCCGGCGGCATCCTGTGGATGGCTGTTTTTTACGGATTGGGCGTGGCGATTCCGGGGCGCGCGGCGCTCCTCTTTTTGGTACTGGCCAGTATGGGATCCGGCGCGTTTCACGCGGCAGGCGCAGCCCAGTCGACTCTGGCCGGCCGGCACAGCCTGGCCGGACACGAAACCCTTTCGGCCTCCCTGTTTTTCGTTTTCGGACAGACGGGATATTTCATCGGCCCGATCATCGGCGGAATCATTTTGAACCGTTGGGAACCGGTCAGCCTGTCGAGCATGGCGCTGTTGGCCCTGGTCGCCGGCGTATGGGCCTCTGTATACCATTACCCCGCCGCGCCGGTGGAAGCAAAGCCTGTCGGGGCCAGGGGGGCAGCGCCGGCCTTTCCATGGTTCTTTATCCTGCTGCTGGCGCTGACGGGCGGTTTTCAATCCTGGGCGCAGCAGAATGTCAACACGTTTCTACCGAAATATCTAAGCGATCTGGGACAAGCGCCCGCCCAATATGGCGTGCTCTCGGCGCTGTTCATGGCCGGATCGGCGCTGGGCAACCTGGCTGGCGGCGGTTTGGCCGATCGCTATGGACGCTGGAAGGTCATTGCCGTTGCTCTTTCGTGCGGGGCCCTGCCGCTCTTTCTCATGGGCCAAATGGAAAGGGGCGTCGGCCTGTATATCATCATCCTGATGGCCGGGATGTGTTCGGGCGCTGCTTACAGCGCCGTGGTGGTGCTTTCACAGCGTTTGATGCCGGGGGGAATTGCGCTGGCGTCCGGATTGGCGCTGGCGTTCATTTTCTCCAGCGGCTCGGTGGGCACGCTGGTCAGCGGGAATATCGCCGACAAAGTCGGCCTGGCGCCGATTTTTAGCCTGAGCGCTGCCATTTCGCTGGCGGGCGGGTTGTTTGCGCTTGGCCTGCGCGAAAAGAAACCAGCCGGGCATCGGGTCGCCGAAATCGAACCCACGACCGCGCAGGATTGAGGAGATTATCCCCGCCAGACAAAGAACTGCAACCAGAGAGTGCTGATCACCAGGGTAATCAGCGTGATCAGCATGCCAACGCGGGTATATTCCCAAAAAGAGAGATGCACACGCCGGCGTTCGGCGATTTCAGCGACAATGAGGTTGGCCACCGATCCTAAAAGCGTCAGGTTGCCGGCCAGCGTGGAAGCGGCCGCCAGTGTCAGCCAGCCAGCGGTTGGATTGCCGAGTCCCAGCACGACCGGCTTGAGCAGCAGAACGGCCGGAACATTGGAAACCAGGTTGCTCAAGACGACGGTCAGGGTCGAAAGGCTGAGGTTGTTCAGTTCCCGGGTTCCCAGGGCCAGTTTGAACAATTCTTTGGTTACGCCGTTCTTTTCGAGCGACCCGGTGACGATAAACAGGGCGGCGAAGAATACCAGGATGCTCCAATCGAATTCCGCAAAGACTTTTTCAGGTTTCAGACGGCGGGTGAACAGCAGAATACAGGCTGCCAGAAAAGCCGCTTTTGCAATGGGCATGCCGATCAAAAAAGCCACCAGCAATCCCGCCATGACCAGCAGGCTCTTAATCAACAGAGGCTTATGAAAGCGCGGCGTGGGCAGGTTGTGGATCGAAAAGGGGTCCGTTCGGAATTCCTTGGGATACGCCAGCACCAAAACGATCCACACGACCCCCAGGCCCAGCAGGGCGATCGGAGCCAGGCTGGCGGCGAAGTGAGTATAGGAAATGCCGGAGGCGACCCCGATGATCATATTCTGCGGGTTGCCGGTCAGCGTGGCGGTGGAACCGATGTTGGCTGCGGTGGCCAGCCCGATCAGGTACGGGATCGGGTTGCGCCCGGTCGCCAGAATCAGGTCCAACACCAGCGGGGTGAGCATCAGGCAGATCGTGTCATTCAGGAAGAATGCACTGAGGACGCCCGTCACCAGAATCAGCACCGCCAGCAGGGCGCGCGGAGTGCGCGCGACGCGCAGCAAGGCGTTGCCCGCCAGTTTGAAGAAACCGGCAATGCGCAGGTTGGCGTTGATCACCATCATGCTGAAGAGCAGGATCAATGTATCCAGATCCAGAAACTGGCCGATATCTTTGAAGGCGATCTGGCTGGTGGCGATGAGCAAACCGGCGCCCATCAAGGTGATGGTGGTGCGGTTCGCGCGCAGGCGCGGCCAGTATCCCAGGGCGATGCCGATGTAGGTAAAGAGAACGATTCCCAGTGTGAGCCAAAAATTCATAACGGGCGGAATTCTACCACTTAACCCACCCGTAATTGGCAATCAGCCTGGTATTTGATTGCCGGGAATTCAATGCGGGTTACGCATTCAGTGAATAGGTATGGTATTCATTAATGCAGGGTGTGCCCCATGTCAGGTGCATTTCGAGGGTGGTCAGATCGATGATCAAACTGCAGATGGTCTTTTTGCGGTCCATTGGCCGAGCGTATTGAACCGCGTGGTTGCAGATTGATTCTGGATAGTTGACATGATCGCGCAATACAGCTTTCAGACTATCGAGCGTGTGCGCATTGCTTTGCCTGAGCAACCGGTTGGCGCGTGCGTATCGAACGCGAGTTTCGATCAACTCGTCCGGTTCATTTTCGATGGCCCGCATCTGGGTTTCCAGATAATGATTGGTATGTACGATGCGCCCGTCGTTTGAGTTGAGCACGGCAAAGCGGTGCGCAGAGACCTCGACATTGTATAGCTCGCCGGAGGTGTGCGCAATCAGGTGGTTATACCCGGCTGCGCGCTGTGCGGCAAGGGTGTGCCGGATTGCCCCACCTGGCGTATGGGCGGCCAGAATGCCGCGTGAAACGATGACGCGCGGAATGCCGATGCGCGAATCTTTGGCATACACCGTATCGCAGCATTGCGCAATCCCGTACGCATTGAAGCCAATATTCGGCAGCAGGCCGCCATAAGTCATCGCCAGGAACGGCGGCTCGTCATCGGATGAGATATGTACCAGATAAACGTCGGGCTCATCATCCGGCAGCCAGTCCTCGTTGTGACCCACCAATACGTGTTTGTTCTCAGTGCATTCTTCATTGACTGCCAGGCTGGTGCACTTTGTCAGGTGGAGCGCGTCGGTGGTAACCGCTTCCAGAGCATTGAGTACCAGTAGATCCTCCAACGGGACATCCCCGCCCTGGGCGAGGCCGAGGATTTCATCGTAATACGATGGGTAACGTTCCTGGATGAAGGGTGAATACTTTAGGGCCTGAATGCGGGCGCCCTTCAGGGTGAGATGCAGTTTGTGTTCGGCGGATTGGACCAGCATTTTTGCGGATTCGACGCTATGCTGGATGATCGGGCGAACGGCTTCGCCAATCTGGCGTCCGATTTCGCGATGGTTGCCTCGAACGACGATGAGCGGCACCGGATCGGTGTGAATAATGGTTTCGAAGTTAGCACTGTCCATTGGAAAAAAATCAAAAAACCTGAAGGAGGATTCCTTCAGGTTTAATATTATCACCCTGTAAATTGGATTTCAATGAACGCGTAGTTCCAGGTTGCCCAGGCCCATATCGACATTCACGGTAATTTTGGGACCCTTGCCGCTGCGTTCATAGGTGTCTCGGTTGATGGTCCAGGTACCGTCAACCGAGACATTGCTCAACCCACCGCCAACGATCACCTGGATGTTGGCGTCTTTGGGTATGTTGAGACGGACGTTGCTCATGCCGGCGGACAGGCGCACGGATAGATCCTGCTTCAGATCGCCGGAGAAATCCAACGTATAGGATCCGGCGCCGCCCTCGAACACGATCGAACTGACGTTGGCGTTGCCCAATCCTTCCAGGTCTACCTCTGAAGCGCCGGTCTTATAGGTCAATTGCTCCATCGAGGTCGGGTTGAGGGTATCGAATTTCACCGTGGCCTTGCTGGCGCCGTCCGAGACGCGCAGGTTGGTGATCGGAATTCCGCTCAGATCCAGGGTGCCCTCATAAGCGCCGGCCGCGACCTCCAGATCGATGGGCGAATTGCCCAACTGGATGTTCCATTCGTTGATGATGTCGCTGCCGGGCAGTTCGACGGCGCCCTGTTCACCCTGCGCGATCTTGATCTGGTTGTCGTTTCGGGTGATGGTGGGCTTCCATTTTTCCACGTTATAACGGACCGTTCCTTCGACGAGCTTCGAGGCGCCGCCGCTGAGATCGAGTTTGCCGGCGCCCATTTCGAGCGTCACTTCACTGGTTTTACCCTGAACGGGCACATCCTCGGAAATGTCGAGAGTCTGGGCAGTGGTGGTTTTCACCCGGCTGGGAAGGTTGAAAGTGATCGAGCAGGCCAGCGAGGGTAAGGCCAACAAAGCGATGGCCAACAGCATAGTCCATACAGGACGAGGTTTCATTTTTTTATCCTCCTTCATTTCATTTCTATTTCGGGCAACGACTCAGCCTCAGGCTTGTGGGTTGGAGTCTTTGCCCTGCGAAGGCGGTTCAGCCGGTTTAGGCTCGGGAATGACCGGCATGACGCTGGGCGCGGGCGCAGGGTTGCCCTGAGCCGGCGCGACGGAAGCGGGTCGTAAAGGAGCGGCGGGGTGCGGGTAATCCTGGGTTCCGGCGCGGGAGAGCACGATACCGCCAAAACCGAAGGCCAGTACCGCGATGACGAGGATCCAATTGAAGCATGGGATCACCGATACCAGGCTGACCAACAGGCTGAGGAAGGCGGCGCCGATGCCAGCCGCGACCGGTTCAGCCCACTGCACCTTGAAGAGGACTGCCAGGCGGTTGCCCAGTTCCTGGCCAACCGCAGCCCAGGCAAACATAGCCGCCGCGATGATGACCAGAACGCCGAGCAGGCTGAACGGGATCAGAATGATGGTGATGGCCAGGACCAGGACCAATGCGGGAGCGACGAAGAAGGTCAACAGGCCCATCCCGACCGAGATGGCCGGGGCGCTGGTGATGGCCGTGGTTACGCGCCGGGTGGGATGCGGGGCCAGCATCGAGATCAGCAGGGCAATAAGGCCCAGCGCCAGGGCGCGCAGAACCGCCCATAAGGCGCTGCCGATCGAACGAAACGCACCGCCGAAATTGGGAAGCCAGTTCCCCGGATCGATCTTCGGCAGGTTCAATTGATCGGGGCTTTCGGTGACCGTGTTGCCTTTCACCATCGCGCCTTCGAGCTGGTTCAACACAACGCCCATGGTTTCGACATTGCCGTCGACGATCGCGCTTTCGTTCAAATTGACCGATCCGCCCATGGCGCTGATATTCCCGGTAACATGGCCCGAAACGGACAGCGTGCTGCCAAAGATGGCGACGTTGCCGTTGACGACCGCATCCTTTTCGATGGTGGCGGAGCCTCCAAACACAACCAGGTCACCGTCCAACGCCTGTCCGCTGGGCAGGGTATAGGTGGAACCGAAAACCACTTTCCCGTTGTCGTTGGTGACAACCGTTGGGGTCGGGGTTTGGGCGTTCACCTGACCTGGCAGCGCGAACAACACCATCAACAGGCTGGCGAAGATGAGCAATTTAGTGAATTTCTTCATGGGAGGTATCTCCTTTATGTGTAATACGCCAGATTGAGAACACCCACACAAAGCTCAGGAGGCAAATCCAACTGGTAAGGATGAACCAGATCGCGGTGGATAACGCGGGAGGCAAGAAATGCAGCAGCGAGTTGATAAAATCGCTGACCTGCATGAATCCGACTGCGACTTGGGTGGATGTTCCGATCACGCTGGCAAACAGATCGGCAAGGGATGAGGTGGCCAGGAAATAAGCAATCAGGCCCAACAGAAGAACCAGGACGGCCCCGGAAAGAGACAGGATGGTAACGCGTACCTGCCGGCGCTGCTTTTGGGCGCGGCGTTCTGCCAGGCTCACCTGCCAGCGCCGGGCGAACTCGGGACGCGGCTCGACGGGTTTGGCAGTCCGAAGCATGTGCCTGACGTTCAGCCAGGCATCGCGTTGCTGCCGGCAATCCGGACAGGTCTGCAAATGCAGCTTCAGCTCTTCCGCCTGGGAGGGGGTTAGCTGGCAATCTTCGTATAGCCAGGTGCTAAAAGGCGGGTGATTCATCCTGTTTCCTTTCTTTGCCAGCCGTTTTGGCGGCTTCGACCTGCCATTGGTGGGCCAGCGCCTGACGACTGCGGAAAAGACGGCTCTTGACTGCGCTGGCGCTGAGGTTGAGCGCGCGGGCGATCTCCTCTTCAGAGAAGTCGTACCAGTACCGCAGGACAATCGCGGCCCGATCTTGAGCGTTCAGGGTTTCCAGCAGCTTTCGCATGGCAGTTTGTTCTTCTGTCTGGCTGGTTTTTCTTTCCGGATCAGGAGCCTGATCGGGGAGGGTCTCTTCGAGCAAGTCATCGATGGCCAGGATGGGCATGTGTTTCTTTCGCTGCTGGTCGATGCAATAATGCGCCGCGATGGACAACAGCCAGGTGATGAAAGACCGCTGCGGATCGTAACGCTGGAGATGCTGGTAAGCGCGCCAGAATGTTTCCTGCGCGGCGTCCTCGGCCTCGAACTCGTCGCCCAGCATGCGGTAGCACAGGTTGAAGACCGGATTCTGGTAACGCTCGACCAGGCAGGCGAAGGCATCTTCGTCGCCCTGGAGAGATCGTTGCAGCCACTCCGTTTCTGGATTGCTCACCTTTGCTCCCGAATTCAGTTTGATCTACCCAAATATACGCAAGAAACTCGAAAAGGTTGCAAATCTGGTGAAATCGATGGACCTGATTTGATTATATCGAATTCAGTTCCGCCGGTGCAGGAAGAAACATCAAAGGTCGACCTGGCGCCGGATGATGGCCTGCAGGTCGACCCCTGTTTTTTCTGGAACTATATCCTGAATTTTCTTTATGGAAGCGGCTCGATCGTCGGTGGAGTCCCTGCGCCGTGGGTTTTGGAAGCCGGGAGCAGGCGTGTAATGGCGGCGGCCGCCAGCAAGGTGAGCGCGGCAGCGCCCCACAGGTAGATATCACCGTTGGGGATGTTGACCATGCGATCGACGATGATCAAGGCGAACAACGGCAGCGGGATGAGCATCTCCCAGGGCCGCAATGCGGTCTCGGCGACTTTACCGGCCGGGTCACGCAGCGCCCACCACAGCACAAGAGCCCATAACGGCGCCAGAATCAGGGTCTGCAGCCCGCAGAAGGTCACGCCGCTGCGCGTGATCAGGTGGTTCAGGATCATGGCCGGGATCAACACATAAGCCCCGATGCCAAACACGGTTTGATAACCGACGGCGGGGCGGATTTGCCGGACCAGCGGCCAGAAGAGCAGGGCCAACAGCGCCAGATAGCCGAGCCGCACCAGCATGTGCCAGAGCGCCAGGGCGAAGAAGCTGAGCAGGGTAAAAACACCCGAGAAGGTCTGCCAGTAGGTTTTCACACTGGCCTGATCCAACACGAGTGGGTTTTGGCCCATGACTTCCTGCAAATCAGACAGCTTGAGCGATTGGGATCGGCCGTCATCCTGCAATATTTCGATCGACTCGCGGGTCAAAAAAATTCCTTGCGAATATCGATCCGGGTCGATTTCGGTAATCGTCCCGGTCGTATCGAGGACGACGAGCATATCCGCCTGATCCAGGATATAGAACGGCTGCGGGGCGTCCACCGTGGCCTGACCGTCCTGAATGGTGATGGTCGGGAAATCGCCCTTCGCGTAGGCTTCCTGCATGGCCTGATCCGCGGCCTTCAGTCCCCTGGAAATGACGACGGTGGTAAGGAGCGTGAGAATGAGCGCAAACACAAAGAAAACGATCAGCGCCGAGGATAATTTGCGCGCGGCTGCCTTACGATAGAAATTCAGGTTGACCATTGGCAGGGTGAGACCCATGCCCAACCAGGTCACCTCGCCCAGGCAGCCCTCGCTCCGTTGGGCGGGCGGCTGGACCGGCGGGTTGGGATTCAGAAAATCGTTTTGCATCGTTGTTCCTTGTAATGGTGTGAAGAGATTGAATCCAGAGGTTCAGGTGCTGATCTTCCCGCCGTGGAAGATCAATTCGTAGATCGGGCGGCCGCGGTGTTCGATGCATTCCTGGCCGTCGAAGCGCTCGAGGTTCCCCTGCCAGTGGCACGTATAGCGGAAATCGCCCAGATTGAATTCAGCCGGGCCGCGGAAAGGCGCTTCGGAGGGCACCGCGAACAGGGCGGCGTGCAGAATTTCGGAGAAACCGTCCGGGATGGAGTCAACAAGCATGAGGCCGTGATAATTCATTCCCCAGACCGGATTTCCACGATACCAGACGGCTTCTTCGCCGATGAAATCGCGGCTGCCCAGGTAGGTGTCCAGGTAAAGATAGTCGCCGGTGGCGTAGCGTAAATCGGTCGAGGCCGGACGGCTGGAGCCGATGGATGCAGCCCCGCTGGCGTAGGTGGCTCGTTTGGCGCGCAGCAGGAAGGATACGAACTCGGATTCGGATGCCATATTAGAATACGATTTCTTCTTTACCGGTCAGCTTCTCATGGATGCGCTCGACGACGGCATCCAGGTGCCTGGATGAATGGACGAAATCCAGATCGTCGGAGCGAATGGTGAGCACTGGGCACAGGTCGAAACTGTGAATCCAATCTTCATAGAACGATTCGAGCAGGGTCAGATAATTGACATCGATGGTGCTTTCCATCGATCGGCCGCGGCGCTGGATGCGGTCCATCAGCACCGGTACAGGCGCCTTCAGGTACACCAGCAGGGCCGGGGCGGGCAGATTCTTGACCACCAGGTCAAACAGGCCGCGGTAGGTCGCGTAGTCCCGTTCGGTGATGTTGCCCATGTGATGCAGGGCGCGGGCGAAGATGAAAGCGTCTTCGTAGATCGAGCGGTCGATGATGGCCGATCGAGGATCGTTCCACAGTTCCACGTGCTGCTCGGCGCGTTTGTAAAGGAAATAGATTTGCAGGTGGAAGGACCAGGCTTTCATGTCGGCGTAGAAATCCGGCAGGTACGGGTTGTCGTTGACCGATTCGTAAGCCGTGCACCAGCCGAGGCGTTCGCCGATGCGTTCGGTCAGGGATGTCTTGCCAGCACCGATGTTCCCGGCCACCAGGATGAGACGTTTTGCCATGAGTGAGTCACCTCTTAAGGGAATGGTCCATTCATTATAGCCAATTCTTTCACCATCGGTGAGAATTTTACGCGGTACAATTAGCGTCGCTATTCGAAAAGGAGCCAACTCCACAGGAGTACATCCAAAAAAGGTGAAAACAATGAAGATGTTTCGTTGGATCTCTGTGCTATTGATCGTTGTCATGCTGGCAGCCTGCGCGCCTGCGGCTGCTTCTGATGCCGCCGGAGCCAAAAGCCCGGCCGGCACGGATATCCCCGCCGGAAGCGACGCCTATCCTGCTCCGACGACGGAAGTTACCCAATCCGGTTATCCCGCGCCGGCCGTCGAAGTCCCCACGGTTGAATCCGGTTATCCAGCCCCGGCGGCGAACGATAATCTGCCGGCCGCCTGCAAGGTGGACGGCATGCACACCTACACCGACGCGAACGGCCGTTTCTGCTTTGCCTATCCGGCCGATTTCAGCGTTGAAGGGGACGGGCTGGTCGGCCCGGCTCAGGATCCGGACCTGGCCCGCGCGCGCCTGGCCATCCTGAGCGAAGCCCTGGAGAGCGGTAAAGATCTGGCGGGCGTGATCGCGGCCCGTCTGGCGGAATACGGGGACGCCGCGGTGAAGCAGGCCGATGTCCAACTCGGCGGCGAGCCGTCCGTCAGCCTGGAACCGGTGCCCGGCGACCCGGGTTCGCTGGATACGGTGAGCGTACACGGCGGCGAGGTGATCACGCTGCGCTTTCAGCCCGACGTCGAGACCTACCCGCAGGGCCGTATGGACCGCGATGCGCTGGTGGACGCTGTGATGAAGTCATTCACCTGGCTGAAGTAATTTACTGGAAAGAAAGCCAGACCCTCTCCGGGTTTCCGGGAGGGTCTGGCTTTTTGTTTTGACACGTTCTCAGGCGTTTCAGAGGTTCTTCAATTCGTTCTGGAGCAGGACGCCAACCACATCCGCAAATTTTTCCAGCGATTTGATGCGGGCCATATTCTGCCCGTAGATCTTCTTCGCGGCGGGAAGGTCGTCATCCAGGCCGGTGAAGACGCACAGGATCGAGGTTCCATTCAAGCGGCCTTTCCTGACCTCCATCGCCACGTCATTGACGCCGGCAGAATCCGCGTACAGAAATTGATCGGGATTGAACGCATTGACCGGAAGGCCGTGCGGGTCGATGGGCTTGCAGTCGGAAAGGACGATCAGGATCTTGTGATCGGATTCGTAATGATCCATCAGGCGCAGGGCGGTCCGGATCGCCAGGCCATCCCGGTTGCATCCGGATGAATGGAAATCGAAAATCCGGTCGTTTTTGGTGACCTCGTTGTAATCGCGGAAAAGGTTGAGGACCGTATAATCGCCGTTCGTGCAAAAGGAATACACTCGCACCGGAATCTGGCAGCCGGACAGGCTCTCGGCGATAATATATCCCTCCGTGGCGATCATCGCCTGGCGGTTCATTTGCGAGCCGGACGAGTCCAGCAGAATATCCACGCTCAGATCTCCGAGGTCATCTCGAATATTCTTTATGAAGACCTTTTGGTCGTTGAGATAGATGTTGCGCCAGATTTTTCCAGCAACCAGCGCCCCGGCTTTCGTCCGGTAACAGGTGGTATCGAGGTTGACGAGCATCGTGTTTTTCAGGATATTCGTCAGCTTCAGGATATTGTTCTTGTTCCGCGCCAGGTTCTTCCTGTAATGCGCCGTGTTGATCTCGCGCTGGTCCAAAACATCCTTCCGGTGGCCATTCCCATTCCCTTTCAAGGACCGGGAATCGAATTCTCCGCGGGTGAAATGGAGGTGGCAATTCTTATGGTTTCCGGTGCAGAGCGACTTTTCAAGGGTCCTGGTTTGCGCTTCGGTGAGTATGGAAGCCCCGTAGCGGCTTTGAATATTTTCCCGTTGCTTTTTTACGCCACGGGCCTGGATACCCTTCCATTGAACCTCTTTGCCGTTCTTTTGATTTCTGAGTTCAGTCGAAACCTCATCTTCGGAGGGTTGGGAAATGCCTGAATTGGGGAATCTCAGCAAAGAGTCTCCCAGGAGGGCGTTACCCATGCGCTCGGACTCGTTTCCAACCAAAGATAAATTAAGGAAGTTGGGGATCAAATTCTTGAGGAAATTTCTTTTTTTGAGAACGGGGTTCAATGGAAAATAAGTATCGATGATTTCATTCATCCTGAGCAGGATCTGCTCCGTGCTCAGCGAGCCGTCGAATTCCAGGTCATCCAGAATATAGGCAACCTGCTCTCTCATCCGGGGCTCTTTCCCGAGCGCCCTTTGAAAATGAGCCCGCTTGATTTCATCGACCAGATAATAGAAAGAAGTTCCATCCTCCTTGCGAAGGACTTTTTCGGCGTAGCGCCAGCGCAAATCCTTAAGGACGGGCCGTTCGTTTTTCCCCTTTTCGAAGGCGCAGTTTTCCAGGCCGATCCAGGTCAGGCCTTCGTAGAAAACATAGTCGCGGTCCTGCTTGAGCTGGCGGAAGAATCCCTGAAGTTGGGAGTAGTCATAATAATTATGAACGGCGCCGACGATGTAATTCCAATACAGTTCGGCGATTCCCCGGCTGTCGTAGATTTCATAATCCGGCTTGAAGGAATAGTCGTTCGAGGCCGTCCAGACGATATTATCGGCTCGTTTCTTTTCCGCGCTTAAGGTTTCCATCATCAGCTTGAAAAGATTCGATCTCTTTCCAGTTTTTCCGGTATTCTGAGACGAATGACGTCCTCGACGAGTTGGCGCTCGAAATCATCGAAGGACTTGTTGGTGATTCCCATCTGCAGCGCCCGGTTGGCTTCCAGGCCCCTTTCCATCAGGTGGATCGATGAAAGAAGTCCGCGCAGGTCCACCGACTTGCTGGAAATTTCGGAATTCTCGCATTTCTTTTGAAGATCCTGGAACAGTCCGATGAACTGGGCCTGATATTCCTCGGTCAGGTTCGGGAATTCGCGCCGGAGGAGCTTCTTGAGGTTTTGCGGAGAGATGCCCGGCATTTTGATGACCATGAAGCGCGAGGCCAGCGCCTCATTGAGTTCCCGTGTGCCCGCGTACCCATAATTCATGGTCGCGATGAAGCGGGTCATGGGTTCCAGGGTGATCTTGTCGTAGCCGGGGACGTCGATGATCCTGCGGTAGTCCAGGGTGGCGTGCAGAATGGCGATGGATTCGTTCTTTGCCATGTTAATTTCATCGAGAACGCCGAAACCGCCGTTCACGGCGCATTCATAGATGGGACCGTGCCGGTAAGCGACCTGTCCATTCTCGAAGGTGTCTGTGCCGATCAAGGTCGAGGACTCGGTGTTGACGTGAAAGGAAATGTCCCAGCTCGGCCGGCCGAACGCCTGGGCCAGGTTTTCAGCCAGCACGTTCTTCCCGGTAGCCTTGGGACCGACCAGGAGCAGGTTTTCACCGCACAGGAGTGCGGTGATGCTTTCCTCCCAGATGTCGTTGCCGTAATAATAAAACCTCGGCGTGGGGACGCGGTAGGCCATGTTCGGAGCGACCCGGTTTGCATCTCGAATCCGGGCAATTTCGGCAATCAGACTATCGTTTATTCCCTCATCCCGTAAGAAATCCAGCAATTTGTCGCCTCCGATTAAAGACCGTTAACCCCTGGACGGGAAGCGCTTTGGCTTCTTCTTCAAGGTTTGGATGGTTTGCTGTGCTACTCAGGATGGTTTTCTAAGCCATTAATCGCTGCTCCCCGGCGGGGAGCCTGTTTTCTTCATTTCGGTTTCAGACCAGTAAACCTCTTGAATTATCAAGCAAACCATAAATGGATTCGTTCAATTGATTATTATAGTATTGTTTTAGAGGATTGTCGGATTTATTTCGTGGACCGCGAATGGATTGAAGAAAGGCCGGCCGCCCGGAGAACCCGGGCAGCCGGCCTATTTGTCGAATTGCTTTCCAGACGTTCGATCGCGGCGATGGCCAGATGCAAAACCAGCTTATCTCGCGTCCGCGATAAATTTGGACAGATCCTTCTTCAACTGCTCGAGAGCCGGTTGGTGGATGTACATCATGTGCCCTGCTTCATAGTAAGCCATGCTGATGTTTCCGCGCAGGGTTGGATCCAGACCGAGGTGGTTGAAGACGTACTGGGTGGCGAAGTAGGGCGTGGCCAGGTCGTAATAACCGTTGGCGATGAAAACCTTGAGGTGCGGGTTGGAGCTCATGGCCTGGCGCAGGGTTTCGGCGACGAAGACGTGCTGGTTCTCGAATTCGGTGTAGGACCAGGGCCACACGCTGGCGGTGAGCACTTCGTAGGGCAGGTCGGTCTCGAATTTAAGCTCGCGGCGAATGTAATCGTAGAACCCGGCGGTGTACGGACCGGTGGTATTGGTGGAGGAGGGATCGTTATAGGTGCCCTCGCCGAGCGTGTCGCGGTCGATGCCCAGGAAGCGGCTGTCGAGGCGACCGACGGTGCGGCCGCGCTTGCGCAGGAGTTCCTTGAAGAAGCGGAAATCGGGCACGCGCAGGTTGGAGCGCTCCAGGTATTCGCTGGACAGGCCGGTGTAGCGCGCCAGCTTGCGCAGAACGGATTTGCTTTCGGTTGCGGAAATCTGATTGCCTTTGAGCAAAGCCGGGGCGTATTCGTTGACGGCGAAATCTTCCACTTCCGCGAGCAGGGACTGCAAGGGTTCGTGCGTGTTCAGGGCATCGTGGTACCAGGCGGTGGCGGTGTAGGTGGGCAGGAACAGCACATACGGCAGTTCATTCCCCGGCGTGAAGTCGATGGTGCCAAAGTCGAGCACCGTCGAAACCAGGACGATCCCGTTCATGTACATGCCGTGCCGGGACTGCAGGTAGCCGGAAAGGGCGCTGGCGCGGGTGGTGCCGTAGGATTCGCCGATCAGGAACTTGGGTGAGAGCCAGCGGTTGTAGCGGGTGGTGTAGAGGCGGATGAAGTCGCCGACGGTTTCGATGTCCTTCTTGAAGCCGTGGAATTGTTTGGCCTTCTCGCCATCCGCCGGGCGGCTGTAACCCGTGCCGACCGGGTCGATGAAGACCAGATCGGTCTGGTCGAGCAGCGAGAATTCGTTGTCCGTCAACTGGAAGGGCGGTTTGGGCAGGCCGCCTTCGAGGGTCAGCACCACGCGGCGCGGACCGAGCAGCCCCATGTGCAGCCAGACCGAGGACGAGCCGGGGCCGCCGTTGAACGAAAAGGACAGCGGGCGTTCGGCGGGATTCTCGACGCCGTCCTTCGTATAGGCAACGAAGAAGAACTGCGCCTTGGGCTGTTCGCCATCGTAATCCTTCTCGCGGTCGACTTCCTCTTTGAGCACCAGCGTGCCGGTGGTGACGGTATACTTCAGTTCCTCGCCGCCGATGGTGATGCTGTGCTGGGTGACGACGATCTGATCCTTGATTTCAGGTTTTTCTTTCTTTTCTGTTTTAATTTCGATGGGAGTGGTTTCAGTGGTCATGGAATCCTCAATTCCTGCAAGCTAGGAATTAAGTGTAGCACTACTTCGATTGGGGGCAAGTAGTAGTAGGGTGGGTGGAGGGGCCAGGACGCCAGGAAAGCAACTTACCCGCTTGCCCCGGAACCCACCCATTTACTCATATCCGATCGACATTTGAAATTTCGGATCTATGTAATTCCAATCCGGATCGTAATACCCTTCACGAATAAAGCGATGAAATGTTGACCAGGGCCAATCCTTGACCTCTCGGACCAGACCGTGCTTTACCGGATTGTAGTGAATGTAATCGATATGCCGGGACAGATCATCCGGATCGCGGATCATATGTTCCCAATACCGGCGCTGCCAGACGCCCACCTCTCCCTTTCGAGCCTTGGAAGACGTAATCGGCCCGGCAGTTCCGCCGGTTTGAAGATAGCGGCGGCTGAACCGAGCCTTGATGATCTTCCAGCGGGTGGCGTAATCGCTGGTTTCCTCCGGCAGGGTCCAGATGCAATGAAGATGGTCGGGCAAAAGGCACAACGCATCGATTCGAAAAGGACAAGCCTTTTCCATCCCGTAATGGAAAGCTTCGCGCAGGGTCTGGCGGGCGGATTCTTCCAGGAAGATTTTCCGCCGCTGGTTTGTTACCAGGGTGAAAAAGAAAGTTCCGCCGGGTAACCAGATTCTGCGATATTCGGGCATATCGGATTCCCTCTCGATTTGTTTTGATAATGATGGCGGTGGTTGGTGGCTGTTTGAAAAAGTGCGAGATTACCAATATTGCCTTCTTGTCTATGGCCTATTTGGTGATGGTAATAAAGAAGGTCCATTTATTTTGAGCCTGCTACAAATACTTTGACGAAAGGAAAAATCTGTTTTAAAAATATAGAAATAATACCAAACAAAATGACGTAATAGGTAACTAGCAAAACTATTCTTTCTCACGTTTTTTGATAAATCAAATACTTGCGAATCAGGAAAATCTTGATAATAGTTCAGCTTAACTTCTAAATCAATAAATGAATAAGATGTATTATCAGGGAAACTGTTAAGTAATTCATCAAAGGTCATTGAGAAGGTATCATGTCCAACTGAATCAGCAATATGTTTAATTATTGCATAAGCAATTCCTTCCAAAACACTAAATATGTATAATTCAATATTCTTTGAGACTTTTGTGTTTTCCCATTCCGGATATTGCTCCTTCAATATTTCAGCCAATTTTACTATTATCTCTTCTTGGTTTTGGTTCAAGGACGTAAAGAAGAATTTTAGTACACGAAGCCCAAGTGAGTAACATTCTTGTACAAGATCAAATTTTTGTTGACCTTGCCATGAGCCTGGAAAATTCTTCAATAACTGACCTAGTATTTGTATGTTCTTAACAGCTACGTTTATTTGCATTATCTCTTCAAGATCAAAATCTGATCCATCATCATCAATGATATTATCCTCATCGACTTGTTGCTCAAGCTTTTCTGCATCATCTCTTTTTTCCAGCTCTTTTGTATGGTTCTTATCCGGATCTCCTTCTAGAACAAGATCAGGAATCTCTTGAATCAATCCTGATATGAACTCAGTATCTGATAGGATTTTGAATTCACTATAATTTTTAAAAAGGTTTCTGGATTTTGAAAGTAATGTGGACAATACAAATGGATCTTTTGATAAATGGCACAAGAAGATAATTATATTAGCCGAATCTGTTTGATGAAGTCTTTCGCTCATCCATTGAATTTGGTTTTTTATTTCCATTTCGCCTATATGGTCGCGAAAATACCTACTAACAAAATAATAGAAAATATATGGATAACGAAAGCTATAACCCCTCGAATCAGAACTAAGAACGGAAACATTTATTAAGCCTTCCAAGATTTGATTGATATTAATCGGTAATTTGTATTTATTGCAGTACTCAGTATTCCAGGAAGATAATTCTTCATATGTCATTGATCTAATCTTTTTCTTATTAAAATGATAAGCTAGTTCCGATAAATAGCTATATAGTGTATCAATTTGAATGTTTCTGATTTTAATTTTCGATAATGTTACAGTTAATAACGCTTCGTAATAATATCCATAATTTCCAGAAGAAGTATTTACTGGAGTACCAGTTTCAATTTGCTGAAGTATTACAAGTATGAAAAATGGAAACGCAGGGATAAAATTTTTTCCTAACAAGGCAGATACTATTTTTTCATCTTTTATTAATTTCCTCGAAAGATTTCCACTGGTAAAAAGATCTTCTGTATCCCCTAGCATATTCCACTTTCTAATTAATTCTGATCTCTTAACATAGCCCATTCCCAAAATTTCACAACCTATAAAACTCGAAAATAATGATTTTTCTTCTGAGTACAATTGGTGTCCTGCATACCTTAATTGATCATCTCCAAAAATCACAATACTCCCAGAAATATTTTTAAGATAACCAATAATTTTTTCACATTTTTTTTGATTCAATGATGATTTTTGAAAATCATCAATTAATATCACTTTCTTGGATTTTTCCAGTTGAAAATATTCTTCACTCGAGGGCGTGATATATGTTTGTTTGAATATCCGATCAATGAGAGTTTCGATTCGGTTTTCGTCACAATTTTTTAACATACTTCCTTCAAACAATAATGGTAAATAGCCAGAGTTGAAATAGTGCTTAAACAATACTTTTGCTAAAGAAGTTTTCCCACTTTTTTCTGAGCCTATAATCATTACATGGTGGTTATCCGCTATGTAATTTGGAATTGAATCTCGAATAATTAATTTATCAAAGTGTTGATTATTAGCTGTATTAATTCGTCGTAAGTGTGGATAAACATAAATGTCATCAAGAAGAATGGTTTCTTTCAATGGGTGAGAATATTTAATTCCAATGTCATTTACTTCTTTTTCAAACGAGCCTTGTAATAAATAACCAGTGTTTGGTCGTTTTTGATTACGAATAAAGTAACGGGTTTGCGGAATTTCTTCAGTCAAGTAGATTTGTCTTTGTTCATTCCATGTGTAAGATGAAATTTCTAGCCATTTTTCTTCCGTGTCGATCTTAATTATATTAAATTGGCTTCCATCAGAAGTCTTATCTTGTAATACTCCACCTTCAATATAAGCGATGGTTTCACCATTATGCAAAGTTTTTAAGTATTCATTGTTTTCATGCTCATGACCTGTCAGGATTATGTCGGAAATACTCTCTAGCTTCTCCTTTAATCTTCGAGAATTATTGCTCTCAAACCATGAATAAGGGTGGTGAAGAATACTCAAAACGATTTCTTCTTTGTTGCAATCAATTTTCTGATCAATTTTTTCGATTGGAAAAATAAGTTTACCCTGGATTTCTTCAAGTCGAGAAATCCAGGCTGTGTTAAGTAAATTAAAAACTATAGTTTTATCATCAATAGTAAAAAGTACTTTTTGAAAAATATCATTATTGAGTTCGAGCTGTTTTGTAGGAATGGTTTTCTTGATGAATTCGAAAAAATTATTTTGAACTGTAATACAAGAATTTATTACTGCATCTTCAAATGAATTGTCACTTAAGACTTTATCAATTAGGATATTTCGAACTGTCTGATCAGTTGAAAAATCACAATCATGATTTCCAGGGCAAATAACAATGTTTACCCCTTTGTTTTCATCCTCTGTAATATTTCGTAATAATCCAGATAAAAAAGTAAATGCATATTCATATTGATCAATTTTTCCGGAAAATGCAATGTCTCCTGAGATCACAAAAAAAATATATTTTACGTCTATTGTCTCATGCTTAATTGCACCTGCTAATTTTTCAATTCGATCGGATATAAAATTTTTGGTTGGGTCTTCACGAAAATGCATGTCGCTTAATTGGATTATTGAAAATTTCATATCTCCCTCAATATTATATATACATATCAACTACGCTGCTTTATTTCTCACGTCGGAGGTCAAAAGGCAGTATTTTTGACCTCCGACATGCATATATTGTAGCTAATTTCTCAGCATTCGCTATACCCGCACGAGTAGCATTTCCTGCAGCCTTCCTCGTTGACGAAGCTGGCTTCGCCGCACTCTGGGCACAGGTCTCCGATTTGCAGCATGGGCTGCGCGGTGGGGCGGGCTGCCTCGGGGATGGGGTGATCGTGGCCGCCGGCGGCATGCGCTTCGGTGCTTTCCGCTTCGAGCGGCTCGTTTTGCAGGCGATCGGTGCGCTGCTGCAGGTATTCCTCGACCACCTGGGCGACGCCGTCCGGGAAGGAGCGCACGCGGTGCGGGCCGAATCCCAGCGGGCGGCCGCCGCCGATGCCGGAAAGCTGGCGGATGACCTCTTCGAGCCGTTTGGTGGGCTCGATGGGCGAGGCCATGCGCAGGATGTAGGAGATCAGGCGGCCGATGGCCTCGGAAACCGAGGCGGTGTCCGATCCGGCCTTGGAGGTGTTGATGAAGATCTCGAAGGGCTGGTGACCGCCGTTTTCGTTGATGGTCATGAAGGCCTTGCCGAGCGGCGTCTCGACCGAGTAGGTGAAGCCGGCCAGGAAGCGCGGGCGGGGTTTCTTGCTCTCGTGCCACAGCTCGGGTTGAACCTGATCGCTGGCCGCCGGGGGAACCAGAACGGGCGCGGCGCCGGGCGCTTCATCCTTTTGTTTGGTCTGGGCGGTGGCGTGCGTTTCGAGCACGACCTTCTCGCGCGAGCCGGTGACGTAGACCGTGATGCCTTTGCAGCCCAGCTTCCAGGCCAACCGGTAGGCGTTGGCCACGTCCTCCACGCTGGCTTCGGGCGGGAAGTTGATGGTTTTCGAAAGGCTGTTGTCGACGAAGGCCTGCAGGGCCGCCTGCATGCGCACGTGCTCCTCGGCGGAAATATCCGCCGAAACGACGAAGACTTTCCGGATGTCCTGCGGGACCCGCTCGACCTGCTGGCAGGAGCCCTCACGCATGACCACATCGAAGATTTCATCGCGCGTTTCGGGATCGATGCCGGCGCGTTCCAGGGCCTGTTCGAAGAGCGGGCTGGCGTAAGTGAGCTGGAGATCCTTGCCGTTGTCGTTGACGTGGCGGATGTAGGCCAGCGCGAAGACGGGTTCGCAGCCGTAACCTTCGCAGCCGGCCACGGTGGCAATGGTGCCGGTGGGGGCGATGGTGGTCTGGGCGGCGTTGCGAATGCCGTACTGGTGAATTCCGGCCACGATCTCATCCCAGTGAACCTGCGGGCGGCCCCAGTCGTGTTCGTGCGGCAGGATGGGTGTGGGCGGCTGCCAGACCAGGGCTTCGGGGTCGTAGATGCTGCCCTTGATGGCCGGGAAGGCGCCGCGCTGTTGGGCCAGTTCGACGCTCGTTTTCATGGCATGGTAGCGCACGAATTCCATGACCTGCGAGGCGAATTCCTGGCCTTCTTCCGAACCATAGCGGATCCCGGCGTGGTACATCAGATCGCCGAGGCCCATGATGCCCATGCCGATGCGGCGGGCGCGCAGGGCGGCCTCCTTGAGCTGGGGCACGGCCGGAACGTACTGGTTGGCGTCGACCACGTCGTCCAGGAAGATGGTGGAAAGCACCACGTCCTGGCGCAGTTTTTCCCAATCCACGCCGCCATCCGGGCCCAACGACTGGGCCAGGTTGACCGAACCCAGGCAGCAGTTTTCATAAGGGCCCAGCCACTGCTCGCCGCACGGATTGGTCGCTTCGAGCGCGTACAGGTGCGGCACCGGGTTGGCGCGGTTGGCGGCGTCCAGGAAGAGCATACCGGGTTCACCGTTGTGGTGGGCCTGCTCTACGATCTGCTGGAAAAGTGCGCGAGCGCGCAAGGTTTTATAGATGGTCAGGGGAACGCCGGCGGCTTCAGCCTGATCGACGGTGCCGGTGAAGCCTTTATATTTCGGCGAGCGCACATCCGGGAAGCGCAGATCCCAATCGGCGTCTTCCTCGACGGCCTTCATGAAGGCATCCGTGATGCCGACCGAAATGTTGAAATTGGTAATCTGGTTCTCGTTGGTCTTGCACGAGATGAAATCTTCCACGTCCGGGTGATCGACGCGCAGGACGGCCATGTTGGCGCCGCGGCGCGTGCCTCCCTGGGCAATTTCGCCGAAGGCGTTGTCATAGACGCGCAGAAAACCCACCGGCCCGGTGGCCTGCCCGGCGGAGGATTTTACCAGGCTGCCCTTGGGGCGCAGGCGCGAGAACGAAAAGCCGTTCCCGCCGCCGGTTTGCTGGATGAGGGCCGCGTCGCGCAGCGTCTGAAAGATGCCGTTGGTTGCGCGGCCCATGTCGTCGGAAATGGGCAGCACGAAGCAGGCCGCCAGTTGGCCCAACAACGTTCCGGCACCGGTAAAGGTCGGCGAATTGGGAAAGAACGCCTTGCTGGAGATCAATTGATAAAATCCACGGGCACGCTCCATCACATCCGTACCCCAGTTTTCCTCCACGGCGGCGATGTGATACGCGACGCGCCAGAACATCTCCTCGACGGTTTCAACGGGCTTGCCGTCGTCGCCGCGGCGAACATAGCGGCGAATCAGGACCTGGCGGGCGTTATCGGTGAGAACGGCAGGGGGAAGGTCGGCGAATTGGGAAAGAACGCCTTGCTGGAGATCAATTGATAAAATCCACGGGCACGCTCCATCACATCCGTACCCCAGTTTTCCTCCACGGCGGCGATGTGATACGCGACGCGCCAGAACATCTCCTCGACGGTTTCAACGGGCT
>NZ_DF967972.1:2303854-2555562 GCF_001050235.1 Longilinea arvoryzae
AACGCCCGGTTTTAGAACTTGCCATGGAATACCTCCTCATCCTTCCAGTAATCGGTCGATCTCGTTACGAATGGCTTGCAGATCATCGAGATGCAGATAAACGATGGCATAACGGATATAGGCAATCTGGTCGAGTTTTTTGAGGCCGGCGATGACCATATCGCCGACCACACGGGAAGGTACCTCGGCGCGTCCCATTTGCTGCAGCGAAGATTCGATCTCGCCGATCAGGCGTTCGATTTCGGCGGCCGAAACCGGGCGTTTGGCGCAGGCGATGCGAATACCGCGGGACAGTTTTTCACGATCGAATTCCTCGCGGGTGCCGTCCCGTTTGACCAGCAGCGGAGTGGCCAGGATCGGGCGTTCGTAGGTGCTGAAACGTTGGTGACACTTTTCGCATTCCCGCCGGCGGCGAACACCACCGTGAGCGTCGTGGGTCGTGTCCAACACTTTTGATTCCTCGTGTTGACAATATGGGCAGCGCACAGGTTCCCCTCCTTGAATTGCGGTTTATGGAATAAAAAAGTCTCCTTTGGAACAACTACCCCCATATATGGGGGTATCATTAAAGGAGACCGTATATTTACTGTCAAAATTCTAGCACAGATGATCCATTCATGCAATAGCCAATCCGGGATTGTAACCTTAAAATTTAGATTGCCGTCCGGGGCCCGGCGAGGGCATTTTTTCGACATCCGGTTTTCGGTGGCCGGCTTTGTTTATACAACCCGGGGGCGAATTGTGGCCTCGAATGCCGGAATCGGGCATTTGGCGCCACAAATGGGGTGCTGAAAACGAACAGGTTAGAATCCTTAAAAATCCATAAATATTAGTCTTAAAATTTTTTTCGCCGCTTTGATTTTAATTAAATGCGATCCCCGCCCTGGACGGGGGCGGGGATGAAGGGGGGGATAACCTGAACCCGATAGGGCGCATCCGATGGGCAGTTCGATGCCGGGGCAGGCTGCAAGGCCGGCCACCGGCAGGGCTGCCGGGCAGATGGACCGTATCTTTTGGAGAGCCCACCCGAAAAGCAGGCTCTCCAATCAGGTGTGATTTCGATCAGCGCTGGCTGTTCGTGCGGTTGCGCAGGAAGGCCGGCACATCCAGATCGTCTGTGTTGTATACGCGCGGCGAGAACTCGGTCGGCGCCGGAATGGGGGCGGCGGCGTTGGTGTTCAGGTTGGGACGTTCGGCAGGGCGCGGGCGTGACTGGCTGCCAGACAGATCCTCGCTGGTGCGAATAGGACGCTGCTCACTCACAGGGCGTACGCCCGCGCGGTCAAAACCCGTTGCAATGACGGTGACGCGGATATCATCGCCCATATTCGGGTCGATGACTGCGCCGAAGATCAGGTTGACATCCGGGTGAGCCGTTTCCTTGATGATGGCGGCGGCCTGGTTGACCTCGAAGAGGGTCAGGTTGCTGCCGCCGGTGACGTTGAAGAGGATGCCGCGCGCGCCGTCGATGGTGATATCGAGCAATTGGCTGGAAATGGCGGCTTCAGCGGCCACCCGGGCGCGATCTTCGCCGTTGGCACTGCCGACGGCCATCAGCGCTGCGCCGCCTTCGCTCATGATGGCGCGAACATCGGCAAAGTCGAGGTTGATCAGGCCAGGGACGGTGATCAGCTCAGAAATGCCCTGGATGCCCTGGCGAAGGACATCGTCCGCAGTCCGGAAGGCATCCTGCAAGGAGGCGCGCTTGTCGACGATCTGCAGCAGGCGGTCGTTGGGGATGACGATGAGCGTATCGGCGTGTTCCTTGAGCTTGGAAATGCCCTGCTCGGCGGATTGCTGGCGGCGAGAGCCTTCGAAAGTGAAGGGGCGGGTGACGACGCCGATGGTCAGCGCGCCGCATTCCTTGGCAATCTGGGCCACGATGGGGGCCGCGCCGGTGCCGGTGCCGCCGCCCAGGCCGGAGGTCACGAAGACCATGTCGCTGCCCTTGAGCACTTCGTACAGCTCTTCGGCCGATTCTTCGGCGGCCTTGCGGCCCATCTCGGGATTGCCGCCGGCGCCCAAACCGCGGGTCGACTTGTCGCCAATGCGCACGCGGGTCGGCGCTTTGGAGAGTAACAAAGCCTGGGCATCCGTGTTCACGGTGATGAACTCGATGCCCGACAGGCCCTCGTCGATCATTCGGTTGACAGCGTTACAACCTCCGCCGCCAACACCAATGACTTTGATGCGAGCAAATGATTCTTGAAGTTGGTTGTTCAGGTCCATGGTTATCCTCCGCAAAGTTGAACAGATCAGGTTCTGTAACGCTAGCGAAAGTCAGCCGAACGCCGGCCGACATATTTACGGTAACAGCCGTTTAAGGAATTCCTTGAGCTTTTCAAGATCGACACTCGTTCCTCCTGCACCGCTGCGTGAACTGCGGCGCGAATGAACCGGCATGGTCTCGCTCATCAACAATGCCCAATAGAGCAGGCCCACGCTGGTGGAGTAAGCCGGCGAATTGAGTTGATCGGTCAGGCCGACCAGATTTTCCGGACGCGCAAGGCGGACGGGCAGGCCCATCACCTGGCTGGCCAGATTGCGCATGGCAGGCAGTAGACTGGAACCACCGGTAAGCACCATTCCGGCCGGAAGCAAGCCGTCGTAACCGGAACGTTTTATCTCTTGTAAGACCAGCTCGAAAATTTCAGCCACCCGTGCCTCGATGATATGCGCCAATTCTTTTCGGCTGACCTGCACAGGCAAATCCTCGCCGAAAGCCCGCACGGAAAATGTTTCTTCATCACTGATCTCTAATTCTATCGCATGTCCGTAAGTCTTCTTGATTTCTTCGGCTTGCGGAATTGAAAGGCGCAGCCCGTGAGCGATGTCCGAGGTAATATGATTGCCACCCACGGCTAAAACCATGGTGTGCCAGATATCACCGTCGATGTAGATGGCCATGTCAGTCGTTCCGCCGCCGATATCGCAGACCACAACGCCCATCTGGCGTTCGGTCTCGGAGAGCACAACCTCGGCCGAAGCCAGGGGATTGAGGACGAATTGGGTTACTTCCACGCCGGCCGCCTGAACGCACTGGCGCAGGTTTTCGACGGTGGACGCGGCGGCGGTGATGATGTGGGCTTCCACTTCCAGACGGTAGCCGTGCATGCCGATGGGGGAACGCACGCCGTCCTGCCCGTCGACGATGAAGCCGCGCTGGATGACGTGGATGATTTCACGGTTGTGCGGGATGGCCACCGCCTGAGCGGCTTCAAGGGCGCGGGCGACATCGTCTTCATCGATCACACCGCCCGTGATGCCCACCACGCCGCGGCTGTTGACCGAGGAAACGTTCGCTCCGGCCAGGCTGACCAGGGCCGAGGTGATTTCCAGGCCCGAAGTGCGCTGAGCTTTTTCCACCGAACGGGCGATCGATTGTGACGCTGCAGCCAGATCGACGATGGTCCCCTTTCGAATGCCCTGGGAAGGCTCGATGCCCACGCCCAAAATGCGCAGGTTGCGTTCGCCTTCGACCCTGGCCACCAGGGTGCAGATTTTCGTCGTGCCGATGTCGATACCAACGACAATGGGTTCGTCCATGGCGTCCTACTCCGTTCGGAAGAAAGGAGCACTCAGGTGCTCCACGCTGATCATCACGGGCGTAATTCCGCGCTCAGTGAGTTGCTGAACAATGGCTTCGTATTCGGTTAATTTCGTTTCCAGATTGCCCAGGTCATTCCCAATGTAGACTTTCCATCCGCGGGTGTCCTGCCAACCCAGACCGTCCGTGGTGCTGTAGGCCAGCACGGTGCCTTCGGGAACGCGGGTGCTCAAATTGAGCGTCGCAGCCAGCAAGTTCAAATCCATCCGGCTGCCTTCGACGGTTGTGACCGGCGCCTTGAGCGAAGCCAGCATGCTGGCGGCCGTGGATTCCGCGCTCGCAGCGCTGCTGTCTTCCGCGGCGGAGGGGGCGACCAGTTCGGGCAGGCCATCAGCCTGCAGGGTGATCAAACCGGCCGCTTCACCGCGCACCGGGATGACGACACCTTCCGGGTCCACCCAGACGGTTTGTTCCGGCATCTGCCAGGCGACGATCGGCTGGCGTTCGCGGACACTGATTTCGACCTTGGCTGGCAATCCAACGTGCACCTGCACATCGGTCAGTTCGGGGAAGAGGGCAGTCACCTGGGCTTTGATTTCATCCGGATGAAGATCGAGCGCGGCGGTTCCGGTGAGTTTGAGTGCCGTTTCCACATCCGTGACGTTCAGGCGCTGGAGCCCGGTGATATTCAGGCTGGACACTTCGAACATAGAGCTGCTCGACATCAGGAAGATGCCAATCAACAGGATGACCACCAGCATGCCCGAAACCATCCGCCAGCCGGGATTGACCAGCGGAATGGAGGGCAGGCGAACTTCGACGCCAGAGGCGTCCAGGCTGTAATAGTACTGGCGGCGGACGTTGCTCTTTGCATTCTGACGCACGGGCCGCGAGGTCTTCACCGCAGCGGCGGATCCGCGCGTCATCACAGGCTGGCTTTTCACCGGCGTATGAGTACGCTGGTTGATCTGGCTCATGCGCGTCTGTTCCTGCTGCGTGCGGCGCTGGCGAACCTGATCCGCGTGGGAATTGGAATGGGTGGCGGCCGAAATAGGGCTCATGCGCTTCTCCTGTACTGGCGTTCGGTGCGTTGCTGGTCGGCGTTACGCTCCAGGGCCAGAGAAACCAGGCGGTCGATCAGTTCAGGGTAGGAAATGCCGCTGGCTTCCCAGAGCTTGGCGAACATACTGATGCTGGTAAAGCCTGGAATGGTGTTGACTTCACTGACGTAGATCCCGCCGGCGGTTTCACTGTAGAGGAAGTCCACCCGCGCCATGCCGGCGCAATCGATGGCCTTGAAAATGGCGACTGCCAGACTGCGGAATTTAGCCTGCTCGTCTTCGTTCAAACGGGCCGGGATGATCAATTCGGAACGTTCATCGATATATTTGGCAGCATAGGTGTAGAAGTCGTCGGAAGGGCGGACTTCGCCCGGTACGGAAGCCTCAGGCTGATCGTTCCCGAGCACGCTCACTTCGATTTCGCGCGGTTTTTCCAGCCCGCGTTCCACCAACACACGCCGATCGAAGCGCGCGGCTTCCAGCAGACCTTCGTAGAGATCGGAGCGGTTGCGCACCTTGGTGATGCCGACCGACGAACCCAGGTTGGCCGGTTTGGTAAAAAGCGGATAAGCGGAAACCTTTTCGCAGGCTGCGATGGCGTCTTCCATCCCTTTTTCGACATCCAGGCGGCTCAGGACGATCGAATCCAGCACCGGGATGTGGTTGGCGCGCATCACGTCTTTGAAAAGCGCCTTGTCCATACCCACGGAAGAACCCAACACGCCCGCACCGACGTAAGGCAGGCCGATCAGTTCGAAAAGCCCCTGAATGGTGCCGTCCTCGCCAAAGGTCCCGTGGAGCACAGGGAAGATGACATCCAGGTCGGCGTAAGGAGTGAGTGACTGCCCCTGAATTGCGTACAGCGTCGTCTGACCCGCCTGCGGCAGCAGGGTGACCGGGGTGAGATGGCCGGTTTTGCCTTTTTCGAAAGCATCCAGGGCATCCTCGCCGGCCAGCCACTGCCCGGCATGGGTGATGCCGATCGGGTAAATCTCGTATCGATCCGGATCCAGCGCGCGCAAAACGGAACGAGCCGACATTAAAGATACTTCATGCTCGCCGGAGCGCCCACCAAAGAGGATACCGATACGGATCTTGTTATTCATGAAAGCCTCTGTGCCTTTAATTTGTCGATCCATTCGAAATTTCCCATTCGCCAAGCAATTCCACTTCCAATTCAAGCGTGATCCCGAACTTCTGCTGCACCGCAGTGCGAGCCATTTGGATCAATTGCCATAGATCGCTGGCGGTTGCCTGGTCGTTGTTGACGAAGAAATTGGCGTGAATTGGACTGATCTCCACGCCGCCCACGCGCGCACCCTTGAGTCCGGCTGCTTCGATCAACCGTCCGGCGTAATCTCCGGCCGGATTCTTGAACATGGAGCCCAGGCTCGCGCCGGGGGGTTGCGTCCGGCGGCGCTGGGCCGAGTTGGCGTCCATGCGCTGCTGCACAGCCTGCGGTGTACTGGGGGACAGCTTCATGCGAGCTGCCAGGATGATGGCCTGCCCGGGATTGCGTTTGAGTGCGCTGCTGCGGTAACTGTATGCCATTTGCTCGACAGTCCAGGTCTGTCTACCCAGTTTTTGGTGCAAGATTTCTGCCAGCACCAGGCTGCCGTTCATGTCTCCGCCGAATGCGCCGGCGTTGCCGTAGACCGCTCCGCCGACCGAACCGGGGATGGTTGCCGCCCATTCCAATCCACTCAGGCCGCGCAATGCCACCTGGCGCGCAACGGTCCCCAAATTGGCGCCCGATTCGGCCCAGACGCTCATGGGTTCGGTATGGGTGTCGATTTTGATGTTGCGGGTTCGATTGACGATGACGACACCCGGTAGACCCTGATCACTGACCAGCACATTCGAACCGGAACCGATCATATAGAAAGGAATGCCATGCTCCCAGAGTCTCTGCGCGGCCAGTTCGAGTTCCTGGCTGGTTTGCGCGATCAACATGGCCTGCGCAATTCCACCCACGCGAGCCGTGGTGTAATTGGCCATGCTGACGTTTTCCTGCAGGCGATCGCCAAACAGGGTGCGCAGCTCAGAAAGGGAGGATGTAATCGATTGGGGTTTCATTTGTAGACCGGTTCTCTAAAGGCCTTTCAAGTGGTCGATCAGCTTGTTGACGACCTTCTGGCGCTCGGGCAGCGCCAGGTCATCGTAGCGTGAGGCGCGTCGGTCAGCCGCCGGATTCGGATTTTGGGGCTCCAGGCGCAAGCTGGGGAGGATCAGGGTTTCCTGTTCAAAGGTACGTTTCGTCTTCGGATCAGACATGGCCTTCCTCTTTCTGGCCCAACGCGGTGAGGACCTGGGTACTGATCTGGTCCGCGTCCCCGGCGGAAAGCACCAGGAGAACGTCACCCGGCTGCAATTCAGCCAGCAGGGTGTCGCGGACGTCCGCCAACGCGGGGATAAAACGAGCGTTCGAATGCTGCATTCGGTCGACGACCTGAGCAGCAGAGAAACCATTATCCTTTTCGCGCGCCGCATAAACGGCCGTAACGATGACCCGATCGGCGTCGCCGAAAGCACGGGCGAATTCAGGCAGCAAGGTTTGGGTTCGCGAATACGTGTGCGGCTGCCAGACGGCCCAGATGCGACGGCTCTGGTAGCGGGACCGTGCAGCCGCCAGGGTGGCGCGAATTTCGGTGGGATGATGCGCGTAGTCATCCACGATCGTAATCCCATCTACTTCACCCCGCACGTCAAAGCGCCGGCCGGTTCCCTTAAAATTTGCCAGAGCTGCCGCAACCGCGGCGTCGTCGATCTTCAATTCGCGCGTCACCGCCAGAGCCGCCAGTGCGTTGCGCACATTGTGTTCGCCCGGCACCTGCAGGGTGATTTCACCGGCATAGGCGGGCGCCCGGAAGGAAAAGCCGCCTTGATCGTTGCGGTGGACATTCACCGCGCGCAGGTCGGCGTTTTCATCCAACCCGTAGCGGATGACACGGCAGCCGGCCGGGATTTCAGCCGCCAGCCCGGAAGTCTCGGCATTATCGGCGTTGGTAATGAGCAGCCCGCCCGGTTGAAGGCGATGGACAAAGTCAACGAAGGCCGCCCGATAATCTTCCGGGGTGGGGTAACAATCCGGATGGTCGTGTTCCATCACCGTCACCACGGCGATTTGTGGGTTCAGGCCGAGGAACATGCGGTCGTATTCATCTGCTTCAATGACAAAGGCGCTGCCCCGTCCGGCATGGGCGTTGTTTCCCAGGTTCTTGGAGACGCCGCCGATGATATAGGAAGGATCCTTCCCGCACGCGGTGAGCAGCCAGGCCAGCATGGACGTGGTGGTGGTCTTGCCGTGCGTTCCGGCCACGGCGATGCCAACGCGCCCGCTCATCAATCGGCCCAGGAAATCCGACCGTTTGAGAACCGGGATCCCCGCCGCCAACGCGGCCTGGACTTCGGGATTGGCATCCGGGATGGCCGAGGAGCGCACCACAATATCGGCGCCGCGCACGTTTTCAGGCGCGTGGCCGGTATATACGGTCGCCCCGGCCTCCGCCAGCTCGTGGGCCAGATCGGAGAGAATCCGGTCCGAGCCGCTGACCGAGTACCCGCTCTCCAAAAGGAGCCGGGCTATGGCGGAGAGTCCGCTGCCACCGATGCCAATCAAGTGAACGTGTGTCATCAGATGAACACCACCAGAACGAATACGAAAGCGATCGCGACCGCGAAATAAATGGCCGGGCTGCCCAGCCAGTTCGGCGGCAGGAACGACAGCAAACGAATGGCCGCGTCGCCGATTGGAGTGCCAGCCATGGGAGCCGTGACGATTGCAAAGGGATAATTGGCCGCGTTCATGTAAAACCAGAGCGAGCCAAAGATGAGGTAGCCATTGAATGCGCCCAGGAAAATGCCCAACAGGCTATCTTGCAGCCGGTCGCGGGCAAAGCGGCCACTTTCGGCCAACCTGGGAATTTTCGGCGTCTGGTAGCCGAAGAAGACCAGCGACAGGATGATCAATGTGCGCATCCAGAACAGCGAATTTGGCGCGGTCAGCGGAAGGGTGTCTCGAACGAAGGGGACGAACCGTTCGAGGACGTTGATGATGAACATGGCCAGGATGACGCTGAAACTCACCAGCAGTTCCCGCGCCCAGCCGCGCATTCCACCGATCAGCGCGAAAAGGACCACGTACATCCAGAAGGTGGCGTTTAAACCGATCATCAAGCATTCCCTTCCTGCGGGTTTGCCCCCGCCAGGTCGCGAACCAGGGCTGCAAGCCGTTGGCTTGCTTCCGGCCGGGCCAGCGATCTCATCGCAGCGCGCATGGCATTCAAGTTTTCAACGTCGTCCAGCAGTTCGCTCAGGACAGGCACCAGTTGCTTCGGTAGATCCTCATCTTTGATCATTTTGGCTGCGCCTTTATCCACCAGGTAGGCTGCGTTGACTTTCTGATAGCGCCAGGCGTAAGGGTAGGGGACCAGGACAGCCGGCAGCCCAAACAGCGGATATTCTCCCAGGGTGGAGGCACCGGCCCGGGAAACGACGATATCTGCGCTCGCCAGAGCGGATCCCATATCGTGCAGGTAGGAATACGCATGATAACGTCCGGCGAGTTCCGGGCTCAGGCCAGCCTGGAAAGCCTGAATTTCAGGCCAATCCAGATTGCCGGTCAGGTGCAGCACCTGAGCCATTTTGAGCAGGTCGTTCAAGTTGGCTGTCACGGCGCGGTTGATGGAGCGCGCGCCCTTGCTGCCGCCGGTCACCAGCACGACGGGTTGGTCGAGGTTCAAATTCAGGCTGCGGCGGGCTTCATCGCGATCGTAGCGGGTCAACTCGGGGCGGGTCGGATAACCGCTGACCTCGAGGTGTTTGCGCCCGGGGAAGAAAGCCCGCGAATCGGGGGCGGTGACGGCCACAATACTGGCGTAGCGGGCCAGGAATTTGAGCGCCATCCCGGGTTCGATATCCGGCGTGTAGAGCAGGGACGGAATACTGCGTCCGGCGACGGCCATCGGCGCGGCCACATACCCCCCGGTGAAGAGCAGGACATCTGGTTTGAACTGGCGCAGGATCCGCCGCGAAGCCGCGACACCCCGGACCAGTTTGGCGATGTTGCCGGGAAGGGAACGCAAACCGACGCCGTGAACCCCGGCAGCGGGGATCGCGGTGTACGGTACGCCCTGGCGTTTTACGAGTTCAGCTTCCATTCCTCCCTCACCGCCGACCCAGAGCACCGTCACTTCTTCATTCCCGAGGGATTGCAGAACGGCGAGCGCCGGATACACTCCGCCGCCCGTTCCGCCTGCGCAGATCAACAACCGCACTGAATGGCCTCCCTTGTTCCGGGGTGGATGTCCGGTTGGAAACCCGGGCAACACTCATGATCAAACCAATTGCAGCCAGACACGTGATCAAACTGGAACCGCCTGCGCTGATAAAGGGCAGCGCGTTTCCGGCGAATGGAAGCAAGTTGACCATCACACCCATGTTGATGGTCGCCTCCAAAACGATCCACAGCGTGCAGCCGGCGGCCAGCAATTTACCCAGCAAATCCGGGGCATGCGAGGCGATCTTCAGCCCGCGCCAGAGCACGACCATGTACAGAAGAATGATACCGGCTGCGCCGATCAGGCCGGTTTCTTCAGCGATGACGGCAAAGATGCTGTCGGTGTGGGCAACCGGCAGGCCGGTGAACTTGGTCGCACCCCGTCCGATCCCCACCCCGAAGACGCCGCCGCGCACGACCGATTCGAGCGAGCGCTGCACGTGGTATGAGGCTTCGACAGGATCCCGCAGACCGGCCAGATAGGGCTCCAGGCGGGCTTTACCGGTGGGCATGACCGTCACCAGCAACCAACCCAGCAAACCGGCGACAATGACGATGATCAGAACCTGTTTCCAATCCACGCCGGCCAGGAAGAACATCAATCCGCCCATGATGAGGATGGTCAGCACGGCGCTCAGATCGGGCTGGGCCAGGATGATGCCGCCCGTGATACCCAGAATGGCAGCCATGGGCAGCAGGCCGAAAGTGATATTGTTGATCATTTCGCGCTTGGAATACAACCAGAACGCCAGATAAACGATGATGGCCAGCTTCGCCATTTCGGATGGCTGCACCGAGCCGCCAAAAAGTGCGCGGCGGGCGTTGAGCCGGGTCTCGCCGGTGACCAGAACCAGTACCAGCATGATCAGCGTGACCAGCATCATCGGAACCATCAACCTGCGCCAGCGGTGATAATCGACCAGGCTCAGTCCGACCATGGCGGCCGAACCGACGATGGCCCACCGCAGTTGATTGGTGAAGAAGTAGGCCGGGTTGTCGCCAAGTTCAAGGGAAGCGCCCCAACTGGCCGAATAGACCATTAACAGGCCAAAGGCCATCAATGAGGCGACGGCCAGCAGTAGCGGGACATCCAGCCTCAGGTGCAGTGACTTGACGGCCCGGTTCTGCCGCACGCTATTGGCATTCGAATTTACGGCAGTTGGTTCACCCATTCTCGGAAGCACTCCCCACGCTCTTCGAAATCTTTGAACTGATCGTAACTGGTGCCTCCCGGCGACAATAACACCACGTCCCCGGGTTGAGCAACCTGTGCCGCCGCTTGAACGGCTTCATGCAGGTCACCACAGACTTCCATGCTGTACGGCCGGCGACCCAGTTCCAGCGGGCCGATCGCATTTTGAATCTTCGCGGCTGCCTCGCCGAAGAGAATGACATGGTCGACGCGTTGGTGAATGAGCGTAGCCAGATCATCCCACGGCAGCTTCTTGTCGCGACCGCCGAGCAGAACGACCAGCGGTTCGCTGAACGAATGAATGGCGGCGCTGGTGCGTTCGGGGGCGGTGGCGATGGAGTCGTTGTACCATTTGCTGCTCCGCCAGGTGCGCACGAATTCCAGGCGGTGCGGGACTCCGCCAAAACCTTCGACACCGCTGCGCATGGCCTGAACGGGAAAGCCAGCCGCGTGGGCGATGGCGCAGGCTGCCAGAACGTTGTAGAGGTTGTGCGTGCCGCGCAGCAGGATGGAGCTTTGCGGCATGATTGAGATGTCCTTTTGGCCGTCATATACCCACAGGTGCTCGTCCTGGCAGAAGGTGCCCGCCTGGTGAAGGTCCGGATGCTGCAGGCTGAATGTGACCAGGCGGCCGGCGACCTGAGAGCGCAGATTCCACGATCCGGAGTCCGCCGGGTTAAGAATGGCCACATCTTCGCTGCCCTGAAAATGAATGAGGCGGGCCTTGGCAGCGGCATAAGCTTCGAGGGTGCCGTGACGGTCGAGATGGTTGGGGGTGATGTTGAGGATGGCGCCGATATGCGGTGAGGTCGTCATCTGCTCGAGCTGGAAACTGGAAATCTCGAGAATTACGACATCATCCGCCTTGATCTCTTCGAGGTGATCGACCAGCGGCAGGCCGATGTTACCGCCGATCCAGGCTTTGCGCGGCGCCTTGATCGCGGCCTGAGCCATGCGACCGACCAGCGTGGTGGTGGTTGTCTTACCAGCCGAACCGGTGATGCCGATGACCGGGCAGGGGACCGCGTCCATGAAGATTTGGGTATCGTTCGTGATGGGCAGGCCGCGCCGCTGGGCTTCCTGTACAATCGGCAGGGTCAGCGGAATACCGCCCGAGACGCACACCAGGTCAGTCTGATCCAACAGGCGTAGAGGATGCTCGCCCAGCACCCATTCGATGGGCAGAGCCGCGTTGGCCTGGCGCACGGCGGCCAGTTGGTCGGGGCTGCGTTGGTCGTTCAAAGTCACCAGCGCGCGCTGGCGCACCAGATAACGCGCCAATGCCAGCCCCTGCCGGGCTGCACCAAGAATGAGTACGCGTTTACCGATCCAGTTTGCCATCGTTACACCACCGCAAACGCCACGCCGAGCATGGCAGCCAGAAGACCGACCAGCCAGAATCGCTGGACCACCTGCGTTTCACTCCATCCGAGCAATTCGAAATGATGATGGATCGGCGCCATTTTGAACAACCGTTTACCCTTGGTCAGCTTGAAATAGCCGACCTGTAGGATATCCGAGAGTGCTTCGCTGACCGGAATGATGGCCACAATGGGCAGCAGCAGCCATTGACCGGTCATCAGGGCAACCACCGCCAGGGTGGCGCCCAATGCGAGCGACCCCATATCGCCCATGAAGAGCTGGGCGGGATGCACATTGAACCAGAGGAAACCGAACAACGCGCCCACCAGTGTGAAACAGAACCGGCCCAGGAAGACATAACCCTGCAGCAGGGCGATCAGGCCGTAAGCGGCGAAGGCGGTGGCGCTGATCAGGCCGGCCAGACCGTCCAGACCATCGGTAAGGTTGACCGCGTTGGACATGCCGACGATGAGGAAGACCGCGATCGGGATGTACATATTTCCGAGCGGAATTTCTTCGACCGTGCCGGGCCAGTAGAGTTCGGGGACATCCAGCACGTACTTCAACCCGAAGGCAATGACGATCGCCAGCACCAGTTGAAGGAGGAATTTGGTGCGCGCGCGCATGCCCAATCCACGGCGCGGACCGCGAATGCCTTCCCAGTCATCGATCGCGCCCAGGAGAGCATAAGCCACCATCACCAGCAAGGGCAGCAGAATGGAACGGCCTATGACTTTCAGTCCCAACAGGGTCGCGGCGTTCAATAACAGGGTCAGCATGATCACGGGCAGCAGGAACATGATGCCGCCCATGGTGGGGGTACCCATCTTGACTGCGTGCGAATCGGGGCCTTCAACCCGAATGAGCTTGCCGATCTTGAAGTGGCGCAGGATGCGCAGCAGCGGGCCGCCCCAGATCACCGTAAACATAAAACTGAAACCGGCCAATGCGAGGGCCAGGGATGTATTGCTCATGATTCCGCCTCCAGGGAAGAGACGATGCGGTCCATGCGCACTCCATGTGACCCCTTGATCAAAACCACATCATCCGAATTCAAAATTCCTTTCAATAGTTCCGTCGCCTGATTTACATCGTTCACGGCAGTGATCGCATCGGCCGGCATGCCGGCCTGGCGCGCCGCCTCGGCAATGAGCTTTCCCAAACGCCCGACTGTGACCAGGCGATTGGCGACTTCCGCCGCGCGCACCCCGACCATCTCGTGCCCTTCCTGTTCGTAAGGACCCAGTTCGAGCATATCGCCCAGCACGGCCACCTTGTTGCCTTCGATTTCCGTCAACAGGTTGAGCGCCGCCAACGTCGATTCAGGCGATGCGTTATAGGTGTCGTCGATGATCAGGGCGCCACTCGTGGCGCGGACCGTCGCCAGGCGTAACTGGGTCAGGCTACGCTGCAGGCCGTCGATCACTTCCTGCCAGGATAGCCCTTCCACCAATCCCACCGCAGTGGCGCGCAGCACGGTTTGCACCGAATGCTGGCCGATCAGCGGAACGTGCAGGTGGAGGGTCTCATTGCGAACGTGAAGCTGGAAGCGAATGCCCTGCAGACCCAGGCCTTCGATATCACTGGCCCACAAATGGCTGCGAGCGTCCAGACCATAATAGAAGATGCGCGCCTGTGTGCGGCCGGCCATGCCGCGCACCCAGGGATCGTCGTAATTCAAAATGGCAACGCCTTCCGGAGCCGGCGGCAGAGCTTCGACCAGTTCACCTTTGCCTCGGGCAATGGCTTCCTGAGAACCGGCGCGCTCGGCATGCACGGTGCCGATGTTGGTGACTACGCCGACCTGCGGCCGGGCCAGTTTGCACAGAAACTCGATTTCACCGGGTACATAGAAACCCATTTCGAGCACAGCCCGCTGCGTGCCTTCGCTGAGTTGCAGCAGGGTCAGCGGCAGGCCGATTTCATTGTTCATGTTGCCGGGGTTCTTGATGGTGCGATAGCGTTGGCCGAGGACCTGGGCAACCAGTTCCTTGGTGGTGGATTTCCCCACACTGCCGGTGACGCCGATCACGCGCACAGCCAGGCGCTGGCGCCAGAAACCGGCAATCGTTTGCAGCGCAGCCAGGCTGTCATTGACCCACAGGCAGAAGGGCGGTTGGGGAATCGCGAGTGGCTCTGGCAGTTGGCCGGAGCGTAAATCGAGCACCGGGAACTGCGCAGTAAGGTCGCGCTGCACCAGGGCAATGTGGGCGCCGCGCTCGAAAGCGCTGGCGACGAAATCGTGCCCGTCGACGTGTTCGCCTGGCAGCGCCACGAACATGGCGCCGGGGATCACCTGTCGTGAATCAACCGCAGCCTCGCTGATAATCAGGGAGGCTTCCGGTCGATTGCCCGTCAGGGCTTCCAATACATCTGCCAGCCGTAACACGCTCTATTTACCTCATTGCCCGTTCAACTGATGCCGGATGTCGTCCGGTGGGAGTTTCATCAACGCGACCAGCTCTTTGACAATATCGCTGAATACCGGGGCAGCCACTGTCGAGCCCCAGATATCGCTGGTCGGTTTTTCAAGCCAGACATAAACCAGGAACTTGGGATCGTCCGTAGGTCCCCAACCGACAAAGGAGGTATTGGTGATACCCGTTAAATATCCGGTACTGGTTGGAATTTCCGCCGTGCCTGTCTTTCCGGCGATTTTATATCCAGGAACCAATGCCACCGAGGATTCCGATTCAAGAGAGACGGACAGCATATCGGTAAGGGTCTTGGCTGTCTGGGCCGTAATGGGCGAACCTACCGCTACTGGTGGTGTATTATACTGCTTCCCATCCTGAATGTAGGCTTTGAGAACATGCGGGGCATACATGATGCCCTGGTTGTTGGCAACGCTGGAAATGGCCATCGCCAGTTGAAGCGGGGTGACCGCAACGCCTTGCCCGAATGAATTGGTGGCCAGGTTGACCTCGTACCAGTCCTTATCGCCGGGCAGGGTCAACGGCCAGAATTGTTCGCCGGCCAGGTCGACGTTCGTGCGGCGACCGATGCCAAAGGCCTGCATGTAATTGTAGAATTTCGTCGGTCCCATCTGGGTGGCAACCCAGGAAAGGCAGACGTTCAGGGAGTGCTGCATACAACCGGTCATGTCCTGCGGTCCCCAGGCGCCGCGGTCCCAGTTGTAAATGTAATACCCACCGACCAGGATCGAACCGGTATCCAGGAAAGAGGTCTCCGGGGTGACGGTGCCGCTATCGAGAGCGCTGGCCATGGTGAGCACTTTAAAGACCGAACCCGGTTCGTACGGCCGGCTGATGGCGCGGTCGAAGAGCGTACCGTCGGAATAGATATCGCTGTAGGTCCAGTAGTCATTCAGGTCCATGCGCGGCGTCGACGTCATGGCCAGAATTTCACCGTTGGTCGGGTCGAGAATGAGGGCAGTGCCGGATTCTGCGCCGGAGTCCTGCACAGCCTTGTCCATGACGCGTTCCAACATGGCCTGGATTTCGCGGTCGATGGTCAACACCAGACTGGAACCTGGCGGGACATCCGGAACGTCCTCGATGAGAGCCGGATCGCGCGGAATGCTGATCGTGACCGGATTGCCGGCCAGCAAATCGTTGTATTTTTCTTCCACGCCGTAAAAACCGGTGGCGGATTCGCGATCTTTGTAGTTATAGAAGCCGAGAATGTTGGAGGCCAGTGATTTTTCTGGATAGGACCGCTGCAGGTGACCCGTCCAGTGCAGACCGCGCAGGCTCTGCACTTCCTGGCCCTTTCGAACCTTGGCCCGGTCGGTCTCGTACTGGTCGTAAAGCTTTTCCAGCTCGTTGACTTTTTCAGCCGAGACGAAATCGGTCACGATCACATAGGATTGCTTGCCCTCGATATATTCCAGGCTGGCCTTTCCCAGGACATCTCCATAATCGAGTCCCAGAACGGTCGAAAGGACGGTCGCCAGCGTTTCCGGATTCTCGACCTCATTGAGGGCGATGCCGATTTCGTAAACGTCCTTGTTCCCGGCCAGCAGGTGTCCCCAGCGGTCATAGATATTGCCGCGTTCGGGATAGATGGTGCGCGAAATGGTGCCGTATTGCTTCTCGATCGATGCGCTCATTTTTTGAGCGTTGACGTTGGTCTGAATGCGAACCATTTGAAATAAAATCAAAGCGCCCACCAGGGCGAAGAAGATACCGATGAGTCGCAGACGGGTGAAATATTTAAGCATATCAGTACCCTCCCGCGGATGCGCCTGACAGCACACCCTGGAAGAACCATTCCCATAAGGATTGCCGGTAGGATTGCTTGATGATGGGGGATGGGAGGGAATTGGAGGAAGGCGGCGGGGCGATCATGGCCGGTTGGCGGCCTTCGTAACCCGGGATCACCATATAGATGGCCGTGCTCATATCCGGAAGCTCGAATCCCATCTCGGTAGCCCGCTGCGTCATCACGCCCGCCGAGGTGATTTCAGCCAGCGCGGCGCGGCGGTCGGCAATCAGGCGGTCGAGCGATTCGCGCTGCCGTTCCAGGCTTTGAATTTCGAGTCCGGCCGTGGCCGTTTGAGCGCTGATGAAGAGATAAACACCGGCGATCAACACCACCCCTACCAATGCAGCCAGAAAGCCGCCGATCCGTTGGATCTGGAGGCGCCATGGGGCTTGTTGGTATGCCTGCGTGAACAGGTGGGTCATTCTTTGTTGCTCCTGAAGGAAATCGGTTTGATTTCCGGTATTTATGCAAATCTCATGCCAGAGGCAGCTTTTCGACGATGCGAAGTTTGGCGCTGCGAGCCCGGGGATTGCGGCTGGCCTCCTCTGCGGTCGCTTCGATCGGATGCCGGTTGACCTCGACCAGACTGGCCTTGTGGCCGCAGGTACAAACCGGTTGATCGGGCGGGCAGATGCAATCGCGGCTTTCGAGCCGGAAATACTGCTTTACGATGCGGTCTTCCAGCGAGTGGAAGGAAATCACAGCCAGCCGTCCGCCGGGCGCCAGGGATTGGACAGCCTGGGGAAGAAATTCCTCGAGGGCGTCGAGTTCGTGATTGACAGCGATGCGCAGCGCCTGAAAGGTGCGCGTGGCGGGGTGGATGCGCCCGCGCCGACCGCCGGAAGCCCGCAGGATTACCTCTGCCAGTTGGGCCGTGGTGTGCAGCGGCCGGGCCTGAACAATGGCACGGGCGATGCGGCGGGATGCCCTCTCCTCACCATAGCGATAGATCAGATCCGCCAGTTCAGTTTCAGGAAGCGTATTGATTAGGTCAGCGGCTGAGGTGGGTTGATCCGGCGAGAAGCGCATATCCAACGGCCCATCCGCCAGGAATGAAAAACCGCGTTCGGGGGTATCGATTTGCATCGACGAGACTCCCAGGTCGATGACGATCCCATCCACCGCATTCCAACCCAGATCCGCCAGTTGGCGCTGCAGGGTGGTGTATGAGACCTGACGGAGGGTAACTCTGGATTCAAAAGCAGAAAGGCGCCGAGAAGCTATCTCAAGCGCCTGCGGATCGAGGTCCAGCCCCAACAAGAGTCCTTCCGGACTGCTGTCTTGAAGGATGCCCAAGGCGTGTCCCCCTGCTCCGACGGTCGCATCCACATACCTGCCCGGACTATGTGGGCGTAAAGCATGTATAATTTCTTGGTAAAGTACGGGGAGGTGCGGGGTATTGTCGTTCCTTTCGGCGCACATAGGGCACCTAGAGGGTGAGCGCCGAGAAGCGTTGTTCGTTGGCCTCGGCGTTGGTCATGCTCTCACTCTGATGATTCCAGAGTGAAGGCGACCAGATTTCGAAGTAGTTGAGCACGCCGACGAGGACAGCTTCGGTTTCCAGTTGGACCGCTTCACGCAGGGATTGCGGAATCAATATGCGCCCGGCCTTGTCGATTTCAACGCGTTCTGCATTGGAGAAGATCAGGCGCATCAACTGGCGAGAGGTCGGATCGGTGAGGCTCAATTTTGCCGACCGCTCGGCGATTTCATTGAAGTAGGAGGTGGTCAATACCATCAGGTTGTGGTCGAACCCCAGGGTGATATAGGCGCCTTCCGAGATCAATTCACGGTAGCGAGCCGGAATGGTCAGGCGGCCTTTTTCATCCAGGTTGTGATGGTACGTGTTTAGGAACATTAGTTCTATATCCTCTTTAAAGCCGAAACGCCGGACCATGCCAGCGCTCCACCATCTCCCACTTCATACCACTTTCTCCCACATTCTAGCCGATTTTAAGGGAAAAAGCAATAGGCATTACCCACCTTTTAGCTTTTTGTAAGGATTTCCAATAATTTATCTCCCATTGGAGGATGATCATGAAACCTCAAGTTCTCGCGTTGTTGACCGCCATTGCCTGGGGCGTCGGAGGCTATTTCGAGAAAAAAGGCCTTCACCTTGGAAACCTGGCTCCGGAGATGGGAATTACCATCCGTACGGCAGTTGCATTGGTGATTCTGGGCGTGGTAAGTTTTCCACAGTGGAAGTCCGTCACCCAGGCCGGCTCTAAGGCTCTGCTGTATATGATCATCGGCGGCGGGCTGGTGGCCGGGGCGTTGGGGATGCTCTGCTACTATAAGGCGATCAAAGGCGCACCCTTGACTCAGGTAATGCCGATTGCGTTCACCTCACCGCTGTTTGGCGCCCTGATGGGCATCCTGTTTGGCGGCGAACCGCTGACCTTCAAAACGGCTGCCGGTTTGCTGTTGACCCTTTCGGGAATTGTTGTGCTGACCGTCGGATAAATTCCTTCATAATGAGAAGGGGCTGCCTACCGTCAAACCGGTGAGCAGCCCCTTTTTATTTCAGATTATCTTTCGCATTCAACTTCAAAGGCCGAATGGGGTAATGAGGTGTATGCCAAAATAATGGATTACCCTGTCGTTGATTTTCGAATCGAGGATCCGTTTGGCGATCAGGCGTAGCTAAAATCGGCTGACCAGTTCGATATCCTGAGCCTGGAGGCGGTCGTATTTTTCGGATCGCACCAGCTCGAATTCGAAGATGAAGTTCCGGGAGGGTAATCCGGTGGGGCGAATGCCTTCCGGAAGGTTCGAATCGTGGAAGAACGCGGTTCCGTAGGCCGAATCCGGATTACGGGTATCGGTTTGCCAGAGCTGAGGGCTGATCTCCTTCAGGAATCGCATGAAACCGTAGCCCTGATCGGTGTGCCAGTAGCACCAGCCGCGCACCCGGCTGTTGATTTCGCCCCAGGCGGGTGAATCGGGTTTGCGCATGGTGACCGGAATCAGGTTGGGAATCAGATAACCGGAAATGAAGAAATCGGATTCGTAGCGTAGTTTCGAAGAAACGTTATCCAGACCCACAACCTCGACACGGCAACCTTTATTCTGAAGTGCGCGTACCACCTGGACGAAATCCCCGTCGCCGCTGACGATGAGGACCCGGTCCAGATTTTCAGACTGAAGCAGCGCATCTACGGCCAGGTCGAGATCCGCATTGGCTTTTCCATACCGAATGCCTGATTCATCTTTGAACCATTGAATTTCTTTGACGATTACTTTATAACCGATATCTCGTAACGCAGAATGGAAACTTGTCGCCCCCTTACGATAAACCTCGTCCCTTTCAGCGCGATCGCTGTCAAAGGTAACGTAGGCGTTCATGCGCATGGGGTCGGCGAAATCCCGACAGGCGAACTCACGGAGAACATCATATTGCATTTTTGAGCCGCCATTGATATATACATAGGCAACATCAACATACACCCCCACTTTGCTGGTGGATCGCCCAGTTCTCATAGAAGCACCTCAATTTTAATAAGAAGAAAATTATTATATAAATATTACTACAAATGCAAGATTTATAGCAGAGACTTTCGATTGCAGAATGGTTGCAGTCGCGGGGGGTGTACAAAGACGATCTCGGGCCTTGAACGATTCACCGGAGCGGATCCTTGCCGGTCGGGTACGTATGATCACCGGCCCGACCGTCAACAAAATAATCGCTGGAAGGTGTAAGTCGACCTTTCAGGATCCGTCGGGAATTTGCAAAAAAGGGTTCATCCGGTTTCCGATATGGGCTGCAATGCCTGCCAGAGCTTTTGGAGCACATCCCTGCGATGCTTGAGCATATCCTTGTAATCCGCCCGATCGGTCTCGTGGATTTCCTCTTTCAGGTCAGCGATGCAATCTTCGAGCAGATAAACCAGAGTCTGGCGTTCTTCTTCGGTCAGGTCGAGTTTCAACATCGTGAACCTCCTCGGCAGGCCGGCCGTTAAGAAAACAGCCGCCTGCAAATTGCAGACGGCCCGTATATGACTTCGGAATGTTCTTGGCTTTGGCAGCCAGGCCGGGATTCAAGCGCTGTGCCTGAATCCAGTATAGGAAATTCGAGGAAGGTTGTCAATCGGATGATCCGGATTGACGACTTTTTTCACGGGGCCGGCTCGATGGTAACGATCTCCCCCAGCGAATTGATGCGCAAAGTCCAGCGGCTGCCGGGTTCCGCCGCGCCAAACAATGCGGCATCTGCGGTCTCGTAAGTGACATTGCCGTCTTCCGTGGAAAAAGTAATGCGATATTGTTCGCTGCCATCCCCGGCGCGCTGGTCGGCCGCGAGGTTGAGTTGCGGCCAGTAGGGGTTCAAATCCGAGCCGCTGGTGGTTATGTTATCGACCGTTACCCATTCCTGAACGGTATAGCTGCAATAATCGGCATAGACTTCATACTGGCAATCCTGAACGACTTCGGAATAACCATTGCCCTTGTCGATGGTATATGGCGTTCCACACACCTTTACGGATCGATCCGTGGGTTGGTCGGAGACGCCGGCTTTTCGTTCCTCACACACGCCGAGGATCGCGTCCTGGGGAATCTGATCTTTCCAATCCTCATGTTCGACGGCTCGTTGCGCCAGAATGGGATAACTGCGCTGCCAGGCAAGCGCGGAGACGGTGCCGATTTGATCGGTGGTGCGGGTTAGGATGACGGCCAGCAGAATGCAGAGAATGGTCAGCCCGATGAAAGCGAAGGGCAGCCATTTGGGGAACGAAGCGGGCTTTGCCAGAGACGGTTGGGCCTGCGCGGGCGCGGATTTCAGGCTGGCGCCGCATTTGGAACAGGTCAATGCAGTGGCCGGGTTGGGCGAACCGCAGGCCGGGCAGTTTTGCATGGCAACCGGTCCGGTGTTCAACGCACCGGCCATTGTTCCGCTGGCGCGAGGCGTCCCCGTCGCCAGATCGGCGCCGCAGGCAAGGCATTCCCTGGCGTTGGCCGGGTTGCGAGCGCCGCAATAACCGCAGTGAATATCTGCGCCCAGTTCGGCCTGCTCGATTTCTTTGGCGTCGGTGACCAGGACGTCCTGATCGTCTTTTTGGAATTCGACATTGGCCGGTTGGGCGGCCCCACAACCCCGGCAAAAACGGAAATTTCCAGGATTCTTGCTCTGACAATTGGGGCAATACCAGACCATACGGACATAACCGAGTGATTCACGCGGCATGACACGAACCTCGAGGCGGGAAGGGATTTACTCTGATTATAATATAGCCCTAATCAACACCGGAGAACTCTGGCGGGCGGTTGCATGCGCAAAACCCCGATCCGGTTCGACCGGCGATTTCGGGAACGAAACCTGGTTCTCTGGCGGCGTACAATTGATTAACCTATATCCGGTATAATACAGCTTATTCGTAGATTTCGTTTTTGGATTGACGATCCGGATATGGACATGAAACGATTTACCGGCGCGCTGGCGTGCCTGCTTTTTTTTCTAACTGCGACCTTTGGGACGCTGGTATCGCCTGTTCAAGCAGCGATCTCCACCACGCCTGATCCAACCGGCAGCCCAACCCAGGCAGCGGATACAAGCAATGCGTCCGGCGCGGAGGGCGGTTGTTTTACCACCAACGCCTGGCATGAAACTGAGAATTATCTCATCTACCATATGATCCGGGTGGATGAGCAGAATATGATTCTGCCCTGGTACGACCCGAGCAATCTGTGCAATTCGTACGACCATATGCTCCACCTGGTTTTCGAATGGTGGTTGAATATGGAACGCAATCCGGCGGAACCGGACCTGCCGTATTACCTGATGCACCAGATCTGGCAGTCGACTTCGGAACCCGATTACGACCCGAAGGGCCTGGGCGGCGATCAACTGGCAATGGCCATATCCTCCTGGACTTTGTACTATGCGTATACTGGAGACACGCGCGCGCTGGATGATATGGTCTTGATTGCGAACCACGTTCTGGATAACGGTATGTCGCCGGCGACGGATTTATGGCCAAATCTGCCCTATCCTTACAATGTTACCCGGCTGGATAAAATGGACGGGGACATGATCTTCCATGAGAATTTCACCATGCTCGACAAGGCGGGATCCTTTGGCTATGAGCTGGTGAACCTGTACAAAATCACGGGAAACACCCGTTATCTCCAGGCGGCGGTAAAAATCGCCAATACCCTGGCCAACCATACCCAGGCCGGGGACGAGGTAACCTCACCCCTGCCGTACCGGGTGAATACCAAGACCGGCGAACTGCCGGTTGGCGGAAATCCATACACCACCTATTGGACGGGGTTGCTGATGCTGTGGGAAGGCCTGGAGGGTCTGGGCCAGGGTAACATTGCTGATTACCAGACCGCCCATACCAAAGTCTTGAACTGGCTGCGTACTTATCCCGTTCATAATAACCAGTGGGGGCCGTTCTTCGAAGACGGACCGGGCTGGTCGATCACACAAACCAACGCGGTGACCCTGGCGATGTACATCATGGACCACCGGGATCTCTGGGGGCCGACCTGGCAGGCGGATGCTCGTTCAGCCCTGGATTGGCCCTATGCCGCGCTGGACAACCTCGGATGGATCGACTACGGGGTGGAACTGATCGACGAGCAAACCGGTTACCGCAAGCCTGGAAACAGCCATAACAGCCGGCAGGCATCGATGGAATTGCGCTATGCCGAATTGACCGGCGACACCAGCCGGGTAACGAATTCGGTGCGCCAACTGAGCTGGGCAACGTATTCGGTGGATTTCGATGGCAAGAACCGGTATCCGTACGACAATATCTGGCTCACGGATGGTTACGGCGATTACGTGCGTCATTACTTGCGAGCTATGGCCGCCGCGCCTTGGTTGGCGCCGGACGACCAGGATCATTTGCTGCGAACCTCGTCGATTATCAAATTCATTCGTTATCAGCCGGATAGAATAGAATATCGCACCTTCGATGGCTCCGCCCAGGAAAAACTGAAAATCACCAGCTTTATGCCCCTGAGTGTTACCGCAAATGGCGTGCCTTTGCAGCGCCTGAACAGTATTTCGGACCTGGAGACACAGACGGGCTTCACGCTGGGCGCTCCGGGAGATCTGCCAACGGTCATGCGCATCCATCATGAAAATGCGACCTCGATCGTCATATCCGGCGTACCGCCCAAATACCTGTTTCTGCCGCTCATCCAACAGATACCCCAATAAAACATTGTCCGGGCTGCCGGTTTACGATTGCGAAGCGTGCCCGACAACTGTTCGCCCTGATTCGGAAGAATTTCGCGCAGAAATACGGCCGCGCGGCCGTATTCTTTCATTTGGATCGAGCAATTTTCTTCATTTATAAAGAAACGCTAAGAATAAACTGGATTTCGATTGTTGAATTCAATGATCGAATATGTTATTTATTAAATATTCCCACTGTCGGGAACCTGGAAAACAATTCTGAATCAGGGAGGTTCATGATGAAAAAAGGACTTCTTCCGCTGACGCTTGCGTTGATTCTGATTGTCTGTGTAACAACACCGGCTGCGGCCATCACAGGCGGCCAGCCGGATGGAAATGGGCATCCGTATGGGGCCCTGCTGATCGTCCCGGGGTACACCTTTTGCTCTGGCACATTGATCGCTGCAAATGTCGTTCTGACGGCGGGCCACTGCACCAGTTTTTGGACCGCGGCGGGCATCCCCGAAGTTTGGATCACGTTCGATGCCGCAGCCAGCGTGGACGCCGAAACCTGGGTCCCGATCCCGGGGCAGGGAACCTGGTATACGACCCACGCCTGGGTGACCCATCCGGGATACGATGATGCAGCCTGGCCGTTTACCTGGGATTACGGCCTGGTCTTCCTGGATGAACCGGCGGTGGGGATCACGCCTGCCGAGCTGCCTATGGCCGGTGTGGTCGATGAACTAGTCGGAACGACCGGCCAGACCGATGAACACTTCTTCGATGTGGGCTACGGCCAGAACGGCGTCACCGTCGGAGGTGGTCCATACACGCGCAACTATGATTTCGTCCGCAAAGTATCTGAACAGCTTTACAGCCCCAGCCAGGGAACCGTCGGCACGCAGGATGCGCGCTGGTTGATGTTGATCAATGCCCCCAGTAAAAATTTTGGAGGCGGCTGCGGAGGCGATTCGGGTTCCGGCATCTTCCTGGATGTCAGCAGCGCCTATCCGGATACGGTGGTCGCCGTGCACACCGGCGGTTACCGCCTGGGGTACGAGGGACGCCTGTGCGGGCGGATCACTTCACTAAACCACCGCATCGATCTGCCAGAGGTGCTTGGCTGGATCGCTGCATATCTGGATTGAAGTTTGAGAGAATGAATGCCAAAGCCTGCCGCGAAATCCCCGGCAGGCTTTTGTGTGCGAATATTAATCTGCTGATAATCGCGGCCGATATTGCAACGCTTCGGCCAGGTGCGCCGGCGCGATTTGTTTGGCGGCGGCCAGATCAGCGATGGTGCGGGCCAGTTTGAGCACGCGGTGATAAGCGCGCGCGGAGAGCTGCAGTTGATTCATGGCGGTGCGCATGAGGGCGCGGCCGGCGTCATCCAGCCCGCAAAATTGGCGGACCTCACCCACGCGCATGTCGGCATTGTTCATGATGGCAGCCTGGGGTTCCTTTTCCGGGTCCAGTCTCCCAAAGCGCTCGCGCTGAATCTGGCGGGCGGCCTCGACCCGGGCACGGACCGTTGCGGAGGATTCACCCAGGCGGGCATCGCTGAGTTTATCGTACGCAACGCGCGGCACTTCGACGTAGATATCGATGCGGTCGAGCAGCGGCCCGGAGATGCGTTTCTGATATTTGGTGACCACCCCGGGTGAGCAGGTGCATGCTTTAAGCGGGTCGCCGAAAAAACCGCATGGGCAGGGGTTCATGGCGGCCACCATCTGAAAATTGGCCGGGAAAGTGAGCGATCCCTGGGCGCGGCTGATAGTGACCAATTTATCCTCGATGGGCTGGCGCAGGACTTCCAGAACGCGCGGGCCAAATTCGGGCAGTTCGTCCAGGAAAAGCACGCCGCGGTGCGCCAGCGATATTTCGCCGGGGTGGGGGACGTTTCCACCGCCGACCAGGCCGGCATGGCTGATGGTGTGGTGCGGCGCGCGGAATGGACGGGTCTGCACCAGCGGCACATCCGCCGGTAGTTGATCGGCGATGGAATAGATGCGGGTCACATCCAGAGCTTCGTCGATCGATAGATGCGGCAAAATGGCGGGCATGGCGCGCGCCAGCAGCGTCTTGCCGGCGCCGGGTGGCCCGATCATCAATATGTTGTGTCCGCCCGCTGCAGCGATTTCGAGCGCGCGCTTGACGTGCTCCTGGCCTTTGATCTCTCGAAAATCGACCTGCACCGGAGGCTCCATCTGTTCGACGTCGACAGGAGGGTGAGAGGGAATGATGACATTGCCCAACAGGTGGTTCGCCAGTTCGGTCAGATTGGCGACCGGGATGACTTCCAACTCGGGAATCAGGGCGGCTTCGGCCGCGTCGCACTGCGGCACGAAGACACGCCGGAAGCCTTCACGCCGGGCTACGGCTGCCATGGGCAAGACGCCGCGAACATGGCGCACAGCGCCGTCCAGGGAGAGTTCACCGATCACCAGCGTTTCGGCCAAGCTCTCAGCCGAAATTTGTTCCGTCGCCACCAGGACGCCCAGGGCAATCGGGAGGTCATAGGATGGCCCTTCCTTGCGCACCGTTGCCGGAGCCAGATTGACGGTCAGCGGCTTGCGCGGATATTCGAGGCCGGCGTTCTTGATGGCCGAGTAGACACGTTCGCGGCTTTCCTGCACGGCCGCATCCGGCAGCCCGACGATCGTCATTTTGGGCAGGCCCTGCCCAAAGTCTACTTCGACTTCGACGATTACGCCCTCGAGTCCGATGACAGCGCAGGAAAAGATACGAGCTAACATGGGATTAGTGTAGGATTGGTAATCGAAATTGTCAAATAAGAAAGGTGGGAGAAAATCAGCGCCCAACCCCCAACAGGCTCGGGGCGGTCGATCTCCACGCGGCAAATTAACCGGCTATTTTTATGGTTCAGGGGTTAATTCGAAGAAAACTCGAAATCGTCCAGGAAGATCTGGGCCGTATCACCGGCTTCGAGGGTGACTCGAATGGTGAGGGTCACCTCCTGATTGGCAAATTGCGTGAGGTCGACAATCTGGCGGCTCCAGTCGAAGAAACTGACGCTTTTGCAGGGCTCCTTCAACCATTGAAGTTGGCCGTTTACATAAACGGATAATCTGCTCTGGGTCGATCCGCATATCTTCTTGGATTGGATCTGCGTCCAGAAGGAAAGATGAGGGACGATAGAAGGAATCACAATTTGCTGGCTGATGGAATTTTGCAGGGTTGGGTCCGACTCTGAATGATATCCCAACCAGGCCGCATGACTGCCGGTCCGCGGCACGATCCCCGTCGGGAAGTCCGGTTGGCTGTAAATAAGCTGCTCTGTGGACGGGAACAGGATCCAAGTTGCAGTTTCCGATTCGAAACTGCTGTCGGGGAGCGGAATTCTGGGTGAAAAAATGACCGGCAGATAGACCCGAAATGGAGCATCCGATTGAACGACAGAAACTGACGAACCCAGCAGCGTAAAGAGCAGTATGGTCAGAATGACCAGTCTGCAGCGGCCGCGGAATTTTAAATTCATTTTCAACCTCCCCACTGATTCCGGCTCGCCCAATACCATAAGTATATATCCGATCGAGAATCAAATCCCCCTGGCCATGACGGCCAGGGGGGCTTTGTTTTCGGTGCGGTCCCCTGTAAACGCATCGAAAACGAATCGGGCGAGGGATTGGGTGTTCAGGATGCCTGGGTGGGAATGGATCGAACGGGGGTGCGTTTCTTCGCGGGGGTTTCGTCTTTTTCGGTGACTGTTTTGTGGATCAACGCGAAGAGTTCATCCAGGTTGGAAAAAGTGGCCTGACTGCCATCAGCAACGGTTCGAAGATTTCCGTGAAGTTCGCCTTCTGATGTCTCGGCAGGCAGTATTGTGAGGAGGAAGGTCGATTTCCTGCGCATTGATGAATCTCTAGCATCAGAATATCATTTCCTACTGACATTTAACTGACAAATGATAGGAGGATATCAACAATGATGGATCGAGATTCTATACCGGATTGTTGGGGTTATCCAGACGGGCGCGCTTGATGCTGGCCACCATTTGCTTTAAATCGGAACGCGGCTGGAGGTCCAGGTCTTCTTTGAGGATCGACTCTAGTTTTTGATAGAGATGCACAGCCCGGGGAGCGCTGTTCATTCCGAGATAGGCTTGCATCCCCAATAAAGTGGCATCTTCATTCCAGATATCGCGTTGGAGAATTTTGAGGGCGCAATTGGCCGCCTGGTCGTAACTCTGGCGTTCGAGGTAGGCCTGTCCGAGGACGAGCAGACCATGCAGATACAGATCCACCAGTTCCTGCCGGCGCGAAGCGCTCCAATCCTGGTAGAGGTCCATCGGAAAGAGATCGTCCGTGTAAAGCGTCAGGGCTTCCTGAAGCCGGCTGATTTGACGGGATTGTAAAGCAATGGGAAGCTCCTGCTCGAAGTGTTCGAAATCGACCATCGAGCCGTGCGGAAGATTGACGAATACGCGCTCGCCTTCCACCGTCAGATATCGGGATGGAAATTTCTCGGGCAGGTCGGGCTCCAAAATGTGGCGCAGCGTCGATGTGGCCTGATGAAACAGATCCTGGCTGGTGGAAAGCGGGTGATCGGGCCATAATTCCTCCAGGATCACTTCGCGGCTGGCGGAATGACCGGGCTGCAGCAACAGATAGCGCAGCATTTCGCCGGCTTTACGGCGCTGCCAGAGCGAATCCGGCACCGGCCGGCGCCCCTGCAGCACTCGGAATTGGCCCAGACCGAAGATGCGCAACGGGGGAGGGGAAATCTTGTCGATTTGTTGGAGCAACACCTCGGCAGGTTCGCGTGCGGCTGAATCGCGGCTTCGCAGATAGCTCGCAATCAATGGGAAGGCCAGTCTCCGTTCGCGTTCGAGGATGAAAGTATAACCGCCCTGCAGGATGCTTTTGACCGCCAGCTTCCAGGTTTCCGCGTCGTCGCCCTGATTTTCGAGTGAAATCCAGGCCGCCTTCAGCAGGCGCGCGTAAGCCAGGTTGTACTCGGCCGTGATGGCAGTGAATTGTTGGATGGCGTCGTCGATTTGGGTGAAAGCCTGCGCGTGGTCGCCCATCTCCCAGGAGGTGCGGGCGCGCTCGACGAGCGCTTTGCCGCTCAGGTAGAACGAGTTCAGACGTTGCGCAAAGCGGTAGGCGTCCTCGGCCCAGGTGTGGGCGGTGGCCGGTTCGCCGCGCAGACGAAACAGGCGGCTGTATTCCAGACGCACCCGCACATTCAAATCGGGAACTCCGGTTTGATTGGCAATCCGCAACGCCAGATACAGGTATTCCTCGGCTTTTTCGAGTTCCTCTTCATCCAGCGACAACCGCGACCAGAGAAAATAATAACCTCCGGCCGCGCGCGTGCCCGGACGGACGAGCGGCAGGAAAGCATCCAACGCTTTACGCGTGCGTTTGCGATCGCCGGTGGTCTGAAAGATTAAAGCCTGCAGGAAAGGAAGGCCCCAGGTTTCGCCGCTATCCTCCGACTTGATCTGGTCGGCTTCTTCCATGGCGGCCAGGGCCAGGGTGAATTTACCCTGGATGAAGTAAACCACTGCGGCCTGATCGTGCAATGCGTGCGACAACCCGGCGGGATATTGAATCGAGCGGCTGATCTCAGCGGCTTCGTAAAAATCCTTTTCGGCGTTCTGCAGGTTGTTTGTTTCAGCTTCGATGGTGCCGAGCGCAATCAGGGCATCGACCGCTTCCATCGAATAGCGCGTCTGAGACAGCACTTCTTCCACCAGCCTGCGGCCTTCCTCAAAGGTGCCCAGTCGGCAGGCTATGGCGACCGACCGCATGAGAACCCGTTGAGAGGCCACCTTACCGGGTTCGTTGCGTGCTAAATCCAGCGCTTCTCTGGCGGCCGCAGCAGCGCCTTTTAAATCGCCGGAATTTTCTTTGGTTTCGCTTTCTTTTAGAAGAACTTCGATCTCTGGATTGATCATGGGACCTGGATGCATTGTTAACTGCTATCAAATCATACAATAGCCAGTAGGTTGGCGCAAGTCGGGCTCACCTTTCAAGAAAGTTTGGACCCTAATACCTTCCCCGAACCTGATAATCCTGTGCATTCGTCAATTCCGATTCGTCAGCCGGGGTAACGCGAACTGCGCAGGCTTTATATTCGGGGATCTTGGCCTGCGGGTCGAGGATATCCTGCGTCAGCAGGTTAGCGGCGGCTTCGGCAAAATGGAAGGGAATGAAAACCACGCCGGGGGTCGTTTTTTGGGTGACTATGGCGCGCAGAACGATGGATCCGCGCCGCGAGGTGACTCGAACCGCGTTGCCTGCATTGATCTTCAAATGGGCGGCATCGGCAGGATGGATTTCCATCAGGGCTTCCGGGAACAGGTCGTCCAGCCAGGAATGCCGGGTAAGCGTTCCGCCATGCCAGTGCTCCAGCACCCGCCCGGTGGTTAGAATGAGCGGATAATCCTCATCCGGCATCTCGGCCATGCCGGCATCCTCGAGCGGATGGAATTTGCCGCGCCCACGGGGGAAGGTTTCGGCAAACAAATAGGGCGTGCCGGGATGGTTTTCATCCCAGGTGGGCGTTTGAATGCCCAAATTCTCGATGCGTTCGTAGGTGATGCCGCGATATTCCGGAACGACGCTGCCGATTTCGCGCATCACCTCGGCCGGATTCTGGTAATTCCAACCGGCGCTGGTGGATCGCTTGAGTCGGGTTTCCAACCGTCTGGCAAGGTCGCAGACGATCTGCCAATCAGCGCGCGACTGGCCGCGGGCCTGGATGGCCTGGCGCACGCGCTGTACGCGCCGGTCGGTGTTGGTGAAGGTTCCATCCTTCTCAGCCCACGAAGCCGCCGGCAAAAAGACATCTGCAAAAGCGCCGGATTCGTTGATGAAGATATCCTGCGCGACCAGGAATTCCAACTGTTCGAGTTTGTGGCGGGTATGGTTGAGATTGGGTTCGGACATCATCGGATTCTCGCCCATGATGTAGAGCGAACGCACGCCGCCTGGCCCGATGCTGCTGACGATTTCCGTGGTGGTCAAACCGAGCGTCCGGTTCAGGCCGCCGGGTTCGATGTGCCAGGCCTGTTCGAATTTGCGCGCGTTTTGTTCATCATCGACGCGCTGGTATCCGGGGTAATGCCAGGGCATGGCGCCCATATCCGAAGCGCCCTGCACATTGTTCTGCCCGCGCAACGGATTGAGACCAGTGCCCGGCCGGCCGATGTTCCCGGTCAACAGCGCCAGGTTGATCAGCGCCAGGGCGTTGGCTGTGCCGTGGGAATGTTCCGGGATGCCCAGCGACCAGTAGATGGCTCCGTTCCTGGCGTTCCCGTACAGACGCGCGGCCTCGATGATCAAATTGCGATCCACTCCCGAGACGATCTCGGCATGTTCGGGAGTGAATTTTTCCATCGAAGCGGCAAATTCGGCAAAATTTTCGGTGCGCTGATCGATGAATTCCTGGTTGTAAAGCTTCTCTTTCAGGATGACATGGGCCATCGCAGAAAAAACAGCGATATCGCTGCCCGGTTTTTCGGGCAGCCAGAGTGTGGCGTAATTTGCCATTTCCACCCGGCGCGGATCAACGACGATCAATTTGGCGCCGTGTTTCTGGACTGCGGCTTTCATCTGAAGCGCGATGATGGGATGGTTTTCGGCGGTATTCGAACCGGTGACGATAAAGACATCGTTTTGAATGACTTCGGCAGCCGTGTTGCTCATGGCAGATGAACCGACCGCCATTTGCAGCGCCACAACCGAGGCGGCATGACATAGACGAGTGCAGTGGTCGATATGATTGGTGCGAAAGAGGGCCCGGAAGAGTTTTTCCATAAGGTAATTATCTTCGTTGGTCGCTTTGGCGCAGCAATAGGCGGCCATGGCCCGGGAGCCGTCACGCTGGTAGATTTCAGTCAAGCGGTCGGCGATCAAATCCAACGCTTCATCCCAGGTGGCTTCGCGCCATTCCGACAGGTCGAATGCCTGGGTGCGCTTGCCCGGCTTTTGAGGGGTGCGGCGGATGAGCGGGGTGGTGATGCGGTTTTGGTTGTAGATGAAATCGTATCCAAAGCGGCCCTTGACGCACAAATTGCCGTGGTTGACGACCGAATCAAAAGGAGATGTTACCCTGTAGATAAAATCATCCTGGATGTGCAATTGAAGGTTGCAGCCAACGCCGCAAAATGGGCAGGTGGTGGAGACGACGCGGTCGGAAAGAGACATGATCAACCTCCTGAAGCAGATCCCTGTTCGCTGGAAACCTCACGGCGTTTACGGCGGCGTTCGGTTCGAGTGAGGGACATGATTTCATCCGGTGTAAGGCTCTGTTCGAGCAGCCACTGGCGTTTGGCCTTGAGCGCGCCGGTCGGACATACACCGACACACTGCCCGCAAAAGACGCAGGTCGTTTCCGGCATGGGCTTGGCGAAGAAGGTGCCGATCTGCGTTTCGAAACCACGGCCGGTAAAATTGATGGCATAGGTATACTGGGCGTCCTCCGCGCAAACCTGCACGCAGCGCCAGCACAGGATACATTTGGAATAATCCCGGATGTACATCGGGTTATCATCCAATACGGGCGACACGCGTTGTTCGGCGCCCGGGAAGCGTTCGGCTTGGGCCGTGTATTCGGAAATGTAGGCCTGAATTTCAGGCGAATCGCTCAAATCCACGGTCGCGGCCAGCATTTCCAGGATGGTGCGCCGCGCGCGAAGCACGCGATCGGATTGGGTTTTTACCTTCATCCCTTCGCTGATTTTGGCCACGCAGGCCGGTACCAGGGTGCGCGAACCTTCCACTTCGACCACGCAGAATCGGCAGAGCGCGTTGGCGGTGCAGTAATCATGGAAACAAATGGTGGGTATATCGATTCCAACCGCTGCGGCAGCCTTTAGAAGGGTGGTGCCCGGTTGCGCGGTCACGGTTATACCATCGATGGTCAGGGAAATCGAATCGGTCATGCCTGTTCTCCTATCGAAGAGACGGCGTTTGGAAATTCGAACAATTCAGGCCACAGGCGCATCGCGCTCAGCACGGCCGAGGCGGCGGTTTGACCCAACCCGCACAGGGATGCGTCGGTCATCGTCCAACCGATATCCAGCAGGCGTTCTTTATCGCCCGGCAGCGCGCGACCGTCCGCCAGACGCTGCAGGATTTCATATTGCCTTTGCGTGCCCAACTGGCAGGGATAACACTTCCCGCAGGATTCATCCGCGAAGAAGTGCCCCAGGCGCAGCAAAATATCCAGTAAATCCCGAGATTGGTCGAAAACGGTGATGACGCCTGAACCCAGCGGCAGGCCGGCGGCGCGTAAATCTTCGAACGTCAGGCGCACATCCAGGTTTTGTTCCACCGCAAAGGCGCCCGCCGCGCCGCCGAACAAGGCCGCCTGGAATTGGCTCCCCGGCCGCATTCCACCGGCCAGGTCGTAAAGCAGATGGCGAAAAGTGACGCCGAAAGGAACTTCGTACAGGCCGGGATGGACCACATCGCCGGAAATGCAGAAAAGTTTGGGACCGGGGGATTTTTCGGTGCCAAATTGGCGGTAACCGGCCGAACCGAGCTGGAGGATGAGGGGGATGTTGATAAGCGTCTCGACGTTGTTGATGACGGTTGGCTTTCCAAACAGGCCGAAGGTGGTCGGAAAGGGCGGTTTGACGCGTGGGAAACCGCGCTTGCCTTCGATGGATTCGAATAAGGCAGTCTCCTCGCCGCAGATGTACGCTCCGGCGCCGCGTCGAATTTCGATGTCGAAATCGAAATCACTGCCCAGAATGTTCTTGCCCAGGACTCCGGCCTGCCGGGCTTCGTCAACCGCGGCATTCAAGATCCAATACTGCAGGGTATATTCGCCGCGAATATAGATGTATCCCTGGTGAGCGCCGACCGCATATCCGCAGATTGCCAGCCCTTCGATCACGCGGTGTGGATCGTCCTCGATCACCACCCGGTCTTTGAAGGTGCCAGGTTCGGCTTCGTCTGCATTGCAGACCACGTACCGGATCGGTGAATTCGATGCAGCGACCGCCTCCCATTTGGCGCCGGTCGGAAAAGCGGCCCCACCGCGACCGACCAGGCCGGCCGCCTTTACCTCGTCGACAATGGCAGACGGCGGCTGCGCCAGCGCCTTGCGCAGCATGGAATAACCGCCGCTTTCCTCGTATTTTGTAATATTCGTAATCTGGCCTTTACCGCAATTGCCCGTCAATAAGTGCAAATCGCCGCCGACAATCGAAAACGGCCGGTGAACTTTACCGGCGACTAGATCTTTCCAGGAGCGGGTGTCAGCCCTGGAAACCGGTTGGCCCTGGATGAGCAGCGCGGGCGCGTAGTCGCATAATCCCAGGCAGGGGGAGCGTTCGACCGTGATGGTGTCGCCTGCCCGGGGTGTTCCGCGTTGATGTTCCACTTTTTGCGTCATCACTTTCATGACGCTGTCGGCGCCGGCCATGGCGCAGGCCGGGTCGCCGCACACATGGATGACCGTTTTTGCAACCGGTTCGCGGTAGAACATGGCATAGAAATCGATCACGCCAAACACGTCCGCGAGCGGGACCTTTAAAGCGCTCCCGATGGCGGACGCCACCTCTTCCGGAATGTAACCGTAGACGTTCTGAGCAGCGTGTAGTGCGGGTAATAGCGCCGTCTGGCCCTGCGGACCCAATTCCACGAGTGCGGGCTGGATTAAGGTTAGATCGATCTCGGTCATGCCTGCTCCTTTTTCCCTGGATTCGATAAGTAGCGGGTCAATGGAATTCCAAACGCAAACGCATTATAATTATATATAAATATGGTAACTTTAGTTATACAAGCTGGCGGTGAATCGCGGCGCATGGGCCGCAACAAGGCTCTGGTTTCCTTTCTCGGCCGGCCATTGGTGCAGCACGTGATAGAACGGCTGCGCCCCCTGGCGGATGAAGTATTGATTACCACGAACCAGCCGGCGGGTCTCGAGTCCCTAAGCGTTCCCCTGGTGGCGGATGTCTTCCCGGGACAGGGCGCGTTGGGCGGCTTATATACCGCCGTGTGGGCGGCCAAATACCCGGTTGTGGCTGTCGTGGCCTGCGACATGCCCTTCGCCAGCCTCGACTTGTTGCAATTCCAGATCGATGTGCTGGTCCAGCAAAACCAGGATGTGGTGATCCCGGGGTCAGAGGAGGGCTGGGAGCCGCTGCACTGCGTCTATCGCAAGCCGACCTGCCTGCCTCAAATCAAGGCCGCGTTGGTGCAGGGCCAGAAACGGCTCATCTCGTGGTTTCCGAATGTTAATGTGCGGTATTTGCAGGGGAATGAGGTCCGGCGCTACGACCCGCTGGGGATCGCATTTCGAAATATCAACACCCCGGAGGAATTGCAGCAGGCCGAGGTATTGGCGCGCAAATTAGCCTAGCGGGTATCGCTGGCCGGCTCGTCGGGTATCGAGACCGGAATGGAAAACGATGAGGGTTGTAGACGTTCGACGTGCGTATAGACGTTGAACTGATTGCGGCGCGCGTAACCGATCAGGGTGATGCCCAGTTCATCCGCGAGGTGAACCGATAGCGCGGTCGGCGAGGTGCGCGAAATGACGGCGCAGGCATCCAGGCGGGCGGATTTTTGGAGCATTTCCGAGCTGACCCGGCCGGTTGTAAAGACCAGGCGGCGTTTCAAATCAGGTTTTTCGAGGAGTACCCGGCCGGCCAATTTATCGAGCGTATTGTGGCGGCCAATATCTTCTGCCAGAATCCGGCTTTCTTCGCCATCGGTCAGCATCGAACAATGCACGCCGCGCGTGGTCCGATAGATCTCCTGCGAGCGCAGCAGGTCTTCCATGCCGGCCAGGATCATATCGGGCGACAGCGATTCTAGGGGTTGAGTGATCGGCCGGATGGGAGTCGATTCTGTAGCAGTAAAACCGCCCGTACAGCCTGAGGTTCGCCGCCAGTGGTCCGGTTTGGTGACGTCATGTTTGAGCCACACGTCCAACTGGCAACCGTTTTCACAGACGTGAACCACCGAGACTTCCGCCGCAGTTGAGATGATCTCTTCATTATAGAGGAATCCAACTCCCAGCGCTTCCAGATGGGTGGGCGTACACATGAAGGTCAGCCAGGATTCGCCGTTGACGAACAACCCGACTGGAATCTCGGCAATCATCCGGGTTTCGGCGGCCACCCAGCCACTGGGGGGGTGATATTGAAAATACTGCAGAGGTTCATCGACTGACGCCATGTCCCGTCTCCTCTGTAAACGATTGCTTGGTTACCGCAAGGCTGAAAATACACTTCAGATATTGATGTAATAATACCTCATTTGTATTATTTTATTCTAAAAAGATCAGCATCCTGACACCGTAATTCATGCGAATTTGGGGTAAAATCGAATTCTGGAGCAATTCTTATTGCCAGTATGAAAAGAAATCTGTTCATTGTGGTTTTCTGCTTCATCTCCCTGGGAATGGTCTCCTGCGACCGTATCTCGGGATTACAAGTACCAACCGGCGCGGGAACTCCCAGTGCCATTCAGACCATTACCGTTGCATTGACGCAAACCGCGGCCCTTTCCCTGGATCCCAATCAAACCCTTACTCTCGATTCCGCCAACGCTGCCACGGCCGGGCCGGATATTCTGGCGCTTACAACCACCCCATCCGCACCCTGTGATTCAGCCGCTGCCGGCCGCCCGATCGATGTCACAATCCCAGACGATACCGTTATCTCAGCCGGGAGCGCTTTTACCAAGGTGTGGCGTCTGGTAAATACCGGCTCGTGCCCGTGGACCACGGATTATGCCGTGGTATGGTTTTCCGGCGATCGGATGGGGTCCATTTCAGAACAGAATCTGTCACATCCGGTTGAAGTTGGCCAGAGCGTCGATATCGCGGTGGATATGACCGCGCCAGCCGAAGCCGGGGTTATGCAAAGTTTTTGGAAGCTACGTAACGCCGATGCACAATTGTTTGGCATCGGGCCTGCCAGCAACGCTCCGTTTTGGGTGCGAATCATCGTTGAAGATGCGGCAACCGTCGAACCGACCCAGGCACCTGAACCAACAGCCACGCCGGTCACACTGGTCCAGGGTTCGGTGGATTTGTTGCCGGGTGAGGGCATCAACCTGGATACCGGCGAAAAGACATCCGCTGGCGCAGGGGATATGGGCCTGATGAACACCAGCGGGTCCTTCGTGTTGCAGCCGGGTCCGGGCGCCATTCTCGGTTCCGCCGGAAATGGGAGCCCTACGCTTGACGACTGCCGCCTGGTTGTCCAGGGCACGGAAGCGGTTGCCCTCGCTGAATTGGCGCCGGGATCCTACTTTTGTTATCAAACGGATCAGGGAATGGCCGGTGTTGCCCGTCTGGCTGATCTGAACCAGGATGGAATCCGGCTGGATTTTAATACCTGGTCTGTCCCCTGAAACAACTGCCTTCCATACGGAGGAAGTCATGGGAATCCAACTGGATCTCGACCATCCAACGCTTTTTCACGAAGTGGATGGGGAGAACATGCTCGCCTGGATCGACGGTTTGCCGGCCCAACTTGAGAGCGCCTATCGTGCCGGGCTGTCGTTGCCATTACCCGAAAATCGGATCTACCGCGCCATTATTTTGACCGGGGTGGGCGGTTCGGTCATGGCTGGCGATCTGTTTGCATCTTACGCCGCTGGGCTATGCCCGCTCCCGATTTTCGTGCACCGGGATTACGACCTGCCCGCCTGGGCCAAAGGCGGGCAAATCCTTGTGGTAGGGATGTCCCTGTCTGGAAATGCGGAGGAAACCCTGGCGGCGCTCGAAGCCGCTCGACGGAATGGATGCGCGGTCATGGCTTTCACCCGGGGTGGGCAACTGTTGGAACTGGCTGAGAAGAATACCATTCCGATCTGGCGCGTCGAATTCGCCGGGCCCCCACGCGCTTCGGTGGGTTGGTTCTTTGGCCTGCTTTTGGCGCTGTTTTTCCGACTGGGGTTGATTCCGGATCCGGCGCGGGACCTGATGGCGACCATCGAGGCCATGCAGGCCCAACAGATGCAAATTGGCTCGGAAGTTCCAACGCGCCAGAATTCGGCCAAGCGTTTGGCCGGACAGGTGGTGGAACGCTGGGTGAGCGTGTTTGGCTCCGGATCGCTCGCGGTCGTGGCACGGCGCTGGAAAAGCCAGTTAGGCGAATTGGCGAAAACCTGGGCGCAATTCGATGTCCTACCCGAGGCAGATTACAACACCGTCGAAGGCGTCGCCAATCCGCCGGACCTGGTCCCGAAGGCGTATGCGATATTTCTGCACGGCTCCAGGGATCATCCGCGCAACCAACTGCGGACGCAACTGACCCAGCGCACGCTGATGCTGGAGGGCATTCCCACGGATATCATCAGTGCCAGAGGCGACAGTGCAATGGAACAGATGTGGACGGCGCTGCACTACGGTGATTATTTTGCCTATTATCTGGCCATGATCTACGGCGCCGATCCCAATCCAGTGGACCGAATTCAGAGTATTCAGGCGGATCTGGCCGCCTGACGCGGACGGCCAGAATTTTCAAACCGTCTTTGACTTAAAACTGGCCTTCCCGGGCGAAAGGTGCATATATAATACTTAGCCTGCGGAGGCGGCGTGAAGGTTTTTGGGCGGCTGGTTCAAATCTCTTTTCGGCAGCAGTTGACCTACCGGACGGCCATGCTGGCCGGACTGGCGACCAACCTTTTCTTTGGCATGCTGCGGGTAGCCGTCATGGTGGCTTTATATAACGGCCAGAAATCCGTCAACGGCCTTTCGATGGAGGGGGCGATCACCTTCGCCGGACTGACCCAGGCGATGATCATGTTCCTGATGCTGTTCGGCTATACCGAGATCATCCTGAGCGTCACGACTGGCGCGGTGGCCGGAGATTTGCTCCGGCCAATCGACTATTTCGTGCTGTGGTTGGGGAAGGACCTTGGTCGGGCGCTCGTCAATTTGCTGGTACGCGGTATCTTCTTTTTCGCGCTTTTCGCGCTTTTTTTTCATATTATCCTGCCGCAGGGATTTATCCAGTGGTTGGCATTTGGACTTTCTTTGGTCCTCAGCTATCTGCTCAGCTTTAGCTGGCGTTTCCTGGTCAATCTGGCCTCATTCTGGACTCCGGATGCGATCGGTATCAGCCGGATTCTCTTTTTGTTGACCCAATTCCTTTCCGGCTTTCTCTTTCCGCTGCAGCTTCTGCCCGATTGGTTCAGCGCGATGTGCAAAATGACGCCGTTTCCATCGATCGTCAACACGCCCGTGGGCATTTTTCTGGGGACGATCCAGGGCGGCAGCATCGGGCTGGAACTCCTGCGGCAGGCGATCTGGCTGGGCGGGCTGGTTCTGGCCGGCCAGTTGATCTACCGGGCGGGCATCCGCAAACTGGTGGTGCAGGGTGGATGAGCTGCGCTGGAATTTCCGCCTTTACCTGCACCTGTTGAGCGCGAATTTGCGTTCGCAGATGCAGTACCGCTTATCGTTCTGGATGGATTTTCTGGCGACATTGCTGGGCAACGGCATCGGCATTTTCACCCTCGCGCTGGTCCTGAGCCGGTTTGGGAACATTGCAGGCTGGACCATCGGCGAGGTGGCCCTGTTGGCTGGCATGGCCGAGACCTCCTTCGCGCTGATGGATATGATTTGCAGCGGAATCGACCCGGATTACTTCAGCCCGATGGTGCGATTGGGCAGGTTGGACCAGTACCTGCTGCGGCCTGTAAACCTGATGGTCCAGTTATTCGGCTCACGCTTCCTGCTGCGCCGGTTGGGCCGCATCTCCGAGGGTTTGTTGGTCTTGACGGCGGCCTTTCTGCTCACGGACATCCAGTGGACGGTCGGAAAAATACTGTTCATACCGGTCGTGATCCTCAGCCAGGTCGTTAGTATGGGGGCACTGTTTCTGATCGGTTCGACCATCACCTTCTGGACGGTCGAGCGCATCGAAGCGATGAATATGCTGACCTACGGCGGTGTGGAGTTGATGACCTATCCGATGAGCATCTACCCGGGTTGGATATTGCGTGTGTTTACCTACATCGTGCCGATGATCTTTTTGAATTATTATCCGGCGCTGTTTATTTTGGGGAAACCGGATCCATTGGGATTTCCGGCATTCGCGCCTTTTCTGGCCCCGTTTGTGGCGATTGGCATGGGAACGGCAGCGCTGCTGTTTTGGTCATTCGGGTTGAAGCATTACCAGAGCACGGGTACATAAGCGAGGCAGACCGTGAGCGAAATAATTCGTGTAGCCAATGTGTTCAAGACCTTCGAAATCAACCAACGACGCAGTGGAACTTTCTCGACCTTGCGCAGTTTTATTGCGCCGGTCAAACGAACCATCCGGGCAGTGAACGGCATCAGCTTTTCCGTCTTTCCGGGCGAATTGGTCGGTTATCTGGGGCCGAATGGGGCCGGTAAATCGACGACGATCAAGATTCTCACCGGCCTGCTGGTGCCCACCAGCGGTGAGGTGCGCGCGGCGGGTTTCATCCCCTGGAAAGACCGCACGGCGTACGTGGCCCATATCGGCGCTGTGTTTGGCCAGCGCTATACGCTGTGGTGGGATTTGCCGGTCTCCGATTCCTTCGATCTGCTGCGCGATATGTATCGAGTCCCGAAGGCGCGATTCGACGCAAACCTGAAAGAATTTCGCGAGTTGCTCGAAATGGACGATTTCATCGAAACCCCGGTGCGTTCTTTGTCGCTGGGCCAACGTATGCGCGCCGAACTGGCGGCCGCGCTGCTGTATGAGCCGCAACTGGTGTTTCTGGATGAACCGACGATTGGATTGGATGTGGTCGCAAAAGAGCGAATTCGAGATTTTATCCATTATCTCAACCGCGAACGCGGGACGACCGTCCTGTTGACCACGCACGACCTGACGGATATCGAGCGGCTGTGCGATCGGGTGATGATTCTCGATCAGGGACACATCCTGTACGATGGCGCCCTTGACAGGCTGGTGGAACGTTTCGAAACCGGTCGGCAACTGGCGGTCATGGTGGCCGGAAAAGATCCGGTAGCGCCCATCGAGGGACTACCCTTACCCGTAGTTCAGGATCAGCGGCTGATTTTCACCTTCGATCCGCACCAGATCTCGGCCCCGGAGATGATCCAACGGGTGACCCGCCATTATGAAGTGCTGGATCTCGAAGTGCGCCGCCCGGATCTCGAAACAACCATTCGCCGGATTTACGAGCAGCGTTTGCTGGTGCACGATGATCCGAATGTGAACGGTTGATCCGCTTGAAAGGCCAAACGTTCCATGAAACGATCGGGTTTGGATTGACCTGACGGCCGGAGGTGGATACACTTTGAATCATGAGAGTGCGCAAGATCCTCCACCTTGATCTGGACGCTTTCTTCTGCGCGGTGGAAGAACTCCATCACCCTGAATTGCGCGGGAAACCCTTTGCGGTCGGCGGGCGAGCCGATTCACGCGGGGTGGTGTCATCCTGCTCCTATCCAGCCAGGGCATTCGGCATACACTCGGCCATGCCGATGGCGCGCGCGCTGCGTATCTACCCGCAATTGATCGTTGTTTCCGGCAATTATTCGGCCTATTCAGAAGCCTCGCACCAGGTGATGGATATCTTGCGGCGCTATACAGCATTGTTCGAACAGGTTTCGATCGATGAAGCTTTTATGGATCTCACCGATTTACCAAAAGACGGTCGAACGCTGGCCGAGGAAATCCAGGCGACGATTCACAGGGAATGCAATTTGCCCTGTTCGTTGGGCGTGGCGACGAACAAACTGGTGGCAAAGATCGCCAATGATTATGGGAAGAGCTCGCATCGCGGCAGCGGCACATATCCGAATGCCATCACCGTCGTGCCCCCGGGAGAGGAGGAGACCTTTCTGGCAAAGCTTCCGGCGCAGGCGTTATGGGGCATCGGTCCCAAGACCGGCGCGCGCCTGGCCGAATTTGGCATCCTGACCATCGGGCAGTTAACTCAGGCGCCGGCCGGATTGTTGGAGCGTGAATTTGGCAAGTACGGACATGAATTGGTTTTGCATGCCCGGGGTATCGATGACAGCCCGGTGATTACCGAGCACGATGTCAAATCGATCAGCCAGGAAACCACTTTCGCGCGCGATCTTCGTGACCAGAAACGGCTGCACAATACCCTGCGCGAACTCTCGGAGCAGGTGGCTTACCGGCTGCGCCAGGACAGTCTGACCGCTTCCACGGTCAAAATCAAGATCCGGTGGAGTGATTTCTCGACCCTGACCCGGCAAACGACGCTTTCCCAGCCGACCGATCAGGACAGCGTAATCTACGAGACCGCGCTGCATTTATTCGACCATTTATGGCTGCCGGAACAAAAACTGGTAAGATTGATGGGGGTTGGGGTGAGCGGGTTGAACGAACATATTCATCAATTAAGTTTATGGGACACCCCGACCGAAAAAGAACGCCGTTTATTGGATGCGGTGGATGATCTGCGGGCTCGCTTTGGTAAAAAAGTGGTTCGCCGCGGTCTTGAAAAACCACCCAAAAAGTGATCGGGAGGAGTATGGAACGACTCGGAAAAAAAGCACTCATGCGCATAACCCAACGATCGACGTTCGAAACGCCGGCCATTCATCTGGAAGACGGGCCGATCATCATCAGTGGGCCGTTGTGGAAATGGGATTGGGTCAGTAAATTGCGCGATGGCCTACTGCCAGCGTTCGTGATGCAGTTGCTGATTCTCGTTCCGAGTCTCCTGATTTTACCCATCCAAAACCGTTTCAGCCGGCCGGGTTTATTGGTCTATATGCTCATCCTGCTGGCTGGAGGCGTGGTGACTCTTGAGCGTTCGCTGCCTGAGAACCGGCCGATGGTGCGGCGGGCCTGGTATGGGTTGTCGGGCGGCATGCTGACCTGGATGGCGCTTGAAGTCACCGACCGTTTGAGCGGCGCTGGATTGACGTCCTTGAACGCCGTGCCTTTTATTCTCATCCTTGGTTTGATCTCGACCATTCTCTGGCGGCGCGTGTTTCCCCTGCCGGTACGCTGGTTCATGCTGGTGTTCTTTCTGAATTGGATTTCGCGTTTTTTGATATCCGGCGAGGAATTTCTGGCGGGTTATTTTCCGCAGGTGGAGCTGGCGTATTGGATCACGGCCGGGCTGGGCGGGCTCGGAATTGTGATTTCCCTGATTTCGATCATCTGGCGAAGCCGCGAACGCATTCAGCGCATGCGCATGGCGATCGGGCTGTGGTTCTCGACTCTGGTGGTCCTTGAAGTTTTGCTGGCCATCTTACTCTAGGCGCGGACCGCCAGTAATTCCTGGTACACGCTGGACATCCGCTGGGCGATAATGCTCCAGTCATAACCGCGGGCATAATCGGCGGCCTGCTGCCCCAGTTGGTTGCGCAACTCCGGGTTGCAAACCAACAGGGCGAGTTTTTCAGCCAGGGCCTGCGGGTCGTCGTCCGGTATGGAATAACCGGTGACGCCGTCCTGCACCAGGAATGCCAGACCGCCCACCTGAGAAGCAATCACCGGGGTTCCACAGGCCATGGCCTCCAGGGCAACCATGCCAAAAGACTCGTAATGCGACGGCATGACCACCACTTCGGCCGCGCTGTAATAGTAGGGCAGCGTATCCTGAGCGCGTTTGCCGAGGAACAACACCAGGTCGTCCACCCCCAGGTCGTGACACAGCGCCTGAAGACGCGCCATTTCAGTATTTTCCATTTCGGGGGTGACGGCAGGATCGCCGCCCACGATGGCCAGGTAATGCGGGCAGCCGGAGATGATCCGGTCCTTGAATAACAGTGCGATGGCGCGAATGAGTGTCTCGACGCCTTTGAGCGGCTCGATCCGCCCGACGAACAGGATCATGCGGTCGTGCGGATGAATACCGATGACGGCGCGAGCTTCATCGGGTGGAATGGGGTAAAAATGACTGGTATCCACACCCGGCGGAATCACCGTGATTTTTGACTTATCGGCATGATAGAGAAATTGGAGTTGCGACAACTCGGCGGGTGTGGCCGCGATGATGCGATCAGCTGCCCGAAGAACCTGATACTCGCCATCGATGCGGTAGCCGCCTTCCATTTCCTGCGGCGTGCGCGCGACCCGGTTTTTCATCAATACCAGTGTGTGGAACATATGCAGGATGGGCAGATTCCATTCCGCCTTGAGTTGCATGGCGGCGACGCCTGACATCCAATAATGGCTGTGGATCAGGTCGTAGTGAATACCTTTCTCAGCGGCAAACCTTTGAATTCCATCCACAAACTCGGTCAGATAGTTCACCAATTCCGGCTTGGGCAGGGGAACTTCGGGGCCGGCCAGGACGTGAACGACGCGGTTGCCATAGCCCAGGTCGTGCAACACGTGAGGAACGTGTTCATCCTGCGAACGGGTGAACACATCGACGTGAATGCCCAATCCCCCCAGGTGGCGGGTAAGCTCGCGCACATAAACGTTCATCCCGCCGGTGTCTTTACCGCCGAGCGTCGCCAACGGGCAGGTGTGATACGAAAGCATGGCAACATTAATCATAAAGTGAAACCTTGCAAAATCCGCATGGGTGCTGGTATAATTTTTTCCACGTCACCGTAGCTCAGTTGGTAGAGCAGACGTTTCGTAAACGCCAGGTCATGGGTTCAAATCCCTTCGGTGGCTCATGTGATTTAAACCCGGGAAATGCCGCGCGCCTGGATTAGAATATGGCGTGGGGGGTGATGAAAATCCATCAGGTTTGTTTCTTTTCCGCACCTGTATGGGGCCTGCGTCCATCGAATGGATGTGAAAAAGAATGATCTGCTGGTATATTACCACAGGGTGCATCAATATTGAGCGAAAAAAATCGTCGCCCCTGGAAAAATTTCGTAAATCGAGATTTGAACCTGTATTTTATAAACACATTGGGTGCATGTATTACCGATGATCTGGCAAGTCTACTACGAATTCGCCATCAAGACTCAGCGCAAAAACAGACTTGAACGCAAAAGGGCGACGGGAAAGTCAGGTTTCTTTTTTGAATTATAATGTTTGGATACATGTTAATCATTCTTCCCATATTCGTTTGGATCCTGGCAGTATTGTTTTGGCTGGGCGGATCGGAGCAGGACGCCCGCTCGGCTATCTATCCTCATTCCACGGGCTCTGCGGTGATTCTGGCGAATATCTGCTGGGGCGCCTACCTGGCGGTTATTTCAGAGCTGTTAAGCCTGGCGCATTTTCTCACGACCACCGGGGTGGGGCTGAGCTGGGGACTTGCCTTCATCCTGCTCTCAATTTTTGGTTTTCGATCGGGTTTCTTAAAACGCGGCCTGCGCCGTATGGGCGTCGCCTGGCGGTGTATCCAACCCGGTGATTATGTGCTGGCGGGCGTGCTGGCGCTGCTTTCCGGCGCGCTGCTCCTCATCTTGATCGTTTCACCTTCCGGTAATAACGATTCGCTGCAATATCACCTGGCCCGGGTCGTTCACTGGGCTCAAGATGCCAGCCTGCAACATTACGCCACGGGATTTGTTCCCCAACTCTATAATCCGATCTGGGCCGAAGAAGTCATTCTCCATTTGCGTCTGTTGTGGGGGAATGATCAGTTGGCCGGTCTGGTGCAGTGGGGCGCCATGTTGACCTCGTTGGTGGCCGTGTGTGAAATTTCTTCTGAATTGGGAATCAAAAGGCACGGTCGGTGGATCGCGGTCGCTTTTGTGTTCAGCCTGCCGATGGGGGTTTTGCAATCGGTCAGCACTCAAAACGATTATGGGGTAGCTTTCTGGTTGGCGGCCATGGCCTGGTTGTGCGTCCGCGCCCTCACGCGCCCATTGAGTGTGCTGGAAGCTTTGATGCTGGGGTTGGCGGTCGGCCTGGGCGCACTCACCAAGGGTACATTCTATCCGTTCGCTTTACCCTTTGGTGTATTGTTCCTGTACGCCAGCCTGCGCTGGATCTGGCGACAGGTCGATCGGAAGAAAGCCTGGCGGCGAACCCTGCTCTTGTTTGGAATCATCGGGCTATCGATCATTGCGCTGAACGGCGGATATTGGATCCGAAATCTGCAATCCTTTGGCAATCCGCTTGGCCCTTCAGATTGGATTTCGAATATGACCGCTGGATCGATGAGTGTGGGGAAGTTATTTTCATCCCTCATCGCACAAGTGGCCATGAATTTCAGTTCGCCCTTCGATCAAATCAATAACCCGATCATTCAGACCATTCGGACCCGGCTGGGTCCGATCGATCCACGGATGAATAATTTTTCCATGATCTGGGGCTGGAACCATGAAGATACGGCGGGAAATCCCTTGCACGTCATCATCCTGGCGCTGGGGTTGTTGATTTTGCCATTCTCATGGAGGAAAGACCCCGACCGACGTTTATGGGGTTATCTGGCGACCGTACTGGGATCATTTGCCATGATGGCCCTGGTGGTTCACCTGGATGCGTACGGGGTTCGCTACCAGTTGCCGTTGTTCGTTCTCTTCTCGCCGCTGGTCGGCGCGGCATTGGAATTTCCGCGTTTCGAAAAAGCTACCAATTCAGGGGACTCGTTCCTTTCACGCCGGCGTTGGATTTATCGAACCTGGCAGGCTGTGAAATTATCTCTGGTCTTCATCTTGATTCTTGCAGCATTACCATGGGTATTATTCAACCGCTCGCATCCCCTAATCGCGATGAAGGAAAAGGTCGAACCGTTTTCCATCCCTTGCAAGCCCATCCTGGGTTGTACGGGAGGAAGCATCCTCTTCGAATCGCCCATGAATTCGCTTTTTGCCAACCATTACGATCTTATTCGACCCTACTCGCAGATGACCGATGATTTACAAAGGTTGGGTTGTAAGGATGTTGGCCTGCGGATCGATTCGCATGACCCGGAATATCTCTTCTGGTGGTTGTTGGATGCACCCCAATCCGGGTATCGGTTGGAATCTTTGTACACCAATCCGGATCTCGAGCGCTATATCGATCCGGCTTTTCATCCCTGCGCCATTATTTGCACGATCTGCGGCGATCGAACCCGTTTGCACGGTTTGTCTCTTGCAGGAGAATATTCGGGTGTGAAATTGTTTGCCGGTCCAGGATTCGAGTCCGATGAAGGACCCAATAACTGATCCTGCGGCCAGTTTTCCGGGTTGGTTCGAGTGTGCGAGGTTTACAAATCATTAAGGTCTTCGATTTGACCTCAAATCCAAACCCATTTTTGGGTATAATCCTTCTATGCCCATCCATAAGCCACCCCTCGTAATCGGCATTGCCGGCGGATCCGGTTCAGGCAAGACGACCGTAGCCAATGCGGTTCTTCAACGGGTGGGCAGGCAACGAATTGCATACCTTCCGCACGATGCGTATTACCGCGACGTGCGGGATTTACCCGGTAAACGGCACGACCAGATCAATTTCGACCATCCGGATTCATTTGAAAATGAACTCCTGATCCAGCATGTGCGCACGCTCCGCGAATGGAAGCCGGTCGAACTCCCGGTATATGATTTCACAACCGATACCCGTACCGCCGAAACAATTCACGTCGAACCCAGGCGTGTAATCCTGGTGGAGGGTATTTTGATTTTCGCCGATCCGGAATTGCGCAGTCTGTTCGATGTCAAGATCTTCGTCGACACGGATCCTGATCTGCGCTTCATTCGCCGTCTGCAACGGGATCTATCCGAACGTGGGCGCACGACCGAGAACGTGATTCGCCAGTATCTGGCCACCGTTCGACCATCGCATCTGGAATTCGTCGAGCCCTCCAAGCGCTACGCGGATGTAATCATCCCGGAAGGCGGTATGAACAAGGTCGCCCTGGATATGGTCATTGCGCGCATCGAAGCCCTGTTGAAGAGTGAGGATCGGGACGGGGAGCGATGAAGCCTGAAGACCGCCAGCGCATTCGGGGCCTATTGGTGCTGGTGTTTGTGATCGCGCTGTCCATTCTTCTGTTTGTCTATCGAAGCCACATTCATGAACTTGAAGCGCTGGGTTACCCCGGCATTTTTTTAGTTTCGCTGCTCTCGAACGCTTCGTTGATCCTGCCCGTGCCGGGCGTGCTGTTCACGTCTGCCATGGGCGCGATTTTCAATCCCTTCTGGGTCGCGATCGCAGCCGGCTGCGGTTCTGCTCTGGGGGAATTGTCCGGTTATCTGGCCGGATACAGCGGGCAAAGGGTGGTGACTCGCAGCCAGTGGACTGACCGGCTCGAGAACTGGATGCGACGCTACGGCGACGCAACCGTGCTGGTCGTCGCAATCATTCCCAATCCGCTGTTCGATGTGGTGGGTATTCTGGCAGGTGGATTAAAAATGCCGATATGGCGATTCTTATTATGGTGCTGGTTGGGCAAAACGATCAAAATGCTGCTCTTTGCCTATGGCGGGGATGTCCTGAGCAGATTTCTACCCCAATGAAAATCAAATAATTTCCAGGAGAATGACATGGTTGGACGAACGGCAATCGACGCATACCTGCAAGACCACCTCGATGAAAGCATTGCCGAACTCTCGCGCCTGGTCGCGCAGCCCAGCGTTTCGGCTCAAAACCTGGGCTTACCGGAATGCGCGGCACTGGTGGCGCAGATGCTGCAGAATCGCGGTTTTCAGACCGAGATCATCCCCACCGGCGGCGCGCCGGTCGTATTTGGCGAACGAAAAGGGCGCAGCGATAAGACGCTGCTTTTCTACAATCATTATGACGTCCAGCCGGCTGAACCATTGGAGCTGTGGGACAGCCAACCCTTCGTGCCAACCCTGCGGGATGGAAAATTGTATGGTCGGGGCGTGAGCGATGACAAGGCCCACATTACCAGCCGTCTGTTTGCCATTGACGCGCTGCTGGCTGAAGCGGGCGAATTGCCCTGCAACATCAAATTCGTCATCGAGGGCGAAGAAGAGGCCAGCAGTGTGCACCTCAAGGATTTCGTTCACGAAAATGTGGAAAAACTGGCCGCGGACGCCTGCGTGTGGGAATTCGGCGGGGTCGACCACCGGGACGCGCCCATGCAGTATCTTGGGTTGCGCGGTATTTGTTACGTGGAATTGAGCGTGGAGACGGCCAATCAGGACGTTCACTCCGGAACGGGCGGTTCGATCTTCCCCAATGCCGCCTGGAGGCTGGTGTGGGCGCTCAATTCATTGAAGGGACCGGATGAACGCGTTCGTATCCCGGGTTTCTACGATACGGTGAAGCCGCCCAACGCTCGAGACCGGGAATTGATGGATGCCCTGCCGGAGACCGCGGACGAATATCGCGAACGGTATGGACTGAAGGAATTCCTGAAAGGCCTGACCGGCGGCGTCGAGCTGCGCCTGGCCGAGGTCTTCGAGCCGACCTGCACCATCTGCGGTTTGACAGCCGGCTATCAGGGGCGGGGTTCCAAGACGGTACAGCCCGCCCGGGCCAGCGCCAAGGTCGATTTCCGCCTGGTGCCTGACCAATCGCCGGAAGAGGTGTTGGAATTATTACGTCTGCATCTGGATGCGCAGGGCTTCCAGGATGTAAAAATCGATTTATTGGGCAGTGAGTCACCCGCCCGTACCAACCCGGAAGATCCTTTCGTTCGCCTGGTGGTGCAGGAAGCGGCCGACGTGTACGACATGCCAATGGAGATCGTACCGATGACGGGCGGCTCTGGTCCAAATCACCTGTTCATCGAGGCGCTGCATCTCCCGGTGGTAACGGCCGGAATGGGTTATCCGGGCACCCTGGCGCATGCACCGAATGAGAACATCCGCCTGGATCTGTACCTGAAGCATGCCATGCATATGGCTCGGGTTATTCAGACATTCGCATAGTCAATTTGTTTTCCGGTCATTCGCATAAAATTAAAATCGCCTGGACACGATCCAGGCGATTTTGATCCCTGGGGGATCGAAACCTAATGCGAGGCTTTGGCTTCTTTCGACACTTCCACAGCCGGTTTGAAACCATTTCCGGATTGGGGGTGCATGCTTTTGATGCGCCGCTGCAGGTAAGGTGAGAAGTACTCGAAGTAGCGTTTCTGCAGTTCCGGGATCATCCAATCCCGACCGGTGATGTGTTTCCGGCAGGCCGGGGTTCCGCAGTGGCATTCGAATTCATCGTAATCGCTTGAATCACTCATCGCGTAATCATAACAGGCTTCTTCGCCGATGGTGATGTCGCGAATGGCAACCATCGAGACGGGCGAACCCAGACCGCAGTTGGGATCGCACGAGTGATTGAAATAATCGGAAGGGTCACCGTGTACGGCGGGCACCAGATAGAGATCTTCATCGACCTGGATGCCGTGAGTCTGCCGCTCGACCGGTAACTCATCCAGTTGTTCGGTGGTCACCACCTGCCCACCCCAGAAGGCCAGCAGTTCACCGGCCGAAATGGGCTGGCAGGCAAACAGACCAAAGCCGCCTTTTTCCGGGCAAGACCGTAATTCCAGTTTGGGCGAGGTATACGAAAAACGTTGTGTGTCCATTCCTCTCCTATAATGTAAAAATCTTCGTGATCACCATGCCGGAATCAGGCCCGGTCTTGGTTGTCACTTTTCCACGGGGGTGGCTGTAGCCCGTCCAAAGGTTGAAAATCTTCCGCCATCTGGCTTTAGGGCAAAAAAAAGGCGCTCGGGGCAACCTACGCTGCCGGGAACACCGCCTGCTGCAAACCCTGTCCGGGGGGATCTTTATCAACGCTATGGCCGTTTTAAGGTGCCAATCGAACCTGCGAATGGGTTTCATCCCGTCCTTCGCAAATCCTAAAGGCAAGCCCAACCCTGGCGTCGGGCGAAGCAAGTGGATTATACCAAACAACTTCCCGTTGGTGAGGCGCAATCGCGCCAATCCCTTCTGACGGGAGTAAAAGGGATATGGAATTGGACTGGGCAAAGCCTGAATTGCGGTCATGCCATTGGTATAATTAACCTGATTCCAGGGATGGCAGACGGATGGGAAACCAGACTGTTGTAGATAAAGAAAGCAATGTCGAGCACATTTTCCCGCTCGATCTTCATCAGGTTATATCGCGGGCTGCCGGTGACCTGATGCGGACGATCGATGCGGATAATTGCCTCATCTATCTGGTATCCCTCGACCAGGTGATGCTTCCCTTCCTGGTGACCGGATTGGTTTCAGATGAGAAACGCAGGCTGTTTCTCGAAAACAAACTGGACGAGAGCAATGATCTGCTGGCAGCGATTCTGTTGAACAATCCGCGGACATTTCTTTCGAACCAGGTTCAAGAGGATAAACGCATTCTGCCTTCGATCGCAACCTTCCTGGGGGCGGAAGCCCTGATTGCGACCACGGTTGTAAATCACAATGAGGTCATTGCCGTGGTGATCAGCATACGCTACCAACGCGGCAAACCGTTCACCCGCCAGCAGGTCACGCTGGCCGAGACGGTCGGATCGATCATCGCGCTGGCGCTGGAAAATGCGCAGATGTCCGAAGACATGTCCATGCGCCTGCAGGAAAGCCAGAGCATGCACCAGATCACCCTGGCGCTGCTGCAACGGCTCGACCTGGATGAAGTGATCGATATCATCTGCAAGGAAGCATTGCGCATGAGCCGCGCTTCCGGGAGTCTGATCGGATTATTGGAAGGCGCTGAATGGATTCGCGTCGAGCAGGCGGCAGGCGAGGTGATCGAGAATGTGGGCCGGCATCCTCTGCAAGATTCCCTGCTGGGAGCGGCCATTTCACGCGGCGAGCCGATCCTGTTGAACCGGATTTCGCTCCCGGATCAGCCGGGGACCGAAAAGAATTGCTCGGTGTTGGCCATCCCACTGAAGGTGGAGGGCATCGTTATTGGCGCGCTGGGGGTGATCCATCAGCAGCACGGCTTCGAAAGCTCGGACGTACACCGTTTACAATTGTTGGCGGACCAATCAGCGGTTGCAGTGGAGCACGCCCGCATGGCCCGGCAGGTCCAGGAGATGGCGGTAATCCAGGAACGCCAGCGCCTTTCGCGCGAACTGCACGATTCGGTCAACCAGCTCCTGTACGCCATGGCGATGTATTCAGAGGCCGCGCTGCGGAAATTGAAAACCAACGACCTGGCCGCCGTGGAGCGGCATTTGCAAAACCTGAGCCAATCGGCCAAGGACGCGCTCAACGAAATGCGGCTGATGATCTATGAGCTTCGACCGCCGGTATTGGAAGAAAAAGGGCTGCAGGAAGCCCTGGAGCAACGTTTGCTCTCCGTGGAAGAAAAGCTTGGTTTCCGGCCGGCCTTTAAATGGCGCGTCAGTGCGCCGCTTCCGGCGGATCTGGAAGAAGGATTGTATGGAATCGCTCAGGAAGCGCTGAATAATGTGGTAAAACATTCCTGTGCCAAGAACATCAGCGTTCACCTGATTCAAAGCGGGCAGACATTGTTGATGAAAATCGAAGATGATGGAAATGGCTTCGATATGGCTGCGGTCGGCGGCGGCGGAATGGGTTTGAAGACGATGACCGAACGAGCCAATGCGCTAAACGCTCACCTGCAAGTTCAAAGCGCGCCCGGAGCGGGGACCAGTATCACAGTTGAGGTGCATTTATGAGCGATCCGATTCGTATTGTTGTTGTGGATGATCACATGGTGGTCCGCAAAGGGATCATTGCCATGCTGGAAACCGAACCCGATTTACTGGTGGTAGGAGAAGCCGGCAACGGCCGCGAAGCAGTGGACCTGGTAATCGAAAAGCAGCCGAACGTGGTGTTGATGGATCTGGTCATGCCGGAAATGGACGGGATCGAGGCCACCCGCCTGATCAAGCAGCGCACGCCCCGGGTACAGGTATTGGTATTGACCAGCTTCAGCTCGAATGACAAGGTCCTGCCGTCCCTGAATGCGGGCGCGATCGGTTACCTGCTCAAAGATTCGAATTCGACCGATCTGATCCGCGCCATTCATCAGGTGGCGCGCGGCGAAGGATCTCTGCACCCGGTCGTTACGCGGCAGCTCCTCAAGCAGATAACCGACAGTGGTGAAACCAACCCGCAGGTGGAGGAATTGACCGAGCGTGAAATGGAAGTGCTGAAATATATCGCCAGGGGCCTGAGCAACCACGAAATTGCCCAGCAACTGGTGGTCAGCAACGCCACGGTCAACACGCACGTCAGTAAAATCCTATCCAAACTCAACCTGACCAGCCGGACCCAGGCGGCGCTCTACGCGCTGCGCAAGGGATTGGTCGCCCTGGATGATACAGACGTTCAAATTTAAATCATCTGCCAAGCCGTTCCATTGAGCCGCAATCGCGGCTTTTTATTTTAAATGAGCTTGGGTCGTTATTTATATTGAGAAAAAATAAAAAAAATTGCTCAGTTCTAAGCGGTCAAATGTGAAATTTAGCACGATGTATAAGTCGTGGCGAACTTTTATACTTGGTCTGTCTCATTATCAAGAGGAGAAAAATGAACCAAGGAATTGTTCGCAACTGGATGTCTTCGCCGGTGATCACTGTAACCCCCGATACTCACCTGGCTGACGCTCGTCGAATCATGAACGCCGAAAGTATCCGCGCTTTGCCGGTTGTGGAAGCCGGTCGTTTGGTCGGGATCGTCACCAAGCGGGGTTTGCTGCGCATCGACTTTTCAACCTTGATTGGCGTGGAGGGGCGGAGTGGAACCGATCTGAAAGAAGAACTGATCGGCCACATCATGACCAGAACGCCCATCACGACTCCTCAAAATGCACCCATGCCCAAGGCGGCTCGCTCGATGATGGAGAATAAAATCACCGCGCTGCCCGTCCTGGATGAAAAGGGCGTGTTGATTGGCATTCTCACGACGTCCGATATCTTTCGTGCGATCCTGGCTGAATTGCCAGAGCTGAAACAGGATATCCCCGTCAGCGATTATATGATCCGTGAAGTTGTCACCATCGATCCGGATACCAGCCTGTTGGAAACCCATCGCTTGATGGGCACAAAGCGCATTCGTTCCCTGCCCGTGCTGGTGGATGGCAATCTGGTCGGGATTGTGACGCGCACCGATGTGATGAGCGCAGATCCTTCCTCCCTAATGAATCGCTTCAACCAGGAAATTTCGTTGAAAATTCTCACCCAACCGGTGGAGAAATTGATGGCGCATGATTTGATTACGATCCGGCCGGACCAACCGATTACGGATGCCGCTCAAAAACTGCTGGAGAACAAAATCCATAGTTTGCCGGTGGTCGATGAAAGCGGCGCGCTGATCGGCATCCTGACTGAAAGCGATCTCTTCCGCATGTTCACGCAAAAATTCTTCTAAACGAGAGAAACAGCATGATCAAAACAAATACCAAACCAGCTCCTCCGAGTGACGATAAACGTTGGAAAATCGTCGAGGCGACCATGCGCCGACATGGTTATGCTCCATCGGCGCTGATCGAAACGCTGCATACCATCCAGGAAGCCTTTGGTCACATCAGCACGGAAGCGTTGGCTTATGTGGCGGACAGCCTGAATGTCCCGCACAGCAAAGTGCTGGGAGTGGCAACTTTTTACAATCACTTCAATATGAAACCGTTGGGCAAGCATGTTTTCTCGGTGTGCACCGGAACGGCATGTTTTGTCAAAGGCTCGGGTGAAATCGTCGAATTCATGAAGTCTGAATATGGCCTTGAGCCAGGCGAAACGACCCCGGATGGCAATCTGACCTTCACCGTGGCGCGTTGCGTGGGCGCCTGCGGCCTTGCGCCGGTTATGATTTTGGATGGGAATGTGGTCGGAAAGCTCTCAATTGAAGACATGAAGGTCAGGATTCGGGAGTGGTTAAGCCATGACGCATGAAGAACTGCTCGAAATCATCGAAAACGAAAAGGCCGCCCAGGCGAAGTACAAACATATTATTCACGTGTGCGCCAGTACGGGTTGTGTTTCGGCCAACAGCGAAAAGATACTGACAGACCTGGAAGCAGCCATCCAGGAACGCGGGTTGGAAAATGAAGTTTTCGTTATGAAGGTCGGCTGCATGGGATTATGCGCAGCGGGCCCGATTGTGTCGATCCAGCCGGAAGGACTGCTTTACGGCGAAATGACTCCCGAGGATGTACCGGCAATATTGGACAGTCTGGACGGCGAGCCGATCAAAGAAAAACTGATCGACACCAACCAGCCGTTTTTCTATCGTCAGGAAAAGAACGTGCTCGAAAATACGGGCCAGATCAACCCGGAACGGATCGAAGATTACATCGCCCAGGGCGGTTACAGCGCGTTGCTCAAGGCGCTTACTGATCTCTCTCCCAACCAGGTGATCAAGGAAGTGCTCGACAGCGGTCTGCGCGGGCGCGGCGGCGGCGGGTATCCGACCGGCCTGAAATGGAGCACGGTTGCCAAGGTAGGCGGCGATTTGAAATTCGTGGTCTGCAACGCAGACGAGGGCGACCCGGGCGCATTCATGGACCGCTCGATTCTTGAGAGCGACCCGCACCGCGTTCTGGAAGGCATGGCGATCGCGGCATATGCGATCGGCGCCAGCCAGGGCGTGGTTTACCTTCGCGCCGAATATCCGCTGGCCATCAAACGCCTGCGCACGGCCATTCGCCAGGCCGAAAAAATGGGCCTGCTCGGCCAGAATATTTGCAACACGCCCTTCAGCTTCAAGCTGGATCTGCGCCTGGGCGCCGGCGCGTTTGTGTGCGGTGAAGAAACCGCGCTGATGCAATCGGTGGAGGGCAATCGTGGCATGCCGCGCCCCCGCCCACCCTATCCGGCGCAATCCGGGTTGTGGGAGCATCCGACGTTGATCAACAACGTGGAAACGTTCGCCAATGTCCCCAACATCATCAGCGATGGCGCCGCATGGTTCGCGCGAATTGGCACCGAGAACAGTAAGGGCACCAAGGTGTTTGCCCTGACCGGAAAGATCAAGCACACCGGTTTGATCGAAGTCCCCATGGGAATTACCCTGCGCGAAATCATCTTCGAAATCGGCGGCGGCATCCCGAACGGGCGAAAATTCAAAGCCGTGCAAACCGGAGGCCCTTCCGGCGGCTGTATCCCGGAGGAATGCCTGGATACCCCGGTCGACTACGAATCCCTCAAGAAGTTGGGTTCGATCATGGGCTCGGGCGGCATGATCGTCATGGATGAAAGCTCCAACATGATCGACATGGCGCGCTTTTTCATGGAATTCAGCCGGGATGAGTCCTGCGGTAAGTGCGTCCCGTGCCGCGTGGGGACCACTCAACTGTATGAGATATTGGGGAAATTCCTGGATGGCACTGCGACCGAAGAGGATATGACCAAACTGGAAGAACTGTGCGATATGGTGCGCAATTCCAGCCTGTGCGGCCTGGGTCAGGCCGCGCCAAACCCGATCGTCAGTACGCTGCGTTATTTCCGCCAGGAATACCTGGACAAAATGAAAAAAGAACCCGCAAAAGCGGAGGTGACTGAATGACTCCCAACAGCGTTGTAAAAACACTGACGATCGATGGCAAGCAGGTCAGCGGCGCCGCCGGTGAAACCGTGCTGGATGTTGCCCGCCAGAATGGCGTCGACATCCCCACACTGTGCAACCTGGACGGGCTGACGCCGACCGGACAATGCCGTTTGTGCATGGTCGAAACCAAGGGCAGCCCACGCCTGCTGCCGGCCTGCGTGTTGCAGATCGAAGAAGGCATGGAAATTGTGACGGACAGCCCGCGGCTATTGAAATATCGCCAGATGATCATCGAACTGATCTTCTCTGAACGCAACCACGTCTGCGCGGTGTGCGTTTCGAACGGACACTGCGACCTGCAGGCCATGGCGCAGCGCCTGGGCGTCACACATATTCGCTATGATTATCTGCACCCGCTGTTCCAGGTGGACGGTTCGAACCTTAAATATGAGGTAGACCACAACCGCTGTATCCTGTGCGGGCGGTGTGTTCGCGTGTGCGATGAAATCGAAGGCGCACACACCCGTGATATTCGAAACCGCGGCTTGAATACCCTGGTCATCACGGATTTCGATGAACCCTGGGGAGATTCGATGACGTGTACGAACTGTGGTAAATGCGTACAGGTGTGCCCGACAGGCGCACTGGCTGAAAAAGGAAAATCCGTCGCCGAAATGGCAAAGCGCCGCCAGTTCCTTCCTTATCTGGTTATGCGCCGGGAGGGAAAGAAAGCATGAACACCAAGAAACGTTTGGCAACAATCTGGCTGGACGGCTGCTCCGGCTGTCACATGTCCTTTCTGGATATCGATCAGCGCCTGCTGGCGTTGGCCGAAAAGGTCGATCTCGTCTTCAGCCCGCTGGTCGACCAGAAGGAATTCCCCGCGGATGTGGATATCACCCTGGTGGAAGGCGCGTTGAGCACCGAGGAGGATTTGCATAAAATTCGCGCCATTCGCGAGCGCACCAAGGTTTTGGTGGCGTTTGGCGATTGCGCGGTCACGGCCAATATTCCCTCGATGCGCAATCCGTTTGGCGCCGAAGCCATGTTGAAAACGGTTTATTTGGAAAAGGACGCTCTGAACGCCCAGGTCCCGACCCAGGTGGTGCCGAAATTACTGGAAAACGCAATTCCTTTACACCAGGCAGTGAACGTGGATCTGTTCATTCCAGGCTGCCCGCCTTCCGCTGAGACAATTTTCTTTGCCCTGAGCGAACTGGTGGAAGGACGCATTCCCGATTTGACCCAGCTCACGCGATTCGGGGCATAGGAGAGGACATGACACAGATTATCAACATCGACCACGTGACCCGCATCGAAGGGCATGCCACGGTTAATTTGATCTTGAACGAGCACGGCGACGTGCAGGACGCTCAAGTCTCGGTTACCCAGGTGCGCGGCTTCGAAAAGTTCGTCGAAGGCCGCCCGTTCTATGAAATGCCATCTCTGACGGCGCGCACCTGCGGCATTTGCCCGGTGAGCCATGAAATTGCCGCCTCCAAGGCTTGCGATCAGATCTTATCCGTGCGCATCCCTGAGACGGCCATTGCTCTGCGCAAAATCCTGAACCTGGCGCAGATCATTCAGTCGCACGCCCTGAACTTTTTCTATCTGTCGTCGCCCGATCTGCTGCTGGGAATGAATTCGGACCCCGCCAAGCGAAATATCCTTGGCGTAGCCGAAAAAGATCCACAGATCGTACGCGATGGCATCCGCCTGCGCCAGTTTGGCCAGCAGACCATCGAACGCATGGCTGGAAAACGCATCCACCCGGCCTGGGTGGTGCCCGGCGGCGTCGCCAGCCCGTTGGACCCGGCCGTGCGCGAGGTCATTTTGAGCGAAATTCCTGAGATGATGACCATCATCAAGCGCACGTTGGACTGGTTCAAGCGCAGTATGGATCAGTATCAGGAATACATCCGGACCTTCGCCAACTTCCCCAGCCTCTTCCTGGGCCTGGTGAGCAAGGATGGCCGGCTGGAGCATTATCACGGGTATATCCGCGTGGTCACACCGCGCGGCAGTATCCTGGCCGACCAGCTCGACCCGGTGGATTTCAACAGCTACATTGGCGAAGCAGTGGAGCCCTGGACCTACCTGAAGTTCCCGTATTACAAACCGGCCGGTTACCCGGACGGCATGTACCGGGTGGGCCCGTTGGCCCGCATGAATATCGCCAACGAATGCGGCACGCCAATGGCCGATCAGGAACTGGCTGAATTCCACTGCCTGGATAAGGGCGCGGTATTGAGTTCGTTCCACTACCACTATGCACGCCTGATCGAGATTCTGTATGGCATCGAGCGCATCGAACAATTGCTCAACGAGCCGGATATCCTCTCCAAAAATGTTCGCGCCCAGGCGGGCGTCAACAACCTGGAAGGCATTGGGGTTTCCGAGGCTCCGCGCGGCACCCTGTTCCACCATTACAAAGTCAACGAGGACGGACTGGTCGAAAAAGCCAACATGATCATCGCCTCCGGCAATAATAATCTGGCGATGAACAAAGGTGTCCTGCAGGTGGCCCGCCATTTTGTTCGCAGTGACAAATTGACCGAAGGCATGTTGAACACAGTCGAGGCCGTCATCCGCGCTTTCGACCCGTGCCTGGCCTGCTCGACGCATGCCGCCGGGGAAATGCCCCTGGACGTTCAATTGCGTTCGCCGGAAGGAACTGTGATCGACCGCATTGCCCGCGGATAAATGAGACGACTGATATGGGACAAAAGCTGGTGATCGGCTATGGCAACCCGCTGCGAACGGACGATGGTTTGGGCCTTCGCGCGGTCGAAACGCTGCTAACACGGCTGCCTTGCGGGCAATGCGAGGCCATAACCAACCACCAGCTGGTTCCGGAACTGGCCGAGAAAATTGCCAGGGCAGATCGAGTTGCTTTCATCGATGCCAGTTCCGAGAGCCACGGCCGCGAAGCCGGAACGATCCGCCAACGGCCGGTCAGATCGGATGCAGTTCAGACTGGCGGGTTGAGCCATCATGTGGCCCCCGAATGTCTGGTCGCACTGGCCGGCCAACTCTATGGTTATGAACCGCAGGCGGTTCTATTCACGGTCGAAGCCCAGAGTTTCGAGCTGGGAGAAAACCTGACGCCGCCCGTTCAGGCGGCGTTACCGGAATTGATCGATCAAATAATGGCTTGGATCGGGTAAAAGGAAATTAATTAAAAAGAACCGCGGGACTGATCATTCAGCTCCCGCGGTTTGCTGTTCCCCCTACTTCACCGGCAGGAAGCCGTATTTCTGGAGCACCTGCTGTCCATCAGCGGAAAGAATATAGTCGACGAAAGCCTGAGCCAATTCAGCGTTGGCGCTGTCTTTCACGACGGCGATCGGGTAATTGGCGATCACATTCAAATCATCCGAAATTTCGATTTGCTTGACCTTGTCGGGCAGGGTGGCGGCGTCAGTCGAATAGACAATACCGGCGTCAGCTTCGCCCAAGGAAACCTTGGTCAATACGGCCTTCACGTTTTCTTCGTAACTGACCACATTGGCGAGAACCTTGGCGGAATAATCGTTGCCCAGTGTGGCATCCTTGTCAGCCTTGGTCAGAAAATCCAGAGCGTACTGGCCAACCGGGACTTCCTTGGCCGCCAGATCCAGCTTGATGCCGGATTTGGCCAGGTCAGCCAATGTGGTGATGCCAGCCGGATTATCTGCAGGCACGATGACAACCAGAGCGTTCTGGACAAAGGGAACCGGTGTGTCTTTGTCGATTCGGCCGCCGTCCACGGCGACACCCATCTGTTTATCGTTGGCGCTCGCGAAGACGTCCGCCGGGGCAGCGCTGGTGAGCTGCTGGGCCAACTGCTGCGAGCCAGCAAAGTTGAACACGAGGGTGACGCCGGGGTGGGCAGCTTCGAACACCGGGGCAATCTCGTTGAAGGCTTCGGTGAGCGAGGCGGCAGCCATGATGTTCAGCGTTACCGGCGCGCTGATCGCGGTTGGCTCAGCCGTTGGGGCTTCGGTCGGGGCGCTGGTTGCAACCGGAGCGGTGGTCGGGGTCTGAGTGGCAGTCGGAGCGGCGCATCCAGCGAGCAGCCCGAAGAGCATCACACTGACAAGCAATAGACTTAACTTCTTCATTACTTTTCTTTCTCTCCTCTCAATCGAAAGTAACTTCTGTCTCAGGTTCGACGTAACGATAGACGAACCATTTAACCGTGATCAGGGCGATGAAAGAGATGACGACCAGGATCACCGCCAGGGTAATGGCGACGCTCATGTCCATTTGAAAGCCAATGTAAATGGCGGATGGCATGGTCTGCGTTCGGCCAGGATAATTGCCTGCGAAAATGATGGTGGCGCCGAATTCACCCAGGGCGCGCGCCCAGGTCAGCATGCTGCCGGTCAGCAGCGACGCCCAGGACATGGGCAGAACGATGCAGTGAAAGATCTGCCAGTGGTTGGCGCCGTCCAATGCGGCCGCTTTTTTCAATTCGCAGTCGATGGCACTGAAGCCGAGCGCCGCGGATTTGATGTACAGCGGCCCGGCGACGAAGGTCTGCGCCATGACGACCGCGGCTGTGGTAAACGGCAGCGATATACCCAGCAGGTTCAGCCAGCCGCCCAGCAAACCGCGCCGGCCGAAGGCCATCAGCAATGCCACGCCGGCTACGGCCGGCGGCAGGACCGTCGGCAAGTCGACCAGCGTATCCAAAAGCCGGAAAAAGCGATTCTGACGGTATGAAAGAAAATAGGCGACCGGCGTGCCGATGACGAGTGTTACGAGTACGGATAGGCTTGAAGTGGTCAGGCTCAAGCGGATCGCCTGCCAGACGGATTTCTCCTGCAGGCTGTGGAGAAGATCGGCGGGTCGAATGCCCAATAACAGACAAAACAGCGGAATCAGGATAAACAACAGATAAGGAAGGAGGGCGGCCTTCCAAAGATTATGCTGAAGTCCTTTAGCGTTGGGGGTGTTCTTCGTTGACATCGTTCCCAACCCATACGGCTGCCTGATCCAACCATTCGAGCAGCGCCCTTACCTGTAAGATGCGAAGCTGAAACACCAACCGTTCATCCATCTGGTCCGGGGTGAGCATCTCGAACTTGTGGTTCAGGCCGCCCAACCATTTCTGGCAGACTTCGCGCTGCCACACAATCAACTCCGTGGCAAAGCCGGCCTGCCGCGCAAAAAAGAGCTTGGCGAGGAATTCCTGGCGCATATCCCGCGGATGTTCCACCGGCGTCGAAAGCCATGCGTCGAACATCTGGCGGCCGGTGGGGGTCAGGCTCAGAACTTTACGATCCGGACGCCCTTCACCGGGCTGTAATTCACCGGTCAATAATCCCTGGCGCTCGAGCTTATCGATCAGGGCATACAACTGGGGTTGCCCGATATGCCATACCTGTGACAGAGACTGCAGGGAACGCAATTCCTGTTGCAGTTCATACCCGTGAGCCGGTTTCTTGGAAACCAGCCCAAGCAGGATAAATTCAAGAGTAAGCGGTGCGGCGCTTCGTGGGCTCATAATGAATTTATTATATACTCAAAAAATGAGTAATAGAAGTTTTTTGAATGGGTCAAATGACCTATTTTTTGTGACACTTATAACCGATTTTTTAAATATTCTGGTTCTGCAGAATCGGGGAAAAAGGGATCATTTCCCCGTGAAGGCAATCGCCCGCGAGGATGAGGGTTCGCATCGATCGGATGAGGAAGTCGCTAGCGCCTGACGAAAGGACGTCGAGAAAATCGACTTAATCTTCGAAACAACAAACCGTGACCGGATAATCCAGCATCAAGGCATAACCCAACCGGCGAGCCAGCGCTGCCGACGCTTCATTGCGCGCCCAGCAATGCCAGCCGATTTCGGCGATGCCGCGCTTCAGGGCTTCCTCGATGAAAGCCGAGCCCACCAACGTGCCCAGGCCGCGACGCTGATATTCATCCACAGTGGCAATGCCGACTTCGCAGCGCGCGCCGGCGTTGTACTCGGACAGGCACCAGGCAATGAGGCTTTCATCGGTATGCAGGCAGACGCCAAAGCTGTGATCGAGAAAATCCTGCACCGAGCTGCGTTCGGATTGCGTCTCGTCGGTCAGGTAATCCATATGTTTCAGGTGGGTTTGGGCGAGCAATTGCGCATCGACAGGCGACAGGTGAAGGCCAGCCGGAATTTTCTCCCGCCAGGCGGTGTCGAAGCGGTTGGCGCCGGAACGGAAGGTGTGGACCTGGCGGGGCGCGTCGACCTGGCGCGCAAAATTGGATCCGAAGAGCGTGGAAAACTGCGTCTTCCAGGCGGCGTCGGCCAGGAACGCGATGAAGACTTCCTGACCGCGCTGACGGGCCTGGGGGAAGAGAACCTGATCGAAATACGCCGAAAGCTGCTGAATGAAATCGACATTTCGGCTGTTCCCCGCCAGGAAAAGCTTGTGCCCAAACCAGGCTGCTGCTGCGGTGGGCGCCTGCGGATCGTCGACCGCGATCTGGCCGGGAGTGTAGCCGGCCAGAATGGAAGCAATGGTGAGATGCAGATCGAGGGGCTGGAAGATGGGCGCGGCGGATGGATAACGATCGGGTGTGAGCAGTGTGAACATGAAATATCTGTCCTTTGCGTATAGCCAATTTTGGAATCCATTATTGCCGGATGAATTATAGACTTGTAAACCATACTTCGAGGCCAGTTTATGCTTTACTTCCCTCTCTATTGACAATTGATCATTTGTTCTATAAAATCAAGATATGGACGCCTGGCATTTGATCTGGCACGATTTGCAAAACTGGCTGCATCGCAAGCGCCTGTTTGCAATGGACCTCGAGGCCTATCGGGCGCTGCACCTGGTCGCCGAGCGCCAGCAGCGCTCGCCGGGCGAGGTGGCCTCGCAGCTCTTCGAACAGGCCGCGCAGGAGCAGGATGCGCAGGCCTGGACGCTGCGCTGCTGGGAACACCTCTCGCCGCGCCAGAAGCAAATCACGGCCCACATCTGCCGCGGCGACTCGAACCGCCAGATGGCCCTGCAGTTGAACATTTCGCAAACCACGGTCAAATCGCACGTCGAGATCATCCTGCGCAAGTTTGGCGTCGGCAACCGGGTGGCGCTGCGCGTGCTGCTCTCGCCCTGGGATCTGAGCGCTTACCTGTAGATCTGGCGTTATCTTCTCCATCCTCCCGAATATCTGGCTCCTCCCACGGAGGAGGCTGTTAAATCCCCCCATTATCCTCCCGATAGAGGATGCACAGAACACGCGTTCTATGTCATGATCAAGGCATGGACGCAATCACCCTTCCGGAAACCAACCAACTGTACGTCGTCGTCGGCGGACGCGCCGCCACACAGCGCCTGCTGGACCTGGCGGCGCGCCTGGCGCTGCGCGGGCCGCTGCTGCTGCTGGATTGCGGCAACAGCGCCAACCCGCTGCCGCTGGTGCGCGAGCTGCGCCGCCTGACGATCGACCCCGTGCGGGCGCTGGGCAACATCCAGCTCGCGCGCGCCTTCACCTGCTATCAAGTCAAGGCTCTGCTGGAGCAGGTGGCCTTTTTCCCGGCTCAGCAGCCGCTCTTGATCTTCGATCTGCTGGCGACCTTCTACGACGAAAGTGTTTCGGACGCGGAAGGCCGCCGCCTGCTCGAGCAGAGCCTGCACTGCATCCGCCACGTGCGCCGTTCGGCGCCGGTGCTGATCAGCGTGCGCCAGCCGCCCGCGGATTTCCCCGAGCGCGAGGCCTTTGTGGATTTGCTGTGCGGCTTCGCCGACCAGTGCTGGTTGGAGGAGCGCGTCGAGCCGCCGCCGCCCGCGCAAATGTCGTTGTGGGAGGAGGAATAACCACAGAGCAACTGTGTAGAATGTCAAGAAAGAAAATCAGGCTAAAACTGAGGGAAAAGGCTGCCAGGGACGCCGATCACGAACCATAGCGTTAAGGATCACCAAGAACTTCCGCATACAGGCGACCAACGCCACTTTTTTCTCCTTTCCCATGGCCAGGAGGTGATGATAGAAAGAATGAATGATAGGGTTATATTTCGTGGCACTCAGGGTAGCCATGTACAGAACCGTGCGGACACAAGGCCGTCCGCCTTTGATCCGACGCTTCCCCCGATGACGGCCACTGTCATTGTTATAGGGAGCTACGCCGACCAAGCCAGCAATCTCCTTGCGGCCCAGGGCTCCCAACTCAGGCAGATCTGAGAGCAGAATGGCAGCCGTAACTTGGCCCACCCCAGGCGCGGAACGAAGAATGTCATTCTTTTCCTGAAAGTCAGGCGTATGCCCAATCAAGTCATCAATCTGATGGTTGAGCTCAACCAACTCCTGCTGCAGGGCTTGCATGATCTTCTGGATGCTGGTCTGCATGCTCGGATGGGCGCTGCACAGGTGGTTTTTCTCCATGGTTAGCATTTCAATCACCTGGCGACGTCGGGTCATCAATGCTGTGAGCTGCTGTTCTTCTTCACTGGGTAAGCGGGTCGGCTCGGGCTGGATGGCTTCTCCAAACCGAACCAGTAAGCGTGCATCGACTTTGTCGGTCTTGGCCAGCAGGCCAATCGAGCGGGCAAATTCGCGGACTCGGCGAGGATTGACCACCGCCACCCGAAAGCCGTCCAGGGATAATAACGAGACCACCGCTCGTTCCAGTCCTCCCGTGGCTTCCACTACGATCAATCCAGGCGCTAGAGGTTTCAGCTTATCAATGAAGGCCTCGATCCCGATGATATCGTTGCTTTCTGCCCAATCCTGGCCCGCGATTGAGACATCCAGCCGGTTCTTTGAAACATCAATCCCGACCACACTTACTGAGATTTGCTGCTCCATTCTGCCCTCGTCTGTTTGTATAATGGATGTGCCCGTTCTAGCAGAATACGGTCTCTTGGACCCCACAACTGTTCGGGCAACATACACGACGGACCCGGCGACCCTGCTCTGTGACGGCCTCTTATGACCTATACCCGATCGGCCTGCCGGGTCCCATTGTATGGTATCACTCATCATTTTCATCATACTAGACTCAGAGGTCACAGAGAAGAGGGATCATCACGGAGACACGGAGAACACGGAGAAGAATCTTTTGGGGGAGAAGAAAAGAAAGATTCGTAGGTCAGGTTGGAGGGGGACGGATGGCAACGGCCGGAATGGGATCCATGCATCCCCCCGCAAACCCGACGTTACGAGCTGTTGTGGGAAGGATCACCACGGAGACACGGAGAACACGGAGAAGCAATGATTGGCGGAAGAGAAGAGATTGATTCGTAGGTCGGGTTGGAGGGGGATGGACGGCAACGGTCGGAATGGGTTCCATGCATCCCCCGCAAACCCGACGTTATGAGCCGTTGTGGGAGGGATCACCACGGAGACACGGAGATCACGGAGAAGATGAGGGAAAGAAGAGGAGACAACCCCAGAGAATGACTATGGAAAAGACAAAGAAGCGAATGGAAAATTCGTGAAGTTTTCCAGACCCTTTTCGGAGGATCGGATCAAAGTACTCTTCTCAAATCTTAAGAATTCTTCTCCGTGTCTCTGTGGTGAAAATTCTTAATCGGGAGCCTTTATGGGACGCACACTACCATCCATCACTCAAAGCCTGAACGAAGAGCAGGCAGCTTATAACCGCTTCCGGCGCGCGCTGCGGCGTTCCGACCAACTCGCGCTCGACGAACTGTTCGTCGCGGCGCGGCAGCACCTGGCCGCGGCCGCCTATTCGGCCAATCTGCTGCCCATGGAAACATTCCTGCTGGCCATGCTGCTGGAGGAGCACAAAGAAACCGTCCGCCTGCGCGCCGAGGTGGAGCGTTTGCAAAGCCGGGTCGAGGATGGATGAGATTACCGGCTGGCTGCTGGATCTGTACGAGGACGGCGAGCGCGGGCTGGCGCTGTGGTTCATCGCCGAGGACGGCCGGCGGCTGTGCCTGCACCAGGCTTTTCCGCTGCACTTTTATGCCGCTGGGCCCGCGCCGCGCCTGCGCGAAGCCTGGCAGTGGCTTGGACAACGGCCTGACCCGCCCAAACTGGCGCGCGAATCCCGGCGCGATCTGTTCCAACCCCAGCCTATCCCCGTGCTGGCGGTCGAAGCACGCCATCCGGCCGAACAGCGCGCCCTGTTCGCCGAACTGGAGCGTGCCTTTCCGGACCTGACCTATTATGACGCCGATGTGCAGGTCCAGATCCGGCATGCCGCGCGCTACGGCTCATTTTCGCTGGCCCATTGCCGGGTCAGCGTCGACGCGCAGCTCAACGTGCATGCCTTTCAGACGCTGGATTCACGCTGGGACCTCGACCCGGAACCGCCGCCGCTGACCGTGCTGGAGATCAACGTGCCGGGCGAGTCACCGCTGCACGAGAACCCGGTCCGCTTCGAGCTGCGCTGCGGCGCGTGGAAGAGGGCCTATGAACTGGTGGAGGGCAGCGCGCCGGCCTACTGGCTCAAGGCGGCGTTGGGCAGGTTCGACCCCGATATCCTTATCACCGATTACGGCGACACCTGGCTGCTCGAGAACCTGCTGGCGCGCGTCAAGGATCCGGCCGCGGAACTGCCGCTCAGCCGCGATCCGGCGCGCACCATTCACACCATCCGCGAAAAGACCTACTTCTCGTACGGCCAGGTGGTCTACCGCGGGCAGCAGGTGCACCTGTTCGGGCGCATCCACATCGATCGCAAGAATGCCATGATGTGGGGCGATTACGGCATGGAGGGCATCCTGGAAAACGCGCGCGTGACGGCGCTGCCGATTCAAACCGCGGCGCGCGTATCGCCGGGCTCGGGCATTTCGTGCATGCAGATGATCACCGCGCTGCGCGGCGATATCCTGGTCCCCTGGCACAAACAGCAGGTCGAGCAGCCCCGTCCACTGATCGATATGATCCACGCTGATTTTGGCGGCCTGGTCTACCAGCCCACCGTCGGGCTGCACCGCGATGTGGCGGCGCTCGATTTCGTCTCGCTCTACCCGGCGGTGATGGTGCGCTGCAATATCTCGCCCGAGAAGACCGCTCTGTCGCTCTCCGATCCGCCGCCGGACGACCCCGGGCTGGTACCGCAAACCCTGGCGCCGCTGCTGAAAAAGCGCGTGCTGCTCAAGCAGCGCCTGCCGGGACTGCCCGCCTGGGACCCGCGCCGCAAATGGTATAAAGCGCGCACTTCGGCCCACAAATGGCTGCTGGTGGTGTGCTTTGGTTACCTGGGCTACAAGAACGCCCGCTTCGGGCTGATCGGTTCGCATGAGGCTGTCACCGCCGGCGGGCGCGAGGCGCTGATGCGCGCCAAGGAAGCCGCCGAAGACGCCGGCTTTGCGATCCTGCACCTGTTCGTGGACGCGCTGTGGGTTCAGCGCAAGGATTGCACGCGCCCGGAGGATTTTCAGGCGCTGCAGGATGAAATCACCCGCCGCACCGGCCTGCCGATCGCCCTGGACGGCGTCTATCGCTGGGTGGTCTTCCTGCCCTCGCGGGCCGATAGCCGCATTCCGGTGGGCAACCGCTATTTTGGCGCCTTCCAGGATGGCGCCATCAAGGTGCGCGGGCTGGACGCGCGCCGGCGCGATACCGCGCCCTGGGTGGCGAATACGCAGATGGCGCTGATCGAATATCTGGCGCGCGCGCCGGACGCCGACTGCCTGCCGGATTACCTGCCCGGGGCGCTGGCTTTGCTGCGCCGGGCGCTGCAGCGCTTGAACGCCGGCCGGGTGCGTCCCGAAGATCTGCTGACCGCGCAGCGCCTCAGCCGCCCGCCCGAAAAATACACCACGCTCTCGCCTTCGGCGCGCGCGGCCCTGCAATTGCGCGCCGCCGGAAAAGAACCTCAGGCCGGGCAGCGCATCCGTTTGCTCTATGTATATGGGAAACCGGGCGTATGGGCCTGGGATCGACCGGAAGCGTTCGACGCGCGCCGGATCGACCTGCGCGTCTACCGCAAGTTGATGTTGCGCGCCGCCGCAGACGTCTTTCAGCCGTTTGGGATCCGTCCGGAAGAACTGGCCATGCTGGTGGAAGGGGATTTCGTCCAGCCGCCGTTATCGGCTGCCCGGGCCGGCCGGAAAATCGAAGCCCTTCGGGGTTTGGAAAGCCTGCCGGTTGTGAAAGAGGCCGTTCAATGGATTGAAAAGTCTGCGGTGTGAAATCGACTCGAAAAAGAATCTTCGGTATCTGAATTTGCCGGGGTTAGTTATTCTCGCTGTTCTTTTCGCCGTTCTTCCGGCATTCTTCGCAAATACCGAAGAGGATCAGGTGGTTGGTGAGAATATCGAAGTGATTCTGGTTCTGAATGGTCGTAAAAAAATTCTTGACTTCTGCGTTCGAAAGCGTCATCACCCGGCCGCAATTCTGGCATACCAGATGGTGATGGATTTCACCCGAAACCAACTCGTAAACCGCCGAACCGGTCCCCATATCCGAAACGGAGACTTTGCCGTTGCGGGTGAGGCGTTCCAGGGCGCGGTAGACGGTGGATGGATTGACGGCCGGCAGGCGCGAACGGATTTCTTCATACACCTGGGATGAGGTCAGGTGGGCGTGCTCGGTGGCCAGTACCTGGACGATGGCTTGATCGACTGAAGAAGAGCGCATAAATTCTCCAATATTCAAATTATAACGCAAACATTTGCATTTGCCATTGTATGCATTATAATAGTTCTGGGCATTGTGTCCATTCTATCACGATCGTTGATTTGGAGGTCTCGGATGTTGCTGGCCCCGTTTCTAACACCTCACCCAATGCATATTCCGGACGGCTTTCTATCGGTGGCCGTTTCGATCGCCTTCTGGGTTGTCTCTGCAATTGTGATCGGAATTGCTTTACGCAAGACCAACCAGACGCTTGGCGAACGCCAGGTCCCGTTGATGGGCGTGCTGGCGGCGGCTATTTTTGCCGGCCAGATGTTGAACTTCAGCGTCACTGGCGGCACCTCGGGTCATTTGTTGGGCGCCGCCATTGCGACCATCCTGCTCGGCCCCTGGCCGGCGGTACTGGTCATGACCTCGGTCGTCTCGGTCCAGGCATTATTGTTCCAGGATGGCGGCATTCTGGCGCTGGGGGCCAATATCTTCAACATGGCCGTGGTCGGCGTCTTTGTATCCTACGCGGTCTACACCTTGCTTACCCGGTTATTCAAGAAGCAGGCGTGGGGAATCATTGCGGCTGGGTTTGCGGCCGCCTGGAGTTCGATCTTTATCGCGTCTCTATCCTGTGCGCTGCAGTTGGCGTTATCCGGCACATCGCCGGCGAATATCGCAGTCCCCGCCATGGGCGCGATTCATGCTTTGATCGGAATTGGCGAGGGGCTGATCACGACCGGAGCGCTGGCTTTCCTTTTCGCCGCTCGCAAGGATTTGCTCCACATTGGGGAAGCAAACCCATCCGGTAATCAAGGGATTCTGATTGGCGGAATTTCGATTGCTCTGGTACTGGCGGTTCTCTCCCCGCTGGCTTCGAGCCATCCGGATGGTCTGGAATGGGTGGCCGAGCAGCGTGGTTTTTTGGATGTGGCCAGGAATGCTCTGTATCATATCATTCCGGATTACACGATGCCGGGCATCTCCAATCCTGCATTGGCCACGATCCTTGCCGGCATCCTGGGTGTTAGCATTGTGTTTGGCGTGGCCTACGGCATCGCCCGCGCGGAAAAACATGTAAAAGCTCAGACAGACAGCCAGAGGTAAGGCTTGCGGGAACTCTACGAACCCAATCGCAGTTCCATTCACCAATTGGATGCAAGGGTGAAGGTAATCTTCACCCTTGCGTTGATCATCGCCCTGAATCTGACACCCCCGGGCGCCTGGCCGGCGTATATCCTATTCCTGACACTGACGCTTTCGCTGGCGGTCTATTCTCGATTGGGCGTGCAGTTTGTACTGAAACGCGCATTGCTGGCCGCGCCGTTTGCGCTGGCGGCCATTCCGCTGATCTTCACCGGGCCCGCGCCGGTGGTACCCTGGTCCATTACGCCGGACCTTCGAATCCTCTACAGTCCGGCCGGTGGGGTGCGATTTGCCAGTATTGCCATCAAGTCCTGGATTTCGGTCCAGGCGGCTGTTCTGTTGGCGGCCACGACCCGCTTCCCGGACCTGTTGGCCGCGTTACAACAATTGCGCGTTCCAAAGATCTTCGTCGCCATCATCGGGTTGATGTGGCGGTATCTCTTTATCATCGTCGAAGAGGTCAACCGCACGCTGCGCGCGCGCCGCAGCCGGAGCGCCAACGCACCGATGCCACACCGCAGCGGCGGGCCTTTGCTCTGGCGGGCGCGGGTGACCGGGAACATGGCCGGCAGTCTCTTCCTGCGCTCGATCGAACGCAGCGATCGGGTTTACGCCGCCATGCTTTCGCGGGGTTACAACGGCGAATTGCCGCCCGCTGAGGCGCGGACCCTTTCGGCAAGAGACCGGGCACTGCTTCTGACAGGAATTTTTGGGCTGATGATTCTATGGCTGTTGGGTTTATTGACCGGAGGTTAAGGCTTGGAGCCGATCATTGAAATCAAGGACCTCTCGTATGCCTACCCGGATGGGAAACAGGCTCTTAAGGATATTTCGCTAACCGTCCAATCAGGTGAGAAGATTGCCCTGGTGGGACCGAATGGCGCTGGAAAATCGACCCTGCTTTACCACCTCAACGGCATCTTTACCGGTCAGGGAAAGATCTATCTGGGCGGGATGGAACTGAACAAACAAAACCTGGGAGCCATTCGCGCCTTTGTGGGCCTGGTTTTTCAAAACCCGGATGACCAGCTTTTTTCGACAACGGTTTTCGAGGATGTGGCCTACGGGCCGATCTATCAGGGTATGGATCCGGCGACGGTGCAATCCAGGGTCGAAGAGGCTTTGAAGGCCGTTCACATGGAAGGTTATGCCCGGCGAAACCCGTATCACCTGAGCGGCGGCGAAAAGAAGCGCATCGCCATCGCAACGGTTTTGTCCATGCAGCCGCAGGTGTTGGTATTCGATGAGCCGACTTCCGGGTTGGACCCGCGCGCCCGCCGAGAATTGATCGAGCTGCTGCAGGAACTGCCGCAAACCCTGTTAATCGCCACCCACGATTTGAGCATGGTCCGAATCCTGACCCCCCGAACCGTGATTTTAAACCAGGGCAGCATCGTGGCGGATGGGCCAACAGAAGAAATACTGAGGGATGAAGAGCTATTGTTCGTGAACGGATTGCGGTAAGTCAGGTCGTCCCCTACCTTACCCAGCCGTAAAGGTCGACCATCTGTCCCCAAGTGGAGAGTGGGTCGACCCTTACAGGTTGGTGCTGCTTTCTTCTCAGAGTCAGATAGGGATTACCTGGCCGTCAATACGTAGTCCAAAAGGTCGGATAAGGCGCAGGTCGCCAGGCCGATGACGTGATCGGCGCCGCCGTAGTAGACATAGACCGTTCCATCCAGCACCGGATTGGCGCAGGAAAATACCACGTTGGGTACATCTCCGCGTAATTCCCACAGCTCGCGCGGCTCGAAGATCGGGTCAGCGGGCCGGCGGATCACACGGGTGGGATCCTCGAGGTCCAGCAGGACCGCGCCGATCCGGTAGATATGCTCGGGGGTGTAGCCGTGGTTGAGGACCAGCCAGCCTGCACTGGTTTCGATGGGCACGCCGTTGTTCCCCACGCTCTGACTGTCCCAGGCGCTCTCAGCGCGCGGACCATAGATGGGCGCCATGTCCTGTTCCTTCCAATGGAGCATGTCCTCCGAGTAGGCCAGCCATACCTTCGGATGCCGGCGGTGCAGGGCGGCAAATTTCCCCTTGATCTGGCGCGGGAAAAGGACGTGATCCTTGTTGTCTTCGCCGGTGACGATCGGGCCCAGCCGTTCCCAGGTGATCAGATTCGAGCTGCGCGCGATCATGGGTTGAATGCCCCCGCCGGAATGGGTGGGTTTAACGTCTATTGGAACCGAACTGCCGTAAGCCGTGTAGGTCATGTAGAATACGCCGTCAATTTCCACCACCCGCGGATCTTCGATACCGCGCGAATCGGTCATGTCGTGCGGTTCGAGGACCGGACGGCGCAGACGATTCCATTGGATTCCATCCGCGCTGACAGCATAACCGATGCGGCTGATCCAATCCAGCCCCTGAGCCCGGTAAAGCATATGCCAGAGATGGTTGTGATAGACGACGGCCGGGTTGAACACGTTATACGTTTCCCAATCCGATGTCGTATCCGGAAGCAGGATTGGATATGTCGAGTAGCGAGTAAGTTCCATGAGTTCTCCACGAAGGATTTATTGCGTTTGAATCTGGCCAAGAACGGCCCGGTTGCCCACCAGCGCAACGAAAATTCCACCCAGGGCAACGCTCAGCATGAAGGCGATGATCCCCAGGCTCAAGGTGAGGATGAGCAGGATCAACAGCGTAAAGCAGAAGATCGGATTTTTTCCGATCAGAACCACACTGTTTCGCAACGCTTTGAAAACGGCCGGTTCTTCCTGCTCGAGCATAAAGGGAAGGGCAAAGATCTGGATCAGGAGCCAGAAAGCAAGCAGCGTAAAATAAAGGCCCCTGAAAAATAAACCCGCGCTGGTCGGATTTTGCGACCGGGTCAGGTAGATGTCGCCGGCCAGGATTGCCAGGACGATCAGGTTCACAATTCCCCAGCGCCATCCGGCCTTCCAGTAGCGCGGAATGGCTTTGAAAAAGTCGGTTACGTAGATTGCCTCACCCCGGACGGATTGATTCGCGTAGTAATACAGCGCCAGGGTGGCCGGCGGGCCGGGTATGATCAAGACACATGCAAAGAGCCAGACGATATTGCAGACCAGTGCAGACCACAAATCCAGCCAGGTATCCCGTAAAGAAGTTGTGATGACTTTAAAGGCAGACTGCTTCACGCAACTCTAGCCTTTCAACCCTGTGTAAGCGACTCCTTCGATATAGTACTTGCTAAAAATGAAGAAGAGGATCAAGACTGGAATGGCGTTGAACATTGCTCCCACCAGGGTCAGGTTCCACTGGGCTTTATAGGATTGCTGGAAAATACTGAGCGCGACATTTAATACCATTTTGTCTGCTGAGTTAAGGTACAAAAGTGGGGCTAAAAAGTTATTCCACATTCCCTGGAATTGCAGGATTAATACCGTGAGTAGCGCTGGCCGCGCCAGCGGCAGGACCACGTCTTTATATATCTGCATATGGCTGGCGCCGTCCATATACGCTGCGTCCTCCAGTTCTTGAGGAATGGCCCTAAAGAATTGCGTCAGCATGAAAATTCCACCAGCACTGACCGCGCCTGGAATAATCAAAGAAAAGAATGAATTGATCAACCTCAATTTTGACATCAAGACATAGGAGGGAATTAAAGTAACCGCTCCCGGGATCATCATTGTAGCCAGCATGAAGTTGAATATAAAATTGCGGCCCGGAAACTTCATTCTGGCAAAGGCATAGGCAGCCATGGAACAAAAAATGGCTTCCAGGACGGCCACGGTGACAGAGAGAAAAGCGGTGTTGAACAGCCAACGCGGGAAGGTACCGCCATTGCCAATATCTGTATTCCAGACTTTTGCCCAGTTATCCCAATGCCACACTGCGGGAAAGAACGAAGGAGGATATGCGCTGATTTCTGCGTCGGTTTTAGCAGTACCCAAAAAGGCAAGAATAAACGGGGTGAACATGACCAGGCCAATGGCGATGATCAGCAGATAACGCATTACCAATCCGATGTAATGCATTGCCGGTTTACCTTTATGGTATTTTTGGATTGCGAGCGCTTGTTCTGTCACTGCGGCACCTCCTAATATTGCTCTGTTCCACGTTCAAGAAGATTGCGTTGGACATAGGTAATCGCGAAGATGATCACAGCCAAAATAAAAGCCAACGCGGATGCGTATCCCATACGAATGGGACCCTGTGTACCCATAGCCTCGCGATAGACGAGATAGACCGGTGTCAGGGAAGTACCCAATGGACCGCCAGAAGTGGCCAAATAGACCTGGTCAAACACCTGGAGCGTTCCAATTGTGCCCAAAACAACCACCATTAATATGATTGGCCGGAGCAATGGAATGGTTATTTTTGTGAATTGCTGCCATTTGGACGCGCCATCAATTGCGGCGGCTTCGAATAAAGTGGGATTGATGTCTTGCATGGCTGCCAGGAACATGATCATAAACGTTGGGGCAGTGGTGAAAATATTCTGAAACATAATGGCCATCCAGGCTATACTGGGTCCTCTCAAGTACCACAGCTTGGAGGGAATGTCACCACCGAAAGCATTAGCGATAAGTTGGATTAGGCCTCGCGGGTCGCCTAGCCAGAGAATACTTACCCATTTGACACCAAACAACCCCAGGAATTTATCGAAGAAGAAGTTAATGTAACCGATCTTTAGATAAAGCCATATAAAGATCAAGGTGATGACAACGGATGAGGTCACGCTTGGGGCATAAAAAACGGTGCGAAAGAACTGGCGAAATTTGATCGGAGTATTAAGCAAGGCCGCCAGTAAAACGGCAATAATCGTCTGCAAGGGAACCACAATCAGGGCGTACCAGATGACATTATAAAGAGACTGGATAAAATCCTTCTGGGTTGGGTCGACAAACCCATTAAAGGCCTTTTTATAATTAGCTAATCCCACCCATTGAGGAGAGGTAAAAATATCATAATTGTTGAAAGAGATATAGAATGCGAAGAGGACCACACCGACCGTAAAGGTCAGTGTTATTAGCAGGTAGGGAGCCAGAAATCCATAGGCTGCAAGCGTTGTTGTGCGTTTTTGTCGATTGGGCCACACCTTGTAAATCATGCGGCCGAAGACATAGGCCAGGGCAATGGCACCGACAGCCACGACGCCCAAGAATGGCAGGGCAGTCCGCTTGACCTCAGCCAAGTATGTCTGGGGTGAAGCCATGACTTTGGGTCCGCCCATGGTCGGTGCGTTCATCAACGCGATGATCATGATGATAATGAAAACGGAAAGCGATGTAACAATTGCAGCAAGAGTATTGTGGGTGCGGACCGAATTATTATTGCTTTCCATATCGGCTCCCTTTGTTACAAAATCGATCTATTTTATTATTATCCTCCTTCTTTCCCCAAAAGGAAAGAAGGAGGATATGCTAATTTAGAACCCTGGGTTTATTTGCCGTCAAGCGCAGCCTGAGCCTCAGTCTGTGCCTGTGCGATCGATTCGTCAACGGTCTGATCGCCAAGGAAGATGCGGTCTAAAGCCTTGGAAACTGCATCATTGACCTTGCCGGTGTACGGACCCCAGTAAGCGACGCGGGTATCGGGCAATAAACCGCCAGCGGCAATTGCCTGGTCGTTTACATCCACGATGAGATTTGCCTGATCGGGATGCGTGCTGTAAGCGAAACCGGTCTTCACAATCTCACCCTGGTTGGCTTCGCCGGTCAGGAAGATGGCGAAGGCAGCCGAAGCGATCGGGTATTTGGTGGAGGCATTCACACCGATACCGTTGGTGAAGATGACATCCGCGCGGGTCTTGGGGCCGCTGGGGATTTCGACGGCTTTCCACGCGACATCCGGGAAGGTGGTCTTCATGGTGTTGACCATCCAGCCGCCTTCGGTGGTCATGCCGACCAGCTGCTTGCCGATGGCTTCACCGCACCAGCTCGCGCCGATATCTGCCGGGCGAACAAGGGATTTCTCCTTGAACATGTCGGCTACGAACGTGGCCATGGTCTTGACTTCGGGCGTATCGAGTGTGGCGGTCTTGTTGTCACTACTGGCGAACGCGCCGCCATTGGAGAAAGCGAAGGGAGCGAAACGAGCCCAGTCAGCGCCCATGCAGAAGCCGGCATATTTGCCGGTGGCAGCGATCTTCTGAGCGGCCGTGCGCATATCATCCCAGGTCCAATTTGCGGTCGGTTCGGGGATGCCAGCTTCCTTGAAGGCAGCCGGAATGTAAACCAGGCCGAGGGTGCCCCAGTCTTTAGGCAGGGCATAGGTCTTGCCGTCGGCGGTGAAGATGGTGAGCAGAGCCGGGATGAAGCCGTCGCGCGAAACGCCAGCCTGTTTCATGTAATCATCCAGCGCAAGCAATTGGCCGGACGGCTGGAAGGCGGTCATCAGCTGATCGTCGACGTAGAAGACATCCGGGGCCGTGCCGCCAGCCATCATGGCCTTGAGTTTGTCCTGGAATTTATCGGGGATGGGCTGATAATCAACCGAAATGCCCGGGCAGACATCCTTGAAACGCGCGATGGAATCGGTGTAGATCTTCTGTTCCGAGGTATCGCCCCAGCCGGAGAATACGATCTTGGCGCCGTCTTCGGCGGGCAGCGGGCAGGTGGATTTCGGAGCTTCCGTTGTCGCTGCCACTTTGGTCGGAGCAGCGGTCGCTGGAGCGGTGGTTGGAACGGCTGCAGGAGGTTGGGTTGCAGGTGCAGCAGTGGTCGCAGCGGTTCCGCATGCGGCAAGAAGCATCGTTATGGCAATCAGGCAACTTAGCATGCCAAAAGTTTTGGCTTTCATCGTCATTCCTCCAATATTCGAATTTGAAACGACAGGTTTTTGTAAAACCGAAAACCCTTCAACTTACCCCAATTTTTTCCAGTCCATCACCTCCTTTGGATGTTTTTCCACCAAAACCGGATGGTTTCAATCCTTTTTCATACCGGATAAACGATCGAGCAGATCCGTAACGCTAATCTCGTTCAAACCCGGATAGACCCAATGGGCGTTTTTCAAGCGTTCATGGGGTCCGATCCCAATGGCCCACATTCCCCCGGCGCGCGCAGCTTCGATCCCGGCGGCCGCATCTTCGAACACGGCGCAGTATTCGGCCGAGACGCCCAGCAAACCGGCCACGTGCAGGAACAAATCGGGAGCCGGCTTTTGATGGACGACGCTCGCGCCATCCGCGATCGCATCGAACAGGCTGGCGATTCCCAATTTCTCCACCACCAGCAGAGCATTCCTGCTCGCGGATCCGAGGCCAATTTTGATGCCGGCTGTTTTCAGACTGTCCAATAGACTTCGGGCGCCAGGCAGTAAGTCGCGTTTGGTCAACAGAGAGATGGATTCGACGTAATATTGATTCTTACGTTCCATCATCTCCTGTAATTTTTCCTCGCTCACCTTTCGGCCCTTCAATATCCGTAATAATGATTCCCGGCGCGGAATGCCGCGCAGAAACTCGTTATCCGCCCGGGTAAAGGGAATGCCGGCTTCATCCGCCAGGCGTTTCCAGGCCCGGTAATGCAATTCCGAGGTGTCGGTGAGTACGCCATCCAGATCGAATATGGCGCCCTGTACCGGCAGGACTGCGTTACGATTGGCCTTCCCCTCCGGCCGGATGTCAAACTCGTATTTCTTGCCTTTGATGAGGATATTGAATTGCACCCGCTTCCATTTGGGGGGTAATTTCGGGTGGACGAGCGGCCCATCCGGCGTCATCTCGAGGCCGCAAAAGCCAAAAATCACCGCCTGCCACAAACCACCCTGCGTGGCGATGTGAATTCCATCTCCCGAATTGCCGCGCACGTCAACGAGGTCGGTTTTGGCGGATAATCGGAACAGGTCATAGGCAGTCTTCACGTCGCCCACGCGGGTGGCCAGGATGGCCTGAATGGGCGGCCCAAGAGAGGACCCATAGGACGAGTCGGTGACGGGGGTATAAAACGCAAAATTACGTTCGAGGATTTCTTTTGAGGTGTTTGCATTCATCAAATAGAGCAGCATCAAGACGTCAGGTTGTTTCAGGATCTGAAATTCCTGTGTCTTTTCGATGCCCAGGATGGCCTGCATCGATTCGGTTCGCGGTTCGAATGTGGCGAGGTCGACTCGCTGGCGTTTGAAGAAACCCTCGAATTGCTCGTACAATCCGGTTTGCGGGTCAAATCCCAGATAGAGATGATCGATGACGTGACGCCAATGGTCGAGTTTAGGGGGCGTCAATTCAAGGCGTTGTTCCAGTTCGTCTGCCTTGGCCGGCGAATCCTTTTTCAGCCATTCCAGGATTTCGAGGCCAAATTGAATATTCCAGCGCGCCATATTGTTCGTATAGGCATTGTTATCGATGCGGTCGTGGTATTCGTCCGGCCCGATGACATTGTTGATGTGATAGCGATTTGAGGGTTCGTCCCATTCGGCGCGAGAATTCCAGAAGCGCGCGGTTTCAAGAATGATCTCTGCCCCAAAATTGCGCATAAAATCGTTGTCGCCGGTAACGCGCCAATATTGTTGGATGGCGAACGCGATATCTGAGGTGATGTGATGCTCGATATCGCCGCACCAGATGCGTACCAGATTACCGTCGCGCAACGGAACCCAGCGCGGGGTGTTTTCCTCGCCGGTCGCGGCGCTTTCCCAGGCGAATTGGGCTCCTTCATAATTATTGGAGTTTGCCTTGTTGCGCGCTGCCGGGAGCGTGAAGTATCGATACATCAACAGGCGCCTGGCAATTTTTGGCTGTGTGTAGGTAAAGAAGGGCAGCATGAAGACTTCGGTATCCCAGAAGACGTGGCCTTTATAGCCAAATCCGCTCAATGATTTGGCCGGGATGCTGACATGCTCGTTCTTGCGTGGGGCAGCGATCAACAATTGGTAGATCGCATATCGCACAGCGCGATCCGCTTCATCATCACCCTGGATGGAGATGTTGCTGGCATTCCATTCCTTTTGCCATTCGGCGCTGGATTGCGCCAACAGGGCGGTATACCCCAGTTCTTTGGCGCGCTGCAGGCTGGCGATGGCGGATTTCTTGGGGTGAGAAGCGTCCAGCGATGTGTAAATGGCGACGATTTTCTCGATTTCCGCTTCCTGCCCCGGCTCCAGATGCACCTTTTCGACTTTGAACGGGTTCATCCGGCTGTCGCAGAATTCGGATGTGCTGGATTTCCCACGCGTCAGGTTCAGGCTAAAGGCTTCGACCAGCGTGTGGTGAGTCTTGCGGGTTTCCACCTGCAGGTAGGCTGAACTGGCATCGATTTTCCCCTGTTCGATCCATTCCAGGTGGAGAAATCCTTCATTGTCTGCATAACCGGACAGTCCGCTGTGGAATTCGATATCTCCGCTGAAATCAATCGATTTAACCTGGCAGCGTAAAGCCACGATGTGTTCGTCGGCCAGGCTGGTAAAGCGTTGAAACTCGAGCGCCAGGTGCCCACCGGCGGCAACTTCCCAGTGCAGCGTCCGGGTCAGCTCGCCGTTATGCAGGTTCAGGTCGCGGAAGTAATCGGTGACGACAGCGTTCTTCAGGTTCAGACGCTCTCCATTGGCAGTGATCTGCAGATCCAGCCAATTGGGTGTATTGGCCAGTTCGGTAAAAACAATGGGAATATCGTCGAAAAAGCCGTTGATGAGCGTTGCCGGTTGGTCGCCGGGATAACCTTCTTCGAAGGTCCCACGTGTACCTAAATACCCATTTCCGATGGTGTAGACGGTTTCGAGCGAGCGGTTATTTTTATTATTAAATTGTGTTTCGAAAATATGCCAGTTATCCATCATGCGTTCCAAGCTTTCTTAACAGCATCGGGCATGGATTGATCCGATAAATGGACTTCTTTCAAACCGAATAAGCAGGATAAGAACTCGACTCGCGCACGACAAGTGAGGGTTCCAATAAGACGGATTGATTTTGCGGTGGGGCGTCGTTCAGGATCCCCTGGAGCATTTCGGCAGCGACGCGACCGACTTCCCAGATCGGCTGCTGAACGCTGGATAGACCGGGAATCATGTATTGCATGGGCGGCGAATCGTCGAATCCGGTGATAGCCAACTCGGGACCAACGCGAACTCCCAGTTTGAGGGCCGCGTTCATGACGCCAATCGCCATGACATCGCTGAAGGTGATAATGGCGGTGGGCCGGCTGGCGAGCGGAGCCTGCAACCATTTGAGGGCGTTCTGGTAGGCGAAGGCAAAATCGCCTTCACCCAGCGCGATCCAGCCGGATGGAACGACGATCCCGGCCGCATTCAGCGCTTCCATGCAGCCCTTCATACGATTCTTGCCCACACTGGTGGATTTCGTTTCTGACCAGTTGATCAGGGCAATTCGCCGGTGGCCCTTTGACACCAGTTGCTCGACTACTTTGCGCATTCCCACGGCGCCATCCACATCGACATAGGGAAATTCCCATTCCGGATTGGCGCGGCCAAAGCCGACGAACGGAAAGCTCTGCTCCAGAAGGAAGGGAATGCGGGCATCGTTCATTTCAATACTGGACAGGATAAAACCATCCACGCGGTTGGTCTCGATCAGGTCGCGATAGGAATTTACCCACGCGCTGCCCGGTTTATAGGGAAACATCAGGATGTGATATCCGACCGCTTCCGAGTAATAGCAGATGCTTTCCATAAATTGGGTGTAGATCTGGTTGGACTGCTCCGGGGGGGTGGGCTCCCAGGAGAAACCAATCATCCGGCTGCGTTGAGAGCGTAAGCTGCGCGCAATCAAATTGGGACGGTAACCCAATTCCGCGGCGGCCTTACGAATGCGCTCCTCAGTGGCCGTCGAAACCTTGACCTGATGGTTCAAGACTTTCGAAACGGTCTGGTAACTGATTCCCGCAGCTGCAGCGACTTCCTTGATCGTAACGTGTTTGGACATGGGGCTTTTCCAGGGAGATTTATTTTAATGCGAACGTTCGCACGAACGTTCGCATTGAGTATAGCACGATCAATATTCGGTTTCAATAGGCTTTTCTATCAATATGGGAAGGACTTTATATGAAAAAATAAAACAAAAACGCGAGATTCTTAAGATTTATTAAAGGAACGATCCGGCGGGAGTGAAGAAATCAAGCCGTTAAATCTCGGAAAAGGGTTCATTCATCCAACCCAATCCACAATTTTTGAATTTAGAAATATGAAGAAAATACAGGTTGACCGATATGCCGCACCAGCATCTCAATGGTGTTCTGTCTGATTTTATAGATAGTGCCTCAGGTTGACCGATATGCTGCGCCAGCACCTCGATGGTGTTCTGTCTGGTTATTATAAATAGTGCCTCAGGTTGACCGATATGCCGCGCCAGCACCTCGATGGTGTTCTGTCTGATTTTATAAATAGTGCCTCAGGTTGACCGATATGCCGCGCCTGCACCTCGATGGTGTTCTGTCTGATTTTATAAATAGTGCCTCAGGTTGACCGATATGCCGCGCCAGCACCTCGATGGTGTTCTGTCTGATTTTATAAATAGTGCCTCAGGCTGATCTATAAGCCGCGTTCTGTCCGGCGACTGGGTCTCCTCCGAAGAGGACGCACGCACCCGCCTGGGCAGCCATCTCTCTAGACGGACTGTTGCCAGCCCGTTCATGCAGCCTACCCGGAACTTCCACCCTCCCGGGTATTTCTACCCGGAAACGTGTCGAGACGAGCAGTCTCCCGTCCCTGCTTGGCCTTGCTCCCGATGAGGGTTGCCTGGCCGCTGCATTACGGCAGCGCCGGTGGTCTTTTACACCGCCATTTCACCCTTACCCCTTGCGGGGCGGTATGTTTCTGTGGCCCGATCTGGCAGGTTACCCCGCCCCGGGTGTTACCCGACATCGTGCTCTGTGGAGCGCGGACTTTCCTCGACATCCCAATGGGACGCCGCGGCTGCCCGACCAACCTGAGGCAATTCGATCATACCCGCAATCCAACCTCACGTCAATCGAACGAATTGGAATTTGATCCGGCCTTGCGGTTCGAGAGAGCCTAGATCCAAGATTACCGCACGGTCCTAAAATTGTCCTTCTTTCCGGTCTTTACAACTTGGCAAATCCGGTATAAAAAAGAATGGTCTGCAAGTGGAATTTCGCATCCAATCCCAAACCACTTCAAGGTCAGCCATGGCCGAAAAGAAGTGAGAATATTATCCACAAGAGGTATTCATGAGAAAACCATTCGTTGCTGGTAACTGGAAAATGAACATGACGGTCGAGCAAGCGCGCGCCCTGGTAGCCGATATGCTGCCCGGTCTGCAAGCCGTCTCCTCTGTCGAACGGGTGATCTGCCCCCCCTTCACGGCTTTGATGGCTGTTTCGGCGATGCTGGCCGGCACCGATATCAAATTGGGCGCGCAGAATTTGCACGCCAAGGCATCCGGCGCATATACGGGCGAAGTCTCGCCGGCCATGGTTAAAGAATTCTGCAGCTACGTCATCATCGGGCACTCCGAGCGCCGGCGCGATTTTGGCGAGACGGATGAGATCGTTAACGCCAAAGTCAAAGCCGCCTTCGGGGTAGGGCTGATGCCGATCGTGTGCGTGGGTGAAACGCTCGAAGAGAACGAATCCGGGCGCACGACCGAGGTGGTCACCCGCCAGGTGAAGCAAGGCCTGAAGGATTTAAGCCCCGAACTGGCTCCGGCGTTGGTAATCGCATACGAACCGGTGTGGGCGATTGGCACCGGGCGGGCTTCCACTGCCGAGGCTGCCAATCAGGTCATCGCCGAAACCATCCGCAAACCGCTGGCCGAAATGTTCGGCAAGGACGTCGCCGAAGCGGTGCGAATTTTGTACGGCGGTTCGGCGAACGCTGCGAATGCGGCGGAATTTTTCGGCATGCCTGAGATCGACGGCGCCCTGGTGGGCGGCGCCAGCCTGAAAGCGGCAGATTTTGCAAAGATCGTTGCGGCGGACGTAAAGTAGACCCGCGAATGCCCGTGCCTGTCGATGGGCTGGTTTTTTTCGCGCTTAGCCTGGCGCTGTTTTGGGTCGTCCAACGCTGGCTGCACCGCGAGTTGCAGGCGGTGCTGTTGCTGCTCACGCGCAATCCTTCCGCCGCGATCGGAATCTTTTCGCTGCTGTTCTTCCCGGGTGTATTGCTGCATGAGACCAGTCATTTTCTCATGGCGCGGCTGCTGGGCGTGCGCACCGGCAAGTTCTCGCTGATTCCGCAGACAACGCCGCAGGGTTCGCTGCGCCTGGGATATGTGGAGACGGCGCGCGCGGATTGGCTGAGGGATACCCTGATCGGCATGGCTCCGCTGTTGACCGGTGGGGTGTTGATCGCCTGGCTGGGTCTGAGTCGACTGCAATTGCTGCCCGTTGGAACGGCGATTTTGACCAGCAATTGGAAGGATTTGCCGGGTCTTTTGAGCGGCGTTTTTTCTGTGACGGATTTTTGGCTCTGGTTTTACCTGGCCTTCGCAGTCAGCAGCACCATGCTGCCCTCGGCATCCGACCGGCAGGCCTGGTTGCCGTTGGGATTGGTGCTTCTGGGACTGCTGATCATTGCCATCACTGCCGGGGCCGGGATGTGGATGCTGGAGAATCTCGCTCCGGGGCTGAACCAGATCCTGCGCGGTTTATCGGCTTTGTTCAGTGTCAGCCTGGTGGTTCATTTGATTTTGGGAATACCCATTTGGTTGTTCCGGTTGTTGATCTGCCAGATGACAGGCTTGCAGGTAGTTTGAAGAGACAGCGGCTCATTCGAGCCGCTGTTTTTATCGATAGATACCTCGAATCAGGTATGTGAATTTAGTCACACTAACGATGTACACAGGAACGAAATTTGATATCCTATACCCAGGTGGCCTGCGTAAATAAACATAGCAAAGGCCCAGCTCGCAGACTACCTGACATTTTATAGAGGCCCAATCATCCCGACCCACGGCCTGATTGCGTTGCGGATGATCCCCTATGCCCACCCCTCAACATATTTTATAAGGAAGGAAAGATGGCCAAAGTAATCATGATCCACCCTGACCGGTGTACCGGTTGCCGGAATTGTGAACTTGCCTGCTCTTTCAAGCATGAACAAGAATTCCGGCCGCGCGCTTCTCGTGTACATGTATTTACATGGGATCGTGAAGGCGCTTCTGTTCCGATGATGTGCCAGCACTGCGAAAGCGCCGCCTGCGTGGCGGTCTGCCCGACCGGTGCCATGCACCGTAACGCGCCAGACAGCCTGGTCGAATGGGACGCCACTCGCTGCATCCGCTGCCGGATGTGCACGCTGGCCTGCCCGTTTGGCAATGTCGTCTATGACGCCAAGACCAGCGGTATTCTCAAGTGCGATGTTTGCGACGGCGATCCTGAATGTGTCAAGTTCTGCCCGAACAATGCGCTTGAATATGTGGACGATACTCTGGCCACGCGCTCACGCAAGAAGGCATTCTCTGCTAAGTTTAAAGAAGCTTTTGCGGAGGTAAAGTAACATGTACGGTTGGACTGGAACGATTCTACGTGTCAATTTGACCACCGGAAAAGTCTCCCGCGAAGCCATCGACCCCCGCATGGCAAAGTTGTTCATCGGCGGCCGCGGTTTGGCTGAGAAGATATATACGGATGAGGTCGATTCGAAAGTTAAGGCCCTCAGCGCAGAGAATAAAATCATCTTCGCGACGGGACCGTTCACCGGTACATTTGCTCCTTCCGCCGGTCGTTACATGGTCATCACCAAGGGGCCATTAAACGATACCCTGGCCTGCTCGAACTCGGGCGGTTCTTTTGGCGCCGAGTTGAAGTATGCCGGTTATGACATGATCATCGTCGAAGGCAAGGCGGATCATCCGGTTTACCTGTGGGTCAACGACAACAAGGTTGAAATCCGCGATGCACGCCATATCTGGGGCCAGATGGTGCCGGATACCACGGACATGGTCCGCGCTGAAACGGATGAAGATGCCAAGGTGGCCTGCATTGGTCCTGCCGGTGAAAAACTGGTGCTTTATTCCTGCATCATGAACGAAATGCACCGCGCGGCCGGCCGCACCGGCGTTGGCGCTGTGATGGGTTTCAAGAACCTGAAGGCGATCGCCGTTTCTGGCAGCGGTTCAGTCAAGGCTGCCAATAACGAAACCTTCATGAAGGCCGTGCTCAACGCGCGCGGCAAGATCAAGGCTCATCCCGTTGGCGGCGCCGGCCTGAAGGCCTATGGCACCGATGTGTTGGTGAACATCCTCAACGAAATCGGTGGTCTGCCCACCCGCAATTATCGCGATGGTTATGATCCCAAAGCGAACAATGTCGGCGGTGAAACCCTCTCGGCCACATTGCTGCGGCGCCCACGTGGCTGCTTCTCCTGCATCATCAGCTGCGGCCGCTCCACCAAGATCACCAATCCCAAGTACGCCGGTGAAGGCGAAGGCCCTGAATACGAAAGCGCCTGGTCGTTTGGCCCGGATTGCGGCATCGATGATATCGAAGCCGTCACCAAGGCGAATTTCCTGTGCAACGAACTCGGTCTGGACACCATCACCATGGGCGCGACCATCGCCTGCGCGATGGACCTGTACACCGATGGCGTCATCACCACCAAGGATACCGGCGGTGTGGCGCTGCCCTTTGGCGCGGCTGAGACCATGGTTGAAATGGTGCGCCTGACCGGTATGCGCGAAGGCTTTGGCGACAAGCTGGCGCTCGGCTCCTACCGCCTGGCGGAAAGCTTCGGCCATCCTGAATACTCGATGACCGCCAAGAAGCAGGAAATGCCGGCTTACGATCCGCGCGCTGTCCAGGGCATTGGCCTGAACTACGCGACCAACAACCGCGGCGGCTGCCATGTGCGTGGCTACACTGTGGCCGTGGAAGTGCTGGGCAACCCGGTCAAGATGGACAACCTGGCGACCGAAGGCAAGGCTGGCCTGGATATCACCTTCCAGAACCTGACGGCTGCCCTTGATTCCAGCGGCGCGTGCCTCTTCTCCACCTTCGGCCTCGGTGCCGATGAACTGGCCGAGATGTTGAGCGCGCTGACCGGTTTGGATTACTCGGTGGATGAGTTCATGAAGGCCGGCGAGCGCATCTGGAATCAGGAACGCCTTTGGGACCTGGAGATCGGATATACCAAGGCGGATGACATGGTCCCCACCCGCCTGACCACCACCCCGTTAGCAAGCGGTCCTTCCAAGGGCAATATCTCCCATGTTCCTGAGATGATGCCGGAGTATTACCAGCTGCGGGGTTGGGACAAGAACGGTGTGCCCACCAAAGAAAAGCTCGAAGCCCTTTCGCTTGCATAGAGGGTGAGCGGCAAGCTTATTGGTAGGGATTGAAGATGAAAGCGTCCTGAGCAGGCGTATTTCTTTACCGGTAACCTCCTGTTCGGGACGCTTTCCTGCGCCGAAATCAATTATCTCTGATTTCCTCATTGAATATGAAGATACGTTGTTACGCCTATTTTCGGGATATTTTAGGGAGCAGCAGTTTTGATTATGACAGAACTGCGAACTCCCTTGGCGCCCTGCTGGACGATTTTTCGACCCGCTACGGGCAGCCATTCCGAAAATGGGTTTATGAACCGGACGGGAAGACCTTCAGCCATATGGTCATCATATTGATCAACGGCAAGGATGCCCGTGATTTACAAGGTTTGGATACGCCCCTTTCGCCAAATGACACGGTGGTGCTTTTTCCGCCGCTGGCGGGTGGGTGAGGAGTCCAAGAACTGAGGAGCGTTGTGGAAACGAACGCAGTCCTGATCCCCATTGGAGCTTTGTTTGCCGGAGTGCTTATTCTTCTGGTGGCCAACAAAGCTCTTTCTACGCGAGCCAAGGGTTGGCTGGCATTTATCTGTGGCCTGGTGGCCATGGCAGGCACGCTCAGTCTGCTCCCGCAGGTGATTCAAAACGGCGCAGTCGATTTGTCGCTGTTCGATTGGGATGGATCCATCTCATTCGCGTATCACGTCGACGGGTTAAGCATGGTTTTTGCCCTGATGGCCTCGGTCATTGGCACGGCGATCTTGCTGTACTGCATCCCTTATATGGCTCACGAAGAAGGAACGACGCGCTTTTACGCGTTGATGTTGACCTTCATTGCCGGATTGATTAACCTTGTCTTTTCCGCCAACCTGCTGGTTGCCTATGTATCCTGGGAAATCATCGGGTTGTGCTCATATTTCCTGGTAGGTTTTTGGTACAAGCAAACAGCCGCAGCGCAGGGCGCCCGTAAAGTGTTGATCATGACCCATATCGCGGGCTATGGATTCTTAATCGGTATTTTGCTGCTGGCAGCCCGTTCGGGCAGTTTCATGTGGACCGATCCAGCCGTCGGCGCTTCCTTTTCTACCGGTATCTTCCTGCTGATGCTGGTCGCAGCGATGGCCAAGAGTGTGTTGTTCCCGATCAACACCTGGATTCCGGAAGCGATGAATGCGCCTACGCCGGTTTCGGCTCTGCTGCACTCAGCCTGTTATGTCAAAGCCGGCGTGTATCTGATCGCGCGTATGTATTCTCTGCAGAATCCGTGGGGTGCGGGATGGAACACGCTGGTGCTGGTGATCAGCGCGCTGACGATGCTGATCGGCGCCCTGTTTGCTCTGAAACAGACCGATCTCAAGCGCTTGCTGGCCTATTCGACGATCAGTCAAATTGGCCATATCATCACTGCGCTTGCTTTGGGTACGCCCCTGGGTGTGGCCGCGGGGATTTTCTATGTCATCAACCACGGCCTCTTCAAGGGCACACTCTTCCTGGTCGCAGGGGCCGTGCAGCATGAAACCGGAACCCGGGATATGCGCAAGCTGGGTGGACTGTTCAGCCGGATGCCGGCGACAACGATCATCTGGTTGATCGCCGCGGGCGCCATTGTGGGCGTTCCACTTGGCAACGGTTTCGTGGCCAAATGGCTGTTGCTGGACTCGGCCCTGGATGCCGGCTCTTATGTGATCGTGCTGGTAACCTGGTTGACGAGCGTCCTGACGGCCTTCTACATGCTCAAGGCAACCGTATCCACTTTCTTCGGGCAGTTGCCGCAGGATTTGGAGAAGAAGGGCGTTCACGACGCCGCGCCGGCCATGCGAATCGGCATGGGCGTGCTGGCGGGATTGTGCATCCTGTTTGGTGTGGCTCCCCAGATCCTGATCGGCAGCGTCGTCGTGCCGGCGGTGAAGTCGCTGGGCTTCGAGAATGTACTCCAACTTTCCTGGCTTGGCCTGCACACCGGCACAGCCGGTATCAGTGTCACGTTGGGCGCGGTCGTCGTCCTGGTCGCGATCGTACTGGGTGGTCTGATCTTCTGGATCAGCAAGCCGCGCCCGAATGCAACCGCCAATGTGTTCACCGGCGGTGACCCATTGGTCAGCCCGGATGAAGCCGTATCCAGCACCGATTTCACCGAACTGGTGGAAGAAGCCGTCGAACCGGTGTACAAGGTGACCGATCCCGATCCGGTTTATCTGGCGATATGGAGCGGGATCAAAGCTGCGGCCGGTTGGCTGGATCGAATCGCACGCAAGGCTGGCGAAGAACGTCCGCTGTTGGCAGCGCTGGCGCTGGCTGTTGTGGTTGCAGCAGTCATCTGGTTGGGAGCGTGAGGTGAAAGATGATCAATCTTGAGAAGTGGAATCTGGTCTTTGGCCTGACGCTTGCCATTTTATGGATCGCAGTTGCCTGTATCGCCAGAGCGATCAAGCAGGGCGACCGGCGTTGGTGGGGAGTCGCTGCCGGAGTGGGCGCTCTTTCGATCGTCAGCCTGTTCTTTACCGGCGTCGCGCGGGTAGTCCTTCTGGACACGACAGCCCTGCTGGCCGTAGCCCTGGTCTGGCTGGGCGGATCTTCCGATGCGAAGAAAGCTGCCCGGACGTATCTCTTCCTGCTGATCCCGGCGCTGGTGTTCATCGCGCTGGGCATGGTGTTGGGCGGTGGAAATGCTGCCGCGAACAGCCCGGCCATGAAGGCCGCCGCCATTTTGTTGATCGTCGGTTTTGGGCTTAAATTGGCCCTGATGCCTTTCTATTTCTGGCTGCCCGGCGTGGCTGAAACCGTGCCGGCATTGACGACGGCAGTGATCGTCTCGATCGTCGACATCGCCTCCTTCAGCGAACTGGTTCACCTGTGCGAGACGATGGCCGGTTTGTTCGAAGGGTACAGCGCAATCTGGCTTGGCATCGGGCTGCTGTCGATGTTCGGCGGGGCATTGCTGGCCCTGGCTCAGAAAGATCTCAAACGCATGCTGGCCTTCTCGACCATCGATGACCTGGGATACCTGATCCTGGGCCTGACCGTGGGTGGCGAAGTGGGCCTGCAGGGCGCGCTGTTCGGCGCTTTGAGCCACGCAGTCTGCAAGGTCATCCTTTTCGGCGCGGTGGCGGTGGCGGAAAACCGAATGGGCCATTCGATCACTTTAGCTGACGGCGGCCTGGCCGCCCGTTTCCCGGTCAGCGGGGCTGCTTTTATCGCCGGTTCGCTGGGCATGCTGGGCGTGCCGCCGACGATTGGCTTCCTCGGCCGCTGGCGTCTTTATCAAACCGGGGTGGCTCTTGGCGGCGCCTGGTTGGGAATTGCGATGGCTGCGGCAACCGCGCTGGCGCTGTTGTACTATGTGCGCGCCATTCACCGCGTCTGGTTGGGGCCTGTTCAGGGCGAGAGCAGCAATCCTGAGCCTGGTCTTTCCAAAATGGTTTTGATCGTGCTGGTCGTGGCGGTGGTTGCGTTGGGCATCTACCCGGGTCTGTGGACCGGGCTGCTGCGTTGAGCCAGAACAGGAGAATTATTATGTCAATTCTTTCACCTTTACTGCGCGCGGCTCGCCGCAAGAGCCCCTGGTTTTACACGGTAAACGCCGGATCGTGCAACGGCTGTGATATCGAGGTGGGGGCAGGCCTGTGTCCGCGTTACGATCCCGAGCAATTCGGCGGGTTGCGACAGGGCAGTCCCAAGCACGCGGATATCCTGATCGTTACCGGGCCGATCACTTTGCGCACGAAGCAGGCCTTAGTGGATATCTACGCTCAAATGCCATCTCCGAAAGTCGTCGTGGCGGTGGGTTCGTGCCCTGCCACGGGCAATGTGTTTACCGGTAGCCCGAGCGTCTGCGCCCCGCTCGAATCCTTGATCCCGGTGGACGTTTATGTTCCGGGTTGTCCGCCGCGGCCGCAGGATATCCTGCGCGGTTTGAAACAGGCAGCCCAGTTGCTGGCGGAAAAGGAGGCCTGAGATATGAATACGATTGGCTCTTTCCTCCTGGCTGTGCTGGTCTGGCCTGGACTGATCGTGAGCGCTTTACTGGGTTGGACTTACCTTTGGATGGGTCGTAAATTGACGGCCCGCCTGCAAGGACGCCAGGGCCCGCCTTTCTTCCAGCCGTTCTTCGATTTCGTCAAGCTGGCCGGCAAGAAGACGATCGTTCCGGTGGGCGTCAATCCCGGGTTGTTCTACGGGTTGCCTCTGGTAGCTGTGCTGGGCGTGGTGTTTGCACTGGCGCTGCTTCCACTTCCCGGAAATCTCACGCCGTCTTTTTCCGGCGACTTGATCCTGGTGGTGTATCTGCTCGAAATGCCGGGAATCTGCACGGTGCTGGCCGGTTATGCAAGCCGTTCGTTATACGGCCAGGTCAGCGCTTCGCGTGAAGCGGTGATGCTGCTGGGCTACAACCTGCCTTTCCTGGCAGCCCTGATCGCCCTGGCAGTGCAGGCTGGCAGTTTCGAGCTGGCCAAGATTGCAGCCGCACCGTGGTCTCCGGTTCATATTCTGGCCGGACTCGCGTTCCTGATCTCGATCCCGGCTCGTATCCGCTCGAATCCCTTCTCCATCCCCAACGCCGAACAGGAAATCGTCGCCGGTGCGACGACCGAGTTCAACGGCTTACCGCTGGCTCTGTTCGAACTGGCTCACGGCATGGAGCTGGTCGGAATGCTCGGACTGTTTGCCGCGCTGTTCTTCCCGAGCCTCATCAGCGGCGGCCTGGGACTGGTCTGGTATGTGCTGATCAGCCTGGTGCTGGTCGTCTTGGTGACCGTACTGGCGGTGAGTACAGCTCGCCTGCGGTTGAATCAAGCGTTCCGCTTCTACTGGCTGTGGGGCGCGTTGACGGCTGTCGCTGCCTTTGCGGCTGCCGTAATCTGGTAATCCTCAGCCGTGAGAACGGAGGTAAAAATGGGGATTTGGAAAATCCTGAAGCAAAATCTGGCCGGTGGGTCGCGCACCCTGCGTCCCGAACAGGCCGTTGAATATCCGCAGCATTTTCGTGGCGCCCTGCTGCATAATACCAATCATTGTACCGGCTGCGGAACCTGCGCCTACGTGTGCTCACCGGGCGCGATCGTGATCGAAAATCGCGAACCCGCCGGCCTGGTGTGGAACTACAACGCCGCGCAATGCACCTATTGCGGCCGGTGTGTCGAGTACTGCACGACGACGGCCCTGTCTTTCGATCAAAAACCGACCAAAATCAACAGCGATCTGGCGGCCTTCAAGGTACATCACGCGGTCGAAATGGTCCAATGCAGTCGCTGCAAGACGCCCTTTGTGCCGCTGCCGGCCCCGGTTCTGGTGAAGTTGTACGGCGATCCGCTGCCGGAGGAAATTCAAAACATCCGATTCTTATGCGAAAAGTGCCGCAAGAAGGTGGCGACGCGCCATCTCAAGGAAGCTTCGCGCGGTCAGATGGCACGCCGGGGATCCGATTTGATTTCAACCAGGAAAGCGGAGGAAAGTAAAGAATGACAGCCCCAATAGTAAGCTTAGAGAAACTGTCTTCCGCTTCAGGCTGGACCCTTGTGCACGGCGTCTGGATCATTACGCTGGCCGGCGGCGAAATCGTTGCGGCGGTTTCACAGATGCTCGCCCAAAAAGCGCGCCTGATGGGCATTACGGCCCGGGCGATGGGTGATGAGACGCAATTGAGCTATAACTTCTCGTTTCAAGATGAGATTTGCAGCCTCAAGGTCATGACTCAGAGCCAGCACATGCCATCGGTCACCCCGCTCACGCCTGCGGCGAACTGGGCAGAACGCGAAGCGCAGGACCTCTTCAGCGTCACCTTCGACGGTCACCCCGCGCCGCGCCGTTTGATCCTCCCGTCCCCATTGGCGACCGGAATTTTCCGGCAACCGGGCGGCAGCGATAGCAAGAAGCAACAGGCATAGCCAGGAGAGAATAGCATGCCATATACCATCCCGATTGGACCTTATCACCCGGCACTGGAAGAGCCCTATAAATTGAGCGTGACCTGCAAGGGTGAAATTATTGAGAAAGCGGATATCGAAATTGGTTTCAGCTTCCGCTCGATCGAACTGCTGGCGCAACGGCGCAACTACATCCAGGATTTAACCCTGGTGGAACGGGTTTGCGGCATTTGCTCGAGTGTGCATACGGCCACGCTGGCGATGGCGGCCGAAAAGCTGGCTGGCATCGAAGTGCCCGCCCGCGGCAGGTATATCCGCACCATCATGCTGGAGTTGGAACGCCTGCACTCCCATTTGTTGTGGGCCGGCATCGGCGCCGAGGTTCTGGGCTACCAGACCGTGTTTATGGAAGCCTTCAACCTGCGCGAACGCGTGATGGACCTACTGGAACGCGTCTCCGGCAATCGCGTGCATTATGCCGCCAACGCGATCGGCGGTGTGAATTTCGACCTGACCGAACCGGATGTCGTGCTTGGGGTCGTGCGCGAGATCAAGGATAAACTGGCCAACGTTATCGTTCCGGCCTTTATGGAGTCAATCACCCTCAAAGGGCGCGTGACCGAAGTCGGTCCGCTCTCCAAAGAAGATGCGCTTGCCTATGGGGCAGTGGGCCCGCTGGCGCGCGCGTCAGGGTTGGCGACGGATATCCGTCAGGACCGGCCTTACGCGGCCTACCAGGAACTGGGCTTCAAGATCGTTACCGCTGAAGGCGGAGATGTCAAAGCCCGGATTGTGGTGCGCGCCATGGAAATGCTCGAAAGCGTGCGTTTGATCGAGGCTGCCCTGGAGAATCTTCCGACCGGGCCGGTACGGATCGCAGATCACTTCCCGGTGATTCCGGCCGGCGAAGTCGTGATGAATTCGGAAGCCCCCCGCGGTGAGTTGTTCTACCATCTGGTTTCGGATGGCAGCGATATTCCCCAGCGTTTGAAGATCCGCACGCCATCGTACGTGAATATCCCGGCCATCCAGGCCATGGTGCACGGTCAGCATCTGGCGGATCTCCCGATCATCCAGGCATCCGCTGATCCCTGCTGTTCGTGCACGGACCGGTAATCGATCCGCACCGACATTTTCTCCTCGCCTGGGAATAGGTTCGTCCCCCGACCGGGTTCCTGGCGAAGACTGGCACCCTCGCGTTTTGAGTCATTCAACGAAGCACCCCGCGAGGGTGCTTTATTGATCCGATTAATGCAAATGTCACCCAAAATGGGGAAATACGTTTGCATCTCCCTTCGCTTCCAATGATACAATTAGGATAGCCATCCTAATAGAATAGGATTATTATGCTTATCGATACCATTGGTCGAAAGATCACTTATTTACGAGTGTCCGTCACAGATCGGTGCAATTTCCGGTGCGTCTATTGCCAGCCTCCGGAAGGCGCGCAATGGAAATCCCATGAAGAAATCCTTCGCTATGAGGAAATTGCCGAGATCGTTGGCGTTATGGCGGCTGAGGGCGTGCATGCGGTGCGTTTGACCGGCGGTGAACCCTTGGTTCGCCCGTATTTAGCCAACCTGGTGCGCATGCTGGCAGCCATACCGGGCATCGACGACATCAGCCTGACGACCAATGGTTTCTTATTGGAACAACAGGCTGCCGAGCTGGCTGAGGCCGGTCTGAAACGAATCAACGTCAGCCTGGATACGATGAAACCGGAATTGTTCAAGCGCATCACGCGCGTGGGCACTATCGATCAAGTGATGCGGGGTCTGGATGCGGCCGAGAAATCCGGTTTGACCCCCATTAAAATCAACATGGTGGTTATGCGCGGGATCAATGATGATGAGATTGTTCCGATGGCCCGCCTGAGCCTCAACCACCCCTGGAACGTGCGCTACATCGAATTGATGCCCATTGGAAACCAGTCCCCCTGGGGCGATGGTTTCCCGGCTCCTTCCTCTATGTATTACCCCATTCAGGATATCCGCGACCAGCTTGAACCGCTGGGGCTCCAGGAAGTCCATGGAAAAAGCGGCAACGGCCCCGCGAAGGAATACCGTTTGGACGGCGGGCTCGGGCGCATTGGAATGATCGCGGCCATTGGCGAAGCCTTCTGCGGCGACTGCAATCGCCTGCGCCTGACAGCGGACGGTTTCTTGCGGCCGTGTCTGATGAGTGACTGGGAAGTCAATATTAAAGAGGCGCTACGCGCCGGTAAACCCATTCTCCCTTTGATCCAACAGACGGTCGAGGCAAAACCTCTCGGGCATGAACTGGCCCACCGTCCCGCGCCAGAGGGACGCTGTATGATGCAAATAGGCGGTTAGGCAAGTGAACCCATGGAAACCTCGATTACACGAATTGTGCTGGTAGAAGATCACCAGATCGTGCGCGAGGGAACCCGTCAACTGCTCGAGCAGGTGCCGGATTTTCGCGTTGTCGGCGAAGCTGCAGATGGATTGGAATCGATTGGACTGGTGGAACGCCTCCAACCGGATGTCGTCATCATGGATATTCGGCTGCCTCGCATGAACGGCATCGAGGCGACCCAGATCATCAAAGAACGCTTTCCGGATGTGGAAATCATCATCCTCTCGGCTTATGAGGATGATTGCTATATCTTCCCGCTGTTGGAAAAGGGAGCCAGTGGTTACCTGCTCAAGACATCCAGCGGGAAGGAACTGGAACATGCCATCCGAACCGTGCGGATGGGGGAGACTGCCCTAGATCCGCGCATCGCGCACAAGGTTGTGCAGCGTATCAATCGCCGTCAGCTCTATCGGAGCGCTGAGATGCAGGAGGGCTTGACCCAACGTGAAATGGAGGTCCTCCGGGCGGCTGCGCAGGGGAAGAGCAACAAGGAAATCGCAATCTTCCTTTCGATCAGCGCCGGAACCGTTCAGGTGCATTTCCGCAACATCTTTGAAAAATTAGGCGTCACCAGCCGGACAGAGGCCGTAACCAACGCAATCGGCAAAGGGTGGATCTCTCTTGACGAAAATGAGAGATAAACACTGGCTGTACGAAATCCGTTTTCAAAACCGGGTGATTCTCATTACGCTTCTGCCGGTGATTGCCCTCACCCTGGTCAGTATTTTGATTGCCATCGTTGCCTATCAAAGTCTGACTCGCAATCTGGTCCTGGATCGCAACACGGGATTGGTCAAGGTGGCCGCCAATAGCGTTACGCAGGAATTCGACAACCAGCTCACCCTTCTTCAATCCACAGCGGATGCGCTGTCGCAGCATCTGGGCGATGTGCCGGCTCAGCAAGCCTTACTGGAAAACTGGGAACCCCTGCTGCGAAGTTTTGAGGGGGGCATCAATTTCCTGGACACGGATGGATACGCCGTTGCGGCGACCTCGGCTGCAAAGTCCCGCCTGGGACTCAACTATGCCTTTCGTTCGTACTATCAGCAGGCCTGGGAGCAAAAAGCCCCCGTTTTTTCACCGTTTATTTCAGAAGTACCCTCAGGTTCGCCGGCCGTTGTCATCGCAGTGCCGGTGTTTCAAGACAGCCAGATGCAGGGCCTGCTCATCGGGGTGCTTTTTGTTGAAAAGCATCTATGGCCTGAGGTAATACAGGATCTGCAGGCAAACGTGGGCGCTCAGGCCTTCCTGATCGATTCACAGGGGACCATTCTTTACCACCCTCAAAAGGATTTGATCGGAACGAAGTTGAAGGATGATCCGGTATTGCGTGAGATGCAAAGCTCATCTCAAGCCCTGAGCCGGTTGGATAATTCAGATGGAGACGGCGGGAGGGTGATTTCTTACGCGCCGATCAGTGCCATGGGTTGGGGCATCATGATGACCGAACCCTGGAGTCAATTGATGCAGCCGGCGCGACCCTATCTGTATATCATCCCTGGATTGATGCTGGTCGGACTTCTATTTAGCGTCGTTCTGTTATTGTGGATGCTGCAACGAAATATCTCGCCTTTATCCCGACTCCTGAAAGAAACCCAGAACGTCGCCGAGGGAGGTGAGTTTCACGACGTGCCGATTGCCGGACCGCCGGAAATCACCCTTCTGCTCACCACCTTCAACCGGATGATGTCCATCCAAAAGGAACAACGCGAATCATTGCGAAAGTACGCAATGAAAATTCTGGAAACCCAGGAAGAAGAACGCAAACGAATTTCGCGCGAACTGCACGATGAAACCGTGCAGGACCTGGTGGGCTTATCCCAGCGGCTCGAATTATGCCACACGGCCATCGTAAAGGATCCCCAAGCCGCACGAATCCGCTTGCGCGAACTCCAGACGCTGATCAACCGCGCCATTATCGATGTGCGGCGCATGAGCAATGATCTCCGCCCGCTGATTCTGGAGGACCTGGGATTGGCGGCGGCGGCGCGAATGATGTGTAGAGCGCTCGAACAGGATTTGCCGACCGCGGAAGTCGACTTTGAGGTCATCGGGCCGTCTTATCGATTGCCCTCCGAGCTGGAATTGGTGACCTTCCGGGTGATCCAGGAAGGTCTAAATAACATTCGCAAGCACGCCCGCAGCGCCACCCATATTGAGGTGACAATCGAATTTAAAGAAGATGACCTCGAAGCCAGGATCATCGATAATGGACCTGGCTTCGAGGTCGTTAAGCCCGCAAATTTGATGCAGCAGGGGCACCTGGGCCTGGCGGGCATGGCTGAGCGGATTTCGCTGTTCGACGGCTCTCTGGAGATTATTTCCACGCCCGGCGCAGGATGCTGTGTCAAGCTCCTGCTGCCTTATTCGCCCGCCAATCAGGCCGTGCCGAACTGACGATCGCCTGCATCGCCAAGGCCGGGGACGATGTATCCTTTTTCATTCAGGTGGTCATCGATGGCGGCCAGATAAATCGGCACATCCGGATGCTGGCGCTGCATCAAGGCAATCCCTTCGGGCGCGCCGATCAATCCGACGAACTTGATTTTGGAAACACCCCACCGTTTCAGCACTTCCACGGTCGCGGTGGCTGAGCCGCCGGTTGCCAGCATGGGATCCAGGATCAGGCAGACGGAAACGGTCGGTTCGATGGGTAATTTATTATAATATTCGACCGGTTTGAGGGTTTTTTCATCCCGATACAGGCCAATATGCCAGACTTCGGCGGAGGGCATGAGCTCCCAAAAGCCTTCCACCATTCCCAGACCGGCGCGTAAGATCGGAACCAAACCAATTTTTTCCTTTAATTGAGCCGCCCTGGTGATCGCGAGCGGCGTTTGCACGTCGACAGGGGTGGTGACCAGGTCGGCTGTAGCCTCATAGGCGAGTAAACCCGCGATTTCACGCACCAGCTCACGGAACTTCTTGGGTTCTGTGGCGACGTCGCGCAACTTGCTGAGTTTATGAGCAATCAGCGGGTGGGGTGAAACATAGACATTGGACATATCAGTCTCCAATCGGATAGAATGCTGGCCCAATTATAGTCGCTTTATACAGATAAGGTATAATTCAACCCATGAGTGAATCCCCAAAGCGTGTCATTTCCCCCGATCCTCGGCCCGACGACCGTTTGGATCAGGCATTGCGGCCGCGAAAGCTGGCGGAGATTATTGGTCAGGACCAGATCTGTGAGAATCTCGCAATTTTGATCGACGCTGCGCGTAAACGCAACGAGCCGTTGGATCATGTGCTGTTTTATGGGCCGCCAGGCCTGGGAAAAACCACCCTGGCCAACGTGCTGGCCAACGAAATGGGCGTCAATATCAAGGTCACGGCTGGTCCGGCCGTGGAACGCGCCGGCGACTTGGCCGCCATTCTCACCAATTTGCACGCCGGGGACATTCTTTTTATCGATGAAATCCACCGCCTGGGGAAGGCTGTCGAAGAGGTGCTGTATCCGGCCATGGAAGATTATGCGCTGGATATCGTCATCGGCAAGGGACCCTCGGCGCGCTCGATCCGCTTGAAATTACCACGCTTCACCGTCGTTGGCGCCACCACACGGCTTGCTTTGTTGAGCTCGCCGCTGCGGGCGCGGTTTGGGGCAGTCTACCGCCTGGATTATTACGATCCGGCCGCCATGAAAAAAATCGTCGACCGGGCGGCGAAAATGCTCAATGTGCCCAGCCAGGACGGCGGCATCGAAGAAGTGGCCCGACGCGCGCGCGGCACACCCCGCATCGCCTTGCGCCTGTTGCGCCGGGTGCGCGATTTCGCCCAGGTGCGCGCGGACGGGGTGATCGACCGCGATGTGGCCAACCAGGCCTTGAACCTGTTAAATATCGACCCGCTTGGATTGGATGAGGTGGATCAACGGGTGTTGATGACCATCATCCAGAAGTACAATGGCGGGCCGGTTGGTTTGAATACCATCGCGGCCTCGATCAGCGAGGAATCGGACACGATCATGGACGTGGTCGAGCCTTACCTGCTCCAGTTGGGCTTTATCGACCGCACGCCTCAAGGTCGGGTCGCCACCCGGGCCGCCTACGATCATTTCGGGCTGGCCTTCCCCGAGGAAACGCAGCAACCGCGCCTGATCTGAAGATTCTTGGCTTGTCTTCTTCTTTTTCGTGTATTTCGTGGTCTTTTTACTTGTTTGACTGCGATTATTCTTTGATCGAATAATGAAGGGTCATTTGCAATTGTATGAAAACGAGTGATTTCGATTATCCGCTGCCGCTCGAACGCATCGCGCAGACGCCGGTGGAACCCCGCCACAATTCCCGTTTGATGGTATTGAGGCGCGATCGAACTGAAATAGAGCACACAGTCTTTTACCGGGTTGGCGAGTATCTCAATCCGGGTGATCTATTGGTGATTAATCGCACGCGCGTCATTCCGGCACGGATCTACGCGCTCAAAACCACCGGCGGCAGGGTGGAACTGCTGTTGTTGCGCCGGGAAGATGAGACAACCTGGGAAGCCTTGGTAGGCGGAAAGGGCCTGCTGGCAGGCAAGAGAGTTACCATTCCGAACGGGCCGCAGGCCGAGGTGATCGAAGTGCTGGAAGGTTCGCGACGCCGGATTCGTTTTTCGGCGCCGGTTGAGGGCTACCTGCCCAGTATCGGGCAGATGCCGCTGCCGCCATATATCCACACGCATCTCGAAAATCAGGAACGCTACCAGACGGTCTACGCGGATCGGCCGGGTTCGGCCGCAGCGCCGACCGCAGGTTTGCATTTTACGCCTGAATTGATGGGTCAACTCAGGGAACAGGGCGTTCGTTTCGCCGAGGTAACCCTGCACGTCGGGCTGGATACTTTTGCGCCAGTGACCGAGGACGATCCGGGCGAGCATAAGATTCACACCGAATGGTGCGAGCTCAACCCGGAGACCGCGGATCTGATCAACGCCACCCGAAAAGCTGGCCGGCGCATCATCGCCGTCGGGACGACCAGCGTGCGCACCCTGGAATCCGCGGCTCAGAAGGCCGCATCCGGAGACGCGGTGGCGCCGTTCTGCGGCCCGACCAGCATCTTCATCCTGCCGGGTTATACCTTTGGCGCGGTGGACGGGATGATTACCAATTTTCACCTTCCAAAATCAACCTTGATCATGCTGGTCAGCGCGTTTGCCGGGCGAGAACGCATCCTGGCGGCATACCAGGAAGCCATCCGGCTGGAATACCGGTTCTTTTCCTTCGGCGACGCCATGTTGCTTTTATAGGGCCAATCACCATGCCCAATGATTCATCTGCCTGGGAAGCCCTGAACCACGAAATCATCGCCTGCCGCAAATGCCCGCGCCTGGTCGCCTGGCGCGAGGAAGTGGCCCGGGTCAAGCGGCGCGCCTATCAGGATTGGGAATACTGGGGAAAGCCGGTGCCAGCCTTTGGCGACCGGAATGCACGCCTGTTGATCGTTGGGCTGGCGCCCGGAGCGCATGGCTCCAACCGCACCGGGCGCATGTTCACCGGCGATGCCTCGGGCGATTTCTTGTTCGCTGCGCTGCACCGGGCCGGTTTCGCCAGCCAACCCAAAGCGGTCAGCCGCGACGACCCTTTATCGCTGAAGGATGTTCTGATTACAGCGACCTGCCGCTGCGTGCCGCCGGATAACAAGCCGACCCAATCGGAAATGGATAACTGTCGGCCGTTTCTGCAGGCCGAGGTCGACCTGCTGCCGGATCTTCAGGGCATTGTCGCGCTGGGTCAGATCGGATTTCGAACGGCGTTGAGCGTTTACCGGCAGCGCGGTTTTGACCTGCCGGCGCTGAAATTCGGTCACGGCGTGTTTCATGAATTGGGCAACGGATTGCCCTGGCTGGTGGCGTCCTATCATCCCAGCCAGCAAAACACGCAAACCGGACGTCTGACGCCTGCCATGTTCGACGGCATCTGGCAAATGGCGCGCGAAAAACTGGTGTAAATCAAAACAGGCGGTCACCCTCCCATTCGGGAAAATGACCGCCCGTTGGTTTGTAAATCTACGCCACGACGGTAATCGAAGCGATCATGTTCGTATGGTTGGCGCAGTAGTACGTAAAAGAGCCTTCCTTCGTAAAGGTGAATGCGAAGGTGCCACCCTGGTTCAGGGTGCCGCTTGAAAAGGAACCATCATCGGCTGTGATCGTGTGGGGCGCGGAATCCGAATTGGTCCACGTCACCGTCGTGCCTACATGAACGATGAGGTTGTTCGGGGAAAATTGGAAATTGGCGATCGATATCGCGATGTTATTCCCTTCGGTGACGGCCTGACTGCTGTTGGCCGAGGTGTTCTCGTCATATTGGTTGGAAGTGCTGGCGGTATTGCCGGCAGCAGAGGTCACTTTTTCGCCAGCCGGGGATACAACGAACCAGATCGAACCGACATTTTGACCGTTGGTATCGCCGGCTTTCGTATCCTTGATGTAGGTGTATAACGGCCAGCCGTTATAGGTAACCTGCATCGAGCCATCGGTGCGCTGGGTGGTGCCCAGTTTGGTGGCATCGAGTTCGGCGCCGCCGGTCGGCGTGCCGGTGACGATCAGAGGTGGCCAGTTCGTGGCGCAGGTATCGTAACAGGTGCTGGTATTCGGTGTATCTTTGGTGTACAGGTAAAGGGTCATCCCCTGGCTGTTGACCAGGATTTTTCCGTAGCCGGAGTTATCCGCCACGTTGACGGTGATGGCATCCAAATTGCCGGTGGAACCGGCCGCGGTGGGTGCGGCGGTTGGTTGCACCGTACCGGTTGCGTTTCCGCTACAGGCAGTGAGAACAATCATCACTGAAAGAGCGACTGTAAACAGAAGGTTCCGTTTCATATGTTCCTCCATATCCATGGATGATTATATATAGGACAAATAAGGTAATAATTAAGAATGTATTATAAAATGGCAAGAAATTAAACTATTCTTTACAAATCCAGTAAAATTCACCATATTCTTTACAGACGCCCGCGGGATCGCCGGCTTGTTTTTTATCCTGAAGCTCTTAGAATTAAGTGCGAATCGATTTTGTTTCCCATTTCTGCGGGCGTCTTTTCCTGGGACTCTCCCAGAAGGGGGTAAGGGTGAGAATTCGTAAAGCGCTGAAAATCATCGCCATCCTGATTCTGATCGCCATTTTAATCCTGCTGCTTGGCCCGTTTTTCACGCCGGCAGCTCTCGCCTGGGAATATGCCCATGAGATGGAGCTGGCAGAACCGGACAGCCGTTTCATCGAGATCGATGGCATACGCGTCCATTACAAACGAATAGGCGCCGGTGAGCCGGTCATCATCCTCTTGCACGGCTTTGGGGCGAGTGTATTCTCCTGGCGCGAGGTGATGGCGCCGCTGGCGAAACACGCCACAGTCCTAGCCTATGACCGTCCGGGGTTTGGTTTGACGCAGCGCCTGATGCCCGGCGAATGGAAGTGCGAGAATCCGTACAGCGCGCAGGCGCAGGTCGCAATCCTGATCGGGCTGATGGACGAATTGGGGATCGAAAAGGCAATTCTGATCGGCCACTCGGCCGGCGGAACGGTTGCTCTTGCGAGCGCTCAGGCGCATCCGCAGCGGTTTTCAGGGCTGGTGTTGGTCGACCCGGCGGTTTATTCGAGCGGAGGCGCGCCGGAATGGCTCAGACCGCTTTTCAGGCTTCCGCAATACGATCGGATCGGGCCGTGGTTGGTGCGTTCCCTGATGAAAAAGCAGGACGCTCGGCTGATCGAACGGGCCTGGCACGATCCGGGTAAAATCACTCCGGAGATTGTGGCGGGTTACCGGAAGCCGTTTCAGGCCAAGAACTGGGATCGGGCGTTGTGGGAAATGACCCGGGTCACCCATAAGCCGGTGGCGCTGGTCGAGCGCCTTGCCGAGGTTCGGATGCCCGTCCTGGTGCTCAGCGGGGATGACGATCGCATCATTCCGCGAGAACAAAGCCGGCGATTGGCGCAGGAGCTGCCGGACGCCCGATTTGTCGAGATCGCCGACTGCGGGCACATTCCGCAGGAGGAGTGCCCGGATCCATTCCTGAAGACGGTTGGTCCGTTCATCGGCAGCTTCGAGTGGGAAAGGCTGTAATTCACGAAAGGCCGGATTTAGCGGACTGCGTATAGCCACACAATAAAAGATAATAAAAAACGCGCAGCCGGAGAGCTGCGCGTTTTTAGATCTTTGCCGAATGATTTACTTATGCTGGCGAAGGGCATCCCAGCCGGCGTACTTGGCGGTATCGCCCAGTTCGGCTTCGATGCGCATCAACTGATTGTACTTGGCAACGCGGTCTGAACGAGCCGGAGCGCCGGTTTTGATCTGGCCCATATTCAGGGCCACGGCCAGGTCGGCGATGGTGGAATCTTCGGTCTCGCCGGAGCGGTGGGAGGTGACGGCGCGCCAGCCGGCGCGTTGGCAGGTTTCCACAGCTTCGATGGTCTCGGTCAGAGATCCGATCTGGTTGAGCTTGACCAGCAGGGCGTTGGCGGCGTTTTCTTTGATGGCGCGGCGAACGCGTTCGGGGTTGGTGACCAGCAGGTCGTCGCCGACGATCTGGATGCGGTCGCCGACCTCTTTGACCAGCAGCTTCCAGGACTCCCAATCATCCTGTGCCAGGCCGTCTTCGATCGAAACGATCGGATACTGGTCGACCCAATTCTTCCAGAAGGCTACCATTTCCTCGCCGGAGAGCATCTTGCCTTCCTTGCGCAGGTTGTACTTTTTGGCGTCTTCGTCGTAAAGCTCGGAGGCGGCCGGGTCGAGCGCAATGCAGACCTGCTCGCCGGGTTTGTAACCGGCCTTGGTGATGGCTTCGAGGATGACTTCCACGGCTTCGGCGTTGGCCTTCAGTGCAGGTGCATAGCCGCCTTCATCGCCGACCAGGGTGGTATAGCCGCGGTTCTTTAGAACGGTCTTGAGCGCGTGATAGATCTCGGCGCCCCAGCGCAGGCCTTCCGCGAAGGAGGGCGCACCCAACGGCATGACCATGAATTCCTGGGCGTCGGTCGACTGCCAGGCGGTGTGTGCGCCGCCGTTCAGGATGTTCATCATCGGGACGGGCAGGACGTGGGCATAAACGCCGCCGATGTAGCGGTACAGCGGCAGACCCAGGCTGGCGGCAGCCGCTTTGGCGACGGCCAGCGAAGTGCCCAGCACGGCATTCGCGCCCAATTTGGACTTGTTGTGAGTGCCATCCAGCTCGATCATGGTCATATCGATGGCCTTCTGTTCGACGGCATCGAAACCGATCAGGGCGTCGGCAATGTCGCTGTTGACATTTTCCACAGCTTTGAGCACACCCTTGCCATTGTAGCGGGATTTGTCACCATCGCGCATTTCAAGGGCTTCGTGTACACCGGTGGATGCGCCGGAGGGTACGGCCGCGCGGCCCCAGGTGCCATCCGCGAGGATAACTTCTACCTCGACGGTGGGGTTGCCACGAGAATCCAGGATTTCCTGCGCTACGATTGATTCAATTGTTGTGTCCATAGATCTACCTCGTTATAAAATGCTTATGGGATACAGGCGCGATAAGCACCTATTTGACATTTGCAGAATTGAATAAGTATAACCCAGATTGGCGTGTTTGTGCATTTTGTCATTAATCACGGTTGGAAATGGACACGAATACCAAGGATTGCTCCCTTCCAGAGCCAAAAAGCCCGCGCCAAACCATCATCCATGCGCCAACAATTGATGGATGGGCGTCTCTGCAATCCGCGTTCGGCGTTGGTTCTTCTCGTGCAGGGCCATGGCAATCAGGAAGATCGCGCAGAACATGGTGAAAGCAATGCCGAGCAAAACCAGGTTCAAATAAGCGGATTCAGTGTACTGGTTGGCGAGAGTCCATTTGGAGGCATTGAATTCACTCTCCGGAAAATACCAGGAGGCGGCGACGACCCGCCATTGCCGGGCATTGTTAAAGATTTCAAACAGCCCCCAACCGCTGAATGCGAAGACGGCGCCAAATGCGAAGGGAGAACGCTTCCGGTAATCCAGCCAGAGTTGAAATTCGTTGGCCGCCAGGAAGACCAGGAAAACAAACCCGACGATGATGATGCGGGTGGCGACCCGTTCGCCGCTCAAAATGGGAATGTCGAAGGTGTCACGCAGGGGTTTATACACCTGATTCATGGACAAAAGGACCATTCCCAGAACGGGAATGTAGCAGCGGATGTACCGGTTCTTGAGCGGTTTTCTGAACCACGGCCTGATCAGGCCAAAGAGAACCAGGAAGGCGAAACCCGCGAAACCGATATACAGGCTCAGTTCCCAGGTGCCCAGGTATTTTCCGACGCCGGCCAATCTGGCCAGGATCGGTTTGTCCACCATGACCAGGGCGTGATAGATGGCACCGACGTTCAGATATCCGGCGATAAATTCGTTTTTATAATCGTCGAGCAGGCTGAATTCAGGGGTCAGGCGCATGAACCCCAGCAACACCGAAAAAACTGCGGCGCTGGCGATGGTCATGAAATTGCGATAATAGGCGATGGCAAAGAAACCCAGGAAGAACAGCAACCAGATGAACTGGTGATAGGAGCCCTGCAGCAGAACGGCGAACAGGACCACCGCCATCTTGAAAATCCACTGCCAGCCCGGTTTTTGGTTGATGGCCTCGAAGATCAAATACGCGAACCAGGGGAAAAGGAAATAGCCCGTCCACGTCAGGTGGCCGACGGCGATGCCGGCGGTAATGTTCCCGTTGAAGTTGAAAAGGACGTCCACAATCCCGAAGGTGAGCAGTGACCAGTTCAACTTCCTGCGCAATTGAAGCAATCCCCAGAATCCGGCCGCGTAAAGCAGGACCACCTGGAAAAGCGAAAACTGTGCGACGCTCATGAACGGCAGGAATACGATTTGCGGTGAGAGCAATAGATCCGGAATGGCAAGGACCTTGGTGGAGGCGGTTGCGCCCATGTCCATCGGAGTGCTGGCGTTCAAGGGCAGGGTCAGGCTGGAAACCGCATTGCGAATGAGCGTGAGTCGCGGGGCGGTAATATCGGCCCAATCATGAAACGTGATCGGCCCGCGCCCCCAATTCATGAAGAGCCCCCAGAAAATAAGGCCGGCTACGAAAACCAATCCCAGAAAAATGCGGTTAAGACGGTAATATCTTTTGGATGGGTGGGCGGTCAAAGAATCGACCACGACCTGGTAATAATGGAAAAGTGCATTCATGTTTCGACCAGTAACGGATTCCTTTAATCAAATTTCCAGTAAATGAATTTCTGTCCGTGCAAAACGCAGGAAAGTATACCCCAAAAAAACCACATGACATTCTAAGGATTTTCTTAGAATGCCATGTGGCGTAATTCACAATGATCCGTCAGATCGAGTTCTACTCTTCCTTTTTCTCGAACACGCCGGCATGATCGCAAACAGCCTGGACAAAGGCCAGGAAAAGTGGATGCGGCCGGTTAAAGCGTGAGAGGAACTCGGGGTGGAACTGCGTGCCCATCATAAACGGGTGGTCGGCATATTCCACGATTTCCACCAGGCGGCCATCGGGTGAAAGCCCCGCGAAGCGCATGCCGTTGGCTTCCATGATGGCGCGGTAAGCGTTATTGAACTCAAAACGATGGCGGTGGCGTTCCTGGACGACTTCCTCGCCGTAGGCTGCGGCCGCGATCGTGCCAGGTTGCAGATGGCAGGGATACAATCCCAGGCGCATGGTGCCGCCCATTTCGGTAATTTGCTGTTGATCGGGCATCAGGTCAATGACCGGGTAAGGGGTGGTGCGGTCGAATTCGGTCGAATTGGCTTCGTCGTTTTGGAAGATGTGCCGGCCAAACTCGATGACCATTAACTGCATGCCCAGGCACAGCCCCAGATAGGGAATTTTATGGGTGCGCGCGAATTTGGCGGCCTGGATCTTGCCTTCGATGCCGCGACTGCCAAACCCGCCCGGGACGATGATGCCGTCCACCTGTTCGATCACGTCCCAGCCCTTGCCGCGTTCCAGTTCGGCGCTGTGGACCCATTTCAGCTCTACTTCGACACCCAGCTTCAAAGCGGCATGGTCAATGGCTTCGCGCACGCTGATGTAAGCGTCGTGCAATTCGACATATTTCCCGACCAGCGCGATTTTGATCTTGGGTTTGGGCGTGCGAATCTTTTCGATTTGCTCCACCCACGCCGACCAATCCGGTTTGGTGCGCGCCTGCATTCCCAGTTTCTCCAGAATGTAGTCGGCGACGGACGCATCCTCGAGCAACAACGGAACTTCATACAGGACCTTCGCAGTCACCATGGGAACCACGGCCCGCTTGTCCACATCGCAGAATTGGGCAATCTTCTCGCTCAGGGATGGATCGACCGGATAATCGGAGCGCGCGACGATCATGTCTGGCGAGATGCCAATCGAACGCAATTCGTGCACCGAGTGCTGGGTGGGTTTGGTTTTGAGTTCCTGGGTTGCGCCGATATACGGCAGCCAGGTGACGTGCACGTAGAAAGTGTTCTCGCGTCCCAGATCGCTGCGCAACTGGCGCAGGGCTTCCAGGAAGGGCAGGCTTTCGATGTCGCCAACTGTGCCGCCGACCTCGACGAGCACGATTTCAGCTCCGGTGGTCTTGGCCACCAGGCCGATGCGGCGCTTGATTTCGTTGGTGATGTGCGGAATGACCTGAATGGTTCCGCCCAAAAAATCTCCCCGGCGTTCTTTGGAGATGACCTCGGCATATACCTGGCCGGTGGTGATATTACAAACCCGGTTCAAGCGAATATCAATAAAGCGCTCGTAGTGGCCCAGATCCAGGTCGGTCTCGGCGCCGTCATCCAACACGAACACTTCGCCATGCTGATACGGGCTCATGGTGCCAGGATCGACGTTGATATAGGGATCCAATTTCTGCATGGAAACCGAGAATCCGCGTTCCTTGAGCAGCCGCCCCATGGCAGCCGCGGTGACACCTTTACCGACGGAACTGACCACGCCACCGGTGAAGAAGATATATTTTGTGGGCATACGCACTCCTTAAATTGAGAACGGTCGATTCCTTAATGACAAAGAAGTGGGGAGGGCCGATGATCGGCGCCTCCCCACCTGTGGGTCGCTTTGATGGAATGAAGAAATCGTTGTAATAATAAAAATCGCATAATCAACCAAGAAACCTGCCTGGTGAAAACAGAACCTGTTTCCGTCGTCAGGCGAACCTCCAGGATACTTACAAAGTTCTGGGGAAGTTTACCATAAAAAACCAAAAAACCGAAGCTTTCCGGGCAAGTCAGGAACGTGGATTTGGAAGTTCGTTCGCGAGGATGGTCGGCAGAGCCACCGGAATGCCGGCCTGATCGAGCGCATCCAGGGCATTGCGGCGCAGGATGGCCTGCACGCCGTATTGCTTTCCGGGCAAGGTTCGCGCCGCCAGGCGGACCTGTACGGCCCAATCACTCAGGCCGTTCCAACCGATGACTTCCGGTGGATCGAGCAGCAGGGGTTTCATCTGTTCATCCTCCGCACAGCGGGCCGCCGCGGACTTCAAGACTTCGTAAGCCTGGTGGAGATCGACGGAATACGGCAGGTTGATATCCACGATGGCGCGCATCCATTGGTGCGAGGCGTTTGCCACGATGCGTACTTCGGAATTCGGAAAGATGTGCAACAGGCTGTTGTATTCACGGATGCGGGTGGCGCGCATGCTGATCTCTTCCACTTCACCGCGCACCGAACCGACCTTGATTTCATCGCCGATGGCAAATTGGTGTTCGGTCAGAATGGCCAGGCCGGCCAGAAAATCCTTGATCAAGGCCTGCGCCCCGAGCGATAGAGCCAATCCGACAATTCCAAGGCTGGCCAGGATGGGCGTCATATCGATGCCCAGGATGTTGAGCAGGCTGATAAAGCCGCCAATGATGATGAAACCGTCCAGGGTCGTGACGCCGACCGAAATCGAGGTGGCGATGCGTCCTTTACGGGCGGTATCCGTCTCGCGTTCCACCCAGTGCCGGCGCAGGATATTCTTAACGCGCTGGACGATCTGCGTGAGCACGAAAATGAAAATGACCAGGATCAGGCTGCGAATAAAGACTTCGACATCCAGGAAAAATGGCAGGTTCAAAGCCTCACTTCCTTTCGGTTGAAATTCACAAGGCGATTATAACAAACCCACAAAAAAAGTCGCCCGGTAAAGGGCGACTTTTTCGTTTCCAGTGTTCCGCTGAAACCTGAGGGAGGATTCCGATTTCAGGCGGTCCGTGCTTTTTGTTCGAGCGTGCGGGAGAACGCGTCTTCCTGCTCGACATTCGATGACTTGGATTTTTTCTTCTCTTCTTGTTCTTTTTTGCGCGTCTTGGCTTTTTCCATGGCTTCGCGAATGGCGATTTCCATGGCGGTCGGCTCATTTTCATCCTTGGGCTCGTTGATCGATTCCATCAGATGAGAGAAGTCTTCGCCGCCTTCGTGCGTGCGCGAGCGCGGAGCAGCCTTCTTCTTGCGTTGGGGTTTCTCACGCTTGGGCGTCAAATCCGAAAGGCGCACGGGTTCTTCTTCTTTGACCGGCTCGGGCTGCATGGCCTTGAGGCTCAGTTTGATCTGTTTCTTCTTCTTGTTGACATCCAGCACCATGGCTTCGACTTCGTCGTCTTCTTTGACGACATCCGACGGCTGGCGAACATAGCCGTGAGCCATTTCACTGATGTGAATCAGGCCGGGGCGTTCAGCGCCGATATCGACGAATGCGCCAAATTTTTCGAGGCGAACGACCTTGCCTTTGACAACCATATCTTTCTTGATATCTTTCCAGTCCAGGTCGAGCGGCTTGAACATGGTTAATTCGATGCGGTTGTCTTTCACACGGCGAACCCAAACTTCGATTTCCTGACCAATTTGCAGTACTTCGGCGACGCTGGTGAGCTGCTGACCGGGTTCGGCGGTCTGAATCTGTGAGATGTGCAGCAGGCCCAGCTTCCCTTCTCCAAGGTCGACCACCGCGCCGGCAAGTGCTGTTTTCACCACCTTACCGGTAAAGTGGGTCTTCGGTTTTAATTCGGCGGAGTTTTCGACTTCCGCCACTTCAGTATTATCCATTATTCCTTCTCCCTTTATCAGTTTTCAGCGAAGGCCAATTATACCTCCCGCATCCTAAACTGTCAATTAATCCAGCGTGTTCAATATCGCGATTAAAGAGTGCGAACCTCACTGGCGATTTTGTTAAAAATCAAGGCCGCCCTGGAATCGGGGCGGCCTTGATGGATGGATGGCCGAATTCTCTCACGAGCTGAACGTCAGGGTTAATTCCAGCGTCTTGGAGTCGCGGGCGACTTTCAGGGTCACGGTATCGCCCGGGGCGTAATGGAAGAGGGCGTTCAGATAGGGTTGGCTGTCGCTCAGCGGGTAATCACCGATCTGGGTGATGATATCGCCCACTTTGATGCCGGCTTTATCGGCCGGGCTGTTGGGTGTAACATCCACCACGTAAACGCCCCATTGCACAGGCAGATTGTAGCGCTGCGCGGTCGCCGGATCGATGGTCTGGTAGCGGATGCCCACATTGGGACGGGCGATCGACCCGTTGGCAATGATCTTGCCGGCGATGACCTGTACCGTGCTGGACGGGATCGAAAAGCCCAGCCCTTCCACCACCGTGCTCGAACTCTGGCTGTCGCGAAGAATGAGGGTATTGATGCCGATCACCTGACCGGCCAGGTTGACCAGCGGTCCGCCGGAATTGCCCTGATTGATCGCTGCGTCCGTCTGGAGCAGGTTTTCCATCAGATAGCCGTTTCCCGAGTCCAGACTACGCCCGGTGGCGCTGATGACGCCGGTGGTGACGGTGTTCTTGAAATTTCCCAGCGGCGAACCGATGGCGATGACCGTTTCACCGGGTTTCAACGTGTTCGAGTTCCCCAGCTCTGCGATTGCGGGCAGGGCGCCATCGACTTTAAGCACCGCCAGGTCCGTAAATTGATCGCTGCCAACCACCTGCGCGGAGCGTTCGTCGCCGTTGGCGAGAATCACCTTGAGGGATTGGGCGCCTTCGATGACGTGATTATTGGTGATGATGTAGCCCTGATCCGATATGATTACGCCGCTTCCGGAGGCTGTGCCGCCCGAAATGACGCCAAAAAACGACATTTGATCCGGCAATTGGCCGACGACGGTCACGACGGCCGGACCCACTTTTTCAACCGCGTCCGTAATGGCGGTTTCGATATTGACCGTCTGGATTTGGAGGGTTTCGGTCGGCGAACCGGCCAGGGTCGTATTGGATGGAGAGGCGCCAGCCGTAGGGGCGGCGCTGGAGCGCCCGACCATCCCCTGATATACGATGACGCCGCCGACGAGTGTGCCGGCCAATCCGGCGCCAAATGCGACGATCAACAACAAGAGAACTACCCAACCTCGTTTCACAGGTTAGCCCTCCGATGGATGAAATCTCAATTGCCCTGCAGAAGCAATTCCACCGCCCTGTCCAGTTGAGGATCCCGTCCGGCGGTGTAATCTTCCTCGGTCATCTTCACTTCCACGTCCGGCGTCAGGCCTTTGCCGTTGATCTGGCGCTCTTTGGGCGTCAACCAGCGCGCGATGGTAATGCGCACTGCGCCCTGGTTGTCCTGCAAGGCCGTCCATTTTTGCACGGTGCCCTTGCCGTAGGTGGTCACACCGACCAGTTTTGCCCGGCCGGCATCCTGCAAGGCTCCGGCGGTGATCTCGGAAGCGGACGCGGACCCCTCGTTCACCAGAACGACCATCGGGATATCCAACGCCAGACCGCCCTTCAAAGCGCTGTATTCGGTTCGGGTGCCGTCGCCATACTCTTCCAGAAGGACATTGCCCGTATTGATAAACTGGGAGGTAACCTCGACCGCCGTCTCCAAATACCCACCGCCGTTATAGCGCAGATCCAGAATCAGACCCTTGGGATTCTGAGCCAGGAGGTCTTTCAAGGCGTCTTTCAACTCCTGGGTGGTTTTATCGCCGAAGTTGCTCATCTGAATGTAGGCAACCCCGGAATCCAGCATCTTATAGGTGACGGAAGACTGCTGGATCTTGGCGCGCGTAACCTTGATATCCAGAGGCTGCTCGACGCCTTCGCGTTGAATGGTAAGCGTTACATCCGTGCCCGCCGGCCCCTTGACCTTGCTCAGCACGATGTTGCCATCGACGCCGGTCATGTCTTCACCGTTCACGGCAATGATGACATCTCCCACCTTGAGCCCGGCTTTTTCAGCCGGCGAACCGGGCATGGGGCTGACGATCTTGAGATAGTCGCCAGTGATATCCACGATCGCGCCGATGCCTTCGTATTCACCTTCCAGGGCAGTGTTGGCCTGGCTGTATTCCTCCGGGCTCATATAAGAGGTGTGCGGATCGCCTAGCGATTCCAACATGCCTTTGATGGCGCCGCGCATCAGGGCTGTATTATCCACCGGTTGATCGACATAAGTCGAATGGACCAGATCCCAGGTCTCCCAGAAGGGTTTGAAGGTTTGAGACAGGTCTTCGGGTGTACCCGTACCCTGACTGGCCGTGGGATTAAGGGTCACCACCGGCGAATTGATGCTCAGATTGGTCTTGGGAAGCGTCCAACCGACCAAAACACCGCCGGAAAAACTGCCCAACAGCAAAACAGCCGCAACCAGGCCGATCAAAAGATTACGCGCTAAACGAGAGGACATCCTCTACTCCTCGAATGAAATTGTTCTCACATTGAATGTAACACTAAAAAATTAAGAATTAGTAAAGATCAAGACGCTCATTTTGAATCGTCTTTGGAATCCTGCGAAGAGTCGGATTTCCGGCGCAATTCGGCGGCACGGCGCGCAAGCTCGGATAACATTTCGTCTTCCTTCTTCCAGGGCTTGCGAATGGATTGTTCCAGGCCTTGGAACGGGCTGTTGGAGTCCTTGTCCCTGCCTTTCTTCTTGTCGCGCCAGGCAGTAAACAGCGACAGGTTAAGAACCACCAGAAAAAGTGCCAGAAGCCCAAGAATTACCCAGCCCAATGGGGATATGTCATTCACAGGTGCTTTTCTCTTTTCTCTTCGATAGATCACCGTTGCTCTGTGGAATAACGGTGGGAAGATCCGCCAACCGAGGAATTGCAGGCGCAAAGGGAACAGCCGGATTGGGCGAGCCGATGAGAACGGTTCGAAATCCCAGCTGATGGGCAACAGCCAGATTGTTCGCGAAATCGTCCACCAACACGCAATCCGCCGGCTGCGGACATCCGGCGCGCGCCAGCGCAATTTCGAAGGCTTCGGGCATGGGTTTGCAATAGGGGCTCAGCGCAACGATGTCGATAATGCCGTCGAAAAGGCCTTCAAGGCCAAGCGTTTTCAAAACCCGCGAAGCGTGCGCGCAATCGCCATTGGTGAAGATGAACTTTGGCATCGTGTACCCGACCAGCACCTGGCGTAATTCGGCGTCCAGTTTGAGGTAATGCTCGAGTGGAACGTCGTGGACGAAACGCAGATAGTCGGCCGGATCGACTGACAGGGTGGCTTCCAGACCGCGCAGCGTGGTGCCATAGGTTTTGAATAAACGATGGCGCAGTGGGGGTACCTCCGCCAGCGGAATGCCCAGCACCGAATGCATATACAGGTCGATTCGGTCACGGATGTTTTTCCAGAGGCCGCAATCAGCCGGGTAAAGCGTGTCGTCCAGGTCTATGAAAAGTGTCATTTCACTCATGACGCCAGTATAATCGAATGCGAGCGGATTTACAAAGCCGACAATGCGGAAGTCATGACCTGAAATAGGACTATATTCCTATTCCTACTTTCAATGGAAAAACTATAATCGAACCGCTCAGGAGCCTCAATGCCGATCCAAATACTTTCGGATGATGTCGCATCCCAGATTGCCGCGGGGGAAGTCGTCGAACGCCCTGCGTCCGTTGTGAAGGAGTTGCTCGAGAATTCACTGGACGCCGGCGCGCGTTCGATCAACATACGGATCGAAGGAGCCGGGCAGCGCTTGATCGAAGTATCTGACGATGGGGACGGAATTTCTCAGGGTGAACTGACCCTGGCTGTGGCCCGGCACGCGACCAGCAAGTTGCGCACCGCCGAGGATCTCTTTCATATCACAACGCTTGGTTTTCGCGGCGAAGCGCTGGCCTCCATTGCCTCCGTTTCGCGCTTTTCCATCACCACCCGCCGGACCGGCGCCGAGGTCGGTTCTCACATCCGGGTGGAAGGCGGCGCAGCCCGTCCGGTGGAAGGAGCCGGCGGCCCGGAAGGAACGGAGGTGCGGGTCGAAGACCTGTTTTTCAATGTGCCTGCCCGCCTGAAGTTCCTGAAACACGATTCGACCGAACGCGGCCAGATCGATGGATTGGTGACTAGATACGCATTGGCGTATCCACAGGTGCGCTTTCAACTCTGGCAGGATAATCGCGCGACGCTGAAAACCAGCGGCAACGGCGACCGGCGTGAAATCCTGGCTCAGCTTTATGGGATCGAGATTGCGCGCCAGCTCCTGGAAGTGAATTCGGATGAGGATGGACGCCACATGAACGGCTTCATCAGCCCGGTCGCTCTAACGCGTTCCAATCGCCGGGATATCACCTTCTTCATCAACGGTCGCTGGGTCCAATCGGTTCCATTGACAACCGCATTGGTGCAGGCCTATCACACGCTTTTGATGGTCGGACGATTCCCACTGGCGGTTGTCTTCTTGAATCTGCCGCCGGAAGAAGTGGATGTGAATGTCCATCCGGCCAAAGCCGAAGTTCGTTTTCGCGAGCCGGAAAGGATCTTCAGCCTGGTGCAGCGCGGAACCCGCCGGGCGTTATTGGCGTATTCGCCGGTGCCATCGATCGGTTTACCCCAATGGCAAACCGCCGCGGCCCAGCCCAGGGTCATCGACCCGGCCTGGGATATGGCAGCGGATTTGAAATCGGATTCGCGTCCTGCCGAACTACCGGAAGAAGCGCTGGTGCCCTCGGAAACGGTTGGAGCCGCGCCGGTCGAGCTGCCGTCGGGGCAACTTCCTCTTTTGCGTTTGATCGGGCAGGTCGGACTTTCCTACCTGGTGGCAGAGGGGCCGGATGGCCTGTATTTGATCGACCAGCATGCCGCCCACGAACGGGTGCTTTTCGAACGCTTAATGAAGCAGGTGGCCGGAAAAAGCATTCCTGCCCAAGCTCTGATCGAACCGGCAGTGGTCACGTTCCCACCCCAGCAGGCCGGATTGTTCAGCCACCAAATGGACGCTTTGGAGCATATCGGTTTTCAGATCGAACCCTTTGGGCCCGCTTCTTTTCGAGTGCGGGCAATTCCCGCATTACTGGTGAGCATGGACCCCGCGGCAGCACTGCGGGTGCTGGTGGAGGACTTTGAAGAGGATGAAAATCCGCTGCGCAGCGAAATCGAGGGCAGGGTGGCAGCCCGGGTTTGCAAGCGCGCCGCGGTAAAAGCCGGTCAGGCAATGTCGATCGAGGAGCAAAAGAAACTGGTGGCCGATCTGGAAACCTGCCAATCGCCGCGCACCTGCCCGCATGGACGGCCCACCATGATTCACCTTTCGGTGGATCTGCTGGAACGCCAGTTTGGCCGCCGGGGTAGTCGATAATTTTTTTTTAGTTTGGGAGTGGATATGCAAATTGTGACGGATCGTGGCGCTGATCTATTACCTGAAGTGGCTGAGAAATACGGCATCCACTTCACACCCCTGAAAGTGACCCTGGACAGCCATACGTACGCCAGCGGGGTAGATATCACCCCGGAGGAATTTTATAAACTGCTGGAGGGCACAGAGGACATGCCGTTGACCTCTCAACCTTCCGTAGGCGAGTTTGTGGATTTGTACCGTCAACTGGCGCAAACCGATCCGGATATCCTGTCCATTCACATCTCATCCGGTTTGAGCGGGACGTTGAACTCGGCGCGCACTGCCGCTGCCCTGGTACCGGAAGCGAATGTCACCCTGGTCGATACCGCCACGCTTTCGTGTCCGGAAGGCTGGCAGGTGGAAGCCGCCGCCCGCGCGATTCGAGGCGGCTGGTCGAAGGAGCGCATCCTGGAATACCTGGCTGAAATCCGCGCCCAGACCGAAGGAATGTTCACGGTGGCCACGCTCAAATACCTGATCCACGGCGGACGCATCAGCCACATCAAAGGTTTGATGGCCTCACTGCTCAACATCAAGCCCATCATCGGCGTGGCAAAAACCGACGGCAAGTATTTTCAACTGGGCCAGGAGATCACACTGAAACGGGCCATCCTGCGCGAAGCCGACCTGGTGGTCAGGCGCTTCGGCGAAGGCGCCAAACTGCGCGTGCAGTTGCTGCATGCCAATAATTTGCCCGGAACGGAATGGCTGCGTGAAAGACTCAGCCAACTGTTCGACATCGAGTGGGTTCCGACGATTTCGATTACCCCCGCCTTGGGCGCGCATGTCGGCGTCGGCCTGGTAGGCATGGCCGTCGGCCCGGCGGCGTTGTTCGCTTCGCTTCCCGGCTAGGCTTATTTCTTTACATTGACGGGCAGTTCCACCGTGAAGGTCGAGCCGGCGTTGACCTGGCTCTGTACGGTGATCGTTCCGCCGTGAATTTCGATGATGCGATTGCAGATCGAAAGCCCCAGCCCGGTGCCCGGATAGGCTTCCTGAATATTATGCGCCCGATAGAATTTCTCGAACACATGGGGGAGATCTGCTTCCGGGATGCCCACGCCGTTATCCTGGATTGAAAAACTGACCGAATCGCCGTTCTTCCAGGCATTGACCAGTACCCGACCGCCGGTCTGGTTGTATTTAATGGCATTGTTGAGCAGGTTGACAACGACCTGCTTGATTTTGTTCTCGTCGGCGGTGAGAAATAAGGGCTGATCGGCTGAAAACATTTGGATGCTGATGCCGGCTTCTTCGGCCTTGGGTCGGAGTGTGCGGCAGCTTTCCGTCAAAAGGTTCCGAAGATCAAAAGCTGTCGCAGAAAAAGTCAGCCGTCCGGCTTCGAGGCGCGAATACTCCAGATAGGAGCTTGCCAGGTCATTCAAACGGGTGACTTCTTCGGCGATCGATTCAGCGAATTGCTGCCTTTGGTCGTTGGTGAGGTCGCTGCGTTTCAGCAGGTAGGCGATCGTCAGGATGGAGGCGAGCGGCGTGCGCAGTTCATGCACCAATTCGTTGATGAGATCAGCCTGCTGATATAACCTGGAATTCTCGACAGCAATGGCCGCCTGAGCCGCCAGAACTGTCAGGACGTCGACATCCTGTTCATTAAAATAATCTTGCTTCTTGTTGACCACTTCCAAAACCCCCTGAATCTTGTCTTTCGCAACCAGTGGTACAGCAATCAGCGATGTTGTTGCGGTGTTCAAAAGCGAATCATTCTTGACGATAGCCCGCTGATCTGATTCGACATCCACCACAATCATGGGCTTTCGATGAACGCAGACCCAGCCAGCAACGCTGGTGGCCGGAAGGCACTGTCCCTGTAAGGCATGTTCGTGTTGCGAATTGGTCGACGCTTGAAGAACGAGACCCCCTTTGTTTTCGTCGTAAAGAAACACGTAAGCTGTTTCAGCGCTGCTCAAGTTTTCGGCCACCCGCAGAATCTTCCGCAATAACACTTCCAGATCGAGGGTGGACGCCAGATCCCTGGAGATTTCGAGCAATTGATCGAAATGTTGAGCATTGATCGACACAATTAATTCTCCATTAGTATAGCACGTGTAATTGCTGGAAGCGCAAGCGATACATCAGCTTTCAAAAGTATCGATGCCTGCCGATCCAGGTAGGTCGGCGATAGGGTGTTGAGGATCAATTCGGCCCCATTTTTTAGCGCAAGCATGGGAAGGCTGTTCACCGGCAGCACTTCGAGTGAGGTGCCCGCCACCAGGAACACGTCCGCGCCTTTCGCCAGGTCCACGGCTCTCGACCAGGCTTCCACCGGCAGCATTTCTTCATAGAAAACGATGTCGGGTTTTAAGATTGCGTTGCAAGCCGTGCAATGCGGCAGGACATCGTTTTCGATAAAGGCCGGGCAGTAAGCCTCCGAATGGAATGTCCGGTGGCAGGCCGGGCAGGTAAGCGTTTTCAAGGAGCCGTGCAGCTCGATGACGGTGCGCGAACCCGCCTTCTGGTGCAGCCCATCGATGTTTTGAGTCAGGATTGCATGAAGTATACCAGCCTTCTCCAACTCAGCCAGCGCCAGGTGGGCCGGATTGGGTTCGGCCGCGGCCATCTTGACCGCAAGCGGACGCAGCCAGGCAAAGAAACGTTCCGGACGGCGGCGGAAGGTTGATAACGAGATGACCTCCAGCGGATCGACGTGTTCCCATTCGCCGGTGCCGGGAGAACGAAAATCCGGGATCCCGGACGGTGTGGAGAGTCCGGCGCCCGTCAACGCCACAGCATGCTGAGCGGAACGCAGCTTTTCGGCTGCCCGCTGGATCAAATCGTCGAAAATCCCGGTCATTTGGTCTGCGTTTTAATGCGTTGCGAAACCAGGTCCGCCATGCGGTAATACTGCTGGCTGACCAGACCTTCTTTTTGGATTTCGATTAATGGGATCGAGCGCGTTGCGGCGTAAAAAGCCTGTTCGGGCGCAGGTGGGATCATCATCGCGATCGGCTGGCCGATTTTTTCCTGGATCTGGGAAGCCGAGAGCACGACATCCGCGCGCACGCGGTTGATCGCCATGACCGTGAGCAGTTTGGATTTCCCGAACCCTCGAGCGACCAGATCATCGATCAAGAATCGTGTCCGGTCGACGGACGAAGGTTGGGGTTCGGTGATCACAATGGCTTCGTTCAGTTGCGGCAAAATCCGGTCGAGCATCGGGTGAAAACTCGTGCCAATGTCCAGGATGACGAACGGCGCCATCAAGGATAACTGTTGGATGATGGCTTCCATCTGCGGACCGTAGTTGAGCGAATCGGTGTCACGCGTACGCGAAGAGGCCAGCAGCAGGCGCACGCCGTAGGTGGTGCGAATCAGTTCCTTTTCGACTACATTTACAGTAATGTCGGTTGGACGGCAATGCAGCAGATTATTCAATCCCTCGGGATTGGAAAGTTTAAGATCGATTGCCCAGGTTCCCTGGCTGGGGCGAAGTTCGGCGGCGATGGTATTGATATTCGTCCGTTCGTGGAAGGCGAGCGCCAGGTTCAATGCCAGTGTGGAAACCCCCAGGCCGCCCTTGGCGGCAATGACGCCCAGGGTGTAGCCGCGATCGACCGATGGGGTCGGCCCGGTGCGCACTTTGACGCGCGTCAACAGGGCCTTGATATGCGCCACCAATTCAGCCGGGTGGACCGGCTTGGTCAGATAGTCATCGACGCCAGATTCATAGCCTTTTACCTTATCATCCACCTGGCTCTTGGCGGTGAACATCAGAATTGGGGTGACGGTGGTGGCGGTTTCCTTGCGCAGGCGGCGGGTTACCTCGTAGCCATCCATGTCCGGCATCATGATGTCCAGCACAATCAAATCCGGCTGTTCATTGCGGGCCATCGCCAGCGCTTCAGCGCCATTATGGGCTGTCGCGACCTGATATCCCTGGCGTTGAAGCATCAACCCCACCAATCGTAACGTTTCCAGGTCATCGTCAACAATGAGGATTTTCTCTGGCATGGCACCCCTCCCTGTACTTTGCTGAATCCCTTCAGGAAAAACCATTCATGAAATTACTTTTAGGTCAATACTATTCTAAATCAAATCCAGAAAAACATACACTATAATCAGCTTATGTTGGAAAGAATCCGGGAAACTGCGCTGAACGATTGCAAACTACCCCCTGGAGCAACCGTGCTGGTTGGCGTTTCTGGCGGGCCAGACAGCCTGTGTCTGGTGGTCGCTTTGCAGCGTCTGGGATTCCACCCCATCGCCGCGTATTTCGATCATCAATTACGCGCTGAAGCGGAAAGTGAAAGCCGGCAGGTCGAAGCTCTGGCAGCCAAATTGGGTATCCGGTTTACGGCCGGGCGTGGCAATGTGGCCGAGGTCGCCCGCTTGAACGGCCAATCCATCGAAGCCGCGGCCCGTGAGATGCGCTATCGGTTCCTGTTTTCGCGCGCGCGCGAATTTCAGGCTGAGGCGGTGGCCGTGGGTCACAACGCCAACGACCAGGTGGAGACGGTGCTGATGCATATCCTGCGCGGCAGCGGGCTGGACGGGCTGCGCGGTATGCCCTTCCGCGTTCTATCCGGGTGGGACGACCAGATTCCACTGGTGCGGCCCCTGCTGCGCTGCTGGCGGGAGGAGATCGTCTCTTTTTGCGCTGCCGCCGGCCTGCAACCCGTGCTGGACCGTAGCAATCTCGAACCGGTTTATTTTCGAAATCGGATTCGGTTGATTCTGATGCCGGAAATCGAAAAACAGGCTCCCGGGGCTGGAGAACGAATCTGGAAACTCTCGCAACTCGCGGATGATGAATTGAAATGGCTGGATGCTCTGGAACAGCAGGCCTGGTCGGATTGCATGCTGGAAGTCACGCCAGGCAGCGTGCGTTTCGATCTGGCTGCCGTTCGTGCTTTGGCAGCACCGCTGCAGCGCCGCCTGATCCGCCGCGCGGCCCAAATCTTACGCCCGGCCGGCGAGGGAATGGACTTCGGAAATTTGAAGCGCGCGGCCGACTTCATCCAATCACCGCGCAGCGATCGAAAAATCGAATTGGTGCAGAAGCTGGAGTTACGTGCCCAGGGCAAAGAACTGATCCTGTTCACGCGTAATCATTCGGCGGATCTATCGCGCTACCCGCAAATGGGAATTTCGGACCCGGTTGTATTGCAACTGCCCGGCGGACAGGCGCTGGGAAATGGATGGGAGATCACCGCCGAGGTGTGCGACCCTCCCGATCCGGGTGCAATCATGGCCCCGCGAAACCAACTGCAACTCGAAGCCTGGTTGGATGTGGATTCGCTTTCCGAAACCCTGGAGATCCGCCAACCGCAGGCCGGGGACCGTTTCCAACCTTTGGGCATGCCTGCGGGAAGCCAGAAACTCTCGGATTTCTGGATCAACCGCCATATTCCAGCCGAGGCCAGACGCGCCTGGCCGTTGGTATTCAGCGCGGGCGAAATCGCTTGGGTTCCCGGTTTTTCACCCGCCGATCGCTTTCGCGTGCGCGAGCAAACATCGCGCTGCGTTCATCTTCGCATCCACCGCGTGGAGCGATAAAAAAAACGGCGCCCGTACGGACGCCGTATTCTTTCAGGCTTTCACCTCGCCGGCCAGGCGGCGGAGCTTGAAGTTGATCTCCCGCCATTGGATTTTCGATATGCCCATCTTCTGACGGATCTGATCGTGATCGATGCCCGAACGCCAATCATCGAGGACGCTGGTCCAGCGGCACATATCGAAGGATAAATGCTTTTCCAACCCGGTTTCTTCGCCGAGATCCTCGAGCAGGTATTCCAACCGGCGCGGCGACCAGGGAAAGATAGTGTCGCGGGGATTGTACTGCGCCAGGTATTCGCGATAGCTCTCCACCCAGTCCGCGGTCAGGTCGATCTTGCGTTCCTTGTAGCGCGAACGCGGCGTGGCGTAGCGAATGAACAGGATGGGGCCGGCGGGATTTTCAAGATCGATATGATTCAGGTTCAATGCCAGGCATTCGCCTTTTTTGATGCCGGTAGTCAGCAGCAGGAGAAGTAAGGTATACGGACGCGCGTCGGGTTTTTGAGCCGTCCGGTATTTCAACGCCACATCCAAAACGCGCTGTTCTTCTTCCTGGGTCAGGATGATGGGCAGAGGGCTCATCACGGACTGCTGCAGCACTTTTTCGGCGGGATCGGCGCCGATGCGGCCGCTTTGCACCAGCCAGCGGAAGAAGGCTTTGATCGATGTGATGCGCCGGGCGAGGCTCTTCGGGCTGCAGGGAATCCCGCGCCCGTTTTGGAGCCATTGCAGAAACTGGTTTAGATCCTTGGTCGAGATGGCGCCAACGGTGCGGTCAGGCGGTAAATGGGTTGCCAGAAGCTGCAAATCGCCTACAAAGGCCTTCACGGTATAAGGTGAGCGGCTTTGGTCGTTGAGATATAGCTCCCAGGCGCGAATGGCCGGGAGAAGCGCGGTGTTTGCCGTAATGTGTGCAGCAGGTGAAGGTTCAGACATGGCCAGAATCCTTGCTGATTTGCGTATAGCCTATCGTGTTTACAGTGTACATGATTAACTGCCACTTGTCAAATGGCAGGCGGGTCATTTTGTGCGATTTTTCGATCAGAAATCAGGGCAAGAATCGACGCATCGCCGAAAAAATCGTAATTCTCCGGCGATGCGTCGTAAGCAGCAGGCTTTCCACAGCCCGATTTATTGTCCGTAGACTTCCTTCTTGATAATCTCCCAGATGCCCTTCCGGTCGGGGATCAGCACCATTGCGCCGGTATCGGTCGTGTAATTGGTCAGCAGATCCGCGCCGATCAGCGTGCGGTGGATCAAGGTGTCGTCCGAAAGCAGCTTTGGCGCCATCTCGACCAACGGCAGCAGATCGGTGATCGTCAAATCCGTCTCGACCGAATTGATGAACTGATTGTAGAGTTCCGGTGCGCGACTGACCGCGTTCAAACTCATCAGGCGGCGAAAGAAGGCTTCCATGACTTCCTGTTCGCGGCGGGTCCGGTCGAGATCCGAAGTCGAATGGCGGGAGCGAACGTACCACAGGGCGGTATCGCCGTCCATCAACATCGCGCCCGGATAAACGGTGCAGTAGCCTTGCCAGTTTGCAGTCGGCAGGTCGCAGCGATCGCTCAGGTAGGAACCGACGTAGACATTGATCCCGCCCAGTGTATTGATGATCGATTTGAAACCGTAGAAATTGGTGAGGATGTAATGATCCGGGCGAATGCCGAAATTATATTCCATGGTATCGGCCAGCAGAGGGAAGCCATCATAAGCATACGGCGTATTCAGACGATCCATACCATGGCCGGGAACGTAGACGTAGGTATCCCGCGGGAAGGAAATGACGCTAACCGTCGATTTCTTGGGGTTGATTGAAACCAGCATCATGACATCGGTACGTCCACCGCTTTGCGGGCGGTAATCCGAGCCCAGCACCATGATGTTCATTTCCCCTTCCGGAACTTTCAGGTTGTGAACGATGGGGCCTGATTCGCCAACCGATTCGGTCGGGGTGGCCGATTGAAGGTCACTGATCTCCGACAGCGTGGGTTCACTCCCCATCGGTTGAAACGGTGTGGGGGTCATGGTAGCGTTCGGATCCGGAGTCATCAATTGAGAGCGGTCAACGTTTGGCGCCTGGGTCGCGCTTGAAAGGCCTGGAAGATTGCAGGCCAGCGAAAGCAAGACGAGTATTGAAAAAACGATCAGAATTCTGCGCATAACTTTCTCACTTGAATTTGCAGGTAGACTTTACGGGGCTGGATAATCACCCGGCGTGGCGGTAAAATCCTGCGTTGGTGTCGATGTAAGGGTTGATGATGGATAAATAGTCTCAAGAGTAGACGCTTGAGTGGGTGCGTTTGTTCCGGTCTGGGTAAATTCCGGCGTGCGAGTGGCGACATTGGGTACATAAATCAAATCCCCAACCCGCAGGAATGTGGAACTGCCCATGCAGTTGGCAAACTGCAATTGTGGAACGCTGACGCCGTAGATACGGCTGATGCGGAAAAGCGTATCGCTCGATTGAATCCGATACGCGATCCAACCCAATGGAGGGCCGCATTTGGATGAAGTGGGGGATGGCGAGGGTGTGAGCGTCTTCGTCAGTGCAAGCTGTGGAACGAATAAAACCGTCCCGGCGACCAGTTCAGCACTCACCAGGCAATTCGCCTCGCGAAGTTGTTCCGGGGTCACGCCTGCGTCGTTTGCCAGACCGCCGAGATCATCGCCGTATTGAACAACATATTCCACCCAACCGGCCGGTAAACGGCAGGCCGTGGTGGGGGTGATCGTCGGCGTGTTGGCGGTGGGAGTCAGGGTGACTTCGACCGGAAGGTAAGTCGGAAGTTCGAACGGCGTTTCGGTGGCCCGCGGCGGTAAAGATGGCGCGGCGGATCCTTCTACAAAGGATAGAATCAGGGCGCCCGCAACGATCACCGTCGAGAGCAATGCAAATAACAACCCGCCAAAAGTTTCCCTGAAGATCTTCATGCCGGTGTTTTATCTTCCAGGGTTTGATCAGGCAGAAGGGGCAGCAGAACACAGAAAGTGTTGCCTTCACCCGGGGTGGTATCCACCCAAATGCGGCCGCCGTGAGCTTCGACGAGCGTTTTCACGATGGATAAACCCACGCCGGTATCGCCGATGCCCTGAATCAGGGCGTTATCGGCGCGGTAGCGGCGCGAGAACACGCGCGGCAGATCCTCGGGACTGATCCCGCCGCCCATATCGCTGATCTGGAGTGAAACCACGGGCTGCTCTGATTCCGACTCTTTGACTTCGACGCGTAGACTGACGGTGCCATCCACTGGCGTGACTGCGCCAGCGTTCTGAATCAGTTGAACGAGCACCTGCTGCAAAGCATCCCGATCTGCGTTGAGAGAGGGTAATTCTTCAGGTAGGTCGAGCTGGAGCGTGATCGATTTATCGCGCAGGAAACCGCTGGTTTCGGAAAGGGCCTGGTCAAGAACCTCTTCGAGGGTGACCCTCTGCGGGCTCAACTCCATCGACCCGCTTTGAAGGTTCGACAGCCGCAGCAAATCATCGATCAGATTTCGCAGCCGATCAGAGGATGTTTTGATGCGTTCGAGGAATTTACGTTGCAGGGCGCCCAGAATCCCGACCGATTCTCCCAGAAGCAGGTCGGTATACCCGACGATCGAGGATAACGGCTGGCGCAATTCCTGATAGATGGAAGCAATCATCTCGTGTTCTTCATCGGGAGTGCGTTCACCCGTTTCGATCTGTTTTTCGAGGACCGCGATGCGGTTGTTGGACTCGGCCAGCGAATTCTGCAGATGCGCCATCTCTTCCAGCGTCAGGCGCATTTCCTCTTCCGCGTATCCATGATCCTTTGTAACCTCTTCAACCGGATGTTCGCGTTCGATCAAGGATCGGAGTTCATCATTTTCGGCCTGCAACCTCTGAATGGTCTCCTGGGATTCTTGCTGGAGGTTGATCAGGGTGGAGAACTCGTTCGATTTTTCGTTGTCCGGCGAAATCAGGTTCTGAAGCGGGTGGGTTTCGGCCATCCCGCGCATGTGTTCTGCCTCGGCCTGCATGGCTTCCAAGTCACGTTGGAGCTGGTTGATTTCGTCCCGGCTCTGTTCGAATTGGAATTTGAACTCGGAATTTTGGGCTGCACGCTGTAGAACCTGGCTGAATGCTTCGCTCATGCTGTTGAGGAAATTCTGGTCTTCGGCAATCCAGAGCCGGTTGGAATACGGCGTCAGCAATACCAGACCGGCACCCCAAACCCCGGGTTTGGCCATGACGGGTATGGCCAGCAGATGGCCGGCCTCGCTTAGCCCGAAAACACGGGCCAGCGAAACCAGATCCTGGGGCGGGGTTCCATTGGTGGAGAGGCGCAACGGCTTGCCGCGTTGGAGCGCATTTGCCAGGGCGGGAACATTATTGATGCCCAGGCTGGTTCCGGCGACCGGTTCCTCGCGGATGAGATCGTAGCCGCATTCGATCAGCATGGAGGATGTCTCGGGGTTGGTATAAACCAGGAAGGTGAAATCAGCCAACATGGTTTGCGATACCGCCCGGGTAAGGGCGATCCCGATTTGGGACGGATCAGACTGGTTGGCCAGTTGAAGCCAGGCGAAGATCGTTCTGGGTTCTCCGCTCAGCCGTTTGCGCCCTTCCGTGTCGGATGGGACGCTCGCAACGGCTGCTGTGGGCGTTGCCGGAAGCCTGGTTTGAGCCTGCAGACGCTGCGCCAGGGTCGGCAGCAACGGGAATGCACACAAGGTAAACAAGCGGACGTATCCGGAGAGATCGGCGTCGGGTTGCGCAAACAGCAGGTGAGTGGCCGACCCGAGGATGACCAGGATGAGAAATCCCAGGCCGATCCCCCAACCGGCCGGCCGGCGAAGGGTAAAGCCAATGAGCCCGATCAACGCCAGGGTCAGAGACGCAATCTGCCAGGCCCAATCCAGCCACGTCCCGTTGAAGGACAGGACCCCGCCCTGGGAGACCCAGTAGGACCACGTGAAGGCCAGCATGACCAGCCCGAGCACGGTGAGGAGGCCAACGCCCACATCCGCTGAACGACTCGGAGCGGGAGAGGCCCACATCCAGATGATCCACGCCAGAGAGAGAAACGGCATGGCCCGGTCAAGGGGCGGGATGAGCAGATGGGCGTTGAACAATCCCTGCCATGCCAGGCCGCTGGCGATAAAAAGGAGGATTTGAAACGCCAAAACCACAGCCAATCCAACGACGGTCCGCCGATTTTGTGCTTTTTCCATCCCCGGCGCGTTGAACGATGCGGCCTGTAAGGCCATAGCGACCGAGAAAGCCAGCACGATGTGGTAAACCAGGTTTCCCGGCGGCGCGATCAGTAGATTGAGAAGTTGGGTGATTGTGGTTTGCATTCTCTATCAGGGCTCATTGGCGATTATAGCACGGTCGAACTTTTCGACAGGGAATTTCTCCGCAATATTCGTCATAAAGGTTGACAAAAACCCGAAATGCGATAAAATTCTGCCCGTTGAACTGAATTGCCGAAGTGGCGGAACTGGCAGACGCGCTACGTTCAGGGCGTAGTGGGCATTACGCTCGTGAGGGTTCAAATCCCTCCTTCGGCACCTGGACCCCGCAAATTGCGGGGTCTTTCTTTTCCCACTGGCCTTCAACTTGCAACGGGTGGTCAATTGGAGTAACATACGCCTATGAAGAGCATCCAGTTTGACAAGAAACGCATCATCGTCGTTGCCGGTCTGGCCCTTCTGTTCCTTCTGATGATCGATTTGAACACCCGTTTGAATGATCTGTATCGCCTGACCCGCGAGCGCAACTCGATGCGCACCGAAATTGCCAACCTGACCAGCACTGCCATTGGACTGCAGACGCAAATTGCGTACGCGACTTCGGATGTGGCCGTGGAAAGTTGGGCACGCGAAGAAGGAATGATGGTGCGGCCGGGCGACCAATTGATCGTTCCCATTTCCCCCTCGGATGCAACCCCCATGCCAGTTATTGCCGCTCAACCCACCCAGTCGTCCCTGAAAAATTGGCAGGTGTGGTGGGCGCTGTTCTTTGGCGAGTGATTTACACGTTCGGCGACGAATTCTTCGACCGGTTGCAGCGGGAAGCTGGCAGCCGGTTTTATTTTTCCAGGTTGCGCAGAAACTCCCCGGGGTTCTGGCTCGACAATCGCGGCAGCACCCAATCCGCCTGGTTGAGCTTCTCGGCCGGATGGGTGGTTTCGACGGCCAGACAGCGCATACCGCCGCGTCTGGCAGCTTCGATCCCAACCAGCGAATCTTCGATGACCAGACATTCTGCGGGAGGAACGCCTAACTGGCGGGCGGCTTCCTGAAAGACAAAAGGATTCGGTTTACCGGGCAGATCATAGGCCGAAACAATGGCCTGAAAAAACAGCCGGATGTTGGTCTCGGCCAACAGGGCGTCGATGTTTTCCCAGGGCGCGGAGGTGGCAATCGCCTGCGCATAGCCTTTCGATCGAAAATACGTCAGCCAGTCAACCACACCGGGGAGGAGATGGACGCGGCCACGTAGCAGGCTTCGAAATAAAATTTCCTTCTTCTTCCCGATTTCCAGGGCTTCAAGCGGATCGGCAGGGTGGTGAAAAAGGTATTCGAGGGTATCGATGTTATTGCGGCCCATCACGCCCAGAAATTCCTGGCGCTCCAGTTGGATGGCGCGCCCGGCGGCAATACTCCGCCAGGCTTCAAAATGAGCGTCCGTCGTATCGATCAGAACGCCGTCCATATCCCACAATATTCCGCGGAGCATTTCAATCCATCCTCTATTTTTTGGATCAGGCGATTCAGGATTTCGTTTCTGGATGGCGTTGGATCGCCAGCAATGTAATATCGTCGGAAACGGATTCGATATCGCGAAATTCGATTACAGATTGTTCGATGGCGTGCAGCAGGTCGTGGACGCCCCGCGCGGCGGTGGACAGAATAATGTTTGTCAGGCGGTCCTCGCCGTACGTCTCACCGGTGGGCGAGAAGCATTCCGTCAATCCGTCCGTGAAGAACAACAGGCAATCCCCGGGGAAAATTTCCAGGTTCTTGTCCGAGTAATGGACACTTTCCAGCACTCCCAGGGCAATTTCGCCCTTGGGAAGCTGCTCGAGATCGTTGGTGGCTGCGCGCCAGAGCCACGCGCGGTTGTGCCCGGCATTTGCGCAGGTCAAAATGCCGCGATCCGGATCCAGGGCGGCGTATACGGCCGTGACGAACATGCCGTTCTGCGAATCCATCAACAGCAGGTTGTTGACGCGCTCCAACACGCGACCCGGTGAAGACGTATTTTGCATAAACGCGCGAATCAGCGTTCGCGTCACTGTCATGTAAAGCGCCGCCGGCAGGCCTTTATCCGAAACATCCGCGATGACCAATCCCAGTTTTCCATGGCGCAAATGGAACACATCGTAGAAATCGCCGCCGACCTGCCTCGCTGTCTGCCAGCGGATATCCAGATCCCAGCCAGGCAGTTGGGGCAGTTGGCTGGGCAGGAAGGACTGTTGAATCTGGCGGGCCAATTGGATTTCTTTTTCCAGCCGCTCGCGTTCGACCATCTCCAGGTTGAGGTGTTCGTTTTGAATGGCCAGCGAGACCTGCTGGGCGATGCCGGAGATGATTTCCAAGCGCTTCTCATGGAATGAGGCTGTAATGGGCGATTCTTTGGTCAGCATCACACCGTTAACCTCTCCTTTTACGGAGAGCGGAAAACCCAAAAGCCACGCGCTGCGCGCGGACTGTGCCGGCGTGGGCATTTCGCCCGCTTTCGAGCAGGGCAGTGTGTGCCACTCCAACGGCGACAGGCCGGGATCGGGCAACGGGCAGGAAGAGGGCGCGTCCGTTTTGAGGACTTGATCCAGCAATGGGAATTCTCCCGCGGCATAGAGGATTTCCATCACCTGCTGCTCCTGCTGGCGCTGTCCGGTAAAAGCCTGAGCCGGTTCGTGGCGCTTGTGCTCATTGTCCCACAGGTAGATGATGCAGGCGTCGATGCCGACCAAAATGGGCATCAGGTGCCCGATCGTATCCAAAATATCCGTCAGGTTGTTCTGGCTCACCACGGCCTGGGCAACCTGCAGCAAGACGGCCGTGACATAGGCTTCTTCCTGACGGACTTCGAGGAGCTGGATGTTTTCCACGGCGACTGCCGTCTGGTGGGCAATGCCCTGCAGGATGGCCAGGGTCTGTTGGTCGAAGAACTGGTGGAAGCCGGGCGTGTCATCGTTCTGATGGCCGACCAGCATCGCGCCGATGATCTCCTGGCGCGTTACCAGGGGGACCAGGACGAGCGTGCTGTTATCCCCCGATAGGGCCGCCTCAGGCAGGTGAAGCTCCTCTTTTGCATCCTGAATGAAAACCGGGCTTTGCGTATCCAGCAATTTTTGAAAGCCGGGCGTCTCGGATTCATAAAACAGGACTTCCCCTTTTGCCAGACCTTCGATGCCGTACCAACTTTTCAGGATGAATGCCTGACGGCTCGAATCGATCAGGAAGATGGCGCAGTTCTTGATCCCGACCAGCAACGGCGTCAGGCGAACCATCGTTTCGAGCAGATCGTCCACCGAATTCAGCGCCTGGCAGGCTTCGGCGACCTGCAGCAGAACGGTTGAAACCCAAGCCTGTTCCTGGGCGGCGGCGTACAGGCGGGCGTTTTGAATGGCCGAGGAGGCGTAACTGGCGAAGGTTGCTGTCATGGCGCGCGCTTCGGACCCATAACGGCCGTAGGTCGAATGAGCAAGCGTCAGGACGCCCAGGGGCTGCTGCCCGGCCATCAACGGCGCAGCGATGGAAGAATAATTGGGTTTGAAACCCAGGGCGGCGCCCAACGGCCCGAGCGGGTCGGTGGGCCGCCGGATGGTGGGTTCGGTTCCGGGCAGGGTGGCTTCCAGGACCTGGCGCGCCGTTGGATCCTCTTTCAGCACTTGGGTCATGTGTTCCAGGGTAAAGCCATGCGCGTAAGCCAGGCGCAGGCGTGTGTTGGTATCGGAATGCTGCGGATCTTCTTCGTACAGCCAGATCGCCGAAGCCTCGCACGGCAGGTTCTTTTCCAATTCCGAAAGGATGCTGTTGAGCAGTTCATCCAGGGTGATGTCTGCGTTCAACAGATTGGCCACGTCCCTGAAACTGTCGGCTACCTGGCGGCGCCATTGTTCCGAACGATACAGCGAAGCATTGCGCAATGCAATGGCAATGGAAGCGCTCAAGGCTTCCAAAATCGAGATATCCTTTTCGTCGAACGCGTTGTATTTTGTGCTTTGGAGGTCCAGAATGGCCTGCGTTTCGCCACCATAGGTCAATGGAAGTGCAACCTCTGAACAGGTTTCGTACGGCAGCAACGGGTAGGGTTTGTAGAGCGGCTCTTTCCGGACGTCGTTTGCCAACAGGGGTTTGCCGGTGCGCGCCACCCAGGGAATAATCCCTTTGGGATCATCGATTGAGATTTGAAGCTGCTGTTCGCGAAGTTTGCCGCTGCGTGCGCCGCTGCCGGCCCAATACAGGATCAATCGCCGACCGGGGTGAACCGAATAAAGATGAACGAATGGATACCCAAATCGTTTTTGAATGGTCTCGACGACGGTATCCAGCAGTTTATCCAGGTCCAGGATGGATGTCAGGGCATGGGTAATGTCGAAAACGGCGGAAATCTGCTCGGCGCGACGTTGAACATCCGAATACAGGCGCGCCCCTTCCACGGCAATAGCGACATTATTCGCCAGGGCCCGTAAAACGATCCGGTCGAGTTCGTGGAAAGCATCCACCTGATCGCTTTGCACATCGAGGACGCCCAGGACGCGCTGCTCGATTTTCAACGGAAACGAAACTTCCGATTCGGTTTCGGGCAGCGAATCGACGAAGCGGTAATGCGGATCGTTGTGAACGTCCGGAACGTAATATTCCTTGCCGATCTGGGCCGAATAGCCGATTACACCTTCGCCCAGGCGGGCCGACAATGTGGTCTGGCGATCCTCTTTGCTCTGGCTGGCGCTGGCGCGAAATTGTAGAATTTCACCGTTTTGATCCAGGGTGAAGATTGCGACGTAATAATATTTGAAGGTCTGTTGGATTAACCGGGTGACGCGCTTGCTGAGTTCGGTGAGATCGGTTACGTTGGCAATTTGGGCCGAGACGGACCGCACCAGCGTAAGCTGATCGGAGCGCCAGTTCTTGAGGGAGGCCTGACGAAAGATTTGCAGATAACTGGCGGCATGCGCCACCAATCCTTCGAGAAAATCGATTTCCTCTTTGCGGAAAGGCGAGTTGGGATCGCGGTGGACTTCCAGCACGCCGAGCAGATTTTCCTGGGTCAGAATTGGAAACGCCAATGAACAGGGCAAGTGATCCGACGAACAAGCCTGGTCTTCTCTGGCGCGGCAGGTTGGTTGATGACTTTCGAATACCTGCTGAACAAATGCAGGCGCATCCGGGGAGGGCAGAAGCAAGACCTCGGGTTCGTTGGGAAGAGGGTAATTTGTGGCGGTCAGCCAGATGACAGCTTGCGCCCCCAACAGCCGCTTGAGCGTCGCACCGATCAGGTTGCATTGTGCGGCTGCGTTGGGTTGCTTCAATAATTCTTCGCCCAGGAGAAGGAACTGCTTCCACTCTGGAATGGCAGTCAACCCGGGAGAAACCATTAGCGTTGTTTCTCCTTGCGCTTCGACATCACCAGGGTATTTCGGCCGGGTTTAAACTCAAAATCCACTTCATCCATCCATTGACGAATGAAGTAGAGCCCAAGGCCGTGGTCTGGTCGTTCTTGAAGCGGTGATTCCAGATCGGGCTTTTTGACTGAATTGGGATTGAAGGGGCGGCCATAATCCCTCAAGACAATGGTCAGCCCCTCTTCATCGATTAGGCAACTGCACTCGATCTCGCCTTTATTTTCACCGCCGTAGGCGTGCTCAATGATGTTGGCGCAAGCCTCATCCAGGGCTGTTTCAACAGCATAGACCTGAAATGAACTCAGACCAGCCTCATGAGCTGCCTCGCGCACAAAATCGGCGATTGCCGGTAAGCTCTCGAATCGCCCCGGAAAGGTGAGCGTAGTCATTTAAAATGATCCGTCAGCGGTTAGAAATTCCCGACTGCCGAGGTTGCATCCGCGAAAATCTTGAACAGGGGGGTAAATCCGGCCAGATCGAGTGTGGCAGCCACGTTGCTTGGAACACTGGATAAGGCGATTTCACCGCGATTATACCGTTTGCAAGTTTTTTGAGTACTGATGAGTGCGCGTAAACCAGCACTTGAAATAAATTCCAACCCGCTCATATCGACAACAATCCGATAGCGGCCGGCTTCCGTGATCTTCGTTAATGCTTCAGACAAAAGCGGAGCCGTCGAGCTATCGACCCGTCCGGATACTTTTACAACATCGCAGTGCTTGTACTGTGTGTGGGAAATTTCCATTGTGTTCCTCCGAAGAAGGATGCTTGAGAGTTAGGGTGGAAAGATAAAGTGATTATATCATGCCTATTTCATGGTAAACTCAAAGACAAGATGATATTCGTCTTAAATCCGATCAGAAAAACGGTCTTCGAGGAAAATAATTCCGACCGGAAATTTTACACTGATCAACACAGGAAACAGAAAAAATGAGTGGAAAAAACACACCGCAAAGCGTTTATGAAACCTACCGAAAAAGGCAACAGATGATGCCCTTCCTGATTGGAGGGCTGGCAGTCCTTCTGGTGGCCGTCGGCGCAATCCTGGTGATTGCCTGGTTAACTGGGTCGAGTAAACCCGGATTCAACCTGTTCGCGTCGCGAACGCCAACCGCCACCCAGACGTCCACACCAACTCCCCTGACGCCTACCGCGACCATCACGCTCACGCCGACCATTACCGAAACGCCGACCCCTTCGGTTTCTCCAACCGCTTCGGGACCTTTCGAGTATACCGTGCAGGAAGGGGACACCTGCTGGAGCGTTTCGCAGAAATTCAATGTCTTGATCGATGTGCTGATGGCATTAAATCCGGGTGTGGATTGTAATTTAATCAAGCCGAATGAAACTGTCCTGCTCATTCCCGCGCCGGACACGAAATTACCGACCATCACGCCGTTACCCACCGGCTTCCGTGGAACGATCGAATACACGGTCGTCAGTGGAGATACGCTGGCGAGCATCGCTTCGTACTTCAACACCACCAAGGAAATGATCGTGGCCGATAACAAGGATAAGATTCCGGACGGGGTCACGATCTATGTCGGGGATGTATTGAAGATCCGCGCGGGTATCGTCACGCCAACGCCCACTCGAGCGCCGACCTCGACGCCCGCAGTCCGGAGCACGCAAAAGACAGCGACGATCGCGCCGACAGTCCCGGCTTACACAGCCACGCTGCCGAAACGCTGATCCTTTCGATAGTCCGCCAACCCCGCTGCCGCAAAGCAGCGGGTTTTTTTCTCTCCATTTTGACAAAGAAATCGGATTGGGTTAGCATACGTCCTACCATGACCGACCCATCCGTTCATCTTTTTGATCGACGCATGCCTTATGCGATCCTGATTCTCCTGGCCGTGATCGGTATATTCTTCTGGTTGGGCAGTCAGGTTGGGATGTCGAAACCGGAGATCCGCCTGCCGGACGGCGCTGAAATTGGCGCTCGCGGACCGCTCATTCTGGAATTTCACCAGGCCGTGACCGCCGCAGATATCGAGGCGCACCTGCACCTGGAGCCCGCCGTCGAGGGCAAATGGACCTGGGAAGGAAATCAAACCACTTTTTGGCCTGCCGGGGTCTTTCAAGCCGGGCAGATCTACACACTCCGGTTGGACAGGGGTGTTGTCGATGAAACGGGCCACCGGTTGAAATCCGATGCAGTCTGGTCGTTTCGCATCCGCGCTGCGAGTATCCTTTATCTGGGTCAGGCCACGCAGGCTCCGGAGGTCTGGCTGGCGGACGCGGCAGGAAATGCAGCGAAACAACTGTCTGAAAGCGGGGGCAGGGTACAGGACATGGCCGGATTTCCCAGCGGCGAGCGAGTGGTGTACAGCGCGACCAACGACCAGGCTGGGGTGGATTTGTGGCTGGTGAATCGGGACGGGGCTGACAATCACCGGTTACTGGATTGCGGTCCGGATGCCTGCGTTCAACCCTCCGTGGCGCCGGACGAATCAGCCATCACTTTTTCCCGGCGCAGCCCAAACGCACCGCTGGGCGAGATTTGGACGTTCGATTTGAAGACCGGAGAGAGTTCGGCCCTGCATACCGATCAAACGATCAGCGGAATCGAACCGGACTGGTCGCCACTGGGCCGCTATTTACAATTCTATGATCCGGAATATTCTCAAATCCGGGTCCTCGACCTGATCACGAATAAAGTAATCTTGATTCCGACCGAACAGCAAGCCATTGGAACGTGGTCGCCGGATGGGACGAAATTGTTGTTTACCCGAGCCGAGAGCAGCGAAATCGGGGTGCCGTTCGTGCGCATTTATCAGGCCGACCTCGAAAGTGGGGATATTCAATTGGTCGAGGCAGCCGACCTAGGGCAGGTCGATGCGAGCCGGCCCATCTTTACCCCGGACGGAAATAGCCTGGTAATTGCCCTGCGCGCTCTGGTGGGTTCGCCGAACAAGCAGCTCTGGCTGGTCCCGCTCGAAAATGGTGCCAGCCAATCGATCACGGAAGACCTGACCGCCTCATTTGCCGCATATTCCTGGGATCCGAACGGCAGGCAGCTCGTTTTTCAACGCTTCCAACTCGAATCCTCTCAGTCCACACCCCAGGTGATGACCTGGCAAAAAGATGACAAAGCCTTTCAGGTCATCGCCGAGGATGCTGCCCGACCGCAATGGCTGCCGTAGCCTTTACTTTTCCAATGCAGCTTTGATTTCCTGGCATACTATGGCATCCGGTTCCACCCGGAGCGCAATTTCGAGTGCGCTTCGCGCATTGACCGGGTCGATCTCGGCCAACGCCCAGGCCGCAGCGCCGCGAATGAGCGCTTCGGGTTCGGCCTGGAGAATTTCCTTCAAGGCTGGCAGCGCAGCGGGATTGTGCGAATTTCCGAGGGCGATGCAGACATTACGCAGATATCCGCGCCGTTTCGCGCGCTTTACGGGACTGAGCTGAAATTTCCGGTTGAAGGCACGGGCGTCCAATTGTAATTCGGGCAATAATGACGGCGCAGGGATTCCCGGGCGAGGCTGGAAGGTGGGATCGATTTCATTATCAACGGCAAAACGATTCCACGGGCAGACCTGCTGGCATATATCGCAGCCAAATACCCGGTTCCCAATTCTGGGACGCAGATCGACGGGTATGGGGCCTTTGTTTTCGATCGTGAGGTAGGAGACGCACCGGCCGGCATCCAGCGTGCGGTCCTCGCAGATGCAACCCGTCGGGCAGGCATCGATACAGCGCCGGCAGGAGCCACAGCGGTCGATTGCGATAGGCTTATCCGGTTCAAGTTCGATATCCAGAAAAAGCTCGGCCAGGAAGAAATACGATCCTCGCCGGGGATGAATGAGACAGGAATTCTTGCCCGCCCAACCCAACCCGGCGCGCTGCGCCAGGTCGCGTTCGAGGATGGGACCGGTATCGGTGTAAGCGCGCCGGGCAACCGGGCAGCCGAGGTGTTCGGAAATTCGTTCAGCCAGATCGTTCAATCGCGCGGGGATCACCTCATGGTAATCCATGCCCCAGGCGTACGAGGCAATCCGGCCGGCGGGTTGGGACTGCTCGACTGTCGAATCCAGGGAGGGAGCATAGGGCATGGCAAGCGTGATGATCGATTTTGCTCCGGGAAGGATTTGACGCGGATCGGAACGTTTATCAAGGCTTACGCCGCGGCCCAGATAATCCATGCCGGCGTGGCGGCCGGCAGCGATCCAGTCGCGAAACACGTCCAAATGGGGCGGCGGCGTCAGATCGGTAATGCCGAAGAATGGAAAGCCGAGGCTAGCGGCCTCGGCTTTGATCCAATTTCGAATTTGCATTTCCCATCCAGTTGGATTGGAGAATTTAGGTTACGGAGTGGCCGTAACGGTCGCCGTCTTTGTCGGGGCAGCCGTCGCGGCGGAGGATGAGGATACTTTGAAGCTATAGGACATGCCGCGGCCAAAGTTTACGCCACTGGCGTTGGTGAGTACCCACAGGGTGGTGTGATCGCCGGTCGTCGACGGCGCTTTCAATGTGATGGTGAGGTCGATTTGTTCGCCCGGTTTAACTTCGCGGCCGAAAGCGGTTGACGATCCGTTGAAACAATAGGCCGTGGTAAAACAGCGCACCTGGTAATTGCTGGCCCAGGTATTGGTCCCGGTATTCTTGACGGTCCAGGTCACTTTGAATTCCTGTCCGGGAGTGTAGGTTGCGGAAGCGGTAACACCAACGACTTCCGCCATATCGGGGGCTGCGGCGTGAGTCGCGGTGATTGTGGCAGCCGGCGTGTTCGTCACACTCGAAGTGGGAGTGCTGACGGTGGGGGTGAATGTGGGTTCAGGGGTGTTTGTGGGAGTGCTGGTGGGTGCAGCAGCCGCGGTCTGCGTGAGACCCGCTTGAACGGTACCGGCAACCTGGGTGCGGATTTCTGCAGGATCAGGGGTCGGGGTTGCAGCCGGCGCGCAGGCTGCTAGGACCAGGGCAGCGGCGACCAAAACGATAAAACCGGCTGATTTCTTCATTCCAAGCATACTTAATTCCTCCAATTTTGCATCAACAAAAATACATTTGGCCTTGATGAGCCAAACGTGTATTTTCAGTTCGGATGCTTGAATTGTCAAGGGTTTATATTATGATTCGGGGGTTAACCACTCATCCGGGGACGGGGTGGCCGGGAGATCCAGGTCAAAACCCAGAGTGCTATGAAATGAGAAGTAGGTGACGGCGCCCGGATTGATGCTCAACTGCGTGCGATAACGCGTGCCGTTGACGGATACGTAGACGTAATAATCTCCGGCCGGCAGATCACTGAGCACCATGTTTTCCTGATAATAATCGTCCTGGTTGGCGGATGTGGGGCCATAGGTGAGGACGGACCAGGTCTGGCCGGTATCGATCGAATAAACGACGACCTCCTGCTTGGTCAGGAGCATTCCTCTTCGATCCATCAATCGCCCGGTAAGAACGCCCCAGCCCTGGGGAGGAGCCAGCCATAATTCGGGATTTCGGGTCGCAAAAAAAGAATTCGTTTCGATCCGAACTTCGAAGTGCAGATGGGGTCCGGTGGTGAAGCCCGTATCCCCGACTTCGCCGATGACGGTGCCGGTTTCGACTCGCTGGCCAAGATAGGCCTTGACCGCCGACATATGCGCATAGACAGTGTATAACTGGCGGCCCTGGTAACCGAAATCATGGCGGATGACGACCGCCTGGCCATATGGATCCCCTTCATTTCCCGCACCGGTGTACAGGCCGTATCCCGTCCAGACGACTTTCCCCGGCGCGGCGGCCAGGATGGGCGTTCCATAGGGAGCGTCGATATCGATCCCGGTGTGGACGATATCCGAATCCGGAAAGATGCCGCCGTAGCGATAATCGGCCAACGGCCAGTTGATTTCATCGGCCGCAATCGGCCGGCTGAAGAAGAAATGGTCATGTTCTCCCAGCGCCCAGGGAACCTCATACAGGGGAGGGCGCCACAAGGAGACGGGTTGATTGCCCGGGGTCGGAAACGTAAAGTGCAGCGGGGTCTCCTGAACATGCAATCCCGGCGTTTCCGGGGTCGCCTGCAAATCCGGCAGCTCCGGTTGGGGGGTGCTGGAGGGGAGCGGGATTTCCGTCGTTTCCGCCTGGATGGATGCTGGCTGGCAACCGGCTAAAATCAAACAGGCTGCCAAAAGGAACAAGACCAATCTTGTTTTCATGGGGTTGGCGTTGCGGCCAGGGGTGTCCAGGTGGGACGATTGGTCGCGGTGGGCGTGACCGGCGTAGGGGTCGGGGTATTGGTCTGGTAATAGCGCCGGCCAGGCCAGGGTGTGCGGGTTGGAGTCAGGGTGGTGGTGGGGGTCGGAACGAAGGTTGGCGTGGCAATTGCCTCTTCCGGGTACAACTGCGCCATGGCGTCCTTCCAGCTTAATCCATCCGGAATGACGAACTGGTTGAAACGGGAAGCGGCGTAATAGGTGCGCCAATCGACCAGGGCGGGCAGGCGCTGCCAGCCGAACTGGGCTGCCAGGTCGGTCAGATCCAACCAGTATCCGTCCGGAATCGGGGCCAATTCCCCACCCTGTTCGTAAGCGCGGGTGTCGCCGCTGTGACGGGCGTCCAGGTTCCAGGGATGCGCCGAGAGGGGAATACCCTGTGAGCCGTCCTGATACCGCGCCTTAACGTAAATCCGCCAGTAGGTCTGGCCGTTATAATCTTCGCGGACCGACACCATCCAGCCGGCCGAAAACGGCAGGGGGTTGAGGGCAAATCCACGCCCGGTGTACAACCAATCTTCGATCAGTCCGGGTGAAGGCGGTTCGGTGAGCGGATAATAGGCATTTTCAAGACTCGAAAGCACATCCCAACCCACCTGGCTGGCCAATTCACTGCGGAAGGCGTTGAAGGATTCATCCAGCGAATCCAGCAGGTACGGATAGGGAGCCGAGACATCCGGCAGGCTGACAAGTGCGGATCGCCCGGCCGGAGAAATGGGTGAAACCGTGAGGGCCGGCGACCAAAGGGTCGGCATGAGAGCCAGGGACGGATTGTAAACGGCGCTGTTGCGCATCGCGTCGGCGGAGGGACCGGTCAGCCAGATCAACCCGTGCAGGCTGGCCGGCAAGGAGGTGTAAGACATGACCTGAGCGCCGCCCGGGAACTGGTAGGCCGCAATGCCTTCCTGATTCGGGCCCGAAATACGCGCCAGAATGGCGCTTCCGTCGGGTTTCCAAGCCGGTTCGGCGCCGGGACCGATGGTCGTGACATTGCCGTACGACTCCTGGCCGTCCCAGACCACGATCGAACGACCGCCTGAACCATCCACTCCCCAGGCAAGATACCGACCGTCCGGTGACCAGGCGGGTTGGCTTTCGGATGTATCCGGAGACTGGCTGATGTTCTGAAAGCGGTTGTCGATCTGGTCGAGCAACGCCAGCCAAATTTCGTCCTCGCCCGAGCGCGCAGAAACAAAGGCGATGCTGCGTCCCTGCGGCGACCAGGCTGGCGCGAAATCGGGGCCCGGGTCGTCGGTGAGTTGAACCGGGGCATCATTGGGGTTGGACAACGAACGCAGGAAAATATCCAGATTATTCCCGTTGTAGGCTTCATAGGCTAACCACTGGCCGTCTGGCGACCAACTGGGTGAGCCCTCGAATTCCGGCGTGTCGGTGACCCGTTGTACCTGGCCGCTGGCGAGATCCAGGATGTAGAGATCCCAGTATCCATTCCGGCGCGAGCTGAAAGCGATCCGCTGGCCATCCGGGCTGAGCGCCGGGTCGCGATCCGCGCCGGCCTGGGTGGTGATGCGCTGAAGGGGCTGACTGACCGGATGATAGATAAAAAAGTGGGCGCTGTTCCCATCGCTCATCGAGAACAGGAAGAGGCCATCCGCAGCATTCGCGGCATTCATCGGGGCGGAAGCCATTGGTTTGGACGATGGTGTGGTGGATACAGTTGGCGTCGATAAAGGTTGGCCTGTTGCAGCTTGCGCCTGCGGTTTGGGCCCCTCGGCCCGCATTTCTGGCCAACCTACGAAAAGTAAATACACCACATTCGCGAGGATGAGCGCGGTCAATAGCAACGCCAATATCCGTTGAGTGGTGGGCGTACGGTTATTCATCTGCGGGTCCATGAATGAAAGTTTTCTCGTACGCTCGATCGATAGTCGGAATTTTCACAGGTTGATTGTAGCATTCTTAAATCTCGAACGTCAATGCAACCAGTGGCAGGCTGGTTTACAGTTTCGTTATTGCAATTTTCGAGCCAGTTTATGGGATTGTTTCAGGCGGAATTTGAAAAGTGCAGCCGGTTTGAGCGATCGTACCCTTGCTTTGATAACTCAGCCTGGCTTCAAGACGATAATCGGATTGGGTTTCTGGATCTCGTAAATGCATGGTGACCACAAAATGGTCATCGATGTTCTCGATGATTGCGATATGGCTGACTTCCCGGCCCTGTCCATCTAGAATGGCAACTTCCAGATCGGGAGGTTGCTGGAATGGCGTGAGGGTCAGGTGCACCCGTACCCGGCGTCCATCCGGCCAGGGTTCGACATGGACATCGACAAAACGGACCTGTTCGGGAGGCAGCGCATTTTCGTTTGGTTGAAAGGGGTTAAATCGCGACATGGGATGTTTCCTGTTCACACCAATTATACCCAACTCGGTCTGCCCATTAAAAAAGTCAGTCTCAACCACTGTGATGAGACTGGCTTTCGGGTGAACCTATTGATTCACAATAATCTTATTTGACGATCTTGCGGGCTTCCATATAGAAGCGTTTTTCTTTGGCTTCGCCCATCGAGAAAGTCTTGCGCGGCAGTGCACCATCCAGAATGACGGTCTTGAACAGGTCGCTCTTGGGCATGCCGGGCAGGTAGAATCCCAGATTGCCGGGCTGGACGCCCAGCTTGCAAACCACGTCCCGCCCGTGAACGTAGTCGACTTTTTCGGCGCCGCCCTTTTTCAGCCAATGGTCAATAAAGCCTTGCAGCGTGCCGACCGGCAGGTTGGAAGATGGATCCTTCACGGACAGAACCTGATAACCGCCGACTGAGACCAGACCGATGAGCTGCTCCGGCCCGGTTTGAGCATTGACCATCGCGACCATTTCCTCTTCGGTTGAGTTGGGAATCAGGCTTGCCTTGTCGCCGAAGTAATGCCGTAAACCGGTAGCAAGATCTTCCTTCACATGGAAGAGCACGCGGTGAATGGGTGCGAATTCGAGGCCGTCATCGTGGACGTTTTCGATTTCAACCAGGGCATAACGAGCCGGGTGGTTCAGGCCAACCTGCGGCTTGATCTTTTCCCAGATCGCCTTGGCGGTGGCCAGCGAGTGATTCCCATCGCCCATGGCGAACAGGAGCACGCCTTTATCCGGCGCAACGCTGTATTTGGAGGCGAAGCTGGCCGGATCGGCCAGGCTTTCCAACGCGTGGATGACCTGTTTCTCCAGAGCCGGGTCGTTGATGCTATAGCCGCACAGATGGCCGCTGTCGAGCATCAATTCGAAGTCGTACAACTTGGGCAGGCGTTCTTTCTGGGCCAGGAGCGGTTCGATTACGGTGCGCTTGGGGTCGTCGATCAAGACCAGGATATGAGGCAGTTCGAGGGTCGCGCCTTCGCGGATCTTCATGCGCGGGGGCAGCCGGTCGAGAATGGTGCCTTCGGTAGCGCGGATCAGGGTCTGGGAACCTTTGTTGAAGTCATACTGTTCCAGATCCAACGCCAGCATCAGGCCGCGGCGTGTTTTTCCATCCACCGTGCGTTCAACCAGGATCAAGCCTTCGTGATCGACGAGAAGGCCGCCTGCCAGGTATTGCTGCATGGCCGCCTGGGTGCTTTTCACGCGGGCGGGTTCTTCATCGGTGCCAAGATAGACTTCCGGCAGGGTTAATTTGAATGTGGAAGGCGATTCACCGACGATTTGGGCGACTTTCTGCCAGTATTCGGGTTGGGATGTGAACTGATCGCAGGCGATGGAAGCCCATTGTGTCAGATTCGTGCCAGGTTTTGGAAGCAGGATATCGGCAACCTGCACGCCAATGCTGGGATAGAGTCTCATGGAAAACCCTTTCGCAAAAAAGATTTGACCAATGATGATTGTAACGAAAGTGCCTGCGTGAATAAACACCCCATACAAGGTTGGTGATGTCTGTCAGGGGTAATCAGGAGGGTTGTCCGGAATAAAAAAACGCCCGCTGAAGCAGGCGTTTTGCGATCCAATCGGGCGTTCTACATGCCGGCCAGAAAGGCGATCCCCAGCGCACCCGGGCCGATGTGCGCGCCGATGACCGGACTGACATCGGCGATGAACGCTTCGGCGACGTCGCTGGCGCTGAAACGAGCGCACACGCGATCGAGCAACATGCGGGCCGCATCCGGGCAATTGGCATGGTGAACGGCGATGCGGACGGGCAACCGGCCGTTGACATCTTTCAGAAATAATTCGGTCATTTGATTGACGGCTTTACTGAAGGTCCGCACTTTATCCACAGCGTCCAACCGCCCGTCGATGAGCTTGATGATGGGTTTGAGGTTCAGCACGGAGCCCACAAAAGCAGCGGCGCCGCCAATGCGTCCGCCGCGATATAGATAATCCAGTGTGGGGACGACCACAAAGACACCGCTATTTTTAACCGCGTTTTCGGTGAGAATCCGGCATTCCTCCAACGTGGCGCCCTGTTTGGCGGCGCGGGCGGCAATCAGGGCCGGAAAACCCATGGCCATCCCAGCTCCGTAAGTATCCACGAGTGAAATCCGACCCTTGCCGTTCATGACCATCTTCCGGGCCTGAATTGCGGAATCGAGGGTGCCGGAAAGGCGCGAGGAAATGTGCACGCTGAGAATGTCATATCCCTGGTCGAGCAGGCGGGTGTACAGTTCGGCAAAATAACCGGGAGTGGTTTGCGATGTGGTCGGCATCGTTTTCGAATTGGACAGGCGGGTGTAAAATTCGGAAGGTTGAATATCGACGCCGTCCTGGTAACTCTGATCGCCCCAAATGACCTGCAGGGGAGCCACGAACATGGGATAGCCCTGAATGATTTCTTTTGGGAAACAGGCGGTCGAGTCGGTAACAATGGCGACTTTGGACATAAAACTCCTCGATAACGGATAAGAATGAAAACAGGCTGATTTTCTGAAGGTAATAACCCATAAGGCAGGGGAAGGTTGCGAAAAAATCCAAAAGATTTGACAAAATGCGAAAACTGTAAGCTTTCCCGGGCCATCTCTTGACCCACCTTGCTTTCTAGGCTAAAATCAATCGGTTAGACGCCCCGGCTGTGGGGTGTTGTTTTCTATGGATGTGAATCGACGTGTTTGAGACTTTAAGCGACCGTTTGAATAAAATCTTTGATAATCTGCGCCGGCGCGGGAAACTTTCCGAAGCCGATGTGGACGCCGTGATGCGTGAGGTCCGCCTGGCATTGCTGGAAGCGGACGTGCATTACAGCGTGGTCAAAGATTTCGTGGCTCGCGTTCGCGCCCGGTCCATCGGCGCCGAAGTCTCCAAAGCGCTCAACCCCGCCCAACAGGTCATCAAGATCGTTAATGAAGAGATGATTGGCACCCTGGGTGAACCGGCCCGGCTCAACCTGGCCGGCCCCAAACCCTGGCTGGTGATGATCGTCGGTTTGCAGGGTTCGGGTAAAACAACCGCCGCCGCCAAGCTGGCGCGTTTACTGCGTTCGCAGGGCGAGCGGGTGATGCTTGTGGCCGCGGACCCTTACCGACCGGCGGCCATCAAACAATTGCAAACACTGGGCGAACGGGTTGGTGTGCCGGTCTTCACCGAAGACGGTGTGAATCCGCCGGAACTGGCGGCGCATGCCTTCGACCAGGCCAGGAAGGGCGGTTACACCGTGGTCATCCTGGATACGGCCGGCCGTTCGCAGTTGGACGATCAGTTGATGGACGAACTGCGGTCGATCAGCCGCAAGGTCACGCCGACCGATACCTTGCTGGTGATCGATTCGATGATCGGCCAGGAAGCCCTGCACGTGGCGGAGGGTTTCCGGGATACGGTTTCACTGACCGGGCTCGTGCTGACCAAAATGGACGGCGACAGCCGTGGCGGCGCCGCAATTTCCATCCGCTCGGTGACCGGCGTGCCCATCAAATTCCTCAGCACCGGCGAAGGCGTCGATGCGCTGGAAAGTTACGATCCACGCCGCCTGGCTTCGCGCATTCTGGGCATGGGCGATGTGATTGGCCTGATCGAAAAGGCCGAAGCCGCTTACGATGAGCAATCGGCGCGCGACCAGGCGAAAAAGATGATGAAGGGCGATTTTACGCTGGAAGATTTCGCCCAACAATTGCGCCAGATTCGTAAAATGGGGCCGTTCCAGCAAATCCTGGATATGCTGCCGGGCAACCTCGGACAGGCCGCCCGAAACATCGATCCGAAAGATGCCGAAAAGTCACTCAAGGTCACTGAAGCCATTCTAAGTTCGATGACGCAGGCCGAACGCCACGACCCGGATATCCTTAACGCGAGCCGCCGGCGGCGGATTGCGCGCGGTTCGGGCACCGAGGTGCAGGATGTGAATCGCATCCTCAAGCAATTCCGCGAGACACAGCGGATGGTCAAAACACTGCAAAAAACAGGCGGTCGCGGAATGCCCCGCATGTTTGGATAACCCACCGTTTCGGGCGGAGAGTTTTCGCGCTTCCTTCAGCGCCCCCAGGCTCTCCAATCTGACGGCTGGACGGAATGAAATTTCGCGATATACTTGATTTGAGAAACACTAGAAAGTAAAAGGGAGATCGACTCGATGGTTCGTATTCGTTTGCGCCGCACTGGTTTGAAGGGTCAGGCTACGTATCGTATCATTGCCGCGGATAAGGAAAGCCCGCGCGATGGCCGTTTCATTGAAATTCTGGGTTCTTACAATCCACGGACTGAACCCTTCACGTTCGAAGTACAGGAAGACCGCATTTATGATTGGATGAGCAAGGGCGCGCAGCCCAGTGATTCAGTGCTCATGCTCTTCAAGAGTGTTGGTCTGTTGGATCGCTTTGCCCGCTATAAGGCCGGCGAACCGGTTGAAAAGCTGCTGGAAGAAGCCAAGGCAGTTTACGAGAACCGTAAAACCACCACGAAGACCCTCCCCTCCACGTCGAAATAATTGCGACCGGAAATGATACTAGAGCACCGGCGTTTTTCCGGTGATCTGGAAAGGGAGAAGCCGTGAAGGATCTGATCGATTTCATCGCCCGTTCTCTGGTTGATGATCCCACCCAGGTGGAAATCAAACAGGAGCGCGCGGGCGCCACGAAAGTTCACATCGAACTGAGGGTCGCCAAAGAAGATATGGGGCGTGTCATCGGTAAAGGTGGCCGGGTGGCCAACGCGATGCGGGTTTTGCTGCGCGTGGCTGCCGCCCGCGAGGGTAAACAGGCCAGTCTGGATGTCGTAGAACCCCGATGAAACCACGCCGGATGGTCCCTCCCGTAACACCATCGGATGAAACAGGCTCGCCCCTGACGGGCGAGCCTGTCTTTCTGATTGTCGGAAAACTCCGCCGGCCGCATGGCCTGGCCGGAGAAGTTTTAATGGAAGTGATCACGGACTTTCCAGAGAGAATGCGCAGTGGGCGCGAATTATTCATCGGCGAGACCCACGTGCCCATACATCTGGAAAGGACCCGCAAGAATCCACCATTCCTACTGCTCAAATTCCGCGACATCGATACACCCGAAGAAGTTGGAAAATTCCGCAATTGCATGGTGTATGTGCGCGCGGACAGCCTTCCGAAGTTGCCTGAAGGTGAATATTATCAGCACCAAATGATTGGCCTGAAGGTTCTCACGGAAGAGGGGCAATCCCTGGGCATCCTAACCGAGGTGGTGGAAACCGGAGCTAACGACGTTTATATCGTTACCGGCGAGGATGGAAAAGAAATTTTGCTGCCGGCGATTCGCGAGGTTATCCTGTCGGTCAACCTGGCGGAGAAGACCATGACTGTCCGGCCGCAAATCTGGCAGGATTAGAATGGACCACCGCATCTACTGGATGGGATTCAACCTGGTCAAGGGAATCGGGGCCGTGCGCATGCAGGCGCTGCTGGATTACTTCGGCAATTTGGAAATTGCCTGGAATGCCCCCGGTGATGCCCTGGCCTCGGCGGGACTGCCGCCGAAAATCGTTGAAACCTTTCTGAAGATGCGCAAGAGCGTGGACCTGAATGAAATCTGGTCCCGGATCGAGGAACAGGGCATCCAGGTCTTGATTCGCGAGGATGAAGCCTATCCCCGCCACCTGCGAGAGATCGACCAACCGCCGCCGGTGCTTTATATGCGCGGCGAGTTGCTGCCGGAGGACGATTTTGCGGTGGCCGTGGTGGGTACGCGGCGGGTAACCCCGTACGGCAGACAGGTGGCCGCTGAACTGGCTGCCTACCTGGGCGCAAACGGCATCACGGTGGTCAGCGGTTTGGCGCGCGGCGTGGATGCCATTGCCCACGATGCGGCCATGAAAGCCGGCGGGCGCACGCTCGCGGTGCTGGGCAGCGGCGTGGACCGCATTTATCCGCCCGAGCACGAACGGCTGGCCGGGCAGATCATCAGCCGCGGCGCACTGGTCAGCGATTACGCGCCGGGTACCCCGCCCGACAGTACGAATTTTCCGCCCCGCAACCGGATCATCTCCGGCCTGGCCATGGCGACGGTGGTCATCGAGGCGGGCGAAACCAGCGGCGCCCTGATCACGGCCACTTTTGCCGTCGAGCAGGGCCGCGAGGTGTTTGCCGTGCCGGGCAGCATTCTGGCGCCGCAAAGCAAGGGCACCAACCGCCTGATTCAATTGGGCGCGCACCCGCTGCTCGAAATGCAGGATGTGCTCGAGATCTTGAAACTGCAGCAGGTCCAGGAACAGGTCAGTGCGCGGCGCAGTTTGCCGGCTGACGGAATCGAAGCCAGGCTGTTGGGCGTCCTGGGCGGTGAAGCCCAGCACATCGACGAGATCTCGATTAAATCCGGCTTGCCAATTGATCAGGTTTCGGCTACACTCGCTATCATGGAACTTAAGGGCATGATCCGCCAGTTGGGCGGGATGAATTACGTGACTATTCGAGAGATTCGACCTCAATATTCAACAGATCACAAATGAACGAACATTTCTATGCTGTCATCATGGCCGGCGGCGGGGGAACGCGCCTTTGGCCGCTTTCGAGACAAAATCGACCGAAGCAGATGCTTCGCCTGGTAAGCGATCGAACGCTTTTCCAGATGGCCACAGACCGGTTGCAGGGCTTATTTCCGGTCGATCACATCTATGTCGTGACCGTCGCCGATCAGGCGACCGAATTGCAGAAACAGAGCCCGAACATTCCGGCTGAAAACTACATCCTCGAGCCCATGCCGCGCGGCACGGCCTCGGTGGTCGGATTGGCGGCGGTCGTTCTGCAGAAACGCGACCCTGAAGCGGTCATGGCCGTCCTGACCGCTGACCATTACATCGAAAATGTGGCTGGTTTCCAGCAAATTTTGTCGTCTGCCCAGGAATTGGCCCGCAAGGATTTCCTGGTCACGCTTGGGATTCAACCCACCTTCCCGGCAACCGGTTATGGCTATATCCAGCGCGGTGAACTCCTGGGCCATTACGGCCAGCACGACGCGTACCGGGTGTTGAGATTCAAGGAAAAACCCAATGAAGAAACCGCCCGCGGATTACTTCAGCGTGGCGATCACTTCTGGAACTCGGGCATGTTCATCTGGCGGGTCGATCGCATTCAGGAAGAATTCAGCCGCCAGATGGGCGAACTATACCAGACCCTGGAACAGATCGCGAAAAGCTGGGGAACCGCCTGGCAAACCGAGACACTGAAGAAATTATGGCCGCAGATCAAGCCCCAGACTATCGACTACGGCATCATGGAACACGCCCAGCAGGTGGCCGTATTACCCGGCGCGGATCTGGGATGGAGTGATGTGGGTAGCTGGGATTCACTGTTCGACGTGCTGCCCGGCGATCCAAATGGCAACATCCACATCAGCGCCATGCACCTAGGGATTGACACGCGTGATACGCTTGTATGTACCGAAGATCCAAATCGTTTGGTGGTGACAATTGGCGTCAAGAATCTCATCATCGTCGACGCCGGAGATGCATTGCTGGTTTGCCCGAGAGATGACGCTCAAAAGGTCCGTGAACTGGTGAAATTACTCGACCAGAACGGCTACCAGCTTTATTTGTAGGAGTAAGCCTTTGGAAGCCTATTGCGTTAAATGCAAGCAAAAGCGAGAAATTCAAAATCCGCAGGCGGATTTCAATAAAGTCGGAGCTCCCATTACACGGGGAACCTGTCCAGTGTGCAGCAAACCCATCTTTCGGATGGGACGCACCCCGGCGCACGACGGCCTGACGCCACCCGAAAAAGTCAGCCGCGAACCGAAACGAAAAGGAAAACTGGTGATCGTCGAATCACCCGCCAAGGCGCGTACCGTGGGACGCTTCCTGGGAAAGGGCTTTACCGTTCGGGCCTCGGTGGGTCATGTGCGCGATCTGCTGCGTTCGGAATTGTCCGTGGATGTCGAGCACAATTTTCAACCCAAGTACCGGGTTCCCAACGAGAAACGCCAGGTGGTCAAGGAACTTAAATCGCTGGCGAAGACGGCCGAAGAAATCTACCTTGCCACCGACCCGGATCGCGAAGGCGAGGCGATTGCCTGGCACTTAATGGAAGCTGCCGAAATCGACCCAAAGATTTCGAAGCGGGTGGTTTTTCATGAAATCACCCAGCCGGCCATCGAGGAAGCCTTCGCTCACCCGCGGGATATCGATATGTCGCTGGTGGATGCCCAGCAGGCCCGGCGCGTGCTCGACCGGTTGGTCGGTTACAGCCTGAGCCCGCTGTTGTGGGAAAAGGTCCGCAGCCGGTTATCCGCCGGCCGGGTGCAGTCGGTCGCGCTGCGTTTGATCGTCGAACGCGAGCGTGAAATCGATGCTTTCGACCCCGTGGAATACTGGACCCTGGGAGCCGAACTTAAACCGCACGGCGGCAAGAAGAACGCTTACCTGGCTCGATTGGCGCGCCTTGATGATGCCGAACCCCGCCTGCCGGATCAGGCTTCCGTGGATGCACTGCTGGCCGATCTCGAGGACGCGACCTACGAAATCAGCAAAATCAAACGCACCGAACGCCGCCGCAAGCCGCAGGCGCCTTTCATTACCAGCACGCTACAGCAGGAATCGTCGCGCCGTCTGGGATATACCGCGCGCCGGACCATGTCGCTGGCGCAGCAATTGTATGAAGGCCTGGATGTCGGTGAGGGGGGCACGTCCGGCCTCATCACCTATATGCGTACCGATTCGACGAACGTTTCCGAGCTGGCTCAACGCGAAGCGCGCGAGATGATCGGGCAACAATACGGCGCCGATTTTCTACCCCCGGCTCCACCCCAGTACAAGACTCGCGCGGTCGGCGCGCAGGAAGCCCATGAGGCCATCCGGCCCACTTCAGTCTTGCGCGCCCCGGATAAGGTCAAACCCTTCCTGACGCCGGAGCAGTTCAAGCTTTATCAGCTCATCTGGCAGCGCTTCGTTGCCTCACAAATGGAGGCTGCGATCTTCGACACGGTTTCGGTGGAAATCAGCACCCGGACGCAGGCCCATGAGTATCTGTGGCGCGCTTCCGGATCCACGCTGCGCTTCCCGGGTTACCTGATCGTGTATGAAGAAGCCAAAGACGAGGATCTTAAGGGCGAGGATGAGGATAACGTGCGTATTCCGCCCGGTCTCGAAGAAGGCCAGCGGCAGGAGTTGGTCCGCCTGATACCCGAGCAGCATTTCACCCAGCCGCCGCCTCGATTTACCGAAGCAACGCTGGTGCAATCCCTCGAGGAACATGGTATCGGCCGGCCTTCGACATATGCGCCCATTCTATCGACCATTCAGGAGCGCGGTTATGTGATCCGGGAGACCAAACGTCTGTTCCCGACCGAGACGGGCATCCTGGTTAACGATTTGCTGGTGAAGCATTTCCCTGAAATTGTGGATTTGAATTTCACCGCGAATATGGAATCGAACCTGGATAGCGTTGCCGAGGGTGAGCGCGAATGGCCCGGCATCGTGGCCGATTTTTACAGCGAATTCGAACCCCAGCTCAAGAAGGCCCAGGAGGAGATGCCGGTCACGAAGGCGGAACTGGAGAAAGTCGGCCGCGCCTGTCCCGAATGCGGTCACGATCTGGTCATCCGCTGGGGTCGCTTTGGAAAGTTCATCAGTTGCAGCAATTTCCCGACCTGCCGGCACACCGAACCCTGGTTGGAAAAAATCGGCGTCACCTGCCCGAAGGACGGCGGCGATATCGTTCTGCGTAAGACTCGGAAAGGCCGCATCTTCTATGGATGCGCAAATTATCCAACCTGTGATTTCACCTCCTGGAAGCGACCGGTGTCGGCGCCCTGCCCCAAATGCGGCGGTTTGTTGGTCCTTTCGAACAAGCGGGAGGTGCAGTGCACGCAATGCCAGGAGACATTCCCGCTCGATCAGATCGAAGAAACGCCCGTTGAAACGGCATAAACCTTGCAACATTGTTCGTTGAAACCCTTTGCCAATCGGTGGCTGTTGCTTTCTTGCAACTTTAGTTCTAAAATAAACGCAAATTAAAAGCAGACCGCTAGGCAGGAGTTCTAAACCTGTAGGAGCTGACTATGGACAAGATCCGAGAACAATTCCGCAACCCGTGGGTAGCAGCCGCTGTTGGCTTTGTCATCGGCCTGATCATTGGCCTTGTCGTTTTAGGTTGGGGTTTATGGCCTGTGCAATGGAAGGATGCCGCGCCGGCGCATTTGCGCGAGGACGCCAAAGTGGACTACCTCTGCATGGCCGTTCAGGCTTTTTCCAAAGATCAGCGGGCTGACCTGGCGGCGATGCGCTGGAAGGAATTAGGATCGACCGCAGCCGATGTGCTGATCGGGATCAATTCAGGTAATTGTTCCGCTTCGCAAGCCGATTTGCTGGCTTTCCAAACGGCTGTGAAAACGCCAATCACCGCGGTACAGACCTCTCCAACAGCCGGCGGGGCTGTTTTGCCGGCAACGACTCCGGGTGCAGTGCAACCGACCATGGCCGCAGCCGGGGAAAAGACTTCGAAGAACTCGCCGGTCTTGCTGATTGTGTCCTGCCTGCTGGTGTTGATCATCGGCGGCGCGTTGGCTTATATCTTCTTCTTCCGAAAACGCCGCGGGACCGAGGGAACTCCGGTAGCTCGCGCGCAGGAAGTCAGCCGCGCTGCTGAACGGACGGACTTCGAAGCCGAAGGTCAGGACCAACCCGTCGCGCAATTCATGACCACCTACATGGCGGGTGATGATCTGTATGATGACTCATTCAGCATCGACTCGGCCAGCGGTGAATTCCTGGGCGAATGCGGCGTGGGCATCTCCGAGACAATCGGTGTCGGCGACCCGAAGAAGGTAACCGCCTTCGAGGTCTGGCTGTTCGATAAGAATGATATCCAGACCATTACCAAGGTGTTGATGAGCACGCACGCATTCAATGACCCGGCGATCAGCCAGCGCCTGGCGTCGAAGGGCGAGCCCGTGCTGGTGGAACCGGGCGCCAAGGTGCTGCTCGAAACGGCGACCCTGCAATTGGAAGCGCGCGTCGTAGACATGGGGTACGGCACCGGCGCTCTGCCCAACGAAAGCCACTTCGACCGGCTTACGCTCGAACTGGCCGTCTGGCCGAAGACCAAAGCCTGAGGTTTTCTTCGACTTGTCCTGTGGATCTGCCCGTCATTCGGCGGGCAGATCTTTTTAACAAAAAGCACCGGCTTTCGAGGCCGGTGCATGGTTTGGTCACAATATTCGTTATTACTCGATGCGAAGAATATTCAGGCGAATGGAACCGCCGGGGGTGTCGACCAGAACTTCGTCGCCAACCTGGTGCCCTAAAAGGGCCTTTCCGATCGGGGATTCGTGCGAAATCCGGCCGTTGCGCGGATCGGCTTCCTTGGGACCCACCAGGTAATACGTTTCCTCTGGAAAGCTGCCCTCCTGAATGGTCACATGCGCGCCAATTTCGACCTTATCGCGATTCTGCACCGTATCATCGATGATGACAACATTTCGGAGAAGCTGTTCGAGTTCGAGGATGCGGCCTTCCAAAAAGCCCTGGTCTTCCTTGGCCTGAATGTAATCGGCGTTTTCGGAAAGATCGCCCTGCTGGATGGCCAGGCGTAGCCGTTCGGAGAGTTTTTGACGGGCTGGTCCTTTCAAATCATCAAGTTCGGCTTTGAGGTTCTCGAGGCCTTCCTGGGTTAAGTAAGAGACATCTGCCATTCTTTTTCACCATTCTATAAATAAACTTCAAGATTGCATGATAACACCAAGAAAGAGATATTGCCACCCCTTTCTGAGAAAAAGTGATCGAATCGGTAATCAGGGCAGTACCAGCGGATCGAACAGCTTTTGGTGCTCCTCGACGGCGTAACGATCCGTCATTCCGGCCAGATAATCGCAAATGGTGCGTTCCAGGCCGCGTTCCGCCACCAACACTTGCACGTGCGGCGGCAGGGTGTTGGGATCGTTCAAATAGGCGTTGAAAATCTCGCTCAACGTACGTTCCGCCTTTACAGCCATGCGCACCACACGATAATGGCGGTACAGTTTGGTGTACAGGAAATCCTTCAACTCGCGGTTTCGTTGGCGCATTTCATCGCTGAAACCAACGATGTTGTACGGCAGGCGTTGGACGTCTTCCGCCGATCGAATACTGTTTTCCCGCAGACGCAGGTCGGTGCTCTTGACCTGATCGGTCACCTGAATGCCAATCAACTTGCGGATGATGCGGTGACGGTTCTTTTCATCCAGTTCGCCGCCGCGCCAACCGATCAAGTCGGTGAGAATTTCCCACAGTTCCATGCCGCTGAGCATGGCGGGCGTAATCATGCCCGAACGCAGGCCGTCATCCAGATCATGCGCGGTATAAGCCAGCTCATCGGCCACGTTGGCGATCTGGGCTTCGAGATGCCCGCGCAATTCGGGATTGAACTCACGCGCATCGGCGATATCGTACTCGGTTTCGTGCTTGACGATGCCTTCCAATACTTCCCAGGACAGGTTCAGGCCCGGGAAATCGGGATAGCGGTTTTCCAAGAATGTAACGATACGCAGGGATTGCTTATTGTGATCGAAACCGCCGTAGTCCTTCATCAGGCGGGAGAGGATCATCTCGCCCGAATGGCCAAAGGGCGGGTGACCGAGATCGTGCGCCAGGCAGATCGTCTCGATCAGATCTTCGTTTGCTCCCAGGGCGCGTGCAATGGTGCGTCCGATCTGAGTCACTTCCAGGGTGTGGGTCAGGCGGGTGCGGTAATAGTCGCCTTCGTAATTGATAAAAACCTGGGTCTTATATTCCAGGCGGCGGAAGGCGGTGGTATGCAGGATACGGTCGCGGTCGCGTTGAAAAACCGTCCGATAATCCGGTTCGGAATCAGGAAATTGGCGGCCTTTGCTCTGCGCGCTGTGAATGGCGTATGAAGCCAGATTCCGCTCCTCGTTTGCTTCCAAAAGATCGCGGGTGTATAACATAACTCGACCTCCTTTATGTTCAGGCCGACAGCAAAGTTCCGGATTCAGCGCCCAAGAGGGCTCGTTCGATAGAATTCGATTCTACGCCAGAGAAGATGCGAATTTCAAGCCGTGGATTGGCGCGGATGACATCCAGCATCCGCGAGACTTTTTGAGTCATCCCGCCGGTCACGTCGACGCCGGCGGATGCGCCGAGCGCCGGGGCGATTTTCGTGTAGTCATTCAGATGTATCCGGTCGAACAATTGCTTGCAGGCCGGATAATCCGACCAGACACCGGGTTCGACGCCTGCCAGCAGGATGCGCTGCGGTTCGAGGCGTGGAGCCAGGTGAAAGAACTGATCTTCCGTGGAAAGGATAGTCCCGCCGAGGATCGTATCGAAGACGACATCTCCCTGAATCACCGGGATGAGATCATGTTGCAGGGCTTTCTGCAGCGTTTCTGTTTCGCAGCGCAAAACGGCGCGCTTCGAGGTGATGGCGATCGCCGAAGCAGGGAAGGCCATTACCGGCAGACCGGCCTGGACGAGGGCATCCATGACGATTTCATTCAATGCACGGGCTTCCTTCCACACTTCAGCAAAACCACGCCACTCGAGCGAGGTATGAACGCCGGTGTAGGTGCCGTATTTTTGGGCTGCAAAATGGCCAAAGGATCCGGAACCATGGCCCAAAACCAGGCTTAAATCCGGATCCTTTTGCAGGGCAGCGGAAATTTCTCGGGCCAGGCGCGTCAGCACCTCTCGCCGGGCCGTGTGCGCGGTTGCCTTATCCGTAATCAATGAACCGCCTAATTTCAGGAAAACCAGACGACGGGTTGTTTGCATTTCCTAATCCCTCCGTAGGACCCAAGATCGGAGCAACGGTCGTTATCCAGGTGTGGACCGCACCGGCAGCTATCAGCGCCCGTTCGACCCTGGAAGCCGTCTGCGGAGAAACCAGCGCGATCATATTGCCGCCGCGTCCGCCTCCGGATAGCTTGGCTCCCATTGCTCCGTTGGCCAGGGCTGCCTCGACCAGCAAGTCGAGTTCCGGTGAAGAAATCGTCAATTCTTTCAAGAGGCGTTGATTGTGGTTCATCAATTCGCCCAGGTTGTCGATCATCCCGGCCTGAATATACCCGCGCGCCTGGCGAACGATGTCGCCTATGGCGGTGAAGGCGCGATCGATCGATTCGGGATCGGCCTGGTGCAGGCGCTGCACATCGGCCACGACTGCCGCCGTGGAACTTTGCACGCCGCTGTCGCCGATCACCAGGGTAAAGGGCCTGGCGGCGATCAACGTCTCGAAAGGCTGGCCGCGCACGAAATAAACTGGCTGCTCGAAAGCGACGACCGTATTGTCGATGCCGGACGGATTGCCATGCTGGCGCCGTTCAACCCGATAAGCCAGTTCAGACACGATATCGTTGGACAACGGACGGCCCAGGAAAGCTGATACGGCGCGGATGATGGCGATGGCCGTGGCAGCGCTGGAGCCGAAACCGCCTGCAAGCGGGATGCTGGAGGACAGATGCACCTGCATGGCCGGCAGACGTTGCGCGCCGAGGTGGCCAGCGGTGAGTAAAATTGCCAGCACAAGCGGGTGATCGTCGGGTAATTCATCGATCAGCGAATCGAGGTGGATATCCGGCGCGATCAGGCGCACCTGACCATTCGGGGCTGCGGGAATGGCGCTGATGACCGCGCGCGCCTGAACAATGCTCACCGGCACGGCAATGGCGGGCTGCCCGTAGACCACGGCATGCTCACCGAATAATATGATTTTTCCTGGAGCAGTAGCGGATAAGGCTGTCATCGTCATTTTTACTTGGCAAGCAAATAAAAGATGACCAACACAGAAATTCCCCACAGCAGGATGTCGATCTGGAACGGCCGGTCTTTCAGCAGAATTTCTTCCGGAGCGCCGCCTTCCTTCTTGACTTGAATCAGCCACAAATAACGAAAAACGCCGTACATGACGAAGGGAATGGTCAGCATCATGGCGTGATTGGAAGGCAGATTGGGAGCCGAAAAGGTATACAGGCTGTAGGCAATGATGGTGGTGCTGGAGACGATCGTGATCATCTGGTCGAGGAAGGGCAGGGTATATCCATCCAGGACCTTGCGATGATTGTTCGCGCCGTTTTGCAGCAGGTTAAGTTCGGCGCGGCGTTTACCAAAGCCGATATACAGGGCGCCCAGGGTGGTCACCACGTAAAGCCAGGGGGAGAAGCGCTCCACCTGGATCAGGGTAACCCCGGCCGCAACCCGCAGAACGAACCCGGCGGCGATGATCAGCACATCCACGATGAGGACATTCTTGAGGTAGAGCGAATACGCCAGGTTGATCACGAAATAGAACAGCGAGATCAGGAAGAACTCTGGCGAGAGCAGGAAAGTCAACGGGAAAGTGACGCCCAGCAGAACGACCACCGCACCCACGGCGACCGGGACAGACAGCTCGCCGGAGGCAATGGGACGATTGCGTTTGACGGGATGCTGCCGGTCGGCTTCGACATCTTTAATGTCGTTTATAATATACACACTGCTGGACAAGAGACAAAACAGCAACATTCCGCCGATCGAACGCAAAACAGGATCGATTGCGCCGAACAACTGCCGGTCAAAGACCAAAGCGGCGATGACGAAGATGTTTTTAGTCCACTGGCGTGGACGCATGGTCTTTAGAATGGCCTTAAGCATAGCGTTTATGATATCACATCTCCTTTCTGCGCCGAACAGAAGGCGGCCACGAAGTTTGTATGCCCACTCTTCATAAAACTCGCCTCGACATTTTGCTCACCGAACGCGGTCTGGCTGAAAGCCGGACCCAGGCGCAACGCCTGGTGATGGCCGGTCAGGTGCGCGTGGACGGACAGGTGGCCGCCAAACCCTCCGAAAAAGTGCTGGAGAATGCTGCGATTTCGGTGGATCACGGACCGCGGTTTGTTTCGCGGGGTGGTGAAAAACTGGAGGGCGCGCTGCAGGCTTTTGGCTTGCAGCAGTTGGATGGGATGATCTGCGCTGATCTGGGTGCCTCCACAGGTGGGTTTACCGATTGCATGCTGCAGCACGGGGCCGCCCGGGTGTATGCGGTGGATGTCGGGTATGGCATTTTACATTGGAAGCTCAGGAACGATCCGCGCGTGGTGGTGATGGAGCGCGTCAATGCCCGATACGTGAGCGGCTTTCCCGAACCGGTGCAATTCGTAACCATCGATGCTTCTTTTATTTCACTTAAGATTCTGCTACCGGTGGTCAAAACCTGGTGGTTGCAATCCCAGGGCCAGGTGGTGGCGTTGATCAAGCCCCAATTCGAGGCCGGGCGCGAAGAAGTCGCCCGTGGAGATGGGGTGGTGCGTGACGCCGCCGTGCATCGATCAGTTCTGGAGCAAGTGCTTGCATTCACGACCCAGGAGGGTTTTGGCGTTCGCGGTCTGGTGCGCTCCTCACTGTTGGGGCCAAAAGGGAATACCGAATTTCTGGTCTGGCTGGAATATCCGGCCAGGCAGGCGGCGGATGTGAACGCGTTGATCGAACAGGCCGTGCAATCCCCTCTGCCGGATGGTGAGGGTCGGCGTGCTCTCGAATGAAGCTCTGAATAATGAAGGGAAAGTAGGGTATACTAAGCCCCGATTATGAATACCGATCATATCCGCAATTTTTGTATCATTGCTCACATCGATCATGGCAAATCGACGCTGGCTGATCGCTTGCTGCAGATCACCGGCACGATCAGTGACCGCGATATGGTCGAGCAGGTCCTGGATACGATGGACCTGGAACGCGAAAAAGGCGTCACCATCAAAGCCTCTGCGGTGCGCATGAGCTACACCGCAAAGGACGGCGGTACCTACGAACTCAATCTGATCGATACGCCCGGGCATGTCGACTTCAATTATGAGGTCAGCCGCGCCCTGGAAGCCTGCGAAGGCGCCATTCTGGTGGTGGACGCGACCCAGGGCATCGAAGCGCAGACCCTCGCCAATCTCTACCTGGCGCTGGAAAGCGACCTGGAGATCATCCCGGTCATCAATAAGATCGACTTACCCTCAGCCATGCCGGATGAAGTCGCCGAAGCGCTTGAAAGTCTGCTGGGTATTCCGGCCGAAGATATTCCACGCATTTCCGCCAAGGAAGGTATCCATATCAATCAGGTGCTGGAGGCGATCGTGAATCGCGTTCCGCCGCCCAAGGGTAACGAAAATGTTCCGCTGCGGGCGTTGATTTTCGATTCTCATTACGATCCTTATAAAGGCGTGGTGGCCTATATCCGGGTCGTCGAAGGTCATTTGCGGAATACCGACTCGCTGCGCTTGATGGCGAACAACACGGATGTTCGCCCGGTTGAAATCGGTTACTTCGCGCCAGGCATGCGCCCGGTGGATGAACTTGACTCGGGAGATGTTGGCTATATCGCCACCGGCCTGAAAACCGTGTCCGAATGTCGCGTCGGCGATACCATCACCCTGACGGCGTCCCCGGCAGCCGAACCCTTGCCCGGCTACCTGCATCCCAAGCCGATGGTGTTCGCGGGGATTTACCCGGTGGAAGGGGAAGATTACAGTAACCTGAAGGACGCGCTTGAAAAGCTCCAGCTTAACGACGCGTCTCTGACGTTCGAGCCTGAAAAATCGCAGGCGCTTAACTTCGGTTTCCGCTGCGGCTTTCTGGGCCTGTTCCACATGGAAATCATCCAGGAACGTCTAGAACGCGAGTATGACCTGGACATCGTTGTGACGGCGCCTTCGGTGGAATATCAGGTTATTCTGCTGGACGGCACGCAGATGGTGGTCGATTCGCCGGTCCAACTGCCGGACGAAAGCACCATCGCTGAAATTCGCGAGCCCTGGATGGGACTGGACATCTTCTCGCCGACCGAATTCTTCGGCACCATCATGGACCTGGCCAACAAACGCCGGGCCGAGTTCAGAGCCCAGGATCATCCGTCCCCCAATCGGGTGCACCTTTCCTTCGAGATCCCGCTGTCGGAATTGATCGTCGATTTCTTCGACGATCTCAAATCCCGCACGCGCGGATATGCTTCGATGGACTACCATTTCGAAGGATATCGCGCCGGCAATCTGGTGAAGGTGGAAGTGCTGGTGGGTGGCGAGGTGGTGGACGCGCTGGCTGCCATCGTCCATAAAGAGGATGCTTATCATAAGGGGCAGCGGCTGGTCACCAAGCTCAAAGAGATCATTCCACGGCAACTGTTCGATGTGGCCGTTCAGGCTTCGGCAGACGGCCGGATCATCTCGCGTGCCAACGTCAAAGCGTTGCGCAAGGATGTGCTGGCCAAATGCTATGGCGGCGATATCTCCCGCAAGAAGAAACTGCTGGAAAAGCAGAAAAAAGGCAAGCGCCGCATGAAGATGGTCGGCAACGTCGAGATACCGCAAGAAGCCTTCATGGCGGTATTGCGCCTGGAGGAAGAGTGACGCAGGGGATAAAGACTTCCAAACGCAAGGACTGGCTGCGCTGGCTGCCGGGCGTCGGTATCAGTGTGGTGGCGTTGTTCGTCGTCTTCCGGCTGGCGCGTTGGGATGGTCTTTCGACTGCGTTCACCACCATCAATTGGAAGTACATCGGGCTGTCGGGTTTGTTCACCACAGCCTTCCTGTTTGTGCGCAGCCAGGCATGGCGCGCCCTGCTGAACAATCGGCCGAGTTATAAAGATACGTTCTTCGTCGTCAACGAAGGTTATTTGCTCAATAATCTCTTCCCGCTGCGCGCCGGCGAAATTGGCCGGGCGGTGATCATGGGGCGCATGACCGGTTGGGGACCGTTTCACATCCTTTCCACCATTGTCATCGAACGCGTCTTCGATCTACTGCTGGCAGCCGGAATGCTGCTGGGAACGCTGCCGCTCGTCCTGGGCGCAGTTTCCTGGGGCAAACCGGTGGCGATCGCGACCCTGCTGGTCATGGGCAGCGCCTTGGTGATCCTGTTCCTCATGGCCCGAAACCGGGCCGTGGTGGACCGGTTGGTCGTCAAATTCGGCAGCCATTGGAAGTTCGTCGAGAAATATATTGCTCCGCAGGTGGAGAAACTGCTGGACGGACTGAGCGCGCTGGCCAACCCCCGGCAGTTTCTGCTCGCTTTCGGGTTGATTTGTGTCTGCTGGATGATTGCCATTTTTCAATATTACATGGTGATCCTGCCCATCGTGCCGCACGCGCCGGTTTGGTATGGGGCGTTCACGGTAACCGTGGTAGCGTTGGGCGCGGCCATTCCTTCCGCGCCGGCAGCGTTGGGCGTTTTCGAAGCCTCCATCGTCGGAGCCATGGCCGTTCTGGGAATCGATCATGCCACAGCTTTGGCGGTTGGAATCAGCCTGCATTTTTTGCAGTTCGCGATCACAGCCATTTTTGGTTTCATCGGCCTTGTCACTCAAAGGCGTTCATTGGGTTCGCTCTTTTCTGAAACGCGCATGCAGCAGCAAGCAAACTGAGCGCAAATCTTTCTTCGGAGGCATGCATGTCTCGCAATGTTCTGATCACCGGGGGAGCTGGTTTCATTGGATCGAATTACGCCGCCAGGTGTATTGCCCGTGGCGATAAAGTGACCATCTTCGATAATCTTTCCCGTTCGGGAGCAGCCACGAACCTGGAATGGCTGAAAACAATCTATGGTTCCGACTCCTTCCGCATGGTGCTGGGGGATGTGCGTAAGGAGACCGAGATCAACGCAGCCGCAAAGGATGCGGATATCATCGTTCATCTGGCGGCGCAGGTGGCTGTGACCACCTCGGTCACCAAGCCACGCGAGGATTTCGAAATCAACGCCCAGGGTACTTTCAATGTGCTGGAAGCCGCCCGGGCATCCAGCCGCAACCCGGCCGTGCTGTATACCTCGACCAACAAGGTCTATGGCGGCATGGAAGACGTCCGGGTCGAAGAAACGCCGACCGATTATCGCTATACGGATTTCCCATTGGGCATTCCCGAATCGCAGCCGCTTGATTTTCACTCGCCCTACGGCTGTTCGAAGGGCTGCGGCGACCAGTACGTGCGCGATTATCATCGCATCTATGGCTTGCCGACGGTTGTGCTGCGCCAAAGCTGCATCTACGGCACACGCCAGTTTGGCGTGGAAGATCAGGGCTGGGTGGCCTGGTTCATCATCGCAGCCGTGACCGGACGTCCGATCACCATCTACGGCGATGGTAAACAGGTGCGGGATGTGTTGTTCGTCGAAGACGTGATGAATGCCTATGATGCAGCCTTGAGCAATTTGTCGGTCGCAGCCGGCCAGGTCTACAATATTGGCGGCGGACCGGCCAACACCATGTCGGTCTGGACGGAATTCGAGCCGATCCTCGAACGTCTGTTGGGCCGGCCGGTGCCTACCAGCCAGGGTGATTGGCGCCCCGGCGACCAGCGCATTTATGTTTCCGATATCCGTAAGGCGCAGCGGGACTTGAATTGGATCCCCAGGGTGGGCGTGGCAGAAGGCGTCGAACGACTTTACCGCTGGGTTGTCGAAAACCGCAACCTCTTCTAATGTTTGTATGAATTCCTATGAAGATTCTGGTCGTCCTCACATATTATCGCCCGCATACCAGTGGTCTGACCATTTATGCCGAACGTCTGTGTAAAGCCTGGGCCGAACGCGGCCACCAGGTGACGGTGCTGACCTCGCAGTATGATCCATCGCTGCCGGAGGATGAGATCAAAGACGGCGTGCACATCGTGCGCGCGCCGGTGCTGTTTCGCCTGAGCAAGGGCGTCATCATGCCGACCTTTGGCCGGCTGGCCACGCGCCTGACGCGCGAAGCGGATGTCATCCAGCTTCACCTGCCGCAGTTCGACGCGGCGGGTGTGGCTCTGCGCGGCCGGATTTTGCGGAAACCGACCGTCATCACGTACCATTGCGATCTGCTCATGCCGCGCGGGCTGGTTTCGTGGCTGGCCAATCAGGCTGTGCGCGTCATGAACAACCTGGCCGGGATTTTTACACACCGGATCGTGACCTACACCCGCGATTATGCTGAAAATTCGGATTACCTCACCCGGTATCTGCGCAAGCTGCAGGTGATCCCGCCGCCGGTGGTGCTGCCAACAGTTTCAGCAGAAGCGGTCCAGTCTTTTGCCGCTGAAAACAATCCACAACACCACAAGCCGGTGATCGGCATGGCGGCGCGTTTTGCCACCGAAAAGGGCGTAGAGGTGCTACTGGATGCGCTGCCCGTTATCCTGCAACATTACCCGGATGCCCAGGTCCAGTTCGCCGGGCCGTACCAGAATATCATCGGCGAGGAAAGTTATTTCGCCCGCCTCTCCCCGACGATCGAAAAATACATCGCCTCGGGCAACTGGCGCTTCGTGGGCTCGTTGAGCCCCGAGCAAATGGCGGCGTATTACCCCAATTTGAACGTGCTGGTGCTTCCCAGTTTGAACTCGACCGAAGCCTTTGGCCTGGTGCAGATCGAAGCCATGCTCAACGGGGTGCCGTGCGTCGCGTCCAATCTGCCGGGCGTGCGTCAGCCGGTGAAAATCCATGCCATGGGCCAAATTGCTCCCATTGGCGACGTGCAGGGCCTGGCGCAGGCGGCTCTGGAAGTGCTGGACCATCCCGAAAAATATACCGGCGACCCGGTCGAGATTGTCCGGCGCTACGAGCCGGCCACCATCGCCGTCGAATATGAAAAACTATTTGCTGAAATGCAGCACGAGCTGCTCGGGTAAATTTGCCCCGGAGGTCGATTTTGCCATCATCATCCCAATCCAAGGACTTCCTCTGGCTGCAATTACGCGACCTACCGTATTTTCGCGCGGTGCTGCGAGCGGTCGAATCGCGTTTCTACCAGGATATCGAGCTTCCGCGGCCCATTTTGGATCTGGGTTGCGGTGACGGCCATTTCGTGACCATCACTTTCGACGCCCCGATCGATTTCGGGATCGATCCGTGGACTGGGCCGGTCCGCCAGGCTGAAAAACGCGGCGGTTACCGCAGCGTTGTTCAGGGCACGGGCGATGAAATTCCCGTACCGGATGGCAGCTACGCGGCCGTGATGAGCAATTCGGTGCTGGAGCACATTCCCGATCTCGATCCGGTGTTGGCCGAGGTTAAGCGGGTGTTAAAACCCGGGGGGCTGTTCGTCTTTTGCGTGCCCAACCACAACTTCTTGAGCAACCTGTCCGTATCGAATTTCTTCGACCGCATCGGCCTGCGATTTCTGGGAAACGCCTACCGGGCCTTCTTCAACCGCATCAGCCGGCATTATCATTGCGACAGTCCGGAAGTCTGGGAAGAACGCCTGAATCGGGCGGGTTTCCGCATCGAACGCTGGTGGCATTACTTCTCGCCGCAATCGTTGCACGTGCTGGAATGGGGCCATTACTTCGGCCTGCCGTCGTTGGTCCTGCATTTCCTCACCCGGCGTTGGAATGTGGTGCGCCAGCCGTGGAATTTTGCCCTGACCCGGGCAATTTGCCAACCGGTCTATGATGAACCTGACAGTCAACCCAAAGGGTCGTATACTTTCTATATTACCCGCCGGATCGATGGTTGATGAACCCAGAAAAGCCAGAACCCAGTGTCTTGGATTATTTAAAAGCCCGGTTGATGCCCTGGAAGGGTGCTGCCCCGGAAATCCCGCCGCTGCCGCAAGAAGCGGAATCGACTGAGCCGCAGGCCGAAACGCCGGCACCCGAAGAACAGCCGGGTCCGGGATTTTTCGCCTGGGTGAGCGATCGCAGCGCCGGGCTGGTATTGGCAGCCGCGCTGATCGCGCAATTCATGCTCGAACCGCCCAACCGAAATTGGCCGGTGGCGGTTGGTTTCTATGCGCTTGCCCTGGTCCTGCTGCTCGGATCCTTGTGGAAGCGGACCTGGAGCCTGCCGGAGATCCCCCGGTCGAGTGAGATCGGCTACAGCTTCGAAATCCTCCGAACGCCGCTGTATATCTGCCTGGCGTTTATTCTGATCAGCTTCTGGCTGTTCAGCGGTAACCGGTACAGCGGTTTGAACTTGCTGGCCTGGGCGATTACCGGCGTGGCTTTGTTGGTGGCAGTGTGGCTGCCGAACGAGGCCTCGCACACCCACTGGCAGCGCCTGGTCGGGTTCATCCGGCAGCGCGAATGGCGTTTGAAAATTACACCCTGGCACATTCTGGTCCTTCTGGTCGCGGTGATCGTCATCTTCTTCCGCTTTTACCGGTTGAACCAGGTCTCCGGCGAGATGTTCAGCGACCACGCCGAAAAACTGCTGGATGTGGCCGACCTGATGAACGGTCAGACTAAGATTTTCTTCGAGCGCAATACCGGGCGCGAAGATTTTCAATTCTACCTGACGGCCGCCATCGCCAATCTGTTTGGCACAGGCCTTTCGTTCCTGAGCCTGAAGTTGGGTACGGCGCTGGCCGGGTTGTTCACGCTGCCGTATATCTACCGGTTGGGCAAGGAAATCGGTTCGCGCTGGGTGGGACTGTTTGCCGTATTCCTGGCCGGCATTGCCTACTGGCCGAATGTCATTTCGCGCATCGGCCTGCGATTCCCGCTCTATCCCTTGTTCGCGGCGCCGATGTTGTTCTACCTGATTCGCGGCATTCGCCGGTCGGACCGCAACGATTTCATTAAATCCGGCATCGCTCTGGGCCTGGCCCTGCACGGTTACAGCCCGAGCCGCCTGCTGCCGCTGGTCGTTCTGGCGGCCATCGGAATTTACCTGTTGCACCGCGCATCCCACGGCAAACGCGCCGGGGTGGTATGGGCGCTGGTGGTGCTGGTGTTGGTGTCGGTGGTTGTGTTCCTACCCCTGCTGCGCTATTGGTCCCAGTATCCGGAGAATTTTGCCTTTCGCGCGTTTACTCGACTGGCAACGACCGAACGCGCTTATCCGGCGCCGGTTGGGCTGGTTTTCCTTTCCAATTTGTGGAAAGCGCTCATCATGCCCTTCTGGGACAATAACAACATCTGGGTCCATTCGGTGGTGAATCGACCCGCGTTGGATGTGGTGACCGCGGCGCTTTTCTTTATCGGCCTGGTTCTGGTGGTTGTGCGCTACATCCGCAAGCGCGACTGGCTGGATTTGTTCCTGCTCGTCTCCATCCCGTTAATGATGCTGCCGTCCATTTTGTCTCTGGCGTTCCCTGAGGAAAATCCATCCCTCAACCGCACGGGCGCCGCTTACATCCCCATCTTTATCATCGCAGCCATCGGGCTGGAAAGTCTGGTCTCGTCCCTGCTTTCGCGCGCCTCCCAACCGGGGCGGATGGTGGTGGTCATCCTGACCGTTGCCCTGCTGTCCATCTCTGCCAGTTCGAATTACGACCTGGTTTTCCGGAAGTTCGACGTACAATTCATGGGCGGCGCCTGGAATACTTCACAGATCGGGCAGGTCATCCGCGGCTTCGCCGAGTCGACCGGGGACGCGGATCACGCCTATGTGATTCCTTATCCTTACTGGGTGGATACGCGGCTGGTGGGGATCAATGCGGGTTACCCGTTGAAAGATTACGCCTTACCCGCGGACCAGATCGAGACCACCCTGAGCATCGACGCGCCCAAACTCTTCATCCTCAACCCCGCCGACCAGGATAGCCAGGCCAGGCTCGAACAGGTCTATCCGCAGGGGCGGCTGTTTCTGTATGATTCGGGCCGCGACGGCAAAGATTTTCTCATTTACTCAATCCCTTGAGGTCAGCCAAAAACCGCTGACTGGTCAGGAGCAATCTCCGCATGTTCGATAGCACAATCCCTGAACAACCGACTTCGACCCTTCCGGCACGCCCAAAAGAATCCCATCTTTGGGATGTGTTGCTTTTACTGGTGATGATCCTGGGGGCTTATTTTCGCCTGACCGGTATCGATTGGGGAAGAGGACAATTCCTGCATCCGGATGAGCGCTTCTTCGTGTGGGTCACAGCCGACATTTCGCGCGTCAACAGCGTCGGTGAATATTTCGACACGGCCAACTCGAGCCTGAACCCGCACAACCGCGGGCATACCTTCTACGTTTACGGCACGCTGCCGGTCATTGCAACACGCTATGTCGTGGATGCCATCATCAAGAATCCGGGCTGGGAGGATATCAACCTGGTCGGCCGCCTCCTGTCGACGGCCTGCGACCTGCTGACTGTTTTCCTGGTTTATATGATCGGCCGGAGGCTGTTCAATAAGAAAGTCGGGGTGCTGGGCGCAGCGTTCTCGGCGGCTGCGGTGATGCAAATCCAGCAGGCCCATTTTTTCGTATCCGATTCTTTCGCGGTCGCTTTCGCCACCCTGGCTCTGTACTTCGCCATCTGCCTGGTGACGGAACCTTTTAAATCCCACGATCCGAACGAGAACCGGCGCATTCCACAACCCGAAACCCTGGGCTACAGCCTCTGGTTCGGCCTGGCGATCGGCCTGGCCATGGCCTGCAAGATCAACACGGCTCCTATGGCCCTGCTGCTGCCGGCGGCCATGTTTATTCGCCTTCTGAACATTCCCCTGGAAGAACGCGGCCAGCAGGAATTGTTCGGGATGCGCGACCTGGTGATCGCCGGCGTGGTGGCTTTCCTGGCCTTCCGCATCTTTCAACCCTATGCTTTCCAGGGACCGGGTTTCTTCGGCCTGGCGCTGAACGACAAATGGATCCAGAACCTGAAAGACCTGGCTCTTCAGACCAGCGGCGATGTGGATTTCCCGCCAGCGCTGCAGTGGGCGCGCCGGTCGCATTTGTTCTCTTTGCAGAACATGGTCGAATGGGGTCTGGGGATTCCGCTGGGCCTGACTGCCTGGATCGCTTTCCTGGGCATGGGCTGGCGTATTTTAAAAGGAGAATGGAAGCGCCTGCTGTTGATCTGGGGTTGGACGGGCGCTTATTTTCTCTGGCAGTCCATGCAGGGCAACCCGACCATGCGCTATCAGTTGCCCATCTACCCCTCCCTGGCGGTGATTGCCGCCTGGGGTATCCTGGCGTTGTGGGATCGTGGTAAGGCTTTCCTGGAAGAAGGTTCGCTCAAACGCGGGCGGGCTTTGAAAATCGGTTCGGCTATCATAGCCGGGGTGGTCCTGTTGGCGACCTTTGCCTGGGCGTTTGCCTTCACACGCATCTACACCCGTCCGGTGACGCGCGTGGCAGCCAGCGATTGGATCTACGCCAACGTACCCGGCCCGATCAACCTGCAACTCGAAACCGCCGCGGGCAGCGCGACCCAACCGGTCGCTTATCGCTCAGGAATCACAGTCTCGAACGGCGCCCCAATTTCATTGGTATTCAAGGCCGAACACAGCGGCCTGTTGAGTGAAATTTCATTGGGGCGGGTGAGCGATCCGAATTTTTCCACCGATCCATCCCTGGTAGCTCAAAAGGCGCTCGCGATATCCGTTTCACGACCCGATGATGCGACTGTAACGCCGGGAAGTGCGGCGATCAGCGCTGATTTTTCGACTGAAACAGACTATACCGCCCCGTTCAACCAGTCCATCCAGATCGAAGCCGGGCAGACCTATCAGCTTACGCTTTCAGTTCCAGAAATCGATCAGTCCATCCACCTGAATGGTCAGATCAACCTGAGACTGGTCACAGCGAATGATACGCTCATCCAACCGCTGGTCGATCCGGTGTACCGGATCGACGCCGGCAATCCATTCGCCAGTTTGTTTACCGCCACCCTGAGCGGCACTCTGACCCAGATCACGCTGCCGCACGTGCTGGATTGGTCCGGCTCTTCGGATGTCAAAACGCTGCACCTTGAAATCGGCGACCCGAATAACGCCGGCGCGCCGCTGGCATCCGCGGATGTTCAAGGGATGTTTGGCACAACCGCCGACCGGCGCGGCGACCCGGTAACTTTCCAGTTTGCCGCGCCGGTTGATCTGACGGCTGGGGGGACGTATTCCCTGCAGTTGACACTGACCAGCGGCAGTGGGGAGATTGCGATTTACGGCAGCAAGCACGCTCTGGAATCAACCTGGGACGACGCCATTCCGTTGCGCAAGGACGGTTACGATCCGTTCAGCCTGGATACGGGCATCTATCGCAGCGATTTGAATTTCGAGATGTACTGGGACGACAATCCGGATAAACTGGAACGTTTCGAGTCGATCCTGGATCAGGCGGATTACATCTACATCACCTCCAACCGCCAGTGGGGCACCACGGTGCGCATTCCGGAACGCTATCCGCTGACGACGCAGTACTACCGCAGCCTGATCGGCTGCCCGGAAGATCAGGACATTTTATACTGTTACCGCGTGGCTCAACCGGGCACTTATCAGGGCGGGTTGGGCTTCGAACTGGTACAGGTTTTCCAATCCGACCCGAACATCGGATCGTTCAAGATCAATACGCAATTCGCGGAAGAGGCTTTCACCGTTTACGACCATCCCAAGGTGATGATCTTCAAGAAGACGGCGGGTTATGATTCGGGCAAGGTGCACGCAATTCTGGAAAGCGTAGACCTGACCCGGGTCGTCCACCTGACGCCTCTGCAGGCCAGCAAGACCCCGGGGACGCTGGAACTGCCGGCGGATCGCCTGGAAGGCCAGCAGAGCGGCGGCACCTGGGTGGATTTGTTCAACCCCGATTCACTGGTGAACAGCTCACCCTGGGTTTCCATGCTGATCTGGTATCTGGCGGTTACCCTGTTGGGCTGGGTGGTCTACCCGACCGTGCGGCTGGCAATGGGCGGCCTGCCGGACCGTGGTTATCCGGTCAGTAAGTTGACCGGTATGTTGTTGCTGGCTTTCCTGAGCTGGCTGGCCGGTTCAGCGGGTATTTCGGTCACGCGTTTGCTGCTGAGCGGCGTCGTCGTGCTGTTGTTGGTGGTGAATGGCGTTCTGGCCTATCTGCAGCGGGAATCGCTGTTCGAGGAAATCCGCAGACATCGAAAGTACTACCTGGCCGTCGAGATGGTTGCGCTGGCGTTCTTTGCCTTCTTCCTGCTCATCCGGCTGGGCAACCCCGATCTGTGGCATCCATCCAAGGGCGGCGAAAAGCCCATGGATTTCTCGTATTTCAACGCCGTATTGAAGAGCAGTACTTTCCCGCCCTATGATCCGTGGTACGCGGGCGGATATATCAACTACTACTATTACGGCTTTGTCGTGGTGGGTATGCTGGTGAAATGGCTCGGTATCATCCCATCCGTGGCTTACAACCTGGTGCTGCCAAGCCTGTTCAGCTTCACCGCGTTGGGCGCTTTCTCATTGGTCTGGAACCTGATTTCCTGGCGGCAGGCCGGTGTGGAAGAGGATCCAGACGGAGGCTGGTTGAGCCGGCATGTCGCGCCGCTGCTGGCCGGAATCTCCGGGGCGCTGGGCATGGCGGTGCTGGGCAACCTGGGGACCGTGCGCATGATCTGGCAGGGTTGGCAAAGGCTGGCCAATCCAACTGCGCTGGACCAGGCCGCAAACCTGTTCGTGCGCATCGGTTGGGCGCTGCAAGGATTGGGCAAGATGATCGGCGGCGCGCAGTTCTCCTACTATCCCGGGGATTGGTACTGGATTCCCAGCCGGGTGTACCCGGGTTGGGTCATCACCGAGTTCCCCTTCTTCACTTTCCTGTATGCCGATCTGCACGCTCATATGATGGCGCTGCCGATCACGCTGCTGGCGCTGTTGTGGGGCCTTTCGATCCTGATGGGCCGCTGGCAATGGCGGCGTCCGGAGGGTACGCCGGCCTGGTTGAATTTCGCGCTGTGCTTCGGGCTGGGCGGCGTCGTCATCGGCGCGCTGCGGCCGACCAACACCTGGGATCTGCCCGCTTACCTGGGATTGGCGCTTCTGGCCGTCGTGTATACGGCTTTCCGGTATGGAGCAGTTTCGGATCGCTTCTTCCCGAACCTGTCCGTCTGGACGCGGCGCGGGTTGCTGGCGATTGGCGCGGCTGCCCTGCTGGCGGTTCTGGTTTTCCTGTTCTACGCGCCGTTTGGGCAGTGGTACGGGCAGGGGTATAACGCCGTCGATTTGTGGAAGGGCGACCGGTCGGCCTTCTGGTCGTACATGACCCACTGGGGATTGTTCCTGTTCGTGATCCTGGGCTGGCTGGCCTGGGAAACGCGCAATTGGTTGGCCAGTACGCCGCTTTCTTCGCTGAATAAGCTGCGCCCGTACCGAAATTGGATCTATTCTGGTCTGGCGCTGATCCTGGTCATTGTCGGGTACTTGCTGATCGACCATGTCCAGATTGCCTGGTTTACACTGCCGGTGGCCATCTGGGCCGGAATTCTGATATTCAGACCCGGACAGCCGGATGTAAAACGCTTCGTTCTCGTGCTGGTGGCCGCGGCCTTGATGCTGACGCTGGCCGTCGAAATCATCGTGCTGCGCGGGGACGTGGAACGCATGAATACGGTCTTCAAGTTCTACCTGCAGGCCTGGACGATGCTCTCGATCAGCGCGGCCGCGGCGCTGTTCTGGCTGCTGCCGGCAGTCTCGTATTGGCCGCGGACGCGGCGTAACCTCTGGCAGACTGGCTTGATTCTGCTGGTGTTCGGCGCTGCCCTCTACCCGGTCCTGGCCGGAATGGACAAGATCAAGGACCGCATGAGCGAAGCCGCGCCGCACACGCTGGATGGGATGGCTTACATGAAGTCATCTTATTACAGCGAGTCGGGGGTGGATATGGACCTCAGCGAGGACTATCGGGCGATCCAGTGGATGCAGCGCAATGTCCAGGGTTCGCCGGTCATCGTCGAGGCCAACAGTTTCGACCTTTACCGCTGGTTCAACCGTTTCACCATCTACACCGGTTTGCCGGGTGTCGTCGGGTGGGACTGGCATGAACGCCAGCAGCGCGCCATTTTACCCGGCGAGTGGGTTTCCAACCGGGTCAATGAAATCGAGCAGTTCTATACCCTCGACAGCCGCGAACAGGCCGAAAAATTCCTCAAGAAATACAATGTGCAGTACATCATCGTGGGCCAGTTGGAACGGGCAAAGTACGGTGAGACGGGTTTGCTGCGTTTCGAGGAATGGAAGGGCGATCTGTGGCAGGAAGTCTACCGCGACGGCCAGACAGCAATCTATCAGGTGATCCAATGACCTCTCCAAACGATGCAGTGATCTACCATATCATTTCGTTGGCAGACTGGGAAGCGGCCAGACAGCGGGGCAGTTACCGCGCGGCTTCCCTCTCCAGTGAAGGATTCATTCATTTTTCGACGCGGCGGCAGGTTCCGCGCACGCTGGCGAAATTCTACGCCGGGCGAAGCGGATTGGCCCTGTTGTGCGTCGAAGTGGCGCGGCTGAAATCCGAACTGCGCTATGAGGAAGCCGACGGACAGATGTTCCCGCACCTGTACGGCCCGCTCAATCTGGATGCTGTGGTTGAAGCACTCCCGATCGAACCGGGTTCGAGCGATCCGTTTTCCGGCCGTCAAGAGTAGAATTAAGGTCAAATCTCCCAAATGGTTACACTCCTGCTCTGGTATCTCATTATTACTATCATCGGGTGGCTGGCGTTCCCGCTGGCCTACCGTTTGTTGCCCTTTCTGCCGGATCGCGGCTATTCCTTCTCGCGCGCCCTGGGACTCCTCATCCCCAGCTATCTGTTCTGGTTGATGGCATCCCTGCAGGTGCTTCCGAACACACTGGGCGGAATCCTGCTGGCGGTCTTCTTTCTGGCCGGGTTGGGCGCTCTGGCGGTTGGCAAAGGTTGGAACGAACTTCGCGAATGGCTGAATGCGCAGCGGAACACGCTGCTGGTCATCGAAGGGGTCTTTCTTTTGACCTTTCTGGCATGGGGTTTCGTGCGCGGGTTCGATCCGGCCATCGAATACACCGAAAAGCCGATGGAGCTGGCCTTCATCAATTCCATCCTGCGCTCGCCGACCTTCCCGCCGGCCGACCCCTGGCTCTCGGGCTATGCCATTTCCTATTATTACTTTGGTTATGTCATGCTGGCCTTCATGGCGCGGCTGTCGGGCGTGGGCGCAAACGTGGCCTTCAATGCCGGGCAGGCGATGTGGTTTGGGCTGACCGCGCTGGGCGCGTACGGCGTGATGTTCAACCTGCTGGCCGGTCTGCACCGCGACCGGAAAATCACGGCCGGGCTGCGCAGCCTGGCCCTGCTGGCGCCCATGTTCATCCTGGTGGTCTCGAACCTGGGCGGTCTGATGGAGGTGCTGCACGCGCGCGGCGTCTTCTGGCAGACGGCCGCGGACGGTACGCAGACTTCGTATTTCTGGCAGGATGTGCTCAAGGTCGAGGAATGGAACCAACCGCCCACCCAACCTTATTCCTGGACGCCGAACCGCGGCGGATGGGTGTGGTGGCGCAGTTCGCGGGTGCTGAATGATTTTAAGTTGAGCGGCGAACCGATCGAGATCATCGACGAGTTCCCGTTCTTCTCGTATTTGCTGGGCGACATGCACCCGCACGTGCTGGCGATGCCGTTCGTCCTGCTGGCGATTGCGTTGGCGCTGAATCTCTATTATTCCTCGGCGCAGCGCAAATTCCTGTCCATCGACCCGCAGGAATGGATTCATAGGTTGGATTTCTGGCTGGCCGGGCTGGTTTTGGGCGGGCTGGCCTTCCTGAACACCTGGGATTTTCCCATCTACGTGGTTCTTTTCGGTCTGGTCTACGGGTTGGTGCGCACCCGGCAGAAAGGTTGGCGCTGGGGGCGGGTGTGGGACTTCCTGGGGTTCAGCCTGCTGCTCGGACTGGCCGGGGTGCTCTTATACCTGCCGTTCTATTTTGGTTTTTCTTCCCAGGCGGGCGGATTCCTGCCCAGCATGGCCTTTTTCACCCCCGGCGTAAACTTCTGGGTGATGTTCCTGCCATTGTTGGTGCCGGTCTTCCTGTGGTTGATCTTCGAGGCCCTTCGAGAAAAAGGTCCCTGGACCGCGGGCCTGAAATTCGGCGGGCTGGTGGTGGGCGGAGGCTGGCTGGTTTCGTACCTGATCGGCATCCTTTTCGCGAATGCGATCCGCATCGGCGGAAAACTGGCAGCCGCCGGTGGCCTGGGCGCTCAGTTGGGGCAGAAGTTAATCGAATACGGAAATCTATTCCTCACCAGCCAGGGAGCCACATCGCCGGGCGAGCTGGTGCTGAGTTCGCTGGTGTTGCGCCTACAATCCCCGGGCTGCTGGTTGACGCTGCTGATCCTGGTGGTGCTGGTCTGGTCATTGCTGGCGAAATCCGGGGTCCGGAATGAGGAGGCAGTGGAAAACGGCGGCTTGACGGACGCCAGACCGCTCGGGTTCGTATTGCTGCTGACTCTCATGGGCGCCGGCCTGGCGCTCGTCCCCGAGTTCGTCTTCCTGCGCGATACCTTCGGTAATCGCATGAACACCATCTTCAAGTTCTACTTCCAGACCTGGATGTTATGGGGCCTGGCGGCTGCTTTTGGTTCGGCCGTCATCCTGACCCAGATCCGGTCCGGGTGGCGCTGGGCAGCTTCGGCGGCCTGGATGGTTGCCGTCATGGCGGGCTTGATTTATCCGGTCACCATGTTTCAGGCCAAGACCGGCATGATCGACACGGCCACCGGCCAGCTTCGCATCGCGCAATGGACACTGGATGGTACACAGGCTTTTCAAAATAACTCACCGGATGATTATGCTGCTGTACAATATTTGAAACAGGCCCCTTACGGAGTGGTGGCTGAAGCGGTCGGCGGCAGTTACAGCGCGTACGCGCGCATTGCCACCCAGAGCGGGCTGCCGAACGTGCTGGGGTGGCCGTTCCATGAATACCAGTGGCGCGGCGGTACGCAGGAAATTGGCACCCGCGAACCCGACCTGTCGCGGCTCTACACCACGACCGATTGGAACGAGGCGCGCGTCATCCTGACGCAGTACCACGTGCGGTATGTGGTGCTTGGCGACCTCGAGCGTTCGGCCTACCGTGTCAATCAGGCAAAATTCGACAACAACCTGCAGGTGGCGTTCCGTTCCGGGAATACGGTGATCTATGAAGTTCCGCTGGAACTGGCCGCGGAACAGGGGCAATGAGGTGGCATTGACAATGAAGTGGAATAGCGAGAAGACCGAACGAATATTGTGGATCCTGGCGGTGAGTCTGGCCCTGGCGCTGCGCCTGATCCGGCTGGGCGCGGCTCCGCTGACGGATTGGGAGGCCGGCAATGCGCTGCCGATCTTCGATTGGCTGAGGTCCGGCGTGCTTCCGAGCGGATCGCAGGCCGGGTATACGCTTTTTAGCGGTTTGATGGCCTACCTCTTTGGAGTCAGTAATTTCGCCGCGCGTTTCATCCCCGCGCTGGTCGGCAGTCTGTTGGTGCTATCTCCGCTGCTGTTCCGCCGGCAGTTGGGACGCTGGCCGGCGTTGATTGCCGCCTTCGGGTTGGCAATCGATCCGGCCCTGGTGGCTATTTCACGCCAGGCGGACGGGGGCATCTGGGCGATCGCGTTTACCCTCTTCGGGCTTGGCTTTTTACTCCACAGGCGCCCCGTCTGGGCGGGTGTGGCGCTGGGATTGGCGCTGCTTGGGGGTCCAGCCTTATGGATCGGGTGGTTAAGCCTGGGCGCGGCGCTTTTGATTAATTTCCGAAGATTGGCGTCCGATTCGCGGGTGGAAACCTCCGGCGCCTCCGCCTGGCAGACTCAACGAAACACCGTTTTATTGAGCGCCGGGATCACATTGGCTGCGGCCGGGACCCTCTTCTTCTTCGCACCCTTCGGGTTGAGCATGGCCCTGCAAAGCATTCCCGACTTCCTGCATCAGTGGACCCAAACCGGCATGCTCGACCTGCGCTCTGCGGCGATGGCGTTGATTTGCTATGCAACCTTCCCGCTTGTATTGGGAATTATCCAGGCGGTACAGGGTTGGACGCGAAAGAACGCCGTGGATCAGTTCCTGTCCGTCTGGTTGATTCTCGCGCTTATGCTGTGGTTTGCCTGCCCGGGACGCCAGATCAGTTTTGCGGGTTGGATCATGCTGCCCCTGTGGGCGTTGGCTGCCCGCCAGGCGGCCGGCTGGTTGCGAAAACCGATCTTCGACATTCGCTTTACAGCCGCGACGGCTCTGGTCGTTTTTGTGCTGCTTTTTTTCATCATCCTGAACGCGGTCGCCATTCTGCACCCGGCGGGCTGGTCGGCGCAGACTGAAATTCAGATCATCAAAATCGTGGTCGCAGTCGTCCTGCTGGGGTTGTCCATCCTGCTGGTGGGGTGGGGCTGGAACTGGGACGCTGCCGGCGAGGGTGTGCAGTGGGGCTTTGGGGCGGCGTTGCTGATCATCCTGCTGTCGATGAGCATCCACGCGTCTGGACTCAGCAAGCGGCCTGAAGCGGAGCTGTTGCGCAGCGGCGCCTACAATGCGGATGCCGATCTGGTCCAGAGTACCCTGCGCGATCTCTCCACTCACAAGACCGGCCAGTTCCATCAACTTCAAATTGCCGTGGTGGGCATCGACTCACCGGCGCTGAAGTGGCTGTTGCGCGATGATGCCAACGTGCAATATTCCGACAGCATCTCCTCGATGGAATCGCCGGATGTGATCATCACCAACGATCAGATTCAGCCCGGGCAGGTGTCGACCTACCGCGGGCAGGATTTCGTCTGGACCCGGCGGCCTGCCTGGGGCCAGATGGACGGAGTGAATTGGATGCAATGGCTTGTCTTCCGAGAGACTCCGGATACGAATTCGAAGATCATTTTGTGGGCCCGGACAGACCTGTTCCCCGGCGAGTCGGCCGCTGAAACCACACCCTGAGAGGGGGATGCGCAACGTGGAATCCTCGCAGACGTACCGCGTATCGATTGGCAACCGCATCGGGCGGCGGATCGTTCGCGCCGTAGGCAGGATGCTCTACCAATTGTTTGCGCGGATGAAAATCACCGGCCTGGAAAATGTGCCCGCGGACGGGGCCTACATCATTGCCTGTAAACCCATTTCCATTTTCGAACCGACTTTTATTCTACCTTTCGGGCCGGATGCACGCGAAGCGTTGGGGGCGGTGGAGGTGTGGCGGGAGCCGGATAAGAAAATTCTGGCCCAAATGTGTGGCGGCATCCCGTTGGATCGAGACGAGGTCTGCCGGGAGGCCTTGATGAAGGCGGTGCAGGCCTTGCGGTCCAGGTTCGCACTCCTCATGTCGCCGGAGGGGCGGCTTGCCTGGCAGCCTGGCTCATGGCGCGCCAAATGGATCGTGGCCTACCTGGCCGAAAAGGCCGATGTCCCGGGGTTGCCGGTGGGTATCGTTGGCAGCACCGGCGATTTTTTGAAACAAGTCATTTCTTTTACGCGTCCTCGCCTGGAAATGCGAATCGGCATGCCGGTCCGGCTGCCTGCATTGGCTATGGTTTCACAGGATCGACGCGAAGCGCTGCGGCAATACGCGGACCGAATGATGCTGCATATTGCCGCGTTGCTGCCGGCTGATTACTGCGGTGAATATTTCGAACCATTTCAGAATTTGCAAGGAGCCTGATCGACGTGATTATTCCATCCATTATTGCCATTGACGGGCCGGCCGCCTCGGGAAAATCGACCGTGGGTGTGTTGCTGGCAAACCGGTTGAACTACCTTTTCTTCGATACCGGCATTATGTATCGCGCAGTGACCTGGGCAGCCTTGCAGCGTTTGCATGCGGTGGATGATGAAGTCCGCGTGACCGGTCTCGCCGAACAGGTGCAGATCGACGTGCAGCCTCCCACGCGGGCGGACGGCCGTCAGGCGGATGTGCTGCTGGATGGATTGGATATCACCTGGAATATTCGCCGCCCGGAAGTGGACGCAAATGTTTCCCAGGTATCGGCTTATCGGGGCGTGCGCACCGCGATGACGAAGCAGCAGCGCCGGGTCGGCCAGCGCGGCCAGGTGGTCATGGTCGGTCGCGATATCGGCACGGTCGTGCTGCCCGAGGCCGAATTGAAGATCTATCTGGATGCCAGCGCCGAGGAACGCGCGCGGCGGCGGTTCGAGGAACTCCGCCAGCGCGGCGAAGCGGCGGATTATGAAAAGATCCTGGACGCCATGAAGAAGAGGGACAAATTCGATTCGACGCGTGAAGTGGCTCCTTTGCGCGCCGCCGAGGACGCCGTTCGCATCTGCTCGGATGGAATTAGCGCGGAAGGGGTCGTCGATCGAATTCTGGAGATCATCCGTATCCAACACGAATAAATGCAGGCAGGCTCGAGGGGAGGGTGAGAGATGTGCGATAGCTTCGTTGTACTGGGAAATTCAACCGCCGATGGGAGCGTGATCTTTGGCAAGAACTCAGACCGCGAGGTGAATGAGGCTCAAACGGTGGTCAGCCTGCCGGCTGCGGATTATCCGGCCGGCAGCCGGTTGCAGTGCACTTATATCGAAATTCCTCAAGTCTCTCATACTCATGCAATCTTAATCTCGAAGCCATTCTGGATGTGGGGCGCCGAAATGGGCGCCAATGAGCACGGCGTCGCCATTGGTAATGAAGCTCTTTTTACCCGAGTCGAGCAGGAGGCTGCCCCGGGATTGATCGGAATGGACCTGCTGCGCCTGGCATTGGAGCGCAGCGCCAGCGCGCAGGAAGCCATGCTGGTTATCACCCGGTTGCTGGAACAATTCGGGCAAAGCGGCAATTGCGGGCTGACCCACAAATTCTTCTACCAGAACAGTTTCTTGATCGCGGATCTGAACGAGGCCTGGGTGCTGGAAACTGCCGGCCGGCAGTGGGCTGCCGAACGAGTCAAGGATGTGCGTTCCATCTCGAATGGCATTTCGATCGGTAACCATTGGGACCTGGCCTCAGCCGACCTGATCCATTATGCCGTTGACCGGGGTTGGTGCAAAAGGCGCGAGGATTTTCACTTCGCCAGGTGCTATTCCGAACCACTTTATACCCGGTTGAGCAAAGAGGCGCAGCGCCGGCTGAGTACCACCGATCGATTGCGCGCCAGTGCTCCGCACGTGACGATCAAGGACGCCTTTGCCGTGCTCCGCTCGCATGGCGGGGCGGCATGGACCCCGTCTGGCTCGATCACCGACCAACAGGTGTGCATGCACGCCGCCTTTGGCCCGGTGCGAAACAGCCAGACGACCGGTTCGCTGGCCGCCCATCTGACGGCCGGGCAGGAGCCGACTTTCTGGGTCACGGCGACGGCCGCCCCATGCACTTCGGTTTTCAAACCGGTGTGGATCTCAGCAGGTGTACCCGATACGGGGCCCGAACCGACCGCGCGATATTGTCCGGATTCCCTATGGTGGCAGCATGAAAATCTACATCGTTCCGTGCTGCGCGATTATTGGCGGCGCCTTGAGCTCTTCCGCCAGGACCGCGACCAGTTGGAGGAGTTGTTCTTGAATGCTGAGAGCAAGCCCAAGACCAATCGGCGCGTTCTTTCGGAACAATGTTTCGAGCAGGCTTTTTACAAAGAATTCGAATGGCTTGAAAAAGTCAAGACCAGTCGCGTCCATTCAGGCTCGCTGCTTTACCGGATCGCCTGGGCGAACTTCAACCGCCAGGCGAAAATCCAAATCAGTTAGGCATGCTTTGTGCAACCTATTCCTTCCAATGTTATAATGGTCCCAGGGGGGATCACCCAGGTTTCACATGCAGAATATTGTCACCCTCATCCAGAACGCTGCATACATCGACCCACCGCATGGATTTAGCGGATGGTTGGGTTGGATTGCGCTTCTGATACTATTGGCAATAGGCATCCGCCATTTTTGGGAACCCAATTTCGAAAAATTGAAGCGCAGTTGGTGGGTCCTGGCAATTCTTGTGGTCGCCGTCCCGCTGACTACTTTATTCATTGGCATCCGTTTACCCGGTAGTGAGTCCATGACGGTGCCGAACCTGCCCGTCGAATCTTCGACGCCGGCGTTGATGTTTTTCCTGGCAGTTCCATGGGTGTTGGCGGCCGGTTTATATGGCGTACTGCCGGCCGTCGTCCTTGGTGCATTCAGCGGGTTATTGTTGGCCGTGTGGGAAACCCATACTGCGTTTACACCGCTCGAATTTGCCATTCTCGCCATGATTTTCAGCCTGGCCGTGCGCCAACGCTATCGCACCAGCTTTTATCATTTCTTGCGCAATCCGCTTGGCGCAGCCGTGATCGTCGGACTCCTGTACGTCCCCATTTCCATTTTGGCGTCTTTCTTCTCGACCAATGGGGATCTGGCTGTTCGGGTGGATTATGCGCTGACCGGTTCCTGGATCGTCCTCCTGGCGCGAATCACGGAACTTTTGGTCGCCTGTGTCATCGCCGAGATCGTCTATCTCATCATTCCCAAGATGTGGGGGCGATCCGGCCCGCTGTTCCCTTCTCCCTCCGAAACCAGCCTGCAGACGCGCTTTTTTTTCTGGACGTTCCCCTTGATCCTGCTGCTGATTCTGACATTGATGTTCAGCGATTGGATTGTGGCCGGGAATGCCGCCCGTGAGATGATCCGCGAACGTTTATCCAGTACAGCCCAGGTGGCGGCTGATAGTCTGCCATATTTCCTCGAAAGCGGTCAGGGACTTCTGTTAAACCAGGCCCGTCCGGAATTGTTGGAATTGGATGCTGCCAGCCAGGGCGACGAGATGGCGCGAATACTCCGTTCGGTGCCGTTTTTCAACCGAATCGGGCTTTACGACGTGCACGGCAACCTGCTATCGCAAGCCCCGGATGACATCGCCTATAGGTTGAATGAACGCGAAAAGGTGGCCGTCAATCTGGCCACCCAGGGTGTGCTGGTGCAAAGCTACACCCTCAATCCGGTTGGTGGGGACACGTCGGCGCAGGTAGTGTTCGTCGCGGCTGTGCAGGATAGCGCCGGACAACCTCTGGGCGTCTTGATGGGGTGGACGAATCTTCAGGAAAATCCTTTCACCCAGCCCGCCATCCAGGCCCTGAAAAAGATCAATGACATGGGCGGCGAAGGCGCCATTTTAGACGACGAACACCTGATTCTGTATGATACGCTGGAGACTTCTTCGCTGGTCATGAGCCAGTACCTGGGAAGCGTCCCGGAGAGCGCGGATTTCTTCGAAGAATCCTCCCAAATGGGCACCCGGCGCATGGTTTATTCACAACCGACCACCGGGCGGCCGTGGTCCGTGGTGGTCAGCCTTCCCAGCGAACGCGTTCAAAGCCTGGCACTGAGTATTGCCATTCCCCTGCTCATGATCCTGCTGGTGATCGCGATCATCGGTTATTTGCTGCTGCGCTTCAGCCTGCGCAGGGTGACGACAACCATGCGTTCGCTGGCTCAGCAGGCCACCCTGATCTCGCAGGGGCAGTTGAACTCGCCTTTGAAAATCTACGGCGTCGATGAAGTCGGCCAGTTGAGCAGCGCCTTCGAGCGAATGCGCCTCAGTTTGAAGGCCAGACTGCAGGAGTTGAACCGCTTGTTGGAAGTGAGCCAGGGGGTGGCCGCCAATCTGGAGATCGAAAAAGCAGTTCAGCCGATCTTGAAGGCCGCGGTCGGGGACGGCGTATCGGTGGCGCGCCTGGTGCTGGTTCAACCCGTGTCGCTCGATCAGGAAGACGGTCGCCCGATTGCCTTTAGCGCCGGACCGGCTGCCGAATTGTACAGCGGTCTCGATTTCCCGATCACCGAGCAGGTGCGGAAAGCGGAGATGCTGGTGATGCCCAACATGGCTCGTCTGCGGCGCTTGAATCTCAACCCTGGCCAACCCGTCCCGGCGGCGCTACTGGGCATGCCCATTTATCACGAAAGCCAGTTCTACGGGGCTTTATGGATCGGTTATGATGCTCCCCGCCAGTTCACCGAGGAGGATATTCGTTTCCTGTCTACACTGACCGCCCAATCCGCCCTCGCGGCGGCAAATTCCGGTCTGTACGCATCGGCGGAAATTGGCCGGCAGCGCATGGAGGCCGTCCTCTCGTCCACGCCTGAACCGGTGCTGGTATTCGACGAGCAATCCCGTTTGCTGCTGCTCAACCCGGCCGCGCTGCAAACAGCGGGCCTGATCAATTCGGCCACGGCCGGGAAGACGATGGATGAGGTCATTGCGATTCCGGACCTGCTCGCCTTGGTAAAGGCTCCGCTCGACGAGCGCATCCAGTCTCGGGAAGTCAATCTGCCGAATAACAAGGTCTATCACGCCAGCGTTTCGCCGGTGCTGGCCGAATCTCGCCGGGTTGGACGGATTGTGATCCTGCAAGATATCACCCATTTCAAGGAATTGGACGCGATCAAATCGGAATTCGTATCCACGGTCAGTCATGACCTGCGTTCTCCGTTGACCCTGATGAAGGGATACACGGCCATGCTGCAAATGGTGGGTGAACTCAATGACCAGCAGCAGGGGTACACCAAGAAGATCATGGTCGGGGTCGAGAACATGACCCGTCTGGTGAACAACCTGCTGGACCTGGGACGCATCGAGACGGGAATTGGGCTGCGATCCGAGAAGGTGCTGTTGAACGAGATCGTGGATCAGGTGATGACTTCGCTGCAACCCCAGGCGGCGCAAAACAATATTTCGCTGGTTCTGGATGCGCAGGAGTTGCAACCGATCGTGGTGAACGCCGACCCCGCGCTCATCCAGCAGGCTTTTTACAACCTTATCGAGAACGCGGTGAAATACACCCAATCCAACGGGCACGTGGAAGTGCATCTGGACCGCCGCCCGCGTAGTGTGGTCTTCTCCGTTCGGGATAACGGCATTGGCATTGCGCCGCTGGATTTGCCGCGTTTGTTCGAAAAATTCTACCGCAGCGGCCGGCGGGAAGCCTATCAGCAGCGCGGCACCGGCCTGGGCCTGGCGATTGTCAAATCGATCGCCGAACGTCACAAGGGACGGGTGTGGGTGGAAAGTCAGCTCGGCCGCGGGAGTACGTTCTATTTTGAAATTCCAGCCGATCCGCAGCCGGTCGATATCTTTCCGGAAGGCTAGATTTTGAGCATACGATCAAGCAATTTAGTACAAAATTAATGCTTGACGAATGGGGAAATGTGTTATAATGTCCGTTTGCATGCGTGTGTACTTTATACCCGACTTTGATTAGTTATCCAGCGCCGGCGAGAAAACTCCTGTGCGCTGAAATTGGTTAAACAGTCTTCATTCCATTTTTGTCACGGTTCTCAGTTCAGGAGGCGATTAATAGTGGAAACCAAGAGCCTTGTTGCACTACGTATTAGCCTGGCCTCTCCGGAAACAATTCGAAGCTGGTCTTACGGCGAAGTCCTGAAACCGGAAACCATCAACTATCGACGTCTTCGTCCAGAGAAAGATGGCCTGTTCTGCGAGGCGATCTTTGGTCCTACGCGCGATTACCAGTGCTATTGTGGTAAGTACAAGAACCCGCGCTATAAGGGCATCATCTGCGATAAGTGCGGTGTTGAAGTCACTCGTTCCTCGGTGCGCCGCGAGCGCATGGGGCATATCGAGCTGGCGACCCCGGTTGCTCACATTTGGTATACGCGCCGCGTGCCTTCCTATCTGGGGCTGCTGCTGGATATTTCCCGCCGCAACCTGGACCGTGTGCTGTATTTTGCCCAGTACATTGTCACCTACGTGGATGACGATGCGCGTAACAAAGCCTTGAAACGTCTCGAAGACGAGATCAATGTCTCGGAGCGTGAGCAGGCTGCCCAGATCAATACCCGGATCCTGGAAGTCAAGCAGTCGCGCGATCACAAGATTCAGGAACTCCAGGCCCGCAAGAGCGAAATCGAATCCCGCCGCGACGAGCAGATTGCTTCCCGGCTTGAGCCGGTCATTCAAGAAGGCCAGCAACTGGAACAAACGCTGCAGGACAAGATGGGCACCGCCCTGGTGACCAAGATCGTGTTCACCGCAGCCAATTCGGTGATCGCGGACGTGGGCGAGACCATCACGGCCCAGCACATTTCTCGCGTCCAGCGCGCCGTCAAAGAACACCTGGATGAACTCGAGAGCGAATTCCGGGATGAAATCACCCGCGAACTCGAACAGATCAAGATGCAGATCCAGGAAATCCGCGCCCAGGCTGATGAAGAGATGGAAGCCTTGCGCAGCGAATTGGAAGACCAATCTTCAGCTTCGCAGGGCCAGAATGCCCATCTGCGGGATGAACTGCAGGAGCTGCGCGCCTTCACCTTCTTGAGCGAAAGCCGCTACCGCGAACTCAAATCACGCTGGGGGCAGGTATTCCGCGCAGATATGGGCGCAGAAGCCTTCTACGACATCCTTCGCCGCCTCGATCTCGACCAACTTTCGGAAGATCTGTGGCACGAGGTGCGCACCTCCAAGAGCAAGCAGAAGCGCAAGAAGGCCACCACCCGTCTCAAGGTCGTGGAAGCCTTCCGCCGCTCGCAGAATCGCCCCGAATGGATGATTCTGACGGTTCTGCCGGTGATTCCGCCCGATCTGCGCCCAATGGTCCAGTTGGATGGCGGTCGCTTCGCCACATCGGACCTGAACGATCTTTACCGCCGCGTCATCAACCGCAACAACCGCCTCAAGCGTTTGTTGGAACTGGGCGCGCCGGATGTGATCGTGCGCAACGAAAAACGCATGCTCCAGGAAGCCGTCGATTCCCTGGTGGATAACTCGCAGCGCGGCAAGGCGCTTTCCCGCCGCGGCCGCCGTGAATTGAAATCCCTGAGCGACATGCTCAAGGGTAAGAAGGGCCGCTTCCGCCGCAACCTGTTGGGCAAGCGTGTCGACTACTCCGGCCGCTCGGTCATCGTGGTCGGCCCGACGCTCAAGCTATACCAGTGCGGTTTGCCCAAGACCATGGCTCTGGAACTCTTCCGCCCGTTTGTCATTTCCCGCCTGGTGTCGCATAATTACGCCGCCAACGTGAAGGGCGCGCGCCGCTTCATCGAGCGCAATCGCCCCGAGGTTTGGGAAGTGCTCGAAGAGGTGATCAAGGAACGCCCGGTGCTGTTGAACCGCGCGCCAACCCTGCACCGCCTGGGTATTCAGGCTTTCGAACCCGTCCTGATCGAAGGCAGCGCCATCCAGCTTCACCCGTTGGTGACCACGGCCTTCAACGCGGACTTCGATGGCGACCAGATGGCCGTGCACGTTCCGCTTTCCGAGAAAGCCGTCTGGGAAGCGCGCAATCTGATGCTTTCTTCCAAGAACCTGCTCAAACCCGCGGATGGCGAACCGATTATCAGCCCGTCCAAGGATATGGTTTTGGGCGTGTTCTACCTGACGGTTACCGATCATAAGGAACACATCGGAGACGGGCGCGCGTTCATCGATTTCAACGAAGTGGATATGGCCTACCAGTTGGGTCAGGTACACGTCCACACTAGTATCAAGATCCCGGTCGACACCTACTACGACGATAAGGGCAACCGCCTTCCCGAAAAACGCCACGTTCTGCTGGACACCACCGTTGGCCGGGTGATCTTCAACCACATCCTTCCCGAACAGGTTCAATACGTCAACGAGCCGCTCGACAAGGGCGGTGTGAAGGATTTGATCGGGGCGGTGTATGAATACTGCGGCGAAGATGTAACCACCGAGGTTGCCGATCGCATCAAGGATATCGGTTTCGAATACGCGATGCGCTCCGGCTCCACTCTGGCGGTTGCGGATATCGTCATGCCCGCCGAAAAGGCCACCATCCTGGGCAACGCCCAGAAGGAAATCGAAGGCGTGCAGCGCAACTTCCGGCGCGGTTTGCTGACCGAGCAGGAACGCAACGAACGCGAAATCGACATCTGGCAGGTGACCACCAAGAAGGTGGCCGATGCAGTCCGCAAGAACATGGATCCGGATGGCAACCTGTCGGTCATGGCCAATTCCGGGGCTACCAAAGGCGGTTTCGGCCCTATCGCTCAGTTGGCTGGTATGCGCGGTTTGATGGCTGACCCGGCCGGGCGTATCATCCGCCTGCCCATTCTCTCGAACTTCCGCGAAGGCCTGACCGCGTTGGAATACTTCATCTCCACGCACGGCGCGCGCAAAGGCCTCGCCGATACCGCGCTGCGTACAGCAGATGCCGGTTACCTGACTCGCCGTCTGGTCGATATTGCCCAGGACATCATCATCAATGAGATCGACTGCGGTACGGAAGATGGCCTCTGGATTCGCAAGAGCGATGATGTGGCTGGCCAGTCGTTGGGCACCCGCCTGTATGGCCGCCTGACCGCCCAGCGCATCGTAGATCCCAACACCGGCGAGGTACTGGCCGAGCGCGATGAGATGCTCGACCACGCCTTGATCCGCAAGGTGGTCGCGGCCGGCATCGACGCGGTTCGCGTCCGCAGCCCATTGACCTGCGAATTAACCCACGGTATTTGCGCCAAGTGCTACGGCATGGACCTCGGCCGCGGCAAGCTGGTGGAAATGGGTTCTGCGGTCGGCACCGTTGCCGCGCAGTCCATTGGTGAACCGGGCACGCAGTTGACCCTGCGCACCTTCCACACCGGTGGTGTTGCGGCCGGCGGTGATATCACAACCGGTCTGCCCCGCGTGGAAGAACTCTTCGAAGCTCGCCGCACGCCAAAGGGCGAGGCGGTCATCACCCGCATCGAGGGTACCGCCCACGTCATCCAATCCGATCGCTACAGCGACCAGCGCACCGTGCGCGTCGAACACAGCGAAATGGTCAGCGATGAGTACGACATTCCGGAAACCTGGACGATCAGCGTCGCGGATGAAGGCACCGTTTCGTTGGGCGATATCATCGCCGCCGCCGGTGAAGCCACGATCACAGCCCAGCATACCGGACGCGTTCGCCTCGAGAATCGCAAGGTCATCGTTTCCTACGAAAATCGGGAATCCGAGGATTACGAAATTCCTTCCACCTCCCGTTTGTTGATCAAGGACAGCGATGTCGTTGAAGCCGGCCAGCCATTGACTGAAGGCTCGCTCAACCCGCATACCGTTCTGCGCATCAAGGGCCGCGATGCCTGCAACATGTACCTGCTGATCGAAATCCAGAAGGTATATCGCGCGCAGGGCCAGAACATCAACGATAAGCACTTCGAGGTCATCGTCCGCAAGATGTTGAGCAAGGTGCAGATCGTCCGCCCGGGTGATTCGCCTTACCTGCCGATGGATGTCGTCGACCGCCTGGAGATCAAAGCTGTCAACGAGAAGTTGATTGCCGAGGGCAAACAACCCGCGCGCTTTGTGGAAATCCTGTTGGGCGTGACCAAAGCTTCCCTGAGCACCGAATCCTTCCTGTCGGCTTCCTCCTTCCAACACACCATCAAGGTGCTGGCGGGCGCTGCCATTGCCGGCAATGAGGATCCGCTGTTTGGCCTCAAGGAAAACGTCATCATCGGCAAACTCATCCCGGCCGGCACGGGCTTCGTTCACGGCCGCTTCAGCCGGGTCGAGAACGGCGAGCCGCGTGTTTCCGTTTCGAATTTGCCGAGCACGGTTGAATAACGACTTCTGATCTATGGAAGAGCCTGTGGATTCTCTCCGCAGGCTCTTTTGATATCAAGTAAAATGATCTAGCAATCGAAAAAGTGGTTCGAATCTCACTTCGGAGATCCTGAATGGAAATTGGCCAGATTCGCAAGGTAGACATCGATCACGAAATGCAACAATCCTATCTGGACTACGCCATGAGCGTGATCATCGCCCGGGCGCTGCCAGATGCGCGCGATGGATTGAAACCCGTGCAACGCCGCATTCTGTATGCTATGTACGATATGGGATTGCGGCCAGACTCAGCTTATAAGAAGTCCGCCAGAATTGTGGGTGAGGTCCTGGGCAAGTATCACCCGCACGGCGACATGGCCGTTTATGAGGCCATGGCGCGCATGGGCCAGGATTTTTCCATGCGCAACATGCTGGTGGACGGCCAGGGCAACTTCGGCAGCGTCGACGGCGATCCACCGGCCGCGATGCGCTATACCGAAGCTCGCCTGACGTCTTTCGCAATTGAAATTCTCAACCAGATCGACCGCAACACGGTCAACTTTGGGCGCAATTTCGATGGCTCGCTGGAGGAGCCGGACGTCCTGCCGGCGGCGGTGCCCAATTTGCTCGTCAACGGCGCCACCGGCATCGCCGTGGGCATGGCCACCAGCATTCCGCCGCATAACCTGGCAGAGGTCATCGATGCGCTGATTTTCATGCTGGAGGGCTGGGATAAGCTGGATGACGTCTCGATCACGGACCTGATGCGTTTCGTCAAAGGACCGGATTTTCCGACCGGCGGTATCATCCTGCAGGAGCACGGCTCGAACGAACTGGTCAGCGCTTATGCAACCGGGAAGGGCCGGCTTACGGTTCGCGGCCGGGTGCACCTGGAGGATATGGAGCGCGGCAAACGGCGCATCATCATCAATGAGCTCCCTTATCAGGTCAATAAGTCGGCGTTGATCGAACGCATCGCTGAACTGGTTCGCGAGGGTAACCTGGATGGGATCAGCGACCTGCGCGACGAATCCGACCGCCAGGGGATGCGCATCGTCATCGAGTTGAGCAAGGCCGCCGTAGAAAACGACCTGCTGCGCGAGTTGTATAAACGCACGCCGCTCCAATCCACCATCAGCATCAACCTGCTGGCGCTGGTGGAAAACGAGCCGCACCTGTTGAATCTGAAGCAGGCCCTGCGAGTGTATCTCGAGCACCGCATGGAGGTTGTACGCCGACGCACGGAATTCGATCTCGATCGCGCCAGGGCGCGCGCGCACATCCTCGAGGGTTTGCGCATAGCCATAAAATTCCTGGACGAAGTGATTGCCCTGATCCGGGCTGCACCGGACGCCGAAGCGGCCCACGACCGCCTGATGAAAAAGTTCAAGTTAAGCGATGTTCAGGCGCGCGCGATCCTTGAAATGCCGCTGCGCAGGCTGGCTGCTCTGGAACGCAAGAAGATCGAGGACGAATATAAAGGTCTGATCGCTCTGATCAAAGAACTGGAAGCGCTGCTGAAATCGCCCGTCAAAATGCGCCAGGTGATCGAGCAGGAACTGCAGGCTATGAAAGCCGCCTACGCCGACCGCCGGCGGACGCAGATTGTCTCCCTGAAAGAGGGCGAAGCCGCGGTAGACCGCCTGACCGCCACTGATGTAACCCCGGCGCAGGTCGTCTGGGTGGGGGTGACTTCCGACGGGCTCATCAGCCGGACCAACAATGATGAACTCCCGCGGGTTAGCGGCCGGGAAGCGCCGCGTTTTCTGTTGCGTGCCGACACCCACCAGACGCTTTATCTGGTCGACCAGGATGGAAAGGCGGCGGCGATCGCGCTGCACGGACTGCCTGAGGTGGAGAAGTTCAGTGATGGCGTTCCCGTCCACAAGGTCTCACCCCTGGATGAAAATACCGCGCTGGCCGGAATCTTCAGCGCGCCGATGCAGCGCGACAAGGAAAACGAACGCTTTGTGGTCGGTGTGACGCAGAACGGTATGGTAAAGAAGACCTCGGTGACCGACCTGCCCGGACCGTCCACGCAGCAGTTTACGCTGGTCAAAGTGGATGGCGAGGATCTGCTGGGCTGGGTGTTCTTGACAAAGGGTGAGGATGACATTTTGCTCCTGACCGCGCGCGGCATGGCCATCCGCTTCAATGAGAAAGATGTGCGCCCGATGGGGTTGGTGGCGGGTGGAGTCAGTGGGATTAAACTGGCGCCGAATGATGTGGTGTGCGCTGCGCAGGCCGTGCAACCCGGCGCTGAGACGCTGCTGCTGGCTTCGAATGGACAGGGCTGGCGCATCCCGCTGGAGGATTTTCCACAGCAAGGCCGTTACGGCCAGGGCGTGATCGCGTGTAAATTGCCAGCGCGGACCGATCTGGTGGGCCTGCTGGTGGGGAAGAAGACGACCAGTGGTTGGATTCACCTGCAGGTGTTGGCGGCCAAACAGGTGCGCCTGGATGAGATTCCGCTGGGAAAACGCGGCGGAGCCGGAAAAGAACTGGTGCCGGTCAAAGCTGGCGACGCCGCTCTGGCGCTCTCGACTGCTTTCGACAGCCTGGAATTCTGGGAAGGTAAAGCCGCGGCAGTGAAATCCAGACCCGCGCCGAAACCACGCAGCGTGGAACAGCCGGCTCTGCTGGATGTCAGCGAGGAAGGCGAGAAAAAAGCGCCGGTCAAAGCCAGCCAGCGAACACCGTCCAAAGCCGCCCCGGCCAGACCGGCCGGAAAACCCGCCCCGAAATCTGCCGAAAAGAGTCCGGCCAAAGCCGCAGTGAAGAAAGCCGGGTCCGAGAAGAAATCGGTTGCGACCCAGAGCAAGCCCCAAACAAAGCCGCCGACAAAGGCCGGCCCGGTGGAAAAGACGCCGGGTAAATCCACGGCATCAAAACCCGCCAAATCCGGAGCTACCCCGGCTTCGCCCATGAAACCGGACGAGAAGAGCAAGCCCGCTGAGCCGGCTGGCTCGAAGAAACCCAAGAAGCCGGCGGCGAAATAAACCATTCGGTCTGAATCAAAAAGGCGTTTCCTTGCGAAACGCCTTTTTCGAACTATTTTGTCACGGAAAAACTGGTGTAATGATAGATGATCTTGTCATTCATCAGACCGAGCGAATCGACGCCGTCCAGAACCTTGCCGTTATCGCTGGTGGCCGTCCAGCTTAGATGGCGGTTGTTGTCCGTTCCGGTCTGGCCGGTGCGTTGGAAGCGCGCGTTGGGCAGCAATTCATTGAGAAAGGTGCTGTACCAGGCGCGAATGGCGAGCTGACCGTGCACCGTGCGGGCGCTGGTAATGTGAGCGGCGTTGGAGGCATACAAAGCTGCGATTTGCTCGATATCGTGCGAATTCCAGGCATCCACCAGTTGATCGGCGATATCTTTGGGCGGCTCGGGCGGCAATTCGCCCCAGGCGTAATCCGAAACAGCCTTCCACAATTCAGGCAAACGGCTTCGTGATTCATCCCAACTGTAGAAATTTGCAGCCGGAATTTTCAATTCCTGTACTTTATCCAGAAATTCGACGATATCCGCAGCCGTTGGGCGCCAAGTGCCGGCGCCGTAGGCGGCTCCGGTCGGAATGACCGGCCGGTACGGGGTCATGGCTTGAAATTCCTTCACGCAACGAACCAGTTGCGAACCTGGGTTGTGGGCCTTTTCCCAGTACATTTGCGGCATGTTCAGATCGCACTGGCTCAGGAATTCTTTCCAGGGAAACTGCGGGTGCAGGGAAGGGTAGCGAAAGGAACTCAGAGCGATGGGTGTGTTCGGAAGATCGGCGCGCAGTCTGGACATGAAAGTTCTGGCGGCGGTAGCCCGTCCGGCCGTTTTATATTCCACTTCCGCGTCGATCACATACCCATCCAGTTCAAGCTCTTTGACGCGTTGGATGGCGATGCGCGCTTCACCGACCGGATCCATGCCGTACACATAATGCCAGCCCCACACTTGAATGCCAGTGCGTTTCAATTCGGCGACCACGGGGGGGAGATAGTCATACAGGGTCGATTTTTCGACATTGTATTTATAAATTCCGTCCGCGATTTTAAGGAGGACATGCGTCAGATTGGCCGAGCGGGCCGTCCTGGCAATCGAAGTCGGATTGGCGCCTTCGCATTTGGGTACCTTCCAGATGAAATAACCTTTTCCCTGTAGCGACATATCGGTTTCTCCTATCCGAACGCGAAGGTATCAGAAGGCAGCGGGCAGTCCGTTGGGGCGCAGGTTGCCTTCGAGGCCCAGTTGCGGCGCGATGCTGCGCAAGGCGATGATGACGTTGTCGGTATGTTGCCAGAGATCGACGCCAAAATCAGCGGCTGCGGCGGCGATTTCTTCGCGATTCGCGCCGGCGGCAAATGCGCGGTCCTTCCACTTCTTCTTCACGGAGCTTGAAGTCAAATCATAGAGCGATCGGGAGGGGCGCACCAGGGCCACCGCTGTAACCAGTCCGGTCAGTTCGTCGCAGGCGAAGAGGGCCTTAGCCAGGGGCGTATTGCGCGGCACGCCCGAATAGTCAGCGTGACTGAGGATGGCCTGGATGATCTCCTCCGGCACGCCCTGTTCGCGCAGGATCGGCGCGCCGGCGGTGGCATGCTGCTCGGGGGTTGGGTATTTTTCCCAGTCGAAATCGTGCAGCAGGCCGGTCATGCCCCAGGTTTCGACATCCTGTTGGAGCTTGAGCGCGTAGAAGCGCATGGCCGCCTCGACGGCCAGCATGTGGTTGATCAGGTGATTACTCGTAATATATTTCTGGACAATGGAATAAGCGGTTTCGCGGTCCATAAGCTTCCTGTATCGTAAAGTTAATCTCTACCCAGGGAATCGTTGCAAAAAGCATACCCAATTTGAGTTCGTTACGGTTTATTCGGGCGTCGATTGGGGGAAGATCGGCTCCTTATTTCCCAGGACCGGCAGCGGCCGGGTAATGAAAGTATCGATGTAGGCCACCAACGTCGCCGGCAGTTCGCGCAAATTCCAGATCGAAAGGCTGGATTTTCGGTAAGTTCGCAGGTCGGCCGAGACCCCAACCCCATCGATGCCCAGGCCGTTGCATATGACCAGGGCGCGCGGCAAGTGAAAACGTTGCGTGACCAAAATGGCTTGCTGTACGCCGAAAATCTCCTTGGCGCGATAGCAGGTGTCGTAGGTGCGCCGGCCTGCGTAATCGAGGACGATATCTTCGTCAGGCACGCCCAATTCGAGCGCATACGCGCGCATGGCGCCGGGTTCGTTGTAATCAACAAATCGGTTGTCACCGCTCAGTAGCAGTTTTTGCACTTTTCCGGAAAAATACAGTCCGGCTGCGGTCGCCACCCGGTCGCGCAGAACCGGAGTGGGTGAGCCGTCGCGCTGCAGGCCCGCGCCAAATACAATTGCGACTGGCCGTTGCGGAGAGTCGTCCGGTTTAACGATCCGATTCAAGGCGTAGATTTCAGAAGCCAGGCGCGGTATGGCAAAAATCGCCACGCCTGCGGTCACCAGAATCATTGCGATGCGAAAGATCATGCGAAATATTTTTCGTTTCACGAAAAGGATTCTACCATGCCGTTAACTATCAAGCGATTATTTTCCCAATGCCTGATAGACGTCCAAACCGAGGGCATCCACAGCGCTGCGCAAGGGATCGTAAACCGAATCATCCACCACCCGCATATCCTGGATTTCGTAGTCGCCAGCCGCTGCAGCGAGAAGCGCCTTGCCGTCATCGCTCTTTACCAGATCCAGAAAGGTCTGAGTCAGCACTGAACGCATTTCAGCGGGCAAGGCAGGTGTATAGGAAAGATTGAGGTTTGGGATTACGGGATCGCTTTGCCAGAGGATCATCACCCGTTCGCGGACATCCGGCAGGTCGTTGATCACGGCCGATGAGGTGCGTGGATCGCCGGAAATGGCAAATGTAACACCGAAATCGCAAATGCCTTTGATATACAATGCGCGGATGATCCCCGTCTGAGAAAGAAGCGTTGCACCATTGGCAACTGTGATCTCGTTTTGCGCCAGAATTCCGGCTGGCAGGATATATCCGGAGACCGAGGTGGGGTCCGCCCAACAGGGTTTTGCGCCGTTGAGTTGGCCGAGAGCGGTGGCTGCATCTGCGGTATTGGAATTGGTGTTCGGGTCAAAGTAGGATGAAAAACCGCTATCGATATTGGCCAGGAATTGCGCGCCGTAATAATAGACGCCAAAATGATTGGTGAGCAGGGCTACATCGGCGAGTTGATTTTGATGGGCGGTGATATAGGTGATGGGTTGCAAGAAAACCAGGTGAACAGATCCGGCCTGCATTTTTGCCAGCAAGGATTCGTAATCATCCACGACCAGAATATTCACCGAAAATCCAACCGCCGAACTTAATTTCTCTGCCAGGGTGGCCGCCTGGGCTGCCTGATCGGGCGCATTTTCAGCGGGGACCAATCCGAGGATGACCGGATTGCCCTCGCTGCCCAGGGGTTCGGGGGTGAAGGTCGGGGTGGGTTCCGGTGTGGCGGATGCCGCAGAGTCGCCATTTTGCTGCGCCTGGCAGGCAAAAAGATTCAGGCTCAGAATCGCGCAAACAACGAAAATAGTCGACCACCGGTGGTGACGCGAAAGATTCAAGGAGGATTCCCCGCTTTTGACGAGAGGTGTCAAACCAGATAGAATGATTATAATCAATTATTGGCCTTTCATAATCATCTCGAGAAAAGGTGTCCGCATGAATCCTGAACCACAGCGCAATAACAGGGCGATCGTAATCGTTCTAGGCGTCCTGGGGTTGATCCTGGTCGTTTATTTGTTCCTGATCCTGTTTTTTGTAAAAGAGACTACCGATCGAATTTTGGCGCCGCTGGAGAATTCCAATCGAAACCTGAGCACTCAGGTGGCCGAGCTTCTTCACCCGACGCCGACGATTTACCCGGACCCGGTAACAATCATCCATGAGGTGCGTTCATTGGCCAGATTGGAGACGATCCAATACACGGTCGAAAAGGTGATAACGGCCGAAACCGGACAAAAACTGGGCATTCTGTTTGGAGACCGGCTCTTATTTGTGGCCTACGGCCGCGTCATTGCCGGGGTCGATTTGACGAAACTGGAAACGTCCGATCTGTACATGCAAAATGGGGCATTGCACGTCCGGCTGCCCTCGCCGGAGATTTTCGTGGCCACCCTGGATAACGATAAATCCTATGTCTACGACCGCGAACAGGGATTATTGACTCACGGGGATGAAGACCTGGAAACTCGCGCGCGTCAGGTCGCCGAATCCGAAGTCCTACAATCGGCTGTCGCGGATGGTATTCTGGATCAGGCGTTGCAAAATGCGAAAAATTATCTGGAGCGTTTGCTGCGGAACCTGGGTTATCAGGAGATCATTTTTGAGTCCACCCCAATTTCGACCCCGACCCCGCTTCCTCCCGCCCAGTGAAAAGAATCATCGCAAGAGGCCTTTGACTTTGGCCGAAAATTGTGTATGATAAATTATCCAACTGATTGTCTGATCAACTGAATTAGGGCTTCTCTGCCTTGTGTGTTAATTTACTTGACAATGCTTTGCATTGTGCTAAAATTTAGACATCCAAGGATGTCGAGGCGGGCAGTTGAGCACGTTCTTTTGGACGATTCCAACGCAGAATGTAAAGAACATTAACAAACATGCCGTTGTGGATCTCATTCGATTCACTGCCGGGGGAATATCGCGAATCGAATTATCGCGCCAGATGAATTTAACCCGGGCCGCAATCACTGCCATCGTCTCTGACCTTCAAGCTGCGGGGCTGGTAAGGGAAATCGAATCGCATTATCCAAGCGGCCGGCGGCCGATCGTCCTCGAGATCAATCCAGACCGCGGATATGTGGTTGGAATTGATATGGGCGCCACGCACGTCACCATTCTGGTGACCGATTTTTCTGCCCGTGTTGTCCGCGAAATGGATGAACCCCTGGATATCAATCAGGGACCGGCTGTCTGTCTCCCGCGAGTGGAGAGCCTGGTGCATCAAATCCTGAGCGAAGCCGGTTTGAGTATAAAAGATATTTCGGCCGTCGGCGCCGGTGTCCCGGGTCCGGTCGTTGCCGGCGTGGGCGTCATGGGGCCGCCCATCATGCCCGGTTGGGATGGTTATCCAATTCGAGACGACCTGGAAAAGCGTTTCGGCGTTCCCGTATCCCTCAGCAACGATGCCGAATTAGGCGCAATTGGCGAGTGGGCCTACGGCGCCGGACGCGGCGAGCGGGATCTGGCATATATCAAGGTCGGGACCGGCATTGGCGCCGGGCTGCTGCTGGATGGCCAGATTTATCGCGGCGCGACAGGCTCGTCGGGCGAGATCGGACATATCACAATCGAAGAAAATGGCCCGGTTTGCACCTGCGGCAATCGCGGGTGCCTCGAGGCTCTGGCAGGCGGGCGCGCGATTGCCAATCGCGCCATTCAGGAAGTCAACAGCGGGCGGCGCACGGTGCTGACCGAAATTTCTCCTGTGAGCCAAATTCGATCCCGGGATGTCATCGCCGCCGCGCGACGCGGAGACCTGGTCTCGCAACAAATCGTCTCTGAAGCAGGTGTTCACCTGGGTACTGCCCTGGCAAGCCTGGTCAATTTATTTAACCCAAGCATGGTCGTGGTTGGCGGCGGCGTTGCGCAAATTGGGGATCTTCTCCTGGAACCCATCCGGGAGACGGTTCACCAGCGCAGCTTGCTGCCGGCTTCCCGTTCAGTACGCATCACATCAGCATTGCTGGGCAGACGTTCATCTGCCATGGGCGCGGTCGTGCAGGCCCTCAGCATTGTGCTGCACCGTCTTTCGGAACACAGTTAATCCCTGGTCGAAAAGGAGGTGGTGTGTTACTCACAATTCGTCATTTGGGCGGTTTGATGATCTGTCGTTAACCGGATGGAAAGACCATCCGAATACGAGAACGCTCATTTTTTGAGATAGGAGAAAAGAGATGTCTAAGAAATTCTTGACCCTGATCAGTGTTATGCTGATCGCCGTTTTTGTCCTGGTCGCCTGCGGTCCTGCGGCGACCCCGACCGCGGCAGTTGAGCCGACCTCAGCTCCCGAGGCTACCAAAGCTCCAGCCGCGACGGAAGCCCCCACAGTGGCACCCACAGAACCTACCGTGAAGGGCAATGTGGTAATCTGGCACTCCAAGAAGACCGAAGAGACGAATAGCTTAAACGCGATCATCGCCGGCTTCAAAGTGCTTTATCCTGATGTCAATGTTCAGGCGTTGTTTGTCCCGGATAACGATTTGCGCAATAAGTTCGAAACCGCAGTTGGTTCCGGTAGTGGGCCCACGATTCTCATCGGCGCTGCTGACTGGGGTCCTGCTTCTTTCAATGCCCAACTTGTTCAGGATCTCACCCCAATGCTCACGGCTGGCTTGCTGGATACCTTGAACGACGCTGCTGTGGCATCTGTGAAATATAAGGATGCTGTCATTGGCCTGCCCATCAATTTGAAGGGTGTTGTGATGTATCGCAACTCTTCAATTGTTGCTGAACCTGCCAAAGACCTCGCAGACTTGCTCGTAAAAGCCAAAGCTGCGAACAAGGGTGATGTAGTTGGTCTCGATTTCGAAACAGGCTTCTTCTTCGCTGCTGGGCACCTCGCTGCCATGGGTGGTAAATTGATGGACCCCAACACCGGCGAACCGACCTTCAATGATGCGACGGGTGCTGCTTGGTTAGCCGCGATTAAATCCGTCAAGACCGCAGGTTTCCCGGTGGAGAACAACAATGACAATGATGTCAACTTGTTCAAGGCTGGAAAAGCGGGCGTCATCATCGATGGCACCTGGAATGCGAAAGCATTGTCCGATGCGATTGGCGCCGATAAACTCGTGATCGATCCATGGCCTGCTGGTATGTCGGGTTACGTTCAGAATGACAACATCTACCTGACCACGACCGCCGCTGGCGATGATGCAATCGCCTCCGAGAAGTTCATGGAATACTTTGTGTCCAAAGAAGCTCAGGCAATGTGGGCGGATGTGGGCACCACCATCCCGATGGCTGGCGGTATTCCTGTGATCAAGGGCATGGAAGTCAGCGATCCTGTCGAGAAGATGGAAGTCGCCGCATTTGCTGGCGGTACTGCGTTCCCTGTAATTCCCCAAATGGGCGCTTACTGGGATCCCATGAACAACGCAATCTTGTCAGTTCTGGATAAGGGTACCGATCCGGCTGCAGCTTTGCAAACAGCCTTCGACGCTGTAAAAGAAGCCGTGGCAAAAATCCAATAACATCCGTGTTGGATAAGGTCGCAATGAGGTAAGAAAAGCAGGTGGAAACATCAATGGGTGCTATCCACCTGCTTCTTGCTATAATAATTTTGTCGTTTCCGTAATAATCCTATATCAGGAGGCTATATGGAACTACCTATTGATTTTCGAAAAGGGAAGGGTCCAAGTAGAGGAGCAGAATTCTCCAAGGGGGTAAAGAAATCCCTCACTGCCTGGGCATATATTGCTCCTGCCGGCCTGTTGATGGCGATTATTACATTTCTGCCGCAGGCTTACCAAATTTGGATGGCTTTCACTGATTATGGGATCCGTAATTTGCGCTTTAATTTACTGAACCCAGAGACAGCAAAATTCGCTCCCAATATTGTTGGTCTGGCGAACTTTGTCGATATTCTAACCAACAATATAGCGATTCAAAACTATGACTTCTGGAGACTTCTATTATTTAATATTGTCTGGACTATCTCCAATCTGGTTTTCCATGTCTCCCTGGGTGTCTTAATTGCTTTGGCTCTCAATAGTAAGAAGTTAATTGGACGTCGCGTTTACCGAGCTTTATTTGTTTTACCATGGGCTATTCCTGGATATATCGCTGCGCTGACATGGCGCAATATGTTCGATGATCGCTTTGGCGCAATAAACCAACTGATCGGCGTGATCAACAATTGGGTTGGCACTTCACTTCCGACAAATACTCAGTGGTTAACGAATGCGGTTCCGCCAATCGGAGGCATACTCAGTTTCTTACCTTTGGCGTTCTATTGCCTTCTTGTGACGAATATTTGGTTAGGTTGGCCATTTATGATGGTGGTTGCCACAGGAGCACTGCAATCGATCCCCAGTGAACTTTACGAGGCTGCTGAAATGGATGGGGCAACCGGTTTGCAGAAATTCTGGAGTGTAACCGTTCCAATGATCCGTCCCGCCATGGTACCAGCGATTATGTTAGGTACCATCTGGACCTTTAATAATTTCAATGTGATCTACTTTATTACACAAGGTGGCCCATTTGGGGAGACCCAGATTTTGGTTACCCAAGCCTTCAACCTTGTGTACAATCAACGACTTTATGGGGTGGCGGCTGCTTTTAGTATTGTGGTGTTCTGTGTGTTATTCATCATTACTATGATTAATAACCGAATCACCAAGGCGACGGAGGCTTACAATGCATAGGAAAGCGAATGCTTTTTGGCGGCAAGTTGGATTGCAGCTCTTCTTACTTGTTGTAACTGCAACCGTCCTTTTTCCAATCCTTTGGATTTTTTCATTAGCTTTGGATCCAAGGAATATCGATAAGCCACTTAGCCTGACGCTTATTCCACCCGGTGCTTCTTTTGCAGCCTTTCAAAGAGTGCTCTTCCAGCCCTTTACATTGCTTTGTACTGACTCAAGTAATGTCGCAACTTGTATGACTTTTGGACGACTACTCGGGAACAGCGTTCTGGTGGCATTAGGGACAAGTGTCTTGGCAGTTGTGCTCGGCTCGTCGGCGGCATATGCATTTTCCCGTTTCCGCTTTATTGGCAGACAGGCGGGAATGTTAGGTTTTATCGTCCTGTTGATGCTCCCAACCACCGCGACCTTGGCACCTTTGTATGTACTACTATCGATCATCAAGTTTAATGGGGAACCCTTAAGAGCGACTCTGTTTGGCCTAATGATCGCATACGGTTCGTCGACCCTACCTTTTGCGATCTGGAATTTGAAAGGCTATTTCGATACCATCCCTAAAGAACTGGAAGAAGCCGCACTGATCGATGGATGTAGTGTCACAACCGCATTTATGAAAGTGATCTTACCGCTTTCTGTCCCGGCGCTTGCGATCACAATTCTGTTCAGTTTCATGACAGGGTGGACTGAATTCGTCCTGGCATGGACCTTCCTGGAGAATCCTTCGCGGTTCACCCTGGCAATGGCGCTGCGTTCGATGCAGGGTCAGTATTCGACGCCCTGGTCTGATTTTGCGGCGATGTCGATCCTGATGTCGATCCCTATCTTACTCATTTTCTATTCCTTGCAGCGCTACATCATATCAGGCTTAACCGTAGGTGGCGTCAAAGGGTAAGGTATATTTCCTGCATGAGGGGAGGTTGATACTAAACCTCCCCCTTTTTTTATGAGGAGGAATTAGGATGAGAAGAAAGTATGTTTTCCTGGCAATCTTGGGCTTGGGAGGACTGGCAATTGCATTAATTCTTATTTTCCAAAACCAGTACTCAAAAACTCGACCTTTGTCATCCGCTCCCCCCAGGATTGAAAGCACCGCCGAAATTACACAGACATCGGTGCCTCAAATATCCAAAAACACTCAACCTATTCCAGAAGACACACTGGTGAATCCCTATGACGAGACAAATTGGTGGGGTCATTCTGTCTTCTATGAAATATTTGTGCGAAGTTATAGTGATTCGAACGGAGACGGGATCGGTGATTTCAACGGTATTACCGCGAAACTGGATTACCTCAATGATGGTGATCCTGAGACAACCAGCGATCTGGGAATTACTGCACTCTGGTTGATGCCAATTTTTCCAGCTTCTTCTTATCACGGGTACGATGTTACCGATTATTTGGCTGTCAATCCGGAATATGGAACGATGGACGATTTTAAGGCATTACTGGATGCAGCCCATGAGCGTGGAATCCGCATCATAATTGATTTTGTGATCAACCATACTTCTTCCGAACATCCCTGGTTTCAGTCGGCTATGTCAGCGACCGATTCACCCTACCGCGATTATTACATCTGGTCTGATCAGAATCCGGGGTATGTCGGACCCTGGAATGAAACCGTATGGCATAAGTCGATCCGAGGTGATTATTATTATGGTGTGTTTAGTTCAAATATGCCTGACCTAAACTTCCGGAACCAGGCAGTTCGTGATGAGATTAAGAAAATCACTTCATTCTGGTTGACCGATGTGGGTGTAGATGGTTTCCGGATTGATGGCGCTCGCCATTTGATCGAAGATGGCGAAGTGCAAGTCAATACCCCTGAAACCCATCAATATTTAAAAGAATTTTACAATCTGGTCAAATCCATTAATCCCCGGGCAATGGTTGTTGGCGAAGTCTGGGACAGCTCTTTTGTCAGCGTAAAGTATGTCCAAGACCAGGAGATGGATATGGTCTTTGATTTTGATCTGTCCTCTGCGTGGATCGAAGGTTTAAACCGGAGAGACGCAACAATCCTGGGAAGTTCAACAATGCTAGAGGTTCAATTGTTCCCGATAAACCAAATGGCCACATTTCTGACCAATCATGATATGAATCGCATATCCGACCAATTGATGGGGGATGAGGCTGCTCTAAAAGCTGCCGCGTCCCTGTTACTCACAGCGAGTGGTGTGCCATTTGTTTATTACGGAGAAGAAATTGGGATGAGTGGCTCAAAACCGGATGAACAAATTCGCACGCCGATGCAATGGACGGCTGCGAAAGACGCAGGTTTTTCACAAGATGGTAAAGCCTGGATTGCCCTCAATTCGGATTATAAAAAGAAAAATGTAGACTTGCAGTTGAAAGATCCGAATTCGCTCCTTTCGACTTATCGGGAACTGATTCAAATGCGGCAGAAAACGCCGGCTTTACTGGTTGGGGATTATCAATGGATCGATACGGGATTTGCCGATGTTTATGCAGCCGTCCGACAATTTGAAGGTCAGGTAATTATTATCCTGATCAACTTAAGTGATTCCCCAATTCGTGATTTTGCATTCGATCTTCAGGTTAATCTTCCAGCCGGAAATTACTCTGTGACACCGCTGTTAGGAAATGGGGTAATGACTCCGATTACAGTGGGCTCAAATGGTGTGATTAAAGCTTACCAACCCCTTGATGAATTATCTTCGAATGCAAGACTGATCCTCGAATTGAAACCGGTAAAATAATCCCTATCCATCCACATTACCTGCCTGGCCTGGATATTGCACCAATTGCCTCGTCGATGGACGATCGCCGCGACCTGGTCTCGCAATTCGGGGTATACTTGGTTCGCGAAAAATGGTGGATTTACGTGAGCGATTATGTTTGATGAAACAGACCAATATCAACTGGCCTCAGCCAGTAAAACGATCGAAATTCGCCTGCCGGATGGGCGGGTGATTTCAGGCCCACGCGGCACAGCCGTCGGATTCTTCCTGCGGAAGTTGCCCGAATGGGATAATCCGCCCATCGTGGCAGCCATCATCAACGGAGACCTGCGCGAGCTGACCTATATCCTGGATATCGATGCGTGGGTCCAGCCGGTGTCCATGGCGGATATGGACGGCGCCCGCCTGTATCGCCGTTCACTGACCTTCCTGCTGGAGGTCGCGTTCGAAGACCTTTATCCCCAGGCCGCCCTGACAGTGGATCATTCGGTGGCTTCGGGTGGTTTCTTCTGTCAGGTCATGGAGCGCGCCCCCCTGAGCGCCTCCGAAATTTGCGCTCTGGAAGATCGCATGCGGGAACTGGTAAGAATGGACATCCCGTTCATGAAAAGCCAGGTGCCACTTGCCGAAGCGATCGCATATTTCGAAAATAAGGGCATGCAGGATAAAGTCCGGCTGCTGCGCTACCGCCAGAAGGATCATCTGGTGCTGTACCAGTTGCAAGATCACAAGGATTATCACCACGGGTATATGGTGCCTTCGACGGGTTTCCTGAAGTACTTCGCGCTGGCCCCCATGGGCGAGGGTTTTGTATTGCGCTACACGCGCCGCCATTCTCCCATGAAGTTGCTACCTATGCCGGCATATCCGAAACTGTTGGATACCTTCCGCCAGTACGGCGCCTGGCTGAAACGGTTGGGCATCGAGAGCGTGGGCGCCTTGAACGACGCCATTGCCGCCGGCCGCAGCCGCGAGGTGATCCTGGTCAGCGAGGCGCTTCAAGAGCAGAAGATAGCCGACATCGCCCAGCAGGTGGTCGAACGCGCCAATCAATCCCGAATTGTGCTGATCGCCGGGCCTTCCTCCTCGGGGAAGACGACCTTTTCGAAGCGCCTGGCCATCCAACTTCTCGCGCAGGGGCTGTCGCCGTATCCAATCGAATTGGATAATTACTTCGTCAACCGCGACGATACACCGGTCGATGAAAACGGGCATTACGATTTCGAGGCCTTGGGCGCCCTGAACACGGGCCTGCTGGTCGATCACCTGCAGCGCCTGGTGGGCGGCGAAGAGGTCCAACTGCCGCATTATGATTTCAAGAACGGCCACTCGGAACCCGGCGATATCGTCCGGCTGCGAAATGACCAACTGATCATCCTGGAAGGTATTCATGGGTTGAATCCCAATCTGCTGCCGAATATCCCATTGCAGGAGACCTTCCGGATTTATGTCTCCTGCCTGACGCAGCTCAATCTCGACCGGCACAACCGGATTTCCACAACGGATACGCGTCTGTTGAGGCGCATCGTGCGGGACGCCCGCGACCGCGGTTATTCCGCCCTGCAAACGGTCTCGCGCTGGGAATCGGTGCGGCGGGGCGAGAAGACCCACATTTTTCCTTATCAGGAAAACGCGGATGCCATGTTCAATTCGGCGCTGGTCTATGAGCTCTCGGCGCTCAAATTACTGGCCGAGCCATTGCTTCGCCAGGTGCCGTACGGCACTATGGAACATATCGAAGCCAAGCGCCTGCTGGCATTCCTGGAGTGGTTCCAACCGATTCCGGAAGATTTGATCCCGGATAATTCGATCTTGAGGGAGTTCATCGGCGGATCGATTCTCAAGGAATTCAAACTCTGGGAAAGTCCGGCTGATTTTTTTAGCATTCACCGCAACGGAAACGGCGGATAACCAATCGATTAACGTTTCAGCGCCGTCGGGATCACCGGCGGCGCTGAGTTTAGGGGCGACGAAGGATTACTTTACGTATTTCTGGATCACACGGCCCAGGCGTTGGATACCTTCGCGGATTTTTTCTGGCTTGGCATTCGAGAAATTCAGGCGCATGGTGTTCTGGCCGCCGCCGTTGGGGAAGAAACAATCACCCGGTACGAAAGCGACTTTCTCAGCGATCGCATCCTTCAGGATGACGTTCGAGTCCATATATTCCGGCAGGGTGACCCACAGGAACAGACCGCCTTGCGGATGGGTCCATTGAACGCCGGCTGGCATATTCTTCTGCAGCTCTTCCAGCATGATATCGCGGCGTTCTCGATAGACATTTTGAATGGTCTGAATGTGCTTGTCGAGGAAACCATTCTTGATAATTTCGTACGCGATGATCTGGGTGAAGGTCGGGGTCTGTAAATCGGTGCCCTGTTTGGCCATCACCATCTTGTGAATGACCTCGGTTGGCGCGATGACCCAGGCCAGGCGGATGCCGGGAGAGAGCGTCTTCGAGAAGGTGCTCAGGTAGATTACGTTGCCGGTGTATGTGCCGTTCTGGGCGCGGAGCTTGTTGTCCAGGTTGACGATGGATGGAAGGTTCTCACCCTCGAAGCGAAGCTGGCCGTAGGGATCGTCCTCGACGATGGGCACGCCATAACGGTCGGCCACTTCCACCAGCTTCTGGCGGCATTCCAGCGAATAGGTGACTCCGGTGGGATTCTGGAAATTCGGCAGACTGTAGATGAATTTGGGGCCGGAGCGCATGGAGGATTCGAGCTGATCCAGGACCATGCCGTTTTCATTCGATTGGACTGTGACGTATTCGGCGCCGTAGGCATTCCAGGCCTGCAGTGCGCCCAGGTAGGTCGGGCACTCAACCAGGATGCGGTCACCACGATTGATGAAGATCTTGCCAATCAGGTCCAACGCTTGCTGCGATCCTGATGTGATGAGGATGTTTTCGGGGGTTACTTCGATGCCGAAGCGGGCCGAATAGGCGGCGATCATCTCACGCAGTGGCAGATAGCCATCGGTCGGACCGTACTGCAGGGCCTGTTTTCCCTGATTACGGAGGACCTTGTCACAGGCTTCGCGGAACTCTTCGATCGGGAATACGTCCGGGGCGGGCATGCCGCCGCCAAAAGAGATCACGTCGGGCATTTCCGTTACTTTGAGCAACTCGCGGATGGCTGACCCTTTCATTCGCTGCGTACGCTGAGCGTAACGATGATCCCAGGGTGTTTGCATTCTTTTCTCCTTATTTCGAGTTGTATATGCTCTGAATTCCGAAATTCGGAATCCGTTAACCATGATTCGGACACCCCTGAAGTACATAACCTGTAGAGCACTCTTACCAGTAGAACTTCTACTCACCTAGAAGCACCGATGGAATAAAACCGGGCTGGCCTAAGATTGAAGACCAGCCCGGATCGGACCTAGAGTTTCGGGAAGCGGCTAAGGATGACGGCGGAGGTCGGTAGAACGATGCGGTCGCCTGCTTTCATCTCAGCGGGTGCTTTCCCGGCGGCTTTCGGCGCGCCCTGGTAAATGGAAATAGGCGTGCCCTCTTCAGCCGATTTCAATTCCACGAAGGCCTGGCCGGTCAGGAAGCCCTCGGAATCGACAGCGCAACTGGTGACGACGCCGATGACGCGGCCCTTGTGGTCGAGCACAGGATCGCCGTGATGCGACATACGCACGCCCTTTTCGGTGAAGCGGAAGCGAACGACGACTCCCTGGCGGCCCTTTTCGCGTTCGATGAAGGCGTCCCGGCCGACGAACCAGGGTTTATAAGTCTTTACATAGGAGCCAAACCCGGCTTCAGCCACACCCAGACCGAGGTCGCCGCCCATTTCATGCCCATAGAGCGGCAGGCCGGCTTCGGTGCGCAGCGAGTCGCGCGCGCCCAGGCCGCAGGCTTTCAGGCCCAACGGTTCGCCAGCCTTCAAGAGTGCGTTCCAGAGATCGACGAGCTTATTGGGATGGACGAATAACTCGAAGGCCATCTTTTCGCCGGTGTAACCGGTGCGCGAAACAACCAGATCGAACCCACCGACCACCGCCTCGCACAATTGAGTGCGTTTGAGCCCCATGATGCGCTTGCGGGTCTTGGCGTCGCAACCCAGCGACAGCAGAATATCGCGGCTCTTGGGACCCTGCAGAGCCAGATCGACACGCATATCTTCGCCAGCCTTCGGGTCACGCAGGTTGCGGAAGATCACCTTTCCGCCGAAAGCTTTCTTGCAGGGATGTTTGGCATCGACCATCACCTTGCCGTCGCGAACGGCTTCCATCCAGGTGCGGTCTTTGTCATCGTTTGAGGCGTTGACCACCACCAGATATTTATCGGCGCTGCGGCGGTAGACCAGCATATCGTCGATGACGTTGGCATCCGGGTCGAGGAGGTGGGTGTAGCAGGATTCGCCGACTTCCAAACCGGCGATATCGTTGCCGCAAATGCTGTCCAGGAAAGCCGGCGCCTCGGGCCCTTCGGCCTGATAGACGCCCATGTGCGAAACGTCGAACAGACCGGCCACCTGGCGGCAGGCGAGGTGTTCCTCGACGACCGAGGTGTACCAGACCGGCATTTCCCAACCCGCAAACGGCACCATTTTGGCGCCCATGCTGCGGTGCGTTTCGAACAAAGGCGTACGGAACAATTGGGTCGGTTCGGTGTCCGGCCAATCGAAACGAGGCAGGGCTTTGTCTTTGAATTCCGTCATGCCGATGAAATAGGGCTTGTAGGAGTAAACGGCCTGGCCATCCGCCCGGGTGACCGGGGTGGCCTTCGAGGCCGTCACATAGATCGGGCCGGGCAGGCGGCGCACCGGGTCGGCGTCGAAGGTGGTGTAGCCATCCGATAGATCGCGCAGCCAGGTGGCAGCCAGAGGAGCAGATTTGGACGGGACGCTCAGGCGATATTCATGGTCGGCCACGCAGGTCAAAACACCATCGACTTCACCGAGCGGGGTCACCAGTTGTGTATTCTGGGACTTCCCAGGCACCAGGGATTCGACATCGCTGGTGAAGACGTAGTTGACGAACGGGCGAACGTGCTCGCCGGTCAGATCGAAGGCCATCCATTCGGCCTTGCCGTCCGGTTGGTCATCCAGGAAGAAGAAGTGCGGATAACCGTGTTTCCCGACTTCGAGGTCGGTGCCGGCTTTCTCGGCAATTTCGCGAACGCGTTTCTTGGCATCTTCGAGGACGCGGAAATCGATCTTGGCGCGCGCGGCCGGACCCTGGCGGGTTTCGACGCTGTAGGGCTTGCAGGCCAGCAGCACGTCCGCGATGATGTCGGCGACCTGGATCATATCCTTTTCATTCAGCCCGCGTTGGGTCATCCAGGGTGTGCCGTAGCGAATGCCGCTGGAGAACAGGGCTGTTTTATCGCCGGGGATGGTGTTGCGGTTGAGGACGATGCCAGCCACATCCAGGATGCGAGCGGCCATATCGCCGGAGAGCGGCGTGCCGTCGGCGCCGACGATGGTTTTGCAATCCACATTGCCGAGGTGGGTGTTGGTGCCGCCGTAGGCAATGCGCAGACCGCGTTCCTGCAGGCGTTTGGTGAGCGCGGCGCAGTTATCCAGGATTTGTTGTTGCAGCTTGCGGAATTCCGGAGTGCGTGCGAGCTTGAATGTGGTCGCCAGGGCCGCGAATACGTGCACGTGGGGGCCGCCCTGTTCACCGGGGAATACCGCCTTGTCGATTTTGCGACCGATCGCGGCATCGTTGGTGATGATGCAGGCGCCGCGCGGACCGCACAGAGTCTTGTGGGTGGTGAAGGTGATGACATGTGCATAGCCGACCGGGGAAGGCAACACGCCCGCTGCAACCATGCCGGCGATGTGCGAAATGTCGGCCATCAGAATCGCGCCGCAGGAATCGGCGATGAGACGGAACCGTTCCCAATCCGGAGCCCAGGGATAGGAGGAATAGCCGGCGACGATAATCTTGGGCTTGTGTTCCTTCGCCAGGGCTTCCACAGCATCATAATCGATCTGTTCCGTGCCGGGGGCAACGTTATAGTGGACAACGTTGTAGAGTTTGCCGGAGCGATTGACGCTGGAACCGTGCGTCAGATGGCCGCCGTGCAGCAGATTCATACCCAGGATGGTATCGCCCGGATTAATCAGGGCATGGTAAACGGCGTTATTGGCAGGCGCGCCGGAGAGCGCCTGTACATTTACATATAATTGGGATGCAGAAACGGTTGGAGTGGCAAAGGCTTCGGCGCAGCGCCGGCGGGCAAGCGATTCGATGACGTCGGCGTATTCGACCCCTTTGTAATACCGGGGATCGGCGTAACGGCGGTAATGGGCCAGCCGGGCCGTGTAATCGAGAATTTCTGCCTCGCTCATGAAGCGAGTCTCTTCATCCGGATAACCTTCAGCATACAAATTTTGTAACACCGAGCCAAGCGCCTCATGGATGGCCTGAGGTGCAGAGCTTTCACTTGGAATGAGGATCAGCTTACGAACCTGACGTTCTGCTTCGATTTGAATCAGTTCGTCAACATCTTTGTCAATATCCGCTAACTTGCCGCGAAAAAGAAAATCAGTCATGAGACGTTCTCCTTTTAAGGGTGAAAGTTGAGGAAAGCTGAGGTGAGATAGCCCCTGTTTTTAGGTTCTTTATTCTCCATTGGGCTGCGCTCACGGCAGCTCGTATTGTCTTTTTACCAATCTGACCCTAAATAAACACTCTATCCCAGTATACGAATTAATTGTAGCCCGGGGACAATACAGGGTCAAGTGCCACAGCTAATTATCTGCATCTGACAAAAAACAGGCAGCCTTAAGATGAATGACTGAATTGCCCGGCAGGATCCGTTCAGGTCAAATGGCGGTCGATCCAGGTGACCATTTCGTCCAGGATGATCTTCTGATCCGGTTCGTTGTGCAGTTCATGATACCAGCCGTCCAGCATCTTGAACGTGATATCGCCCTTTGCCTGACTGGCGAACCGTTTTGACCCGTTGGGATCTGCCAGACGGTCCGCGCTGCCGTGCATGAGCAAAAGCGGGAGCGAGAATTCACTCGCGTGCTGGATGATCCACTCACCGTCCTGCAGGAGATCCAGGCCCAGGCGAGCGGAAATCATCCCGTGAACGAGCGGATCGGCTGCATAAATCTGGGCGACTGATGGATCTCTGGAGAGTCCGGATTGGTCGAGATCGGTATTGACGCGGAAACTCGGGGCAATCACCGCCATGACGTGCGCCAGGATAATCTTTGACTGCGGTTGGGGGGCTGGAATGAGTCCCGGGCTGGTGCAAATGACGCCATTCAACTGCGGGCGGCGTTTCAGCACATAATACAACACCAGGCTCCCTCCCAGGCTGTGACCGTAAAGGAAGATGGGTAGACCGGGATAACGCTGCCTGGTTTCTTCGAGCAGCCGGTCGATATCCTCCAGAATCTGATCATATGAGCCATGCCCGCGCAGTCCGCCCGTCCGGCCGTGGCCGCGGTGATCCATGGAAACCACGCCGATGCCCTGTTTGTTGAAATAATCCGCGACGTGCCGGTATCTGCCGCTATGCTCTCCAATGCCGTGGACGAGTGCAACCCCCGCGCGGATGTTCCCATCCGGACGCCATTCTTGGGCGAAGAACTGTAAACCATCCTTGCTCTGCCATGAAAATTCCAAATGACTCATTTTCTTCTCCAGTTTCATCCAGTTGAGCACAGTGTATATCCGGACAAATAAATCCGCAAGCTGAAAACGAATTTGAAAGACTATCCCGGCAACCGGATTCACAAAATTCCAAAATGGTACAATAACCGTATTCAAATTTAACTTCATTCAGGAGAAGAGCATGGGAGACGAACGGATCGCCAAGTTAGCTGATTTACTGGTGAATTATTCAGTTGCAGTCAAACCGGGGGATAAGGTTGCCATTCGTGGTTCCGTACTGGCGGAACCCCTCATGCGCGAAGTCTACAAGAAGGTCTTGCAGGCCGGCGGGTATCCTTTCATCATGGCAGCAATGCCCTGGGCGCAGGAAGAATTCTACCGCTATGCATCCGATGAACAGCTTCAATACATTCACGAGCCATGGAAGCAGGTTGTCTCGACTTACGACGTGCTGATCAGCCTGATGGCATCGGCAAATACGCGCAACCTCAGCCGGGTGGATCCCGCCAAGATGGTTCTGGTGGATAAGGCCAACGACGAGATCATGAAGATCTACATGGAACGGGCCGCCAAAGGCGAACTGCGCTGGACCTTGACGTTGTTCCCGACCGAAGCCCACGCCATGGACGCCGAAATGAGCCTGACTGATTATGAGAATTTCGTCTATTCGGCCTGCATGCCGGACGCCGATGACCCGGTAAGCTACTGGAAGAAAGTCTCCGCCCGACAGCAGAAGGTTGTGGAGTGGTTGAAGGGCAAAAAACAGGTCCATGTGATCGGCAAGGAAACCGATCTGCGCCTGAGCGTCGAAGGCCGCACGTTCATCAACTGCGATTGCAAGGAAAATGTGCCCGACGGCGAAATCTTCACCGGTCCGGTGGAAGACAGCCTGGAAGGACACGTTTATTTCTCCTACCCGACCATCTACGCCGGGCGCGAAGTCAACGGCGTGCGCCTGTGGTTCGAAAAAGGCCGCATTGTCAGAGCCACGGCAGAGAAGAACGAAGAATTCTTGCTCCAGACTCTGGATACGGATGCGGGTTCGCGCTATGTGGGTGAGTTCGCAATCGGCACCAACGAAGGCATCACCAGTTTCACGCGTGAAATCCTTTTCGACGAAAAAATCGGCGGCAGTTTTCACATGGCCATGGGAGCCGGTTACCCCGAGACCGGAAGCAAGAACACGTCTTCCATCCACTGGGATATGATCTGCGATCTGCGCGACGGCGGAGAAATCTGGGTGGACGGTGAACTGCTCTACAAGAACGGTAATTTCGTGCTGGATTTCTGATCCATAGGAACCAAACCCATGGGAGAAATGCCTGTAACCGAAGGTCCGAAGCGCGTATTGGATCAAGACCAACAACGCCAGGGCTGCTGGGCCATCATCCTGTTCATCCTGGCAACGGTCTGGCTGGCAGCCATGACGGTCATCGTTCAGTCGTCGGGGTGGTTGCTGGAGCAGACCCTTTTCGAGGGCTACCCGGCAACTGACAGCCGCTGGCAACTGCCGCTGATCTATGGCGTGTCGATATTGGTCCCCATGGCCTTTTTGGAGCGCAAGGCAACATCTCCGCGCAGCAAGCTGATCTACCGCACCCTGAGCATGGCAGCCGTTTTTGCCATTCTGCAGTTTCCGGCGCGGTTGGTGGCGCTGACCGACGCGCAACTGGTGAACGTGCTGCAAATTGCTGCCATGCTCCTTTATCTGGTTTTGATCAACCAGTGGTTGAAAAGGGTTTCTCCCGATTGGGTTCCGCCTTTCAGGAAAATGGATTGGCGCGGTCTGGGTCCGGCCGGCTTGATCGGATTGCTGGTTTCGATCCCCTGGCTCCTATGGGGCGCGCTGGGTTCGCCGCTGGATACCTTCCTGAATCTGGTGGTGGGGTTGTTATTCGGCGTTTCGGCGAGCTGGACCGTGGTGGGCGGCCTGTTGATCGCCACGCAGCGCGCCGATCGCGAGTACCGGCTGGCGGACATCTTGATCGATGGTTTTGGGATGGCGCTGGCACTGGTCGTCATGGTAACCGGATTTGGCCAGACCGGCATGCAGTGGGTTTTACTTTATTGCCTGCCGGCCCTGGGCTTTACGACGGCCATGTTGAGTCAGGTCGGTAAAGAAGAGGCTAAGGGACTCAACTGGGCACCGGTGGCGGTGATGCTGGGTCTGGCGGCGGCCTGGCCTTTGATGCTGACCGATCCGGATGAATTGGCCGTAATCGTCTCCGGCGGGGCGGGTGAACGAATCGCCTGGGTAACCCGGTCGGGTGGCGTTACCTTCGTAATCGAGGCGGCCCTATCCTTTGCATTTTATCCACTTCTGCGCTGGTTGACCCGCCGCGCGGCGCTGCCGCTGGCCGGGAAGCTGGCCGTCGCCGGGGTGGGGATTGCTGCCGTTTGTACCTACTTCTTTTTTGGGGTGACCGGGTTCTACGGTGAGCGTTTGTTCGTGATCCTGAAAGATCAGGCCGACCTGACGCAAATCAACCCCGATTTGGCGTGGCAGGAGCGCCGGACGCAGGTCTACCAGACGCTCGTCGCTCATACGGAAAAGGACCAAAACGGGATTCGAAATGTCCTGGATCGCTTTGGCGTCCGCTACACGTCGTTTTACCTGGTTAATGCGATCGAAGTCCAGGCTGGGCCGCTGGTGCGATTTTGGCTGAATTCCCGACCCGAAGTCGACCGAATCATCGACGATCCCATCCTGCGTCCTCTGCCGGTGTCTTCACCGGCGGTTGCGGGAATGCTCTCCGCTCCCACCGGACCGACCTGGAATGTGAGCCTGGTCCAGGCTGACAAAGTGTGGGATACGCTTGGCGTCACCGGAGAGGGTATTCTGGTGGGCGTATCCGACAGCGGGGTCCAGGGCGACCACCCGGCCATCCGGGATGCATACGCAGGAACCGTGGATGCCGGCATTCCAGCCTGGCTGGACCTGTGGAATCGCACGCCGACACCCACGGACATCAGCGGTCACGGTACGGCCGTCACCAGTGTGATCCTGGGCAAGAACACCGGGATCGCGCCGGGCGCAAAATGGATGGGCTGTGCAAATCTGGCGCGCAACCTGGGCAATCCGGCTTATTATGTGGGCTGCATGCAGTTTTTGTTTGCGCCTTATCCGCCGGACGGCGATCCCTTGCGGGATGGTGAACCGGCCCAGGGCGCGCAGGTGCTGAACTATTCGTGGGGCTGCCCGGGCGTGGAAGGCTGCGATGCGGATGCGCTTCTCCCCGCGGTCAAGGCGATTCGCGCGGCGGGCATATTCCAGGCCGCGGCGGCCGGGAATATGGGTTCGGATTATTGTGGCTCGGTCAGCGATCCGCCAGCCATTTACGGGCAGGTATTTTCGGTCGGTTCAATCGATTCGAATGAAGACATGTCCAGCTTCAGCAGCATCGGTCCGGTGGTTTTGGATGGTAAACTGGAGACCAAGCCCGATCTTCTGGCTCCGGGGGAGAACGTCATCGCCGCCAATGCAGGCAGCAGTTATGAAGCCGTATCCGGAACCTCCTTCTCCAGCCCGCATGTGGCCGGCGTGGTGGCTTTGATGTGGTCAGCCAACCCGGCATTGATCGGGAACGTCGATTTGACCGAACAACTGCTCCGAAAATCCGCCAGCGCCTATTCGGGGCCGTTAACGAAATGTAACGCCGACTCGGGCAATCCGGAAAACGCGCCAACTTATGGTATCCTGAATGCCTATGCGGCAGTAAAATTAGCAGTAGAGGTAAACACCAACCCGTGACGGCCAAGCGGCGGCCCAATTTCTGCAACGATTCATCGACAACGGGGTTTTGATTATAGATCTCCATTCCCGAAGGGGTAACCGTGGCAGAATTCGATGAAGACACTGTGCTTACACGCGCAGTGGAGGGAGACAAGGAAGCTTTCAGCGCGCTTTACGAACGGTATGTCGGCCGTATTTACAACTACGTCCTGTACCGCACGGGCAGCCCAACCGACGCTGAAGATATTACCGCCCGTGTTTTTCAAAGAGCATTGAGGCACATCGATCATTACCATTTCCAGGGGGTGCCGTTTTCGGCCTGGCTTTACCGGATCGCGCACAACCTGGTTGCAAACTGGCATCGCGACAACAGCCGCCGGCAGGAAGTGCCTTTGGAAGACCATATCCAATGGTTCGTCAGCGGGAATCACCCAGAGTCAGCCCTGGAAAACGGTCAGGAGATGGAAGGACTGCTTAAAGCGATTCGCACGCTTTCACCCGAGCGACAACATTTAATCGTGCTCAAATTCGTCGAACACCTCTCGAATGTCGATATCGCGTTGATCATGGGAAAAAGCGAAGGCGCCATCAAGAGCCTTTACCATCGTACTCTTTTGGCATTGCGTGAAGTCCTGGAAGGCAAGGAGTAAACCGATGCTACGAATCGTGACCGATGGATCAGCGGATATACCTGCCGGTTGGCAGAAGGAATACCAGATCGATATCATGCCCCTGCGGGTTTGCTTTGGTGGAAAAATGTACACTCAGGGAGTCGATCTGACGGGCGACGATTTCTACCGTTTGATCGATGAGCGGCATGAAATCCCAAAAACATCGCTTCCGTCGCCGGATCAGGTGATCGATTTCTATCGTTCGGTTGCCAGACGCGGTGAAATGATCCTTTCGATCCATGTCGCCAGCAAACTATCCGGGACCTTCGATTCATTTCAACTCGCGGCGCGTGAACTGGTGAATGAATACAAGATCTACCTGATCGATTCGGGCGCTGGATCAGCCGGCCTGGCCTTCATGTGCCGCGAAGCGCGCCAGATGTGGCAATCCGGCCTGCCGATCGAGAAAATTCTCGCGCGCATGAACGCCGCACGCAATCGCCTGGCGATCTCCTTCACCGTGAACTCGCTAGAATTTGCACACATGAGCGGCCGGATCAACGCGTTACAGAATGCGGTTTCTTCATTATTAAATATCAAACCAATTATCGTGCTGCGGGACGGATTGTTGGAAATGACCGAAAAGGTACGCACCCGGCACCGCTCATTGGATCGCATCATCGAGGTCGTTCAGGAGCGCATCGGGCAGCAGATGGTGGATCTAGCGGTCGTACATGCAGCAGACCCTGAAATGGCCAAAGAAATGCTCGAAAAAGCACGCCGGGCGTTCAACGTCCGCGATTTCATTCTGACCGATCTATCCCTCCCGGTGGCATGTCATCTGGGACCTGGCACGATCGGAATCGTAGCCTATCCGGTGGGTAAGGAGGAATAACGGGGGTATGGCAGTCAAAGAAACTTCTCAAATCGAAGATCTGGAAAACCAGTTATTCGCGCGCCTGAAACCCATTCAGCCGCGAACCGAATTTGTCGATCACCTTAAATATCGATTGGAGAATCCGCCCAACATGGTGGTCGAAAGCCCGTCCTGGATCATCGGAGTGCTGATTCTGGCAGGCAGTCTGCTGGGAGGTTTTATTCTCTACGCGGTTCTGCGGAAAATCATCCGCTGGTTGAGCCGTTGAGAGATTATTTGTCTAGTTGGATGCGGTCGGAAGGCCAAGCTTTTCAGCCAGTTGGCTGTTGCTTGGCTCGGTGAGCTGGCTGCCGTCGGGAAAAATGAGGGTTGGAACGCTGCGAAAGCCGTGGTTGACGCTTTCCACGAATTTTCCGGCTTCCGGGTCTTTATCGATATCGATCCAGCGGTAGGGGATATGATTTCGATCCAAAAAGGCGCGCGTCCGAAGTGTACCGCCGCACCAGGTCGTGCCGTACAGGATTATTTCCGATTGATCGGTCATGATGGCTTATTATTCTCCAGGATGGAATCGATGAGGATTTTCGCCTCGGCTAATAAATCGACCGGGATGGGAAGCTGGTAATCGGGGTTTACCCGGGTGAGCAAGTGCGCGCAAATGGTGCGTAATTCCGGCGAGAGTTCCGGCTGTTCCTGGTAGGTCTGGATCAAATCCACGACGCTCAGGCTGGCCGAGTCGGAACGCGGGGCGAAATAAGCCCGCAGGGCAATTCCGACCGCCCGACGTGCGCAGACGCGCGCCCTGGCTTCCAGACCCATCGAACGAGCCTGATGACCCATGGCGAGTTCGCGCGTGATTTGTTCCTGATTTTCCAAACTAATCATGGTCCCATTGTAAAGCAAATTGGTCCGGCGGACCAGAAAAATCCATACCGGGATTCAGGACATAAACGCGGTGCAGAAAATTGACAATCATTTGAGTTCAGGTATGATTAATTTAAGGATCCATTGAAACCTTTTACCTTGCAGGAGACTCCCGGATTCGTTTATAAGTGGCGGCAGGAGTTCCGATGATTCAACCCGGCAGGATTGCCTTAATTGGTTCGGGTGAAACCGCGGCGCGCGGCGGCCAGGCGTTCGATTTGCTGGCGCGGCAATTGACCGGCCCGCTGTCCATCGCGGTGATGGAGACACCCGCGGGTTTCGAGTTGAACTCGACCCAGGTCGCCAGCCGGGTCGCAGCCTACATGCAAAGAAGGCTGCAGAATTATGGTCCCAGTATGCACCGCGTGGCCGCAAGACGGCGCGGGGCGGGCGGAACGGACGATTGGGAAACGCTGCTCCCGCTGTTGGATAGCAATTTAATCTTCATGGGGCCTGGCAGCCCAAGTTATACCGTCCGCCAACTCAAGGGCAGCCTGGCCTGGGATTTGATACGCCTGCGGAATCGCCTGGGCGCAGCCCTGGCCACGGCCAGTGCCGCAACGGCCGCGCTGGGAGCGCTGGCGATTCCCGTTTACGAGATTTACAAGGTGGGTGAAGATCCACACTGGAAACCCGGACTCAACCTGCTGGGCGATTACGACCTGGAATGCGTGATCGTACCACACTGGAACAATACTGAGGGCGGCGCGGATATCGACACCGGACGGTGTTTCATCGGGCGCGAGCGGTTCGAGTTCCTGCGCAGCCAACTGCCCGAAAATATGCTTGTACTGGGGGTGGACGAACACAGCGGCCTGATCATCGATTGGGTCGATCGAATATGCCGGGTCACCGGGCGGGACGCGGTGCACATCCTGCACGGACAGGAGGAGCTGGATTTCTCTTCCGGGCAGGTATTCCCGTTGGAGGTACTGGGAGATATTCATCTACCCGATACGGTCCAGGAGGGGATCGATCCGCAGGTGTGGGAAGAGTACCGCGCGATGGAGGAGCATCGCCGGACGGTCGAGCGGCAAGGCGCGCTGCCAAAGGAAATCGCTGCGCTGCTGCAGCAACGCCAACAGGCCCGCGACCTGCAGGACTGGGTGAAATCCGACCAAATCCGTGATCAGGCAGCCGCCCTGGGTTGGAAGATCATCGATACGCCGGATGGACAGCAGGCCATCCCGGAATGAACCCGATTTTGTGGATTGGGGTGCCGGCCAACGTTGGAATATGCTAAAATCGCTGCTATGACTGTGCGCATTGTATTCATGGGATCGCCCGATTTTGCACTGCCCACTCTGGCAGCGCTGGAGAAGTATTATTCCGTGGTTGGGGTTGTCACCCAACCGGACCGGCCGGCCGGGCGCGGCCGCGTACTGACTCCACCGCCGGTGAAACAACTGGCCATGCAGCTTGGCATCGAAGTCATCCAACCCCTCAAGCTGCGCGAACCTGAAGCGCAGCAAAAACTGGCGGCCTGGGCGCCGGATGTGATCATCGTGGCGGCCTTTGGCCAGATCCTGCGCAAGCCGGTCCTCGAACTGGCGCCGCATGGCTGCGTCAACGTGCACGCCTCGCTGCTGCCGCGCTGGCGTGGAGCTGCCCCCATTCAGGCGGCCATACTCGCCGGCGACGCCGAGACCGGCGTGACCATCATGCGCATGGACGCCGGTATCGATACTGGCGCTATCCTGCGCCAGCGGGCGACGTCCATTTTGGATCAGGACACGGCCGGTTCACTGAGTGATCGTCTGGCGGACGACGGCGCGAAATTGCTGATCGAAACGCTGCCCGATTATCTGGCCGGAAAGATCACCCCGCAACCGCAGGATGAAACCCGGTCCACCTATGCTTCCATGCTCGCGAAGGAACAGGGTCAACTCGATTTTTCACGCCCGGCCATCGAATTGGAACGCCAGGTGCGCGCCTTTATCCCCTGGCCGGGTGCTTATACCTTTTTCCAGGGTGAATTGCTCAAGGTGCTGCGCGCGCATGTCGATGCCGGTCCATCCATCCCCGGCCAGCGTGCTGTACGGTCGCAGTTGCCGGCCATCGGCGCTGCGGACGGCTGGCTGGTGCTGGACGAAGTCCAGCCGGCCGGGAAGCGCCCCATGCCGGGCAGCGGATTCTTGCACGGCGCGCGCCAGTGGGAAAGCCAGGCATGACCCCGCGGCTGCGTTTTCTCGTGTTCGGCTGCGGCGCGATAGGCACCTATCTCGGCGGCAGCCTGGCGGCCAGCGGGCAGCAGGTCGTGTTTTTGGAACGCGCCAGTGTGGCCCCGGCCATTCGCGAACAGGGATTGCGCGTGCAGACCCGGTCTGTTGAGCTGCGTGTAGCCAGTCCGACGTTGGTGGAGAATATTCAACAGGCACTCGAATTGGAGCGCTACGACGCTGCCATCCTGGCGGTGAAGTCGTTCGACACCCTGGAACTGCTGCAAAGCGTTCGGGCGGTGGCGGATCGACTTCCGCCGCTGATTTGCTTTCAAAACGGCGTCGAAAATGAACCCCTGATCGCCGATTTCCTGGGGGAAAAACGCGTTATCTACGGAACGGTGACCACGGCCATCGGCCGGCGCGGTCTGGGGAACGTGGTGGTGGAAAAGCTGCGCGGTATCGGGGTGGCGAATTCTCAGGAGCGCGTGCCGGGATTGCTGGACGCCCTGAACCAGGCCGGCCTGCGGGCGCAGAGTTATTCCAACGGACCCGCCATGAAGTGGTCCAAGATGCTGACGAATTTACAGGCGAATTCCTCGTCGGCCATCCTCGACCTGACGCCGGGTGAGATCTTTGCCCATCCGGGATTATTCCGGTTGGAGATGCGCATGCTGCGCGAGGCGCTGCTCGTCATGCGGGCCCAGGGAATCCCGGTTGTCGATTTGCCGCGCACGCCGGTGCGCGCTTTTACGGCCCTGGTCCAGGCGCCGGCCGTCCTCAGCCAACCGCTGCTGAGGCGCGCGCTGGGGGCGGGGCGGGGCGGCAAAATGCCGTCCTTCCACATCGATCTGCATCAGGGCCGCGGTCGCAGTGAAGTGGATTATCTCAACGGAGCGGTGGTGCGTTTTGGGCTAAGATTTGGCGTTCCGACGCCGGTCAACCAGTTTCTCAATGAAACCCTGTTAGCGCTTTCAGAAGGACGGCTGGCTCTGGAAACATATGCCCGCCGGCCGGAAGAATTTTTGAAAGCGGCGCCATCCGATTGACCAGACTGCCGCCGGAGGGGTAACAATGGCTGTCCCGTACTGGGTCGAAGATGCAATTTTCTATCAGATCTTTCCCGATCGATTTTTCAACGGCGACGTAACCAACGACCCGCCCAATAAGCAGCCCTGGGGAGCACCGCCGGATATCTACGGTTTTCAGGGCGGCGACCTGCGCGGGGTCATCCAAAAATTGGATTATTTGTTGGACCTGGGCATCAACGCCATTTATTTCACGCCCATTTTTCAGGCCAGTTCCAACCACCGCTATAATACCTATGATTATCTCAAAATCGATCCGAAACTGGGTGATCTGCGCGACTTTCGGGCATTGATCGACGTGGCTCACCAAAACGGCGTCCGGATCGTATTGGACGGCGTTTTCAACCACGTGGGGCGCGGTTTCTTCGCCTTCAACGATATCCTTGAAAATCAGGAGCATTCTCCCTATCGGGATTGGTTCCACATCCTGAAATATCCGGTCGAGGCCTACGACTCGAATGACGCCACGACTTACGTGGGCTGGTGGAAAAACAGCAGCCTGCCCAAGTTGAATACCAGCAACCTGCAGGTCCGGCGCTACCTGATGCAGGTGGCCCGCTATTGGATCGAGCAGGGCGCGGACGGCTGGCGGCTGGACGTGCCAAATGAGATCAACGACGACGATTTTTGGGCGGAGTTTCGGGACGTGGTGAAAACCGCCAATCCGGAAGCTTATTTGCTGGGCGAAATCTGGAACGGCGATCCGCGCTGGGTGGGAGACCGCCATTTCGACGGCCTGATGAATTATCCATTGCGCGAAGCGCTGCTGGGCATTTTGACCGGCAAGCTGGCCGTGGGCGGATTTGCCGAAAAATTGGAGGGCCTGCTGCACAAGCAGTTCGCGCCCGAAAACGCCTCCGCCATGTACAACCTGATCGGTTCGCATGACACCGAACGCGCGTTGACCCTGCTCAACGGCGACGCGGCTAAATTAAAGCTGGCCTGGTTGATCCAGATGGCGCTACCCGGGGCTCCGGCGGTTTATTATGGAGACGAGATGGGGTTGGAAGGCGGCAAGGATCCGGAATGCCGCAAGGCTTTCCCCTGGGAGACCAGCGCTGAAAATTTGGACCTCCATGATTATCTGCGCAAATTGATCCATCTGCGCAAGCAGATGCCCGTGCTGCGCCGCGGCAGCTATCAACGCGTGTTGGCTGAAGACGGGCGCGGTTGTCTGGCGTTCGCCCGTGCGCTCGGAGAGCAGCGCCTGGCGGTGGCGTTCAATGCCAGCGCCACCCGCCGACAGGTGCGTTTGAACGCCAAACAGATCGGCTGGCGGGACGGACTGATCATCACGGATCTACTCACCTCGAAGCAATCCATTGTTTCGGGAGATTCGCTGACTTTGATGTTGCAGCCGTGGAGCGGCGCCTGGCTTTCGCTGGCCTAATCTTCGGCGGGAAGGGCCCGATAGAGCCCATCCGTCCGAGCGGCCATGATAAAATCGTTGCGGTGCAGGCCGTTGATCTTGTGCGTCCACCAGGTAATGGTAACCCGGCCCCACTCGATCAGCAGGGTGGGATGATGGCCTTCTGCCTCGGCCAGCATGCCAACCTGCTGCGCAAAGGCTAAAGCCAGGGTATACTTCCTGAACGCGAAGGCGCGTCGAATTTTCTGGTCGCCATTTTCTTCCATTACTTGCCACTCAGGCACTTCAGGCAGGTAAGTTTGAATCGCGGCCAGACTGAGTGGTGGGACGCCGCCCTGGCATGGAACGCATTTTTCTTCACTTAGCTTGCTCATCGCTGTTTCTCCGTTAAGGGATGGAACGATAAACCATTATAATTCATCGCAATTTCGATTCCCATTGTACGCGAAAGAAGAGGTATGAACTCTACCCGGCGACCTTCCTCGACAACCATCCTCATGGTGATTTTGATAGGGGTCATGTTAATCAGTACGGCAATACCCGCGGCGCTCTATTTTCCGGCCCATCGATTCTTGTTGACCCCCGATGCCGTCACCCAGGAAATCCTGGCTTCCGATCTTTCGGCAAAACTTCCGGATTTAGTGGCCGGGTGGATGCTCAACGGAACGATCCAATTGCAGGGTGGAAATTTCCTGGGATCCCTGGATCGTGAGGATTACGATGCCATTCTGGCGCTGTTGGCGCCTTCGGATTGGACGGCCATTCAATCGGCAGTGATCGCCCGTCAGGCGCAGGATTTTCTGATGGACAAAACGGATTCTTTGACGATCACGCTGGATATGACCGGCATCAGCCAGCGGTTGAACGGGGATGCACTCCAGGCCGTTGCCGGCATCATCATGGCCTCCTGGAATGATTGTTCGGCAGCGAACCTGGTGGAACTCGGGTTGGCCGCGGCAGCCGGAAATTCGGCCGCCAATCTACCCTTTTGCAGGCCGCCGGATGCGTTGCAGCCTTTCATGTTGCAAATCGTGGAAACCGGCCTTCAGCAGATTTCCGCGCAAATTCCACCCAGCCTGACCATCGAGGTGGCCCAGGCCGAGACCGCATCCCACCGCGTCCAATTGATCCGCCTGTTGGCGCGAATCTGGCCGTGGATGCCGTGGCTGACGCTAGCCATCGCGGGATTGATCTGGTCGATCCTGAGAAGATCTCCGCGCTATGGCCTTCTGGCCATCGGGCTTCCCCTGGGACTGGCAGGCGTCATCGCTTCCGGAATCTCGGTGGTGCTCGTGTCGGTTCGCAACAGTTACCTGGCGCCCTGGTTGGACGGGCAGCTCGCTTTGCGCCTGCCGACCGACCTGGCAAAGGTGATTTCGCCGGCGCTGGTCAACGTGTTCAGCCGGTTCTGCCTTTCGGGATTGATCTGGGGCGCAGCCGTGTTTTTGCTGGGCATGGTATTGATCATCCTTTCCAGGATTGTACGGCAGCCGCAAGGATAAACAATGCGCGCCCGGGGCATGTCACTCCGGGCGCATTTTTATCTCGATCTCCAGCCGGTTTCAAGCCGCTTCCAGGAGACGGGTGACACGATAGTCAGAGACTTCCGCGGCGGCTTTCAGTCTGGCAATCACCTCGCCGCAGCCGATCAGCGTCTCGACCAGTTCCGCTGTGCTGGCCTTCGGGTTGGAAGCCGTGTCCAGCAAAGCCAACAGGTTCATCCATCGAGCCAGTTGATCGAAGGCTTCCCTGTTGAACCAGAGGATTTCCTTGAAACGGTTGATCCCCAGGAATTGCTGGATTTCGGTGCTGTTGAGCCAGTTTTCCAGAATCTGGCGGGTGGTCAGGGCGCCCACGCGTTCATACCAACCCTGCTGGCCGATCATCAATTGGATGGTGGCGGTCAGGCGCCAGGCGTTGTCCTTGTCCATGCCGAGCGCGACTGCGCAATCAGCCAGCGTCTTGCCGAGTTTCCATTCGTCGAACCAGCTTTGAGACTGTTCGGCAAAACCTTCGACGCCCGTTAGCTTGCCCAGGTTGTGGGTAAACGCCCAACCCAACATAATGAACCAGGATTCCAACGGCGTGGCATCCAGATCTTTGCGCGTCTCTTCGAAGGCTTCCTGAAGCGCCTTACCCTTCAGGGCCGGTTTGTTGTGCAGTTCCGGCAGGCTGAGGATGAACTCCAGGCCTTTGCTCAATTCCGCCAGGATTTCATCCCGGTTTTCATCGGAATGCTGGAGGTAACCGATGCCGTCCAGCAGGTTGGAGAGTTTTTGTTGAGCTTCATTCAATAATCCTGGTGAAACGACCGGCTGGCGCTGCGAAACGCGATTCTCCATCAGATAATTGAAATACCCGGGATTGGCAATTTGTCCGAAAGGAGCCTGGACGGGCTGTAATGCGAGTTCCTGCATGGCTTCTTCGACCGAAGGAACGCCGCGGCCGTTCAGGTAACTGCAGATCTGGCGGTAGGTATGCCATTCGTTGTCCTGCACTTCCCGGATATTCATGAACACGTGAACTTTGTAGCCATTGAGCTGCAGATAGAGCCCTTTAACGCGGATATCCAGGCTGGGATGAATGGTCTCCAGGTGGGTGAGTTGGTCCTGAAGGATGACGTAGGTGTTCTCGGCGGGGTGCAGATCGAGGCCTTCAGCCAACGAGCGCTGTGCCAGTTGACGCTCGCCGCTCGGGGTCTTAATCGCAAGCAGCGTGGATGTTTTGATCCAACCGCGGCTCGAGTCGAAGCGATTGTTATAAACCACCAGGGCGCGTTCGCGCCCCAAACCATTGGAATAGGCGTACACATTCTCGTCGACGCTGCCTTCCGGAGTGAAGAAATCATACAGCAGGAAGCTGTCGACGCCGGCGAAAATGGCGCGGCGATGCAGGAGGGGGAAGATCTCGCGCTGGTGGCGTTCGAGCAGGTTGGGATCGGGGGTCTCATCCCAGTAGGCGCGCTTGAACTCCATCCCGTATTTTTCGGCAAAGCCCTCGATCTGGCCGTGCCCGAACATGGGCAGGCCGGGCAGGGTGGCCATCAAAGTGCAGATGCCAAAGTACTTGTCGCCCTTTCCGAATTGCTCGACGGCGGTTTTCTCGTCCGGGTTGTTCATGAAGTTGACGTAGCGCTTGAGAATCTCAGGGTCGAACTCGAGCGTGTTCTTGATCAGGGTGCGGTATCCGGCGTTGTCCTCGTTGCGCAGCATGTTCATGAACGCCGAATTGTAGACGCGGTGCATCCCCAGGGTGCGCACGAAGTAGCCTTCCATCAGCCAGAAAGCCTCCGCCAGCAGCAGCGTGTCTGGAACTTCCTGCGCCACGCGATCCACCACCTCGCGCCAGAATTCGACCGGGAAGGCGGCCTCGAATTCGGCTTTGGTCAGGGCGTGTTCAGCGCGGCTGGGGATGGCGCCGCCGGAGCCGGGCTCCGGATACCACAGGCGTTCGTAGTGTTTTTTGGCCAGCGTCATGGCCGCGTCGAAGCGTATGATCGGGAAGCGCCGGGCGACCTCCAGAATGGTCTGGATGACGGCTTCGCGGACTTCCGACTTGAGGTAATTGAGCTGGGCGGTATCGTTCCAGGGCATGCTGGTGCCGTCGTTGCCGTGGTAGATATAATGTGTCTGACCGTTGCGGTGGTCGTAATACTTGAACACCACCGCTGCATCGGTGCGGTTATAGTAATGATCCTCCACCATGACGCTGACGCGGCCGTCCGGGGACAAATCCTGACTGTTGAAGGTATAGGATGGATACGGGCAGTAATCCAGTTGGACGAACCAATCCGGGTGATCGATGACCCAGGTGGAATCGATGGCCATGTGATTGGGGACCATATCACTGGCCAGGCGGATGCCATACCGCCAGGCGCGGTCACGCAGGTTCTGGTAGGCCGCTTCGCCACCCAGTTCATCCGCGATGCGGTAGTCGGCCAGCGAATAGGCCGACGCGATGGCATCCGGATTGCCGCATAACTGTTTGACGGTTGCGGAGGCCTTGCTGCGTTCCCACAGGCCGATCAACCACAGACCGGTAAAGCCCGCGCGGGCCAGCATTTCCAATTCCGCATCCGGAATTTGATCGAGGTGCTGGATGGGGCTCTGATATTTCCTGGAGAGCTGATCGAGCCAGACAAAGGTATTCTTGGCCATCAAAACCAGGCGCGGCATCCATTCCTTATCCGGGCTGAAGGCTTCGATCTCCCCGGCGTAGGTCGTCCGGTCGTAAACCGGAATCACGGTGGGGCCGGGACCGCCGCCCGCGAAGATGGGCCGGTTTTCTTCCTTGATCAAATCCAGGCTGCTGAGCAGGCGGTACAGGTATTTTCCGAGCAGTTCAGACCAGTGTTCGCGGATGAATTCGAGTTGGCCGGAGAGGGAATAGGGCACAGCGACGGCCGGTGCGCGCAGCATATCGATCAGGTTTTGCTGCCCGGGGCCGAAGGGCGGCTGCTGGTCGAAGAGGGTGTGCAGCGCGTCCATTATCTTCGTGTAGCCAGTATTGGCCGCCAGGTCCTTATCGCTGAACAGTTCTACAAAGGGCTCGAGGGCCGGATTCTGGTTGGCGATCCACAGCATGAGCATTTCTTCGAGGGCTTCCTCGCGATGTGAGACGCCATCCGTCTCACCGCCAAGGTATTCCTTCGGGCTGAATTGCCCCTGATAAACGGCCACGGGCGGAAAATCTGTGATGAAGTGCAGCAGCGTTCGATCGACCTCCGCCGGGCCGAATTGTTCATCCAACTGTGCCAGAGACAGGTTCATGACCTGCGTGGATTTTTGTTCGCGGTAGAGGTGCACAACCAGGTGCAGGATTTCGTCGATCAGCCCCATGGCGTTGATCTGACCGGCTTTGACCGCCGACTCGGGGAAGGTCACCAGGTCGCGCTTCTGGTTGATTTTCTGCGCAAACGTCCGGGCAGCGTGAAAATTGGCCAGGATGACACTGCCATTGAAGGAAAATAAGGCCTGATCGAATTGGTATCGGTCGCGAGCCAGGCGTGAAACGTGAAATTCCAGCATATCCCCTCCGCATACCCGGAAGAATACATTCCATGTCATTATACCAACGCTGGAATAATATATTTAGAAGAAAACCGACCCATCTTGGCGCAGTGCCTGACCTCCCATTCGGATCGGCGGCTCGGGTAATTGCAGTGCGCCCGGTAGGCTCTCATATCCCATCAACGAACGAGGTCAGGGCCAGGTGCGGTTGCGAGCTGCCCTCCACTTCGACTGCCGGGGTGAGAACGCCGTCCTTGAGCAAAGCGGTCAACGTTCGCTCGAATGCATCCAGACGCCAGCCGAATAATTTCACAACCTCGTTCCTGGGGACGGCCCCAACGGCGTTGAAATAGCGTTCGAGGATCCAACGGCGCGCCTGGGGTTCCGTAATCTTCCCGGCCTGGTCGATCAACTCCGGAAAATGGCGCGGCACGATCTCGTATTGGAACGCGTAGCGCCAGGCGCCAGCCTCGACCACGCCCACCGGTAAAACCTTGAACTCGATCTGCAGATCTTCCAGGGCGCGGTTGAAACGCGAATCGCTGCCGGTGAGATGGGCCTCCTTGCGCAGCGAAAGGGTATCCAACGGGCCCTTGTGTAACAGGGTTTCATACACCTGGCGGGCTTCATTGGTCATCAGGCCCTGCTGGTATTGATCGAGGTAATCGTTTTCCGGATCGCCATAATTCGGCGATAGCGCGTAGAAGTAGGGTAGCGCTTCGAGCGAGATCATGGTGTTTCTACGGCGCAGCACGCGCGCGTAATACCAGACTTTCTGCGGCAGCAATTCGTCCTTCCAGCCCCAGGTGATGTGCCCGGGATCGTCGTGCTCGTCTGCCACGGGCCGGTCGCCGGCCGTAGCTGCCCATAAACTGGGCATCACGATGCCCTTGACCGGCCAAAAGGTGACAAAACCGCGCCGGTTGACGAAGTTCACCGCTTCCGCGGCCGAGGTCAGCCGCATTCCGGGCGCCATGTTGAAGGTCTGCGAACGATACTGGTTGAGCAATGAAATAGAAATCATGTTCTGAATCTTACCCGATATACAAGATTTTTTCCAGGGCGAAGGTGGTGACCCCAGAAATCGGGCGAAGATGCAGGTTTGTCTCGACCAGACCCGGAGGATTTTTACCCGTGAGAAAGACTCCGGGGAAAATCCCGGAGCCTGGGTTCATTCGGCTTTGAAAATGTGCGCAAAGATATTCGAGCCGCTTCCACCGATGTTCTGGGCCATCCCGATTTTGGCGCCGGGAACCTGGGTTTCACCGCATTCGCCGCGCAATTGCTGGACCACCTCGACGATCTGGTACATTCCCGTGGCGCCCACCGGATGCCCGCGCGCTTTGAGCCCGCCGCGGGTGGCAATGGGAATTCGTCCGTTCGGGCGGATTTCGCCATCCAGCGCCAGGCGCGGACCCTGGCCGCGTTCGGCGAATCCGGCGGCTTCCAAAGAAAGCGCGGCCATGATGCTGAATGCGTCGTGCAATTCGAACACGTCGATATCTTCCGGCCCGATACCGGCTTGTTCGTACGCTTTGTGCGCCGAGCGTTCGGCGCCCATCAGCCAGAGGGGATCGCGGCGGTCGTGCACGGCAATCGTATCGGTGCAGCCGGCTGAGCCGGCGACCTTGATGAGCGGGACACCGGGCTGGCGGTAAATGCGCTCGACAGGCACAATCACGGCTGCGGCCGAACCATCGCCCATCGGAGAGGCGTCCATCAGGTTGATGGGATCGGCCACCATGGGGGCGCGCTGGTAGCCTTTCTCGTCCAGCGGCTCGTGGAAACGCGCGAACGGGTTGTAGACTGCATTGGCATGTGCATTGATCGAAAAAGGCGCAAAATCATCCTTCTTCCAGCCAAATTCATATAAATAGCGGCGCATGATCAATGCGTTGATGGCCACGAAGGACAATCCCTGGTCGACTTCATAATCGGCGTCGGCCGCGGTGGCCAGTTCGGCGGTAATCTCATGGCCGGGAGAATCAGTCATCTTCTCGACGCCGACCGCGATGGCGGAATCCAGCGCGCCCGAAGCCACGGCGATCACCGCATTGCGGAAGGCAGCCGCGCCTGAACTGCACGCGGCTTCGATGCGCAGTGCCTCGGCATAGCGCATGCCCACCCAATCGGCAATGTAGGCGCCCAGGTGCTGCTGTTTGTTGGCCGATCCGGACATCATATTGCCGACATAAATGGCGTCGACCGCCGAAAGGTGGGCATCGTTCAACGCAGCCAGTACCGCTTCACCGGCAAGTTCGCGCAGCGATTTATCCCATTGTTCTTCGACCTTCGTCTGTCCAATCCCCAAAACGGCGACTTCGCGCATGGTTGCAATCCTTTATTATGAAGTTCTACCAGCATTATACGGGTTAAAGCTGTCAGGAGCTATCAGGCTGCCCGGACAGCCGCCCTGAATGGAGTAAAGTATAATTCAGGCCGGTACTCATTTCCATCTCGAGGAGAATCCATTGTCGAAACCTTTTCGCCTAAAGCTGGCTTTGCTTTGTACGCTGACGGCGATTCTTACCGGTTGTGCAGCCACCTCCCACCCGCTGCAGCAGGATGCCCTGCCCTCAGTCACCTCTGTTCCAACCGTCCGGGTGACCCAGACCGCGACCGTCACTCCGATTCCCATTCGGGTCTGGGTGGACCCGGAATTGCCGATCGCGTTTCGGGATGCCATCCCGTGGTCAGATCCGATCCAGGCCAGCGGCGGGGCCGACCAGGCTGACGTTCAAGTGACCTGGGAAACCGGCGGCGTAAAAGAAGGAAAAACAGCCTATTGGATTTATGCGCTGGTGGCGCCGTTTCCAACCATCACTGACGAGGTGAGTTCAGAATCCATCCGCAGCGCCTGGAACGGCGACTCCGCCGAACCTTTCGACGGCGCCCCACTGCTCCTGTCGGCTGAAACGGAGACGGTGTTCGAAAAGCTGTGGGGAAAACCGGCCCAGAATGCGGTTCAGATCCTGCCCGCGCAAGACCTGCTCGATACCGCCTGGGCGCAGCGGCCGGGTTGGGCGATCGTGCCCTTCGAAGAGCTCACCCCGCGCTGGAAAGTCATTCAGGTCGATGGAGTCTCACCCTTGGATCCGGCGTTGGATGAAAGCGGATATCCGCTCAAGGCGACCCTGGGTTGGTCGACCACGGATGGAAAAGAGGCCTCCGGGGCGCTGGCCGATTTCCAACTCCCGACCAACCGGCACGCCGGGCATCTGGCGCGTGTGTTCATGACCGGCACGACCGCCATGGTGCGTCACATGGCGCTGCGCATGGAAGAAAAAGGCGTCCTGTATCCGGCGGACAAAATCGGCGATTTGTTGAAATCGGCCGACCTGACCCACATCAGCAACGAAGTTTCCTTCTACACAAAGTGCCCGCCGGCCAAACCGCTGCGGGCCAGCATGCGGTTTTGCACCAGCCCGAGCTACATGCAGGTTCTGAAAGCGATCGGCGCGGATGTCATCGAATTGACCGGCAATCACCTGCTGGATTGGGGATCGGATGCCTTCGCAGAGACGTTGAAGCTTTATGCGAGTGAGAATCTTGCGGTCTACGGCGGCGGCTGGACGCAGGAACAGGCCCGGCAGCCCTACAAAGTGGAGGTCAACGGCAATAAACTGGCCTTCATCGGCTGCAATCCCTCCGGGCCTTCCGCGGACTGGGCCGGGCAGGATCAACCCGGTTCGGCGCAGTGCGATTACGACTGGATTGAATCCCAGATTCGTGCGCTGCGCGAGGAGGGTTATCTGCCCATCGTCACCATCCAGCATATCGAAGTCTACGATTACAAACCGACATCCGCCCAGCGCGTGATCTCAGAGCGCATGGCCAAGGCCGGCGCGGTCCTGATCAGCGGCAGCCAGTCCCATTTCCCGCAGGGATTTACCTTCGTCGGGGATACGCTGGTTCATTACGGCCTGGGGAATACCTTCTTCGACCAGATGGATTTTGGATCCAGCCGGGCTTTTTTGGACCGGAATGTATTTTACGAGGGACACCTGATCAGCACCGAGCTGTTCACCATCAAGCTGCAAGATTATGCCCAACCGCGGTTGATGACGCCGGAAGAACGCGCGGCCCTGCTGAAAATCGTGTTTTCGGAAAGTGGGTGGTGAGTTGAAAAAATCCATTGTTGCCCGCAGCGCTTTTTTGTTGGTCCTCCTCATGACCGCTTGCACTTCACCGGTTGCCCAGAGCAGTGGGGGTAGTCCGCTCAAACCGGGGAACGAACAGAGACTTAGCGCGACGCCTTTCCAACCCCTGCCGACGAACTCGCCTACTGCCACGCCTGAAGCGCAGGGCCTATGGATCGATCCGGCCGTACCGGAAGCGCTGATCGCGGACCTGACCCTGCCGGAGAATATGATCATCGCCGATTCCCCCGAGCACGCGGCATCGCGTCTCGAACCCTCGTCGGATGCAAACGCGCCCATTCACTGGATCTACGTCCTGGCCGCGCCATTCGCGACGATTCAGGATAATGTATCGCTGGCCGATCTTCAGGCTTTCTGGCGTGGGGAAAATGTGCAACCGTTCGGCGGCGCGCCGATGGCGCTCAGCGCCGCCACGCAGCATGCTTTTGAAACCCAGTGGGGTCCAGCGGACTCCGATAATCTGCGTGTAGCCAATGATTCGACGGAACTGGCGGAAATTCGCGACAGTGAAAAAGCCTGGGCGCTGCTGCCTTTAGAGCAGCTTGACCCGCAGTGGAAGGTGATCAGCATCGACGGGCAAAATCCGTTGGTACGGGGATTGGACGCAGGTGCTTATCCATTGGCAGTCTCCTTTACACTGACCGGTCTGTATTCGGATGAGGCCAGCCAACATCCGCTCACCAACCGCGATGAGACCAAACTCACCGTCCTGGTCATGACCGGCGTCACGGCATTAGTGCGCACCACGGCGGCCATGATGGACGCCAAGGGGGTGGATTATCCGGCCAGCAGCATCCTCGACTGGCTGCAAAATGCCGATTTGACGCACACCAGCAACGAAGTCTCATTTACGCCGGACTGTCCGAAGGCGCATTTTACCGATACCAGCCTGCAGATGTGCTCCCAACCGGATTACATCAACCTGTTGAAAGACGCCGGCATCGACATCATCGAATTGAGCGGCAACCACCTGAATGATTACGGCCGCGAGCCGCTGACCTACACACTCGACCTTTACCACAAGGTCGGGATGCGCTATTTTGCCGGCGGTTCTACACTCGAAGAAGCCCGCCAGCCGCTGCTGGTCGAAGATCACGGCAACCGACTGGCCTTCATCGGTTGCAACCCGGCCGGTCCGGACAATGACTGGGCCACCGATTCGCAGCCCGGGGCAGCGCCGTGCGATGATTACGAATGGATGAAGGCCAAAATCCGGCAGTTACGCTCGGAGGGTTACCTGCCGATCGTGACGCTCCAATATTTCGAGGCTTACCGCCCGAATGCGCTGGATTGGGAACAGCGCGACTTTCGCGCGCTGGCGGATGCCGGCGCCGTGATCGTCAGCGGCAGCCAGGCGCATTACCCGATGGGGCTCGAATTCCGGGATGGCGGCCTGATCCATTACGGGCTGGGTAATCTATTCTTCGACCAGATGCGTTATACCCTGCCGAACGGCGAGATCACGGATTGGACGGCGCGCGAGTTTGTCGACCGGCATATCTTCTATGACGGCCACTATATCAGCACCCAGCTTTTGACGGCCCGCCTGGAAGATTATTCCCGCCCGCGGCCCATGACCGATGAAGAACGCGCCGAAATGTTGGGCGTGATTTTCTCCGCCAGCGGCTGGTAGGTCGAGCCGGATCGTAGATCAACCGGAAACGAAACGGATGGGCCGCAGCAGGCCGGCTTCGAGGCGTCGAGCCAGGTGATCCGGGTCCTGCATGGCGTCTTCCACACGATCGACATCCACCAGCAGTCCTGCGATATCGATTCCACATGCAGTCGCGCCAAATTTGGCCAGGCTGAGGCGCGCGCGCTGAAACACCTTTCGCGCGCCGGCCAGGTTCCCGCGCTGCAGATGATAATAACCCACACCGACCTGTAAAATCCCCTGATAAAGTTCGCGAATGGGCCTGCTTTCAGCCCGCCAGGCGGTTTCCAGGTATTCGTGGGCCTCGAAATAGCGACCCGCGTTGAAACTGGCCAGGCCGCGCAGTACGGTCTCAGGCAGTGGGGGCGTGCAGGGAATGGGAGAGTCCGCTGATTCCATTGGTTTGATTTTGCAGAAAAATTATAGCATGGCGTGGATTTCTTCGGTTCGTAGGAATGCCCTCCAATGAAAAATTGTGATAGGATAGACCTGTTTCCACCGCAGTCTCAATCTCAAACTTCGAGGAATATGATGATCCATCTACCCGATGATGAAATTTTGCCCCTCTCAATGGAGCATAATTTCTGGACGTGGTCTGCCCAGGGCAAGGTCAACCCCATTCCGGTCAAATCGGCCAGGGGTGTCTATTTCTGGGACGTCAACGATAAACGCTACCTGGATCTGAATTCGATGACCATGTGCGTCAACATCGGTCACGGCGATGAGCGCGTGATCCAGGCGATCGTGGACCAGGCGCGCGAGCTGCCGTTTGCCGGACCAGGCATGGCGACCCGGCCGCGGGCCCTGCTGGGCAAGAAACTGGCCGAGATTCTGCCGGCCGGGTTGACGCGCTATTTGTATACCCTGGGCGGGGCGGATGCCAACGAAAACGCCATCAAGCTGGCACGGGGTTACACCGGAAAATTCAAAGTGCTGTCGCGTTACCGCTCCTATCACGGCGCTACATTCGGCGCGATTTCAGCCACCGGCGACCCGCGCCGCGTGGCCTGGGAGCCCACGGTCATGCCCGGCGTGGTGCATTTCCTGGACCCCTACCGCTACCGCTCGACCTTCCATCGCACCAATCCCGGGATTTCGGAGGATGAATTCTGCCAGGATTATCTCAACCATCTGGAGGAGATTATCCAGTACGAAGGCCCGCAGACGATCGCCGCCATCCTGGTCGAATCGGTGACCGGAACCAATGGCGTCATCGTTCCGCCGGCCGGCTATCTGCCCGGTGTGCGCAGGCTGTGCGATAAATACGGCATCGTCATGATCTGCGACGAGGTGATGAGCGGGTTTGGCCGTACGGGGGAATGGTTTGCGGTCAATCATTGGGACGTCAGGCCGGATATCCTGACCATGGCCAAAGGCCTGACCTCGGGATACGCACCCCTCGGCGCCGTGGCCATGAAGCCTGAAATCGCGGATGCCTTCAAAGATCGGGTTTACGAAGGCGGATTGACCTACAACGGGCATCCGATTTCACTGGCGGCAGCGGTGGCGACCATCGAAGTGATGCAGCAGGATCACCTGGTGGAAAAGGCCAGGGCGACCGGCCAGGTGATGGCCGATATGCTGGCCGAGCTGGTCGAACGGCACCCTTCGGTGGGGGAGGTCCGCTCGATCGGATTGTTTGGTATCATCGAACTGGTGCGCGACCGCAAGACCCGCGAACCGCTTGCGCCGTACAACGGGTCCAGCCCCGAAATGGCCGCGTACAAGAAATATCTGCTGGATCACGGAGTCTATCAATCCGTCCACTGGCACACCGCGCTGCTGCTGCCCCCGTTGATCATCACCCCCGAGCAGCTTGCCGAAGGCTTTGCGGTCATTGACAAGGCGCTGGATATCACCGACCAGGCTGTCAAGTGATGAAACTTTCTTTACTTTTCGACATCTAAAGGTAGACGAACGCTAATCATTGAGGAGTTGAGATGGAGTTAAAACTGACGGATATGCCCGCCGTTGCCGAGAGCAGCGAGGAAATGGAGCACGTGAAAGTCCTGGTATTGGGCGCCGGCCCGGCCGGAATGTCAGCCGCGCTGTACGCGGCGCGTGCAGAACTCAATCCGGTGGTCTTGACCGGTAACGAGTTGGGCGGGCAGGCCTCGTTGACTTTTTCGATCGAGAATTACCCGGGTTTCCCCGAGGGCGTTGGCGGCGGTGAATTGGGCGATCTGTTCAAGAAGCAGGCCGAACGCTTTGGGGCGCGATTCGAATTCGATCTGGCCAGTGAAGTCGATCTTTCCAGCCGGCCGTTCCATGTGAAAACTTACAGCCGCGAGTACCTGGCCGATTCGCTAATCATTGCAACCGGCGCCAGCCCCAATCATTTGAACGTTCCGCGCGAGGAAGAACTGACCGGGCGCGGTGTTTCCTATTGCGCCACCTGCGACGGCTGGTTCTTCAAGGACAAGAAAGTGGTGGTGGTGGGCGGCGGCGACAGTGCGTTGGAAGAAGCCGTTTTCCTGACGCGCTACGTAAAATCGGTGACAATCATTCACCGGCGGGATGCATTCCGCGCCGGGGCCATCTTGCAGCACCGCGCCCGAGAAAACGCCAAAATCGATTTCCTGCTCGAATCCGTCGTGACCGAGATCGTCGGCGAAGAAAAGGTCAGCGGCGTCAAGGTCAAGAACGTCAAGACCGGCGAGATTTCCAATGTCGAAACGGACGGTATTTTCATCTTCATCGGCCATACGCCCAACACCGAATTGTTCAAGGGCCAGCTCGAGATGGATCCGAAGGGCATCATTGTAAGCGACGCTCTGATGCATACCAGCGTGCCGGGCGTGTTTGCCGCGGGTGAGGTGATGGATAAGACCTACCGTCAGGTGGTTACCTCGGCCGGCATGGGTGCGGCGGCTGCGATCGAAGCCACGCGCTTCCTGGAAAGAGAAGAAGTTCGGTAAAGTTCCAACCCATAAAAAATAATCGGCCTGGATCGAAAAATCCAGGCCGATTTGTTTTCATCTTTTCGAGTCGATTACGGATTCGAAGTCGTACCCGAACCCATCCAGACAAACACGCGGCTGATACTGACTGCGCCGGCGGGTTCCCAGAGAGCCTGGCCCTCGCGATTCTGACCGGCCGGGCGCACCGGGACGATCGTCCAGCGCATGGCGTGCGGGAGGGCATCGGTCGGCCGGAAATTGGCCGGCACAATGTACTTCGTATCGGTGACGTATTCGACCAGCTTGCGGCCGGCGCCTTCGGTCAGATCCTCGACGGTGACGGCGTAGCCTTCATTTGGAAGCATGCCGCCGATGGCCGCCCATTGCAGGGTGATCACATCGCTGGCCGTCATGAACACGGCGCCATCCGCCGGAAGCAGCAGATTGGGGGCCGCGTAGGGCGGCGGGTTGGTCGCAGTGGGCGTCGGCCCTTCGGTGGGCAGCCGCTGGCACAGCGGAATCTTCAGGATCGCGCCTTCGAAAACCACGTCCGAGGGCAGGCCGTTGTACTCGCGGATTGCCTGGGCAGAGACGTTATAGTTGGCGGCGATCGATCCCAACGTATCCGTCGAAGTGACGGTGTAATCCACCGTCTGGCAGGCCGATTCGGTTGCCGCGGCGGGCTGAAGGGTTTCGGTGGGCAGCGGCGCCGGGGTGGGCGTCGGTTGCGGAACGAGCAGTTTGGTGCCAACGCTCAGGATGCATTCGGTGGACAGGTTATTCTTCAAAATAATGCTGTTGACGCTTACATCGAAGGCCAACGCAATGGAAAGGCAGGTGTCGTTTTGTTTGACGGTGTATTCCACATCCGGCAGGGGTGTGGCAGAAGGAGCCATGGTGCCGGTCGGGGTGATGGTGGCGGTCAGGGTCACGGTTGGGGTCAGGCTGGCCGTGGGGGTGATCGTCGGTTCGACGACTTTGCCGGTGCCCTGCAGAATGCCGTAAACGGCGCCTGCGCCGATGGCAACGAACAACAGGATCATCACCAGTGCAATCGGCAGGGTGACGGTGAGCTCAGGCAGTTTCGGGCTTTTGACCGATGGCGTCGAGCTTTTGGCCGCGGGAGTTTCTTTAGTCTGGAAAGTGCGGCCGCAGACAAGGCAGCGGGTGGCGTTTTCGTTCAAACGTGTTCCGCAGGTTGGGCATACTTTTGTTTTAGGGGGTGTGTTTTCTGGGCTCATAATCTTCTTTTACAGAAATCACCGGGGAAATCCCCGGTAAACTGGGATTATACCATATCCAATTTATCGTCAAGTCCACAATGAAATTTGCCCCTTATTCCAGGGGCGACTGGAAATGAGGAGAAAAGCGTGTTATGCTCACGCATATGCAACCCACCAGTCTCTACCTACACATTCCGTTTTGCCGGCATCGCTGCGCGTACTGTGATTTTAACACGTATGCCGGACTGGAAAGCCGGATTCCGGCATACGTGGATGCGCTTTGCCGGGAAATTCGCTGGATGGGCGCTTCGAGTGTCGAGAATTTGCATTTGTCCGCACCGATCCGCGTGCATACCCTTTTTTTCGGCGGCGGCACGCCATCTCTGCTCACCCCGCAGCACATGGAAGCCATCCTGGGCGCGTGCCGGGAGAGCTTCGCGGTGGACTCGGGGGCGGAAATCAGCATGGAGGCCAATCCGGGGACGGTGACCCTGGAAGGGCTGCGCGCTTTGCGATCGTTGGGCGTCAATCGCCTGAGCTACGGCATGCAGTCCGCCCACCCGGATGACCTGAGCCTGTTGCAGCGCCAGCACGATACTTACGATGTGATCGAAGCGGTCAATTGGGCGCGGCAGGCCGGATTCGATTTGTTGAGCCTGGATTTGATCTTTGGTTTGCCCTTCCAGAGCCTGGAACGCTGGCAGAACACCCTCGAGACGGCAATCGACCTGCAGACCGATCACCTGTCGCTGTATGCGCTAACCATCGAACACGGAACGCCGTTTCAATCCTGGCTGCGGCGGGGTCTGGTGCCGCTGCCGGACGATGATCTGGCGGCAGATATGTACGATTATGCCAGCGAGCGGTTGGAACAGGCCGGTTTTCAGCAGTATGAAATTTCAAATTGGGCGAAGGTTAAGGATGGCGAATTGGCAGCCTGCCGGCATAACCTGCAGTACTGGCACAACCAGCCTTACCTGGGCTTGGGCGCCGGCGCGCACGGCTATCATTCGGGTTATCGCCTGGTCAACGCCGCTGCCATCCCGGCCTACATCGAACGCTGCCAGACGATGCCCCGGGAAGCCTTCCCGGTGGGTCCGGCGACCATTCAAGCGGCGCCCATCGATCGCTGGACGGAAGTCCAGGAGACCATGATGGTCGGCCTGCGCCTGACAGGCGAGGGCGTTCCCGCAGCGGAATTCCACCGTCGTTTCGGGGTAAGCCTGGAAGAGCTGTTCGGCGCGGATATCGACGATTTGATCGAAAAAGGACTGTTGGAGTGGGACGGCGGAAAAGAAAGACTGCGCCTTTCGAAGCGCGGCCGGCTGCTGGGAAACCGGGTGTTCCGGCAGTTCGTTGGCCGCGAAAAACCGAAGGATTGGCGCGACTAGCGTTTGCGAATCAGGAGACGATCACCAGGGTGCCATAACCCCGTTTTTCGATGGTTTTTTCATCCGTGACCGGCGTGCACCAGCGGAAGATCCACTTGGCTTCCTCAGGTTTCATGTTGATGCAGCCGTGGCTCATGGTGATGCCGTAATTGGTATGCCAGTAGGTGCCATGAAAGGCCACCCCGGTTTCGGGCACAAAGAAGGACGTCCAGGGGACTCCTGGAAGTTCATAGGCATAGATATCCGAGGTGATGTTGCCGTCGCCCATGTGTTTGGAAGGCATCTTGGACTGGACGTGAAATTCGCCCACCGGCGTTTCGGTCAGGATCAGCCCGGGAGCCGGTTTGCGTTTGTCCGGCAGGCCCGAAGCGATCTTGGTATGCAGCACCACTCTGTCTTCTTCGTAAGCCGTCAATTCCTGGCGGGCCAGTGAAACCTCGATGCGTTTCTTCTGGGCCGGCACTTCCGGAGAAAGCGGCGTCAATTCATCGGGCTGGATGACGCGCATGTGAACCGCCGGCACGGCGTATTCGATTTCGAGCAATTCGTCCTTGAGCTTGTACCAGGGTTCGCCGTCCGGGCCTTCGATGACCCCGGTGATCCAATGCGTCGAGGTGTAATACAGACGGTAAATCGGATCCCAGGTGGTTTTGTTGTTGGGCAGATAAGCCTGGGTGAACGGAACGCTGACTTCCGAAAGAACCCCGGCCGGATCCGGGTTGGTCAGGACGGTATTGAGTTGGACTTTCACCGGCTCGGTGTAAGCGGAGTGGATGTATCCACCCCAGACCCGGTACCACAGCGGGTTGTAACCCGGGCCGTCATCCGAAATGACTTCCGCGTAGACATTCACCAGCTCGTCGCGGGTGCGCTGGTAGAGGATGCGGCTCTTGTCGCTGGGTTCGGAATATACACTGACGGTTTCGGTCGTGATGCGAATCAGGCGGTTGAAATCGAGATCGTCGCCGCTGCCCTGGAAGGGCCTGCTCAGTTGGGGACGAAATGCCAGACTGGTCAGGGAAAGACCAGCCAGCTTGAGGAAATCGCGCCGGGTCAGCTTGGGGTGAAGCATGGTCCGATTATACCTTAATATTTTCAACTTTTTTCTAAAAAATTCCTCGAAATGACTTTCAGACCGCCCGGGTTTGCGATATAATGAGAGTACCGGGGATGACAGGCTTCGACGGAGGAGGCTGGTCCCGGATTGCGAGCCGAGAGGTGCCGACCTCGTAAACTCAGCACAAACCTTAAGTGCCAATAACACTTCCTACGCTGCTATGCCCCTCGCTGCATAAGCGAGAGAATTAGCCGCCTGACCTCCACGTGAGGTCACGTCTGCCCGCCCCGCTCCCTGGCCGGTGGTGGATGCGGGCGCTAAAAAGCCAAGGGTGCCGGCCGGTGCGCCGTGAACCGGTCGAAAGAGGGCCTTCGGGTTCGAGCGGCTAGCGAATAACCTGTTTTGCCTGATGTCGGGTCGTTTGCGAGATCAAAATCAGACTACGCTCGTAGATATTCGAGGGTCTAATCTTTCGGACGCGGGTTCGATTCCCGCCATCTCCACCTGATAAACACGCAGCAATGGATCCATTCGCTGCGTGTTTATTTTCTGAAGATCGAGTTTGAATGGATTTACCGGCAGCGATGCGATCTTCCCGTAAGTCATTCCAAAAAGAGTAGAGATTGGCCAGATCGGGGAATGAATATCTCGTATTTTCCGTTCGATTTTTTATAAGGCGGTAGAATTGTTCGCGAACCTTTGTAAAAAATCTCTGGGCATCATTCGGTAATAATTTGGGGCGAAGAGCAATGGATATCCCATACGAGATGATCTTCAAACGAAAATCTTTCCGACGATTTGACGAGTCGTTGGCGCTTTCGGGTGAAGAATTGCAGGATATCGAGCGGCAGGTGGCGCGCCTGATCCCACTCGAAGACGGCATCCGGGTGAATTATAGAATCATCCCCAGGAAGCAGACTTCATCCAGACGCGGTGAATATTGCCTGCTGATGTACAGTGAGATCAAAGAACATTATTTGCTCAACGCCGGATACCTGTTGGAGCAAATGGATCTGTACCTGGCTGCACAGGATATTGGCGCGTGCTGGTATGGGATGGGAAAGCCAGAAGTCACCCATGAGGCCGGTCTTGATTTTGTCATCATGCTGGCCTTTGGAAAGGGTCGCCCGGAGGAATTCCGAAAAGACTATACCAGGAGCAGGCGCAAAGATCTGAGCGTCATCTGGAAAGGTGATTCGTTGATGGAAATCGCAGAGGTGGCCCGGTATGCCCCCAGTTCGTGCAATTCTCAGCCCTGGCGAGTATATTGTGATCCCCATCGCATCCAGGTTTTCCGGGCAACCGGAATCCGGTCGATCATGCCGGCATCCCGGGTACCGTATTACAATTCGATCGACATGGGGATTTTTCTATTCTTCCTCGAGACCTGCCTGGCGCACACAGGGCATTCATTCGAGAGGACGCTGTTCCCGGATGAAGGTTCACGCGCAGACCCAATTCCGGTGGCTTCCTATTTAATGCCAGAAGGGTAATTTAATTTATGGGACACCCGGGTTTTTCTTATATCGGACTGATTTTTCTGATGATGCTGACGATTCCAAATCTGATCTGGACCCGGCACCAGCCCCAGGGATACGATTCTCATAACGAGAATAAAATCCTTCTGGTTTTCGAGCGGGTGGGACAGGTGTGCGTCACCTGCACGGCGCTGGTGTTTTCTGATTTCAACATCCACGGCTGGTCGGTGTGGAGCGTGTGGCTCTTCGCAGCGGCGTTTTTGATGGTGATGTACGAAGGCTGGTGGATTCGCTATTTCCGGAGCGAAAAGTCTCTGGCGGATTTCTATAGCAGTTTTTGGGGTGTGCCCGTTGCCGGAGCGACGCTTCCGATTGTGGCTTTCTTTTTGTTGGGTGTTTACGGCAAAGTGATCTGGTTGATGATATCCGTTGTGATCCTGGGCATCGGGCATATCGGTATCCATTTGCAGCACCGCCAAGAGATTATTACACAGCAATAAAGTGATAACGGGTGGGAAGATCCATTGAAATTTGCAAGCCGCGAAGTAATCCGTATCCGTCACAAGGGAGAATTGAGCCATGGATAACAACGACAAAGAAATCGCGAACAACGAAGCCCAGGAACAGGATACCCCCAGGGAAAAAGCCACGGAAGGGGATGATAATTACATGGTGACGGGGATGTGCATCGGCATGTGCCTGGGTGTGGCGGTTGGGCAATTGTTATTCGATAACCTGGCCACGGGTATGGCTGTGGGGATGTGCCTCGGACTGGCGATTGGAAGCGGCATCAAGAAAAAGAAATAAGCGCCGGAACGTATGATTCAGCAGGCCGGAAAGCCGGGGATTATGGTAGAAGTCCAGCGTCACGCCATTGGAACGGTCGCCGATGAAAAATTGGCTTTCGCAGTGATCTGCGCGCGCCACGAAGATCAATGGCTGTTCGTACGCCACGGGCAGCGTTCCACCTGGGAGGTGCCGGGCGGGCACCGCGAACCCGGCGAGACGGTCGAGCAGGCGGCGGCGCGCGAATTGTTCGAGGAAACTGGGGCTGAGGAATATTCGCTCGTTCCAGTGTGCGATTATTCTGTCCAATATGATGGCCAGCCACCGAGTTTCGGTCGCTTATTCGTATCGCGGGTCGAGCGTCTGGGCATGCTGCCGGAAAGCGAAATCGCCGAGGTGGTTTGTCGGGCGGAAATGCCGGCTATGATGACTTACCCCCAGATCCAACCCTGGCTGCAAAACTGGGCAGCCGAATATCTACGGCAAGGGGAAATCCGGAAATAAATCCTGGCTTTCATGTGGTTATTCCCGAATACGCGATGGCCCTGCTCTTTCAACCATCCCGAAACAAGATCATTATCGATGCAGAATGAACTTCTGCTCGGGATAATCGAACTCATTACAAAATTCACCTTCGACGAACCCCAGGCTTTTGTATAAAGCGCGCGGGGCGATGCCCTTTTCGTCGCCTTCGCGAAAGGTGATCACCTGAACATCGCGGCCGGCCGGAAGGCGCTCGAGCATCAGCCGGATCATCCCGCTGGCGATGCCCTGCCGGCGGTAATCCGGGTGAACGGCCATGCAGCTCAGCGTGCACTGGTTGACCGAGAAAAGCAGGACGCCAATGACCTTTCCGGCGTCCCTGGCGCAGATCGCCGTATCACGATCCATATTCTTGATCACGGTCTGGCGATAGCCTTCCAGTAATTCTTCCGTTTCCAGGCCCGGAAAATTCCAGCGCACCAACTCCACCAGATCCATCCAGGAAGGCAGATCGTCGATGCGAGCAAAGCCGATGCAGCGATCTTGATCTGACATTGCGCCCCCGTGTTGTTTAGAATAATTCTGCTTCGAACAGAGCAGCCATCCGGCAGCTCTCGACCGGGAATTGGCCGACCGCGGCCTCGTCGGAGAGCACGAAACCTTGATAACCCCGGGCAAGCGCGTCATACAGGCAGCAGACTTCCGACCGGGTCGGGGTAGGCTGCCCGTTCATATGCTCCAGCACCTGACCGGCCAACATCACCGGGATGGGCAGGTCGCGGACCCTGGTCGAGAAATGATGGGCTGTTTTTGCCATTTCAGCCAGGCCCAGCTCGGCGCCCAGGTCGCCGCGGCACAACCACAGTTCATCGGCTTCGGCGGCGATGGCTTCGGCTTCCCGCACGGCCAATCCGCGCTCCAGCTTGGCCACCAAATAGATGGTCGCGCCGATCCGCTTGCGGTAGGCGGCCATTTCGGCGGCGTTTTTCACATACGAAATGGCGTAGCGCACGAACGGGTACTGGCGGGTATCGTGCAGGATGGCGCAGTCCTTTTCATTCATCCCTTCGCTGCGAAATTCGGATGCCGCATAGGTGATGCCCTTGCGCGCGGCAATGGGCCCACCCTGGACGACGCGCGCCTGGATCGCATCGGGCTGAATCGTTTCGACTTCGAGCAGTACTTTGGCGTCGTTCAGGCGAATTTCACGGCTCGAATCGGGCGCGGCGGTGAAAAAATCGGCGTGCGGAACGGGCAGCACGTCAACCCGCTGGCTGGATTGGGCCCGGATCAGGCGCACCTGCTGGCCAGCCGCCAGCTCGCGCGCTTCGATTTCTCCCAACCGCCATTTGCTGCCCTGCAAATCGATGACCACCGGCAGGGCCCGGCCGGTCTGGTCGTAGAAGGCGCGCAATCGTTCCACCCATTCGACGACCGCCGGTGTGGAAAGGTGCGAGCTGTTCAGCCGGAAGGCCGTCACGCCGGCGGCGATCATTTCCCGCCACAGTTCCGACCTGGAACTGGCGGGGCCCAAGGTTGCGATGATTTCATACGTCATAATGTTTTATACCTGGCAGATGAGTCCTTTGAGATAAGCGCCTTCGGGGAAATTCAAAGCCACCGGATGGTCCGGCCCCTGGTGCAGAAGATCGATGATCCGGGCGTCCACGCCGGCGTCCAATGCCGCCCCGGCCACGATTTTTTGAAATAATTCAGCCGACACACCGCCCGAGCAGGAAAAAGTCGCCAGAATGCCGCCCGGGTTGAGCAGCTTGAAGGCCAGCAAATTGATATCCTTGTAACCCCGAGCGGCCTTTTCAGCCTGCGCGGCCGTCGGGGCGAACTTGGGCGGGTCGAGCACGATCAGGTCGAATTTGCGTGCGCGATCGCGCAGGTCACGCAACACGTGGAACACGTCTCCTTCCAGCCATTCGGCTTTTTCGGCCGGGAGCTGGTTGGCAGTCCGATTCTGTTTGGCCAATTCGAGCGCTTCGGCGGAGGCATCCACCGAAAACACGTGCGTCGCCCCACCGCGCAGGGCGTACAGGCTGAAGCCGCCGGTATAGCAGAAGCAGTTCAGCACGCTGCGGCCGGCGGCAAACTGGCCGACGCGCTTGCGATTGGCGCGCTGGTCGAGGTAAAAGCCCGTCTTCTGGCCGCCCTTGAGATCGACGCCAAACCGGAGCCCATTTTCATGGATCCAGAGCTGTTCGGGCGGGGGCAAGCCGCGCAGCACGCCGGTTCGATCGGGCAGGCCTTCCAGTTGGCGCACATCCACATCCGAACGCTCGTAGATGTTCTCGACGCCGGTCAGTTCGGCCAGGATGCCGACCAGTCGATCTCGCAGCGCCTCGATGCCAGCGCTCAGAATCTGCACGACCAGCCAATCCGCGTAGCGGTCGACGACCAGGCCGGGTAGTCCGTCCGATTCGCCGTGGATCAGGCGGTAAGCGTCCGTTTCGGCCGGGTCGACCACGTTCCGGCGCAGGTTGAGTGCGCGTTCGATGCGCCCGCGCAGGAAGGCTTCATCCACCCTTTCATCCGCCTGCCAGGTCCACAGGCGCGCGCGGATATTCGAGACCGGGCTGTAAGCGGCCCGGCCAAGCCATTCCCTTTGTGCGCCATAGACTTCCACCGTGTCGCCGGCCTGCGGGTCGCCTTCGACGCGCTCGATCGCGCCTGAGAAAATCCAGGGCCGTTTTTGCAGGACGGATTTTTCGCGACCTGCCTTCAGGATTATCGATTTTTCGCTCAACCTTCCACCATCTTCCGCAATGCGGTTTCATCCACAATGGGCACACCCAGTTCGCGAGCCTTGTCCAGTTTGGAGCCGGGCGCTTCGCCGACCACCAGGTAGCTGGTTTTTTTACTGACGCTGTCGGTGACCTTGCCGCCGTGCTGCTGGATATATTCCTTGATGCCTTCGCGCGAAAAGCCGGCCAGCGCGCCGGTGACGACGAAAACCAGATCCTGCAGGGGCTGGCTGCCAGGCTGGGCGACCGGGCGGGCGATGACTGCCGGCCAGACACCGGCAGCTTTGAGCTTGGCGAGCAGTTTTTGGTTTTGCTCGCGCTCGAACCAATCCACGATGGCGGCGGCGATGTTCGGGCCGATGCCCTCGATTCGCTGGAGATCGGATGCGGTCGCGCGGCTCAATTTGTCCAGGTCGGAAAAGTGAGCCGTCAGGTCCAGCGCCATGACCTCGCCGACGCCGTGAATGCCGAGCGCGTTGATCAGGCGGGCGAGCGGCTGCTGGCGCGAGACCGCAATGGCCTGCAGCAGATTGTCGGCCTTCTTTCCGGCAAAGCCCTCCAATTTTAGCAGTTCTTCGCGCTGCAGCGTATAGATATCCGCCACATCCCGCACCAGGCCTTCCTGGGCGAGCTGCTCGACGATCTTGATGCCCATACCGGCGATGTCCATCGCGCCGCGCGAGGCGAAGTGCTCCAGGTTGCGTACCAGTTGCGCCGGGCAGGCCGCGTTGACGCAATACCAGGCCACTTCACCTTCGAAGTGCTCGACCGGTTGGCCGCAGGTCGGACAGACTTCGGGCGGCACGTAGGGCCATTCATCACCGCTGCGCGCATCCACCACGGGCCCAATGACGTAGGGAATCACGTCCCCGGCGCGCTTGAGCATAATGCGGTCGCCGACGCGGATGTCTTTCTCGGCGATGTAATCGAAGTTGTGGAGCGTGGCCTGCTTGACGACAACGCCGCCAATTTCGACCGGTTCCAAAATGGCGTACGGCGTCAGAACGCCGGTGCGGCCGACGTTCACGCCGATATCGCGCAGCAGCGTTGTGACCTCCCGCGCCGGGAACTTAAAGGCGATCGCGCCGCGCGGATCCTTGCCCACAAATCCCAGCTCGGCGGCCAGCCCCAGATCGTTGATCTTGATGACCGAGCCGTCGACTTCGTAGGCCATCGAATCGCGCTTTTCGCCGATCGCCTGGCAGGCCTGGATGGCTGATTCGAGATCGGGCTGCACGCTGCTTTCCCCGGCGACCGGAAAACCGAGTTCCTTCAGATAATTCAGGAGATCCCACTGCGTGGTCGGAGTCGGGCCGTCCGCTGCGGCGATCTGGTAGACGTACAACGTCAGAGGGCGCGAAGCTGTCAGGGCCGGGTCGAGCTGCCGCAGCGATCCGGCTGCCGTGTTGCGCGGGTTCAAATACGTTTTTTCGCCGGCTTCCTGGAGACGTTGGTTGAGGGCATTGAAATCCTTGAGATAGATGAATGCTTCACCGCGGACGACGAAATAATCCGGCACGTGAGGACCGCCGGCTTTGACCGGGATGCGCAGTGGCAGGGCCTTGATGGTGCGCAGGTTGGCGGTGATATCCTCACCGACCTCGCCGTCGCCGCGCGTGGCGCCCTGCACGAAGACGCCGTTGCGGTAGGTCAGCACGACGGTTAGTCCGTCGATTTTCGGCTCGACCACAAAGCTGGTCTTGAGCACGCGGTCATCCAGCTTGAGGATGCGGTCCATCCAGGCGCGTACGCCGTTGGCGTCGAAAGCATTGGCCAGGCTGAGGATTGGGGCCGGGTGCGCCACCTTGACAAAGCGGTCCAGGGGCGCCGCGCCGGCGCGCTGGGAGGGAGAATCAGGGGTGATCCACTCGGGATGCTCGCCTTCGATGGCCTTCAGGCGCATCATCAGGCGATCATATTCGACGTCGCTGATCACGGGCTGATCGAGCACGTGGTAGCGATGATTGTGAAAATGAATTTCCTGGCGGAGGCGGACAAGTTCCTGGTACAGCGCTTCGTTTTCCATTCTCTCGATTCCTCACAGTGCAGTCGTACAGATCCGGTAGGACATTCGTATTATAGTGCATGACAGTTGCGATCAACGCAACCAACCCGTATTTCTTTCGTAGATTAAGTGTGCCGCATTGTCGAGAATCGGTTTCTTTGCTACACTTATCCATATACAATGGAGGGTCTTATGAACGCTGGAAAAACAGTCGCCTATATCATCGCAGCAATATTGATCCTTTTTGGCGTGCTTTTCATCTGGGCAACCTTCAGCCCGCAAGGCAATACCGGTTGGCTCGTGGTCGGAGTTATCAGTGTGGCCATCGGCCTGGTATTGATCTTTCTGGCCGGGCGTAAGCGACCGAGCGATAAACAGGAAGTCAATGTAAAAATCGACTTGAGCGGAAATGTCAATCTCGATACACTCAAGTGCAAATCCTGCGGGGGAACGCTGACCTCTGAAAACATCAAGATGGTCGCCGGCGCGCCGTATGTGACTTGTCCGTATTGCAATACGACCTATCAACTGACCGAAGAACCCAAGTGGTAAGCCTAATTCAGGGAGAGTAAAGCATGAAGCGTTACCGTTGGTGGGGAATTCTAACGGCGCTGCTGCTGCTTGTTGCCATGATGCAGCCCGTCGCCGCCCAGTCCTATTACTTCCAGGTTCCCGAGCAAACCGTAAATTTTTACATCGATGCGGACGGCACGGCCACCGTTGAGTATGTTTTTACGTTTACCAATGAACCCAGCGGCGCGGATATGGAATTTGTCGACATCGGCATGCCGCAGGATTCGCAATGGAGCGTGAATAACGCCACGGCCGACCTTAACGGAACAGCGATCACCAAGATTGCCATCTCGGATTACATCCAGAATGGCGTGATGATCGATCTGCGTCCGAACGCGATCAAGCCCGGACAGACCGGCAAGGTCGGTTTCCGGATCACCGGCGTGAAGGATGTGCTCTTCAAGGCCGACCAGCAGATCAACGGCGAGGATTATGCCAGCTTCAATTTCCAGCCCAACACCTTCGAATCCGGCACGGTAGCCGGGAAGACCAAGATGACGGTCACGCTCTTCCTCCCGCCGGGCTTGAAACAGGACGAACCCCGCTACTATACGCCTCAGAGCTGGCCGGGTACATCCGATCCGAACGAAACGGGTTTCGACAGCACGGGCGGCGTGTATTACCGCTGGTACAGCGCGGACGCCAGCACCCTGGATACTTACATTTTTGGCGGTTCGTTCCCGAGTCGCCTGATCACCGATGCAAGCGCGATTCGCAGTAAAGAACAATTCAACCAGGCGCCGGTCGTCAGCGTGAGCAGCGATACCATGGATAACCTGCTGGGGATCGGCTGCTGCGTGGGCTTCGGTGCGCTCTTTATTGCGATTTTTTACGCTTCCATTCGCGGCAACCAGAAGCGCAAGCTGCAGTACATGCCGCCCAAGATTGCCCTGGAAGGGAACGGCATCAAGCGCGGCCTGACGGCCGTGGAAGCCGCCATCCTGATGGAACAGCCTCTGGATAAGGTGATGACGATGATCCTCTTCTCGGTGCTGAAGAAGGGCGCCGCGGAGGTGGTGACGAAAGACCCACTCAAGCTCAGGCTCAGCGAGCCGCAGCCCGAAGACCTGCGCACCTACGAAGTCGATTTCCTCAAAGCCATGCAGTTGGAATCAAATTCCGAAAAACGCAAGGCAATGCAGGACGTGATCGTCGGGTTGGTCAAGAGTGTTCAGACCAACATGAAGGGCTTCAGCTCCAAGGAGACGGTTGTCTATTACAAGGACATCATGAAGAAAGCCTGGGAGCAGGTGGAGAGCGCGGAAACCCCCGAGGTCAAGGTCCAGAAGTTCGACGAGACCATGGGCTGGACGATGCTGGACGACCAGTTTAACGACCGCACCCAGAAGACCTTCGGCAGCGGACCGATCTTCGTGCCCGCCTGGTGGTGGCGCTGGGAGCCCTCGGTGCATCCGACCTCCTTTGGCGGCACCAGCGTAGCGACCTCGGGCGGCAGTGTTTCGGCTCCCTCAGTTTCGTCCGGCCACGGCGGCGGTACAACCATTTCCCTGCCGACCCTGCCGGGCGGATCGTTCGCGGCTTCGGTGGTGGGGGGCATCCAGTCCTTCTCGGCTGGCGTGGTGGGCGACATCACCGGTTTCACCGGCGGAATCACCAGCAAGACCAATCCCATCCCGGTCAGCACGGGCGGCACCTACCGCTCAACAGGCGGCAGCGGCGGTCATTGCGCCTGCGCGTGCGCCTGTGCGTGCGCCGGCTGCGCCTGCGCCTGTGCTGGAGGCGGCCGCTAATGGCCCTTCTTGAATCATTGAAATCCGCGTTGAAATTTGCGGATCACGCCGGGGTGACCGCCCCGCCGAAGGCAGGCGTGTATCACTTCCTGCGGGAAGAGCCGCAGGAAAAGGTGCGCGCGCACCTGCGCGTCAATCCGGACGGCAGCGGCCTGCTGCTGGTCAATGCGGCGCGCGTCTATCACTTCAACCCATCGGCGACCTTCATGGCCTACCTGGCGCTGAACAGGACGCCCCGGCCGCAGGCTTTGAAGAGCCTGGCGCGGGCGTTCAACGCTCCGCGCGAAACACTGGCCGCCGATTACGACCAGGTGGCCGTGCAGGTGGAAGGACTGCTGGCGCCGGATGGACCCTGCCCGGTGCATGAGCTGGACCTGGATATCCTGCCGCCGTTTTCGGTGCGGCCGAACGCGCCCTACCGCATGGACCTGGCGCTGACCTATCAATGCAACAACGCCTGCTCGCATTGCTACAATGCGCGCGAGCGCAGTTTTTCGCAGTTATCCACGCCGGAATGGTTCAAAGTTCTCGATCTGCTCTGGGAGCTGGGGATTCCGCACATCGTTTTCACCGGCGGCGAGCCCACCCTGCGCCCGGATTTGCCGGATTTGATCGCGCACGCCGAACACAACGGACAGATCACCGGCATCAACACCAACGGGCGGCGCCTGAAGGATGCTGAATTCGTCAAAAGGCTGGCTGGCGCCGGATTAGACCACGTGCAGATCACGTTGGAGTCGCACGTTCCGGAGATTCACGACGAGCTGGTGGCGCATCCCGGCGCCTGGCAGGAGACGGTTGCCGGACTGCGCAACGTGCTCGAAACGCATCTGTACGTGATGACCAACACCACGCTGCTCAAACGCAACTCGCCGCACCTGGCGGGGACGCTGGATTTTCTGGCCGAAAACGGCGTGCCGACGCTGGGAATCAACGCCCTGATCTATTCCGGGCGCGGGGAGACGGTCGGCACCGGATTGGCCGAAAGCGATTTACCGGCGTTGCTATCGTTGGCGCAGGAACGCACCCAGGCGCATCACCAGCGCCTGATCTGGTACACCCCGACCCAGTACTGCCACTTCGACCCGATGGCGTTGGAATTGGGCGTCAAGGGCTGCACGGCTGCCCTGTATAACATGTGCATCGAACCCGACGGCAGCGTTTTGCCCTGCCAGTCCTATTACCAACCCCTGGGGAACCTGCTGAAGGATCCCTGGGATTCGATCTGGAACCATGAACTGGCGGTCTCGCTGCGCGAACGCAAGGGATTGCCGGAGGATTGCCTTTCCTGCCAGCTGCTGCCGGATTGCGGCGGCGGCTGCCCGCTGGCACAAACCCACCAGCAGCCCGTCAAACCAGTCCTAACCATCCACTCCTGACCAGGAGAAACCCGTATGTCAAATCTATTCACGAATTTCTGGAATCGTTTCTTTCCACCGGCGCAAATCCTGACACCGGGCACCTATTCCTATCAATCACCCGCCGACGTCAAACCGCCGCTGCGCATGCACCTGCGCATCGAGCCGGATGGCAATGGCGTGTTGATCATCAATGCCAGCACCGTCCTGCACCTGAACCAGACCGCGGTGGAATTCGCGTACCACCGCATTCAGGGCACGCCGGAAACCGAAATCGTTCGCCTGGTCACGGACCGTTACCGGGTGACCCCGGAAGAGGTCAAGAAGGACCTGCAGAATTTCACCGAGCGCGTCCGAGCCCTCACCGATACCCCCGATCTCGACCCGATCACGTTCCTGGGCATGGAGCAGAAAGAACTCTACTCCGGCGCGATATCGGCGCCATATCGCCTGGACTGCGCGCTGACTTATCATGTGGAAGACGGCGCGATGAAGGGTGTGACACCCACCGAACGCGTGAAACGCGAACTGCTGACCGATGAATGGGGAACCATCCTCAAGAAGGCCTGGGAGGCCGGCATCCCGCATGTGGTCTTTACCGGCGGCGAGCCCACCCTGCGCCCGGACCTGCCCGAGATCATCCAATCAGCCGAATATCTGGGCCAGGTGACCGGTTTGATCACCAGCGGCCTGCAGCTATCCGAAACCGGCTACCTGCACAAGTTGCTCGCCAGTGGTCTGGATCACGTCATGATCGTGCTCGATCCCGAGGATGAACAGGCCTGGGAAGCCCTGCGCGACACCCTGATCGAAGATATTTTCGTCACCGTCCACCTGACGATCACGCAGAAGAACGCGGGTGAAGCGGTGGAACTGGTGAAGAAGATCCAGAGACTCGGTGTGGCCTCCATTTCGCTCAGCGCGGAAAGCGAGGAATTAGCGGCGCAGTTAAAAGTCGCCCGCCAGACTGCCGCCGAATTGAACATGGAGCTGGTGTGGGACCTGCCGGTCCCGTATTCGGCGCAGCACCCCGTGGCCATGGAGCAGAAGAACCACGAAGAAGCGCCTCAGGGCGCCGGCAAAGCCTGGCTGTATGTCGAACCGGACGGCGATGTGCTCCCCACACAGGGCGAATTGCGCGTGTTGGGAAATTTGCTCACCGACGACTGGACGACGATCTGGAAGAACCGTTGAGACGATGTTAACCCCGCAGACCTGGCACCGGCGTTTCAGCCAGCAGGCGCGTTGGACGGAGGAAATCCGTCGTTTTGTCATCCAGCAGGCCCATCTGTCGCAGGCGCACCGCGTTCTAGAAACCGGCTGCGGAACGGGAGCGGTGCTGAGTTCCATGCAGCATCTGCTGCCCGCAGCGCGTTTCTACGGCATTGACCTGCGCCTGGACTACCTGCTGGCAGCCCAGGAGTTCGCGCCGGAAAGCCAGTTCGCCGGGGCTGACGCGGCCAGCCTGCCGGTCGGGAACGCCTGCTTCGATGCAGTCATCTGCCATTATTTCCTGTTGTGGGTCAAAGACCCGCCCGGAATTCTGGCCGAGATGAAGCGCGTCACCCGGCCGGGCGGGACCGTGATTGCGCTGGCCGAACCGGATTACGGCGGGCGCATCGACTATCCCATGCCGCTGGCCGAGTTGGGACGCCTGCAGGGTCAGTCTCTGCAAATGCAGGGGGCCGATCCGTTCATGGGACGCAAATTGAGCGCTCTGTTCCACCAGGCGGGCTTTACGGACGTGCATACCGGGCTTCTGGGCGGGCAGTGGAACGAGGCGCCGGCTTTCGAAGCCTGGGAATCGGAATGGGCCGTGCTGCAGACCGACCTGGAGCACACCATCTCGCGCGAACGGCTGGACGCGCTGCGCAGTCTGGACGCGGCCGCCTGGCAGAAGGGTGAGCGAATCTTGTTCGTGCCCACCTTCTACGCCTGGGGTAAAGTTTGAAAAAGGGTTGTCAAAACACAATAACACGCGTATAATAACGCTCGTTGTTCGGGGCGTGGCGCAGTCCGGCTAGCGCGCTTGCATGGGGTGCAAGAGGTCGAAGGTTCAAATCCTTTCGCCCCGACCAAAGTAAGCAAAGACAGGGAACGGACTACCTGTCTTTTTTGTTTCCAGTTTGCCAGGGATGTTGAGGTGCAGGGAACAGCTCTCGACAAAAGATGCCGGACTAAAGAGGTGTAGATCGAGATCCAATCAGTTAGAATAGTTCGCAGGAAAGGTTACTCTTTACCGCAATTCAGAAGCCATTTGAAAATGTCCGACTCCCGAAAAACGGGAGTCGTTTTTTTTTTGATCAGGATGATCATCTGAATGATCATCTGAATGAAAGATCGAAATCTCTTCATCAGAGATCAGGGAAGTGAAAGAGGGTTTTATGAACGAAGAACAACCTTTGATCGCCCTCGTTTACAATCTGGAAAACGAGACGGTTCGAGGAAAAGATCAGGATCGACTGGCCTTGCAGTCGACGGCAGGCACGGCCGAACGAATTTACCAGGCTTTGAGAGCCTTGAAATATGACACCATCAAAATCCCGGTTGAAAATTCCGCCGGCGCATTGAAAGTCGGATTGAGAGCGTTTTCTCCCCGGGAGACATTCGTATTCAACCTGTGCGATGGGTGCGGGGACGATTTGCAGGGAGAAAGCCACGTCACCGAAATCATCGAAAGCATGGGGTTCTCGCATACCGGCTCTTTCTCGGAAACGATTGCACTGTGCACGGATAAGGCGCGCATCAAGCGGCGCCTGATCGAAGCCGGCCTGCCAACCCCGGCTTTTGGGATTTTCAGGCATCCGGCGATGTGCTCCCATTTGAATTACCCGGTGATCGTCAAACCCATGCTGGAGGACGGCAGCATCGGCATCAGCATGGATTCGGTGACCACGAATTTGACCGCCATGAACGAGCAGATCGCATACATTACCCGCAAGTATGCCCAACCCGCGCTGGTCGAAGAATTCATCCCCGGCCGGGAACTGGCCGTATCCCTGTGGGGAAACCAGAATGTGGAGGCCCTCCCGATCGTGGAGGAGGATTATTCGCACATCCTGGACCCTTTGGAACACCTGCTGACGTATGAATCCAAATGGGTGGCCGATGATTACCTGTATCAGAATGTCAAACCCACCTGCCCCGCCGTGATGAATGAAACTGACCGGCGAACCGTAATCGAAACGGCGGTTAAAACTTATCTAAAGGTCGGTTTATGCGATTTTGGCCGCATCGATATGCGGTTATATCAGGGCATCCCTTACATCATCGACATCAACGAAATTCCCGACCTGGACCCGGATTCGGGATATCCGCGCTCGGCCCGGGCGGCGGGCATCTCGTATACGGGCATGGTGGCGCATATTCTCGACCTGGCGCTGCGCCGCCAGGGATGGAGGGTGATGGATGAATGCGCCCTGTGATTCGATTCGGCTGGCAGCCGCAGCGGATGAGGACTCAATCCTCGGGCTGGCGGGACGGATCGAAAATTTCCAGACTGAAGACGTCGAGTGTATCCGCCAGCTCTGGCGGGATTACTTGACCGGCGGAGAAGATCCGGATCGGTATCATTTTCTGGTCTTCGAAGAGGGTGGCGTGATCCGGGCTTTCGCCTGCTACGGTCATCGGCCGCTCACCCGGGGCGCGTATGATTTCTACTGGCTGGCCACCGACCCTGAGACGCGCGGCCGGGGGATTGGCAGACGGCTCATGGCCCGGGTGGAGGCTGAAATTCGCGGGTTGGGCGGATACCTCGTGCTGATCGAGACTTCCGATTCGTCGGCTTTCGAAAACACGCGCCGTTTTCACGAGAGCAACGGTTACATCCGGATCGGCGAGGTGGCTGATTTCTACGCCCCGGGGGATGGGCTGGTGATGTATCAGAAGAAGGTCTAGAGTCTATGTTCGACCAAAGTAAATCGTGACGGACTTAGTCAAGTAAATGCTAATAAATAATTCTTGAGGGCTAGAATTAGAAATTCGAAGCTATAATATTTTTATTTGTTATTATAAGTTGAGAGTTGTATATGCTTCAATTGCGAACTAAGAACTATAATTGAGAGGGGGAAATTCATTTGGATATAGAAAATTTCATTGAGTGGAAATACCAAGAATTACAGCCTTATATCAATTTAGAGAATATTGATTTGTATGGTGGAATTAAACACTCTAAATTGAAAGAAATTTTCGCGACATTGCACTATATGTTTCTTTCTATGTATAAGTTAATGAATGATCGATTACCAACGGATGTAAATACAGCGCATTTTTGGGCTGATTCCAGTAGAGAACTAATTTTGGCTATTGATATTTCTATAAGTTTGCAACGGACACTAAAAGACAGTGAATATGCATTTGAAATTGAGCCATATTATGCTAATTTGATTTTTGAAACGAGAAAGTTTCTTTCGAAAAGTAATGGTAGCGAAATTCCGCCACATATGGACCAAGTTAATTTATACTATACGACACCAGTTTTCATTCCTAAAGATTTAAAGATTGTAAATTCACCCTCTGGGAAGAAATCCTATAATCTCATATTAATAGGTGAAGGATCATATGCAGTTGTTTATAAATATCATGATACTTATTATCAAACCTGGTTTGTTGTAAAAAGAGCGAAGAAAGATTTAACTGATAAAGAATTAGCTAGATTCAAACGTGAATTTGAACAAATGCGTGAATTTCATTCGCCTTATATTGTAAAGGTATATTGCTACAATAATGATCTAAATGAATACACCATGGAGTTTATGGATAGTTCTTTAGATCAATATATTACAACTAACAATGATAAATTAATAATTTCTAGTCGAAAAAGTATAGCAAATCAGTTATTGCATGCTTTTCAATATATTCATTCGAAATCTTTATTGCATCGTGATATTAGTCCGAAGAATATATTAATTAACCTATTTGATGATGTGCCTGTGGTTAAAGTGGCAGATTTTGGATTAGTAGAAATCCCTGATAGTACTCTTACAACCGTTAACACAGATTTCAAAGGCTACTATAACGATCCCGCATTAATTTTGGAGGGGTTTGATAACTATTCCATTGTTCACGAAACTTATGCAATAACCCGCCTCCTATACTTCATTATGACCGGCAAAACTAATATGGAAAAAATAAACGATCAAAGTTTGAAAAATTTCGTTGAGAAGGGCCTCTCACCAGATAAAGCTTGGCGTTATCAATCGGTTGATGAATTAATAAAAGCTTTTCAAAGGATATAAAGTAAAATTGAACAGGGTAAGCTTGAGACCATATTCGATATAATCCAGTTTCTACGCCAGAAGACGCGTGCTCAAGCACTGGTGATGTATCAGAAGCGACTGGAATAAAGGCGGATCAATAATGGGATAGTTCGGTCACCGGGGTGACAGTCACTCTGTTACCAGTATATTGATGTCCTTGAGACGTAGAAAACGCAGACAGTGAATTTACACCCTTGATAGAGACGCTTTGGTTGAATTTTCTATGGTACGGAACGACAGGTTTTCGTTTATTGATAGTTCTCAATTTTGTAAATTTCTCTTATTGACTTTATTGATCAATTAACCATAATTGAACTATACGTTTTGCTTGAAAGGGGGGAATTAAAATGCTTTTTTATGTTTCCGAAAAAGGCCAGGGCCTTGTCGAATATGCTTTGATATTTGTTCTTGTTGTCGTTCTTGCAATATTACTTCTAGTTCTGTTTGGTTCAGGTGTCGGAAATATGTACAGCAACATCACGAATACAGTCTAAGACAGGTAGCCCCATAGTCGATAAAGACAAAATCCAGAGAGAAGATCCAGGAGGGTTGTCTGATCTACTTTCCAGACAGCCCATTTGATTTATAGGATGTTCTTCCTGCTCTCACCGCCTTGGGATTATCCGTGTTCGGTATTTCCCAGTACACCCTGTGCGGGTACGATTTCGGATTTCTTTTCGATCATCTCTTCCAGAACCTTCGTTGTCAGCGATTTGAGGCGTTCGATGGGTTTGCCGGATTGAGCAAGTCTTTTTCTGTAAAATCGATCAGGTTATTCCAAAGTAAAGGTTCAATCGAGTAAAACTACCTTGCTTCCAGGTTGAGGTAAAGCCTGCCGACTTCCCATTCATCGCTGGTCTCCATCAGGATGGCACTTACCAACCGCAAACAGGCTCCTTCGTTTGGGAAAATGCTTACCACCCGGGTTCGTCGTTTGATTTCACGATTGAGCCGTTCCAGCCCATTGGTGGTGCGAATCAAACGCTGGTGAGCGGCCGGGAAAGAGAAAATCGTCAATCCTTCTGGTATGTTGTTCTCCATCCAGTCTGCCAGCTTCGAGGCAGTCTTCTGGTACTTGGTGATTGCTTCCCTGAGAAATTCCTCCGCTTTGGAGCGATTTGGGGCGTTGAAGATATTCCGAATATCAGCCGCGACCTCTGCTTGCATGTCTTTACGCGGCACATAAGCCTGGGCGT
>NZ_DF967972.1:2555900-3165852 GCF_001050235.1 Longilinea arvoryzae
AGGTCCTGCATTTTACAGAAACAATCCTACACTACTGTTTGCCGGGGATGGGCGATAATTTTTTGTTTTTGGATCCATTTTTGGGCTGAATTATTGGATCTGATACCACCGCAGGCACAGTCATAAATCACCGGCCAATTCGGGGACGGACCCCTCCCAGGATGTAAAGTTGACTCCCCATTCCGGACTCGCTATACTGAAATTCATGGGGGCTTTGGTCCACACGCCTGGCCCAGTCACATGACGCAGATATGGGCTGCGAAGAGCCCGTTGCGAAACCGGCCATGGCCCGGGTTCGGTTTGTTTGAAGTACTCAAGGGAGGGCAAAAAAAAACAGTAACAACTAAATTCTTTACGTTTTTCGAACCGGTGAGAATTCCTCGTTTGATCAGCATGAATGAAGGGGAAATGTACGAAGACTTGTTCAAACGGCCAATCCAATAATTCACTGGAGGATAAACGATGAAGCGCAGTTCGTTGACCATTCTTGCCTTGATTGCGATCCTCAGCATGACCTTTGGAATTGCTGCGGGTCCCATCTTCGGTGGGCTGACCACAACCGCGGATGGTTACTCGACCTGGGACGCCGACATGATCAACGCCGAGGAGCTTGAGCAAACCGGCGCCGGGGTCTATGTCGCCGTACTGGATACCGGCCTGGTGCCGAATTGGAGCGATTATTTTCCCAAAGAACGCATCGCAACGGAATTGGGCACAGGTTTCGACCAATCCGTGACGTTCAAAGCCAAATCTGACAATGGCTGCGAGTACGATGTATCCGTCGGAAAATTACATCAAACCACATGGGTCGGCTCGATCGGGTCGTCCCATGGTACGCACGTTGCCAGCACGATCATCGGCTACTTCTACCGCTCGAATTCGGATGCCGCGGCAGGTTTTGTCTTGCCGCCCATCGTTGTGCGCGGCATTGCGCCGGATGTAACCATCATCCCGGTGAAAGTCCTGGCCGATTACCAGATTCCTGCCCTGCCTAAATGTTCGACCCCGACCCCCGCAACCAACGCCGTCTTTGGTACGGATGAGATGGTGGCGGCGGGTATCAATTATGTCACGGACCTGGCAATCCAGGGATATCGCCCGATGGTGATCAACATGAGTCTGGGCGGCAGTGAGCTGGCTGACATCGAAAAGGCGGCCATCGACCGCGCCGTGGAAAACGGTGTGGTGATTGTGGCAGCGGCCGGCAATGAAGGCGAAGCCGGCATGGGTTACCCGGGTGCTTATGCGCCGGTGATCTCGGCCGGTTCGGTCGGCTGGACCGGCGAATGGCTCAAACCTGGCGACGGTCCGCGCTACCGCATGTGGTGGCTGAAGTATCCCGAACTGCCCATCCTGGCTGGCACCGGCGATGTGAGCGATCCGACTGTGGTCGAAGACGTCTATCTGTCCGACTTCAGTAGCCGCGCCCTGCCCGGCCAGGAGTTGGACGTGCTCGCTCCGGGATCCTGGGTTCGTGGCCCGTTCGCCGGTGATCCGGGCTACAACCATCTGCCCTGGTGGTCGGATGGCATCGCGGATCTGCGCGGCCACAATTCCGGCAACTTCTACTATGTCGGCGGAACCTCCATGGCGACGCCGCACGTCAGCGCTGCGGCCGCCTTGCTGCTGCAGAAGAACCCCACGTTGACCGCTGGGGAAGTAGAAGCGATCCTGAAGTCCACCACCCTGCAAATCCCCGATACCGGCTCCAGGGACATCTGGGATAACACGGTCGCGGCGACGATTACCTGGGACACGGATTGCAATGGCACGACCTGCGATCCGGTTGGGGCTGGCCTGATCCAGCTTGACCAGGCGCTGGCTGCGACTCCGGCTCAATAGTCCTCCCAACCAGGGGTATTCACAGACAGCTCCGGCCAATCCGGAGCTGTTTTTGTCTTTCTCGTTTAATTTAAAGCGGCTATCCGATGTTTTTCCGGATAACCGCTTCGAACTATTGGATATTCCGCTTGCCTCACCGCCTTCGGAATATCCTCATTTGCCTTCCTTCGCCAGGTTGACCGCTTCCCGGTCGATCATCTCTTCCAAAATCTTCGTCGTCAGCGATTTGGGGCGCTCGATGGGCTTGCCCAGGATGCGCGACCAGGTGATGTGGGTGGTCAGGCCGAGGATGCGGCTCAACCCGAACAGGACGGTATAGAAATCGAACTCCTTCACGCCGTAGTGGTACTGCAGCGTGCCGTTGATGGCGTCCACATTGGGATATGGATTCTTGACCTTGCCCTGCTGGATCAACAGGGATGGCAGGATGTCGAACACCAGCATCGCCAGCCTGAAGATCTCATCCTCGGGCATGAAGCGCTGCGCAAATTCGGCCTGGGCGGTAAAGCGCGGGTCGGTGACGCGCAGCACGGCGTGTCCGTAGCCCGGGATGATCTCGTTTTTCCCGAGCGCGCTTTCGAGGTAGACCTGCAGTTCATCGCGCCGGGGCACCCGCCCGAAATGTTCCCGAATCTTGAGCAGCCAGCGCAGGCATTCCTGGTTGGCCAGCCCGTGCAGCGGCCCGGCCAGCCCATTCATCCCGGCCGAGCAGGACAGGTACACATCCGCGAGCGCCGAGCCGACCAGGTGGCTGGCGTGCGCGCTGACATTGGCGCCTTCGTGATCGGAATGCAGCACGAAGAACAGCCGGCACAGATCGGCGTAATCGGGCTCTTCCTTGCCGATCATATGGGCAAAATTGGAGGCCCAATCGCGGTTGGGTTCTGGATTTACATAAATTCCGTCCCGGTATTTTAGATTGTAGATATTCGCAGCCAGCACCGGCAGTTTGGCGGTCAGGTTCAGGCTGTCCTGCAGGAAGGCTTCCCAGTAATCCGCCTTGTTGTGGATGCCGTAATAATATCGCCGGGCAAAGATCGATTCGGTTTGCAACGCCAGGATGGCCTGTGAGAAGAGCGTCATCGGGTGGGTGTAGCGCGGCATGGCCTTGAGAACCTGGAAAACATGGTCGGGCAGGTTGCTGCGCACCTTCCATTCGACTTCGATATCCTCGGCTTCTTCCTGAGTCGGGACTTCACCCGTCATCAGCAGGTAATACAACCCACCCACCAGGGGGTACTGGCCGGTTTCCGGCCGGGGGAGCAATTTGAGCACCTCCGGGATCGAATAGCCGCGAAAACGGATCCCTTCCATGGGATCGACGTAGGAAATGTCCGAGACCTGGATCGGCACGCCTCGAATACCGCCAAAGATTTGTTCCACCGTTACGTCTGCGACCTTGAACGAGCCGTGATCATGCACCAGCCGGGCGGTTCGCTCGCGCCATTCAGGAAGCTTGCTTCGGATTCGATCTTTTACGTTCATGGTGTTTTTTCCCTGCGGGTTGAAACCCTTACGCCTGTATAACCTAACTGTAAAGATATTTCATCCGCTGCCTGTACCAGGCAGTCGGCATATGCCTCGATTTGTTCCGGCGTGCAACGTGAGGTCGGTCCGGAAATGGAGATGGCTCCGATCACGGTATTATCCCGGCCGAAAATCGGCGTCGCCACCCCGGCGGCGTCTGCCAGCCATTCCCCCACGCTGATGGCATAACCCTGGCGGCGGACTTTCTCCAGGTCCTGGCGCAGGATGAGCGGATCGACCATCGTTGCAGAAGTGAATGGGACCAGTTGATCGCTGTTCAGCAGGCTTTCGATTTGGGCTTCAGGCAGAAATGCCAGCATGGCTTTCCCGCCCGAACCGGCATACAACGGCAGGCGTTTGCCAACGCGGGTCACGATGCGCACAGTATGGTGGCTCTCCATGCGTTCGATGCACAACCGGTCCATGCCGTCCAGCAGATACAGGGATACGGTCTCGCCGGTCTTCTGGCGCAGGTCTTCCATGAACGGGAGCGCGATTTCACGCAGGTCGAGCGTGGAAAGATAAACGCCGGCCCAGGCCAGAATTTTCGATCCCATGGAATAGGCCCGGTTGGCGGGATTCTGCTGCAAAATGCCGGCCTCCTTCATTTCAGCCATCAGGCGTCCGGCCGTGCTGGGCGACAGGTTGGCCAGGCGGGCCACTTCGCGGACGCCGAGTTCCGGCTGGACCGTTGAAAAACAATCCAAAACGGCGGTGATATGTTGCAGGGTGCTTGAAGAATCGGACGGCATGGAAATTCACTTGACCTTGTCTTGACTAGTGAGACGGTGTCTCATATAATGGAACAGTTTACTCGAGAAAAATCAAAGTGTCAACAGGAAACGGATATCCATCATGAAAACTAGCTTACCGGTTAACTTATCTCAAGACCAGCTCATCCGGGCTGAAGGGGGGCGGCTGCGCGTCCCCGACCGGCCGGTCATTCCCTTCATCGAAGGCGACGGTTCCGGCCCGGATATCTGGCGCGCGGCGCGGCGCGTTTTCGACGCCGCGGTGGAGAAAGCCTACGGTGGCCGGCGCGAGATCCAGTGGACCGAGGTTCTGGCGGGTGAGAAAGCCTTCCACAAGACCGGGAACTGGCTGCCCGGTGAAACCCTGGAGGCGTTCCGCGCTTGCCGGGTTGGCATCAAGGGCCCGTTGACCACACCGGTCGGCGGCGGCATCCGTTCACTCAATGTCACCCTGCGCAAGGAACTGGATCTATACGTCTGCCAGCGCCCGGTGCGCTGGTTCCCGGGCGTGCCGTCCCCGGTGCGCCGGCCCGAGCTGGTGGACATGGTGATCTTTCGCGAGAACACCGAGGACGTATACAGCGGCCTGGAATTCGAGATGGACAGCCCGGAGAACCAGGCCTTTCTCAACCTGCTGCGCGATCGATTCCCGGCTGTGTATAAGAAGATCCGTTTCCCGGAGAGCACCGCTTTCGGCATCAAACCGATTTCAAAGGAGGGCTCGCAGCGTCTGGCGCGGGCCGCTATTCAGTGGGCGCTCGATCATCACCGGCGCAGCGTGACGCTGGTCCACAAGGGCAACATCATGAAATTCACCGAGGGCGCCTTCCGCCGCTGGGGTTACGAACTGGCTGAAAGTGAATTCGGTGAGCGCGTCTTCACCCGGATGGAGTGGGACCGGATTGCCCGGCTGCACGGCGAAGAAACCGCCAACCAGGCGTGTCAGGAGGCGGCGGAGGCGGGCCGGCTGTGGATAACGGACGTGATCACGGACGCGGCTTTCGAAATTGCGCTCACCCGCCCGACGGAACTGGACGTCATCGCCACCCTGAATTTGAACGGCGATTACCTCTCGGACGCGCTGGCGGCCCAGGTCGGCGGGATCGGCATCGCCCCGGGTGGAAACATCAATTACCAAAGCGGGGCAGCCATCTTCGAGGCCACGCACGGCACCGCGCCGGCCCTGGCGAACAAGGATGTGGCCAATCCCTGTTCGGTGATTTTATCGGGCGAGATGATGTTCCGCCATCTGGGTTGGGATGAGGCCGCCGATCGTTTGATCCTCGGCGTCGAAGGCGCCATTCAGGATCGGACGGTGACAGCCGATTTCTTTGCCATGCTGGAAAACGCCAGCCTGCTGAAAACCTCTGAGTTTGGGGACGCGGTCATCCGCAGAATGGGATAATCGAATGATCGAGAAATGTTTTGATTACCTGCGACGCACCCTGTCCGTCGATGGAAAGACCTACACCTACTATTCGCTCGACGCGCTGGAAAAAGAGGGCTTTCACCACCTGCGCGAGTTGCCGTACTCGATTCGAATCTTACTGGAAGCCTTATTGCGGAAATGCGGCAGCGTGGATGTCACCCTCCAGGACGCGCTGAGCCTGGCTAACTGGCAGCCGCAGGGCCAGCCGGGTTCCATTCTCACCTTTCATCCGGGCCGGGTCCTGCTTCAGGATTTAACCGGTGTGCCCATCCTGGTCGATCTGGCGGCCATGCGCTCGGCCGTGGCTCGCGCTGGCGGCGACCCGGCCAAAGTCAATCCGGTCATCCCGGTCGATCTGGTGATCGATCATTCGATTCAGGTGGATTTCTTTGGTTTGCCGGATGCGGCGGAACGCAACACAGCCATCGAATTCGAGCGCAACGCTGAACGCTATCGTTTTCTGCGGTGGGCGCAAAAAGCCTTCCAAAAATTGCGCGTGGTTCCGCCCGCGACTGGCATCTGCCACCAGGTAAACCTGGAAATGCTGAGCAGCGTCGCGCTCACCCAACCTTCTGGCGGCGACCTATTGGTCTTCCCGGATACGTTGGTGGGCACCGATTCGCACACCACCATGGTGAACGGCCTGGGGGTGTTGGGCTGGGGGGTGGGCGGCATCGAGGCTGCCGCCGCGCTTCTGGGACATGCGCTCGAAATGCCGGTCCCACAGGTGATCGGCGTTCACCTGACCGGCGCATTGGCCGAAGGCGTCACCCCCTTCGATCTGACCCTCACCATTGCCCAGGTGCTGCGCCAGAAGGGCGTCGTGAATCGGATGGTGGAATTCTACGGGCCTGGGCTGGCATCGTTAAGCCTGGCCGACCGCGCCATGATTGCCAATATGTCGCCGGAATACGGCTCGACTGCCGCTTATTTCCCGGTGGATGCGCAGACCCTGGCTTACCTGCGTCTGACCGGCCGTTCGGATCATCAGGTGGCGCTGGTGGAAGCTTATTTCCGCGCCCAGCACCTCTTCCGGCTCGAAGATTCGCCGGATCCGGTCTTCAGCGATCAACTGGAGCTGGATATGGGCTCGATCGAGCCTTCGCTGGCCGGGCCAAAGCGCCCGCAGGATCGCATTGCATTGAAGGGCGTGAAACAGCGCTTCGAAGAGACTCTGGCCGCTCCGCGCGTCGAAAACGGCTACGAGCTCGCGGTGAGTCAACGGGAGGCCTTCGCGGAGGGTCACATCGACGGCAAGACCTGCCGGCTGGAGCACGGTTCGGTGGTCATTGCCGCGATTACATCCTGCACCAACACTTCCGACCCATTTGTGCTGGTGGCGGCCGGCCTGCTGGCCAAGAACGCCGTTGCCCGCGGATTGACGCCGCCGGACCATGTCAAAACCAGTTTTACCCCGGGTTCGCGTGTGGTGACTGAATACCTGAGCCAGGCTGGATTACTCGAACCGCTGGCAGCTCTGGGTTTTGGACTGGCCGGATACGGCTGCGCCACCTGCATCGGCAATTCGGGGCCCTTGCCCGGGGATCTGTCGGAGGTGATCAAGGCCAACGGGTTGGTTACCGCGGCCGTGATTTCAGGCAATCGCAACTTCGAAGGCCGCGTCCACCCTTCCGTGCAGGCGAATTTCCTGGCATCCCCGCCGTTGGTGGTGGCCTACGCCCTGGCTGGCAACGTGAAGAGCGATATCACCCGGGAACCCTTGGGAAAGGACCGCCAGGGGAAACCGGTGTATTTGCGAGAGCTGATGCCTACCGCCCAAGAAATCCAGCGCGTGATCGACCGGTTCGTTCAGCCGGCATTGTTCCGCCAGAACGCGGCTACCAGCTTTCAGGGGAACCAGGCCTGGAAACAGATCGACGCGCCGGAAAGCTTGCTTTATGAATGGGAGGAAGGCTCGACCTACATCCAGGAACCGCCCTTCCTGGAGGGAATGGATAAACCAGGGAGCGAAGTTGCGCCCATTCAACACGCGCGCGTTCTGGCCGTTTTCGGCGATTCCATCACCACGGACCATATCTCACCGGCCGGGGCCATCCCGGTGAATTCACCGGCCGGCAAGTACCTGCTCGAGCATGGCGTGAAACCCGTCGATTTCAATTCTTACGGTGCGCGGCGCGGGAACGATCAGGTGATGGTGCGGGGTACTTTCGCAAATATCCGCCTGAAGAACCGGCTCGTCCCCGGCGTCGAAGGGGGATTTACTCGCCACCTGCCGGACGATCGCGTGATGACCATCTTCGAAGCCGCCGAGGTTTACCGGCAGGAGGGCGTCCCGTTGGTTATCCTGGCAGGCAAGGAATACGGCACCGGCTCCAGCCGCGACTGGGCGGCCAAGGGTCCGCTGCTGTTGGGCGTGCGCGCGGTCGTTGCCGAATCCTTCGAGCGCATCCACCGTTCCAATCTGGTGGGAATGGGAATTCTGCCGCTGCAATTCCAACCCGGTGAAAATGTCGCCAGCCTGGCTCTGAGCGGGGACGAAATCCTGGATATCGACGGCCTGGAGAACGGATTGACCCCGGGAATGGTTCTGGAGGTCCGGGCCGTGGCGCCGGACGGCAGGGAAGTTCGCCTCCGGGTCAAAGCCCTGCTGAACAGCCTGAGTGAGGTGGAATATCTGCGCAGTGGCGGCATTTTGAAGTCCGCAGTTCGCCGTCTCTTGGATTGATTTCAACCCAGTAAACAACCTGTATGAAATGCGCGACTCACCAGGAGTCGCGCATTTTTCGTAGAAACGATGTGCCGCTTTAATAGGACATTAACAATCTAATATATAATAAGTATACTGGTGAAGGTCGTTTCTTTTTAGGTCAACTGTAAGGAGATCAGGATGAGCACCCCGAGTCTGTTGGATGCTGTTCGCATTGTCAAAGAGAACGAAAGGGTTGCTTCAGATAACTATGCTGAAGCCTCCCGCAAAGTGGATCATTCGAGGAGCAAGGTATTGTTCGAACAACTGTCGGAATTTGAGCAGTATCATTTCGAGAAATTATCCGCCCTCGAAGCTTCTTTGGAAAAATCGGGTGGTTTTATCCCTTATGAAGGGAAGGAATTAAAACTCCCGCCAATTTTCGAGATTCGGGCGGCCCAGGAACCGGATCGAAAAACAATCATGCAAATCATTTCTGCGGCATTGGATCTGGAGGAGGAGTCTGAAAAGGCTTATTCCGACCTGGCCAATCGAATTTCGGACAAACACGGACGGGAAATGTTCAAAAGGCTGGCCGAGGAAGAACACAAGCATTTTCAAACGCTCACCGATGTGTATTGGACCCTGACGAACCTGGGGACCTGGCAATATTCGCAGACCTGATCGAATGTCCGAAGATGCCTATGTCTGGACTTCAAAAAGGCCGCCGAAAGGCGGCTTTTTGATCTCGCTATGTTACAATCGGGTGAAAGCAAAATCACTCTCAACCATGGTCCCTATGACGAACACCGAACCCAAAAAATTCAACGCAAAATCCGTTCTGATTCTGATCATCACGATTGTCATTTTATTTGTTATCGCAAAGTATTTCACTACCGAGTTCAATCGGGTAAAGGCTTTTCTGGAACAGGCCGGGCCGTATGCGTTTATCGTCGCCATCATCATCTACGGCGTTCTCGGCGCGTCACCTATTCCGTCCGAACCCCTGACAGCCGTTCTTAGCGGGATATTTTCGCCCTGGAAAGCCATGCTGGTGGCGACGCTGGGCAACTCTCTGGCGGCCATGGTGGAGTACTACCTGGGCGGGCATATTGGTAATATTGCCAACTTCAGCGATAAACGCGCCAAGCTACCCTTCAAATTGGGACAATTTCCGGCCGATTCGCCGATCTTCCTGATCTTTGGCCGGATGATCCCGGCCATCGGCCCAAAGGTCATCAGCCTGACCAGCGGCATCTACAAGGTCCCGTTGTGGCGATACATATGGACGACCTTTGTGACCAATCTGGCCGGCGCGGCGTTGATCGCCTATGGCGCGGCCGGGCTCATCCTGTTATTCAAATAATCCTTCGTCCAAAATCAATGGCCAAACAACACGGCGCCTACGCTTGCCACCGACGCCACGAATATTGCGACCGAGCCGGCGATGGCAAAATAGGTTTGAAACGGCTTGTTGACATGTTCCTTCATCACCCTGGGATTACTGGTCAGGCGGATCAGGAAATAAAACACCAGCGGTAACATGACCGCGTTGATGCTTTGCGTGGTCACGGCCAATTTGAACAGGTTGATGCCCGGGAAGCAAACCACAACCGCGGCAATCAAGAGTTGGCCCAAAAAGATGATGTAGAACGTTTTGCTTTGTTTATAGGATGTATTCAGGCCGCCGGATAAGCCGAAGAATTCCGAGAAAGCATAAGCGGTCGAGAGCGAAATGACGACGATGCCCATGAAACCGGCATTTAAAATTCCGATGGCAAACAATTCTCCGGCCAGGTTGCCGGCGAAAGGTTGAATCGCCATGGCCGCCTGCTCGCCCGATACCAGCTTGATTCCGTTGATGAACAGGGTGGACGCGGTCGCCACGATCATGAAGAATGAGAAGAAATCCGTCAGAAACGCGCCCATATAGGTTTCGAATTGCGAATACTGCAGGTTGCGATCCTCGATTTTCTTATCGAAGGCAAAGCTGCTGACGAAAAACTGTCCCCAGGGTGTGATGGTGGTGCCCAAGACGCCCAGGCCGATGATCATATAATTGCGCAGATATTCCCGGGTGAACGCAACGCCGTGCGGGTAGGCCAGATTGCTTAATGCCATTCCCCAATCCGGTTTTGCTTTAATGGCCGAGATGATGTAGGTCAGGTAGAACAGGCACGAGAATAGCATCACCGATTGGGTCAATTTGTAATTGCCACGGGTGACGAAGAAGAAAATCAAGATGACCATGACGAACAACGCGGGAATGGCCGGGAGATGAAAGATGGATGCGGTTGTTCGTATAGCCGACATATCCCCGATGATACAACCGATATTGGCAATCAAGAGCGCCAGGAAAATCAACAGGGCGGCCTTGACGCCGAATTTCTCACGGATCAAATCGGCCAGGCCGCGTTTGGTCACGACCGTCAGGCGAACGCCCATTTCCTGCGTGATGCCCAGCAGGATTGTGATGATTCCGAGCGTAAAAAGGATGGGATACCCGAGCGTCGACCCGGCGATGGAATAGGTGGCGACGCCCGAAGCATCATTGTCTGCCATGGCGGTGATCGTCGCCGGGCCGAAAACGGACAGAAAGATCAGTACACGTTTTAATGTGCGCATGAGGATTTCTTTTTTGCTCAGGCGCACAGTCTGGTTCGTCAGCATAGGCTTACCCCGTCCGATTTCTAACGATAATACCGCGGCAGGCGTTTCTTCCAGACCGTGGGAATGATCTTATCCAACGCGTCATCCGAAGTAACGATACCCTGAATGACGTTTTGTTCATCGATGACCGGGATCGAAAGCAGGTTGTAACGGGCGATCATCTGCGCCACATGATCCTGATCATCCAGAAGCTGTACACTGGCCACGCGTTTGTGCATGAAATCGCTCACGAGTGCATCCGGCTGGGCGAAGATCAACTCGCTGAGTGAGAAAACGCCGAGCAGCTTTTCTTCCGAATCGATCACGTACACATAAAAGATCGGTTCCATCTCTGTGGCGTTCTCGCGTAAGTATTGAATGGTTTGTCCGGCCGTCAGGTCGGGACCAACCGTGGTGAAGTCGGTCGTCATGATACCGCCGGCCGAATCTTCGGGATAGGCCAGCAGCTTGCGAACGTCTTCGGCTTCTTCGCCTTCCATCATGCCGATCAAGATCTGGCTGCGTTCCTTGGGGAGCTCTGCCAGCAGGTCAGCGGCCTCGTCTGGCGACATTTCCTCCAGCACATCGGCGACCTTCTCATTGGGCATGTTCTCGACCAGACTGACCTGGAAGTCCTCTTCGACTTCCTCCAGGGTGTCCGCGAGCTGCTCGAGGTTCAACGACTCGAGTAGTTCATTGCTTTGCGAGCGGTTCATGTCCGAAAGGATATTGGCAATATCCGCCGGATGCAAATCGGCCAGCTTGCCGCCGGGAACGCGCAGGCGCATGAATTGTTCGCGTGAGAACAACTCGACATCATCCCACGAGATGAAGCTGGTCTTGATGTCCTTGTTGACCAGTTTTAGAAAACCTTGCGCGATACCGCCCAGCCCGATACGGCGCAGGATCCCCATGGCGCTGATGTCGACGTTACTGGCGACGATGGAACCATTGACCTGGACCAGTTCGATATCATTGACTCGCACCACGCGCACGTCGTCCGTATCGATGATTTGTTTGTCCAGCACGTCCTGAACCAGGAAGATATCCTTGTCGCCGGGAGTGTACACGTGGATATCATCCCGTCTGACATTCAACGGGATGCCGTGTGCAAAAAGGACGGTGATGTCCGAATAAGGCACCACCATTTCTTGTTTATTACGGCGAATAACGATCGCCACAACCACCGGGTGGGAGATTTCTGGTCGGGTCGTCGCAACCAGGTCTTGTAGCACGCCGACCTGCGCGCCATCCAGATCGGTGACCGGATTGCCGAGTAATTGACTCAGAAATGCCATCAAACACCTCCTGACGCACTTATACCGCCTGGATCATCGAAATCGACGCTAAGCGGAAAGTGTTAACATTGTTTCTTAACCTTATGACAAGGTTACAACAATGACCCTGTTTGGTTGAACCGGAATCCAACCAGAGAACAATCAGGCAGATGTTTACTACGAGCCGGGATACTTTGGGTGAGAAAAATTACTTTGCCCCGTTCAATGGGACAAAAAAAGGAGGTTCTCACGCGTATCCTTGATTTTTATCGATCTCGATGGATCGTCTAGATCTGGCTCGAGTAAATCAGGGCCCGAATTATCGTCCGCGGACACGCGATCACCTCCTCTCTATTCTTTGGTTTTTCTACAGCATACCCAATTTCGTTTCCGTTTCTCATTCCAGCAGGTCAAGAATATCCGCTGAAATATTAAGAAAAGAACCTTTTACTGGATTTTACGTCTGCATTCTATCTTCTTAGACAGTAGATGTCAATAGATTGGTTCATAGTTTGCAGCTTAGTTAACTGGCTTTTTTGACGTTTGACGTTAAAATTGCTAGACAGATCTACTATCCAGAATTCTGACAACAACCGCTCGATTGGCCGGCCAGAACTCACCCAGATCTGATCCATCCTGCGGAGGTGGCGGCGTGATTTCAATTTACAAGAGCACAGAAAAAGGGCTGGAGTCGATCGAGGAGATCGTCAACGGCTGCTGGATCAATCTGACCGACCCGACCCCGGCAGAAATCGAAAAAGTGACTGCGTTGGGAATTCCGCAGGATTTTATTACCTACCCTTTGGACGTCGATGAACGCGCGCGGACTGAACGCGAGGACGATGGCAAGATTCTGATCGTGATCAAGGTGCCGATGTACGTGGGGCCGACCGTCGACGTACCCTACACGACAATTCCGCTGGGATTCGTCATCACCGATACAGTGTTGGTCACGGTTTGCCGGCATTCGCATGAGATCATCCAGGAATTTGCTTCCGGCCGGGTTCGCGGGCTTTCCACAGCCAAACGAAACCGGTTCATTCTCAAGGTGCTCTTATCGACGGCCAACAAATATCTGGCTTATCTGCGGGATATCAACCGCACCGTCGATGCTTTGGAAGACAAAGCGCAAAAGGCGATGCGAAATAAAGAAGTCTACGAACTTCTTAAATTTCAAAAGAGCCTGGTCTATTTCACCACGGCCCTGAAATCGAACGAACTGGTATTCGAGCGTCTTCACCGCACCCAATTGTTCAGGATGTACCCGGATGACGAAGATTTGTTGGAGGACGTGATCACCGAAAACCAGCAGGCCATCGAAGTGGTCAATATCTCGAACAACATTCTCAGTTCGATGATGGATGCGTTCGCATCGATCATCTCGAATAACCTGAATGTGGTCATGAAATTTCTGGCTTCGATCACGATCGTAATGAGCATTCCGACGATCGTAACCAGTTTTTTTGGCATGAACGTGGACCTGCCTTTCGACGGCTTCCCATTTGCCTGGCTTATTGTGATCGGCATCTCGGTCGGGGTTGGGGCGTTGGTGACCTTCATTTTCATGAAGCGGGATTGGTTCTAGAAGACCTGAAAACCGTCCACCCCGGACACAGTTGGGGTGGGCGCCCAACTTTTGTTCGACGTATACTTAATCTTGTGGATGATTCTTCCTCGTCACGATTTCATGCCGTTGGACGCATTTCGATTGGGCCGGTTAATCAGGGAACGACGACGGATATACCCTTTTCGTCCGGTAACGACCGAAGGAATTCCGTAGGAAGTCTGCATCTCTCTGAAGAATTGCGGCAGCGAAGCGAAGGAGGCATTCGTTCCTCTGCCAAAGAGGAAGTGAATGAGTCAGTCCGGAGGTTGATTCTATGTATGATTTCCCTCACCGGCGTTTCAACCCTTTGACCGGGGATTGGGTACTGGTCTCACCTCAGCGCACCCGGCGGCCCTGGAAGGGACGCATCGAGAAAACCTCCGGCGAATCCCTGCCGGCTTTCGATCCGACCTGTTACCTATGCCCGGGGAATACCCGCGCCGGCGGCGTTCAGAATCCGTCCTATACGGGGGTCTTTGCTTTCGACAACGATTTTTCAGCGCTTGTGCCCAAAACCGGGTCGATCCCCGGCGAAAGCCATCCGCTCTTCCAGGCGCAGGCCGAATTGGGCATTTGCCGGGTGGTGTGTTTCTCACCCCGCCACGATCTGACGATTCCGCAGCTCTCTGTCGAACAGGTCGCGCAGGTGATCGCTGCCTGGAGTGAACAGACCACCGATTTATGCCGGATGCCCGGCATCCGGCACGTCCAGGTCTTCGAGAATAAAGGCGCCATCATGGGGTGTTCCAATCCGCACCCGCACAGCCAGATCTGGGCGCAGGGATCGATCCCCAATGAACCCGCCAAGGAACTGGGCGAGCAGAGGGATTACCTGAGCCGGCACGACCGGCCGTTGTTGCTCGATTATGTCCAGGAGGAGCAGCAGCGCAAGGAACGCATGGTCCTTTCGAACGAACATTTCAGCGCCATCGTTCCGTTCTGGGCAGTCTGGCCGTTCGAGGTGCTGATCACGGCCCACCGCCCGGTGCCCGACCTGCCGTCGCTGACCGGAGAGGAGATCATCTCCCTGGCCGAAATCTACCGCCAATTGGCGATTCGGTACGATAATTTATTTGAGATCTCCTTCCCATATTCGATGGGTTTTCATCAGGCTCCCAATGACGGCCAGCCCCATCCGGAATGGGTGCTGCACGCTCATTTCTATCCGCCGCTGCTGCGCTCAGCCAGCATCCGCAAGTTTATGGTCGGTTATGAGATGCTGGCCATGCCGCAGCGCGATATCACCCCTGAGACTTCGGCTGAAAGGTTGCGATCGCTTCCCGATGTCCACTATCAACAGACCGCTGATTGAACGGATCGAAAAACACTTCAAGGAGCGTTTCGGTAGCGAGCCGGAGCACATCGCCCGCGCGCCCGGGCGGGTCAACCTGTTGGGCGAGCATGTCGACTATAATGACGGTTTCGTCATGCCGGCGGCCATCGAGCGCGCGACCTATGTCGCCTTTTCGCCTTCCCGGGCTGAAGCATCCCAGGTGATTGCGGCGGACTTCGCCGAACAAATCTCGTTCACGCCGGATTCGATCCTGACCAAGACACAAACCAACCGTTCCCCACTTCCCGAATGGGGTCTGTACCCGGCCGGGGTGATGCAGATGCTGCTCAAACACGGGGTCGCCGTCCAGCCCGTTCAGGCAGTTTTCAGTTCAGACGTCCCCCGCGGCGCTGGCTTGAGTTCCTCCGCATCGGTCGAGACGGCTTTCCTGACCACCTGGCAGCGTCTGGCAGGCTGGGCGATGCCCTTGATGGAACGGGCGCGGGTGTGCCAAAAAGCCGAAAACCAGTATGTGGGCGTGAATTGCGGCATCATGGATCAGTTCGCTTCGGTGTGCGGAGTGGAAAATCGGTTGCTGCTGCTGGACTGCCGTTCGCTGGATTGGAATACCGTTCCCATACCGGAGAACGTCGCCATCGTCATCGCGGATACAACCGTGCGGCGCAGGTTGACCAGTGGCGTATACAACCAGCGCCGTTCCGAATGCGAGCAGGCTGTGCAATTGTTAAGTCGTCACTTACCGGGCGTTCGTACGCTAAGAGATGTTGCTCTTCAGGATTTCAATCGCCTGGCAGCTGAATTACCGCCCGTTATCGAGAAGAGAGCGCGCCATGTGGTGGAAGAGATCGAACGCACGAACCAGGCCCGGATCGCGCTCGAATTGGGGGCCATCGAACAGTTTGGTAGGCTGATGAATGCCTGTCACGCCAGCCTGCGCGATCTGTATGAAGTCTCCAGCTTCGAACTGGATACGATGGTCAGCATCGCTCAATCACTGGAGGGCTGCCTGGGCGCGCGCCTGACCGGAGCCGGATTTGGCGGCTGCACGGTCAACCTGGTGGAAAGCGCCAGAATGACCACTTTCGCCGATCAGTTGAAAGCGCGATATCGACAGGCCACGGGGCTCAATCCGGAGATCTATCTGACCCGGGCGTCGGACGGCGCAAATTTGGTGAAATAAAAAAAACGAAAAAATCTACCCTGCATTTCGATCCACCGAAACCCTAAAGCATGCGCCGACTCAGGTTATTCATAGCGTCGTTTTTATTATGCTGCTGGCTGGCTGGCTGCGCCCGGTCGACCGGACGGATACCCACGCCAGTAATCTCCCCGGTCCCGACCCAACCTCCGACTCAGACAGCCGTTCCCGAGCCTTCTCCAACGCCGGTCGCAGCGCCCGATCCCACTCCTGAAGACGCGCCAGCGATTCAGGCGCAAACGCGCCTGGCCTGGTTTTACAAACCGCCCCGCTCCGGCAACCTAGCGGCAATCGCGCATGGCTATCAGTTTTTCATCCTGACGCGCATGGACGAACGCGAACGCGATGCCTTGCGCGGGTTGGGCGTCGAGGCGCCCATTTTACAGTATTTATTGTTTGACGAGGTCCAGGATCCGGGTTCATGCCTCGAGCAGCCAAATCACAACCAGGTCGCCGAAGAAACCGGTGATTTCTGCGAGTTGCGCCAGCAGCACGCGGATTGGTTCCTGCGCGATGCGGAAGGGAACGTGCTTTCGAACGATGACGGTTATCGCCTGATGAATCCGGGGAATCCGGCCTGGCAGGCATACTGGCTGGAGCGGGCCAGAAACAGCCAGGAGAACCTGGGCTGGCAGGGCGTATTCCTGGATAACGTCGAGGCCAGCCTCGAGAAACGGCGCCAGTATGGGAGCGTGCCGGTCGATTACCCGGATGACGCCAGCTACCAGGCGGCCATCGAAGAAAATTTGCGCTTTCTGTACACGACCTACTTCCAGCCGGAGGGACGGCTGCTCTACGCCAACATCATCGCGCTCGAGGATCGAGAGGTGTGGTTTCGCTATTTACAATATCTGGACGGTGCGATGATCGAGGATTTCGCCGCGGGTTGGAATGGAGAGTATTCGAACGTTTATGAATGGGAAGCGCAACTGGAACTGGCGGAACAGACCCAGGCAAGGGGGAAGCAGATCCTGCTCGTTTCGCAGGGCGATGAATTCGATCACGCCCGCGAGACGTATTCTTTTGCCTCGTATTTATTGATCAATAATGGAAATGCCTTCTTTCGCTACAGCAACGCCGCGGCATACAATGAAAACTGGAGCTATGAAAACACCTCGCTCCAGTTAGGCGCGGCTCTGGGGGCACGTTACCCGGTCGGCAGCACCTGGGTGCGCGATTTTGAGCGGGGTCAGGTGTGGGTCGACCCAAACGCGCACACCGCCGGCATCGAGCCGTCTCCATGAAGGTTCAGCGCGTGGGGCGGTCGATGCGCGGCGTCAACCGGTAATGGAAGTGCGGCAGGGAGAGCCCTTGCCAGACACCCAGGCGCGGCAGCAGAAGATGAGCTGAATTGGGCCGGACGCGGGCGCGGCCATCGAGCATGCTGAAAACGATGGCACAGCCCGACGAAAAAAGCAGGTCGATGACGCCTTGATGATATGAAATGGCCTTGCCATCCGGCAGCGCGAACACCGGCGGACACTCACCCAATTCGTGTTCGATCAAATTCCGTGAGGTGCGTAGCTCGGCGCGCACCGATTCCAGCGGTATCTGGGACAGAATTGGATGCGAATGGGTGTGCGGGGCGATGTCGACGCCGGCCTGGCGTAAAGCGCGTAGTTCGTCCCAACTGAGGGTCAGCCTGGGTGGGTTGGCGGAAGGGCGCACGAACCGATCATAGGCCGCGCCAATCCAATCCACGCGCTGGTCTCCGGGCATGCGTTTGAGCGCAAAGAGCAACTCGCGCCGCGCGCGAGCCTTTTCCTCCGGGCTGCCGATCGGGAAACGCCCGGCAGGCGTATCCAGCGCCGGCTGGCCGGAGTGATGGATGAGCTGGTAAACCTGGTCCCACCAGTAGGTTCCAGAACCCACGCAACCGGTGGCCAGAAAGAGCAGGGGGCGGATGCCAAACCGGGCACAGACGGGAAAGATCTCGTCCATGAAGTTGGAGTAACCATCGTCGACGGTGAGCAGGACGGCATCGCGCGGCAGGCTGTATTCGCCGCGCTGCGCCGCCAGCACATCCGCGAGCGCCACCGGGTGGTAGCGGCACGCCAGCAACTCGAGTTGGGCGGCAAATTGCGCCGGCGTCGCGCTGATATCCGCCGGGTCGAGCCAGGGATTGAGGGCGGGCGCTTCGACACGGTGGTAGGCCAGCACGTAAAGGGATTGCCCATCCTCTCGGCCCGTCTTCTGCAGTAAATCGATGGCTCCAACGGCTTCAGCGGCGGTAAGAAGGGCGTTCTTCCAACGATGTTTTGGCATAACAGACCCACCTCTTTGCAAAAGAAGCCGGGTGGTTTGGGCACCCGGCGTTTTCATCAGCGGTTCCTTTTAGAGGTGGCCAGGGCGATCACAATGATCACCAGGATGACGCCGGACAGAATGCCGACCACGGGCAGGATCCAGCCGGTCTGGCTGGCCAGCGGCACGGTCGTGGCGGGCAGGGTACTGGCGGCATCCGGGACCTGGGTCTGAGCAGGGGTTTCCGGGATGAGGGTGCCCGAGAGGTTGCCGGTTCCGACGCCCAGACGGGTGTCGCTGGTGAGAATTTGCTCACCCCGCACCACGGCGAAGTCGCCGCCCAGTTTGCTGCTCAGTTCGGAAACGGATACCGCGCCGGACGAATCGAGCAGGCCGGCGTCGGTGCTGCCCAGAACGGCCAGGATATTGCGTCCTTTTCCCCAGGGGGAGGCGGTCAATTCGAGGTAGCCAATCGAGGTATCCTCGGGTAGGCGGTAGACCACCCGGAAGATCGACTCCTGGGCGACATTGCTGCCGTCCGCAAAGGAGGCCGGCAATTGATCCGCCAGTTCAGCGAGCAGCGGAATCTGGCTGGCCTTGCCGACCAGGACCAGGTCGCGATCCTGGCGGTAGTCCGCATCGATCTGATCGGCGTAGGCGGCGTTGAATTCGACCATGTCGCCGTTCATGTGTGCACCCAACTGGTAGGCAATTTTGGCGGCGGCGTCGACGGCTGCGCTGGAATCCGGGGCGACCACGAATGCCAGTGTGTCAAGGTTGGGCGAGGTGGTGAAAGTGGATGTGAGGTTGGCCAATGTCGCGTATTCGACGATCTGCGCGGTGGCCGGGGTGAGCGGCAGGTGGATCAACGTTTGGTCGAAGACAGTCGTCCATGCGTTCTGGTACATCAGATCGGAGCAATAGGTCAGCGGGTGATTGTTGGCTTCGATGGTGAGCAGGTTCGTGCCCGGTAAAAGGAGGAAGCCCGGGATGACGACGCGCTGAGTGGTGACCTTTTCCGAGCTTTCCTTCGTATAGCCAATGCCGCCGATGGTGTGCCCGTTCAACAGGACGGACAGACCGGATTGGTCCATATTCAGCAGGGAGGAATTGGTAAAGACGACATCGACGTAGGCTTCTCCATCGATGGTCTGTCCGGCCGGGACATAGAAGGAAATATCCATGTAATCGACCGGGTTGTACTTCATGCCGCCCATCTGGATCGATGCATAGCCTAATTCGGCCAGGGTCCGGTCGACCGGCACGGCCTCGGCGCCCTGATCTGGGGTGATCTGCGAAACGACGGCCAGATCGGAGCGATTGCCGGTCTGGAGGGTGCCTGTGCTCAACGCCTGGGCGGCTTTGATCAGCCCGGCATCGGTTTCACTGCTGATCACCATGAGAACGTTCATTGCGTTCCAGGGTGAAACAACCGCCTGAATCACGCCGTCCTCGGGCTGTGCGCCGGGCGCATTGAATTTCGCGCCGTTGAAAGCCGCCGGCAGGGCTATGCCGCTCAGCGTCGCAAAACCGGATCCCTTGCCCACGAACACCAGGTGCGAATTGGCCCGCTGCGCCTCAGTCAGGGCGCTGACCGGGACGACGCTGACGGGCAACATACCACCGGTCAGATGGGCCAGTCCGGCGCTGATCGTGAGTGCGGCCTGCAGCTCTCCCACGGAGGGTTTGTCCGGGGTGACCAGCACGGCGGGAGTCACGCCCGGTGTGGAAAGTGAATTGGTCTTCACCACCAGTCTGTTGGGTTGGTAAAGCGGACGCGGGAACTGGGTCAGATCGATGGCCTGGTCGACGATGGTGTGACGCAAGTCGATGGTCGAATCTGCGGAGATTACCACCGTGGTCTGGTGTTCGAACTCACAATCGATTCCGGCGTCCAGGTAGATGCTCAGACTGTACTGGCCGGTGGGCGAGCTCAAGACCTCGGCGGGAATCGGAACGGTGACCGATCGTTCGCCGACCCAATCCAGGACCAGGGTGGTGACCCACTTACTGTTGAAGCTGATGTCCAGCGTCGCACCGGTTGCGGTCGCCAGGGCTGTATCGCTGAGTGTGGTCGAGGTCATCACGTTCTTGATCTTGAGCTGCACCGATGTGGCCCCGGTCAACGCCCAGGTGTTGGGCAGGCTGAAGCGGTAGCGAATGTAATCGTACGGCCCGTTCAGGATCTGGTCGGAATACCCCAAGTCGCGGAAGGCGTAGGTATTCTCATTCTGCACCGCGGTCTGCGTTTCGGCGGACGGCGTGGCCGTGGGCTGCACGCCGGTCTGGGCGAATACGTTTGCTGGCGTACACAGCAATGAGATAACAAGCATCAAGATGAAAAGGAATGACAGTTTCTTCATAATGGTCAATGCTGGTTAAGCATCCCTCCCCTTTAAAACAATTGAACTTTGAATGGCATTCATCAAAATCGGATAAATCCTGGCGACCACATGGTCCCAGGTAAATTGACTCTCAATGCGCTGGCGGGCTGCGCCGCCCATCCGAGCGCGCAGGTTGGCGTCCGAGAGCAGCCGGACGAGCGCGCCGGCCAGTGCGGTTGCATCTTCAGGGGGAACCAACAGACCGTTTTGCGGGTCGGTGATGATCTCACCCATGCCCTCGCCCGACACGCCGATACAGGGCAGGCCGAAGGCCATTGCCTCGAGCAGAACATCCCCCCAGGTTTCGAGACGCGACGGCAGGACGAAGCAGTCCGCGCTCTGATATAACGAATGGATGAACGTTCGATCCCAGGTCGGCGGAATGACCTCCACGCCGCGCAGGTCCAGGCCGGCTGGAAGAGGACCATTCGTGAGCATGACCAGGCGCGCACCGGGCAGTTGCATTTGAACGTTGGCAAAAGCGCGCAGCAGAATGTCGCCGCCCTTGCGGTAGAAATCCTTGCCGATGAACAATACCGTGGGGGATGCCGTTCCGGCGCGGCTTGAAAGGGCGGGCAATGAAGTCATATTGACGCCCCCACCCACGGCCGTCACCCGTTCGGGTGGAATGCCGTAATCGGCGATGACCGAAGCGCGGACGAATTCGCTGCGCGTGCAGATATGCGCTGCGCGCTGGAAGGCAGCCTGCTCCAGACGGATCCATCTCTTTCGCTCTTCCGGCGTGAGCGGGCTGCGGCCCAGTTCGGGCCGGCGCCCTGAAAGCACACTCGTATAATCGGTATAGATCACAGCCGGAATGCCCGTGTTTCCCCGGCTGGCATCGTAAAGCACACCGATCTGAAAAATCAGGTCGACCCGACCGGCCTGCCCGCGCAGGGCGCGCGCGACGGACGCCGAGCGTAATTCGAAGGCCGGCACGTTCTGGTAGAAGCGTTCCTTCCACAGGCGGCGATCCGGGCTGAATACCTGCAGCGCATTGAACAAGCGGGGCAGGCCGCGCAGCGTCGCATCCCGGATCTCGATCGGGAAGGCCCTGCGCAGGGATTCGAGCAGGCAGCCGTATTTTACCCGGGCGAAGGGTTCTTGGTCGACATCGCCGATCAAGGTTACGAAGAGGCGCGGAGAAGCATCCGTCATTTCAGGCGCCCCTTTCTTCGGCCCGGCGAACTTTCTGCCAGAGGGTGCGATCCTTGCCGCCCAGGTAATAGACCAATCCCTGTAAAGCAGCCAGATTGCTATTGACCAGGAAGGCCGGCAGGTAAGCCAGCTTTCGCAACGGCCCGGGCATGGCATCCTGGTTGCCGAGCCACGCCAGGCCGTAGAAGGCAAATTGAAGCCCAAAAAGAATCCAATTGTAGGGGGGCGTCAGCCGCATAAGGGAAGCCGGAATGCCGGCCGGCGGCCAGATCAGCGCGTACAGGTTGGCGATGAACGTGCCCAACATGAAGAAAGGCACGAACAGGCGCAAAATCTTGTGCGAAAGGATCTGCCACATCAACAGCGGGCGTTTGAACGGCAAGAACTGCCGCCAGCGGTGAAGCACCTGGTAACGCCCGGCGTTGATGCGTTTGCGGCGGATGATCTCGTCTTCCGCCGTGAGCGAGACGCGTTCGAAAGATCGGGCATCCGGCGCAAATACCACCCGGTGACCGCTACGCAGGACCTGCATGGCCAGGTAAAAATCGTCATTGATGGTGCCCCCGGGCGCGGGCTTGAACAGCGCTTTGCGGATGGCAAAGATCTCTCCGCTGACACCGGTGCACGAGCCCAGGCGGGTTTCCTGCCGCTTGATGAAGGCTTCGTACTTCCAGTACAGGCCTTCCGAGCTGCTCAAAGGGCCAGCGTCCTTTAGGATGTGCTTGGCGCCGCTGACCGCGCCGACCTGCGCGGAAACAAAGGGAGCAACCAACGCCCGCAGGGTATCGGCTTCGTACAAATTATTGGCATCCGAAAAGACGATCACTTCCCCCCATGTAAACGCCAGGGCGCGATTGATGGCCGCCATTTTCCCCTGGCGCTCCGGCTGATAGCATAACTCCACCCCTTGAGCGGCGTACTGCCGGACGATATCGGCAGTCCGGTCATCCGACCCATCCGCCGCGACCAGGATCTGGAGTTTTTCGCGGGAATAAGCCATTTCGAGCGCGTTGTCCAGCTTTTTGGCGATACAGCTTTCCTCGTTGTATGCGGCGATCAGGAGTGTGAGCGTGGGTTCTGCGGCAGGCGGAAATACCGGCTTCCGGCCTGTTCTTGCCAGCAGCGCCAGCAGGAGCGGATAGCCAAGATAGACGTAAAGGATCAGGGCGATGCAGATCCAGAACCCGATGCCGCTCATCCGACCGCCTCCCCGTTCAAGACCGCCTGATACAGCGCCCCGGTCCGGAGCGCCATTTCCTGCAGCGAGTAGCGTTCCAGGACGCGTTCGCGCGCTTTGTGACTCAAAGCCGCGCGCAGCCCGGGAGTCTTGAAAAGGCGCAGGATCGCTGCCGCAAGGCTCTCCGGGTCGCCGGGGGGGATGAGCAGACCGGTTTCTCCGTCGATCAGGGCTTCCGGCACGCCGCCGACCCGGGTGGCGACGCACGGCAATCCGCAGGCCATGGCCTCCAGCAGCGAGACGGGCAGACCTTCCGCATCCGAGGGCAGGACGAGAATATCGGCGGCCTGCATCACCGGGCGGACATCGGCCAGGCCGCCCAGAAATTGAACCCCATCGCCGGCCAGCGCTTTCAACTCGCCCTCGAGTGGACCCGAACCGGCGATTGCCAGATGCGCGTTGGGGATGGATTGGCGTATCGCAGGCCAGATGCCGATCAACCGATCCACGCGCTTGACGGGTACGAGCCGCCCGGCGTAAGCGGCCACCAAAGTCTCGGTTGGGAGGCCCAGGTCCTTGCGCAGGCGAATTTTGGTTTCGTTATCGACCGGGATGAAGCGGGCCGGATCGACGCCGTTGCCGATCATCACCCGCCGTTCCGCCGGAATTCCGGCCGATGCCAGCTCGGCGTCGATTTCCGAACTGATGGCAATGAATGCTGCGCACGAATTGCGCAGGGCCGCCAGGCGCCAGCCTCCCAGGAATTTATGACCCATCTTTTGCACGTCACCCTGCGGGCCGGATAGGTGGGGGGTGACGACGAACGGAGTCCGATACAGCGCCTGCGCGGCCAGCGCCACGGTCGCCGGGGAGATGAACTCATGCGCGTGAATGAGGTCGGGATTCAATTTCCGCAGCCGGGCGAGGGCGCAGAGCGTGAAACTCAACGCGGCGATTGGCTTGGGACCGGCCGCTGGAAGTCGATAAACAGGCACCCCATCGATGATCTCGAACGCGGCGGTGCCGGGCAAGCGCCGGGTCAGGACGCTCACATCCAGCCCCAGTCCACGCAGCGCCGGCGCCAACGCACCGACCTGGCGTTCAGCGCCGCCGATTCGGGGGGCATAACCGTGAATGATCATCGCCACACGTGTCATCGTTTATCGAGTTTCCTGCATTTCCGTATAGATTGCCAGTAACTCCTGGAACCAGGCCGCGCAGCCAAAGTGAGACGCGGCGAAATCCCGGGCCCGTTCGCCCATGCGCTGCCTCCCGGGACGATCGGCTGCCAATCGGGTGATCTCAGCAGCCAGACGTTCGGGTTCGCGCGGCGGGACGAGTACGCCGCACTCCGAATTGAGTAGGGTGTGCAGGTCGCCGACATCGGTCGCCACGACGGGCAGGCCGGCTGCCATGGCTTCCATAACCGAGAGCGGGGTGCCTTCGACGACCGATGAACTGGCATACAGATCGCTGGCGCGCAACAACCTGGGGACATCATTGCGCCTCCCCAGGAAGACCACCGCTCTGGAAACCTCCAGTTCGATGGCCAATTCTTCCCAATCCGCGCGCATCACCCCATCCCCGGCCAGCAGCAACAGCGTATGTGGGTTCGCTGCGTGAACGATGGCGAAGGCCCGGATCAGATCATCGTAGGCTTTGACGGTCGAGAACCGGCCGGCCGAGATGAGAATGACGCTCTCCGGATCCTTGAGCCATTGGCCGCGGATGGCCTGACGCTCGGACTCGGTCATCCCGGCCGGCTCTTCCACCGCGTTATAAACGACACGCATGGTCTGGTTGCCCAGCCGCCGGCGGTGCGCCTGTTCGGTTTGGCCGCCGACGGCGATGACCACGCGATCCAGCCAGCGCAGCACCCAGCTTTCAAGTATGGCGCGCACCCGGGAATACCGCCGGTCGTTGCCTGCCGAATGCAATGTCGCCGCAACCGGGATCCCCGCCCCATACCCCGCCAACCCGCCGACGATGTTGGCATAGGTCAGATGGGTCTGGATGACATCCGGCTTCGACTGCCGGAAATATTGCGCCAACCGCCGCAGGCGTCCGAGGTCCAACAAACGTCTGGCGGGGAAATACGTCAGGGTCACCCCCGCGGCCGCTAATTCGGCTTCCACCGCCGAGCCGGACGGCGAACTCAGGCAGATCACCTCGCAGCGCAGCGAACGCCGCTGGGCTTCATGGGCGAAGGTCACCAGGAGCTTTTGAGCTCCGCCAATCGCCAACGAGTCGATCACGTGGGTTATCCGGCCGATCATTGTGGTTTACCCCCATCCCTCTCCGGCAGACTCATGCTTGCACCGCGCCTTTCGCCAACTGGAAGAACGAACGCAGCACATCGCGATGGGTCAACCACAGGGTGACCCCGTATAACAGCGCCCCCGCGATGGGAAGCGCGATGATCCGGGTCCAATCCTGCAGGCCCATCATCTGCGATTTCAGGATATAAACGCCAATGAACATGATCAGACCGCTCAGGATGGCGGGCTGCATGGATTTGAGAATATCAACGGCCTTGATCTTCACGATCCAGGCCACAACCAGCAGTTCCACCAGCGTCAGGAAGATATTGATGGCGAGCTGGGCAGCCGCAACCGCGTAGATGCTGATGCCCGCGGCGGCCCACAGGATCGGCACCGAGATCACCAGTTTGGCGGCGCCCATCGCATTCAGAATCCAGGGCTTCCCCGTGGCCTTATAGATATCGCCGGCATTGAAGCCGAGCGCGTAAACCACCGCGTACAGGCAGAGCAACTGCATCACCGGGATGGAAGCCGACCATTTATCCGTGTAGAACATCAGAATGAACTCTTTGCTCAACAGGAACAATCCCAGGCCGATGGGGATGGTGATCAGCGAGATGTAGCGCAGCGTGGTCAAATAGCCTTTGCGTAAAGCCTCCAGGTTGTTCTGAATCCTGGAGAAAGCCGGAAATAGCGCCCGGCTCACCACCACGCAGATGTTGATGATGACCAGTTCCGGGATGCGGAACGCCATGGTGTAATAGCCCAGTTGGGTGGATTCCATGCGCTTGCCGATGATCAGATAGTCGATATTTTGCAGGAACATGCCGAGCAGATCGACCAGGATGATCTGCGAGCCGTAGCCAAGCAGTCCTTTCACCTCCTGGCGGTCCCAGGCCAGTCTGGGCCGATAGGGCACCACCACCCAGTAGAGGACATTCGAGACCAGGATACCGGAAACCTGCCCGATCACGAGACTCCACACACCCCAGCCCAGCAGCGCGCAAACGATGGAAATTCCACCTTTCGCAAAGGTCCTGCCGATTTCCGGTACAAAGACCTTGCGGAAGTTCAGCTCTTTCTTCAAACGGACCGAGTGAATGCTGCCGATGCTGGAGAGTACAAATGAAAACGACAGCACCTGAACGATGGGAATGATCCTGGGCTCGTTGAAGAAGGCGCCAATGGCCGGCGCCGACAGGAACGCCAGCAGCGTCAAAAGGGCGTTGACGCTCAGGCTGATGGTAAAGGCAATATTGGATTTTTTCTCTAGATCACCCTGCTGGTAGATCAGGGCCGATCCCACACCCATCTCATTGAGGGCATCCAGGTAATTGATGGCGATCAGACCCATCGAAAGCAATCCGAAATCATCCGGGACCAGGATGCGGGCCAGGATCAAGGTGCTGATGAACGTCAATCCTTTGCTAACGGCAAAAGATGTATAGTTCCACAGCGTTCCTTTCAGGGTGCTTTTCGCCAGTTTCTGCGTATCTTCCATGGGATCCAGTCCGCGGTCCGTTCTACTCCTTGATCAAAGCCTCTTTTTGAGTCTGGAGGACCTGGGGGAGCGCCATCGCGATGCCGGCCAACAGCCAGAAGTAGCGCGGGTAGGCGCCGTGAATGAACATGGCCGCGGTCAGGTAGCCGATCAGGCCGGCCGAAAACGCGCCAATCAGGTCCAGGAACTGAGGGTCGCCAAGCTGTGCGAAGCCCAGCCGGGCGCGATGGATGCACTGAAAAATGTAAAACAGGATATAGCCGAAGATGAGCAGCCCCAGCAAGCCGGTTTCGGCTGCCACCTCCAGGAAGAGATTGTGGGGCTCACGCAGCGTGGCCCGATTGTCCAGGCCCAGCTTGCGCGCGTAGGTCTGGTAGTTCACCGGGTAGTTGTCCGCGCCCACGCCAAGGATGGGGTGATCGATGAACATGTCCCACGCGGAAAGCATTTCGCTGGTGCGCCCGCGAATCGAGACTTCCGACCGGGTATCCTGTTCGCCGCTAAGGACGTTCGTGAGCGTCCCCATTCGATCCAGGAACGCGTCCGGCATCAACAGCAGGGCCACTGCGACGATGGCCACGAAGATCCCTACCATTGGAAGGCGTGGCGGCCGGTAGAGCGCCAGAGCGATCAGCGCGAAGACGAGCGCGATGATGCCGCCGCGCGAGTAGGTGTAAAGGACGGCGAGCGTTATGACCAGCGCGCCCAGGCCGGCGATGATTCTTAACAGAGTCCGCTTTTCAGAAATCATGCGGTTGATACATAGCGGCACCAGGACGACCAGGATCTGGGCGTAAAAATTCGGGTCGCCAATCGGCCCTGCCACGCGGTTGCCTTCGGTCACGCCGACGATGTTGAGCAGCGGCGCTTCGGCAAAACCCCAATAATTGTTGTCGAACGTTCCGGTGTTATATTGATACACGCTGATCGAGGCTACGAAAATACCGGCCAGGATCAGCGCCCAGATCACATATCGGAAAGTACTCTTCTTCTGGATCAAGGCGACGATCAGGATGGTGATCAAACCGTCTTTCCAGTAATCGGATGCGGATGCCTCGGCGCTGGCAATATCCGAAGCATACAGGATCGAGCCGAAGATCACCAGGGCATAGGCCAGAACGAGGACGGCGGGTTTTAGCCAGCCCTTCGGTAAATGGCCCGTGACTGCCCAACGCAGAAAAATCGCGCCCACCAAAATCGCAATGAAGATGCGCGCGACGGAGGGGGCGCCGTAATTGTGCACGGCAATGTCTGACACGCGCAGATAGGTGAGCACGATAAACACCAGCAATCCGAACTCCAGGTTCGCGATGGTCAATAATACGATCACCAGGAAAAGGGTGACGGCAAAAAGCAGATAGACGCTCGGAGAGATTCCGACTGCCATGCCGACTAAAGCTCCAATCACGATCGCCAGGATGGCAAAAAGGATGATCAGCCATCTGGGTGATGGGGTTTCCCAGTGTGTAAGTGACATAACGTTAACTCCTGCGCGGATGCCAAGAGGACACGGGACGTCCGACGCGCCCGATCCAGACGCCGATCAATGAGCGCCAGACCGTTCGAGCGCAAACTCGGCCTGTTCGGCCACATAATGGGCCGATTCACCATCATGGAACGACGAGACCGATACTGTCGGACTCACCTGGATCGTCTCGCCGTAATTGACCAGTTCGATGGGCGCGCACAGGGTGGTGCGGATGCGTTCCATCGTCCTCGCAGCGGCTTCTTCGCTGGTCTTGGGCAAAACGATCGCGAAAGTCGTATCGTCCCAACGCCCGATCATATCGTTGCCGCGCAATTCCTTCTTGAAAATTGCCGTAACCTGGCGCAGCAATTGCTGGATGACGTTGGCGGGAAGCGTGTCGATCAGATCGCTCAACCCGTTCAGGCGGATCAAGCCAAGCGAATATTTCTCCGTGGCCTCCCGGGAATGCAATTCACCCAGGCGGTGCTGGATATAGCGCCGGGTGAAGACGTTGGAGACCGGATCCAGGCTGGCTTTGAGACGATAGGACTCCAACGGGATGCGGACCTGTTCACTCACGATCGCCAACGCCAGCCCAAGGACCAGTCCCAGCACCGCGGCAACCCCTGCGTCGCGGAGCGGTAGAGGCTTGATCGGCACGGTCGGGACAACGGCCGGGTCCAGCGGATTGATGTCATAGACCTTATAGAGTTGCTGGATGTGATTGATGGCAGTCTGGCCGGTGTTGTTGGCCAGCATGGCCACCAGCGTGGCATCCGGACCCTCGAAAGTTAAATCGAGGATATTGGCGTCCGGCAGGACGACGGTCGAGCGCGTGAACTGAGTCAAATCCGCCGGATTCAACCCCATGTTTTTCACGGTCTCTTCATAGATGCTCTGGCTGTTGAGGAACTCGGCGTAGGTCTGGATGATCGATCGTTTATCCAGCGCTTCCAGGCTGTTGAGCACATCCTGGTCGCTTCCAACCAGGTTCGCGCTTGGACTGACCGAAAAACGCGCATAGGCCTGGTAAATCGGCGGCGTAAAGTAGGCGGAAATGAGCGCGACGTTGGTCGCGATCAGGATGGTCAGCAGGATGATCCACCAACCCCGTTTGATCATGCGCAAATAAAGTTTTAGTTCCATGTGGCCCTTCCTTTTCACCCTTGAGGACAGCTAGATGAAAGCAAACAAAAGCAATTTATTACCCGAAAACGACCCCAAATCACAGCATTGATTTCTCGATGAGTGAGGACAATTCCTGTACGTTTGTGTGCAGGTTGTATTGCTGTAAAACCCGATCCCGGCCATGCGCCGCCAGTTCGCAGGCAAAGGCCGGTTCGCGGTAGAGCTTTTCGATCGCATCGGCCAGCGCGGCGGCATCTTCCGGCGGGACCAGCAGACCGGTGGAATGATCCTGCACCAGTTCGGGTACGCCGGAAATGAGGGTGGCGACGACCGGAACTGTGCAGACCATTGCCTCCATGATCCCCACGGGAATTCCTTCCATCTTGCCGCTTGAAGTGATGATGCTGGGCTGAATGTAGACATCCGCGGTGGGTAACATTTCGGCAACCTCTTCCTGAGTCCGGGGGCCCAGCAATTCGACGCATTCGCCGAGATTGCTTGCGGAGATTTGAGCGAAAAGTTCGCTGTGCAATTCTCCACCACCGATGATGCGGCAGTGAACCGGGACGCCCCGTTTCTGTAAGATCGCACACGCCTGAATGAGATACTTCTGGCCTTTGTAGGGTTGAAGGGAACCGATGTTGATCAGTTCGAAGGTCTGGCTTGAGCGGACGCGATGATCCGGTTGATAATTTTCAGGCAACACGCCGCAGCGCACGATATGAATTTTTTCGTCCAATCCCCGGTCGACCTGATCGACCAGATAGTCGCGATTGAACTCGGAAATGGAAGAAATGAAGCTCGCATCCTTCAGCTTACACGGCAGCATGGCCTTCTCCACGTAGATATCGTGCGCGTGGACCGTAACGCTGTACGGGATGCCGGTCAGGTGATGGATAATCCAGGCGGCCAGCGCCGGGTGGGTGGCGTAATGCGCGTGGACATGCCGGATGCTTTCGCGCCGCATATCCCTGGCCATGGCAACGCTCTTCGGAAAGATGACGCAGACACGCAGCAGGAACCTGAGACTGGTCCGGTTTCCCCAGATTGCGCGCGCTGCGGTGGAGAGGTAAAGACTCGGGTGATGAATGAACTCCGAAAGATTCGCCAGGATCACCCGCGCGGAAAAGAGCCGCATATCTTTCGCGCGGGCCAGAAACGCTTGCGCCTGTGGATGGACGACGGCTTGCCTTTGCCGGATCAACGGATAAACGGAAACCTCCCATCCGAGGTGTTTCATCTCAAGCATTTCTCTGAGGATGAACGTTTCGGACAGGTGCGGGAAGCGAGACATGACGTATGCGATCTTCCCTTTCGTCAATGCGCTCCCCTTTGGGCAAAAACTGCTTCGACGGTATGCAACAGGATCTGGAAATCGAGCCAGATGGATTGTCTTTCGATATAGGCGATATCCAAGCGCAACCGTTCGTCGAACTCGACGGATCCTCGCCCCATGATTTGCCACAACCCCGTCAATCCGGGAGTGATGTCCAACCTTTCCGTATGCCAGAGCTCATAGGTCTTGGGGCTGAACGAGGTTGGGCGGGGGCCGACCAGGCTCATTTCTCCGGAGAGGATGTTGATCACCTGGGGCAATTCATCCAGGCTGGTCTTGCGCAGGATTCTGCCCAGGGGGGTGATGCGGGGATCATTGGTAATTTTAAAATCCGGCCACTTCAATTCATTCGCATAGGCAAATTGTTGCTTGAGTTCCTCGGCATTTGGCACCATGGTGCGGAATTTAACCATCTTGAAGCGTTTTCCGCCCTTGCCGGTACGCAACTGCGTGAAGAAAACCGGGGCAGTCGGGTCATCGATCTTCATGATGACTGCCGTCGCGATGAGAATCGGCGCCCAGACCGGCGCGCTGACGATGACGATCAATAAATCCAGCATCCTCTTGAGGACGTAATAATTCTGGCCTGTAATCAACCGTTTTTCGGGTGGAAAATCCTTCAACCAGTCTATCGTTAAATCGGCGGCTCTCCCCCTGTTCACCATGACGCTCATTTTTTACCTTTCAGGATTTGGCAATACCCTTATCCTCTGGCGGGGTGGAAACGATGGCCTGCGTGCGATCGCTGTTCAGATGTAGGTGCTGTTCGGCTCGCTTCGCAAGCTCTTCATAGGTCAATGCTTCGTCCGGAAACGAAGCAATTCCGTAATTGACGGAGATGCCCAGGTGTTCCATTGCGGCGGCGCGGATGCGTTCCGCCAGGGCGACCGAATCATCTCCCTTCGTCTCAGGACACAGGACAAAGAAGAGGCCATTCTCATCACTCTGGCTTATGATCATATCGGTCCGGCGGGCTTCGGTGGTGATGATTTTCGCCACGCTGGCTGTGATGAAACGGTTAACCATGTGGCGTTGAATCTCGTCGACTGCAATTTTTATACCAGACCCATCCGTTTTCACCGTCGGACTGATGGCCACGAGCGTGAGCGGGTGCTGGTGACGCCGGCTGCGGATGAACTCGGTATTGATCTCATCCCTGGCGGTATGCGGCTGGCGAATCCGCCGGTCGCGAGCCGGGAGGTAAACTTCCTCGATGAAGCTCTCGAACTTGTGCAGTTGCTGGGCGCATTGGTACGCAATGACAATGGCTACCAACAGAATCGCCAGTTCGGTAATGGTTACATAGGTATCCATTCCGCTAAAAATCGGACTGTCATTGAAAGCAGTCAGGCGCAGCGCGAAATAAGCGAACGACCAGGAAAAGAGGTGCAGAAAGATCGAATAATGGCGGGCGCGGGATAACAGCAAAATGACCGATACCGACAGGATGACCAGAAGATAGACAAAAGTGTGAATCCCAACCCCATCGATCCCTGCTTTCCACTCCAATCTTTCCAGGTTGAAAACAAAGGTCAGATAAAGAAGCAGGCCTACCAGGTAAAGTTTAAGAGTTCGCATGCGGCTACTTCCAACATACGGGTATGAGGTACTTGAGGTCTGGTATTTTAAGCGGGTGAATTTTCGCTAATCAACTCGATATCCCCCCGAGATCCATTCTTATTATAACCTGATTCTAACCGGCCGAATACCGGCAGGGGTTTACAAAACCTGTACAAATTGAAGATCAAAACCGTTAAGATTATCGCCTAGATAACAAACAGGATTTTGATTGTGATCTGATTAACCCGATAGGGCGGCAATGGATCAGCCGCCCTATCGAAAAAGCCTGCGCTTTTATTTATTGGCTTGTTTACCGGATTGCCCAGATATGCTGGGCTTTAACCCCGGCTTGTTTCAAGATCTTGTCTTTGATCGCTTCGGCCTCACCCAGAATGGCATCCTCATCCATGGTCAGAACCGTGCGATGCCACATCACGATCTTTCCGTCGATGATCACGGTATCCACATCATTCCCGTTGGCCGCCCACACGACTTCCGAAACCGGGTCGTGGATGGGAACGAAATGGGGCTGCTTCAGATCGACCAGGATCAAATCGGCCTGTTTGCCTTTTTCGAGGGAACCAACCCGATCCTGCATCATCATCGCCCTGGCCCCGTTTCGAGTCGCCATTTCGATGGCTTCGGCGCTGCCGGGGAAGAGGGGATTGTTTTGGACGGCCCGGTGTAACAGCACCATCGAGCGCATCTCCCGGAAAAGATCGGCGGTATTGTTTACACCCATCCCGTCATTTCCGAGCGAGATGTTCACCCCGGCCTTCAGCATTTCAGGCACGCGCGCCACACCCATGGCCAGCTTGGAATTGCAGATCGGGCAGTGGGCGATGTTCGTGCCGGTTTTTGCCAGAAGGTCGATTTCCGCATCGTCGAAATAGATGCCATGCGCGAATGTCACATCGGGACCCAGCAGCCCCAGACTCTTAGCGAAGAACACCGGCCGCAGACCGAATGAGTCCATGGTGTAATCGACATTATTCTGAACCTCGGACCAATGCGTTGTAATCCCGACCTGATGCTCCCGCGCTGTCTCACACACCCAGCGGAACAGATCGACCGAACATCCGCCCACGGAGCGTGGGGAGATCCAGATCTGGATGCGCCCGTTTCCGCACCCATTCCATTCTTCGATCAACTCAAGCGCCTGCTTTTTTGAGGCTTCGCCCGTCTCATGCATCCCTTTGTGAAGCGCGCCGTTATCCAGCGCATAGCCCCCGAGGTCCATGACATACTTGCTGATCGCGGCTCGCATGCCCGAGTCGATGGTGGCCTGGATCACCGCCGGGATACCATACCTTGGGTGCAGCCCGGTGCTGATGAATGCGGTCGTCCCGGATTTGATCATTTCGAGAAGCCCAAGTTTGGCGCTGACGAGCGCATCTTCCTCGGTATAGCAGCCCTGGATTGGCCAGGTGTAGTTCTTCAATTTGTCCATGGCCTCAATGTTGTCATAGAGGCCGCGCATCATGACCTGGGGAAGGTGCATGTGAGCGTTGATTAACCCCGGCATTACCACGAACCCCTTGGCATCGATCACGGTTCGGGCTTCGTACTTCGGCGCGACATCCGCTGTCGATCCGATGTCGACGATTTTGCCCTGGTCGATGGCGATGGCTCCATCGTGATAAACCTCCCGCTTTGAGTTAACGGTAATCAGCATGCAATTTTTAATCAGGATATCAATCATCGATCCGCTATCCTCTCATTGGGTAAAGCACAACTCAGATTGAATGACAACTAACCCGCTGACGATGGGTCCAATTCGCTCCACATCTCATGATTGGATCAGCTCGAGGATGGGAGTAATGACCGAGCGGCTGGAGTGTTCGACCAAACCTTCGTCCGTCATCGCGTAATCCGGAATTGCCGTGATCGAAAGGAAGATCAGGAAAAAGAAGGGCCGCTGAAGTTGAGTGCCCAGATACCGTGCGGCCGCATTCAGTTTTCGCTCGGATTCCGCCATCTCTTCGGCGCTGATATCCGCCATCAATCCGCCGAGCGGCAGCGGGATTTCCGCCAGGACCTGGCCGTTCTCGACCGCAACCTGTCCTCCCCCAATCTCCTGTAAATGATTGATCGCGAAAGCCATATCCTCCGCGGTCGCTCCGATGCAGATGATGTTGTCGTCATCCGGAGAAAGACTGGTGGCGATTGCCCCCCGTTTCAGATTGAAACCTGAAATAAAAGCTGAGCTTGTCTTCCCGGAGCCGGTATGGCGTTCAGTCACCGAGACGAAATCGACCCCTTGATCCGGATCGCAATAGACGCGGCCATCGCGAACGGGCAGGACGACGTCTCTTCTGCGGGAAAGCAGTCCTTCATTCAAATCCAGGTGGATGCAAAGGACTTTGGCTGAGCTGGCGGGTTTTTCAATTTTCAGGATGAGGTCATCGGGGACGATGGCATGGTTCAACTTCACCGTTTTCAGGAAGAATGACGGATATTCCGGGCTGGGGAAGGGTTGGAGCATTTGCCCGTTCTTGGCGACCAGTTTTCCGTTGGCAAGGACCGATTCAACTTTCAGGGCGGTAAGGTCGCTCACCAGCAAAATATCCGCAATCCGTCCAGGGGTAATAGAACCCACGAGATGATCAACGCGATAGGCTTCGGCTGCGTTCAAAGAGCCCATCTGAATTGCGGTAATGGGATCGACGCCCAGGCGGATGACGTAGCGCACGAGCGAATCGATCAGACCCAACTCGGTAATATCGATGCAGTCTGTATCATCCGTGCATAAAGCAAGGTGGCGGGTCGGAATTTGGTATTCGGTGACGGCCCGGATTAAAGCCGGAAGGTTGTCGCTGTGAGATCCGCGCCTCATCAACCCATAAATCCCGTTTTGAAGCTTTTCGATCATCTCCTCAGCGGTGTAGGATTCGTGATCGTCGCGGGTTCCCGCCGCCGCGCACGCAGAACCGACCGGCCCGGAGATCACCGGCATATGACCATGGGGCGTCAGCCGATTTTCGAAGGTAATATCGGCAGCTTCGAGCACCTTTGGATCTCCGTCTTCGATGGAACTGGCCATATATTCCCAGATTCCCACGGCTTCCGGCCATTTTTGAGCGATGAGGTGTTCCTGCGGGCCAAAATTATGCGCGATCGTCGACGCCGGAGTGGTATACGGTAATCGCGACGGGGAGGAGTGGAAGATTTTCAGAGGGGTTTTCTTGACCTCGTCCAGGATAAACCGCATTCCCTCCAGGCCGGTCACAACGCCGATCTGGTCCAGCGGCGCCATAAGGCTCGTGGTTCCCCGCGGGACAATCGCATTGGCCATCCGGGTCAGGGTAATCTTGCTCACTTCCGGATGGATATGGGAATCGATGAGGCCGGGAACCAGGAAGAGACCTTTTGCATCGATGATCTCCGTGGAGGGGCCAATACAGTGATCGACCTTTCCAATTGCAGCGATGCGGCCATTGGTTACGGCGACATCCGCGTCATAAATCGAATGCGTATAAACATTGACGAGCCGACCACCCAGGACGACCAGGTCAGCCGGGTTCCGTTCGAGAGCTGTATCGATTAATTTCCGATCAATATACATAGGTGTCTCCATCCAAAGGAAGTTAATGTAACGAATTAGCAGGGGGTTGGAATTTCGATTTCACGCCTCAGAATCCGAATCCGGGTCGTTTCGATTTCCGCGGTATCATCTTGTGAGATCGAGTGGAGGACCAACCTTTCCACTTCCGGTTCCTCCAAACCAATCCGATACCTCTGACCCTTCAACCCATCTCTGCCGAATAATTGAACCGCCTGAATGTAGAGGGCTCCGACGTTTTGGACTGCGCTCGCTACGACCACAGGATCCTGCACCGATCTTTCCAGGATGGGTTCAATCATCCGGCAGTTGGCATGGCGGCAGGCTTCCAGGACACCTTCCCAGGCGGTATTCAAATAACAATAAAAAATATCAGCACCCTGGTCGATGAGCGTTTCGGCGGCTTTTTGCGCCCTGCCTTTATCAAAAAAATCTCCCGTATAGGTCGAGATGGTTTCCACGCCTTTTGTGAAGGCGCCTTTCAGGTACCCGATACGATGCCGTTCAGCCGGGGGGATTCCCTGACCACCAATAAACCCGATCTTCTTCGTGGAACTCAGGCGTCCCGCAAGGACTCCGGCCAGGAAAGCCACCTCTTCATCCTTCATCTCAAACGCTGCCAGGTTACTCGCGGTGGACATCCCATTAATGCACGCGAACATGACATTGGGATATTTCTTCGCAGTCCGGTAGATTGCCTCGGACAACTCGCTTCCATGGCCAAAAATGATCCGGCAGCCTTGGTGGCATAACTCCTCAAAGGCCTGCCGCGCCTGGCCGATGGAAACGCGATCGCGAACGAGGAGCTCGTCATTCACCTGGCTGCATATCTGCTTTAAGCCGTTATAGCCGCCGGTTCCCCAGCCGCCGTCATCGATCGCGGTGAGTAAAACGATACCGACCTTGCAATGCGAAAATGCCATGGCTCCGACTCTTTACAGGTAAAACTCAACTCTGCTTGAACTCATCCCAATTCCGATGGAAATACATCGCTTCTTCGCAGAAGAGGGCGACGCCCAACGGCAAAACCTTTTCATTGAAGTTAAATCGTGGGCTGTGGTGAGGACGATCTTCGCCGGGGATCGAACCGCCCAGGATGAAGTGGCATCCCGGCGCAGCTCGTAAATACTCGGCAATATCATCCGATGGCGTCCCCAACTGGTTTTCACTGACATTGTCCCGGCCGACGATATCCGCGGCAATCTGCCGGACTTTCGCACAAATTTTGGGGTTGTTATACGCAGCCGGAACGATCTCATTGACCTCGAATTCGGCCGTCGCGCCGAATAACCGGGCGGTGCCCTCGAAGACTTCACGCATGCGCTGGTGAATCAGAGCCTGGACTTCTGACTCATACGTTCGGATCGTGCCGGTAATTTCGGCCGTTTCCGGAATAACGTTGAAGGCGGAGCCTGCATGAAGGCTGCCGATACTAATAATCCCTACTTTCAACGGATCGATGTTCCGGCTGACGATGGTCTGGAGCAGGTTGATCGCCTGGGCGGCGACGATGGAAGCATCCACCGTCGTCTGCGGAAGGGCGCCGTGTCCACCCTTCCCGTGGATGACGCAACGGAACTCATCCGCCGCCGCCAAAATCGGGCCGTCGCCGACGAGGTAAGTCCCCGAAGGGGTTTGGGATTGGATGTGGACTCCGAACGAAATATCGACCGCAGGATTTTTTAACACTCCATCGGCGATCATCGCCTTCGCGCCGCCCGCTCCTTCTTCCGCAGGCTGAAAGACGAATTTTACCGTCCCACACAGCTCGTCGCGGTGGCGGGCCAGAAGCGTCGCCACTCCCAACCCGATCGCCGTATGGCCGTCGTGTCCGCAGGCGTGCATCACGCCGGGCACGGTCGAGGCATATTCGACTGCATTCTCTTCCTGAATGGGAAGCGCGTCCATATCGAAACGCATCAATGAGACCGGCCCGGCCTGGTTCCCTTTCAGTATTCCAACCACCCCGGTTTTACCGACCCCGGTTTGGACCTGCATGGACAGGGAGGTAAGGATATTGCCGATCACCCGGGCCGTGCGGTGTTCTTCAAATCGCAACTCTGGATGGCGGTGAAAATCCCGTCGCCATTGGATGATTTGATCTTCGATTGCTCTGGCTTCTTCCAAATAAGTCGTCACAAGATCTTCCAATCTAGGGTTTCAGCCCGTTTTCTCTGGTGTCAATTCGATCGATAAAAGCGCGCGCGATCTTCAGGTTTTCCCGGGTTAACATTTCCAACATCCGCTTTCCTTTTTCGGCGGTCGCCGGGCGTGGATCTCCGAATACGCCGCTCTTGCAGAAGGTGTTCAGGAGAATCGGTTCGGAATAGTAGGAAACCGGAAATTCCGGGTACTCCGCCTGGGCTCGATCCATGTGAACGGTCGTGGGTTCCAGAGCAAGCACCATGGACGTTTCGAACTCGTCGGCGTGGTAAAAAGTCGGCGCAGCGGGCTTCGATTCCAACACCTGGCCGGCAATCTCCACCAGGCCCGGGAAATCCAACATCATGGTCGGGAAATCAGATTGGGCCGTCAATTCTCTTGCCGCCAGTTCGATCGGGTTGTGATTTCCAAAATGCCCGTTGACAACAATCAGACCTCGGACGTGGTTGAACTTCAGACTCTTCCCGATATCGATGATCAGGGAGTAGATCGTCGAAAAGGTAATCGAAACCGTACCCGGAAACCCGCCCGCTCCCCAGGAATCGCCGTAGGGGATGGGAGGCAGCAGCATGGCATCGAGTTCTTCGGCCAGGCGCCGCGCAAGTCCACCTGCCTCGACCGTATCGGTCGAAAGCGGCAGGTGGGGGCCGTGTTCTTCCTGCGCCCCGAAAGCCAGGATCGCCACGGCGCGGCGGTCGATATATTCCTTGATTTCGGGCCAGGTCGCAACTCGAGTGTCGATCATTCTGATTCTCCTCGATTGGGGTTATAGGGCACGCCGAGTGCTGCCGGGTTGTCGGTTTTCTTCACAAAGATGGCAAGCACGATCATGGTGAGCAGATAGGGCAGCATCAACATGTATTGGAAGGGAATGCCGATATTCATGGTCTGGGCGCGTAACTGGAGGGCGTCAGCGCCGCCGAACATGAGGGCTGCCAGCAAAATTCCCAACGGATGCCGCCGGCCGAGAACGAGGATGGCCAGGGCGATGTAGCCACGCCCGGCGGTCATATTGTCGAGGAACAAGTGGGTTGCCACCAGAGACAGGAAAGCGCCGCCGATCGCCGAGAGAATTCCGCTGATGATCATGGTGATATACCGCGTGCGCTGCACATTCATTCCCAGGGTCTCGGCTGCTTCCGGATTTTCACCCACCGCGGTGATTTGCAGCCCCCACGAGGTCCGGGTGATTACGATGTAGCTGATTGCGATCAGCACAAACGTGAAGTACACCAAAGGCGACTGCTGGAAGAAGAGCGGGCCGAGGATGGGAATTTTTTCCAGAAAGGGAATCGGCGTCGTATAAGCGGCATTGATATGTGCCATCTGGCTTTCGACGCCGAAGAATACGCGGTACAGGAAACTGGTGAGGCCGACGGAGAGAAGATTGATGGCAATTCCAGCGACGACCTGATCAGCGCTCAGGGTAACGGTAAAGAACGCCAGGACGATTCCGAGGATGACGCCTGAAGCAGCGGCCGCCAGGATTCCAAGCCAGATGTTGTTGGCATAGAACCCGACCACAAATCCGACCAGGCTGCCCATCAGCATCATCCCTTCCATACCGATATTCATGACTCCCGAGCGTTCGTTATATACGCCTCCCAGCGCCGCCAGCATAATTGGGATTGCCAGGCGCATCGCGGCTGAGAAGTAACCCACTACCAATGGTGAATTCAGAAAATCCAGGATTGACGACATCGTTATTTGCTCCGTTCTTTTGCGGGAGAAATCTTCCGCCGGACCAAATCCAAAGCACCGCGGCCAATAATGAAGATCACAATTAGATATTGGATGATCGTAACGATAGAGCTGGGGACGCCGATTGCCGATTCCATGGTGCTGGCGCCCACCTGGAGGCCGGCAAACATGATCGCCGCGGCAAGGACGCCGGTGGGGTTGGTCTGTCCGAGCAACGCCACCACGATCGCGGTATACCCGTAACCCGGTGAAATATTCTCCAGCATGCGGTGTTGGACGCCCGCCGCCTCACAAAACCCGGCCAGGCCCGCCAGGGCTCCACTCAGGGCGAATGCCGAAAGGGCAACCCAGTTGACGTTGATCCCAGCGGCCAAGGCCGCGATCGGATTCTTCCCGCTGGCCCGGATCTGGAAGCCCCAGGTGGTGTGCCACAACAGTACATAGGCAACGATAACGACAAATATCGTGATCAACAGGCCGGTATGCAGCCGGGTCGTGGGTAACAAGATCGCCAGGCGAGCCTGTGAAGCCAGGGGCGATGATTGCCCGAGCGGAGAACCGGGTTCCTTCATCGGCCCGTGAACCAGATAGTTCACAAAGAATATGGCGATGTAGTTCATCATGATCGTGTTGATCAGTTCGCTGGCGTTGAACCGGATTTTTAGAATACCGGCGATACATGCCCAGATTCCGCCGACCACCATTGCGGCCAGTATCATCAAGAAGAGAAGCAGTATGTGCGGCAGATAGGCAAATTGAAGTCCGACCCAGGTTGCCGCAGCCGCGCCCAGGTATAACTGGCCTTCACCGCCGATATTGAAAGTCCCGGCGCGAAAGGCGATCGAGACCCCCACGCCCACCAGCGCCAACGGAATGGCCCGGATCAGGGTTTCCGCGATACTGTTCTTGTTTCCCAGGGCCCCATCCAACAGAGTCTTGTAGGCAGTCAGGGGGTTGAATCCCAGGCTGGCGATTAACCCTGCTCCAACCAGCAGCGCCAGAAGAATGGCGATGATGCTCGTCGTCAAATCCGGGCTGATGATGACTTTCAAATCCTTCCATTCGATGACAGGTTTCTTCTTCGGCGCGAGGCGTTCATCCTGTGATTCGGTTTTCATAGACTTTTCCCTGCCATCCACAAACCGAGTTGTTCTTTCTGGTATTGCCCTCTGGAGACTGTGCCCATAATCCTTCCTTCGTACATGACGGATACCCGGTCCGATAACGCGGTGATTTCGTCAAGTTCCGTAGAAATCAATAATATGGCGGCCCCTCTTTCGCGTTGGGCGATCAGCATGTTTTGGACGTATTCGGTTGCGCCCACATCCAGGCCGTGGGTCGGTTGCATAGCGATGATGAAATTGGGGCGGCGGAAAAGTTCTCGAGCCAATATCAATTTCTGCTGGTTGCCGCCTGAAAGCGTACTGGCGATTTGGCGTGAGCCCCAACAGCGGATATCATAAGTTTTGATCATATTCTCGACGAGTTTTCCCGTCTCACGGTAATTCATGAGTCCCCAGCGCGAATAGGGCGCCTGCTGGCTGACCACCAGGTAGCAATTCTCCGCCACTGTAAAATCCATAATCAAACCGATATGCTGGCGGTCGCCGGGGATATGCGCCATTCCATTTTTGATGCGCTGCATGGGAGTGGCCCGGGTAATATCCTTCTCATTGAGCAGAATCTTGCCCCGGTTGGGGATCAGCAATCCCGCCAGAATACGCGAGAATTCATCCTGCCCGTTCCCGTCCACCCCCGCGATGCCGTGGATTTCGCCTTCGTGAATGTCCAGGTCAATTCCCTTGATGATCTTCAAATTGCGTTGATCTGTATATTCGAGTCCCTGAATTTCGACGACGGGACGGCGATCGGATGTAGCTGACGGGGTGACCTTCGGGCCGGCAATTTCATGCCCCACCATCAGGCGGGCGAGCTCTTCTGGGTTCGTCTTCGCAGTTGGCAGGGTCGTTACAACCTTTCCCTGGCGAAGAATGGTAATCTTATTGCTGATGGTCATAACCTCGTTCAATTTGTGGCTGATAAAGATGACCGAGGTGTCTTTCTGAACCAGACTGTTAATCACTTGAAATAATCCTTCCGTCTCCTGCGGAGTCAAGACGGAAGTGGGTTCGTCCAAAATAAGTAAACGCGCGCCTCGGAATAAAGCCTTAATGATCTCTACCCTCTGTTGAGCTCCGACTGAAAGTTCAGAAACCCTGATTTGCGGGTCAATTCCCAGGCCAAACTGATCTGCCAATTCAGAAATCTGTGTTTCGACTTTCCGAATATTGGGGAAGGGGTAGCCAACGGATTTCAAACCTAAAGAAACATTCTGCGCAACGGTCAGTGTCGGGATCAGCATAAAATGCTGGTGAACCATTCCGATTCCGAGATGCATGGCTGTTTCCGGAGAATGAATTTCGACCTTCTGGTTTTCCAGGAAGATCTCTCCACTCCGCGGCTTGACCAGGCCAGCCAGTACTTTCATTAAGGTGGTTTTCCCTGCCCCGTTTTCACCCAATAACGCATGGACCTGGTTTTTTTGAACATCCAGGTTGATATGGTCGTTGGCGATCAAAGACCCAAACCGAACGACGATATCGCGAATCCGGAGGAATTCGTCTTCCGTAGGTGTTTCAATTTCGGGTATTGAACTCATTAGAAAATGTCCAGACACAATAAAAGGAAATATGGACTTCCCGTTTGGGATGAGGGCTTGGTCTTGGTCTGCCCTTCCTTCTCGATGTAGGATCAAAGAGAAGGAAGGGCTTGTTTGATCGGGCGGTGAATTTAATCCACCGCCCTCTTGAGAAACGCTTATTGGACTTCGGAGGTGTCGAAGGGCACTTCAAAGGTTCCGTTTTGGATAGCGGAAAGCTTATCGTTGACCTTCTGCATGATTTCCGCGGGCACATTCGTATCCAGGCCGTGGAAGTCGCTGAATTTCACTGCGCCGTCCTTGACGCCGAAGTTGTAGGTCTTGCTTTCCCAGGTACCATCGCTCACCGAAGTGATCATGGATTTGACCACGGGGTAGATGTCCCACAGGACGCTCGTCAAGACGACATCCGGGCCCAGGTGGTTCTGATCGGTCATGGCGCCAATCACCCAGACCTTCTTTTCGACGGCCGCATCAATCACGCCAACACCCTGAGCGCTCAGAACATCAGCGCCCTGTTCAACCTGGGCAATGGCAGCTTCCTTGGACTTGGGCGGGTCATACCAGCTCCCGATAAAAGTGTGCAGGACTTTGATATCGGGATTCACTTCCTGGGCGCCGTCTTCGAATGCGTGGAGGTTCGCGAGCATGTTCGGAGCGGGGTTTCCATCCACCCAGCCAAGAACACCGGTCTTGCTGGTTCCGGCTGCGAGCATTCCGGCTAGGTAAGCACCCTGGTAATCCGGGTTATCATACGAACCCATGTTAGGATTGAGTTCGAAACCGGATCCGGCGACCATGAAGGTGATGTCGGGGTAATCTTTCGCAACGGCCAAGGCAGCACTCGCGAAAGAGAAACTGTGAGCGAAGATCAAATTGTAGCCACGTGACGCGAAATCGCGTAGCACGCGTTCTACATCCGCATCAGCCACCTTTTCGACGTAGGTGTATTCGATGCCCATTTCCTCGCAGGCCTTTTTCAGACCGGTGTAGCCAACGGTATTGAAATCATTATCATTAATTGGACCTGGCAAGGCCATGGCAACTTTCAATGTAGGCTTCGCGGCGGCCGGCGCCGAAGTGGCTGCCGCTGCGGCGGGCTCGGTGGCCTGCGGAGCTGTCGTCGCCTGGGCAGCCGGGCTGCATGCCGTGAGCACAACTGCGCAGAGGATCAACAGTGAAAACAGCTTGAAATACAACTTGTTCTGAACCATTAGATCTCCTTTAGGGTGCATGTTCCAGATTCGGGGGGATTGGGACCTGATTCGACAGTCTCTTCGTCTTCCAGGAATACGAAATTCCAATCAGGTGTGATGTCATTTACAAGATTTCATCCGACTTATCAGTAACCACCTTCTTTCTTTTCCAGGATTTACCCGATTTCCAATCAATAAGGTTTACCTTTTAATATTTTCCGTATCCCGGATGGAACGCCAGGTTCGCTCGGGAATGATCGGAATGGTATCGACTTGAGCGCCGCAGGCATCGGCCAACGCATTGCCGATCGCGGGCGCAACGCCATCCATCGGAATTTCCGCGGTTGCTTTTGCGCCAAACGGATGGGAGGGTTCAAAGGTTTCGACGAAAATTGTTGTCAGGTCGGGGATTTCATTGGCGCGGTGGATGTGATAATCGGATAGATCTCGTTCGCGCGGCTGACCCTGGGAGTCGTACTTCATTTCTTCGCAGAGCGCGTATCCGAGGGCCTGAACGACCCCACCTTCGATCTGCCCTTCCGCAGTTACGGGATTGATGATCGTCCCTGAGTCGACAGCGATCACGAGTCTGTCCACTTTCATTTGTCCGGTCTGGATATCCACCGTGATTTCCGCAAATTGGGCAGCAAAGGGAGGCGGCGAAACAGGTGAAACATGCGAGGCGACCGCCATGATCTGTTCCTGCTGGGAATGATGCAGCGAATCCAGGCCAATTTCAGCAAAGGTGACGGAACGGCCATCGGGAGCGCTTGCCATTCGATCCTGGAGGTGAATATGGTTAGCCTCAACCGGTTCTCCGGTCCGTTTTTCATTCAACAAAAGGGCTGCGCGTCTCCGTATCTGCTCCGCAACCTTTTCAGCGGCTTTGGCGACCGCGGTGCCGGAGATGTAGGTGGTGCTGGAGGCGTAAGCGCCTTTATCGAAGGGCGTAAAATCCGTGTCGGAGGAATAGACGATCAGGTCTTCCACCGGAACCCCCAGCACTTCGGCGACCATCTGGGCCAGCACGGTATCCGAACCCGTGCCCAGATCGGTGGCGCCAATAAGCAGGTTGAATGAACCGTCTTCATTCATCTTGATACTTGCGCTTCCCATATCGACATAGGAGATAGCCGTACCGTGCATCGCCAAAGCAACGCCGATCCCCCGGCGCAAATATTCCTTGCCGGGAACGGTGTGCCATTCCGGGTTGCCATACTTGTTATCCCAGTCGATGGCTTTCTTCCCCTGGCGAACGCATTCCTCGAGACCGATCGATTGGATTCGTTCGGCCTTGGGAGAGTGGCCCTCACTCCATTCGCGGGTGGACGGCTGCCATTCTCCCTTCCGGATTGCATTTTTCAGCCGGAATTCAAGCGGGTCCATACCGATACGATGGGCAACCTTCTCCAAATGTCGGTCCACAGCCCAAAAGCCCTGGGGCACGCCATATCCCCGAAAGGCGCCGGCTGGCGGATGGTTGGTGTAAACGACATCTGCATAAAAGCGGATATTGGGGTTCTCGCGGTATTTCCCGTCGCCCACGTAAAGTGCCATCGGTTTGTGACCGGAATTTCCCGTCACGGTCAAGGCGTGGCAACCGTAAGCCCCGGTATCGCTCAGGCAATACATTTCATTTGCGGTGATCGTTCCATCCTTTTTCACCCCGGTTTTCATATGAAAGCGCATGGGGTGCCGGGAACGACTTGCGATGAATTCATCCTCCCGGGTATACTCGTATTTCACCGGCCTGCCTGTGGCAATGGTGAGGTGGGCAACGACATCTTCGAGCAAAACTTCCTGTTTTCCGCCAAAACCACCGCCGATGCGGGGTTTGATCACCCGGATGCGTTTTACAGGAAGGCCCAGGATTGGGGCAAGCTGCCGCCGGACGTGAAAAGGCACCTGCGTACTGGTGCGAATGACCAACCGGTCATCTTCATCCCAATAACTGATGGCGACATGAGGCTCGATGTGAGCCTGTTGAACCTTCGGGACTTCATAATCCCCTTCGACGATCAGATCTGCTTCCCGAAAACCCTGCTCGACATCCCCAATATCGATGCGCATCTGCGCGGCAATATTCTTCCGGGGGTTCGATTGAGAGAAGTTCTGATATTCCGGTTCGTCATGGATGACCGGGGCGCCCTCTTGGGTGGCCTGCTCGGGATCCAGCACGGAGGGCAATACTTCGTACTGAACATCGATCAAGCCCAAAGCCTGTTTAGCAATTTCCTCAGTCTCCGCAGCAACAAATGCGACCCGATCCCCGACAAATCTCACTTTATTATCCAAGGAAAAAGAGTCCAGAGGACCCGGGATCGGATCGGACTGCCCGGCGGTGGAATAGACGACCCGGGGCAGGTCCCTCCAGGTGAGGACGGCTGCGACTCCTTCGAGCGCTCGCGCCTTCGATGCGTCGATGGACTTGATCCGGGCATGCGCGTATGGACTGTGCAGGACTTTGGCAATCAATGTGCCTGGCAGTTCGACATCATCGGTAAAGACGGGTTTCCCCAGGGCAAGTTTGAACGCATCGATTTTATTCTCCGCGTTTCCAACCCGTTGATATCGCTTCTTCGAAGAATTGCTGGCTATAAACGGGGCTAGTTTTTCTCCCCGCAGGACACCGGCTGCCCGCAAGACGGCTTGCACGGGCTTCCGATATCCGGTGCATCTGCAGAGTACGCCCGATAAAGCTTCCCTTACTTCCGCCTCCGTGGGATGGAGGTTCTTTTGTAACAGGGCTTTCGCGGCAAGAATTTGACCCGGTGTGCAGTAACCGCATTGAACCGCGCCGGTTTCGATAAACGCCTGTTGGATCGGATCGGCGCCGGCAGTCTTTTTCCAGCCCTGGTCGGGCTGCTGCCCGAGAGCTTCGATCGTCTGAATGGCATGCCCATCAGCCTGGGCGGCGAGTAACATGCACGAGCTAACAGGCTTTCCGTCCATCAATACCGTGCAAGCTCCGCATTCTCCATGGGTGCATCCGCCGGATTTTACACCTCGAAACCCGCTTCGTCGCAGGACACTCAATAATTTTTCACCCGGAGTTACTTCGAATCTCCGTTGAATACCGTTTAAAAGGATCGAGATTTCCATGGGCATCATGCTCTCAGACTCTGGAGAACTCTTCGAATGAGTACTTTCGTGATTGCTTCACGATATTCTGAACTTGCCCAATCATCGTTTGCATCCGGAATGGCGAAATCGATTTGGTCGATTTCCGGGAGAGTGGGTTGATCATAGACAACGATTGGCGCCTTGCCAAACCCGCCTACTACAATCCGGGATCGGCCGGAAGGCCACTGACAGATGGCGACGCACACGATTGGATTGTCGGCCGGCGTCCGGGAAACCGCGTCATAGGTCAAGCGGACCGATTTGGGGATCACCACCTCCGAGATTACCTTGCCGGATAACCAGGAGTAGCGCTCAGGCAGCACCTTCTCGAGAGAGACGACCAATTGCGGGGGATAGCATTTCAACAGGGCGTCGACCGCCAGAAACATCGTGCAGAGTGGCGAACGCCCATCGGCTGCAATGAGCTCGCCCGCGATCGTACTCACCTGGCGCAAGTTATAATTTTGATGGTGGATGATCGCTTCCCGAAGTCCATCCGGAATCTCAGCTAACTGCGAGAGCTTGTGAAGACTGAGTGTCGCGCCAAGCGTAAGCGAATCGTCGCCGATCGAGACGGTATCCAGGTTCAAATCCTGAAGATCTACAACCTCAAAATCCGGTTCATCGATCGAAGACAGATGAGTTCCACCTCCAAGTGGAAGTGTACGTACTTCCGGCCTTTGAAGGAGGAGGACCGCTTCATCGATCGAAATTGCCCGATGGTAATCCAAAATCATCACTCTCCTCTCGATAATCCTGTTTGAACCCCTTACGGGTTCAAACGATGCCTGAGAATCCGAAAATGAATGTTCGGATGGTAGTAGTTACTCGCAAATCCCAGGGGGACATTCTTACTTGGATCCAGGAATGTTTCCTGAAATAAGAGAATCGAGGATCCCGGAGTCAGATTGAGATATTCCGCGATTTCCTGGGTTGCGTTCATTGCGACGATATCCGAAAGGGTGAATTTCACCATGCGCCCGTTGATCTCCTCCAGAAGACGGATGTAGGCATCGCCGGATCCGGTGCGATCGTAATTGTCCCCTAATAATTTTCGGGGAAGGTAGTCGAGTGTAAGAATAGCTGGTTCGTTATTGGCAAAGAAAAGCTTGGTGAAGCAAACCACCAGCTCGTTTTCGCCCAACCGCAAAGCCTTTCGGACTTCCTCGGGCGCGACGATCTCATCCGTCCCAAAATTCTTATACGTGGGAGTGCTGCCGACCCGGCGCAGGAATTCACTGTGTTCGACAAAGGTGTCGATGCGGTATTGAATGTTCAGGAACGGTCCGATGGAATAATTGCCCTTCCCGTGATCCTGGTAGACAAAGCCATCATGAACGAGGAGGTCGATCGCCTGGCGAACGGTGTTTCGGCTGAGATGATACCTGTCCATCAACTCGCGTTCAGAGGGGAGCTTCGTGCCAGCCGGAATTTGACCCGATTGGATTAGCTCCTTGAGTATCTCAGACAGTTGATGGTACAGCGGAACGACGGTGTCTCTATTTAGATTTATCATGGTTTTTTGAGGGAGAACTGCTAGGGACGTACCAACCAGTTATGTAATCATTATACGATTCTCATTATTATTTACAAGTAGGGAAATGCTCATAAAAAATGAAAGGTTACATTCGACAGGAAAAGGGATTATTAAAAGGATAGGATGATCGCGTGGCCTGGTTTACGAACAGTAAGTTTGGATCGTTTAGAAATTCGATAATGTATAATTGTAATATAACAATTGATATAGGATGGATTACATGCTATTATTTAGCAGGTGAGGTTTGCAATATTGCGCACTCCATCTCCCCTTTTGGGCTAACCTCACCACTTCCCCAATATTCAATCCAATACATCCGAATAGGGAACCTGGAGGCACCATGTTGAAAAAGCTGCTCATTGTCAATGGAGTCAGCAAGCTTCTCATTGTTGACCCCGAAGCCAGCCTGGCTGACGTTCTGCGCAAACAGTTGCTCCTCACCGGCACGAAAGTATCGTGCAACGATGGCCACTGTGGCGCCTGTTCTGTCATCCTGGATGGCAAGCTCACCCTGGCCTGCGTGACGAAGATGAACCGCGTTCCGGACGGAGCTGCAATCACGACGGTGGAAGGCATCGGCACGCCCGAGAGAATGCACCCGATCCAGGTGGCGTTCGCAGTCTTCGGCGCGGCCCAATGCGGCTTTTGCACGCCGGGCATGGTCGTTTCGGCCAAGGCCCTGCTGGATAGCAACTCCAATCCAACCCGGGAAGATGTGCGCGCCTGGCTGACCCGCCACCACAATGCCTGCCGCTGCACGGGCTACAAACCAATCGTGGATGCCATCATGGCTGCCGGCAAGGTTCTGCGCGGTGAAATGAAGCTCGAGGATTTGGAATATAAACTACCGGCCGACGGTCAGATCTGGGGAGGTAAATATCCGCGGCCCACGGCCAATGCCAAGGTCACCGGCACAATCGATTATGGCCAGGACCTGGGGCTGAAGCTGCCGCCGGATACGCTTCAATTGGCGCTGGTGCAGGCCAAGGTCTCGCATGCCAACATCCTTTCGATCGACACATCCGAAGCTGAGAAGATGCCCGGTGTCTTCAAGGTCGTCACGCATAAGGATGTCAAAGGCAAGAACCGCATCACCGGTTTGATCACTTTCTCGACCAACAAAGGCGACGGCTGGGACCGCCCGATTCTGTGCGACGCCAAGGTGTACCAGTATGGCGACGCTATCGCCATTGTCTGCGCCGATACGATCGAACAGGCCAAAGCCGCGGCTGAAAAAGTCAAGGTCGAACTCGAATTGTTGCCGGCCTACATGAGCGCGCCGGCGGCCATAGCTGACGATGCCATCGAAATCCATCCTGGAACACCGAATATCTATTTTGAACAAAAGGTCGTCAAAGGTCCCGACACCCGACCCATCATGGAATCGGCACCTTACGTGGTTCAGGACAGTTTCTACCTGCAACGCCAGCCCCACCTGACCATCGAATCGGATATGGGTTTTGCTTATTTCGACGAAGAAGGCCGCCTGACCATCCACTCCAAGTCGATCGGACTGTATCTGCATCAGGCCATGATTGCCCCTGGAATCGGCTTGCCGACCGAGAAGGTGCGCCTGATCCAAAACCCGGCCGGCGGTACCTTCGGCTACAAATTTAGCCCGACCATGGAAGCGTTGTTGGGCGTAGCCTGCGTGGCAACCAACCGTCCGGTCTATCTGGAATACGATTACCAGCAATTCATGCAGTACACCGGAAAACGTTCGCCGTTCTTCATCGACATCAAGATGGCCGCCGACAAGGATGGAAAGATCCTGGCGATGGAGCACGATTTTCTGGTCGATCATGGTCCATACTCCGAATTCGGCGATCTGCTGACCCTGCGCGGCGCGCAATATATTGGCGCCGGCTATAACATCCCGGCCATCCGCGGCCGCGGGCAGACCGTCTGCACAAATCATGTTTGGGGCTCGGCATTCCGCGCCTACGGATCGCCGCAATCCTTCCTGGCATCCGAGAGTCTGGTGGATGAACTGGCTGAAAAGGTCGGTATGGATCCGCTGGAATTCCGTTATATCAACGTCTACCGGCCCGGTGCCACCACCCCAACCGGCCAGGAACCCGAAGTCTACTCCCTGCCGGAGATGCTCGAAAAACTCCGCCCGCTCTATCGAGCTGCCAGGGAGAAAGCCGCTCAGGAATCCACGCCCGAAAATAAGAAGGGCGTGGGCGTGACCATCGGCATCTACGGTTGCGGCCTGGACGGCGTCGACGGCGCGGATGCGGATATCGAATTGACCAAAGATGGGGTGACCGTCTACACCACCTGGCAGGACCACGGTCAGGGCGCGGATATGGGCGTTCTCGGTACGGCGCACCGGGCCTTGATGCCTCTGAGAATCACGCCGGATAAGATCAAATTAACTCTCAATGATACGGGGCTGGCCCCGAATGGCGGACCCTCCGGCGGCAGCCGCAGCCAGGTCGTCATCGGCAATGCCATCAAGAATGGGTGTGAGCAGTTGGTTTCTGCCATGACCCGAAAGGATGGCACCTTCCGTTCGTATGACGAGATGGTGGCAGAAAAGTTGCCCCTGCGCTACAAGGGTAAGTGGAGCGCTTCGATGAATTCCAATTGCGACGAGAACGGTCAGGGCAGGCCATTCGCAGTTTATATGTATGGCGCTTTCATGGCGGAGGTCAACGTCAACACCCGGACCGGAAAGACCACCGTCGAGGGCATGACCGTGATGGCTGACGTCGGGAAGATCAATAACCGGCTGGTGGTCGACGGCCAGATTTACGGCGGTGTGGCTCAGGGCATTGGCCTGGCGCTCTCTGAAGATTTCGAGGATATCGAGAAACACAGCACCATGCTGGGCGCCGGCATCCCGTACGCCAAGGACATTCCGGATAAGTTCGACATCCACTACTTCGAAACCAACCGTCCCGAAGGTCCATTTGGTGCAGCCGGCGTGGGCGAATTGCCGCTGACTTCACCGCACGTGGCGGTCATCAACGCCATTTACAACGCAACCGGTGTGCGCATTCGCCATCTGCCTGCCTATCCTGAAAAGGTGCTGGCCGGATTGAAAGAACAATTACCCGCATAATAGGTTCGACTGTCAGGAGCGCTCGCGCAGGCTTACGGGCGCTCCTGGCGGAGTGCAAACCGCATAATCGAATCGACAATCTGGCGATGCCGTTCCCTGGTTTGACCCAAACTGGTGAATTCAACGCGAACCGGAGGGGGTCCTGACAAAAAACCTCCATCTTCTGGAGGTTTTTTCGTGTGGGCGGAACAGGACTCGGACCTGCGACCCCATCTGTGTAAGAGATGTGCTCTAACCAACTGAGCTACCCGCCCAATGGTGCTTATTATACCGGAAGGAACCGAAATCGTTAAGGTTTTAGTCGATTTTTACCACTTCGCCGCCGGTTAGCGCGAGCAGTTCGGCGGGTTGCAGGCAAAAAACGGCGTGCGGAGTACCCGCAGCCGCCCAGACTTCCGGCAGGCTCATTAAGTCTGCGTCGATATACGTCCTCAAAGGGTGGGTGTGTCCAAGCGGCGGAATACCACCGATCGCAAAACCGGTTTGAGCCCGGACGAAGTCCCCGTCCGCCTTGCAGATTGGTTCGCCCACGATTTCGGCCAGCCGGTTTTCATCGACCCGGTTGGCTCCGCTGACCAGCGCCAGGATGGGCAGGTGCGTCTGGGCGGTGACGAACACGAGGGACTTGACGATTTGCGCGACCTCGCAGCCGACTGCGTTTGCGGCGTCCAGAGCGGTGCGAGTCGAACCGGGCAATTCGACCACCTCGCATTGAAAACCCCGATCCAGAATGGCCTGTTGAACGCGCTGAGCGCTGGGACTCAGGTTTGCACTCATTTTTTTTCTCTCCTTCGGAGTAATTATACCGGCGACCCACCTGCAAAACGATCAAGATATGTTAAACTAGAATTGAAATTTCTGAACAGGAACGAAGAATGCGCTTTATTCGATATAAAACAGGCCATGATGCCCCGCGTTACGGATGGATCTATGAAGAGAAAGTTGGTCCGATCGACGGATCGATCTTCGATGAATACCGCCGCCTCGAAGCCACTCTGCCGTTGAGCGCCGTGACCTTGCTGGCGCCGGTCGTTCCCAGCAAGATTATCTGCGTGGGACGTAATTTTGCAGACCATGCCCGCGAACAGGGGCTCGATGTACCCGAAATCCCGCTCCTGTTTCTAAAGCCACCATCCGCCGTGATTGGTCCCGGCGCCGCGATCGAAATTCCACCCCAAAGCCAGTTGGTGGAGCATGAAGCAGAACTCGCCATCGTGATCGGCCGGGAGGGCCGCTGGATCGGGATGGACAAGGCGTCCGACTACATTTTAGGGTATACTGCGGCCAATGACGTTACCGCGCGCGATTTACAGCGCCGCGACGGACAATGGACGCGCGGAAAAGGGTTCGATACTTTTTGCCCGTTAGGGCCCTGGATCGATACTGAACTCGACCCCGCGGATGCTTTGATCAGTTGCCGTGTCGATGGGAAAATTCGCCAGATGGCTTCCACGCGGGATATGGTGTTTACCGTCCAGCAACTGGTTGCGTTCATTTCCTCGATCATGCGGCTGTTGCCAGGGGATGTCATCCTGACCGGCACGCCGGCCGGCATCGGTCCCCTCGAACCGGGAAACAACGTCGAAGTGACCATCGAAGGCATCGGTAGCCTGACAAATCCGGTTATTGAATCGTTGACCGTCAGTTAGGGTAAATACCTTACAAAATGGTTATAAAAATAGTTAGTAATTGACAAGCATTTCTTAAACTGCTAGAATTCGATTAGTTATTTGGTTATTTATAGCAATAATCCTTAACAGGCAATCTTCATAACCGGGAAAGTGGGGGATGACTTTCCATTGGCGGCGACGATCTGAACACTGAATATGGTCGCTTAGCAGCAAGAGATCCGTGCTGCACAGTGTTTAAGGGAGCCTAATAGCGAAACCGGCCGATCTTTCGGTCGGTTTTTTGTTATTAAGCTCATTTTCCGCATGTCGGGGAGGTGGAGATGCAAGCCTATACTTCGAGCGCCATAGTCAACAGCTCAATCAGCCCCGGGGTTGATTTGGATGAAGTCTATGCAACCGAGCGCGTCCGGGTTTTGGTTGTAGATGATGACAGCGACCTGGTTGTATTAATCAAACATATCTTGCGCAGCTCCGGGTTCGATGTGCTCAGCGCGAACAATGGCGTCGAGGCATTGCGAAGGGCGCGTGAAGTGCAGCCTGACCTTGTTCTGCTCGACCTGATGATGCCCGAAATGGACGGCTGGGTGACGCTGCAGAACCTGCGCCAATTTTCGAACGCACCGGTGATCGTCCTTTCTGCATTATCTTCGAAGGACGAAATTGTGCGTTGCCTGTACGAAGGTGTCGACGATTACATGACAAAGCCCTTCTATAAGGGTGAAGTCGTGGCCCGAATCAATGCGGTGCTTAGGCGGGCAAAGCAGCCGCGTGAGACAACCCGTTTTACCTTCCCGAAAGTGGGGCTGGTCATCGATATTAAGACCCAGGAAGTCATTTTCAGCAATCATTCCATCCAACTCACCGCGAAGGAGTTCGCGCTTCTCGCGCTCCTGGCCAAGAACGCTCCGGGGGTCGTCAGTTATCCGGTGATCGCGCAAACCGTCTGGGGAGAAGACGTCCCAAATGTTCGCCAGCGCACGAAGTACCTCATCTTTCTGCTGCGGCGGAAATTCGAGGAGATCGATCCAAACTTCGCTTTGATCCAGAGTATGGACCGCATGGGTTACAAGCTGAAGACAGAATAGTATCGGTATTCAGAGGTCAATGGTAAAGGGAGTCTGTCCTATGAAACATATCCACCTTTCGGTAAAGCAAGTAACTCGAATGGTCTATGCTTCGAGCGTTCTGTTCCTACTGGTTGGTATTTTGTTTTCAGCCGTCCTGACACCCGTGGAGGCAAAACGCATCGATGAACCGGGCTCTTGGACGAACGGCAGCGGCGGTATTACCGCGGCGGCACCCTTCGCGTACGATACGCCGGTTGGCCCGTTGGACCACGAAGCCATCCAACTGGAACTGGAAGGCATCTGTGGGTACGTCGAAGAACAACAAACCGGCCGTTTTTATTGGATCGTTCGGAATGTTTCTGCATTAAGTGGGGATGTCGCCTGGCAGGTCGTAGGCAGTACTGAATCGGGTGGTTTTACGATTGGCGCCTACGAAACCCTCACGTTCACAACGACCGCCGGTGCGGCGAAAACCGTCCAGCTTCTGGTTCACGGAGTCGTCGTAGCCGAAGCCAGCAGCTTGCCGGCCTGCAAGAAATATCTCCAGCTTACCTATGTCTGTACGGTGGATAACAACCTGCAGTGGGCCGTCGTCAACGATAACCTGTACCTGGATGCAACCTTTACCTGGTCATTGGATGGCGGCAGCCCGGTGGACGGTGGATATTTGGGCCCGAACCAAACCCAAAATCTGGTTGTGACAAACAACCTCATCAACCATACGATCACGCTGACCTGGTACCATTGGCCGATGGGATTGCGGACGATTTCGTTGACGGCGCCCGCCCAATCCTGTATCCAAAATACCGCCACGCCGAGCGCGACTTCGATGCCAACCGCGACGGATACTCTAACACCGACGGAAACACCGACTCCCACGGTCACGTTGACGGTGACGCCGACCGAAACCACCACACCGACAGAAACACTTACGCCGACTGAGACCATGACCCCGACTGCCACAGATACCACCGCACCAACCGAAACGGCGACTCCGACGGAAGTCAATACCCCCACCGACACTCCGGTGCCAACCGAAACATCCACTCCAACCCTGGTCACCCCGCCCACGGATACGCCGGTGCCGTCCCCAACCCTCACGGCGACTGTGGAATCAACGTCCACGGATACCCCGGTTCCGACCGCGACCAATACCTCGGATGTACCGACCCCGGATACACCCGAACCGACGGCCACGCAGGTGGTGGAATTCACCGCCACTTCGACGGAAGTGACCAGCGGCGGCACGCCAACCTCGCCGGTTGATGCTTCCCCGACGCCGCAGGAAACGCAGGCAATCACCAACACGCCCGGCAACCCGGCCACTTTGCCGCCACCTCAACCCACTCGAAACGTGTTGATTCCGGTAACCGGCGCTGATCTCACGGTTCAAAGTGTTTCCGTTGCGAACCCGTCAGCCTTCTTTATCAATCTGGGATTGGTATTCGCGGGATTGGGATTGGTCCTGACTGGAATTTCGAAGCGGCCGCGCCGCAAGTAGGACGCTTTACGATAGAAAGTGAAGATCGATGCGCCCTGAATAAGGGCGCATCTTTCACGTGAAGATTATGAAATCGACTCGCTTGATTGTCATTGGCTTAATCCTGTTGCTTGCCGGTGTGGCTGGATTTTCGGCCAGCCTTTCTCAAGGGAGAACCGGCGAGCAACCGGCTGCCTTCGCCGAATCGAATCAGGGCGGCGGTTTCCTGCCGATGCTGTTTGCGGTGGACCACCGCGAGAGCGCTCCGACGCTGCAGCCAGCCCCGGCCGCCGGTTTCTTACCCGGGGAGCCGGCCACGCCGCCCATTCAGGGCAACGAAACGCCTGAGCCCACAACCACGCCGGCTGGCCCCCTGAAACCGGATCGTATCGTGATTCCAAAAATCGAGCTGGATGCCCCGGTGATTCCGGCCGAAGAACAAAATGTCAAGATCGAGGGGATTGAATACGTGCAATTCCTGGCCCCGGATCAGTTTGCGGCCGGCTGGCACTCAAATTCCGCACCGCTGGGAAAGGTTGGCAATACCGTTTTGAACGGCCACCATAATGTGCACGGGAAAGTGTTCGGCCGGTTGGTGGATCTCGTCCCCGGCGATCGAATATTCGTTTATTCCGGGACTACTTCTTTAGAATTCCAGGTGGCCAACGTGTTGATTTTACCGGAGCGAGACGCTGACCTTGCAACCCGGCTGGATAATGCGCGTTGGATCGAGCCTTCAGACGATATTCGATTGACCCTGGTTACCTGCTGGCCGGCATACACGAACACGCACCGGTTGATCATCGTTGCCAGCCCGGTGTACGCGGATGTTCAAAAAGCAAAACAACAGTGAGTATTTGGCAGGATTTGACCGCTTACTCGATTGCCAGCGGCAGCGTATTGAATTGCGCCAATCGTGAAAAGCGGAAATGGCGGGCGGGTGCGGAAAATTCGATCGGATGGGCGATGATAAATAGCCGTCCCCAGGAAGACTCGCCGTTCTTTTCGATGCAGGTTTGAAAAACCAGATCCCCATCGCTCTGATAAATCTGGTAGAAGAGATTCTCGACGCTCAGGACCCTATCCGGCGCAGCGAGATCTGCAAAATTCGAGTAGGGGCTGGTTGGAGAAAGCGCCTGGAATTTCCGAATCTGAGTGACCTGATAATATTTCAGATGTCCGTCGCCGTAAACCAGGATGATCTTCTGGCCGTTGGTGATGTCGGCGAAGTATTCGCCCGCGGCTGTGTTGTGCGCCAATAGACCGATCGAACCATATTGCGAGGCCAGACTGAACTGGGTCACCACCTCAGGCTCGCTGGAGACGAAACCTGCGTTCGAGGCCGGCTGTTGAACGATTCGAAATGCAAAGGTTCGATCGATAAATACGCCCACCAATTGTTTTGCATTTCCGTTTTTGATGGCGGGGAGGAAAGTAGTCAACGAAGGCAGGCTGGCACTATTTTTTGTTTGGGTGGAGGTGTTTCCGGCGGTACCGGTTTGAGGAATCTGGATGGTCTGAACCGGCTGGTTCGGGCCAGGGGCCAGGAAGGCAAAGAAAAGGCTGATCAGGATAAGAAAACGTGCCATGTTGTATTATTGTTAGTTATTGCTATCCATTTACGAAAATAAAGGTTGTTTATTGGTTATATTCTACCAGCTAACAGGTTATGAACTTTAATTCTTACAAAAATGTTAAATTCGGAGTGATTTAGGCAAGAATCAACCGATGTAAAAAATGTTGTATAAACTTCCGCGATAAAAGAAAAATGGTATAATTCTGCAAAATCCGTAATTTGCCACATGCTGGTTGTTAAAGGAGAAGCAAGTATGTCAGGTCATTCCCATTGGGCGACCATTAGGCGGAAGAAGGGTGCGAGCGATGCCAAAAGAGGGCAGTTGTTCACCCGTCTGACGCGCGAGATTGTCATGGCAGCACGTGAAGGTGGCGGCGATATCGATTCGAATTTTCGGCTAAGGATCGCAGTGGATAAGGCCCGGGCGCAAAGTATGCCGAAGGAAAACATCGAGCGTGGCATTAAGCGCGGTACCGGTGACAGTAAAGATGGTGTGATTTTCGAGCAGGTATTCTACGAAGGTTATGGGTCCAATGGTGTGGCTCTCATCGTAGAATGTGTGACCGAAAATCGCAACCGAACGGTGGCCGATTTGCGCCACATGCTCAGCCGTTTAGGCGGCAACCTGGGCGAATCCGGGTCGGTTTCATGGCAATTCCGCCGGGTCTCTTATTTCTCGATTCCTGCCGCCGGCAATGATTTCGATAAGATTTTTGAGTTGGCTGTCGAAGGCGGCGCGGATGATGTGACCCAGGACGGCGATGAAATCGAAATCTTCGGACCGGTCGAATCCTTCAAGACTCTGATCGACGCTCTGCGTAAGGCAGGCATTCAACCCGACGAGGCTGAATTGCGTTTTGTCGCCAACCAGGAAATGGAACTGTCGGTTTCGGATACCCTACAGGCCATGCATGGAATCGAACAGATTGAAGATCTGGATGACGTCCAAAACGTCTTTTCCAACCTCAAGATGTCGGAAGAAGCCATGGCGGCGATGGAGGCCGAATAATCCGTGCTGGTTATTGGGATCGATCCCGGAACGGCGACAACCGGTTTTGGACTGGTCCGGGATACCGACCAGGGATTGGAAGTCGTCGATTTCGGCGTAATCCTGACTCCAGCAGGACTTCCGCAGGAACAACGCCTGGTCATGCTCTATGAAGAGCTGAAACGGATCATTCTTCTCCACCGCCCGGAAAGTGCAGCGGTGGAGAAGCTTTTTTTCTCTCGAAATGTGACCACTGCCATCACGGTGGGGCAGGCGCGCGGGGTTGTGCTTCTTTCCCTGGCCCAAGCCGGGCTTGTGGTTGGCGAATACACCCCCATGGAGATCAAACAGTCCGTGGTCGGCTACGGTGGCGCGGATAAAAACCAGGTTCAACAGATGGTGCGCGCTTTGTTGAACCTGAAAAGCATCCCCAAGCCGGACGACGCCGCGGATGCATTGGCCGTCGCCATCTGCCATTTGCACAGCTATCGTTTGAATCAATTGATCAATTCGGATTGAAACACACCTCATGATCACCAGCACCGCCAACCCACGGATCAAAGAAATTCGCAAACTCCGCGAGCGAAAAGAACGCCAGGCGACGGGCCTGTTTTATATCGAAGGCCTGCGAATCGTTGGCGAGGCAGTCCAACAAGGCGCCAGGATCGAGACGTTGATTTCGGCGCCCGAATTATTGATCTCGGATTTCGGCCAGAAGTTGGTCCAGAATCATCTCGAAAAGGGCGGGCAGGTTCTCGAGGTCAGCGAACAGGTCTTTCAGAGCTTTTCTTTAAAAGAAGGTCCGCAGGGCATCGCGGCCATCCTGACTCAAAAATGGACCCGTCTGGCGGATGTTACCGCCCAACCGGGCGATTGCTGGGTGGTGCTGGATTCGGTCGCTGACCCCGGCAATCTGGGAACCATTTTACGGACGAGCGATTCCACCGGCTGCCGCGGGGTGATTCTGCTCGATCAGAGCACCGATCCTTATGATCCATCCTGCATTCGGGCCAGCATGGGCGCCCTGTTCAGCCAGAAACTGGTCAAGGCAAGTTTCGACGAGTTTTTGCAGTGGAAGAAAAGCAGCGGGATTGGGGTGGTGGGCACTTCAGATAAAGCCGAACAAGACTACCATACCTACGAATATCCGAGAAACCTGGCAATCCTGATGGGCAGCGAACGCCAGGGATTGCAACCCAGGCATCTTGAACTGTGCGATGCGGTGGTGCGAATTCCGATGGTCGGGATCAGCGATTCGCTCAACCTGGCGGTGGCAACCGCTGTGGTCTTATATGAAGTCTTTAACCAGAAGCAGGAGGTGGCATGATCGCCAGCATTCAAGGGGAAGTGCTGAGCCAGGGGAACGATAACCTGGTGATTCTGGTTGGCGGAATCGGCCTGCGGGTGTTTGCGCCCACCGCCACTTGCAGCGCTGCCCGGCCGGGGCAGTATACCTTTTTACAGACCCATCTGGTCGTTCGGGAAGATGCGCTTACGTTGTACGGCTTCGAGACCGAGATGGAACGGAATTACTTCAGCCTGCTTCTGGGGGTCAACGGCGTCGGGCCGCGGATTGCATTGGCGATTCTCTCCGTTCTATCGGTGGATTCAATCCGGCGAGCTGTGTTGAGCGAGCAGGCGGATGTCTTCAGCCGGGTACCCGGGGTTGGCAAGAAGACCGCTCAAAAGATTTTGCTGCACATGCAAGGAAAGGTGGGGCCGGAAGGTGTACTGGCCGAAGCCGCCGGGTTGATGGATGTGGACGCGGAAGTATTGGACGGACTGACCGGGCTCGGTTACAGCGTGGTGGAGGCCCAGGCGGCCATCCAGTCCATCCCGCGCGACGCCACCAAGGACGTCGAAGAAAGATTGCGACTCGCCCTGCAGTTTTTCATGAAATAGGTCGGAAGATCCATTTTGCCACGCAATTTCAACTGGACAAGGACTTCTCTTTCAGGTATCATTCATCCGGACGCCAGTCTTTATGCCCGCTGGCATGCTTTTGGTTAAAAAATCCCCGAAACCATAATTAAGGAGAGCTCATGGACGCGACGGTCCAGTTGCTGAAAAATTTGACCGAGGCGCATGGTGTGCCTGGGTATGAAACTCCGGTGCGTGAGATCGTTCGTAAATATTTTGAACCGCTGGGCGAGGTTTCCAAGGATGGAATTGGAAGTTTGATCTGCCGGCAAGACGGCAGCGCCGCAAACCCACGTGTGATGCTGGCCGGCCACATGGACGAAATTGGCTTCATGGTCAAACAGATCACAAAAGAAGGCTATATCAAGTTTATACCGTTGGGCGGCTGGTTCGATCAGGTTTTATTAGGGCAGAGAGTGATCATCAAAACCCGCCAGGGGGATGTGGTGGGTGTAATTGGCGTCAAGCCTCCCCATTTGCTTTCGGCAGCCGAGAAAGCGAAAGTGGTCGAGAAGAAAGATATGTATATCGACATCGGCGCGGTCAATCTGGAAGAAGTGGAAGCTGCCGGAGTGCGCGCGGGGGATCCGATCGTTCCCCGATCCGATTTTGTCGAACTTGCCACCGGCAAGACCTATCTTTCCAAGGCATTCGACGACCGGGTGGGGGTTGCCCTGGTGATTTCTGTACTCGAAGCCTTGAAATCCGTCCGGCATGACAATACAATTTTTGGCGTTTCAACGGTCATGGAGGAAGTCGGAATTCGGGGCGCGAATACGAGCGTCGAAGCCGTGGATCCCGATGTAGCCATCGTCCTGGAAGCCGATATTGCCGGGGATGTTCCGGGGGTGACGCCGGAAGAATGTTCTGTAAAACTGGGCAAGGGTCCATCCATTTTGCTTTATGATGCCCGGATGATCCCGAACTTAAAACTGCGCGACCTGGTGATGGACACCGCGCGTGAACTGAATATTCCGTTGCAAACATCGACCATCGAAGGCGGGGCAACCGATGGCGGCGTCATTCATTTACACAAGACCGGCGTGCCGACGATCGTGCTGGCCGTACCTGCCCGCCACATTCACTCCCATTCATCGATCCTTCACCGCGACGACTTCGAAGCGGCTGTGAAATTACTGACAGCTCTCATTCCACGACTGGACGCAGCCGCGGTGGCAAGTTTTACTGAATAACCCTTTATTTTTGGCTATTTCGGCCTGGAGGTTCAATGTCAGACCTGATCAATAAACTCACGAGTGATCTGCAAAGTAAGATCGAGTCGTTCCAGCCTCAACTTGAGGTTCGTAATGTCGGCAATGTCATCGAAGCCGGGGATGGTATTGCTCAGGTAAGCGGCCTGGCCAATATCCAATCGCAGGAATTGGTCGAGTTCGCGAATGGTGTGATGGGTATCGCCTTCAACCTTGAAAAAGATCAGGTTGGCGTCATTATTTTGGGTGATTATTCGACGATTAGTGAAGGTATGCAGGTTCATTCCACGGGACGTATCGCGAGCGTGCCCGTCGGCGACGGCCTGATTGGGCGGGTGGTGAATGCGCTGGGCGATCCGATCGATGGAAAAGGCCCTATTCAATTCTCGAATTTCCGTCCCATCGAACGTATTGCTCCAGGGGTTGTGGCGCGCCAGGATGTGGATACCCCGGTCCAGACGGGTATCATCGCAATCGATTCCATGATCCCGATCGGGCGCGGCCAACGTGAATTGATTATCGGCGACCGCCAGACCGGCAAGACCGCCATCGCGGTGGATACGATCATCAATCAAAAGGGCAAGGATCTGATCTGCATCTATGTGGCCATTGGCTTGAAAAAGGCCGCGGTCGCGCGGACAGTCTCCTTGTTGGAAAGCTATGGAGCCATGGCGCATACCGTGGTGGTGGTGGCCGCCGCAGACGAGCCCGCCGGCATGCAATATATCGCTCCCTATTCCGGCTGCTCGATCGGCGAAGAGTTCATGGAATCCGGTCGGGACGCGCTGGTCATTTACGACGATCTATCCAAACATGCCTGGGCATATCGCCAGGTCTCTTTGCTGCTCCGGCGTCCACCAGGTCGTGAAGCTTATCCGGGTGATTTGTTCTACCTGCATTCGCGTTTGCTGGAACGGGCAGCCCGCCTGGCCGTAAAATATGTCATTGTGCCGAAGGATTTCTCCGGTAAGACTGCAACCCTCAAGGAAAGCGTCAACGAGCAGGTTTTCGACGGACCACGCAGCGAGCATGAAGCTGAACAGGCCATCCAGTCACTGGATGGCGGTGCGGATGGTTATAAGGTCGCTAAATTGGCCGGTTCGGGTGGCTCGCTGACGGCTCTGCCCATCATCGAGACCCTGCTGGGGGATGTTTCTGCATATGTTCCGACCAACGTGATTTCGATCACGGACGGCCAGATTTACCTGGAAAACAACCTGTTCAACGCGGGCATTCGCCCGGCCATCAATGTGGGTATTTCGGTTTCGCGCGTGGGTGGTTCCGCCCAGACGAAAGCCATGAAACAGGTCGCCGGGCGTATGCGCCTGGATATGGCCTCCTATCGCGAACTGGCTGCCTTTGCGCAGTTTGGGTCTGACCTGGATAAAGCCAGCAAGGCGCAGCTAAATCGCGGGCAGCGTCTGCAAGAAGTTCTCAAGCAGCCGCAATATGTGCCAATGTCCCTTGAGAATGAAGTCATGATCCTGTTCGCCGGCATCAATGGCTTTACGGATACGGTTCCTGTTGAACGCATCAAGGAATGGCAAACGGCCATGCTGCGCTACATGGAGACATCCTATCCTGAAGTCGGCAAAGAGATTGCCGAGCGGAAACAGATCACCAAAGAGATCGAACCCCGCCTGCGCGAAGCTTTGCAGACCTTCAACGCGACCTTCTGAAATCTTCTGGAAAAGGAACCTGAATGCCATCTGCAAAAGAGATGCGGCTCCGGATCCGGAGCGTAAGAAGCTTATCTCATGTCACCAAAGCACTGGAAACCGTCAGCGCCAGCAAAGTGCGCAAAGCGGTGCAGGCTGAGAACGCAACCCGGCCATATACGGAAAAAGCCTGGAAAGTGCTGGTGCATTTGGCCCGCCAACCCGGACATACCTCCCTGCATCCGCTCCTGGTGCAGCGCGCGGAAGTGAAAAAAGCGCTGGTAATCTTGATTACCAGCGATCGCGGCCTGGCTGGTTCTTATAATGTTAACGTTATGCGGCAGGCTCAAAAGGCCTTTGGCAATTTTGGAGCGCCGGTTGAATACATCGCCGTGGGACGCAAGGGCCGCGATATGTTGATGCGGCGCGGCCGGCCGGTGATGGCTGAATTCAGTGATATTCAAAATGCACCAACCTATGCGGAATTGTCCGCCGTGGGCCATCTGGCGATCGATGAATATCTTAAGGGTGAGGTCGACCAGGTGTATGTGGTCTATACTGAATTCATCAATATGATGAAACAGGAACCAGTCGTTGAAAAGCTGCTGCCTTTGGATATCGAAATCACCAGCCACACGCACGGGCGTTCGACAACGCATCCTTCCGCGGCCGTTTTTTCCTATGAACCGGATGAAGTCACCTTATTAAGCGAAATCATACCCAGATTTACGGCCCTGCAAGTGTATCAGGCTGTCTTGTCTTCACAAGCCAGCGAGCATGCCGCACGCATGGTGGCGATGCGGAATGCAACCGATAGTGCACGCGACATTGTCGCTGTACTTGAAATGGAATACAACAAAGCCCGTCAACAGGCGATCACCAATGAAATGTTGGATATCGCCGGTGGGGCGAACGCGCTGGCTGAGACCCTTGCGGGAAAAGCCTGAGAGCACAAATTACCGAAGGTGGAGGGATTACCGATGGATCAAGCGAGAGGACGCATCGTTCAAATTCAGGGCGCGGTTGTGGATGTGGCGTTCCCGGAAGGCGACCTGCCTTCTATCTATGAAGCCTTGACCATATCCCGCAACGGAATGCCGGATATGGTGATGGAAGTCCAAAAACAATTACCGGATAACTGGGTTCGCTGTATTGGCATGGATTCTACGGATGGGTTGCAGCGCGGTACGCCGGTTGCACGGACCTACGCGCCCATTAAAGTACCGGTTGGCAAGAATTCGCTGGGGCGCATATTTAACGTTTTGGGAGTTCCGGTGGACAATCTGGGCCCGGTTGAATCGGATTTGTATTACCCGATCCACCGCCCGGCACCTGATTTCGAAGATCAGGCCACGCGCGTCGAAGTTTTCGAAACCGGTATGAAAGCCATCGACCTGATTGCGCCTTTTACCAAGGGCGGCAAGACGGGTATTTTCGGCGGCGCAGGCGTCGGCAAAACGGTCATCATCATGGAATTGATCCGTTCGATCGCCACGGTGCACCAGGGGAATTCCGTTTTCGCCGGCGTTGGCGAGCGGACCCGTGAAGGAACGCAGCTTTACCGTGAAATGGTCGAATCGGGCGTCATGAAAGATACGGTCATGGTCTTTGGACAGATGAATGAGCCTTCGGGCGTTCGTCTGCGCGTGGCGCTGACCGGCCTGGCGATGGCGGAATATTTCCGCGATCAGGGCAAAGATGTGCTGCTCTTCATCGACAACATCTTCCGTTTTACCATGTCCGGCTCGGAAGTTTCGGCGCTGCTCGGCCGTATGCCGTCCGCGGTGGGTTATCAACCGACCCTGGCCACGGAAATGGGCGAGCTTCAGGAGCGCATCACCTCGACCCGGCAGGGTTCGATTACTTCAATGCAGGCGGTCTATGTGCCGGCGGATGATTACTCCGACCCGGCGCCGGTTGCGACCTTTACGCATCTGGATGCGACCGTCGCGTTGGAACGCTCGATTGCTGAAAAAGGCATCTACCCGGCCGTCGATCCGCTGGCGTCCACATCCCGTATTCTGGATCCGCGCATTGTCGGTGAGGAACACTATAACACGGCGCGCGAGGTCCAGCGGGTGCTGCAGCGCTACAAGGATTTGCAGGACATCATCGCCATTCTGGGCATCGACGAACTGGGCGAAGAGGACAAGTTGATCGTGTCGCGGGCTCGCAAGATCGAACGTTTCTTCTCGCAGCCCATGTTCGTGGCCGAACAGTTCACCAACATCCCCGGCAAGTATGTTCCGCTGCGCGAGTCGATCCGTGGCTTCCGCGAGATTTTGGATGGCAAGCACGACGATCTTCCCGAGCAGGCATTCCATATGGTCGGTACGATCGATGATGCGGTGGAAAAAGCCAAGACGTTGATGAGTGCGTAAGGAGGGCCCTTCATGCCCATTCGCACAGAGATTGTTTCTCAAGATCGCATAGTCTACCAGGGCGACGCCGATATGGTCGTCTTACCGGGTATCGATGGCGTGATGGGGATTCTTCCCAACCATTCCCCGGTATTGACAGCCTTACAATACGGTATCATTACGGTACGCCTGAAGGGTGAAGAATATTACTTTACCGTTGCCGGCGGATTTGTAGAAGTCCAACCTGATCAGGTAACCGTCTTGGCGGACGCCGCAGAGAATGTGGCCGAGATCGATGTCGCCCGGGCGGAAGCCGCCAAAACGCGCGCTGAAGAAATGCTCAAGGAAGGAATTCCATCCGATCAGGATCGTTATCTGATGATTCAGGCAGCTTTGCGACGGTCCACGTTGCGAATCGACGCCGTAAGACGCTACCAACAAGGACGAAGGTCAAGAGGGTAATAGAGAACAAAGTGGAAGGATCATTATAGAATGCCTGTCTTTTCAAGAGAACTCGGAATAGATCTGGGAACCTTTAATACCATCATGGCTGAAGGGAACCAGGTTGTTCTTGAATTGCCAACTGTGGTTGCCCTGGTTGTGGCAGAACAGAAAATCGTCGAAATCGGACAGGCTGCAAAAGACATGATGGGCCGGGTGGGTGAATCCATCGAGATCATCCGTCCGCTTCAAAACGGCGTGATCGCTGATTTTGAAATCACGGAAAAATTACTCGGCCAGATCATTCAGCGCAATCGCTCTTTCTTCTTCGGCCCGCGGGTGATGCTCACTATCCCTTACGGCACCACCAGCGTCGAAAGCCGCGCGGTGCATGAGGCCGGCATCGGCGCCGGTGCGCGCGAAGTGTACCTGGTACGGCAGCCGCTGGCAGCTGCGTTGGGAGTCGATTTACCGATCGGAACGCCCTCCGGTAATATGATCATCAGCCTGGGCGGCGGGACCAACCAGGCCGCAGTTTTGGCAATGAACGACATCGTAACGGCTGAAACCTCGCGCACGGGCGGCTTGAAAATGGACGAAGCCATCATTTCGTATGTCCGCAAGAAGTACGGAATGATCATCGGCCAGCCGACCGCCGAACAGCTCAAGATTCGGATCGGCGCCGCCGTTGCCCAGGACTCGCAAATGGCGCTCGAGGTTCAGGGACAGGACCAGGTATCCGGTCTGCCCAAACCGGTCAATCTGACAACGGATGAAATCGTGGACGCACTCCAGGATCCGCTGAACGAATTAGTCGGCATGGTGCGGCGGGTGCTGGAGAAGACGCCTCCCGAATTAATTTCGGACATCATCGATCGCGGCGTTGCGATTTGTGGCGGCGGCGCGTTGATGCGGGGCATCGATCGTTACCTGACCAAGGCGCTGGGTATTCCGGCCTATCTGGTGGATAATCCCTTGACCTGTACGGCGGAAGGCGCCGCCAAGGCGCTCGCCAACCGCGAGGCGCTGCGACGCAGCCTGGTGAGCGTGTATTAAAGGAATTACATAAAGAATCACAGCGGCCCTTTTTCAAGAGCCGCTGTATTCTTTTATCGATCAATCCAGGTAATACGTCATGTGCTGGAGTTTCAGGATGGGGTCGATATAATCGACGTGGACATCAACTGGCAAATTGAGCGTGATGGGCGCGTAAGACAGAATGGCCTTCACGCCAGCCTTGACCAGCTTTTCGGCCACTTCCTGGGCCGCCGAGGCCGGAACCGTCAGCATCGCCACGCGAATGCCGGCCTGGCTTACCTTTTCGACCAGGTCTGTGGTGTCTTGAATGGTGAAAGAACCGACCTGTCTGCCGATAATCTGGGGGTCGTTGTCGAAAACCATGGCCACGCGGAACCCGTGATTGGCAAATCCCTGGTATCGCGCCAGGGCGTGGCCCAGGTCACCCATGCCGACCAGTACGATATCCCACACACTGGTGACATTCAGGATGGATTGCAACTTGTTGATCAGAAATGGCACCGAATAGCCAGTGCCCTGTTTGCCAAATTCACCAAATTGCGACAGATCTTTCCGAATCTGGGCGGCAGAGATCCCCAGGCGTTCGCCGAGTTCTTTCGAATTGGTGGTGAGCTTTTTTTCCTGCTGCAATCGTTGCAGCGCCTGGAGATAACGCGGCAACCGGCCAATAACGATATCAGGTATTTTTTCGGTTTCCATTCGTGTCCCTGCGAAATTTACACTGGAAAGGTCGTGAGCAGCCTCTGGTATTCATGACCCCAAACCGCTCACCGGCGTTGCTGTTGATTGAAGTATAAGGCTTTTTAATCGAGTTGTGAAGTTTTTTGCAAATAATCGTGGTTATTTGACCGAAATTGTCAATGTAAGATCCTTTTCAGCGTCGAACTCCAGAATGAGAAATGGAAATGGCAAGTAATGGCCGGCGGGATAGGCCCGATCTGGGTCTTCGGATTGTCTCAGGAGTGGCAATGCATCGGTAACACCTGCGTGATCGATGATCGCCGCGCCCTGGACCTTCAGTTCGGCGTTGAAGTCCGAGGAAAGCGGCCAGCGAACGACGGTGTCGCCGGCATCCAGATCTCCGGCGCCCGGCAGCCAGGACAGAAAGATCGGCAGGCGGTGTGGGGTCGGGTCATTCTCCAGCCTGATTTCCAGAGTTCCGTCACTAAGTGAGAAAATGCGGGTGATTCCACGCCGGTCATCCCGGAGGGTGATTCGATTGTCTTCCGGCGTTGCTGTATAAACCGCCCAATCCGAGCCCGGATCCGCAAAGGCGCCGATGACTTCGCTTGAATTCGCCAACGTATCCGAATTGCCCGTTTCAGCAGACAGACCGGCGGTTTCGAATGTCGGACCCATCCACTGGACCGCCTGCGCCCCGCGGCGTACGGCAGCGAAGGCCAACCGGCCACCTTCGGGATCGAGGACGCTGAAGAAATCCAGATCCGATAGTACGCATTCAGGGTAACCGTCCCAATCCAAATCCAGATTACACCCGGCCTGGGCGGAGGGCTGTTGGTTCCACCGGCTGGCTTCGATCAGAAAGCCGACCTGGCCAAGCGCGGATGCGTTGAGCTGAGCCAGGTGCGAATTGACCGCCGGCTGGGTTAACGCGGATACCATCCCGCGGGCGGCATTGGCGAACGGATCGGAGGGCAGCCGGGAAAGGCTCTGGAATATCAGCCGCGTAAGTTCAGTCGACTCGATCGGATTGGCGGCCGGCATTCCATACGGCGTCAAAACCGCGACCGGGGTGGTGCTTCCGCTGCACAGGGAGTCCTCCGGACACGTAAAAACTTCGTATAGACCTTGTTTCTCGAGTGTTGGGAACACCACCAGGTCCGAGGTGGAGAGCGGGTGAATCCACGGATGGCCGGCGATATATTGCATGGCCTGATCGGCAACGGTCAGATCGCCCCACGCGCTTTCGGGCAGGCTGCCACCCAGAACGGCCAGGTCAGCCGGGTCCTGACTGAGGGCGATATCCAACAGCTTCCGCAGCGCGGCCCGGGTCAGTCCATCCCGCCCAATCGTTTCGCTGGATTGGGATCCCATCGAAAACCGGGCAGGCACAAAACGGACGCCATCGAAAAACGCGATGTGGCCCGCATCCTGTAGCGCTGCGTAAACCAGGTCCGGCTGGCGAATGCCACCGTTTTGAGTGTATCCGTAGGAGGCCTTTCCTACCGGCAACGCGAATCCAGCGGCGATCTTCCGATAGAATGCCGCATTTTCCGTCGAGAAAGCAGGCGACGCATAACCGTTATCCGGCAGACTCAAGAGGCCGGAATTCGCCATCTGGCGTACTAAATCCAGTCCTCCCACCTGGGTCAAGCCGCGTAGGCTTTGGGGTTGGGCCAGGTCGAGCAGGGTGATTGGGACGCGGTGAGTTTGAGCCGCCTTCAATAGATAAACAAGACCATGCCGTTGGCCGTACGGACCGGTATGGGCGCCGTCCCAGCGCCGCAAAAGCTGGGCCGGGGTGCGAGCCGGAAGCGTATTCCAGAATTCCAAAAGCACGGGTGCGCGCGCCGGAACGGCGCCTTCCAATTGAAACGGGCCGAGTGTGTCGAGGACTTCCTCGGTATCCGGCGAACTAATCCAGGCCCAGGCGCTGATTTGACGGCTGCCCGAGAAGAGTTGCGACGGTATGGAAAGAACGGCGCAGTCAAGAAAGGAATCCCGGACCACGCGCGGCAAAAAAACCCGGGCCAGGAATAACCCATCACGAACGATCATACGCGGGTCCTGGTTGGCGGATGCAGTCAGGATTACATCCCAGCCAAAGGCGTTACCTGAATCAAAGGGCAATTCTTTACCGCGGCCGGGAAGGAAATCCAACGCAATGTGAAGATCGTAGCCCAACGGATCTTCATTCCCCAGCAGATCCAGGCGAATTTGAAGATCGGTTTTACTCAGGCGCAGATAAGCGGCGATCAGATCCTGCGCGGGCGAGGGCGAGTCAACGGGATCGAGCAGGCGCAGGTCGGCGGGTTGCCATACTTGCGTTGGGGTAAGAGTGCTTTCCGGCCCCGGCGCAGCGCCAGCACAGGCGGACATCAACGCGCACAGGGTCAGGAGCAGGGCAGACAGCCTGGGAAGATTGGACATAGTTGAATTATACCCAGACCGGAATCAAAGACGGGCGCAACCGCGCCCGTCGATGTTTTTTGATTTAGGATGAGTCAGTCGCGACGCCGACCGAGCAACAGGAAGAGATAATACAGAACCGTGGAAATGGCTTGAATCGCGGCAGCCACGTATGTGAGCGCAGCGGCATCCAGCACACGATTAATTCCTTCCATTTCGGTATTGTAAACCACGCCGCTGGTGCTCAACCAGCTCTTGGCCCGGCTGGTGGCGTTCAATTCCACCGGCAGCGTAACCAGGGCAAACAGGGCGGTCAGGCCAAACAGGATCAAGCCGGCCCAGGCCAGCGAATTGGACGAGAAGAAATACCCCACCATGAAGATGATCGGGCCCAGCCAGCTGCCGATTTGCACGCTGGGGACCATGGCGGTGCGAAATTTCAACGCGCTGTAACCTTCGGCGTGCTGGACGGCATGTCCGGATTCGTGCGCGGCAACGCCGGCCGCGGCCAGACTGTTGGCCTGATAGACTTCCGGGCTCAAGCGCAGGGTGCGCGTCGTCGGATCGTAGTAGTCGCTGAGGAATCCACCGACCTGTTCCACCTTGACGTTGTTCAATCCGTGGTTATCCAGCATCCGGCGGGCGACTTCAGCTCCGGTCAGTCCGGTATAGCTGCGCACCTTGGAATAATGCTCAAACGCGGATTTTACCTTGTATTGCGCCCACATGCCCAGCAGCAAGGCCGGCAAACTGAAGAGCAGGTAAATTCCGTATCCACCGAAAAACATCATAAATCCTTTCTCCCGATTCCAGACGCAGGTTTCCCTGAATTTTCATCCGAATAACTATGATCTATCTTACCGGAAAATTGTTTAGAAATTGTAAGAGTAAGATAAGAATCAGATTAAGAATAAACCCGCCGGTCGGCGGGTTTAGTGTCCCTAGACGGACTCGAACCGTCACTCCCAGCTCCGGAGGCTGGTGCTCTATCCATTGCGCTATAGGGACGATCAGAACAGGGTTCATTTTACCAGCATTCGCCCCCGTGAACAAGGCTTTGTGCTTTCAAGCCAGGCCGGTCAGACCGATCGAAAGCTGCTGCAGTTCGCCCCGTAAATCGGCGATGATTTCACCGTTGCCGTGTTCGTCACCCATGCGGGTAAGCTGGTTCTTTTTATGGGAAAGTTCAGCACAAACCTGGTAGAAACGATTGATTTTCCTGCGCCGGGATGTGAACAGGCCACCGGTCCGCCGCCAGAAGGAGCAGGCCGAATGGTATTGTTCGCCGGTGATAATGCCGAGCTGTACTTCCTCGTTCAATTGATGCTGGAGGAGCTGATTTTCGCGCCAGATCATGTAAACGATAAAGCCCAGCAGGAACAGCCAGCCGATCCAATCGGCCATCGAGGTGACCGCCAGACCGACCATGCCGGTAAGAAACTGAGCCATGGTGTTGTGCAGGGCATGCGTGAAGATCGAGGCTGCCAGGCCCAGCAGCGGCAGCAGGATCCGCAGTGACGGATTGCGATTCAAGCGCGCGGCGGCCAGGCCGATGCCGATAAAGGAGGTGTAAAAAGGATGTTGCCACCCAACCAACACCACCCGGATGAAGGCCAGTTGAAACAACCCCGCAAAGCCCCCTTCCAGATAACCCAGGTTGTAGATGTAATAGGCGTTTTCGGTGGCGGCAAAACCCAGCGCTGTCACCGCGGCGTAGACGATGCCGTCCAGGATCGAATCGAATTCCCTGTGCGCCAACCAAAAGACCAGCAACACGGCCAGGCCTTTGAAGGATTCCTCGATGACCGGAGCGACCAGCGATGTCGTGCTGACCTCCGTGGCGGCTTCGGAATGGGTCACCATATACACACCCATACCGATGCCGGTATTGAGGATGTATGCTGCGCCTGCGGCGACCACCGCGCCCCATAGAAATACGGCCCCGAGCAGCAAGCGCGGCTCCTTTTCGTACCGGTCCAACCAGTAGACGAACGTGGCAAATAAGAACATCGGCAGGAAACCAAACAAGAGGGACAAAATAAGCGGCATAAATTCTCCACTGAGCACTAATCGAAAACTTTCCCGATTTCATCCCGGTCCGGATAAGGCCACAATATGCGGCGTGTCCCTGTGAGGGTGAAAACTTTTCCATCACCGGCGACGATTTCACCGATGCGGCTGGCGGCGATATCATTTTCGCGCAGCGTGTTCAGGATGGGCTCGGCGTCTGAGGGCTGGACGGCCAGTAAAAGCGCGCCGGAGGCAATGGTGGCAAACGGATCCAACCCAAAGATCAGGCAAATACGCGCGGCGAGGGATGGAATGGTCACGGCGCTGGGATCGAAGAGGATATCCTGCCCGCAGGCCTGCGCCATCTCCCATAATGCCGCCGATAGTCCGCCTTCGGTCGGGTCGTGCATGGCGGTAACTTTTCCGGCCTGCAAAGCAATCTGGGCATCCCTGAAAACGCCGATGCCAGGATGGTATAAGAAATCGGCCGCCTGACGAATTTCGAGAGAAGTAAGGTGTTGGGCGAGCCGGTCTGGAAATTCACGCGCCAGCAGTGATGTGGCTTCGATGGGGATCCCTTTGGTCAGCAGCAGGGCGTCACCCGGCCGGGCACCGCGCGGCGTGACCAGGCGGTCCTTGAGCACTTCGCCGATCAGTGTGATGACCAATAGCGGACGGTCAATTCCGTGAGTGACTTCGGTGTGTCCACCCAGAACCGTGATCTGGTGTTGATTGCAGGCCGAAAAAACCTGATCGCTGATCGAGCGAACGAGCGCTTCATCTGATTTCCCTTCCGGCAGCAGCAGCGTAAGCAGCATAAATCGTGGCGTCGCCCCGGTGGTGGCGATATCATTGCTGGCAACCTGAACGGCATACCAGCCAATTTGATCGGTGGCAAAGGTGATCGGGTCGGCCTTGAAGACCCAATAACGGTCGCCCATGTCGACAACGGCGCAATCGAGGCCGATACCCGGTCCCAGCAGGACACGCCGATCGAATTGAGGAGCGTTGGCCAGAATGCTGTTGAGGAAGGCCGGCGGTAATTTCCCGATTGGAAAAGGATGGTCCAATGCATGACTCCAGATTTTTCTGGCTACATTGTACCGTCCTTTTGGGTTGGCGTCAGGGATTGGCCAGAAATCCGTTCAACCAGGTTTGGAGGTGTTGATAGTGCGAACCCTGCCAGTAAATTTGGCCGCAATCGGGACACTGCCAGAACCGATCATAATAGACCCGGGTTTGGGGAAGCAGGTTGGGAAGAACGGCTGCTTTTTCGACAGTATGCAACACTCCATTGCACTTCGGACAGCGACTGAACGGCAGAATTTCGCCTGCCATCCCATACCGGCGGATAACCTCCACCAATTGCTGGCGCGGATCCTGGGCACGTATCCAATACCCAAAGTGAACCTGGTTGCGTTTGAGCAGCCCGCGATCGCGGGTGAGGAGAATCCGGTTTTCAGTTGCTGAAATTTCGGCCAGCGTTGGATCGTCCGCGTCATACCGATAATCGACGTCGAAACCCAGCAGACGAAGATAAGAAGTCAATTTGCCTAGATGCCCGTCCAGAACGAAGCGGATCACCTCGGGTCGAATGCGTGGGTCGCCCGGCTGGTAAGGAAAGACTTCCACAGTGCAATCTTCCAGGGCGATTTGGTTTACCTCGTCCGGGTTGCCATTCACCCGGATTTCAGCGATCTCAGGATGGGGAACCCCCAGAGATTCGATCAAATGCTTGTAGGTCTGGCTGCCCTGAAAGGCAACCCGAATGGTTGGTTCCGGATGGTCTTTGGGAAGAAAATCGTTAAGCGCGCCAATCAGGCGGATTTTGAGCTCTTTCATCGGCTACATCTCGAAAAGGCAACACACGTTTTTTTCTCATAAGCCAACTATACCAGAACCAGCCTCGACCCGTCAAAAATGGTGCCGACTTCAGGAAACAATATTCCGGCCGTTGTTCTTCGAACGGTAAAGGGCCTGGTCCGCCCGATTCAGCATATCATCCAAGTCCATGCTATTCGGGTCGATCTCCGCGACCCCAAAACTGGCCGTAACCGAGACCCTGATTTCGTTCGATACGATGGCGGTTTTTTCCAACGTCAAGCGCAGGCATTCGGCCACCCGTTCGGCCTGGTGATAATCCTGCCCCGGTAACAAAATGACGAATTCATCTCCGCCAAACCTAGCGAGGATGTCCCTTGATTTCAACTGGCCCAGAAAATGCTGACTGACCACCTTGAGAATCTGATCCCCGGAAAGGTGGCCATAGGTATCGTTGACTTGTTTGTAATTATCGATGTCGATCATCACCGCTGAAACGGTTTGTTTTTGCTCGGCGGCCTGAGCAATCAATTTCGCCGCGAGTCCGAAGAAGTAGCGCCGGTTGTAAGTCCCGGTCAATGGATCGTGGACGGCATTCGACTGGGCTTCGGTCAATAAACGAGAAATTTGGATGGCTGAAGCTGCTTGGTTGGCAAAGGCCTGGGCGAAACGGGCTGTCTCTTCGTCAAAAGCATCCGGTTTACGACTGTCAACGGTCATGACGCCGATGACTTTGTCGCGCAGGATCAAGGGGACGCCCATCCAGCCCCGGACGTGATCGGCATCGCCCCAGCGTTCGAAGCGGGGATCCTCCCATGCATCGCGTAGAATGAGCGGCGTTTTTTGGTTGAAAACGATAGAAAACAGCACATCTTCAGCGGTAAATTGCTTGCCAAGGATCTTTTTAGGCTGATTGAACCCCCGTCCGGCAACAGCCCGCAGGCAGGTTCCCTCTTCTTCGAAAAGGAACAGGCAGACGCTGTCGTATTCAACGACGCCGCCCAGATAATCCATGACCAGTTCCAACAGTTGGGATAGTTCCAGTTCGGCTGTCAAAGCCGCGGTCGCTTTTTGGAGCATTTCTGCCCGGGCGCGCATTCGCTGCTCGGTCTTGAATAGCTGGGCGTTTTGGAAAGACATGCTGACCTGGCTGCAAATGGCGGATAGAATGCCGCTCCAATTTTCACTGAACCGCCCGCTTTCACGACTCTCGATGGTAAAGAGAGCGATGGGTTTGCCCCGAATGAAAATCGGTGCGCCTGCCCAGGAATGGACATGGTTGCCAAAAGCATGGGGAAGTTGGTCCGAACCCGGTCCAACATTGGAAACAATCATTGGCCGGCCGTTTTCCAGCATCGTCCGCATGGAATTCGATCGTTGGATCTTGACTCGTTTGGGCAGAATCCGATCGGTATGCTCACCCAACATCAACCCGTATCCGCGAGTGCGACTTAATACCAGTTCATCCCCTTCGACGAACCAAAAGGTGGCCGTATCATGCGGGAGGATATGCGACAATTCCTGAAGTAACAAATCTGGAATTTTTTCAGGATCCATGATCGATGCCAATGCCGAACTGGTAACCGTCAATCCTTCCACCATCAGACGCTGGAGGTGTTCTTCATGATAGACCCGGTTCAACTCCGCCTCGATGGTTTTGTGTTGTTGGATCTCCTGCAATACGCCCTGGATGAAATGGGGATGCCCGAGGGAATCGAAGCGCAGACTGGCGTCATGTCTGAACCAGATCGGTACGCCCGTTTTTGTAATAAGGCGGCATTCGACGGAAAAACCGGATTTGGCTTGAATGGCGGTGTTCATACTCAACTGCACGCGCAGGCGGTCATCCGGATAGATTTGTTGGAGCCAGAGATCGGGATTGGTTTTATAGACTTCTTGCGGCCACCCAAGAAAATCTTCGACCTGGGGACTCACCCAGGTGATTTGCGGATGGCGGCCCTCGGAAATTTCAGCGGTGTAGACGATGGCCGGGATTTGTTCGAAGAGCGTACGCAGGCGAAATTCGGAGGAGATGATTTCTCCCGCTCTCCTTGAACGATCAATGACCGCGCTGATCAAATCGGATGCGTCCCGGAGTTCTTCCAATTCCTTGCGTGACCATTTCTTTTTCTTCTGGCAGGGGTCAAGGATCAACCAACCCCAGGTGCCGTCGTTATCGATGGGGATTGCGATTAACGACGAGGTTTTTCGCTGGCTCTCCATCCATTTCGCTGAAAGGTCTCTTGTAGATGGAATTGAATGCTTTTCCAGGAACGTGGTGAGTTCCATGGATCCGATCGGAAGGTCCTTCCCGATGGCAGAGTCTTTAAAACAGGGCACCTGATAGGAGTGCCATTCGCCGACCAGCCGGGTCGTTCCTTCCACTTTCTGGAAAAGACAGACTCGATCAATTCTGGACGTGATGGCCAATGCTTCGAGCGTGTTTTCGATATTTTCATCCCAATTCGTCGATCGCAGCAAATTCGCGGCGGCAAGCATAACCACGCGGTGAATCGGTATACCCAGAATGATCTCATCGGTCGGGTGAGAAGCGGGTTTGGAGAATGAAAAGGAAGTGAATTCAGCCATGCGTCAAAAAGAACGAAGGGTTTGTCTGTGTTGGACGGGAGGTAAAACCCCGGGCTGGCTTCTGTCGGCGGCGCAGGATATCAGATAGGGGTTGAGCTTACAGGAAAAACCAGAAAATTTTGCGGCAACGATAGATATTTATAAAGATAATTATAAACCGCAAATACGAATGTGGCTTGCCCCCGTTCTCCACCCATCGGTTGTAAGAATTGTTGTCTCGATAACCATTTTGTAAGAAGATTATAACAAGTTCCGATTGGTGTTTTTCTTGCGATATGTTTTCAATAATGCAAGGAAGGCGTAATCAATATTTCTCCAGGGTGGGTTTACCTACTGCGAACAACACAAAACCGACCATTCGAATGAGCGCCGCCACCATCAGAGCCGGGCCAATTCCGATTAATTCGGATAACGTGGTGCCGATGATGGGCGAGACGATCTGGGCCAGGTACTGAAACATATTGCCGACCGAAACGAAAATCGCGCTTTTCTCTGGCGGGACGGTTTTCATTAATTCGTCGAAAAATACCAGGTCCAGACCGGCCTGAAAGATTCCGGACAGACCGGCAAAAAGAGTGATCACGGTCGGTTGGTGGGTAATGGCAACCATAAAGGGATACAGCGAAAGGCCAAAAGTAGCCCACAAGAGTACATTGCGGGTTCCATGCCTTCGGGATTGATGCGACCAAAACAGGTATCCGACAATCAGAATGGCGGTTGCCGTTGTATTGATCACGGCAATCCAGCTATCCGGGAGTTGAACTTCGCGGACGAAATACAACGGAAATAGCGGCGTCGCCAGGGCAATCCCGGAGGAATAGAAAAACCGTTTCAGAACAAAGGACACAAAAGGCTTTTCAGTCTTGATGGGATCGATATAAGCTCGCAGGTTCTCGCGCAGTGATTTTACTTTGACCGCCGGCTGTGGGATGGAGTCGGGTATTTGAATGCGGCGCGAAAAGATGTAACTGATGAATCCGCCGATCGAAAGCGCAATGAATACTTGCTGGTAGTTGATCGGGAAGACGATCCGATCCAGGCGCTGGCCGATGAAAAAGACCGCGACGGCGGTCGTAAACCCCAGGACTGTCCAACGCCGGGTCATTAAATCGAAACGGCCTTTGGACCCCGCCACGGCGTTCATGACCACCGAAAAGCAGATGGAGAGCATGTTTTGGGGAATCGTAGCCAGCGCCCAGATGAGCAAAACGATCGGAACAACCAGCTTTTCCGGCAGCAACATGGATGCAAAGCCGGTCAAGGCGTAACACATCACCACACCCAGGCGGGTGGCGCTAAACCAGGGCACAATGTTGCGCTGTTTTTGCAGGAAGCTTCCCAGGGGCAGGGACAGGATCAGGCCGGTCAAAGCCGGCATCGAAGTCAACAGGCCGATTTGAAAACTGCTGGCCGACATGCGCGCCAGGAAGACCGGTAGAAACGCCGATGCCGCCCCGGCCAGCCCAACTCCGATGCCGTCGATTTGTACGTATCGATAGTTTTTTCTCTGAACCGGATCGAGCTCAACTGAGCCGGCGATGCGCTGATAAATATTCACATGCAGAATCCGAAAAATGTAGGTTGAAAATGATTATACTACCCGGCCAGAGTCTCACCTGGCCTACAGTTCGATATCAAATTCGTCGAGTCGAATGCTGTGGATTTCTTCCAACTGGATGTCGAAGCGGTTCTTCCAGCGAATGAGTTCCATCAAGAATGCCAGCCAGGCCTTGACGCCTGAAGAATGGTTTTTCTCCGCGTCCATGGACTGGATCTCTCCCAGAATCGGGTTATTCATCTGGTCGATGGGCTGGCGTAACCAGCGAAGGAGGCGGGCGTCCCAGAGGATCAGGCGGCCTTCCTGGCTGGCGCTCAGAATATACGCTCCGGCGAACCAGTGCAGTCCGGTGATGGTCTTTTCGTGTACCTGCATACTCTGCAGAATTTCGCCGGTCGAGGTGTTCCATACTGTGATGGCGCCGTCCTTGTCCCCGCCGAGGATGAAATCGGCCTGGGGCGAAAGGCATAGGGCGGTGACCGTCAGATCCGGCGTGTGGATTTGGGATAGAAGGCGGCCGCTGGAATAATTCCACACCCGCAGGGTGTGATCCCGGCTGTAACCCGCCAGCAGCGGCGCATCCGCGGCGAGGGCGAGTTGCAGGGTGGTTTCCGGACTGGCGGGCAGGTTTTGGAGCATTTCACCCTGCGGCCAGCGCCAGGTTTGAACCTGCTGACCCGAAAGAAGCAAGACATCCCCGGCCGCGTCGGTGGCTGCGGCGAACAGTTCACCCATGTTGGGCTGCAAGCGCGAATATTCCGGGCCGAGCGGGAAACGCCAGGCGCGCAGGGTGCCATCGAAAGAAGCGCTGAACAACGTGCGGCCGTCTGGATGGATCGAAATCGAACGGATCCAACCGGTATGACCGGCGAGCGTTTTGACGAGGTGGCCGTCCTGGATGCGGTAGATGCGAATGCCTTGATCGGAAAACGCGGCCGCCAGGAATTCTCCATCCGGACTGAGCGCCAGAGCGCGCGCACCTGGAACCGGGCTGGAGATGACGTCGCCGCGCCGTTCGCCGGAGGGCAGATCCCATAAATAAAGACGTTGGTCGGATCCGCCGGTCGCCAGCATCCGCCCGTCGCTGCGCATGGCCACAGCAGAAATGTCCAACGCGGGGGTTTTCAGCACTTTGGCGACGCAGATTTCAGGCGTTTCGCGCAAGGCCCGATTGGCAAGCGAAACCAGGTCCAGAAATTCGAGCTCTTCCGATTGGGTTTCCGGTTTCCAACCGGCGGACTGCAAAATACCGATCAATTGGGCTGCCCACAACGGCGGCGCGTGGGTGATCATGCGCCAGGCGGCCCGCCAGTCCTGCTTGCTTTCGAACTGGCGAAGAACGGAACGCCAATCTGCATCACTCATGTCTTTGAGCCAGCGCCGGCGGTGGGCGTCGCCCAGGCTCTGCAGCCATTCGGTATGCCCGCTCAGACGGGAATGACTGAGAATTCGCTGGCGCAATCCCGGACCGGCACTTTCGTAGGCTGCGTTGAGCCGCTGGTGGGTAAAATCCAATACCTCATAGGCGTCCCATTGCTCAGTCAGGAACAGGAACAGAGCCCGACGTTCGGGATGGGTGGGCTGAAAGCCGTGTTGGACCGCCAGCCGGCCTGCCTCGCCATCGTCCTCGTTGAGGAAGAGCTCGCACAGCGCATTTTGAGTCGGCACGGATCCTTTTTGAGCCCGGTCGGTGAGCCAGAAGCGCACGTCGTTCTTTTCGTGCTGCGTATAGCCATGATAATGATCGATCAATATCGCCAACTTTTCATCCGTGGCTGTTAACAGCGCATCAGCAATTTCGGTCCAATGTTCCAGGCCCAGTTTGGTCGCCCGGGCGGCCAGTTGCTCCTGCAAAACGGGTGGAACCTGAGTCAGATAAACATGCAGCAATTTCTCCAGGTGTGGATCATCGCCAAGGTATTCGGGCAGCGGCAGAAATTGAAAAGCAAAACAGCGATTCTGCCAGACGAGCGGTGAGGGGATTTTTTCATCCCGGATCCATTCGACCGCCTGAGCGGACCCATCCTCCAACGCCAGGCGATACAGGCTTTCGCGGGCTGCCGAATTTCCCTGCGTCGCAAGCGTGTGCAGAGCTTGCGCGGCCTGGCGGGCGGCTTCCGGCGCGGGGCAGGCGCGCGCGCTGTTTTCGAGCAGTCCAATCGCAGCTTCCGAAGCGTCTTCGAACAGGGCCTGAACCGCGCCAGCCTGTAACAGAAAGGCCTGCAGGTCGGCCGGCAACTGGATATCCGGTTGAGCGCTGCTCAGGAGGTTTTTGATCTGCTCGTAATGGTCCTGAAAGGTGGGCATAAATTATTCGCGCAGGGGTTCGATTCCGCTGAAGCGGATCTCGCCGGTCGGATCGATGATGACCTCGGCCGGAGGAACCTGATCAAGGTCGGATTGGTTATAACGGGCGCTGAGGAAGTGAACGGTCTTGTTGCTGGAACCGCGCAGCCCGCTGGCAATGCGCAAATCGGATCGATACCGGCCGGCCAGAAGGACATCGATGCAATCCAGGAGTTCCTCGATTTGGGGGATGCGCGCCGCTTCCTCCCAGGTAAAACCGGTGAAAACCAGCGTGCTGAGCCCGGTTTCACTCTTCACCCTTTTCAACAATTCCAGCAGCGCCGGCGCCTGCTGGAGCGGCTCGCCGCCGCTGATGGTGATGCCTTCGATCTGGCCTGCCCCGGCAAGGATGCGCTCGAAAAGATCGCTGATCCCCACCACCTGACCGCTCTGTGAAGCATGCGTTCGCGGATTGAAGCAACCCGGGCAGTTCAACGTGCAGCCCTGCACCCAGATCACACTGCGCAGGCCGGGTCCGTTGGATCGGCTAAGCGGCTCGAAATGGTGCAGGCGCAGGATCGGATCGGGCATCGGGTTTAATGCATACCCTTTTCCCGGAGCCGGGTTTCCTCAGGCAGTTGGATGCCTTCGATGGCTTCCGGGGTCATTTCGCGCACTTCCACTTCGCCGCCCAGGGCATTCTCAAGCGCGCGGGTGATATCCAGGCAGGCTTTCCCCTGGACGCCGCGTACATGGACCTGGACTTTGCCATCTTTTCCAATGGTGACTTCGATTTCCTGAACATCCATAGCTCACCTCAACCGGCCATGCGCCGCAGCACCAGACGGATTTGACCCTTTTCCTGGACCTCTTCGATCAGATCGAAACCCTGTTCTTCCAGCCTGGCGCGGGTCGCATGATAGGCATAGCGTTGGGTCACCTGATTGACGAAATCGGCGCGTTTTACACCGCGCACGCCCCACCAATCGGCAACGATCTCGTAGGTTTCGCCGTTGCGCCGAAAGCCAATCGGATAACTGAAGCGCAGCGGAATTTTGATCTCGACCGGTGTTTTGGCGACGCTGAAACCGTTCAGGCTCACGTCCCCTTCTTCGACCGGATATCCTAGGTCCGCCAGCGCCTTGAGCAGGAATTCCTTTTCGACGATCCTGGTTTTAATTCGGGAGATATGCGACATTTCACTCTCCTACGAAAATTCTCTAGGTTAATTTTACAACCGGTGTCTTATCCAGAATCAGCCGGTTGTTTTGCAGATCCCGCGCTACGAGCGTCAGGCGCTTATTGGCATCCACATAAAATTCGACCTCGAAGCGCGGCTCGCCGGCCTTGCCGGGTGGTTCGGCCGCCAGGAATGTGGGACTGTTTTCGTTCATCCAGAATAACGAACGCTCCTGCTGCTCGTTTGCGCTGAGCTGCACGAGCCGGGCTGCACCGCCCGGGTCGAACACCAGCTCGACGGAAGGAGTCTCGCTGGCGCGCTGCTGTCCCATCTCGTAAATGGCGATGCCCAACTGGCGCTGTCCGTCGTACGACGCCTTGATATTCAGTCGGGCGACCGGGTCCGGGGTGGGATAGGAAGTTCCCCGGTGCACCAGGACGCGGTAATCATAACTTCCCTTTTCGGGGTTGACGTAACGAATCGCGTAATCATGCTGGATGTGATCGTAGAAATCCACCCCAGCCACGAAGGCGGCCGCGCCGCGCGCCACGGCGTCCAGCGGACGGTTGGAAAAGACCTTTTCCTTGCCGAAGAACTGGCGCAGGGTGCGCTGTACGGCGGGAATCTGCGAACTGCCGCCGACCATGAGGACTGCTTGAATGTCCTCCTCGGAGTAACCGCGCTCACGGGCATGGTTGATGGCGGTTCGCACGGTCTGGTTGATATCCGCAAAAAGATCGTTCTGGTCGAGCAGGTCTTCGAACTCGCCGCGCGTGAACGCAGCCTGCAAAGCGCCGCCCCCGGCCAGCGGTATGGGTGGTATGGCGGCGGAATCCTGAAAAGAAAGCTGGACTTTCAGGCGTTCGCACTCCACCAGCAGCGCAGTGGAAACCGGGCGGATATCATCGTCGCTGTCGAGATGCTGGTTGCGGCGCAGGATTTCCTGAAACAGCCACTGGTCCAGGCGCGAACCTCCCAGCGTTTTGCCGGCTTTCCCCAGCACGCGGCAGCGTTTGCCGGTCAAAGCGGATTCCTGGCTTTCCATCAGGATCACGGAAGCGTGCAGGGTGCCGCCGCCGAAATCGAAAATCAGATAGACGTTGCCGGGTTGAATATGCGCGCCGTAACCCAGGGCGGCCGCGGAAGGCTCGTCGATCAGCCGAAAGCGCAGGATGCCTGCCGATTCGGCCACGCCGGTCAACCAGTTTTCATAATGCTCGTAGGCTTCGACCGGCACGCTGAGGGCGACCTCTTCATTTTTCAGCTCGATTTCCTGCGAGGCGATGGCCAGGACACTCGTCAAAAAATCACGCCCGGCGGTGAAGGGCGTGACCTCCCGGTCATCGATGCGGATCTTGATGGGGCTGCGGTTATTGATGTACTGTTTCATCCAGCGGAAAGTGCGCGGGGAGTTGTTGAGCCCCTTTTCGATCACCTGATTGCCAATCCAGCGGCGCTGATCGGCGGCGTAATGGATCAATGACGGTACGACCGTGACCTCTTCGTCGCCCTGCTGGCTGCGGAGGCCATAATCCGGGATGTGCAGCGGAATGCCCTCACGGCGTTCGGGGTCCCAAACGGCCAGGACGGTATTGGATGTGCCGAAGTCGATTGCCAGTCGTCCACTCATGAACAGCGCTTCTCCAGGATGCGATTCTCGCGCTATCCATTGTACCCGGATTTTGCTTCGCTTTCGTCGACGAGGATATCGAATTCTCCGGGTTGGATGCGGTTGATCTCGCTGATCTGGATGTCGAAGCGGTAGCGGTGCTGCAGCAGCGCTTCCAGAATGCGCAGGGTATTGCGCACCGGTTCGGGAAGCGATTTGACCTGTACCAGACTTTCGATTGCGGCCAGTTGTTCGGGCTGGTAACCAGCCAACGGCAGCTCCAAAATGGACGGCAGCGCCTGGGTGCGCAAATCCCAGAGGGTGAAGGCGTTGTCGCTGGAACCGGTCGCCATGAATTCACCTTTGGGCGAGATTTCCAGGCTGGTCAAATTCGGGAGCGGGGCCAGAATACGGGCCTGCTCCTTCCCAGACGGCCATTCGATGAAATGAATCTCACCCTCCGCGCCGGTTGTGATGACCTGCCGGTAGCGCGGCAGAAAACAGATGCCGGTTACCGCGCCCGTATGAACGGTCAGGCTCGATTTCGGGCGGTGTTGGGTGGAATCGATTTCGGAATACCGGACCACCTGGCCGTTCATCTGCCCGGCGAGCAATTCCCTGCCTTCCGGTGCAAAGGCTGTACAGCGGGCCATGCCCGGGGAAATACGTGCGCCTCTTGTGTAAACAGGCGCCAGACCTGTGAGGGGCGTCAGGGTCGCCAAATCGATCAATTGAAATCGGTCTGAAACCAGGGCGGCAAAACGTCCGTCCGCGGAGATGGCGGCGCAGCGCGGCCATTCCGCGACGTCCACGCTGGCGCGCTGGCAGCCCGCAGCAATATCCCAGAGGACGAGCTTTTGGTCTCGTCCGGTCGTCAGCAGGTTGCCATCTGCCAATGGCAGAAGCGCGGTGACCGACGCGGCATGTGAACCGATACGGTGGTAATTCTGACCGTCGAAAGTCAGGATGTCGCACTGCGAGGTCCCGTTGGTGCGTTCCGCGCAGGCCAACTGGCCGTTCGAGAGGTACGCGACCTGACCCACCGAGTGGGCAAAACCGGCCAGGACCTGGGAAACCTGCGCGGTTTGAAAATTCCAGAGGACAACCTTGCGGCTGCCGGTGGCCAACGCCATCAACGGCTGATCGGGCGCGAAGGCCATATCGTTGACCCGGCCGTGGATTTTCAAAGTGGCCAGGGGAACAGCAGCGGGTAGCTGAACCGCCAATTCGAGCGGGGATGGGATCAGCGGTTGGCCGGCGAGATCCTTCAATTGCAGGTACAACCTCTGCTCGTCGGGTTGCGCCGGGGACCATCCATTGGCAGACAGGATTTGTAGAATTTCGATAGACCGCGCCAGGGGTAGTTCTTGGGCGAGCTGCCATATCCGGTCCCAGTTTTGGCTCCGGGTCAACATCTGGATGACCAAACCGGCTTCGGCCGAATCCATGCGGGCGGCGCGTTCGCGATCGCTGGAGCCCGTGAGAATGCTGAGAAAATCAATCCGCCCGGCGTTCTGGACGGTGTGGCGCAGGCGCTGGCGCAAATTCGCGTCGGCGGTTTCGTACAGGGCGCGCAGGATACGCTGATCGAAATCCAGCGTCTCATAGGCCTGCCATTGGGCGGTCAGAAACAAAAACAAAGCGCGTTGTTCGCTGGCGGAAGGCAGGTAACCCGCATCCTGGGCGGCCTGCCCGGCCTCGGTATTGCCGGTGGCGATGAAGGATTGGCAAAGGGCTGCGCGGGATTCCGGGCTTTGCAGGTTGCGCAGCGCTTTCCGGGCATTCGATCGAATGACCTCATCCGCATCCTGGCAGGCCGAAAGCAGCCCTTCGATCTGACCCGGCGGGCACTTCTGGGCGATATCCAGGCGCCCAAGTTTGAGCGCGCACAACAGGCGCAGGGGCTGGGGCTGGCGCGGCAATAAATTGCACCCGGTCAGGATGGCCTCCAGGTTTGCATCGCGCGTCCGGCTCCAGGACAGGCAGAATTCGGTCAGCGCCGCGCCCGAAAGCGCGCGCCGCAATAAGTAATCTGCCTGGACAGCAATCTGCTCGTCCGGATCGCGGCTGGCCGCAATGAGGGGGGCAACGATTTCGGCTGCGCTGGTATCGATCCGGTCCGGCTGGTTGAGTTTGAGCGCAGTCAGGACGCGCACATCGATCGGATCGTGAGCCAGATATCCGGCCGTAAGAATGGTCTTTTCAAGGAACTGAGCCCGTGTGCGCGCCCAATGCGTGCACAGAATATCCAGCGCGTCTTCTTTCTGAAGCTGGCCGATCACCTGGCGGGCGGCGGATGCGATTTGCGGATCGGCGTCCTCGCAGGCCTGGATCAGCGGCAGGACCAGGTCCGGAGTCGCGTCGGCCAACTGTTCGAGACGGCCGAGTCTGAGCAGGCTGAAAGCACGCGCTTCGGGCGGAGCCGAGGCCGGCTGCTTGAGCTCGAGCAGCACTTCCAACAGCGTTCCTGAGCGGGAACGTCCTTCTTCGACCCATAATGAGTCGATGCTGGACGCCCGGTTGATTTTCACCAACGCCGCGCGAATGGATCGGCGAATACTGGAGGAGCGCGCAGAATCCAGCCCGCGCGCCAGAAGGGACGCCGCGCCCGAATCGCCGGTTTGCAACGCGCGTTCCAATCGAAGGAACGCCAGCCGGTTAAGCAGCGGCGCCGGCGAAGCCATCAGCCCGGCCAGACGCTGCTGTCCAGGCGTGGGAAGGGCCCGGACCGGTTCGGCGCTCAGCCGGCGTTTCTTTCGCACGGCCATGCTCAGGACCGCGGGCGCAGGTCGAGCTGGATGCGAACGAAGCGGTTTTCGGCTTCGGTGGTCTCGCGGAAGGAGGCGGATTGGGCGCGGCCTTCGCGCAGCCAGTTGCGCAGCATCTCGATGGTCTCGCGCTGCGAGATCGAGAGGGGAACCTGGTGTTTGAAGGCATCCAAAATATCCCGCGTGGTGAACTCACGCTGGCCGTCGTTGAAGCCGACATACATGGCGTCGATGATGGCCTGTTCGATTTCCGCGCCCACATAGCCTTCGCAGGCTGCCGAGAGCGCATCCAGGTCGAAGTCGGCCGTCAGGCGGTTGCGTTTGCGCAGGTGAACGGAGAGGATCTCCCGACGCTCATCCTGAGTGGGCAAGTCGAGAAAGAAAATTTCATCGAAACGGCCCTTGCGCAGCAGCTCCGGCGGCAGGCTGGCGATATCGTTGGCGGTGGCGACCACGAAACAGGGGGCTGTTTTTTCCTGCATCCAGGTCAGGATGGAGCCGAAAACGCGGGTCGAAGTGCCGGAATCCAGCCCACCGTGCGAAAGTCCCTTTTCCATCTCATCGATCCACACCACGCACGGGGCGACGGTTTCGGCCAGGTGCAGCGCGCGGCGGGTGCGTTCTTCGGATTCGCCGACCAGACTGCCGAACAGCGCGCCGATATCCAGGCGCAGCAGCGGCAATCGCCACAGCCCGCCGATCATCTTGGCGGTCAGGCTCTTGCCGGTGCCGGGGATGCCGATCAGGGCGATGCCCTTGGGCGAAGGCAGGCCGTACCGGCGGGCATCCTGTGTGAAGGCGCGCTCGCGCAGGCGCAGCCAGTCTTTCAATACGCCCAGGCCGCCGACATCGTCCGGTGTTTCGGAAACGGCGTAGAACTCCAGGGCTTCGCTTTCGCGGATGATCTGTTTCTTTTCCTCTGTCACCAGGTCGATGTCCCGGTCATCCAGAATGCCGTCTGTGACGATGGCCTTGGCAAAAACGCGCTGCGCCTGAGCCGAGGTCAGTCCGATGGCCGCCTGGACGAGTTTTTCACGCCCCAGCGGGGTGAGGTTGACCTTGACGCCGGGCGTGGTGGTCAGATTGGCCAGCACGCCTTCCAGGTCGGCGGCGGTTGGCAGGGGAAAATCGACCAGCACGGCGTCATCCTTGAGTTCGTCGGGAATGTGGGTGCCGCCGGTGGTGACCAGAATGGATTTCTTGGTAAATTTCAGGCGCTGGGTGATGCTGCGCAACTTGCGCTTGATCTGCGGGTTCGTCCAGGCGTCGTGAAAATCCTTTAAGATGAAGAGAGCGCTCGTATTGGGGTCGGCTTTGTCGATCTGTTCGAGCGCCGTCAGCGGGTCGCGGGCAATGGGAGCAGCCCCGCTGGCGGTCGTCAGCCATTGAAAACCATCCGCAGCGTCCCAGGAAAGGCAGCGCCGGCCGGTGCGATCGCAGACGGCTTTGATGGTCTGCAGGGCGCGCTCCTCTTCGAAAGTAACCAAAACCAGCAGCGTAAAACGCGCGCGCAGGTAGACATCCAATTGCTCTTCAAATTTCATGTTCTTCTTCCCCTCGGGTCTTTTTCCAGATGGCCTGAGCCAGCGCCCGCCCGGTGGGTGTGGCGGCCAGCCCACCCTGCGCCGTCTCGCGGAAGCGTTCATCCATGCGCCCACCGACGCGTTCCATGGCATCGATGACTTCGTCCGCCGGAATGGGGCTTTCGATGCCGGCCATGGCCAGATCGGCCGCCGTGAAGCACTGCGCAACCGCACCGGCGTTGCGCAAAATGCACGGCACTTCCACCAATCCGGCCACCGGATCGCAAATCAAACCGAGCTGGTTGGTCAGGGCCAGAGCAACCGCATGAGCTGATTGTACCGGAGAACCGCCCAGCAGTTCAACCGCCGCGCCGGCTGCCATTGCCGAAGCGGAGCCGGTTTCAGCCTGGCAGCCGCCCGCCGCGCCGGAAACATGGGCCCGGTTGACGATCACCATGCCGATTCCGCCGGCCGTGAACAAAGCCTGCACCAACTGTTCATCTGATAGGCGGTGCGCTTCCTGCAGCGTAAAGAGAACCGCGGGCAGGACGCCCGCCGAACCGGCCGTGGGCGTGGCCACGATGCAGCCCATGCCGGCGTTGACCTCGCCGACCGCCATGGCGCGAGCGATGGCCCGGCTCAACCATGAACCGGTCAACGGGCTGGGGGTATTTTTTAGGCTGCCCCACAATTTATACGCGTTTCCCTTGCTCAAACCGCTCAAGGTTTGCACCGGGGAGGACAATCCTTTTTCGACGCTGGCGCGCATGGTTTGCAACCGGTGGCGCATGTCGGCCAGAACGGCTTCGCGCGAGCGGCCGCTGCTGTCGACCTCGGCCTGAAGGACGATTTCGTGCAGCGGCAAATGCCGGCTGTCGGAGGTCTCAATTAATGTCTGAAGGGACGTGAACATGAGTTTTATTCCTTCAAGCGCGCGATCTTGCGCACGGCGTGTACCCAGTCGAGTTTCTGAAAGTAGTCCACCAGGGCATCCGGGACCGCCTGATCGGTTTCGACGATCATGATGGCCTGCCCGCCGCGTTGGTCGCGGGCCACGTTGAAGAATGCGACGTTGATGTGATCTTCGAGCAGTTTTCCGGTCACCGCGTTGATGGTGCCCGGGCGGTCTTCGCTGACGATCAGCAGGGTCTCGAATTCTGCCGTCAGGTTGACCGGGAAACCGTCCAGGCGGGTGATGGCGATCATGCCGCCGCCGATGGACGCGCCGGTGATTTCCATGCGTTGGTTTGAGGATGTGAGGGTAAAACGCACCGTGTTCGGATGCTGGTTTTCTCCCAGGTCGGCATCCTGGAAGGTGAATTTCAACCCGGCTTCACGCGCCAGATTGAAGCTGTCCGGAATGCGTTCGTCGGACGGCTCCAGGCCCAGCAGACCGGCCACCAGGGCGCGGTCTGTGCCGTGACCGCGGCCGGTTTCTGCAAACGACCCGTGCAGTTCGATGAGCACCTCGGCCGGCTTTTCGCCGAAGATCGAGCGCGCCACCTGGCCCAAGCGAACCGCGCCGGCGGTGTGTGAACTGGACGGACCGACCATGATCGGTCCGATGATATCGAATATAGATAATGAGCGAATACTTTCCATGAGAACAACCAGTTGATAAAATGCCGTTCAAAGGCTTCGATTATAGCACCCCTTGAACTGGCGATCGAAAATCCGGCCGGCGGGGCCGACGTCATCCTGACTGGTGACATTTGTCGATGCGAAGAGTGATAAAACCCAAGTCGGCAGGTTGCCCGGCGGCTTTTATAATGATAGCAGCAGATCACTGTCTTGAGGCCCATTCTCATCCATTCACCTGTCCAAGGAGAGCACGAATGACTCAACTTTCACCCGAGGTGGTGTTGAAAGCGCATAAGGTTCTGGCTGACTTTGCCTATGAATGCCGGCCAGTCGAGCATGGATACGCCAATCGGACGCTTTACATCAACCTGGATAATTCGTTTGTTCAAAGCAAACCCGTCGCGCAAAAGATGAAGGATCTCTTCACCGGCGGGCGCGGTTTTGCGATGTGGTTGTTGTGGAACGCAGTAGCGGATGGAACTGCCTGGGACGATCCCAGCAATGAATTGATCATCACCGGCGGCCCGATCGGCGGCATCACGGCTTATCCCGGCTCGGGCAAGGCCACGGTGGTCACCATCTCTCCGCTGACCCACGCGATCATCGACAGCAACGGCGGCGGCTATTTCGGGCCGTACCTGAAATTCGCCGGTTGGGACGCGCTCGAGATTCAGGGCAAAGCCGATAAAGATGTCATTATCTTTATCGACGGCGACAACGGCCGGGTGACGGTCGAAGAAGCCCCGCTCGAACCCGTGGATACCCACCTGGTGAACCGGATGATCACCGAAATCTACGGCAAGAACGACCGCGAACGGCGCGGCATCTCGGTCGTTTCCGCCGGCCAGGCCGCCGAACACATTCCCATGTGCGGGCTGAATATCAGCTACTGGGACGCACGCCGCCAGGAAGTGCGCATCAAGCAGGCCGCGCGCGGCGGCGCCGGAAGTGTGCTGCGCGACAAGAAAATCAAGGCCATCGTCGTGCGTTTCACCGATATGGGCGGGGACGCCAATGGCTGCGCCAAGCCCGAACTGGTCCGCAAAGCCGGCGCGCGCATCAATTCCGAACTCACCCGTTTCGATGCCTCGCAGAACGATATGCGCGGCACGGGGACGCCCTACCTGGTCGAAATCATGAACCGCTTCGACCTGCTGCCCTGCAAGAACTTCCGTTTTGGCGCCGATCCGGACGCGTTGAAGGTGGCCGGTGAGGTGTGGAAGGCCATGTACGACCGCCGCGGTCCGGATGGCTGTTGGTACGGCTGCACCATGGCCTGCGCGCACGGCGTACCGGGTGTCAAGCTGCGCACCGGGCCGTATCAGGGTGAGTGCGTCTTCGTGGACGGTCCGGAATACGAGACCCTGGGCGCGCTGTCCTCCAACCTGTCCATTTTCGATCCGCAAAATTTGCTGGAACTCAACTTCTACTGCGATACCTACGGCATCGATACCATCTCGGTCGGTGATTCGATCGCCTTTGCAATGGAATGTTACGAAATCGGCATTCTGAACCCGGAGATGACGGGCGGGATGGAATTGACCTGGGGTAACGCGGACGTGGCGCTCGAACTGCTGCACCAGATGGCGCGCGGTGAAGGCTTCGGCTTGATCGTGGGCCAGGGCGTCCGCTTTATGAAGAAGTACTTCGTCGAGAAATACGGCGCCGATCCCGCCCTGATGCAGGACATCGGCATGGAAATCAAGGGCATGGAAATTTCCGAGTACATGTCCAAGGAATCGCTGGCCCAGCAGGGCGGTTACGCGCTGGCTTCGAAGGGCGCGCAGCACGACGAGGCCTGGCTGACCTTCATGGAACTGGTGCACAAGCAGATCCCCACCTTCGAAACCAAGGCCGAGGCGCTGCATTATTTCCCGATGTGGCGCACCTGGTTCAGCCTGCACGGGTTGTGCAAGCTGCCCTGGAACGATATCACCCCCGAAAGCAACAAGACCGCCAGGGAACCCGGAAAGGTGCCCGAGCACGTCGAAAACTACACCTGGCTGTACGAGGGGGTGACCGGCAAACCGACCAATATCGATGAGATCATCCTGGCTTCGGAACGGGTTTACAACCTGCAGCGCCTGTTCAACCTGCGCCTGGGGTACGGCACGCGCCAGTGGGATTATCCGCCCTATCGTTTGATGGGCCCCGCGACGGTGGCGGAGTACGAATCGCGCGCCGAACGCTACGACGGCCAGTTGAAGGAGGTCGTCGGTTACGATCCAACCGGCAGGACCACCGAAGAGAAAATGGCCGCCCTGCGCGAATATAAGGAAAAACAGTATGACCTGCTGATCGACGCGGTTTACCAGCGCCGGGGGTGGTCGAAGAACGGCATTCCCACGCTCGATACCGTCCGCCGCCTGGGCATCGATTTCCCGGACGTGGTGGCGCTGATCGCCAAAAATTACTGATTGACTCGAGACCAGTGATATAACAGCCTTTCCGAATTTGGAAAGGCTGTTTTTGATCTATTCGGCTTCTTCAGTTTTCTTCTTGGAGCCGATTTCCACGATTTGAATCTGGACCTGATAGCGTTTGCCGTCGATTTCGGCCTTGGTATTGCCGAAGAAGCCCTTGGAACCGGTCTTGAAATCCTTGGGTGGGACGGTCAGCATGGCCACCAGTTGGCCTTCCTGGGTTTTCAATTCTGCGACTAGGAACATGATATCCTCCTGGGAAAAGTTTGCGGTTGGTTTTTGTTGGGAAGAGTCTCTGACCACGAAATACATGAAGCACACGAATAGAAGAGAAGAAAAGGGTAAAGTCAGACGGTTCTTCGTTACGTGTCTTTCGTGTTCTTCGTAGTCCTCGGGATTTTCGTTTTGATTCTATCAGAGATTGAGCCAGATTTGTTTGGGTTGAAGAGGGGTGGTATACGAAACGCACGAAAGGAAAAGAAGAAAGGTTTTTTCAGCGTTTTCTTTTTTGTGTCTTTCATCCTTTTCGAGGTCCTTTGAATTCTTCTCTTCATTCGATCGGAGATTCATTGCGTTTGACGGATGGGAGTGGATTCGGTATAATCGTGACAATTCCATAAAAGGAGGTGTCTGTACAACTCAGAGATCCTTGGGAAAGGACAGCGCAAGGCCTTGACTCACAGGGGACAAGAGACGAGGTGACGAGGACGAAGGTTCCCTGCCGCGGGGCAGGGTTAACCGGCCAGAACAGGTCTGACGCCTGGCGACCGGGAAAATCGAAAGATCAGCGGAAGCCTTCGGGATACCAATTTTTCCATACACGACCGTATCCGTAACTTTCCCTTAATCGAATAGCTCAATCGAATCATTCTTGATTTCATGGATTCGCAGGGACTCCTCTACGGGTCTACGGTTGTCTGTCTGCACCGATCCATCATCGCGCGCTGCATGACGCCATCTATTCATGGAGGAAAGCATGTGTGGTATTGTCGGCTATATCGGTGGGCAAAACGCGACCCCCATTATCCTGAACGGACTGCGCCGCCTGGAGTACCGCGGCTATGATTCCGCCGGCCTGGCGGTGTTGCAAAACGGAAAAATCGAAATCCGGCGCGACGCCGGGAAGCTGGACCATCTGGTGACCCTGGTGACTAACCAGCCCGTGGAAGGCAATCTTGGCATCGGGCACACCCGCTGGGCCACCCACGGCGAGCCCAACGCGCGCAACGCGCATCCGCACCTGGGTTCGACGGGCGAGGTGGTGCTGGTGCACAACGGCATCGTTGAGAATTTCCTGGAGCTGCGCGAAGAACTGGAAGCCGAGGGCGAGAAATTCAACTCGGATACCGATTCGGAGATCATCGTTCACCTCATCGAGCACGCCGTGGCGGCCGGGCACAGCCTGGAGAACGCGACCCGCCTGGCCCTGAAGCAGATCAAGGGCGCGCACGGGATCGTGGTGTTCTCCTCGCGCGAACCGGACAAGATCGTCGCGGCGCGCATCGGCAACGCCGGCGGCGTGGTAATCGGTTTGGGCGAAGACGAAAATTATGTCGCTTCGGATATCCCGGCCATCGTCGAGCACACCCGGCGCATGATGTTCCTCGAATCGCGCCAGATGGCCGTGATCACCCGCGCGGACGTCAAGATCGAAACCCTGGAAGGCAAGCCCGTCCAGCCCGAGATTCATACCATCTCCTGGGATCCGATCGCGGCCGAAAAGGGTGAGTACCGGCACTTCATGCAGAAGGAAATCCACGAGCAGGTGCGTTCGCTGACCGACACACTGGCCGGGCGGGTCAATTTCGACGAGGGCAAGGTGCGCTTGCCGCATCTGAACCTGACTCCTGAAAAGGCGCTCCGCATCAAACAGGTCATTCTGACGGCCTGTGGAACGGCCAGTTACGCCGCGCAGGTGGGCGAGGTGCTGATCGAACGCATCGCGCGCATCCCGGCCAAGACCGTGATCGCCTCGGAGCTGCGTTACAACGATCCGATCATCGATGAAAACACGGTCGTGCTGGCCATCTCGCAGTCTGGCGAAACAGCCGACACGCTAGCGGCCATGGACGAATGCCGAAAGCGCGGCGCAACCCTGTGGTCGATCGTCAACGCCATCGGCTCGCAGGCCATGCGCGTGGCGGACGGCTACATCTCCATGCAGGCGGGGCCGGAAATCGGGGTGGCCTCCACCAAGGCTTTCACCGCCCCGTTGGTCGATCTGTACATACTGGCCGTGCTCCTGGCCGATCTGCGCGGCGTGATCACGCCCGAACAACGCCGCAAACTGGTCTCGGACCTGCGCCTGGTGCCCGACCTGGTCGGGCGCTGCCTAGACCGGGAGGCCGGGGTGATCCAGGTGGCGCGCGAGATGAAGTACATCCACAACATGCTCTACCTGGGACGCGGCATCAACATGCCGATTGCCTTCGAAGGCGCCCTGAAGCTCAAGGAAATTTCGTATATCCATGCGGAAGGTTACGCAGCCGGCGAGATGAAGCACGGTCCGATCGCCCTGGTGGATCGGGATATGCCCGTGCTGGCGATTGCCCCGCGCGACCCGTGGTATGAAAAGATGATCAGCCAGATCGAACAGGCCCGGGCGCGCGGCGGGGGCGTGATCGTGGTGGCCACCGACGGCGACGAACGCGTGGCGGCGCTGGCCGATCACGTCTTCTGGATACCGGAGACACCCTGGATGCTCTCGCCGGTGGTGACCGTCATCCCCTTGCAGTTGTTCGCTTATCACATCGCATCGTTGAAGGGGTTGGACGTGGATCAGCCCAGAAATTTGGCGAAGAGTGTGACGGTGGAGTAAAGGAAGAAAGAAAACCACAGAGCCACAGAGCAACTGTGTAGAATGTCAAGAAAGAAAATCAGGCTAAAACTGAGGGAAAAGGCTGCCAGGGACGCCGATCACGAACCATAGCGTTAAGGATCACCAAGAACTTCCGCATACAGGCGACCAACGCCACTTTTTTCTCCTTTCCCATGGCCAGGAGGTGATGATAGAAAGAATGAATGATAGGGTTATATTTCGTGGCACTCAGGGTAGCCATGTACAGAACCGTGCGGACACAAGGCCGTCCGCCTTTGATCCGACGCTTCCCCCGATGACGGCCACTGTCATTGTTATAGGGAGCTACGCCGACCAAGCCAGCAATCTCCTTGCGGCCCAGGGCTCCCAACTCAGGCAGATCTGAGAGCAGAATGGCAGCCGTAACTTGGCCCACCCCAGGCGCGGAACGAAGAATGTCATTCTTTTCCTGAAAGTCAGGCGTATGCCCAATCAAGTCATCAATCTGATGGTTGAGCTCAACCAACTCCTGCTGCAGGGCTTGCATGATCTTCTGGATGCTGGTCTGCATGCTCGGATGGGCGCTGCACAGGTGGTTTTTCTCCATGGTTAGCATTTCAATCACCTGGCGACGTCGGGTCATCAATGCTGTGAGCTGCTGTTCTTCTTCACTGGGTAAGCGGGTCGGCTCGGGCTGGATGGCTTCTCCAAACCGAACCAGTAAGCGTGCATCGACTTTGTCGGTCTTGGCCAGCAGGCCAATCGAGCGGGCAAATTCGCGGACTCGGCGAGGATTGACCACCGCCACCCGAAAGCCGTCCAGGGATAATAACGAGACCACCGCTCGTTCCAGTCCTCCCGTGGCTTCCACTACGATCAATCCAGGCGCTAGAGGTTTCAGCTTATCAATGAAGGCCTCGATCCCGATGATATCGTTGCTTTCTGCCCAATCCTGGCCCGCGATTGAGACATCCAGCCGGTTCTTTGAAACATCAATCCCGACCACACTTACTGAGATTTGCTGCTCCATTCTGCCCTCGTCTGTTTGTATAATGGATGTGCCCGTTCTAGCAGAATACGGTCTCTTGGACCCCACAACTGTTCGGGCAACATACACGACGGACCCGGCGACCCTGCTCTGTGACGGCCTCTTATGACCTATACCCGATCGGCCTGCCGGGTCCCATTGTATGGTATCACTCATCATTTTCATCATACTAGTCCACAGAGACTGCTTTATGAAGAAGAAAGTGATCTCAGATGGAGAATTTTGGTGGCTCTGTGGTTCTTTTATGATCCTTGTAAATTCATTTTCCTTTCGTTTCTTCGATGCTTTTCAAATTCTCAACAATTTTTGCTCTGTCACATCGACATTTTGCACGAACACGAAATTGATCACAGAAAAATTCTTGAAATAGAGAAAAGATGGAATAAAATCGATAAGGTCCATTGGTGACTGTAAGGGAATGGAGACCGAAGGCTCGATGGATAATTATTGCATTCCATCGAATCTTAAAACAGAAGACAAACGTGACAAATTATTGATACACCTTTATCGTTATTCCAAATAATTAACGCACAGTAAATCAACTATCTACTAAAGAGGGAATAATGAAAAAACTGTTTCATCGAATCCTGTCCATTGGAGCCATCCTCGGGATTGTACTCAATGTTTCAGCGCAGCCAGTGGCGGCTCAAGAAATATCATACCCACAGACAACGTATGATTGCTCGATCCAGAATCAAATATCGATTGCCGAATGTCAGGCGTTGGTGGATTTTTATACCAGTACCGGTGGAAATAACTGGATGTACAAAACAGGTTGGTTGCAGAACACAACGCCTTGCAGTTGGTATGGTGTTACTTGTGGTGCGCCTGAAAATCCAGCGTCTTTAAAATATGTCAGTCAGATCATACTTCAACAAAATGGCCTGACAGGTTCATTTCCACTGGAACTTGTAAATTTGACGCAACTTAAAAAGATAAATTTTTCTTTCAACAGAGATATGGGTGGGGTCATTCCTGAGCAGATCGGGAATATGACATCCCTCGAATACCTGGATCTTTCTTTTATCGGTCTGGAGGGTGCGATTCCACCTCAAATGGCAAATATGGTGTCACTTAGGCAACTGGATTTATCAACAGACTATTTATCGGGTGAAATTCCTCCACAATTTGGCAATTTTCCGGTGCTGGAAGAACTCTACCTTGCCAATAATTCATTGACAGGCGCCATTCCTGAGGAACTTGGAAATATTTCCACATTAAGAATTCTCTATTTGTCGAACAATCAATTGAGTGGTTCAATCCCTGCTGGATTGTCAAGGTTGAGTTCATTAATTGACCTCAGTCTATCGCAAAACAAATTAAGCGGCAGTATTCCTCCAGAATTGGGTGATTTATCAGCGCTTCAAAACCTTTTTATAGCAGCCAATCAGTTGACCGGAAGTCTCCCACCTGAAATTGGAAATTTAATTTCACTTTCGGGGCTTGGCATAGCATCGAACCCATTAGTTGGCCCAATCCCTTCAAGTTTTACGAACCTTAATCATTTAGAAGTATTCTATTTTTCGGAGACAAATCTTTGTGAACCGGACGATACTGCATTTCAAACCTGGAAGAATACGGTTTCAACCTGGTTTGGTACACAGGTGTGCAATTATAGTAATAAATTATATATACCCGGAGTAATGAAATATGAAAGGTAATAATTCTCAATCTTTTTTTACCGGCGAGATCAACCTCTTTTGCCATTAATGCAAATGGCTCCCATCGCAAAACGGCTTTGCTGACGATTTTCCGCACCGGCACAGCGAACCGCTCTCGCCGCGTTCGACCTGCGAACCGTCCGCGCTGCGTAGCGTGAAGGGACCCTCGATCAGGTAGGAATCGTTCGGGTAGAAGCGCACCTTCAAACCCTGGCCTGAGGAAGCCGTGGAAAGCGGCACCAGGAAGATCTCGGGGTCGCACAGCTTGCCTTCCTCGCTGAACTGGATGGCGGTGTGCGATTCGTCGCACAGCGGTTTGCATTTCGACGCGCCGCAGCGGCATAAGGCGATGCGGGTATCCTTCAGGTAGGTCGAACCGTCCGGGGCGATCAATTCGATATCCCCCGACAGGTACAACGGCCCGTCGGCGGCCAGGACGATCTCGTTGTGATCCGGGACCGATTCGGGTTCACCCCCGTCCAGGCGGGTAAAGTGCAGCGCGCCGGTCGGGCAGCGCAGGACGACCTCGGCGATTTCCTGCGCGCTGGCCGCGTCGGGTTTGACCCAGGGGCGGCGCGAGGTGTCGAAAACCCGCGCCAGGCGGGCCGTGCATTCGCCGACGTGGGTGCAGCGCTGCGGGCTGAAATGAACGACGATCTCTTTTCCGGTGTAATCTTTAATTCGGTCTTCCATGCAGGTTCCTTGGGGTGTTATTCGAGCATGCGGGCGAATGTGCTGACCACTTCCGGGTCGAAATAACTGCCGGCGTTCTCCTGAATGTGCTTCAGGGCTTCTTCCTTGGGCCAGCGCGGCGAATACGGGCGGTCGGAGATCAGCGCGTCCCACACGTCCACCACGGCAAAGATGCGCGCCGCCAGCGGGATGTGTTCGCCCTTCAGTCCGCGCGGGTAACCCGTGCCGTCCCAACGTTCGTGGTGGCAGTAGGGGATATCCAGGGCCGGGTGCAGGAAACGGATTGGCTTGAGCAGGTGGTAGGCGTAGACCGGGTGCATCTTCATCAATTCGGCTTCTTCCGGCGAAAGCGGCGCCGGTTTCAGCAGGATGCTGTCGGGAATGCCCATTTTGCCGATGTCGTGCAGCAGCGAGCCGCGGTAGACATGGACGAGATCCTCTTCGCTCATTCCCATCATGCGTGCCAGGTGCAGCGCCATCTCGGTCACGCGCTGGGTATGGCCTTCGGTTTCCTTGTCGCGCAAGTCCAGCGCACGCGACCAGCCCTCGATGGTGGAATCGTAGGCCGCGGTCAGCTCCTGGTTGCTGGACTGCAAATCGTCGATCAACGTGGCCACGTCCACCGCGATGGCGGCCTGGGTGGCCAGCGCTTCGAGAAAATCGAGCATTTCCTGGCTCATGGGATCCGAATCGCGCTGGAAGACCTCCAGAACACCCTTCATCTGATCTTTCGAGACCAGGGGTACGGCGTGATAGATCGAAAAACCTTCGGCGACGGCCAGGTTGTAACGCGGCGAGGTCGGAGTGTTTTGGAGGTCGGGGATGGTCAATGTGAAGCGCGAAGGGAATGGATTGTTGACCTTGAAATCGTTGACGGATAGAACCGTCTGGCGGATTTGATCGGATGAAAAGCCCTTGCCAGCCCGAAAGTGAAGCAGTCCGGTTTGTTTGATGGGCATGAGCACACTGGTCGCGGCAATCCCCTTCAGTTTGAGGACTTCGTCGACCAGGATGTTGAGCGTGGCGGTGAGGTCGAGGCTGGATGTGATGGCCAGGTCGATCGAACGCAGCGTGGAAAGCTGCTGTACGCGCTGCTGGGATTGGCCGAAGAGAATCATGCGGTGGATGGCGCTGGCGGTGATATCCGCCAGGGCATTCAACAGGTTGAATTCGGAGGCCTCGATATCCGCATTCTTGATCATGACCAGGACGCCGAGTTTGTGGTTGGGGGTGAACAACGGCGCAATCGCCACAGCTTTAAGTTCGCCCAGGATTTTGGGCCGAAATAGGATTGGATCGTCGGCGGCGTGATTGTTCAGATAGGATTTGCCCGATTCCAGGACGGCGCCTGAAACGGATTGGAGGGGAACATGCAGGCCCGTATAATCGCCTGCCCCGCCCCTGGAAATTGCCACCTTGAAATTGCCCTGGTCTTCATCGCTTAACATGACGCAGGCTGTATTGGCACTGGTGAAGTGAATGATTTCATCCAGAATGGCGGGCAGCAGTTCTTCCAGCGACAGAGCCAGCCGGGTGGCCGTTGAAAGCCTGGCGATGGCCTCCATTTCACGTTCATGCTGCTGGTGGATGGAAAATTCACGCCTCAATAGCGCAAATAATAATCCGGCCGTAACGATGACAAACATCCAGCCTTTAACCGTGGACAGGCGAATGATCTGCTGCGGGTCCGAAACCAGCATTCCAACCAACTGATCCGAAAAGAGAATCCAGAGGATGGAGATCAGCAGGTAGAGGAGGCTAATTCGAATGGCTGGATTTCGCCACCAATTTTTCACGGTAATCCTTGATCAATCCGATGGGGTGAATCGCTGACCCTGGGCTGGTCCGCGGGAACCGGTTTTAAAATTTGAGCGATGACGATCGCGGCGAATATCAAACCATAACCGATCAATTGAACGGAAGTGGTGTTTTCCTGCAGGAAAATATAGCCGAAAAGCGCGGCGAAAACGGACTCCATGCTCAGGATCAGCGCGGCGTCACTGGCAGGAGAATGCCTTTGACCGATTGCCTGAAGGGTATAACCAATCCCTCCGGAAATGATCCCGGCGTACAATAAAGCCCAACCCGCCTGCCACACGTTCGAGATCTGGAAAGGTTCGAAGAGAAAGCCAGACAGTAGATTCACTATACCACAGATTGCAAATTGGCCGATGGAAAATGAGAGCACATTCATTTTACGAACCATGATGCCGATGAGGATGACATGCAGCGCCCAGAAAACGGCGCCGGCCAGTTCGTAAAGGTCGCCGCTCGAAAATCGCAACGCGCCGCCGGTATTGATGAACAGCATGCCGATCACGGCGATCCCGGCGGCCAGGAAGGTATGCCAGCCGACGCGTTCCTGCCAGAAAACCCATAAGAAGAAAGGCACCAGAATGACATACAGGCCAGTGATGAAGCCGCCGTTTCCGGCCGAGGTGTAGCGCAGGCCAAGCTGCTGCAGGTTGGAGGCTATGGCGAGGAAAGCACCGGCCAGAATGACTCCGGGCAAGTTGGATTTCGAGATTTCCACCCGAAAATGAGCAAAAGGCAACAGAAAGGCCGCCGCCAGAAGAAAGCGGATGCCGTTGATCATCATTGGGCCCAGGAACTGAACGGCGATGCGTTGAGCGGCAAAGCCGCCACCCCAGATGGCCGCCGTCAACAACAAAATGCCATCTGCCTGGTAACGGTTGAGTTGTAATTTCTGTTTTTCGAACACGATCATCCCTGTAATGAAACCGATAAATTATGAATGGGTAAACTGGCAACCAAAAATGCACACAGCCGGCAGGCCTTTGCCGGATTGGTAACAATCCTGAACTGCCACGCGCGCGCCGAGCAATTCCTGCAGCATCAACCGGTCGATCTGGCATAGTTCGGGATGTTCTGAAAGAAGGACGGCATACGGGCAGTTGCCCAGGCGAACCTCGGGGCCGCCGCGGCGCGCCTCCCAGCGCGCCTGATAGGCATGTCGGTTGAGAAAGTCCACCGCCTGGTTCAGGCGCTGGGCCGGGGCGCCTGTGGTGATCGCCCCACCAATGCGCATCCTCGCGATTTTTGCGAGCGCTGCGCTGCGTTCCTCCGCTGCCTGAGCCGGGTCGATCAGGATGGACAATAAATCCGAAGAGAGTTCGGAAAGGTCGGACGGTTTCACTTTGGCGCTCAACCGGTAGCGTTTGGCGGGCCGCCCCGGGTGAGCCCGATCCGCGGCCGGTGGAATGGCCTCGATGGCCTGATCGGCGAGCAGCGAGTCGAGATGATAGCGGATGTTGGCAACCGTGGTATGCATCTGCTGGCTGAGTTCCGCCACGGACGCCGAACGCATATGGGCGATGGTTTCCAGAATCCGGTCGCGAGTCGACTCGTTCATGAGCTGATTTTACCCGAAAAATGAATTAAGATAAGAAAAATTATCATAATTGCAGCTTGACACCTGGTAGCCCGCGAGTACAATAAGGGTTAATTTGATCTAATTTGATCGATTGCCTATCCACTTCCCCCAGAAGGTGCCCAATGAGTAACGAGGAATTATCCAAACCAGAGGTTCACATCCCTGCGGAGATGCAGAATCAAGTCGCTCTGACCACCCTGGACCGCATCTACGATTGGAGTCGGTCGAATTCGGTATGGCCAATGATGTTCGGGTTGGCCTGCTGCGCAATCGAGATGATCGCCATGGCCGCCAGCCGGTATGATTCGGCGCGTTTCGGCATGGAGGTCATGCGTCCCAGTCCACGCCAGAGTGATGTATTGCTGGTTTCCGGCACGGTGACCAAAAAGATGATTCCGCAGATCGTGCGTTTGTATAACCAGATGGCAGAGCCGCGCTACGTGATCGCGATGGGGGCGTGCGCTTCCAGCGGTGGACCGTTCAAAGAGGGCTACAGCGTCGTCGCCGGCGTGGATAAATTCATCCCGGTGGATGTTTATATCCCGGGCTGCCCGCCGACCCCGAACGCACTTCTCAACGGTTTGATCACCTTGAAAAAGAAGATCGAACGCGAATCGATGAAGGAAGTATCCTGGTATAAAAAGGGATCCGGTGATGGGATCCCTGTGCCGGTATTGGGACCGGATCTGATCGACCTGCGCAAGACCGACCTCATCCGCGAAAAGTCCCGCCCCGCGACCGAACGAGAGACTACCCAATCCGCCGGTGAAGAACCGACTGGCGATCCAAACACCGCTGCCCAGGAGGCGTGAAATGAGTGAAGAAACCATGCTGAACCCGATCGAAAACCTGGCAGCCCGTTTCCCCGAGGATTGGATCAAACCCGACCCGCGAACCGGTTATTCAGGTTATATCGTGAGCAAAGAACATCTGTTGGAATTCGCACGCACCATGCGGGATGAATATGGCTTCGATTACCTGTCGATGGTCACGGCTGCCGATTACCTCGAAGAAGGCTTTCTGGAAATCATCTATTATGCCTACAAGATCGTCGGCGGGCCCGCGTTGGTCTATAAAGTTCAGGTTCCGCGCGATAATGCGATTGTCCCATCCTTGGTTGGACTGTACCCGGGCGTCGATTTTCAAGAGCGGGAAGTCTGGGATTTGTTCGGCGTGCGTTTCGAGGGGCATCCGGACCTGCGCCGAATTTTGACGTGGGAAGGTTTCGCAGGCCATCCGCTTCGCAAGGATTGGAAAGAACCCTTCTACGAAGAAGATGTCAAGCCGTTCAAAAGCCGCTGGCCGGATGGCAAGCCCGTTTTCAGCGATAAGGAAAATCCCTTCGATAATAACGTACAGTATCCGGTTGGATTCGATCCGGATCATTGGACTCCGGACGAGGACACCCTGATGTACGCCGGTCTGCTTCGAAAATCCAATGAAGAGTTCAAAACCGACCAACTGGTGGTCAATATGGGGCCTGCCCACCCTTCGACTCATGGCGTGTTCCGCATGGTGGTTTCGCTGGATGGAGAGTCGATCGTCGACTTAAAACCGGTGATGGGGTATATGCACCGTAATCACGAAAAGATCGGCGAACGGAACACCTTCCTTCAAAACATGCCGTATACCGACCGCCTGGATTATGTCACCTCGATGATGAATAATTTCGGATATGCCCTGGCTGTCGAAAAACTGATGGGCATTCAGGTGACCGAACGCGCGGAATACATCCGGGTGTTGATGGCCGAGCTTACCCGTATCATGAACCACTTCTTCGCAACCGGATTTCTACTCAACGACCTGGGCGCATATTTCACCCCTTCGCTTTATGCGATCGAAGAGCGTGAATTGATCCTGGACATCTTCGAAGAGGTATCCGGTTCGCGCATGATGTGCAACTATTTCCGCTTCGGCGGCGTGGTTCGGGATGTGTCAGACCATGTGTTAAAGAAGGTGCATGACCTGGTATACGACCGTCTGCCGCGTAAATTGGAAGGGCTGGATGCCTATCTGACCAATAATGAAATCCTGCGTTCACGCTGCGAAGGCGTGGGCGTGCTGACCGCCGAGCAAGCCATCTCCCTTTCGGCTGCGGGGCCTATTCTACGCGCATCCGGAGTACCGTATGACGTGCGCCGTGCCGATCCTTACAGTATCTACGACCGCCTGGAATTCGATGTGGTTACCGGAATGCATGGTGATATCTACGACCGCTACCTGGTGCGGCTCGAAGAAATCCGCCAAAGCATCCGCATCATCAAACAGGTGCTGCGGGATATTCCCGAGGGGCCTATCCTGCCGGGAAAACCAGCCTATCAGGTTCGGGTTCCGGCCGGCGAAGCCTATGGACGCATCGAGGGCACGAAGGGCGAGTTGGGTTTCTACGTCGTCTCGAATGGCAAACCCAATCCGGCCCGGTATCATGTCCGGGCGCCAACTTTCATCAACCTGACCTCCCTGGCGCCGATGTGCCGGGGCGAGAAAGTGGCCGATTCAGTCGTAATTCTGGGCTCGATCGATATCACCCTGGGTGAAGTGGACCGCTAGAAAAGGCACGGAGGAAAGCATGAAAAACTTCAGCAATCGTTTTGGGGTCATTCGCGGTCTTGGCATCACCCTGGGCCACTTCATTAACACGTACATCGTGGATATCAGGGAAGGGAAGAAGCGCTACGAGACTGCCGAGGGCATTCAGGAACGCACCCAGGCCAACACTCAAGGCATTTTCACGGTACAATATCCGGAGGAAAGAATACCCCTGCCGGAAGAATTCCGGGTACTGCCGTTCCTGGTCTATGACGAGGGGGAAAATGGCGCGAAGAACTTGCGCTGCACAGCCTGCGGCATTTGCGCCAAGGTTTGCCCGCCGCAGTGCATCTGGATCGCCCGTGCGACGGATCCCGCCACCGGTAAACCCAGCCCACATCCGGCTGAATTTTCCATCGACGTGGATATCTGTATGAACTGCGGTTTTTGCGCTGAATATTGTCCTTTCGACGCCATCAAGATGGATCATGATTTCGAGCTTGCGGGTTACGAACGGGGCGCGGCTCATCTTTTCAATAAGGAACACCTGATGAAACCCGCGTCTTATTATGAAAGCATCCGACCGGCAAACGCGGCTCGCGAAGCCGCCGCCCGGGCGGAAAAGGCAAAACCCAGACCCTGACTCAGGACATTGCTATGTACAACTCCGATACCGAACTGATGTTTCCAATGCGCGTGGCGCCCAGCCTGAAGACCACGCGCGGCGAATTGTGGTCGCAACTGGTGGAGGACGTCAGCCGTGAGGGCGCTGACCTGCGGGACCAATCCGCCTTTGTGCTGCTGATGGTTAAATTAGGCGGCTGTGTGGCCTGTAACTCCGATTCGTTTCGGGCCATGCGCGGCTGCACGCAGTGCGCCCGGCAGACCATCCGCCGGTATCGGGGGAGTGACCAGGATTTGTTGGCGCTTTTTCAGCAATATCGCGCCGATGTGGAGAACCATCTGAACAAAGGTTAACGATTGTTTCATCTTCGGGTAGAATTAGAGGTAGAAAGGACTGCATCATGCCTGTCACAACCGAAGTTGTCATGGCGGCTTTGAGTAAAGTCGAGGAGCCTGAACTTCATAAAGATCTAGTTACCCTGAACATGGTTCAGGATTTGAAAATTGAAGGTGGAAAGGTTAGTTTCGAAATAGTACTGACAACCCCTGCCTGCCCACTGCGGACCCGGATCGAAAAGGAAGCCCGACAGGCGGTTCTCGAGATCGCCGGCGTGAGCGACGTCGAAATTCGGATGAACGCGGATGTGCGTTCGGATGGCAAGCCGCGCGGCCTGATGAACCTGCCGGTGAAGAACGCTGTCGCGGTTGCCTCGGGTAAGGGAGGAGTCGGGAAAACCACCGTAGCCGTCAACCTGGCCGTCGCGCTGGCTCAATCCGGCGCCAAAGTTGGCCTGCTGGACGCGGATATCTACGGGCCGAACGTGCCGACCATGATGGGAGTGGACCATTTGCCTCCCTTCAACGACGGAAAGCTGATACCGGCTGAGACTTATGGCGTCAAGATGATGTCGATCGGTTTTATGGTGCCGCCCGGCAAACCGCTCATCTGGCGCGGACCGATGCTTCACTCGGCCATTCGCCAGTTCCTCAGCGATGTGGCCTGGGGTGAGTTGGACTATCTGATCATCGACATGCCGCCAGGTACGGGCGACGCACAATTAAGTCTGGCTCAAAGCCTGCCCCTGAGCGGCGGCGTGATTGTCACCCTGCCGCAAATGGTCTCAGTCGAAGATGCAGCCCGCGGGCTGGCCATGTTCAATGAACTGAACGTGCCTGTTCTGGGCGTGATTGAGAATATGAGCTATCTGGAATTGCCGGATGGCACGCGGGTGGAGGTTTTTGGAAAAGGCGGCGGCGAGCTGCTTTCAAAAAAGGAAAACGTGCCTTTCCTGGGCACCATTCCCATGGACCCGGGTGTGCGCGCGGGCGGTGATGAAGGCAAACCAATCCTCGTTTCTCAGCCCCAGTCCGCTCCGGCAAAAGCGTTGCGATCTCTGGCGGAACAACTCGCGGCGCGCCTGTCGGTCAACGCCTTCGAGAACCAGCCAGATGTTTCGATCAATATCATAGGTTAAATCATATGGAAGCTTCTGCACAGCCTTTTATCGTCGGCGTGCGTTTTTCGAAAGTCGGAAAAATCTACCATTTCGATGCCAGCCAGTTGCAAGATCTCAAGCTGGGGGATGTTGTTGTGGTCGAAACCAGCCGCGGCTGGCAATTGGGCGAGGTGGCGCACTTGGTTTCGGATCCAACCCCTCCACCGGACGGGGTTTGGAAGCAGGTGGATCGCAGGGCGACCCCGCGCGATTTGCTCCTGCGGCAAACCTGGCAGCAGCGTGAAGTCGAGGTGATGGTCTCCTGCCGGGCGCGCGCCGCCGAATTGCGCCTGGACGGCGTCAAGATCGTCGCCTCCGAATACAGCTTCGATGGGACGCGGCTATCCATTCTCTTCAGCACTGAAAGCGAAGAGAAGGTGGATCTCAAATCGCTGCGCCAGGATATGCAGCGCCTGTATAACCATACGCAGGTGGAACTGCGCCAGATCGGCCCGCGGGATGTGGCCAAGATTATCGGCGGCATGGGCGCCTGCGGGCTCGAATCCCGGTGTTGTTCCAAATTTCTGACAGATTTCAGCTCGATTTCGATCCGCATGGCGAAGGAGCAGGGTATCTCGCTAACGCCGTCCGAAATCACGGGGATGTGCGGCCGTTTACGCTGCTGTTTGATCTATGAGTATGAGCAGTATGTAACCGCGCGCCAGGAACTGCCCAAGAAGAATAAACGGGTGGTGACGCCGCAGGGCGAAGGCAAGGTGATCGATGTCTATCCGCTGCGCGAAGCCGTGCTGGTCGAGCTTCCCGAAGTCGGTTACCGCGAGTTCACCAAAGCTGAAATCCAACCCGCGGAGGAACTGGAGAATTTCCAGAAGAAGGCTCAAAATCCATGCAGCGGACCGGGTGGGGAAGGCTGCGCGTGCGGCAAGGATGGAGCTCCCAAGGCAGAATGAGTGATTTTTTAGAAGGCTGGGAAGGCTCGCAATTGATCCTGGTGGTCCTGGCGCACCCGGATGACCCGGAGTTCTTCTTAGGCGCGACCATTGCCCGGTGGACCCATCTCGGCCACCGGGTAAGTTATTGCCTGCTGACGCGCGGCGATAAAGGCGCCAGTGATCCGCGCGTCGATCCCGTCGAACTCGGGCAGCGCCGAGAGAAAGAAGAACGCGCCGCTGCGGCCGTGCTGGGCGTAACGGATGTGCGATTTCTAGAATTCGGGGACGGCTGTTTGAGCCCGACCCTTGAGGCGCGGGAAGCGGTAACGCGGGTGATTCGCGATGTGCGGCCGGACATTCTGGTGACGTGCGATCCGTTGAATTATTTTCCGAGCGATCACAACATCAACCATCCGGATCACCGCACCGCCGGGCAGATCGTTGTGGATGCGGCGTTCCCGGGGGCAGGCAGCCCGATGTACTACCCAGAAATGATCCAGGAGGGCTTGAAGCCGCATTCGGTAAAGGAAGTGTGGCTGTCATTGACCGCTCAACCGAATACCGTGATCGATGTGACCGAACACTGGTCGACTCGCATCCGCGCTCTTCACGAACATGTCAGCCAGATTCCGGATTATCAGAAACTGGATGAACGCCAGCGCAACCGGCGGACGCCGGACAGCACCGCGGAACATCCCCGCTATGAAGAGAAGTTCAAAAGGATCCAATTTTTGCCATGAACCCACAGCCCAATTCTTTTCTGGCCGAAGCCAACGAATTATTTTCGTATAGCCGTGAAATTCGACGCGATTTGCACCGAAATCCTGAAATAGGGTTCCAGGAAGTGCGCACCGCCGGAATTGTCGCCAGGGAATTGGGCGGTTTGGGTCTCGAGGTATCCACCGGAATTGGTGGAACCGGCGTGGTTGCACTGCTGGAAGGCGAAAAACCAGGGCCCGTGGTATTGCTGCGGTTCGATATGGACGCGCTGCCCATCCAGGAAGAGACCGGCGCGGAATATGCCTCCATAAATCCAGGGGTAATGCACGCGTGTGGTCACGACGGCCATGTGGCGGTCGGTTTGACTGTGGCGCGCATATTGCATGCCCACCAGGATGAATTATCCGGAACGGTCAAGTTCGTTTTTCAACCTGCCGAGGAAGCCCTGGGCGGGGCAAAGCGAATCATCGAAGCGGGTGTTCTGCGCAATCCCACGCCGGATTATTGCCTGGGCCTGCATTTGTGGAACACGAAACCGTTGGGCTGGTTGGGACTGACCAGCGGAGCCGTCATGGCCGGCGCGGATCTGTTTACCATCAAAATCAATGGCAAGGGTGGGCACGCCGCCATGCCCGAAATAACCCGCGATCCGATCGTTACCGCGGCCATGCTGGTCAACGCGCTGCAGAGCATCGTTTCCCGCAATGTTTCGCCCATGCAGTCCGCGGTTTTGAGCGTCACCCGGATCAATGGCGGCGAAACGTACAACGTCATTCCATCCCAGGTGGTCCTGGCCGGTACCGTACGGACCTATAATCCAACCACCCGCGATCTGATCCTCAAGCGGATGCAGAAGCAGGTGGATCTGGTATGCCAGGCGATGGAATGCAGCGGCGAATTGGAAATCAACCACCTGACGCCGGCAGTGGTGAACGATCCATGGGTCACCGAGCATCTTCAGGCCCTGGCGCAAAACGTCCTGCCTTCCGCTCAGATCGACACGGATTATCACACCACGATTTCCGAGGATATGGCTTACCTGATGCAGGACCACCGGAGTTGCTTCTTCTTTATCGGGTCCGCCAACCCGGTCAAGGGCCTGATCTACGGCCATCACCATCCGCGCTTCGATTTCGATGAGGCGGCGCTGCCCAATGCGGCGGCATTGATGGCTGCAGCCGCTTATAATTTTCTACAGGAAAATTTGCCGGATCAAGGGAATTGATTTTGGATTTCCCCGACCTTGCACAGTCACCGCGCCGGGTTGTGAGCCTGGTGCCGTCGATGACCGAAAGCCTGTTCGAGCTGGGATTCGGGTCATCGGTGATCGGAGTGACTGATTATTGCAATTCCCCGGCAGAAAAGACGTCCGGGCTGCCCAGAGTGGGCGGTCCTAAAAACGTCGACCTGGGTTGTGTACTTTCCCTGAGTCCCGATCTGATCATCGCCAACCAAGAGGAAAATTCGCGCGCGATCGTGGAATCCATGATTGCGTCCGGCCTTCCGGTCTGGGTCACCTTTCCGAAGACTGTGCGCGAAAGCCTGGACGATCTTTGGACGCTTGCGCGAGCCTTTCGCAGTAAAAGCGCCGCATTGCAGCTCCGCCTGCTTGAAGACAGTTTGAAGTTGACCGAGCTTGGAATGGCGGAAACGCCCACGAAGCGGTATTTTTGTCCCATCTGGCAAGATATCGAACCCGATGGGACGATGTGGTGGATGACCTTCAATCGGGAGACCTACTCGAATGATCTGCTTCGCATTCTGGGCGGGGAGAATGTGTTTTCTGACCGGACGCGGCGTTACCCGTTGGCAGCCAACCTGGGATTCGCAGCCGCCGAAGAGACCGGTGAACGGGATGTGCGTTATCCGATCGTAACAGCCGCCGATATTCAGGCAGCCGGTCCGGAAATTATCCTGCTCCCCAGCGAACCGTATGACTTTCAGCCGGCCGATCTACAAAGGATGATGGCGCTATTTCCAGACGCGCCCGCGGTAAAAGACCGACACATCCATCGGCTGGACGGCAGTCTGGTCACCTGGCATGGCACTCACCTGGGACAATCGCTGTCCACATTGCCGCAATTCTTTTCCTGAGTAAAACCAATATCATATGATGAATTGTATGAATAAGCACATGGATTCAGGGTGATTATCCGCGCTTGACATTGAATTTGGGTTGCGTTACAATGTTTTCGTATTAATAATCAGATTAATTGGCTGGTGGTTTATGGTGCACGATCGAGTCTCCCTGGACAAAATTTCGGATTTCATGAAATATTTGGCCTCATGCGAAAATTCCGAGGGGAATCGTATTCCCCCCTTGACGGATTTAAGCCAGGAATTGGGGATCAGCGTCGCCAGTTTGCGGGAGCAATTGGAGGTCGCCCGAACTTTCGGGTTGGTGGAAGTCCGGCCTAAAACCGGAATACGGAAATTACCCTACACCTTTACACCTGCGGTCGCAAACAGCCTGGCCTACGCCGTACGCACCGATCAGAATTTCTTCCGCTCTTTTTCTGATTTCCGAAATCACATCGAGACTGCATACTGGTACCAGGCCGTCGCGTTGTTGACGCCGGAAGATGTGGAAAAATTGCAAGGCCTTGTGAAATCGGCCTTTGCAAAGCTGCATGGATTACGCGCTCAAATTCCGCATTCAGAACACCGTGAACTCCATTTGATGATCTTTCGCCGCCTGAACAATCCTTTTGTCATGGGCATTCTCGAAGCCTATTGGGAAATTTACGAGGCGGTTGGGTTGGATGTTTATACGGATCTGGTTTACCTCGAACGTGTCTGGTCTTATCACCAGCGGATGGTAGACTCGATCAGCTCGGGCAACTTTGCAGCGGGATATCAGGCCTTAACGGAGCATACGGATCTCATCTTCCAGCGCTCGCGGCCTTCCTCCATTCAAAACAGACAGAAATTCGAATAACAACCGAGTAATACACATATTTACTCCTGAGGAGCCACAATGTCAGAAGAATCACCTTCCCTTGGGATCGGGGCTGTTTCAAACCGCAAATCGATTGTGAATGACTTTTGCATCACCATCAGCACAATCAACGGTTCGGGCAGCGCCACGGCGAATAACTTGCTTTTACGCGCGTTGTTCCGTATGGGGATCCCTGTCTCTGGCAAGAATATCTTTCCCTCCAACATTCAAGGATTGCCGACCTGGTATTCGATTCGCCTGAGCAAAGATGGCTATCTGGCACGGGTGGAAAAAGACGATGTCGTGATTGCCATGAACCCGGCCTCCTTCACCCGGGAATTGGAATATCTTGTTCCGGGCGGGGTTTTGTTTTACGCCGATGATATCAAAGCGGAAATTACCCGCACAGATATCTTTACCTATGCCATGCCGGTCAAGAAGCTCATCAAGGACGCCGATGTCGCGCCAAACCTGCGTGATTACATTGCCAACATGGTCTACGTCGGCGTGGTCGGGCAAATGCTCGGCATCGAAATGGATGAGCTTTACAACGCGTTGGATTTTCACTTCAAGGGCAAAAAGAAAGCCATCGATTCGAATTTCGTCGTCATCAAGGCGGCCGCGGATTGGGCTGCCGCCAACCTGGAAAAGAAGGACGCCTATCGGGTTGAACGCATGAGCGGGAAGACCGAAAATTGCATCATGGCCGATGGAAATACCTCCGCGGCGCTTGGCGCCCTCTTCGGCGGACTGCAATTCTCTGGCTGGTACCCGATTACACCCGCCACCAGCCTGGCCGAGTCGCTTAACGAGTATTTGCCCACGCTGCGCAAGGATCCCAAAACCGGTAAATATACCTGCATGATCGTGCAGGCTGAAGATGAATTGGCCGCCATTGGCATGGTCATCGGCGCCGGCTGGGCCGGATTACGCTCCATGACCTCCACCTCCGGCCCTGGCCTGAGTCTGATGTCCGAATACCTGGGATTGGCCTATTATGCCGAAGTGCCCTGCGTGGTCTGGGATGTACAGCGCGTCGGTCCCAGCACGGGACTGCCCACCCGCACACAGCAAGGCGACCTGACCCAGGTTTATTTCAACGGACACGGCGATACCCAGTTCGTGATGTTGATCCCGTCTTCCGTGAATGAATGCTTCGAATTTGGCTGGCGCGCGTTGGACATCGCCGAGCGCCTTCAGACCCCAGTCATCGTCATGAGTGACCTGGACCTGGGTATGAACCAATGGATGACCAGGAAGTTCGAATATCCCGATCGACCCATGGATCGCGGCAAAATCCTCTGGGAAGAGGATATCGAAGCGTTGGTAAAAGAAAACAAGCCCTGGGGCCGCTATCTCGACATCGACGGCGACGGAATTCCCTACCGGACTGTGGCTGGCAATAAGAATCCCAGGAGTTCGTATTTCACTCGCGGCACAGGCCACGATGAGTATGGGAAATACAGCGAAGAACCCGAAGTCTGGGAACGGGTGTTGGATCGGATCGCGCTGAAGATCAAGAATTCGCCGCAATACCTCCCCGAACCGGAAATCGATCGCCAGGATGGGAGCGAGATCGGCATCATCGTGATTGGTTCAGCGGAACCGGCCGTCGTCGAAGCGCGCGATCAGATGAAAGCCAAGGGAACCAAATCCGATTACATGCGCATTCGCAGCATCCCGTTCAACGAGGACGTCGAAAAATTCCTGAAAGATCACAAACGGATTTACGTGGTCGAATTGAACCGCGACGGCCAGACTCGCCAGTTGTTGATGATCAATTACCCGCAATATGCCAATAAACTGGTGAAAGTAGCCCATACCGATGGTTTGCCCTTGACTGCGAAGTGGGTGCGCGAAACGATCGAAGCGCACGAGGAGAAGGTGGCATGATGGACACAACTGCTGCTCGTCCGCAAGCAAACATAAACCTGGTCGGGTTGACCCGCGCGGATTACCGCGGCGCCCCCTCGACCTTATGCCAGGGGTGCGGTCATAATGGTATTGCCAGCCAGATCGTCGCGGCCTTGTACGAGATGAATCTGGTTCCGGAAAACGTGGTGAAGTTCAGCGGCATTGGCTGCTCGAGCAAAAGCCCGACTTATTTCCTGAGCCGCTCCTTTGGCTTCAACGGCCTACACGGCCGCATGCCCTCGCTGGCTTTGGGCGCCATGGCCGGCGATGTCAGCCTGAAGGGAATTGGCGTCAGTGGCGACGGTGACAGCGCCAGCATCGGCATGGGACAGTTCAAGCACATCATTCGGCGCAATGTCCCGATGGTGTTTATCATCGAGAACAATGGCGTGTACGGTTTGACGAAGGGCCAGTTCTCGGCCACCGCCGAGAAGGGCCTGTCGCTGAAGAAACAGGGTACGAACCAGTTCCTGCCCGTGGATATCTGCTCGGAAGCGTTGGTCGCGAACGCGACCTTCGTGGCCCGCTCGTTCGCCGGCGATCCACGCCAGTTGAAGGAATTGCTCAAGGCGGCCATCAGCCATAACGGCATCGCCGTGCTGGATGTGATCAGCCCTTGCGTGACATTTGGCAACCAGGATAATTCGATTCATTCCTACGGGTTCGGCAAAGATCACGAAATGCCCTTGCATGAACTTTCCTTTGTTCCGGCCCGGGATGAAATCACAATCGAGGACTACGAGGAAGGCACGCAGCGCGAGGTCACGCTGCATGATGGTTCGACGATCGTGCTGCGGAAACTGGACAAAGATTTTGATCCAACCGACCGCATGCAGGCTGTCACGGTATTGGAAGATGCGCGCCGAAAGAATGAGTTGATTACCGGCCTGATCTACATCAATCCAGAAGAACCCAATTTCTTCGAAGGATTTGGATTGGTGGATGAACCGCTCAACCGGCTGACGGAAGACCGCTTACGCCCCGGCAAAGAGGCGCTCGAAGAGTTGAACGCGATGTTCATGTAAATAAAAATCCGGATCGAGAAACCGATCCGGATTTTTTTATAATCACGCGCCGGTTTCGATCGGTCGCTCAGGGTCGCGAATCCATTCGCTCCACGAACCCGGGTATAACTTTCCGCCGGAGAGACCGGCGATTTCCAACGCCAGCAGGTTGTGACCCGCGGTCACGCCTGAACCGCAATAGGCAATAATATTCTGGGGCCGGATATCTCCGAGCAGTTTTCCGAAATCTTCCCGCAGTTGCGCGGGGGATTTGAAGGTCTGGTCTGGATTGAGATTCTGGGTGTAGGGCCGATTCAGGGCGCCCGGGATATGGCCTGCTACCGGATCGATGGCCTCGATTTCACCCCGGAACCGTTCTCCGGCGCGCGCGTCGATCAGGCGCACTTTCGAATCGCGGTAAAGGTGGATCAAATCTTCGACCGAGACCCAGAAGCGGGGATTCAATTGTCCGGAAAAAGGAATGATTGGGCGGGCAGGCGGCAGGACGGTCTCCAGTGGGCGATGCTCACTCAGCCATTTTGGGTAACCGCCATCCAGGACCGCGACGCGGGAATGTCCGTAAGCGCGCAGCAACCACCATACCCGCACGGCTGCCAGGCTTCCTCCGGCGGAGTCATAGGCCACCACCTGGGTGGCCGGGGTGATCCCCCATTGCGAGACCGTTGATTGCCATCGATCGGGCAGGGGCAAGGGGTGCCGGCCGGAGGCAGGGGTGATCGGGCTGGCCAGATCGCGGTCCAGGTCGGCGAAAATGGCTCCTGGAATGTGCGCCTTTTGATATTCAGCGCCGCCCCATCCGGGGTGAGCCAGATCGAAGCGACTATCGATCACACACCAATCGGGATCCTGAAGGTGGTCGGCCAGGGTTTCAGTCGAAACAATGGTGGCGTATTTCATGGGGTCACCTCAATCAGCGGTTTGATATTCGGGTGAACGGGCCTGGCGCTTTTGCAGCATGCGCCGAATCCGAATTTGACGATCACGCGTCAATGGATAAGAGCGCGCGATCAATACAGCAAAGAGCAGCAAGACCGCAATTACCGGTCCGGTCATGAAACGAATGACATTCACGGTCAGATCGGGCTGCATGAATTGAATGGCGTCCCTGGGAGGTGTTTGGTAGCCGAACCATCCCAACACCTGAAGTGAAAAGAAGGTGGCAATCGCACTGCTCATTTTTCGCAAGAAGTTGATGGCGCCGTAGTACATGCCTTCGCGCCGGGTGTGGGTGCGCAGTTCATCCCAATCGATGACATCCGGGAAGAGCGCTTCAGGCATCACATGCGCGGTCGATACGCTCAAGCCGGCCAGAAACGAAAAGAGGATCATCAAATGGGTTTGATACGGTTGGACTATCAAGATGAGCATTTCGACAAAGATCCAAAAAACCATCCCGATGATATAGGCCGAACGTTTGCTCAGTTTATGGGCCAGCCAGTTCCATAATGGGAGCGCCAGGGTCGCCGTAACCAGCATGATTCCCAGAACGGCCGATTCCATCGAGAGATCGATCCCAAACAAATTCATCCGGGCCAACAGGTTGCCGCGTCCGATCCAGTACAACAGGAAATATGGCAGCATCAGGCCGACGACGTCGAAAGCGACCCAGTTGAGAACGTAGATTCCCGAGGCATACCGAAATGGAGCATTGGTCCACAGTATCTTCAAGGTTTGCTTCAGGGTTTGACTTTCAGGCGCGAGGACGGGAGGCGCTTCGCGTTCCCGAACGACCGCGAAAATAACCAGGAAGGGGAAGATGGCCAGCAGCCCGAAGATGGCGGCGACGATCAGGTAGCCTTGTTGCGAAGAATGCCCGCCTTTGATGGCCGCATCGACGATGGAAGGAGCGGCCACGGCGGTAATGAGCGAAGCGAGCAGGTTGAAGAACATCCGGAAGGTCGTCAGCGAGGTGCGTTCATCGTAGTCGGCGGCGATTTCCGGGGTCAGCGATAAATAGGGCACGGTGACCAGGGTCTGGATCGTGTCGCTGACCATGTACGCCAGGGTTACGTGAAGCGTCAGGAGGAGCTGCGACTTCCACGGCGGAGCCCACCACATCAGGACAAAGGCAAGCGCAAAGGGCACGGCAAACAGGAGCAGGAATGGGCGCCTGCGCCCCCAACGCGTGCGGACGTTATCGCTCAGGGCGCCCACCAGGGGATCGTTGATGGCATCCCAGATGATCGCAACCAACATGGCAATGGACGCCAGGCGAGGATCGATGCCGACGACATCCGTCAGAAAAATCGCATAGAAGATTTGACGGAGTGTGTTGAAACTGGCCTTTCCCCAGTCGCCGGTTCCGTAAATGAGTTTTTTCCAGCGCGGAAGATGGCCTGCCAGTTCACGGGATTTGGGTGCGAGCGCGGGTAAATTGAGTTTCATTGTATCTCCGATGGGTCAGGCTTCGATCGGTTTTCGGAAGGTACGGTGAACCTTATTCCAGGTCACACCCATCGTGTCCATGTCGGATTTACTGCGGTAATTGCGCTCATCCACCTGGATGATCTCCGCTTTTTCGGCTCCACGCTCGAGAAGAGTCTTTTCGATTTCGACATACAGCAGGGCGTTGTTTCCCAGCCCCTGGTATTTTTGGAGCAGCCCAACGCCGTTGACATCGATGACTTTGGTGCGTTTCTTCTCGCGCAGGATATCGATCCAGCCCAGGGGATAAATCGAACCCCGGGTTTTCTGCAGCGCCTTACAAATATTGGGGTAGGCGATGATAAAGCCGGCAATTGCGTCCCCTTTCATCACCGCTTTGAGCAAATGCGGATCGGCGATGGCGATGATATCCTTCACGATCATCTGGAATTCGACATGCGTGGACGGAAAGTAAGCCGGATTATCTTTGAAAGCATCATGGTGTACCGATTCGATGGCCGGGATCATGCTCTCGATTTCTCTGGCGCTGCTGAATGTCTTGATCCAGAAATTGCCGCGCTGTTTGACCCTTTCTGCAATTTCATGGACGCTGTCGGGCAGGCGCTGCTCACCGGCGAGGATTCCGGACAGGTAATCATTCTCTTTCGAAAAGCCGGCCGAGGTGATCAGACGTTCGTAATAGGGCAGGTTGTATGTGATGCCCATGGCCGGCATGAGATCGAACCCATCCACCAGTTGACCCGAGCAATTCGAACGCAGAAAACCGCGCGGCCCATAGATCGAATCACAACCCTGATTGCGCGCCCAATCTTCAGCAGCGTGGAACAGACGATCGGCTACTTCTGGATCGTCTATGGATTCGAAATAATAGAAGAAAGCCGTGTTTTCCTTGTGATAATCACAATAAGGACGGTGATGCAGAACCGCCAGACGGCCAATCACCTGGCCTTCGCTTTCAGCGATCAGAAATTGCGCATCGGAATGTTGGTAAAATGGGTGTTTCGCGCGTTCGAAAAGCAGCGCCATTTCGGGCAAGATCGGCGGAACCCACTGCGGCGTTTGATAATAAAGTGAAAATGGAAACATAACAAAGCGGCGACGGTCGCGACAGATATCTGTATCGATGGGTCGGATGAGCATATGAAATTAATGGATCCTTCCTCGATGAAGGTGGGGGAAAACGATAAGTCGGTCAGGAAAAACCCGGCAACCGACCTTCATTATATCGTGAATTTATCGGCCCAAGTAATCGCAGAAAGGCCACCTATTGGAGGCAGATCGTCCTGTTTTGCTCTTCGAGCAATCGTAAAAATACATCCACGACCTTGGGGTCGAAGTGTTTACCGGATTGGTCCTGGATATATTGAATGACCTCGGCTTCAGGCCAGCCGCTGCGGTAATGCCGGTTGGAACGCAGCCCATCCCACACGTCCACCACGGCGAATAAACGCGCCGAGAGGGGAATTTCTTCACCTTTCAGGCCGCGCGGATAGCCGGTCCCATCCCACTTCTCATGGTGGTAGTAGGGGATATCCAGGGAATCCTGCAAATAGGGGATGTGGGCGAGGATACGCTGCGCGTACATCGGATGGCGGCGCATGACTTCCCATTCCTCGTCATTCAATGGGCCGGGTTTGAAGAGGATGGAATCAGGGATACCGATCTTACCGATATCGTGCAGCAGGGTGCCGTACCGGAAATGCAACAGTTCGGGTCCGGTGATGCCGTAACTCTCGGCCAATTTCATCGTCATATCCATAACCCGTTGGGTATGGCCCTCGGTCTCGTAATCACGCAGTTCCAACGCTTTGGACCAACCCTCCAGGGTCGTTTCGTAGGCGTTATACAACTCGTCCCTGGATTTGCGTAAATCGGTGAGGAGCTGGGCGTTGTGGATGGCGACGCCGGCCTGGTCGGCAAAGGCCTGTAAACGGTCGGCGTGGGTCTGGTTATAAAAATTGGGAATATCGACTTCGAGGTTGAGGAAGCCGATGACGTCGCCATGAACGCGGATTGGGGAACCCGCGTAACTCCGGACCCAGCGGATCTCCGGCGAGGCGGTTCGAAAATTGGAATGCAGGGTGTCCGGGATGACCAACGGGCGGCCTGAATCGTACATTCGTTTAAGATTCAGAAATTCATCCAGGGCGAAGTTCTGTTTATGAGGGCGATCCTGGCTGGTGTGGCGCTGATAACCAAAGCTGGCAACCACGCGCGCCTGCAGTTTTGGTGTTTCGTCCAACAACATGATGGTGGCGGCCTGGAAGGGAACGACCTTGCTGGCGTTGCTGAAGATGTGATCGATGACCTCATCGACTTCGAGGGTGTTGTTCAACGCCGAAACCGAATCGCGCAGCGCCTCGGCCAGGATGCGCTGTTCCAGTTCGGCCTGTTCGGTTCGCTTGCGCTCGGTGATGTCGCGGACGATCGATTGAATGGCGACTCCATCCATATAGGGCAGAGCGGAGGTGGATGCTTCCAACTCGATTTCATGCCCGTCTTTCGCTTTGGCTGAGAATTCATATCGCAGGCTGTTGGCCTGCCCATTGGTCACCTGCTTTTGAATATCCCGGACCAGCGGGCGAGATGCCGGACTGACGAATTGGATGAAACCAAGGGAGGTGATTTCTTTGTCGTCGCGGCCCAGGCCAAACATCTCGTTGAATTTCTGGTTGGTGATCACGAAGTGGCCGCGGTGTTCCACGTAAATGGCATCGCTGGATTGTTCGATCAGCATGCGGTATTTCTGTTCGCTTTCCTGAACTGCAGCCTGCCGGGTCTGTAGAGACGTGTACATCCTTTCGAAGTTGGCGGCCAGGTCGCGAATTTCGGTATAGGGGGCGGTCTTCGAAATGAGTGCCGGCAATTGGCTGCTGCCCTCTTCCGTGAGCTGACGCGTGGATTGGCTCAGTTCTACCAAAGGGGTGATGATACGCTGGATTCCCTTTTGATTCAGATTGTATACCAGCGTCGCCCAGAGGGCCAGAATGACCGTCAAAGCGCCCAGGACGATCCACAGGTAGGAGGTAAAGGCGGAACTCAACGGGAACTCGGCTGAGACCATCCATTTGGCATTTTTCAAAGGAGTCTGGGTCTCGATGGCCAGATTATCGGTATTTACAATCTGGCGCGAAGCCGGCCAGAGGCCGGGTTCTTTCCAGGCGCGAAAATAGGAAAGAGAAGCCCGTTGCGCTGCCTGCTCTGACAGCGAATCGGTAACGATGGTGCCTTCGCCGTCCGAGATGAAGAACAACTGCCCGTCGCGGGCTGTCGATTGCAAGGTGAGGATGGATTGTTGCAGGCCGGATAGGTTGAGTTCGCCGATAATCGTGTTGCCGTCGGCCAGGGACTTCGAGAGAAATACCGTCAGGAGGCCGGTCTGTGCAGAAACAAACGGCTGAGAGATTTGCACGTCCCGGGAGAATGAGGTCCCCTGGCCAATCCCCTGCTCGAGTAATTCGGTTGTGGCTTGAACTCCCGTATTCGAAGCGCTTTTCAGGATGGTTCCCTGTCGGTCGACCAGGTAAACCGTATCGAAAAAGGATTGCGTGGACAGATATTCGGAAAGAGATTCGTCCCGGGTCTTGTCGATGATGACCGCCCAGGCGTTCAACGATTGGCCGGCATTTTGCAGAAAATCATCCGTCCGGGCTGCGATGGTCTGGGCTACCTGGATCTGTTCGTGTTCGATCCGGCTGGCATAAAGATATCCACACAGGCCGATCAGGGCGATGACCAGGAGCAGCGCCGGAATAAACAGTCGCAGTGTGAACAGGCGCGTCATGGCCTGCAGGAGCGAACCCGGCTTCCCGCCTGCTTCAAACAGTTGGCTGGATGGCCTGATCGAGGCGTCGGAATTGGATTTTTGTCTATGCCATTTCATGCCGGAGTGAATTGCAAGATCAATGCCACGCGGGCAGGTTTTCGAATCGATATCCCACCCCTAAATTATTCGAGTCTATTAAGAATTTGGGGGTAAGAAGTAACAAGAAGTGAAGATCGAATAAAAAATATCCCAACCCGACTTTTCAAAGGATTGGGATGTATTCATGTTCGGAAGATATCGGTCAATCTCCCAGGGTGTGGAGGAGTGCCAGGTTGGGCGATATTCTGGTCCCCAGTGGATATCCGGTGATGATGACCACCTGTTGCCCGGGTTGGAGGTTGGTGGAGGAAACCAGTACTTCCTCCACGCGAGCCAACATGCTGTCCACGGTCGGTGTGAAAGGCACCAGGAAGGCCATCACTCCCCAGTAAAGGCCCATCCGGTTGTAACTGCGTTCCTGCGGCGTCAGCGCGTAAATGGGGACGTCCGGTCGGGACTTGGAAATCATCAGGGCGGTGCGACCCGATTCGGTAAAGACAGTGATGCTGGCCACGTTGGCGTCGTGAGCCAGGGCTCGCGCAGCGCTGGTCATCGATGTCGTATCGTCCTGGGTGTCCAATTCCTCCGGGAAACCTGAAGGATGCCCCCAGGCTGAAAAACTCTTTTCAGCTTCGCAGATGATCGAATGCATCATCGCGACGCTTTCCACCGGATAACTGCCGCTGGCGGTTTCACCTGACAACATGACCGCGTCGGTGCCGTCCAGAACGGCGTTGGCCACATCCGAGGCCTCGGCGCGGGTTGGCCGGGGGCTGTGAATCATCGAATCGAGCATCTGGGTGGCGGTGATGACGATCTTGGCGTGGCGGTTGGCCAGGTCGATGAGCTTCTTCTGGATGATCGGCACAGACTGGGGCGACATTTCAACGCCGAGGTCGCCGCGTGCCACCATCACGCCGTCGGCGGCGTGAATGATCTCGTGCATATTATCGATGGCTTCCGGCAGTTCCATTTTGGCGATGATCGGCGTGTCTGTGCGCGATGGAGCCATGCTCTTGATGGCGGCGCGAACGGTCTCGACATCAGCCGCGGAGCGCACGAAAGAAATGGCAACCGCATCGATGGCCTGTGAAAGCCCAAATTCGAGGTCTTCGCGGTCCTTTTCGGTGAAACCCGGGATTCCGAGGTTGGCGCCGGGCAGGTTCACGCCCTTATGACTCTTCAGCAATCCACCCAGGATAACGCGCGAATACACGGCGTCGCCTTCGACCCGGATGACTTCGAACTCAAGCTGACCATCATCCAGCAGGATGTGGTTGCCGGGTTTGACGCTGCGCGCCAGGTTGGGTACGTGCAGGGGAATCAAAATTCCTTCTGCCTGAGGGGCGGTCGGTTTGCCGTTCTCATCGACGGGAGTCAGGATGACTTCCTGGCCCTGTTTGAGCGGGATTCCTTCCTCCGGCAGGTCGCCGACCCTTAATTTGGGACCCTGCAAATCCTGCAGGATGGTGACCGGTTTATGCAGTTCTTCCGAGAGCCGGCGGATGTTGGCGATTCGGGCAGCGTGCTCATCGTGCGTGCCGTGCGAAAAATTCAACCGCGCCACGTCAACGCCGGCAAGGATTAATTTGCGCAGCGTCTCCGTATCTTCGCAGCTTGGGCCGATCGTCGCGACGATCTTGGCGTAACGTGTCATGGGGACACCTTCCAAAAGGTGAGAAGTATCAGGTACATCAACCTTATTCTACCCTCAAATATAATGCAGGGCGGCAGCCTGTTTCTTCAAATCTTCGCGGAAGTTGGGGTGGGCAATCGAAATCAAAGCCTGCGTACGTTCACGAACCGTGCGCCCATAGAGGTCCACCATGCCATATTCGGTGACCACGTGGTGGACGTGGTTGCGCGAGGTGATCACTCCGGCGCCCGGTTTCAGGGTAGGCACGATGCGGCTGAGGATGGTCCCATCGCGTAATGTGCAGGTGGACGGCAGCGCGATGATCGGCAGGCCGCCGCGAGACATCGACGCGCCGTAGATGAAATCCATCTGACCGCCGACGCCGCTGAAAAACTTTGTCCCAATGCTGTCAGAGCAAATCTGGCCGGTCAGGTCGACTTCGATGGCTGAATTGATGGCCACCATGCGGTCGTTCTGGGCAATGGTGAAGGGATTATTTACGTACTCGGTGCAGTGAAGCTCAATGACCGGGTTATCATTCGCCCAATCCCACAGGCGCTGCGATCCGAGCATGAAGCCGGCCACGATCTTATCCTTGTGAATGGATTTACGCGCGCCGGTGACGATACCGGCCTGGACCATTTCGATGATGCTGTCGGAAAACAGCTCGGAATGGATCCCCAGGTCCTTCTTATCCTTCAACATCTTCAGGACCGAGCTTGGAAGGCCTCCGATGCCAAGCTGCAGGGTCGCGCCGTCCGGAATCCGCTCAGCAATCAGGCTTGCGATCTTCTGGGTGATGCCACCGTCGTCGGCCGCTTCCTGCGGCAGTTCGCTCAACGGTTCATCCGCGGGAACGATGTAATCCAGGTCCCGCACGTGAATCAGGGTATCGCCCAGAATACGTGGCATGCGCTGGTTGACCTGGGCGATGATGATTTTGGCCGATTCGGCCACGGTTTTGGTTAGCCCGGTTTCGATGCCATAGGAGCAAAAGCCGTTTCGATCGGGGGGCGAGATGTGAATAATGGCGACGTCCAGCGGGCGCACGTTATTCTTGAACAACAGTGGAAATTCAGAGAGCAGGACCGGTGTGAAGTCTGCAAAACCTTCCTGGATGGCTTTGCGAACGTTGGAGCTGATGAACATCGAATTGACCCGCAGGTGCCCTTCCATTTCGGGCGCGACGTATTCTGAACCCGCCACGGTCAGGCACTGACAAATTTCCACGCCCTCCAACTCGGGGGCGTAATCGACCAGTGCTTTCAACAGGCGATGCGGAACAGAACAATTGCCGGTCAAATAGACGCGATTGCCAGACTTAATGGCGTGAATGGCTTCATCTGCAGTGACAACTTTGGAATCGTAGATGTCTTTCCAGTTCATCGGTGGTGTCCCTCTACAAAAAAGTATATAGGCGGTTAACGAAAAAGCCTGCAGTTTTTGTTTGACCAAAAACTGCAGACTTTTCGAAAGGCCGGTTAGGGCATCATCAAGACTTCGCGGATGGTGGGCAATGCCCAGTCAATGGTATCCTTATCGATGATCAGGGGCGGCGCAAAACGGATCACGCGTTCGTGAGTTTCCTTGGCAAGAATGCCCTTCTGCTGCAGTGCTTCGCAGAAACGGCGCGCGCCGCCGGCTTCGGGTTTGAGGACAACGCCAATCAGCAGGCCTTTCCCACGGATCTTCTGAACGTGGGGGCTGGGGATCTCTTCAAGCTGTTCCATGAAGTATTCGCCCATTTTGGCGGCGTTTTCCGTCAGCTTCTCATCGCGAATCACTTTCAGGGCCGCGCGAGCAACCGCCGCTGCCAGTGGGCTGCCGCCGAAGGTGGAGCCATGCTCGCCGGGGTTGAACAGGCCGAGCAGGTCGCTCGAAGCCAGGACCGCCGAGACGGGGTAGAAGCCGCCCGAGAGCGCCTTGCCGATGACCATGATGTCTGGGTGAATTCCCTCATAATCACAGGCAAACAGTTTGCCGGTGCGACCGAGACCGGTCTGGATTTCATCGGCGATGAACAGCACGTTGTTCTTCTTGCAGGCTTCGGCGACCCTGCGCAAATAGCCATCCGGCGGAACCACAACGCCGGCTTCGCCCTGAATGGGTTCCAGCATGACAGCGGCGGTGTTGGGGGTGATGGCTTTTTCGACGGCATCTGCATCGCCGTAGGGAACGACCTTGAAGCCCGGGGTGAAGGGGCCAAAGTCATCGCGGTAAGCCGGTTCTGTGGAGAAAGAAATAATGCTTACCGTGCGGCCGTGGAAATTGCCGGAGCCCACGATGATCTCGGCCTGATGACGGGGAATTCCCTTGACCTCATAAGCCCATTTGCGGGCCAGTTTCAAAGCGGTTTCGACAGCCTCGGCGCCGCTGTTCATGGGCAGCGACATCTCGAAGCCGGTCATTTCGGACAGTTCTTTGTAAAACAGGGGTAATTGATCATTGCGGAAGGCGCGCGAGGTCAGCGTAACCTTCTTAGCTTGTTCCAGCATGGCTGCCAGAATGGCCGGGTGAACATGGCCCTGGTTGATGGCTGAATAGGCGCTCAGGCAATCCAGATATTTCTTCCCATCGACATCGTAAACCCAGACACCTTCACCGCGCTCTATAACAACATCCAGCGGATGATAATTGTGGGCGCCGTACTTATCTTCGATTTCGATGTAGTCGCGGGTATTCATAAATCCTCGATTCCTATGCGAGTAGTTTGACGAGAACAGCTTTTTGAGCGTGCATGCGGTTGTGCGCCTGCGGGAAGAGGCGGGAGTGCGGGCCATCGGCGACTTCGTCGGTGATTTCCTGTCCACGGTGCGCGGGCAGACAGTGCAGGACGATGGCTTTTGGATCCGCTTCGGCGACCAGGGCGGCATTCACCTGATAGGGTGGGAAGACAAGCTCGCGTTTCTTGGCTTCGGCTTCCTGACCCATGCTGGTCCAGGTATCGGTGTAGATGACATGGGCGCCCTTGACGGCGGCGTGCGGATCGCGAAGGAAGGTGAGTTTGGAGCCGCTGACGGCAGCAAACTTGCGGGCATCTTCGATTGCCTTGGGGGTGATGTCGTAATCTTCCGGGTTGGCGATGGTGAAGTTTGCCCCCAGTTTGGCGCAAATATGCATCAACGAGACGGCCACATTGTTGCCATCCCCGATATAGGTGACGTTGAGACCCTTCATTGAGCCGAAGTCTTCGATGATCGTAAGCGCATCCGCCATGGCCTGGCAGGGGTGATTGTAGTCGCTCAGCCCGTTAATGACCGGAACGCTGGACCACTGTGCAAGCTGAAGGACGTGGTCGTGGGCAAACACGCGGGCCATCAGGCCATCCACATAACCCGAGAGGACGCGGGCGACATCGGCGATCGATTCGCGCTGGCCCAGGCCGATCTCAGCCGGGGATAAATAGAGCGCGTCGCCGCCTAACTGGCGCATGCCCATGTCGAAACTGACGCGGGTGCGCAAACTGGGTTTTTGGAAAATCATGCCCAGGACTTTGCCCTTTAAAAGGGGTTTATTGCCGCCAGATTTCAATTCTTTCTTGAGAGCGACCGCCAGGTCAAGCATCTCCTGAAGTTCAACGGGCGAATAATCGGACACCGCAAGAAAGTCTTTCATTCTTTGATCACTCCTCTTTTCGAATTAACAATGGTTAGCAACCCGAGTAGTATAACATATAGGATTTTAATGGCTAGGGAATTTTATATGTACTCCCAGCGCGTATTGTAACCTTTACAATTATGACACAACCGCCGAAATTGACGGCCGCGAACGGATCATGTAGAATTTGGGTAACTGATAGGAGAATAGCATGCCGCCAAAATCCGCTCGGTTTGCCGTCTATTCCTGGTCCGTTTTGGCCTATAACCTGGCAGTGATCCTGTGGGGCGCCTTCGTCCGCGCCACCGGTTCGGGCGCCGGCTGCGGCTCGCATTGGCCGTCCTGCAACGGCCAGGTGATCCCTCGCGCGGCTCAACTGGAGACGATCATAGAATTCGTCCACCGGTTGAGTTCCGGCTTGACGCTAATCCTGGTTCTTTTCCTGTTTATCTGGGCCTGGCGGGTATACGGCCGGGGATCGCTGGTGCGTAAGTCGAGTGCGGCCGCCTTCGGTTTTGTGCTCCTGGAAGCCGCGCTCGGCGCCGGCCTGGTGTTGTTCGGTTGGACGGCCGGGGACGATTCGGTTGGCCGGGCGGTCATGATCATGGTCCATCTGGTCAACACCTTCCTTCTGCTGGCCAATCTCTCGCTGACGGCATTATGGGCCTCCGGCAGAGTCCCTTCAGGCTTGAAATTCCAGGGCAGACCGGCCGGGTTGTTGCTCGCCAGCCTGTTGGGCGTCCTGATCCTGGGATCCAGCGGAGCCATCACCGCGCTGGGCGATACGCTTTTCCCGGCGACATCGATCGCGGAAGGGTTTCGAGCAGATTTTTCCGGAACCGCTCATTTTCTGTTGCGCCTGCGCGTCTTTCATCCGTTCATTGCAGTTCTGGTTGGGACGATGTTGTATTTTGCCACAACGCCGTTTATCCATGAAAATACGGAACCGGCCGCCCAAAGGGCGGCCTGGCTGGCGATCGGTTTGTTTATCCTGCAGCTCGGTCTGGGCGGCCTGAATGTGGTTTTATTGGCGCCGGTATGGCTGCAGTTGGTGCACCTGCTGGTATCAAACCTGATCTGGATCGTCCTGGTCGCACTCACAGGCTTTGTCGTTGGCCGCACCGACCTTGCGACGAGCGTCGTTGACCATCCAATCCATGAAGGGATACCATCGAAGGCCCAGCAGGTTCACTAAAAAGAATGTCAGGCGGTTGATCAATCCGGGTAGGATGATATACCGGCCCGCATCGACGCCCTGCAGGACTTTCCTGGCGACCTGTTCGGGGCTCATCAAACCAGCGGTTTTCGTGACTTCCTTGGTGATGGGCGGTTTGATGGGTTCTTCGTAAGCAAACTGGGGGGTATCGGTATCGGGTGGGAACACGAGCGAGACGCTGATGCCGCAGTTTTTGATTTCGCTGCGCAGCGCATCGGTAAAACCGCGCACGGCAAATTTCGAGGCGCAGTAGGCCGTGTAGCCGTAAACGCCAACAAAACCCGCGCTTGAGGATATGTTTACGATATGTCCGCTGCCGCGCTGGATCATTGCCGGCAGAAGGGCCCGGATGATGTAGACCGTACCGAAATAATTGATGTCCATCATCCACTTGAAGCGCGCCATGTCCAGATTCAGAAACTCGCCGGGATGAACGACGCCCGCCGAGTTCACCACATAATCCGGCACGCCGGCCCTGGAAAGCAATTCTTTTGCCACGGCCGATATCTGATCTTGATCGGCAACGTCCAATTGAAGGATCCCGATCTGTTGGGCGGGATCCTTGCGGACGGCTTCGATTTCTTTCTGAGCATCCAGAAGCTGTTCCATATGCCGGGCAGCGATCCAGACATTCGCGCCGCGCTGGGTGAATTGTTTGGCCAGTGAAAGCCCGATTCCACTGGATCCGCCGGTGATAAAAGCCAGTTGATGGTCGAGAGATTTAGTCATAGGCTCTAATGGTAGTGACCGCAACTTCCGCATGAACCGCCGCCGCAACTTCCGCAGCCGCCGTCTTCATGTGTGACCGAGCGACCTTCGCTGGACGCATAGAACACGGAGATCACCCGTTGCGTGTTCGAGCCGTGGCATTTTTTACAGGTCATCGGCGCGTCAGAATCTTTCATCGCGCGCAGCGCGTCGAATTTGTTGCCGCAATCCTTGCAGATATATTCATAGATTGGCATTGATAACTCCAAAGCCGGAAATAACAACACCGAAAATCTTACCACATTGTGTGCACCTGGGGAGTATAACGCAGCGTGTAAACCGCGATCCCAAACGCAATGGCAACATTGAGCGAGCGTTTGTAACCCTGCATCGGTATCCAGACCCGGGCGTCGCACAATGCGAGAATTCCCGGGTCGATGCCGGAAACCTCGTTCCCGACCACCAGGCATAGAGGGCCGTCTGGAAGGGTCACAGCCGCCTGAAAGATGGAAGTCGAGTTGGGGCCGATTTCGAGCGCCCATAACTTCTTTCCCTGGGCCTTGATCTGTTGAGCGGCCAAAAGGCCATTGGCGTGCCAGGTCCAGGGAACGGAAAATTCGGCTCCCAGGGCGGTCTTCCCCACGCGAGGATTTTCGGGTGTGGGGGATGTGCCGCACAGGTGGAGATGGGTCAGGCCGGCCCCATCGCTGGTGCGGAACATGGCGCCAACATTATAGGTGCTGCGGATATTGTCCAGCAGCGCTTCCAGGGGATGGCTGGCTGTGATTTCGTCGCGCGGGTTGACGGTTGCGAGATCCGAGGTGTCCGGGACCAGGCGAAGCAGCGATCCGCAGCGCGGGCAAGCCGCCATACCCGGCGGAGCTGGAAAGCGAAATCCGCAATCCGGATTGCTGCATTCGAAAAATAGCGTACTCGGCATCCGGTTCTCCTCAGGCGGCCGCTGCGAGCGGGTCCTTAAGGTTCAATTGGGTGCGTTCGATGCTGGCTGCAAAGGGATCCAGACCCAGAGCCAGCAGGACTTCTTCGGGCCGACCGGTGGCGCCTTCGCGCACGGTCAGGCGCAGATGGATCTGGAGGAATGGAGCAGGGCCTTCTTCGCTGCGCATAGCCATGATCATGGGGCGTAAATCATACGTTTTTCCACGACGCTCGCGGAGCAGTGTGGGAGCCGCCAGCAGGTCGGCAATTTTCTGATCCAACCCGGCCTTGTCAGCAACCTGATGCAGGGTGATCACGTAGTCGGCGGTGTCGACCAGGGTTTGCAGCCTGGGAGCGTGCAAATCGATCGGCTCGAGGTCGTTGATCGACACGCCGGCCGGAGCAGCCGCCTGGACGGCGGCGCGAATTTCTTCCAGCGGCATCTCATCGTTCAGCCAGACATCCAGGAGCTCGACATTGGAAAGGAAACCCAACGGCAGCGGGCAGGCCTGGTTGATGCGCGGCTGCGGGTGAAAGCCCTGGCTGTAGGCCAGGGGTAATCCGGCGCGACGGAAAGTCCGTTCCCAGACCTTCTGCATATCCAGATTGCCCGTGTAACGCAGCGCGCCGGTCTTCGTATGCGAAATTCGAATTCGAATCATACTGACCTCTCATCCGCCGGCAGCGATGCCCTGGCGCGGGAAACATCGGGGCATTTCCAGTATTCGCCCGGGTTGGAACGGCGCAAATCGTTGAAGGTAGGCAGAATTCCACAGGCATAACACTGCTGGCGGCAGTCGCCGCGCAGGACGCCCTGTTGTGAATTGCGATATTCCTCCAACAGGTAACTTTTCTTGACGGCCGGGTTGATGTGATCCCAGGGAAAAATTTCGTCGACGAAGCGCGCGCGGTGGACGTAAAATTCCGGCGACAGGCCAACCACGGCGAAGGCCTCCTGCCAGGCAGCGTGATTGACCTGATCCTGCCAGGCGTCGAATTTGGTGCCGCGTTGCCAGGCGCCCAGGATGACCTCGCCCAAGCGCCGGTCGCCGCGGGATAAGAAGGCTTCGAGCATGGTATCGCGCGGATCGCTCCAGTTGAGTTTGATATTGGGGCCGCGCAGTTCGTGCTTCAGCAGGGCCTGTTTGGCGGCAATTTGTTCGACCGAGTCGGCCGGCACCCATTGGAAAGGCGTGTGCGGTTTGGGAATGAAGGTGCTCACCCCGGCGTGCACCTGGGCGCGTCCGCCAATCGTCTTGCGCCCTTCAGCCAGAACGGCTTTGCACAGATCGGCAATGGCCTGCACATCCTCGAGCGTTTCGTCCGGATGGCCGATCATGAAATACAGTTTGATCGTCGGCCAGCCGCGGCTGTAGATCGCCCGGACGGTATCCAGAAGCTGCTGGGTGGAAATGGGCTTGTTGATGATGTTGCGCATGCGTTCGGTGGCCGCCTCGGGGGCGATTGTAAAACCACCCTGGCGCGAGCCTTTCAACTTTTCCATCAAATCCACCGAGAAGGATTCGATGCGCAGCGAGGGCAAGGAGATGACCAGATTTCGCCCGGCGAAGCGGGTCGTCACCGCATCGATCAGTTCGGTGATGTGCGAATAATCGGATGAGGAGAGCGAGAGCAGGGCGATTTCTTCAAAACCGGTTGAATCGAGCGCTTTCTGCAGCGTCTCGACAATTTCTTCGATCGAGCGTTCGCGAACCGGGCGGTTGATCATGCCGGCATGGCAGAAACGGCAGCCGCGCGTGCAGCCGCGCATGATCTCGACCGATATCCGATTGTGCACGACCTCAATGTTGGGAACCAGAAACCGCGCCGGCGCCGGCGGCAGCTTGGCCAGGATGCGTTTGGTAATTTTTTCGGGAGCGGCCGGATGTAAACGCTCTATGCCCTCGATGGTGCCGTCAGCCTGATAATGCGGGCGGTAGAGAGAAGGAACGTAGACGCCCGGAATCCCGGCCAGGGAGAGTAGTAATTCAGAACGCTCCCGATTAGCGCGTTTCCAGGCCTGGTACGCGTTCACCACATCCTCGAAGACCTCTTCACCTTCGCCGATGACAAAGGCATCGATGAAATCCGCCATCGGTTCCGGGTTATAGCAGGCGTGCCCACCGGCGATGACCAACGGATGCCGACGGGTGCGGTCCTGACTCTTCAGCGGGATCCCTGCCAGGTCGAGCAGGTTCAGGGTGTTGGTATAGAGGGTCTCGTACGGCAGTGTAACGGCCAAAATATCGAATTCAGCCACCGGACGTTGATTCTCGATCGAGAACAACGGAATCTGGTCCCGGCGCATAAACGCTTCCATATCCACCCAGGGGCAATAAACGCGCTCCGCGAGTACATCCGGGCGGGCATTCAACTGCTGGTAGAAAATGGCCAGCCCGAGGTTGGGCAGCCCGATGTCATAGATATCCGGGAATGCCAGCGCAACGCGGGTTTCGATCGCGTTCCAATCTTTTCTTACCTGGTTGTATTCGCCGCCAACGTAACGCCCCGGCTTTTGAACGAGCGGAAGAACCCGCTCCAACCGGAGATTGATCTCTTCTGGTGTCAGCAATCGTTGCTCCTTACCGTTATCAAAATCGGATTGATTTTACCTTTAATTTCTTGGCCCAACAGGTGGATTTCTTAGAATGTGCCTTTGTACATGCCGCCATCCACGCTCAGCATGACACCCGTCAGATAAGAGGCCGCCGGCGAGAGCAGGAATACCGCACAGTTGGCGAACTCTTCCGGCGTTGCCATGCGGCCGAGAGGACTTTCTTTACTCTGTTTGCGCGTTTCTTCCTCTATGGATAATCCGCTGGATTGGGCGCGGTGTTTCATCAGGTTGATGACGCGATCGGTTTCCGTCCAACCGGGCAGGATGGAATTGAAACGGATGCCCTGGTTGCCCAGTTCCAACGCGAGTGATTTGGTGAGACCGATGGTTGCCAGACGCACGCTGTTGGAGAGGACCAGGTTCTGGACGGGCTGTTTGACAGACATTGACGTGACCGTGAGAACGCTGGCGACACTCGAGTTGCGTAAATACGGCAGGGCCGCGCGGATCAGGCGCACCTGGCTGAGAAAGCACAAATTGACGGCATTCTGCCAATCCTCGTCGCTGAAGTTTTCGAATGAACCGGCCGGCGGTCCACCAGCGTTGGCCACCAACAAGTCCAGGCCGCCGAAGGTTTGGGCCACCTTTTCGATGAGAACATCCGCAGCGCCGGGTTCAGACACATCGAAGGCAAAGGGTTTGACCTCGTTACCGGTTTCGGATTCGATGGCCTGGGCGGCCCTTTGAAGTTTCTCGGGATTACGGCTATTCAAAGCAACCCGCACGCCTTCCCGGGAAAGGCCGCGCGCTACGGCGAAGCCCAATCCCTGGCTTGCGCCAGTAACCAGTGCTATTCTTCCCCGCAAATTCAGTTCCATTGTTCATTCTCCTTAGATGCTTTCAATTCGATGTTGTTGAATCAGCAAGTTCGGAAAATTGGTTTCGACATACGAAACCACCTGTTGCAAGACTCTCTGATTATGCTGAGAATCATTCGAGATTACCACACAGCCAAGGACTGCCGACTGCCAACGGTCGAGATGGTCGATTTCCGCGGCCGAGATGTTGAATTCGCGGTGCAGGCGAGCCAGCAACGGTTTCACCTGGCTGCGTTTCTGCTTCAAGGAAGCGCAGCCGGGAAGCTCGATCAGCAGGGTGAGTAAACCGATGGCCATGGGAATCTTCGCTAGCGTAAATGTACATGAAACCGGCGGTCCCGTCAACCGCGCTTCCGCGTGGAGTAGACTGCCCTCTTGCAGAAAGCTAGGCCGTTTAGTACAATCTTTCTCTATCAAAATAACAGGAAAAACCATGACCGAAACAGATGCGGCTTATCAGCAAGCCCTGGATTATCTCTATAGCTTTGTCGATTATAGCCTGACGCGGAATCTACGTAATTTACCCGAAAAATTCAATCTCGACCGTATGCGCGCTTTGATGCAGCGGTTGGGTAATCCCTACCAGAAGTATCCGGTCATCCATGTAGCCGGTACGAAGGGCAAAGGTTCGACGGCTGCCATGATTGCTAATGCGCTGCAGGCTGCCGGTTACCGCGTCGGGTTTTATTCCTCGCCGCATCTGATCGAGTTTACCGAGCGGATTCAGGTCAACCGCCAGGAAATTTCAAAGGACGCTGTGGTTGACATAGCCGCGCAAATGAAACCGTACGTGGCTGAAATTCCTCAGTTGACCACCTTCGAACTGACCACTGCCATGGGCTTCATCTACTTTGCGCAGCAAAAGGTGGACATCGCCGTCGTCGAAGTCGGTCTGGGTGGCCGGTTGGACGCGACCAACATAGTCACTCCCCTGGTTTCGGTGATCACGTCCATTTCCTACGATCATATGGCGGTGTTGGGGAATACGCTGGCCGCCATCGCGGGCGAAAAAGGTGGGATCATCAAACCCGGACGGCCGGTCGTCATCGCGCTGCAAAGCGAAGAAGCCCGGCAGGTCTTTTTCGACCTGTCAATTCAGCGAAATGCGCCGCTGGTGGAAGTAGGCAAAGATGTGACTTTTACTGCCGGGAATCATTCTCTGGATGGACAATCGCTTCGGGTTACAGCGAGCGATCGACCCGATCATCCGCTGGAGCTGAACATTCCACTCCTTGGGCAGCACCAGGTGGAAAATGCAGCGACCGCTTATGCCGCGCTGCTTGTGGCGCGCAAAGAGGGTTTGAATATCCCGGATGATGCCATTCAGCGCGGTTTCGCGTCTGTAAAATGGATGGGACGTTTTGAAATCCTGCAGAAAGAACCCCCGGTGGTTCTGGATTCCGCTCACAATCAGGATTCGGCCCGGCGGCTTGTGGAAACGTTGAAGACTTATTTTCCCGGGCGGCGGATGGTGATGGTTTTCGGGGCTTCGGAAGATAAGGATATCAGCGGCATGTTTACTGAGCTGATGCCGGTCATGGATACCCTGATTGCCACACAATCTGTACACCCAAGGGCGCTGGATGCTGGTAAACTGGTAGAGATGGCGAAACCTTATGGCAAAGCTGCTTACGCCATCCTTCCTTTGGAAGAAGCTGTTCGAATTGCGCTTGAAAAAGCAGGCTCGGATGGACTGGTGCTGGTAACCGGCAGTTTGTTTGTCGTCGCAGCCGCCAGACTGACCTGGCAATCCATCACATCAAAGTAGGATTGTTTTTTGGACAATTCGGACTTTCATCGGAGAAAGATATGAAAGATTCAAAACAAAACAAAGATTGGAATTCGATGAAAGCAGATAACTGGTCCAGACAGCAGGATGGTGAAGAATATACCTCTGCGCTTCACCAACGTACTGAAGAACTGTATCAGGTTCCGGACGCAACACCGGATGAAAACGGTGTGGTCGAACTGCCGGTAATCGTTTTAAGAGATATCGTTGTTTTTCCACATATGGTCTCGCCGATTTTCGTGGTCCCCGGCGCCAATCTGCTGGCGATTCAGGAGGCTCAATACAACTTCGAGACGATGATCGCGCTCGTTCAGCGGGATCCGGATGTGGAAGAACCCCTACCGGAAGATTTACTGACCATCGGCGTGGAAATTGCCGTCGGCCGTCTGTTGAATATGCCGGACGGGAACAATTCGGCTTTAATCCAGGGCCGGCGGCGGGTGGAAGTTCTTGAATTCACCCAGACGGATCCTTTCTACCGTGTCCGCGCCAGGGTGCTCGAAGAGCCGACCGAGGTCACCCGGCAGACGGAGGCCTTGATGCGCACGGCGCGCGATCTTTTCGAGCGTTGTGTTCAATTGGATCGAAGTTTACCGGATGAAGCCCACCTGTATTCATTGAACATCCAGGAACCGGGTTGGCTGGCGGATATGGTGGATACGGCTCTTTCGCTGCCGTTCAAGGAACGCCAGGACCTGTTGATGATGTTGGACCCGATCGAACGCCTGAAACGGACCAACTGGCTGCTGGCCCAGGAACTGGACGTTCTGCAGCTCGAAGATGAAATTCAAACCCGCGTGCAAAGCGAAGTGGACCACACCCAGCGCGAGTTTTACCTGCGCGAGCAATTGAAAGCCATCCAGACCGAATTGGGTGAAGCCGATATTTGGACACGCGAACTCAACGAACTGCGCACCAAAATTCAGGAGGCCAAACTCCCGGAAGAAGTCAGCGCGCAGGCTTTGAAGGAAGTGGAACGACTCTTACAGATGCCGGCCATGGCGCCTGAAGTCGGGATGATCCGGACGTACCTGGATTGGATTCTGGATTTACCCTGGGTGACCGAGACCGAGGATAACCTGGATGTGCGTCATGCCGCCAAGGTGTTGGAACAATACCATTATGGGTTGAGCAAAGCCAAGGATCGCGTCCTGGAATATATCGCCGTGCGCAGCCTGAAACCAAAGCGCGCCCGCCAACCCATCCTGTGTTTTGTCGGTCCGCCTGGAACCGGAAAGACATCCCTGGGGCGTTCGATTGCCGAAGCCCTGGGCCGCAAATTTGTGCGCCTGTCGTTGGGCGGCGTTCGCGATGAGGCTGAAATTCGTGGTCACCGCCGCACTTACATCGGCGCACTGCCCGGTCGGATTCTACAGACCATGAAACGCGCCGGAACGATCAACCCGTTGTTCATGCTGGATGAGATCGATAAGCTCGGCGCGGATTTCCGCGGCGACCCGGCAGCAGCCTTGCTGGAAGTGCTCGATCCGGAGCAGAATTTTGCCTTCTCGGATCATTACATCGAAATGCCCTATGACCTCTCGAAGGTCATGTTCATCACCACTGCCAACAGCCTGGGTTCGATCCCGCCAGCGCTACTCGATCGAATGGAAGTGCTCGAGTTCCCAGGCTACATCGAAGAAGAGAAACTCGAAATTTCGCGGCGTTTCCTGATCCCACGTCAGATCGAAGAAAGCGGCCTTTCGGATGAAAAGGTCATTTTCGAGGACGGCGCGCTGCGCAAGATCATCCGGGAATATACCTACGAGGCCGGCGTTCGCAACCTGGAACGTGAAATCGGCCGCATGTACCGCAAGGTGGCGCGTTTGAAATCCGAGAAGAAACACTATCCCTCGCGATTGACCCCGGCCACGGTCGAAAAATTCCTCGGGCCTCCGGATTTCTTCATGACCGAGGCCGAACGCCAGGATGAGGTTGGCCTCGCCACGGCCATGGCCTGGACCGAAAATGGCGGCGAGATCATGCCGGTGGAAGTGCTCATCCTGGAAGGGAAGGGCAACCTGCAGATTACCGGTCAGATCGGGGATGTGATGCAGGAATCGGCCCATGCCGCGCTTTCATATCTGAAATCGCGCTCGAGTGAATTCCAGCTCGATCCGGAAATCTACGAACAACTTGACGTGCACATTCACATTCCCGAAGGCGCCATTCCGAAGGATGGCCCGAGCGCGGGCATTACCATCGCCAGCGCGTTGATCTCGGCTTTCACCAACCGTAAAGTCTACAAAGAAGTGGGTATGACGGGTGAAATCACACTGCGGGGAAAGATTCTTCCCGTGGGAGGGGTGCGCGAAAAAGTGCTTTCGGCCCATCGAGCGGGATTGAAGACGATTTTACTTCCTGCGCGCAACATGAAAGACCTGGTCGATATCCCCAAGAAGGTTTTGACCGACCTGAAGATCATCCCGGTGGAACACATGGACGAAGTGATCGGGATTGCTTTATACCCACCCCAGGACGAACCGCCGCGCTGGAAACGCCAGAAGGAAGAAGCGGCGGAAGAAGAAGAGTAATCCGAACTCAAAGGGATTAACGACAAAGCGGCAGATCCATCGGATCTGCCGCTTATTTTTGCACCTGGAGGATTATTCCTTGGGTTGTTGAGCCTGCAGCTTTTCAGCCTGCAAGGTTTTGATGCCGTTCTGAACCTGGTTCATCAGCCTTTCCAGCTCCAACTGCAGATTGGTCAACGATCCCTGCACGTAATCATCGGCTTCGCGGCGCGTCAATTCGGCTTCGGCGCGCGCCTGAGCGACGATCTGGTCTGCGCGGACCTGGGCCGCCTGGACGATGGGATCGCGGTCGACCACCTGGTCGGCTTTGTCGCGCGCCAGTTGAACGGTGCGCGAAGCTTCTTCCTGCGCCTGGGCGAGCAGGCGGTCGCGATTGGCCAGCAACTGCTGCGCTTTTTTGATCTCTTCAGGGATCGAGACTCGCATCTGATCGATTAGATCCAGCATCCGATCCTCATCCACGATCACACTGTGGGTAAACCAGATGGGCCTGCTTTCGTTGAATAGTTCTTCCAGCCGATCTACGAGATGCAAAATGTCCATTCCATCCTCCGCGCAGTTTCAATCAAAACCAGGTTGCAATATTCAGGCCAGACGGGAATTAATCTCGCAATGATGTAACGTGCAAATTCTCCTGCCCGTCGCCCAACTCGGCAAAACGATTCTTCAAGGCGACGGCGACATGAGGTGGAACCATGCTGCTGACGTCGCCTCCCAACGAAGCGATCTCGCGCACGGTTGTGGATGACAGGAAAGTGTGCTGCTCACTGGTGATCAGAGCAACCACTTCGATTTCGGGTACAAGGCGGTGGTTGGCCAATGCCATGCGAAATTCGTTTTCGAAATCGGAAAAAACCCGCAAGCCTCGCACGATCACCTCGGCTTGAACTTTACCGCAAAAATCCACGGTCAATCCGCTGTATCCCATGACGCGAATCTTGGGCTCACCAGCGAACGTCAGACGGACTTGATGCAGGCGTTCTTCTGGCGAAAAGACCAGGTTCTTGAGGGGCTTGTCGTAAACCGCAAGGATCAACTCATCGAATAACCGCGAAGCACGCCGGGCGATATCGATATGTCCGTAATGGATCGGGTCAAACGTGCCGGGAAAGACTGCCCTGACCATGAGATCTCCCTCCTTCTTAACTGATGTCCCCGCGACCGTTGCCCCAGAAGTGGGACATTTCCGCCTTGAGCGCCTGATTTTGGGGTTGGCTCAGTTCGGGGTCTTGCGTGAACAGCAGTTGAGCCAGTTGGCGTGCTTTTTCGATCAGACGCACATTGGTCAACGAGGCCATGCGCAGTTCAGAGAAACCGGCCTGCCGCGTGCCGAGAAATTCTCCCGGACCCCGTTGTTGCAAATCGCGTTCGGCCAACACAAAACCATCGTTGGTTTCGACCATGGCCTTGAGGCGTTCATTTTCGATCGATTCATCCGTTTCGGGGATGAGAAGGCAGTAGGATTGCGCATCGCCCCGCCCGACGCGGCCGCGGAACTGGTGCAATTGCGCCAGACCGAAGCGGTTGGCGCCTTCGATCAGCATGACCGTGGCGTTCGGTACGTCGACACCGACCTCGACGACCGATGTGGAAACCAGAATATCGATCTCATGGTCACGGAATTGCTTCATGACGGCGTCTTTGTCTTCGGGCGTCATGCGGCCATGCAGCAGGCCGATTTTTTCGTGTGGAAATACTTCGGCCTGCAGGCGGGCGTGTTCGTCTACCGCGGCTTTGCTCTCATCGTCCCGGTCGCCTTTTTCGACCAGCGGATAGATGATGAACGCCTGGCGCCCGGCTTTGAGCTGCGTGCGGATGAGTTGGTAGGCGCGTTCGCGTTCGAGGGGAAGCAGGACGTGCGTTTCGACGGGCATGCGACCGGCCGGCATTTCATCCAGGATGGACAGGTCGAGATCGCCGTACACCGACAGCGCCAGCGAACGGGGAATGGGTGTGGCTGTCATGACCAGCAGGTGTGGGTTTTCGCCTTTATTCCGCAGGGCGGCTCTTTGCGCCACGCCAAAGCGGTGTTGTTCATCGACGATGGCCAGTTGCAGGCGTTGGAAGGAAACCGGATCCTCGATCAGGGCATGCGTGCCCACCAAGAATTTTACCTCCCCATTCGCCAGACCAGCCAGAATTTCCTGGCGATCGGCCTCGGATGTATCGCCGATCAGCAGGCGAATTTCCGAAGGTTTGAAGGGTTTGCCGGGTGTGGGTTCATCTGCGCAAAGCAGGCGGGTCAGGCTTCGATAATGCTGGTCGGCCAGGATGCTGGTCGGAGCCATGAGTGCTGATTGTGCGCCCTCACGAGCCACACTTGCCATGGCCAGGGCGGCGACGATGGTCTTACCCGAGCCCACATCGCCCTGAAGCAGGCGTTCCATGGGATGGCCTGAGGCCAGGTCGGAATGAATTTCGCCCAGGGCGTGTTTCTGCGCGCCGGTCAAAGCAAAGGGTAATTCGGCCTCGATGGATTGAAGCCATTCTTCGGGCGCGGTGAAGGTCTGAGCGGTTGCCACCTGCCAGGAACGTTTTTGGGACAGAACGCCTAATTGAAGTAAGAAGATTTCATCGAATGCCAGACGTTCGCGGGCGGCGGCAAGTTTTTCAGGATTATCCGGAAAATGCACCTGGACCAGGGCGGTCGAAAGCGGAATCAGATTACCGGTTTCACGGATGCTGACCGGCATGAAATCGGGATGGCGCGGCGCCCAAAATGACGCCACCTGATAGATGGCTTTGCGGAGTTGTTTCTGCGAAACCCCGGCAGTCAGGGAATAAACCGGGACGATGCGATTGGTATGCAGGTGTTCCTGTTCCAGGTATTCCCACTCCGGGCTATTCATCACGAGGCGCCCGAGGTACATTTCAACCTTGCCGGAAAGGACGATCTGGGTACCCACCGGAAGACGGTTGGCCAGCCAAGGCTGGTTGAACCAGGTGATGCGCAGCGCGCCCGTGCCGTCTTCGACGATGGCTTCGGTAATTTCGCGTTTGCCGTGCAAATTGCGATTATCGATGCGTTTTACGGCCGCCAGAATGGTCACCACTTCCCCCGGGTTCAGCCGGTTGATGGGTTTCATCTGCGAGTAATCATCGTACCGGCGCGGGTAATAGTGCAATAGATCGTCCAGGGTATTCATTCCCAAGGCGGAAAAGGTTTTGGCATTGCTGGGACCGATACCCTGCAGAACCGTCACCGGAGCACGCAGACCCTGGTCCAGCGCTTCATGGCTGGGAAGAGCGGCGGGTGAGGTTCGTGGCTGCGGAGGGCGCGTCGGCTGGCTACTGTGCGCAGGCAGGTTGCCGGAAGGCCGTTCTGGAGAGCGCACCGGATGAGCTGGCCGGTTGAGATGTTCCGGTCGGGGGGCGGTTTTTGCCGGTTGAGGGCGCGGCGGGCGCTCTGCGCGCGGCAGTTTGGAAAGCGGCTCGAGTAATATTTCGAGCTCTCCGACCAATCGCGAACGATCCTCGCTCTCGGCTTTCGGATAGGCTCGTAATCGTTCGAGGATTGCCTGTAAGGTCTCTTCGGCTACTGTGCTGGTGCGAGCTTCCGGTTCCCACCAGGGAATAATCTTATCCAGGCCGCCGACGACGGCCCGGTTATCATAACCGCGCTCTGATTCCAGGCGAATGTAACGTTGTAATTTTTCAAACGGTGAGGGCATGGACTTATTTTACCTTAAAGTTCGTTTGATACCTATTCATGAACAAAAAACTCCATTTTCGCATGGAGTTTTTTGTCATTTTCACTCAAGGCGGTCGCGGTGATTTTGCGCTTCGATGACGAACAATCCGACACATTTCGGACTGAACAGGGTGGCCATCGGTAAATTGAGCATGTGCTCGATATACTGGGCCGCGGAATAGCTTTCTTCGGCGTGCTGGCGAAGCTGGCGCAAATCAGAATTGCTGAAGGACCCGTTTTGAAGTAAAGCGATGTAATCCAACTGGTCGAACTCATCGATGAATTCCTGGAAGAAATCCAGAACGGCGCGGTAGTTGCGCGTTTTTTCTAACGGTGAGAGTTTTCCTTCCTCTAGCGAAAAAATGGGCAGCAACCCGAGAAGCTCACCAACCGTGGCCTGGCTTGGATCGATAAAGCCGGCGTGATCGAGATAGGTCAATCCGGGCGTGCACAGCAGCGTGTAGATATGCGGGATCATGTAGCGGATCCGTTTTTCAACGTCCACCGCCGTCCGCCCTTCTTCCAGAAAACCGGCCGCCGTCTGCACCAAAATACCCAGGCCAATGGAGATCGTCTGCGAATCGATGACCGTTATGGTCGAACGGCCCTGGGTATCTTCAGCCGCCTTTACCGCGTTCTGATAAGTTTCGGATAATTGCGACGAGATCAGAATCACCAAGATATCATCGAAATCCTGGCTGAGGTTCGCCATCACTTCCTGAAAGTCTGCAATGGAAGGAGGAATCAAGTTCGGATTCAGTCCGGGCCCGGCCGTAGGAGGGTATTGATTGAGCTTAAGGTCCTTTCCGGTCGGATGGATTTGGCCATGCAGTGAGATATCATGGGGCAGAATCCGAACCAGCCCTCGACCGGGGAAGGCTGGAAGTGGAAATTGAGCGGAGTTATCGGTAAGGATGCAGGCTGACCGCATGGCTATTCGATGGAAAGGATGAACTGGTAGTGAGGTTGCCCACCGTCGTGCAATTCGATTTCATGGGAGGGATATTTTTCGCGAATTTTGTCCACGATCCGGTTTACATCCGTTTTGCTGATGGTCTGACCGTAGAACAGGGTAATCCGTTCGCGTTCCTTGGTGCCGGCCTTTTCCAAAAGACCCAGGCAGGCGTCGTCCAGGTTGTCGGTGGAGAGCACCAACGTGCCGTTGAGCAGAGCGATCACCTGGCCTTCGTGAACATCGACTCCGTTGATTTCGACATTGCGGGTAGCCTGAGTGACCTCACCCGTTTCGACGTCGGCGATGGCGCTGGTCATATCCTTCACGACATGCTCGAAATCCCCATTCGGATCGAGGCGCAGGATGGCGGAAAGGCCCTGCGGTACACTCTTGCAGGGTATGACTGCGACTTTCTTCACGGTAACGCTGGCGGCAGATTGCGCTGCCAGGACGATGTTTTTGTTGTTAGGCAGGATGACGATTTTGTCTGTGGGCAGATTTTCGAAGGATTTCAGAATCTCTTCGGTGCTGGGATTCATGGTCTGACCGCCCTCGACGATGCCGCAGACGCCCAGGCTGGCGAAAATCCGAGAAATCCCCGCGCCCGGCGAAACGGCGATGACGGCGATCTGTCCGGGTTCCACCGGCGCAAGGTTGACCTTGGATTCGGGCTTTGTCTGCAGGGTTTCCATCTGGGCGAGCAGATTTTCCATGGCAACTTTAGTGATGGTGCCCAGTTTCATGGTGTAATCGATCGGTTCGTAACGTTTTTCAGTGGGGACGTGGATATGCATACGATACATCCCGTCACCCTCGCCGACCTGAATCGAAGTGCCGATTTCAGAAAGGCCTGAATAGAATTTTTCCAGGTCCAAAGGTGCTGATGGGCGGAAATCGACCACCACTTCATAATCTTGCCCAGGCTCTACCGATTCCATAGTCTCTTCCAGTTGCATTGAAGCCAGGGGCTGTACGACGGCGCCGGCGGTTTCAAGCGATTGACCCTTGAGATAGCGTAGCATTCCTTCCCAGATAATGTGCAGGCCTTTACCACCCGAATCGACCACGCCGGCCTGCTTGAGGATGGGCAATAAATCCGGAGTCCGTTTTACCGATTCGTCGGCTTCCTGCACCACCGTTTCGAGTAAGGCCATCAAATCGGTGGTCTCGTTAAGTTTCGTCTCAGCAGCGGTGGCAATATCCTTGGTTACCGTCAGGATCGTCCCTTCTACGGGGCGGACGACGCCTTTGTAGGCGGTATTGCGTGCTTCCGCAAGTGCGCGGACGAAAGCCGGGGCATCCATCGTTTCCAGACTATCCAATCCACGCGCGAAACCGCGCCAGATTTGCGAAAGAATGACGCCGGAATTACCGCGCGCGCCCATCAGGGCGCCTTGCGCCACGGAATGCGCCATTTTTCCAACATTTATCTCACCGGATTTACTGATTTCATTATAGGCTGCCTGCATGGTGAGCAACATGTTGGTTCCAGTATCGCCATCTGGAACTGGAAACACATTGAGTGCGTTGACCAGTTGTTGGTTCGTGCGTAACCAGGTCAGGCTGGCTTCCAATAATTCCTTTAACCCCTGACCATCTAATTTCTCGTTTATGGCTAATGCGCGCCCGTCTCCGGTGGGAAATTGTAATTCGCTATTCATACGACTCCTACTCGCCAATTAATCCGGGTTGCTGATCCGCAATCCTCTAATGTGAACGTTGACACTCTTGACGGGCAACCCGACTGCCTTTTCTACCATAAAACGGACGCTATCAGCAACACTTGCCGCCACCGATTTGATCCGAGTGCCGTACTCTACGATGATATACAGATCGATATCGATGTTCTTCCCATCGAATTCGACATCCACGCCTAATGACGGGTCTTTGACAAGCACTTGAACAAGGCCTTCGGCCAAATCTTTGGGCGCCAGGCCAACTACGCCGTATGATTCCAATGCGGAATGCGACGCGATGGTGGCGATGGCTTTGTGGGATATGAAGATATTTCCTAAGGTGTTAAACGCATCATCGATCATCGGGTTTATCCTTTATGTTAACAGTCTTTCTTGAAAAACGATGCGGACTGTGGTAAAATCTTTCCTTGCTGTCAGGGGAACTGTTCGCCTCGACAGCCTCATGCAATCAAGGATTGGAAAGGATCTTCGACAATGGCAAAGTGCGAACGGTGTGGCAAGACGACGACATTTGGTCATAACCGCAGTTTCTCTCTGCGTGCGACCAGGCGGGCTTTCCGACCCAACCTCCAGAAAATTTCCGTTCTGGAAAACGGCCGGATGGTTCAAAAGATGTTGTGCGCAAAGTGCATTCGGACGATCGTGAAGACTGCATAAATTTACCAAGTTTTTCCATAAAAATCGCGGCGCTCGCCGTGATTTTTATTTTAATGAATTGAACCCTTCAGGGCCCGAACAGCGGTGGTGATGCCATCACCCTGTTTAAATATGGAATTACCGGCCACAAAAACCCGCGCGCCGGCCGTATAAGTGATCGGAAGCGTGCGGGGTGTGATCCCCCCATCAACCTGGATCAGGGTTGGTGAAGACAGGCTGGCGATCATTCGCTGAATTTCCGTGATTTTTTCGATCATTTCGGAAAGGAAGGCCTGCCCTCCATAGCCCGGATTGACGGTCATGACCAGGACGAGGTCCACCATGCGGATCACCTCGTGAAGGCTCCAGGCCGGGGTGCCCGGATTGAGAACGATGCCGGGCAGGCAGTTCAGGCTGCGGATTTTTTGAATGGTGCGGTGAATGTTGGGATTGTCTTCGATGTGCACGCTGATTCGATTCGCACCCGCCGCGGCAAAATCTTCCAGGTATTGGTCTGGATCTTCGATCATCAGGTGAACGTCGAGCGGCAAGGCGGTGATTTTCCGGCAGGCTTCCACGACCAGTGGGCCCATGCTGATGTTGGGAACAAAATGTCCGTCCATCACATCGACGTGAATCCAATCCACTCCGGCCTGTTCGGCTTCGTGAATATCGGCTTCAAGGTGGGCAAAGTTGGCAGCCAGAATCGATGCAGAAAGAATGGGCGTGGACATGAGCTATCGTATGGGGGGATTCAAGGTGAAATAAACGTACAGCCAGAACGGGATCAGCCCGCCAACCGCCAGAAGCGCCAGCATACCCAGGCCAATCGAGCCCCAATCGATTTCGCTGGATGAATCCTGAGCCAACGTACTGGTCTTCTCAGGCGGTAAGGTGACGCTGACCGGATCGGTAAGGGTTACCGAGGGTTTGGAAGAAACCGGAGCCGCAGCCTGGCCTGGAATGTTGGCGGCAAAGGCGGATGCGGATTGGCTGAAGGTAAGCAAAACTCGGCCGAGTTGATCGGCAGTCCGGTACCTGGCGGAAGGCTCTTTGGAGAGGACCTTCATGATAATCTGGTCGAGAGCCGGGGGAATATCCAGGTTGATGCGGCGGGGTGAAACCGGGACGCTTTCGCGGTGCAGGCGGGCAAGTTCGACCGGATCGGTGGCGGTGAAGGGCAGTTGCCCGGTGAGCATTTCGTACAGCACTACGCCGAGGGAATACACATCCGAAGCGGGCGAGGGCGCCTGTCCAGCGGCCTGTTCCGGAGAAAAGTACAGGGGGGATCCCCAGACGACATCGTGTTTTTCATCCGGGGCAATGGAAGAAAGCGCCCGAGCGATGCCAAAATCGGTCACTTTGAGGCGCTGATCGGGGGTGACCAGCATGTTGTGGGGTTTGACATCGCAATGTACCAGACCCGCTCGATGCGCATAGCCAATTCCGGCGCAAGCCTGGACGATTAACGAAATCGCCTCATCGATATCCAACCGGCCGCGTTCCTTGAGAATTGTCTTCAAGTCGGTACCCGGCACATATTCCATGACGATATACAGCCGGCTGGCGTCCAGACCGAAATCATGGACGGTGACGATGTTGGGATGCGAAAGATTGGCGGCGGCTTTGGCTTCCTGACGAAAACGCTCGCGAAAACCATCGCTCTCGCTGTAATCCTGGCGCAAAACTTTAATCGCCACCGGCCTCTCCAGACGCAGGTCATAGGCGCGGTAAACAACTGCCATTCCGCCTGTTCCAAGCGTTTGCAGGAGCTGATAGCGATTACCAAGAATGGGGGCTGATGTGGTGGATTTTTCCATAAACCAAGTTTGGTCCGATTATATCACACAGCGACTCCGGGAATTCAGGAACAATCGACATATCAGATATAATTGGCGTGGGAGCAAATCGTATGCCATTTCTTCGCAATCATCTCCGCAATAATCCTTTATCTTTTCTGGTGTTGGCATTGCCGCTGGCAATTCTGGCCAGATTCCTCCAATGGGGACCGGTGTGGATCTTCGTTCTTTCCGCGGTGGGGCTGATTCCCATGGCGGGCTATATTGGGAAAGCGACCGAAGTCCTGTCTGTCTACACCGGGCCGCGCATCGGCGGGCTGCTGAACGCAACCCTGGGAAACGCGGCGGAATTGATTATTACCCTGGTGGCGATCCGGGCCGGTTTGTTGGATTTGGTCAAAGCTTCCATTACGGGTTCGATCATCGGAAATCTGCTGCTGGTGATGGGGATGGCCATGCTGGTGGGCGGTGTGAAAAATGGGTTTCAAACCTTCGACCGCAGGCATGCCTCCAACAACTCCGTTCTGTTGATTCTGGCAATTCTGGCGCTTGTGATTCCTTCCGTTTTCAGCGGTTCGATCGGTGATGATGGCAGTCCGGGCGTCGAGTCGCTCAGCCTGGGCGTGGCGGTGGTGATGATGGCGCTCTACGGGCTGGGAATCCTTTTTGCCGTGAAGTCTGCCCGCAGCCCGATCGCCACGGAAACAATCGTGGAAGCGCACCATAAACCGGGAATGTCTTTACTCCAGTCAATCCTCCTGCTGGCAGTTGCCACGCTGGGCGTGGTATTCTTAAGCGAGTTACTGGTTGGAGAGGTCGAACACGTCACCGAAAACCTGGGCCTTTCCGAATTCTTCCTGGGCATCATCCTGGTGCCGATTATTGGCAACGTGGCCGAACACCTGGTGGCTGTGCAGGTGGCGCACAGAAATCACATGGAATTAAGCGTCGAGATCGCCATATCTTCCAGTTTGCAAATTGCCCTGTTCGTGGCGCCGTTGTTGGTTTTTCTCAGCCTTGCCATGGGCAACCCCCTGACTTTGATCTTCAACCCCTTCGAATTGATTGCATTGGGGGCGGGTGTCATCATCAGCGCGTTGGTGTCGCTCGATGGCGAGTCGAACTGGTTGGAAGGGGCAGCCCTGATGGCGGTTTACCTGATCCTAGGCCTTTCCTTCTTTCTGCTACCGGGATAATCATGTTCAAACGTTTTTTGTCTCCGTTGGTTTTTTTCGTGGCGATGGGCCTGGCCGTCTCACTGCTGGCGGTGATCTTCATCATTTTTTGGAGCACCCTACCGGCAAAGAGCGCCGTTCAGGCCCCCACGGTCGTGCTGACCGTGATCGCTGCGCCTACATCGACCCCAATTCCACTCACACCGACGGTATCTTTGACGCCTTCGGTCACGCCGACATTGAACCTTTCACCGAACGGCGGTAGCATTCAGGTCGGCGCCTACGTGCAAATCACCGGCACCGGAGGAGACGGCCTTCGCCTTCGCAAGGGGCCGGGCACCGATTACGAACAAATTTTCCTGGGGCGTGAAGCCGAAGTCTTCCTGGTTAAGGATGGCCCCAAGGAGGGATCCGGATATACCTGGTATTACCTGGAAGCGCCTTACGATACCAATCGCAGCGGTTGGGCGGTTTCTGATTTCCTGCAGGTTGTCGCTAGCCAGGCGCCATGATTCCTGATTTTCCATGGAGAGACAATGAATACTCCGATTACCCCAAAGTCCATCACTGCCGACCGGCAGGCTGGAATTTTGACGATTCAATGGGCAGATAGCCATCTTAGCCGGTATCCTTTTGAATTGTTGAGAGCCGCCTGCCCATGCGCGGAATGCCGCGGCGGCCATGAGAACATGCGAACAGAACCGGATCCGGCGGTATTCAGCGTTCACCTGCCAAAATCCCCCGCCACGCAGATTCGAAATATCGAAGCTGTGGGCTCTTATGCGCTTACCATCGAATGGGAAGACGGCCATCATTTTGGTATTTACAATTGGCGCTATTTGCGTTTGTTATGTCCGTGCGCCAAGTGTCGCAGCAATAAATAAGGGCCGGCGAATTCGCCGGCCCCACGAAAACATCTTCCAAATATCGAATTACAGATCGAAATACAATTCGATTTCGTACGGATGCGGGCGTGCGCGAAGCTGGTAATCCTCATTGGTCTTGGCCTGAATCCAACTCGCGATCAATTCTTCGCTAAAGACCTGCCCCTTGAGGAGGAACTGGTGGTCGGCATCCAATGCCTTGAGCGCTTCTTCCAGCGAGGTCGGCAGGCTCTTGATGGTGGCGCGTCTTTCCGGCGTCCAGGAGAAAATGTTTTCATCGATCGGGCCAAACCCTTCCGCGGTCGGATCGATCTTATTGAGAATACCGTCCACGCCGGCCATCAGCATCGCCGCCGTGGCCAGATAGGGGTTGCAGGTGGCATCCGGTGGACGGAACTCGAAACGAACTTTTTCGGGTTCGGTTGCATATTTGGGAATGCGGATGGCCGCGCTGCGGTTGCCCATGGAGAAGAAGGCATTAACGGGCGCTTCGAAGCCCGGGACCAGGCGCCGGTAAGAATTGGTGCTTGGGTTCGTGAATGCCAGGACGGCCGGCGCATGTTTGAGCAGGCCGCCGATGTAATATAAGGCCATCTGACTGAGTAATATCGGGCTCTTGGGATCGTAAAACTGATTCTTGCCCTCCAGAAAGAGCTGCTGGTGAAAATGCATACCGTTGCCGGCTTCGCCATACAGCGGTTTAGGCAAGAAGGTTACCGTCTGCCCTTCATCATGCGCGACCATTTTGGTTACATATTTGACCAGCATGGATGCATCGCAGGCCGACAGCATTCCCATCAAGGGCGTTTCGATTTCACATTGGCCCGGGCCGCCAACTTCGTGATGGTGATATTTGACCGGTACGCCGATCTCCTCCAATGTGATCGCCATTTTCGAGCGGATATTGTGCAATTGATCCTTGGGAGGGATGGCGTGATAACCACCGTGGATGGGTATGAAATGGCCGTGACCGCCCTGGGCGTTATGCCAGTTCCCTTCGACCGAGTCGACCGAATAACTGGCGATGTTGATTCCATTTTCGAAAGAAACATCGTTGAAAACATAGAACTCGAACTCCGGCCCCCAGCGGCTTTCATCCGCCAATCCGGTCGACAACAGGTAAGCCTCAGCGCGGCGATTGATTTCGCGCGGATCACTGTGGAAAAGGACCTTCGTATCGGCTTCGATGGTGTTGCACAGAAAGCTCAAGGTGGGGATTTCTGAAAATGGATCTACGAAAGCCGTGCCGAGATCGGGGATCAGCGCCATATCTCCTGACTTGACGCTTTTCAGACCCACGCTGGAACCGTCAAAGCCCACCCCCGTATTCATCAAGGATGGAGTGAATTCCTTGGCGGAGATGGTTACATGATGCCAGCGTCCCCACAGGTCGCTGAACTTCAGATCGACCAATCGAATGCCGTTGTCTGACACGAAAGTAGAGGCTTCAGTGAAGTCTGTAAACATACATTCTCCTTAAATTCTTTTATTCCCACAATCGTGGGAAATTCACAAGAGGTTTATTTTTTCTTCTTCCCCAGCAGGCTGAGGCCTGCCCCAATCAGGGCGGCTGTGACGACCATGGCCAGTCCGGCCTGGATCACAGTCCTGGGCTCCATCCCGGGCATGACGACTCTCCCATCGCCGTAGGACTCAAAGAGGCGGCCCCAGGGTGTATCCAGAGCCTCCTTCACACGGCGACGGCCGACGAAGGGATACCAATAAACATTGTGATAAAAATTACTGGCAAAATAGCTCCAGGGCACGAGCGGGCTCTGAAGGAGCATTTTCTCAAATGGCTTGAGCGGACCGTGGTAGATCATTTTTTGGCCGCGGGAGGCAAACGTGTCTTCTTGAACGAAACGCCAGGGTGGTTCCTGATTGATGTCGTAGCCGACGATTTCGATTTCACGCGGGTCACCGACGCCCAGACCCATTTCATGCGACATCCGAATGAATGGGATGGACATGGGGTCGAATCCCTGAAGCCGGGCTGAAACGGCATCGATAGCCACCGGATCGGCGGACGCCAGAAGAATGTTCTTTTCATGCCAGCGCATGGCGCGCGGACCCGGCCCATCACCGGCGAACGTACCGTCCATCAGCGCAAAAATGCCGGGATGGATTTCCTGTTGGATGGTCAGGAGATCGACCAGAGTCTCGTGAATGACGGAGTGCGTCCAGTGGCGGTTGCGGTGGAGCAGGCCGCCAAAAGCGTTTTTCATCGCGCCGGTAATGGTCGTGAAGACGTGCGTTTTTACCGTGGGAAGGTGGACGATATTCTTGCCCACCAGCACCTTCGGAATATAGACGCCATCCGGGTAGATTTTGTCGAGCACCAGAAACGGACGGCTTTTCGGTTCATACCGGACCCATTCGAATTGTTCCTCGTATAAATATTCGCAGGGCACCTGGTATTTGTCGGTTACGAATTTGTGCTTATTGTTCACTTCGCCAACCCGGGTATCCACGACAACGGTATCGTTGTGAATGCCGACCAGGTCGGTGTAACCGAACTGGCGAAGCGCCTTGATGGCGCCTTCGAGCTGCCAGGGAGTGGTGGAGCAGGCCGGATACCAGGTTTGCCAGGATATATTGATCTTCAACCCGGTTGCGGCATCTTTCGGCAGCGCCTGTTCGACGCCGGCCAGTTTCATCACGTTTTCGATATCATCCAAAACGGTGGTCGGGGATGTTTTTAGAACAGCTACTTTCCCTTTACCAGGAAAATTCGTCATTCCTTCACTCCTTTGTGATAACGATCCCTTAGAAGTATTATTTTACTTTACCCCATATTTCAAGTCCAGTCACAGGCTTCCTCTGTGCGTTGGATGGAAGTCCTGTTTTGAGGGGTTCGGACGTCATTTGGGTTGCGTTTCAAAGGTAGCGTGCGTATAATTTAACACAGTTCTTATGGTTATCGTTATCCTGTCTGGCGGATGTCTGGTGTCCAGAGGGGACGTTATATCGGATCGGTAGGGGAGGAGTTCTGGATACTCAACACATCACCCAGGGTTTGAATTCAGAGCAGGAGCCCGTTCGCCAGCTTCCACAGGGTTTCACGCTGGTGAATCGATATCTCGTCCAGGAAGTCATCGGCGTCGGTGGAATGGGATCGGTCTACCGCGCGCGGGATTTGCACTTTCCAAACGTCGTAAAGCTCGTCGCCGTGAAGGAAATGATCAATTCCGCTCCAGATCCCATCGTGCGGCAGACGATCACGCAAAATTTCGAGCGTGAAGCCAACATCCTGGTCACATTAAACCACCCGTCCATTCCGAAAATCTTCGATTATTTCACTTTCAATGAACGGTCCTACCTGGTCGAGGAGTTTGTTCACGGCAAAGACCTGGATCAGATTCTGGCAGAATCCGAGGGTTTCTTAACCGAAGATCAGGTCATCGTTTGGGCGATCGAATTGTGCGATGTGCTGCAGTATTTGCACACGCACCGGCCGGAACCGATCATCTTCCGGGATATGAAGCCATCCAATGTGATGGTCAACCAGCAGGGTCATATCGTGCTGGTTGATTTTGGCATTGCCAAGATTTTCAAAACCGGTCAAAAAGGCACCATGATCGGGACCGAGGGCTATTCGCCGCCCGAGCAATATCGCGGTGAAGCTACCCCGATGGCGGATATTTACGCGTTAGGCGCGACCTTGCACCACCTGATCACGCGCAAGGACCCACGCCTTGAGCCGCCGTTCTCCTTTGCCGAACGGCCGGTCCGGCAGATCAACCCTGCCATTTCTGCTGAATTCGATGCCATCATTCAAATGGCTTTGAAATATAACCCCCAGGAGCGTTTCCCATCTGCGGTGGCGATGAAAGATGCGTTAATGCTGACCGCGAAAAAAACCGGAGCATTGACCCGGCTATCGATTCATCCGACTACAGCTCCTGAGCAGACGATAAAACCTTTGTGGACTTTCGAATGCGAAGATGAAATTCGCAGCTCTCCGCTCTACGACAACGGCTCGATCTACATCGGATCGTACGATAACAATCTCTATTCGCTCAATGCAACGAACGGCGAATTTCAATGGAAGTTCCCGACCGAGGGCGGAATCGTCGGCCGACCGGCTTCGCAGGATGGAGCCATATATATCGGTTCCGAGGACAACAATGTTTACGCCATATCGGTGCACACCGGCAAATTGGCCTGGAGTTATGCGACAGAAGGCCCGATTCGTTCCTCTCCAAGAATCGCCGAAGGCCATATTTTCGTCGGATCGGACGATGGTTTTCTTTACGCCATCAATTTGATATCTCAACGCCGGACCTGGCGTTTCGATGCCGGCGCTCCAATTCGATCCTCGCCTTTCATCGCCCAGGATTATATTTACGCGGGTAGTGAAGGCGGCGAATTGGTTTGCCTGGATTTCCGCGGCCAATCGAAATGGCAATTCAGGGCAAAACGAGCCATTACCTCCTCGCCCCTGGTGGCACAGGGGATCGTTTTTGTGGGTTCGCTGGACAGCACCTTTTACGCGGTGGACGCGAAATCTGGATGGGCAATGTGGCGATTCCGGATGGGAAAAGGAACGGTTTCTTCTCCCTGCCGGGCGGAGAATTTCGTCTTCATCGGTTCGGCCGATGGAAATATCTACTGCATCGACGCCACGACTTCCAAGGAGATTTGGACGTTTAAGACCGACCACCAGGTCAGCGGATCACCCGTAGTCTATAAAGAGAATCTGTACTGCGGCAGCGCGGATGGAAATTTGTACTGCCTGGATATCAAGAACGGCCGGTTGAAATGGAAATTCCCAACCGGTGGGCCGATAACGGGAACACCGATCGTGTATAATGGGGTCTTATACATCGGTTCTGCAGATCGCATCGTGTACGCGTTGCTGATATAGGGGGATAGTAAACGCCTTATTTGAAGGAGGCATTTGTGATCGATTTTCTTAAACGCTTATTTGGTAACCCGAGCGCTCCAGAACCGGACAATGTAAAAACTGCCCCGTTATCTGAAGAGATAATCACGGATGTGGCCATGGCGCCGATGACCTTTACCCCTGCGCAATTGATGGTGGGAACGGGGCAGTCGGTCGGAAAACAACGTGACCATAATGAAGACACCATTTTTTCGCTGAGTTCGGTTTTTGCCGATGGATCGACCGAACTTCCGTTTGGGCTCTTTGTCATCGCCGATGGCATGGGCGGGCATCAGCACGGCGAAATTGCGAGCGGCGCTGCGGCCAGGGCGTTCGGCGACTATATTTTGCAAAAACTATTCACGCCTTTTCTGATCGGAGATTCGGACAGCCAATCCGAAAGCCTGCTGGAACTGATGGAAAATGGCGTAAAAGAGGCTCAACGCGCAGTTGTACGCAAGGCGCCGGGCGGTGGGACGACCCTGACGGCTGCCCTGGTGCTCGGCGAACAGGTGACCATGGCCCACGTGGGCGATAGCCGGGCTTATTTCATCTACCCGGATGGACGAATTCAGGCCATCACTCAGGATCATTCCCTGGTTCGGCGATTGCAGGAACTGGGTCAAATCACCGAGGAAGAAGCCAAAGTCCATCCCAATCGAAATGTACTCTACCGGGCATTGGGCCAGGCCGATCCCTTCAGGCCGGATATTCACACCCACCCGATGCCGCAACCCGGTTTTATGTTGCTGTGCAGTGACGGCCTGTGGGGAGTCGTCTCTGACGCTGAAATCTTCAGGATTGTTAACGGCGCAAAAAACCTCTCCATTGCATGTCAGGAGCTGGTCGAGGCGGCCAACGCGGCCGGCGGCCCCGATAACATCAGTGTTATCCTGGTGCAGTACCTATAGAGCAGGTTTCATGACGGCAGATTATTACAATCTTTTGGGCCTCCCATTCGATGCGGCACCGGAAGAAATCCGGTCTGCCTATTTCGAGGTTGCCCGCCGTCTTCATCCCGATGCTAATCCAGACCCTTTGGCTCGTGAGCAATTCTTGAGGGTTCAGGAAGCTTACGATTTCCTTTCGAACCCCACGAAAAGGAAGAATTACGATCTGACCCTGCCGGACATGGCCAAAATCCCGTTGGCGGTGGGGACGAGCATCCGGATCAGTCGTTCGGTAATCCCGGCGATGAATGAGCCGCAGCTTATCTACGCCCTCATCGACCTGATTTGTACCGGAGAACCCGACCTGGCCAAATTGCCGCCGTCATCCATCTGCCTGGTGCTCGACCGCTCCACCTCGATGCGCGGGGAGCGAATTGAGATGGTGAAAGCCAATGTGGCGCAACTGGTACGCCATCTCCGGCCGTATGATCTGATCTCGATCGTGGCATTCAGCGATCGCGCCGAGGTCGTCATTCCACCCACCCGGGTCAATGAGTTGACGAAACTGGAAGGAAAAATCAGCTTGCTGGGCACCAGCGGTTCCACGGAATTGTACCAGGGGCTGGAAGCCGGGGTTGATCTCTTACGGCGAACCCCCGAAAACTTCCTGGTGCGCCATCTGGTGCTGCTGACCGATGGCCACACCTACGGCGACGAGGAAAATTGTTTGCTATTGGCGCGTACAGCTCAGGAAGAAAATATCTCCATGAGCGCCCTGGGATTCGGTTCGGAATGGAATGATTCCTTTCTGGATCAGTTGGTAAGTATCAGCGGCGGCACAACCATATTCGTCACATCTCCCAAAGACCTGACGAATTACCTGGCTCAGAAGATGGAATCCATCGGCGTCGCCTATGCCAGTGCGGTGAATCTGGAGATCGAAAACGACCCATCTCTGGAAATTCGCTACGCTTTTCGGCTGCGGCCGGACCTGGGGCCGGTGGAAATCGGAAATCCCATCCCCTTGGGGGGCTTGAATTACGGCAAGGGAATCAGCCTGCTCCTGGAAATCTTCGTGGATGCCATCCCTCCCCATACCCGGGAGATCGACCTTGGAAAGGGCAGAATCGTATTCAAATTGCCCTCTCAATTGATCACAACAGGTCGCCTGAATTTCGATATTCGTCGGCCGGTCGCGCCGGAAGTGGAACGCGAAATTCCACCCGCGGCGATCGTGGAGGCTCTCTCGAAACTCACGCTTTACCGTTTACAGGATCGCGCCCGGTCTGAGGTGGAAAACGGAGATATCGCAGATGCAACGAAGCATCTTCACCATCTAGCAACTCATTTACTGGCCAGGGGGGATCGAGAATTAGCTCATACGGTTCTGGTTGAAGCCGAACACATCCAGCAGAGCCGCCGTTTCAGTAAGGATGGAGATAAGCGGATAAAATACGGCACAAGAGCATTGCTCCTTCTTCCCGGTCCCGGAGTAGAATAATCTTATGATCCTTTGCCCTAATTGTCACGTTCAAAACCTGCCGGGTGCGCTTTTCTGTTCGGAATGCGGCACACAGCTCGTCTTCACGGATGTATTAAAAACACATGCCTTCAAACGAAATCCTTCCGACGCACTGGATCCGAATATCCTCCAGGCTGAACCGGGTACCGAGGAAGCTCCACAGGCAATGGAAATTTATGACGCATCCCTTTCGCTCCACCTGGTCGAGTGCGGCCAGGTATTGCACCTCGCCGGAAGGAACGAATTTACATTCGGCCGAGTCACCGAGGGCCAACCCATTTTGCCAGATGTCGATCTGTCGCCGTACGAAGCCTATTCACAGGGTGTATCCCGGTTGCATGCTTCCATAAAAATCGTCGGACAACGCGTGACGGTCATGGATCTGGGTTCTTCGAATGGAACCCGGGTCAACGGGCAGAAGATTATCCCGCATGTGGATTATCCATTGAGCCATGGGGATATCGTTTCATTGGGTAAGTTGAAATTCCAAATTCTCATCGATCATTGAAATAAAGAGCCAATCATGCCAACCATTCTTATTCATGTGATGAACGAAGACCCCGTGATGGGGGAAATCGATGAATTGCCAAACCCAACCGATCAGTTAATGATGATCAAGAATCCGCGCCACAGAGATGGCAAGGATTTACACTACCTTGAAGCCAATGTCACAACCGTGATCTGGCCTTTGACGAGAGTCTTATTTATTGAGGTCATGCCCAGTGGCGATGAGGAAGATATTATTACATTTGTACGGGAGTGACCCACATGACGGATGAGATTTTCAAAAATCGCACAATCCTGGTCGTCGATGATGAAGAACGCATGGCGCGCTTTATTCGCCTGAACCTGGAACAGGATGGCTTCAACGTGGTCGAAGCCTACCGCGGCATGCAGGCCATGCAGGTGTTGAGGACCGAGATGCCGGATGTCGTGATCCTGGACGTCATGATGCCCGACATCGATGGTTTCGAAGTGTTGAAGATGATCCGCGAGATCAGTTCCGTTCCGGTCATCATGCTCACCGCAAAAGGCGAGGAAGAAGATCGTGTTCACGGCCTTGAATTAGGCGCGGATGATTATGTGACCAAACCCTTCAGCCCGCGGGAACTGGTCAGCCGGGTGCGGGCTGTGATCCGTCGGAGCGATTCGACCGGTTTCTCGGCGCATGAGGTCATTCAAGTGGACGACCGTTTGAAGATCGACTTCGGCCGCCGGGAGGTGTGGGTCGATGGCAAGCTGGTCAAATTACGCCCGACCGAATACCGGCTCCTTTATCACCTCGTGCAAAACGCCGGCTGGGTATTGACCTATGACCAGTTGCTTTCCAAGGTGTGGGGTTACGAATATCGGGATGAACCCCATTATGTCCGTCTTTATATCAATTATTTGCGCCAGAAGCTCGAGAAAGATCCCGCCAATCCGCAATACATTCTAACCGAACGGGGCGTGGGATACCGTTTCGTTGACTACCAGCGCAAACAACCTGCTGATTTATCTGGCACTCAGATAAAATTCTAATAAGCCGCTTGCAAAATATTAATGCAAGCGGTTTATAGTTAAAAATGTAAATGGAATCAGGGAACAAAGGAGGTGCTAGATGTCAAACATTGTTCGCTGGGATCCATTCCGTGAGATGATGTCGCTTCGACAAATGATGAACCGGGTATTCGATGAATCCTTCGACCGCCAGCTTGGCAGAACCGAAGATTGGAGTATCCCTTCCATCGACATGTATCAGACCGAAAAGGATGTGATCGTCAAAGCCGTCATGCCGGGCATGAAGCCTGAGGATATCCAGATTTCCGTAACCGGCGATGTGCTGACCTTGCGAGGCGAGGTAAAGAAGGAGCAGGAAATCAAGGAAGCCAATTATCACCTGCAGGAACGCCATTTCGGCAGTTTTTCGCGGTCGATACCGCTGCCGGTGTCGGTGGTGACCGACCAGGCGCATGCCGAATTTGAAAATGGCATCCTCACTCTGACCTTGCCAAAGTCCGAGGTAGATCGTCCGAAGACCATCACCGTCAAAGTAAAGTAAGAAATCAGGCCGCCCCCTGACCGGGGCGGCCATGCAATTGTCATTGTTGGAGGTGCCCATGCCAGTCTATCAATTCGAGTGCGATATTTGCGGCAAGCAGTTCGAACGCCGCCTGCCCATCTCACATGCGGATGAGATGCCTGCCTGCCCGGCCGGCCACCAAGCTGTGCACCGTGTATATTCCGTTCCGGTCGTCGTGTATAAGGGAAGCGGCTTTTATTCCACGGATCATCGAAAATCGACATCCTCGAGCTCAAAATAACCTTTGAGCGCGAGCATGTAACTTTTCAGTTCGGGATGCATCTAATGAAAATGGGTATGATATACTACGTTCAGCGTAATCCACCGGAAATCAGGAGTAAATGATGATCACCGAACCGATCCACGTGACCGATACCGCTTTTGAGCAGACTGTGTTGAAATCCACGTTGCCCGTAATTGTGGATTTTTGGGCGCCATGGTGCAGCCCGTGCCGGATGGTCGCGCCGGTGCTGGAAAAATTAGCAAGTGAATACGCCGGTAAATTATTAGTTGCGAAGGTCAATACCGATGAACAGCAGGACTGGGCAACCCGGTACAACGTGCAGGGTATTCCGACCATGCTATTCGTCGCCAACGGGAAAATCGTCCATCGCCAGGTCGGGGCATTGCCCGAAAAAATGTTGCGCGAGGTCGTCACTCAATTTCTTGAGGTCGTCCAAACCACCGCAAATTGAAGATTCGAGGATCCATAAAGAGCGGCCGAATTCGGCCGCTCTTTTCTATTCTTTCATGCGTTCGATGTGCGCGCCCAATGAGGCCAGTTTCAGGTCAACCTGTTCATAGCCCCGGTCGATCTGGCCGATGTTGCGAATGGTGGAAGGCCCTCGCGCGCTCAAGGCGGCCAGCACCAGGGCCATCCCGGCGCGAATGTCGGGACTTTCCATTTTTTCACCGCCCAACTGGGACGGGCCTTGAACGATGCAGCGATGTGGATCGCAGAGGACGATGTGCGCACCCATGCCTACCAGTTTATCCGTAAAGAACATCCGGCTGGGATACATCCAATCATGGAACAGGATCGATCCCTTGGATTGGGTAGCCACCACGATGGCGATGCTCATCAGATCGGTGGGGAAGGACGGCCAGGGCATGACACTAATTTCCGGAATCATTCCACCCAGGTCGGATTCGATTTCCAGCGGTTGCTCTTCGGGAACGACCAGGTCCTCGCCGTCATAATCCCAGACCACGCCCAGGCGGCCAAAGACCAGACGGATCATATCCAGATACTGCCGGCCGGCGTTGCGGATGCGGATTGATCCGTGGGTGACGACAGCAGCGCCGATAAAGCTGACCACTTCGAGATAATCGGGACCGATGGTAAATTCTCCCCCATGAAGTCGATCCACTCCCTGGACGCAGAGGGTGTTCGAGCCGATATTATCGATCTTCGCACCGAGGACATTCAGAAACTGGCAGAGTTCTTGAATATGCGGCTCGGAGGCTGCGTTTCGAATCGTAGAAACGCCTTTTGCCATGGCGCAGGCCATGATGGCGTTCTCTGTTGCGGTCACCGAGGCTTCGTCCATCAGAATATCAGCGCCGGTCAATCCTCTGGGTGCTGAAAATTTGAAGGAGCGGTCATAACTTACGTCTGCGCCCAATTTGCGCAGCGCGAGCAAGTGCGTATCGACACGCCTGCGGCCGATCACATCACCGCCGGGTGGGGGCAAAAGAAGCTCGCCGCTGCGGGCTGACATGGGACCTGCCAGCAGGATGGAGGCGCGAATCTTCCGGCAGATATCTGGATCCAGATCGGCCGGGCGTACATCCGCCGCCTGAACCTTCCAGGTGTTCGGGCTGAGGGTGGTAATCTCCACTCCCAGGCTTTCCAGCAGACTGCGCATAGCCTGGACATCTTTAATCTCTGGAACATTGTGCAGAATGACAGGTTCTTGAGTCAGCAGACAGGCTGCCAACAAGGGCAGCGCGGCATTCTTATTTCCGGCAGGAGTCACTTCGCCATGTAGCGGGTAGCCGCCTTCAATGATAAATTTTTCCATGCTTACCTCCTGTTGTTTATAGTATTATAGCTGTATCCTAAATTCCATTGTTGAATTTCGTCGCGGAGGGGAAATGGCAATTTATTGTTATGATCCGGCGCCGTACAATGGACGCCCCATTCTGCTCCTTCACGGGTTGGGTGCAGATGGTCATTCGTGGGGACTTCAATTTCCGGCTTTGATCGAAGCCGGATTTCGTCCGATTGCGCCGGATTTGCCAGGTTTTGGGCATTCATCCGTGGTCGAACCGCATTGGGATATCCCTTCCATCACCGCGCTGATGGCGGATTGGCTTCAGGGCAGGTTCGAAACACCGATGCCCGTCGCCGGGTTATCGATGGGGGGAACGATTGCCTTGCAACTGACCCTGACCCGCCCGGATCTGGTCAACCGGTTGGCGTTGGTGAGCACTTTTGCCTTCCTGCGGCCGCGCCATTGGCAGGATTTGACCTATTTGTTGAAGCGGTTTCTCGTGGCCGTGACCCGCGGAAGCGCGGCCCAGGCTGATATGGTGGCGTTTCACCTGTTCCCAAATCCGGATCAAGCCGATTTGCGTCGTGAATTGGTTCAATTAATCGACGAGTCGGATCCGGAAGTCTATCGAACCGCCATGCGGGCGCTGGTGCGATTCGACGGGCGCCGCCGACTGTCTGAAATCCATATCCCGACGATGGTGATCTCTGGCGCGTTGGATTCAACCGTTCCGATCGAGACGCAACGGGAGCTTGCGCGCGGAATTCCAGGCGCACAACATGTGATCATTCCCGGGGCGCGCCATGCCGTGATTGCTGACCAAACGGCCCGTTTCAATTCGGTTTTGTTGGATTTTCTTCAACCGGCCGGCCAACCCAGCCAGAGCGAAACGTTTCGAACTCCGTAATCGGCAATTTACAGATCGAATTGTCGCATAGATATACAGTCGGCAGGTGATTCTGACAATCGCGGCCCGCCAGAAGGGCAGGCGAACCATCCGGGAGCGGAACGGGCGATGCTGCCTGGATGGAAAGGGGCGCGTAGGTGTGGCGCATCAGGGATAAGAAGGATCGCGGAGACGGTTGACCGTCCGGCCAGACGAGCGCGACTTGCTGCTCTGGACCCAGCTCAAAATTCAAAACCTGCAACCAGAACGCAAACGCATTCGGATAATTCGCCATCCTGTCCTGAAGCGCCCCCAGCAACCTTTGACTCGGCACATCCCAGTCATCCTCTTCCGAAAATACCGCCAGAAGCGTCAGGGCCAGGGCGGCGAGCGCGTTCCCGGAGGGTGTGGCGTTATCCTGGACATCTTTTGGACGGATCAATAACCCTCCCTGGCCGCGGTGGGTATCGAAGAAACCGCCCGCTGAATCGATAAAGCCGTCCTTCATCTCGGCGCCGATCCGGAGCGCAGTCTGATACCAGTACGGAGAAAAATCAGCCTGATACAAGGCCAGCAGCGCGAGGATCAGACCGGCATGATCCTCGAGGAAGGCAATATTCCTGGCTTCCCCATTTCGCCACGAGCGCAATAAATTTTCACCGACATGCAAATTCGAAATGATGAAATTGGCCGTGTTTTGCGCGATTTGCAGATAATCCGCCCGGTCCAGGGCTTTCCCGGCTTCGGCGAAGGCCTGAATAGCCAGCGCGTTCCAGAAGGTTAAGACTTTATCATCCAGAAATGGCCGCACGCGTTGAGCGCGGATCGTAAAAAGCCGGGCCAAAAAGCCATCCAATTTCGCTTCGAATGCTTCAACAGAAAGGTTAAGTCGTTGCGCAGTTTCCGATAAGGATTGGCGCTGCCGCAGAAGAATTTTGCCCGTAAAGTTGCCATTGGGTTGGATCTCATAGACTTCTCGCAGCCAGGCGAAGTCCTCCGGCGAGTCGATGGCTTTTTGAAGTTCGGCGAATGTCCAGGTATAAAATTTTCCTTCTTCGCCCTCCGAATCCGCGTCCAGGCCGCTCGAAAAACCGCCGTCGGGTTGAAGCAGTTCGCGGCGCATGAAATCCAGAGTCTGCTCACAGATGCGCCGAAAGAAGGCGTCCCCGGTCACCTGGTATGCGTGCAGGTAGACCAATGCCAGTTGGGCGTTATCGTAAAGCATCTTCTCAAAATGGGGGATCCTCCAGGCGGAATCGGTGCTGTAACGGTGAAATCCGCCGCCGATGACATCGTACATGCCACCGCGCCCCATGGATCGCAAGGCATGTTCCGCCATCCCAGGCGCTTTTCGATCCCCTTTGTGCGCCATTTGCAGCAGAAATTCGAGCGTCATGGGCGCGGGGAATTTGGGCGCGCCTCCCCACCCGCCGTTCTGCCAATCATAACTGGCTTCGAGTTCCTGCAGGGCCAATTGAAGTGTGTCCGCGCGTACGGTTGGCAATTCGGAATGATCCCAGCGGGCGCTCTCCTGCAGGTAACGGGCAAGCTTCTCGGCGACGGGAGTGATCTCGCCTGGTGCTTCCGACCAGGAGCGAATGATGCTGATCAGCACGTCGCGGAAGGAAGGCATGTCGTACCGTCGCGCGGGTGGAAAGTAGGTGCCGCCATAAAACGGTTTCCCTTCCGGGGTCAGGAACACACTCATCGGCCAGCCGCCCTGGCCCGTCATGGCGACCACCGCGCTCATGTAAATGCTGTCCAAATCCGGGCGTTCTTCCCGATCCACTTTGATGCTGATGAAAGACTGGTTGAGGAGCGCGGCAATTTCCGGATCTTCAAAAGATTCGTGCGCCATGACATGACACCAATGACAGGCGGAATAACCGATGCTCAGGAAAATCGGTTTATTTTCTTCCTTCGCACGCTGCAAAGCTTCCTCGTTCCACGGATACCAGTCGACCGGGTTTTCGGCATGCTGCAGTAAATAAGGGGACGTTTCATGGATAAGATGGTTGGACATACATCACCTGGGTGTGATTAATAAATACAAATAACATAAAAATTATAGCAAATAATTTGAAAACATCCAATTGGAATTCATCGTACTGCGAGCAGAGTCTTGGATCTGTTTTAATCCAACATTGAGTCAGCTTGGTTATAATCTGGGACAGAAAAGGATGATGCACCAGGCGGGGCTATGGGAAAACATATACTAATCGTCGATGATGACGCCTTGATGCGGCGCAGCCTGGCATTCAACCTGGAGCACGCCGGTTTTCGCAGCAGCACTGCGGCCAACGCTGAAGACGCTCTGGCGGTTGCCCGCCAGAGCCGGCCGGATCTGGTATTGCTGGATATCGGCCTGCCCGGTATGGATGGCCTGGACGCGCTCAAGCAGTTCAAAGCCTCCTTTCGGGTGCCGGTTATTTTCGTGACCGCCCGACATCGAAATCTGGATGAAGTAGTCGGTCTGGAATTGGGCGCCGATGATTACATCACCAAACCATTCGATGTGGATGTGCTGGTCGCCCACATCAAAGCCGTTCTGCGGCGTTCGACCGGCGCGGAACCAGTCCAGGCGCCCGAACCCATTCAGGCCGGCGAAATCAGCCTGAACCCAACCCGGCATGAAGTCAGCGTTCACGAAAAAACGATCGAACTTTCACCGCGGGAATTTTCGCTGCTGCAGGTGCTGGTTCAGGAGCCGGACCGGGTCTTTTCAGTCGACGAACTGCTGGCGCGCACCTGGGGAGCTGAATTCATCGGCCAATCCCAGGTGGTGTATGTGCACATCCGCTGGCTGCGTGAAAAAATCGAAGCTGACCCTAGCCGTCCGACGCACATTCTGACCGTTCGCGGCGTGGGTTATAAGCTGGCCGGAGGGAAATGATGTTTCGCAGTCTTCGCCGCCGTTTAGTTTGGAGCCAGATTTTACCCGTCCTGCTGGTCATTCCCATCATGGGCGTTACCCTGGTTTATGCTCTCGAAAAGCAATTCATCATCCCGCAACTGGCCGAGAATCTGCTGGGCGATTCGCGCATGCTGGCCGAAATCAGCAGTGCGGAATTCGAATTATGGGGCGATCCAATTCTATTCGAGGAATTGATCTCCCGCGTAAAGCTGGATCCATCCATCCAGGTCATGTTCCTGGATCCATCCGGGCGCATCCTGTTCTCCAGTGATACCGGAACCAATTTGCGGGGAGTACAGGTCAGCTCACCCGGGTTGGATAATGCCTTGAACGGTAAAGAGACTGCGTTGACCAACTACTCGATTCTACGGACGAATAACGTGATGATCGACGTTTTCGAACCGGTCAGCGATGCCAGCGGAGCCGTGGTGGGAATTGTGCGCCTGACCTATCGCCTGGCCTCGCTTTACGAGTTGTTCGGACAGTTGCGCTGGGAAATTGCGGTCATCTTGATGATCGGTCTGGTTTCGAGCGTGATCATCGGCGCCTGGCTGGCAATCACCATCAGCCGGCCCGTCCAGCAAGTGACGACGGCGATCTACGGCATCGCAACCGGGCAGCGACGCGAACAGTTGGATGAAATCGGCCCGGACGAATTGCGCTCTCAGGCGCGCGCGGTCAATTACCTTGTCGACCAACTGCACAGCCTGGAGCAATCCCGCCGTCAACTGTTGGCCAACCTGGTTCACGAATTGGGCAGACCGTTGGGCGCGCTGCGATCCGCCATTCACGCGTTGGCCAACGGCGCAGCCGATGATCCGAGACTGCTCAAGGATTTGACGGTCGGGATGGACGCCGAGACCCGCCGGCTTCAAAATTTGCTGGAAGAATTATCTAACCTGTACGACAAATCGCTCGGGGATCTGGAATTGAACATCCAGCCGGTGGCGCCCAATGAATGGCTGCCCGCAGTTCTAAGCCCATGGGAAGCCGCCGCGGAGGAAAAGAAGCTCCGCTGGGAAGAGAAAATACAGGAGAATATTCCACCGATTCAGATGGATGCAGACCGGGCGGCTCAGATCATCGGCAATCTGTTGAGCAACGCGGTGAAATACACACCCGCGGGGGGCTCGATTCAGGTGGTTGCCGCGGCGGATGAGAGCTGTTTTACAGTTCGGGTGAGCGACAGCGGCGTCGGCGTCCAGCCCGATGAGAAAGACAAGATCTTTCAGCCATTTTACCGCGGGGATCCAAGCCGGCGCATCAAGCAGGGCATGGGTTTGGGATTGACCATCGCCCGCGACCTGGCCGTGGCGCACGGGGGCAGCCTGGAATTGGAAACGAAGCCCGGTTCGGGCAGCGCATTTGTCCTGTCCTTGCCTTATGTTAAAAAAGAGCCGCCTCAGAACCAGAACGGCGCCAAAGGATAAGGTTCCCTTAAGCTTGAATTAGGGTTTCGATAAAGACAACGGCAGGTTCTTGGCTTATCCTTTCTAACATAGGTAATTCATGAAAGGAAGGAGAACCTGCTATGAAGACCAGAATTGTTAAATTATCTACCGTCATTTTGCTGGCGGCATTGTTCCTTACAGCCTGTGGCGGTATTCCACTGGTTACGGTGAATCAACCCGGCGCGGCGACTGCGACACCGGCGCCCGCTGCAACCAGCGCGCCAAGTAACACGACTTCATCCGGCACCTCCGGCGGCAACCTGAGTGGCGGATTGACAGCCTATGAATCGGATTTGGAAGCGATTTATGCAAAAGTCAATCCTTCTGTGGTCAGCATCATTGTGAACACCGCTCAGGGAGAAGGCCTGGGTTCCGGTTTTGTGTGGGATGAACAGGGCCACATCGTCACCAACAACCACGTTGTTGCAGATGCAACCAAGATTCAGGTCAAGTTCAATGACGGAAGCATTGTCCCCGCCAGCTTGGTCGGCGCGGACGCGGACAGCGACCTGGCTGTCATCAAGGTCGAAAACGCGCCGGTAAAGTTGGTCCCGGTTCAGGTCGCCGATTCAAGCCAGGTCAAGGTTGGCCAGGTGGCGATTGCCATCGGCAACCCGTTTGGGCTTGAAAATACCATGACGGCCGGTATCGTGAGCGCGATCGGGCGGACGATCTCGGCGAACACCAATCAGGATAGCCAGACCCCCAACTTCACCATCCCGGATGTCATTCAGACGGATGCGTCTCTCAATCCGGGCAACTCGGGCGGTCCGCTCGTCGATGAACAGGGTGCTTTGATCGGCGTCAATTCGCAGATCGAATCGTCCACCCAGTCGAATGCCGGCATCGGTTTCGCGATCCCCTCCAATGTCGTGCAGAAGGTCATCCCGGCATTGATCAAGGACGGCAAGTATGAACATCCTTATCTGGGGATTACCGGTACGTCTCTGACGCCTGATATCGCCAAGGCGATGAACCTGGATGCGTCACAGCGCGGCGCCCTGGTGGTTGAAGTCGCTGCCGGCGGTCCCGCCAGCAAAGCCGGTCTGGTTGGCAGCAGCAAGACCACCACCATCAACGGGCAGGAAGCAACCATTGGCGGGGATGTGATCACGGCTGCGGATGGAAACCCGATCAAGGAAATGGACGACCTCGTCTCTTTCCTGACCAATCAGGCCAGCGTCGGGCAAACGATCAAACTGACCCTCTTGCGGGATGGCAAGGAAATGACCGTCGATGTAACGCTCAGCGCGCGGCCTGCGACGGCGTCGACCAGCCAGAGCCAGTCGAGCGTCCAACCCGGTAGTATCTGGTTGGGTGTGACCGTGGAGCCGTTGACTTCCGATATCGCCACCCAGATGGGGCTGCCACAGGATCAGACCGGCCTGTTGATCGAACAGGTCGAGGCTGGCAGCCCGGCAGATACAGCCGGTCTGCAGGGCAGTTTCGTGCCGGTTTTGATCAATGGAAAACGGGTTTTGATCGGCGGCGATGTGATTACCGCCGTGGACGGCAAGACCGTAACGACATCCGAGGAGTTTCGCAACATCATCCAGAATTCCGCCGCCGGACAGGAAATAACACTGACCGTAATCCGCGACGGTAAACAGATGGAGGTGAAAGCGACCCTGGCCGAAATGCCTCAACCCTAAGATAGGGTCCGGGAAGAAAAGGGCGGTGAACCAAAGGGCTCACCGCCCTGATTTTTTAAAATCATTTGTTACGCCCTGACATAATTCCGGTTAATAAAATCGGTGTATACTGTTTCAATCTTTCTTTTTCTCATCTTTCACCTTTCTGAGAGGTTCTTATGATCAGGGTAACGCAGGTTGACACGCGAGATCGCAAGCAGGTCGATCGTTTCATTCAATTTCACTACGATCTATATCGCGGGTGCAAGCAGTGGGTGCCGCCATTCCGGGCGGATATCCGGGCGATGATGGATCCCAAAAAGCATCCATATTATGATCATTCGGATGCGGATTTCTTCATCGCAGAACGAGATGGAAAGATCGTGGCGCGAATTTGCGCGATGGAAAACAAGCCCTTCAACGAATATCATCATACCAAGAAGATGCAGTTCTACCTCTTCGACACCATCGAAGACCGGGAAGCGGCCGAAGCCGTCCTCGAGCGGGCTTTCGAATGGGGCCGCGCGCGGGGGCTGACTGAAATTTCCGGCCCGAAGGGCTTCAGTGGATTTGACGGTTATGGCATTCAGGTCCAGGGTTTTGAGTACCGTCAAATGATGATCATGATGAATTACAACTACGCCTATTATCCGCGCCTGATGGAAGAGATGGGCTTCGAGCGCGAAAATGATTTCGTCTCCTGCTATATTCAGCCGGATAAATTCGTCCTGCCCGAAAAGGTCGTCCGGGCTGCTGAATTGGTCAAAAAGCGCGGCACTTTCGTCGTCAAGAGCTTTAGCGGGCGCAAGGAACTGCTTTCCTGGGCCGATCGGATTGGCAAGGCCTATAACCAGTCGTTTGTCAACAACTGGGAATATTATCCATTGACGGACCGTGAAATCAAATTCGCTGTCGATGGCGCCCTGCAGGTGGCGGATCCCAAGTTTATCAAGATCATCCTTCACGATGATGAAGTGGTCGGCTTCCTGTTTGCCTTCCCGGACATTTCAGCCGCGCTGCAGCGCCACGACGGGCGGATTAACCCGATCTCGATTGTGGATATCATGCTGGAGATGAAACGCACCAATTGGGTCTCGCTCAACGGCGTCGGCATCCTGCCGGAATTTCACGGTCGGGGTGGAAATGCGCTGCTCTACTATGAAATGAAAAAGACGGTCAACGATTATCACTTCGAGCACGCCGAAGAAACCCAGATGGCGGACACAGCCGTTCAGGTCCGCCAGGATATGGAAACCCTGGGAGCAAAAATCTACAAGGTGCACCGCATCTTCCACAAGCACCTGTAAACCAGGCATTTCGATCGAACAGGGAAGCTCAGGCTTCCCTGTTTTTTATAAATATACGGATGAGCTCCGTCAATATGGCCGCCATCCAGAGATTGACGAATGGGACCAGAATGATTCCGTAGCGTTGGAACGGCAGGGGAATGAACAAGATCAACGAGAAGAAAGGAATCAGGGTTGCGGCCAACAGCAAACCCAGGGAAGGCTGCTCACGGATATTTCGCAGAGTCCGGAAGCCTGCCAGCAAAAAGCCGGCCAGGGAGATTGCCAACAGGACCATTCCACCGGCAACGCTCCGCAGGAGGTTGTTGAGGGGGTTGGAAAAATAGTTCGCTTCAGCAGTCTGCGTATCGGTCACATAATTGGCGACATCGGCGGTTGCGGGCGGGGTGAAGAACAGGTATCCCAGCCAGCCGGTCGCACGTTGGACGGGAGTGCGCATGACCCGTTCCGGGCTGACAGCAGCCAGGGTTTCGATCTGGCGGGTCGCCAGTTCGCTGCGCACTTCGACGGCCGCCCGGGCAGCCGAAAGGGGGGCTTTCCAGGCCACCGGATTGAGCAGATAGGTCGCGAGCAGGATGAAGATTGCGCATAGGCACGTATTGCGCAACCGCTTTGGCCATGCCAATCCCTGGGGATATATCCAGGCGGCCAATAAAACCACCAGGACCAACCCGGCGGCGGTCTGCTTGGCGTTCACAGCCAGTGCCGCGGGTAAGGCGAGGAGAATAGGGTGGGTTTCCTTTTTCGCCAGAACGTAAATAACCCAGCAAACCGCGCAAAACAGCGCGCTTTCGGCCATGGCGCGCCGGGTATGCATCAACACCAGAGCGTTCAGAGCCGCCAGCGCAACGCCGGTCCAGCCCATCCAGGGTCCTTTGAGAATGCAACCGGCGCGGTAAATGAACCACAGAGAGATTCCAAACAACCAGGCAACGGATAACCGGGAAACCAGCAACAGCGTATTCCCGGGCAGCGCGCCGGCCTGTTCGTTTTGCTGCCAGGGTTTCGACCAATCCCAGTCGACGGGTAGAGCCGCAACGCCCGCCAGACTGCGCCCGGCGCCGATCAGCCAGCGCGTCAGGGGCGCGTCCAGCAGGCGGTAATTCTGGCGCACGGGATCGGCCGGCGTGAGAGAATAGAACAGGTCGCCTGGGTGGTGGAAAAGCGTTTCCCAATCGGCGCTCATATAAATCTGGGTGGCTTCGTCTGGATGGAACGGAACCGCGCTCGTTCCCAGCAGGTAAATGACTGTAATTCCGAGGAGGATCAGAATTGGCCAAAGTTTTTTTACATTCATGGTGTGTATCATGCAACTGCAAATTACTTGCAAGGGTCCTCAGAATTGCTGGGGAATCGGGTTGCCTTTACAATAGAGTGTGTACTTTCTCCTGATCATTCTATGCGATCTCACCGTTTCCGTCTACTTTCTTTGATCATTCTCCTGACCGTCGCCGCGCTTTGGAAGGCGGGGATTCTGCTTGCAAATTCCGTGCCCTTCAACGGGGATGAGGCCATCGTGGGTCTGATGGCGCGCCATATCCTGTACGGGGGCGAGCGGCCGGCGTTCTTCTACGGGCAGGCCTACATGGGCAGCCTGGATGCCTATCTGGTCGCGGCCGGGTTTGCGGTTTTTGGATCCCAGATTTGGGTGATCCGCTTGGTTCAAGTTTTCCTTTATCTTGGAACCCTGGCGACCACCGTGCTGATCGGGGAGCGTTTTTTGGCCTCCTGGGAGGCCGGCATGGTCGCTGCCATTCTGCTGACCATCCCGCCGGTAAATATGACGTTGTATACCACCGCCAGTCTGGGCGGCTACGGCGAAGCGCTGTTGATCGGCAATCTGACCTTGCTCAGCGGCCTGGCCTGGATCAGACACATCCAGACCGGTCCGGCAAAACGTTCGGGGATGCACGCATTGTTGTTCGGATTCTGGGTGGGGTTGGGATTGTGGGCCAACGGGCTGACGTTGATCTACAGCCTCCCGATGGGCATCGGCGTGCTGGCGACGCTGCTGGCCGTTAAACCGAAAAGCCCCACCCGTTGGGTGGGTATTCCTGCCGCCGCCGCCGGTTTCTTTCTGGGTTCTTTGCCGTGGTGGCTATATGCCCTACGACAGGGCGCATCCTCGTTGGTTGCGGAACTTCTGGGCAACAACGTCGCCGTCGAGACGGGTTCCTGGCTGGCGCGGACCGGGCAGCACCTTTTCAACCTGTTCGTACTGGGTGGGTCGGCCGCGTTTGGCTTTCGCCCGCCCTGGGAAGTGCGCTGGCTGGCGCTGCCGCTGCTGCCCGTGGCGCTGATCTTCTGGCTGGCGGTATTTTTTCTTTCGATCCAACCATTGCGGACCGGCGCTCACAGACTGGAACATGGATTGCTTCTGGGCGTTTTGCTGACCTTCTGCGCGGGCTTTTTGTTCACTTCCTTTGGCGTGGACCCGTCCGGACGGTATTTTTTGCCCGTCTTCTGGCTTTGCGCGCTGGCGGCCGGGGCGGCGCTCGTAAAGTTGAAGGTTTCACCGCACTGGAAATATGTTGCCGTCGGGCTTGTCCTGATTTTTCAGGCCTGGGGAACCGTGGAGTGCATCCTGCGCAACCCGCCGGGTTTGACGACCCAGTTTTATACGCCCACAGTGTACGACCATTCCGCCTATCCGCAGTTGATCGAGTTCCTCGATCAACAGGGCGAAACGCGGGGTTATTCCACTTACTGGGTCAGCTATCCGCTGGCTTTCCGCTCTCAGGAGCGCCTGATCTTTGTCCCGGCTTTGCCCTATCATCCGGACCTGAGTTATTCACCCCGGGATGACCGGTATGAACCGTATACCCGATGGGTCGCGCAATCCGACCGGGTGGCGTACGTGACGGCGCGAAATGGTGAGCTGGATGCCTACCTGCGCCAGCAGTTCGAACGGTTGGGCGTCGCGTGGAAGGAGCAGGCCATCGGGGATTTCGAAGTCTTCTACGCATTATCGACGGCCGTCCGGCCGCAGGAAATCGGTTTGGGGAGCGCGAGGCCATGATCGACAAAACCAATCCAGGGGGGGCAGCGAGCCGGCATCAAAGTGATCGGCTGGTGCTGGTGTTGATCCTGCTGCTCGTATTTTTGATGGCGGCTCGCACCCCGCTGGATACCGATCTGTGGTGGCATCTGAGGGCGGGTGAAACCACCCTGCAAAACGGCCAGCCGATGTTGACCGACACGTTATCGTACACGCGAGCCGGAAGCCCGTGGATCAATCATAGCTGGCTGGCAGAGGTTGGCATGGCGCTGTTATTCCGGACTGCCGGCTACCTGGGATTATGCGCCGCAGTTGCGTTCTTCGCCGCCGCCAGCATGGCCATTTTGTACCGCCAGATGGAAGGGCCCGCGCTGCTGCGCGCTTTTATCATCCTGCTGGCGACGCTGGTCGCAGCAGTGGTCTGGACCGTGCGCCCGCAAATCCTGTCGTTGGTCCTGCTGGCAGTTTGCGGATTGATTCTGGATCAGTACCGGCGCAAGGGCATCGACCGATTGTGGCTGCTGCCGCCGGTGTTCGTCTTGTGGTCAAACCTGCACGGGGGTTATCCGTTGGGATTACTGCTGATCGGCGCGGTGACAGCCGGCGAAGTGGTGGATGGATTGTATGGGAACCAAACCCGCTGGCGCGAACGCTGGTTGCGGTTGCGCCATTTGCTGATCATTCTGGCCCTGTGCGAGCTGGCGGTGGTGATCAACCCGAACGGCCTGTCCATGTGGAAGATTCCCTTCCAGACCGTTGGGGTCGGTGTGCTACAGAAGGCCATTCCGGAGTGGGCTTCGCCTGATTTTCACGACCTGGTGCAACAACCCTTCCTGTGGATGCTGCTGCTGGTTATTGGCATCTTTTCGCTGGCCGGCCGGCGCATCGACGGCGCGGATTGGATGGCGGTCGTCCTCTTCGGCGCGGGCGGTCTGATGGCGCGCCGGAACTTTGGACCCTTCGCGATGGTTTCCGCCCCCATTCTCGCGCGCTATACCTGGGAAGCCTGGCAGGCCTTCCAGGGGGCCCACCCTGGAATGACGGGACGGAGAACATTGAGTAAGATCGACCGGCCGGTAGCACCCGCATTTCGCAAGGGTTTAAATCTATTTTTGGCGGCTTTGATCGGTTTCGTGGCCCTGATCAAACTGTTCGTGGTCAGCCAACCCCAGTTGGTGAGCGCTTACGAACATACCCTGTTCCCTGTGGATGCGGTCGCATGGCTGCAAAAGAATCCTCAGGCGGGCAGTCTGTTCAATTCTTATGCCTGGGGCGGCTATCTGGCCTGGGCATACCCTGAAAAAGCGGTTTTCCTGGACGGCCGCACGGATCTGTTCGGAGATGAGATCATCGACGAATGGCTGACAGTGACGCAGGCGGGCGCGGGCTGGCAGAAGGTGCTGCAAAAATGGCAGGTGAGGACGGTGCTGTTGGAACCGGATCAGCCGGTGACGAATTTACTGGCCGGCGAAGGTTGGAAGCTGGTCTATCAGGATGCCACCGCCGTGATCTACCGGAAGGAGCCTGCCCGATGACGAAGAAGATCCATGTGCCCACCCTGTTGGGTCTTTTTCTCTTGGCACGCGTGCTGCTCTACCTGGCGCTGCCGCTCGATGAGCTGCACGGATACGGCGATTTCGTAACTTTCTTTTCGGTGGCCCAAATTCCGGGCTGGCCGTATTTGAATTATTGGGTCGAATTTCCGCCCCTGTTTCCCTTCTTATCTGAGACCTTGTTCCGGATTTCGGGCGGGCAGCAGCACGTTTATACATATTTGCTGATCTTCGTTTTGCTCCTGGCGGATGCTGGGAACCTGTATTTCTTTCAGCGCCTGGCCGGCCATTTTTGGAAAGATGAAGAACTGAGTTTTCGAGTCCTTTTTTATCTTATCATTTTGATTGCCCTTCCCTATGGGTGGTGGTATTTCGATTCGCTGGCTGTGTTCTTCCTGTTGGCCGGGTTGACCTATGCGGTTGAGAATCGCCCGGCGCGGGCCGGCGTTTTGTGGGGAATCGGCGCGCTGGTCAAGTTTTTCCCGTTGATTGGCCTGGCCGCATTATGGCGGGGACGCGACTTCAGGCGCCTGATCCGGGCGGCGATCTTTTCCATCGGAATTTTAGGGATCGGATTGTTTGCCTTCTGGTTGATTTCTCCCCAATACACGCGGGCTTCGTTGATCTCGCAATCCAGCAAGGGATCATGGGAGACGGTCTGGGCGTTGATCGACGGCAACCGGTCGACCGGCAACTTTGGCGATCTTGTTCAACGCCTGGATCCGGCATTGGCCAGCCGCCCGGTGGGCGATCCGGCGCGAATCTCGCCCTGGATGACCCTGCCCATTTTTGTCGGGTTGGGATTATTCTTTTTGTTCCGGTCAAAGCCTTCTTTGCACCGCCCTCTGGCAGCGACCGGCCTGGCGATGTGCCTGTTCTTCCTGTGGTCGGCAGGCTGGAGCGTTCAATGGGTGGCATATTTGATCCCTATTTTTCTGCTCGGCCTGGAAAAACGGAACGCAGCCTTATTGAGCGCGACCTTCGCGCTGATCAACGTGTTGGAATGGCCGGTCTTGCTGTCCCGTGGATTGTTTTCCTTGCTGCCGGTGACGGTTCTCACACGAACACTGTTACTGATCCTGGCCGCGGTTCTCTTCGTCGGCCAGCTCAATACTGAACGACCGATCGAAGATATGGATTTATAATCATTCACATCCCAATATTCCCTTTTATCAATGCCATCATCCAGCAGACGGGGTTTGCCCGGTCTGCTTCCACCGGAGGTTAGATTGTTTAGAAGGCGAAATACATCCTGGATCTGGATTCTTGCGACGGTCGCAATCGTGGCAGTCGCGGTGCTGCTGACCGTCGGAAATTATCATTATGCTTCCCTGAATCCGGGCGGCAATGATTTTCTGGTGCACTGGATGGGCACCCGTTCTTTCATCACCGAGGGGCTCAGCCCTTATTCGGATGAAGTGGCGCTGCGAATTCAGAATATGGTGTACGGCCGGCCGGCCCAGGCGGGCGAGCATGAACTGCGCGTGGCCTATCCATTGTATTCGATCGTCATTTTTCTGCCGTTTGCGTTGATCAAGGATTTCACCATGGCGCGGGCGGTCTGGATGACGGTGCTGGAAATTGGTCTGGTTGCGTTGAGTTTTCTTTCGTTGAGATTGACGCGTTGGAAACCAACACCCCTTGTTTTGCTGGTTTTATTGTTGTTCTCCCTGTTCTGGTACCATGGTTTGAGAGCGCTCATCCTGGGCAATGCCGTGGTTTTGGTGTCGCTGCTGCTGGTTGGGGCGCTGCTGTCCATTCGGTCAGGCGCGGACGAACTGGCCGGCGTTTTGCTGGCGTTCTCGACGATCAAACCTCAGGTCGTCGTTGTTTTACTGGCTTTCGTTGTCTTCTGGGCGGTTGCCCGCAGGCGTTGGAAGATCCTGATCTGGCTGTTTGGGAGCCTGTTCTTACTTTCCGCGGCTTCTGCGTTGCTGATGCCGGATTGGATTCTGCAGAATTTACGTGAGGTCATGCGCTACCCGGGTTACAATCCGCCCGGCACACCTTCGGCCGTTTTTTCGATTTACATGCCCGGAGTGGGTAAGCAGATCGGTAATGGCGTCTCGATCTTCCTGATCGTCGTGTTGCTGGTGGAGTGGTACCTGTCGCTGCGCGGCGATTTCAGGGCATTCCTCTGGACTGCCTGTTTGACCCTGGTCGCAAGCCAATGGATCGGCATTCAGACCGATCCGGGTAATTTTATCGTTTTGTACCCGGCTTTGATTCTGGTGCTGGCCATGTGGGATGAACGCTGGCATCGCTCGGCCAGCCTGCTGATCATCGCCATGCTGGTGGTGGTATTTGTGGGTATCTGGCTGGTGTTCTTGCACACGCTTGAGCGCGCATACCAGCCCATCCAGAGCCCATTGTTGTTCTTCCCACTACCGCTCTTCCTGCTGATCGGCCTGTATGGGGTACGCTGGTGGGCGGTGAGACCGCAAAAATCCTGGATGGCATCTTTGGACTCCCGATAGCCCTGACCATGAGGCGAAAATACGTTTTTCTGCTGGGAATTCTATTACTCGCATTGGCGTTACGCTGCATCGCCCTGGGGCAGCGTAGCATCCAGTATGACGACGCCTTCAGCTTCTTTTTGGCAGAACGGTCTTTGACCGAAATCGTGCAGGGTACGGCGGCGGATACGATGCCGCCGTTGTATTACTTCTTGCTTCATTTTTGGCTGCAAATCAGCCCGGAGTTATGGTTCTTACGCCTGTTGAGCGTGCTCCTGACCCTGATCAGCGTCGTTTTGTTGTACGGTTTGGTATCCGAACTGGCCGGCCAAAAAGCGGGATTGTGGGCGGCTCTGTTCGCGGCCGTTTCGCCGATGCAGATCTATCATGCCCAGGATTTGCGCATGTACGCGCTGCTGGAACTGTGCCAGCTTGGTTACGCGTTTTGCCTTGTGAAAGCCTGGAAGGTCGAGGAGATCAATCGCAAAGCCAGCCCGGGCTGGTGGACCGGCGCGGTTTTATTCGGCGTTGCCGCCATGTACACCCATAACCTGGCCATTTTTGGCCTGATCGTGCCGAACGTTTTCCTGTTGTTCAAACGCGACTGGCGCCGTCAAAAACAATTGATCCTGGCGCAGGCTGGGATTGGATTGTTGGCACTACCCTGGCTGTGGTTGATCCCGGGGCAGATCGCGAAAGTGCAACAGGCGTTCTGGACCCTGCGGCCCGGTCTGGTCGAAATCGTCCAGGCCGTGCTGATGTGGTTCATCAATTTGCCATTGAGCGGCGTCTGGATGACGGTCGGCGCCATTTTCAGCCTGCAGATTTTCGTCCTGGTTCTTTTCGAGTTATGGCGGGGCAGAAAATCCGCGGGGCATTCATCCTTCCTGCTCTTCTGGGCATTCGTTCCGCCGCTCCTCTTATTTGTGCTTTCTTACATCCTGCGACCGGTATTTGTACCGCGTGGGTTCATTGTGTCAGCCATGGCGTTTTATGGGCTGGCCGGGACCCTGGCGGCCCGGCGTGGGGTCATCGGCAAGTGGATCGGGGGGATGATCGTCCTGGCAGCGGCAATGACGCTGCCCTTTTTCTATTCCTTTGCCGAATTTCCGCGTTCTCCGTTCAAAGCCGCCAGCCTCGATCTGGAACAAAGACTGGCGCCTGGTGAAGTCATCGTTCATGACAACAAATTGAGTTTTTTCCCCAGCCATTATTTTACGCCCGCCATCCCGCAGCACTTTTTGGCAGATGAACCCGGATCATCCAACGATACGTACGCGCCAGCCTCTCAACAGGCGATGCAGATTTTCCCGGATGCGGACCTCGAAACAGCCGTTGGAGATGCCCGGGTGGTCTATTATGTCGTATTCGATAAAGCCATCAACGAATACTGGACGGCCGGGGAGGAAGACCATCCATCTCTGATCTGGTTACGCGAACGTTTTCGGGAAACGGATGTACGGACCTATAACGATTTGCAGGTGATCCGGTATGAGCGTTAGTCAAATCAAAGCAGCGGCGATAAAACCGTTTACCCACCTGACCCTGGCGGCGCTGGCTGTTTTGATCCTGGCGGCGATTTTTCAGACCGTCCCTGGCTACATGGACGCGGAATATTATGACGCGGGTGGGTTGCAACTGGTTCATGGACAGGGCTTCAATGAACCTTTCCTGTGGAATTATCTGGACCAACCCGCGGGCATTCCGCACCCGTCCCATACCTACTGGATGCCTTTGGCGTCGATATTAGCATATCTGGGTATGAAAATAACCGGGGCCGGCACATTTCTGGCCGCACGCTGGCCGTTCCTGCTCCTGGCGGCCTTGATCCCCTGGCTGACCTATCGGCTGGCGAACATCCTGGGCGCGAAGCCGGCCAGCGCTCGATTGGCCGGCTGGTTGGCCGTATTCCCCGGCTTTTACCTTATTTTCACGACCCTGACCGAGACGTTCGTGCTCTACATGCTCGGGGGAACGCTGTTCTTCATCCTCCTCTCCCTGAACGATGAGCGCTGGAGAAATCGATTTTTCTGGATTCGGTATGGCCTGCTGGGCCTGCTGGCAGGCTGGATGCATGTCTCCCGCGCGGATGGCGCGCTCTGGCTGGGGCTGGCCGGATTGGTCTGGCTGGTCGAGACGATACAGGAGGCTCGCGCTCGGGGTCTGAACTGGCGGCGGGCTGGTGTTGGCGTGATTCTGCTGGGGATGGGCTATCTCCTGCTCATGGGAGCCTGGTTTACGCGCAACCTGTCCCTCTCCGGTACACTGTTCTCGCCAGGTGGTTCGCGGACATTGTGGTTGACGAGTTATGATCAGACCTATACTTTTCAGGCTGGCGCTCTGACCTTCCAAAACTGGCTGGCAGCCGGGTGGGGAGCCGCTCTGAAAGCTCGCTGGAATGCATTGGTCCTGAACCTGAAAAACCTGCTCGCGGTTCAGGGATCGGTTTTCCTGTTGCCGTTCATTTTGATCGGCGCCTGGAAGAAGCGCCAGTGCACGATCGTACGCTGGGGCGCCCTGGGCTGGCTGTTGACATTGCTCGTTATGACAGTGGTCTTCCCATTTTCCGGTGGGCGGGGCGGATTCCTGCACAGCGGGGCTGCCTTTCAACCCCTGGGGTGGGCCTGCGCCGCGATTGGCCTGGAAACCGCGATCGACGCCGGCGCTGCCCGATTCGGATGGCAGCGTGGGACAGCCTGGCGCGTGTTCAGCGGCGGCGCCGTGGCGCTGGCGGCATTGTTGACCGCGGGCGTATTCTGGATGCGGGTCGCGCAGCCTGGAATGGATGGACCCCTCTGGAACGCCAGCGATCGGGCCTACCGCCAGGCCGGTGAGCAATTGAACGCCCTGGGCATCGCCGATTCGGAATTGTGCATGGTCAATAACCCGCCCGGTTTCTTCCTGGCGACCGGCCGATCGTCAATTGTCATCCCGGACGGAGAGGAAGAAGAACTCCTGGCAGCCGCACGCAGGTACGGGGCAAAGATTCTCATCCTGGATTCGAACAACCCGGCATTGGACGATCTGTACCGGCATGCAACCGCGAATTCCAATTTCCAATTCCTCTCTGCAATCGGATCGATGAATATCTACCGGATTTCACCATGACCATAAAGGTTTAACCACGTCCTATGTCCAGCATGAAGAAAATCAACCTGTGGATCCCCACAATAGCCCTGATGGAGCTGGCAGCCTGTCTACTGGCCAGCCAGACGGTCTATCGAATTGGCTTTCCGCTGGACGACGCCTGGATCCACCAGACCTATGCGCGAAACCTGGCCCTGCATGGTGAATTCGCCTTTCTTCCCGGCGTTCCTTCGGCAGGATCGACTTCTCCTTTATGGACGATTCTGTTGGCGGTCGGGCAGTGGTTGGGCGGCGCGGGGGTCTATATCTGGACTTATTTGTTGGGCTTTGCCTGCCTGGCAGCGATCGCGCTGATCGGAGAAAAATTGTTCCAGGTGATGGTTCCAGCCACGCACCTCAAGATCCCTGCGGCGGCGCTGTTGCTGGTCACGGAATGGCATTTGGTCTGGGCGGCCGCCTCGGGCATGGAAACAGCTTTGTATTGCGCGGCAATTCTGCTGATCTTTTTCCTGGCCTGGAAAGCGAACCTGCCGGCGTTCGGTCTGGGATTGTTGGTCGGGGTGGCGGTCTGGATCCGACCGGATGCGATCACATTGTTTGGACCGGTCGGGATGATGCTGGTTTTTCAAAGCGGATCGTGGCAGCAGCGCTTGCGCAGGTTTGTCTGGCTGGCTGTTGGAGTCGCCATCCCCCTGGCGGGCTACCTGGCCTTTAATTATGCGCTATCCGGTAAGCTCTGGCCGACTACTTTCTACGCCAAACAGGCCGAATACGCTGCCTTGTGGCAAACCAGCTTCAGCGTGCGCTATTTCAAAATGGCCAGCCTGGTGTGGGTGGGGGTTGGAATAATGCTGGTGCCGGGTTTCATTTTTCAATTCTGGAATATTTTGAAGGAACGGAACTGGAAATTGGGCGCGATGATGCTTTGGTGGCTTGGTTATACGGGCATTTATGCGTATCGATTACCGGTCGAATACCAGCATGGCCGGTATTTGATCCCGGCCATGCCCGTCTACCTACTTCTCGGACTGGGTGGAAGCCTGGAAATATATCGGATCATGAAAATCAACGCGCGCTGGAAGCGATTATTCCGATTCGCCGGCATCAGCGCGACTGCGTTGGTGGCGCTGGCATTCCTGGTCACGGGTTTGAAAACCTATGCAACGGACGTGGCCATCATCGAATCGGAAATGGTGGATACCGCTCGCTGGTTGCAAATGAACACGGCCCCGGACGATCTGCTGGCTGTGCACGATATCGGCGCGGTCGGATACTTCTCTGGACGGCGGATGATCGATCTGGCCGGCCTGGTAACGCCAGAAGTGGTGCCCTTTATGCGGGATGAAACAAGTCTGGCGGAATATCTGGATTCAAAGGGAGTCGATTACCTGGTTACTTTTCCGGACTGGTATGCTGATTTACCCGAAGGCAAGCCGATCGTCTACCAGACGACGGGATTGTTTTCGCCCGCGCAAGGGGGGACGAATATGACCGTCTATCGCTGGCGCGCACCTTAGGAAAAGTGATGTACTTTTCAGGTTATGCTAAAATAATACGATTGATTGCCATCAATGCTGCATCTGGCTTACTGCCATTCAGGAGAGGGTTTTTATGGTCATGAAACAGGAAGTGGATAATGTCTGGGAAACCTACCAGCACGATATATCGGTCGAGCTCGACAAGGCGCAACGCTCGCTGAAGGATCTGAACACGACGCTGGATCAGAGCCAGGGTGAGTTGAACCGCCTGACCCAACGCAACGCGGCCATGTCGGCCCACCTGCAACAGGTACAGGCGCAATTGAACTCGATCTCACCAGCGGATGTTAAGAACGCTTACAGCGCGGCCATGGAAACCCAGCAGCGCTTGCTCTTGTTGCGTGGGCAAATCGAGAAATTGCAATCTGACCAAAGCAATATCAAACGGTATATCGAAGCCCTGGAACGGGCGGACCATTTTCTCTCCGAAGATCACGAACCACCCCGCCGGGGGCGCAACTCCCGCCGGATGGCGATGCTTGAAATGTTGATCAACGCGCAAGAATCGGAACGCTTACGCCTTTCCCGCCAGATGCATGATGGTCCCGCCCAGGCGCTTTCGAATTTCATCGTTCAGGCTGAAATCGCTTCACGCTTTTTCGAGATGGATCCGGAGAAAGCCAAGGAAGAATTGGCCAACCTGAAGGCTTCGGCCATGTCGACTTTTCAGAAGGTGAGATTGTTCATTTCCGAATTGCGCCCGATGATGCTGGACGATCTGGGGTTGGTTCCGACGTTGAAACGGCACGTCGAGACCTTCAAGGAGCAGCAGTCCAATATCGATGTGGTTCTGTCAGTCAAAGGCGGCGAAAAACGACTGGCTCCGTATGTCGAGGTGATGCTTTTTCGGGCCGCCCAGGAACTGCTGGCGAATGTGGCTCGTTTCAACCTGGACAACCCGGCTAAAGTGCAGGTAAATCTCCAACTCAGCCTGGAAGACACGCTTGTCCGGATGTCCGTTTCGGACAACGGCAAAGGCTTCGACCCTGAAGCCATGCCAGAAGGAACGGATATGAGCGTTAAATTGATCCGCGAGCGCGTGGAAATGTTGGGTGGTTATCTCGAGGTCGATTCTTCCGTCGGTAAAGGCAGCCGGATTTCATTCCAAATTCCTTTGGAAACTTCGGCATCAGAGGAGTAATCCTAGAGCATGTAGGTGTAGGAGGAGTGCATGACAAAGACGATTGGAATATTAACCGGTGGGGGTGATGTTCCAGGCCTGAATCCTGCGATCAAAGCCGTTGTGATGGGCGCATTGGAGCAAGGGTACAGGGTAATTGGTATCCGCCGGGGTTGGATGGGCCTGCTTCAATATAATCTGGATGAGCCGTCGACTCACGATTACTATGTCCGGTACCTGACCCGGGACGACGTGCGCACCATCGACCGCACCGGGGGCACCTTCCTGCACACATCCCGTACCAATCCGCAAAAAGTAGCCAGCACCGCCATTCCTGATTTCCTGCGCAATTCGAAATGGGGCAAGCAGCGCGATGACGGGGTGATGGATTATACCGATTACTGTCTGAACGTACTCAGCCACCTGGGTATTGATGTGATGGTTCCAATCGGCGGCGACGATACGCTGAGCTTTGGGGTCCGCCTGCACAAAGAAGGCTTCCCGGTGGTGGCCATACCGAAGACAATGGACAATGACGTCTTCGGGACGGATTATTGCATCGGCTTCTCGACCGCTGTCACGCGCAGCGTTGAGTTCATCACCAACATGCGTACATCCGTCGGCTCACACGAGCGCATTGGCGTGGTGGAGCTATTTGGCCGCAATTCGGGCGAGACCAGCCTGATCAGCGCCTATCTGTCCTACGTGGACCGGGCTATCATCTCCGAAGTGCCTTTCGACATCAACCGCCTGGCGAAATTCTTGATGGAAGATAAGCGCAATAATCCCTCCAATTACGCCATCATGACGATTTCAGAAGGCGCGATCATGGAGGGCGGTGAGATCGTCGAAACGGGTGAAGCCGACGCCTACGGCCATCGCAAGCTGGGCGGGGTTGGAGAGATGGCTGCAGCCGAGATCAAGCGCATCACCGGCCAGAATATCATGTACCAGCAGTTGGGATATTTGATGCGTTCCGGCGCGCCGGATTCTTTGGATCGCATGGTGGCCATGTCTTATGGAAACCTGGCCATCCAGTTAATTCGTCGCAACGAGACCGGAAAAATGGTCGCATTGCACGGCGGAAAGTACGCCACGGTCCCGGTCGAAATGGTCCTGGCCGGCAAGAAACGCGTCGATGTCCCCAGTTTCTATGACATTGAATATTACCGTCCGAAGGTGCGAGATTTCATGGGCGTGCCCATGTTCTTAAGTTAGGAAATCTTTCGAATATTCGGCTCCTGCCGGGAATTTCTGGCAGGAGCCGCTTTTTTGAGGTGGTGGATGCCAAAAGGCGATCAGGGTATCGATCAGAAGCGCTACCAGATCATTCCCAGAACGTTGATTTTCGTGACCCGCGGAAGCGATGTGTTGCTGATCAAAGGGGCTGCCACGAAACGGATCTGGGCCGGTCGGTACAACGGCGTCGGCGGGCACATCGAGCAGGGCGAGGACGCGATCAGCGCGGCGCGGCGGGAACTGTTGGAAGAAACCGGATTGCGGGTCAGGAAGCTGCGCCTGTGCGGGACGTTGATCGTGGACGCTTCGCCGGGCCTGGGAATTGGCATCTATATCTTCCGGGCGGAATATGCCGGCGGAGAGTTGAAGGAATCACCCGAAGGCAGCCTGGAATGGCATTCGCCCGATCGTCTGGCGGGAATGCCCCTGGTGGAGGATTTGCGCAGCCTTCTCCCGCGCGTGCTTTCGATCCGGCCTGGCGAGAATCCTTTTTCAGCCCGTTCCTACTACGACGAGCAGGAACGCCTGCAGGTCGTCTTCTCGGATTGAGATTGCAATCTATCGCGGGCGCTCGTAGAATACGAGCAATGTGTTGCCATATTTACGCTGTTCGAATTCCACCAGATTATTCAGGGTGAGTTTCTGGTATTCGATCGGATCGATCTGGACGATGACCCAAGTATCCGCCTGCAGCCAGCCTGGATTGGCATCCAGCGATTGCATGGCTTGCAGCCACAAATTCTTATACTGGGGCGGTGCGATGAAAATAAAATCGAAGGTCCGGTCCGGACGCCGGTTCAGGAGTGTAAAAGCGTCGCTTTGAATGACCTCGGCGTCGTTGGAAAGCTTCGTTTTTTCAAGATTGGCTCGTATGGTGTTGATCGCCGGGCGGTTTAGGTCGATGAAACGCACAAAACTGGCGCCCCGGCTTAGGGCTTCGATGCCCACGCTGCCGGTGCCCCCGAAGAGGTCCAGCCAGGTGGTTTGTTCAGTTTCGGTGCCCAGAATATTGAACAGGGCTCCTTTGACCATGTCCGTGATTGGGCGGGTGATGTCGCCGGGCACGTCCTGAAGCCGGATGCCGCGCGCTTTGCCGGCGATGACGCGGGGTGTGCTCATTGATTCTCTCCCTCGACGATCCTGCGCGCAGCCATCAGGTTTCCAAACGGCGCGGTGGTGGGTACAACACAACCCGTTCCTAAAATGAAACGCTTGCCGCCGGTCTGCCGGATGGCATCCAGAGCTTCGGCCTGGATCTCGGCCGGAGTGCCCAGAACCATGCTTTCGATGCGCCTCAATCCGCCGCATACCACGCCGGGGAAGCGTTTCAGGCCTCCGGCCAGGTCAGGGGGCGTCGAACGGTCGTGCCAGTTGATCACCTGAACCGGATAATCGGCGACCTGATCGAACATCACATCTTCGCCGTGCAGGTGCAGCATGTTCAACCAGAAGGGGCCGGCGTTTCTGAGAATTTCTAAGTCAAATGGCCGCGAGAATTCCTGAAATTCCTGTTCCGAGAGTAAATCGTACTGAGCATGCTGAACGGCGTAAAACAAACCGTCGATGCCGAGTTCCCTGGCGGCCTGGATGAAGTCAAGTGTGGTTTGCGTGATCGTTTCCAGCCCTTTTTTTACAGCATCCGGATATCGGCGCATATGAACGAGCAGCATATCTCTGCCGACCAGATGTTTGGCGTGGGATAATGGATTGAATATGGTTTGCAGGATGGGTGTGCGCGGTGAAAACTCGCTCACCAGCAATTTCAGGCATTCCAACTGGTCCCCCAGGGTCCCTCTATGCGGGTCAAGAACCTGCAATTGCGTCCATTCCTCCGGATGCTGGATCGGATGGCCGACATAATCACGGGTCCCTTCCGGATCCCCGCGCCATTCGTCGGTGACGCCCCAATCGCGCACGCTGAAAGATGAGCCGGGTGTGACTTTGATCAGGTCAAAATCGAACTGCTGCTGATACGCCGCGGTCGCGGCGGCCAGCCGCCCCGGATCCTGATCGTCAACCGGAAAATGGCGCCATAGTGCGACCGGAATTCGATCCGGCAGCTGGTTGGAAAGCACGCTTTCCAGGCGCTCGCGGTGGGTCAAACGATCACTCTTCAAGGAGTGTAATGTCTTCATCATCCGGTGGATTGCCATCCTTTGTGATTTTTTCCGTTAATAATGCCAATAAAGTCGAAATCTCATCTTCTTCACGACTTTTCTCCTCAATGTACGAGGAGATGAAAGTCGAATGGCGCATTCGAAGCGCCATGGGCGCGACCGAATGAAGATCGTCCCGGGTAATTTCGAGCCGGCTGTCGGCAGCGGCATAGGCGCGCGCGGCTTCGAAAAGGGTAATCTCCGCCCGCAGCGAATCGATCTTCAGCGCCTGGATCAGGCGAATTCCAATTTGTGCCACCTCATCCGGTAATTTGACATTCGGGAGCATTTGGATGGCAGAGTTGATTTCATCTTTCGCCAGTTCAGTGATCTCTGAAAATTGTTCGCAATACAGGCGCGGGTTTTCACGGTGTCTCATAACCCGCTGGTAGGCCTCCCAACGATCTTCGACCTGATCCAGACCCTGAACGATGACCCGCAGGCCAAAGCGATCCATGATCTGCGGGCGCAGGTTGCCTTCTTCCGGGTTCATCGAGCCGATGAGACGGAAACGGGAGCGGTAGGTGGCGGACACGGCGCCGCGCCGGACGGTGTAATAGCCCATGGCCGCAGCATCCAAAATGGCGTCCACGATGTTGTCCGCGAGCAGATTGACCTCATCGACGTAAAGGATGTTCCGGTCGGCGTGTGCTAGAATGCCGCGTTTCAGGCGCAACCGGTCGTTTGCAGCGGCGCGTTCGTCGATCCCGCCGATAGCATCCTCGAGGCGGGAGTTCAGGGGCAGCTCCACCAGGCGGACGTGATCCGTATAGGTCAACGGTAACCCCTGGGCCACTTTTTGGGCGCAATCCGGGCAGATGGCGTCCATTCCTTCCGTTTCCAGGTCCTCCGGCAGACAGCCATAGAAACAACTGGAACGTTCGACATCCGGCAACAGATCGATTAAACTGCGCGCAGCGGTTGTCTTGCCGGTGCCGCGCGGGCCGATGAGCAACGTTCCACCGATCGCCGGATTGATCAGGGTCAACAAAAGGGCCAGCTTCATTTCCGATTGTCCGACGATGGCCATGAACGGGAAAGGAAGCGGTTCAAGCATCAGGCCGGAATCTTCCTGGGGCTGTGCCTGCGCAGCGGTTCGTCCCGTCACAATGTCGATCAATTCGCGCAATGAGCGAACACTGGTGATGGGTTCGGGTTCGAGCGGCAGTTCAGGAAGATTCGACGGATTATTCATATGGGTTCAGCTCACGTCGTTATAGGTCCAATAGCGGTTGGCGATGAAATTCCACATCATGACCACCAGAACTGCGAGGGCAAGCAGCAGGTTGTGTCCGACCGTGACCGGGGTCAGGAAGAAGGATGCAGGGATAAAACGATCGGCCAGATTGATGAAGGGTTTTTCGAGCAAGGCGACCATTAGAATTCGTATAGCCAATCCGATCAGGCTTACCAGGATGAATTGTGTCAACTGGTGGCTGATTTTTTTGCTGCGCGAGTCCGGATACGTCCAGTAGCGGTTCCACAGGAAATTGCTGCCCACGGCGGCTATAAAGGAGGTCGTGCTGGCCCAGACCGCCGGGACGTTGAAGGCTGCCGAAAGCAGGTTGAAGATCCCAAAATCGATTACCGCGCCGATGACACCGACCATGGCGAACTTGAAAAAACGGACGCGTTCCTTTTGATTTATCAGTATCATTCCAGACCCATTTTAGAGCGAAAATACGGAATCGAATGGGAAATTCCCTCTTCCAGTGAGATCGTTGGCTCCCAGTTGAGGATGGATTTCGCGCGGGTGATATCCGGGCGGCGGCGCTGTGGATCGTCTCCCAGGCGTAGATCGGCTTTTCGATCGATTCCGGCGGTGTTCTTGGTCAAGCGGTTAATGACGTTCGCAAATTCCAGGATCGAAATTTCGGCCGGATTACCGATATTCACCGGCATGTGTTCGTCCGAAAGCAATAAACGATAAATGCCTTCGACCAGGTCATCGACGTAGCAAAAACTGCGCGTCTGACTGCCGTCGCCGTAAACCGTCAGCGGCTCACCCCGCAAGGCCTGCTGAAGCAAATTGGGTACCACCCGGCCGTCGTCCAGGCGCATGCCCGGGCCGTAGGTATTGAAGATGCGCACGATCCGCGTGTTCACGCCGTGGAAACGGTGATAAGCCATGGTCAGGGCTTCGGCGAAGCGTTTCGCTTCATCGTAAACTGAGCGAACTCCGATGGGATCGACATGCCCCCAATAGGTTTCCTTCTGGGGGTGTTCGAGCGGGTCGCCGTAGATTTCACTGGTGGAAGCGAGCAGGAAACGGGCGTTGTTGGCTTTGGCGACGCCAAGCGTATTGTGAGTGCCCAGCGCGCCGGCTTTCATGGTCTGGATGGGCAGGTTGGTGTACCCATACGGAGATAGGGGGTTGGGGCTGGCTGGCGAGGCAAAGTGCATCACTGCGTCCACTTTGCCGCCCGGGACGAAGATGAAATTGGCAACATCATGGCGCACGAAAGTAAAGTTTTGATTTCCGGCCAGGTGCGCCAGGTTATCCGGGTTGCCCGTGATGAAATTATCCATGCCGATGACTTCGTGCCCCTCGTTCAACATGCGCTCACACAGGTGAGAACCCAGAAAGCCGGCCGCTCCAGTGATAAGTATTCGCATAATGTCCTCTCAAATCATGTATAAGAATTATTGCCAATCGATCATGGTGATCAATCCATCGCCAGTAATCTGCTGGCTCTGACCATTCGATGAATTAACGAGATAGAGGTTGTTCTGGTAAACCACCGCCAACCATAACGCATCGTCCATGGGCTCCGGTGACCAGGTAACTTTCTGAGGCTGAATTCCCGGTGAACCCTGGGCCGGGAAGAGATCGCGCTGGTTCGACCCATCCTGATCCATGACCATGACCCGATAATTGCTGGTTTGGCTCTGATCTTTGAAGATGGACTGTAGATAGGCGACCTTAAAATCGCCGGTTTCCGATTGCGGCGATGGTTCCGGATAGGCGAACATGCCACTCTGGTTGACCAGTGTCAGCGTCTCATCGGACTGGCCCGTCAGAATACCGGCGACGTTGAACAATGGCGAAGCTTCGTTATTCGTGAGACCGGACATCGGGGCGTGCAGGGTGGTGTAGAGCACGCTATGGTCACCCGCCCAACCCAATCCCGGGACCCAGGCCCAATCGCTGCCGGTCTGGTATGGAATGAGATCGGTCAACGGCGATAAGGCCTTCTTCTCCAGATCCACCAGCCCGATGCCATCCGGACGCGCGTAAGCCAATGCTTCACCATCCGGCGACCATGCATAAGTCGTTCCCCACCAGCCGTATATGCCGCCGGAACTGGCATCCAGGATTTTCTCCTGGCGAACGATCGTACCGCCGGATCCGAAAGTCAGTTCGTTTAAATCATTGTTGGCCTGCCAGCCTGGCGCGGCCGAACGCGGCTCGACCGTCGAATAAACGATTGTCAAACCGTCGCCAGGGACCCAATCGGCAAAATGAATGACGTTCTTTACCTTCAGGTTCAAAGGCCGGGCGCCATCCTGGTCAAGGTTGATGGCCCAGAGTGAATTGATGTCGGATGAATCTTGCGCAGCTTTTCGCGTAAACAGCAGCCAGGAGGAATCTTGCGACAGGCTGAAGATCCGGCCGTCCAAGTCCCCGGTGGTTACGAGTGGACGACGGTTGCCGGTCGTTTCTTCCATCACCCAGGCATTTCCACCGGTGAGATAAACCAACCGGCCTGGAATCGGTGTGGGGCTGAAAGGCGTCTGGACTCCAACCATTAATATTTCCGGCTGGGCTTCCACCAGGGTGTCGATTTTGAAAACCGACCTTGACACCTCTTTGTCATCCTCGTAAAGGATGCGGTAGGTCGTTTGCTGCGATCCGTTGCCGCCGGCCTGGATCAGGCGGGTCTGTCCTTCGGGCAGCGATTCATTCCGCACCGTCTGGCGTTCGAACGGAATGGTGGCTTCCTGAATCTCGAATTCTTCGCGCACGCGCGTCACCTGGATGGTGTTGCCGTTGGCCAGGATGGTATAGGAGGGCGGGTCGACGCGGTCCAGTTCACCCAGGACGACCTTGGAAAAATCCAGGGCATATTGCACGGAGGATCCGGGCGGAACCTGAAGCTGGGTGGAACTGCCGTCCACCTTCAGATTGATCTTTATGGTGGCCTGGCCGGTCGTGGTTTGGGCTGCACAGGCTGTGAGTAGAAAAATAGAAACGGAGAAAAAAACCAATAACCCGGTGATTCTTCCGGGTTGGTGGGTGATGTGCGGGTTTCTGAAATGAAGCTGCATAGAAAAGTCTGACAAATGGACTGAATCAGGTATAATCAGCATACTTTTGAGAACTTGTCTATTATAGCATGAGTGACCTTCCTGAAACCCAGACAGAACTCTCCCTCGAAGCGCGCATCGAAGCACTTTTGTTCGTTGCTTCGGTGCCGGTTAGCGTCAATCAACTTGCGGAAGCCCTGGAATGCTCCACCAACGAGGTCGAGCAGGGCATCCACGCATTGGACGACCTATATGCTCGACGCGGCCTGGCTTTGCAGCGCCACGAAGGTCGAATCCAACTGACCACCCATCCGATGATCGGGATGTTGGTGGAGCGGTTCCTGGGATTGGAAGCCAACCAGCGCCTGAGCCGGGCCGGACTCGAAACCCTGGCGATCATTGCATACCGCCAACCGGTGACCCGCCCGGGAGTAGATTCCATTCGCGGTGTCAACAGCGATGGGGTTATGAAATCGCTTTTAAGCAAGGGCTTAATTCAGGAAGTGGGTCGAGCAGATGGTCCCGGCAGACCTATTTTGTACGGTACAACATCGGCTTTCCTGCAGCATTTTGGATTGAAATCGATCAGTCAACTGCCGCCTTTCGAGGTCGAAGAGGCTATAATCACGGACGAGAATCGCCTATTGAAGGACTAATTTGAATGACTGAAGAACGGTTGCAGAAGATTTTAGCGCGAGCAGGTTTTGGCTCCCGCCGGTCCTGTGAGGAATTGATTTCCGCAGGGCGGGTGCGTGTAAATGATATCGTTGCTATTTTGGGAACCAAGGCCGATCCGGAAAAGGATGTCATCACCGTCGACCGGCAGGCGATTCCCAAAATGGAACGCCAGATTTACATTGCCTTGAATAAACCACGCGGCGTGTTATCGGATGTGGATCCAAAAGACCCGCGTCCAACGGTCTTGGATCTGGTCGGCGTACCGGCCCATCTCTTCGCGGTCGGCAGGCTCGACCTTGACAGCGAGGGCCTGATCCTTCTGACAAACGATGGTGAACTGGCCAACCGGTTGACCCACCCGCGTTATGGGCATGAGAAGGAATATCGCGTTCAGGTGGTGGGAAAACCGGACGCCGAACAACTGGCTGCCCTGCGCCGGGGAATCGTGCTTGAAGATGGTTACCGGACAGCGCCGGCTCAGGTGGCGGTGGAAGGTGAAGCCGGTAAAGGCACGTGGCTGCGCATTGTGCTGCACGAAGGGCGAAAACGTCAGATTCGTGAGATGGGATCACGGATCGGGCTGCCGGTTTCGCGAATCATTCGTATTCGCATCGGGACGCTTTTACTTGGCAGCCTGAAACCCAATGAATGGCGTTATCTGACCCTCAAGGAAATCGAGAGCTTGAAGAAGACTCAATCCGCGCCATTTCGCAGGCCTGCGCATTTTCGGACGGCCGGTCGAAAAATAAAACCCAAAAGTGGACCGTCTGAAAAGAAATAACATTAGGAATTAATACCCACAACAGGGGTCGGCCGCCTTTCTCTGTGAAAGGATTGTGCCGACCCCTGTTGTCAGGTGGAGAAGTGTCTGCCCGATACGTCAGTCAGACACCTCTCTTTACGGTATAAGTTATTCGCCGGGGGGGAGAATCTTTTGGATCAGTGTGACCACTTCCGGAGACAAGGAGGATTCCTTGGCCTGTTTTCGGAAGAAATCTTTGACTTTTTCGCCTGGCAAAGCGGGTACCGGGGCGTCTTCCACATTCAGAACCGCGGATTTGTTGAAGAAGACCAGGGCCGCTTTGATCTCCGGAATTTCTGCTTCGGGGAGTTGTTTTTCCAAAAATTTCTTGATTTCACCGGTGTTGTACTGAACTTCGAGGTCCGGCCGCCCCAGGCTTTCCTGGCCAAAGAGCTTCAGGAAAAAGTTCCCGCCTTTTTGCGTCCAGCGATTCTTCTTTGGATTGTAAGAGACCGCTCCACCCTGAAAATACGGCATCAGGACCCACACGCCCGCCGGTCCGACCAGTAAATGGTTGACGGGGCTGTTGTAATGGTACAGCGTGTATTTTTCTTCCAACCCTTTCAGGGATGCGGTCAGGGCTTCATCCGGCCGGGGCGACTTGCCAAATTTATTGGAATAAGTCATGCCAACCTGTGAAAGCAAGAAACCGACGACGAGGGCTCCCAGCGACCAGGAAAAAGCTTCCGGCGCTGTGAAAGAAATGTACAGGCCCACGCCCAGGATCGCCAGGGCTGCAAAGGTGGTGTAACGGGCGATCTTTTGATTACGGTTGATTAATTTGGTATTTGAAGCAATTTTCATCGAGAGACCTTCTTGATTAATGGGTGGAATCGGCTTCCGTTTGAGTCAGCCGATCTTGAATAGCCGTTTGGATGGCGTCCAGCAGGTGAATATCGACCGCCTGATGGGCGACTTTCATTGCCGAAACGAGCGCGTGCGCATCCGAGCGCCCGTGACCGACGAAAACCAGCCCGTCGATACCCAGCAGGGGAACGGCGCCAACTTCGCGCGGATCCATCATCTTTTTGACGCGCAGGAAAGCCGGTTTGACCATCAATGCGCCTGCCATGCGGATGATCGAGCCGCTCATTTCTTCTTTGAGCACGTCGGTGATCAATTTCCCGACTGCTTCACTGGATTTGAGCAAGACATTACCGGTGAAACCGTCCGTCACAACCACATCGGCCTCGCCGGCGAAGACTTCTTTTGCCTCGACATTGCCGATGAAGTTCAGACCGACATTTTCAAGCAAATGATAGGCATCCTTGACAAGCTGGTTGCCCTTGCCAGCTTCTTCGCCGTTGGAAAGCAAGCCTACCCGCGGAGAGCTCTTCCCCAGCACTTTTTCGGCATAAACACTGCCCATGATGGCAAACTCGACCAGGAAATCCGGACGGCAATCCGCGTTCGCTCCAATGTCCAGAATGACGCAATGCCCGACGCGGGTCGGAAACATCGCTGTCAGGGCGGGGCGTTGCACGCCCTTGATGCGACCCAGAGTGCGCAGGGCATTGAACATGACGCCGCCGGTATTGCCGGCAGAGACAAACGCCTGACCTTCACCGGTTTTGATCAGTTCCAGCCCGACGGCCATGGAGTTGCGCGGTTTGCGCTTGGCGGCTTCGACCGGTTTTTCATGCATTTCCAGAATGTCCGGCGCGTCTACGATGCGAACGCGTCGATTCGCTGGATCGGCGGTCTTGAGTTTCGGCGCCAGCAAGGTTTCATTACCCACCAACAGGACATCTTCAGAAAACAATCGGGCGGTTTCGATTGCAGCTTGAATTTCTGGATCGGGATAACGGTCGCTTCCCATGGCATCGAGAATTAAAGTCATTTGTCTCTCCTAAGAATCACACGATGAAGTTTTGGTTTGGTAAAGGTTTGAGGGTTCGTCTTTCCTTGACAGTTGGGGGATGCACGATATAATAACGCTACTTCTGCGCTGGTGCTGGAATTGGCAGACAGGCATGGTTGAGGGCCATGTGCCGCAAGGCGTGGGGGTTCAAGTCCCCCCCAGCGCACACGAATGCCGTGAAAACGGCATTTTTGTTTTAACGATCCAAACCAATCACAGCTTTCTATCCACGATATATTCCGCTAATTCGATGAGTTGATTTCGCTCGATCGAATCGGGTTGAGTACGGATGGATTCGATTCCACGGGCGACAAAGCTTTTCGCCTCGGCCAATGCCAATCGAGGGGCTTCGCTGGATTGGATGGCCTGGATCAAGCCGTTCAGTTGGTTCTCCTTTTGGACGCATTCGCCTTTGACCAGCATTTCAATGGCCGCATCGCCCGGGTGATGTTCGGCGTACAGAATCGTGGGGAGCGTGACCAACCCTTGCCGTAAATCGCCGCCGACGGGTTTACCAATCGTAGCCTGGTCGGCCGTGAAATCGAGGATGTCGTCGAGAATCTGAAACGCCATGCCAATGTTATAGCCAAATTGAGCCAATTGATGGATTACATTTTCATCGACCGGGCTGAGCATGGCAGCCGACGCTGCGGAGGTTTCGAACAGCGATGCGGTTTTGGCATAGATGCGCTTGTAATATTCATCGCGATTGATCCGGCAGCGGTTGTCGAACATCTGGGATATTTCGCCGTTGACGATGATGGATAAAGTCTCGGAAAATAGCTGGATGACCGGAATGGATTCGGTCCTGGCGGCCAGACTGGCGGCCTTGGCGAAAAGGAAATCCCCGGTCAGGACGGTTGCGCCGGGCGACCATTGCGCGTTCAAAGTCGGAATACCGCGCCGAAGTAAAGACCCGTCGATCAGATCGTCATGGACCAGGGTGGCGGTGTGCAGGAGCTCGATGGCCGCCGCCATGGTTAAAAGATGTCGTTTCTCCGCACCCAGCATGCGACCGATGATAAGGGTCAGCGTCGGACGAATGCGTTTTCCTCCGGAGGAAAGTAAATGCTCCAGAGCAGCCTTCAGATCCGCCTGATAACCATTCGCTTGCGATAGGATCAGCGCTTCAATTGCACGGATATCCTCCGTTACGGGTGCGAAAAAAAGTTCGGAGGTGTTCAAGAATGATGTCTCCATTCGAATAAGCGGTTGGCGTTGCTGGATGTGATTTCCACGACCTGCGAAACCGTTAAATTTTTGAGGGATGCAATCTTTTCCGCCACCAGAGCGACATACGCCGGTTCATTCCGCCGACCGCGGTGGGGCTGTGGCGCCAGAAAAGGCGAGTCCGTTTCGAGCAGGATGGACGATAAGGGGAGCCCGCTTACAACAGTTTGACGATCTAGCGCATTCTTGAAGGTCAACGGTCCACCGATTCCAAGTAGAAAAGATTGATCGACCAACATGGATGCGGTTGGCAGGTCTTCTCCGAAGGCGTGTAACACACCCGGACGAGCCTGCAAGGGATTTCCCGACTGAACAAGCCCTTGATGCCATTCCGCCAGGATTGGCCATAGATCTTGCATCGAGTCGCGATTGTGCACAATGACTGGCAGTTGTAAACTGGCAGCCAGGTCGAGCTGTTGTTTCAGGATTTCGATCTGCAATTCACGAGGCGCATGGTCGCGATAGTAATCCAACCCGATCTCGCCAACGGCGACGACCTTTGGATGATGGGCGAGAAGGCTGATTTCGTGCAGCGTGGAGGCGTCCCATGACGTCGCGTCATTGGGATGCACCCCCACGGCTGCGAAAATTCGCTCATCGCTTTCAGCCAATTGAACCGCCAACCTGCTGGATTCCAGTTCGATACCTGGAACTAAAATGCGATCCAGACCAGCTTCCCAGGCGCGCGATAGAACCGCATCGAAATCTTCCTGAAATGCTGTTTTAAGGTTCAGATGACAGTGCGTGTCGCTCAGTCCTACCAATCAGGATAATCCCGCAATCTTCAAACCGTCTTGCAGAATGGACGGCACTGCTTCCTTATGCGTGGTCTCGCAATAGACGCGCATGATCGGTTCGGTGCCCGAGAAGCGGATGAGCAGCCATCCGCCGTCCTCGAGCAAGAATTTGTATCCATCCAGGGTGTTCAGGCCGGTGACCTTCAACCCGCCGATTTTCTCGGGCTTGGCGTCGAGGATGCTCTGTTCGCGACTGGCGCGGTCGCCTGAGAACGAGCGGTCGATCCGGTCGTAATAATGCGGTCCGATTTTTGAAAACAACAGATCGATCAACTCAGACGGTTTTTTCTGCAAGCGGACCATCATATCCAGCATATACAGACCGGCCAGAATGCCGTCGCGCTCTGGAACGTTGCCCCGGAACGCGTATCCGCCGGATTCCTCGCCGCCAATCATGGCATCGGTCTCCAACATCTTGGGCGCGACGTATTTGAACCCTACGCCGGTTTCATAAACGGGGACGTTGTATAGCTTGCCCAATTTTTCCAGCATGCTGGTGGTGGAAAGGGTTTTGACGATGGCGCCGCGTTGCTTGCGAACCTCGAGTAAATAAAGCGCCAGGAGCGCATAAACCTGCAATTGGTTGATGAAATTGCCCTTTTCGTCGCCAAGGCCGAGCCGGTCGGCGTCTCCGTCGGTGACAAGGAGAACGTCTGCGCCCAATTTGACGGTGGTTTCGAGACCAACGTTGATGTTCGGCGGGATGGGCTCGGGCCGTTTCATCTCAGGGAAAATGGGATTGCGGGTGTCGTGGATTTCGGTAATGCGGGTTTTCCCACCTTCCAACAGGCGGGTGAACCACCCCGCGCCGTTTCCCCACATCGCATCCACCACGATATTCAGCCCGGCGTCCTTGATGGGCTGCAAGTCGATCAAATCCTTGAGGTGTTCGATGTAAGCCGGAGCCGGATCGAAGATGACTACTTTGCCACCCGAAAGCGCTTCGTCAAATACGGCTCGTTTGGCCTGTTCTTCCGAAGGTGGAATCAGGTTCTCGATTTCCTGCAAACCATCCGGCGGAATGGCTCCGCCGTGTTCATCCCGAACCTTGAACCCGTTATCCGTGGGCGGGTTGTGGGATGCGGTGATGTTGACGGCGCCGGCCGCCTTGCGATTCACAACCGAGAAAGCGATGATCGGGGTCGGGGTCGCGCCGTCGGTCAGATAGACGTTAAAACCATTTCCAACCAGAACTTCAGCTACCGCCCGGGCGAAATTTTCTGAATGGAAACGTTTGTCATAACCGACGACGATCCATTGACCTTGTTTGCCTTTATGAACCAGGTAGGAAGCAAAACCCTGTGTGCAGCGGCGGACGTTTTCGAAGGTGTAATCTTCCGCAATTTCACCGCGCCATCCATCCGTACCGAACTTAATCTTATGGGCCATAGTTTTTCCCCAATGATATGTGAGAGATAATGAACGATCTTTGTAATTATAGCAGGTGATTGTCTTACACGAAAGTTTTTAGCCTGCGTAACATCATGCTATAATCATAAACCTTCCTTGATTAATTGGGAGCAGTTATGTCGGATATTAACTCGAAGATTTATCTGGATTATGCAGCCACAACCCCCGTGGACTCGAGGGTGTTGGATGCGATGCTGCCTTACTTTAGCGAGTATTTTGGTAACCCATCCTCGGTTCACGGACCCGGCCAGCTCGCGGACGCGGCTTTGGAAGAGGCCCGGCGAAAAGTAGCCAGCCTGTTGGGAGCACGCTCCGAAGAAATCCTGTTTACCGGTTGCGGCACGGAGAGCGACAACCTGGCATTGCGCGGCGCCGCCATGGGCCAGCGCCGGTCGCGCGGCGCTTATCATATTCTGATCAGCCCGGTGGAACATCACGCCGTTTTGCACACCGTGCAGCAGTTGGAGGCGTACTACGGTTTCGATGTCGAGACGCTGCCGGTGGATCCATATGGCCGCGTCGATCCGCAGGATGTGAAAGCCAGCCTTCGGCCCACCACGGCTTTGGTATCCGTGATTTATGCCAACAATGAAATCGGAACGATCAATCCAGTTGCCCAGATTGGCGAGGTATGCCGGGAAGCCGGCGTTTTATTCCACACCGACGCCGTTCAGGCCGCCGCCCACCTGCCCATGAATGTGCAATTGGACAACATCGACCTGATGTCCATAGGCGCGCACAAATTCTACGGCCCGAAAGGCGTCGGCGCGCTTTACATCCGGCGTGGGGTCGAGATCATCCCGGCGCAGACCGGCGGCGGCCAGGAATTTCACCTGCGAGCCGGGACGCAAAATGTACCCTATATCGTTGGCCTGGCCAGGGCGCTTGAAATCGCCCAAACCGGGATCGAAGAGCGGTCCGGAATACTCTCCGGCATGCGCGATCACCTGATCGAGCGGGTGGTGAAGGAAATTCCGGATGCGCGATTGACCGGCCATCCTCAAAATCGCCTTCCAAATCACGCCTCATTTGTTTTCAAAGGCGTGGATGGAAACCAATTGTTGATGATGCTGGATGCGGCTGGCTTTGCCTGTTCGTCGGGCTCGGCCTGCAAGGTTGGCAATCCCAAGCCATCCGAAGTCCTCGAGGCCATCGGGGTCATGCCGGCGTGGAACAAGGGCTCGCTGCGGGTAACGCTGGGCCATGGGACCACACCGGAGCATATCGACCAGCTCATGGCGGTTTTGCCAGGCATCGTCGATCAACTGCGCAAATTATCGGCGGTTTGAGATGAGCGACAGGCCTTCTGTTGTAATCGGCATGAGCGGCGGCGTCGACAGTTCGGTAGCGGCGGCGCTCCTGGTTTCACAGGGATACAAAGTGACCGGTGTGATGCTGCGCCTGTGGAGTCAACCCGGGCTCGAAGAAAGCAATCGCTGCTGCACACCGGATTCGATGGCTCAGGCCCGGCGCGTGGCGGCCATCCTCGGCATCCCGTTTTACGCCCTGGATGTGCAGGAACGATTTTGGAATTTGGTGGTCGAATCTTTCATCGAGCGGTATGCCGACGGCGTGACGCCGAACCCGTGCCTGGTCTGCAACCGCCAGATTCGCTGGGGGTTTATGCTCAACCAGGCGCTGGCGATGGGCGCAGATTTCCTCGCAACCGGGCATTATGCGCGCACCGAACGCGACCAAACCGGTAAAGTCCACCTGTTACGCGGGCTCGACCCGAAGAAAGATCAATCTTATGTGTTGAGCGTTCTCGATCAGGAACAGCTCCAGCATTCGCTGTTCCCGTTGGGCGGCCTGGAAAAGACAAAGGTGCGCGAACTGGCGCATGAATTTGGATTACCGGTCGCCGAACGCGCGGATTCTCAGGATTTGTGTTTCCTGGCGGGCGGCGATTATCGCGAATTCCTCTCAAAATACGCGCCCACGGCTTCGAAACCGGGTGAGATCGTTACCCGTTCGGGGAACGTGCTTGGCCAACACCAGGGATTGGCGAATTACACCATCGGGCAGCGCAAGGGATTGGGCATTGCCGCACCTGAACCCCTGTTCGTCCTTGAAAAAGATCTGATTCGGAACGCTTTGATTGTGGGGTATCAGAGTGACCTGGGGCAGTCCACTTTGCGAACCGGACCAGTGAATTGGATCTCAGTTGATCCACCGACGAATGATTTACGAGTTCAGGTCAAAATTCGCTATCGCGCAGACTTCGCCTGGGGTATATTACATGCAAGCGATGACGGCTGTGCAACGGTGGATTTCGAGAGCCCACTGCGCGACATTACCGCCGGACAACAGGCCGTGTTCTACGATGGAGATGATGTTCTCGGTGGAGGAATCATTCGATCCTGAGGAGGGGATATGACGCCGCAAGCATTCTTATTCGGAGTGTTGGTTTCGACATTGATCGGCGCGCTTTTTCACCTCTGGCGCGGGGGCAGCCTGAAACGGTTGATCCTTTACGTGGCATTGAGCTGGTTGGGTTTCTGGGCAGGACATCTGCTGGCATCCCAGTTGAACTGGAATTTTGCTGCGGTTGGCCCCTTGAACCTTGGCATGGCAATCTTGACGGCCGTGATCGTTTTGGCGGTTGGCTATTGGTTGAGTCTGGTCAAAATCGAAAAGCAATAGCAAAAGGAGTTCGCATGTACCGGATTGAATCGCTGCTATCGGCGCGCCTTTTTATCTCTCCCAAGCTGGTTGGGAACCGAATCTTCTTCATCTCCAATCTGTCCGGCCACCTGAGCCTGTATGCGATGGATCATGGCGGAAGCGTTCCTGAACCTCTGCTTCCTCCTCAAATTGCTCTGCAGAATCCCCATTTGATCGGCGGAGAGCCCTATTTTGTTTTCCCGGATTCGGGCAAAATCCTGGTCATGATCGACCGCGACGGTGATGAGAATTACCAGCCCATGATCATCCCACTGGATGGCGGTTTCCCGGAGCCGGCCTTCGAAGGTTTTTTCGAAGGGACCCGGGTTCACCTGGGAGAATGCGATGCCGAAAACAAGATCGTTTACCTGATCGCCGAATCTCGCGCGTCCGAAGCGATCACAACTTATCAGGGCAACCTGTCGACGGGTGAGCTCGTCAAACTGGCTGAAACGCCGTGGGGCACTTACCCGAACGGACACACCGCCGATCACCGCCGCGTATTGCTGATGGAAGGCTATACTTTTGGCGATTCGGTGTTGTTCCTGTGGGAACGGGGCAAGACCAACCGGGTCTTGATGGGTAAACCGATTCTCGATCGCGCCGAGGGCGAACAGGTTCCCCTGTACGGTTTCTCGAGCATGAATTTCACGTCGGATGAAAAATCCGCCCTGTGCCTGACCTCATTCTTCAAAGACACTTATTCACCTGCCGAGCTTGACCTGAATGCAACCCAGGATCTCCATCCGGTGGAAGTCAACGGATTGAAGCACAGCGGCGTCGGCGAGATGACCGGAATCTATGGCCTGGAAGGCGCGCGTTTTGCCCTGGATTACAACATCGATGGCGTATCCTGGCTGTACGAAGCCGAATACGATGCCGAACGTAAAGAATTCGATGTGAAGCATGTGCTGGTGGGCGAGGGCACACTGGCGAATGGCATGCTCGAATCCTTTTATTACGACAAGCCTGGCGACCGGTTTATTCTTTCATTCTCCTCGGCCACCTCTCCTACGCAGATCTATTCCATCGAAGGCCAGGAGCGCAACCTGATAATTCGCCATACCCGTGAAAAAGTCCTCGGCATCCCACAGGACCTCCTTTCGGACGGCGAAGACGCTTCGTATACCTCTTACGACGGCACGCGAATTTCTGCGCGTCTGTACCTGCCGGCCAAGGAATTGGGCTTCACGGGCTCGCGGCCGCTGGTGTATTACGTCCATGGGGGGCCGCAAGGCCAGGAACGCCCCGATTTTGCCTGGTTCTCGATGCCGTTGATCCAGTACCTCACCCTGAATGGCTTTGCTGTTTTTGTTCCGAACGTGCGCGGCAGCACGGGATACGGGATGCGTTACACGAAACAGGTCGATCATGACTGGGGCGGGTATGACCGGCTGGATCACGTCGAAGCCATGAAGATCCTTGAAAAGGATAAACGTGTGGATGTCCACCGCGCGGGTGTGGTCGGGCGTTCTTACGGCGGCTACATGACTTTGACGCTGGCAGCGCGCCATCCCGAATTGTGGAAGGGCGCCGTGGATATGTTCGGCCCGTTCGACCTGATCACTTTCTCGGAACGCATCCCGGAGACCTGGAAACCGTATTTCCGCATTGCTTTGGGCGACCCGGTCACGGATGCCGATTTCCTGAAGGAACGTTCCCCCAGGACGCACATCGAACAGATCACCTGCCCGCTTTTGGTTATTCAGGGGAAGAACGACCCGCGGGTGGTCGAGCGCGAATCGCACGATCTGGTCGAATATCTACGCTCGATCGGCAAGCAGGTCGACTATCTGATGTTCGAGAACGAAGGCCACGACGTTTTGAAATATGAAAACCGCGTGCGCTGCTACACTGAAATCACTGAATTTTTCAAGAAGACTTTGCAACCCTAACGGAGCCTCGATTGACCTGGACCTTACACGGCACGAACGCCCAGGAGGGCGATCTGGTACAACTGGTGGGCTTGAGACATAAGAGCTTTTTATTGAGTCTCAAAGCTGGCGCTGTCTTTCAAACCCACCGCGGCGTGATCAAACATGATGATCTGATCGGCAAACCCTGGGGAAGCCAGATCTTCAGCCACAACGGCAGCCCCTTCTTCCTCCTGCAGCCGGCGCTGGGGGATGTCATCCGCGAACTGCCGCGCAGCTCCCAAATCCTTTACCCCAAGGATATCGGTTATATCCTGGTGACCATGGGAATTGGTCCCGGCCAGCACGTAATGGAAGCTGGCACCGGTTCGGGTTCGATGACCACCGCGTTTTCGTTCGCGGTTGGCAAGGAAGGGCATGTCACGTCCTATGAGATCCGGCCGGACATGCAGACGCGGGCCAGACGCAACCTGGAACAGCTCGGCCTGGACGATCGCGTGACCCTCAAACTGCGCGATATCCGCGAAGGTTTCGATGAAACCGGCATGGATGCATTCTTTCTGGACGTGCAGTATCCGCATGAATATATCCCGCAGGTGCGGGCTGCTCTGAAACCGGGCGGTTTTTTTGGTTCGATCGTTCCGACCACGAATCAGGTGATTCGCCTGCTGACAGAGCTGCGGCTGAACCGGTTTGCATTTATCGATGTCGTGGAGACCATTTTGCGTTTCTATAAGCCGGAGCCGCTGCATTTCCGGCCCGTGGATCGCATGGTGGCGCACACGGGCTACCTGGTCTTCGGGCGGCCGATCATTGAGGATGAGACCCAAACATCGCCCGATTTGCTGCGCGAAATTGGGCTGTTGGGCCTGGAAGAACGCGACGAGAATTCGGACGATTCGGAAGCCAGCCCGGATCTGGAGGAGTAATTCAGCCTACGAATATGGATTCTGACGGAGCAATTTTTCTCGATCCATATTTTGACTCCAGAGTGCAGATGCGTCTGGCGGGCATGTCCAGCGTTCATTCTGCCCGCCCGCGAGGCCCGGACCGTCAGGCGGCGGTATTGGTCCCGCTGCTGCGCGAGGGGGGCGAATGGCATTTGTTGTTCATCCGGCGGTCCGTGGAAGTGCAGGATCATAAAGGCCAGGTGGCCTTTCCGGGTGGGGCGATCGAGACCGAGGATGCGGATGCAATCGCTGCTGCTCTGCGTGAAACCCGCGAAGAAATCGGCCTGCCGGAATCCTCCATTCGTGTGCTCGGACAGATGGCTGCCAGAACGACGGTTACACATTATTTTGTCACGCCGGTCGTGGGCGTCATCCCGTGGCCATTCGCCGTTCGAATGCAGGTCAGCGAAGTCAGCCGGGTATTCACCATTCCGTTGCGCTGGCTGGCAAAGCCTGAAAATCATACCCGCCGGGACTTTGTGCGCCCGGGCGGTATTCGGGGGATGGTGGATTTTTTCGAAGATTATGATGGTGAACTCCTGTGGGGGATCACCGCCGCAATGACGCTCGAATTTCTGGAAATCGTTCGATAATAAAAACAGGAGCAGGTGATTGCCTGCTCCTGTTTTATGTCGCGCTGGGTAATCTTTACGCAGCAGCTTCTTCGCCTTCTTCTTCCTTCTTGCCGCGTTCGATAACTTCAGGTTCGGCAGCGGCGGCTTCGACAGCTTCTTCGACGACTGCTTCTTCCTTGGTCGCGGTAGCCACAGCCACGATTTCATCGCCGGGGGTCAGGATTTCGACCTTGTCAGGAGCGACGACATCGCGAACGTAAATTGCGTCACCGATGGAGGCCAGGCTGGAGACATCGATCACGAACTGTTCGGGTAAATCCTGCGGGAAGCATTCGACTTCCAGCACATTCAGGTTGTGCACAATGTTGGCATTGAAGTCCTTGATCGCCGGGGCCAGGCCGGTGAGTTCGGTGCCGACGGCGGCGCGAATCTTTTCGGTCAGTGAAACGGCCAAAAAGTCGATGTGGATCAAGGCATTCTTGACGTAATCGCGTTGCTTTTCACGAACCAGCGTCGGATATTCTTTACCTTCGACATCGATCGTGACCAGACTGGAACCCGTGATCGTGGACAGGATGTGGGTCGCTTCGCGGGAATCCATGAGAATGGAGATGGGTTCCACGTGGTGACCGTAGATCACACCCGGTAGTTTACCTTCGCGGCGCAGAACACCGACTTTTTTCCCCGTCACGGTGCGGCGGGTTGCAGAAATGACTACTTTTTGCATTTTTATTTTTCCTTCGAGCGCCTCTCACCCGTTGGGGTTACCCTCGCTCTGTAGAATATGTTCCTGTTTCCAGGAATGAACACGAACCGTAATTTTAAGCGTCTTTTCGACCTGCGTCAAGCACCTTTTGCGGCGATGAAGAGTACCAACCAGGTCCCATAGGCAATTGCCGCGACGCCGATGATCAACAAGAGGACATTGATCCAGCGCAGCACCTGCCAGGACGGGTTCAAGTCGAGCAGGATGCTGCGGATCCCCAGCAAAGCATGTGCAACGACGAACACCAGAAAAACAATCTCCATGGCGGGAATGATTGGATTCTGGTAATAGGCCAGCACATCAGTGTAATTCAGCAAACCGTTGGGCGCGAGTAGGTGATTGACCCAGAAGTGTATTCCCAAAACGAGGATGATCACCAGTCCCGCGACGATCTTCAGCAGCCAGAGCCAGGCGCCTTCCTGCGATTTTCCGTTGGATGAAATCATGACTTGGGCCTCCTAATGGCCACCAAAGACCATGCTCCGGGCAAAGACGGCGATGCCGGCGACAGCGACGAGCATGAGTCCCAGGAATAATTGTTTCTGGTAACGGACGCCGACGCCAAAACTGTTCAGCGCGATGCGAATTCCGTTCAGGCCGTGAATGAGGCCGGCGGCGATGACGAGCATTTCGCCAAAGATGAAGACCGGATTCTTGGCGAAGGCAATGAAACTATCATACGCTTCGGGACCACGCGCCAGATTGCCCAGGACGATCAGGTGCATGAACAGGTAAAGCGTCAGCCCCAGGGCGGTGATGCGATTGAGAATAAACGCCCAGGTTCCCACCTTGCGGCTGCGCGGATCGAACCAGCGAATAAGATTTTCTGAATTGGATTCGTTTTTCATCATGAGAATCCTCAACGCGTAAAGAATTTCTGGATCCGGTAGCGCAGGACGTTCTTGCGCATATCCATGATTCGCCAGCCGGGATCGACGTTGGATGGACAGACAGCCGTGCATTCATAAGCGCTGTGGCAGCGCCAGACGCCATCCTGGCTGTCGACCAAAGACAGCAGTCCCGGATCGGCGGTCTGAAGGTAAGCATGCTGCGCGGCCGCCAGGACGCCGGGTCCCAGATATTCCGGTGTCGTCAGCGCGATCGGGCAGGCGCTGATACACATGCCGCATTCCAGGCAATCCACCAGCCGTTCGAAGCTTCCGTCTGGACGGACCTGCTGCTTTTTTTCGAAGGGCAGGCAGGCATCCTCGAGCGGCGCCACCTGGGAGAAATTCGTTTCGTCCAGTCGCAGGTAGAAGTCGCTCATATCGACCACCAGATCGCTGAGGACAGGGAAGTTCCGCAGCGGTTCGATGCGCACTTTCCCGCCATCGCGAGTCACCTCGCGCAACAGGGTGATGCAGGTGAGCTTTTCCACACCGTTGACGCGCATGCCGCACGCGCCGCAGGTCGAATGATGGCAGGCATGCCGGAAGGTCAGACTGCGGTCGTTGAACGCCCAGATGCGCTCGATGACGTCCAGAACATATTCGTCTGGATTCACATCCATGGGGAAATCGTCATAATGAACCGGCTGACCAGACTTTTGCCGGAATACTTCAAACGTGACGCGCCATTGAGTATCGCTCACGATTCACTCCTGGATCCTTGATAATACTGCCGGTAAGAGACCAACTCGAGGTCACGGGTCTGGCACTTCGCTGAAATGCCCAATTTCTCGCACACCAGATCGGCCGTTTTTTCAGCCATCAGGCGGCAGGTGGTCGCCTTGCCGCCGGTAATGGTGATCAGGCCGGGCGCGCCTTGATCGGCGTGATCGATGCACTCGAAGGTGCGCGACAGGCTGCGTGCGTCGCCCTGCGCGGCAATCAACGGACGGGCCGACATCCAGGCGCCGCGCATGCGCGCCTGAGCCACGGCTGGAACCAGTTCCGCCGCACGTTTGTGCATCAATTCGATTTGTTCCTCATAGACGGGGATGTAATTGACATCCCCGTGTTCGAAAGAGGTCGTACCGATCAGCACCATGCGGCGCTGCGGAACGAGAATATCACCGTCGTCCGGAATGCACAGGCGGTTGATGACGCGCTGCACCAATCGCTGGTTATAGGCCACCATGACACCCGGCGTGGGGCGGACCGGCACATCGACCTGCGCCATGGCTGTGATATCTCCCGCCCAGGCGCCGGTTGCGTTGATGATAATATCTGCCTGAACCGGGTAGGCCCGATCTTCATGGCGGTTCAAGAATTCCAATCCGGTGACCTGGCCATCCTCCCGGCGGACCAGATGAGTGATCTCACAATATGGGTGAAAAACCGCGCCGTATCGGCGGGCTGTTGCCGCGAACGCCAACGCCAGGCGCAGTGGATCGAAAGAACCATCCGGTACGGTGAAGGCTTTCAACAGCGTCGGGTTGAGATTGGGTTCCAGTTTGAGCGCCTGAACGGATGTCAGTTCTTCGACTTCGATGCCGCAGTCCGCGGCGCCGAGGGCAAACCGGTCGCCGTAGGCAACGTCCGAATCGGTCAGGGCGATGAACAGGCCGCCGTTGAATTCGATGCACTGTTTTGCGATCCTGCGTAGGATGCGGTTTTCCTGGATGCACTCCCGGCCGGCTTCCACATCTTCGACGCAATAACGCCCGCCGCTGTGCAGCAAGCCGTGCGTGCGTCCGGATGTTCCGGAAGCGATATCGCCGCGTTCATACACATCGACTGCACAACCGCGCATTTGAAGATCAAGCGCGAGCGCGCAGCCGGTGAAGCCGCCGCCGATGATCGCGGCTCTGGGTTTTGAATTCATGGATTGATTGGGCACAGGCTTATTTCCTAAAAAGATAAGGTTATTCGACCCAGTTCAGGGTTCGTGTGACGGCTTTCTTCCATCCGGCAAAGAGTCTGGAGCGCTGTTCTTCTTCCATCGCCGGCATCCAGGTGCGGTCCTGGCCCCAGTTGTTACGCAGTTCGGCAAAATCCGACCAGAAACCGACCGCCAGCCCGGCGGCATAAGCCGCGCCGAGTGCGGTCGTTTCGGTGATGCGCGGGCGTACAACCGGGACATTCAGAATATCCGCCTGGAATTGCATCAGCAGTTCGTTGGCCACCATGCCGCCGTCCACCTTGAGCGATTTCAACCGGACCCCAGAATCTTTCTCCATGGCATCGAGTACTTCGCGCGTCTGGTAGGCGGTGGCTTCCAACGCGGCCCGGGCGAGATGACCGCGGTTGATATAGCGCGTCATGCCGACGATGACGCCGCGCGCGTCGCTGCGCCAGTAAGGCGCAAACAGGCCCGAAAAGGCCGGCACAAAATAGATACCTCCATTGTCCTCGACGCTGCGCGCCAGAAATTCGATCTCGGCGGATTTTTCGATCATTTTAAAATTGTCGCGCAGCCATTGAACCAGCGCGCCGGCAATGGCGATCGAGCCTTCCAGACAATACACAGCCGGATCATAACCAATCTTATACCCCAATGTGGTCAGCAAACCGCTTTTACTGGGCACCGGCGTCGGGCCGGTATTCATCAACATGAAACAACCGGTGCCGTAGGTGTTCTTGGCTTCGCCCGGTTCGTAACAGGCCTGCCCGAAGATGGCCGCCTGCTGATCGCCCAGATCACCGGCGACCGGGATGCCCTCCAGTGTTTGGACCGCATAGCCGTAGATTTTCGAGGACGCGCTGATCCTGGGCAGCATCTGGCGGGGAATGCCCATCAAATTCAAGATTTCGGCGTCCCATTGCAAGGTTTGAAGATCCATTAAGAGGGTGCGCGAAGCGTTGCTGACATCGGTGACATGGATGCCGCCGCGCGGTCCACCGGTCAAATTCCAGATCAGCCAGGTGTCGATATTGCCGAAGATGGCTTCGCCCTTTTCAGCGGCTTCTCGTAAGCCGGGAATGTTGTCCAGAAGCCAGCGTATCTTGGGGCCAGAAAAATAGGTCGCCAACGGCAACCCGGTCTTCTCGCGCAACCGGTCCTGACCGCCATCTGCCGCCAGTTGATTGCAGAATACGTCTGTGCGCGTATCCTGCCAGACAATGGCGTTTGCGTAAGGTTGGCCAGTAAATCGATTCCAGACCACAGTCGTTTCGCGTTGGTTGGTGATCCCGACCGCCGCGATATCCTGGAGCGTAAGATCGGCTTTGTTCAAAGCGTTTGCGATCACTTCGCGTGTGTTCTGCCAGATCTCGAGCGCATCATGTTCCACCCAACCGGCTTTGGGGTAGATCTGTTGGTGCTCTTTTTGATCGGCGGTAATGATATTGGCGCTGTGATCGAATACCATGCAGCGTGTACTGGTCGTTCCCTGATCGATGGCAAGGATGAATTTCGGCATAAATCCTCCAGGTTTATTGTAAGAAGGGAGACCCTTGTTTCAATTTTGGCCCCATACCGCCAGAATTTTTGCGGGGAATGATCGAAAGGGCGATTTGACGGGTTCGTAAAAAGTATACACCGCTTCGCCGGGTAGACTACCAAAAATGGTGGTGACTCAGCCTTCACAATTTTCTATACTGCAATAGTAATCAGATGATTGAGATGGAAAGTCATTGGAGGAGTGATGAACACAAAACAATCGGCAAGTTTATTGGCGTCTTTTTCTGATGAAATGGCCGGTCTGGTCGAATCCGCGGGTGAATCGGTCTTTTCGGTGGCTGCCCGGCGTCGATTTCCGGCTTCCGGCTTTGCCATCGCGGATAATTTGATGATCACGGCCGATCATGTCATCGAGCAGGAGGATAACATCCTGGTTGGAAATGCCGCGGACAACTTTTCGGCCAGCCTGGTTGGAAGAGATCCGCAGCATGACCTTGCGTTGCTCAAAGTAGAACACATCCGCATGAAACCGCTCACCCCGGCTTCCGAACCCGCCCGGGTGGGCAGCCTGACTCTCGCGCTGGCACGGCCCGGCCGAACGATCCAGGCCAGCCTGGGCGTCCTATCCTCGAGTGGCGAATGGTCGTTCCGGCGAGAAAAAGGGACGCGGGCAATTTTGAGGGCAGAAGTAAGCGCCTACCCGGGATTCTCCGGCGGGCCTTTGATCGATGTCAACGGGGCAGTGCTGGGATTGAACACGTCCGCAATATCGATGGGCGGATTGGCAACCCTTTCCATGGCGTTTCTACAGGGCGCGATCGACCAATTGAAGACCTACGGGCATGTGCGTCAGGGATATCTCGGCGTGCGCTTCCAGGTCGTCGAGTTGGGAAGCGAGCAGGTGAAGCTCCTGGCGCGCGAGCAAAAGACGGGATTGCTTGTTTCCGGCATCGAGGAGAACAGCCCCGCTGCCAAAGGCAAGTTGCAGGTCGGGGATATTTTGATTGGATTGGGCGGCGAAGTGGTTTATAGTATAGAGACACTCCAGGCAATCCTCTCCGGAGATCGGATCGGCAAGGTGACCTCCATCGAGCTCCTGCGGGGTGGATCGGTGCAGATGTTGGAGGTGGAAATCGGTGAGCGATGAGGCGGTGACAATTCGCATCGGGCTGGTCAGCGCGCAGCCGCGGTTTACCACATGGCTCATGGCTGCGGTGGAAGACTCGCCGCGCCTGCGATTAATGCGCGTAGTCATGACAATCGATCGAATTGACCCGAAGGATATCGATATCCTAGTTCTTGCAGGGGAGGGTATGCCCCTGCAAGAACTCATTCTTTATCTCGAACGGAACTCTCTTCGGGGCGCTATTCTATTTTCGGTCGAGGGAGCGATCGATCCGAAAATACTGATGTCTTCCTCACGCCCCCTGGGTTGGCTTTCGCCAGAGATGACCCGCGCCCAATTTAGCGCGGCGATCGAAGCGGTTTATGCCGGATTCAACGTGATTTCAGCCGGAGAAGAATCGACCGGCGGCGATGTCGAAATCGAATCGCTCAGCGACCGGGAGACCCAGGTGCTGCGATTTATCGTCGAGGGCTTCAGCAATCAAATGATTGCCGAAGCCCTCCAGATCAGTGAAAACACGGTGAAATTTCACCTGACGAATATCTATTCGAAACTTGGGGTCTCGCGGCGCAGTGCAGCCATTCGAAAAGCCATCGGCAACGGGTTGATCGCATTATAACGACAGAATGCGCATAGCCAATTACTTGATCGAATACACTGCCTTATTGGACGCCAAAGATAAGACGGCCCTCTGCTTCGCCTTGACGACCGAGTTGATCCATTTGGGATTGGTTTGCAATTGCGTTTCGACGATTTTTCGGAAATGATATCCGTAAATTGTCATCGTAATGGCCATGGGCATTCGGTTGGGGAAGCGGAAGAGCGTCCAGAAGAACAGATTCCAGTATTGCTTGCGCTCCTTGCCCACAATTCCCAACAGGGTTATGGACCGCAGGAGGGCTTTAATCTCTCGAAATTCGATGTGCACGGGAGATTTATTGGGCTGGTAGACTTTCAGGAAAGTCTTGACGCGCGCATAGAAGTTCTTGGGGGAATAAATGGTCTGGATTACTTTTTGGTATCCCTTCGACAGGGCATAGGGGTCCATCTTGGGCAAGATGTTGGTCGAGCCATCCGCGTTGTCGCCGGTCATTTCGTTCAGGATACGGCCCTCCGCTTGTAGGCGGGTATATAGTTGCGTGCCAAACGGCGCCTGCAGCAGGCCGACCATGGCTACGTTGATGCCGCTTTCCTGGATGAAGCGAATTTGGCGATCGAAAATCGTCGCGGCATCGCTGTCGAACCCAACAATGAAACCCGCCATGATGTGCAGGCCGGCATGTTGCAATTTATGCACAGCCTCGAGCAGATCGCGATTCCGGTTCTGGGATTTGTGGCACTCGGTCAGGCTGGAATCATCCGGCGTTTCGATGCCGATGAAGATGCTGATAAAGCCCGCCGCAACCATCAATTGGATCAATTCATCATCGTCCGCCAGGTTGATCGATGCTTCGGTGATGAAATTACAGCCAACCTTGCCCTTGCGCCATTCGATGATGGCCGGCAGAACTTCCTCTTTGAGTTCCTTCTTGTTGCCGATGAAGTTATCATCCACGATAAAGATATTGCGCCGCCAACCCAGAGTGTAGAGTTGGTCCAATTCACCGATCAATTGCTCAGCGCTCTTCGTGCGGGGTTTATGCCCCAACAGGGCGGTGACGTTGCAGAATTCACAGTTGAACGGGCAACCGCGTGAATACTGGACAGCCATCGAATCATAGGCGTCCAGATCGAGCAACTCCCAGGCCGGGGCGGGGGACTGGCGGATATCAGCATATTCTTCCGTCCGGTAGAGATGCTGTGGGCGACCGGCTTCGAGGTCGGCCAGGAATTGAACCAGGGTGATTTCACCTTCGTTGAGAATAAAATGATCCACCTCGGGGAAACTCTCATATTCACCGGTAAAGAGCGGGCCGCCGGCCACGATCTTGATCTTTTTCTGTTTCGCCTGATGGATCACCTGTTTGACCGACTCGCGTTGAATATCCATCGCGCTGATGAACAGGTAATCTGCCCATTCCAGGTCCTGATCGGTAAGCGGTTGAATGTTCAGGTCGACCAGTCGCTTTTCCCATTCGCGGGGCAGCAGGGAAGCCACGGTGATCAAACCGAGCGGGGGATTGCACACCTTCTTTTCGACAAAATCGAGGGCGTATTTAAAACTCCAAAATGTTTCTGGAAAAATTGGCTGAACCAGCAAAATTTTCATCGTATACCTCCATGTATTTGCATTCGGCCTAAGGTTACAGCCGATAAGGAGGTTGAGTATGTGGAGTGAGTCACAAGCCACCTCATGTGTACCCCGTTACCCAATCCGCTCCAAACCGTGACTCGGATGGGATGGGTGTGACCCTGTGGGTCAGTTATAATAGGGCTGTATGAATACAGTTTCGCGGCCAATTAAAGTAGGAACAAATGCCGATCTGGCTTTTGCGGTGGTTGTTTTGGCGTCCTATTTTGCGACGTTCAGCTCCATTCGCCGGACATCGGCCATCGAACTGATCTTGATGATTGGTTTTGGCGTCGCTTATATCCTGATTGGCATTTATGGTTATGCTTCGGCGCGTGAATCCAGCCGGTTCAAGTATCAATTGGCTTATTTCGTCATCCAAATTCCGTTGGGCTGTTTGATCATCTACCTTGGAAAAGGCGCAGCCTATAACGCCCTGTTGTTGTTGCCGCTCATGGCGCATGCGGTGATCCTGCTATCCCCACGACTGGCGAACATTGTGGGGGGCGTGATTTTGGTCGGGTATGTCGTAGCCATCCGGGCTTTCTCACCTGATTGGACCATGGTGTGGAATGGCCTGCCGACCTTCCTCGCGGGTCTAGTATTCATTACCGTATTCACTCAAAGCGCGGTCAGCGAGGAACGCGCCCGGGCGGAAGTCGAACGCCTGGTCGGCGAACTGACCACCGCCAACCAGCAACTACGGGCTTATGCCGTTCAGGTGGAAGAACTGGCCATCGCTAAAGAACGCAACCGGCTGGCGCGCGAAATTCACGATGGCCTGGGGCATTATCTGACCACCATTCATATGCAGATTCAGGCTTCCAAGGCGATCATGGCAAAGGATCCGCAAAAGGCCATGGACGCATTGGACAAGGCCCTGGATATGACGCATCAAGCGCTGGCGGATGTGCGCCGCTCGGTAGCTGCGTTGCGTTCGCCGGCCATGCTCGACCTGACTTTATCGGACATGCTTGCGGAGTTGGTTGAGAATGTCAAATCAGGCGGCATGAAGGCTGAACTCGAAATAGAAGGAGAACCCCGCACGCTTTCTCCTCAGGCGCGTTTGACGCTGTACCGCTCCGCGCAGGAGGCTCTAAATAATTCCTTGAAACACTCCCAGGCAACAAAGCTGTCGGTATTGCTTGATTTTCAAACCAAAGATAGGGTAAGCTTGAGAATAGAGGATAACGGACTGGGTACGGACCAGTTGGACGGCGGATTCGGGTTGATCGGAATGAAAGAACGCGTCCACATGCTCGACGGCGATATTCAAATCCAAACCGCCAAAGGACGGGGGTTTAGAGTGGAGATACGATTACCGGGATGAACCCAATCAAGATATTGATCGTCGATGACCAGGCTCTGTTTCGCGAGGGGCTGCGGACGCTACTCTCTGTCCAATCCGATTTCGAAGTGGTTGGCGAAGCCGGCAACGGTGAAGAGGCGCTGCGCTATGTCGCCCAGTATCGTCCAAACGTCATCCTGATGGATTTACGGATGCCGATCATGGACGGCGTCACCGCCACCCGCCGGCTGCGCGAATTGTACCCGGAGTGCAAAGTCATCGTTCTCACGACTTTCGATGACGACGAGGACATTTTCGAGGGCATGCGCGCCGGCGCAGTGGGATATCTCCTCAAGGATGTCTCTTCGGAAAAGTTATTCGAAGCCGTCCACGCGACCAGCCGCGGCGAATATTTCTTGCTGCCGTCCATCACAGCCAAGGTGATGGCTGAATTTTCGCGGCTTTCCCGGCCGGCGCCGAAACCGGATTTCGAATTGGTGGACCCATTATCTTCCCGCGAAGTCGAGATTCTGCGCCTGGTATCGACGGGATTGTCGAACAAAGAAATCGCCGATAAATTGGTCATTGCTGAAGGCACCGTGAAGAATCATCTGACCAATATTCTGGCGAAATTATCTGCGAAAGATCGCATGCAAGCGGTGATCAAGGCCAGGGATTTGGGCATCATTCCCTGAGGAATATGCCTGACGCCAAAAAGATTATGACTTGAGGCACATGCGAGTCCCGGCCAAAGCAGGTATTCTTTACACTCAGAGGTCCATAAATGCAATTACCCGAAATTCATCCAAATAACCAGCAACCCCGCAGAGGAATTGCTTCTGTGGCGGGATTGGCTCTCATTGCAACGGGATTGGTCGTTCTTGCCGAACAGACTTTTAAGACGGGTTGGCTGATCCTGGTAGCCTTACCCTTGATCGGGGTCGTTTTCTTTGCTTCATTGGTCCGGCAGCAGCGGTTGGGTCTGACCATACCAGGCAGCCTGGTTTTGACCATTGGAATCGGCCTGCTCCTGGCGCTAAAAGTATTTGCCAAAGCGGGATGGGCGGTGCAATTCGGTTTCATACTACTGGTATTTTCTTTCGGTTGGGCACTGATCACAATCGTCACCCATTTTGTAGGAAGCAAAGACGTCCTGTGGCCGTTGATCCCTGCCGGCGCCATCTTTTCGCTGGGCGCCAGTTTCTTCTGGGGCGATTTGAGCCTGATTAGCTTTGTATTCTTCATCGTCACCGGGTTCGGCCTCGTGTTCCTGTTGACAGGCATTTATACCCGCTTGTTTGGGTTGATCCTGACCGGCGCCCTTTTGGTGGGCATCGGTCCCGGTGTGTACTTCGGATGGAACCAGAATGCGGGTCCGAATGCGCTGGCCCAGACAGGCATTATGCTGGTCTGGTTCTCGCTGGGATGGGGCATTCTCACGGTTTTGAATCGGGCCCTGTTTCATAAATTCATCTGGTGGCCGTTGATCCCCGGTGGAATCCTTGGAATGGTCGGCTGGGGGCTTTATATTGGTGGAAATCCCGGAAACGCACTAAGCTTCATCGGAAACACGGGTTCGATTGGCCTGATCATTTTTGGCGCCTATTTGCTGTTGATGAAGCGCGGCCTGCACCAATAACACCCTAGTCATAGACAGCTTCCAGGATGGCCCCCAATTTTTCCTGGGCAGCCAATTCGCCGGCCCGGATGATCTCCTTCGCACGATGAAAACCGAAAAGAAGAGATATCTCGGGAGAAATATGCGGCTCGATCAGAATTTCCGGCCTGTTTAGCTCCAATTGATGGCGGGTCAATTCGGCGACCATAATCAACTCGGATAGATAGAAATCGTTGAAGAACTCAGGCAGTGGGATCGGCCAGCGGATATGCCTGGGCGGCTCGACCCATTGGGCCTGATTTTGCGGGCATAAATGGACATCGACCGCGATCACGCAATCCGCGCCGGCTTGTTTCACGAGTTGGATTGGTAAATTATCCAATACACCCCCATCGACAAGAATCCGGCCATCGTCAAGGACGGGTTTGAAGATGCCCGGAACGGCGATAGTCGCATAGACGGCCGGCAAAACCGAACCTGACGAAAGCAGGATTTCACTTCCCGTCAATAAATCCACAGCGGTCAGGGTGGTTGGAATCTTCAAATCTGCAAACGTCAAACGTTCACCCAGCCATTCACGAATGTAATTGCGAACTTTCTGTCCTTCCAGCAAACCGCGACGTTGCGGCGTAAGGTCGACCAGTTTCATGAATTCCCTTAAGTGCGAGAAACGAAGCGCGCGATCTTCTATTTCCGCCGGGGAGAAACCCGCTGCATAAGTTACCGCCACCAATCCACCCATACTCGTGCCGGCCAGAAGGGAAATGGGGATCCCGGCTTTTTCGAGTACTTTCAAAACACCGATATGCGCCAAACCGCGCGCGCCGCCGCCGCTCAGTGCCAGACCTATTTTCTTCGCTTCCATTTTCACACCCTCGGAATGTCTGATGAATATTCCCCTCTTTGCAAAGATATCCTCCTCATGATATTATTACACGCTTGTCGACTGGATTCATTAATCCCGTCGAGTACGCTGGAATGGGAAAAGCAGGAATTATGCTGACTGAACGAAAAGACCTTAGAAATATCGCTATTGTTGCGCATGTCGATCATGGAAAAACGACTCTGGTGGATGGTTTGCTTCGCCAGGCCCGTGTGTTTCGAGACAACCAGCAGGTTGCCGTGCGGGTGATGGATTCGAACGACCTGGAACGGGAACGTGGAATTACGATTCTGGCCAAGAATACGGCTGTCACGATACCTGACCCGGATACGGGTCAGGTGGTGAAAATCAATATCGTCGACACACCCGGACATGCCGATTTTGGCGGTGAGGTTGAGCGAGTCATGAACATGGTCGACGGGGTTCTTCTGCTGGTGGATGCTGCCGAAGGTCCCATGCCGCAGACGCGATTCGTGTTGAAAAAAGCGCTTGAGATTGGTCATCGGGTCATCGTTGTGATCAACAAGATGGACCGGAAAGACGCCGATCCCGACCGGACATTGAACGACACCTTCGATCTGTTCATCGAGCTGGGCGCCACCGAAGAACAGGCGGATTTCCCGGTTATTTACGCGAATGCGGTCACGCAGCAGTCCAGCTTAACGAAGGAAATGGGCCCGGATTTGCAGCCGTTGTTCGAAGCCATTCTGCGGCACATTCCCGCGCCCCGCGTCGATCTGGAAGCGCCCTTCCAGATGCTAGTCACCAACTTCGGATACGACGACTACCGCGGCACGACTGCCATGGGACGTATCTTTGCCGGAAAAATCACGGCCGGGCAGGCGATCGCCCGGATGACCGTCGAGGGCCAGATTGTGCCTGAACATGCCCGTTATTTATCTGTGCAGCAGGGTCTGGAAAAGGTGGAAGTCGAACAGGCGGAAGCCGGCGATATCATCGAGGTGGCCGGTCTGGAAGGAATTGCGATCGGCGAAACACTTGCCGACCCGCAAAACCCGGTTGCCCTACCGCCGATCCATGTGGAACAACCCACGGTGCGCATGACCTTTGGCGTCAACACCTCGCCATTCTCGGGCCGCGAAGGCAAATGGAGCACTTCCCGAAAATTGCGCGAGCGCCTTTTCGAAGAGCTCCGCCATAATGTTGCCTTGCGTGTCCAGGAAACGGAATCACCAGATACCTATATCGTCTCGGGACGTGGTGAATTGCACCTGGCCATCCTGATCGAAACCATGCGCCGCGAAGGTTATGAATTCCAGGTTTCCAGGCCCGAAGCCATTTTTCAGGTGAACGAGAAAGGCGAAACCCTGGAGCCTTTCGAAGATGTGCATGTCGACACCAGTTCTGAAACGATGGGTGCAGTGGTGGAAATGCTCGGCACGCGGCGTGGAAAAATGCTGGGCATGTCGAACAACCCGGACGGTACGGTCCACTTACATTATCTGGTCCCGACGCGCGGTTTACTGGGCTTCCGGTATCAGTTCCTGACCGCCACCCGCGGCATGGGCATCATGAACGCCATCTTCCAGGATTACGAGCCGGTTGCCGGGCCGATCACGACCCGCACCACCTCTTCCGTGGTGGCCTGGGAATCGGGTACGACGGTCACCTATGGCTTGAAAAACGCCGAGGAGCGCGCCACGCTTTTCTTTGGACCTGGCATCGATGTCTACGAAGGCATGGTGGTCGGCGAGACCTCCCGCCCGACGGATTTGATCGTCAATGTGTGCAAGAAGAAGCACCTGACAAACATGCGCTCCTCGAATAAGGACATTGAAATTCGCCTGACGCCGCCACGTGTCCTCAGCCTGGACGAGGCCATGGAATTTCTGGCGGACGATGAGCTTCTGGAAGTCACCCCGCAGAATTTCCGCATTCGCAAGCGCATTCTGAATACAGAAGAACGCGGCAAGCAGGCCAAGAAGGAAAAAGAAGTCCTGGGCGAAAGCTAGATGGATAACAAAACGACGGCATCAACGCCGTCGTTTTTTATACCCGGTTTGCTTCACGCTCTCAGGGTGTAACGCCCCATTCCTGATAAAAATCTGTCAAATCACAGCCGCATTGTTTTTCGAAGGCTGACAGCAGCACCTCGGGCCCTACGAACTGGTAGGCATTCTGCTGGTAGTAATCCGAAAGGGCAGCTCCGAAGGACGTGTCGCCGATCTTCTTGCGCAGTTCCCAGAAGAAAAGGGCGCCTTTCTGGTATACCAGGCTGGCGTAGGCTGCCGACTGGTCCTGATAGACGCTCAACGGGTCGCCGATTTTCAGCTTGCTTTCGCCCGAGGACTTCTCAAACTCGCTAACGCTATTCTCGAAGTATTGGATGGTGCCATCCAAAAAGGATGGATTGATGCTTTCGAGATATTCGAAAGAAGAATATGAGGTGAGGGCTTCATCCTGCCATGGGTTTTCCTGAACGTCATTGCCGATTACGCTGTACCACCATTGGTGAGCCACTTCATGGGCAATGACCATGGCCCGGATGTTGAAATCTTTTTCCGGCGCATATAGATAATGACCGATCATGATCAGTCCCGGATATTCGACGCCGCTGGCGTTATTGATGGGCATGGAAACCACATCCAGTTCGTTGAACGGGTATTCGCCGAACTTCTCTGAGAATAATTCCAGAGCCTGATTGGCAACCTGCAGGCCGTCCTTTTGAGCGATCTCATTCCCGGGCAATGCCCATTCACGAACGATGCCCAGGTTATTCTCGATCTCGCTGACGATGAAGTTTGGACTGGCGGCGATCATGAAATCGCGCGTCGGTCCGGATACCACCTCGATCTCCTGAATATCTCCCCGGGTTTCCTGGCGAACTTGAGTTCCGGTTTCAGCGACCTTCCATTCGGCCGGACTTTGGATGATGACGTGGAATAAACCCGTTTCGCTGGTGACTGCGTCCCCCAGTGGACTGATTTCCTCTGCCAGCCAGCCGTTGGCATTCCGGGCTGCCAGAATGGGGTACCAGTTTGCTAGGGTCAGAAGGTTATTCGTCGGATCATGATTGAAAATACCATAGGTCGAATTGCTTTCCGGAACCTGTCCATGAAAACTTAGTTTCGCGTGGGCAGTCTTCCAGGGCTCGAGGGCTTGCGGCATCAGAATCCGTAATGCGCTGTGATCTTTAAGGAAATCTTGTGTTTGAACGGATTGATTCGCTATTTCAACCGAATCGACCGTCAATTGCCCGGCGTAGTTATAAGTTGTGTTCGGATAAAGGCGAAATACCAGATCCGTGATCTCGGATGGCGATTCATTCAGGTAAGCCAGGTTCAAGGTGCCCGTATAGCTTAATCCCGATGCGTCGATTTGCAGTGTTAATTCATAACAGGCATTGATGCCGGCTATTTCCAAATCATTCTGGTGATCCGAATTCAGGGCAGCGGTTTGCTGATCCGAATGACAAGCCGGGTCCTTCAGAAAATCCTGGTAGGCGATCGGCGACGATGTTTCGGCGACGGGTAGGGGGGCATCGATCGGGGTGCGCGTTGGAGAGGGGCTGGTCGGCGCAGCGCAAGACGCCAGGAATAACCCGAGAATTAAAATGGACACAGACCGGAAGATTGAACTCATATGATTTCCCCTTTTGAGCTGTCGAATGGGTCCGAAGTCGATTACCAGTTTTCGATGATCGATCGCAAGCTGGCAATTTCCAAGTTGGCGGATTTCAGTTCATGCTGTACTTGATCGGAGCGATTGGTCTCGGCGCGCACGAAACGCGTGTAGGGCCCGATCGCTTCAGCCATTCGCAGCAGGCTGCGCTCGATTTCCTTTTCGAATTCAGCACGCAGCGATTGGATCAATTCACTCCGTAATTTCGCCAATTTACCATGAAGTTCATTTTTCGCCTGGCGGCGCTTGGCCGGAATGATAAACAATCCCAGGGCCGCCACCAGACTGGCAGCGACGATCCCGGTGACATCGGCGGCCATGGTGGTAGCCAATGTGGTGATCAAAGCACCCAATCCGAGCGCGCCCACCTCGACCGCAGCCGAGACCGCGACCGCATTTTGGGCGCCAAGCGCCATTTTGGCCGATTCGACGCGTTTGTCATAGGTTTCGACGACGCGGTTTGCTTCGCGTCCCAAGGCATCCAGCAGGCGGTTGCGGTCATAGGTGAATCGGTCGCCGGCTCCCTCGCCGATGATCCTGTTCTTATACTCGCGCTGGCGTTCAGCCAGGTAATCGTTGATGGCCTTCAACTGCCTGAGATCCGAATCCACCAGCCAATCGATGAGTTCGTTGATCTTGCGATCCACCCGCTGAGGAACATCGGCCACGACCTGGGTTTCAAATTGGTGTTGAATGCGGTCCTTGCTCAACAGATCCAAGACCCTGGCCAGCCGGAAAACGTCCTCGAAGAAATCGTCGCCGCGTTTTTCCATTTCAAAGAAGATATTTTCGATGTCGGCCATGCGGAAAGCAAAATTTCTCTGCATATCTTCTTTATAAATGGCCTGTTGAGTCTCGACATTTTGGAGCATGCTGCGATCTTCTTCGAGTAGTTGGCGCTGAACTTCGTTCGCGGCGGAATATTTGTCGACCAGATGGGCTGCCACACCCAGTGGACTGCTGAATTTCAAGCGCACCTGGCTGGCCTGATCGAGCGCGTTCTGGATATAGGTTTCCAGATCCTCGAAACGACTGGTCTGCCACAATTGAGGTTCGCCGGTTTTTGCGCGCAACGCCTGACGCGCGCTGACCGGGAAGATATCCGGGGTCATGCCCAGCAGGGAAAACGCGTTCTCCCGGACAAAGGTCGCGACCTGGGTAAGTTCATCCTCGCTTTGGAAGAGATCGATCTTATTCACGACCAGGACGACTTTTTTCCCCCAATCGCGGATGCACTGCAGGAAATGGCGCTCGCTTTCGGTGAAAGGGCGGTCTGCCGATGTGATGAAGAGCACCAGGTCGGCTCGCGGGACGAAATGGGTGGTGATTTCTTCATGTTCGCGGATGACCGCATTCGTCCCGGGGGTATCGACGATGCTGATTTCGGATAGCAATTCGATCGGCAGGAATATCACCTGATGATTTTCTTCGATCCGGCTTTGCTCGGATTTGTCGCCAAAGCGCAAAATGTTGATTTGCGTTGTGGTGGGTGTGACGCCTTCCTTGAGAAGTTTCTGGCCGAGCAGGGCATTGATAAAAGCGCTCTTGCCGGAATTGAATTCGCCCACGATCACCAGCAGGAAAAGATCGTCCAACTGGTGAATCGATTGACCCAACGTATCCAGATCTTCCCTGGTGGCGTTGAAATCAACCAGCTTGACGCGCAAGTCGTTGAGGAAGCCGCGTTCGCGCAGAAGAATGGCGTCTTGTTCCGGGGCGAGAATCTTCATGGATTAGTTCTCCTTGAAGGTGATTATAGCATGGCGGTTAAGACGATCGAATTATAAAAAAAAGCCGCTGGGTGAGCGGCTTAAGGAGGATAGTTTTTGGATAGTTTAATCGCGCTGTTGGTAGTTGGGCGCCTCGCGGGTAATGGTCACGTCGTGCGGGTGGCTTTCGACCAGGCCGGCGTTGGTAATGCGTACGAATCTGGCGTTCTTGCGCAGGTCGTTCAGTCTGGCGGCGCCGGCATAGCCCATCCCGGAGCGCAGCCCGCCCACCAGTTGAAAAACGAACTCGGACAGCGGTCCTTTGAAAGGCACCATCCCTTCGACGCCTTCAGGCACCAGCTTGCCGGGTTTGCCCTGACCGGTGCCGTAGCGGTCGCGGCCATAGCCCTGCATGGCAGCCTGTGAGCCCATGCCGCGGTACATCTTGAATTGGCGGCCTTCGTAAAGCACGACTTCGCCCGGGGCTTCTTCCAGACCGGCCATGAGACTGCCCAGCATTACGGTTTCGGAACCGCCGGCGATAGCCTTGACGATATCGCCGCTGTATTTGATACCACCGTCAGCGATGACCGGAATATCCTTTTTCCAGCCGGCGCGAGCGCAGGCGTAGATGGCGCTCATCTGCGGCATGCCCGTCCCGGAGATAATGCGTGTGGTGCAAATCGAACCGGCGCCAACACCCACTTTGACCGCGTCTGCTCCGGCATCGATCAATGCCTGGGTGCCTTCGGCGGTCACCACGTTGCCCGCGATAACAGGCAGGTTGGGCCAGGCTGTTTTGATACGCTGCAGGGCACGGATGACGCCGGCGGAATGTCCGTGGGCAGTGTCGATTTCCACGACGTCCAATCCCCGGGCCAGCATTCCCTCAATGCGGATTTCGATATCATTGCCAACTCCGACGGCGGCGCCGACCAGAAGCCTGCCCTTCGAATCGCTGGAAGCATTTGGGAAAAGTTGCTTCTTCTGGATGTCTTTTACCGTGATCAAGCCGCGCAGGATGCCCTGATCATCGACGAGCGGCAATTTTTCGATGCGGTTTTCCTGCAGGATGCGTTTTGACTGTTCCATCGTCGTTCCGACCGCCGCAGTTACCAGGTTACGGCTGGTCATAAATTCAGAAACCGGCCGGCCGTAATCTTTTTCTTCGGCAAAACGGATGTCCCGGTTGGTCAGGATACCCACCAGACGATTGGAAGGCCCTTCGACGATCGGTACACCGCTGATGTGGTAATGAGACATCAGCGCCTCGGCGTCCCTGAGTGTCGCGTCCGGCATCAGCGTGATGGGGTCGGTAATCATGCCCGATTCGGAACGCTTCACTTTGTCGATTTCTTTGGCCTGGTCTTCGGGTGACATATTGCGGTGCAGGATACCGATGCCCCCTTCACGGGCCAGCGCAATCGCCAGCCGGCTCTCAGTGACCGTGTCCATGGCCGCCGAAAGGATCGGCACATTCAGATAAATATCCCCGGCCAGGCGGGCGCGGATATCCGTCTGCGAAGGCAGGATCTCACTGTAGCCAGGTACGATTAATACATCATCAAACGTTAGCGCGTCAGAAGATTGGAACAGATCTTCGTTCATTCCGTCATCCTTATCGGGTCTAGTATTGCCCTGAAATATACCATAAAGTATGCTTGTCTCGTCCGCACAATATCATAAAAATCCATAAATGGACCTCATGTATCGCAGGTCGCGTGGTTAATGCTACAATTCAGCCTCTAGTCATATGTGATGAAAGGTAGTTCATGAATCCGTCTTACGCGGTGAAGAGTAATCCTGAAATCGATTATCGCAAAAAATGGTATGTCATGGCCGCGGTGGCGATGGGTGTGTTCCTCAGCACGATCGACGGCAGCATCGTCAATATTGCTCTTCCGACACTGGTAAAAGAACTCGGTCAACCTCTGGCAATCGTCGAATGGGTCGTACTGGCCTATTTATTAACGGTGACTACATTGATGATCGGTATGGGGCGGTTAGCCGACATGATCGGCAAGAAACCCCTCTACGTAGCCGGATTTGTGATTTTTACAGCCGGATCAGCGTTATGTGGATCGTCGGCGACGGTCGGAATGCTGGTCGGATTTCGCGTTTTCCAGGCCGTAGGCGCATCGATGATGATGGCGTTGGGCACGGCCATCGTGACCGAAGCATTTCCGTCCGAAGAACGCGGTAAGGCCCTGGGCATAATCGGTCTCATGGTTTCGATCGGCGTGATTGCCGGCCCGACCATCGGCGGTATCATCCTCGAGCACCTGACCTGGAACTGGTTGTTCTTCGTCAACATCCCCGTCGGCCTGGTCGGAATACCGATGGTGCTGCGTTTTGTCCCGGCCATCCGTCCGAAAGGCCACCAGCGCTTCGATTACTGGGGCGCGGTTCTGCTCCTGGTCAGTCTGTGCAGTTTTCTGTTGGCCTTGTCGATCGGCGAGGAGATCGGCTACGCCAAGCCGGTCATCCTCGGCATGTTCGGCCTGTTTGCGGTGACGCTGGCTTTATTCGTTCGTGTGGAAAAAACAACCCCAGAGCCAATGATCGACACGACCCTGTTCCGTAACGGATGGTTCAGTGTCAATCTGGTCACCGGCTTTATGACCTTCGTGGCCAGCGCCGGAACGATCCTGCTGCTGCCGTTTTTCCTGCAGGACGTTATCGGCCTCTCCCCACGCACGACGGGGCTGTTGATGGCGGTGAACCCGATCGCAATCGGCGTGCTGGGGACCATTTCCGGGGCGCTTTCGGATCGAATCGGTTCGCGAAAATTGACCACCCTCGGGCTGTTCTTCCAGATTCTAGGGTATTGGCTGATTTCCGGTATCACGCAGAATACACCGTTATTCGAATTGGTGATGCGAGCACTGCCCATGGGCATCGGCCTGGGCATATTCCAATCGCCGAACAACAGCGCCGTCATGGGGGCCGCCCCGCGCGAACGGTTGGGTGTCGTTTCCGGCATGCTTTCCATCAGCCGGACCCTGGGGCAGATGGTGGGCATATCGATCCTCAGCGCTGTGTGGGCCATGAAAACGACCCGGAATTATCTGCTGGGGATTATTCTGCTCAACCAGGCGGAGGCGGTTGGTTTTCAACAAACGACCGGGTTACTGGTATTTTGGATCGCGGCTGCTTTCTTGCTCAGCTTCTGGACGTTGATGCAAGAGAGGAAGGCGGCAAAAACACAGCCGGCCGGCGAGATGATGTGAATCAAAAATCGGGAAGGATAACCCTTCCCGATTTTCACTTCTGTCGATCGTTAAATTTCCGGTTTGTTTCCCAGAATCTGATCGATTTTAGCCATGATCTCGTCGGTCAGTTTATCGACCAGATCCAGGGCTTTCATATTCTCTACGACCTGCTGCGGCCGGCTGGCGCCGGTAATTACGGTGCTGACATGGGGGTTCTTCAAGCACCAGGCCAAAGCCATTTGAGCAACCGTGCTGCCCAGGTCGCCGGCGATAACCTGAAGCTGGCGGACTTTGTCGATTTTCTCCGGATCGAGGACTTTTTCTTTCAGCCAATCGAAACCCTTCAAGGCAACGCGGCTGTCTGCTGGGACACCTTCATTGTATTTCCCGGTCAATAAACCAGAGGCCAGCGGACTCCAGATGGTCGTTCCGTATCCAAGCTCGCGAAACACGGGCAAGAGGTCTTTTTCCATGTTTTCACGGGTGAACATATTGTATTGGGGTTGTTCCATACTGGGCGGGGTGAGATGGTTCTGCCGGGCAAAACTATCGGCGCGCATGATATCCGCAGCGCACCATTCGGAAGTGCCCCAATAGAAGGCTTTGCCCTGTTTGATGAGCACGTCCATGGCCCGCACGGTTTCCTCGATTGGGGTTTCGGGGTCTGGGCGATGGCAGAACAGAAGGTCGACATATTCCATCTGTAGCCGGCGCAGTGAATTATTGACGCCTTCGATGATGTGTTTGTGAGAGAGCCCTTGGTCATTCGGCCCCTGGCCTCCCCAGAAGACTTTTGAGGAAACGACCAGATCTTCGCGCCGCCAGCCGGCTTTTCGGATCACGTTGCCCATTACAATTTCGGCGTTCCCGTTGGCGTAAGCCTCAGCATTATCGAAGAAATTGACCCCGGCTTCGAAAGCGGCATGCATGCACTTGTCGGCGATTTCTTCCCCAACCTGGCCTCCATACGTGACCCAGGCGCCGAGCGATAGTTCACTGACTTTTAGTCCAGCCTTTCCAAGATGACGGTATTGCATGAGAAATTCTCCTCTCAGGTGCTATTCTGATTGTTCAGTATACTCAGGCTGCCGGAAAATCTCCAGAGGTATATTTGTTGTATTTTTACCCTAGCTGTCGCTTTTATGGGTGACGATTTTCACAAATTATATGATCTATGTAATCAATATTCACCGATTTTCTTGATTTGTGGGATAATACGGGCTTATATCCTTTACGAGGTACGCGCGTGAACCATTCTCCATCGCCAGATTTTGGAATCGTTCAATCTCTGGCAGAAAAAAACGATAAAATATCCAACAAAATAGCGAAGTTCGATTTTTTTGATTTGAAGCTCAAGGCGGGTTCGGATTTATTGGCTTTGGTATTAAAGAACGCCACTCGTGAATATCTCAAACTAAAGCCCGCGCAAATCGATGTACTCCCCGGGCCGCGCCCCGGGCACAAGTATGTACTCTATGCTCACGTGCCGTTCTGTGAGAGCTTGTGCCCGTACTGTTCGTTCAACCGTTTTCTTTTTCAGGAAGACCGGACGAGAACCTATTTCAAGAATTTACGGGACGAAATGCGCCTTGTGGCCGGTTTGGGATACCATTTCGAGTCGCTGTACTTCGGCGGGGGAACGCCCACCATTCTGATCGACGAATTGGTCGAGACGATCGATCTCGCGAAGGAATTATTCGGCATCCAGGAAGTCTCCTGCGAGACCAACCCCAACCATCTGACGCCCGAGATTCTGAATCAATTGCAGGGCAGGGTGGACCGCTTGTCGGTCGGAGTGCAGAGCTTTGACGATGGATTGCTGAAGCAGATGAGCCGGTTGTCCAAATTTGGCAGCGGGGATGAAATTCTCAAACGCATCCAGAACTCAATCGGCATTCTGCCCTCGATCAATGTGGACATGATCTTCAACTTCCCCAGCCAGACCGAAGAGATCCTGCGCGCAGATATCCGCAAAGTCATCGAATCCGGCGCTAATCAGGTCACCTTTTATCCTCTGATGAGTTCACCATCGGTATCATTTGCAATGGACCGCGCCATCGGAAAAGTCGATTATTCGCGGGAACAGGCGTATTACAAAATCGTCAATGAGGAACTCGGGGCGGCGTATCGACCGATGTCGGCTTGGACTTACTCGCGCCAGGATACCCGCATGATCGATGAGTATATCGTCGAATATGAAGAATACGTCGGCATAGGCTCCGGGTCGTTTAGCTACCTGGATGGGGAGCTATTCGTAAATACGTTCTCCCTGGGCGAATACGACCGGTTGGTAAGCTCGGGGCGCATGGGCCTGTCCGCCAGCCGGCGCTTTGATACCCACCAGCAGATGCAATATCGCTTCATGATGGAATTGTTCGATCTGAAGCTGAACAAAAACCAGTTCAAAAAGGATTTCAATGGCTCGCTCGAGGGCAGCCTGTGGATCGAAATGTTGTTCATGCGCCTGATGGGTGCTTTTCAAAAAGGCACGAACAAGGATCTGGTCCGGCTTCGCCGCGACAGCAGCTATCTTATGGTGGTAATGATGCGGGAATTCTTTGCCGGCGTGAACGTGCTGCGCGACCAGGCCCGCCAGGCGTTGGCGCCAAACGAGCGTTTGATGTGTCTTGTAAACGAGAAGGTCATTTCTTGAGATTTTTCGCCAGAGAACCAACTCTAGCGTTTTTTTTCGCTATAATGGATGCAAAGGGAACGGAAAGGGCATCCAATGGTCGAAAAAACGCAGACGGGACCTCGTCTCTACGACAGGATTTATAATGCTGTACGCCAGATCCCAGCCGGACGCGTCGCGACGTATGGGCAAATTGCGCGCCTGGTGGGCGGTTGTTCTGCCCAGATGGTCGGCTTTGCCCTGGCGGCGCTCCCCAACGGATCGGATGTTCCATGGCAGCGCGTAATCAATGCTCAGGGGAAGGTCAGCCCGCATGGGGTCGGCTTTGGCAGCATGATTCAGCGCACCCTGCTAGAGGAGGAAGGGGTTGTTTTCAACCTCGAAGGAATCGTCGACCTGAAAACCTACGGTTGGTAGAAATCAACGCATCTCGGAGGATTGGCTTGAAATCAGTTTGTATTTTCTGCGGATCGGCGGATGGCGTGCACCCCGATTATTATGCAAGCGCGTCCCAAATGGGCGCCTACCTGGCTCAAAAAGATATTCAACTCATTTACGGCGCCGGCAAGACCGGTTTGATGGGCGCCGTGGCGGACGGTGTCCTGATAGCCGGCGGCGAGGTGACCGGCGTCGTCCCGGAAAATCTGAACACGTCGGTTCTGATCCATGCCAACCTGACGCGCCTGGAGGTGGTCAAGGATATCCAGCAACGCCAGGCCCGCATGAACGCCCTGGCGGATGCGCTCATCGCTCTGCCCGGCGGCTATGGCACCTTCGATGAACTGTTCGAGGCGCTCACCTGGGCCCAGATTGGTCTACAACGCAAGCCGATCGGCCTGCTCAACATTCGCGGTTATTTCGACCCGTTAATGGATATGATCCGGCGCGCGTTGGATGAAAAATTCATCTATCCGGAGCACATGGACATGCTGACCATCGAGCGGACACCTGAGGGCTTGATCCAATCGCTCGAGAATTTCAAATATCCGGAAAACCTGGATCGCTGGGTCAACCGCGACGACCGCTAAATCATCCGGCTCAGGCCAGCCTTTGCGGTGGCCGAATGGGAATATACGGCATCAGAAAGAAGCCGTGAATTTCGCGAATTTTCCGATCCCCCAGATCTTCTTCACAGGCCAGCCCGTAAACCGGCTGGCCGTTTGATTCGCCTACCCGGCGGCGTTCCAGCCGGATGGTGACGTCATCGCGATCCGGGAAATTGGGATCGTAGATCCGGATGGCGGAGCGATCCTCATCCAATTGATCCAGACCATATCCCAACACCTGGTGGTTCAGGAATAACCGGTTCAACTGGGTGCCTTTTTCATAGATGATTCCCAGCACCGAACCCAGATTACTCTCCAGACGTTCGCGAAACTGCTGGTATTCATGCCAGGTCAGAGAGCTCAGGCCCGCTTCCGTTTCGTCCGGCAATTTCATCCAGGCGATGAATTTCAGAACATACTCGCCAAGCGTGCCAAAGGTATCCATCTGGCGGCGGTATAGATAGCGTTGCAGCACCGAACCGGTCCGGGGGATCGTGTTGCGCTGGGGGATTTCCTGACCGAATAGATAATGGTCGTAAACGCTGGATGACATTCCGCCGCACAGCCCATAAGTTCCCGAGAGGCGAACCAGGCCGGGAATTTCCGGGATGCTGAACGGCACAGGGACGCCCTTGAACTGGTTGACGAAATGGTAGCCATGCCGGGTCGGGGAGAAGGGACGATCGGTGAAAACCTGGGGCAGGGTGTACGCGGGTGTGAACCAGTTGAGCGCCGTACGAAACTCTTTTTGCTTGCCCTGAAAGGAATAACTGAATTTCAAATAGGGTGAGAAGATATCCAGCCAATCCGTCCGGCGGTGTTCCCGGCGCACGAGGGTCCAATCGAGGGGCGGGTTGCGCGGCTCGCTGCGCGTGAAGGTAATCGCATCCCGAAACCGGCCTGGGTCATAAGTGACCTCGAAGTTGCCCTGGCTGTCGCTCAATCCAACCGTGAGGGTCAGGTCGTCGTCCGGATTGCCGGCCGCATCCTGATCGAAGACGCGCACTTCAACGTTTTGCGCTGGAACGCCGTTGGTAAAAGTCACACAACCCTGAAGGATTCGAGCCATTTTCGTGCAACTCCCAGGTAGATTTTGCCGTTTACCCCCGTAAAAAGGGGATGGTCTGGGGGCCTTCCGGCAGCACGCAGATTCTGGGATGACCATCGAATTCGGGCATCAACTGTTGGATCGTTTCGAGGATGTCATGGCAGGGTTCGAGCAGGGCGGAGCGGATTTGCGGATCGCTCAGGTGGTCTGTATACAGGTAAACCCGCGCCTTTTGCAGGATCTGAGCCTGCACCTGGGCTTCCCACTGATCCTGCATCTTGAAACCGGGCTGCAGGACCCGCTCCATCAGGTCTGCCGGGCCGGCTGCACCTTCCAGCAGTTCTCTGAAGTGCCCGTGGTCCGGGATGCCGTCCCAACAGGCAGCCGCCAGCAGAATTACGCCGTCTTTGCGGACGATCTGGCTGGCCGCGCTCATGCCCTTGACTGCCTGATAAAGGTTCAAATCCAGCGGATAGCCTGAATTGGTGCCAACGACGATATCGAAAGGCCTGTCCACCGCCACCATGGCGGTTTTGCGCACGAACTCGACGCCGCGGGCGTGCGCCTGATCGAGATCGCCGGCAAAGATGCCCGTGATGCCTTTGTCGCGGTTCAGGGTCACGTTGAGCAGGAAGCTGGCGTTGGCTTTTCGCGCCACATCGCGGACCTCCTCCCAGATGGGATTGCCCCAGGTCTGGCCCCAGGTCGCGTTGGGATGCGAGATATTGGCCGCGCAGTGGTTGTCCAGGATCGTTTCCAGGCCGGCCATACCCGGCATGATCGCCTTGCCAGCCCCCGAAAAGCCGGCAAAGAAATGCGGCTCGATGAAACCGGTCAGGATTTTGACATCACATTCCATCAACTCGCGGTTGAGCCAGATTTCGTGGCCCTGGGCGGTTTTTCCCAGGCTGACCTGGGTGGACGGATCGAAGGCGTCGTTTTGAACGATGGGATAGCGGGCTGTGAACTCCGCGCCCAGCATGGCATCCAGTTCGGCCGGGGTCATGCGACGGTGCGTGCCCAAGGCGATCAGTAGGCGGAACTGCTCGGGTGGGATGAAATCCAGTTGTTTGAAAATGGCCTTGAGCAGGATGGGATTGGGAGTGGCGCGGGTCATGTCGTTGACGATGATGCCGACCCGATCCGCCGGATGCACGAGATCCCGCAAGGGCGGTGTCCCGATCGGGTGTTCCAGCGCTTCCGCAAGGGCTTCATCAAGGTGGGGCAGGGGGGCATGGAATTCGGGTTCGACGACCTGGATATCCCAGGCGTCTGGAAAATCGATCGCTAAACCTTCTTTTCCATAGGCAAGGTTGATCTGCATGGCTCCGGATCCGCTTTCTCTTTACGGGGTAGAATTATCAGGTATTCTTTGTAGAGTATAACATGCTCCACCCAACCCGAAATCCCGCAGGATCAATCCATGACCTCTTCCAAACACCTTGTTTTCACCGGTAGTTACGCAGCCGCAGGGCAGCCCGGCGTAAGCGCCTTCGTTTTCGATTCGGGCGCCGGGACGCTGACTCCGTGCGGCGATTTTGATGGGATTCTCGCCCCATCCTTCCTCGCCATCCATCCGACCCAACCCTGGCTTTACGCGGTCAGCGAAACCAGTCGGGGCACGGACGGAACGGCCGGTCACGTCCACGCGCTCACGTTTGAACGCTCCGGCGAGCGGGTGATATTCACTCCCCGCAACGTCCAACCCAGCGGCGGGGATTGGCCCTGCCATTTGCGCCTGGACCCATCCACGAACTGGCTGATTGTGTCGAATTACGGATCCGGCTCAGCGGCGGTCCTGCCCATCCAACCGGATGGATTGCTGGGCAAGGCGTGCATGCATATCCAGCATCACGGCCACGGCGCCGACCCGGAGCGTCAGGAGAAGGCGCATGTCCATTCCGCCATCTTCACGCCAGACGGCGAGTATGCCATCCTGGCCGACTTGGGCATCGACGCGCTGGTTCTGTATCGGTTCGATCAGGGCCGGCTGGAAAAGATCTCAGAGAATCTCACCCGGCCCGGCGCCGGCCCGCGCCACATGCTCTTTCATCCCAACGGCCGAGTGCTTTATGTGACCAACGAACTCAACGGTACGCTGTGCGTGTACGATTACGCGAACGGTCGCCTGGACGAACGGGACCGGCTCGCGACCCTGCCGGGAGGATTCCCCCAGAACCTGGTGGCCGACCTGCATCTTTCGCCAGCCGGCGATCGGCTTTACGTCTCCAACCGCGGGCACAACAGCCTGGCCGTCTTCGCGGTCACACCGGAGGGTCAACTGACCCGCCTGAGTGTGACGGATTGCGGCGGAAACTGGCCACGCAATTTTGCGGTGGCCCCGGACGGGCACTTTATTCTGGTAGCCAACCAGTACAGCGGTGAGATCGTCAGTTTGTCCATTCGGCCGGAAACCGGCGAGATTGGGGAAGAGATGGCGCGTTACCCGGTACCGAAGGCAGCCTGCGTCCTCTTTGGGCCGGAAATCTAAAAAATCAACTCGCTGAATTGTCTTCTTCGATCGCGTCGTAGTAACCCTTGTCCAGTTCGTCGTTGCTCAGATGCGCGTAGCGCTGGGTGACGGCGATGTTGCGATGGCGGGCCAGTTCCTGGGCCAGTTTGAGGTTGTGTGAACTGCGCAGCACGCGGGTGACAAAATAGTGCCGGAAGGAATGCGGGGTGATGGTGCCAACCGCTTCCTCGCCCAGGATTGAGCGGACGGCCTCGTTGACGATATTCCGGCCGGTGGTGGTGGTAATGGGCTTGATTTTCTTGCCGGCGCCCTTATCGTGGCGGGCGAACAGGGGCAGGGCCGCCAGGGCCTTCCCGCCGGCGCCGTCGATGGCTGAGCGGGCGGCCAGGTAATCTTTCAGGGCAGCCTGGCAGCGCCTGGAAAAACGCACGATATCCTGGCGGTTACCCTTGCCGATGATGAGCGCCTGGCCGGTGTTCCAATCCAGGTCGCCCCTCCGCAGGCCGCAGGCTTCGTGCACCCGCAGGCCGGTATCGCAAAGCGTCAGCAAAAAGGCGCGATCGCGTAAAATTCGCAGCTTTTCATCGACCTCGACGCCTTCAAAACTTCGTGTAGTAGTGATTTCCTGAATAATTTTATCGATCGCATCCGCCGGAAACTGCGGCAGGCGGACACCGGGCCGCCGGGCGCGCTGGCGGATGAGCAGGCGAATGCGCGCCAGGTTGACCTGGCGCAGATTCTCTCCGGCCAGGTATTCGAAGAATCCCGTCGCTGCGGTCAGGTACAGGCGTTCGGTGGTGGGGGCAAAGCCCTTCAATCCCATGGCAAACCAGGTGATTGTATCCTCGCGCAACGCAGACAGGTCGTTGGTTTTGGGGTCCAGCCCGGTATCCGCCAGACATTTTAGAAAGGCGGCCATGCCGTTTTGATACGTGCGCGCGGTGTTGGGGCTGCGCGCCAGGGCAACGCTGTCCAGATAGGCAGCCGCAGCCTGGGTGATGGTCAGCGAGGATGAACCGGGGTCATCGGGCATGCGTTCATTATCTCATAAAAAGTCTCGATCGATACCGAAGGACGGTCCGAGAAGGGGGCAACCGAGATAGAAAGCCTGCTAGAATATTCGCATAAGTATACTTTTTTTGATAATAATATTCGTATAGTAGTGGTAAATTTGACATTTGGATATGTTTCGCGAGAGAGTGGGGGAGGATGATCCCAAAATCGATATCCGGAGAAAAGAGGAATAAAATATAATGATTACATCCTGGGAGGAAAATTATGGCATCCAATGATATTCAAAAATATAACCGGTATATCGACGACGAGCGCAACAGCGCGGCCATTTATCAAGCGCTGGCGGACGTTGAAAAAGATCAGCGTATCGCCGAGGTCTATCAACGCATGGTCACGGTCGAAATCAAGCACGCCGAAAAGTGGGAAAAGATGCTTCGAGAAGCCGGTGGGCAGGTGCCGGTGTTTCGATTGAGCTGGCGGACCCGGATTCTCATCCGTCTAGCCAGGCGATTTGGCCCCGAGCTGGTTCTGCCCGGGCTGCAGGCCATGGAGAACAACGGGACGGGCGGCTACGCCGTCGATCCCGAGGCTCAGGATATCATCGGGGATGAAAAATCGCATTCGATCCTTCTGGGACAGTTGCGCCGGGGTGTGCGCGGTGGCATGGAAGGCAGCACGCTGGCAATGCTGGAGGGGCGCCATCGTTCCACGGGCGGAAACGCGCTGCGAGCGGCCGTGTTGGGCGCCAACGATGGCCTGGTTTCGAATCTCAGCCTGGTCATGGGTGTGGCCGGCGCTTCGATGAATAACCGGGCCATATTGATTGCGGGCGTGGCCGGGCTGCTGGCTGGCGCGTGTTCGATGGCGCTGGGCGAATGGCTTTCGGTGCAGTCCTCACGCGAACTGTATTCGCACCAGATCGGCATCGAGAAAGAGGAAATCGAACAGTCGCCGGATGAGGAAGCGGAAGAACTGGCGCTGATCTACGAAACGCGCGGGCTGTCGAAGGATCAGGCCACCGGCCTGTCCAGGAAGATTATGGAAAACAAGGACAGCGCATTGGACACGCTGGCGCGTGAAGAATTGGGCGTGGATCCGGATGAACTGGGCGGCTCGGCCTGGGAAGCGGCCATCACGTCCTTCATCCTGTTCGCCCTGGGCGCCATCATTCCGGTCTTTCCGTTTATCTTCATGAGCGGCTCGGGCGCCATCCTCCTGAGCATCGGCCTGAGCACGATCGGCCTGTTCCTGCTGGGCACCATCATCACGTTATTTACCGGGCGCAGTGTGCTGTATTCCGGCATGCGCATGGTGATCTTTGGCCTGCTGGCCGCGCTGGTGACCTTTGGCATCGGCAAGTTGATCGGCGTCTCCGTGGCCGGGTAACGCGTCATTCGATATGTGATCAACCGCGTCAGGTTATAGAAATGCCCGACGCGGTTGTTTTTTTGATGCAATATGAATTGTCAATGACCAGAGAGCGTTTGAAAAAGATACAGAAGACCTTTATCCCAATTGATTAGGATTGTCTGAAAATACCCTACAGGGCCAATTTGTTCCAATTCTATAATGCTTTCGATAATAATTCTTATCGAAATCATATTGATAACATTGATTATATGCTAGTTATAGATGCCTCCCCCCCCGCCAAATGACTTGAACGTCATTCGCTTAACACTGAAATCCATCATCCAAATCGAATCATCAAAATCCTTCTGGTGTCTTCCATGTGGATTGCAATATTCTGTTTGGACCTGATTTTCATCGTCCGCTCCCCCACTGCGATGATAAAATCAAATCAAATCGAATGGAGGATAGAAACCTCATGGAAAGACCGGATCTGACGAATATCAGAACAGATGTTCTGGCTTATATCGAATCGCTGGAAGCGCGCATCGCCTTTCTGGAAGGCAAACGCAGTCGCGTAACGATTCACGAGGAAGAACCCGAAATTCATCATGAGACCGCCCTGCCGGAAGAAAAACCGACCACCGACAGCCTCATCAGCCTGAGCGCGAACGGAAAGATCAAACGCACCCAGCGTCACCTGTACAGCCGCCAGCACCGCAGCGGCATGGGCGTCTTCGACCTGGACATCGATCTGCCGGATCTGCCGGCGGCGCTGCAAGTCTGCCCGGAGAGCACCAGCCTGCTCCTATTCACCAACCTGGCGCGCGTTTTCCGGCTGCCGGTCGGCAAGATGGACGCCCGTGAAGTTCGCGCAAAAGGCGAAGACCTGACCATTCGTTTCCCGCTCGAAGAAGGCGAACGTTACGTCGCGGTCCTGCCGGATCGCGCCAGCGGGTTTGTGGCCCTGGCGTCTGAGCGCGGCCGTATTCGCATTCTGCGCCACCACCTTTTCGGCGAGCACATGCGCCCCGGAACGGCCATGTTCAAGCCGGAGGAATTCGGACAGCTCACCACCGTGTGCTGGTCGCCGGGCAGCCTCGACCTGCTGCTGCTGTCGCGGCGCGGCATGGGCATTCGCTTTTCAGAAAAGCTGGTCAATCCGCAGGGTGATCTTGGCCTCCGGTTGGCCGAAGGCGACAGCCTGGTTGCGGTGCTCTCCGTCAGCGAGGAAAGCTCGGTGTTCATCGCCGGCGCGGACGGGCGCGGCACTGTGCGCAAGATGAGTTCTTTCGCCCCCAACAAATCGACCGGCGGCAGCGGCAAGATCGCCATGCGCAGCGATCAAATCGCCGGCGCGCTGGTCGTCGATCCCAACGACGACATCTTTATGGCCTCCCGCCTGGCCAAGGTGATCCGTTTCCCGGTCAACGAAGTGCCAGAGACGGACGGTGTCGTTCAGGGAGTGGTCTGCATGCAGTTGCGCGCCGATGACGTGGTGGCATTATCCACCAGCAAGGCGCTTTCATAACAGGCGGATCGAGGTGCGGATGCGTTCAACTTATGCACTACCCTATGGAAAACGGACGCTCGAATTTTCCCTCCCGGAGACGCTTCAGGTGGACTGGGTCGCCCCCGCCCCGGTGCCTGGGACCCAACATCCCCTGACCGCGGTCGAGGAAGCGCTCGAGAAGCCGGTGGACGGAAAGGGCCTGGAACAGTTTCGCAGCGCGCAGTCCGCCGCCATTGCGGTCAACGATAAGACGCGCCCGGTCCCGCTCCATCTGCTGCTGCCGCCTTTATTGCAGAAAGTGGAAGGATTGGGAATCCCGCCCGAACGCATACAATTATTCTTCGCGACCGGTACGCACCTGCCCATGGCGCAGGCGGAAATGGCGGCTTTGCTCCCCCCTGCCCTGGCAGAACGCTATCCGCTGATCAGCCACGATTGCGATGACCCCACTGGCCTGGTATCGCTGGGGACTACATCTCGCAGAACGCCCGTTCTATGTTCGAAATCTTTTCTGCAGGCCGATCTCAAAATCGTCACCGGGAACATCGAGCCGCACCATTTTGCCGGTTTTTCCGGCGGCGCCAAGACTTTTTCAATCGGTCTGGCCGGCCGGGAGACGATCGACCGCAATCACAGCCTGCTGCTGGATCCCCATTCGCGCACGGGCGAATACGAACTCAACCCCCTGCGCCAGGATATCGAGGAAATCGGCCGCCTGGGCCGAATCGACCTGGCCCTGAATGCCGTGCTCAACGAAAAGAAGGAAATCGTAGAAGTTTTCGCCGGTTCGCCGGGTGGTGTGATGCAGGCCGGCATCCCCGTTGCCCGCCAGGTGTGCCAGACCGCCACGCACGGGCCGTACGACCTGGTGATTGCCTCGGTGGGCGGTCACCCCAAAGATATCAACCTGTATCAGGCCCAGAAGGCGTTGACGCACGCCTCCATGCTCACGCGGGACGGCGGTGTGGTGATCCTGGTCGGTGCCTGCCCGGAAGGCAGCGGCAGCGTGGGTTATGAGACCTTCATGACCCAATCCGCCTCCGCCGAAGAAGCCCTGGCGAAATTCGACCGAATCAACTTCCACGTTGGACCGCACAAGGCTTTCCAATTCGCGCGTGAGCTGGTGCGGATCAAGGTGATTCTGGTGTCCGAGATGGCTGCGGACCTGGTCCGAAGGCTTCACCTCGTCCCGGCCGGTGATCCGGCAATGGCTCTCGATCTGGCGCTTCAAATTCTGCCGTCTGCCCGGCGCGTGGCGATCCTGCCGCGGGCCATTAACACCATTCCGTTGCTTCACAAAGATTGATCGATTCACAGGGGCATCCCGGGAGGGAAAATGGCCGATCGTTGCAGGATGCAAAACGCGGATATGGACGGCTCGGCCTTCTTCTGGCCCGGCAATTCGACCGGGATCCTGTTAATTCACGGTTTCACGGCCACCACCGTCGAGGTTCGCCCCCTGGCGGAGTATTTCCGGCGCGCGGGATTCAGCGTCGCCGGCCCGCTGCTGCCCGGGCACAACACCTCGCCTGAGGATCTCAATCAAAGACTCTGGCAGGAATGGGCCGCAGCCGCGGACCAGGGTTATCAAATGCTCCAATCCACCTGCAAAAGTGTATTCGTGGGCGGTGAATCACTGGGCGGTCTGCTGGCGTTCCAACTGGCCAGCCTGCATCCCGAAGCGTCCGGCGTGCTGGCTTATTCGCCGGCCTTGCGGGTAAAAAACATCCGGCGGGCGCGGTTTGCCCGATTCTTTATTTCGATCATGGCCAAACGCAGCAATGGAAAATCCACCGAACCCCTCCCCTGGCAGGGATACACCGCCTATCCGGTAAAGGCGGCCTACCAGATGTACCGATTTCAGCAGTACGTCGAGCCGCGGTTGAAGCGGGTCGCCCAACCCACCTTGATCCTGCAGGGTGAAAAGGATCGGACGATCGATCCGAACAGCTCACAAATCATTTTCGACGCAATTTCATCGCCCCGTAAAGAATTGGTCTGGATGAAGAATTCGGGACATTGCATCATTCTGGATCAGGAATATGAACTGGTGATGAGCCGGAGCCTTTCCTTCGTACAATCCATCCTGCAATCCAAAGGATACCCCGTTTTCAAATGAATCGCCTTTTCCGCTGGTATGACTATCTGACCTTCAACATCTACTGGCTGGGTCTTTCGGCTTTATCCAACACCATGACGCCGTTGGTTGTGCCGTTGCTGGTCCAATCTTTCGTCGGCGAGCAGCTCAAGGGCACGTATTACGGCAATTTACGCCTGTGGACTTTGATGGTCGCCATCCTGGTGCAGGCCCTGATGGGCATGCTTTCGGATCGTTCGACGCTGCGCTGGGGCCGCCGCCGGCCGTTCATTGTGGCCGGCACCCTGGGTGATCTGGTCATGATCGCGCTGGTGGGCTTTTCTGCCGGTCTGGAGGGCCTCTCGGGATACTGGTTCTTATTTGGTACGATGATCCTCCTGATGGTCACCACCAACACCGCCCACGGCGCCACGCAGGGCATCATTCCCGACCTGGTGCCGCTCGAGAAGCGCGGCCGGTTCTCGGCCTTCAAGGCTTTACTGGAAATCCCCATTCCCTTGATCCTGGTATCCTTTACCATCGCGCGCCTGGTTGGCAGGCATAACCTGTGGGGCGCGTTGCTGATCCTCATGGTCATTCTGATCTTTTGCATGCTGGTGACCTTGCTGGTGCCGGAACAGCCCAACCAAGCCAGGCCCCAACCCGTGGATTGGAAAGAGCTGCTTCGCCTGGCCTTGATGACCGGCGCCTTCACGCTGGTCATCCTTGGGATCGGTTGGCTGGTACGATCGATTCAGCCCCTGCTGGGCGGTTTGAATTACGGCATGCTGTTGGCAACGACCGGTTTGATGAGCCTGATCGGCATGGTAATCGCTGTCTACGGCGGCGTTACGGTCAGTTTGCGGATCGGCGTTGAAAGTAAAACGCTGCGGAAGGATCCATCTTTCCGCTGGTGGGTCATCAACCGGCTGGCTTTTCTGATCGGGGCCAATAATCTGGCCAGTTTCGCCATCTATTTCATGCAGGCCCGCCTGGGCTACGTGCAGGCTGAAGCCGCCGGTCCGGCCTCGCGCCTGACCATGCTGGTTGGCGTTTTCATCCTGGCCAGCGCGCTGCCCAGCGGCTGGCTCAGCGACCGGTTCGGCCGCCGGCGCATCGTCGCCTGGGCGGGATTACTGGCCGCTGGCGGAACCCTGCTCGCTCTGGCAGCGCCGAGTCTGGTCGCGATTTATATCGGCGGGTGCATCATTGGTATGGGCATGGGATTGTTCTACACTGCCAACTGGGCGTTGGGCACGGAAATTGTACCCAAAGAAGAGGCCGGGCGATTCCTGGGCATTTCCAACCTGGCCGGCGCCGGGGCCGGCGCAATTGGCGCCTATATTGGCGGCCCGATGGCGGATTTTTTGGCCACGCAAATGCCGAAGACCCCTGAAATGGGTTATGTATTGCTTTTCGCCATCTACGGCGTGCTCTTTCTGGTGTCGATTGGGGCTTTGACCCAGGTTCGGGAGACATCGAAGGCAGGCGATCTTGCTTAGTAAATGCAAATCACGTGTATAATACAGGAGAACTTCGAGCGTTTTACCACGGAGATACTATGTCTGATCAAACAAGATCACCCGGAAAAACAACCATCGCACCGGATGTGTTAATACAAATTGCAAAGCTGTCGACCCTTAGCGTGCCCGGAGTGAGCAAACTTGCCACAGTGGCACCCGAGGTCAATCGTCTGTTCAAGCCTGGCGCTTCAGAAGGGGTGAAAATCACGGTTGAGAACAACCAGGTCTATGCGGATCTGTATGTGATTTTGCGCCGGGATGTAAATGTGCGTGATATCAGCCGGCTCATTCAGAATCAAGTCGCCCGCGCGATTGTTGAAATGGTCGGCATGGAAGTCGGCAAGGTCAACGTTCATGTCGAAGATATCGATTATTCAGAACCGGTTGCATAAAAAACCATGAAGTCTCGCACCAAGGCGCGCTGCGTTGCCTTGCAAGTCCTTTACGAATGTGATATGACAGGCCACTCTCCCCAGGAAGTGCTGGAAGAGCGGTTGCTTGAAGATCCCATGGAAAATGTGCTGGCTGATTTCAGCCGGCAGATCATCCAGGGAGTTCTTCCGATTACAAATAAGCTGGATGCGTTTATTGCCGAACACGCGCCCGAATGGCCCATGGATCAGGTGGCGATCATCGATCGGAATATCCTGCGCATCGCCTTGTGGGAATTTGCAGTCGAAAATTGCACACCGATTAAAGTTGCCATCAATGAAGCCATCGAGCTTGCGAAAATGTTTGGTTCTGACAGCACACCCCGTTTTGTCAACGGGGTGCTGGGTAGTCTGGCAAATCGACAACAAGAGATTTTACAAAAATTGCACTCTACGTTACGAGGAACGACCTAGAGCGGACAGACGCGAGGTCGACTCTGTACGTTATGGGTCCATTTTGGAGGGGCATAATGAACACTGCTGGCCGCCGGTCCTTCTATCTGATCGTTTTCATTTTCTTAAGCGCTTCACTCCTTCTGGGCGCCTGTACCACCACCGGAAATATTCCCGCGCCGGAAGCGTCCAATTCTTCGGCCAGCGGACCATTGGCTGAAATCACTTTCGATGTCTCCCTGCCGGCCGGCGCTGCGGCCTCTGCCAGTTTGAGCCTGGAAGTCCTGGATGAAGTCACCGGCCTGGCGCTCAATCCATCCCGGTATGCCATGACGGCCATTGCCGACGGACGTTTTTCGGCCAAGCTGGCTTTCGCGGCCGGCAGCCTGATCAAGTACCGGTACATCCGCGAGGGCACACCGCCGGCGGTCGAGTATGACAGCACAAATCAGCAAATCCGTTACCGGACCTATCATGTTACCGGTCCGGACCAGGTTCAGGATTCGATTGCCGCGTGGAATGACCAACCCTTCAGTGGGCAAACCGGTCGGATCCGCGGCCAGGTCCTGGATGCCGCGACGAATTCACCCATACCCAGTTTGATGGTTTCCGCCGCCGGCGTTTCGACCCTGACCGCTTCGGATGGCAGTTTTCTGCTGGAAGGAATACCGGTCGGTACACATACGCTGGTCGCTTACAGCCTGGACGGCCAATATGTGACCTTCCAACAGGGCGCGACGATCGCAGACGGAGCAACCACCCCGGCAGTCATCTCGTTGAACCCCACCCAGATGATCACCGTCAGTTTTGTGGTCAAACCTCCGCAGGGTAGCCTGGCGGGCATTCCGATTCGCATGGTCGGCAACCTGTTCTCTTTGGGGAATACGTATGCCGATCTGTCGGGCGGGATGAGCGTCATCGCCAGCCGGGCGCCGTTATTGACTTTGCGCGACGACGGCAGTTATTCGATCGTCCTGACGCTGCCGGCCGGATTCGACCTGCGCTATAAATACACGCTTGGCGACGGCTTTTGGAATGGTGAACTTGCCACGAATGGCAATTTCTTCACCCGCCAGTTGATCGTTCCACAGGCGGATACCACCATTGAAGATCAAATCGGAACCTGGAACGCCTCGTCCTCGGCGCCCATTACATTTACAGTGACCGTGCCCGAAAATACGCCGGCAACCGATTCGGTGTCCATCCAGTTCAACCCCTTTGGTTGGATGGAACCGATTCCGATGTGGCCGTTGGGCAACCATCAATACACCTATATATTGTATAACCCGATGGGCGTTCTCGGAAATGTGGGTTATCGTTATTGCCGAAACGAACAGTGCGGTGTGGCGGATAGTGTCGATACGGCCGGTCCGGCATCCACCGGCAAGACTTTTACCACCAGCTCGACCGTCCAGACCTTCACCGATACGGTGACCGAATGGCACTGGTGGCAAACCCTTTCCGAGCCAACCACGGTCCTGGCACCCGATATTTCCAGCCGCGGCCCTGCCTTCTGGGCCGGCGCTGAACTACAATCGGATTACAACCCAAACTGGCAATCCCATTACAGTGCAAGCTTTCAAACCCTGAAAGGGATTGGCGCCAACTATGTAGTCATTCCCATGACCTGGACATTCACCCGCGACGCCGCGCCTGTCTTAAAAGCGGTTCCGGGCAACGATGCCTTATGGTCCGATCTGGCCCAGCAGGTATCTCTGGCCCATGAAAGCGGCCTGCGTGTTGTCCTTGCGCCGTACGTTCAATTCGAAGTGGCCAGCCAGGACTGGTGGAAAGCAGCCGCGAAGGACGCCGGTTGGTGGGATCGTTTCTTCGAACAGTATGCCACCTTCCTGCGGAATGCAGCCGATTTCGCCGCGCAAAATAATGTCACTGCCCTGATTTTGGGCGACCCATCCCTCTCCCCTGCTTATCCTGAAGCGACCCTGGCAAACGGAACGCCGGCCACTCAGCCCGAGGATATCGAAGCGCGTTGGGAAAAAGTGATCACCGACACCCGGTCGCGTTTCACCGGCCAGGTTCTGTGGCAGCAGGAATTTACCGGGAATCCACTGAGTTCGCCGCTGCCGGTCAGCCTGTTCGATGCAATTTATCTGGATTGGGCGGCCCCGTTGACGACCTCTGATTCACCCATCGAATCGGATTTGGAGACCGAGTTCGGTCGCCTGCTGGATGAAGAAATCGCACCGTTCCAATCTGAAGATGGGATTCCGGTGATTCTGGCTTTGAATTTTGCCTCGGCGTCCGGCGCCGCCCGGCAGTGCGTCACGCTGAACGGGAATTGTCTGCCGGATGTGGCTCTTTCGCAGCCCTATCTGGAACTGCAAAACATCCCTGTCGATCTTCAGGCCCAGGTTGATTTATACAATGCCGCGCTTGGCGCAATGAATACCCGGGATTGGATTTCGGGTGTGATCACCAGAGGATTCTATCCCCCGGTCGCTTTGCAAGACGCATCCACCTCGACGTATGGAAAACCTGCAATGGATATCCTCTGGTACTGGTTCCCCCGCTTAACCGGGGCGAACAGCCAGTGAAATAATAATCTCAAAGGAGCTTTCAACAATGCAAAATCTGGGTATTCCAAGCGAATTTGGCTTGGATTTGCATCAACTCATCAATATCAGAACGGCTCATTGGAATTTCAACACACCTGAACTCGTCGAACAGGTCATCCTTCGCCAGGAAGGTGAATTATCACCCGATGGCGCGGTGATGGTCAACACCGGCCAGTATACCGGCCGGTCTCCAAACGATAAATTCATTGTCAAAAACGCGAACGACGATGATAAAGATATCTGGTGGGGAAAGGTCAATCGGCCGATTGCGCCTGAGAAATTCGAACAGATTTATCGAAAAGTGACTGCCTATTTACAAAATCGAGATGTCTTTGTCCAGGATTTGCAGGTCGGCGCGCATCCCGTTCATCATCTTTCCGTCCGGGTTATTACCGAAAAGGCCTGGCACAACCTGTTTGCCCGCGATTTGCTGATCCGGTTGCCCCCTGAAAAGCTGACCGATTTCCGTCCCGAGTATACGATCATTCAGGTACCCGATTTCGTTTGTGTGCCTGCCGATGATGGCACCAATTCAGGGGCCTTTATCCTGGCTGACTTTACCCGCAAGGTCGTACTGATCGGCGGAACAGGGTACGCGGGTGAAATCAAGAAATCCATCTTTACGGTCATGAACTATCTCATGCCGCATAGAGGTGTCCTTTCCATGCATTGTTCCGCCAATGTCGGCGACCGGGGGGATGTGGCCCTGTTCTTCGGTCTGTCCGGCACCGGGAAGACTACCCTGTCGTCCGATCCCGATCGCCGGTTGATCGGGGACGACGAGCATGGTTGGGCGGATGACGGCGTTTTCAACTTTGAAGGCGGCTGTTATGCAAAAACGATCCGCCTGCAACCCGATCTTGAGCCTTTGATCTGGCAGGCCACCCACCGCTTCGGTGCCGTTCTCGAAAATGTCGCGTTTAATCCGATCGACCGGTCGATCGATTTCGACAGCGACCGGCGGACTGAAAACACGCGCGGCGCTTACCCGATCGATTTCATTCTCAACAATGTTCCGGAAGGCTACGCCGGCCATCCGAAAAACATCTTCTTCCTGACCGCGGACGCATTTGGCGTTCTTCCTCCGATTGCGAAGTTAACCCCCGACCAGGCCATGTATTACTTCCTGTCCGGGTATACTTCAAAACTGGCCGGAACCGAAAAGGGCCTCGGGAAAGAACCCCAGGCGACCTTCTCAACCTGTTTTGGCGCTCCCTTCCTACCCCTGGAGCCGAATGTGTATGCCCGCCTATTGGGCCAGAAGATCCAGCGCCACGATGTCCAGGTATGGCTGATCAATACCGGATGGAGCGGCGGCGCTTTTGGAACAGGAAATCGGATTCGCCTGCCGTATACGCGTTCGATGGTCCGCGGGGCGCTCACCGGACAGCTTGATTCAGTCCCCTTCCAGACTGAAGAGTTCTTTGGCCTGTCCATCCCCCGGACCTGCCCTGGCGTTCCTCCGGAAATGCTCAACCCCATCCATACCTGGAACGATCAGGACGGCTACCGGAAACAGGCCAACACCCTGATCGAGCATTTCAACAAGAATTTCGAACAATTCAAGGCTGAGGTCAGTTACAACGTTCTGGCGGTAGGCCCTGTCGTGGCAAAGTAAACCGGGTAATTTACAACTTGAGCGTAATCAAAAAAGCAGAGGAATGCCTCTGCTTTTTTGATTCTCAGCTCGAAGACCATCAGGCCATATAGATCAGGATGAGTGCGCCGATGAGCAGGAAAGGCCCATAGGGAATGGCGGAGTAGGGCTGGTAATTCCGACGCACAGCCATCCAGAACATATAGAGCCCGCTGACCAGGCCGGCCAGCAGGATGGCGAATACGAGATCGAAAGTGATTTTCGGCCAACCGAGCATCAACCCAAGCACCGCGGTCAATGTTACGTCGCCAAAACCAAGAGCCTCTTCGATCACCGCATTACCCCTGGCGCGCGAGACGGCCCTTCGAAACAGTTCGCCCAGGTAGAATAGCGCGAACATGATGGCAGCGCCGGCCAGGCCGCCAATCAAGGTGGCGAGCCAGCCATTCCAGGCAATCCCCAGCGGTAGGACCAGGATGGCACCGGCCAGGCTGACGACGTGCAGGATCAGCCTGTGCTCGATATCGATGATGGCCACCAGCGCGATATAGATCATATACGGCAGAATCCACAAGAAACCGAATCGATCGGGGGGAAAGACCCACAGAGAGATCACCCCGATGACGCTGGCGATTTGGACGATCCATACACGCCGTGAACGGCCCTGGCCGCAATTCCGACAGGAATTCAGGACCAGGTAGTTCTTCAAAGAAAAAGGCGTCTGGCAGCGCGGGCAGACGCTTTGCCATTTACGCGGTTCGGCCGGCAGGATGTCGGCCAGATAATTCAAAAGAACGCCGATCAACCAGCCCAGAACGGTCAACCCTACAATGATGAGGATGTTCGAAAGGATAAACATCAGTCTCCAATTTCAGATGGTTGCAAGCTTTGTTCGATTTGAGCACGTTCCGTCATTTGCTTACGCAGGGTATCGATATCCTTCGGAAGTAAGTAGATCACGCCCAGGAAGAAGAGGAAACACAAAATCCAGGCGCTGATGCAGATGGTCAGGATCGAATTCTCCAACGAGGAGTTCATGGCAATAATGCCGGCCAGCGTGGGCGCAACGGCCGAACCACCCTGTTCGATGAAGTACTGAATGGAGTTCGCGGTGGAACGCACTTCCGGCAGGGTAACATCGTAGACCGTGGAGAGCACATTGGGAGAAGCAAATGGGATGAAGACCGCCGTGAAGGCCATCATGATGGTGAACAAGGCTTTGTTCTCATAAGGTACACGAATTGCCAGGAACAATAAAGCTGCGCCGGTGATTACCCCAATTGCGGAAACGATGACGCGGCCGCGTTTTGTCTTTCCGAACAACCAATCGCCCAATGCCCCGCCGATCGGATATCCGGCCGCCAGAAGGAGAATGGCGATGACCATTGTGATCAACACTTCATTGGATGAGAAACCACGTTCGGTTTCAAGATAGCGGAAGAACCAGAAGGTGATGACCTGCCAGGGAAACACGCCCACGAATCCTTGCAGAAAGAGCAGGATCAGGCTGCGTTTCTTGAACAAGTCCCGGGCGATTTTCCAATCGAAATGATATTTTCCGGTCTGTTCGATATTCTCCATTTCCGGTTCCGAGGTGCCGCGTTCGGGTTCTTTGACCCCGAAGAAGATCACAATCGCCATCAGGATGCCAAGCGAACCGGTGATATAGAAAATCGAGCGCCAGCCGATGGCGCCGCCCAAAACGAGCGCCAGGACCATGCCGATCAAATACCCCATCGGCATGGCAATTTGCAGCAGGCCGTATACCTTTCCACGTGCCTTCGGTGGAAAATAATCTGCAATCAGCGAATAAAGTCCCGGATAACTCGAATCATCGATGCCGGTGCTGGAACGAGTCACCATGAATGCCGAGTAGGTCGGTGCGATGGCACTCAACCAGGTTGTAGCTCCCCAAATCAACGAGGCCAGAGAAAGGAGCTTGGCGCGCGAGTAACGATCGCACAAGTACCCCCATACCGGGTAAAAAATGGCCCCGACGATAATTGCTCCCGTCGAGAGCAGCCCCATCTGGGTTTCATTGATGTGAAACTCATCCATGATCGGGGTTGTCAGGGGACCGATGAGCAATTTATCGGCCTGATGCAATAGCATAAAGAAAAAGAAAACACCCACGACGAACCAGCGATATTTGCCCGTCTTCATATGGTCTCCAGGATTCGGATTTTGGGATACAAATCAGTATATTCAAAAAAAGATTCTTGTAAACGGTTCGAACCGGGGAATATCTTTAGACTTGCCTAACAGGTTTATTTGCGGTAAAAATGTTCTATGTTTCAGCGTTCGAGCGATTCGCCGTCGAATCAAGGATATTTGGACCAGCTTCTGGAGCGTTGGCGCCAGGATCGTAAAATGAACGAGAACATCGTCCATTGGACGGTTACGCCGCCCCATGCGGCGGGTCTTTTCCCGATGCCGGCCGGGCTGGCGCCGGCGCTGCGTGACGCGCTCGAAAAATTGGGTTATCGAGGCCTGTACAGCCATCAAATTCAGGCGTACCAACACCTGCGGCTGGGGCAAAATGCCGTGGTTTCCACGAGCACGGCCAGTGGGAAAACCCTGTGCTATAACCTGCCGGTCTTCGATGCCCTGTTTCGAGACCCGTCTGCGCGGGCAATCTATATCTTTCCGACCAAGGCTCTGGCGCACGACCAGGAAGAGACTCTGACCCAACTGGACGAGCAGATTGGCAGAGTGATCCCGGTGGGCGCGTACGACGGCGACACCCCCACGGCGCATCGCGCTTTTATCCGGTCGAACGCCCACATTCTGCTCACCAACCCGGATATGCTGCATACCGGAATTTTGCCCCAACATACCTCCTGGGCGGAATTCTTTCGCAACCTGCGCTTTGTGGTTCTGGACGAGCTGCATATCTACCGCGGCGTGTTCGGCTCGCATGTGGCGAATGTCATCCGCAGATTGAAGCGAGTAGCCGCCCATTACGGCGCTCATCCGCAATTCATTCTGACCTCGGCCACCATTTCCAATCCACAAGAACTGGCAGAACGTCTGGTCGAAGAAAAATGCGCGCTGGTGGATGAAGATAGTTCGCCGAACGGGCAGAAGAACTTCATCCTTTACAATCCGCCCATCATCGATCCGGATCTGGGCATTCGGAGTTCCGCTTCGTCCGAAGGCGTGCGGCTGGCCGGGGATCTGTTGGCCTATCGCGTGCAGACCATCCTGTTCGCGCGCGCGAGACGGTCGGTGGAAATGATCCTACGCGCCCTGCACGACCGGTATCCCAAAGAGAGCGGCCAGATTCACGGCTATCGCAGCGGTTACCTGGCCAGCGAAAGGCGTGCCATCGAACGCGGGCTGCGCTCGGGAAACGTTCGCGCCGTGGTCGCCACCAGCGCGCTTGAATTGGGCATCGATATTGGCGGCATGGACGCTTCCATCGTGATCGGCTACCCGGGCACGGTCGCTTCCTTGCGCCAGCAAATCGGGCGCGCCGGACGCCGGCGCGGGACGTCGGTGGGTGTTCTGGTCGCTTCGGCCGCGCCAATCGACCAGTATCTGATGCAGCATCCCGAATTCGCCATCGAACGTTCTCCCGAAAACGCGCTGATCAATCCGGATAATCCCTTGATCCTCCTGCAGCACATCCGCTGCGCCGCATTCGAATTGCCCTTCAAGCCCGGTGAAAAACTGGGCAGCATCGCCTGGGATACTCTGAAGGAATTCCTGGATATTCTGGAACAGGCCGGTGTCCTGCACTCGGCCGCCAGCCGGTATTACTGGGTGGCCGATCAATATCCCGCGCAGGACGTTTCGCTGCGCAACGCCACCGCGCAAAATGTGATCCTGCGCGTCGAAGGAGAAGAGGAATCGCACGTCATTGGAACCATCGACCAGCTCAGCGCCACCTGGATGGTGCATCCGGGCGCGATCTACCTGCACGAGGGGCAGAGTTACCGGGTCAAATCTCTGGATCTGGAAAATTCCGAAGCCAGACTGGCGCCGAGTGGAGAAGAATATTTCACAGAACCCAAAAACCAGACTGAGGTCGAGAAGATTTCGATCATCGAATCCGCCCCCACCCTGAACGGTGAAAAGACATGGGGCGAGATTCGCGTCACGACCCAGGTGGTTGGGTTTCGAAAAATCCACTGGATCACGCGCGAGACCCTGGGACAGGAAACGCTCGATCTACCCCCAAACCAGCTTCGGACGACCGGTTACTGGTTTACATTGCAGGATGAAGCCATTGAATATTTGCGTCAAAATCAGCTTTGGACCAACGATGTCAATGACTACGGACCCAACTGGAACGCGCTGCGTCAGATCGTTCGCCAGCGGGATCACTTCACCTGCCAGATGTGCGGCGCAGTTGAGACTGACCGCGCGCACCATGTTCACCATAAAATCCCGCTGCGCTCTTTTGCATCCCTGGAACAGGCCAACGCCCTTGATAATTTGATCACACTCTGCCCTAGCTGCCACCGCAAAGCCGAACTGGTGGTCAAGATTCGCAGCGGCCTGTCAGGCGTCCGTTACGTTCTCAATCAACTGGCGCCGCTTTTTGTCATGTGTGATACCGAGGATCTGGGAGCGGTTTCGGATATTCAATCGCCGCTGGCCGACGGCCGGCCGGCAGTCCTGCTCTACGACCAGGTTCCGGCTGGAATCGGTTTGAGTGAAGCGTTGTATCATATGCATGACAGACTGCTCAATGAAGCCATGGGTCTGGTAAGCCGCTGCCCATGCCAGGATGGCTGTCCTTCCTGCGTCGGGCCGGGCGGCGAGAACGGCGCCGGTGGAAAGCAGGAGGCACTGGCGCTGCTGCAGGTGCTGACCCGTGGCGAACAACTGGTGGTGACCTGATGGAATCCCTGAGTGATCGTTTGAAATCCCTGGGTGTGCAAATTGGGACTCAGAACTTGAAGCAGCGCCCCGAGCAGAACCGCTTTCCGATCGAGGACGTTGTGGCTGGGGATGACGTACAGACACCCCTGGGGAACATCTTCCAGATTACACAAGATTACGATATTCATTACCAACACGGCCTCGTCCATTTCGACGAGCCATTGAACCTGTATTTCCTGCGCGAATGGGGCAAGGCTGCTCCAGAAAAATCCGGCCAGATCGATCAATTGGTCTTTCTGGACACCGAGACCACCGGCCTGGCCGGCGGCGCTGGCACATTTGCTTTTCTGGTCGGCCTGGGCATCTGGAATCCGGATGGTTTTCGGCTGGTGCAGTTGTTCATGCGCAACCCGGCCGAAGAACCTGCCATGCTGGCCATTCTCAGCCAGATCGTCGAGCCTTTCAAGACCGTGGTAACTTTCAATGGCAAATCCTTCGACATCCCCCTGCTCAATGCGCGCCACCTGATCAATTCAATCCAGACCCCTTTCACGGATATGGCGCATCTGGACCTGCTGCCACTGGCCAGAAGGCTGTGGCGCAACCGGCTGCCTTCCCGGGCGCTGGGAGACCTGGAACGAGATATCCTGGGCGTGGAAAGAAGTGGCGAGGAAATCCCGGGGTGGATGGTGCCGCAGATGTACCTGGATTACCTTCACAGCGGCGATGCCCGCCCCATGAAAGGCGTGCTGTACCACAATGCCATGGATATCCTCTCCCTGGCTGCGTTACTGCATTACGACGCCCACCTTTTGGAAAACCCGCTGGATATCCAGCCCAACGAAGGGTTGGATCTGGTGGCCATTGCCCAGATTTATGAGGAAATGGGCGATCTGGACAAATCGCTGGAACTCTACGAAGCGGGATTGAATGCCGGTTTGCCGCAGCCCATCTATATCCAGACGCTTCACCGCTACGCCTCCATCTACCGAAAACAAGGCGCCTGGACTCAGGCAACCGCCCTCTGGCAGCGCGCCACAGAATATCAGGATATTCCGGCCGCCATCGAACTGGCCAAATATTTCGAGCATCACGAACGGGATCCGAAGGAAGCCTTGCGCTGGGCCGATCTACCTTTAGGATGGCTGCCCATCCTGCCGCTGCGCCCGTCCGAACGGCGTTATTGGAAGTCCGAACTGGAGCATCGCCGGGATCGACTGCTACGGAAGGTCCAAAATGAAGGGACAGCCGATGTCGAAGGATGATTCCCGGCGTTGGAATGCCCGATATCGGGACCAATTCTACGACGTGGAACCTCTTCCGCGTCCTATTCTGGAATCCGCTCTTCCGTACCTAAAGCCCGATGGCCTGGCATTGGATCTGGCCATGGGATTGGGGGTCAATGCCCGTTGGTTGGTCGAGCGCGGTTTCCGCGTGCTGGGCGTGGACGTTTCGAGCGAAGCCATCATCTATGCCAAAAAGCGCTGCCCGCAATTGATGGCCGTCCTGGCCGATCTCGACGATCTTTTCTTACCATCCAGGTCTTTTTCCACAATACTGAATTTTTACTTTTTAAAACGCGATCTCATACTGGATTTTACGCGAATGATCCAACCCGGTGGAATTGCGATCGTCGAGACGCTGACGATCGATATGCTGACACTTAATCCGGAGGTGCCGGCTGAATTCTTGCTACAGAAGGGCGAATTACCCGGCTTATTCAAAAATTGGAAAATCTTGCTGTATCAGGAAGGCTGGCGGCCGGCCAATCATGGCGGGCAAAAATCCGTAGCCAGCCTGATCGCGCAATTCCCCAACTGAGGGTGGAACGCCCGGTGCTACAATAAGAATATTCTTGCGTGTGCATGGGATGATCAACCTTGAAATCAACGTATGAACTGGCCTATACCGCAAGCGGAAGTTTCCTGGCTGAATCGATCACAGCTTTGCTGAAATCCTTTGGCATCGAAGCCTACGTCAACCTGGAGTCATCCGGGATTTTCAGCGCCCTGGGCGAAGCCAGAATTTATGTGCCGGCTGAGCAACTCAAAGACGCCCGCCAGATTCTCATTCAAATGGAACAGGGACGCCTGCAATTAACGCCCTGGGATCTGAACGACACCCCCGTGAACGAAGAGCCTGAAGATGGCGATTCGGACAGCGATTAGAAACATCTAGGAGGTAACGATGAAACCTGATTATGTACTCGCCTACACGACAACCGGACATATCCTGGCTGAATCGATCGTTTCGTTATTGAAATCCTTTGGCATCGACGCGTTCACCAGTCAGGAAAGCGCTGGAATAACCTATGGCCTGACAGTCGGCCCCCTGGGAGAAGCCAAGATTTATGTCCAGGAGACCCAGCTCGAGGACGCGAAGCGAATTCTGGAACAAATGGAGGCCGGCGAATTGCAGGTTCCTTCACCTGAGAACAACCCGCCGGATGAAGGGCCGTTGGAGGGCGATTCGGAAAGTAGAGAGTCCGAATAACTAGATTTCTTCCAGGGCTGCATCCAGATTTTTCTGGAATGCAATTTGCAGTGTCTGCGTGATTTTTCCAACCTGGCCGGTTCCTACCGGCCGGTTGTTGATTTTGGTAACCGGTAGAATCGCACGGCTGGCGCTGGTGATAAAGGCTTCGGAGAGCTGTCCCAGTTCATCGGTCGTAATACCCCTCAACTCAACCGGAAATCCGGCTTCTTCCGCCACTTCGATGACCAGCTTGCGCGTAATACCCGGAAGGACGCCTTCGCCGGCGGTGTAGATGACCCGGTTACGGATTCCAAAGAAATTCGAGCTCAGGCCTTCCAGAATCTGACCCTGATCGGATACCATCAGTGTTTCGTTAATGGCAGCCATGCCTTCTTCCCGACGAACTTGATCTGCACGCGAAATAAAACTGGTCACCTTGGCCTGTGGATTTTCGCGGTGCATCTTTCGGGTGATCACCGCGACCCCGCAGCGATATTCTTGAAGCGCGGGGATATGCAGTTCTTCCAATATGAGATAAATATTCCCGATGTCTTTCGTCAAGTCGATCGAGATTCGCACCCGGGTTTCTTCTGCTGAGAACTGCGCCAGCGCCTTGCGTAATTCAAGCCGGATACGGTCTGTATCCAATTGAAGCGCGTGCCCGGTCAATTGGGCGGAATGGATCAAGCGCTCGAAGTGTTCGGTCAGGTACAAGACATATTTCTTTTGGTAGGTGCGAAAGGTTGTATATACGCCGTCGGGTAATAGGCTGGAAGTCTCGTTTAGAGATTTCACTGCTCCGGCGAACAAGACCGGTTGGGCTTTCCTGCCAGGATCTACTGGGATCTTGATTGTGAGGATGGTCGGCATGAGAATGGATCGTTTCTATTCGTTTTGTTTTTTCTTGATTCGTTCATAATCTTCAGGCGAATCGATATCTTCCAGGATGGAATTCGAATCGACCGGGACGTAGTCGATTTTATCGTTAAAAGAGGCTAGAAATTCCCGTAAATTACCGTTATCTGAATACGTGAGGATCGACGGGAATAAGTCCTGGCGGATCAGGATGGGATGACCGCGGCGCATCCGAAAACTGGGAATGATAATTTCCGATCGTTTTTCATTGAAACGTTGGATGATCTGTTCCACGATTTTCTGTTGCACCTGAGGCTGATCTCCCAAAAGGATCATGACCGCATCACACCGGTTGATGATTTTGTGGATTCCCAGCTTCAACGAATAAAGCATCTCGAAATTCTCAAACTCGGGATTGTAAACCTCCGTGACCTTTTCGGCATATCCTGAAAGCCGCTCGCATATTCGCTCCCGATATGCGCCCGTCACAACCAGAATTGGATCCAGACCGGCTACCAGCGCGAGGTGCAATACAGAATCGAATACCGTTGTTTCTCTCCAGGGTAGGAACAATTTCGGTGTTCCCATCCGGGTTGAACGTCCGGCGGCCAGGACGATTCCGCCAATTGTACTCTTCATTCCAATTTACGCAGACGATCAAAATCTTCGAATGTATCGACATCCAGCAAAATATTTCCATCACTCCAGGGCACGGTTTCGATCGGATATTTGGAAAACAGGCTTCGCCCGCCGGTGTCCCCTTCCAGCGCAAGCAGATCGGCGAACGTGCATCGATCGAAAAGGATCGGATTGGCGCATTTGTCGCCCACCCGGGGAGCAATCACCGGCGCGTGCATCCGAGCATGTCGTTCGACCAAATTATGTACGAGTTGCGCCGGAATCTGGGGCTGGTCGCACAACAGGAACACTGCCCCACCGATATTTTGTGGCAAGGATTGAATTCCCAACCGGATGGAAGTGCTCTGACCGGATTGCCGAATCGGGTTATTTAGAAGAATGATATTGGGGTATTGATTTTGGTTGATTGATTGGCTATACGCATTATTTGTAACCACGACGACCGGTTTCAGGCCTGCATCGAACCCACATTGAATTACATTCTCCAGAAAATTCTTCCCGTGAAAAAGCAATTCCGACTTTGGGGTGCCTAATCTCGTCGATCCGCCGGCAGCCAGAATGACCGCCGCAATCGGTTCCCTCGCGGCCAGAATTTCCTCCTCTATTTTATTCTTGAGACCACCCGTCATGACGACATCGTAACTACCCAGCAAAGGTTCCGACATCCGGCTCGCTGCGGCCATCAAACTTGGGTCATTGGCCTGGTTCAGCAGGACAACGCGGCGAGTATTTTGGGGAATCCCTTTAAGTCCACCGCTTGGGTGCAATAGCACCTTGACGAGTGCCTCCTCCCCCACCGGTTCGTTTGGGGGAAGTCCCGAAAGCTCAGAAAAGATTTCGGGACGATGGATATACGCATTATTGCATGGTTTTCCCAGCCCCGTCAGCCCCGCCACCACGACGACCGTCTCGGCCCAGGCCGGGATAACCGGCTCGGTCTCGCCCGGCGCCTTCAACGGTAAACCTTTCGATCCGTCCGCCTCGATCAACAGACTCCAACCCTTTTCTTTTGCGAGGGCATGCAGGTGATCCAGTTCATCGGCCGCCAGACCGTTCACCCGCTCATTCTTGATTTCCCGGCCGGTGACAATCGTCACGCCATGCTCTACCGCCCCTGATTCGGCAAACGCGTCCAGGCCTTGAACCCAACGATCACCTTCCTGGGTTTGCCAAACTCCGATGTGGGTGGTTGTGGTTACAATGACCGGCGGCGGCAGTTCGCGCGCCAACCGGAACATGGCAGACGTTTTTCCACCCGCGCCCACAATTGCCACGCAAGCAGGCCGATCCAGGCGTAATGCTCTGCGCAGGTTCATCCCATCACCCCGCATATAAGGCGGCTCCGTTTTTCCAAAACCACCTGCTCTTTCTTTTAATCAGGATGACCGAGATAACCATCCCTGTCAACGGGCGGTCGATTCGAGTGCAGAGAACACTCTTTCAGGCGTCAACGGGAACTGGTCGAACCATACACCGGTTGCGCTGTGGACTGCGTCAATTAGCGCTGGAACAAGCGGCAGGTAAGGCATCTCACCCATGCCTCGCGCGCCATATGGACCGATGGGATCCGGATACTCCAGCACCACCGAGTCAACCTCACCCGGGACATCCAAAACCGTCGGGATCAAATAGGTCGAAAGGGTTCGCGTGATCGGCAAGCCATCCTGCTGGATGAAGTTCTCAAGTACGGCATACCCGGCAGCCTGTACGATGGCGCCGTCGATTTGCCCCTGTACCAGTTGTGGATTGACAGCCTTACCCACGTCGTCGGCGCAGACCACCTTATCTATCTTGATCTGGCCGGTTTCCAAATCCACAGACACCTCGACCGCTTCGGCGACATAACCATATGCAAAGTTCGGCTCGCTCTTCCCGGTTTCCGGATCGTAAGGAGTCGTCTTTGGTGGGCGGTATTGATAGGTGGCGACGGCCGGTCTTTCCTCGTTTCCCCATTTTTCTAGGGCCAATTTCGCCGCGCCGCGGATGGAATTTCCGGCCATAAAGGTCATGCGCGAGGCGGACGCACTCCCGGAATTGGGTGTGTAGGCGGTATCCGATGCGACCAGATGGACTTTCTCGAGGGGCAAATCCAGCGCTTCAGCGGCCATTTGAAGAAAGATCGTGTGCGAACCCTGCCCCACCTCCGCGCCCGAATGGTAAACGATGGCCTCATCGATCGTGTCACTTCCGCGGAGTTCGATGGTGGCCCAACAATTCTCGGGTGCCCCAAAAGAAAACCCCACATTCTTGTAGGAACAGGCAAAACCCAATCCGCGGCGGGCCGAGGAACTGGAGTCACCCGCCAGTTCAGGCTTTTTCCACCCCTTCCCGGTTTGAACCCAGCCAGCCTGGAGGGCACAGGCATTGACGACCCTGTCGATCGATACACCCGGCGGCAGCGGCGTTCCCACTGAAAGCAGCGAACCCTCGCGCAGCAGGTTCTTCATCCGGATTTCGACGGGATCCAATCCCAGCGCTTCGGCCAGCTTGTTCATTTGTGATTCGGCCGCGAACGAGCCCTGCGGGCCGCCGAAACCTCGAAAAGCACCGTTGGGAATGTTGTTGGTGTAAACCGCATACGAATCGACGTTTACATTGGGAATTTCATACGGGCCCGTGCACATTAATGTGGCGTTGCCCAGGACTTTGGTCGATGTATACATGTAGGCGCCGCCGTCTGCGATGATCTCGACATCCGCAGCCGTGACTTTGCCTTCCTTTGTTGCGCCCCAACGGGTCTTGATGAAGTAGGGATGCCGTTTATGATGACCGAACATGGATTCCTCACGGCTCCAGATGATCTTCACCGGCCGGCGAATACCTCTTTCCGACAGGCGCAAGATGGCCAATGCCAGAATGATCTGAACGGACATGTCTTCGCGGCCGCCAAATGCGCCTCCGATCGCCGGATAGATCACGCGAACCCGATCGACCGGAATGGCCAGCGCGTGAGCGATTTGCTCCTGGTCTTCATGAGTCCATTGGCCACCGACCACGACCGTGATCCGGCCCTCCTCATCCACATAGCTGATCCCCGCTTCAGGTTGCAAATAGGCGTGCTCCTGTGCGGGTGTCTGGTAATACCCTTCGATGACCACGTCCGCGTTCTTGAAACCCTCTTCCAGGTTACCTTTCCGGATTCGGTAATGGCAAAAAACATTCGAATCTCGGTCCGGGAAGAGCAACAGCGCGTCCGTTTTCATCGCCAGGCGTGGATCCGTGAGGACAGGTAAATCCTCATACTCCACATCGATCAAACGCAGCGCTTCGGACGCAATTTCTTCACTGTCCGCAACAACCAGCGCCACCTGATCGCCATAGAAACGGACGTGATCGGCGTAGGATTTAGTCGAACCGGGCCCGCATAAAACGGGTTGGTCGGGAGCGATCAAACCATATTCGTTATTGGGAACGTCTTTCGCCGTAAAGACGGCCAGGACGCCGGGAAGACTCTCGGCCTTGCGGGTGTCGATTCGATGAATAATGGCATGCGGCCGGAATGCAAACAGGACTTTCATGAAAGCCATGTCAGGCATTTGAAAGTCACCCGGATAAAGCGCTTCGCCCTTCACTTTGGCGACTGCATCGATACGCATGACGGACTTGCCAACGGTTAAAGTCATGCTGCCTCCAGCAGAGAACGCCCGACTGCGGAAATTAACGGCTCTTCTTCGGTCCTTTGTAGGATACAGGTGGAACATCCAATGGGCCGTAACGCGAAGGACCAAACGCGCTGGTCAGGATGAAAGTGATCAATTGAAAAATCACGTTCACGACCAGGAAAATAACCACGCCGACAATAATCTTCACGTAGAGAAGCGAATCGCTTCCACCGTGATAGAGCAAATCCCGGGGAATTTGGACCCAACCGTGCTGTGAATTTGCATTTACAAGAACGAGCGAACCAAATATGGCGATGATCGGGGTCAAAAGGAACAATGCAAATCCAACCCCACGCCAGATCGGATGGACCTGCCTGTTCCGATCTCTTAAGGATTCCTCAGTCATCCGGCTTGAGTATTTTCCCATGGCAATCCCTATCCTTCCATCCGAGCAGCTTTTTCAATGGCTTCGACGATCTTATAGTACCCCGTACAGCGGCAAAGATTACCGGTAATTGCCTGGCGAATCTCATCTTTGGATGGATTCTTGCGTTCTTCGAGTAATTTCGCGGCCGACATGACGAAACCGGGCGTACAGTAACCGCATTGAACGGCGCCAGCCTCGACAAACGCCTGCTGCACCGGGTGCAACCGTCCGTTATCGCTCAAACCTTCGACGGTTACAATCTCGGCTCCATTTGCGCGCGGCGCGGGGACCATACAAGCCATTACGGCCACTCCGTCCAAATAGACGGTGCATGCGCCGCATTCGCCTTCTGCGCAGCCCTCTTTGGTGCCGATGAGGCCGGCGTCTTCGCGCAACAGGCGCAGCAGGGTCTTCCCCTGACCGTTCTCGAACTGGTAATTCTGTCCGTTGATGCGCGTCCGGATTGGCGTTTTGGGATCGATTTCCGTCATCGTGTTCACGTGACCGTGAGGATACTCGTCCTGACCCCACAGCAGAACCGGAGTCTCAGGGATGCCTTCGGTTTCATTGCCGTCCGCGATCGCCTGCAAGGCCCGCCGTGCCATAACGCGAACCATGTTACGGCGATAAGCGTTCGAACTACGTACATCCGAAATCGGCCGCGAGGCCTGCATTGTCAGATCCGCCGCCTGGCGGATCACCTCTGTGGTCAGGGCCTTACCGACCAGGAAGTTTTCCGCATCGACCGCGTGGATGATGGTCGGCGCAACCGCGCCCAGGGTAATGGCAGCTTTTTCGACTCGATCCTCGACGATCGTCAAAATCACAGTGATGTTCAACAGGGATATGGCCTGCGCCCGCCGAAGCGCGAATTTGATGAAGGTTCCATGTTGCTGCTTCGTCATCACCGGGAAACAGATATCCACCAGCATCTCATCGGCAGCCATCACCGTCTTGCGAACGCCGGTATAGAAATCCTTCAAAAATACTTCCCGTGTTCCGGCGGTAGATGCCAGTTTCACCTTTGCGCCCAGCGCCACCAGAGGTGAAATCGTATCATTGGCCGGTGAAGCGGTTATGAGGTTGCCCGCCACTGTGCCCCGATTGCGAATTTGCGGTGAGCCTACCTGCCAGGCAGCTTGAACCAACGGGAAGGCATATTCGCGCAAGAGTTTGGATGCCGCGCAGTGATTGTGGGTAACATTGGGTCCGATGTGTAACCAACCATCCTCGTCCAGCCGGATCGAATCCAGACCCGGTATGCGGGATGTATCGATCAAAACCTCGATTCCTTTACGAACACCGCGTTCCATTTCCAGAATCAAATCGGTTGCGCCGGCGACGATGCGAGCTTTTTCCTGGTTCGCAGCCAGCAGATCCAGCGTTTCGGTAACGGACGTGGCGTTGAAGTATTGTTCCCACATATTCTTATTTTACTCCTTCATGCTTTTCCCGCTGGCTTTGCGGCGACACATGAGAATTTCTGCCAGAATACTGACTGCGATTTCTTCGGGCGTCTCGGCTTGCAGTTCCAGCCCAATCGGGGAATGAATTTTTGATAGAATCTCTTCAGAAATTCCGGCTTCCAGTAATCCCTTTCGGGTAGTGACCCAACGGCGCTTCGACCCGATAATGCCTAGGTAGCCTGGATTGCATTTCCGAAGTAAATCCGGCAGGCCGGCCACATCGACGCCCGATCCTCGCGTCGTCAACACCAGGTAAGTACTCCGGTCGATTTCGATCTGGTCCGCCAGGTCTCCCATGGGCGCATTTACGAGCACATCCGCATCGGGATTCGCGTCGGTTGAGGCGAATTCCGGGCGATCGTCGCACACCACCACCCGAAAATCCAGCCATTGTGCCAGGTGAGCCACGGCTTTTCCGACATGCCCGCCACCAATGACCACCAGCGTCGATTTCGGCAGAATAGGCTCGACATAAATTTCCATGGTTCCACCGCATACACCCGGATCGCCCCGTTTCGGATCGATCATCGAAAAAGACAGTTTTCGCGATTGACCATCCTCGAGCGACTGGAGCGCCTCATGGATGATCCGGCCTTCGATTTCACCGCCGCCAACCGTCCCGACGAATGTCCCATCCGGGAAGACCACCATCCTGCTTCCCTCGTGACGCGGCGTCGAACCCTGGCTATCGATGACAGTACACAGGGCGCCTGCCCGATTATTTTCTTCGAGATCCGCCAGCACCTGCCAGATGTTCTTGATCATCTTTCCAACAGACCCAGGACCACGGGAAGTAATTGCTTCTTGCGAGATACAACGCCTTCAGCCAGACGCGTTCCGTCCGTTTGAGGCGGATAAGGTAGATCCTCCAGGAGGGGCGGTTGGTTTGCCACCAACAGACGGCTGGTGCCTCGGACGACGTCGGTCACCATGAGCATGGCAAAATCCAGGCCCTTTTGCTCGCGCAGCGCTTCCAAAGCCTTTGTCAACGCTTCGAGGTGTTCGCTGATCTCGAATAGATTGCTCACTTCAGCCTGGGCAACCGCGAATTGGAAACCACCACTGCGATAGATCTTCATATCGCTCGAGACGATCTCACTTGGAGCTCTGGCTCCCAAACCGGCTCCGGCAGCCAATACCTTTTCGCCATACGAGCGAATGGTCTCATTCGCCAGGACGCTTCCACCGACGAAAGCCCAGCGTGCAAGCCTGTCCGCAGCCAGACGGTCCCGTTCGGTTGTGGTCGGTGAAGCCAGAATGAGCGTATCGGAGAGCAAGCCGGCCAACATCAAGCCTGCCAGCAGCGGAGGCGCGGATAAACCGGCGTCCTCGATTCGCTCTGAGACCAATGTGCTGGTGCTGCCGACGATATCGACGCTGAACCGAATGGGGGTTCGCGTGGATGGATTCCCCAGACGATGGTGATCCAGAATTTCAAGCAATTCGGCTTCATCCAGCGAACCGACCGCCTGGGACACTTCATTATGGTCTACCAGGACGATCTTCAGCCGCGGCGGATTCAGGAGGTCGCGCTGGCGGCATACACCCACATAATGACCTTCATCATCCGTTACGATAAACTCATCGCCTTCCTCGCGTAAAATCCGGGTGATCACATCCCGGATGCGGGTGCTTGCCTGGAATTTCGCCACCTTCGTATCCGCCGCCAGATTGCACGGATATTCGAGAATTTCGCTGATCCGGGCTTCCTGTTGCTTGGGATGCGGCCCGACCAGATGGAAGAGAAATTCGAACAAACTCCGGCCGTTTACCAGACCAAAAGGCGTGCCGTCCAGATTGACGAGCGGCGCGATGCCACCGGTCCGTGAAGCCACCGACCATGCATCCCTGAGCGGTTTTTCCGGCAAAGTCGTGTCGAAGCGGCGCATGACGGATTCAAAACGCGGCGATGCATCATTCAGCAAAATCGGCGCTTCCATTCCCAGGTACTTCAAAACCCAGGATGTCTGGGCATTGGTTGCGCCGGCCCGGGCCGCGATGGTATCCAATCCGTCGCGTTCGCGTAAAAGCCAGGCGTAACTTGCCGCCGCAGCGATCGAATCCGTATCGGGATTTACATGGCCAATGACATAAATGGGTGTCTGCATTCAGGTTCTTCCTTACAAATAAAACGATAATGGGTTATTTCTCGTTCAACGCGCGCCAGATCCGTTCCGGCGTCGCTGGATTCGAGGTCAAGTTCGCTCCACAGGCATCGAGAATCGCATTTCCCACAGCCGGCGCCACGCCATCCAATGGAATCTCGGCCACGGCTTTTACCCCGAAGGGATGGGAAGGTTCGTAAGTTTGGACGAAAATCGTTTCCAATTCAGGCATTTCGTCCGCGCGAAAGATGTGATAATCCATCAAATCACGCTCGCGCGCCCTGCCCTGCTCATCATAACGCATTTCTTCACATACTGCGTATCCCAAAGCTTGCGTCATACCGCCCTCGATTTGCCCCGAAGCGGTAATTGGATTCACAATTACCCCCGAATCGACTGCCATTATAAGCTTATCGACCCGGACTGCGCCAGTTTGTACGTCAACTGTAACTTCTGCAAATTGCGCGGCGAACGGCGGCGGCGAAGAGGGTGAAACGTACGATCCGACCCCCATGATCTGTTCCTGATCGGTCTTATGGAGCGCGTCGTGCGCGACATCCCATAGACTGACCGAACGCCCATCCGGGGCGACCGCGTGCCGGTCTTCGAGCGCAATTTCTTCCGCATCCACCGGATTGCCGCCCATTTCGCCGATCATACGCGCTGCGCGCAGACGAATGCGCTCGGCGACATTCTCAGCCGCGCGAACGACGGCCCCGCCGGAGATGTAAGTGGTGCTGGATGCATAAGCACCCACATCGAACGGCGTGAAGTCCGTATCCGAAGAATACACTATGATATCGTCAACCGGGACGCCCAACACTTCGGCAGCCATTTGCGCCAAAACCGTATCGGACCCGGTACCCAGATCAGTAGCGCCGACCAATAAATTGAATGAACCATCATCGTTCATCTTGATGCTTGCGCCGCCCATATCCAGATACGGGATAGCCGTGCCCTGCATCACGGTCGTAATGCCGATGCCGCGGCGTAAATGCGGCTGGCCTTCGACCACATGCCAGGCCGGATTGCCGAATTTCTGATCCCAACCAATGGCGGCTTTCCCCTGGCGCACGCACTCTTCCAACCCGACAGTATGGATGATCTCGGGCTTCGGTTCGCGGCCTTCACTCCAGGCGGTGCTGAAAGGATGGAGTTCGCCCGCTCGAACGGCGTTCTTCAAACGGAATTCGATCGGATCGAGGCCAAGATCGCGAGCAATCAGCTCCAGGTGCCGGTCGAGTGGCCAATACCCCTGGGGAACGCCGTATCCGCGGAAGGCGCCCGCGGGAGGGGTGTTGGTGTAAACCACGTCCGCGTAGAAGCGAATGTTGGGATGTTTTCGGTATTCGCCGTCCCCGACATACAAACCCATCGATTTATGGCCCGTGTTGCCCGTCACCGTCAACGCGTGGCAGCCGTATGCGCCCGTATCACTCAGAGCGTACATTTCGTTGGCGGTAATCGTCCCGTCCTTCTTGACGCCGGTCTTCATGTGAATGCGCATCGGATGGCGCGAACGCGAAGCGGTAAATTCTTCGTCGCGGTTGTATTCAACCAGGACCGGACGCCCGGTTGCGATCGTCAGATGCGCGGCCACGTCTTCGATCAGGATTTCCTGTTTTCCGCCAAAACCTCCGCCAACCCGGGGTTTGATCACTCGAATCCGTTTGATTGGCAGTCCCAAAACCGGCGCAAGCACGCGCCGGACGTGGAACGGGACTTGCGTGCTGGTGCGAACCACCATGCGATCGTCCTCGTCCCAGTACGTCATCACGACGTGGGGTTCAATGTGCGCCTGCTGCACCTTGGGCACATCGTAATCGGCCTCGTAGATCTTGTCGGCTTCAGCGAAACCTTTTTCGACGTCCCCGATATCGATGCGAATCTCAGCCGCAAGATTCCGTTTGGGATCGGAATCGGCAAAGTTGACATACTCTTCTTCATCGTGGATTTGAACCGCGCCGGTCTGCATGGCATTGCGCGAATCCAGGATGGCGGGCAATTTCTCGTATTCGACATCGATCAAGGACAGCGCCAGTTGGGCGATTTCTTCGGTTTCGGCGGCCACGAATGCCACGCGGTCGCCCACAAATCGCACCTTTTGATCCAATGAAAACATGTCCAACGGGCCCGGAATCGGGTCGGATTGCCCCGCGGTTGAATAAGCCACCCGTGGCAGGTCCTTCCAGGTGAGCACGGCAGCCACACCGGGCAGTGCTTTGGCCCGCGAGACGTCGATCGATTTAATACGCGCATGCGCAACCGGGCTGTGTAGGATTTTCCCGATCAGCAATCCGCGTTTTTCGAGATCGGCCGTAAAGGCCGGTTTACCCTGGACCAGTTTGAGCGCATCGACTTTGGGCTCCGATTTGCCGACCACCGAACGGGTCGGGCTCTGGGGAACAGTCCAAATCTTGGGCAGCACTCGGGTCTGAACGAAACCGCCCGTTTGAGGTAACCCTTCCGGCACCTCCGGGTGTCCACCTTCTTCAGGCTGCCAACCCTCCGGCGCGGGTTGGGCGGTGTGCTCGATCGGCGGCACCAACTCACCCCGCATTTGAGCGGCAGCGCGCAGGACGGCCTGAACGGGTTTCTCATATCCGGTGCAGCGACACAATACCCCCGAAAGGGTATCCCGTACCTGCTCTTCGCTCGGATCGAGTGTCTCATCCAGCAGGGATTTTGCGGCCAAAATCATGGCCGGTGTACAGTAGCCGCATTGGATGGCGCCGGTTTCGACGAATGCCTGCTGCAATGGGTGCAGTCCCCCGGTTTTCTTCCAGCCCTGTTCGGGATGTTCGCCCAGCGCCTCGATGGTATCAATCCGGTGCCCACCGGCCTGTGCGGCTAAGATGCTGCAAGAATTGACCGGTTTCCCATCCAATAACACGGCGCAGGCGCCGCATTCTCCTTTATCGCAACCGCCGAATTTTGCCCCAAAGAATCCTTCGCGCCGTAACACAGCCAGCAGGGTATCTGCCGGTGAAATTTGCCAGGATTTCTGATCCCCATTAACTAGTAGATCAATATTCATCATCGACCTCTTCCATCGAAAATGCGGCCCGCAGCTTCAGATTCAGATCAACTTTGCAGAAGGCGGTTGACGACAGCCGGAGCAACCGAACGGCGATATTCAGCGCTGGCCCATTCGTCGCCGCTGTCCTGTAGAACGCTTTCGACGGCGCGGCTGATTTCGATCTCGGCATTTCCATCATATGCGAGCCGGGGCGCCGAACCAAAGCCGCCGACGACAACCCGCATTCGGCCAGAAGGCCATTTTGCGGTCGCGATTCCCAAAATGGGTAAATCGACCGGCGATCGGGCGATAAATTCGAATTTCACAGTGCAACTCGTGTCCAACACAACCTGTGAAATCAACCAGGGTTGTCGAACATTCTCACGCACTGCCAGAATCTGTTGAAATGAGAGCGGCGTATTGTCAGGAAGAATGATCGCCTGAACGTCCGCAGCCAGGAGGGTAACGGCCAGGGACGAACGCCCATTCGCACACATCAGGAATCCACCTATGGTGCTCATTTGACGTAAATTCCGTCCCATTTCGCGCCGGCAAACATTCCTCAACCAGGCCGGAGAGTTCTCGTTCTCCGTCAGATCCTGAATATATGCGGTTGCGCCGATGACCAGTTGGTCTGTCTCGGACTGGATCATACCCAGCTTCAAATTCTGCAAATCGACGACCGCGAAATCCTCGCCCTTCTTACGGCTAAGTACGCTACCGCCACCCAACGGGTAGGTCGGCGGATTCGACCGGGATAGGAGTCCCAGGGCCTGGGCAACAGTCGAAGGTCGGTGATACTCTACGATCATTTTTCCTCCGGAAAGACAGCAAATTTATTTTTGGGCGAAGGTATCGATCAGGAGCTTAACATCTCCGCCAACCGGATAAAGGATCGGGCAGGTGCAGCCGTTCTTACGGTACTCGTCGACCTTTTTTCGGGCCTCGTCCGGCGTGCCGGAAGCCGTGATGCGGTGAATCAATTCCTCGGGAACCAGGTATTTGGCTTTTTGAATCTGCTCATGGGTGGCAGGCCAGCCGAGAATGGATTGGATCTCAGCCACAATATCCATCGAAACCCCGGAGGCCTTGGCGATATGCGGCTGCTGAGCCAGATACTGGGTCAGCAATTCACGCGTCGTGTCGATCGCCCTATCGTGATCATAATCGACAGAGCAAACCACGAGCTGCGGGCGGTCGATGTCGTCCAACGTTCTTCCGGACTTCTTTGCGCCCTTCTCCAGCAGTTCCAGCGCCTTGATGTTGTATTTCGGCTCCACGCAATAGTTTAGGACTGCGCCATCCGCAATTTCACCAGTCATTTCCATCATCTGGTCGCCGGTTGCGCCGATATAGATCGGCACATTGCGCGGTTCACGCCGGCCGTGAACCACATCGAGCTCGATGCCGTCGACATGCACAAATTCACCATGGAAGGTAACTCGCTCCATGTTCAGCAATTTGCGCATGGTTGTGACCGTTTCACGCATGGCCAGCAGGGGTTTGGTGCGGTTGATGCCGACGTTCTTTGCCAACGGATCCCACCAGGCGCCAATGCCGCAAATGATGCGATCCTGTGCCAGGTCATCCAGAGTCAGGAAAGTGGCGGCAAGCAAACCGATATTCCGCGTCCAGTTGTTGATGACACCTGAACCTATCTTGATTTTCTTTGTCACCGCGGCATAAGCAGCCATGGGCACGATCGCGTCGCGTACCAGGCGACTTTCTGCCTGCCAGACGGCCTCGAAGCCGTGTTCTTCAGCGTATTGGACGTATCCCAGACCATCACGTAGATCATGTGCATCCTGTAGATATAGTGCTACCTTTTCTGACATGGTTGCCTCCAGGGTTTGTAATTACGATCGGATTTTGATTGCTTGAATTTGGTTCAACAGTTCCAGGTCTTCGGGGATATCCAGATCGAGAGCAAAGGATTGAAGATTACACACTTCAACCCGCATTCCCTTGACCCTGGCCTGGTCGACATGTTTCTTAAATGACCCGACCCCATACATGTAATCGATCGATCCGGCAGGACTCACCAATAAAGCATTCGTACCATCGTTTCTGCGGTCTGGAGCGACCACCACCACAGGTGGTTTACTCAAATAGCCGATCAGAGTTTGCACATCTTCCACATTGATCAGCGGCAAATCCGCCGGCAGGATCATCACGTCCTGAGCGGCGAAACCTCGCGCGACGATTGTTGCGCGTTTCAGCGCCGTATTCAAACCCGGTTTGCCCTCCTGTACCGTGCGCGCCTTGAACTCGCGCGCCAACGCCAATGCCCCCGTATCCCGGCTAACGACCAGAATTTGGTCGATTTCTTTGACCTGTTTTAACGTACGAAGTGTATTTTCCAATAATGTCACATTCAACATGGTGCGTTCTTCTTCTGTCAGAACGCCAGCCAGTCGTGACTTCCCCCTGCGCAATGGTTTTACCGGTATGATCGCCCAAAGGCTCATGAATGTTACATACCTCCCAACCGTTGATTTATCAAATCCAGTATTTCGTTTGCCAACCGGATACGATCCGGAATATCTTTCATGATGACATCGGTTACATATGAAATTATACCCCACTGCCGAATCGCATCGCAATCCGCCCGATCGGCTGGATCGAGCAAGAAGACATTCAGGAAGTCTCGATATTGTTCTGCGACCGCTTGGGCGGAGGGCTGCCAGCCAAGCTCCGAAAACATCTTCGCCGCCGGTCCCTTCAACGCCTGACCGCCAATGAGGGGTGAAACAGAAAGTACAAATTTCGGCCGGATCGCTTCGCGAACGCCCTTGACCGTCAGGATGGGCGCAATGCTGACCCAGGGATTGGACGGGCACAGGACGATCGCGTCCGCTGATTCGATGGCTTCGATTACACCCGGCGCCGGTTTGGCCATCCCGATACCGTCGAATTGAAATCCGACCACCTCAGGTTGGCAATGGAGTTTTACGAAATATTCCTGGAAATTCAGGCTGCCGTGATTGCGGGTGTGTACAATCGTCGCTATGATGTCGTCGCTCATCGGCAAAATGGTAGCATGAATTCCCCACGATGCGCAGAAAGCCCGTGTTATTTGGGAAAGAGAGGAACCTTCGCGCATGCGCTGAGTGCGCACCAGATGGGTGCCCAGGTCCCGATCCCCCAGGCGGAACCAATCCGGTCCTTCCAACGAGGAAATTTCACTTAAGGCAGTGTATGTTTCACCGGATCGCCCCCACCCGGTCGACGGATTGGCCTTCCCGGCCAGCGTGTAGCAAACTGTATCCAGGTCCGGGCAAATCTTCAACCCTAAATGGGTGAAATCATCTCCGGTATTGACGATGACGGTCAAATCACCGGCAGGCAGCGTTCGGTACAGGCCGTCAGCCAGCTTTGCTCCTCCCACCCCACCTGCCAGTGCCGCGATTTTCATTCCCGCATCCTTTGAAGCTGATTGTCTGCCCGGTATTATGCCGGCTGCAATTCGAAACGGCTGTCGATTCCAACCATCCCATCCTGCAGGAAAATAAAAGCCAGATTGTCGATTTCGAGCTCAGCCGTAAAAGGTTCGTACATTAATTCCGCCACCGCGCAGGAAAGATCGCCTGGCAGGAGCATTCCGTAGGTCAGGGTAATATGTGGGACCCACTCCACCGGCGAATAGAATCCATTCATATCCTTCGCGCTATCCATCAGACGATCCCAGAGCACTTCGTGGAGTTCCAGTAATTTCCGGTTCTTGATGACATTCAGAAACAGGACCGGTTTCTTGCCGGTAAAAATACCGATTCCCGCAATATTGACCTTGAAAGCCCGGGTTATGGAGGCTGTCTGTCGGACGGCGACGCGCGCGTGCTCTAAATCATAAGATGCCGCTCCCTGCCAGGAGAGGTGAACAAAACTGGTCTCATTGGCCGTCACCATTCCGCACTTCGTTTGTAAACGGCGCCACATCTCAGCAAAAGGAGAATTCGTTTCAATATCGAAGAGGGTGGTCAGAGCATACATTTTATATTTATCTGAACAAATCCAGGTCTTCAGGTCGGATCAGCTCGTTAAGCGATCCGTCGCGTAATGGATACGGGAAACCGCGCGCCAGCACTGCCGGTAAATGCTCGGCTGCCTGGCCCATAACCAGCGATGCTGCCGCTGCCAATTCGTCCGCCGCGGCCACCTGCGTGACACGCAAGTGAAAGCCAAACATATCCTCCCGTCCCCGAAGATCAACCAGGCCCGGCATTCCCGCCAATCCGATCGTTACCCCGACCGTACCCAGGCGCCAGGCCCGGCCGTGCGAATCGATGATCATCACCCCGGGATACACGCCGGTGGCATCTCCAAGCCGTTCGCGAATCCTGGCAGCCGAAAGGTCCGGATTCTCGGGCAATAAAAGTACCCAATCTTCCTTGTTGCCCCATAAACCCTGAACATTCGAATGGTCGATTCCGGCGTTGGCGCAGACGAAACCCAGTTTATGTTCGACGATCACAGTTCCCGGGCGGTAGCGCAGCACGCTCCTGCTCTCGCGAAGGACCAATTCGAGCATGCGCGCATCTTTTTCGGTTTTTTCAGCCAGGGATATGGCCTCCGCGGAAGGTTCCACCTGGGTGAGGTTGACCAACCGATTTTCAGCCTTCGAGACGATCTTCTGGGCCAGTACAATGATATCCCCATCCTGAAGTTGCAATTGGTTTTCGCCCAGCGAATTCAGGAGGATTCCGGCCAGATCGTCTCCGGGCCGGATCAGAGGAATTTTTTCAATCGGGATGATCGAAAGCATAGGTTTTCTGGTGTGAGTTCAATTTTCATCCGGTCGCGGAACACCGGTGATGCGGATACCGGCGGATTCGATGCCGAATTGCTTGTTGAGGCCGATCAAGATCGAAGTCATGCCCTCCACGACAACGGAATTCTCGATGACTCCGGCATCCCATCCAATCAAACCCGCATCGGAGACCAGTTTCAACACCACCTGGCGGCTGGCTTTATTTCCACCGCACACCAGGACATCGCATTCGATTTTCTCGTCCTTCAATAAATGCTCATAAGAAATATTCTGAAAAGCAGCAACCACCTGAACGGCATCGCCAAGGACTTCTTTCGCTTCCATGGCAGCGCTTCCGGCGGGCGGCATTTGAACTTTGGTCACTTTCGGTGGAACCAGGGGTACAGCCACGTCGATGAGGATTTTGCCCTGAACGGCGTCTTTCAATTGCTCGCACATGGTCTTGTGAACGCCGAACGGCACCGTCAGCACCACCAGATCGGCCTGCCGGGCCGCCTCATCGTTCGTCAAAGCCGCCAGATCCTGCACGGATCCCAACATCCCCCGCAGGTCTTCCACAGCCGCCCTGGCTTTTTCCTCTGACCGGGAACCGATCAATACCCGATAACCGGCTTTTGCCCAACGGTAACCCAGGCCCTTTCCTTCTTTACCGGTCCCCCCAAGAATGGCAATCGTTCGTATCGTTGCAACTTCAGTGTTTTCCGTCATCTTCCATCCCTATGCGGCTATAAATTGCTTTTCATACCGTTTCCAGACGTTCGCGGCGCGTTGGCGTGCTTCGTAAGCGATTTTGGCTTCATCCAATGTGACCAATTCGTGATCTTTCATCAATAATTTACCACGCGCAATGGTGGTTGAGATCATACTCTCGTTGAAGCCAAATAGAATATGCCATGGCAGGTTTCCGGAGGTCAACGGCGTGATGGGCTGATAATCGACCAGCATCAAATCTGCCGCTGCCCCAACCGATAATTCTCCAGCGCGTAAACCATCGAACTGGCTGGTGACCATTTCGGCGTTGTTATAAACCGCCATCTGGATGAAATCGTTGCCGTTCATGCGCCGCGGATCACGGTGCCACAGTTTATGCGCCAGATAGGCAGCCTTCCATTCTTCCCACATGGCGTTCGAAAAACCGTCGTTTCCCAGGCAAACTTTGATTCCCGCGCGCAGCATGCTTTCCACGGCCGCCATACCAACCGCATTATTCATGTTCGAGCGGGGCTGGTGGGTTACCCAGGTATGCGAATCGGCCAGAAGATTCGATTCGCGCTGGTCGACATGAACGCAATGCACGGCGATGGTTTTCGGGCCCAAAATGCCAAACCTGGCCAGCCGGTCTACAACACGTGTTCCGGATTTCGCCAGGCTGTCATCTTCATCCGCGAAGTGCTCCGCAACGTGCACGTGGAAACCCACATCTTCAGGCGTCAGATCGCGGCAGCGTTGAAGCGTGCCATCCGACAGGGTCAGGCTGGCATGCAGTCCGACCAATCCACTCAGGATACCTAGAAATTCAGGCCTGCTTTTCAACCAAGACAGGAATCGCAGATTTTCTTGAAGCCCGGCCTCTGCCTGATCCAGACCGTTGCGATCGGTGACTTCATAACACAACGAGGCGCGCACGCCGGCTTCGAGTACGCTTTCGGCAATGACATCCAGCGATCCGGCGATCGCATTGGGTGAAGCGTGATGATCGATCAGTGTTGTGGTGCCGTACCGGACTGCATTCACCAGGCACACCAGCGCCGAATAACGCACATCCTCCAGGTCCAAAGACCGGTCCAGGGGGAACCATAACTTCTCCAGAATCTCCGGAAAAGCCCTGGGTGCCGGGCCTGGGATGGCCATGCCACGTGAAAAAGCGCCGTAGAAATGCGTATGCGCGCAAATGTTGCCCGGCATGGCATACTGGCCCCTGGCGTCTAGAACTTCCTCTTTTTCCCTGGGAAGAAGTTGTGCTGAAGGGCCAATTTCTTCGATTTTTTCAGATGAAATCCGGATGGATTGATCGGGAAGGATCTGGTTGGAGGTACCCCAGGTGATCAAAGAACAGTTCTTGATTAACATCACCGCAACTCCCTACTCAGATTTATTACATAAAAACCTGGAGGGGCGGTTCTTTTCGACGGGAGTGAAATCCCGACGCCGGCCCACGGATTGAGGGACACGACCACCCTAATTGTCAGACATATTCTAACATAAAGGCCAATAAATAATAACAGCAATTCGGAAACCGCTGGAAAGTCAGTAGAAATGTCATATAATTCGGCATATCTTTTTGCAGGGAGAAACCTTTCATGAGCGATTTACGCAACCAAGCCCTGGAATATGCCCATCAGAACAGCGCTGCCTATCTTCAATCCTTGCAGAGCCTGGTCCAGATTCCTTCGATTTCAACATCCGTCGATCACAAGAAAGCCATCAAGGAAACTGCCGAATGGCTTGCCGATCGTCTGCGCAAGATTGGTTTTAAAAACGTTGCTCTCTATCCTACGGCCGGCCACCCGGTAGTGTTTGGTGAATACATCATCGATCGGCCGGGCCGCAAGACAGTTTTGATTTACGGGCATTACGATGTCCAACCGGTCGAACCGCTCGAACAATGGAAGACCAATCCCTTCGAGGCCACGGTCGTCGGTGATAACCTTTTCGGTCGGGGCGCCTCGGACATGAAAGGGCAAATCATGGCGTCCATGGATGCCGTCGAGGCAGTCATTCATGCAGGCGAACCCCCGGTCAATATCAAATTTATGATCGAAGGCGAAGAGGAAATTGGTTCGCCGAATCTGGGGCCGTTCCTAAAAGAGAAAGCCAAATTGCTTGCCGCTGACGTGGTTTTGAATCCCGATTCGGGAATGCTCGCCGCAGATTTTCCAACCCTGACCTATGCATTGCGTGGGCTGGCCTATTTCGAACTGCGCGTTTATGGTCCGGAGCACGATCTTCACTCGGGCCTCTTTGGCGGCGCAGTCCACAATCCGGCTCAGGCTTTGGCCGAATTGATCGCCGGGATGCACGACGCGGATGGTCGGGTCACGCTGCCGGGATATTACGATTCGGTTCGCGAAATGAAACCCGCCGAACGCGAAGATATGGCTCGCCTGCCCTTGAATGACGACTTCTATAAAGCTCAAACGGGCGCTCCGGAACTGTGCGGCGAAAAAGGATATACGGCCGCAGAACGGATTGGCGCACGCCCCACCCTGGAAGTCAACGGTTTGCTCTCCGGTTTTACCGGTCAGGGTTCCAAAACCGTCATTCCGGCCTGGGCAATGGCAAAGATTTCGATGCGCCTGGTTCCGGATCAGGATCCGGAAGAGGTCTATCACCAGTTCATTGAATACCTGAAGTTGAAGGCACCGCCCACCATCCGTTGGGAAGTCATCCGCATGTCTGGCGGGCCGGCTTCGTTTACCGATCCCAATCATCCTGCCGCCCGGGCGATGAGTCAGGCCATGGAAACGGTGTGGGGCAAACGCCCGGTCTTCAGGCGCGAGGGCGGGAGCATTCCGATCGTGTCGGATATGCAGGAGACGCTCGGCATCGAATCGGTGCTCACCGGTTTCGGCCTGCCGGAGGACAACGTGCACGCCCCCAATGAGAAACTTCACCTGCCTACCTGGTACCGCGGGATCGATTCGCTGATCCTCTTCTTCTATAATTACGGCGCTCAAGAGTAACCATGCCAACTGATAAACTGCGTTTACCCTCATATGGCGGTCAGGCATTGATCGAAGGTGTCTTGATGCGCGGCGCGAAATTTGTTGCCGGGGCATTTCGACTTCCAAACGGTGAAATCGAGATCGAGACCGAGGAACTCAGCAAGATCTATCAATCGAAGATGACGAAGATCCCATTCCTGCGCGGTCTGGTCATCCTGTGGGATTCGCTTGGCCTGGGAACCCGCTTTCTCACCCTGTCGGCCAATAAACAGGGTGAAGAAGATGAGAAACTCGAAGGTTCGCAACTCGCCCTAACCCTGATCATTTCACTTGCCATGGCTATCGGCCTGTTCTTTGTCGGCCCGGCTCTGGTGGGCCAGGGATTGGAAGCCCTGTTGAAATTTCCGGTTGGCTGGGGCAACATCATCGAAGGCGTTGTTCGATTAATTGTCGTGGTTGGCTATATTTGGGGCATCGGTAAAATGCCGGATATTCACCGTGTTTTTGCCTACCACGGCGCCGAACACAAGACGATCAACGCCTTCGAGGCCGGCGAAGTTCTGACACCGGAAAATGTCGCGAAGTACAGTCTCGAGCACCCGCGCTGCGGCACATCCTTTCTGCTGACGTTGGTCGTTCTATCCGTGCTTGTTTTTTCGGCCATCGGAAAACTGCCCATCCTCTGGACCGTCATCAGCCGCATTCTTCTCCTTCCGCCCCTGGCGATGTTGGGGTACGAATACATCCGCTGGACAGCAAACCATCTGGACTCGGCGTTTGTCCGCTGGCTCATCAAACCGAACATGGCGCTTCAAAGGTTGACCACCAACGAACCCAGCCTGGATATCCTGGAAGTGGCCATCGCTGCCTTCAACGCCATGTACGCACTGGAACACCCGGGAATAATTCCCCTTCACCCCGCGGAAACGGCCGTAGCAGAGCACGCTGCTTCGACTTGACACCCTAACTTACCCGGTTATACTGATAGGAAACTGGGGAGCGTTTGGATTTATGAAACCCTGGCAATTGGTGGCATTCGGTCTTGTGCTGGGATTACTGGCAGCAGCGATCATTCTATTGGTCATCCTGCGTCCGATCGGACAACCCATTGCCATTCTCCCGGCGCCGACCCTTTCACCCATCATGGTGGATGTTTCCGGCGAAGTATTGAATCCGGGTGTCTATACATTGCAACCGGATTCCAGAGTAATGGAAGCCGTCGCAGCCGCCGGCGGCCTTTTAGACGGCGCGGATGTTTCCAGGGTGAACCTCGCTGGCCGGGTTCAGGATGGCGATAAAGTCTGGATCCCTGCCAAGGGGGCGGCTGCAGGTGAAACGACGCAGCTACCTTCACGCAGTTCGAATATTGCCATTAACCTCAACACGGCGACGGCTCAGGAACTCGAGACGTTGCCGGGAATCGGTGAAGTCAAGGCCAGCCAGATCGTGGCCTATCGCGAAGAGCACGGGCTGTTTATGAATCTCGACGACCTCCTCAATGTTCCGGGAATTGGGCCGGAACTTCTTGAGAAGATCCGTCCAGAAATTACCCTTTCAAATTGAAGGTTATCCTATGACATTGAAAGAAACCCTTGAGAGCAAATTGCGCGATGCAATGCGCGCCAGCGATGATGTGACGAAACGCACCATTCGCCTGGCAATCAGCGCGATCAAGAACACAGAAATCGACAAAGGCCAACCTCTGGATGACGTCGGAATCGTGGCGATCCTCCAAAAAGAAATCAAAATTCGAAGCGAAGCCATTCAGGATGCAGAAAAGGCCAAACGCGATGATTTGATTTCAGACGCGAAAGCCGAAATGGCAGTTCTTGAATCTTTTTTGCCCAAACAACTCAGCGAAAATGAAATCGAGGCACTGGTCAAGGAAGCCATCTCCGAATGCCAGGCCAGCAGCCCGGCAGACATGGGAAAAGTGATGAAGGCTGTCATGCCCAAGATCCAGGGTCGGGCAGCGGGTGACAAGATCAGCCAGATTGTGCGCCGTTTATTACTTCCAGGATGACCCCGCTTTTAGCCCCCGAACCTGTAAAACGACAATGGCTGAGTCGTGATTATGTCAAAATCACGTTATTGGTCATTGTCTCCTTATTGTCCCTGGGCGCGCTGATCTTTCCGATTGCAATCCGCCAGGCTGAACTCGCCTTGCAGCCTGGCGATGTCTCGCCGCAGGATATTCAAACCTCGCGCGAGATTACCTACACCAGTGACATACTGACCGAGCAGGAACGGGATGATGCGGAACGCAGTGTTCAACCGGTTTACCTGCCCGCAGACGCCGCGATTACCCGCCGACAAATCGAAGCCTTGCGGACAACCTTGAAATATATCGAGACGGTCCGGCAGGATGGTCATGCCAGTCTTCTTCAAAAAATATCCGATCTCAATGCCGTCGAAGGATTGGCCCTCGCGGATGATACCGCCGAACAGATTCTTGACCTCCCGGACGCGCGCTGGCAAACGATTCAACAGGAAGCCGTCAACGTCCTTGAACAGGCCATGCGCAATACCATCCGCGAAGATCAGGTGGACGATATCCGGCGGCGCATCCCCACATTCATTAGTTTTTCGCTCAGCGAAGATCAGGCCGCCATCGTCACAGCCGTCGTTTCACCGTTTGTCATTGCCAACAGCCTTTACAGCCCGGAACTCACCCAGACTGCAAAGGAAAATGCACGCAACGCGGTCGAAACGGTAACGAAAACGTATGCCGCGGGTGAAATCATCGTCCGCCGTGGGCAGATCATCACCCCGGCTGCCTGGGAAGCGCTGGAAAAGGCAGGTTTCATTCGCTCGGAGAGCAAGACCCAGGATATTCTCGCCGCGATTTGTCTGGTGACGACGCTGGCTGTATTTCTATTCCTGTATTTCAAACGGCGCAGCGGTCCGCCCCTGGATGATATCCGCAGTCTGGTTCTCCTATCCCTGGCATTTTTAGCCTTCCTGTACAGCGCCAAATTCGTCATCCCCAACCGGACGGTCATTCCTTATCTATTCCCATTAGCGGCTTTTGGACTGACGGTAGCCAGCCTGTATTCGCTGGAACTGGGATTGGTCTTCACGGTTGTTTTGAGTATCCTATCCGCCTACGGGCTGTCAAACGCGCTCGATCTGACGATGTATTACATGCTTTCGACCTTTTGCGGCATGCTCATTCTTGGCAAAGGCCGTCACATCGGCAGTTTCTTCTGGGCGGGGATTGCGATTGGATTATCCGGTACTGCAATCATTTATGCGTACCGTTTACCCGAGGCGCTGACGGATTGGATCGGATTGGCAACCTTGGGCGGGTCTGCGCTCTTCGCCGGGCTGGCCTCAGCCAGCCTGACCCTGCTCTTTCAATTCATATTCTCGCGAATCCTGGGGCTTACCACCGCGCTCCAATTGCTCGAATTTTCACGTCCCGATCATCCACTGCTCCAGTTCATCCTGCACAACGCGCCCGGCACCTATCAGCATAGCCTGCAGGTATCGAACCTGGCCGAACAGGCCGCCGAGGCAATCGGGGCGGACGCAATGCTGACCCGGGTCGGCGCCCTGTATCACGATGCCGGCAAAGCCGCAAATCCTTTGTTCTTTATCGAAAACCAGGTCAAGGGTAAGCTGGATACCCATGATGATCTCGACCCCACGATCAGCGCCGCGACCATTATCCGCCATGTTACGGACGGGATCAGCCTGGCCCGGAAACATCATCTTCCGGCGCGTTTGCAGGATTTCATGCGCGAGCACCACGGAACCCTCATGACCCGCTACCAATATGCCCGCGCGCTTGAATTGGCCAAGCAGGATCCCACCCTGGTGGACGACAAGATCTTCCGTTATCCGGGGCCGCGACCGCGCTCCAAGGAAACCGCCCTGCTCATGCTGGCCGATAGTTGCGAGGCTCGCGCACGAGCTGAACTGCCAAAGGATGAAGACGAACTGCGGATTCTGGTCAAGAAAACGATTGACTATGCGCAGCGAGAAGGACAGTTGGATAATACCAACCTGACCCTGAAAGACCTGAGCGTTATCGCCGATACCTTCGTCAATTCATTGCGCAACCAGTACCATCCGCGCATCCAATATCCCGAACTGGATCGAAAGACCGTTCCGTCGGCAGAATTGTTGCCCCCGGTATCCCAATTGGACGAGAAGAAAATATGAATATCCTGATCAATGATGAATTCGCTGGTGCGATCAAAGAGGATACGATCAACAAGACCGTGCTGGCTGTCCTTAAACACGAAGAAGTCTCCGAAGAGAGCGATGTCAGCATTGTCATCGACGATGACACGCGGCTTCAGGAGTTGAACAGCCAGTTCCTGGGCATCGATGCACCGACCGACGTCCTCTCTTTCCCATCCGATGAAGTCGATCCCGACTCCGGCGTCCCTTACCTGGGTGATATCATCATTTCCAAGCCCAGAGCCCAGGCCCAGGCAGAGGAAGCAGGTCACGCCCTGGAAGCAGAAGTCCAACTCCTCATCGTCCACGGCATGCTTCACCTGTTGGGGTACGATCATGCGGACGAAGAACAAAAACGCGAGATGTGGGATCGCCAGAAAGAAATCCTTACCACTCTGGATGTTCACCTGAGCCGCTTGCCTGATTAAGCCCATGCAACGCGCTTTCCTTCGAACCCGCTGGCTTTCTTTCCGGTACGCGTTTGCCGGGATTGCCTACGTTTTCAGGACTCAGAAGAACGCCTGGATTCATGCGTTGGCAACGCTGCTGGTCGTGGCCATGGGTCTCTGGTTGAAAATAAGCGCCACGGGTTGGGCGGTTTTGATCTTAACGATCGCGGTCGTCTGGTCGGCGGAATGCTTCAATACCGCCGTGGAAGCCACGATCGATCTGGTCAGCCCGCAAAAGCATCCGCTGGCAAAAATTGCCAAGGATACCGCGGCTGCAGGCGTTCTTTTCGCGGCCATCGGGTCGGTTGGCGTTGGGCTCTTTCTCTTCGGACCCCCGTTGTACGAAAAAGTGATCAGCCTGTTTTAGGAGGCCAAGATGGCAGACTTTCGCTTTGGAACGGTTGGATCTCCAGCATCGACTCCGGCCAAACCGGGTGGCAGCGTCGGCGCCATTCAAAGACTGGCGGAATTGAAATTGTCCGCGCTGGAACTGGGCTGGGTGCAGGCCGTACGCGTCAGCGAGGCAACCTGCGCGGTCATTCGCGCAGAAGCGGAAAAACAGGATGTCGCCATTTCCGTTCACGCCCCCTATTTCATCAACCTCAACGCCAGCGATGAAGAATGGCCAAAATCCCGAAAACGCCTGATGGATGCGGCTCATTTTGGGCATCTGGCAGGCGCGACGGATATCATATTCCACCCGGGATCCTATTTTGGCGCATCTCCCGAAAGCGTACTTGAGACCGCCATTCCGCGTCTGCGCGAATGCGTGGATGAACTGCGTTCCAAAGATAATCCTGTCATTCTGCGCCCGGAGACCATGGGGAAATCGGCCATGCTCGGGTCGCTAACCGACACACTCCAGATGAGCCGTGAAATTCCCGGCATATTACCCTGCCTGGATTTTGCTCACCTGCATGCCCGCCCCGGCGATGGAACGGTGAATTCCTATGTGGAATTCTCGCAGATAATACATGACTATGCGAAAGAACTTGGCGAACCGGCCCTGAAGCACCTGCACATCCACCTTTCGGGGATCGAATATACGGCCAAGGGTGAAAAGAATCATCTTCCCATTCAGGAATCGGATTTACAAATTCAGGAACTCTTCAAAGCCCTGAGGGAAGCCCACTGCGCCGGCCGCATCCTGTGTGAAAGCCCCATTCTGGAAGAGGACGCTTTATTTATGCAGAAAATTTATCCTGGGTGAAAAAAAACCGCCGGCGTAATAACGTCGGCGGTTTTTTCATCGAGAAACCAGATTTAGAGGTATTCCTTCAGGTTATGTTCCACCGCGTAAGCGGCCGCTTCGGCCCGGTTGGAAACGCCCAATTTCGATAGAATACTGCTCACATAGTTCCGTACCGTGCCCTCGCCCAGGAACAACGCCTTGGCAATTTCACGGTTCGTCTTACCTTCGGAAACCAACACCAGGACATGCTTTTCCTGCGTACTCAGGTTAGCAAAGGCCGAGGCTTCTTCTTCCTTCACGGCCCGGCGCACTTCCTGGAAGACACGTTGCGTCACTGCCGAATCGAGTAGCGCTTCTCCCCGGCTGACCGCCTCGATCGCCCGGACCAGGTCCTCGCCGCCGATCTGCTTGAGCACATAACCAGAGGCGCCTGCCCGGATGGCGGAAAAGAGCATTTCATCCTCCGCATACGAGGTGAGCATGATGACCTTCGTATCCGGATAGTTGCGGGTCACCTCTTCGCACGCTTCGATACCGGATTGCCCCGGCAGCCGGATGTCCATTAGTACGACATCCGGGTGCATCCGGCCGACCAGATCGACGGCCTCTTTGGCTGTGCCTGCCTCGCCCACGACTTCAAACTGGGGATGCCGGTCCAAAAGAGCCTTCAGCCCCAAACGAACGACTTCATGATCGTCTACGAGAAGAATCCGCTGCTTTGACATCCCTGTCTCCTATAAGGCGAGTATATCGGAGAGTCGGCCGATGCGCAAGAGATAAGCTCCTCAGACCCACTCCGCCGACCGCAATTTTTCATTCCCAGATCAATGAAACCGGACAATGATCCGATCCATAAACGTCTGTCTGAATGACCACATCCTTTACACGGGGCATAAAATCATCCGACACAAGGTAATAATCCAACCGCCAGCCCACATTCCGCTGGCGCGCATTCGAAATATACGTCCACCAGGTATATTCGACGCGCTCCGGATACAACTTCCGGTACGCATCAGTGAAACCATTTTCAAGATAAGTATCGATCCAGACGCGTTCTTCAGGCAGGAAACCCGAGGTCTTGGCGTTTTGTTTCGGATTGGCCAGATCGATATCGTTGTGAGCCGTGTTAAAATCACCCGTGATGATGATCTGCTTGCCCTGGGCATGAAGAAGAGCGCATTGATTCAGCAGAGTCTTATAGAACGCGAGCTTATAATCCACGCGGTCGTGACTGCGTTGGCCATTCGGGAAATAGATGTTGTACAAAAGGACATCCTGGCCGAGGTCCATGCGAATGACCCGACCCTCGGAATCGAATTCCTCCACGCCAATCCCGTATTGAACGTTCACGCCATCCAGACGGATGAAAGATGCCACCCCACTGTATCCCGGGCGTTGAGCGGGATTCCAGAAAGATTGGTAACCTGGAATTTCACGCAAGTCGGCCTCGATTTGTTCGGGACGAGCCTTGATTTCCTGCAAACAGAAAACATCCGAGGCGTCTCGTTGAGCCCATTGATGGAAACCCTTTCCGATGACCGCCCGCAGACCATTGACATTCCAGGTAGTGATCTTCATTTTGGTTTGCGCTCCTGCCAGCATGTGGTAAACTATTATATCAGGCAAGGAGAATCCATGGACGACGAGAGCATTCGAAGCATTGTTTACATCGAAGACGATCCTGAGATGATCGATCTCGTTTCCCTGATCGTCAGTAAACGTGGATTCCAGGTAAAAGGCGCGCATGGAGGCCGGTATGGCCTGAACCTTGTAAAAAAAGAAAAACCCACCCTCATTTTATTGGATTTGATGATGCCGGACATGGATGGATGGGACGTCTACCAACAACTAAAATCCGAAGAAGAAACCAAGGATATTCCTGTCATTATCATAACCGCCAGAGCGCAGTCAATCGATCGCGTTCTCGGATTGCACATTGCCAGGGTAGATGATTACATCAGCAAACCTTTTCGCCCGCAGGAATTGATCGACAGCATCGAACGCGTCGTCGAATCCACACCTTAGAAATATTTGAATGGGATTTCCCTCGTAAATATGCAGCATACGCGAATTGAGAACTTAACAAGACCGCTTTCCTCTCCGGTAATCGCCGGTTTATGTGATTCATTCTGGGCCAAATTCAAGGGCCTCATGTTTTCACCGTGCATTCAGCCGACCGAAGGTTTGCTCTTTCAGGACAATGGAGAGAGCCGCATCGATTCGTCCATCCATATGTTCTTCATGAATTACGATATTGCGGTGGTCTGGATCGATCACGAACGTCGCGTCGTCGATGCCAAGCTGGCTAAACGCTGGCGCCCGGCCTATGTTCCGATGGCCCCGGCCCAATACACACTCGAAACTCATCCAGATCAACTTAAAAACTTCCAAATTGGCGATGTACTCTCATTTGAGACTGTTTAAAGTAATTACTTTCCTGCTATTGATGACCATGCTTGGCATGCCTTTCCAGGCGGCCGCGGCGCAGGATCAATCTACCTCTGATAACCCTGTCTACATCGTTCAACAGGGCGACACCCTGGGCGCCATAGCCGCCCGCTTTGGCGTTAGCACCGACGCGATCATTGAGCTCAACCAGATATCGGATCCCAATCTGGTCACCGAAGGCACGCGCCTCCAAATTCCCGGAATGGAAGGTGTCAGCGGCGTTCTGACCACCACGGTCGTTTCGTTGGGCCAGAGTACAGACGGCCTGTTGAGGCAGTACCAATTGTCGGAAGAGCAGTTGGCTAAAATCAACCGCCTCACCAGCCCGGCCGAACTCTACGCCGGTTCCACCCTGATCATTCCCCAATCCGATACTCAGGCGCAATTCGTCCCGCAAGGGTCCGTTGCATCCGGCGGCAGTCTGCTGGATCTGGCGGTCGGCAGTGGTGCCAACCCCTGGACGCTGGTGTTACTGAATGACCTCGAGAATTCGATTTCGGCCGTCCCGGGCGAGACGCTCTACCGCACTGCCAGAGATGGCGAAACCTCAACGAGCTCAATTTCACCCCTGGTTCAAAGTATCGAAATCTCCCCGCTCCCGCTGGTTCAAGGTTCGACCGCTGAAATCCGGGTGAAAACAACGACCGCGTTGACCCTCACCGGCAGCCTGAATGGTCGGGAATTACGCTTTTTCCCGTTCGAAGATGGATATGTCGCGCTGCAGGGAGTATTCGCCATGGCGGATACCGGACCAGCGCCTTTCGAACTTTCAGGCGTGGATTCGAACAATCAATCCTTCTCATTCCAACAAAATGTTCTGATCCAATCTGGTCATTTTGCGAATGACGCCACCATCTACGTCGATCCCGCCACAGTCGATAAATCCAATACCCAACCCGAAGAAGATCAGGTTGCAAAAATTGTCTCTCAGGTTACATCGGATAAGATGTGGGACGGAGTGTTCGTAAAACCCATCGACGTTCCGGCCGGTTACTCGATGGTGCCGGATTGTCGAACCGATTCTTTCGGAAACCGGCGCTCTTATAATAATGGGCCTTACGAATCCTTCCACTCGGGCGTGGATTTAAGCAAATGCGGATTAGCAGGCAACATTTACGCATCGGCAGCCGGCACCGTCGTATTCACCGGCTCGCTCGTTGTGCGTGGGAATTACACCGTGATCGATCATGGCTGGGGAGTGTTCTCGGCCTACGGTCATCAATCGGAGATCGATGTGAAAGTGGGCGATCATGTGGAAGCCGGACAGTTAATCGGAGTCATCGGCGCCACCGGACGTGTGGATGGTCCACATCTCCACTGGGAAATCTGGGTCAATGGTGTTCTGGTTCAACCACTGGATTGGCTGGATCAGGCTTATCCATGAAAGTCAAGATTACATAGAGTATAATTAACTGTCTGAAAATGGTAGTGTTTTCAGAGAGCTGAGTACAGAACCGTCAAAAGAAGCAGGAATATGGCAATCGCAACAATTACTCTCCCCCAAACTTACTGGGAAGCATTCAAGATCGAGAATGACGACCTGGAGTTCTTATACAACCACCTTCTTGACCTGGAAATTCCTCAAACGCCACAAGAGTTGGTCCGAGCGCTCATCGAAGAAAGAATACGCACTGAAAAAGTGCGTATGGAAAAAAAGCAAGCATCCGGGGGAGAGACTTATTATCCAAAAGACCATTTCGAAGTCGGTCAGAAATTGACTTTTCCGGCCTTCCACTGGGAGAACGGCAAAGTAACCGCAGTTCGCGAAGGCGTAAATCCTGAATTACCTGCGTTCGATGTGATCACGGTTGAAATGGATAATGGCGAAGAACACAACTTTGCGGCCGGCGTCGAAGACCACCTGCTTAACCAGCCCATCACTATTCAAAACGATGATCCGGCCCTCGATCCGGTCGCCGTCTATAAAACGTATGGTAAACGCCTTGCCGCTCAATTGACGGAGATCTTGGAATCGAACCAGGATTTGGTGCGCATTGCCGGGCGCTGGTTCCCGCGCTCTTTGCTTGTAGATGTCAATATCGGCCATTTGAATCTGGCGGAAGCGGTTCTGGAAATGACTGATGGTGGACCGCTGGCAACCAAGGCCATTCTCGAACAGGTGGATTTGCCGACGGATGTTAACAGTAAGTTGACCGAGTTCTCCTTTAACCTTGCGTTGCAGGAAGACGGTCGTTTCGACGAAGTCGGCCCTGCCGGCGAAGTGCTCTGGTTCCTGCGGCGGCTCGAACCGGAAGAGGTCCAAAACCCACCCGCCTACCTGCGTTATAACCCGGTCGCCTTCGACATCGATCCGATTTTGGAGCCACTAACGCAGCTTGAAAAACAGGTCATCGATGAATTCGCCACGACCGACAATGAGACCGATGAAGAAGATGAAATCTCACTATCGATGATCTATCCCCACCTTCGCGCCGGGACGCTGCCGTTATCGAAGAGAATTTCCACCTTCTTCCCAACCGCCTACGAATCGCCGCGCGTCCAGTTTGCCTTTGTAGATGGTAACAGCGGCCAGCGCTTTTCAGGCTGGGTGGTGCGCAGCCAAAAATACGCCTGCGGTCTGCATACCTGGTATAACACGCAAGATCTGATTCCCGGATCCGTGATTAAGATTCTACGAAGCGACAAACCGGGTGAAGTCATTATCAAAGCCGAAAAGAAACGCCCCACCCGGGAGTGGATTCGCACCGCGCTGATTGGCGCGGACGGCGGGGTTGTCTTTGCCATGCTGAAACAGCAAGTCTCGACGGTCTATGACGAGCGCATGGTGATTGCCATTCCCGATATGGATGCATTGGATAAGATTTGGGCGCAGACTGGCAAAGCCAGAGGAACACTGGAACAGACCACCAAGGCCCTGATGATCGAACTCTCCAAACTCAATCCGCAGGGCCAGGTTCACACGCAGGAACTGTACGCCGCCGTGAACCTGGTGCGCCGCTGTCCACCTGGCCCCATTCTGAGCCTGTTGACGGAACGCCCGTGGGCGAACTTTCTGGGCGATTTGTACTTCCGACCCACATCACTGACACTGGAGGACGCCCCATGATCGAAACCAAGCGGTTCAGCCTGGTAAAGCCAACGATTCAAACTCCATTCCATATTGACTTTGAATGGTGGCGCGAACATGATAACAATTGGCGAGTTTACCTCTTTAGTTATCTGTGCGCCGAGCATCAAGCAGCATTTCAAAACACCGACCAGAATGTGATGATCGATTGGATTGACCCGGAAACCGCTGAAGTTCGCGTGGTAGACGGCCTCGAACATACCCTAATGACCCATTGCGCATTGCAACCAGGATTCTTGACTCAAAATACATCCCTGGTCGATGCCGTATTTCGCACATTTCTCAAAAATGGCAACCAGCCTCTCACCCCTGAGGAGATCAGCGGCATCACGGGTAAGCCGGCGAATACGATCCTGGTTACCTTTTCCGGGCCTACCATTTATAAAGGCATTCGTCCCTGTCAGAAATAAATTACGATTTTCGCACGATCGGATAACGGATCGCCACGAAAAGTGCATAAACCAGAGATACAGCCGCCCCGATTCCAACGGATACGGGAGCACTGATCCAATCTGCCATCAAACCAGCCTGCAACGACCCCAGGCGACTCATGCCCTGGAACATCATCGAATAAAGGCTCATTACCCGACCGCGCATCGCATCGGGTGAGAAGAGCTGCAGCATGGTGTTCGCCAGGACGTTTTGACAGACGAAGCTGAAACCGGTGACGAACATGACCACCAATGAGAAGGTGAAAGATTTGGACACGGAAAATAACAACAGTGCGATGGGGAATAATAAATTACCCATCGTCAGGTAGCGTCCTCTGTATGCGTGGTCAGACATGGCTGCGATATAAACAGCGCCTACCATAGCCCCAATCCCCATCACCGCCAGAAGCATTCCCATAGGAAGCGCCTCAGGACTCTGGCAGGTAAAAAGGCCGGTTTGCGCATTACAGAAATAACCGACGATCGGCGATGCGCTCTTCCCCAGTACATTCGTGGCAAATACTGGCATCAAGGTATTAAACGGCATAGACAGGAAGGCGCTGACGGCCACCAGGCTGATCAATATCATCATGATTTGGTGACCGCGAACGTAAGTCAGGCCTTCTTTCATATGCTCGACAGTATTATTCTTGGTTTTGTCTTCCGGATTGGGGATCGGTAGACTCTTCATCTCTATCAGGCAAAAGATTACGGCGATGAAGGTTATGCCGTTGACCAGGAAGGCCATCGCCTCACCGGTCGCAGCGACGATAATGCCAGCCAGCGCCGGCCCCAGCGCCCGCCCCAGGTTAAACAATGCCGAGTTCAACCCGATCGCGTTCGTCAGGTCATCCTTCCCCTCGACCATTTCAACGGTAAACGCCTGGCGAACCGGGGTATCCACGGCGTTGACTGCGCCTAATAGGAGTGAAAGAGCGTAAACATGCCAGACCTGAATAACCCCGGTCCATGTCAAAGCAGAGATGATAAACGCTTCCAACATCAGCAAGCTTTGGGTGAAGATCAGAACTGTGCGCTTGGGAAACCGGTCCGCAATCGAACCACCCCAGAGAGAAAGTGGAATCAAGGGGATCAGGCCGAGTAAATTTACCATACCGAGCGCAGCGGCTGAACCGGTCAAATCATAGACCAATACCTGGATGGCCATCGTTTCCATCCAGGAGCCAATCAATGAAGTGCCCTGCCCAACAAACCATAACCGGTAATTGCGGTGACTTAAGGCGCGTAAAAATTGCGGCCCCCGGAAATTATTTTGCTGTATCATCGATTGCATCACGGGCTCATTTATGCTTTTTCGACTATTATAAGTCAGATTATCCTTCCTCGGAATGGTGCACAAACCGTTCACAGGTTAATATTATTTATGGTAAAATTTAAGAAAATTCAGCCCCTGTAGCGCAATGGACAGAGCACCAGCCTTCTAAGCTGTTGGTTGAGGGTTCGAATCCCTCCAGGGGCGCCTGGCGAAGGAGGCTTCAGTGAGGATATGAGTCAGATCGCCAAATGGAATGGCTTTTTTCAGAGTTCGAGCGTGTACTCGGATCGATTAATGGGTAGATATCCGGTAGCAAGCAACATATCCAAAATGGGTGGATCTCCTGTGAGCGGAGGTCGATTATGATCATCGTACGATTTAATCCCAATCCATACCGCCAAAATTCGGGCAGCGTGGATCGTCATACCTTCTTCTCCTCTCCTGGTAGCAACTGGTCATTATCCACCAGTTCGCACATCTGGCGTCCACCGACAGATGTATATGAGAATGAGGAGCGTTTTGTCATTCGCATTGAAATTGCGGGCATGCGCGAAAGCGATTTTCAAATCAACATCAGCGAGAACGTTTTGAGCATTTCTGGCGTTCGGAACGACTCGGCCGAAGAACGCAGGGCGTACCATCAGATGGAAATCCATTATGGTGAATTCCTGACGGAATTTGTTTTCACCGCGCCGATCGATCTCGATAAGGTTACCGCTGAATACCAGAACGGATTGCTCTACGTTTATGTGCCAAAAACACAACCCAAACAAATCGCGATCACTTGATGCATTAAGGGGCCTCGAACCTATATGACAGCCACGCGTTGGTTAAAGAACAATTACATCAACGATCAATCAGACCCGGATGATAGTCGGTTCGAAGAAATCTTACTCTCTTCTGTCGAGGGTGCCAAACCAGCCGAAGAGAACGAAGAGGAATTTCCAATCGAAGCGGATTCTTCCGTAACCCTTCCCCAAACGCTTCCGATCTTGCCATTACGCGGCCTGGTGGTTTATCCGCAGACTCTGGTTCCGCTCACCATTGGCCAACCCCGGTCCATTCGGCTAGTGGATGACGTGGTATCCGGGAACCGCATGATTGGCCTGGTCACCGCGAAGAATCCTGAATTGGAAAACCCGAACCCGGAAGATCTTTATTCCATCGGTACGGTCGGAATGGTTCACCGCCTGTTCCGGGCTCAGGATGGTACGATCCGCCTGTTGGTGCAAGGGCTCACCCGCTTCAAGGTGTTGGAATTCACACAAACAGAGCCGTACCTTCAGGCGACTGTCGAAAAATTGCCGGAAGAAACGGTCGAGGGTCTGGAAATCGATGCGCTGGCTCGAAATGTACGCGATCAATTCGAGCACATTGCGGACATGATCCCGTCCATTCCCCGGGAGCTGGTGGCTTCCATTTCCGCAATTGAAGATCCTTTGCAGACCGTCTATACCATTGCGAACTTTCAACGCATGGAACTGGCGGATGCCCAGGATATTCTCGAGATTGATTCGGTCAATGAGAAACTCCGCAAACTGGTGACGATTCTCACCCGAGAAAGCGAGGTATTGGAACTCGGTCAGAAAATTCAAAACGAAGCGCGGTCTGAGATCGACAAGATGCAGCGCGAATATTTCCTGCGCGAGCAGCTCAAGGCGATTCAAAAAGAGCTGGGCGAAGCCGATGAACAGGCCGCGGATGTGGAAGAATTCAAGAAAAAGATCGAATCCGCCCACATGCCAGAGGAAGTTCACACGCAAGCCCAACGAGAGCTTGACCGGCTTTCACGCTTGCCAACCGCAGCTGCCGAATACGGCGTCATTCGCACGTATCTGGACTGGTTAGTCAGCCTGCCCTGGGCGACCAATACCGAGGATAACCTGGATATCGCTCACGCCCGCGATGTGTTGGACCACGACCATTACGGGCTCAAGGATATCAAGGAAAGGATTCTGGAGTTCCTGGCGGTGAGGAAATTGCGCATGGAACGAAAGGATCAATTCGCGCAAACGCCTTCGGAAGACAAGATTCGCCACGAACGCGAAGGAGTCATTCTTTGTTTCGTCGGCCCTCCCGGCGTTGGCAAAACCTCCCTGGGGCAGTCGATTGCGCGGGCTATGGGCCGTAAATTCATTCGAATTTCATTGGGCGGTGTACGGGATGAAGCGGAGATCCGCGGTCATCGCCGAACCTATATCGGCGCCATGCCTGGCCGAATTCTCCAGGCCATTCGCCGGGTGGAATCGCATAACCCCGTCTTCATGCTCGATGAAATCGATAAGCTGGCTTTCGACTTCCACGGCGATCCGGCCTCAGCCTTGCTCGAGGTGCTCGACCCGGAACAAAACACGGAATTCCGAGACAACTATCTCGAAGTCGCGTATGACCTTTCGCAGGTCATGTTCATTACCACGGCGAACACGCTCGAGACCGTCCCAGGGCCGTTATTGGACCGCATGGAAGTCATTGAACTGGCCGGTTACACCGAAGGTGAAAAGGTCCAAATCGCGCATAATTACCTTTTGCCGCGCCAGTTGCGAGAAAATGGTTTGCGTCCTGATGAGGTCTCTTTTACAGACGAAGGTTTGCAAACCCTGATCCGCCAGTTTACTCGCGAAGCCGGCGTGCGCAGCCTCGAGCGCGAAATTGGCGCGGTCTGCCGTAAACTGGCCACGCTGATCACCGAGTCCAAACCGATCAAAACCAAAATCGACGCGAACGCAGTTCACGAATACCTCGGTAGAGCACGCTTCATCGAGACCGAGGAAATTCTGCGCCGCACAGCCGTCCCGGGTGTCGCCACCGGCCTGGCCTGGACAGCCGTCGGAGGCGAGATTCTTTTCATCGAAGCCATCGCCATGCCCGGCGGTCATGGTTTCACCATAACGGGCTCCATCGGCAAGGTCATGCAAGAATCCGCTCAGGCCGCGCTTTCCTACGTACGGTCGCGTTCGGATGAATTGGCCATCGATCCGCATTTCTTCGAGAAAAACGATATTCACCTGCATATTCCGGCAGGCGCGCAACCGAAGGATGGACCGTCCGCGGGTGTCACCATTGCCACGGCGCTGGTTTCGTTGATTACCAAACGTCTGGTTCGGGCTGATGTTGGCATGACCGGTGAGATAACACTGGTCGGCCAGGTGCTGCCCATTGGCGGCTTGAAGGATAAGATTCTGGCCGCTCATCGGGCTGGCCTGAAAACGATTTTGCTTCCGCGCGACAACGAACCGGATCTTGAGGATCTGCCCGAGGATGTCCGAAAATCGATGACCTTCATTCCGGTGAATACGATCGACGATGTTCTGGCCAATGCGCTCGTATCGCCAGACGCATCGCCGAAGAAAACCAGCCGGAAGACAACGAAACGAAGCAAGAAAGCTGATGCAGAAGATTCTGCTGCTTGAAGATGACGCGACGATGAAGTCGCTGTTAAAAACGCTCCTGGAATTGGAAGGTTTCAAGGCGTTCTATCCAACTGAATTGACAGAACAGGCAATATTGGAGACAATCTCCTCAGTCCAACCCGATGTCTTACTGACGGATGTGCTGATGAACGGCATTAACGGGCTGGAGTTTATCAAGAAATTGCCTGCGGACCGACCCTTTCGCATTCTCATGACCTCCGGAATGGATGTCGCGATCGAATGCCAGGAAGCCGGCGCGGATGGATTCATATTGAAACCTTTCATGCCAGAAGACCTGATTCGGCGGATACGAGATTTTTCCGCCGAGAACTAGGAGTATTCTGTGGGGAAAAAACATAATCGAGCCGCTCTCCAATGGCGGTGTATGGACGTGCACCTGCACACGCCCGCTTCTACGGATTTTCAACAACCCGAGGTCACCTACCTCGATGTATTACAGCGGGCTGAAGCTCGCGGTCTGGATATCATTGCGTTCACCGACCACAACACGGTTTCCGGTTACCGGCGTGTGTTGGACGAAATCCATCAACTGGAATTGCTGGAAAAGTTGAATCGCCTTTTGCCCGAAGAACGTAATCGGCTGAACGAATACCGGCGTCTTTTTTCCAAGATGCTGATCCTGCCAGGCTTCGAGTTTACAGCCACGTTTGGCTTCCATATCCTGGGAATCTTTCATCCCAACACCCCCATTCGCGATATCGAACACCTGCTCTTGAGTCTGAACATCCCATCCGACCATCTGGATGAGGGTTCGCAGACGGTTGGGGCGACGAGCGATGTGCTGACCGCCTACCGCCTGATCAACCAGGCCGGCGGTATCGTCATCGCCGCGCATGCCAACTCGAGCAACGGGGTAGCCATGCGCGGGTTTAGCTTCGGCGGCCAGACCAAGATTGCCTATACGCAGGATCCAAACCTGCACGCCCTCGAGGTCACCGATCTCGATCAAAAAGGGCCCCGTTCGACCGCCGATTTCTTCAACGGCACCAAGCCCGAATATCCACGCCGAATGCACTGCATTCAAGGTTCCGATTCCCACCGTCTGACGCCGGACGCCGCTCGCAAGAAGAACCTGAGCATCGGCGACCGCGCAACAGATGTTTTGTTGCCTGAACTGGATTTCGACGACCTGCGCGAATTGTTCGAAAGCAACGATTTCTCGCGCACGCGTCCACACCGCGTCAAAGAAGAACCGGCATTTGATTTCATTCAGGCTGCCCGCGAAGAAGGCGCAAATATCATTCAGGATTTCCATGACAGCATGACGGTGCGTGGTGGAAAACTATATGAGATTCTGTCAGACGTGTGCGCGTTCGCCAATACCAACGGCGGCACATTGTACATCGGTATGCCGGACGATCCGCACAAGCCGGTGATCGGCGTTCCGGAGGGAGAACAAGCCGTTCAGGCGCTCGAAAAGGAGATCAATAACCGCATTAGCCCGCCGCTGAACTGCTCGATCGACCTGCATGATTACAAGGGCAAGAAACTGGTGCGCATTCTCATCCCCCGCGGAGATGATCCGCCCTATGCCGTCGATGACAATAAGGTCTACATCCGGGATGAAGCCGAAACCGGTCTGGCGGTACGGGATGAAATCGTAAATCTCGTGCTGCGCGGGAAAAACCAGGTCGCGGCAGCGCCGGCTATTCCGGCCACACCGACTGAGCCGGTCCACCCGAGCGAACAGGTCCAGGCCCCGGCCAGTATTCACCCGGCCGAAACAGAGAATCTGGATCCGCGCACCGGCGTCGAAGTGCTTCCGCCCGAAGAACGTCAGGGAACCCAATACTTCGCCATGCGCGATCTTCGCAATGGTAACACGGTGAAAAACGTCACCCGCGCCTCAGCCCGTCGATTGTGGCATTATGCCATCACGCGTTACGCAGAGATCATCGGTTCGCTGGACACGCTGTCGATCGATTGGCGTGGAAATTATGGCATGTTGAGCAGCTACAAGCAGAACAAAACGACTTTCTACGATTTCATCCAGCGCGACGGCAATCATTACCGCTTCTTCTTTGGCGTGACTGAAGACGGTATCCATGGTCCCTGGAAGGTATTTTCCAAAGAGGATTGAGGTGATCTCATGCGGTTTGGTGTTTTGACTATCTCGGATCGATCATCGCAAGGCGTCCGTCCGGACGCTTCCGGCCCCGCCCTGCAGACTGCCGTCGAAAAACAAGGCTGGCAGGTCGTCAAGTATGCGATTATTCCCGATGACCTCACCACGATTTGCGTTACGCTGGCTTCGTGGTGCGATACTGGCGAGTACGACATTCTGTTGACCACCGGTGGAACTGGCTTCGCGCCGCGCGATGTGACACCGGAGGCGACTGTCCAGGTGGTCGACAAGCTAACTCCCGGCATCCCCGAGGCCATGCGCCAGGCCAGTCTGGCCGTCACCGAACATGCCATGCTGTCCAGAGCCGCAGCCGGAATCCGTGGCAAGACTTTAATCATCAATTTGCCCGGCAGCCCCAAAGCCGCCATTGAAAACTTTCACACCATCTCGCCCGTATTGCAGCACGCGATCGATTTGATCCAGGGCAACCCCGAGTCCGAAGGCGAGCATTCGAAAGGTGATCGAAAGGCATAAGCCTTATCGATCCATTCCGTTCGATCGTGAACCGTCCGGGTAGGATTACCGGACGGTTTGTTCTAAAGCCGCTTTCAGATCGTCGCCAAGCTTGATGAGTTTCATGGGCACGCCGCGCGAAGCAAGTTCCAGCGCCGGATCCTGAGCAGGCGCTGAGCCGCCGAACGTCGCCGAATCGACCAATACCACAATGGGCCGGGTTCCACGGCGTTGTAATTCCTCGATGGCCAGCAGGATCGAACTCGATGCCTTTGTAGTAATCAAGATCACGGAGCTTCCGCGCATCAATTGGGATGCCTGGCTTTGCACCAGAGCCTCGAGTGGAAGCTGGCCTTCGCAATCGATAAAGGCGAGCATTTCCAGAATCTTGCTCAATTGACGTTCGCCGCGACTCGCCTGCAGCACTGCGAAGGCATGGCCCGCGGCTGCAAACCCGACGGACCGTCCCTGTTGGATGAAATACGCTGCGATGGATGCGGCTGCGCTGACCGCGTACTCGAAAGTGTGTGGCGGGATGGTCACATGGTGGCGTGCATTCCACAGCCAGAAGGGGTCGTTTTCGTCTTTCGTGGCTGTTAAGGTTCCTGAATGAATGGTCTTCAAACCATCCAGGAAGATCCAGATATCCGCCTGGGGATCCTGTTCGAATTCTTTGACCATCAACTGGTCCCGGCGAGCCGTCGATTTCCAATGGATCCGGTTGAGAGAATCACCCGGCGCATATTCGCGGATACCCGCGGCGTACGGGGTTACTTCGACTGTCTTCTTCCGTAGCGCCTGCCCGCCAGCCAACAGCCCGACCGGCGTGTAAAAATGGTTGAGCTCGACGAAATAAGGCAAGACTTCCAGTTTTTTTGTGCTTTGAAATGTGGTCCGATAAAGAAACAGGCCGAAAGGATCACCGGATGAAACGATGGTCGGACCCAGGTCGAAAGCGCCGCGGTGCGTCAGCAGGGTTCGGGCAATATAAGATCGTGAACGGCCAGGCCCGATCATGGATAGAACCCGCGAACCGCTGTTTCCGGGCAGTTCGGAAGCATCCTTTAATTCGAACCAGATGCGCGCCCAATGGGATTGATTGGTGATTTCAAAGCGTTCTTCGAAGAGTTGGCCCAACTGCATTCTGAAGACGCGCGCGACCCGGCGAATGGTGACCCGCCGGATCGAGAATACCGCCCATAGCCAGCAAACCACCAACACCAGCCCGATGAGCACAGCGAGGCGTTGATAGACAACGCTTTGTGGCGTGTAATAGGCCGCCGCAAGGCTGGCAATGAGGATGATCACGACTACCCAGAACGCACGTCTGACAGCCATGAATCAGTTAGCAACCTCTGAAAAAGATCCGCCCGGGACAGCGATGGTGTGCAGTAATTCGTTCACAACCTGATCTGCGCCCAGATTCTTCATCCGCGCTGCGGCCTGAATGACCATTCGATGCGCCAGGATAAAAGGCGCGAGGTACTTGATATCATCCGGCAGGACATAATCCCGGCCCCGGATGGCCGCCATGGCCTGACCGGCGCGGAACAACCCCAGGCTCCCGCGCGGACTGGATCCCAGGTAAACATCCGAACTCTCGCGAGTGGATCGGGTTAGCTCGACGATATAGCGTTTGACGGCGTCCGCCACATAAACATGTTTCGTGGCTTCCTGCATCTGGCGCATCTCATCGAGCGTCGTCACTGGTTCGAGGTCCAGGATGGGATGCCGCAATTGCTGCAGTTCCAAAACCCGGATTTCGTCCGCTAAATTTGGGTATCCCAACTTCAGGCGAAGCAAAAAGCGGTCCAATTGAGCTTCCGGTAACGGGAACGTGCCTTCATACTCGATCGGGTTTTGGGTCGCCAGAATCATGAACGGGTCCGGCAACCGATGAGTGAGACCGTCAACCGTGACCTGGCGCTCTTCCATGGATTCCAGCAAGGCGGATTGCGTTTTTGGCGTCGCGCGATTGATTTCATCCGCCAGAACGATATTCGCCATCACCGGCCCGGGCCGAAATTCGAATTCACGGCTGACCTGGTTGAAAATCGAAACGCCTGTCACATCACTGGGCAGCATGTCAGGTGTAAATTGAATGCGGCTGAAGGAGCAGCCCAGCGAACGCGCCAGGCTGCGCGCCAGAACCGTTTTTCCAACACCGGGAACATCATCGATCAGGATGTGCCCCTGGCATAACAGACCAATAACCACCAGCTCGAGCGCGGGTTGTTTTCCGACGATCACTTTTTCGAGATTCTTGATGATTTTGCTCGAGTACGTTTGAATATCGAGGATCGAAACTTCCATTGGAACTCCTGTTTATTGCGTCGGGTGTTTTCGTCCAAGGAAAAACAATATTACAGCCATCATCAGGCCGATCAGGCTGAGTACGAACGAAGGCCAGAACCACGCGGGCCGGTATGTGATGATGATCGTGTGTCTCCCGGCTTGAAGGGGTAAACCACGAAAAGCATAATTCGCTTTCGCGAGCTCAACCGTTTGCCCATCGATATCAGCCTGCCATCCAGGATACCAGATATCCGCCATGGTTAACCAGCCAGCCCGGTTAACTTCGACATCCAGCACAATCCGGGTCGCCTGGTCTAATTGTATACTGATTTTATCATCCGATTGCAAATCGCAGTTTACGCCAGCATCTCCGCTCCCCTCGATGACGATCCGGTCGATCCCATCCTGAATGACCCTTTGGGTTTCGTTCCAGGATTCGTCCGCGTTATCTGTAAATATCGCGCATGGATAAAATCGGAATCGTTCAGCCCCGGCAAGGGGTTGAACAGCGTAGGTATGCTCCTCTGGTTGAGTGACCGCCTCGACCCGATCGACTCCCATGGTTTTGAGCCAGGGAATCCGGTTTTCGGCCGAAAGAGTGGATACGTAAAGCATCCAATTCTCATAGCGCGCTGGTCGGAGCGGGTCGAAATTATTGGCCGAGGATTGGCCGTCCAGAATATTCAAGTTCGGAATTTGCGCCTGGCGCACTGCGTTCCAACTCTCTTGCTGCCGATAATCTGAAAAACGCAGGAAGCGCCCAAACTTCAGATCATATTCGCTTTTATCATCCAGGTAGAGCCTTCCCTCGGAAGGTGCACCGGTCTGAGCCGCGTCGCTGTAGAACTGCATGCTCGTGGCAGGATTTTGCCCGTATCCAGCGGCTGCCAGGTCCATGCCGACGAAGAGGGCCACCCACCACGCCCAACGCTGATGCGCCGGCGATGTCACCTCTAGGGGTTGTTTCAAGGCCAACCAGGCGACCAACAGTCCCAACAGAGCCGCGAGAATGGTCGAATAGATAAAGCTGCTCTTGATCGATGGGATCATAAACCAGGTCATGCCGGCGCCAAAAATAACAGCCATCAAAATCGGAATGGTTTTTCGCAATCCCTTCAGGGCTTTCCCGGATGGGCGCCGACAGTTTTCGATGCCATATGCAGCCAGCAAGCTCAACGAAATCACCGGCCAGATCATATAGCGCGCCGGCGCCTGAAACATATCGAAGGTTGGGATATGCCGGTATAAGAACGGGAAGACCGGCGTGTTCTTCCCAAGCGCGAGAATCGCGCCCACCAGCGCCATCGCCCACAGCAAACGCAGGCGTGGTTGTCGGGAAGGCGCTTCACCAGTTCGTTTCCAAACCATCCTCAAGGTCGAAAACGCCAACCCGACCGGCAGCAGGCCAATATAGATAGCGTCCTCCCAGTAACTGGCGTATCCCCAGTAATCGCCATATGCCGGATTGCCAAAAAAGGAGGGGGCAATCAGCGTCAGAAACCGCCACGGCCAGAACGAATAGGTCATGGCAAAATCATAACTGACTGCCGAGGCGCGCTGGGACTGCTGTAGCAATTCGAAAGTCGGGATCAATTGGGCGCTGGCGATGACTGCCCCAAGCGCCATGCCAAGCGCCGTCTGACCGGCCAGAGCCGCAGCACCCCGCCATCCGCGCCCCGCCCAACCCGCCGTGACCGACCAAATTCCGGCGAAGAGCAGGCTGTACCAGGTGATCTGGGCATGCCCGCTCAGCAATTGTAAACCAACGCACAGCGCCAATCCGCCGAGTCGACCGGCTCGGCGCCGCGCCGTCGTTTCCATGGCGAGCTTTTCGATGAGAAGAAGGATCCACGGCAGCCAGGCAGCGCTCCAGATCATGCTGAAAAAACCGGCTCGCGCCACCAGATATTCGCTCATCGAAAAAGCCAGACCGGCGACCACTTGAGCCAGCTCGCCCAGGCCTAGCTGTTTTACCAGACAAGCGGTTCCGTACCCGGCCCAGGCTAAATGGGCCACCAGCAGCAAGGTATGTCCCCAGGCCATCCAGGGCGTGCCCCCGATGGCTTGCAGCAGGTATAACAGCCAGCCCGGGGGATAATACAGGGCCAGTTGATAATTCGCCAGCAGCGGCGCTCCCATGCCGTTCAACGGATTCCACAACGGCCATAACCCGCTGCGAATCTGTTCCCAGGCCAGCATGCGCCAGGGAATGAACTGCAGAGCCGGTGTTCCCCAGACCAGGGCCTTACCGCTTAACAGCGTCGGCGCAAACAACAGGAACGGGAAAAACCAGAGCAGGTGATAAAGGGAGCGAGCTCGCCGGAAGGTGAAACGCATCTTGTTATTGAGTATCCTGAACCTGATAAATTGTATAACCGTCTTTGGAATAAATCGCTCGCAAGGTGGCTAGTTTATCCAGAGTCTCACTCCCCTGATCCGGATCATTTGCCTCGGACAACACGTATTGAACGCCTTGATCCTTGAGAAATGCGATGCGCTGCGAGTCGGTCTCGCCCTTCGAGAAGAAGGCATCCACCTGCGGCTCGAGGGCGGCCAGATTTATGCTTTCAGGACCGTGCCCAATCACGACCCGCACCGGTGCCCAGGCCGGCAGGGAATTTCCAATCCGGTACGTACTTAATACGGTCGAAAATGGCGTCACCTTTTCCGCCAGATATTCATAGGCGGCTGTTTTCGCCATGGGTTGAAACAGCGGTTCCGCCGGAGTGGAAACGGCCCAGATCGATCCCGAATAGAACAGGAGCGTGGACAGAAAACCGCTCGCCAGAACTGCCAGGGCTGGTCTCTGCCATTTGCGTTTGATTCCATCGATCGCGTAGATCGCGAGAATGATCCACGCGACCCAAACCCCTTCCGGTAGACGGCGCTGCAGGGGATATGGGAAGTAAGCCAGTAACGGAAAAATCAAAACCCAGGCGACCGGAAACGACCAGATCCATTCGCCGCTCTTCAGGGCCTTGAACATACCCCAGACGGCCAGAGGCAGCGCGACTCCAAAGGCCAGCAGATAATCGGTTGGCGGTGGCGAAAGGATCAGATTTTGCTGGGACCAGCCCTTCAAGAATGGATCCAGGCTGAAGGAAAGATAATTATAGATGACCATGGGTGAAGAGACCAAAACCATTCCGCAGGCCGTCCACGCCTGACCATACCAACGACTGAGTCCGAGTTGTATTTCCACTTTCGGCCTTCGCCGGGTTCGAACCCGAATCCAATCCAAAGCCAGCCCCGCCCCAATGACCGCCCAGACGGAAAGGATGGTCAACGGCTGCATGAAACCCAGGATCAGCCAGTAAATCCCTGACTTCAATCCATTCAGAAACGGTTTTTCACCGGTTTGCTTGAGGAATCCAGCCAGCCCCCATAGGAGTAATGCACGCGCGACGGCCAGATGGGGCAGTCCGAATACTCCGAGAAAGCCAAAGGTCTCCGGAGAATAAAATTCCAACGGAAGTTGTTCGTACCCACCGGATTTCAATCCGAAAATGGACAACCATCCCAGACCACCGCCAAAGGTTGCCAGCGCCACGGCCCACCGCTGCCAGCGTTCGTCCCGCAGAAACAGCCGGCAGAAATCGTAGGTTGCGAAAACATACAGGACAATGCCAACCGCGCGAAAAAGATGGAAGAGGACAACCAGTTGCAGGTGCAGCGCCTTTCCGCCGGCCAATTTTCCAAGGAGAATATACGGCAGGAATCCCAGAAAACCATTTTGGGGCTGGTTCGTGTACGGGGTTCGGAAGAGCCAATCGCCGGCGCTGCCGGCCAACATTTTGGCAATGTATGAATTGCCATCCTCGACCCCGAAAACGAACCCGGAAAATTCCCAACCGGAACCCTGCCGTGCAAAGCCAATCAGGTAGGGAAGGGTGGTCGCCAGGATGGTCAGGAGGGCAAATCCCCACAGCCAGCGTTTCAAAGGCCTACTCTCGCGAACCGGCATTCATCCTCCGTTGCTTCAATGATAGGACCCCGATCATTATCCATCCCGTCAGAGCAAGTCCCCAGCCCAGGTAAACGGAAATTGGATGAAAAACAAACTCGATTTGGTGCAATCCGCCATTCAGGCGAACGCTGCGCAGCGCGCCTTGATAAGGCTGGATATCCGTGGACTGTCCGTCCACCCTGGCCTGCCAACCCGGATACACCACATCCGAGAGAACAAGCGTTCCCGGACCTTGCGCCTGAAGGGAAACCCGATTTGCGGTGTAGTCGAGAATTTCAACGCTTCGCACTCCCCCGGAATCGGACTCCACCCAGGCTCGTTCGCGATAATCGCTGTTCTCATAGACCTGAATACCGTTCACAACCTGGACCCATTTCAATCCAGCGGTCGACAGCGGAAATGCCGATAGGACATATTTCGTGTTGAGGACGCCCAGCAGCTTCGCATTCGGCGAATAGGCGGCATTATCCTTCTGCGGATCGCCTCCGGTGAAAGGCGGCAGGGTCACGCTGTAGCTGTGAATCGGGATACCGCTTGCTGCGGAGAACAGCTTAACGTACGAACGGAGCTGCATCGGATCGATCCCATCTACGAGATCCAGGTTCTGTTGTACCGCAATATATTGCGGAAGGCTAAAGGATGGTGAATAAACGCGATAAAGGTCTCCCGATTTTGGCGCGACGACCTGCAATAAATCGGCAAAAGGTCCGTAAACATCGGCTGGCTTCTTGCGCGTCATGATGCTGGCGTCCATGCCGCCCATTTCAATGATAATTAATAGCAAGAAAACACACTGACTGATCTCGACTCGCAGCCAACGTTTTTCCGCTGCCAGGATGGCCAAGAAACCGAACAAAAGAGCCACGCCGGCCCACAGGAAGGGCTCGTAATACCCTCCCAGATACAAGCCCATTCCGGCCGCAATCAGCAGTGGAAACGCCACGAAAGGGACCATGAAAAAGACCGGTTCGGGTTTTTGCTCCACTTTTGTCTGCGATAAATATTCCAGGGCGTATCCCGTCAGGACCGCAAAGGAAAATCCGCACAGAAATAATGCCCGCGCCGGTACGCGCAATAAAGAAAAACCGGGTAAACCGCTGATGAATGCGTAACCTGGAACGACCTCGCCCAGCGACGCTGCCAGGCTCAAGGCCAACACCGCCAGCCAGAACCAGACCCGCCGGCGCAAATCCGGAACAGCCAGTGTGAAAATCAACACCAGCCAGGGCAATGCACCGGCGTACAATTCCCATTCGGCGTAACTTCCCATGGAGGGAACGAACACTCCCAACAGGTTGGCAGCGGGCAGGGAGATGCCCACCCGTTCGCCGGCGGTCATTTCTGCGCGCGTGGTCAGCGGCACCAGTTCGAGCAGCGGCAGCCAGAGCGGCGCGGTTAACACCCCAACCACCAGTCCCTGTAGAATCGCTCCGCCCAACCAGACTATGAATTTCCGGGCTTTCGGGCTGCTTCTTTGGCGGAAAAATTCTCGCAGCGAGTAGAAAAGCCACAGGATGGCAGCATACGGCGCCCAGCGGATATCGGCCAGGGCCAGTAACGCCAACGCTATTCCGGGCGCGATTGTCCAGATCATCGAACCGCGATGTTCGATGCGCTTGAATTCCGCCCACAGCACCCACGGCGTCAGACAGACTGCGTAGGTCAGAGTTAAATGGCCGGCCGCAAAATGGGCCATCAGTTTGGGCATCGCCTGAAACACGACCCCGGCAGTCAATGCGGGCCAATCGCTCAGGCCATTCTGCCGCAGGAACAGGTACATTCCCAGGCCGGCCAGGATCATGTGCAACGCCGTCACCAGGTTAAAACCCAGCGGCAGCGGGAAGAGCAGCGCCAGCCAGCCCGGCGGGTAGTGCAGGCCGGATAATGGGTTCGCTGCAAAGGGGTACCCCCCAAAGAGCAGCGGTGACCAGAGCGGTAATTCGCCGTCCAAAAGGTTGCGGCGCAGGAATTCAGCGTTCGGCAGGTGGCTGATGACCAGGTCGGAATAGTCTCCGCGCACCGGAAAGGCAAAGTCCCCTCTCAGGTAGACCAAAAATGCCAGCGGGATCACCAATAAAATCAGGTACTTCCACGACTTCTTCATGGTCCGGCCTGCAGTTCGAACAATTTCACGCCATCCTCCTGGTAAACCAGAACCATCCCGGCCGGCAGGTTAACCGGAAGTACGCCATAAGCATCTTCCCGCGGCCCCCACAGGATCCATTTCACACCCCGCGCACGCGCCCAGGCCAGGTCACCGGCATTCATTGAATTTTCGAAAAAGCCCTCGACGGCCGTTTTCTCTGCCGGAGCGTTCACCGTTTCAAACGGGTGCCCGTAGATGACGCGCCGTCCGGTATAGGCCGGAATAAAGAGCCCGCTTTCGGGAGATGCGAGCACGATATCATCCGCCTGGCTGTTTTGCGCCAGATATCGATACACGTCCATCTCGGCCACCCGGATGAGCATACTCGGCTCGCCATTTTTAACGGACAACACGCCGCCCAACAGGATGATTCCAAGCGTTGGCAGCGTCAAACCAATGGCCGCAATACCAATCCATTTCTTACGCCGGGTTTTGAGTTCGGCCAATCCAAATGCCGCCAATCCGGCCACTGGGATCATGTATCCCAGCATAAACCTGCGCTGCAGATTAAACGGCAGGTAAATGAGAAGCAGGCCGAGTATGAGCCAACCGCTCAACAGGATTACCGGGCGATTGCGAGATCGAAACGATTGGACAATTCCCCATATCGCCAGGACCAGTAGGGGCATGAATGAAATCAAGAAATCCCAGATTGCGGGAGATGGAGTCTGATTTTGCGCATCCCAGATTACCAGGATGGGATCGGTGCGGATCACGATGAACTGATAAAGGATCGCCAGACCGCCGGTGAACAGGAAAACCAGCGGCGTCTGCCATTGGATGGTCTTCTTCGTGAGAAAGTCATACAGGCTCACTCCGAACACCACCACAATGGTCACCACAACTGCAAATGGAAGGACGATGCCCAGTGCAAGGCCGGCCAGGGCTAACCAAGGGATGTGTTTCCTTTGAAAAGGCCGCCCGTCCCGGGCCAGAAACCAGAGCATAATGGCCAGCGCCAGGCTAAAGTGCGGACTGGAATACATTGCCAGGAACGGGTAGGCTTCAGCCACCCAAAAATCGGATGTAAATCCGCCTTCCAGGGCCACCAGCCAGCCCAGGCCAGACCCCATTCCGGCGAACAGGAATGCCCAGAAGGCTACTTTTGGCCGGTCCTTGAAGATGTTGGTGAAGAACACTTTCATTGCCGCCAAAAGCAAGCCCGCCGATAATACGCGGGCCAGGTGGAAAACAAGAATGGGTGAAAGCGAAAGCCAGCGGGACAAATGACCAAGAAACAGGTAGAACAGAAACAAATAAGCGCCCGGATTGGGTTGAGCGGAATAAGGTAATTGAAAACGCCACGCGCCCTGCCAGCCCTCTTGCATCTTGGCCAGGTACGTGTTGCCATCCAATGGATTGAATAAGAATCCTCCAAAAATCGTACCGGAGCCGGTCAGGGTTTGTGCAATTAAATATGGGGAAATGATCAACACCAGGATCGCAGCGCTCGCAAACAAGTACCGGTTTCGCATATTCCCTCTTTTCCAAAGTATACTTGAGGTGATATCAACGGACAATCCAATCCGACTTACTTTTCAAATCTGTCGACCTGTTAAGCTTGCCAAGCCGGGTTTCGCCTTCTATAATCGCTCTATGAGCCTAAGCTTCCATCTATTTCAACTTCAGAAATTGGATACCCGGGTTTCCAATGCGACCAATCGCATTGCCGAGATCGACCGGTTGTTATCCCAAAATGAAGCACTCGTTCAGGCCCAAGGATCTCTCGATTCCGCCGCCGAGACCCTGGATAGTATCCGGTCGAAGCTTCGAGAAATCGAAATATCCGTTCATAACAAACGTATCAAGACCGAACAATCCGAAGCCGCATTGTATGGCGGAACCGTTAAGAATCCCAAAGAATTGCAAGACCTGCAAACCGAGGTCACGACGCTCAAGCGAACCATCTCTCAGTTGGAGGATGCCCAACTGGAAGTGATGGTTGCTCTGGAAGAAGCCGAACAGAATCATCGTGAAGCCGAAGCCCAGTTCAACCATGTCAAAGCCGAGCAGGCCGGACAGTTCGCCAGTCTCATGGGCGAAAAAAGCACCCTGCAAACCCTGCTCGACCGCTTGAGCATCGAACGCAAGGCGCTTGTCAGCCAGATCAATCCGGCGCTTCTGGAAACTTATACCCAATTAAGAAATTCGAAACGCGGGCTGGCAGTCGTTTCTGTCGAAGATAGCTGCTGCTCAGCCTGTGGCACCACCCTGACCGCTGCTGAAATCCAGGCGGCCCGATCTTCTTCCCACCTGGTGAATTGTTCGACATGCGGCAGAATCCTTTATGCTGGTTAATCCATGGCGCATTTCAAATTCGATTTCGTTTCCTTCCTGGCCGGTTTTGTAGCGGCGACCATTCTTTGGCTGCTGGTCTGGCGCCTGCGCGCCAATTGGTCGCAAATTCGGGATGCGTTGCGCAAGCAAAGCAGTTCGCTGCGCAAGAAGAATTTACTGGATGTCGAAACGTACCTGAAGCAGGGCTCTTACCGGCGCGCCCAAAAGCAGCACCTGGCCGCGGCCCTGTTTCCCCTCGAAGAAATCCTCATTCCGCCGCTCGTAATTGCCCCACCGGCGGCTCCGGATTCGAACGGAAATCTGAACGACGAATCCATGCTCGAACAGGTGCTTCCTTATCTACCGGATTGGCCTGAACTTGGATCCGAATACGGTTATCTTACCCGGCCATTGAGTGAAATCGCGGCCCAGCACGCGGATCTTGCACTGATCGGACGGCCCGGAGTGGGCAAGACGACCACCCTGGCAGATCTGGCAATCTCGATCGTGCAAAAGAAAATCGAGGATTCGCGTTTATTGGAAAGCTTCCCAATTTTCCTGCATGTTTTGGATTTGAGTCCGATTCTGTTGGGGAATGAAGACGCGGCGCTCGCCCTGGTGAATGCCGTAACCGCGAAGACTGCCGTTACTTTACAAAAACAAGCCACCACCGCCGTCCGGGTCTCATTACAGGAAGGTCGCGCGCTTCTGCTGCTGGATGGTCTGGACGAACTTCCGCCGACCGATTTACCTGCCTATACGAAATACATCCAGAATCTCAAATCCCAATTTCCCAATCTGCAAATCATTGCTGCTTGCAGTGATGTTTACCTGGATGGCCTGCTCGGGCTGGGATTCACCCCCATCGCTGTCGCCTCGTGGACGCAATTACAGGTTCGCCAATTCGTGACCCGCTGGGGGCAAATCTGGAAAGAATTGATCCACCCGCAAATCACCAAGGAATTGGATGTGCCACAGCCCGATCCTTTGGCCATGGAGAATTGGATCACCACTGAAGGTTCCTTCTACACGCCTTTCGAGTGGACCGAATTGGTCTGGGGAGCCTATGCCGGCGATTTGTCGGGCAACCAACCTCAACGCGCCATCGCGGCCCACCTGAAGCGCGTCTCGCCGGACAAATCACTGGAACCGCTTTTTGGGGCACTGGCATCTGAAATGTATTCATCCGGCAAAGCCAGTCTCTCCTTCGACCAAGCCGAAGATCTTCTAACCCGATTTTCGGGCAAGCATTCGGGTGAAGCGAGAGACGAAATTTCGGCCGCGCATGCAGAACTTGAAGCTGATCTTTCCGAAGAGAAGGGCAAGAAAAACGTTTCGGATCAACTTCGCAAAGGAACCAAGGTCGTGGTTCAAACCCCCGGCGAAAAATTACTGCTGAAAGCCATCGAGCAAGGCTTGATCGCCGAATACGGAGAAAACCAGGTAGCCTTCACTTTTCAACTGATGGCTGCCTACCTCGCCGCTTCCTTCAACACCGCCGAAATCACTTCCATAAACCCGCAATGGTCATACAGCCTTTCCATCGCCCAGTTCTGCGCCTGCGACGGCAAGAGTAGACCTGCGATTCTAAATTTCCTGAACCAGGATAATGATCCTCTTCGAACCAATCTATCCCGCGCAGGCCGCATTCTGGTCAGTACGCCGCCGAATTCCGAGCTGCGCATCCAGATCATGCGACATTTGATCGGTGAGATTTCCAGGGAACAATTGCCGTTCGGGACCCGGGCGCGGATGATGACCGCCTGCGCGATATCAAACGATCCAAGCGTCGCTCTGCTCTTCCGGCAATGGCTGAACGCCCCATCCGCCAATCTACGCCGTCTGGCCGCCCTGGGCAGCGGTCTGCTCAGGGATCCAAAGAGTGTCGGGGAACTTTCGAACCTGCTCGGCGATGCGGATTTTCACGTCCATTCGAGCGCAGCGCTGGCATTGACTGCCATTCCAGGTGATGGAGCGGCGAACTCGGTGTCTCTGGCCCTGTCCCAGGGAGTTGAGACCATCCGCCGCGCGGTCGCAGAAGCGCTGGCAGTTCAACCCGGGTCGACTGGCAGGGAGATCCTCAAGGAAGCCGTCACCATGGAGGATCTGCTCATCCGGCGCGCCGCCGTTTTTGGCCTGGCCATGCTCCGCAACTCCTGGGCGCACGATCTTCTTTCCAAGGTGGCTGTCGAAGATGGCCAGTGGGTGGTACGCAACGCCGCCGCCCAGACGATCGAACAGCACCAACAGCCAGACCCGCATATTCCCGTGCCAAAATTGCCCTTCTGGGAATCGCCCTGGTTGATCACCTTCGCCGGGAAACACGGCGAGGGCGTTTCACCGGACGAGCCGCCGTTGAAGCTTCTGTTTCTGGCGCTTAATTCGGGGACCCCGGAAGATCGCGCCATGGCACTCGAATATTTGGAGCTGTTTGGCAGCGAGGACGTTCGCAACGAAATTCGGAATCTACTTTCTCTCAAGGAAGAAGAGGTGTCCGAGAAAGCATTGCAGAGTCTGTGGTGTCTTTCGACGGGTTCTTCGAATTAGGGAAAAAAAAGAACCGCGGTGTCTTTCTCACACCGCGGTTTTGATTTACTTGACTTGTTTGACGATTCGTTCCTGAACCGTGTCGGCATCCAGGCCGATCACGGAGATCAACTTATCCCGGCCGGTTTGCCCGGCGACGATATCCAACTGGCTGACCTTCACGTCCAGCAATTTGGCCAGGTATTCAAGCAATGTCTCGTTTGCCTGGCCATCCACAGGCGCTGACGTGATCCGAATTTTGATCGTCCCGTCGTCCAGTATCTCTTGGATTTCATTCTTGCTCGCGCGCGTGGTCACACGCACGGCAATGGCAGCCCCCGTTTGCCCGTTATGCAGGTGGAAATGTCTGGATTCTGTCATAGTCCTATCCGATGAAGTTCAGAATGCTAACGATGACCCATTCAGCAGCTTGGAGAAGCAAGAGCAAAATCAATGGACTGAAGTCCAAATTCATGATGGGAGGTACAACCCGCCGGATGGGGTTGAGCATCGGTCCAATGATCCTTCCGATAAATGCCCGCACCGGGTGATATGGCGACATGAAGTAGGATAAAATCACTTCGGCTACCACGAGGATGGATAAGGCCCAGATGATGAAATGAACGATCTGTATGACGAGTCCCATAAAAGCTTTCCTTTGTGCTCTATTATAGTCTTGCTTTATGGAATGGTTAACCCGAAATCCACGCCGGCCTGGGACCCAGGATCGCCTGACCGATGCGAATGAAAGATGCGCCTTCCTGAATTCCGGTCTCGAAATCCGCGCTGGTGCCCATGGATAACTCCCGCCAATCTGTTGCCGGGAAACGCGCAGCCAGGTAATCCCGCAGACGAGCCAGGCGGGCGAAATAAGGGCGTACCGTCTCAGGATTCTCCGCCAGGGGCGGCATGGTCATCAATCCGTGCACATCCAACCGCGAGCAGGCCAAAACCTCTTCGATTTCCAATGATAGCGCTTCCCAATGGCTTCCATCCCAGGCTGCCCAACCGCTCTTGCTTTCTTCCGAGCTGACGTTCATCTCCAGCAAAACGGGCAGATCGCGGCCTCTCTCTTCCAGGGCCCGGTTCAACTTGAGAGCCAGTTCCAGGCTGTCGATCGAATGAACGTAATCCGCCATTTCAGCAACGATTTTCACCTTCCGGGATTGAATATGCCCGATCATGTGCCACTGGATGCCAGAGAAAACTGAAAGCGCCTGGCGTTTGGGTTCGATCTCCTCGGCGTAATTTTCGCCAAATAACTTCACGCCTGCCCGCGCCGCATTCTCGACGACTTCGACAGGCTGGCGTTTGCTGACCACCAGCAGTTTGATCGATTCTGGAGTTCGATTGGCGGATACGGCCGCTTTACGAATCCGCTCCTCGATGCGCTGCAGGTTGCCTCGAATTTGTTCTTCAGTCAAGCTCATCGGTTTCCGTCCGCCTTCAATGCCAGAATGGCGCCAAAGCGCCCCGTGTTACCCTGTTCCGCCCGGTGCGAATACCAATCTTCGATATGGCAGGCTGTGCAGATCCCCGCGATTTCGATATGCCGAACGCCGGCTTTTTCGAGCAGAATCTGGTTCGTTTTCCACAAATCGAGCTTGAATCTGCCGTGCTGGGATCGCAGGACTTCCCCGGTCCGCTCTTCCAGGACTGCTTTAATGCGATCCGCCACATCCACGCCAACTTCATAATGGTCCGGGCCAATGGATGGACCGATGCCGGCGTAGATGTTTTCGACTTTGCACGCGTAGCGGGCCTGCATGGCGCGCACGGTTTGAGCGACGATGTTCTTGACGGTGCCCTGCCAGCCCGCGTGAGCCATGGCGACCACCTTCTTTTCAGGTTCGTAGAAAAATACCGGCACGCAATCTGCGAACCGCATGAACAAGGTGATCTCCGCGTGGTCGGTTGCGATGGCATCAGCCTTGCGATGCGGCGTATCCAGCGGTCGGGGCTGGTCCGTACAGATCACATCTACAGAGTGAACCTGCCAGACATCGAAAAGTGATTCGACGGGCCGGTCCACGCTCTCGAAAATTCTGCGCCGGTTTTCAATCACGTTCTCACGGCTGTCGCCGTTCAACCCTCCAAGGTTCAAGGAAGCCCAGGGTCTGGGGCTGACGCCGCCCTGACGCGAATAGATACCCTGCACGACTTCATCTTCGGGAAAACTTTCAAAAGAAAAAAAACGCAAACCGTTCTTTTCAACGATTGGCATCCAATTTATCCTTTTACGGTCAATTGCTGCACGTACTGCAATTTTCTCAAGATCAATTCGCGGGTTTCCGCCATGCTCTCTGCCACGTAAGGGTATAAGAACCAGGCGGTGGTAATACCAAATAACAATCCGGTGATGGACCTTAGCAACGGTGTGCTTTCGCGAATGATCATCCAGGCGGGAGGAGTAAACGCCAACCCGGGCAGCTGAGAAATGCCATCCCAACCGATCGGCAAAATTCCAATGATGATCCAAATCGCCCAATGCAAAGGTTTCCACTTTCGGTTCGATAAAGCATAAATCAACCCGAAGATCAGGAAACCGGAATAAATCGCCACGTCCCGTTCGCAAAGGGCGACCTTATACCCCACCAGGTCATTACCGATAAAATTACGGCCGTCGATGATATTGGCCTTATCCGCTCCGATGACCTGCTCGTAGGTCGCAAAACCGGCGACATGTGCCCTTTCGAGAGGGTAAAAAGGCTGCTCGCCGAACAGGAAAAAGGATCGAAAGGCCAGTTGGTGGCACAAAGGTGAATAGATTGCATAGATCACCTTCGCCGGCCCGACATCCCCGGCTTTTTCGAACACCGGCGCCAGGAAGGGTAACCCAACGTAAAGAAAAACGATCAGATTGAAGACGAGCATGAAGTGCCGGCTGAGCCAGAGAACAAATCGATCCATGCCGGATATGCGCCTGCCGCGATCGACGCGCTCGCGAAAGCCTTTGTCGCCGGTTTTCTCATAATACTCACGCCGCTGGGTGGCAGCACTCAACAGTACCCGTAGATCCTGTTCAGTGAACGGCCAGCGTAAATGGTATGGACCGCACTCCAAAACGGGCAACGGCTTGCCGATCCGGTCTCTCATGAGTGGATTTTGTTCGAGATCGATTTCGATGACTTCGTGAGGATGGGTTTCCTGAAGATTCTGCAGCATTGCGCGGACTTCAGTAAGGTCGGTTTCTCCCGCAATGGAATATAGCGACACGCTGATCATTTTACCTCACGAATGGTACGGTTAAAGTCCAAAGTCAACCCACAGTCCAAAGCGCGCCAGTTGTTCGAAGGTGCCAAGGATCAACATAACGCCTACCAGGATCAGGATGACACCCATAACGATCTCGACATAATGCATGGCTTTGCGATACCGTTTCAAGACTGTGGTGACCCAGCCGATTCCCAACGCAGCCAGCAAAAACGGAATCGCCAACCCGGCCGAATAAGCCGAAAGCAGTTTGACGCCGTCGGATACCGAGCCGCCATTGAGCGCCAGGGTAAGGATGGCGCCCAGGACGGGCCCTACGCACGGCGACCAACCGGCGGAAAAGAAAATTCCCATCAGCGCAGAAGAAAAATAACTGCGCCGAACGTCGATTCGCGTCTGAGGGCGCAAATCGTACTCTAAAAATGGTATGCGCAGGATTCCCGTCATGTGCAGACCAAACAGGATGATGACCACCCCACCGATCTTTGCCAGCCAGAAGCGAATATCATATAGGAACCGCCCCAATACCGAAGCGGTCACGCCCAGAAGCACAAAGATGAGCGAAAATCCCAGGACGAAAGCAATGCCATGGGTGAACGTCTGCACCTTCGAGCCGGGCAGGTTCTCTCCTGAAATGGCAACCGACCTACCGCTCAAATAACCAATATAGGCCGGCACCAGTGAAAAAACGCAAGGGGATAGAAACGAAGCCAGGCCAGCCAGAAACGCTAATCCAATGGTTACTTCCACCCGGAATATCCTCCAATACGGACCAATACTACGCTTCGATCACCTGTACCTTTGTACCCAGATCGTAACCTGAGACCTCAATCTTACCCTCGGTGTAAGGCACCGCCGGATTCGACCATAAATAAACAAACTTTGCATCCTCCGGAGAGGCGTTGACGCAGCCGTGCGACATCGGCTCGCCGTAGTTGTTATGCCAGTAGGTCGAGTGAATGGCAACGCCGCCGCTGGCAAAGATGCAGGTCCAATCCACCGACAGCAGTTCATACCCGGAAGCGCTCGATCCGCCCGCCATGTGCAAGGCAACATACTTGCGGTTGATGACGTGATTATCCCCCAGTGGGGTGGACCATTTTTCGACCGGATTCCCGTAAGCGTCATATTTGGCGCCGGAGGATATCCGGCAGAAACGAACTTCGGTATTACCCTCGTAACAGGCCAGCGTCTGGCGGCTGAGATCGATGACGACTTTCTTATCGGCCACATCCGGACGGATGGGTTGAAGTTCTTCCTGTGGAATCGGCCGGAACGCCGAAGCCGGCGTCCAAAAGATATCCCCGGGACTGCCGTGCTTTTCGATGGCCCGGTAATACACATTTCCATCGCTGCTCGTGCGAATGTCATCGATCCAGTAGACCTGGCTGTAGTAGAAACGGTAACGGACGTTTCCCTTCAACAGCTCTGAAATGGGCTTTTCATTTTCCAGCACGAAATCGACGTACGGAACGGTCACTTCAGCCCAGATACCCCGTTCTCCGTCGTTTTCGGGTAATTCGGTCATTGGAGCATTGGGCGCGTACCGCACCGGTTGAACCATCATGGATGGAAGATAACCCTTGGGCGTCTGGATCCAGCGCCGGTTGGTCGGGTACATCGGAAAGGGATCGCCGATCACTTCCTTCTCCCAGACCACGATGGCGTCATCATAGACCGTATCCAGCGTTTCACTGTCCGGGGAAGGGCGGGACTTGAAATCGAGCTTGGCGATGGTGCGGGCAAGCTGCATATTCTCAGGCCATTCCTCATCCTGTGCGAAAACACTGTGCCAGGGTGTCAGTGCAGAAGCGCCCAATCCGGCCAACCCTAACTTTAAAAAATCTCGTCGCGAGATGCGTTTCGTCGAATTCATCATGGAAATAAGATAACCGTGATCCTTCAGAATGTCAACCTCAGCCAAATGATAAGAAGATTAGACCAACGTGTGATCCAACACCAGACGTTTGACTTTCTCGATCTCCGGCCCCCACCAGGCATCCCCGGGTTGGTAAGGTACCGCATTTCGAACGCGGTTGTACACGGTCTGAGTTCCCTGCCCGATATGCGTCCCGGGATTTGCCCGCAGGCGCAGGTCGACTGCGCGAGTGGCCGTGAAGAGTTCGATGGCCAGCACGTGATTCGTGTTTTCAAGAACCTGACGGGCATGGCGCGCCGCCGTCATGGCGTTGGCATTGTGATCTTCCTGCTCGCCCGAGGTTGGCAGTGAATGCACCGAATCGGGATGCGCCAGGGTTTGATTTTCAAGCACCAGAGAGGCGGCGGTATATTGCGGCATCATCAGGCCTGAGTTCAAGCCGGCTGCTTCCGGCGTATCGACCAACATCGGCGGCAATCCGCCGTTCAATTTGGCATCGGTCATGCGGAAAACGCGCCTCTCGGAGATGGCGGCAATTTCAGAAAGGGCAATCGCGAGGAAATCCATAACCATTCCCACCGGTTCGCCGTGGAAGTTACCACCCGACAGGGCGACATCCGGTTCGAACAGTAGCGGATTGTCGGTAGCCGCATTGATTTCGGCTTCGATCACGCCGCGTACGAAACGAATGGCGTCCCGCGATGCGCCCTGCACCTGCGGAGCGCAGCGTAATGAATAGGCATCCTGGACGCGGTTTGTGCTGCCGACCAGAGAGCTCCCGGCGGTTAACTCGCGAACTTTTTCGGCCACCTCGATTTGCCCATGCTGGCCGCGAACCGCGTGCAAACGGGCATCGAACGCAGAAGGACAACCCTGCATGGCTTCCACACTCAATGAAAGGGCGGCCTCGGCCACATCGCAGATATATTCCGCGTCCCATACCGCCAGGGCGCCAATCGCTGCCGAGAAAGTGGCCCCGTTGTTTACGGCCAGACCTTCCTTGGGGCCCAGAATGATGCGCTGGATACCGGCCTTACGCATGGCCGCTTTACCGGTCATCCGTTCACCCTGCACCATTGCCCAGCCGGAATCTTCCTCGCGGTCATCCGAGTCGGTCGTAAAAACCAAAGCCATGTGAGATAACGGCCCCAGGTCGCCGGATGAACCCAATGATCCCTGCGAAGGCACGATCGGGGTCACGCCTTTATTAAGCATCTCCAACAGGGTATCGACCACCTCGATGCGTACGCCGGAATGTCCCTTGGTCAATGTGTTCGCTCGGACCAGCATGGCAGCCCGTACGACTTCTTCGGGCAGCGGATCGCCGGTCCCCACGGCATGGCTCACGATCAAGTTACGACTTAATCGTGCGCTGTCGCGCGAAGGAATGCGCCGGTCAGCAAAGATGCCAAACCCTGTGTTGATGCCGTATACCGGCCGGTCGGTTTTCAGGATGGTTTCCATCCACTGCCGGGCACGTTCGATATTCTGCCGGCCTGCTGCGGAAATGGCGACCTTTTCGCCGTTTCGCGCCACAAGAACGACATCTTCCAGACTCAAATGGTGACCGTCGATTTCGATCATTGCATCCTTCCTCAAAACATGAGATGGCCGAGCAACACCGCGAACGCCGGAACCGTTAAGTTGTCGATATCTCTAAACGGAATGGATTCTACCAGAGCGCCAACAATGGATATCCCTGTTACGGCCAACAGATAATGCGGGATCGACCCGCTAAAAACCCCGGCCAGCATGAACGCCCCCAAAATGACGACGGAAAAGACCCACCCCCCCAGGAGCATCGCCAGGGTGCCGATCCAGGTTTTGCCTGCAGACCAGGGTAAAGGGCCGCTTTGAAACCGGCGTCCCAGGATATCCGCCAGTCCATCGCCGCCGCATAACAACATCAGGGCGACAATGCCGATGGGCGATGTCTTCCAATAGATCAGGGTCAGGGCGACAAAAACGATGCCGTAGAATAACGGCCCGCGCAAGATCTCAGATCGGTTCCCGCTTCGCGACATGGCAGCGACGGCGCCTTCATCCTTCCAGGCGCCCACCCCAACCAGGAAGAATTGAAACGTAATCGCCAATGGGATCAACGCCGCGAGAAACCTGGATTCAGGCCGATCGGGAAAAAGCAACCAGCACAACACGAAAATGGGTCCGGTTCCGATATGAATGATCTTGCGGCTGAGGGCTGCACTCATCCAGCCGCGCTGTGCGGCATAATCATTGACACGTAACCACGCCAGCGCAAGTGCAAACGTAATACACAGGGCTACCCAGGGACTGTTGAGCATGATGAGAACCTCGTTGTTCGTAAAGGCTAATCGCGACTTCGTTGCTCGCGATTGATTTCGCGTTGTTGATCGCGTTTTGCGATCTCATCCCGTTTATCGTACAATTTCTTGCCTTTGGCGATGGCAATATCGATTTTTACCAGGCCTTCTTTAAAGTACATTTGAACGGGAACGATGGTGACGCCTTTTTGCCTTACCGCATCCCAAAGTTCTCGGATTTGTTTTTTGTGCAGCAAGAGTCTTCGCGTCCGCTTGGGGTCGTGATTGTACCGGCTGGCAGGATCGTACTGTGCGATGTGCGAATTTACCAGCCAGGCTTCGTGACCGTCAACTTCGACATACGCCTCAACCAGGCTCACTTTCCCTGCCCGGATGGATTTGATTTCGGATCCCTGCAGGGAAATGCCAGCTTCGAAATGTTCCAACAGGAAATACTCGAAGTGAGCTTTGCGATTGGTTGCGATTATCTTGTTCTGGCTCATGTGCGAAATTTTATCACGCTTATCCCCAACGGAGTATAACTGCCCCCGACGCAGCCCGTAAAACGGCAGCCAGAACCAGCGCGGTTACGATCCCGACCGAATTGCTGACCACCGGACCCAATAGGGAGCCTGCCAGCACCCCAAAATTCGCCAGCACGCTGAACCAGGCCAGATAAGAAGGACGGCTTTCCACAGGTACACTCTCGAGGAGATAATTGAAAAGAGCCGTTCCACACAAAGACCAGGCGAAGCCGCCCAGAATGTTGGCCACCAGATACAGCGCCGGGCCGGTTGCCAGGCTCAGTGTGGCCGGGTAAGTCGCCATCAGGACCATTCCAATTCCAACGACCCAGCGATTGCCGAAACGATTCACGATGCGCGAATGCTGCAGCGAACCGATGAACATGGTGACATAAAAGAGAGACGTACCGACGCTGATGGTCTGGTCGGTCAGGTGCAGGTTGTTGACCATGAACACCGGGAAAATTGAAGAAGGCAGATAATGGCAAAAGTGAAAGATCGTGAGCAATATCAGCACGCGGAGGAAGGGACCGTGCAAAATATCGATCCGCAGGCTCTTGCGAACCTGATCGATCAATGACAATCTTTCCCGGCCTCGGTTCGCTTCAATTGAGTTGGCTCGCACGTTCTCCGGCACGCGAATCCTGGCAATGTGATAGGTGCTCACCATCGCGCCGATGAACCCCAACCCGAATACCACCTGGTATCCAATCGGGAAGGGCAACACTTCCAGCAAGTAACCACTCAATAGGGCCATCAATATGGTAACAACGGCAAACAGCGCATTCCGCGCGCCCGCAAAATATCCGCGCCATTCGGGTGGAACCGCTGCGCTAAAAAGCGAGTTGAAAGCCAGCGCAAAAGCGGAATACGGAATGTACATGATAAACGTCAGGGCAATCAGCAAGTTCACCTGAAGCTTTTCATTCAGGATGAATGGCAGGAGAACGAGCAGCATATAATAAGACCGGTGAAGGATGCCCAGGACGATGGATGTCTTCGTCAGGGACCGCTTTTCGAGATACGGCCCGGCCGGAAGCGATAGAAGCATGGTCATCAATGCGGGGATTGCGTTCAGAATGCCGATCTGTTCGGTCCCGGCATGAATCCGCGTGGCATAGATGTTCAGGAAGGTCAGGGCGGTTGCATTCAGCACGCCGTACCCGCCGATATCCATCATCAAGTGAAAGAAATTCTGACGCAGATCCTCAGGCATCGGCTGCGCCGGCTGCAAATTATGCCGGATGTTTCCGACCAACCCGCTAAAAAATCGCCTAACAAACGTATAATCGGTGCTCATGAATACACAACTGCCAGATTCCTACAAAGATTTTTTTCTGCTCGACCCAAACATTGTCTTTTTAAACCACGGTTCATTTGGCGCCACACCCCGCCCGGTTTTCGAGGCCTATCAAAAATGGCAGATCGAATTGGAGCGCCAACCCGTGGAATTTCTGGGTCGCAAAGCCGGTGAACTGATGCAGAGTGCCCGCGCCAGGTTGGGAGCGTACCTGCATACGGCTGCCGATAATCTCGTCTTTGTAACCAACGCGACCCACGGCCTCAATATCATCGCCCATAGCCTGTCGCTGGGCCCGGATGATGAAGTACTGGCCAGCGATCATGAATATGGCGCGCTGGACCGGACCTGGCGTTTTTTGGCAGGCAAACACGGTTTCAAGTATATCAACATCCCCATTCTGTTACCAGTTACTCGAGATGATGATTTTGTAAGCGCGTTCTTCGAGCATGTCAATTCGCACACCCGGGTGATCTTCCTCAGCCATATCACCTCCCCCACCGCCTTGATTTTTCCGGTCCAGGCCATCTGCGAACGCGCCCGGGCTGCGGGCATCCTGACGGTCATCGACGGGGCGCATGCGCCGGGTCAGATTCCGCTGGATTTGGACGCCCTGGGCGCGGATTTCTATTCCGGCAATCTGCATAAGTGGCTATGCGCACCCAAGGGATCGGCCTTCTTGTACGCAGCTCCCCGTGTTCAGCACCTGGTCGAACCCCTCATCGTCTCCTGGGGTTGGGAAAGCGAAAACCCGGGTCCCTCCCGGTTTGTGGATATCCTCGAATGGAATGGGACCCGCGATCTATCCCCATTCCTGGCCTCCCCCGCCGCCATTGATTTTCAGGAAAGCCATTCCTGGGACGAAGTACGCGCGCGCTGCCACCGGTTGGCCTTCGATACGCAACGCCGGATCACCCAACTCACCGGCCTGCCCGCCTTGAACGGCGCGGACGATCACTGGTTCGCGCAAATGGCGACCTCGCCGCTGCCCGATTCGACCGACATCGTGGCCCTCAAGGCGCGCCTGTACGATGCATATCATATCGAAGTCCCCCTGACGGCCTGGGAAGGCCGCAAGTTGATTCGGTACTCCTATCAGGCCTACAACGACGAAAACGATCGCGACGCGCTTCTGGCCGCGCTCGCGGATGCCCTATAGCACCCGGTCGAAAGACTCCCAAATCTCCTGCGCCAGTCCGGCGAGTTGATCGCCGCTCAGCCGGCCTTTCGAATGGATCGTCGTCTGCCCGCACAATCGCAGCAATGGCTTTTTCCAATCCAACAGTGCCGCGGTATCCGCCGGATAATGAGAACCGCGCGCGCCGGCATTGATCCAGCGCCGGCCTGCCAACGCTGCCATCCATTCATCCCATCCGACCAGATCGGGCGTCATCGAAAACGTGGACAATGCCGAAAAATAGATCGACAAATCGTCAGGCACCCGTGCCAGCATCTTTTTCAAAAAAGCCAGGCTGTCGCCCGTGTTGAAGATCAACCAGATCGGCAGCAGATTGGCCTGATGAACGATGCTGGCATCGAACTGCGAAAACATTTCCACCACCGCGCCGGCTGGACTAATTCCCTGATCTTCCAAAAATTGCCGGTAAGCCTTGAAAGCCAGCAGAGAAAATTGATTCGGGTCGTCGAATCGGATGGGAACGAAATGATAACCTTCCCGGGCGCAGAATTCCTGCAGCGATTCGCGCAAACCGGCCTCGCATCCCCATTCGGATTCGGGGCCGCGTTCGATCTCGAAATCCGGCAAACGCCAGGACGAATCCGTCAGATTTTCCCGGTCAGCGTAGGCCTGCAAACGATCGCTGCCGAAATAGAATTCTTCGGCCGGAATGGCGCCCCAACCGCCCGCCTGATAATAATTCCGCGCGCCGGTCTTCTGGCGCAGCCAGCTTGCTCCGCCGTCCAGATAGACCACCTCCCCGCCGGACACGACCCTCGCCCGGATGAATTCCCGGTAGGCCTCCGGTAGCTGGATCAATTTCAAGCGCAGGTGATTGACGCGCTTCGTCAACCAGCCGTCATGGACGGGATCGAAATGTTGGATGGAAATGAATTCCGGGTTCTGATCGGTAACCTGGCGCGCGAGATCACTGGATAACCGGAAGTAAGGCTGCGCTTCGCCATGCGGAGAGCCTCCCTGAAGGGTCAAAACAAAAGCCTGTGGCAAAAAAGCCGCATCCAACAGGCGCGCCAGATGCGCCGTCGCGCCGCCTTGCGCTACACCGACCACAACGCCAGGCAGCGGTCCTTTGACCTTCTGATAATCCATGAGCCGATTCCGGACAAGATCATTCGCCCTGAGGCCGGCGACGACTCTTGGGTCCAAACCGCTGCCGCGTTGCGTCCTGGGAACCGCCCACGCCGCCACCGGACTCGGCAGCACCCCCAGAAGCCGTAACCCGAGGCATTCGTATCCTTTGAAATCATACCCCCCGGCGAATTCGCCATTCAATGCCGCCGCCACCGATCGGGTCACGATCGGCGACGAGCTTTCACGACTCTCCATGCAGACCTCCTTGCGATTTTCCAGATCATGTATCAATTCCGATTATAATTGTTGGCATCATAAAATCATGGATTCATTATTTTGAGGTGGGGATATGACAGATATTGCTTTGGCATTGGGCGGGGGTGGCATCAAAGGCATTGCGCATATCGGCGTGCTCCGTGTTCTGGAACAGGCCGGTTTCAATATCAAGGCCGTGGCGGGGACGAGCGCCGGCGGCTTGATGGGTTCGATTTATGCCTATGGCAAGACCAGTGATGAAATCGAGAATATCGTTCTCAACCTGGATCAATCCAGACTTTTCGTGCGAACCAAAGAGGATGGCCCGTCCATCCTTGGGCTGGGCGGGATCGTTCAGACTCTGTCCGAACAACTCGGCGATGCGACTTTCAGCGACCTGAAGATCCCATTTGCCTGCACGGCCGTCGACACCATTACGATGAAGGAATACATTCTCGACCAGGGCCGGGTCGCCGATGCCGTGCTGGCCACGATCGCCGTTCCGGGCGTCTTCTCCCCTCGTGAGGTGAATGGGACCATCCTGGTGGACGGCGGCATCCTGGACCCCGTTCCGGTTGCGCTGGCGCGCTGGCTGGCGCCGTCCCTGCCGGTCATTGCGGTTTGCCTTTCCCCCGCGCCGGAGGGTTGGGCGCATTCGCCGGAGCTTTCTGTACCGGTAAACAATCCATTTGCCCAGCCAATCATCAGCCAGATCACCAAGACGCGGGTCGCGAAAGCCTTCACGACCTATGTGCGTTCCATGGATATCACATCGCATATGTTGGCAGAACTCCGTCTTGAAATCGACCGCCCGGATGTCATTATTCGCCCAAACGTCAGCCGGTTTGGGATCCTGGATACAGTCGATCCAAAAGTATTGATTGCCGAAGGCGAAGCCTCAGCCACGGCTGCGCTGAAGGATATCCAGAAATCATTGGGCTGGACCAATCAGGTTACGCGCCGCTTCCGAAAGGTTCAACAGCCCGGCGTCAAGATCGGCCGGTTCGAAACCGGCGATTAGAATCGCACAGGAATCATGAAACCCGTTCGGGATATGCGGAAATTTGCATCCCAGACCCGAACCCGCCTGATCGCCGGCGGATTGGGGTTGGTTTTGATCGTCGGTTCGACCTTAATCTACATCATCTACGGTCCGAGCGCCGCTTTATTGGGCCTGTTATGCTTTCTGGCAGGGATCCTGCCCATTGGTCTGGTGATCGGTGTTTTGTGGCTGTTCGAATGGATTTCAAAACGTGGTTAAAAGACCTGACGCATATACGCTGATCGAAAACGGCTGGACCGTTCGCGTCCAGGCCCCGATTGAAATGCACAGCCAACGCGTGATCTTTTTGCTGCACGGCTGGACAGGGAATGAAACTGTCATGTCGATTTTTGGAAAACAGGTTGCAGCGGATTATTGGTTGATCTCTCCCCGCGGTCCGGTTCAGGCGCAGCCCAACGGCTTTGGCTGGCTGCCTGCCGGTTCGAGCGTCTGGGCCAGCTTTCGGGACTATTCCGAAGTGACCCACGAACTCGACGTGCAAGTGCAACACTGGTTGGACATTTTGAAGATTACATCCGAAAAGTTCGACTTGATGGGTTTCAGCCAGGGAGCTGCCGTGTCTTTATGCTACCTGCTCCAATACCCTGACCGAATTGGACGGGTCGCAAGCCTGGCCGGCTTTCTGCCCGAAGGAGCCAAAGAACTCCTTGTGCCGGACCGGTTATCCGGTAAGGCCGTTTTGATTGCCCATGGAACTGTCGACAAAGCGGTTCCTTTCCGCCGCGCTCAGGAAGCCGCCGCGATCCTTAGCGCAGCAGGCGCTGAAGTCGAATTTTGCCAGGATGAAGTCGGGCACAAGGTGGGTCCGACGGGTTACAAGAAGTTAAGGATCTTTTTTGCATAAAAAAAACCGGGGTAACCCCGGTTTTTGTCATTATCGGCTTTGGAGCATCGAAAATGCTCCGACCAATATTCCTGCGACCAGAATGATCGCAATCACCAATCCCATGGGCACTCCGGAGGCGATTTGATTGGGTGAAGTCTCGGCGTAGGTTGGGACCTCCAACGGCGCGGGCTGCGTAAACGTAGGCATCCGCGTTGGCTCGATGGTGACGATAAACTGGGCAGCCAGGGTCGGGTCGAAGGTAGCCGTCACGGCAGGTGTCACGGTCGCTGGGGGTTGGACAACCGGAGGTTGACCGCCGGTGATTTCGATGTATTGGGAGCTTACCCAACCTGTTCCACCCGGAACGCCCGGATATTCGATCAGGTAATATTCGCCTTTCGGAGAGACTCCCACCGCAGGGACGGATTGTCCGGGCAGCAAAACGCCAATTTTCTCATACAGCGCCCCCGGACCGGAACGCACATTCAAGAAAGGCTCACCCATATCGGATTTGACCGTCGCAGTCGGCCCCTTCGGCGTGCCGGTCACGGTCGGAATCGACCCGGTCGGAACTTGAAAATCGGGCAATGCGTAGACATTTTGCGGGATGAACATCAAAAACACCCCAAAGACCAACAAGAAGAGCGCAGCGATGCGCGTATATTTCTTTTTCATAAACCTCTCCAGAACCATAAATCCCAAACATCCCGATTATAACCTATGATTTATCGACGCCAGAGCCGGCGCATTCTGAACAAGGTATAATGAGTCCCAGCGAGACACCCAACAGGAGGCAGACTGTGCAAAACGCAATAACGGATGTGCCGGGAATTTTGGTAGGGCATGCCACCAACCTGAAAGCCATGACCGGTTGCACGGTCATTCTGGCAGAAGACGGCGCCATCAGCGGGGTGGACCAACGCGGCGGCGCGCCGGGAACGCGCGAAACGGATGCGTTACGGCCTATGCACCTGGTCGATAAGGCCCATGCGGTTTTGCTTGCCGGCGGATCGGCGTTTGGCCTGGATGCGGCGACCGGCGTGATGCGCTTTCTGGAAGAAAAAGGGGTTGGGTTCGATTCGGGTTTCGCGCGCGTTCCAATCGTTCCAGCCGCGGTTTTATATGATCTTGGGATCGGTCTGCCAGACGTCCGTCCGGATGCTGAAATGGGTTATATTGCCTGCCAGAACGCCAGCCAAGCGGCCCCCGCCGAGGGGAACGTCGGCGCAGGTACGGGCGCCACGGTTGGGAAAATCCTGGGTATGTCGCAGGCAATGAAGTCGGGATTAGGGACCGCCTCTATTGATCTGGGGGGAGGTTTGGTCGTGGGTACCATCGTTGCCGTCAATGCGCTGGGGGATATCGTCGATCCGGAAACCGGAAAGATACTGGCAGGGGCCCGGGCGATTTCGGTCGCCCCGAACGCGCGACCGCAGCTCGCGAACACGCTGGTGATCATGAAATCCTTGCTGGGCAAGACTGCACTCCGGATCTCGTCTGCGCACAATACGGTCATCGGCGTCGTAGCCACCAACGCCAGGCTTGACAAAGAAGAGACCAACAAGGTCGCTCAAATGGCCCACAACGGCCTGGCGCGATCCATTCGGCCGGCACATACCATGTATGATGGCGACACTGTATTTGCCTTGGCAACGGGCCGTAAACGAGCGGATGTCAATACCATCGGAGCGTATGCCGCCGAATGCATGGCTGCCGCGATCGTACGGGCAGCTCTCCAGGCTACCTCCGCAAATGGGCTGCCTGCCGCTCGTGATTTGAAATCTTGATTTCCAGTCGCCGGTCGTAGGATCTCATCATCATAAACGTTGAGTCGTTTTCATGCCTTAAGGTAGATGGCCTGAAACCAACCCATTGGTATAATGCTATTGGTTGAGTTTTTTGTTTTTTCTTTTTCATCCGTCATATCAAAAACCGACCTGAAAGGAATCCTTATGGTTCGAATCATTGCCGATACCACATCAAGTATTCCCACCGAGATGGCTTATCAACTCGGCATCGAATTTCTTCCCCAGATCATTGTCTTTGGGGATGAAAGCTACCGTGACGACACCGAAATCGACACGGCTACATTCCTGGCCAAGCTCAAGGCGTCGCCGACGCTTCCCAAGACAGCCGCGCCCCCGCCGGCTTTGTACACTCCGATCTACCAGAAAATCACGGATGCAGGCGACAGCGCCATTGTCATCTGCCCGTCCGCCGACGTCAGCGGAACCGTTCGCAGTGCCACGGTGGCCGCGCAGGATTTTCCGAACTCCGACATCCGCGTCATCGACACCCGCACCATTGCCACGGGCCTGGGATCGATCGTCATGCAGGCCGTAAAATGGGCCGCTGTGGGTCTCTCCACGGATGAAATCGTCGCAAAGATCCAGAATATGTGCGCTCACCAGCACACATATTTCATGGTCGATACCCTGGATTACCTTTATAAAGGCGGCCGGATTGGCGGCGCCGCAATGCTCTTCGGAAGTGTTCTTCAGGTCAAACCCATCCTGACACTCTCGGATGGCCACATCGAACCCCAGGAAAAACAGCGCACCAAACAGCGCGCCATGGCCCGGCTCAAAGAAATCATTCGGACCGAATGCCCAACCACGTCCGAATCCTACATCACCGTCATGTACGGTGATAATAAAGATGAGGCGGAAACATTCGCCAATGACCTCAAACAGGGCCTGGGTTTCAGGGATATTCCCCTCTATCTGCTTCCTTCGGCCATTCTGGTCCATGCAGGACCGAATGTATTCGGGATCAGCTTCTTCTCTGAAAATTGATAAAAAAATCGGGTGGAAATGAACTGAACCCAGAAAACAAGACAGGAAAAGAAAGCACCTCATGCGAGAATAGAAGCAGGAGGTGCTTTTACTATGTCTGGGGAAAAAGGGATGGTTCACTATCGCAAGGAAGTAAAGTTGCTGGCAGTGCAGATGTGTTTAGAACAAGGCAAAACAAACGCTGAAACCGCTCAGGAATTGGGACTGCCACGCGGAGAGCTGGTTGAGCAGTGGGTTCGGCGCTTTCGGCGGGAAGGCGAAGCTGGTTTCGATAAGCCGATTGGTCGGCCGCGGAAAACGCCGTTAACCCAACCAGCCTATATCGCCCACCTGGAGATGGAGAATGCGCTGCTAAAAAAATTTCATACCGAGTTGCGCACAGCTATGCTCGCGAGGCGCAATATCGGGTCATCGAACACTATCGAGGAATCTACCCTGTGAACGCGATGTGTAGTTTCTTCGGGATTTCGCGAGCAGCTTACTATGCCTGGCTTAAGCGCAAGGGTCAGCCAGATTTGGATGCTGAACGGAAACAACTGATCCTGGAAGCCTATGCTGCATCAAAAAGCACTTACGGATACCGGCGGATTGGGCTGTGGTTGAGCCAATATCGTTCAGTCATTATCAACCACAAGGCCATTTTGCGTTTGATGAACTGTCTGGGCATTCGCTCAGTGGCACGTCGCCACAAGATGTTCACCAAAATGAGCCAGTTGGAGATCTATCATCGCTACGAGAATATTCTCAACCGTGACTTTGCGGCCACTCGGCCAAACCAGAAATGGGTAACGGATATCACCTACATTGCCACACAGCAGGGCTGGGCTTATCTATCCACCATCAAGGATTTATACGGTGGCTTTATCGTTGCTCATGCCATGAGCCTCTCAAACTCGGTGGCATTGGTAACCAGGACCCTCAAGTTGGCTCAGGAGAAAGAAAAGGTCACTGATGGACTGATCCTCCACAGTGACCAAGGGCATCAATATACCTCACACGCATATCATGTCCTTACCCAACAGTATAGCATTACTCCTTCCATGTCGCGCAGAGGGAATTGTTGGGACAATGCGCCAATGGAAAACTTCTTCGGCCATCTCAAAGAAGAAGCTCTACGCAATATTTCTACTCCTACTTTCGAGGAGGCTAAGCAGATTGTTGACGAATACATCTACTTTTTCAACTATGAACGGATACAATTGAAAACAAGACAGACACCCTATCAACTCAGGTGTCTGTCCACTTAGCCTTGAGACCGCTTTCTTTTTCTGTCTACCCTATGGGGTGCAGTTCAAAATCCACCCGATTTTCTTTTCTCCTAAAATGCCATTTCCAAGATCCGCAGAAGCTCACTGGAAGACAATTCGATCGGATTGCCCTTCATACTGCTCGATACCGACGCCTTCTCGATGATAAGCTGAAAATCACGCGGTGAAATTCCGAAGGCGCGCAGTCGAGCAATATTCAATGCCTGCGTCAGGTCTTCCAACCATTGAATTCCATCTTCGATGCGCGCGGCCGGGTTTCCGGTCAGGAAACACGCGATATCCGCATACCGCGCCACGGCCGGATGATCGGGTTGGGTGCGCAGGAACGTCTCTGAGTTGACCCGCATCACCGGCGCCAATAGCGCTGCGCAAAGCGCGCCGTGGGGAGCGTCGTATAATCCACCCAGGGGGCCGGCGAAGCCGTGCACCGCCCCCAGGCCGGCATTGGCCAACGCCAGGCCGCCCAACAGGCTGGCCCAGGACATTCCCTCGCGCGCCGTCAGATCATCGCCATGTTCATAGGCGGCGCGTAAAGATCGGGCTGCCAGTTGCAGACCTTCTTTACAAAAAAGGTCGGTCATCGGATTGGCTTTCCGGGAAACGTACGGTTCGAGAACCTGAGTAAGCGCATCCAGGCCCGAATTGGCCGTTATCACCGGAGGCAGGGAGAGAGTCAATTGCGGATCGACCACGGCCACCTTCGGCAGCATCGCCGGGCTGCGCAGGCTGACTTTGACGCGCTTCTCCGGCACACTGATGACCGCGTTGCGCGAGACCTCGCTGCCGGTGCCGGCCGTCGTGGGAATGGCAATCACGGGTAGGACCGGCTTTATCAACGGAAGGCCTTGCCCGACGACCTCAAGATAATCCAGGATAGGACGGTCGTTCGCGACCAGCGCCGCAACGGCTTTGCCAGTATCGAGAACGCTGCCGCCACCGATGGCAATCACGACCTCGATCTGTTTCTCTCTCGCAGACTGCACGCCCCTTTCGATCGATGGGACATCCGGTTCACCGCTGGAGATGTAATCAACCACGTTTACACCGGCCGACTCCAGATCGCTGCGCAACGTTTCCACACCCGCGGCGTGTCTCCCATGGATCAATAAGGTCTGGCGGCCGTACGAAGCAACGATCCGAGCAACCTCATGGACTTTGCCGTTTCCAAACAGAATGCGATTTGCGGTGGCAAAATCGAAATTCATGCCTTGCCCCAACTGTCGTCATCCGGATACACATTTTCAAAAATCCTGCCAACGCGAGGCTCGGCCATCATTGGAGCAACGGCATCCCGCCAGCGAATGTAATGGGCGGTTTCGCGATGAGCCGCCTGGTCTTCTCTTTGACGGTACACTTCGACCAGAACGAAGCGGCAGGCATCTTCTTTTTGCTGAAGGGCATCGAATCGCATGACACCGGCTTCTTGAATACTGTTCCTGGCGTTGTCGAGTGTGGCTTTTTTGAATTCATCCAAAAATTCGGGTTTTACATGGATATCAACAAGAACGATGTGCATACCTCTCCTCCGATATCAGGGTTCGGTGTAGATTCTAGTCCAATTTCCGCGATTTTTCCGGCGGTTCGGGGTTTTCTGCGGGTACAATTTGATTACCATGACCGCGCCAACCATTGAAATTCTTTTTCAGGACGAACATATTCTGGCGATCAATAAGCCGTCCGGCGTACTCTCGATTCCGGATGGCGGGCAATCTCAGGCCGAGCACGTCCGAAATTTGCTCGAGCCGCGATTTGGCCGCCTGTGGACCGTGCATCGATTGGACCGCGAGACGAGCGGCGTGCTCTTGCTCGCGCGCGACCTTGCCGCCCACCATGCCCTGAACGATCAATTTGCTTCCCGGAATGTAAAGAAGGAATATCGCGCCATCGTATCCGGAACCCCCGATCTGGACACGTGGAGGATCGACCTCGCTTTACTAAAAAACGGCGACCGGAGTCACCGGACCATTATCGATCTCGAAGACGGAAAACCGGCCTCCACGACCGTAACGGTCCTTGAACGTTATCCGGGTGGGTATTCCCTGCTCAGCGTCAGACCTCACACTGGCTATACGCATCAAATCCGCGCCCACCTGGCGGCCTGTGGCTTGCCAATCCTTGGCGATCCACTCTATCAGGCCAAACCTCATGCGTCGATGCTTGATGAACTGCAAGTCGCTCCTGTCCGGCGCCCCGTTTTCGCCGACCGGCTTGGACTGCATGCCTTTACCATTCAATTTACCCATCCCGTCAGTCAGGTAGAGATGACACTCACGGCGCCGTATCCAGCCGATTTTTCTGCGGTCCTGTTGGAGGTCAAAACCGGGTAAACGAAAGAGGAGCTGGATTGACCCGGCTCCTCTTTTTTTTTACTTCAGATTCAACGGATTGCTCTACTCGAGCTCAGGAGCAGCTTTCTTGCTTCGGAGAATGGACCAGACCAATCCAGCCACCAGCACGAGGACGACAATCCAACCGCCCACGCCCAGGTGAGTGGCCTTGACAATGACCGGAGCGGCCAGCAAGCTCACCAGGTTCACCACCTTGATCATCGGGTTGAGCGCCGGCCCCGCGGTATCCTTCAACGGATCGCCAACGGTATCTCCGACGACACCGGCCTTATGGCGTTCGGAGCCCTTGCCGGTATTGGCGGACAAATCACGTGGCTCATCTTCGATGGATTTCTTGGCATTATCCCAGGCGCCGCCGGCATTTGCCATGAAGACTGCCAGCAGTTGGCCGCTGAGAATGACGCCCGCCAGGAAGCCACCCAACGCTTCGACCTGCAAGACCAATCCGACCAGCAACGGCATGCTAATCGCGATGATCGCCAGCGGGATGAGTTCCTTCTGCGCAGACCGGGTGGAGATGCTGACAACACGGGCATAATCCGGCTTGACAGTGCCTTCCATAATGCCCGGGATACGGAATTGCTTGCGGACTTCTTCCACAATTTGCCCGGCCGCACGAGTTACAGCCCGGATGGATAATGAACTAAACAGCCAGGGCAGCGCGCCACCCAACAACAGGCCAATGAAGACGCGCGTGTCGTTGATGCGAATGCCCGTAAAGGCCAGCCGTAATTGTTCGGAAACGCCCAGGCCTTCCTGAACGCGACCCACATCCGTGGTATACGAGGCGAACAGGCTGACGGCGGCGATGACAGCCGAGGCAATCGCAACACCCTTGGTAATAGCCTTGGTGGTGTTGCCCACGGCATCCAGGTCTGCCATAATCTGGCGGGCCTTCAAAGTCTCTTCATCCGTCTGGTCATGCCAGGCCATTTCGGCAATGCCATTCGCGTTGTCCGAAATCGGGCCGTAAGAGTCCATGGCAACGTTGTTGCCGGTGTGGCTGAGCATACCGATGCCAACCATGGCCACCGCATACAGCACATAGACAGCGCCATCTGCGGAGTACAGCAGCAGAGCGAACACGAAGGATATGGCGATGACGATCAGAGCCCAGACGGAGGATTCCATACCCACCGAAAGACCGGAGAGAATGGTTGTAGCTGCGCCTGTCTTGGTCGAGCGGACGATTTCCTTTACAGGTTCACGCTTGGTCGAGGTGAAGTAAGAGGTCAGCGGGTTGAACGCAACCGCCAGGCCGACGCCAATCGTGGTCAGCATACCCATGCGCCAATCATGAGCGTACAGGAAGGACAGCAGGAAAGCCCATAAAACGGTGTTGACGCTCGAGACTTCATACGAACGGAACATCGATTCTTCCGCGTCATGAGAGCGCAGGAACTTGATCGGGAACTTCTCCCAGATCGGTACGGTGAACGTTCCGATGATCGAGCTGATCACACCAATTGCGCGGATGATCAACGGATACACGATCCATTTGATGTCCTGCGTCATGGAATAAAGGGAAAGGCCCAGGATCAAGGCGGACACGATGGTGACTTCATAACTCTCGAAAATATCGGCGGCCATGCCGGCGCAGTCGCCCACGTTATCGCCGACCAGGTCAGCGACCACGGCTGCATTCCGGGGATCGTCTTCCGGGATATCTTTCTCGACCTTGCCTACCAGGTCTGCGCCGACATCAGCGGCCTTCGTGTAAATACCGCCGCCCACGCGCATGAAAAGCGCAATCAATGTACCGCCGAAACCAAAGCCCAGCAATGCATCCGGTGCTGCGCGGCCGAAGATAATAAAGATCACCGTGCCGCCCAACAACCCCAATCCATCGGTAAGCATACCGGTAATCGTACCGGCATAATAGGCGATGGAAAGGGATTCGTTGAAACTACGTCGTGATGCAGAGGCTGAACGTACGCTGGCCTGAATTGCCATGCGCATGCCCAACTGTCCAACGGTCATACTAAAAAAAGCGCCAACGACGAATGCGATGGCGCGGCCAAAAGCGATGACGTTGCGAGCTTTATCACCAAATTCGACCGTCGCCTCAGACGATGGCTCTGCAACATAAACGGATAGGAATAATGCCACTACCAATAACAAAATGGCGGGCAAAATGGTTTTCAACTGGCGGGAAAGATAACTATCCGCCCCCACACGAATTGCATTCCAAACATCCTGCATTGGTTTCGTACCGGTATCATGCTTTAATACTGTTCCACGCAATAACCATGCGTATAACAGGCTGATAAGGGCCGTTATCAATACACCTACAATTGCCCATTGTTCAAACGGCGTTGTTAAGCCGTGCCTCGAAAGGCCTAGAATATCCATGGTACCTCCATAAGAATTAATGGAACAAAGGGAATATGTTTATATGACAACTTCCGATCCATAGGAAATTGCATCCCAATCATTTTATCCTTTCAACCGCAAAAGTCAACGGTCTTTCATACATTAACATTTGATTAGAATATCGAAAACCAGTTGACTTTCAGGTTATGGCTGTTGTATATTGTTATGCGGCTATTTTTCAGCCTAGAATCTATTACAGGCCAAGTACTGATTACATTGAATAGATGTAATTTAATGACCTCTTATTGTTTGGAAGGATACAGTCAAAACTAAATACTGAACCGGCCAGGATTTTTACGACGGGATTCCGATCATCCCCCTGACGCGTGTCGTAGGTATTGAATTTTAACCCTAAACTGTGTATTCTGAATTGATCAAACATGTAAAGATAAACACAGGTATCTGTGATGCTGCAGAGAGGTTGCTTTTAGATCTATGGATGATCCTTTGATTAATGTGGTTGATGAAGAGGATGAAGAATTCCCAGCAATTGCCCGTCTGGTCGAATTAGGCCGTCAAAAGACCTTTGTGACCATCGACGACATTCTGCACTTCTTCCCAGATGCCGAACAGGACATCGAGCAATTGGAAGAGGCCTTTGCTGCTTTAATGAGTGCTGGCGTACCTTACGTGGAAGACGAGCCGACCCTGGAAGAACCCAGTGAAGATGAATTGGTGGGCGGCGAAGAAACGGAACGCCAGATTCAAATCGACGACCTCGAGAATATCGACACGGACGACACCATCGGCCTCTACCTCAAAGAGGTCAGCCGGGTTCCCCTGCTGACCGCCGAGGAGGAAGTGGAACTGGCCCAGCGCATCGAACGCGGTCGTATGGCCCGTGAAGAATTGGCGCGCGCGAACGTAAACGTTCGCCGTCGCACCGAACTGCGCCGTCTGATCGAAGATGGTTGGACCGCCCGCGAGCATCTCATCACCGCCAATTCCCGTCTGGTCATCAGCGTCGCCAAGAAGTACATGGGCCGCGGGGTGCCGTTCCTGGATCTGATTCAGGAAGGCAATATTGGCCTGATCCGCGCTACGAAGAAATTCGATTATCGGCGCGGGCACAAATTCAGCACGTATGCCACATGGTGGATTCGCCAGGCGGTGACGCGCGCCATTGCCGATCAGGGCCGCACCATCCGCGTTCCGGTGCATATGGGCGACCAGATCAACAAATTGCTGCGCGTCCAACACCAGCTGACCCAACGCCTGGGCCGCGAACCCTCCGTCGACGAATTGGCGTCTGCCCTGGAAGTGCCGCCCAAAAAGGTGGAAAACATGATCCAGGTGGCTCGCCGGCCGCTGTCACTGGAAACGCCAACCGATGACGAGGAGGACTCAGTTCTCGGTGACTTCATCGAGGATGTGGATACCGCGCCGCCGGATGAATCGGCCACCTACAATCTCCTGCGCGAACATCTCGAAGAGGTGCTCAACAGCCTGCCGCCGCGTGAAGTGCGCATTTTGCAGCTTCGCTACGGTCTTCTGGATGGGCAAGCTTATACATTGGAAGAGGTCGGTCGTAAGATGGGCGTCACCCGTGAGCGGGTCCGCCAGATCGAAGCCCAGGCCTTGAGCCGGCTGCGCCACCCCTCCATTCGCCGCAAATTACGCGATTATTTGGGCGAATAACCCACTTCTGACATCGAAAAACGCTGCATTTACCCGAATGCAGCGTTTTTTTGATCACGCTTTACAATTCTTACAACCGATCCGTTAGGCTTGCTAAATCAAATAAGTTGATGCATACTATTTACGGGAGGCTAGCCATGGCGAAAATTCCACTGCGTGCATACAATCGGGAGATCGAGAATCTGATCAACCGCGGACAAATCGATGAAGCGGTTGGCCATTGCAAACATATTCTCAGGTTCTTCCCGAAGCATATTGATACCTATCGGTTGTTGGGAAAAGCTTATCTCGAAGGCCAGCATTACAGTGAAGCATCGGACGTTCTGCAGAGAGTATTATCCTGCATTCCGGATGATTTTGTCTCACAAATCGGTATGAGCATCATTCGGGAGGATGAAGGCAACCTGGATGCCGCCATCTGGCATATGGAACGCGCCTTCGAAGTCCAACCCGCCAATACAGCGGTGCAGGGCGAATTACGGCGCCTATATGGCCGGCGAGATGGCATTGAGCCCCCCAAAGTTCGGTTGACTCGCGGCGCATTGGTCCGCATGTATGCACGTGGCGAGTTGTACCAACAGGCCATTGGAGAAATCCGGGCCGCGCTGGCTGAAGATCCCAAGCGAATTGATATCGAAGTCATTCTGGCGCAGATGTACTTCTTCTCCGCCATGAAAGTGGAAGCCACCGAAGTCTGCAGCCGCCTGATTACAAAACTCCCATTTTGCTTCGAGGCCAACCGGATTTTAGCGGAAATCCTCCCCGAGACCGCCCGCGCCGAGGATGCCAAGATTTACCAGCAACGCGTGGATGCCATGGAACCCTACATGGCTTACCTATCCAAAAATACACCCACACTGGCTGATGTTCCGGATAATGTGGTCACATTGGACCGCCTGGAATGGGAGGCTTCCGAAACCACAGCCCAGAAGCCGGAATGGGCTCGTACCGTTGGAATTGAATGGGAAGAACAGCAGGAATCCCTGCCGGAATGGATGGCTTCCGCGCCTGAAGCGTTAAGCGGTGAAATGCCGATCGCGGATGAGAGCGCGCACCCAAATATCGCCCAGTCCAATGCCGAACAGAGCCAGTCCGCTCAACAGGCATCGCAAACGCCGGAGGCCGGCGGCGAAGAAATCCCCGAATGGATGAAAGCGGCCGGCTGGGGAAAATCGACCGGCCCAGAAACGCCTCCATCGGAAAGCGCATTCCTGGAGGACGATTCGGCGGGCGAAGGTATCGCCAGCGGCAATATTCCGGATTGGCTGCAAGCCATGGCGCCTCAAGAATCCTCAGATGAAAGCGCGCAGCCTGAAGATCAGGCACGACTGGACCTGTTGGCCAACCTCCTCCCGCAAAACAACCCGCTCGGGGAAGATCAATCCCGGACCGGCGAGTTCGCTCAAGATATAGCCGGCGGTTCCGACCTGCCGAACTGGATGAAACCCGAAAACGCCGTTCCCGAGGCGCCGTCCTTCGAACCGGCTGCCGCCGAAACCCCGGACTGGATGAAATCCGAAAATACCGCTCCCGAAGCGCCGTCAATCGAACCGGCCGGCGACGAAACCCCGGACTGGATGAAGTCCATGGGAACACCTGCTTCCGAAGCAGCCAATGATGAAATGCCGGATTGGATGAAATCTTCTGGCATACCTGCTTCCGAAGCAGCCAAAGATGAAATGCCGGATTGGATGAAATCCTCCGAAACCCCTGCTTCCGAACCGGTTGAGGATGAGACCCCGGACTGGTTGAAAACAATTGCTTCATCCGCTGAAGCTGGCCAATCTGCCGAACAAGAGGGCGCCGAGATGCCGGATTGGCTGAAATCCGAAGAAGCGCCTGTCCAGACGGAAACTCCTCAAGACGAAACACCATTCACCCCGGCCGCGTCCGAAAATCCGGAATTGCAGCCCATTGCGTCCGAAGAACAACCGGTGCCTGAGATTCCGTCCCAGCCGGCCAGTGCGCCTGCTTCAGAAAACCCGGATGACGCTTTTGCCTGGCTCGAGGCTCTGGCAACCCGTCAGGGCGCCGCGGAAGAAACCCTCCTCACCAAACCCGAAGACCGCACAGAAACTCCACCCGACTGGCTACAACAGGCCAGCCAATCGGAACCGCCGGTCCCGGCAACGTCACAACCCGTCGATCGCCCGGCTGCCGAGGCTACCGAAACTGGCGCCGAAGAACTTGAAAATGAAGTTCCGGATTGGTTGAAGGAATTGGAGAGTGATTCCACCGCCGAGACGCCCGATTTCGGCAATCTATCGCCGGCCGATCAGGCCGCGCCGGAGCCCGTCGAAACACCGGCGGTCGAAACGCCGGAAACCTCGCTTCCAGTCGCTGAAACGGGCGGGAGCGAAGAAATTCCGGATTGGTTGAAAGCCGCGCCGGAGAGTGATGAAGAAGCTCTCGAGAGTGAAAACCCGGCCATTTCCCCGGAAACCGAACAACCTCAACCGGTCGAAAAGACCGAACCGCAAGAGCAGCCCGCGGCGGAAACCTCACTACCCGAAATGTCCGGGTTGGATTCCGATTCTGCTTTTGCCTGGTTGGAATCTCTGGCTGCCAAACAGGGCGCCGATGAAGAGACCCTGCTGGTAAAACCCGAAGAGCGCCTGGAGACACCCCCCGATTGGGTAAAGCAGCAAATGTCGGAACCTCAACCCGAATCGGCGGTTCCTCCCACCGCGCCCGAAGAAGTACCACCCACCCTGCCGGCCGAACCTGAACCGGCTACCCCGGAGCTGCCGGATTGGTTGGCATCCAAAGATGAAGAAGTCGAGACCGGCGCGGCTCCCCAGGAGAGCGTGCCTGCCTGGCTAAAAGAATCCACCGAAACCGCAGAAGAATCCAAGGCAGAAGAAGCACCTGCATCGGGTCTTCCGGATTGGTTAACAACGAACGAACCCCCGGTTGATGAAGCGGCCGCCCCGGTTGCTGAGAGTCCCCTCGAAACGCCGTCCGCCAGCGCAGAAATTCCAACTGCCGGCGCAGATGATGCGTTTGCCTGGTTGGAATCGTTGGCCGCAAAACAGGGCGCGGACGAAGAAACCCTGTTGCTCAAGCCGGAAGATCGCGTCGAGACGCCGCCGGAGTGGGTCACCGAGCAAGCTGCCGAATCTCAACCTGCCCCTGAGGCCGTCGAAGAACCCGAATTGATTCCGGAAAAGGCCCCGGTCCCGGAAGCCGAAGAACAATCCGCTTCGGAAGACATGCCGGATTGGCTGAAGGACCTGGAGATCAGCTCGGAAGAAACGAATGCCGCCATCGATCTCGCCTTCCAACAACCCCTCGATAAGGATGAAAACTCCTCTGTAAAGGCCGATGCTGAAAACGCGTGGATGCGGGAATTGCCCGAAACCAGTCTCCCGGAGCAAGAGACAACACAACCCGCCGAAGAATCCGCGGCTGAAATCACCCACCCGGTGCCAGTGGCGCCCGTCGCCGCGCACGTTCCCACGCCTGAACCCGCTCAGGAAGTCGCGATCGACGTCCAGACCGTGCTCAGTCGCGCCAGATCAGCCTTAAAGCGAGGAAAGACACAGGAAGCCGTCGTAGACTACCTGACTCTCATCCAAAACAACCAGGCGCTGGAGGAGACCCTACAGGACCTCAAGGAAGCGGTTTACCAGCACCCGGTGGATATTGACCTGTGGCAGACGATCGGTGATGTATATGCGCATTCCAGCCGTCTGCAGGATGCCCTGGACGCTTATACCAAGGCAGAAGAATTACTCAGATAATTTTTGGAGGAGATTTTGGAACGGACTTTTGTAATGGTAAAACCAGACGGCGTTCAACGTGGTCTGGCGGGTGAAGTAATTTTACGACTCGAACGCCGGGGGTTGAAATTGGTCGGCGCGAAATTCATGCAGGTCAGTCGTGAACTGGCTGAAACCCATTACGCGGTGCATAAAGGCAAGCCCTTCTATGAAGGCCTGGTCCGGTATATCACCTCGGCTCCGGTAATGGCGATGGTCTGGGAGGGTCCCAACGCCATTCAGGCCGTGCGGCAAACCATGGGCGCCACCCGCCCCACCGAGGCTGCACCCGGAACCGTGCGCCACGATTTTGCGCTCGAAGTGGGCCGCAATCTGACGCATGCATCCGACGGCCCTGAGACCGCCGTTGCAGAAATCGGACTCTGGTTCAAACCATCTGAACTGGTTTCATGGGACCGCGCCACAGACGATTGGATTATGGGTTCGAATTAACCGCGATACCCCCCTTGCTCCACGGTGATTGTACCGTGGAGCAAGGTTAACCTTCTTCCCTTCCATCATAACGCATGCATGATCTTTGTAACTTGACGCGTTCTTCTCAAACCGTAGAATGATTACGGAAATTGATACGGTTCGTCCCCTTTTCTCCATTCACCATCAACTTAACATCACCGCTTCTGCTCGTCCTCTTGGTTTTGGGTAACAAGCTCAAGAGGAACTTCAACCGTTCTGTCAAGTGCCTTGACGAAAGGAGGTTGATATTCCCCGATTCTTGCCAAAAACAGTCTTCGACCCAAACTGCTAGATTAATATTCCATGGAGGAATCCCAAATGCAGAAGAGAAATTTATTTCGCTTGATGATGGTGTTAACAGTCTTTGCACTTCTGGTATCCGCCTGCCAATCACAGACTGGCGCGCCGGCTGCCACGGAGAAACCCAAAGAAGTTGTCATTGGTGTATACGAACCCATGACCGGCGCCCAGGCGGCTGGCGGTCAACTGACCATGCAGGGCGTCAACCTGGCCTACGAAACCCATAAGGAAGTCCTGGGTACCCCGATTCGCCTGGTTTTGGTGGATAATCGCAGCGACAAAGCCGAATCGGCCACTGCCATGACCCGCCTGATCGAACAGGAAAAAGCCATTGCCGTCATCGGCAGTTACGGCAGTTCCAATTCGATGGCCGGCGGTGAAGTATCCGAAAAAGCTGGCATCCCGGTAATGGGCTGCTCGCCGACCAACCCGCTGGTCACCGCTGGCAAGAAATTCTATTTCCGCGCCTGTTTCATCGATCCGTTCCAGGGCGGCGTAATGGCCAAATATGCTGTCGAAACCCTCAAAGCCACCAAAGTCGCCATCATTCAGGATGTCGCCCAGGACTATTCGGTCGGCCTGGCTTCCTTCTTCAAGCAATCCTGGAAGGAACTTACGGGCAGCGAGGATGGTATTGTGGCTGAAGCATCATACCAGAGCGGCGATCAGGATTTCACCGCCCAACTCGGCGCTGTTTTGGCTGCAAAACCGGACACGATCTATGCTCCCGGATATTTTGGGGATGCCGCTTTGTTGGTCAAGCAGGCCCGCGAACTGGGCTTCACCGGCCCGATCATGGGCTCGGATGCCTGGGAAGCGCCTGAATTGCTCTCCATCGCCGGCGATGCCGCCAACGGCGTTCTGATCAGCACGCACTACCATCCGGATGCGGACCTCAGCCCGGCTTCCAAGCCTTTCGTCGATGAATTCAAGAAGAAATACAACGAGAACCCCAGCGCCTTCGCAGCGCTTGGTTATGACGCCTACATGCTGGTTTACAGCGCCATCGAAAGGGCGGGTTCATTCGATCCCACTGCCATTCGCGATGCCATCGCCTCCACCAAGGATTACCCGGGTGTGACGGGCACCATTTCGATCAATGAGACCGGTGATGCGGTCAAGGATGCAGTCATCCTGACCGTCGAAAACGGCGCTTTCAAGTATCTGTCCACCGTCAAGCCATAAACTACTGGTATTTCAGGGGGGCACTCAGATTCGAGTGCCCCCTAATTTCCTGTACTGTTTCATGAGGTTGAGTTCGCAAGGTCCGCTGTTATTGTGGAGCAAACCCTATGACCTTTGAATTGTTCCTACAACACCTGGCCAATGGCATCTCTTTGGGCAGCCTGTACGCCCTGATCGCCATCGGCTATACCATGGTTTATGGGATCCTGCGGTTGATCAATTTCGCCCACGGCGATGTCGTCATGCTGGGGGCGTATGCTGCGTTCTATGGGGCAGCGCTGTTAGTTCTTCCCTGGTATATTGCTTTTCCCCTGGCAATCCTCATCACAGCCGGTATTGGTGTGGTCATCGAACGGGTTGCCTATAAACCACTGCGAGAATATCCGCGCATCAACCTTTTCACGGCTGCGGTCGCGGTTTCGTTCCTTATCGAAAATCTCGGTATCGTTATCTTCGGCGGCCGGCCTTTCGCCTTCACCCGCCCAGGTTTCATGGACGTCAATTTGAGCGTCGGAAAAACAAGCATCATCAGCTACACGCCCTTCATCGTCATCACAGCCGGGGTTCTTTTTGCCGTCCTGCTCTATCTGGTGAATAAGACCAAGGCTGGCATGGCCATGCGGGCGCTTTCCAAGGATATCGAAACGACCGGTCTGGTTGGCGTGAACACCGATCGCATCATCATGTATACCTTCGCTCTTGGCTCGGCTCTGGCGGCAGCCGGCGGCATCCTCTGGGCCATCAAATTTCCCCAAATCAATCCGTTGATGGGTGTGATGCCAGGCTTGAAAGCCTTCATCGCCGCAGTCCTGGGCGGCATCGGAAATATCCCCGGCGCCATGATCGGCGGTTTTGTGCTCGGTATTTCCGAGATTTTGATCGTAGCATTTCTCCCCAATCTATCGGGGTACCGGGATGCCTTTGCTTTTGCCATTCTCATCCTGCTTCTCCTGTTCCGGCCCAACGGCATCATGGGAGAAGTACAGGCGGAAAAGGTGTAAGCCATGAAAATCAAGCGAAACACCCTCCTTACCCTTGCAGCCATCGTCGTTTTTTACGGACTGCTGGCAATTGCACAAAACTTCTTGAACACTTACCTGTTGAGAATCCTCAATTTGTGCGCCGTATACACCATTTTCGCGGTGACCTTCAATCTCATCTTTGGCTATACCGGTCAATTCTCATTGGGACATGCCGGTTTTGCAGCCATCGGCGCTTACGTGGGGGCATTACTCACCCTCTCACCGGTTCAGAAACAGGCCAATTTCTTTTTGCAACCGATCGTGCCCTTCCTGGCGAATTTGCAGGTGCCTTATCTGCCGACGTTGATCATCGCCGGCTTTCTGGCGGCGTTGATCGGCAGCCTGATTGCCTGGCCGGCCCTGCGCCTGCGCGGCGACTACCTGGCCATCGCCACCCTGGGTTTCAGCGAGATCATCCGGATATTCCTGGTCAACCTGCAACCGTTGACCAACGGCGCCATGGGGTTGAAAGGTATTCCCGACTATACGAATTTATACTGGAGTTGGGGCGCTGCCATTGTCGCCATATTTGTCATTAAACGTCTGATCGACAGCAGTTACGGGCGCGCCATGAAAGCCATCCGGGATGACGAAGTGGCGGCCGAAGCGTTGGGCGTCGATCTCTTCAAACATAAGATCATGGCTTTCGCCGTTTCAGCCTTCTTCATCGGGGTCGCCGGCGCTTTGTTCGCAAACCTGATCAGCACCATCGATCCGAAAGTCTTCCTGTTCACCCTCACCTACCAGATCGTCGGGATTACGGTGATGGGTGGGATGGGCAGTCTGACCGGCAGCGCAGTGGCCGCCTGCCTGTACACCATCTTTCTCGAACTCCTGCGCCCAATCGAATCCCAGTTCAATATCGGGGCTCTGGTCATTCCGGGCATTCCCGGTATGCGCATGGTCATTTTTTCATTGCTGCTGTTGTTTGTCATCCTCTTCTACCGGAAAGGTCTTTTCGGTCAGAATGAATTCAGTTGGGACTGGCTGATCGACTTCCTGAGTGGGAAAACCCGAAAACTCAAGGCCAGTCAGGCAACCCTACCCAAAAACGGGACGGAACAGGAGAAAAAATCATGAGCATTCTTTCCCTCAACTCCGTCGTCAAACGTTTTGGCGGCCTGACCGCGGTCAACAAATTTTCGGCTGAGCTGCAACCTGGCGAACTCTGCGCGTTGATTGGCCCGAATGGTTCCGGCAAGACGACCATCTTCAACATCATCACCGGGGTCTATGCGCCCACAAATGGCAAAGTCTTCTTCGATGACCGGGATATCTCAGGGAAGAAACCCAATGAGATTGCCAATTTGGGCATCTCGCGGACATTCCAGAATATTCGCCTGTTCAAGGGGCTGAACGTTCTCGAAAATGTCATGGTCGGTCATCACCTGCGTTTGAAATCCGATCCCATCTCCGCCATCCTGCAATTGCCGGGATACATGGCGGAGGACCGGAAGATGCATACAGAAGCCTACGAGCTGCTCGAATCGGTCAATCTCTCGCATCTGGCCGATAAACAGGCCACGGCGTTACCCTACGGCCAGCAGCGCAAGCTCGAGATTGCCCGCGCCCTGGCCACCCATCCCAAATTGCTGCTGTTGGATGAACCGGCGGCCGGGATGAACCCCCAGGAAGCCGAAGAATTGATGGAATTCATCCTGCATATCCTCAAGACATTCGACCTCACAATTTTCCTGATCGAACACCAAATGCGAGTGGTCATGGGAATTTGCCCACGCATCATCGTCATCGATCACGGCGAGCAGATTGCAGAAGGCGCCCCGGAACTCATCCAGAATAATCCACGCGTCATCGAGGCGTATTTGGGAGTCACCGAAAATGCTTGAGATCAAAAACCTTCATGTTTACTACGGTGGTATTCACGCCTTGCATGGGATTTCACTGAGGGTGCCGGATGGGAAAATCGTGACCCTGTTGGGCGCCAACGGCGCGGGTAAAAGTTCTACCCTGCGAACAATTGCCGGTCTGGTAAAAGCCAATGAAGGCAGCATTACCTTCGATGGGCAGAACCTGCTGGGTTTGAAATCCTTTGAGGTTTTGCGCCGGGGTATCGCCCTGGTGCCGGAAGGCCGGCGAGTCTTCGTAAACCTGACCGTCCGCGAAAACCTGATATTGGGCGCATATACCCGCAACGACAAAACTGAAATTCGGCGCTCGACCGAGGAAATCTTCGCAGTTTTTCCCCGGTTGGAAGAACGCATCAACCAACCCGCGGGCACGCTATCCGGCGGAGAGCAACAGATGCTGGCGCTCGGTCGCGCGCTCATGTCTCAACCCAAGCTCTTGATGATCGATGAACCCTCGCTCGGGTTGGCGCCGGTGCTCTCACAGGGTGTTCTTAAGAAGCTCAAAGAGATCAACCAGAACAAGGGTCAAACCATCCTGTTGATCGAGCAGAATGCCCGGGCAGCCATGTCCATTGCCGACTACGCGTACATCCTCGAAACCGGCAAGATCGTACTGGAAGGTGAGGCCGAGGTTCTCTCCAAAGACGACCAGGTCCGTAAATCGTATCTGGGTGTTCATTAACCGGCAGCGAATGGTCGAACAACCCTTCAAAGAAAAGAGTCCCAAACTCAGGCCCAGACGGCAGCTCATCAGGTTGCTGATAACCCTGGCAACGCTTGGAATATTGATCTGGCTGGCCGTCATGGTCAAAACGGGCCTGGATTTCGCATCCGCCAACGCGCAAGCACAGGACGATCGCCCCGAGATCGATTTCACCGTCAAGGATCTATCCGGTGCGAGTGTAACCTTGAGTTCGCTGCACGGAAAAGTCGTGCTGGTGAATTTCTGGGCGACCTGGTGTTCTCCCTGCAAGGAAGAAATGCCGCTTCTTCAGGCTTATTATGACGCCCATAAAGCAGAGGATTTCACGCTTGTAGCGGTAAACGTCAGCGACGATGTCGAAGACGCCCAGGCTTTCATTGCCCAGAACGGCTATACATTCCCGGTGTGGTCGGATCCCCCCGGTAATGTGCTCATCGACTTGAACATGAACGGTCTGCCGGCCAGTCTGGTGATCGACGCTCAGGGGAAACTTGTAAAACGCTGGATCGGGCCGCTGGCTCAGGAAGACCTGGATGATGTCATTACTCCGCTGTTTGAAAAGGGGAAATAAACTGTCTATTTTTCCCCTTAAAAATCATTCGAATTCCTTGACGCCGCCCAATGCATATGATAAACTATTGGTCGTTCGGGGGCGTGGTGTAGCGGCTAACATGCGGCCCTGTCAAGGCCGAGATCGCGGGTCCGAATCCCGTCGCTCCCGCTCGAACGAGACCTTCACTCCGGTGAGGGTCATTTTTATCTCGAGATCGGGGTCCCCGCAAGGGGGATTTTATCCCCACAAGGGGGATTTCATCCGAACCCTTTACTCCCGCTCGAACGAGACCTTCACTCCGGTGAGGGTCGTTTTTATCCCGAAATCGATCGAGCCATCCTCTTCAAAACAGAGAATATCCTGACTATACGAAGTATTGCAGTATAATCACGCCTGAATCAGGGATAATTTTTCCTGGAAAATGCTATAAAGAATGTGGCACTAGATGCGAGAGCAAACCCAAAATCGAGGAAGTCGCATGGTATATGATCTTGTCGTAAAAGATGGAACCATCGTATCCAGCATAGGAATTTCACGCGCGGATATTGGTATTCAGGATGGGAAGATAGCACAGATCGCCCCGGCGCTGAATGGGCGGGAAGAACGATCCGCCGAGCATATGCTGGTCCTGCCCGGTGGCGTGGACCCGCATGTCCACATCCAGATGCCAACCGCGATGATGACTACCTGCGACACCTGGGCGGGCGCCACCCGGGCAGCGGCCCTGGGCGGCACCACCACCGTTGTCGACTTCGTCGAACCCAACTACCCGGGCCAACCGCTGATGCAGGCCTTCGAAGAGCGCCGCGCTCTGGCTCAAGGCCAGTCAGCGATCGATTATGCTTTTCACATGACGCTATGTTCTAGCGCCCCGGAAACGCTACGCCAGGTTCCGGAAGTCCTTGAAGCGGGCATGCCCTCCTTCAAGGTTTACACAACTTACACGGGCTTCCATCTCGCCGATGAGGAATTGTTGGCGGTTCTGCGTTGCGTCGCTGCGGCTGGCGGCCTCACAATCGTCCATGCCGAATCGGACGCGATCATTCAGGATGCCGTCGCCAGGCTGCTGGCTGAAGGGCAACAGTCGGTGGCGGATTTTCCGCTCAGCCGGCCGGAAATCGCCGAAAAGGAGGCCATCCAGCGCGTTCTGACCCTGGCCGATTACGCCAACGCGCCGGTCTACATCGTGCATGTCTCGACCCGCTCAGGCGCTGAAGCCATCACCAACGCCCGGAAAAAGGGCCAGCCCGCCTGGGGAGAAACCTGCCCACAGTATCTCTTATTGGATGAGTCCAGGATCATGACCGGGCAATTCGAAGGCGCCAAATTCGTCTGCTGCCCGCCGCTGCGTACCCCGGACGACCAGGCTGCTCTCTGGTCTGCCTTGCAGGCCGGCGACTTGCAAACGGTCGGGACCGACCACTGCGCATTCAATTTTATCGGTCAGAAGCAGCTCGGAAAAGAATCGTTCCTGAATATTCCCTCCGGCCTGCCTGGCATCGAACTTCGCATGACGCTGCTGTATACCTATGGCGTAAAAAACGGTTATCTATCGCTTACCGATTGGATAAATCGCTGCTGTACGACTCCGGCGCGTTTATTCGGTCTTTATCCTCATAAAGGTGATATCCAACCCGGTTTCGACGCCGATTTAGTCATTTTCGACCCGGATTGGAGGGGAATGGCAACACAATCCGCTTTGCACGAAAATGTGGATTACACGCCCTATGAAGGCTTTGAATTGAGCGGCAGGGTAAAATCGACTCTTTTACGCGGCCGGTTTTTGGTAAGCGATGGAGAATGGACGGGCGCCCCTCCGGCGGGTAAATTCATCTGTGGGAATCCCTGATTTCCATTCGGCAATTCGTCATTGTGAGTGCCGTAAGATTCTATTTTTAACTTCAATTAATCTTAATCCATGTATACTTAGGCCGCGAATACATCTCATCGACCCTGACAGGGAGTAAGATTTCTTGAAGCTGAACCAAATCATACAACTTGTGCCTGAATATCGGGATTATGTCTGGGGAGGCAACCGCCTGCGACCAGGCATTGCCCCTACGGCTGAGGCCTGGATCGTCTACGAAGGCGATAAAATTAAAAACGGATCGCTGGCAGGCCATACTCTTGCTGAAGCCGCACTCGAATTCGGCGAGACGCTGTTGGGCAAACTACCCATGCAGCACACCGGAGCCCGGTTTCCCCTGTTGATCAAGATCCTGGATGCCGAACAATGGCTGTCGTTGCAGGTTCACCCCAACGATCAACAGGCAAAGGCGCTCGAAGGGCCGGATTTTTTCGGCAAAACGGAAGCCTGGCATGTTCTGGAAGCAAATGAAGGCGCTCAACTGATCTCCGGTCTGCGCCCGGATACATCCCCCAGCGAATTGGCGGATGCCGTTCGCAACGGCGCCATCCTGAATTGGGTGCAGTACCATACCGTACACAAAGGGGATAGCATATTCATCGCCCCCGGGACGATTCACGCGCTGGGACCCGGCGTGATGCTCTACGAGGTCCAGCAGACCTCGGATTTGACTTATCGCGTCTATGATTGGGATCGTCCGCAGACCCAGACCCGAAAATTGCACATCGATAAGTCCCTGGCGGTGATCGATCCGCAAGCCACCAGCACCCCGGTCCCGTTGACCATTGCCCCACCCGATGCGAAGAAAACCCTGGTTGCCTGCCCTTACTTCAGCCTGGAATATATTCGCAGTGATTTGCAGTCTATTTCGATGAACACCCGGCAGCAATCCTTCCACGCCCTGACCGTTATCGAAGGCCAGGCGGATATTCAGGCCGGGGATGAAACGGCCCGGTTGAGCCGCTTCGACACGGTTCTGATCCCGGCCCGATGTGGCGCGTATACCATCCAGCCCCGGGGATCATGCGTCCTGTTAAAATCAAGTGCCGATGGTTATTAGCCGGCTCTCTCGAGGAAAACGATAAAAATCAAGTGATCCTCTTCCCGGGTTCATTGATCACTTGTCACAGATTGCAACTATTCTGTATCATCAGATGTATTGACAAGCATCTCAAAAAAGGTTAAAACCTGACATTATGATTTACTTATTAGCACAGCAGTTGAACCATAAGCATCCGCGTAACCGAATCCCTCTCGTGAAGGTTCCGGCTTATTTTGCTTAATGTATCAAGATGAATTCTTTGCCAAGCAGGCCTTCCGAGAACACGGAAGGCCATTTATTTATATTCGGCTCTGGAGGAGATCGATGAAAAGCAGTTTGAAAGTTTTAGTCTTATTGGTTCTTGCGGTTTTGGTTTTGTCTGCCTGCAGCGGACTGGCCAATACGACCGCCCCGGCTGCGACCAACGCGCCGGCCGATACCACCGCCCCGGCTGCCTCATCCGCTGCGTCCGCTTCGCAGTCGAGCTGCCTGGGAAGCGCGGATACAGCCATCGTTGATTTGAACTGCCGCGAAATTACCATCGCCGTCGAAAATGCTTACCTGCCTTTCAATTACATCATGGTGAGCACAGGCGAAGCCGGTGGTTGGGATTATGAAGCATTCAATGAGATTTGCACGCGCCTGCACTGCACGCCCAAATTCGTGGAAACCGCCTGGGATGGTTTGATCCAGTCCGTATCTGCCGGGCAAATCGATGTCGGTGCGGATGGCATCACCATCACCGATGAACGCAAGCAAAGCGCAGATTTTTCCGACGGTTATGTCCAGATTCAACAGCGCCTGCTCGTTCGCAAGGGAGAAACCCGCTTCAGCAGCATCGAAGATTTCGCCGCCGATTCGAATTTACTCCTGGGCACGCAGGTCAACACAACCAACTACCAGACCGCTACCAAATACCTTCCCGAGGAGAGAATCAAGGCCTTCGATCAATTCCCCTTCGCCATCCAGGCGCTCATCGCCGGCGATGTGGATGCTGTGATTATCGATGAGGTGGTCGGATTGGGTTATCAGGGCGAAAACGCGGACCAGTTGGAACTGATTGGCTCTTCCATCTCCAGCGATGAACTGGGCTTCGTCTTCAAGAAGGGCAGCGATCTGGTGGACCCGATCAACAAAGCCCTGGACGCGATGAAAGCGGATGGGTCGTTGGACACATTGAACCAGAAATTCTTCGGGCCAGATTTCAAAGTCACGCAAGATCAAGTGAAATAGCTTATCCCAAATGAATCTGCCAGGGTATGAAAGATACCCTGGCAGAAAAAGGTCGCACATTATGGTTATAAAAACGACAACACCTTCAGTTCTACCTTTATCGTTGGACTTAACCGGCAGACGGAAAAAATTGCAAGACTACCCCTGGTGGTTGCTTGGAATTCTCCTGCTGGTATTGGGCACATTCTACCTGATTTTGACTCAGCCTAATTTTAAAGAGGCTTTTTCTTTTATTAAGGCCGGGCTGGGTTTGACGCTGTCCACAACCTTTGTCGCCTTCGGTGTTGCTCTGATCATCGGCCTTCTGGCCGGGCTGGGCCGCATTTCAAGCAATGTGGTCATCAAGAATATCGCCACCCTGTACATCGAATTGATTCGCGGCGTGCCCATGCTGGTGTTGATTTTCGTCATCGCCATCGTGGCGGTGCCCGCAATTGTTACCGGTTTGAATGCATTTGGAGCGTTTCTCTCCCGATCGGGCATCACATTCCTGGCTGGCATCTTCTCCGGAATCAATATCAAGGATGTGCCAATGAATGCCCGCGCCATAACAGCGCTTGCCACGACCTACGGCGCGTTCCTGGCGGAAATCTTCCGGGCCGGCATCGAATCGATCGGCAAGGGTCAGATGGAAGCTGCCCGGTCGCAGGGCATGAGCTATGTTCAGGCGATGCGCTATATCATTCTCCCCCAGGCCGTCCGCAATGTGCTGCCCGCCCTGGGCAATGACTTCATCTCCATGCTCAAAGACTCTTCTCTGGTCTCCATCCTGGCGGTTCGGGATATCACCCAGGTCACCCGGCTTTACACGGGTCAGACTTTCCGGTATACCGAGGCTTATACGACCCTGGCCATCCTGTATCTCACCATGACCGTCATTCTGTCGCTCCTGGTCAAAACGATCGAAGGAAAGCTGCGCCGAAATGAACAGTCCTGAGGATATGATCATTATTCGAGATCTGTTCAAGAGCTTTGGCGCGGTGGAAGCCGTCAACGGCGTCAATCTCAACGTCGGCCGGGGGAAGGTGATGGTGATCATCGGCCCATCCGGATCGGGCAAATCGACTCTGTTGCGTTGCATCAATCATCTGGAGATCGAGACTTCGGGCGAAATCTGGATCGACGGCGAAAAATTAACCCGCGATCAGCAGCAGCTCAACCGCATTCGCGCCGACGTGGGCATGGTGTTTCAACATTTCAATCTCTATCCCCATCTGACCGTGTTGGAGAACATCACCCTGGCCCAGCAGATTGTACGCGGACGGGCCAAAATCGAAGCAATCGAGATCGCCGAGCAGCAGCTTTCGCGGGTCGGAATTCTCGGCAAACGCGACAGCTTTCCGACTCAGCTCTCGGGCGGCCAGCAGCAGCGCGTGGCCATCGCCCGCGCCCTGGCGATGAAACCCAAAATCATGCTCTTCGACGAACCCACCAGCGCCCTGGATCCCGAGATGATCAAGGAAGTCCTGGATGTCATGCTGGACCTCGTAAAGGACGGCATCACCATGGTCGTCGTCACGCACGAAATGGGCTTTGCCCGCCGGGCCGCGCATGAAGTCGTCTTCATGGATCACGGTAAAATCGTGGAAAAGGCCAATCCCGAAACCTTCTTTACCAATCCGCAAAACGAAAGATCACAGTTATTCCTTTCTCAGATCCTGAACAAATAGTTCCTGGGTGGGATTTATGGAAAATTTCAATTATCAGCTCTTCGATGACAAAGTGATTTTGCGAGTTCGCGACCGGGTGTGTTCCAAACCGGAGCATTTACTGGCCAATCCGCTCTTCCAGGACGTTTTGAAACGCTATATCGCTGAATTGTCGCGCAAACGTTCGCCGTTGCTCGGGATCTTTGCCAAGGAGCCTGTTACGGGGAAAGATATCGATTTACTGGTAACCACTTTCAAATACCTGCTCAAGGTACCGGCAGATCTGGTACCGCGCCTGGATCCGGATTCCGAACAGTTCTTCCGGGATCGCTACCTGTTCAATGAGTTCATCGAGCAGTTCTATAACTATTGGCGACGCATGCACCGCCTGATCATCTGCGATTCGGTCGGCGATCGATTGGACAAACGCCCCTACCGCACTTTCCACGACACCGTCGAAACGCTGATGCACGTCGTGCGCAGCACCTATCGCGACCTGCAGGAGAATGTTACCGGCAATCATCCACGCATCTACCGTCAGGTCAGCGCCGGTGCAGAAGCGGCAACCATCGCCCTGCCGGTGGAGATCAAACTGCCCGGCGCGCCCTACGCCATATTGAAGGACATCTCCGTCATCCGCCAGGTGTTGATCTACCCACCCATGATCTACAACTCCCCGATGAACAAACGCAAGGGAGAATTCGAACGCGTCTCCTCGAATCCACTGGCCGGGATGAACCTGAATTCACAGGACTGGCTGTGCTACCCGGCCAAAGTCGGGCCCCTGCTGATCTTGATCTATTTCACATTGCCTTTCTTCGAGCTGGGCTTCTCGCTGAGCAATCTATTCGAACTGGCCAGCGATGAAGACCTGGAGCATAAGCCGGATGCTGTTTTCCTGTTTGGGTCCCCGGAAACGATCACTGCCGGCAAGAACGAAACCATTTTCTTCGAAGACGCGGCCAGCGACCTTCTGGTGGCAACCATCCCGAACAAGGAAGAATTTGGTTATTTCGGATATCTCAAGAAAATGGCGCTGACCCTGCACAACATCAAGATGATGAAACAGGGCAAGATGCCTTTCCACGGCGCTTTGATGAACATCAAGCTGCGCGACCATGGGAGCTCGACGATCCTGGTCATGGGCGACAGCGGCGCGGGGAAATCCGAGACGCTCGAAGCTTTACGCCAGATCGCCGGCGACGACGTCGAAGAACTCATCACGATCGCCGATGACATGGGATCGCTGGCCGTCGATGGACAGAATCGGCTGATCGGGTACGGCACGGAAATCGGAGCCTTCGTCCGCCTGGACGATCTGCAATCCGGCTACGCGTTGGGCCAGATTGACCGCACCATCATCATGAATCCGGACCAGGTGAATGCGCGCGTCGTACTGCCCGTCACGCGCTATGAAGAGATCGTCAAAGGTTACCCTGTCGACTACGTCCTGTACGCCAACAACTACGAAATCGTAGACGCCAGCCATCCGGCGATCGAGCGCTTCTCCAACCCGGAGGAGGCGCTGGAGGTCTTTCGGGACGGCGCGGTGATGAGCAAAGGCACCACCGCGGCGACCGGTCTGCTGCGCACCTACTTTGCCAATATCTTCGGGCCATCCCAATACCAACAACTTCATGAGCCATTGGCAAAACGCTTTTTCCAGGCCATGTTCGACAATCGACTCTTCGTCGGTCAGATGCGAACCCAGCTTGCAATTCCCGGTTCCGAGCAATCCGGACCCCGCGCGACCGCTCAACAGTTGTTGAACCTGCTTCGGACGAAGGAGTAGAGGCAGATGTCCATCCTGAAAGACAATCACCCGCCTTGATCGATCACGAAATGTCTTTGTAGACCTTGACAAACTCCGTATATCCTCCTATGATTAGAGCATTGAAATTTAACAGGTCCATAGAGAAGAAATAGCGGCTGAATCTCGTGCGTAACGAGACAACGAGGTGGAGGTTCCTTTCCGCAAGGGAAGCGCTAACCCTGCAAAACCAGGGGAAAATCGATCGATCAGCGGATGCCTCTGAAGCCTGTCCACGGGCTTCTTTCTTCCGAAAAGCACAAAGCGTGTTCAAAATCACCTGGCGACAGGTGAGGCAACAACAGGCTAGTGGTGAGCATTTAACAATGCGTTGAATGCCTTGTCGCGTTTGATAAACCTTTTCAGCGAAATCTGACAAAGGATATATTGTTACTTTTTAAATATTGGAGGAAATAAAAATGGCAGAGGAGAATGCTTTACCCATCGAATTCAACGAAATCGAAGATGAATATATCGAACAACGCATCCAACCCACCGCGAACATGGATGTCGAGACCATCGAAATCCTCCTGGACGACCGGATTGCCACAGGTGGCTAACCAAAGGCCCGGATACAAACGCACAGGTCGCCATGGATCGTTTTGATCCGGGCGACCTGTGCGTTTGTATTGTCTAAAAATATCGCTTACCCTCCCAGATATGCCTTGATGACCAACGGGTCATGCAACAGGTCATCCGACGCCCCCGAAAGCACAATCCTCCCGGTTTCCAGAACATACCCCCGATCCGCGATCGAAAGCGCCATTTGCGCGTTTTGCTCGACCAGCAGGATGGAAGTGCCCTGGTCGTTGATCGATTGGATGATATCAAATATCTGTTCGACGAAAACGGGCGAGAGCCCCATCGAAGGCTCGTCCAATAGCAGCAATTTGGGATGGGCCATGATGGCCCGCGCGATCGCCAGCATCTGTTGCTCGCCGCCCGACAGCGTACCTCCGGCCTGTCGGCGCCGTTCCTTCAAACGCGGAAACCGCACGAAGACCTCTTCCAGGTCTCGCTGTTTAGCCGCTTTGTCGCGTTGCAGATATGCGCCCATCTCCAGATTCTCTTCCACGGTCAGGGACGAAAAGATTCTGCGGCCTTCCGGAACGTGAATGATCCCTCGCGAGACGATTTCCTGAGGTGGCACGCTGGTAATCTCGTCGTCCAGGAAGCGAATCCCGCCCGAAACAGGGCGCAGCAGGCCGGAAATGGTATTCAGCGTCGTCGATTTGCCGGCGCCGTTTCCGCCAATCAGGGCGACGATCTCCCCCTCCGTTAGGGTCACATCGATGCCCTTGAGGGCTTTAATGGCTCCATATGAAACGCAAAGCTCTTTGATCTCTAGCATCATTGCAGCTTCTTCCTTCGGTATTTTTCAGTAAGCGCTTCCGTACCCGCGCCCAGATAGGCCTCGATCACCCGCTGATTGCTTTGAATCTCCGCCGGCGTCCCCTCCGCGATCTTGGTGCCGTGATCGAGAACGGAAATGCGGTCGGAGATACCCATGACTACGCGCATGTCGTGTTCGATCAGGATGATGGTCAAACTGAGCTGATCGCGCAAACCATGGATGAATTCCTTCATCACCTCGGTTTCCTGCGGGTTCATTCCGGCCGTGGGTTCATCCAACAGCAGCAACTTCGGGTGGTTCGCCAGTGCTCGCGCGATTTCCAGGCGCCGCTGCGCACCATACGGCAGGTTGCGTGCCAGAGAATCCCCCATCCCTTCCAGCCCGACGAATTTCAACAGCCGCCGTCCTTCCTCGAGCGTTTCATTTTCTTCAGAAAAGTACCGTTTGGTATGAACGATCGCATCCACCCAATTCGTACGCAGATGCGGCTGCTGCCCGATCAAAACATTCTCGATCGCGGTCATTTCCTTGAACAACCGGATGTTTTGATACGTGCGCGCGACCCCGATGGAAGCAATTACATTGGTCGATAATCCCTGAACTTCCTGATCGAAATACAGGATGGATCCGCGTTCAGGCGTGTAGTAACCCGAAATACAGTTGAAGAGCGTCGTCTTCCCGGCCCCATTGGGTCCAATGATGCTGTAAATGCTCTTCTCGGATATTTCAAGGTCGATCTTATCGACCGCGATCAGACCGCCGAAAAATTTGGATACCTGCCGGGTTTCAAGACAAATCGCCATGGGGGTCCTCCTTCTTTTCGACTGCTGAAGCAGATGGCTTGTCTTGATCCTTTCTTTCCAGGACCGGGCGTCCGATGGGCCACAGACCCTGCGGACGAACAATCATCATGATCACCAGTAAGGCTCCAAATGCCAGAAGACGATAATTCTCCAGGTCGCGCAAGATCTCCGGCAACCCTTTCAGCGCAAAAGCGCCCAGGACGACGCCCGGGATGCTGCCCATGCCGCCCACAATGACCTGGCAGAGAACATTGATCGATACCATCATGACATGGTCTTCCGGCCCGGTGAACTGGTTTCGTGCGGCAAAGAGCACACCCCCTAACCCGGCAAAGGCAGCGCCCAGGGCTAATGCCAGCAGCTTGTACTGGGTCGTATTGACACCACTGGCCTGCGCCACGGTCTCATCTTCGCGAATGGCAATCCAGCTCCGCCCAACGCGTGAATTTTGCAGGCGGTAGGCAATAAAGATCGCCAGCGCGACTGCCAGCAGGATGAGATACATGAAGTCCACATCCGAGGAAAACGAAATGCCAAAAAGGATTGGTCCCTTGATGTCTTGAATACCTCGCGGGCCGCCGGTGAAATTGGTGAGCAAATCGCTTTTCAACAGCACACGGATGATCTCCCCAAAACCCAACGTCACGATGGCCAGATAATCACCGCGCAGGCGCATGATGGGCAGGCCGATCAGGATACCGGAAATGGCGGCCAGTACAATGCCAATCACCACGGCAATCCAGAACCCCCACATCAGGTTATGCGGGAAGGGCGCGTTGAGCAGCGCCACCGTATACGCCCCAATGGCGAAGAACGCCACATATCCCAGCACCAGTTGGCCGGATAAACCAACGATGATATTCAGTCCAAGGCCAAGCAAAACGTAAATTCCGACCAGGCCAAACACGTAATTCCAGTAGGATCCCCACATACGCGGAACGAAGAAACAAATCAGAACCAGGACGGCGTAGAGCCCAAACTTGAAGTACCGGCTTACTCGAACGGATCGTACAACGTTGGAATTGAAGAGCAGATCCCATTTTTCGGATACGACCTTCCAGGCTCTTCCGGGTTGGAGTTTGTCAACCGCGAATCCGAATAAACCGCCGCTCAACAGCATCGCTGCAAAGACCAGTGCCGCGCCGCTGGCTGGCGCCATCTGCATTTCTAGAAATTGAACGTAGTTCGGTGAAAGCGCATACAGGGTTTGTCGAAAATCAGCGCCGTTTTGATACAGCGTTCCAAAGACCAGGATGAACGCCCCCACCGCTAACCCGGCCAGCCCCGCCGAAGCCAGTCCGCCCAACCAGGGATGCGGAAGGTTCTGGCGTTTTGCCTTCGAGGTCACCGAAATGCCCTGCCAGATGGCCAGTAGAACGAGGAAGACCAGTCCAAAAGCGACCGGGGGGAGCTGCCCCGAACGCGGCGCTTTTCCAACGATACGCGCCAGCATTGCCGCTCCGGAGCTGTTGAAGCCGATCAAAATCAAGAACATTACAATGATCGTAAAGGGTTCACCAGCGCGCAAACCATTTTTGAAGGCCGAATTGGAGTGTTTCATAGTTTCTCCTCCACTGTGGCCGTGCCCAAAATTCCGGAAGGCCGGAATATCAACACCAGAACCAAGATCGAAAAAGCGATTACATCCTTCAACTGGAAATCGATCCCCAACGCTGCCGGGCCAATCGATTCGACCACACCGAGGAATAATCCACCTACCATGGCGCCGGGGATATTACCGATGCCGCCCAGAACCGCGGCGGTGAATGCCTTGATGCCCGGGACGAAACCGAGGAAGTAGTACACCAGCCCATTGTGGAATCCCCACATGACGCCGGCGGCTCCGGCCAATGCGCCGCTGATGATGAATGTCCGGCTGATGACCGCGTTGACATCGACTCCCATCAACGCTGCCGTCTTCTTATCCTGCGCCACCGCGCGCATGGCTCTACCGATGCGCGTCTTTTGAACCAGGATATATAGACCAACCATCAAAAGAATAGATAACAAAAACGAAAAAGCGCCTGTATAAGTGATCAGGACCTGACTGCCCGCAATTTCGATCGGCCAGCCAATTCCTCGAGCAATTACATCCGGATTTGTATAATCGCGTAGCTGTGGACTGAAGAGTAATTGCACCGCATTTTGCAGGAAAATCGATGCGCCAATAGCGCTGATCAAAGGTACCAAACGCGGCGCATTCCGTAATGGGCGATAAGCAATCTTCTCAAGGAAATAGCCGGTTAGAGCTGCCACGATTGTGCCGGCGAGAAATGCCAGCAACACGGATGGTATTGGATAAGCGTTCAGGAATGTCAAATTGGGATTTTCAAGCGTTGGGGTGTGGATCGCGCTGAGCCCCTCAACGACAAAATAACCGCCAAATGTACCGATCATCATCACTTCGCCGTGGGCGAAATTGATCATTCCCAGAATGCCATAAACCAACGTGTATCCAATCGCGATCAAAGCATACATGCCACCGATAATCAGACCGCTAATCATAAAACGAACCCAGGTATCCGGGCCGTAAGGCATTTTGACGAAAAGGACGTCATAAATTCGCACTGCCATCCATGCCAACACAAGCACGCCAAGAACAATGCGTAGGATCTGTGCCAAGAATTTTGGCAATTTTAGCGCAACAGGTTTTGTAGCTATCATAGGATAGGACCCATGGATTCCCTTTCCTCCCTTGCGAGAGGAAAGGGAATGATTCGAAAATTAGGGAAACTGAATGGAAAAGGTGAGGGTCACCTCGATCGTAACCGCATCAGTTCTGTGCATCAACCCATTTTCCATCTTTGATCGTTACGAACCTTGGGCCAGAGGCATTGCATTCACCCTTTGCATCGCAGGTGTAAACGCCGCCGATGCCCTGGTAATCCTTAAGATTACGCACGGCAGTTACCAGCGCGCCGCGAGGAACGTAAAGATTCCCATCTCCGCCCAGGATAGCTACGGCCTTGATCTGGGAAACGAGAGCGGCCACAACGTCATACCCGTTCCAGGTAAACGGCGACAGAGTACCGGGTTTGACACCGTAAGCCTTTTCATAAGCCGCGTCGAACTTCAATTTCGGATCTGAGTCAGCAGGCGCCAACGAAACGGCATAGGCGCCTTCGCCATTCGCACCGGTGCGATCCAGGAAATCCTGGCCATAGGTGCCGTCGCAACCAAAGAAGACTGCATTTTCCAACCCGGTCTGTTTCATCTGGTTGGCAATAATGGCGCCTTCCTGGGTATATCCACCGAAATATAACGCTTCTGGTTTGGTTGCTGCTACAGCCGCGAGCGGAGCGGTGTAATCAGTTTCCTTGGGCGTAATCGCAGAGAAGGATACAATCTCGCCGCCCAGGCCGGTAAACGTATCGCGAACGATTTCCGCCAGGCCCTTGCCATAATCGGAGCCATCATGCATGACGGCTAATTTTCGGATTCCAATTTTATCGTACAGGTATGTAGCAGCAGCTTTACCCTGAGTAGAATCCGTAAAGGCGATCCGGTTGAAGACCTTCGAGCCCATTTCGGTCAAAGGGGGATTGGTCGCCGAAGGCGATAGCATGGGCAAACCAATCTTTTCATAGATTGGCATTGCCGAGGCAGTGGCGCCAGAGTAAATGTGTCCTGCGATCGCCACCACGGTCGGGTCAGCCACCAGCTTGTTGGCAACCGCAGCTCCGCCTTCCGCGGTCCCGCCGTCATCCTCCGCAATGAGTTCGAACTTGAAGCCATTCAACTCACCGGCATCCGTGATCGCAATTTGCCCACCCTGCGAAATGTCGATGCCGAAGCTGGCATCGCCGCCGGTCATCGGGGCGCCCATGCCAATTTTGATCGTCTGGCCGGCCGGGATTTTGGCGCAGCCATAGGCATCCGTTGAACATTCGGCCGGTTCAGCGCTGGAACCGCTGGCCGCCGGTTGAGTGGATGTCGTTCCGGATGATGGATTGGAAATTGCCGCCGGGCTGCAACTGGCAATCAGCAGTACAAAAATCACCGCCGCAAAAACAAAAATTCGTTTCTTCATTCTCTCCTCCAATGGTTGTAGATCTTAAAATTACCAGATACAAGTAAGACCACATCGACCGATAAATTAAACATTTATCGAAGCACACCACCTCCTTCAAGAACAAATACAAAAAGACCGTCCTCTTTGGACGGCTTTTTTGTTTTTACCCTCGGTGTAAAGCTTGCTTGCTTTGCACTTTGACTTCCAACTGCCATCCAGCCTGAAATCGGTTCGCATAATACATGCGGAACCAAACCAGGAGAATGAAATTCGCACAAAGTGAAAGCAACATGTTCAGTTATCTACTTTCTGGGAATTCGTATGATTTTACTCAAATCATCTCATCTGTCAATAGAATATCATGATTTTGGGTAAATAGCAATTATTTCACAATTAATACCGGCAATATGGACATCATCCGATGGCCTTTTTCAACCTGGGTATTATCCTGGACGAAAACCGCCTCCACGACCCCGCTGAAGGGCGCCTTGATGTCCATTTGCATCTTCATCGACTCGAGCAGCAGAACGGTTTGCCCGGCCTTCACCTGTTCGCCGGGTTGCACGCATACCCGGATGACTTTGGCCGGCATGGGCGCTTTGATATCGCCCTGGTTCGCCGGAACAGCCTTGCGTGGGTTGCGCTGGTTTCGTTCGACCTGAATGCTGAAATACCGGCTGGCCATGGTTGCCAAAAATGCATCCTGCCCGCTGGCGCGGATATGCACCTCGCGCTGCGCCGAATCGGTTTGCAGCATGAAGTGGCCATTTTGATTGATCGGAGTGAGGCGGGCTTTGAACGGACGGCCGTTCACCCGAATCTGTTCACCCGCGACATCCACCTGATATTCTCGTTCACTGACTCTTACCAGATAAGTCGTCATTGCTACCTCCTAAGTTGGGTTGCCCATCTGTTCGCGCCATGCGGCGTATTTCCAATAATTCATGGATCCTGGATGATCCGCAGATTGCGTCTGGTTCCGGCCTTCCTGACTGGCTAGAATGGCGACAGCCATGGCCACATCCTGTTCGATGAATTCATTTTCGACGTTATGCGGGGGCGTGAAATGATCGAGATAGGTCGTATCGGTGCGACCGGATTTGAAACTGCTGCTGTCGACGATCTGCTGCAGGAATTCAAGATCGGTGGGCACGCCGCCGATTTGAAATTCGCTCAATGCGCGTTTCATCCGTGTGACCGCCCGGCTGCGGTTTTCATCCCAGACGATGACCTTTGCCAGCAGCGAGTCGTAATCCGCCGTGACCGGCATACCCAGATACAGGCTGGAATCCACGCGTACACCTTGCCCGGCCGGTAATAACAGATGCGAAACCTCGCCGGTGGCTGGCAGAAAACTCTGGGAAGCATCCTCGGCCAATACCCGGGCCTCGATGGCGCTGCCGCGAATCATCAGGCCGGAAGATGAAAGAGTCATCTTGCCGCTGGCCGCCAACAGCAGTTGCTCGCGCACCAGATCCACGCCCGTGACCATTTCCGTGACCGGATGTTCGACCTGAACCCGTGGATTGACTTCGATGAAATAGAATTCACCGTTCTTATCCAGCAAAAACTCCACCGTCCCCAATCCACGGTAATTCAACCGCCTGACCATCTTCAGGGCATTTTCATGAAACGCAAGGCGCAAGTTTTCAGGCAGGCGCGGCGCCGGGGCCTCCTCGATCAATTTCTGTCGGCGGCGCTGAATGGAACACTCGCGCTCCCCCAGGCAAACCACGTTTCCGGCGCCGTCCCCCAGGATTTGCACCTCGATATGTCGCGCGCCCTGGACAAGCGGCTCGAGGTATACAGCATCATTACCAAAAGCCGCCTGAGCTTCCATGCGCGCGGCCGCGATCATCGATTCAAGCTCGGTGGGGTTGTTGGCCAGTCGAATGCCGCGCCCACCGCCGCCGGCCACGGCCTTGATGAGCACCGGAAACACAACCTGACTGGCCATCTGGGGTTCGATCGGGCCGTGATCCAGGGGTTGGTCCGGACCTGGCAACACCGGCAAGCCGGCTTCGCGAGCAATCCGGCGAGCCGCCAGTTTGTCTCCGGTCAGGGCCACGGTCTCGGGTCGGGGTCCGATGAAAATCATGCCGGCGTCTTCGACGGCCCTGGCAAATTCGGAATTCTCAGACAGGAACCCATAACCCGGGTGAATGGCGCGCGCGCCGGTTTTCTTTGCGGCGGTCAGGACCGCGTCCATGTTCAAGTAACTGCTGGCGGCATCCGCCGGTCCGATGCAAACCGCCTCATCCGCATACCGGCTGTGGAGCGCCTGTTCGTCGGCCTCGCTGTACACCGCCACCGATGGCATGCCCAGTTCGCGGCAACTCCGCAGGACACGCAGGGCAATTTCGCCCCGATTGGCAACCAGGACTTTGAAATTCGCGGTTTCGTTCATAGCGGGATGTTCCCATGCTTGCGCTGCGGAACGCTCTGGCGTTTGGTTTGCAGCGATTCCAGGCCGGCCAGCAGACGAATCCGCGTTTCTTCAGGCAGGATGACATCATCCAGGTAACCGCGCGAGGCTGCCACGTACGGGTTGGCCAGTTCATCGCGATAAAGCCGGGTCTTTTCCAGGCGCGTGGCTTCGGGATTCTCGGCTGCCTCGATTTCTTTGCGGAACACAATCTGAACCGCGCCTTCTGGCCCCATGACGGCAATTTCGGCATTCGGCCAGGCAAAGTTGAGGTCGCTGCGCAGGTGTTTGGAGCTCATCACGATATAAGCGCCGCCGTAAGCCTTGCGCATGATCAGGGCCAGCTTCGGCACCGTGGCTTCGGCGTAAGCATAAATCATCTTCGCCCCGTGCCGGATGATACCGTTGTGCTCTTGCTCGGTGCCGGGCAGGAATCCGGGCGTATCGATCAGGGTGATCAGCGGAATATGATAAGCATCGCAAAAGCGAATAAAGCGCGCCCCCTTGTCGGAGGCATTGATATCCAGCACCCCCGCCAGAACGGCCGGCTGGTTGGCAACGATACCCACCGGAGCGCCGTTCAAGCGGGCGAAACCGACCACCAGGTTTCCGGCGTATTCCGGCTGCACTTCCAGGAAAGTCTCGCGGTCAAAGACCACATCGATCACATCGTGGATGTCATAGGGGCGGTTGGGCTCCTCGGGAACGATGTGTTCGATTTCCACCGTCAGGCGATTTGGATCGTCCTGAGTCTGCACCACGGGCGGCTGTTCCAAATTGTTGGAGGGCAGATACGATAGCAGCCAGCGCACCTGCTGTAAAAGCTGTTCTTCGTCCGGCGCGGTGAAATGGGCCACGCCGCTCTTGGAGTGGTGAACCGCCGCGCTGCCCAGCGTGTCGAAATCGACGTCTTCATGGGTCACCGCCCGCACCACCTCGGGCCCGGTGATGAACATGTACGCGTTTTTCTCGGTCATGAAGACGAAGTCTGTGATGCCCGGCGAATAGACGGCGCCGCCGGCGCAGGGTCCCAGGATCACGGATATCTGCGGGATCACGCCGCTGGCGCGGGTATTTCGGTAAAAAATTTCACCATACGCCGCCAGAGAATCGACGCCCTCCTGGATGCGCGCTCCGCCCGAATCGTTCATGCCGATCAGCGGCGCGCCGTTCTGGATGGCCAGGTCCATGACCTTGGTGATCTTCCGGCCGTGGCTTTCGCCGAGTGAACCGCCCAGAACCGTAAAATCCTGGGCATAGACATACACCAGCCGCCCATCGACTTTTCCCCAACCGGTGACCACCCCGTCGCCCAACGGATGGGATTTATCCATTCCCAGACCGGTTGCCCGGTGGGTCACAAAAACGTCCATCTCCTGAAACGTTCCCGGATCCAGGAGCAGATCGATTCGTTCTCGGGCGGTTTTCTTCCCACGCGAGTGTTGTTTTTCGATTTGAGCTTCACCGCCGCCCAATTTGGCTGCCTTACGTTTTGCTTCGAGGATGTTTTTTGCGCTCATTTTCCAATGGTCAATTCTGGGATCAACGAATAAGCGGTTCAGGATACCCATTTCCATGTTTTGATTCACCTACGCCGATCTTTCTGGTTCCTGAATGGCCGCTGTGATGTATAACACGCTGATCCCGTGATCGTTACAGGTCAATACCTGAAATCCCAACTGGATTCCAATACCAATAGTAAAATTTAATCGAATAGACCGTCAAAGACTCTCAACAATATTGAGATCGTCTATCATTTTCGATCAAGAAACTACTCCGCAGGTAAAGGACACCAATTATGAGTGACACGCCCACAAATAACGACCCGGATATCGAGGTCGAACGGCTATTACAGGCTTTGACGATGCAGGAAAAAATCCTCCTACTCTCCGGCCGGGATGCCTGGCGCACCGCCGCCATCCCTCGCCTGGGGATCGAATCGCTGACCATGACGGACGGGCCGCACGGGGTTCGGTCTGACCTCCCCGAAGCCGGACGGAAGGCAGGTTTTACGACGGTGTTTCCAACCGGCGTGTCGATGGCAGCTTCCTGGAATCCAGATTTGATCGAGGAAGTCGGCGTTGTTTTGGGCGAAGAAACCCTGGCCATGGACTGTGATATTTTGTTGGGACCCTGCGTGAACATCGTTCGCCATCCGCTGGCCGGTCGGAATTTCGAGTCCTATTCCGAAGACCCCTACCTGTCCGGAGAAATCGGGGTTGCCTACGTGAAGGGTGTTCAAAGCCAGGGCGCGGGCGTTTCGCTCAAGCATTTTGCCGCCAATAATCAGGAAATCGAACGCATGCGCGGCAATTCGATCGTCGACGAACGAACCCTGCGCGAAATCTACCTGCCCCAATTCGAGAGTGTTGTCAAAAAGGCCCAACCCTGGACGGTGATGTGTTCCTATAACCGCCTGAACGGCGAATATGCCAGTCAGAACCGGCATCTGCTGAGCGATATCTTGAAAGGGGAATGGGGTTATCCGGGACCGGTGATTTCGGATTGGGGTGCGGTGCACGCCACGGCTGCGCCGCTCAATGCCGGCCTGGACCTGGAGATGCCCGGTCCGGCAAAATGGTTGGGCGCACTCCTGTCCGAAGCCGTGGTTACCTGGCAGGTGGATGAAAAGGCCATCGATCAGGCCGTTCGCCGCATCCTGCGGCTGGTCGTCAAACGCCGGGCTAATCCCAGGGCAAAATCCGCCGCCAACACCCCCGAGCATCAAGCCGTCGCCCGTCGCCTCGCCGAAGAAGCCGCCACCCTGCTGAAGAACGACCGGGCGCTGCTGCCGCTGGATCGCAATCGCATCCATCGCCTGGCCGTGATCGGGCCGAATGCGGCCGAATGCCGCATCGGCGGCGGCGGGAGCTCGTTCGCCATTCCACCCTACCGGGTCAGCCCGCTGGAAGGGTTGAAGAACCTTTTGGGCGATTCGGTGGAGATCCTTTACGAAAAAGGCTGCGACAACGCCATCGCCATCCCGGTGGTTCTGCCGGATTATCTGCACACCCCGGATGGCAGCTCGACCGGTTTGTTGGGTGAGTTCTTCACCAACCTGGACCTGAAAGGCGCGCCGGCCCTTTCGCGTCCTTATCCGCTGGCCTCATTCTGGTGGTACGGTTCATCACCCGCTGAAAACATTCCATTGGAGCGTTTTGCCGTGCGGTGGACCGGAACCTTAAGCGTTCCGGAAGGCGGTCATTATCGAATCCAACTCTATAACTCGGCCAGAGCGCGCCTGTACATCGATGAACGGCTGATCCTCGAGACGCACGCGGACGAATTCGACCTGCTGACCAATGCCTTCGCCAGCCAGACTGCAAGTCTTGATCTGGTCGCAGGCCAGAAGTCCAACCTGCGCATCGAATTCATCAAAGACAGCCGCGAGCCGTTCGCAAACGTGCAACTGCGCCTGGCGCGTTACTACCGGCCCGATGAAGACCAGCGCATGACCAAAGCAGTCACATTGGCGCGCCAGTGCGACGCGGCTGTCATTTTTGCAGGCTATCCCGAGCAGCATGAGCAGGAAGGCGGCGACCGCCCCGATCTGGAATTGACCGGCCCGCAAACCGAGCTGATCCGCACCGTTGCCGCGGCTAACCCGAACACAGTGGTCGTGCTCAACAGCGGCTCGCCGGTTACCATGCTCTGGCTGGATGATGTTTCGGCCGTACTTCAGGCCTATTATCCCGGCATGGAGGGCGGAAATGCTGTTGCCAGGATTCTCTTTGGCGATGTCAATCCATCCGGGAAGCTCAGCGTCACCTACCCCCGACGGCTGGAAGATACGCCGGCTTACGATAATTACCCGGGCAGGCGTGAGGTCCGCTACGGAGAAGGCATCTTCGTCGGTTACCGGTATTACGACCAACGCGACATCGAACCCCTATTCCCCTTCGGGCACGGCCTGTCTTATACCGAATTCGAATATCTGGATGCCAATATTGACTATACGAAGGGTCGGTTCCCGATATCCGTCCGCGCAACCATCAAGAACATCGGCAAATGCGCCGGCAAGGAGGTCGTGCAGGTCTACGTGGCCGATCTTCAGGCTTCGCTGCCCCGGCCGCCCAAGGAACTTAAGGGATTTCGCAAAATCGAATTGCAGCCCGGACAAACCCGCGCGGTGGAATTCGAACTCGATGAGCGCGCCTTCTCGTTCTACGATCCGGTGCAAAAGCAGTGGCGCTGGGAACCCGGTGAATTCGAAATTCTCCTCGGCTCCTCGTCGCGAGATATTCGCCAACGGTGTCGCCTGACACTGGAATGATCGACCCGCCGGTCGACCGGTATTTTCAGGCTGGCGCCAACGGATACCCCAGGTCTTTTGCCGCCTGGAGGATCCGGGCTTCGCTTACCAGGCGTTCGTCGAATTCGATTTCCAGGGTCTGCTGGTGATAACTGGCATAGATCTGTTGAATCCCGGATAAATCGTCCTCCAGCCCTTCCAGGACCATTTTGCAATTCGGGCAGTGCATGTCCGGAACGCGATATTTTCTCTTCTCCATGGAAAATCCTTTATTGAAAAACGATCTCACCCGTATACATGCCCATCGAGCAGGTAAAAGTCAATTTACCCGCTTTTTGGGGTGGAATTTCCACGATCTCCGTGCCCGACGCCGGCAGAAGCTTGGCGATCTCCAAAGCCGGGATGGTGAACGCGCGCGCACAACTGTGGACGTCATCGGTCACCAGCTCCAATCGAATGGGCACTCCCGCCTGGGCGTAGATGATGTTGGGTGAATAGCGCGAATTTTCCACATGAATTTGCACCACCGCGCTCTCATTCCCCCCGACCAGACTGGCCTGTTGGGCCGAATTCGGCGAGATCAAACGCGTGATCGAGACCGGGGAACCAAGCAGGTTCAACCCGCTGTCCATCGATATCAATCCCAGGGCCAGCACCAAAACAGCCGTCAGAGTGAGGAAACCGCGCTCCAACCGGGTTCCCAGCCGGGTGAATAGATAAGCCAGGACGAAGAACACCGGGGATGTGCCCAGGGTAAAGGCGAACATCAGCAGCGCGCCCTGCACCGGATGCCCCGCGCCCAACGCCAGGGCCATGATCGCCTGAGTGACGCCGCAGGGGATGAAAACCGTCAAAAGGCCCAGAAAAGCCGGGGTGACGAAATCGTCCCGGCTGTTGCGCGCCGTTCGCCGGATGAAACGCGTGATGAAAGAGGGCGGTTCGAAAGAAAAATAGCGGAAGATCGGATGGACGTTCAACATGCGCAGCGCATTGCCCAGCATGAAAGCGCCAATTGCCAGTTGAAACCAGCCGCGCACCGTCGGGGTCAACTGGAATGCTGAACCAACCCACCCCAGCAGAAAACCGACGCCCGTGTACACTGCCAGTTTGGCAAGCAGAAAAATCAGGATGGCCGCCGCGGACCGCCCGTTTTGGATCGATCCATCCCGAGCGCCCTCCGTCTGGCGTCCTTTTTTGCCAGCCTTGCTTGCGATCGAGCGCTCGACGTCCTTTTCCACCTGACGAGCAATGGAGGAAGTCAATAATCCACCCTGCACGGCCAGGCAACTCAATCCGCCGGTTGTCAAACCCGTAATAAACGCAGCCAAATAGTCAACCACACTGTCCTCTGGATAGCAATAATTTGACTATGTTACTCGAATTACGAATCAAATACAAGGGATGATGATCATTCCTTTGTAATCCGATTCTGAGTCTGCATATTACGAAACTTCTACCGGGCTAATTTTGGAAAAATCTGGGTTTTGAGTCTAGAGTCTATGAATTGGGTTCGATGGGAATGTTGGGTAATTTTGACCAGGGCGGCGTGCCCTCTCCGGCCAATTCCTGCTCGAGTTTCTTGATAGCGGCCAATAACTGTTGCGGGGGTTCGCTCTTGCACATAAAAGCATCCGCTCCGGCTCGGAGCGCAGCGGATTTTACTTCCGGCGAGGTGCTAAGGACCATGACTTTTGCCTTTGGGGCAATGGCTTTCAATGCGACCATGACCTTATCCAGGCGTTGATGATCGGTGCTCATCGGGGTAATCCGCATGCCTGGCAGACCCCAATCCACCAGGATGACCCTGGGGTTAGCCGATCGAGCCCGGTTGATCAATTCGATGGCGCTGGCGGCTTCAGCCACAACGATCCAGGTCGTTGAATCTTCTTCGAGAAGCAAACGTAGAGCCGCTCGAACCTCGGGATGAGAATCTGCTATCATGATGCGCATAGGTTCTACCAGTATATCAGGATTTGATTTTCCGACCCTCGCAAACGAGGGGTTATATAGGATAAATATTACCCCATCCAATTCGAAAATTGCAATGAACCGGAATCATTTTTTCGCTACCCTTCAAATCTGATTGAAAATCCTCGAAGAACTTTGCTCCGGGTAATAATTATGGTAAGATTGCGGCAAGTAATCAGAGATCGGAAATTCGATGACAGATAACACTCTCTAATTTTCACGTTTTTGGGAAACAGCAAGCCTGTTTTGATTCTTCAGGCCGAGGGCTGTCGCCCTCGGTTTTCGTTTTTTTCCATTAGAGGTGTTATGCTTTCAATTCACCATATTTCGAAATCCTTTGGGATCGAAAAGATCCTCGATGACATCACTTTCAATATAAACGCCGGCGAGTGTTGGGGCCTGATCGGGCCGAACGGCTGCGGAAAATCGACGCTCCTGCGCATTCTGGCGGCGGAAGAGAAAGCCGACCAGGGCAGCTTTGCCTTTTCACCCCTTTCGCTGCGGGTGGGTTACCTTTCACAGAGTCTGAAATTCGAAGCCGGCGATACGTTGCAAAATTTCCTGACGCGCATGCAAGGCGATCTTCCCCGGCTCGAGGCATGTCTGGAAGAAGTTGCCGCCGCCTTGGCGGCCGCCCCTTCCGACCGCCATCTGCAGGAAACCTACGATCGAACGCTGGCCGACCTTTCGCGCGCATCCCGGAACGCCGGCAAAAGCCAGGCCGCACTGGCTGCCCTGGGATTGGACGAGCTGCCGTTCGATCTGCCCCTCTCCGCACTCAGCGGCGGGCAAAAGACGCGCCTCGCGCTGGCGGGCATTCTGATCTCCAATCCGCAGTTGCTCCTGCTGGATGAACCCACCAATCATCTGGACCTGGATATGCTTGCCTGGTTGGAGAACTGGTTGAGCGAGTTTACCGGCGGCGTGCTGATCGTTTCACACGATCGCGCCTTCCTGGACCAGGTCGCCAGCGGAATCCTGGAGATGGACCCAACCAGCCATCACCTCAAAGCGTATCCGGGAAATTACAGCGCTTACCTGGACCAAAAAGCCAGTGAAATCGACCACCAGTGGCAGGAGTATGCCGACCAGCAGACCGAAATCACTCGCCTGAAGCAAAGCGCGGCTCACATGCGCGGGATCGCGAAATTCCGCAAAGGCGGCAAAGCCGACTCGGGAGACAAATTCGCAAAAGGGTTCTTTGCCAACCGCGGCCTGGAAACCGTCCGCCGCGCGAAGAGCATTGAGGCGCGTATCGAAAAATTGCTGACCGAGGACCGGGTCGATAAACCGGCCCGCACCTGGCAGATGAAAATCGATTTCGAGAGCGCGCCGTCCAGCGGCCGGCACGTGCTTGCCATCGAAGAGGCCAGGATCGGTTATCCGGGCAACACCCTACTCGAAGGGCTCAACCTGCACATTCGGTTTGGCGAACGGGTCGCGCTGGTGGGGCCGAACGGCTCGGGGAAAACCACGCTGATGCGCGTCATCACCGGCAAACTCGAGCCCTTGAGCGGGACCGTCCGCCTGGGCAGCAATGTGCGTCTGGGGTACATGGCCCAGGAACAGGAGGAACTCGATCGGGAAAAGAACGCGCTCGAAATCCTAGATGAAACCACGCACTGGAACCAGACCGAGATCCGATCGTTCCTTTCCAAGTACCTCCTGAAAGGCGACGATGTCTACATCCCGGCTGGTCGGCTGTCGTTCGGCGAGCGCTCACGCCTTTCGTTGGCCTGTCTGGTGGCGCAGGGCAATAATTTCTTATTGCTGGATGAACCCCTCAACCATCTGGATATCCCATCCCGGGCCAGGTTCGAGGAGGCGCTTTCGTCTTTCGAGGGCACCATTTTGACCGTCGCTCACGATCGTTATTTCATCGAGGGTTATGCCACGAAGATCTGGGAGATGGTTCCACCCGGCATCCGCGAGACCGACTTGCGTTGATCTCAGGACCTTTGCGGATGGCGCAGGCTTATGTTAAGATAGTCCTATGACCTTATTGGAACGAACGGCGGAAAACAAAACCGCCTTCACCATCCGGGATATCCCCGTGCACGGCGACCTGGTGCTTTCGCCCATGGACGGCGTTTCAGATGCGCCTTTCCGAGAGTTGACCCGGTCGCTGGGTTCGGCGCTGAGTTATACCGAGTTCATCAACGCCATCGACATTCTGAACGGTTACCCCTACCTGGAGGAACACCTGTATTTCTCCGAACAGGAGCGCCCGGTAGTCTACCAGATCTTCGATGACGACCCGGAACGGCTGGTGAAGGCAGCTCACCGTCTGCGCGAGCGCTGCCCGGATATCATCGATGTCAATATGGGCTGTTCGGCGCGCTGCGTCTCCGGGCGCGGTGCCGGAGCAGCCCTGCTGCGCACGCCCGAAAAGATCGCGCGTATCTTCTCCACGCTGACGCGTGAACTGGATATCCCCATTACCGGAAAGATCCGGTTGGGTTGGGATGCAACCAGCCGCAATTATCTGGAGATCGCCCACATCATCGAGGACAACGGCGGCGCGTTGATCGCCGTTCACGCCCGCACCAAAGAACAGGGCTATAACGGTGAAGTGGATTGGGATGCGATCGGCGAGATCAAGCAGGCCATCCGCATCCCGGTGCTGGGCAACGGGGACGTGAAAACCGTCGCGGATATCGAACGCATCCAGGCTCAAACCGGCTGCGATGGCGTGATGATCGGGCGGGCAGCCATCGGCAATCCCTGGATTTTTTCACGGCTGGAACGCAACCAGGTGCCGCCTGCCCTGGTTCGAACCACCCTGCGCCGCCACCTGGACGCCAATATCGAGTTCTACGGCGTCGATCGCGGCCTGACCCTGTTTCGCAAGCATCTGAAACGCTATCTGGCGCCCTATGATGTTCCGCGATCTGTCCTGGGCGCAATGTTGACCTCGACAGACCCCGCCATGGTCTGGTCCCTGCTGGATCAGATCCTGCCCGGTTAAATCATCGTCTGTACGAGCGGCTGTTCCATAACCAGCCTGAACCAATCGGTTCCGAAAATGATCGATAACGCCAGGATGATAAAAATCACGAACAGGACCAACCCGCAGCCGCAGCCCAAGCAGGATCCGCTTTTAAGTCCAAAAGTCCTTTGTAGCCAATCGAAAATCCAGTTTAAAAGGGTCAATTTCAATAAACCGCTCAAACACCCAGGCCGTTCATCCATGTGTCGCTCCTTGGTGACTTATTTTTCTATATATTTATTTACGCGAAATCCGGGAGTTTGTTGCGAAGGTAACACCTGATGACCCAGCCCACACTGCCCATCCTGGTCGATGTGCTCAATTTGCTCTCCCAAATCGGGGACGCAACCCGGATCACCGGAATATCGCCGCTCAGCGGAGGTTGCATCCACCGCGTGTATCGGATCGCGACCGAAAAACGCGCTTACCTGGTCAAATGGAACCCCAATCCGTTGCCGGATATCTTCGAAGTCGAGGCCCAGGGATTGGGACTCCTCGCGGGCACCGGTGCGGTTCGCGTCCCGCAGGTTCTGGCCGTTCACCATCAGCCGGATTTCATTTTATTGGAATGGATTCAATCCGATATGGATCCTCCGGAATGGGATCAGGAACAGCTCGGCAGTCAGCTAGCCATGCTGCACCGCCATCCGGCCGGGGAATCCTACGGTCTGGATCGCGACAACTACATCGGTGCCAACATGCAGGTCAACGCCTGGCGAACAAGTTGGCGGGCATTTTTCCGCGACTGCCGGCTTGTTCCGCAGATGAAAATGGCCGTGAAAACCGGCGCCCTGTCCGGTGCGCCGCTTCACAAGCTCGAATGGCTCATCGATCACCTCGATCGCTGGATCGACGATCGGGCCTGCCGGCCTTCACTGTTGCATGGCGACCTGTGGTCCGGCAACGTCATTCCCGGTCCGGGCGGGCAACCCGTGTTGATCGATCCGGCGGTTTATTACGGCGAACGGGAAGCCGAACTGGCATTTACCGAACTGTTCGGCGGTTTTTCCCGCCGTTTCTACCAGGCATATCACAGCATCTGGCCGATCGACCCTGCTTATTCGGCACGTCGCGACCTGTACAACCTCTATCACCTGCTCAATCATCTGAACTTATTCGGCCCGGCCTATGCCGGATCGGTCCGGGCGACCATCGAGCATTATTCTGACCGCTAGTCCGGCTGCCGGACGCTTCCACCATTCTTTTCGGCGCGGGCCAGGTCCAGCGATTCGACGGCATGGCGCAGGTGCGGGACCACAATGCTCCCGCCCACAATCAGGCCGACATTGAGAGCATCGTAGATCTCTTCGTCTTTCCAGCCCGCGTCCACGCACTGCACGATATGGTAATCAATGCAATCGTTACAGCGCAGAACCGTCGAAGCCACCAGCCCCAACAACTCCTTCGTTTTTGCATCCAGTGCGCCATTCTCATAGGCCCGGGTATCCAGGTTGAAAAAGCGCTTGATGCCCAGGTGATCGATTTTAGCGATGCGGTCATTCATACGCAGCCGATAAGATTTGAACTCTTCCAGCCGGTTTGCCATTTCTCCTCCAGGTTTTGCACTGCAAAGCACATGAACGTTTATATTTCATGACTATGCGCAGTTTTAAATTGAAAAAAGCTGCTCGCCTGGCCCTATTTGAAGGGATCGAGCAGCTTCGATCGGGCTAATTGCTCTTGGCGCTGATGTAACCCAGCGACGCGGGCGCGATCTTTTCGACCGGAAGTACATCCACCAGCTCATACTCCCGGCTGCCCAGGCCCAGGGCTGCGCCGTATTCGACGACCTTGTAGGGATCCTTGAGCGTGCCGTGCAGCCACTGCAAAGGATGGCCTTCGTGCGAATAGATTTCCATTGAGGTGGGCACATTCTCTTCGATCAGCGGCGTTTTAGCGGTCACATCCAACACAGCCTGATCGAGCGCCACGATATCGTCCGAACCGAAAATGCCCGCGTCCGGCAGGACCGGCATGCTGGTAAAGCCAAAGCAATCGCACACCGGCGTGATTTGGGTTGCCAGAACCAGATGGACCATCTTTTCCGGCGCGAAGGTCGACATCGTTATCGAGGTGCTGATCGCCATGGCTTCCTGGAAGGCATCGAAGTTTACCGCATCGATCTTCAGGCTGCCCTCGGGCGCCACCTGCAGACAACGCCCGCAATTGTTACACTCATCGAAATGCAAATGCAGTTCTGTGGGGTCGAATTTATCCTCGACGATGCCGTTGTGCGGGCAGGCTTCCAGGATGCGTTTGCGCGTGTCCGAATCCGGGCAGCGCTCCGCAAACCAGTAGCGGTCGAAGTGCACGGTATCGTGCATCTGGCCTCGCGTCTCGCCGACCATGCACCCCAGCGCCAGATTCTTGAAGGCGCCGCCGTACGAACACGCCGGATGGCCTTTGGCGTGCGCGAAATTAACCAGGAAAGACGCCTCTTCGATCAACCCGGCCACTTTCCAGGTTTTGATATTCTTGAATGGATGTTCATGGGCATAAAAATGGCGTTCGGACAGCCCGGCAGACGGGTATATCGGACAACCCAACACTTCGGTAGTATAGCCTCGGGTTTCGGCGCCGGCCACGTCCCAGTCCACGTCCACGGCGAACGGTTTTCCACCGCCCTCCCGGATAGCCTGGACGACCTTTCGCAGGAAAACCGGATGAATCATCGAGTACCCGATATGGTTACCGGTGTGAATCTTTAATGCAACCGTTTCACCTTTGACGCGTTCGCGCAAATGGAGCCGGTCGATGATCAAATCCAGTTTCGCCGGCAAGGTCTCTTCTGCAACCAGGCGCGCCTGCCTGGCGGAGCCAAAATATACGCTGCTGCTCATCCATCACCTCTTTCAGAATCTTTATCCTCTATGGGTAATTTCATAATTATATACCCCGACCTTGTCTCTTCTGGAGAACCATCGAGATTGTCATCAGGTATAATCCCTAAAGTGAACAACGAATCCGCCCTCCAGCCCAACCTTCCATACGAAACGCTCGCCGGAATTTTGGAAAGAATCACATTCCAAAACGACGAAACCGGCTACACGATCGCCCGGCTCAGGCAGCCCGGCCAGAATGGGGAGATCACGGTAGTCGGCAATCTGCTCGGCATGAACGTCGGCGAATCAGTCAACCTGCACGGCCTGTGGACGCTGCACCCACAATACGGGCGCCAATTCGAGGTGCGCTATTTCACCATCGAGGCGCCCACAACCCTGGATGGCATTCGCCGCTACCTGGGCAGTGGACTGATTCGCGGTGTGGGCTCATCCACCGCGGCCCTCATCGTGAATGCCTTTGGCCTGGAGTCGCTCAAGGTGTTGGATGAGACTCCGGAACGCCTGCGGGAATTACCCGGCGTCGGCAAGAAGCGCGCGGCTCAAATTCTGGCCGGTTGGGAAGAACAGCGCCAGATCAAGGCCATCATGTTCTTTTTACAATCCCAGGGAGTCAGCGCCAGCCTGGCCGGAAAGATCTACAAAGCCTACGGCGACGCCGCCATCGGCATCGTGCGCGCCAATCCCTACCAGCTCATGACCGATATTTACGGCATCGGTTTCAAAACCGCCGACCAGATCGCCCGCCAGACCGGTGTTCCCACCAATTCGGCTCAAAGAATCCGCGCGGGGCTGCTATACGCGTTGGATACGCTATCCAACGCAGGTCATTGTTTCGCGCTTCGCGAACAGCTCACCGCGGAGACCGCCCGCCTGCTCGATCTCGAGCCTGCTCTTTGCCAGGCGCAGATCCAAGCCCTCCTCGACCGCGATGAACTTGTCCAGGATGGCGATGCGCTCTACCTGAAGTCGCTTTATCAGGCCGAGAGCCGCGTGGCCTGGCAGTTGGCGCGCCTGGCGGGTACGCCGGCCGACCGGTTGAGCAACTTCGCCAGCGCCGATTGGTCCGCCATCGACGCCGCCATGGACGAATATTCCTCGATTCACCTATCGCAGGAACAAAAGAACGCCGTTCGAATGGCGTTGATGCAAAAAGTGAGCATCATCACCGGCGGACCCGGCACCGGGAAGAGCACCATCACCCGCAACATCATCGAACTGGCCCTGGCTGCCAGACTCAGCGTGCTTCTGGCGGCGCCAACCGGCCGGGCCGCAAAACGCCTGAGCGAAACCACCGGTCTCGAAGCCCGTACCATCCACCGTTTGTTGGAATACACGCCGGCTGCGGGAAATCAATTCTCGCGAAATGCACAAAACCCGCTGGACGCCGATCTGATCATCGTCGACGAAATGTCGATGGTGGATATCGCACTGATGCGCCACCTTGTGGACGCCATCGGCGAAGGGACCCACCTGGTCCTTGTCGGTGACGTCGACCAGTTGCCCTCGGTTGGGCCTGGAAACGTGTTACGAGATTGCATCCATTCCGGCGTCCTGCCGGTCAGCCGCCTGACCACGATCTATCGTCAGGCGGACGACAGCTACATCATCGTCAACGCCCACCACATCAACCAGGGCGAGGCGCCTGAGTTTTCGAAAAAATCCAGCGATTTCTTTCTGTTCGCCGAAGAAGATCCCAAAAAGGCCGCCGACTGGGTAATCGACCTCGTCTCGGAACGCATCGCAAAGAATTTTGGCTTCGATGCGAACAGGGATATCCAGGTGCTCACGCCTATGCACCGCGGCGAAGCCGGCGTGACCGAACTCAACCAGCGCCTGCAGGCAACCCTCAACCCACCCGCCGCTCGCAAAATCGAACTGAAGCACGGCGCGCGCGTCTTTCGTGAAGGCGATCGCGTCATGCAGATTCACAACGATTACGACCGCCAGGTTTTCAACGGCGATATCGGCCAATTGCAGAAAATCGATCTGGTCGGCCCGACGCTGAGCGTCAATTTCGACGGGCGCCTGGTCGATTACGACCAGACTCAACTGGATGATCTGCTGCATGCCTATGCCATCAGTATCCACAAGGCGCAGGGATCCGAATTCCCGGTCGTGGTCATTCCAATCCTGATGCAGCATTACATGATGCTGCAGCGCAATCTGCTGTACACGGCCGTAACGCGCGCCAGGAAGCTGGTGGTGCTGGTTGGCAGCCGCAACGCCATCGCGACCGCGGTGAACAACCAGCGCGTACGCCAGCGCAACACCCGACTGACCGAACGCCTGACCGCCCTGTTCTCGTCAGCCACCCGATAAGAATCTTATGAACAAACCCATTCTCGTTTCCGGCCTGATCAATATCGAAACCGCCCTGCGCATTTCCAGTTTTCCGCTGGAATACTTCTCGGTCACCTATCCATTTTTTGGCATTTCCTCCAGCGTTTCAGGCGTGGGCTATAACATCGCCAAGGCGCTGACCGTGTTGGGAGACCGGGTGCGTTTCCTTTCGATCATCGGGCAGGATATCGCCGCTCAACAGGTGCGCGCCAGGTTGATCGAAGAAAACATTGCCTGGAAATACGTGCTGAATCAGTCCGGACAGACCGCTCAATCCGTGATCCTATTCGATGAGAGCGGCCGGCGCCAGATCCACACCGACCTGAAGAACATCCAGGAATTGACCTATCCACTGGACCTGTTCGACCAGGCCGTTGAAGATGCGGATATCTGCGCGTTGTGCAACATCAATTATTCGCGTCCGCTTTTGCAGCGTGCCAAATCCGCCGGCCGCCGGGTGGCGACCGATGTCCACACCATCTCCGATCTGGAGGATGAGTACAACCGCGACTTTATGCAGGCCGCGGATATTCTTTTTCAAAGTGATGAGCGGCTACCGGTCTCGCCGGAGGACTGGGTTTGCCGGATCTGGAACCGCTATCCGGCGGAAATCGTCGTGGTCGGTCTGGGCAAACAGGGAGCCCTGCTTGGCCTCCGAAATGACCATGCGTTGGTGCGCATTCCCGCCGTCCGAACCCGGCCGATCGTCAACACCATCGGCGCTGGGGACGCACTTTTTTCCAGCTTCCTGCATGGTTTTAACCAGGGCGTTCTCCCGTTCGAAGCGTTACAAAAAGCCGTGGTTTTCGCATCTTATAAAATCGGCGTGACCTCCGCCTCGGACGGTTTCCTCACGGCGCAGGCACTGGAGGCGTGCTGCGCTGAGATACATTCTGCCGGCGCAGCCTGATTACAACCAGCCTTGCAGGTGGTACATCAGGATGCCAATGTATTCCTTCATCACATTGGTAGTCAGACCCAGGCTGCTGCTGTTGGGAATGAAGGAAATCAGCTTGGCCTGCCAATCGCCGCCGGTGAGGTTCTGCCAGCCCTGCCGCGTGACCGTATAATCGACCGGCGCGGGAATCACCCGGATGCCCTCGTGTTCGAACAGCGCGACCGACCGCGGCATGTGCGCCGCCGATGTCACCAATACGATCTCGGTGATACCGGCCTCTTTGAGCATTTCGGCGCTGTAAACCGCATCCTCATGCGTGTTCTGGGAACGGTTTTGCAGCCACAGGGCGCTCTCGGGGATGCCCATTTCACGCAACAGGACCGCCATATCCTCGGCGGGTGTACCGCTGTCGCCGTCCTGCCAGGTGATGCTGCCGCCGCTCAACAGGAGCACCGGCGCCACTCCCTCGCGGTATAACTTCGCCGCGTACAAAATCCGGTCGCCGGCTGCGTTGACCTCCACGTCCGGACGGGGGTACTGCTGCGATTCGGTCCCGCCGCCCAATACCACGATTGCTTTTACCAACGGCAGCTTTTCGGGCGGCAGATAGCGCCATTCCAGCGTCTGCGCCAGGCCGTAAGCCACCCAGCGGTTCGAGGCCAGGTACAGGATCACCAGCCCGGATACGATCAACGCTGCCCGCAGGCGTTTGTGACGATTCAAAATCAACGCCAGAACCAGCAGCAGGCAGGTCAGGCCGAGCGGGTATACGAACAGGGGTAATAATTTGGATAAGAATACAAACATGGTTTTTTAGAGTGTTTTTGCGATGACTTCCAGCGCCAATCGAATGGCTCGAAGGCTGGTTTCGTAACTCATCGACGCAAACGGCGCCGGCGCCAGGGCAACCTGTTCGGGCAGCGCCGGCAGGTGGATGAAACCGAGCGGAATCGGGATTTCCTGGCGGGCAACGGAATGCCGGCCCATGTAGAAGACCTGGTTGCAAAGGAATGCCCCCGCGCTCAGAGACAGTTCGGCCGGGATGCCGGCGGCCAGAATGGCCGCGTAGATTTCCCGCACCGGCAGGCTGGAAAAATAAGCCGCCGGGCCGTCCTGGAGAATGGGCAAATCTTGGATTTGTTCGCCCAGGTTATCCGGAATCCGGTAATCCATCAGGTTGATGGCAATGCGTTCGATCGAAATCGATGTCCGCCGGTCCGCTTCGCCCAGGCAAAGGACGGCATCCGGGTGGTAATCGGCGATTGCCGCGAGCAAAGCCTCGGGTCCATGGATACGGTCGACTGGCAGGATCTGAGAAACGACCCGGCATTCGCTCATCCTCTCACCGTTTACCGCCGATGCGACCTGCTGGGATGGATTGACGGCACTGCCGCCGAAGGGTTCGAACCCGGTTACCAGGATGGTTTTCAAGGATGGTTCCTCCTCCGCAATTATAACGCCAACGCGACCGACGCCGGCGTTTGCTATTCCAACCAGCGCCTAAAACCGCTATAATTTGGACATACTACCAAACAAGGAGCTTCCATGACCTATCCTGCCTGGATCGAAGGCTTCCCGGGTTCGATCACCGTTTGTGACCGGGAAGGCATCGTTCTGTTCATGAATGCCCAGGCGCAAAGCGTTTTTGCCGCCGAGGGCGGCGCCGCGTTAATCGGTTCGAACCTGCTCGACTGCCATCCCCAGGCAGCGCGCAGCAAACTGGTCGAGATGATGAAAAACCAGCAGGCCAATGTCTATACCATCGAAAAGAAAGGTCAGAAGAAGCTGATCTACCAGACGCCCTGGTATGATAACGGCCAGTACGCCGGTTTTGTCGAATTGTCGCTCGTAATCCCATCCGAAATGCCCCATTTTATCCGCCAAGGCTGAAAGGAATAAACGCAATGGCTTCAAAACAATGGAAAAACCCGCCAGAAATGGCCATCGATACAACCAAGAATTATCGGGTATCGATGACAACCAACCGCGGCATCATTACCCTGGACCTGTATCCCAAACACGCGCCTAAAACCGTGAATAATTTTGTTTTCCTGGTCCGTGAAGGTTTCTACGACGGCGTGAGTTTCCATCGCGTCATCGCCAACTTCGTCATCCAGGGTGGAGACCCCACCGGCACCGGAATGGGCGGCCCGGGCTATCGCTTCGAAGACGAGGTGAAGAACAACCCACTCAAGCATGAAACCGGCGTCATCTCCATGGCTAATGCCGGCCCAAACACCAATGGCAGCCAGTTCTTCATCACCCATTCGCCGCAGCCGCATTTAGACGGCAAACATACCGTTTTCGGTAAGGTAACCTCCGGAATGGATGTGGTCAATGCCATTCGCCAGGGGGATGTGATGCAGACGGTGACGGTCGAAGAGATCGAGGCCTGATGTTCAAAACGCCGCTTCGGAATTTCGGAGCGGCGTTTTTATTACTTTCTAGAAAACATCCTATAATAAATAAATATCGTTAGCTTTGATTTTTGGGTACAGCCTGGTCAGGGGGAAAATCAAGAAAGGATGGCTCCATGCGGATTCTAATTCTTGGCGGCACGGTATTCCTGGGCAGGGCGCTCGTGGATGTTGCCCTCGAGCAGGGACATGAGATCACCCTTTTCAACCGCGGGCGAACCAACCCGAATCTCTTTCCCGGGATCGAGAAACGGTACGGCACCCGGGATGGCGATCTGGTTGAGCTGGAGGGCGGGCATTGGGATGCCGTTCTGGATACCAGCGGTTATGTACCTGCGGTCGTGCGCAAATCCGCCCATCTGCTCGCCCGTCAGACGGACCATTACGTTTTCATCTCCACGCTTTCCGTTTATGCCGATGTTTCCGAACCGGATATCGATGAGAACGCGCCCGTGGCGCGTTTGGCCGATGAAAGCGTCTCGGAAGTCAACGGCGATACCTACGGCCCATTAAAGGCAGCCTGTGAACGCGAGGTCATTGAATCCATGCTGGACCGGGCTTTGATCGTCCGGCCGGGTTTGATCGTCGGTCCATACGACCAGAGCGATCGTTTCACGTATTGGGCGCACCGGTTGGCTCGCGGCGGTGAGATTTTGGCGCCCGGCCGCCCAGACCGGGAGATTCAATACATCGATGTCCGCGATCTGGCCGAGTGGCTGGTACGCATGGTCGAAAACCAGGTCACCGGCGTGTTCAATGCCGTCGGACCCGCGGTCCCCTTAACGATGAAACAGTTACTCGAAGCCGGCCGGAAAGCCCTGAACAAACACTCGGTACTCACCTGGGTCGAGGATGAATTTTTACTCAAGAAGCATGTCGATCCCTGGATCGATCTGCCGTTGTGGCTCCCGGATTCCGACCATGAATCCAACGGGCTGTTCCGGATCAACGCTCGCAAGGCCTGGAACGCAGGTCTGGTCTTTCGCCCCGTCGAAGAAACCTTCAAGGCCACCAGTGATTGGGATGCCGGCCGCCCGGGCAACCACGACTGGAAAGCCGGCCTGTCCATCGACCGTGAAAATGACATTCTGCGATCCTGGCACCTTACGCAGCAAACGTGATCGTCAAAAGCGCCCCTGGATCCAGGGGCGCTTTTGATTTTTCGAGCATGAATTATTGAGCAGGCGGCAAAGGCGAAGATGGCGGCACGTCAAGCGGTTCTTCCGGCACCACCAACAGCATCACAAAATAGGCCAGGATGGTCGCCGGGAATGGAAAGGTAATAATGGCCACCACCACGCGAATAATCGTGGGATCGATATCCAGGAATTTTCCCAACCCACCACACACACCACCGATCATCCGGTCGGTTCGCGATCGATATAAACGTTTTTGTTCTGACATCATTTTTTCTCCTTCTTGATCTGGCATATTCAGTATACGCAAAGCCCTGGAAAATGTTGCGCGGATGTCGCGCAACTATCTTCGGGATTTCGCGTATATGATGTAGATTTCCATGATGAGGTTTACCATGAATGACTTCGATGATTTTATCAAGAACTATTTTGGGGTGATCGTCCGCCCACAGACATACCTGAATATGCTTTACTTGTTCCTCAGCTTCCCGCTTGGAATTTTCTACTTCGTCTTCCTGGTCACCGGACTAAGCCTGGGTTTTCCTTTGATCATTCTCTGGGTTGGCATCTTGATTTTGGCGGCTGTTTTTGCGGCCTCCTGGGGGCTGACGGCTTTCGAACGCGGGCTGGCGATTTCCATCCTGCACGTAAGAATTCCGCCTATGGCCAGACCCACGCAGCCTTCGGCCGGTTTCTGGCAGCGAATCAGGGAATACCTGACCAATCCGGTCACCTGGAAAGGAATGCTGTATCTATTTTGCAGATTCCCCCTGGGAATCATCAACTTCACCCTGGCCGTAACGTTTCTTGCGATCATACTTGGGTGTGTTGCCGCTCCTTTTACTTACTCCATAGCCACTTATGACTTCGGATTTATGGTTGTCAATTCCCTCTCGGATGCGCTGCTGGTCATGATTTTGGGTTTGGTTCTGGCGCCGGCAGGGTTGCACCTGCTCAACTTTGTGACGCGCATTCAGGGCGAGTTCGCGCGGGTGATGTTGGGACAGGCCAGTTTTGAAGAGAATTCGCCGGCCGCGCCGGCTGCTTCCCAGACCGTGGACCAACCAGCCGCGCCGGAGAATGGGCCTACACAATCGTAGCGCATCCCGCCAAACGCAATGTTAACTCAACAGCCTCTGCATTTTCCATCGCAGAGGCTGTTCTTTTTGTTATCCATGCTATACTGGACATAATTCATAAACTAAACCTCATATCGATGCCCATGGATGGAGATCCGATCATGACCACCAGCACTCATTTACCGATCGATCATAGCGATGTGCCGATTCGACTCTTTACGTCTGATTTCCTGGAGTTCTTCACCCACATCAGCCCAATCACGGTTCTGGTAATCTGGCTCCCGGTCGGATTATATTTTCTGGTGAAAGCAATTCTGAACTTACCCAACGGCGCCTCAGCCGTTTATATCCCGCTGCTCTTTCTTCTGGGACTCTTCCTGTGGACCTTCTCCGAATATACGCTGCACCGTTTTGTGTTTCATTACCGGCCAAAGAATGCGTTTCAGGAAAGGATCGTTTTCCTGTTTCACGGCATCCATCATGCCCAGCCGCAATGCAAGACCCGGCTGGTCATGCCGCCCATTGTCAGCATCCCTTTGGCGGCTTCGTTTTATGGACTCTTCGTGCTGATCTTCTCGGTCATCCTGGGTCTGCCACACTGGGTGGCGCCAATTTTTTCAGGATTCATTCTGGGTTATCTGGCTTACGATATGACGCACTACGCCACGCATCATTTTGGGATGCGATCCGGATATCTTAAGTTCCTGAAGCGTTATCATATGCAGCATCATTACAAGACTCCCGACCAACGCTTTGGAGTGACCTCTCCGATCTGGGATTCGGTTTTCAAAACGCGCCCAAACGACTAAAATGGAATCCATATTTTTTTAATGAGGAGCCGTCTGTGAAATACTTCCTGGGAGAAATTCATTATCTTGTTCCGAATGAACAGTTGGATCAATTCGTCAGCCTGCACCGCGCCTTCCTGCAGACCGGGTACGATCAAGACATTCTGCTCATTTCCGGGCCCAAGGTCCCCCGCACCGGCGCCTACCTGGTCGCGCGCAGCGAAAGCCTGGACGACCTGCTGGCGTTCTTCGCGAATGACCCTTACCAGCTCAATCACCTGGCAAGCTATACCTTTCAGGAATTCAACCCGGTAAAATTCCACCCCTGCATTCAGGATTGGATCCAATCCTGATCTGTTCGTCGGTGACATCCCTGCTATGATAAGAAATTTAGCCTGACCAGGTCGTTGGAGATCTGGTCAGCGCCATTTTCGCCATCCCGCGTTACACCCGAAATTTCCAGCAGCTCGCCGATGCGCCGCTGCCAGGCGCCGTTTTCGAATTGGGCCTGTTCGATCTCGAAACCCGGAATATGGGCGCGGATGAATTCCGTCAGCGGAGGCGATTCCCGGAAATCCTGGCGGGAGACATAAGCAAACGGGACGCCCGCCCAGTAGACTTCAGCGATCGTGCTGTAGCCAACCTTACCCAGAACCGCGTCGCTGGCCGCCACCAGATCCGGGTGAAAATAAGCATGCTCGTGGGGAAGCAGTATTAAATTAGCGGTGCGTTGCTCCGCATCCGAGCCGCCTGGAACGACGAAGGTGATCTTCGGGTAGGCCGATTTCAGCGCGTCCACATCCAGGCGGTCGGGAATGCCACCCATGGTGATCAGCACGGCTTTTTGGTCGAGCCCGATACCCAGCCGTTTACGCGTCTCGGCGCGGCCGGCGCGCGGTTTGCGGCTGACCGGCCGGGTTACAAGATCCGCGGGTGAGGACTCGCAGAAAGGCTGCGTGCGAACGTGCCGGCTGGCGCTTTGAAACACCGCCGCCAGGTAATCGATAAAGGGCTGAAATGGACGCCTGTATGCAGGATAACCTGCGTAGATCCAATCCCAGGTAAAATTTTCGATCAAAACTGAAGGCAGGCCGGCCTTTTTGGCCACCGCCAGCCCCAACGGTGCGATATCACAAAGCACCAGTTTGCAGCCGGAGGATCGAACGCCGTCCACCAACGCCTGAAGCTGCGCCTCTGAAAATGGCAGAAATTTTCCCAATTCGCGCAGCGTGGCGTCCACATCCTCCCGCAGGGCTGATTTTTGCACCAATCCGATGTCGCAGCGCATCGAATGATAAGTCCAGTTCGAATTTGAAATATTCCGGAAGAACCATTCGGGTACGGTCGTAAAGAGATGAAAATGGACATCGGGACGCAGGGTTTGGATCGCTTCGATCACGGCTGAAGCGCGCGCCGCATGTCCAAAGCCGTGCGGGGAGATAAAATAGGCGATCGAAATTTGGCTTTCTCTGCTCAAAGAATGGATCGGTTTCAAAAGAAAAGTCCTGCTATGCTAAAATGATGGCGATAGGAGTTGATAAGATGATTGCCAAGCGACCTCATATCCGGAGCAGCGTTCGCCGGCCGGACTCTGAACAATTGATCCTGCTTTCACTGGTCAGTTTTGCATCGACCGTAATTATAACCCGCCTGTTTCTCGAATTGACCGGTTACCCCCAGCTCGGAAACAGCGAACTCCACATTGCGCATGTACTGTGGGGCGGATTGCTTTTGTTCATTGCCGCGCTCCTGCCTTTGATTTTTCTAAACCAATGGGTCTTCACACTCACGGCCATTTTCGGCGGTGTCGGAGTAGGGCTGTTCATCGACGAGGTCGGGAAATTCATCACCCAGACCAATAATTATTTCTATCCGCCCGCTGCGCCCATCATCTATGGCTTCTTTCTGCTGACGGTTCTGGTGTATTTTCAAATTCGCAGGAACCCCAGGACCACTTCACCTCGCGTGCGCATGTATTACGCTTTGCATACCATGGCCGAGGTCCTGGATAATGACCTGGACGCGAACGAGGAAAGGACCCTGACAACGGACCTGACCTGGGTGGCGCAGCAGGTGCAGGATCCTCAACTGGCCCAGATGGCCCGTGCCATCCTGGAATATATCCAAAGCGATCAAACCGTGGTGGTCGATCGCCAGCCGACGGTTTTCGAACGTGTCAAATACACGGTTCTAAAATTTCTGGATGGTCTCTTTACAAAAAGAATAACCAGGATTGTACTGGTTGTCATGCTTGGGATCATGAGCCTTGCCGCAATCGTCGAGGTTGTTTATCTCCTTGTCTTCCGCTTTGGCTTGAATATCCATATACCCATCCCGCTGTTTCTGACACTTGGAGAATATTCGGCCCAATTTCATATCCGCTGGTTCCTGTATCGAGTGGCATTGCAGGCCGCAATAGGGATTCTCAGCCTGATCGGTCTGGTTTTGATCTTCCGGGGAGATGAAAAACACGGGCTCTTCTGGGCCCAGGTCAGCCTGATCATCAGCCTGACGGGGCTGAATCTGATCGTTTTCTATATCGATCAATTCTCCGCAGTGATCAACACATTTTATCAGTTCGCGATTGTGCTGCTCATTTCTTCCTACCGACGCCGCTTTCTGGTAAACCAGTCGAAGGATCGTCCTTTGATATCTCTGGAAAAATCACATCCGGATTGACCTCGAGGATCTCGGTTGGAATGCCGCCGCGGCAGAAATCGCGGAGGTCGCTTTGAAATTCTGTCACGCGATCCGTCATGAAGCGAGCGGTCATCCAGATGTTGGCCTGAAAATCCTCGTCCAGAATGACCCCCTCGTAGTCTTTGACCAGGCGGCGAATTCCTCCGAGCTGGGAATATTCCAATTCGAACATCAAGGTCGTCGTCGATACTTTTTGCGCCCTGGGCAGAACCTCCAACGCTTTCTGAGTCGCCTCGGTGTACGCCCTGACCAACCCGCCCGTACCCAATTTGGTGCCCCCAAAATAACGCACAACCACCCCGACGATGTCGCCCAGCCCCGAGCCTGTCAGGACGGTCAGGACCGGGCGACCTGCCGTACCGGAAGGTTCACCGTCGTCCGTGCAATGGGTGATCACATTCTGACCATGTCCAACGATGAATGCCGGTACGTGGTGGGTTGCGTCCGGATAATCGCTCTTTATCCGGCTGATGAACGCGCGCGCTTCATCAACGGATGGCGCCGCCGATACGCAGGCAATGAACCTGGAATTGACGACCTGAATTTCAACCCGGACTTCGCCTGCCGGAACCATTCGCCTTTTTTCTGCCAAACCAGCCTCTCCGAAAAACCAATCCTTGACGGATTCGGTATTGGATTAAATAAGTTACACCAAAAATCATTATAATGTAGCTTACGATTTTCAAATGAATTGTCAGGATATCGACGATTGAATAATTGGAGCCAATTATGGATTTACCGGTTGATCTCTTCCGCCCCGATTTTCAGCATGGTCCGATTCCTTACTTTTACCGGTCGACATCGGATCTCGAAAAGGGACTGAGGCATTTCATTCACCGCGGTATGGAACATCGCCAAAAAATCCTTTGCCTTCCGCCGCAAGCTGAGCTCCAGGCGCAATTCGATTCGCCTTTGCTGATCCGATCCATGGAAAATCTAGGGCTGACCGATCATCAGTTTGAATGGATACCCGACTCTGTCGAATGGGCAACCACCGGGCCATTCGATGCCGGAGTGTTGAAGGAATGGTTTCTGAGCCAACAGACTACCGCCGTCGCGAATGGGTATGCCGGTATTCGGGTCTGGCTCGACTTGACCCGGACGCTTTGCACTCAAACACAGATCGAACCCCTTCTGAATTGGCTCGAGACGTTCTCATCTCAACCGATTGCAGATGTACCGCTCTATTGTGCCTATGCTGACAACCAGATACCTCCGCGGACCATCCTTCAACTGCTGGCCGCACATCGAACTTTACACTTCGGGAATCAACTTCTGATCAATCCTTATCATGGCCTGACCCTGTCTGCGGATTCCGCTCCTTCTGCCGAGACGGTATCCAGGATCATCTCCAACCTTCAAGGATTGATTTCTTTCACCTCGAACCCCAGGCCGGAGCAACCGCGCCCGGATGCCATCCTGCGCGATGCGCCATATGGCATAGTCACCCTGGGAATCGATGGCTCGATTCGGACCGCGAACCCGAAAGCGTTAACGATTCTTGGCTACACGCAAGAAACCGATCTCAATTCCACACTTTTCATCGACCTGTTTTCTCCGGAGGATCGTTTCGAAGTCAGCCGCGTTCTTTCCGACCCGCGTTCGAAAAGTCATACCGATCTCGCGGTCGAATGCAAAATCCTTCGCAGGGATGGAATATCCATCCCGATTGAATTAAGGGTCAGTCAGATCGAACTGCCAGAACCCGATGGAGCTCATCTGGCCTGTTATTTTCACGATATCACCCACCATTATGAAATCGAACAGGCCCTGCGGGCCAGCGAACAACGCTATCGCTTCCTGGTCGAAAATCAAGGCGAGGGCGTGGTGATGATCGACGCGGATGGGAAGATCGATTACATCAATGCCGCCGGTGGAAATCTGTTGGGAGGAATCCCGGAATTCTTCATTGGGCAACGGATAACGAATTTCATCCCCGACTCGCAGATGAACCACTATCGATTGCAGCATGGAAATCGCCGGAAAGGCGTATCGACATCCTTTGAAATCGCGGTCCGCTCGTTTGACAATATCGAACGGGACATTCTGGTTACAGCCACTCCGCGCTATTCCCCGGGCGGTAATTACAACGGCACGCTGGCAATATTTCGGGATATCACCGAACGCAAACAGCTCGAAGAAAAGCTGCGCTATCAGAGTACCCACGATATGATGACCGGCTTATTCAATCGGACCTATTTTGACGACGCTGTCGAACTTTACGACCCGTTGAATGCGCTTTCGACCAGCATCATCATCGTGGACGTCGACGGATTGAAAGAAGTCAACGACCAAAATGGCCACAAGGCGGGTGACTTGTTAATCAAGAAAGTCGCTAAAATATTAAAGGCATCTTTTCGCATCGACGATGTCATCGCTCGAATTGGCGGGGACGAATTCGCCATTTTGCTTCATGAAACGGATGAAAGCCAATTGCGGCAGGCGATCATTCGCCTGCGCCGCAACCTGGAGGAGGCCAACGCCAACCTGCCGCTGGAACAGCAGGTCAGTTTTTCCATCGGCGGCGCCACCACCTCGCCGACCCTGGATATTTCTCAAACCCTGATGCTGGCCGACATGCGCATGTACCGCCAAAAACGCCGCAAAAAAGCCAGTCACGGCAGCCAGTTGGTGGAATGATATTGGGAGTTCCATGACCCACCGTTTTCCTTTCGCACACACTTTTTCGATCGTCGCCCGTGACCCATCGACCGGCCAAATGGGAGCGGCCATTCAGTCTCACTGGTTCTCGGTGGGTAGCCTGGTCATCTGGGGCGAAGCCGGCGTTGGCGTGGTCGCGACCCAGGCGATGGTCGACCCGAGTTACGGCAACCTGGGGCTGGAATTGATGCGCGCCGGTCGCCCGGCCACCCGGGCCCTGGTCGGGCTGCTGGCTGCGGATGAAGGCAGGGATCTGCGCCAGGTGGCGATGCTGGATTGTCATGCGGATGTGGCCGTCCATACCGGCAGCCGCTGCATTCAGGATGCCGGCCATGAAACCGGCGACGCATTTTCCGTTCAGGCCAACATGATGGCCAATCCTTCCATCTGGCCGGCCATGGCGAAGGCGTACCGCGAATCGAGCGGCACGTTGACCGCCCGCCTGCTGGAGGCGTTGGAAGCCGGACAGGCTGCCGGCGGCGATATCCGTGGAAAACAATCGGCCGCCATTCTGGTGGTCGCGCCAACCTCGACTGGCCGCCCCTGGGCCGACCGCTTGATCGATCTTCGCGTTGAAGACCATCCGGACCCAATCCTCGACTTAAAGCGCCTGGTTCAACTTCACGACGCATACGAATGGATGAATACCGGCGACCAAAAGCTCGGCGAGGGGGATATCGATGCCGCCCTGGCCGCATATCAACGGGCCGCCGGCCTGGCGCCCACCATCTCCGAACTGCCCTTCTGGCAGGCGGTCACTTTGATAGAATTAAAGCGCGTCGATGAAGCGCTGCCCATCCTAAAGGATATTTTCAGCCTGGAACCTGCCTGGCGAACCTTGTTTCAGCGCCTGCCCGCTGCGGGTTTACTCAACACCGATTCAGCGACGCTCGCCAGAGTTCTGGCGTCGACTCGATAATGTTCACGGAGCAATTTTCAGGTGGATAGCCCCTTCTCCCCCATCGAAGTCATGCAAAAAGCATTCCCCGGCCTGGGACCGAATGAAGCCGCCCGGATCGTCCAGAATGGGACTTTGATGACCGTGAGTGAAAATACGGTCCTCTGCCATGAGGGAAAATATGAAACGACTTTTTATCTCATCCTGCAGGGAAGCGCGCTGGTAACCAAGGTCATCAACGAAACCGAAACGCGCATTCTAAAGCACCTTTCTGCGGGCGATTTTTTTGGCGAGATGGCGATCATCCACAACGCGCCCCGGGCAGCCACCGTTTCCACTCTCACACCGACGACGGTTCTTGCGTTGGAGAAAGAAGCTTTTTCGGATATCCTCGAGACCAGCTCCAGCATCTCATTGGCCATGGTGCGTGAAGTCAGCAGCCGCTTGCGGCAAAATGACGAAATGGCCATCGAGGACCTGCGCCTGAAGGCCAGTGAGCTGGCTTCTGCTTACAACCAATTGGCTGAACTGGAGATCGCCCGCAATGAATTCTTGACCATCCTGGCCCATGAATTACGAACGCCGCTCATGGCCGCCAACGGCTATCTGCAAATTGCGCAAAGCGGCATGTTGAAAGACGACGAGTTGAAATCGGCGATCGATACCATCTCCCATCATGTGCAGGACATCACTTCACTCGTCAATAACCTGCTTTTCCTGCAAGAGATGAAGCTGATCCTGCCCGATTTTCAAAATGTCGACCTGGCCGGAATCGTGTCCAATGCTTGCGAAGCGTACCGCCAGACCGCCCTGAAAAACGGGTGTGAAATCAAATTGACGGCGCCGGAGGAAAAGCTGATTGTGCGCGCTTCTTCCAAGAGTCTGGAACGCGCTTTTTCCGCCATTCTGGATAACGCCGTTAAATTCAGCCCGGATGGCGGGTTGGTGCAGGTCGAAGTGGACCGTGACGAAACGAATTGCCGGGTCAGGATCATCGATCATGGCGTAGGCATTCCGGCTGAAGCCTTACCCCATATTTACGACCGTTTCTTCCATACAGACCAAATCGGCGACAAACTGTTCCGTGGTATAGGTCTGGGACTATCCATTGCACGAGAGGTCATTCAGCAGCATGGCGGTAAAATTGAAGTCAGCTCCGTCGAAGGAGCCGGCAGTCAATTTACAATCCATCTACCCATCCTCACAGAAAACAACGTGGCTAACGTTCCGGATCGGTGATTGGGTCTCAGTTTTGTGAAATTAAGGAGTCCAAAATGGGCGCAGAAGATGTTCATTATGAAGAATACAAGGTCGACGGCGAAGCCGTGGTAGCAAAGGTCAAGGAACTGGTTCATGAGGGTAACATTCGCCGCATCGTCATCAAGAACGAGCAGGGCCAGACCCTCATCGAGGTTCCGTTGACACTGGGCGTGGTCGGCGTTGTGTTGCTGCCGGTGTGGGCCGCCATCGGAGCCATTGCTGCTTTGGCAGTCAAACTCACGATTGTCGTGGAACGGGTGGATACGCCACCCAGCAATCCCAATATTCCGCCTGCAGCATAGGGTTTCAGAAAAATACCCGGCGCCTGACCGGGTATTTTTGTACTTGAAATAATAACACATTTGTTCTATAATCTGGTTATGGATACAGGTCAAAAGATCGGCCTCTTAACCGAACACATGGCGTTGGAACCCGATGGTGACAGCCCACTTTACGCCCCGCCTGCGTGCGATCTCCACAACCCAAGTGATGCCGGCGTCATCTATGGCGCTGCGGCCGGCGGCAGACGGGTGAAATTATTGAAAACGCTGCTGACCTCGGCATGTGAACGGGATTGCTACTACTGTCCGTTTCGGGCCGGCCGGAATTTTCAGCGCGAAACGATGCAGCCAGATGAACTGAGCGCATCTTTCTCTCACATGGTTCGGGCGGGCCAGGTCGAAGGGCTCTTTCTCAGTTCAGCGCTCGCCGGCGGCGGCGTGAAAACGCAGGACCGGTTGATCGCAACAGCCGAGATCCTGCGGCAGAAACACGGTTTTCATGGTTATCTGCACCTGAAGATCATGCCCGGCGCAGAAAAGGAGCAGGTCCTAAGGGCCATGCAGTTAGCCGACCGCGTCTCGATCAATCTCGAGGCGCCAAACGAAAAACGGCTGGGATATCTGGCGCCACATAAGAATTTCTGGGAGGAATTGTTCACCCGGCTGCGTTGGGTGGAGGATGTTCGCCGCAGCCTGCCGGGCGAGCAGGCCTGGAAAGGACACTGGCCATCCGTTACCACGCAATTTGTGGTGGGAGCCGCGGGCGAGAATGATCTGGAATTACTGACCACATCCGAATACCTCTTCCGCCAATTTCACCTCGCCCGAACCTACTATTCGGCCTTCAATCCGATTCCCGACACCCCTTTGCAGGACCATATCCCCGAAAATCCGGTGCGCCAACAGCGTCTCTACCAGGCTTCTTTTTTACTGCGCGATTATGGATTTTGCCTCGAAGATTTGCCTTTCGAGCAGACCGGCTTTCTCCCCCTGACAATCGACCCCAAAAGAGCCTGGGCTGAACAAAACCTGAGCGAACAACCCATAGACATCAACCGGGCTGACCGGGCGCAACTTCTGCGCGTCCCCGGCATTGGGCCAAAAACAGCGGATCACCTGCTCTCGGAGCGTCATCGGAATCCGCTCCATACCGTGAGCGATTTGGCGCGTCTGGGAATTCCCGTCCAGAAAAGTACGCCGTTCATTCTGCTGGATGGGAAAAGGCCTGCCCACCAGATGTCCTTATGGTAAGATTCAGGCATGCCATTCATTGAGTCGTTGGATACACCCGCGATCCATTTTCTTTTACAGGCCGGGGTGGCATTTAAAATCTTTCACCATTTATCCAAAATCCAATCCTTGCGACAAGCCGCTGAAGAACGCGGTCAGGCTACTGACCAGATTGTTCGCAGCATTCTGTTTCGCCTGTCAACCGGCGATTTTGTGATGGTCCTGATGGCCGGCGAAAGCCAGATCTCCTGGAAATCTTTGCGGGCCTACCTCGGTGAAAGACGGCTGACCCTCGCGGCGCCTCAGGATGTGCTCGAACAGACCGGTTATGAAATCGGCGCGGTCACACCCTTTGGCTTGCCCCGCAGCCTGCGAATTCTGGCTAATCCATCCGTATTTGTTTACCCTGAAATATCGCTTGGCTCGGGCAAGAAAGGATACGCCATCCTGATTCAGCCTGGTTTACTAAAAACTTTGATCGAAAACCTGGAAATTGCGCCGTTAACCGAGTAATTTTCATCCTGCTCTTATCTCTTTTTATTACCATTGACATCATCTACGTGTTTTTGAGGTTTGTGAATGGCACAACCGAAAAAGAGTAATTCCAACGATAATTCCGCTCCGTTGATTCTGATGGCAGCGGGATTGGTCTTGATCATTATTGTGCTGATCTGGCAGTTGTATAAATCGCAATCCAATAATTACAATCACAGCATGCTGCTTCCGACCGCCACAAGTGAAATCCCTTACCCGGAGGTAACCCGGGTAAGTCTGAAAGACGCGCACATCGCGTTTGATGAGAAAACCGCCGTTTTTGTGGATGTCCGGTCCGCATCGACATATGATCAAGGCCACATTCCGGGCGCGATCAACCTGCCGCTCGATCAGTTGGAAGCCAGTATTTCCCAACTCTCGCCGAAAAGCTGGATCATCCCGTACTGTACCTGACTCCATGAACAATCCAGTGCTCGTGCAGCGCAATTATTGATCGAAGCCGGGTTTACCGATGTCACTCCCCTGTTAGGTGGATATGGCGCCTGGACGACGAAAGGTTATCCGACCGAACCTTAACAAACCCAACCTCTCAGGCCGAAATTTTCGGTTTTCTGGTATAATTTTTTTGGTGTTAACTTTTTGACATCATTGGTTCCACTTTCATTCAAGGAGCCGAAGCTTTTCCAGAACGTCGTAGTTCAACTAAATATTGCAGACAGAGAAGAGATCGGCAAGCACCGACACCGAAGGGGCAAGCGTATGGAATGGCATTCCACACGTGAATCTCTCAGGTACACAAGACCCTGTCACATGCAGACTCTGGAAAGTCGCAAGACACCGAAGGGGCAAACCCATTGGGCGAATCTCTCAGGTTATCAACAGAGGGCACGCATTTTCTTAATGCGTGCCTTTTTCTATCCACCTAATCTTGTCGGAGGAAAACATGAATATCCCGAATAACTTGAAGTACACCAGCACGGATGAGTGGGTAAAAGTCGATGGAAACATCGCCACAGTTGGTATCACGGATCATGCACAGGAACAGCTCTCGGATGTCGTCTTCGTGGAAGTGACCGTGAGCGTCGGCGAAAAAGTCGCCAAGAAAACCACTATTGCCACCGTCGAATCGGTAAAAGCCGCCGCGGATGTCAACATGCCAGTTACTGGCAAAGTCATCGCCATTAATGAAGACCTTCCTCAGACTCCCGAACTGGTCAACAGCGACCCCTACGGCAAAGCCTGGATGATCAAAGTTGAAATCGAAAACCCGGCTGAATTGGATGCCTTGATGGATGCAGCAGGGTATGAGAAGCACGTTCAGGAGTAAAACAAAAGCATGTTCACGCCACATACGGATGCTGAACGCGAGGAAATGCTGCGCGTCATTGGCGTCGGCAGACTGGACGACCTGTTTGCGGATGTCCCGGCAGCGCATCGTTTCCCGACATTGAATTTACCGCCGGCGTTCACGGAAATGGAAGCCCGCATGCAGATGGAAGAGTTGGCAGGTGCCAACGAAACCGCGCATGATCTGATTTGTTTCCTCGGCGCCGGCGCGTACTATCATTACATACCCGCCGTTGTAGATGCCATCATACGCCGCGGTGAATTTTTGACGGCTTACACTCCTTACCAGCCCGAGATTTCACAGGGCACGCTCCAGGCAATCTTCGAATATCAGAGCATGATTGCCAACCTCACCGGGATGGAAGTCAGCAACGCCTCGCATTACGATGGCGCCACTGCGGCGGCCGAAGCCGCTGTGATGGCTTACCATCACTTCCGCGGAAAACGCGCTCGCTTCGTCCTGTCTCCCAGCCTCAACCCGCAATACCGCGATGTCATCAAGACCTATATGGCGGGTTACGAACAGGTTGAGTTTGCCGGATGCGATTCCAACCCGTTCGGTGATTTGAGCGACCTGGCTGGATGCCTGGATGGCAATACCGCCTTGTTAATTGTCCAGTACCCCGACTTTCTCGGTCGCATCTACGATTTCACCGATCTGATCGAAAAAGCCCACCAGGCCGGCGCGCTAGTTGCGGTCACGGCCAACCCGATCGCCCTGGGCATCCTCAAGACCCCGGGAGCCATGGGCGCGGACATCGTTGTCGGTGAAGGCCAACCGCTGGGGATCCCGCTTTCCTACGGCGGACCCTACCTGGGCTACTTCGCAACCAAGAAAGAGTTCGTGCGCAAAATTGCCGGCCGCCTGGTCGGTGAAACCGCAGACGCGGAAGGCCGGCGCGGATACGTGCTGACCCTGACCGCGCGCGAGCAGCATATTCGCCGTGAAAAAGCCACGTCGAATATCTGCTCCAACCAGGGATTGATGGCGCTGGCTGCCACTGTTTATATGAGCGAAGTCGGAAAGAGCGGCCTGAAGCAGGTTTCCAATCTGTGCTACCAGAAGGCGCATTACGCCGCAGCCCAGATCGGCAAAGTCGCCGGTTATGAAGTACTGACCGGCACGCCGTTCTTCCATGAATTTGTGGTCAAGTGCCCGAAGTCCGTCGAAGAAATCAACCTGCACCTGCTCGATCACGGGATCCTGGGCGGATACGATCTTGGAAAAGATTTCCCGGCCCTGGAAAACCATATGCTGATCGCTGTCACCGAGATGGTCAGCAAGGATGACATCGATGCGCTGTGCGAAGTTCTGGAGGAGGTGAAGCATGGCTGAGCCTACGATCTATGAGATCTCGTCTCCAGGGCGCGTCGGTTTCCGCTTCCCGGCCTGCGATGTCCCTGAAACAGCGCTTCCCACCGGGCTGGTTCGCGAAGACCTCCCGATGCCGGAAGTCGCCGAATTGGATGTCGTCCGGCATTTCACCAACCTGTCGCACCTGAACTACTCGATCGATTCGGGCATCTATCCGTTGGGGTCTTGCACGATGAAGTACAACCCCAAGATCAATGAGGATGTCGCCCGTCTGCCCGGTTTCGCCTACTCGCATCCCCTGCAGCCGGTCGAGACCGTTCAGGGCAACCTGGCCATGATGTACGAACTGCAGCAGTGGTTGTGCGAAATCAGCGGCATGGCCGGTGTGACGTTGCAGCCCTCGGCCGGCGCCCAGGGTGAATTTACGGGTGTGTCCATCATCCGCGCCTATCACCTCTCGCGCGGCGATGCCAAACGGACCAAGATCATCATCCCCGATTCGGCTCACGGCACCAATCCGGCCACATCCTCGATGAACGGCTTCGAAGTCGTCGGCGTCTCGACCGACGCCAACGGCAACGTCGACCTCGATTCGCTCAAGTCCGTTTTGGACGATACGGTCGCCGGTTTGATGCTGACCAACCCCAACACGCTGGGGCTGTTCGATCAAAATGTCGAAGAAGTGGTTCGTCTGGTGCATGAAGCCGGCGGTCTGGTCTACGGCGACGGCGCCAATTTGAACGCGTTGCTCGGCATCGTCCGCCCGGGCGACGTCGGATTCGACGTCATGCACTTCAACCTGCACAAGACCTTCTCCACACCCCACGGCGGCGGCGGACCCGGATCTGGGCCGGTGGGCGTTGCCAAACACCTGCTCGATTTCCTGCCCACCCCGGTTGTTGGAATCATCGAAGAAGGTGACGAAGAGCTGCCTCCTCTGTATGGGTTCGATACGCCGAAGCAAACCATCGGCCGCGTCAAGGCCTTCCACGGGCAGTTCGGCATGATCGTCCGCGCCTATAACTACATCAGCATGCATGGCCCGGATGGATTGCGCGATATTGCCGAATGCGCGGTCCTGAATGCCAATTACCTGCTGGCCCGCCTGCGCGATACCTATCACGTTCCGTACGGCCGGCATTGCATGCATGAATTCGTCATGGAAGGACAGTTGGATGGCGCGCCGGATGTACACGCACTGGATATCGCCAAACGCATGATGGATTACGGCATTCATCCGCCAACGAACTACTTCCCGCTGATCGTCCATGAAGCCCTGATGATCGAACCCACCGAGACCGAGAGCAAACAAACCCTGGATCACCTTACGGATGTGTTGATCAAAATCGCTGGAGAAGCGCGCACCAATCCCGAGTTGCTGCACGCTGCCCCGCACAACACCCCGGTTGGGCGTCTGGATGAAGTTCGCGCAGCCAAGGAACTTGTTTTGTGCTGCTGGCTTCCGGAAAAAATCTAAATTCAATCCATTCTTAGCCTTTACTGAAAGCTGCCGCTAGACACGGCAGCTTTCAGTTTTGTTAATCATAAATATTGACTTTTACCGACTTTATTCCATAATCTATCTATCAATCCAATATTCATTACAGAAAGGGGGTGAGTTCGGTGTATTTCTATCCCGCTGAGCGAGGACAGGGGCTGGTCGAATATGCTTTGATTCTTGTTCTTGTTGCTGTTGTCGTGATTGTTATTCTGGCTTTGCTCGGTCCAGCAATCGGAAACATCTTCAGCAATGTCATCAATCTGATCTGAAGCACATCCAACCCAACTGTACGTGTCCTCCAAGGGCCAGATGGTTTTTGCCATCTGGCCAGTTTTTTTATCGATTCAAGAAAATAAGTTGACAAGTGTTTTGGAATAAGGTATACCCTAAAAACCAGGGTGAACCCTAAAAACCAGGGTGAACCCTAAAAACCAGGGTGAACCCTAAAAACCAGGGTAGACCCTGAGCTGCATACCCCGATGGAAATATCTGTCTCAAAGGCAGAGCATATTCAAGTAAGTTAATCCGTGAACCCGGTTTCAGGCTGAAAACGATTCGTTGAATGGATAATCGAGAATTTAAAGCACGCGATTTTTCCAAATTTCATAATTTCCCGGGCACAGCCAACAACGATCTGGATGTCATCCTGCACGGTTTCGAAAAGATTCAGGATGTTCCCACTTTCTTGTTTGGCCTTTTCTTGATGGCGCTCGCATTTGCTTTTTCCAGGTTCAACTGGCAATTCGCCTTGCTCCTGTGGGGATTCTTCCTTTCCGACTGGCTGCTCCTGGAATTATTGCCGCGCTTCGATAAATCCTTCGGTCCGGCCAAACCCCCGGTCTTTCTTTTATCCGTCGGACGAAGCCTGGCTGCCCTGCTGCCCTGGCCCTTCAACCTTGCCTTCCAGGTCCTGGGTACTTTGTTGGTCATTTACGGCTTCTGGATCGAACCTCACCACATCCGGGTGACCCACCAGACCCTGGTTTCAGCGAAACTGAAGCCTGCCTCGAAGTTCAAAGTGCTTCACCTGGGCGACCTGCATATCGAACGCATCACCGGCCGCGAAAAGCAGCTCGCCGCCCTCATCAAAGAACTCGCGCCGGATCTCATCCTGTTTTCCGGCGATTTTCTCAATCTGTCCTACCTCAATGACCCGATATCGCAACGAGATGCCCGTAAGGTCCTGCAGGAGTGGAGCGCTCCGCTGGGCGTGTTCGCCGTATCCGGCAGTCCGGCGGTCGATCTGGATGGTTCGGTCCCCATTTTATTGAAGGACCTCCCCATCCACTGGTTGGACGGGGAGTGTGCAAAACTACCGATCGGCGATGATTCGATCCAGATTGCCGGCCTGACTTGCTCGCACAAGCCCTTTGTGGATTTTCCGGTTCTCCAAAAAATCGTGGCGGTGAATCCACCCGAATTTACGATATTGCTTTATCACAGTCCCGATCTCGCCCCGAACGCAGCCGATCTGGGAATCGATTTACAGCTTTCCGGGCACACGCACGGCGGGCAGGTCCGGATTCCAGGGTTCGGGGCACTGTTTACCGCTTCTCTTTACGGACGCCGTTTCCAATCCGGTCGCTATGCCATCCGGAATCTCGTGCTTTACGTGACACGCGGGATCGGGATGGAAGGCGCCGGCGCCCCTCGGGTGCGCTTCTTATGCCCACCTGAAATTATTCTCTGGGAGATCACAGGGGCCTGACCCTGTCTCATCACAATCGATATGGAGGGTACTTTGACTACATCTTTTGTCGAACCTGTTGTCTCGATTAAATTCGAAATCAGTTCGGCGGCTCTTTCCGAAAAAGAGCTTCATCTCGTTTTCAAGACCTCACCCGATAAACCTGCCCTCGGCGAAGCCGGAGCCAAGGCCGGGGCTACAACCCTGATCGACCCGTCCACGGTCTTGGTCTCACTGGGAAAAGCCGGTAAACTTTCGCCTGAGTCGTTCCGTCAGGCTGGCGGGGGTCTGGCAAAATGGATTGCCCAGAATCAGGTCGTCCGGATCCACCTGGATGTGGCCAGCCTGAACAGCCTGGGCATTGCCGGGGATGTCCCCGCCCTGCTGGAAGGCCTGTTGCTGGGTTCTTTCCGGTTCGATCGCTATAAGAAAGCCGATGAAATTCCGGTCTGCGTGGTCGTTTTGCACAGCCAGCAGGCAGCCGTTCTCGAAAAAATCGTCGAACGCAGCGAGAAGATGTGCGCGGCCGTCAACATGGCCCGCGATTGGGAACATGAACCGGCCAACGTCATCGATCCAATCACCCTGGCCGAACGGGCTCAGGCGCTGGCCAGCCAGTACGGTTTGCGCTGCACGGTGCTGGACGATCAACAGCTCGAATCGATGGGCGCAGGCGCCATCGTGGCCGTCGGACGCGGCAGCGCCACCCCGGCCCGTTTGATCATCCTCGAATACGCGGGCAACAATCCGCCGGCTGGCGCCAAACCCGTCGTCCTGGTCGGTAAAGCGCTGACCTTCGATTCGGGCGGCTATTCGCTCAAGGATCGCGAAAACATTCTGACCATGAAATACGACAAATGCGGCGGTGTGGATGTGATCGCGACGCTGCGCGCGGCAGCCGAACTCAAGATTCAGACCCCAATCGTGGGTGTGATCGGTGCTGCCGAAAACATGGTCTCGGGCGACGCTTATCTCCCGGACGATATCCTGGTTTCGCTATCCGGGAAGACCATCGAGATCATCTCGACGGATGCCGAAGGCCGCCTGGTTCTGGCCGATTCGCTGACCTACGCTCAACAGAAATTCCAACCCCGGGCGATCATCGATCTGGCCACCCTGACCGGAGGCGTGGTCATGTCTCTGGGCCACAACCGCGCCGGTTTGATGGGCAACGACGACCAGCTTGCCCAGCAGCTCTTCAACGCCGGCGAGCAAACTTATGAAAGGCTGTGGCGTTTCCCGTTGGATGATGAATACGCCGACCTGCTCAAGGGCGATGACGCGGATATCAAAAACAGCGGCGGCCGCGAAGCTCACGCCATTCAGGGCGGCATGTTCCTGAAGGAATTCATCGTCGCCGGCAACCCCTGGGCGCACCTGGATATCGCCGGTACGGCCGATACTGCCAAGGAACTGCCCTACTGCCCGAAAGGCGCAACCGGTTTTGGCATTCGCCTGTTGATCCAGTACCTCGAGAACCTGGACTGAGTCGGTTCCAAAAAACAATAAAAACACCCTCCTGATCACAGGAGGGTGTTATTTCATATCTACACGAAATTTATTCCACCAGTTTTGCCTTGACGAATGGCCCAACCTGGTCGATGGCTTCGTTCAGCTTCGAGGCATCCTTGCCGCCAGCCTGAGCCAGCGTTGGGCGGCCGCCGCCACTGCCGCCGATGACCTGCGCCGCGACTTTCACCAGGTCGCCGGCTTTCAAACCGCGCTGGACGAGGTCATCGGTCACTGCGGCGATCAGCACCGGACGATTTTCAGGCGCAGACCCCAGCACCACCACGCCGGAGCTGAATTTCTCGCGGAAGCGGTCGCACATCTGGCGGAGGGTATCGATATCCGCGTTGGCCAGCACCGCTGCCAAAACCGGGATACCCTCGATGTGGGGTACGGATTCGAGCTTGCGTTCGAATTCGAGGGCCACCAGTTCCTGGCGCAGCTTCCCCAGTTGCTTGTGGGCCTTATCCAGGTCGTCGACCAAAACCTGGGCCTTGGCGGGCGCTTCATCGGCCGAGGTGGTCATCAAACCGGCGATTTCCTTCAGCGCCTTGAAACGCCGCTGGACCAGTTCATAAGCCGCCTGTCCGGTGACCGCTTCGATACGCCGCACCCCGGCGGCCGCGCTGCCCTCGCTGGTGATCAGGAAGAGCCCGATATCAGCGGTCTCATGCACGTGCGTACCGCCGCACAATTCATACGAGAAGACGTCCTGATTTCCGATGGAAATCGTGCGCACCGATTCGCCGTACTTCTCACCAAACAGGGCCATGGCGCCTTCCGAGATGGCCTGCTGCAGCGGTTTGACCATCGTCGTCAAACGGTGATTTTCGAGAATCGCGCGGTTGACCAGGGCTTCGATCTGCTCGAGCTGTTCCGGCGTAACCGCTTCGGGATGGGTAAAATCGAAGCGCAGCCGGTCGGGCGCCACCAGCGAGCCCGCCTGGCGGGCATGGTCGCCGAGGATCTTGCGCAGTTCAGCGTGCAGCAGGTGGGTTGCCGTGTGATTGCGCATGATCGCCTTGCGTCGATCCAGGTCGACGCTGGCAATGGCGGCGTCCCCGACCCGTGGAGTGCCCTTCACGACTACGCCGCTGTGCACGACCACACCCGCGGCGGGTTTGCGCATATCATCCACCCGAATTTCCCAGCGCGGTTCTTCGACCGAAACGATCGTCCCGTGATCCGAGACCTGGCCACCGGCTTCGACATAGAAACAGGTCTTCGGCAACAGCACCTCGACGGTATCACCCGGTTGGACCGCATCCACGCTTTCACCATCGTGGAAGAAGGCCGCCACCGGAGCTTCGACCTCGAATCCGCTGTAGGGATCGTATTGCACGCCCTTTTTACTCAGCTTTCCTCCGCCGATGAGCTCTTCTAAAGCGGTGCGGTAGACATCCACATCCTCGCCGCCCATGGATCCGAAGACCTTGCCGGCGCTGGAGGCTAGACGATGTTCGTCCATGGCCCTGCGAAAACCTTCCTCGTCCACATCCATGCCCTGTTCGCGGGCCACATCGCGGGTCAGTTCCAGGGGCAGGCCAAGCGTGGCATACAGATCGAATGCCTTATGGCCGTCCAGCACGGTTTGGCCGGAGGCCGTCATTTCAGCCAGCAGATCGTTCAGGTGGCTCATGCCGGCGTCCACTGTGCGCTGGAAGCGCTGCTCCTCGCGCGTCAAATTGGTGAGGATCGTGGCCCGGTTGCGGCGCAGTTCAGGATAAGCCGCGCCGTAATTCTCGACGACAACATCGGCCACCTTGGCCAGGAAGGGTCCGGTCAGGCCCAATTTGGTGCCAAAGCGCGCGGCGCGCCGGATGATCATACGGCACACATAATTCCGTCCGGTATTGCCCGGCACAACTCCGTCGGCGATTAAAAAGGTCGCGGCGCGGCTGTGATCGGCAACCACGCGGTAAGGGGTTATGTTGGCGTCCCGTTCGGCTTCGGTTTGGCCGGCCAGGGTACGCACGGTTTCCATCAACGGCAGCAGCAGATCGGTCCGGTAGTTCGAGCTGACGCCCTGCATGACCGAAACAATGCGTTCCAGGCCCATACCCGTATCGACATGCGTCGCCGGCAGTGGTTCGAACTGGGTGACCGACAGGCGGTTGTACTGGATGAAAACCAGGTTCCACAATTCCAGGTAACGCGAGCAATCGCCGTTCACCCGGCACACATGCCCCGGAACGCCCTGTTTGTTACAAAATTCGGGCCCGCGATCAATGTGAATTTCACTACACGGGCCGCAGGGGCCGGTCTCGGCCATTTCCCAGAAATTCTCTTTGCGTCCGAAGGGCAGCACGTGAGTCGGGTCGATGCCCGGCTGTTTGCACCAGTTTTCGGCCGCTTCTTCATCGGTGGGCAAATCACCCTTGTCGTCTTGGAAATAGGTCGTCCAGAGTTTGCTTTTATCGAGGCCAAAGACATCCGTGAGCAACTGCCAGGCCCAGGTAATGGCTTCCTTTTTATAATAATCGCCGAACGACCAGTTGCCCAGCATCTCGAAAAAGGTGTGGTGCGTGTCATCCCGACCGACATCATCCAGATCGTTGTGCTTGCCAGCCACACGCATGCACTTCTGTGAATCGACCGCGCGGGTGTACGGCCGGTGGTCTGTTCCCAGGAAGACATCCTTGAATTGAACCATACCGGCGTTGGTGAACAGTAAAGTCTGGTCACCGCCCGGAACCAACGAAGAGGATGGAACCACCGTATGTCCGTGTTCGGTAAAAAAATCGATGAATGCCTGGCGGATTTCCGCACCGGTCATGTTCTTGTCCATTAGCGCCACTCCCTGTACGATATACATCGCCTGATCGAACCCGCTGAAGCAGGCGTAAGTATAAATTATACGCCCGCTAATCTCAGGAATCAATGAACCCGCTCAAAAAACGAATGTCCCCTTTCCGGGGTGGAAAGGGGACATCGAACCTGATCATTCAGGAGGATATCAACGCGATACGGCCAGTTTGATGACCTTGCCGTGTTCATCCAGCGTCACCCGGGCATACTGGGTATGCTCCCGGCGCGCCGCCGGAATGGTTTTGGTGATGGTCACGACATAGTGGTTCAACTCTGGCAGAGCCTTTTTCCGTCCTTTGGCCACGCTACCCGTATTCGCCGCCTGGGGATTCGCTTCGGGTTTCAACAGGCAAACCTGCACCTGCGAATTCTCCAGTCCCGGCAGGTAGGACTCCACGGTTTTCTTCACTGATGTGATCCACTCGGATCGGATCGTCTCAGGTCCATCCGCGGGCATGGATTGATCACTGACCGTCTTGATGGAAATTCCAATTTTCATGCGCAGCGCCTGCTTCGACTGCCGGACAGCCAGTTCTGCGGACGCCAGGGGATCGCCGTAAAGGACGAAGGAAAGCAATGTCTTCTGATCCTCGCCATCCAGGTAACCTTGCCGCCGGTTCATCTCGCGAATCATGTTGATCTTGGCCAGCATTAAAGCCTCACCTGCCGTATAGCCTTCCTTCAACGACTTCCAGAACAACTGGCCGAGCAAATCGGCGCCCACCAGCGGCGTGTTAACCGAGCCATACGAGATGCTGGTCGATCCCACCATCCCGAGCACTCCGATCGAGAGAAATTTGAGGGCAATCGATTGGGCTTCGGTTTTTCCGGCGACATGCCCACCGTAACAGGCTTCGCTGAAAACAACGCTGGGAGCGCGTCCGTTGCGCTGCAAATCAGCGGCCGTCAACGCGACAGGATAATCCGGCCCACTGCCGGCATCGCCGAGATCGCGTTGGCCGTACCATTCGGCAGAGTCAATCACACCATGCAGATTGTAGTAATTCAGGCGCGCGGAGGTGACCTTCTTGGGGTTGATACTGCCGGCAATCTCGGGTGGAGAGATATGTACATCGGTGGCCTGGGCTACCGGGCGGAACACCGCCACGGAGGAGCGCCGCCAGGCAGCCGCCGAATAACCAAATCCGTTGTTTTTGGAGCGCAGGGCGCGCCGGTTGCGCCAGGATTGCCAGGTGCGGTAGAAGATCGATTTCTTCCAGCCCTGGGTGGCTACGGCGCGCTGCTCGTGGAAACGCAGGTTCTGCCGGATCTGCTGCAACAGCAGGCCCGCGTCTGTTCCGCTCTCGCCGGGCAGGCGCCCCACCAGCCATTCGGCAACGAAGTAATTGCCATCCGTCGACGCGTATGGATTGTCCGAAAGCACTTCGCTGTCCTGATCCTCGGTTGGATTGGGCAGCTTATGGAAGGGCACGATCTGCTCGCCGCCGATGATCATCAGCGCGCCAATCCGCTCGCCGCGATGCGCCAGCGCCTTGTCCAAATCGCCCAATGATAATTTGATCTTCCAGGGATCGTTGTTCTCCAGCGCAGTGATTCCGTATCTGGCCGTACAGACCGGGTCGTCTGGCAAGTACGCCAGAGCGCCCCAACCCTGACGCCGGCGGACGACCTCCGCCAGGTGATCCATCTCAGAGATCAACACCTGCGCGGATTGCTGGCCGTATTGGGCGATCAGGCCGGTGCGTGACGACAACACCACATAGACCGGAAAACGCCCGTCCGATTGGCCAATGGCCGGTTTCTTGAGCTTCTTGGCCAGCTTCTCGAACTCACTCTGGATGGCATTCAGATCCTGCCCGTCGCGAACGCCGGCTGTTTTCGTCTCGGGCGGCATTTTTGGCATGGTTTCGCTGACAGCCGCCGGGGTTTCGGACTGAGGCATTTCGACGATTTCCTCAGGCAGTGAAGTCATTGGCGGTTCGACCGTCTGCGTTTTTTCCGGCAGATGATTCATCCCCAGGCGCGAAGCGACATCGGCCGGGATGGGCGAATCGAAGCGAATGGTCAACTCGCCAGGCCACAGCGGCTGGTAGGCATGTTGGTTGCCCATCCAACGCCGGGCAACCAGACCGGCCGAATCGCGCGTGACGCACTCATGCAGCAGCGCGACGGCCGAAGCTTCGTCGCCGCTTTCCATCAACATCTCAGCCGTCACATACTGGAATGCCAGACAATCGGGCCAGCGTTCGTGATACATATCGGCCAACTGGCGCACCGCCAGCCAATCCTGTTGAACCCGGTTGATTTTGAGGTGCAGAAGATCGACCAAAGGCAGCCCGGAATCGACGATCAGCGCCTGGTGGATCAACTCTTCCGCTGCCTGGGTTTCCTGGCGTTCAAGCCTGACCAGACTCTCACGCGCCGGTTTACTCCATTCCGGCAGACGTACATTACGCGGGCTTGGGCCTCCCAGGGCATACACCGCTCCCCACCATTGAGCCATCTGTTCGTCGCTGGCTTCGCCTTTCAGATCGATCAGCGCCTGATAGGCCTCCCGATCCTCGGGGTCGATCTGGATGACTTTCTCCAGGGTCGTCCGCGCCTGCGCAGTTTTTCCGTCCGCCAGCAATGCCAATCCCAGCAAACGGTTGACTTCCAAATCTCCGGGATACGCCACCAGCCAGGTCATCGCGGCCTGACGGGCAAATTTGACCGCGTTGACCTCGATTCCAACTTTCAACAGCCGGACCAGCTCAGATCGCGTCATCAATGAAGGATAGAAATCTTCCTGATACCCTAATGCCATGCCTGAGCCTCCTGAGAGTGTTGGACGAGATTCAATGCAATCACGGCGCCGAGCTGACGGCGGATGTTCAAATCATTGGGCGCCAGTTCTGCTGCCTTACGCAGCATTTTTTCAGCGGAAGAATAATCCTTTGCATCCCGTAAAGCCGCGGCAGCCAGGACGTAGGCCCGCGTGTCGGTCGGGGCCACCCGGATGGCCTGTTGGAAGGCCACAATGGCCTTTTCCTGTTCGCGGCGTTCCTGGTAGACTTTCCCCAGTTCCAGATAACCCTCGACTTCCACCGGACTGAGCTGAACGGCTTCGGTCAGGTGATAGACGGCCTGGTCCAATTGTCCGCCGGCTGCCTTGATTTGTCCCATCAGTAATTGCAGGTTGGCCTGATTGGGTTCGTAGCGCAGCGCGTGTTGCGCGGATTTTTCAGCCCCGGCCGAATCGCCGCATTCGTACTGGACTGTCGCCAGAATGGCCAGAAGCTTGACGCTGTTCGGGAATTTCTTTAGCGCCTCTTTGGCTGCCGGCAGGGCCGCAGCCGAACCATACACTTGGCGAATCAGTTCGAGACGCTCGACCTGGAGGACCAGTTCTTGAGTCAATAGACCCGAAGCCTGTTCCAGCGCCGCCAGGGCTTCCTGCAATTTGCCCCGTTTTTCCAGCAGGTGGACGTTGAAGATCACCACCTCGGGAATGGTACTGCCGTGTTTGAGCGCCTGATCGCTGATCGATTGCGCTTCGGTCAGATTACCCATCTGGATGAGGATTTCCCCCTGCATCAACAGCGCCTGAAGCGCGTCGGGGTCGACTGCGGCTGCGCGCTGGGCGCACTGCAAAGCGCGCTCGAAGTGCCCGGCGCGCAGATGCGCTTCGGCAAGCACCAGCCAGCATTGCGGATTGTTTGCGTCCTGACGGCTGGCGGTTTCGAGCACGTCGATCGCCTTGCCATAATTCCGGGTTTCCAGGAAGACAACCCCCAGATTGAACGTGTATCCGGCCTGCTCGGGCTGCAGAGTGTGCGCCGCCTCCCAATGTTGAATGGCTGCGGCTGGATCGCCCAATGCCTGGCTCAGTCGAGCCAGTTCGGCCTGCCAGATGGGCTCATCCGGCCAGATTTGAATGGCCGATTGCCAGGCTTCCATTTCTTCCGCGGGTTGGTCGTTCTTGGATAACAAAACGGCGCGGAGGGCGTGGAAAAGCGGCTGTCGCGGTTCCAATTCGACTGCCTGTTGCGCGAAGGCCATTGCTTTTTCGGCGTCTTTGGACATCAGATAAACCGCGGCCTGAGCATAAACCTCGGGCTGGTCACCGGCCTGTTCAACCGCCTGGAGGACAGCGGAGGTATTTCCACCCTGGGCGATGCCGATCACCAGAGCCGCCTTGTCGGTTGGCGGGTGCCCTTCGGTCAAAGTATGCTTGAATTGGCCCGCGTTCGATGGGAGAACCAGTTTCCCGATCTGACGCAACTCGGAGATCTTGGGCGACCCGCTGAACTGGCTCGCTGCCAATAAGGCATTTTCGAAAGCTTCGATCTGCCCCGCTTTGACGTTCGGATTATGGGTCGTCGCATGGACGCCATCGCACAAACGGGTGGCCTTGCTGCGTTGGACCAGCAGGCTGGCGAATTGATAATGCCCGACCGCCTCGCGGGCGTAGTTCTCGCGTCCGGTTTCAAGGTAGCGGTTGGCCGCATCCCAGCGATACAGATCCCGGGCGACCTCTCCCAACCAGATCGGTGCGTATTCCAGCAGATCGAGATGATAGACCGTTCGGCTCGAATCCGAAGCGATGGGTTCAGCTTTTTCCAACGAAGTTTTCACCTCGTCGAATAGTTCTCCAGCCGCCGCATATTCACCGTTTCGGGCCAATAAACGGGCCTGAATGGCCTTCATGCGGGGCTGGACTGCGCCTTTTTCAAGGATTGGATTGACAATCCCTGAAACATCGTCCTCGTTTCCATCCTCGAGTAATAATTCGCAGCGCAGCGCCTGAAGAGTCTGCCAGCAGGCTTCAGCATCATCGTGAAGCAGGGTCTCGGTAAAAGCCGGTTTTTCGATGGCGGTCAGCTCAAGGACGTGATCGAATTGGAGTTGAGAATAGGCCAACCCGGCCATCAATAAACGGATCGAAAGATCGTCCGGCAGGATGTCCAGGGCTTTTTCGGCGAAGAAAAGCGCGCCCGAGATATCGCCCTGTTTTTTCAACAAAACCGCTGATCGCGAATAAATCGCGGCCGGGTTGAAAATGGCGTTATCGGCCGTGAACAGGCTGCTGTTCTGGCGTGGCGGCTGCTTTTCCGAAATCGACTTGCTTTCCATCAAACGGGCCGCTTTCTCCAGGCAGGCCAACGCGGCCTGCGTGCGAGTCTGCTGAGCCAATAAATCCGCCTGAAGAACATGCAGGCGGATATTTTGATCATCCACCTTGACTGCCTTTTCGGCGTAGACCATCGCGCCCTGGAAATCGTTATCACGCTGGCTCAAGAAAGCCAGATCGCATAACAGGCCCGCCGATGGCGCATCCGTTGTGGCTTCGATTTTCTTCATGCAGGCCAGCGCGTGCGAATAATCTTCCAATTTCAGGTGAAAACTGGCCGCCTGGCGCAACTCTGTCTCGGAAACGTTCGATAATTGTTCAAGCTCGGCCAGCATTTTTTCGGCAGTCTCAGGTTGGTTCGCCGCCAGCGCGAACTGGGCCCGTTTCAACCACAAGCCGCTCCGTTCCGGCGAAAGCTGAACTGCGGTTTCCAACGCACGCTGAGCTTCATCCAGATTCCCCAGGCGTTCCATGATATTCGAATACCAGACGAGGTTATCCACCTGATCCGGTTCCATTTGCAGAGCCCGGCCGGCAGCGCGCGCAGTCTCCTGAGCCAGGTTCGACTTCAAATAAGTCTCCGCCAGCAGATGCATCACGCCCAGATCTTCCGGATTCTTTTGCAGAACCTCCTGCAGACAGGCCAGCGCGGTATCCAGTTCATTTGCGGCTAATGCGGCCGCGCCAAATCCAGCCTGCACCCGATTATGAAGGCTTTCATCTTTTACTCCACACTCGTCCAGCAATTGTTGGTAAGCATCGAAAGCGGCTTGGGTCTGACCCCGTAAGCGCAGAAGATCTGCCATCCACATCCGGGCGGTAAAATCGGTCGGTGAAATCGCCAGAATCTTTTGCAAAACCTGCGTCAGGCGCTGCAACAGGAGCGGATCGTAATCCGCCGGCATGGCCGCATAGAGCTGCTCTGGAGTTTGCAAATACATCTGCACATAGAATTGCAACCACTCGATTTCCGGCTTTTCAGCCTTGACGGCAATCTCCAGTGATTCCAGCGCCTTCTGGCGGTTTCCAAGATCCTGGAGAGTCAGAGCTTCCAGATAAGCCAGTTGCGCATTCTTGGGCCAGCGCTGGCGGGCTTCCGACAAAATCTTCGCGGCCTCGGCGTGATGCCCCAACTGGCGCAGTGTCTTCGCCAGTTCGGTGGTTACCGAAGGCACCTCCGGGGATAGCCGGGCTGCCTGGCGCAGGTAAGGCAGTGCATCCGTCAGATAGCCCTGATCGAGCAACATACGGGCCAGTTGGAAATGGACTTCCGAGGAATCCGGCACGGCCAGGATTGCAGCCCGCAGAGTGTCCAGGGCGCGCTGGGTATCGCCTTTCTTCTGCTGGGCTTCGGACAGTGCCAACCATGTGCGCGGAGAATCGGCACACAGGAGGGTCGCCCGGCTGAGGTGGCTCACCGCATCGTCCACTTTGCCTTGGCGCAACAACGCCTGCCCCTTGAGCGTGTGCGCGATTCCATGTTCAGGCTGGGCTGCCAGAATTTGATCGCAGGAATTCACCGCCAATTCGGCTTCTCCGGCCTGAATGGCGCAGTTCGCCAGCGCAAGTTGATCTTCGAGGCCGGCGTTTTCAGTATTTTCAAGGATGAACTGGCGCTGCTCCAGGGACTTCGTCCATTGATTCTGGTCTTCCAACCGGTGAGCCAACTCACGCCTGAATTGCATATTCTGGGGTTGAAGCATGACCATTGTTTCCACATCGGCGGTCGCCTGATCATACTCGCCCTGTTTCTCTTCGATCAAGGCTGCGATTTGCAGCAAATCCGGATCGTTGGGGCGCTTCTGCAAGAATGCATCTGCGCACCGGGTAGCTTCCGGGAGCAGATCCAGGCCAACCAGCGTATTGAGCGCTTGAGCCAGGCTTCCATCCAGTTCGAATGTCTGCCATGAAGCATTCTTCCGTTCCGAAAGCCATTCTTCAACCGCCCGGCTGGCCGTCTGGCGCGCCAACTCGGTATTATCTCCGGCCGCCATCTGACGAGCCAGGTACAGCGCAGAAAGAAATTCTGGTTCCCAGCCGGTGGATGGGATTTTCACATCCAACAATCCCGTCTGATGCAAAATAGATGCACCGCGTTCGATCAGCTTTGGATCCTGGCTGATCTTGTAGGCCTTTTCCACTTTAGCGACCGCGACATCGGTCTTTTGGTCTTGAGCGTCCAGGACGGCGTTTTGGATCTGAACCCCTGCCAGGCAATAAGCCAGGAGCGTCTGCGCCTTTTCGAGCATGCCGGCGGCCTGCAGGGATGCTCCGGCGCACTGATAGATCACGGCAGCCTGCTGGTATATCGCGGCCTGGTCAAGGACCGCCTGGTAAGGCGCCTGAGAAGGAATGTATTGTATTTTCAACCCATCGAAAACGGTCTGGTTGTCCGCCAGCAGCATTCTGGCGATTTTTCCGGCCAGAGCCTCCCGCCCTACAGATTGGAGTCTTGCTAGCCAGGCAGACTGGACCGCCAGCGGTGCGTCGATGATCAGGCCGGTCAGCTTCCGAGCCTGTTCATCCTCGCCGGCCGGGTTACTCAAAAGGATATGAAGGCACCAACCCATGCCCACCACCGGGTTCTTATCCAGAAGCGCCTTGAGAATTTCATCCCGATCCGGAATCAGGGTATAGAGGCAGGCCAGCGCGCTTTCCCAAATCCCGGCCATTCGTTCCTGACCGAGGCCGCTCTTGATCAACAGGTCATCCGTCAAACCGGTCCAGGAACGGGTTTTCCGGCGTCGTTCGCGCAATGCCAGTGCCAACAGCCCGGCTTCCTTCAGATCGGCCGGCTCGCGGCCGGTACGCAGCGTTTCTTCGAATACAGCCAGTGCGCGCCGCTGCAGGTTGCCATCCAGCACCGTCAGCGGCTCCCGGCGTAAACTGTCTGCGTTCAGATCGGTCTCGAGTGCAAACAAAGCCAGATTGGCGGGACACCACGGTTCAACGGTTTGTTTTTCCGCCTGACGTTGCGCGTACTGTTCCAAATCCAATTGCGGCAGGATCTTCCACACCAACGGGTCGTGCCGCAGCGCGATCAGCGTTTCGGGAATGCTTTTTGAATCGCAGCTATTTTTGAGCGAAGATAAGACGGCTTTGGTTTGCATGGATGCCCCTTGCAGTAGATTTACGTGTGAACCGATTAATGAAGCTGAACGACCAGGCCGTAAGCCGCTGCCATCATGCAAAAGCTGACCAGGATCAGAAAAACACCCACGCCGGCCGAGGTTTTAACCAGCGAATTCAGGGCTTCGATGAGGGACGAAGCGTTCCCAACCAGGCCGGCAACGTCTTCAGCGATCCCTTTTTGTGCCAAACGAGCGGTTTGATTCGCGATGGTCTTGATTTCTTTGCCTACGACGCGGGAAATCAGGACATAAATGCCAATCGCCAGAACGACGACCGCCAAAGCCAGCAGACAGCCGGCCATGGTCAAAATAAAATCGTTGAATGACATTGAAAAAAACATCCCCGCCTCCTTGAGAAATTCTCTGAGGACGAGGATGCAAGTAGTGTGCCAGGGTGATCGGATCAGTCGCTTGCCGCGGTCTTCGAGACTTCCGAAGGTAGATCGGCCAATTCGATGGTCTCTCCGTCGCAGAACAGCATGGCCCGTTCAATGGCGTTGCTCAACTCGCGAATATTCCCCGGCCAATCGTAGGCTGTCAGGGCCGCCAGCGCCCGGGGAGATATGTTGGTCACATTGCAACCCTGCCGCCCGTTGTACTGGCGAATGAAGAATCCAACCAATTCAGGGATGTCGATTTTTCGTTCGCGTAATGGCGGCACATGAAGATCGACCACCTTGAGTCGGTAGAAAAGGTCTTCGCGGAATTGGCCCTCTTTTATCAAAGTGGCCAATGGTCGGTTGGAAGCGGCCACAATTTGTACATCGATTTTGATCATCGCTGTGCCGCCCACCCGCCGGAAGGCGCGCTCTTCGAGCGCCCGCAGGAGTTTGGCCTGAATGTCCACTGGCATCGAGGCAATTTCATCCAGGAAAAGAACGCCCCCGTCGGCCACTTCCATCAGGCCGGTCTTGCGTTTTTCAGCGCCCGTGAAAGCGCCGGCTTCGAAGCCAAAAAGCTCTGCCTCGAGCATGGTATTCTGAATGGCGGCGCAGTTGATGGCTATGAAAGGTTTACCCGCGCGCGGGCCGTTGGCATGAATGAATTTGGCCAGCACTTCCTTGCCGCTGCCCGTATCGCCGGTGATCAACACGGAAACCGATTTTTCAGCGGCTTTTTGGGCCTGCGTCAATACTTCGTGCATGATCGGGCTCTTTCCGACGATGAATTGATTCTTCTGCTGCTGCGATTTCCGTAAATGAGCCAGTTCGCGGCGCAGAGCCACCACCTCGCCGGCGCGTTCGATCGATTTTTCAAGTTGATTCAATTGGATAGGCTTGGTGAGAAAATCATGAGCACCGTTCTTCATCGCATCGACCGCCATATCGATGTCGCCGTAAGCGGTGATCAGGATGATCGGCGGGCGCAGCGGCATGGCTGCCGTCTCATAAAGCAGATTGGGGCCGTACCCATCCGGTAATTGCACATCCAGTAAAACCACATCCGCATCGCCGCGCTGCAAACTGGCGCGTCCTTCGGCCAGGGTGGCCGCGCCGATGACCGCATACCCTTTTGCAGTCAGAAATAGCCCGATGTTTTCCCGGGCGTTGTCTTCATCATCTATGATCAGAACGGTCATTCCCATGATTAGACATCCTCGCTGGCAGGTAGATTTACAAAAAACATTGTACCACCGGGAAAAGTATTCACCGTAATGCTGCCGCGATGTGCTGTAACGATGCGTTTGGTAATGGCCAGGCCCAGGCCGGTGCCCTGGGATTTGGTGGTTACAAAAGGCTCGAAGATGTGCTCACGCACGTGTTCGGGGATTCCAGGTCCGTCATCCGAAACTGTGACCTGGATTTGCGGGCGGTTCCCGACGGCCGTGCCCTGTGAAACCTTGACGGCGATGGTCCCATTTCCGCGTGTTCCCAGCACGTCCACCGCGTTGCTGATCAGGTTTGTAAAGACCTGTTCGAGCATGCGCGCGTCACCGTAGACTTCCGGGTGCTCGAGATCGGTTTGATAGAAGGCTTTGACGTTCACGCGGGTCATGCGCGGCCGCCAACGATCCAGAATCCGTTGGAGCAAGAAACCGACGTCCATCATCTCGAACTTTGGCTCAATCGTGCGCGAGAAGGTCAACACGGATTCCATGAGGTGATTTAACCGCTGGCAGTCGTTTTCCATGCGGTTCATCACCTCCAGGTTCGGATCGTCCGCCGAAAGCCGGCTGGTGATCAACTGGATGCCCGTCGAAATGTTGTTGATCGGGTTGCGCACTTCATGCGCAAAGATGGCCGTGAATTCGCCCAGCAGAGCGCGATGCTCCAACTGCTGGCTGTGCAGGCGGATCTCTTCATGCTCGCTGACGTCGTTGATGATGATGGCGATCGCCAGCGGGCGTTCATCCCGCACGATTGGCAGGACCTGGATATGGGCCGGGAAGGATTGGCCATTTCGGCGGTTCAATGAAACGCCGCTGATATTATGCGTGGGTTGTCCCTGGCGGGCATTTTGCAGGGCGGGGATGATTCTTTCCGAACCGATCAACACATTCTCGACCGGCTGCCCCCTGACTTCCCAATCCCCATACCCCAGCAGCCACTCGGCGGCCGGATTGATGTCACTCACGATCATCTCAGGGGTTACCAACACAATTCCTTCCTGGACGGATTCAACGATAGAGGATTGAATCGATAATCCCTGTTCGAGCGCCAGGTTCTTTTGACGCAGCTCCTCGACCAATAGAAAATAATTATGCGCGGAGGTTAAGAATGCGGCAAACAACCGAAGAATTTGGGGCAGCCGCTGCATCGCCTGTTTCGAGCGATCACCGACAACAATCAATCCCACCTGCGCCCTGGCGTTACCCAAAGGACAGGTTCCCAGATAAGAAAGATTTTGCATCCGGGCCGAGATATGCAATTCGGTCTGGACGCGTTTCCCCTGAATCCAGACCTGGGCATCGCCCAGGCGAATGAGGTCGGAGGATGGAATCCGGTCCGGTAATGTGACGCCGTTTTCAATCGTCGAGATTTTTCTTAATTCTGGCACATTGCAATCGGCATGATAGATAGAGACAACCTCAGCCGCCAAAAGCGTCTTCAGCGTGCCGGTTGTCCAGTTTACAGCTTCTTCGAAATTATCCATCTCATTGAGAGATGCAATTTCTGTAATCGCCTTCAACCACAGGGCCTGGTTGCGGATATCGGTCTGATAATAGTCCTCGAGTGGTATCAGTTCCAGAATGGCCAGTTGATTGGAGCCCTCGATAGGTTGGATTTGCCCCATGACGGTTTGCGGCGGTCGGCTGTTGCGCATTATGGTAACTTCCACCGAGTTTCTCGCTTGCAGTTTTCCCAGACCATCGTCGGGCAGAATGGCATCCACGGACCGTCCAGACACATCCATCAAAGGGAAAGCCGATATTTTCATGAACGCGCTGTTTGCGGCCAGGATCAGGCGCGAATCGACATCCACAACGAGCGTCGGCACATCGAGATGGTTCAATAACCCCCAGAATAAGTTTTGCGCTTCAGCTTCCAGTTGCTTGGCCGGCCAGGATACTTTGCGTGGATTCAGGGGGAGAGTCGGTGTCATAAGATTAAGGTCGGATTAGTTTGCGTGACGTAAATGCGCAGGCAGGATGCCTTCCATGGCGCGGTATTTGGCGACCGTGCGCCGCGCAACATTAAACCCGCGTTCGGCCAGCAGCTCTGCCAGCTCCGAATCGCTGAGTGGGCGGGTTTCCTGATCGATAAAATCGCGCAGGATCGTGCGGACATTCAGACTGCGGTCGAAGAAGGAAGAGAGCGGAATGATGCGCCGGTTGGGAAGTTGAACGCATTTACCCGAAACCGCGCGGGAAATGGTGGATTCGTGAACTTCCAATTCCTCCGACAATCTGGCCCGCGTGAAGGGCTTGAGAAATTTCTCTCCCATTAGAATGTAGTCCCGCTGCAGCATGACCAGGCGATACATCATGCGTTGCATGGTGTGGTTGCGCTGCTGCAGGCATTTTACGAACAGCGACGCCCGTTCCAGATCGCTGCGCATGTTGTCCCGTGTGTCCGCGTCCGTCTGTTGTAAGGCTTGCTTGAACATCGGGCTGACCCGCAGCACGCCCGAAAGCGGCATGATGATTTCCACTACCAGTGCTTTATGCACATCCCCGTTCAAATGGCTGATGATGATATCCGGTTGGTGGTAAACCTGCTCGGTGGATTCCGAAGGCAGGCGCACATCTCCCCAGTGAGATCGCGCCGGGAATGGATTCAAGTTCTCAGCGATGAAATGGGCCGCCTGCTGCACCCGGGTCAGGCTGGCGCCGAGTTGTCTGGCCAGTTCATTCAATTGGTGCCGGCTGAGGAGATCCATCCCTTCCGAGACGATTTTCCAGGCCAACTCTGGTACATTTTGCTGTTCCTGTAACACATCGAGTTGAACCAGCAACGCTTCGGTCGGATTTCTCGAGCCGACGCCGACCGGATCCGCGCGCTGGATCATGCTCTTTACCGCTTCCACCTGCTGCAGGCTGACATGCAGGTAGTGGGAAATTTCAACCAGACTGATCGTCAGGAACCCATCTTCATTCAGGTGAGTCAGCAAATAAGCCGCGATGCTGCGTTGTGAAGAGTCGAGATCGGCCGCGATTTGCTTCAACACATAGGTGGGCAGATCATCCGTCATGGGCGAAACGGGCTCATCCGGATAATCTTCCGGACTGCGATCGGAATGGGAATAGAAATCATCGCGCGGCGATATGAAGACAACGGGCTCTTCGATCGAGTCCACCGTCGGCCGGCTGCAAATCGGGCAGATGCCACCACTTTCCAGCGGTCGGCGGCAGACCGGGCAGCGCCGCTCTTCCACCAGTTCCAAAGCTGGATTGGCGGCAAGCTCAGACTCGATTTGCTGTTGTAATTCTTCGCCAGTCAGGCTCAACAGTGCCATCGTCTGTGCCAGATGTGCTGTGGTTGCAGGTCGTATGGTGTGAAACTGACCTTGAAACATATTGACCCCTTATCGTAAGAGTATAGCCGGTAAGCGGTATAGGTGCAAGTTCCATGCCAGAGGAATTTTCATACAAAATGGTAGAATTAGACATTCTATCGTTAGGATACTGCATGAGCGATCTGATCATCGTTGGCGGCGGCCTGGCCGGTTGTGAAGCGGCCTGGCAGGCGGCTCAACGTGGAATTAAAGTATTTTTATATGAAATGCGCCCAAATGTCATGACCGGCGCGCATCGAACGGCGCAGCTTGCCGAGCTGGTGTGTTCGAATTCGCTGGGCTCGAGTCTCTTGGACCGTCCTTCCGGCCTGTTGAAGGAAGAACTCCGGCGGATGGGCTCGCTGCTGGTGGATTGCGCCGATCGGGCAGCTCTCCCGGCCGGCGGCGCGCTGGCGGTCGATCGCGAGGTTTTTGCGTCCCTGGTCACCCGGGCTATCGAAAGCCACCCCAACATCCGGATCATCCGCGAAGAAATCACATCCATTCCAAACCAGCCGGCCATCATTGCCTCCGGGCCGCTTACCTCCGCGAATTTGATTACGAGCATTCAACAATTGACGGGCGAAGACCACCTGTTCTTCTTCGACGCCATTGCTCCGGTCGTCCAGGCGGAGTCGGTCGATATGCAAATTGCCTACCGGGGTTCGCGCTACAAGGTCGGCAGCGCTGAAGCCGGCGATTATATCAATTGCCCGATGAGCGAGGATGAATACCACGCCTTTGTCGACCAACTCCTCGCGGCCGATCGCATCCAACTTCGCGATTTCGAAGGGGAAATTCGAGAGGGCGTCCGCGCCGGCGAAAACCATTTCTTCGAAGGCTGTCTACCGGTCGAGATTCTGGCCGAACGCGGTCGGGATACCCTGGCTTTTGGTCCCATGCGCCCCATCGGCCTGCGCGGGCCAGGCCGAGGCGCTCGAAAAACCTTTGCCGTGCTGCAATTGCGTCAAGACGATCTGGCTGGCAGCCTGTTCAATCTGGTCGGCTGTCAGACGAACCTGACATTTGCGGAGCAGAGCCGGGTTTTTCGCCTGATTCCAGGTCTGCAAAACGCCGAATTCGCCCGTTATGGACAGATGCACCGGAATACGTTTATCGCGTCGCCGCGCCTGCTGTCAGCCACGCTCCAAACCCGCGAATATCCCGACCTGTTCTTCGCCGGGCAAATCACCGGCGTGGAGGGATATATGGGCAACATTGCCACCGGCCTTCTGGCAGGCGTAAATGCGGCCCGGGTATTGCGCGGCATTCCCCCGCTGACCTTGCCCCCGGCCACCATGCTCGGCGCATTGTGCAATTACATTTCCCATGCGAATCCAGCCGACTTTCAACCCATGAAAGCCAATTTTGGAATTCTCCCGCCGATTGCGCACCCCAAGATCAGCCGCCGCGAACGCGCCATTCAATGCGTCGAACGCGCTTTGCTGTCCCTCGATCCCATCCTGTCCCAATTCCAAATTAATTCCTGAGAGGAATACCCATGCTTCGAAATCGTTGGGTTCGCACTGTGCTCGTTATTTTGCTCGTGGTTTTGGTCGCTACCGGATATATCCTTTACAGGGCTGACGGGAAAAAGCATTTCGATGCGGAACGCGCCTACCAGGACATTCTGACCCAGATGGCGTTCGGCCCGCGCACACCCGGCTCGGATGCCCACACCCAGGCGGTCGATTGGATGGTCGGCGAACTCAAGAAGGCAGGTTGGGGGGTCGAAGTCCAGGAACTGGAGTATCAGGGCCAGCCGGTCCGCAATGTCATTGCCAAAAGAGGCAGTGGAACTCCCTGGATCATCCTCGGCGCGCATTACGATTCACGCATTATGGCCGACCAAGACCACGATCCAATTTTGAGCCAGAAACCCGTGCCCGGCGCGGATGATGGCGCTTCAGGCGTGGCGGTATTAATGGAACTGGCCCGCGCGCTACCCGAAAACGCCTCCAGAGCCAGCCAGATCTGGCTGGTGTTCTTCGACAGCGAAGACCAGGGTGATCTTCCGGGGTGGGATTGGATCTATGGATCGCGCGCCTTTGTCGATCATTTGAACGGGCAGCCGGATGGGATGGTTTTGTTGGATATGATCGGCGACGCCGATCTGAATATCTATCAGGAGAAAAATTCGGATGCCGAATTGACCCACCAAATCTGGGAAACCGCCGCCGATTTGGGCTATTCGAAGCAGTTCATATCAACCCAGAAATTCAGGATGTTGGACGATCACATTCCATTCATTGAAAAAGGCATCCCGGCCGTCGACCTCATCGACTTCGATTATCCGTACTGGCATACCAGCCAGGATACGGCCGACAAGGTTTCGGCCGACAGTCTGGAGATCGTCGGGCAGACGCTGTTGGTCTGGTTAACAACCCCGTAAGGTGTTGGCAAAAACCGGTTCATGGCGTACACTTAAGGTCTATGACGAATGAGCTGGTACTCCTCCAAACCATTCGCCCTATTTGGACTCATCGAGTTTTGCAAAGCCTGGCGCGAGGCGCTGGTTTGCGAGAGGGCCTGCGCAACCAGCTAGACCAGTTCTTCAACCTGCTCGAAGAAGCTGTTGAGACTGGAGACCCGGCATGGCTCGATTCGGTTATCGAAATTTGGGCTACTTCCCTTACACAGACCGACCTTGAAGGGGGGACCTCCAATCTCACCCGTCTCATGGGTGAATTGATGGTTCATACCCACGAAGTCTGCCGGGAAACATTGGATGAAGCGCAGGGACAAACGCTCATGGGCGCTTTGTTACCCTGTTTTAGTCATGCTTTTGAAAAAGCTGCGCAAGCAGAAAACCAGGTCAAAATGGCCTTTCTTTCCAATGAATTGGCCGACGTGCGCCAATCCCTGGAAAAGTTGGACCGTAGTAAAAGCGATTTTATTTCCGTAGCCGCCCATGAATTACGGACTCCTTTGACGCTTATCGAAGGATACGCGGCCATGCTCGAAGAATCTCTGGAACAGGAAGCGGCGAAGGGAACTGAAGCTCAGTTGATCCGGGGAATTCATCACGGGACGCGCCGGCTGCATTCCATCATCGATGACATGATCGACGTTTCATTGATCGACAACAACATGTTGACGCTCAATCACCAACCCGTGTGGGTCAACCGTTTGCTGGCGGTCCTGTCGGAAGAAGTCCGAAGCACGCTCTCCGATCGGAATCTGAGTTTGAACCTCGCCGATTTCGAGGGCAGTAACGAGATGATCTTTGGCGACCCCGAACGGTTGCTTCAGTTGCTACGGAATGTGCTCACGAATGCGATAAAATTTACCCCGGATGGCGGTCAAATTTGGATCGACGGCCGGAAATTACCCGGCTTTTTAGAAATAACGATTCACGACAGCGGTATCGGAATCGATCAGGAAGATCAGTCGACGATCTTCGATAAATTTAGCCGGCTTGGAGATCCTTCCCTGCACTCCAGCGGGAAGACCAAATTTAAAGGTGGCGGACCAGGCCTGGGATTGCATATTGCCAAAGGAATTGTGGAGGCCCATAACGGGGCAATCTGGGTTGACTCACCGGGATATGATGAAAAGAAATTTCCCGGTTCGACATTCCACATTTTGCTCCCCATCCAGCAAGAACCGCCGGATGAAAAGATGGCGCGTATATTTTCTTCCCTCCATACCACATCCTCAAGCGAGAGAAAAACTCAACCCTATGAAACCTTCTGAACCAACCTTTCAACCTGCCGATCGAATTGCGTCCTTCAAACCCTACTTCTTTGCCGCCCTCACCCAGAAAATCAACACGCTCAAGGCAAAAAACGTCGACGTCATCCGGATTGACATGGGATCGCCAGATCTTCCCCCGGCCGAGTTCATCGTCGATGCGCTTGAAAAATCCGCCCGCCGCAAGGATACGCACGGTTATTCGCCCAATGGCGGCACGCCGGCTTTCCGGCAGGCCATCGCCGATTACTACCTCAATCGGTTCGATGTATCCCTGGATCCAAAGACCGAAACGCTGGCGTTGCTGGGTTCCAAGGAAGGCCTCTTTAACCTGAGCCAGGTCATCCTCAATCCGGGAGACATTTCCATAGTCCCGGATCCCGGTTATCCGGTTTACAGCGCCTCGGGCCTCATCGCCGGCGGCGAAATCCATTACGTTCCGCTGCTCAAGGAAAACGGCTTCCTGCCTGACCTCGACAGTATCCCGGCCGATATTTTGGATCGGGCCAAGATTCTCTGGCTGAATTACCCCAACAATCCAACCGGCGCAATTGCACCATTTGCTTTTCTGGAAAAGGCCATCCATTTTGGCCACCAGCATCACATCTTGATCGCACATGATGCGCCGTATGCCGATGTGTGCTTCGATGGTTACCGCGCTCCCAGCATCCTGCAGGTCCCCGGCGCCAGGGAAGTGTGCATCGAATTCAATTCGCTGTCGAAAGCCTATAACATGGCCGGCTGGCGATTGGGCATGGCGGTGGGCAATCCTCAGGTGTTGGGCTATCTTTCGACCTATAAAAGCCAGGTCGACACCTCTGTCTTCCAACCCATCATGGACGCCGGCATTGCTGCGTTGACCGGCGACCAGGGCTGGTTGGAGGGCCGCAATCAGATTTATCAAAAACGGCGCGATATCGTCGTCGCCGGATTGAAAGAGGCTGGCTTTGCCGTCGATGTGCCGCCAGCCGCGATTTACGTCTGGGCGCATTTGCCAGAAGGTTATCCAGATTCGATGGCCTATTGTGACCGGCTTTTGAATGAAACCGGCGTCAGCATGACCCCCGGTCGTGTTTACGGCAATTTTGGGGAAGGGTATATCCGGATTTCCCTGGGAACCGCGACCGAGCGCATTCAGCAAGCCATGGATCGATTGGTCGATTGGATGCATCAATAGGAAGCAAGTCCATGTCGAAAAGAGTCTCGGAACCAACCGCCCCACCCGTCGAGCGCGCATTTCTGGTCGGTGTAGAAGTCAAAAGCCAGCCCGGTCTCCTTTCACTCGAGGATTCTCTGAGCGAGCTTTCGCTGCTGTGTGAGACCGCAGGATTGGAAGTGGTCGGCGAGACGAAACAGCGCCTGGATACACCTCACCCCAATACCTACATCGGGTCGGGCAAGGTGGAAGAAATCCGTCTGCTGGTCGAAGAGACTCTTTCCAATGTGGTGGTGTTCGACACCGAATTATCACCCACCCACCAGCGCGAACTGGAAGAAAAATTAGGTGATAACGTCCGGGTTCTCGATCGCACCGCGATCATCCTGGATATTTTCGCCCAACACGCCAATACGCGCGAAGGGAAATTACAGGTCGAGTTGGCGCAATACGAATACCGGTTGCCCCGCCTGACGCGCGCCTGGACGCACCTCGCCAGACAGGCCGGTGGCGGCGGCGGGCGCACCGGCAGTGTTGGCGGGGTTGGCCTGCGCGGCCCGGGTGAAACGCAGTTGGAAGTCGACCGCCGGGATATTCATCGCCGGATTTCGGCGCTCAAAAAGGAACTGGAGAACGTCCGCGCGCACCGCAGCCGGCACCGCGACCAGCGCCGCCGGACTCAGATTCCGGTGATCGCCCTGGTTGGCTATACGAATGCCGGAAAATCGACTTTGCTCAATCACCTTTCCAAAGCCGACGTTTACGTGGCCGATAAGCTTTTCGCAACCCTCGACCCCACCACCCGCCGGGTCGAATTACCCGGCGGCCATTGGGTTCTGATGACCGATACGGTCGGCTTCATTCAAAAATTGCCCACCCAGCTCATCGCCGCATTCCGCGCCACCCTGGAAGAGATCACCGAGGCGGATCTGCTTATCCACCTGGTTGACGCGACCCATCCCAACGCTCATGTTCAGTGGGACTCGGTCAAGGAAACCTTGAGCGCCATCGATGCCGGAAACATTCCAATGATTACCGCATTGAATAAGATCGACCAGTTGTCCGATCCAGAGGAAGCCCAACGCCTCACAACGGAATACGAGGATGCCATCGCGATTTCGGCTTTGAAGGGCGCCGGGATACAGAACCTCTTGAGTTCGATCGAACGGGAACTCTTCGAAACCTTCGTCCCCGTGACGGTCTATCTGCCATTCCAGGAAGGCCAACTGATTTCGTTGTTCCACGAGCAGGGACAGATCGCCACCACTGAAAATACGCGGACCGGCGTGACCATCCAGGGCAACCTCCCCGGCCGGCTCATCGCCCGCTACCAGCCTTTCTTCGAACGTCCAAAATCAACGGAGGAATAAATGCTGCAAGGCTTTTCGCGGTTCCTCGATCAGGCCTCCGAATTCCTGGCCACCCGTAAGGGGTTGTTGCCCATTCTGGGCATGCTCCTGATCGGGGTGAATTTCGTCTTTCGACTGGCCGTCCCGGGATGGTTCCAGGAGTCAGATTTCTTCCTGCATCTGGGACTCATCCTGGCGATATTGGGCTTTTTACTGGCGCAAGCTTTATAAGAATCGCAAACGGGCCGCAAAATGCGGCCCGTTTACAATTCATAGGAATAGAATTACTTGGTTTTCTTTTCTTTTTCGACGCTGATGACTTCGCGACCCTGATAATGGCCGCAGTTGGGGCAAACCGTGTGCGGTAAGCGCATCTCGCCGCACTGGCTGCATTGAACCAGGTTCATAGCCATCAGTGCATCATGCGCTCTGCGGCGATCGCGACGACCCTTGGATAATTTCCGTTTTGGAAGAGGAACCATGCCAAACTCCTGTATCTGATTGCCAGCCGGCAAATTTAAGCTCTTGAATAAGCCGTCGAATTATATCCGCAGCCTGTCATTTATGTCAAGAGAACCGCCGGCATTTTCTTATGGAGCATTCCGGATCAACACACCATGAGGAATGGGTTCGCACGAATCATCGCTCGCCTGATGTCCTGGTTTTTCAACCAGCTCTACACTCGCCTGGCCTGGGCCTACGACGGAGTGGCCGGCCTGGTCTCGCTGGGCCGGTGGCAGGATTGGGTGCTGGCGATGATCCCCCATGCAACCCCATCCCCAACCCTGGAGGTGGGTTTCGGCCCCGGCCATCTGCAGAGCGCATTACGTCTTCGGGATGATGAAATTTACGGGATCGATCTCAGCCGTCCGATGTGCAACTTGACTCGCAAACGTCTTCTGGAAATCGGCCGGGTTGCCAGGATCACCCGCGCAGATGTCGAGAATGCCCCCTTCCCGGATGAAACCTTTTCCCGAATTGTGACCACCTTCCCGGCGCCCTACATTTTTTCTCCCGCAACGGCGCGGGAGTGCTACCGGTTATTGAAAGCGGATGGGGTCCTGGTGGTATTGCTCTCGGTGCAAATGAATGGGAATTCTCTTCCCGAAAGGGTCATACGCTTGGTCTTGCGGCCCCCTGGTCTGAGAAAGGCGGAAAATCTGGCAGTCGAGACGATCTTCGCAGCCTACCGGGCGCAGGGTTTCCAGACGACTTCCCAATGGCTCCGGTCTCGCGAAGACGACCTGCTGGTTTTATCCTTCCAGAAACCTGGCTTTATTATTAAAGGATTCTGAGATAAAATTCAAGGTATGGAAATTCAGATTGCAGTCGCCAAAACCAATCGATACGCCACAGCAGAAAGCGGCGATACCCTCGAAGTCGTCGAACGTCCGAATGGCGGCGTTTCAGTCGTACTGGCGGACGGCCAAACCTCCGGCAGAGCGGCGAAAATAATCTCTTCCATTGTTGTTCGTCAGGTCATCGGGCTGCTGGCGGAAGGCGTGCGCGACGGCGCAGCCGCCCGAGCCGCTTCCGATCATCTCTTTACGGAACGCAGCGGCCGAATCAGCGCCACGCTGAATATTCTTTCTGCCGACCTGCAGACCGGAACGCTGGTCATTACCCGCAACAACCCGACGCCGATTTTCATTGCCCGCGTCGAAAAAATCGAATGTCTGACCGGCGAAAGTACTCCGATCGGAACTTCGCGCAACATTCGTCCCGCCATTACCGAAATTCCCCTCGAACTTGGTTTGACGGTCGTTCTCTACACCGACGGGGTGTGGAATGCCGGCGATCAGTACGGATCGCATTTGGATGTGTGCACATTACTGGAAGCAACACTGGAAGAACAGGAGCCGCCCGCCCAGGAAATTGCGGATACACTCCTGGCGCAGGCCATCCGTTTGGATCATGGCCGGCCAAACGACGATATGAGTGTGGTCGTTTTACGAGTCATCCCGAACGAAGAAGAGGGAATTCGACGGATGGGAGTACGGCTGCCGGTTCCGGTTACCTCGCCATTCAATCAATGAGATTTACCGTCCGGTCTCTGTTGGCATGCCAGGAAAGATCCTCGCGATCCATCCATGGGAAATACCTCAGATGCTGACCCTCTTATAGGTCTTGTTGGCGTCTGCGCTGCGGGAAAAACAACCATCACAGCCAGGCTGAGAGCCTTGGGAATCCGCGCCAAACCGATCGCGCAAGAACATTCCTACGTCGCCGATATGTGGCTGCGTCTCACCCATCCCGAAATTCTCGTCTTCCTGGACGCTTCCTATCCGGTCTGCATGGCTCGCAGAAAGCTAAACTGGACGGAAATGGAATATCAGGAACAACAACACCGCCTCAGGCATGCCCGGCAGCACGCCAATTTATATATTTTCACCGATGATTTGACGCCGGAGCAGATTATTGAGAAAATCAGAGCCTTCATACAGGTCTGGCGACAGCAATGAAATTCCTGGGCCTTAATTCGCCCTACACATCCAATTCCATCGAGTGTATAATCCTACAATCCGCCAGCTGCGTGCTGGCATTTGCATGAATCGGAGGCCACTCTCGAATGAGTCGACGTTATGTAAACATCCTTTTGATCTTTGTACTCCTCGCCGTTTCAATTTGGGCGGATCTCACCACCAGCGGCATCGGCAAGTTTCAGCCCAAGACTGTTCTAGGGTTGGATTTACGCGGTGGTTTGCAGGTCATTTTGGAAGCCAAACCCGCCGCGGGGGTCACGGTTACACGCCAGGACCTCGAAGACGCCAAACAGATCCTGGAAAATCGCGCGAATGCCCTGGGTGTCAGTGAAGTCACCTTCCAGGTCGCCGGCGATAATAGCATCGTGGGTGAATTCCCGGGCGTCACGGATCCGAAGGAAGTGATCGATACCATCAGCAAGGTCGCTTTGCTCGAATTCGTCGATTTCGGGGATGTCAACCAGAGCGAAATCATGGGAAAGACGGTCATTACCGACGAAGGCGGCACAGCATCCACCACCGCCACGCCTGAGGCGACCGCCAGCGCAGAGGCCACACCGACCGCTGAGGCAACCCAGAGCGCCGAAGCGACTCCGACGGCTGAACCCAGCATCACTGAAAAGATCTGGCACACGGTGATGATCGGCAGTGATTTGAAAGAGGTTGGTGTTCAACCCGTTCAAAACTCGGCCTACTATGAGATCTCCTTCACCCTGTCGGATGAAGGTACAAAAATCTTCTCGGATTTCACCACCAATAACGTTGGCAAAATTCTGGGCATTGTCCTCGATAAGAAAGTCATCTCCGCTCCCAGCATCAATACCGCCATTACAGAAGGCCAGGGTGTCATTACCGGTAAATTTACCCGCGACGAAGCCAATAACCTGGCCGTGCAGATGCGCTATGGCTCCCTGCCTGTCCCCCTGGAAGTCGTCCAGACTCGTTTGATCGGTCCGACCCTGGGCGCCGATTCGTTGAATAAGAGCCTGATCGCTTACGGAATTGGTTTCGTGGTGATGATGCTCTTCATGGCGATTTATTACCGCGTTCCAGGTTTGATGGCTGACCTCTCGATCATGACCTATGCTGTGATTGCCTTTGCCATCTTCCGTTCCATTCCGGTGACATTGACGCTCTCCGGCATCGCTGGTTTCATGTTAAGTACAGGTTCAGCCCTGGACGCCAACATCCTGAGCTTCGAGCGTATGAAAGAAGAATTACGCGCTGGACGTACGGTTGCGCAGGCGATCGAGTTGGGTTGGAAACGCGCCTGGCCGTCCATTCGCGACTCGAACATCGCCGCCTTGATCACAAGCGCCATCCTCTTCTGGTTTGGTTCGACTTTTGGCGCCAGCATTGTCAAAGGCTTTGCGCTGACCCTTGCGCTGGGTGTTGTGATTTCTGTATTCACTGCGCTTTTTGTCACACGCAATTTCCTCGGGGCTGTAATGTCCTGGATCAAAGACGCAGAAAAACGCCCCGGCCTGTTTGGCCTCTAAAAAGGAACCGGCTATGCTCGATATTCTCGGTAAACGCTACTATTTCTTTCTCTTCTCCCTCGTGGTCATCGTTTCAGGCCTGATTGTCCTGGCGATTCACGGCCTACCGTTGGCCGTCGATTTCAAGGGCGGTTCGTTGCTGGAGGTCCAATTCAGCACCACCAATCTTCCTACCACGGAAGCCATCACGAAGATCTACGAAGCCAATGGCTTCAATGAAGTCTATATCCAACGCACCGCACTCGAACAAGGCGCTCCTGAAGACTCTTTGATCATCCGCTCACCGTTCATGGATGATGCCATGCGCACCACCATCGTGAACGAGATGAAAACACAATTCAACGAGCCCAATCTCGTCATCAACCGCTTCGAGAGCGTTGGCCCATCCATCGCCACCTCCGTGGCCCAGCGCGCCTTATTGGCGGTTGCTGTGTCCGCTCTGGCCGTTATCCTTTACATCACGCTGGCCTTCCGGGGTATTCAACACGCCTTCCGCTATGGTGTGTGCGCAATCGCTGCCATGATCCACGATATTCTGGTGGTCATCAGCGTTACAGCCATCGGTGGACAGTTGTTTGGCTGGCAGGTTGACTCGCTCTTCTTAACGGCGCTGCTGACGGTCATCGGCTTCTCCACGCAGGACAAGATTGTGGTGTTCGATCGTATTCGCGAAAACAGCGCCTTCCTGCGCAAACTGCCCTTCGAAACACTGGTCAACCATTCGATCGTCCAGACGTTGGAACGCTCGATCAATACCCAGTTGATGACCGTGGAATTCATGCTGCTTTCGCTGGCTTTGTTTGGCGGCGTCACCCTGCGTGAATTCGCAGTCATTCTGCTGATCGGTCTGGCGTGCGGTACTTACTCCTCGATCTTCATTGCGGCTCCGCTGCTGGTGATCTGGGAGAAGAAAGAGTGGCGCACCTGGTTCAGACACGCGACTCCCAAGACCGCTTAATCACGATCGCAAATGTCTCAGGCAAGGTTCCACCCCATCCAACGGGTGGAACCTTTTGATTTTCAACGAGTTTCGGCCCACGAGCTTGCAAGGTTGGAAGGTTATTAGGGTATTTTTATAACAAATCTCAGTACCCAAAAGACACACATCAAGTAAAATGAAATTTGCAAACCTGTGAAAACTCATTGATGGTGTAGTTTTCTGAAATTCTATCCCCGAAAAGAGGAAAAAGATGCGTAAAGAAGTGGTTCTGATCACTGGAGCCAACGGTGAAATTGGTCACGGCCTGATCACTCATCTGGGTGAGCAGGGGAATGTAGGTATAGTTGCGTTGGATGTCAGCCCGCTGGACGAATCGCTCAAGAAATATTGTGAACGCTTCATCCAGGGTGATATTTTGGATACGATGATCCTCGGTCGTCTTGTATCGGAATTCGAAATCCGGACCATCTATCACCTGGCATCCATTCTCTCGACAAAGGCGGAATACAATCCCGAAACAGCTCATCGAATTAACGTCGAAGGCACGTTGAATCTGTTGCGCCTGGCCGTCGAGCAGGCCGCCTGGCAGAGCCGTCCGGTCAAATTCTTGTATCCCAGTTCGATCGCCGTGTATGGGTTGCCGGATTTGAAGACCAAGGAAGCAGCCGGGAAAGTCAAAGAAAACGAATATTTACAGCCGACGACCATGTATGGCTGCAATAAACTTTATTGCGAGCACCTGGGTCGCTATTATTCTTCAAATTATCGCCAACTGGCAGCCGATCGTTGCCAGAACACAATCGATTTCCGCTGCCTGCGCTTCCCCGGCCTGGTCAGTGCTGTCACCATCCCCACGGGTGGCACCAGTGACTACGGTCCCGAGATGTTGCATCACGCCGCGCAGGGAATCCATTACGATTGCTTCGTCCGCCCCGACACACGCCTGCCCTTCATGGTCATGCCGGATGCCATCAAATCGATTCTGGATCTGGAAGCAGCCCCGGCCGAGAAGCTCACTCAGCGCATCTATAACGTCACCAGCTTCTGCCCCACCGCGCAGGAATTTTACGATATCATACTCAAGGCCTTCCCCAACGCGGATGTGGATTTCAAACCGCATGCCAGTCGCCAGGGTATCGTCGACACCTGGCCATGCGACATCGATGACTCGGCTGCGCGGCGTGATTGGAACTGGAAACCCAGTTACAATCAAGAACGCTCTTTCGATGATTACCTGCTGCCGGCCATCCGCCAACGCTATGCGGTAAAATAGGCTTCAAGCATCATAAAATAGCATCGCTTCAAGGAGGCATGATGACCGAAACGACACCCACCTCTCTTTACACATTGGCTGAAGATGAAAGAGCAGCCGGGCTCATGCTCTACACGGTAAACGCCCTCATCTGGGGTGAAGTGGTTGTAAAACAAGCCATCCGGGTCAGCACCTGGCTGCGCACCAACGCCGCGCCGGATAAAATCTTCTTATACGGCGCCAAGATGCTGCTAACAACCACCACCGGGAATGTTCAGCCTGCCAGCCATCGTGAGATGATCGTTCCGGTCAGCGTGGTGAATGCCTATCACCTCATTCCCCCCGCCAGCGATCCCCTGGATTATGACCCGACCGAACCCAACCGGATGATGGTGCCGGCCGTGATTCTCCTTGGATCGTCGCGCATCAGCGGCAAAATGCGCATGACCCAACAGAGCAACCTGCAGAAATACCTGGATGTGGCCCACGAGAGTTTCACGTCCATCTACGACGCTGAAATCAAGAACAGCCTGCTGCCTTCACTCGGCACGCTCAAGGTTCCTTTCTTGCAGGTCAGGTTGGAAGCAAGCATTTTTGCCTCCCTATGATGGCGTAAGCAAAAAGAGTAAAATAGAGCCAGCCGCTTTCACCAGGCGGCTGGTTTTTCTTTCACCAAAATTCTACTCGACTCCCAGAGAGACACATCGATCATCCATGGTGGTGCAGATATGAGTGACATGAATTCGAACAATCCCGTCCCATTTAAAGCAGAAACTCACCAATTACTCGAAATTTTGATCCACTCGTTATATACAGAACGAGAAGTTTTCCTGAGAGAATTGATTTCCAATGCATCCGATGCCCTGACGCGTCTAAACTTCGAGACGCTGACGAAACGTGAAATACAGGATCCTGAACTCGAACTGGGCATCTGGATCACCGCCGACCCGGACGCCAAGACCTTGACCATCCGGGATACCGGGCTTGGCATGACCGCTGCGGAATTGGCTGAAAATTTGGGCACCATCGCGCATTCCGGAGCCCGCGCTTTTCTCGAAGCGGCCCGTTCGGGCGAGGCAAAGGTCGAAGATATAATCGGGCAGTTTGGGGTTGGTTTTTATTCGGCTTTTATGGTGGCCGATTGGATTCGGGTGACCTCGCGCTCTTTCCAGCCCGAGGCAGCGCCCGCGGTGTGGTTCTCGACCGGCGCGGATACTTTTACAGTGGGTCCGGCAGAGAAAAATGAGCGCGGCACGGAAGTGATTCTGCGCGTCAAAGACGAATATCTCGAATTCTGCAAAGAAGAACGTATCCGCCAGATCATCAAACGCCATTCGGATTTTGTTCCCTTCCCGATTTACGTCGGTGAAAACAAGGAACAGGCCAACCGCCAGACGGCTCTGTGGCGCCAGCAACCCCGTCAGGTCCAGGAAAAGGACTATCAGGACTATTATCGCCAGCTTACCCTCGAATTTGAACCTCCGCTGAGCTGGCTTCACCTTTCGGTCGATGCCCCGGTCCAGGTCTACGCACTCCTCTATATCCCCGCCTCGGCGGAGCCCGGCATCGTATCCACCCGAAAAACGGATGGCTTGCGACTTTACGCCCGCAAAGTATTGATCCAGGAGTACTGCAAGGATTTGCTGCCCCAATACCTGCGTTTCATGGCGGGTGTGGTCGATTCGGAGGATTTACCTCTGAACGTCTCGCGGGAATCCGTTCAATCGAACCGCACCATGGGACAGTTGAAAAAGCTGCTCACTTCGAAGGTCCTGGATCACTTCGCATCCCTGGCGAAGGATCATTCGGATACCTACACGAAATTCTGGACGGTTTATGGAAGCTTTCTCAAAGAAGGCATCGCCACGCCCAAGGAAAACTCGGAGCCGCTGCTGCCCTTGCTGCGTTTCCATTCGCTCAACCATCCCCAGGATTGGATCAGTTTCGACCAATATCTGGATAATATTCCCGCGGAACAGAATCAGATCTATTACCTGTTGGGCGACAGCGAAATGGCCGCGTTGCACAGCCCGCACCTGGAAGCTTTCCGTTCGCGAGGACTCGATGTGCTGATCCTGGCCGACCCGATCGACTCGTTCGCCTTGCTCAATGTAACCCAGTACAGGGATCACACCCTGGCCGACGCCGCGACGGCTGACCTGCCGGCCGCCCCTGAAAAGACGGAAAAACCGGCTGAAGCCGAAAAACTGATGGATGAGGCCCAATCCGAATCGATCCTGCAGCGCTTCAAGACGGTCTTGACGGACAGGATCAGTGATGCCCGTTTGAGCGATCGCCTGGTCGAATCGCCTGTGCGCCTGGTCCAACCGAAAGAGGGCCCCAGCGCAGAAATCCAGCGTGTTTACCGCATTCTGCAAAAAGATCTCGACACACCCAAACCGGTTCTCGAGATCAACCCCTCCCACCCCATCATTCAGGCATTGGCACGGTTAGGACAAGATGACGTTTCGGCTTCGTTGATGGTCGAACAGATCTTTGCCAACGCCCAAATAATGGAAGGATTGCCCGTGGAACCCTCCCAGATGGTCGATCGTATTCAGCAGATCATTCTAAAAGCCCTCAAATAATGATCCGAGGTGATGTGCAATGGATAAGCCTGCCGTCTTTATAACCCGCCTGATCCACGAACCGGCCCTGGAGAAAATCCGCGCCGTGGCAGAGGTCGAAGTCTGGCCGTTCGATTCTCCCCCGCCCAGGAGTATCCTGATCGATCGCGCCGGACGCATGGACGGCCTGCTGACTCTCCTGACGGATCCGATCGACACGGAAGTAATCGCGGCCGCGCACGGAAAACTCAAAGTCATCAGCCAGATGGCGGTAGGTTTCGACAATATCGATGTCAAAACGGCTAACGCGCAGCGAATTCCAGTTGGAAATACGCCCGGCGTGCTCACCGAAACGACTGCCGACATGGCCTGGGCGTTGATCATGGCCACGGCTCGTCGCATTCCTGAAGCTGACCGCCAGGTCAGGCAGGGCATCTGGCATCCCTGGGGGCCGTTCGTCCTGACCGGTACCGATGTCAGCGGCGCCACGCTGGGTATCATCGGCATGGGGCGCATTGGGCAGGCCGTTGCCCGGCGCGCAAGGGGTTTCGACATGCGTATCCTGTATACCGATTTGAAACGCAATCCGGAAGCCGAACAACAACTGGGCGCGCATTTCGTCACCCTCGGCCAACTGCTCGCCGAATCTGATTTCGTCAGCCTGCACAGTTACCTTTCGGCCGAGAATTACCATATGATCGGCAGGCAACAGTTGGCAATGATGAAACCCGGCGCCATCCTCATCAATACCGCCCGCGGCGGTCTGGTGGATCCACAGGCGCTGACCGAAGCCCTGCGAAACGGTCCAATTGGGGCTGCCGGCCTGGACGTATTCGAACCCGAACCCATTCCCCAGGATCATCCCCTGTTGGCAATGGACAACGTCGTCATTGCGCCGCATATCGCCAGCGCCAGCAAGCAGACCCGACTGCGCATGGCGCTGATGGCAGCCGATAACCTGATCGCCGGTTTGCAGGGGAAACGCTTGCCGTTCTGCGTCAACCCCGAGGTCTATGAAGTATCGGGGCCGCGCTGAAGAGGTTTCATCTCCGCATCCGCCGGGGAAAATGACATCGCCGAATTCCATGACGAAAATACCGGATAATTGAGGACTTTTGTTTGTCAAAAAACGCATAAAATTGAGTCATTGTTCACAATCGAGTTTGACGAAATTACCGTATGATGAGATGAAGATTTTAACCACCCCTCGACAGTATCTCCGTCAAATGTTCAAACCCATCCAAGGGATTAAACCCCTCCCAATAGATTGATCTCTGCGGGAGGGTTTTTATGTGCTTTTATAAAGAACCTTAAGAAATATCAATAACCTTCGTTCGTAAAATGGTGTGAGGGGTATACTATACTTTTGCACCCTTTCCTTGTTTATCAACCATCCATTCCAAGGAGGAAAATTATGGATCGTGTAGCTCTGAACGGGCTTCTTCGCCCAAAATCCATCGCAGTGGTTGGCGCTTCAGCCACGCCTGGTAAAATTGGTTTTACAGTTATCGATAATTTGATCAAGTCCGGGTTTGAGGGCGCCATCTACCCCATTAACCCCACCGCGCCCGAAATCCTTGGCCTGAAGGCTTACCCGAGTGTCCTCAATGTCGAAGGATCCATCGACGCAGCCGTCATTACCGTGCCTGCCAAATTCTGCCTCTCTGTCGTCGAAGAATGCGGTAAAAAAGGCGTCAAGGGCGTCATTATCATCACCTCTGGCTTCAGTGAAGTCGGCAACCGCGATTTGGAAAACCAGATCGTAGCCGTCGCCAAGCAGTACGGCGTGCGCATCCTGGGACCGAACATTGTCGGCACCCTGTCCAACTCGGACAAGATGAATGCGTCTTTCGCGCCCTTCCTGCCGCTGCCCGGCAAGGCAGCCTTGATTTCACAATCTGGCGCGCTTCTCATCGCGCTGGATGCCGCAAGTTATACGCGCCGCGTCGGTTTCGATAAGCTTGTCTCCATCGGCAACATGTCGGATGTCAATTTCGCGGATGTGATCAACCTCCTCGATGACGATCCCAAGACGACTTGTATCTCCCTGTACATCGAAGGCTTCAAGGATGGCCGGGAATTCATCGAAGCCAGCCGCAAATCCTCCAAACCGATTATCGCTTTGAAATCGGGCGTTTCGGCGCACGGCGCAGCCGCGGCTGCTTCGCACACCGGTTCGCTCGCCGGCGCGGCCAAGGTCTACGGGGCTGCCTTCCAGCAAAGCGGCGTCATCCAGGCCTCCGACCTGAATAATCTCTTCGATCGCACCCTGGCGCTCTCTCTTCAGCCGCCCATGAAAGGTGACAATCTGGTCATCATCACCAATGGCGGCGGCGTCGGCGTGCTCGCCACCGATGCTGCTGAACGCTACGGTTTGCCGCTGAAATTCGTGCCGGCTGAGGTTCAGACGGAACTCAAGAAACACATGCCCGAATTCGGTTCCGCCAAGAATCCGGTCGATTTGACCGGTATGGCCGGAAACGAATGGTATGCCGATTCCGTTCGCTTCGCCCTCGCCCACTCCTGGACGGATGGTATGGTTGTCTTGTATTGCGAAACCGCCATGACCAACCCAATGGAAATTGCCCAGGGCATCAAGAAGGCTGTTGATGAAGCCGGTGTAAAAGATAAACCGGTCACGGTTTCCTTCGTCGGCGGTGAACGCTCCGAAGAAGCCATGCGCTGGCTGGTCGAGAATGGCATCCCGGCTTACAATGCGCCCGATATCGCCGTCAATGCGATGGCTGCCCTGCGTGAATACTCCCGTATGAAAGCAATGGCCACTGAATCACTTGGCATGGACATTAAAGTCGATCGCGAAGCTGCGTTGGAAGTCATTCGCCGCGCGCGCATCGATGGCCGCGGCGCCCTGACCGAAATCGAAGCCAAACAGGTCTTCAACGCTTACGGTCTGCCCACCACAGCGACCTATCTGGCCAAGACCGAAGACGAAGCGGTAACGCTCGCCAAGAAGATCGGTTTCCCGGTTGTAATGAAGATCGTCTCTCCTGAAATCCTGCACAAGTCGGATGCCGGCGGCGTGAAGGTCAACATCAAAGACGAAGCCTCCGTTCGGGACGCCTTCAAGACAATCTTGACCAACGCCAAAGCCTACAAGGCGGATGCCAACATCCACGGCATCGCGATTCAGGAAATGGCTCCCTGGGGTACCGAAGTCATCCTCGGATCGGTCAACGATGCAACCTTCGGCCCGACCATGATGTTCGGCCTGGGCGGCATCTTTGTCGAAGTTCTCAAGGACGTCACCTTCCGGGTTGCACCCGTTTCCCACGGGCAGGCTCTGCGCATGCTGAGTGAAATCCGCGGCGCTCCCATCCTGGCGGGTGTGCGCGGCGAAAAGCCGCGTGACCGCGAAGCCATGGCTGACACCATCTGCCGGTACGCCAACATGATCGTCGACCTGGCTGACGAAATCAGCGAATCGGACGCCAATCCCGTTCTGGTCTACGAAGAAACCAAGGGCATCAAGGTCGTGGACGCCCGCATCATCCTGAAGAAAAAGTAAAGCTTTCTAAACCAAAAAGTGGCGCGGTCCGAAAGGCCGCGCCACTTTTTTATTTTCCGTTCTTGAGCAATTCCCAGGCCCCCACCCACGGTGTGCCCAGGCGGTGCCGCTCCGGCAGGGTAACTTTCACCAGTTTTTGCCCCACCTGGGCGGCCAATCCGGCCACCGTTGCCCAATCTTCGGCCAACACCGCCTGGCGCATCGACTGCCCCAACCGGCCGGACCATTCCCAATCCATGCGGAATCGATCCGCTTTGACCCAGTAGCCCCGTTTTTCCCAGGCTACCAACGAAGTCTCTACGGTTTCATTGATTTCCATCAATGCCAGAGCAATATAAGCTGCCAGATCGTGTGCAGTGTCATTTGGCTCGTTTTGGCGCATCAATTCGCGCAGGGCCAGGACGACCGACCGGCTCAGACGGTTGCGTTCTTTTCCAGCGCTGTCTGGATTGATCACTCGGCTCAAGGATATCCTCCCAGATGTAGGGTTAATAATCCAGGATTATAAACGATGTTGACGCGCTTTTGACTTGCCTTTATAATCTTTGCGGTAAGTGAAACTGGGGAATTGCTGGAATTGGCAGACAGGCATGACTTAGGATCATGTGCCGCAAGGCGTGAGGGTTCGAGTCCCTCATTCCCCACTGATTGATCATATTTTCATCCCGCAACAAATTCGCAATATTTTAAGGTAATTTCGTTATTATCGTCTCTGCATTCTGGATATAATTGATTGATAAGTTTTATCGGATGCAGACCCGAATATTGATTCTCCAACCCCAGTGTCGTTTTTACTACTAGTTAACCGGCCGGATGGTTCTTCAGCGTAAACCATCCATAACATTTTATGATCATCCATCCGAAGGCTACGCTCTCATTCTCTCTTCCGCAGGTCTTCACGCGGACGATCCCATAACACCCAATCCATGAGTCCGATTTTCTGAATCACGGAGAACAAAAATGAACTCGAGGAGCAAGGCGCACAAAACTGGTTTGATCATCGGTGGCTTTCTCTACATACTGGGCTTGTTGATCGGAACTGCGTTCAACCTTCGAGTGGCTTACGGATACATCGATCTATGGTCGTTCTGGGGATATCCGGAACCGATCGATTTCGATTATTCCGATAACAACGGAGAACTTGCGGTGACAGGCTTCCAATGCCCGCTGCTGCTCACCCCCGGCGAGACGGGCAATTTCTCGATACGCATGAGGAATAAAACCGACCAGCCCATCCAACCCGTCATCCAGATTTTGGTCGGTGAACGGGAACGAAAAGACAGCTACACCCGATTGAAAGAAGAGTTCTCGCTCGCGCCCGGCGAAACGAAGGAATTCAGCCAGACATTGGTTGCGGAAAGCAACATGCTCAATGATTCCATCAAGGTGCGGATATTCTTCGCGACCGGCAGGTTGAATGCCTTTTCCATCAGCCGGCATTGTCCCGTGTTTGTTCACCGGTTGGGAAATTTGCACGGGACGCAAATTCTCATCCTGATCTCGTCGGTCATGATCTTGTTGGTCGGGGGTGGACTCGGATTGTTCTGGAGATCCAACTCCGAGGAGATCAAGCGCACGCCCCGGACGTTATACCGAATGATCGGGCTTGCGGCTTTTATCATCCTCGCCATGGCGTCAAATTTGATCGAATGGTATTTCCTGGCGCTGATGTGGTTCCTTTTGGAAATTTTATTGATCCTTTCCATCTTTGAAAGCGATACGATCAAGAAAATCTTCCAGTAAGGCCGTTGATCCTTCGAGATTGAGGATTTTGAATAGGACCGCGCAGGTTGGATGACGAACATTGACCCATCCTGCGGTGCAGGTCATCGGCGGCGTTTGGAGGGGATCCCGGGAATATTGGCCTTCCGGCCTCCAATCTGATGCAATTCTTATGTACAGCCTTTAGAATAAGGCTCGTATGGTATAATTCTACGCCGAAAGCGGCTGGAACACAGCCTCCTTCGCACGATTTATCATGTGTGGAACGCACGGGACGCGCCCGACGGCAGATCAATTGTTTGCTGGAGGGTTTGAGGGTTCAAGTCCCTCATTCCTCACCAAGGAATAGTACATTTTTTGAAGGATTGCTGAATTGAAAATCGAAACCCAACCACGTGAAGACCATCAGGTCAAGATTATCGCCGAGTTCGACGCTGAAACCATGGAAGGCTTCAAGCGTCGCGCTGCCCGCAAGATTTCCCAGGAAACCCGCATTCCCGGTTTCCGCCCGGGAAAGGCGCCTTATGATATCGTCCGCCGCACCTATGGCGACGATGCGATCCAAAAGCAGGCCATCGAGATATTGGTCGATGATCAGTATTCGAAGATTCTTGACGAAGCCGGCGTAAAGCCCGGCGCGCCGGGCGCCCTGGAGGATATTCTCTCCACCGATCCGGTAAAATTGAGCTTCATCGTACCGCTGGCCCCCGAGGTTACTCTGGGCGATTACAAAGCCATCCGCAAAGAGTACGAAGCTCCGGCCGTCACCGAAGAACAGATTGACGAGTACCTGCGCCGCCTGCAGACCAGCTACGCCACCGCCGAACCCGTCGAACACCCGGCCGAAAAGGGTGATCTGGTTTACTACATGCTGAGCGGTCATCTTACCCAACCGGCTGAGGGCGAGGATGCCGAAGTCATCAAGGACGGACCCGCCCAGGTCATCATCGGCGAGGATACCCTTTCCGACAAGGATTGGCCGTACGCTGGATTTGCCGAGGAATTAATCGGCCTGTCAGCCAACGCTGAAAAGACCGTCAAGCACACGTTCGCCGAAGACGACAAGGATGAGAAACTGCGCGGTCGTGAAGTCGAATTCCACATCACCGTGCAGAGCATCAAGTCGCTGCACCTGCCGGAGTTGAACGACGAATTTGCGCAGACCATGGGCGAATTCTCCACCTTCGAAGAACTTAAGGCGTCGGCTGTCAAGCAATTGGAAGCCAACACCAAGCACGAATACGATGAGAAGTTCTTCGATGAGTTGTTCGAGCAGATCGCGTCCGAATCCACAATCAAGTACCCGCCTCAGGTTCTCGAGGATGAAAAGGAACACATCCTGGAGCATCTCACCGAGGATCTGAGCAAGAATAACCTCGACCTGGATACCTACCTTAAACTCATCAACACCAACCGCGAAACCTTCATGGCCGAACAGGTTACCCCGGCGGCCGTGAAGCGCCTGACTCGCTCACTGGTGTTGGAAGAGCTTGGCCGGGCTGAGAAAATCGAACTGGCTGAAGCCGAAGTGAACAATGCCGTCAATGGCACGTTGAACCAACTCTCAGCGACACCGGGCTTCAACCCCAAGAAAGTCACCGAACGCGTGGTGAATGCCATCGCCATGGATGCCGTTTCCCGCCTGTACAATCAGCGCATCCTGGACCGGCTCAAGGCGATCGCCACCGGCGAAGCTGAAAAAGCTGCTGCTGAACCCAAAGCTGAAGCAGCCGCCGAATCAGCTACCGAAGCCGGCGAAAAAGCTCCTGGCGGTGAGAGCGAGCCGGCTGAAAACGACGCAGTCAAATAACGTCGTCGCATAAACACCTAGGAGGGTTTATGTCCATTCCGAATTTCGAATCGGTCATCCCGATGGTCGTTGAGTCATCCGGCCGCGGTGAACGGGCTTATGACATCTATTCCCTGCTGCTCAAGGAACGCATCATCTTCCTGGGCACGGCGATCGATGATCAGGTCGCCAATGTAACCGTTGCGCAGTTGCTTTATCTGAGCAAGGAAGATCCCGAACGACCCATCCAGATGTACATCAATTCGCCGGGTGGGCAAATCTATGCAGGGTTGGCCATCTACGACACCATGCAAATGATTCCCAACAAGATCAGCACCGTGGCCGTAGGCGTCACTGCCTCTTTCGGCACCGTTCTGCTGACCGCCGGCACCAAAGGCCAGCGCTATGCGCTGCCGCATGCCACCATCCATATGCACCAGCCCCTGGGCGGCGCGCAGGGTCAGGCTTCGGATATCGAAATTCAGGCGCGTGAAATCCTGCGTCTCAAGACCCGCTTGAATGAGATCATGGCGAATTCCACCGGCCAATCCCTCGAGACGATCGCGCATGACACCGAGCGCGACTTCTATATGGATGCCAACCAGGCAGTCGAATACGGCCTGGTGGACCAGGTGCTGGTTGCGCCCAAGAAGTAACCGGTACGAACCAATTCAAGTCACATCGCAAGCCGGATGGCATCTGCTATCCGGCTTGCGTGTAAGAACGAGGTTTTGATGCAATTTTCGCTTCCCATCCAGGCCATGATTCTGGACATGGATGGCGTCCTCTGGAAGGGCCAGGAAACGATCGGCGACCTGCCGTCCATTTTTTCACGCCTGCAGGCGAAAGGCATCCAGGTCATTCTGGCAACCAACAACGCCACCCGCACCCCGGAGCAGTACACCGAAAGGCTGGCCGGTTACGGGGTGACCATCGAGACCTGGCGCGTGATCAATTCCGCCAAGGCGACCGCCTTCCGCATGAAGCGAGATTTTCCCGAGGGCGGCCCGGTGTATGTGATTGGCGAAGAAGGTCTGGTGGATGCATTGGCCGCGCAGGGATTTTGCGCGGCGAGTTTCGAAGACCATCCCATCGCCGTCGTGGCTGCCATGGATCGCCAGTTGACCTATGCCAAACTCCGGTGGGCCACTTTGCTCATCCGCAAAGGAATCCCCTTCTACGGCACCAATCCCGATCGCACATTTCCGACCCCGGATGGGCTAATCCCGGGTGCCGGTTCGATCCTCGCAGCCCTGGAAGCCGCCACAAGCGTTCACCCGATCATTGCCGGCAAACCCTCGCCGGATATGTATTATATGGCACTGGACCTTCTCAAAGTGGACGCAAGCCACACCCTGGCGGTCGGCGACCGTCTGGACACGGATATCCTGGGCGGGCAGCGCGCCGCCTGCCGTACTGGGTTGGTTTTGAGCGGCGTCACCTCGCTGGAGGATGTGCAAACCTGGGAACCCAGGCCGGATTACGTCGCCGGCGACCTGAGCCAGTTGGTCGATATGATATAGTAAGAGAATGAGCCAGATGGAAACGGAACGACCTTTGATTTTCGACCTTGACCTGGATCAGCTTAAAGAGCTGGTGCTTTCCTGGGGCGAACCGGCTTACCGCGCCAAACAGATCTGGCAGGGCATCTATTGTCAGTTGTGGCAGACTCCGCAGGAATTTACCCCGCTTCCCGCGAGCCTGCGCGAAAAAATGGCGGCGGAACTGCGTTTTAGCGGTCTGACGCCGGCGGCGGTCTTGAAATCCAGTGATCATCAAACGGTAAAAACGTTGTTCCGCCTGGCAGATGGCCGTTCCATCGAAGCTGTGCTGATGCGCTACGAACACCGCCAGACCCTGTGCATCTCCTCGCAGGCCGGCTGCGCCATGGGTTGCGCCTTTTGCGCCACCGGGCAGATGGGATTCAAACGCCATCTCTCCAGCGGAGAGATCGTCGAACAGGTTATGGTCTATGCGCGCCAGCTCAAACAGGAAGGAAAAGCCGTCACCAACGTGGTCGTCATGGGCATGGGCGAGCCATTTCACAATTACGCCAATACCCTGGCCGCCATCGACCGCCTGAACCACCCGGACGGCTTCAACCTGGGCGCGCGCCGTTTCACCATCTCCACCGTCGGCCTGGTACCCATGATCCGCCAGTTTGCCTTGGAAAGACGTCAGATCAACCTGGCGATCAGCCTGCACGCCTCGGATGATGAACTGCGCGCCAGCATGATGCCGGTCGATAAGAGGTACCCCATTGCCGAGTTGATGCAGGCCTGCCGGGAATATATCGACGCCACCAAGCGCCGCCTGACGTTCGAATGGGCGCTGATCCAGGGCGTCAACGACACCCCCGAGCAGGCGCGAGCGCTGGCCCACCTGCTCAAAGGCATGTTATGCCATGTCAACGTCATCCCACTCAACCCGACCCATCAATTTAGCGGCACGGGCAGTACCCGCGAACGCGCCGAAGCCTTTCGCGCCGAGCTCGAAAAAGCGGGCATACCCTGCACGGTGCGCCTGCGCCGCGGAATCGATATTCAGGCTGGCTGCGGCCAACTGGCCACGGAACACGCCGCCGACTGATGGGGAACCGGGCTGTGTTATAATCACACGCCGGGAAGCATATGTTCAATAAATGGATTGAAGGACTCAACCGTACTCGCAAAGTGGCCTTTGGCCGCCTGGCAACCCTCTTCGGCGCAACGGACATCTCCGCTGAGACTTGGGACGAGCTGGAAGCCATCCTCATTCAAGCCGACCTCGGCGTTGAGACCACCGAATCGATTCTGGCTGTCTTGCAGGACCTGGTAAACAGGGAGGGTCTCACCCATACGGATGAGCTTCAATCCAGCTTACGGGCTGAATTGATCCGCCGTCTGGACGCCGCCCCGGCCGTGGACTTTGACAGCCATAAGCCAACCATCGTGCTGGTGGTCGGAGTCAACGGCTCGGGCAAAACCACAACCATTGCCAAGTTGGGCCGCCAATATGCGATGCAGGGCAAAAAGGTGCTTCTGGCTGCGGCAGATACCTACCGCGCCGCAGCGGTCGATCAGCTTCAGGTATGGGGAGAACGTTTGAACATCCCGGTCATCGCCGGCCAACCGGAGGGCGATCCGGGAGCGGTGGCATTCGATGCCGTGCAGGCGGCGTTATCCCGCAAGATGGATATCGTCCTGATCGATACCGCCGGGCGTCTGCACACGCGCTACAACCTGATGGAAGAACTCAAGAAGGTCTATCGCGTGGTCGGCAAAGCCCTCCCGGGGGCTCCCCACGCCACCTGGCTGGTCCTGGATGCGACCACCGGACAGAATGCCCTCCAACAGGCGCGCGCCTTCAAGGAAACCGCCCAGGTGAGCGGCGTCATCCTGGCCAAGCTGGATTCATCCGCCAAGGGCGGAATGGCATTTGCCATTCAAAAAGAACTTGGGCTTCCAATTCTTTACGCCGGATTGGGCGAACGCCCCGAAGACTTGCAGCCCTTTGACCGCGAAGCTTTCGTGGATGGGATTTTAGGACTCAAGAATTAGCTGGAGGAAGCATGCAAGATTTGATCGAACGCCTGCGTAGCGCCGCAGACCGAATCCATGAACTCATGGTGCATCTTTGACTTACCCGGCAAAGAAGTAGAAATCGCGAGTTTACAAAAGAAATCCGAAGACCCTGAGTTATGGAACGACCGCGAGCATGCGCAACGGATCATGAAGAATCTGGCCGACCTGCGCGACGAACTCGAGGGCTGGCGGAAGTTGGAAAACCGAATCACCAGCTCGCTGGAATTAGCCGAACTGGAAGACGAGAGCCTGCAACCCGATCTGGAGGCAGAGCTGGAGCCGATCGAGAAGGAACTCGAGCAGCGTGAGCTCAGCACCCTCCTGGCCGGACCTTATGACAAAGGCGACGCCCTGCTGACCATCAGTTCGGGCGCCGGCGGCACCGAATCGAACGATTGGGCCGCCATGCTGCAACGCATGTACCTGCGCTGGATCGAACGCCACAACTACGAAGCCGAAGTTTTGGACCTCACCGAAGGCGAGGAAGCCGGCATCAAGAGCGTCACCATCAGCGTGAAAGGCCGCCTGGCCTATGGCTATCTGCACGCCGAAAAGGGCGTGCACCGCCTGGTGCGCCTCTCGCCCTTCGATTCGGCTCACCGTCGGCATACCTCCTTTGCGCAGGTGGAAGTCCTGCCGGAGGTCACCTCCGAAACGGCCACGGTGCAGATCAACCCAGAAGATCTGCGCATCGATGTCTATCGCTCGGCCGGCGCCGGCGGACAGAACGTGCAAAAGAATTCGACTGCGGTGCGCATCACCCACCTGCCCACCGGTCTGGTCGTCTCCTGCCAGAACGAACGCTCGCAGATGCAGAACCGCGAAAGCGCCATGCGCGTGCTGCAGGCTCGTCTGGAAGATATCGCCCAGCAGGAACGCGACAAGGAACTGGCCAATCTACGCGGTGAATATGTGAAAACCGAATGGGGCAGCCAGATTCGTTCCTATGTGCTGCATCCTTACCAGATGGTCAAGGATCATCGCACGGAGTATGAAGTTGGCAACGCTCAGGCTGTGCTGGACGGCGACCTGGATGGTTTCATCGAAGCGTATCTGCGCTGGCGCCTTGATCCTGCAAAAGAATAATAAAATCCCCGCCGTTCGAGCGGGGATTTTTTCAACTTAATCCAATATTTCCGCCAGTTCGAACAGATTTGGGTCGATCTGTTTTTTGGTGTTGACCACCACTTCCAGCGGTGTGGATTGGATTTCGCCTTTGACCAGGCCCTTCAAGACGCCAAATTCGCCCTTCGATAACGCATCGGTCGCGGCCGCGCCTAACCGGCTCGCCAGAATGCGGTCGAATGCACCCGGGTTGCCGCCCCGCTGAACGTAACCGAGCCGGGTGGTGCGCAATTCGAAACCCAGGCGTTCGCGGTGTTCGGAAAAATAAGCCGCCAGTTTGTCCGCGTTGTAATCGGCGCCTTCGGCGACGACGATGATGGCGTGCGCCTTGCCTTTTTCATACGATTTTCGCAGTCGGTCGGCGATCTGTTCCGGGGTCACGGGAATTTCCGGGATGACTGCCATCTCTGCTCCGCCGGCCAGCCCCGACATCAATGCCAGGTAGCCGCAGCCGCGCCCCATCACCTCGAGAAGAAAGGCGCGCTGGTGCGACGAAGCGGTCACCTTCAAACGGTCGATGGCTTCCAATGCAATATTCAGGGCTGTATCGACGCCGATGGTGATTTCGGAACCGAACAGGTCATTATCGATGGTCGACGCAATTCCCACCACCGGGAAACCATGTTTGGAAAGTGCATACGAGCCGGTTTGGGACCCATTTCCACCGATGATCACCAGGCCATCGATGCCAGCTTCATTTAAGTTCCGGATGGCTTTGATCTGGCCTTCCTCGGTCTTGAATTCCTGCGACCGCGCGCTGCCCAGAATCGTCCCGCCGCGCTGAATGATCCCGCCGACGTCTCGCGCGCCTAAAGGCACGATCTTGCCACTGATCAGGCCCTCATATCCCAACCTGACGCCAAACACATCCCAGCCGCGGTGAAGTCCCGTTCGCACAACTGCCCGGATCGCGGCATTCATACCCGGAGCATCCCCACCACTGGTCAGAACGGCGATTCTCTTCATGATGCCCTTCCTTATGACGAAAATAAGACAACAAACCAGATTTATGAAATTCTAGCACGAATTAAAAGTTATGACACTCAGAAGGCCAACACAGGCTAAATTGCAGTGCCGGAAAACCGGATTGGTTTGTTACAATTCCGAATGATTCAATTAATCCGCTTGAATCAACTGCATCCGCACGTGACATTCCATTCCCAAAGGGAACATAATGACAGAATTCCGGATCAGGCAACACCCCATCTTACCCATCCCGGAGCGGGATGAGATTGAATTCTTCTGGCAAGGACAAAAGCTGAGCGCTCTCAGGGGAGAGACCATCGCGTCGGCCCTTTTTGCGCACGGTATTCATGTGTTCGGCCATCACCACCGCGACCATTCACCGCAGGGCATCTTTTGCGCGAACGGTCAGTGCTCACAATGCATGGTGATCGCCAATGGAAAGCCTTTGAAGGCCTGCATGGAACTGGTCGAAGAGAACATGCAGATTGCTCCCATGGAAGGCCTGCCCGACCTGCCCAAAGTCAGCCAGGTGCCCGATATGGAGGCCGTCCAGGATATCGAGGTCCCGGTTTTGATCATTGGCGGTGGACCGTCAGGTTTATCGGCCGCCATCGAACTTGGCAAGCGCGGTGTCAAGGTTCTCCTGATCGATGATAAGCACCGCCTGGGCGGCAAGCTGGTTTTGCAAACGCACCGCTTCTTCGGCTCCACCAACGCGGTCTACGCCGGAACGCGCGGCATCGACATCGCCACCCGCCTCGAGGAAGATCTGCGCGAGTATCCCAGCGTTGAAATCTGGACACGCAGCACCTGTCTGGCCGTCTTCAGCGATCAGAAAGTCGGCATTCTAAAGAACGGCGCTGAATATGTGCTGGTCAAGCCCCAGGTCCTTCTGGTGGCATCCGGCGCACGTGAGAAATTTCTGGCGTTCAAAGGCAACACATTGCCGGGCGTCTTTGGCGCGGGCGCCTTCCAGACGCTCGTCAACCGGGATCTCGTCAAGCCCGCTGAAAAGCTGTTCATCATCGGCGGCGGCAATGTCGGTTTGATCGCCGGTTACCATGCGCTGCAGGCCGGCATCGGCGTCGTCGGGCTGGCGGAAGCCTTGCCGGAATGCGGTGGGTACAAGGTCCACAAGGACAAACTCACCCGTATGGGCGTGCCGATCTACACCTCGCATACGGTCCTGAGCGCCAACGGCCAGGACAAGGTTGAATCGGTCACCATTGCGCAGGTGGATGCGAATTTCAAACCCATTCCCGGCACCGAACAATCTTTCGAATGCGACAGCGTCCTGGTGGCGGTCGGTCTCGATCCAGTCAACGAGTTCTACCTCAAAGCTAAAGATTTTGGCCTGACCGTCTATGTGGCCGGCGACGCTGAAGAAATCGCCGAAGCCTCGGCAGCCATATTCTCCGGCAAAATTCGCGGCGTCGAAATTGCGCGCAGCCTGGGGATCGCCACCGAAGAAATTCCACGCTCCTGGTACCGCACCAGTGAGATCCTCAAGTCCCGCCCGGGACGGACGATGAGCGAGGATCTGCCGGAGGTCAACGCCGGCGTCATGCCCGTCATTCACTGCACCCAGGAAATCCCCTGTAACCCATGCTCGACCCTGTGCCCGCACGGGTTGATCTACGTGGATACCAAGGATATCCGCCAGATTCCCAGTTTCCTGGGCAACAATTATTGTTGTGAAGCCTGTGAACGCTGTGTGGCGGGCTGTCCCGGTCTGGCCATCACCCTGGTCGATTCGCGCGGCAATGCGGATATGCCGATCGTATCCATCCCCTATGAATTCACGCGCGAAGAAATCCACAGATCGGATGTCGTGACGGTTCTGGATACGGAAGGGTCCGCCCTGGCCGACCTGGAAGTGGTTTCAGTCCACAGCATTCCCAACATCGACCGCACCCTGGTAGTCCAGGTGCAGGCGCCGTATGAGATTGCCAGCCATATCGCCGGTATCCGCGTGCAGGGACCGGCCATCACCCAGCCGTTGGATCAATACATCCCCCACATCGCCGACGATATGATCGTTTGCCGTTGCGAGCGGGTCACTGCCGGCGAAATCCGCGGTTTGATCCACCAGGGGTACCGCGACATGAACGAGATCAAGATCGTCACGCGGGCCGGAATGGGCGCCTGCGGATCCAAGACATGCAATGCCATCATCCATCGCTTGTTTAAGGAAGAAGGCATTGCCAATGAAGAAATCACCGAAAGCACCAAGCGCCCGATCTTTGTCGAAGTTACGCTGGGCACTTTCGCCGGCGAAAAAGAGCAGGAGTGAAGCACAATGACTGCCAACCCAATCTCGCATTATGATGTGATCATCATTGGCTCCGGCTCCACAGGCACGCCCACCGCCCTCAGCATGGCCAAGGCGGGCCTTAAAGTGCTGGTACTGGATCGTTGCCCAAGCGTCGGCCAGGAATCGAATAAGAAAGCCATCGGCGGCATTCGCGCCACGCACTCCGACCCGGCGAAAATCCGCCTGTGCCTGCGCAGCATCGAAATCTTCTCCACCTGGAAAGAAACCTGCGGCGACGATATCGAATGGTACCAGGGCGGGTATATGTACCCGGTCTACCGCGAAGCCGAAGAAAAAACGCTCAAGGAACTTCTGGCGAAGCAAAAAGCCTACGGTTTGAACATCGATTGGCTCGATGCCCGCCAGATGCTCGAAGTGACGCCGGATCTCAACCCCGATCACCTGCTGGGCGGCACCTTCTCTCCAAAGGACGGCAGCGCGTCCCCGCTGCTGGCATCCCATGCCTTCTATCATCAGGCGCTCCTGCATGGCGTTGAATTTCGTTTCAATGAACCCGTCGAAGAGATCGTCTTGAACGGCGGCCGTGTCGCCGCGGTGCGCACCAACCACGCCACCTACGGCGCAGACGTCGTCGTCAACGCCGCCGGCGCCTGGGCCAATGAGATCGGCAAGCTGGTCGGATTGGATATCCCGGTCCATCCGGATTGTCACGAAGCGGCCATCACCGAACCGGTGGCGCACTTCCTGGATCCGATGATCGTCGATATCCGGCCGGCGCCCGGTTCGGCCAACTACTATTTCTACCAGCACCTGACCGGCCAGATCATCTTCTGCATCACCCCCAGCCCTAATATCTGGGGATATGACACACGCGAGACCAGCAGTTACCTGCCGATGGTATCCCGCCGCATGGTCGAGATCATGCCGCGCCTGAAGAACATCCGGGTGCGGCGCACCTGGCGCGGCCTCTATCCCATGACCCCGGACGCGACGCCGATCGTTGGCTGGTCGAAAGAGGTACCCGGTTTCATGTTGGCGGTCGGCCTGTGCGGCCAGGGCTTCATGTTGGGCCCGAGCGTGGGCGAACTGGTGTCGCGCCTGGTCACGAACCAGACCGTTCCGGAAGACGCCGAAACGCTTGAAATCGTCTCGCCGTACCGGAAGTTTGGCGGTCCGGAAAAATTACAATAACACATCGATCCAAAAGAGAGCGGAGGAATTCTCCGCTCTCTTTTTATGCGTTTGGTTGTAAAATTACCCCCTATGAATATTCAAGCCCTTATTTTCGATTTTGACGGTTTATTGGTTGACACTGAAACCCCTCAATTGACTGCCTGGCAAAATATCTACCGCGCTCACGGGGCCCGGCTTCTGCTCGAGGAATGGGTCAAATGCCTGGGCACCTCAGCCGACGCTTTCGACCCGATTCGCGATCTGCACTCCAAGACTCCCCTTCCCATCGACGGCGAACGGCTGCGAGCAGAGTTCAAAGCGCGTTCGATCGAAGCCATTCAGAAAGAAAACCTGCGCCCCGGCATTGAAACGCTTCTCGAGCAGGCCCGCCAGCGTAATTTGCGCATGGCAGTTGCCTCCAGTTCGAACCGAACTTGGGTGGAATCGGGTTTAAATCGGCTACACGCAGCCGATTATTTCGATGTCATCTGCACCTCGAATGATGTTACACGGGTGAAACCGGATCCGGAGTTGTTCTTACTTGCCCTTGATCGCCTGGGAATCGATTCGAACGAAGCCATCGTCTTCGAGGATTCACCCATGGGCATCCAGGCCGCCAAATCGGCCAATCTGGCCTGCGTCGCCTATCCGAATGCGATTTCCGTTCATCTGGATTTACGCCAGGCCGATCTGGTCATCCCATCCCTGGTTGATTATCCGCTTGTAAAAATCCTTCAGGTTTTCGACGGCTATCGGCCGGATTTAAGCCACTCCTCGGACTGATTAACAACAGCCCGGCTTATCCAGCCGGGCTGTTCTCTGCTGCTTTGAATATCAAGAACCGTGGATTTCCATCGATTGGATCATGGCGTCCAAGGCGCTCAAGTCCGGCGTGAAGGCATTGGCAGTCTGTTGGTTGAGAGTGGTGACCACGTCTTCCAGGTACTTCGGAAAATCGTTGGTGAACTCGGGCGGTTCCTGACCGGTCACCTGGCCATCCGCCGGCAGGCTGGCCAGATTCACCGGTAAGACGGCGGCTACATAATATTTGCCGTCAGCGGTCAGGCCCTGGAACGTGTAGATCAATTCGTGGTTGTTGATCGGCAGGAACGCCTGATCGAACTGGGTCAGGTAGCGAACACCGCTGCCATTTTTGAAGTTCAAAAAACTTACCTGGGCGTGCATCACCTGGGCGGCGTTGTACATGGGCAGGAAGGGCAGGTTCTTGCCAATCTGCTGGTTTTGCAGCAGGGTTTGCAGGTCGGCGGCGATTTTCCCGGCGCCTTCATTCGCAGCCGTCATCTCAGCCACCGGGTAAATGAAGATCTGCGCGGACATCAGATGATTGGTAATGGGATATCCTTCCAGCGTCAGCATTTCATACTCCGGCATCTGCTCCCAGTATGGAGCATCGGTGCTGCTCGCAGGCGCTGGAACGACCTGCGAGAGGAGAATCTGAGCCACACCGTTCAGGTCCATCCGCATCGATCCGCTTTCTGTGATCGGGTTGGAAGCGCTGGCCTGGGTCGGTGGAACCAGGGTGGAGGGAATTTGAGTCGGTGGAATTTGGGTCGGTGGAATTTGGGTTGGCGGTATTTCCGTTTGCGTGGCGCTCGGAACGGCTGCTGGACCGTTACAGGCAGCCAGGATTACGAGCAACGCCAGTACAATGGCCGGGATCTGCAGTCGGGGGACGAGGTTCTTCTTTCGTTTCATGATGATTCTTCCTCAAAAAGGATGGATTGGGCAGGCTTGCTGCCCATGGGATTATAAACGTTTCTTCATTAGAAAAAGTTCCACACAGGTCTTGTTATTCCACCGCGGGTAAGGGTATACTATCACATCCATGAAGACAATCCTTCTGGAAGTGATCTGATGCAGACCTCTTTTCTCGATGGATTAATGCAGGCTCTCCCGGAATCCTATTCGGTGATCGACCGGGAATTAATCCAGCGCGCCTATTATTTTGCCGAGAAAGCCCATGCCGGACAAAAACGCGCCTCCGGTGAACCTTACATCACCCACTGCGTGGCCGTGGCAACCATTCTGGCTGAATTGCGAGTTCCGCCGGCGGTCGTAGTCGCCGGGTTATTGCACGATACAGTTGAAGACACCGATGTGACCCTGGTTGACATCAAACGCGAATTCAGCGAAGAGATCGCCAATCTGGTGGATGGGGTTACCAAGTTAACCAATCTGCCGCGCGTTTCGCGCGGCGACCAGCATGAACAGGAATTAGAACCTCAACCCGTTCCGGTTGCCGGCACGGCCCAGGAAACGGCCGCTGCTGAAGCCGCGGCTGCCGAGGCGGCCGCCATGCGCAGCCGGAAGCGGGATCTGGCGAATGAAACCCTCCGAAAAGTATTCCTGGCCATGGGGGAAGACATCCGCGTGGTGTTGATCAAACTGGCGGACCGCCTTCACAACATGCGCACCCTGGGCTACATGCCCGAAAATAAACGCCTTCGCATCGCGCGCGAGACTCTGGATATCTTTGCTCCATTGGCCAATCGCCTGGGCATCTGGGAAATTAAATGGGAGTTGGAAGATCTGGGCTTCCGCTACACTAATCCAGAAAAATACAAAGAAATTGCAGAAAATCTGGCGGAAAGACGGAGCGATCGCGAAAAACAGATCGAACAGATCATCCAGCGGCTGGCCAAGATGATGGAAGACAACAATATCAAAGCTGAAATCTCCGGCCGCCCGAAGCATATCTATTCCATTTATCACAAGATGATCGACCGGGGCAAAGCCTTCGATATGGTGCTCGATTTACGCGGTGTGCGCATGATCGTTCCAGACATACCCTCCTGCTATGCCGCGCTGGGCGTGATCCACACCCACTGGCGCCCCGTTCCGCATGAATTCGACGACTACATCGCCGCGCCAAAGGACAACTTCTACCAGTCCCTGCACACGGCCGTTTTCTACGACGATGGGAAGCCGCTCGAAGTGCAAATTCGCACCGCCGAAATGCACCAGAATGCTGAATATGGCATCGCCGCCCACTGGCGTTATAAAGAAAAGAAAGGCGGCATGGACGAAATCTACGAAAAGCGCATCAACTGGCTGCGCCGCATCATGGAATGGCGGCAGGAAGTCGAAGATGCGGCTGAATTCGTGGATGGCATGAAGACCGATGTTTTCCAGGATCGGGTTTATGTCTTCACGCCGCGCGGCGACATCATCGACCTTCCGGCGGGATCGACGCCGATCGACTTTGCTTATCACGTCCACACCGAAATTGGCAACCGCTGCCGCGGCGCCAAGATCAACGGCAAACTGGTGAACCTGGATTACATCCTGCACACCGGCGATCAGGTGGAAGTCCTCACCGCCAAACAGGGCGGTCCCAGCCGGGATTGGTTGAACTCCAACCTGGGGCTGGTCAAAACCCAGCGCGCGCGCAGCAAGATTCGCCAGTGGTTCAAGGAACAGGATCGCGAGCAAAATCTTTCCCAGGGCAAGGCGATCTTCGATCGCGAGCTGCGCCGGTTGGGCATGACGGATATCGATCTCGATCATCTGGCGCAACAATTCGAGTTCAAGACCGCCGATGACCTCTACGTGGCCCTGGGTTGCGGTGATATCTCGTTGGGCCGGATCATGAATCGCCTCAGCGAGTTGAGCAGTGAAAAGAATGAGTTTGATTTGCTGCCGGAAACCCGGCCCACCGCCGAACCCCGGGCCAGTTCCAACGGCGTCAACGTCCTGGGGCTGAAGGGCATCCTGACTACCATTGCCCATTGCTGCAATCCTGCGCCCGGAGACGAAATCATCGGTTATGTCACCCGCGGCCGCGGAGCGACCATTCACCGCCTGGATTGCCCCAACATTCTGCGTCTGACCGACCGGGAACGATTGGTGAAAGTCTCCTGGGGAGAGGTAAAGAAGACTTACCCGATTACGATCCAGATCAAAGCCTACGACCGTCAGGGCCTGATGGGAGATATCTCCAACATACTGAGCAATGAAGGGATCAATTTACTGGATATTGGTCTGAAAGTGGCTCACAACCTCGCCACGATAAAACTGGTGATCGAAGTGGGCGATATCACCCAGTTGAGTCGAACCCTGACGCGCATCGAGAATCTGCCCAACGTTATGGAAGCACACCGGCTAAAGCCCGGTTAACCATGATTATTCGTTGAAGGAGATCCCTTTGCCCGAACTCTTGTCGGTTTCGAAAGCCCAATCGATTATTCTGGATGCCATTCAAACCCTGGCAACAGAGCTCATCCCCATACAATCCGCGCGGAGTCGCAGACTCGCAACCCCGATCATTACCGACACCGACCTGCCCCCGTTTACCAACTCAAGCGCAGATGGTTTCGCCGTACAGGCGGCCGATACGCTGAACGCCTCTTCCGCCTCGCCGGTGGTTTTGACCATCATCGGGGATATCCCGGCCGGAACGAATCCGGCCTTTCGTGTGAACAGAGGACAGGCAGCCCGCATCATGACCGGCGCTCCTCTACCGGAGGGCGCGGACGCCGTTGTCATGGTCGAAGCGACGGACATCGGTATTCGTGGACTGGCCGTTCCCATACCCCGGCAGGTTCGAATTTTCAGCCCGATCCTGCCCGGCGACTCGCTGCGCCCGCGTGGACAGGATCTGACGGCCGGAACGCAACTCTTTCCGGCCGGGCACCGCTTGCGCCCGCCGGATATTGGTCTGTTGGCTTCATTGGGCATCCCCCAGGTACAGGTCTACCGTCAACCCCGGATTGCGCTTCTTTCCACCGGGGATGAATTGCTGGATCCATCCAAACCCCTGCAGCCCGGAAAAATCCATGATGCCAATTCGTATCTCCTGGCTTCCGTTCTTCAGGAGCACGGCGCGGTCATCACGCACATGGGCTTCGTCGGAGACGATGAGGTGGCCATTCGAGAATCCCTGGAAAATTATGCCGCCTCCGGGATCGACCTTCTGATAACATCGGCAGGGGTCAGCGTTGGCGCTTACGATTATGTTCGAAAGATCATCACCGAGCAAGGCGACCTGACCTTCTGGAGAGTAAACATGCGCCCGGGGAAACCGCTGGCCTTCGGGCGTTTTCGGAACGTTCCGGTCATCGGTTTGCCTGGAAATCCGGTTTCGGCTTTTGTTAGCTGCCTGATTTTCGTCTTGCCGGCCCTGAATAAGATGTCTGGCGCCGCAACCTGGTTCTTGGATTCGATCCATGCCAAATTGCTCGAACCGGTTGAATCGGACGGTCGGGAGAGTTATTTGCGCGCAATCCTCGAAAACCAGCACGGGAACTGGTTCGTTAAGCTCGCCGGGCAGCAAAGTTCCGGAAATTTATTCGTATTAACTCGTTCAAATGCTTTACTGATTTTGCCCTCTGAGGTAAAATCGCTTCCTACTGGAGCAGAGGTGAATGTCTATCCATTATTTCCCGAAACGGGATGGGATTGACAACTATTCATGAAAATCAACAAGATTTGGATGTGGAGCCTGATAATTGCGGCGATCGGATGGATCGATGCGGTTTATTTGATCATCCTGAAATACACCAACAACAAAGCCATGTGCATCCAGGGTGTTGGTGATTGTTGGACGGTCAATACCAGCCGTTATTCCATGATCGCTGGTGTTCCAGTTTCTGTGCTAGGCGCACTTGCCTATCTGGCCATTCTCGCGCTGTACCTGTTGGAAAGACGCGCTGATTTCTGGAAGACTCAAGGCGTGCTGATCAATTTCGGATTATCCCTCATCGGAGTCCTCTTCTCGGCATACCTGACCTATTTGGAAATCGCAGTCATTCACGCGATCTGTCCGTTCTGTGTTCTTTCAGCGATTTGTATGTTGGCCCTGTTGGGTTTGAACGTGGCACGTCTAGCTCACTCGCAGACAGATGAAATTATTTAGGCAGGAGGATTAAGATGCCGAAAATTCGTTGCCATTACATTGATTGCGCCTTCCTCGATGAAGGCTATTGCAGCGCTGCTCTGGTTGAGTTAGATCCGGACGCCGGCTGCAAGACATATTCGCCAACGGCGGAAACCGTTGACGAGAATGAATGGGAAGAGGAAGAAGACGAAGAAACAGAAGAATGGGAAGAACTCGAAGACGAGGACGAGGAAGACGAGACCTGGATAGATGACGAAGAAGAAACGAATTACCAGTAACTACCCAAGGGCTGAAAAACCTTCGATGTTTTCCCCTGGCTGATCTTACAGCTTTTTCAACCCCGGAACGACCGGGGTTGAATTTTTAAACCGCCGAGTGCAAACAATCCATGCAATCTACACAGTCGAACCTCAAGTACAACATCGTCGTCAATTTGCTCGATGGCGGTTTTTTCGGGCTGGCGATTGGTCTGGCCAGTTTCACCACCTTTCTGCCGCTGTTCGTGGCAACCATGACCAATTCTGCCATCCTGATCGGTTTGGTGCCGGCAATTCACAATATGGGCTGGCTGCTGCCCCAGTTGTTCATGTCGAAAAATATATCCCGGCGCCCGCTGGTCAAACCCGTTCTGTTGGCCTACATCATCCACGAACGCCTGCCCTTCCTGGGCCTTGCCGCGGTGGCCTTCCTGGTGCCCATCATAGGCACGCCGGCTGCCCTCGTTCTGACTTTTCTCTTCCTCATATGGCAGGGTATTGGCGCCGGGTTGACGGCAAATCCCTGGCAAAACCTGATTGGGAAAGTCATCCCAGCCGATTATCTGGCGACATTCCTCGGCCTTCAGGCTGCCCTATCCAACTTGCTTTCGAGCGGCGGCGCAATCCTGGCTGGTTACCTGCTGGAAGAGACTCCCGGAACGAACGGCTTTGGGATCTCATTTCTCCTGGCATCTCTTTTTATGTTCAGCAGTTGGTTTTTCCTGGGACGTAATCGCGAGTCGCCCTCCGCGCATGCCATCGACGCAAACCAGGAGATTTCATTATGGCAAACCATCCGTGTAATTTTCGAGCAAAACCGGCCCTTTGTGTGGTTCCTCCTGGCGCGCGGTTTGTATTGCCTGGGAATGATGGCCTTTGCGTATTACATCGTTTATGCGGTCCGCGAACTCAATCTCAGCGAACTTGAAGCCGGCGTCATGACCAGCGTCCTGCTCATCACCCAGATGGTCGCAAATATCCTTCTGGGGCGGCTGGCCGACAAATGGAGCCGCAAGGGCGTCATCGAACTCGGCGCTGTGGCCAGTGTGGCAAGCTGCCTGCTGGCATGGTGGGCGCCCAATACGGGCTGGTTCTATCTGGTCACCGTCCTGGAAGGCATCGCGATTATTGCCTTTTGGACGATCAGCATCCCCATCCTATTGGAATTTGGTCCTGAAAACCAACGCCCCACCTATGTGGGCCTGGGAAACACGCTGGTTGCGCCGTTTGCCCTCCTGTCTCCATTTCTTGGCGGTTGGCTGGCGGATAATGTAAGTTACCCCATGACCTTTCTGGTCAGCGCCGTTCTGGGGCTGGTCGCCGTTCTCGTGTTGCATTTCCAGGTGGAGGTTCCCCGTCCCTTCAAGGAACCGTTTCCGGTTGAAATCGTGTAGACGAATCGAGGTCTGGATAAACAATGCGGAGCCAAGAAGACGGCTCCGCATTTTACATTTATACTTTCAGTTTATCTTCTGGCTAATTCTTGCCGCCTTGTTCGATCTTTCCCCAGGTATCCCGCAACCCAACGGTTCGATTGAAAACCAGCTTTCCATTCTGTGAATCGGAATCAACACAGAAATATCCGGTGCGTTCGAATTGGAAAGCATCGCCGGGGTTTGACTCACCCAGGGCCGGTTCGACGTAGCAAGATTCCAAGATTGTCAACGAGTTGGGGTTGATAATCGAATCCACGTCGCCGTCATCCGGACGATCCACGGTGAACAACTGATCGTACAGCCGCACTTCGGCAAGGATGGCGTGCTTCGCCGAGACCCAGTGGATGGTGGACTTGACCTTGCGTCCATCCGGTGTGTTGCCGCCGCGAGTCGCCGGGTCATAGGTGCAATGCACCTCGACCACATTGCCGGCTTCATCCTTGACCACGCCAACACACTTCACCAGGTAGGCGTAGCGCAGACGCACTTCGTTGCCAGGATACAGGCGGAAATATTTGGGCGGCGGGGTCTCGCGAAAATCATCCTGCTCGATGTAAATCACCTTCGAGAACGGCACCTTCCGCGTCCCGGCGGACTCATCTTCAGGATTGTTGATCGCATCCATTTCCTCGACGCCGTCTTCCGGGTAGTTATCGATGACCAGCTTCAATGGGTGAAGCACGGCCATACGGCGCAGCGCCATCTTGTTCAAATGATCCCGGATGACCGCCTCGAATTGAGCCATTTCGACCCAACTGTCATTCTTGGTCTCGCCCAGGCCGGTGACGAAGTCGATGATGGCGCTGGGCGGTACGCCGCGCCGGCGCAGCCCGCGCAATGTGGTCAGGCGTGGATCGTCCCAACCGCGCACGACGCCGGTTTCGACCAGCTTGCGCAGTTTTCGTTTGCTCATCATCGCGTAAGTAAGATTGAGGCGCGAAAACTCAATCTGGCGGCTGGGGAAGGCGCCCAACTGCTGCAGGAACCACTCATATAACGGGCGGTGGATGATGTATTCATTGGAGCACAGGGAGTGCGTGATGCCTTGCATCGAGTCATTCTGCCCGTGAGACCAATCGTACATCGGATAGATGTGCCACTTGTCGCCGGTTCGGTGGTGCGAAACATTCATAATCCGGTACATGACCGGGTCGCGCAGCAAAAGGTTCGGGCTTTGCATGTCGATTTTGGCGCGCAGCACCCGGCTGCCTTCTTCGAACTCGCCGTTTTTCATGCGTTCGAGCAAATCCAGATTTTCTTCCACGGAACGGTTGCGATAAGGCGAATCGACGCCCGGCTTCAGGGTGGCAGCGGTCTCGCTCCACTTGGTTCCCTTTGGCAGCGTACCGCGGCTGGCGCTCATTTCTTCCTGGGTCTGGTCATCCACATAGGCCAGTCCCATCTTGATCAGGCGGACCGCCCATTCGTAGAGCAGATCGAAGTAATCGGATGCAAAGGTTTCCTTGGCCCACTTGATTCCCAACCAGGCCGCATCCTCCTCGATCGCTTTGACAAATTCGGTCTCTTCCTTGGCCGGATTGGTATCATCGAAGCGCATGTACAGCTCACCGCCGAACTCCTGAGCGGCAAAATAATCGATCAGGAAAGCCTTGCAATGCCCAATATGCAGATAACCATTCGGTTCAGGGGGTAAGCGAGTGCGCACATAATTGAAGCGGCCACTCTGCAAATCTTCAGCAATGGCTTCGCGAATAAAGCTTGGAATACGGCTAGCATGTGAATTATCGTCCATCATAATACCTTCTTGGGATTTATTGGGTGGTGGAGCCAACCAAAGAACTTGGAAATTGTACAATTAAAAAGGAGATATCGCAATCCCACGCCGCGACGCTCGAAATCGGGTGTGGAGCACTTCTGAAACCATCAAACGGAGCCTCGACGAGACGGCTCCGTTTGATCGAAAGATCGATTGATCCTAATCCACCGTAAGGGTCTTACTCAAATTCCGAGGGAAGTCCGGATCATACCCTCTGTCAACGGACATGTAATACGAGAGCAATTGCAGAGGGATCACAGATAAGAGTGATGCGAACGCGGCATTGGAAGAAGGGATGGTGATTACATCCGTGGCGTTGGCATTCAGGCGCTGATCGGCTTCACCGATGGCAATTGCACGGCCTCCACGGCAGGTGACTTCATTGATCCCGCTCACAATCAAGGGCACATCCTCCGGTCCGGCGACGAACAGGATCGGGAAGTCTTTCAAAACTGCCGAGAGCGGTCCATGCTTGAACTCGGTCGACAGCATCCCTTCGCAGTGTGCGTAGGTGATTTCCTTGAGCTTGAGCGCGCCTTCCAGCGCCATGGAATAGGTCGCGCCGTAACCCAGACAGTAAAGGTCATTCCAGGAGTTGATTTTCGGAACGAGCGCCTTCACCTGCGGGTCTGTCATCGTGATCGTCTGGCTCATCAGTTCAGGCAATCGGTCGAGCTGCCGGAGATCCTGTCCGCCAAGGCGGGTCGCCAGGTAGAGGAAGGTAATCACCTGATTGGTGAAGGTCTTGGTGGCCGGTACGCTGATTTCATAGCCGCAACCGAGCGGGAGGCATGCCGAGGTGCCCCGGGTGAGCGTGGAACCGATGACATTTGCCAGGCTGAAGCAGGTCATGCCTCGGTTCTGGGCTTCCTGAAGCGCAGTGAGGACGTCTTTCGTTTCACCAGATTGGCTCACGAAGATGCCCACATCCTCTTGATTAACTGCCGGTAAATACTGCGGAATGAATTGGGTTGCCAGTACCGGCGTGACGGCTTTCTTCGCGAGCTGGCCAAAATAGACGGCTCCGGCGAGGCAGGCGTGATAACTGGTTCCACATCCGATGAAGTAAATATGACGCGCGGTGGCCAGTTGATCCAGGATCGATTGGACATCAGCGCTGTTATTCAGCAGGTTGATGACTTCACGCGCAACCTGAGGTTGCTCGTGGATTTCTTTGAGCATGAAATGAGCGAAACCGCCTTTTTGAACGGCCGTCATTTCTTCGGTGATGATTTCCAGGGCGCGTTCGATCAGGGCGCCGTCCTTGACCGAATGGAGTTCCACGCGGTTCGCCCAGAGTGTGATAATTTCGCCGTCATTCAAACGAATCACTTTCCGGGTCAGCGGCAAAATGGAGGGCAGATCCGAAGAAACGCACGTAAAACCATCACCGATTCCAACGACCAGGCCGGAACCTTTCTTGATGGCAAAGAGTTTGTCATCATTAATGCGCCCAATCACGAAGGAATAATCCCCTTGGAGATCGCCATGCGCCAGACGAATGGCCTCGATGAAATCCTTACCCCGATTGATGTACCGTTCAACAGCATGCACGCACGACTCACCGTCGTTTTGGGAGCGAACAACCAGCCCTTCCGCCATGAACTGCTCTCGCAGTTCGACATTGTTGACGACGTTCCCGTTATGCGCTCCAACGATATCCCCGTCCGAATCGAGGTGCGGCTGAGAATTTAACTGGGAAGGCGCGCCGAAGGTTGCCCACCGTAATTGGGTAATCCCGCGCTGGCCGGTCATCTCCGCGAAGTTATACTTCCTGGCCACCTCATCCACCCGCCCGGCATCCTTGCGCAGGTCGATGCGATCGCCGCTGATGGTGGCCGCGCCGACCGAGTCATACCCACGGTAAGTGAGTCTTCGGGCAGCTTCAACCAGGATTGGACCTAATGTTTGTTCCTTTTCTGTTACGATACCAAAGATTCCACACATGGGTTCCTCTCGATGGATGTTTTCTCTATGGGAATTGTCGAATCGCAATGACTCGTGGTGGTTCTGTAAACCATTCAACGCCCAATTATAAAATGAATATTCCTTTTCGGTGCGGTCAACGTTGACGATTTCCCTTTGGGCCGACTATTATGACCAAAAACCTCCTTGACCTTTTGTTGAGGGTTAAGGAGGTTTTTGCTCTTTCGATAATTATCTTGGCTGGGGGTAAAGGATTCGAACCTCTACAAGCAAATCCAGAGTCTGCTGTCCTGCCATTAGACGAACCCCCAAGAACTGCGCGAGCAATATTATACGTCAGGTTGAAAGATACGTCTAGGGTTCAACGAAATTTTAAGGCGCTTATTCCGGCAATCCTTTCAACAGCCGAATTGCATTCTCCATGCGCGCGAGTACGGTTTCACGCCCGACGATTTCCATGCTCTCGAACAACGGCGGGCTGACGCGCTGCCCGGTGATGGCTTCGCGCATGATGCCGAACACCTGCCCGGCGCTGAAACCGGATTCTTCCAACAGCTTGCGCATGGGAGGCTCGGCGGTTTCCAGGCGAAGATCCGGCAGCGCCGCCAGAATCGCCAGGGACTTTTCGGCAATTTCAGCGGATTGCCTGGCCGTCAATCCCTTTGCAATCAGGTTTTCGGGTACCGGTGTAATTTCGTCCTTGAAGAAGAAACCCGCGAAATCGACCGCTTCATCCAATGTGGCAATGTGTTCCTGAATGATCGGGGCGATCCTTAGGAGCGTGGCGTCATCCGCGGCAAAACCCTTCTCCATGAAGAAAGGCTTGATTCGCCGGGCCAGGTCCTCATGCGTCAGGGAGCGGATATGCAGGCCGTTGAAATGATCCAATTTCGAGAAATTGATGGCCGCCGGCGATGGATTCAACTTTTGCAGGCTGAACTTATCCACCAGATCCGGCAGGTTGAAGAACTCGGTATGATCGTCATAACTCCAGCCCATCAATGAGATCCAATTGACCACTGCTTCGGGCAAATACCCCAGGGATTGGAGGTCCTTGATGAAGATGGAATGGCCGTCTTTCATCAGATCGGCCTTTTCACGCTTGCTCATCTTGCCTTTGCCGCTGGGTTTGAGGAAGACGGATAGGTGAACCCAGGCGGGTTCCTCCCACCCCAATGCGCGATGGATCATCCCGTGCAGCGGGAAGGTCGGCAGCCATTCGGATCCACGAATGACGTGCGTGATTTTCATCAGGTGGTCGTCCACGGCTGCGGCGAGGTGATATAAGGCCAGTCCATCCGACTTGACGATGATGTAATCGTCCAGAACGCGGTTTTCGACGGTGATCGGGCCCCGCACAACGTCGGTTACCGTGGTCGTGCCCTCTTTGGGCGTTTTGAAGCGAATGACGTACTTTTCACCGGCCGCGATCCGCCGGGCAGCTTCATCCGGGTCCAGATTGCGGCAGGTGCCATCATAATGCGATGCTTCTTTACGGGCTTGCTGTTCCTGACGAACCCGTTCCAGGCGGTCGGGCGTACAAAAGCAATAATAAGCGTAACCTGCATCGACCAGTTGTTTGGCGTAATGCTGGTAGATCTCTTTCCGTTCCGATTGGCGGTAAGGGCCATAAGGGCCGCCGATGTCCGGACCCTCATCATAATCCAGGCCCAACCAGCGCAGGCCGTCGATCAGTTCCTGCTCGGCGCCTTCCACAAGACGTTTTCGATCGGTGTCCTCGATCCGTAGAACAAATTGCCCGCCCGTTTGACGAGCCAACAAATAATCATAAAGCGCGGTTCGAGCTCCACCAAGATGTAGGTGACCGGTGGGAGATGGTGCAAAACGGACACGTGCGGGTTGTAGATTTGTTTGAGTCATAATGTTCCCTAAAATTCCTGAGGTTTACTGTGCGCAGCCACGCTTTCCACCAGTCCAATACCAATCACGAGAGAGAGAAGTGAGCTACCGCCATAACTTACGAATGGAAGCGTCAAACCAGTGACCGGGATGACATTCAGATTGACACCAATATTAACCGATGTTTGGAAAAATAACAAAGCCGCAAATCCATAGGCGAGTAACGATCCAAATGGGTCCGCCGCGCGGCGAGCGACCCGGATGCAGCGTAAAATGACAAATATCAGGATCGAAATCACAAGAATTGTGCCAATGAAGCCGAATTCCTCGGCCATCGAGGCAAAAATAAAGTCGGTGTGACGGACTTTCAGAAAGCGCAACTGCACCTGCGAACCATGGCCGTACCCCTGGCCGAACCAACCGCCTGAACCAATCGTAATCAGGGCCTGTTCGACGTTGTAATTATCACCGTAACTCGCATTGGGATTCGGGAACAGGAAGTTAAAAATGCGTTGCTGTTGATATTGCTCCAGAAAAGGAAACAATATCGCCGCAAGGACGATGCCGATGACCGCGAAGAAGATGATGTATTTAACGGGCAATCCACTCAACCAGAGCATCGCAGCCCACACAATGATGATCACGATGGACGTGCTCAGGTTGGGCTGCAACAAAATCCAGATCACCATGCCCGCGGTGAGGATAAAACTCTTCAGAATCGTTCGTATGTCATGAATGCGGTCTTTATTGCGGGCGAAAAAATCTGCCAGCACGATGATCATGATAATCTTGACCAGCTCAGAGGGCTGAATATTAATGCCGGCGATGACGATCCAGCGCGTCGAACCGAACGCAATATTTCCGATCAAGAGAATGATGATCAGAAAGACGATTCCGAATACATAGAAAAGGTTGGCAAGCGACGACCAGTAGCGATAATCGATCATCGCAACCACCAGGATGATGAATAATCCGAGGATTACGAATTCGGTTTGACTTTTATCACTATTGGCCAGATCGATATTTCCCGCGATGGTAGAACGAATCATAGCAATCCCAAAAATGCACAGGACTACCACCGCGCCAAATAGCCAATAATCAAAGTGCCGCCAGACTTCTTTATTAAACATACGCCCAACTTAGCGGGTCTTCCGGCTTGCCGCGCGGATGGGTATATCCGCCAGCAAGCGTTGCTGTCTCCCTTCCTGCATCATGTCGATCCGAACTGCTTGCGGGTCAATCTCAATATACCGCGAAATTACCACCAGAAGCTCATTCTTAAGGGATTCTAATTCGGCCGGCGTCAGGTCCGTTCGGTCGTTGATCAATACCAACTTCAAGCGGTCTTTCGCAGTATCAGCGCTCTTGACGTTCTTTTTGCTTGCCAACCAATCCAACCAATCTGCCATGTCAATCCCCTCCAGGCCGGATGATCCGCGTCAGCTTTTGGAAGAAATCCTCCTTCTCCTCCAAATTCAAGAATGGGACACTTTCGCCCTTCAAGCGCCGTGCGATATTTTGAAAAGCCAGGCCAGCATTGCTCTTGGCTTCCAGAGCCACCGGTTGGCCGCGATTGGAGCTCACAATGACATTTTCGTCTTCGGGGACGATGCCAATCAATTCGATCGCCAGCAGCTCCAGAACATCATCTGGCGCAAGCATGTCGCCGCGTTTGACCATTTTGGTATTCAAACGATTGAGAATTAGCCGGGCCGGACCTTTTTCTTCCGATTCGATCAAACCGATAATCCGGTCGGCGTCCCGAACCGAAGAGACTTCCGGATTGGTCACGACCAGAACCGTATCGGCCGGGGCAACCGAATTTCGGAATCCGCGTTCGATTCCGGCTGGTGAATCGATCAGGATCCAATCGAATTCGTCGCGCAGGTCGTCCGTCAGCCGCACCATATCGCTGGGAGAGATCGCGTTTTTATCCCGGGTTTGCGCCGCCGGTATAAGGTACATCTCAGGCATGCGCTTATCGCGAATCATCGCCTGCCGGAGCCGGCAGCGCCCTTCAACGACGTCTACCAGATCATAAACGATGCGGTTCTCCAGCCCCAGAACGACATCCAGGTTGCGCAGGCCAATATCGCCATCGATACATACGACCTTTTGGCCGCCCGAAGCCAGGGCGACAGCCAAATTCGCCGTGGTGGTCGTCTTTCCCACACCGCCTTTTCCAGATGTAACAGTAACGACAGTCGCTGCCATGCTACTCTTAGCGCTCCTTTGATTTCCAGGGTTCGATGAGAATGGTCCCATCATGAATCGCCGCGCAAACCGGCTGCGAGGGCATCTTTTTGAAGGGTAAATTGGCGACCAGATTGGCTATGCGCAGTTGGGTCGGCTCGAGTGTGATCGCGCACACCACCGCGGTGTCATCTCCGTCCGCGCCGGCAACAATCGACCCGCGCACCCTTCCCCACACGATCACATTCCCTCCGGCGTTGATCTCGGCGCCCGGGTTGACGTCGCCCAAGACGGTCACATGCCCGTGGGAGGTGATCTTGAATCCGGATCGCAGCGTCCGCCGCACGAACACACCGTTTTCCCCTTCCAGCGTGGTGTCCAGCGGCCGGATGGTCCGTTCCGGCCTCGGCACCGACAGGCGCGTTGCCAGCCCCAACACCTGAGCAGTCTGCTCGGTCACCGGGCTCGAGCTGACCACCGCCCATAAGGATATGCCGCGATCGGATAACCGATCGCGTAGCAGACCCAGTTCTGCGGCATGCAGGACGCGGTTGCCAACTTCCATGGCCATTCGAGCCCCCTGGAAGAAACTGGCCTTCCCCTCGATATTGGTCAACAACGCGTCCTGGACTCCAGCCCATTCGCCTTCGCCCAGAGTCACCAGTAAACCGTCTTTTATGCCTTTGATTTGCACGATCTGAGGTTCGCTCACGTATATTTTCCCGGATTACGATTTCAGTTCGATGAGGTCACCGGGCGCAATTGCGGCCGATTGATTGTGAAACACCCATTATAGCAAAGATTAGCGGATTTACCGTTCTAATCAGGGCGTCGTTGTTGTCGTTGTCGTACTTTCGCCCGACTTGAGCTCGAAGTAAGCCTCCATCACTTGCCGCACGATCGGCGCCGCGACCGTTGAGCCTTCGTCGCCGTTGTACACAAAAGCCACCACCGCAATTTCCGGATCATTATAGGGCGCATAACCGACATACCAGGCATGCGCCGGCCAGGAACCGGAAATGCACAGGTTCTTGGCCTGGGCGACGTTATCGCAATATTCCGCCGTGCCGGTCTTCCCCGCGGACGGGACATCGAATCCATCGAACACGGTGGTCGCCGTACCATCCACAACAACTTCGCGCATGCCCTCCTGGGTCATTTCGATAACCCAGGGTTGGACCGTTTTCTTTTCGCCCGTGGTTTGATAATTCTCATCGTAAACTTGAATCTTCGGATCTTTGGTGAGATCCCAGAGCATTTCGGGTGTGAAGGTCTTGACGACAGTGCCATTCGCGTCGGTAATATCGTGGATGATGGTCGGGCGCATCAATTTCCCGTCGTTCGCGATCGTGGCCGCTGAAGTGAGCACCTGCAGTGGCGTCGCCAGGACGTATCCCTGACCAATCGTGGCGATGTAAGTGTCGCCAGTCGACCAGTTCTCGCCCTGGTTGATCCGTTTCCAGTTCGGGTCAGGAATCAGACCATCCGCCTCACCCGGCAATTCGATCCCCAGGGTTTGTCCGTAGCCCAAAGCGCGCGAGTATTCCCCGATACGCCAGATGTTGAGGCCTTCTTTGACTTCGTTCTGATAGCCGCCGCCTACTTTATAGAAATACACGTCGCACGAAAGGGCAACACCGCGCAGGAAATTGACCATACCGTGGCCTTTTCCGGTCGTTTTGTAGGTATAGCACACATAATCCCGATTTCGTCCGGTGTCGTTTTCGGAATATTTCTCGGTAATCGTAATGCGGCCGGGATCTTCGATCTGCTGCTCAGGCGTGACGACGCCTTCATTCAGAATGCCGATCGCTGTCCCCAATTTGAAAACCGAACCCGGCGCCATCTCAGCCGAAATGGCGTGATTGAGCAGGGGCTTGTTGGGATCTTCGATCAATTGCTGGTAATAATAGGATGGAATGAGCCGCGCCATGCGGTTGTTTTCGTAATTCGGGTACGACACCATGGCCAGGATTTCCCCGGTCTTGGGGTTCATGGCAATCACGACGCCGCTGGGATATTTGATGTAACCAAATTTCTTGTTCCATTTATTGATCTGCTCGATCAACGCCGTTCGGGCCGCCAGTTGCAATCGTGTATCGATGGTGAGAGTAATATTGTTGCCGGGCGTGGGTTCCACCGGCGTCTGCAGGTCGCGAATTTCCTGACCGCCGACATCGACTTCGATGACGCGTTTGCCGTTCTTACCGACCAACTGATCATCCATCGAGAGCTCGACGCCCGCGTAACCGACCTTGTCGCGATTGGCCACAAATCCCGTGGCTTCAAGCTCGTCCTTCCGAGAAGCCGGAATTGGGCCCAGGAAACCAATGACCTCGGCTGTCAGGTTGCCGGTCGGATAATCGCGGACGGCCTCGATCTCGATACCGACCCCCGGCCAATCCTCCGCTCTCTCGCGGATGATCATCGCGGTATTGCTGTCGACATTACACTTCACGCGAACCGGATCGTAAGGCGCGTTCGTCCGGCCGATATAGACAATCTGGGTGATGCCCAGGTCGTTCTGGCAGGGCGAGAAATTGCGCACGGTTTCCTCATCGGTATTGCCCTGCGATACCGGCACACCGATCAGATCCGAAACCTGGCGGTAGATATTTTGAACCGTGCCATCATCTTCCGGCAAATTCGCCGGGGTGATTACCACATTATAAGAAGGCACGTTTTGAGCCAGGATATATCCATTGCGGTCGTAAATCAAACCGCGCGAAGTCGCCACGCTGATATCCGTCGTCCGGTTTTCATCCGCCTGTGCAGCGTAAACGTTTCCATTAATAATCTGCAAGGTGAACAACCGGTAAAGAAAAAAGCCGAAAACCAGCGCCATCAGGCCGTATATAAACATGTAACGCCATGATTCGAAAAAACCCTTGGGGGATTCTTTTTGTGTATTCATCCTTCGATCTCTTCTGGAAACAACCAATTCGCCATGTCGGACATGATGACATAGAACGGAACAGACATCACCAAATTCAACAGGATACTTGGTAGGGTAACCAAACTAAGGCTCTCCAGAATTGGGAGAGATGTACCGTTTACCATCATCGTCAGGATCGTTATCCCATGCTGAAGGAGGGTGCTGAGCAAAGTAAGCAGAAGCATCACCAGTAACGGCGCCTGCCAGACCTGACGTTTGAAGAATTGTACCAAAACGACGACCAGCATATAGGAAATGACCGAGATTATCGGCGGAATCGCTGAAGTGAACCCAACCATCGCGCCGGCTATTGCGCCCCAGAACCAGCCATTCTTCACGCGCCGCTGCAGCGTCCACGCGATGACGGCCAGTAGAAGGAAATCAGCCGTGCCCTGAAGCAATGGCAACCGGCTGACAACGCCCACCTGCAGCATCGTCAACAGGACCATCACCGGAATCGCGAGCAGATTTGCCCAGATCATGGAACGGCAGTCGGCAGTAAAGGCGCTATCTCGACCGGTTGGAAATTGGTGATGACCAGTACTGCCTGTAAATTGGTGAAGTCGACCGCAGGTTGGACGGCTGCGGTTTGAAAAATATCGGTTTCGACCTTTCGAGTGCTGAGGACCTGTCCGATCAAGATGTCAGACGGATACGTTCCGCCGATGCCGGACGTCAACACCAAATCGCCGGCTGTTACCGCCACATCCTGAGGGACCATTTCGAGCGTCAAATCGCCGGTAATCGAACCCACCAATTGAACTTCGCTTTCCTCGTTTTTCAAGCGAACGTTGACGACCGAAGATGGGTCTGTAATGAGTTGCACCCGCGAGGCAGATGCGGTCACTGCGGTAATACGCCCAACCAGGCCCTGAGCAGTAACCACGGGCATTCCATAGCGCACCCCATCATCCGATCCACTATCGATGATGACATAATGCATGAACGGGCTGGGGTCGCGGCCGATCACCGCAGCGGCTTTATAAGCATTCTCCGGGCGTGACCGGGCAAAATCGAGCAAGGCATATAACACATCAGCCTCGCGCAATTGGGATTGCAAATCGATGATTTGCGCCTCCAATTGTGCGTTCTGATCTTCCAGTTCTGCGTTTCGCTGACGGAGGCTGGCTACATCTCGCGGCACGGTCAGAAATTCAACGACCGCCAGATAACGCGTGGAAAGCCATTCCTGGACGGAAACCAGCGGATTCAAGGTTGTACGAATAAAGGGCGCCAGATAACCGCCCAGCGCCAGTAAGAAAACCCCAACCAGAATGAGCACGATAGCAAACGTTTGCCAGGTGCGTGGGGGAATCGATCTCATACTTCAGTTTCTCACTTCATCATCCTCTGGAAATCGATCTCTCCAGTGGAACAATGAAATTGCGATATTCAGGTTTGTCCAGATTCTCAAGGATCATGCCTGCGCCGCGCGCCACACAGGTGAGCGGGTCTTCCGCGACCCAAACGCGCAAATGCAGTTCATCTGAAAGCCGGTCCGGCAGCCCTTGCAATTGCGAACCGCCGCCCGCGAGACAAATTCCCGAATCGATCAAATCTGCCACAATTTCAGGAGGAGCTTCATCCAAAGCATCCTTCAAAGTATCCACAATCACCTGCAGCGATCCAGAAATGGCCTCGCGAATTTCCACTGAAGAGACATCGATGGCTTCGGGCAAACCGGTGACCAGGTTGCGGCCGCGGACCGTGACAGTTTTTTCAGTAGCCAGGGGATAAGCGGAACCGATGGCCATTTTTACCTGCTCTGCCATCCGTTCGCCGATGAACAGGTTGTATTTGTTACGAATGTACTGGATGATATCCTGGTCCAGTTCGTCACCGGCCACGCGCAACGAACGCGAGACCACGACGCCGCCCATTGACAGTATGGCGACCTCGGTCGTGCCGCCGCCGATATCGACGATCATGCTTCCGCGAACTTCGGAAACCGGCAGACCAGCGCCCAGAGCCGCAGCGCGGGGCTCTTCGATCAGATAGGCTTCACGCGCGTTGGCCGCCATGGCCGCGTCGTATACAGCGCGTTTTTCGACTTCGGTCGCGCCCGAAGGAATGCCAATGACCAATCGCGGCCGGGGCATTGCCACAAAAGTCTGCTGGTGGGCGCGCAGGATAAAATACCCGAGCATTTCTTTGGTAATTTCGAATTCAGATATCACGCCATCCCGTAACGGGCGAATGGCAATGACATTGGCCGGTGTTCGGCCGACCATTTCTTTGGCCTGTGCACCAATCGAAATCGGCGCTCGAGTACGCTTATCGATGGTTACCCAAGAAGGTTCATTGATCACGATACCCTTGCCGCGGACATGCACCAGCGTATTTGCAGTCCCAAGATCAATGCCAATATCCAAGGAAAACAGGCCCAATAGCCAGTTGATTGGGTTGAATGCCAAGCGGCGCTCCTTATTGCTGGTTCAGGGAATCCTGTCGTAAATGCAATTACGATCAAAAATCATTGGAGATCATTATACCATAGACAATTTAACCGGATTATCCATAAACAGGCTCCAAGAATCCAATCCTAGAATTTTCAAGGCTGGACAGGGTTGAAATTTCGAATATAATAACAACATTGCGCGGGTGTCGCCAAGTGGTAAGGCAGTAGCTTCCCAAGTTACCATCCGTGGGTTCGAATCCCATCACCCGCTCCACCAAGCAGAGAAACCTATTCGAATTGGGCAGGTTATTACCGCTAAATTGAGGCAGAAAGCCTCAGAACAGAAAGGTGATAACCTCCATGAAGCTCTCAAAAGCGATCGAAGGGTATTTATTGGATAGCAGCACAACTCATGCGGTTGCGACTGTCTATCTACGAAAAGCATATTTGGGCATGTTTTGTGAATATGCAGAGGATCCTGATCTGACGTCAGTCACATCGGATGACCTCGCGCGCTGGCTGGCTTATCTGAAGAACGACTATGTTCCGCACCGATTTCCGAGTGCTAAAACGATTGGCCCACTTTCTCCCTCTGCCCTTGATAACCACTGGAAATCACTGCGGTCATTTTTCGGTTGGTGCGAGCGCAAGCTCAAACTACCGCGGCCCGACCTTAGCCTTCAGAAGCCGAAATACAAATTGCCAGAAGTTGTACCTTTTACCCAAGAACAGATGACTAAGCTCTTCACATACGCGACAAACAACTTCGCGGATGGAGAAACCAGGAAATACAAAATGTCCAGGCCAACAGGATTGCGCGACGTCGTAATATTGACACTGTTGATTGAGACCGGTGTGCGCCTGGGTGAGTTGTGCCGGATGCAGGTGCAGGACCTGGATAAAGATGGCAGTCTGGTGGTACGCCCCTTTGGGTCCAGCCGGAAATCTCGCCCCAGAATGGTTTATCTCGGACAACGAGCACGGTTCCATGTCTGGCGATATCTGGCCTCCAGGGAAGATTTGAGACCTGAAGATGCGATTATCCCTTTGGCCCCCGATCGAATTCGGGCTTTACTGTATTCGTTGGGACAGCGCGCAGGCGTCAACGATGTACATCCCCACCGTTTTCGCCATACTTTTGCACTTGAGTATCTCAGAAACGGTGGGGATGTTTTTACATTACAGCGTTTACTGGGCCATTCGACGCTGGATATGGTCCAGCACTATATTGCCATCGTCGAGACTGATAAACGAAATGCACATCGTGCTGCCAGTCCAATGGATAAATGGCGAATTTGATGATCCAACAGGGTGATGATGTTTTTGCTATAATATAAGTGTCTGGCAGACTGCTGTAAGTGGGCGGTCACCGCTGGGAGATGAGCGCCCGGCAATCCTTAAACGGATTGTCGGGCGTTTCTTTTTTTTTCATTCAAAAGGAGGTTGTATGTTCAAGATGTTTTTGCTTATGCCTGCCGCCGCGGTCATCACACCCGGACAGGCCATCTCACATGTGCTCGTGATGCTGGGGGAAATCCTGCTGGCATCGTTCATCATCGAGCGCGGCGTTGAATTTCTTTTTGGCACCGTTTCCAATCTGCTGGTCGGGATCTTCCCGGGATTGAGCGGGCTGCTGTTGCCAAACCAGCAAAACGGGAAGGCCGGACCGTTCCGATCTGGATTCATCCAGTTCATGGCGGTCATCTTTGGCATTTTCAGCGCCTGGATTTGGAAATTCGATCTGTTCTACCTATTTGCACAATTGCGCATGTTCCTGGCCGGCGGTGCCGATGGGGAGATTTTGGTTATTACCACATGGGGCATTGTCCTCACCGGCATTGTAATCGGCATGGGTTCTGTGTTCATCCACGAGCTGTATAAAAACTATTTCGGGAAGCAATCTCCCGTGCCGCTGGATGAACTCGAAACCTTCAAGGCGGGGTAAAGCATGCCAACCGATGCATTACCCACCGCGGCAATCTGGGACGGCTACGCGGTAGCCGGGATCGTGTTCGTCGTCATTCTGGTGATGGCCTGGTTTGTCTGGAAAGCCTTTCGGGAATATCGTGTTTGGCAAACAGCGGAGAACCAGGCGCAGCGGAAATGGCAGGATGAACAGTTCGTATTGCGCCAGACAGAAAACGAAAAGCAGCGCGCCTGGAATGAACAAATGGAGCACCGCCGTTCCCAAGAGGCCTCTACCCGCGACGAACAGATGCGCAAGTTCATGGCCGCTCAACAGGAAAAACAAATCCAGGCCGATCAAGAAACAAGCCGGGTGCTGAACAGCCTGGTCAGCCGGATCGATGGATTAACAGCCGTGATGGCTGCCCAGTCGAAAGCACTGAGCGACCACGACGCAAAGGTAGAACAACGTTTTGCCGCCGCTACCACTCCAAAACGGCGTGGGAGCGGATAACCGGGAGGTGTAATGAAATCCCTGGGTAAATCGACGTTTGCCTGGCAAATCCCCACCATCCTGGGTGGGGATGTTGACAAGATTGCGGCAATTCTCAAGGCTGCCAACTTCCAATCCGTGATCATCCACTCCGAGACACTGGCCGCCTGGAAGTTGAACAAGCGGCCCGAATTTGTAAAGGCGCTGAAATCCGTTGGCATTACTCCTGTGGGTGGCGCCGCGGTGTATGGTGTGGATCCTGCGTCGGAAGGTCGGCAGGCGGCCGCGCTCTGTAAGGAATTTGGCCTGTCGGCGTTTGTGTTCGACGCCGAAAGCACCTTCGATGCATCTCCAAATTCCGATAGCGGCGCAGTAAAACTCATCAAGGCATTCCGCGCAGACGCCCCAGGCGTACTGGTCGGATGGTGCTGGTGGGCAATGTACCAAAGCAAACCAGATAAAAAAACTGGCAGGATTGTTAACTGGCATCCAAAATCTGTACTCTGGTCCGCCATGACGCCCGGCTACGGTGATGCAGATTTCGGAATGATGATGGCCTACTGGTCATGGGGTGACAGCCCGCAGGCCGCGATCGCGTACCTGAAGGAAAGCTGGCGCCAGTGGCGGGAAGTGACAGATAAACCACTGGTTCCGGCGGGACGTGCCTACATTGGCGATGGTGGAACCGCAACACCGAAGGCGATCACCGCTTATGAGGATGCAGCTCGCCTGCTTGGCGCTGTTGGCGTTTGCTGGTGGAGTCTGCAGCATGCACTGGATGCAGTCCACCTGCCAGGTGTTTGGGATGCTCTTGCCAAGTTGACACCTTTTGAGGATGTCATAGAGCCGGCGCCTGAGCCTATCCCCCAGCCTAATCCAGAACCCGATCCGGTAGGCCTTTACATGATGGCCACTCGTTTCGTCAATATACGGGCAGCGCCAACTACGGCCAGCAAAGACCTGGGCGATGTGAAACCCGGAGAACAGGTAGGGCCGATCATCGGCATCGCCGGAGGGAGATCCGGCGCGTGGGCGCACCTGGCCGATGGCCGCTATGTATGCGCCGCCGATCCGTTTGGGAACGTTTACCTGGTCGAAACAAAATGACAGAAGACGTAAGTCAGCCCTGGGAACAGCAAGACGGAGAACCGAACCGCTGGTATCAGCGGTTCAACGCGTTTCGTCTGGCTGGCCCAGGGCGATCGATTTTGACTGTTTCGAATGCCGAAAAAGCATTGAAAGGACGGAAAGAGTCAAAATACACACCCGGATCCTGGCGAAATGCGGCTGAAAAATGGCAGTGGAAGATGCGCGCCAACGCATGGGATCAGCATCTGACGGACCAAAAAGAGGCTGCGCTCGAAGCCAAGTGGGGCGGGGAGATCATGCAGCAGACGGAGATCCTGGGCCGGCTGAGCGAGCAGGGACGCGTGAACCCGGACATCTTTTTCAAGCGAACGGCCGTGCCACGCCTGAACCTCGAAGGCCAGCCGATCAAGGATGAAGACGGCAACGTCATGACCTATGAGATTGTCGATCTGGACTGGGATGCGGTCCATGAATATGGACACCTGATCAAAAAAATGGAGCAAACCCGCTATGGGTGGAAGATCGAGCTGCAGGATGTGCAAAACGCCCTGATTCACATGGGGAAACATCGGAAACTTTTCACGGACAATGTCGACCTTACCAGCAACGGGAAGCCGTTGCAAAGCGCAAAGGAACTGAATGATGATCAGTTACGCGAAGCCGTCGGACGTCTCGGGCAGGTCAGTATGGCGTTCGCAGGCAGAAGTGCTCTACCAGAAGCAGGTGGAGATGCTGAGGGAAGCGATCCAGAGGGACAAAGGCCGGAAGACTCTGACGCCTGAAACCGTCGCTACCTATGCAGCGCTGCACCTGACGGATGATGATGGGCTGCCGATCACGCCGGCCGCACACCACTGGTTGTGGCTGCGGCTTTTATGCGATGAGAGGATCAAGAAATTGCTGATCATCGCACCGCCCGAAAGCGCAAAAACCACATGGGCGATCAGTGCCTACTTGGGATGCAGGATCGGGTTCTGGCCCGAGCAATCGATCATCATCGGATCAACGTCCGGATCCGTGGCCGAGAAGCGCAGCATCAGTCTGCGCACGGCGATTGAAAGCGCGGGTTGGCAGGCCACCTTCCCAGATGTACTGCCGGTGAAAGCAAAATCAGGCCTGGAATACACGACCACAGAATGGAGCGTGGCGCCAAACGGAGAACCGCGGCCGGGACGGCTGCACCCAACGATCGCGGCATACGGAACGGGCGGCAGCGTTATCGGATCGCGGGCTGACTTGGTGGTGGCGGACGACCTGCTGGACTTCGACAACAGCCGCACGGCGCACCAAAGGGAGCTGGTGGAATACTGGTTTCACAACAGCCTGCTCAGCCGGCGCAAGAGCCGCACCGGGCGCGTGATCATGATCGGCACGGCCTGGCACCATGAGGATATCTACAGCAAGGCGCGACGCGAAGGCGGATGGGTGACCTGCCACGTTCCGCTATTGAGCGAAACCACCGAGGTGTTCGCTACGATATCCTACCCGGACAACTGGCAATTTGAGATGCTGGGCGAGCCGGTGGGAAGGGCCGAAGCATGAAAACGATGCGGTATTTGGTGCATTCGAATGGGCCGGCGTTGTGGCCAGAACACAAACCGCTGACCGAAGTGATGGCGTTGAAAGACGAGACGATCGCCAGCGTATGGAATGGCACCTACCAGGGCAACCCGACACCGCCCGAAGGGTCAGTGTTTTTGCGGGAATGGTGGCATGGCAAGAACCGTTTCGACGCCGGCGACGACGGCTTGATCCAGGCGTGCATTGCCCGTTGGATCAGTTTCGACACCGGTCTGAAGGATGAGAACACGAGCGCCTACACCGCTGCGGTGATCGGCGAGCTGTGGCGGGATTACAGGATGGCGCTGCGGTACGTGTGGCGGGCCAGACTGCAATTCCCCGACCTGCCGGCGAAGATCGAAAGCCTGGCCAGGGAGTACAACCGGGACGGAAAGCTGCGCGGGATCATCATCGAAGATAAAGCGAGCGGCATCAGTGCATTGCAGACGCTGAGAACCACGGCAGACGCTAGCATCCGGCCGCTGCTGATCGCTTTCCAGCCATCGGGCGACAAACCGACCCGGGCCAACCAGGCGGCCGTGTACTGCAAGAACGGATCGTTGCTGCTGCCCCACCCCAGCAACGCGGCGCCGTGGCTGATGGACTTCGAGGATGAGCTGTTCGACTTCCCCGGATCCGCGTTCAAAGATCAGGTTGATTCGTTCTCACAACTCATATTGTTCACTGAAAATTTGCTTGCCGCCGGCTATGAGGCGAGAAAGGCACAGGAAAAATGAAATCCATCATCAATCGGACGGCGCCGCAGAAGTACAAAGTCGATGCTGAGCTGAGCCTGGCGGACACTTACGCGGCGCTGGAGTTCTACTATCACAACAACGGCATGTACACCCTGCTCCAGCAGGACCTGATTGCGAACGGCATCTGGACCGAGGGGATGCTGGGCCTGCGAAACCCGGCGCACCGGGTGGTCGAGTTTTACGTGGCGAAGCTATGGCCAGGACAACTCTCGGCCGCATTGCCGATCGTGACCGAGAACAAGCGCATCGTCGAGCCGATCCAGCAGGTCTGGAAATGGTCAAACTGGGGAGTGAAGAAACAACCTGCCGCCCGTTGGTTCTCGAACTTTGGGGACCTGTTCATCAAGGTGGCCAGCAATGGCAGTGCAGGCGTGCCGGCGGATAAAGTATTTCACCAGCTATTGAAACCGGCGTATGTCACGGACATGCGCGCAGATGAGCGGGACTACCTGACCTTCGTGCGGATCGACATTCCACAAAGCAGGATGGTCGATGGCCGCTGGAAGTCGTTTTATCACACGGAAATCTGGAACAAAGCCACACAACTATATCAGCGCTGGGAAAGCGACGGCCCAAACGTGGGCATCGAACGGTTGGGGGCAGCGATCGAAACGAAGCAATTCTCGGATTTCGCCATCGACTTCATCCCGATCGTGCACGCTAAATTTCAGGACATCGGGGAGCCGCGCGGGATGGGCGCATTCACGCACGCGCTGGACAAAATCGACGAAGCGAACCGGATGGCGACCCGGTTGCACCAACTGCTGTATCGGTTCAATGACGTGCTCTGGGCAATCAGCGCGAACGCGATGGACGCGAGCGGCCGGCCACTGCCGGCGCCGATGGTGGACATGAACGGAAAGCCGCAGAGCGATGACGGCACCACGACGATCGGAACGGGAACGAAGGTGGCGCGAATGCCCGGCAACAGTGATATCAAATCACTGGTACCCGATTTGAAATATGCGGATGCACTGGCCATCCTACAAGACCACATGAAAGAGCTGGAAGCCGACCTGCCGGAGATGGCATATTACCGACTGCGGGACCAGAGCAAGGATCTATCCGGGAAGGCCATCCGGTATCTGCTTTCGGACGCGATCGACAAGGTGCTGGAGGCGCGCGGTAACGCGGAAACAGCGCTGGCCAGGGCAGATGCAATGGCGCTGACGATGGGCGTAAAACTCGGTTTGTTCAAGGGTATCGGCGAGTATGAAGCTGGCGATTTCGATCACAACTTCGGCGAACGCAGCATCATCCCGTTGAGCGACTCGGAAAAGCGCGAGAACGCGGAGGCCGATTATCGGCTGGGCGCAAGTAAAAAGACCCTTCTAACGTCGTTGGGATACGATGCCAAGACGGAATTGGCGGAGCGCAAGGAAGAAAACACCGCCCTGGGTAACGGTTTGCTGGCCGCTTTCGATAAAGGCGATGAGGATATCGCGTAATGCCGACCATTTATGAGCAGGGCCGGGCTTTCCAGCGCGAGCTGCTGCAGCACGAACGTGCTGCGGCGAGCGAGATGGTGCGCTACTATGGCAATATCTGGCGTTCACTGAACGATCAAATCCAGACGCTCGTGCAGTCCTACTATGCCGACCCCGAGCACCCGGCCAACTGGCTGTATCGCTACGATCGGTTGAACACGCTGCGGGCACAGACTGAAGCACAGATCCGTGAGTTCGCCGCCTACGCCAATACCAGCATCCGGTCACAACAACTATACGCAGTCGAACAGGCGCAAAGCCACGCCGAACAACTCGTCCGACTGGGGTTGGGAACACCGCCCGAAGGCGTGACCCTGGATTTCAACCGGCTCCCCACTGAAGCGTTGAGCGACCTGATCGGTTTCCTGAGCGATGGCAGCCCGTTGAGTTCGTCACTGGCGGAGCTGGCAGGATCGGCCGGCCAGGCGGTAGCGGATGGATTGGTGACCGGTTTGGCGCTGGGATGGAACCCACGCCGGATCGCTGCATCCATCCGGCAGGCGCTGGGCGGTGACCTGGTGCGGGCGCTGAGGCTGGCGCGAACCGAGACCCTGCGCGCCTACCGGGAAAGCACACGCAGGAACTATCAGGCGAATTCGAACGTACTGCACGGCTGGATCTGGATGTCGGCAAGGAACGAGCGGACGTGTGGAATGTGCTGGGCGATGCACGGGACGAAGCACGGGCTGGATGAGATGCTGGACGATCACCCGAACGGACGCTGCACGATGCTGCCGTGGACGAAGACCTGGGCAGAATTGGGGTATGACGGTGTTCCTGACAATCCGGAACTGGAGCCAGGCAGTAAGTTGTTCGAAAAGCTCAACCCGGAAAAGCAGCGGGCAATCCTGGGCCCGGCGAAGTATGCGGCCTGGCGAGATGGCAGGTTCACCCTCTCCCAAATCGTTGGCAGGCGAAACGATCCGCGATGGGGATCGATGCGTTTCGAGAGGAACCTGAAGGACCTGATCGGGGAGGATGCGACAAATTACACCCGGCTGGCGCTGATGCAAACCCTGAAGAGTGCTGGTAATTCAGTGGACGACCTGGTCAGGATTGGTTACCTGGGCCTGCGGGATTTATCACCGGAAGAAATCAGGAGGATCCAGGAAGAAGTTGCGCGAATGCCCTTTGCGACGAGGACGGTCAAAGTTCCTCTGGTCGATCGCGGGAAAATCATCGATGGCGTCCAGCTCGAAAGATATACCCGTTCGGATATCTATCATCTTTACAAGCACATCAAAGATCGACAATGGCAGGCCGGTGCCACATCTGAAATGTATTTTGGGGATTTACGGCAGGCCATCCGGAACGCTGAGCGCATTTCAACGTATCGACATCAAAACGAGCAGGTAGTTGGCTTTCTGTCCAATAACAGCATTGATGCTTCCCATCTTGGCCTGAAGCCAGAGAATTTTGTGTACGTTGTTTATTCGATTAATCAACATGCTATAATTACAGGGTATCAAACCAGTGGTCTGAGCATGCTGACCATCCCAGAGGGCGCCGTATGGTTGAAATGAAGGAACGAGTTAAAGTTATTGAAGAGACTTTCGGTCTGCTCGAATCCTACTGGGCGGATGAAGTACCTGAAGCTATTGCGCATATGGATTGGTCAGATTTTGATCTGCTCAATTTCGTGGTTGAAGCCGGAGTGCCATACGATCAGTATAACTGGTTGATCAAATACATCGGAGAAGACCTGAAAACCGAGTATGCCGATCGCCTGGCGGCGTTGGATGCGATCATTGCGAAAAACGAGCCGGGGCTGAAGGAGTTGTTGAAAACGACTTAAAGTCCTGCTACAATTTATTTATACATTTGCTGCTACTGCTGTAATCGAGCGGTAGGATCGGAAGATGAGCTCTCCGGGAACTGTCATGGTTCCTGGAGAGCTTTTTTTTATTACTCCACACGCAAACTGAAAAGCGGCAAAACCAGGTCACAGGAGAAAAGGTCATGTTCAAGTTTGGATTTGGTCAGGAATGGTTCGACAAGGACGGCGGTGCAGGCGGCGGCGCAGGTTCCGGTGACGGGGCAAGCGGCAACCCACCCGCTCCTGGCGCGAGCGCAGGCGGTACCGGCTCTTCCGGTACAGGTGGAACGGGGAACGTCCCCGGCGACCAGGGCAAAAACGCCTCTGGCGAACAAAACGGTAATCCACCGGCGGGCGCAATCGTTTTTCAGTCGCAAGCGGATATCGACAAGGTCATTCAGGAGCGCCTCGACCGCGCGAAGAAAAGGGCGGAAGAAGACACGAAGAAGGCAACCGATGCCGCGACAGCCGCAGCCGCCGCGAAAAACGGTGAATGGGAAAAGGTGGCCCACCAGCACGAGCAAACCCTAAATGAGCAAGCAAAAAAGCTCGAAGAGTTTGATGCGTTGCAGGAAAAAGCCACGAAGTTCGAGGACGCGCTGAAGAAGCAACTCGAAACCTTGCGGAAAGATTTGCCGGCTTCGATCACGGCGCTGCTGGACAAACTGGACGCAGCCGAACAGCTCGAATGGTTGGCCGTGAACCGCGAAAGCCTGACCAAAAAGGGGCCGGACGGCGTGCCCCCCACTCCGCCGCCGAATGGCGACGGAGACGGCAAAGCAAGTGAGGAAGCGCGGAAGACGTTCCAACGCCAGTCGCGCAGTTGGTTCTAAGGAGAGTAACCAATGGCAAATCTTGTTATTACTTCTGCCCGCCTGGTCAAGGGCGCGGATGAGCACCAGCTCACCATGCCGGCCGGCGTGGCTATCGTCGCCGGGCAGTACGTGCGCCCGGACAGCGTTTCGGGCAAGTGGGCGCTGGGTAACGCGGCCGCCGCCGGCAACATCGGCGATGGCTTCATCGCGTTGAACAGCGCCGCGATCGGCGAGCCCGTCACGGCCGTAAAGGGCCCGTGTATCGTCGATATTGGAGAAGCGCTGGCCGCGTTGGGCTACGGCGCGGTGGTGTATCTGGCCGATGCCGATGGCACACTGGCCGACGCGGCCGGAACCGTCAGCACGAAGGTCGGGAATGTGGTACCCGGCTGGGGCGCTGTCACCCCGGACAAACTGCTCCGGGTCTCTTTGGCGTAAGGGGAGGTGAAGAATGCCTAACGTCAACGCATATGGTTTCGTCGGGCTGGTCGACCTGTTCAACCAGCGCATCTCCTCGATCCAGAACGGCACCCAGCGGGTCTGGGATGCCATCCGGAAAAGCGTCGATGAATACAACCGCGTGGCACAGGCTGTGCTGGCCGAGTTCGTGGAAACCACCACGATCGCCCAGGAACAGTTCGAGCTGCCAGGCGACGGCACCCTGCAACCGCTGGATGAAAACGGCAACCCGATGCCGGTCCAGCCGTCTGGCAGTTATCAGACGGCGTACCCGATCCAGGGCGGCGGCACGGCCTGGGGCGATGATCGCATCAGCCGCGAGCTGATGACAGTGGAAGAGGCCGACCGGAATACAGCGGATTCGTTGCGCCGGGATGCGAACTGGCTGGTGCGGCACTGCCTGGCCGCCATGTTCACCAACACCACCTGGACGTTCAACGATAAGGTGGGCGCGAACGGGTCGAAGGGTCTGGGCAACATCACCATCCAGCCGCTGGCCAACGGCGACGCCGTGAAGTACATCCGCAAGGGCATCAAGGAAGCCGCGACGGATAATCATTACCTGGCGCAGGCAGCCGAGATCCTGGATGCGAGCAACCCCTTCCCGGCCATCAAGGCCGAGTTGCACGAACACCCGAGCAATATGAACGCGCCGATCGTGGCCTACGTGGCGAGCGACCTGGTTGCGTCGATCCAGGGCCTGACTGAGTTCGTCGATAAGGACGACCCGGACATTGCGCCGGGAGCCAACTCGGACACGCTTTCGGGGATGATCAGCGCCGGTCCGGGCGACACGGTGCTGGGCAAGACCAAGAGCGGCGTGTGGATCGTGGAATGGGGCGCTTTGCCCGACCATTACATCCTCGCGAAGGCGACGGGACGCCGGCCGCTGAAGATGCGCCAGTTCCCGAGCGCTCCGTTGCAGGGTTTCTTCCCTGAAACCCACAACGTGGACGGGAACCACATCGTGAAGCGCTTCCTGCGCTACGCAGGCTTCGGCGCGAGCGACCGGGTGGCTGCGCTGTGCATGCGGATCGGGAACGCGGCCTATGCGATCCCGGCCGGGTTCACCGCGCCGCTGGCGGCATAAGAGCCCCCTCCAACCTCCCCCAAAATAAGAATTTTGGAGGAGGGGAAGTGAGGAAGAAGAATTAACGACATGGGGCGGGAGAAATCCCGCCCTTTTGGAAAGAGGATGCAATGAACATTCAGATTTTGGCGGAACGAAAAGGGAAGGCACTTAACAAGATCGCCGCGTGCGCCAAAGGTGTTTCAAAAGCGACCGGCGCGCCGGATTACCTGCTCGAAGGTCTGGTTGTGACCAATAAAGACAAAGACGTCGAGGCGATGCTACGGATGGAAGCCGTGGCCGAGCTGTTGGAATGGTTGCGGGGAGTCCAGAGGGCCCTCACCCCCAGCCCTCTCCCAAATAAGAATTTGGGCGAGGGGGAAAGAGAGCCGATGAGCGACGTGGATCAGATCCTGGCGCTGCCAGCGGCGAAGGTGATCGAGTTCGTCGAAACCCAGGCCGACAGCGAATATCTTGACGCTTTGCTGTCCGGCGAAGAGGCCGGAAAGAAGCGCAAGAGCGTGCTGACGGCGATTGCTGCCAGAGCGGAGACTGTCACCACAGCACCCACGCCAACTGAGCCGACCCCTGACCAGACCCTCACCCCTAGCCTCTCTCCTGGGCTTCCCCCGAAAAAGTGGACACGGAAAAAGGGAGAATCCGGTAAACTAAACGGGAAGGAAGCGAGGAAATGAGAGACAAACGATATCGGACATACACGCCGGAGTTCAAACGAGAAGCGCTGGAACTACTGAAGAACAGCGGAAAAAGTGCGGGGCAGCTGGAACGGGAACTGGGGATCACGCCGGGAATGCTGTTGAAGTGGCGGGCCAAATACCAGATGGTGACGAGCGAGAAAGAACCGCCACGGCTAGAGCCAAGTGACTTGGAAGCGGCGAAACGGGAAATCCAACGCTTGCAGCGCGAGCTAAAGGAGATGGCCGAAGAGCGCGAGATCCTAAAAAAAGTGGTGAGTATTTTCTCAAAGAAAGACGCATGAAGTACATGTTCATGGCAGCGCACGAGGGAGAATACGCGGTGAAGCGGATGTGCAAGGTGCTGAGGGTGCAGCGGAGCGGGTACTATGCCTGGCGGAAGCGCAAGCCGAGTACGCGAGAGCAGGCCAACCAGGTGCTGCTGGGGCTGATCGCGGCGGAGCATGCCAAGAGCCGCAAGACCTACGGCAGTCCGCGACTGCACGCGGTGTTGAAAAGGCAAGGGATACGCTGCGGGCATAACCGGGTGGCGCGGCTGATGCGTTTGCACGGGATTGTGGCACGCAGGAAGCGGCGCTATTACCCGCGCACCACTCAACGCCAGGCCGGAGTGATCCCTGCGCCGAACCGGCTCAACCAGAATTTCTCTGCCTCCGCGCCCAACCGGAAATGGGTTAGTGATTTCACCTACATCGAAACCGCCGAGGGATGGTTGTATCTGGCAGTGGTACTGGATCTGTTTTCGCGCCGAGTGATTGGCTGGGCAATGAGCGCCAAGATGGATACGCAATTGGTGGTGTCTGCCTTGGAGATGGCGTTGCTGGGCCGCCGTCCACCGGCTGGCCTGCTGCATCATTCCGACCAGGGTAGCCAGTACACCAGCGCCGCTTACCTCAATTGCCTCAACACCGCCCTGGCGGAACTCAGCATGAGCGGGGCAGGCAACTGCTACGACAACGCCGTGATGGAGAGCTTCTTCAGCACCCTCAAAACCGAATGCGTCACCGGCGTTTTCTTGACCCATGCCCAGGCTCGCACAATCATCTTTGAATACATGGAGGTTTGGTACAATCGCCAACGACTACACTCGACTTTGGGCTATCGCAGCCCGGTTGATTTCGAACTAGGTCTCACCCTTTAATTGTGTCCATTAAATCGGGGTAAGCCCACTGGGAGCAGGGAGTTTGGGGAGGAGAAACCAGGATGATGGCTAGAGGTTGCGTTTCTGGTTGGAACGATCGGAGTTGTAGACATCCGGATCGGTGCGGGCGGTTTGGAGGGTGTGATCGACCTGCTTCATGCGGGCGCGGACGTAATCGAGGGTGGCATCGGCCTGCCAGACGGCATCGTGGACAATGGCCATCGCGTCCTCAAGGGCGTCGTTGGTTCGGTAGGGGTTGCGCTGTTTGGAAGCCTCTTCGAGGCGGTCGATCTTTGCGCTCAGGTTTTTGAATGCGGCGATGACCGAAGCAATACCGAAACCAATGGCAAGACCGGACAGGGCAGCGAAGCAGGCGATGAGCAAGAGGATGTAAATTGACATTTCAAACCCCGGTGGCGGCGAGCAGCAGAACCAGGAGGATGAAGACCAGGGCGAGCAGAACGCAGGTGCCAATGGCGATGGCAAGAAGAGCGCGTTTCATGGCGGTTTTTCCTCGTAAAGTTCTGACAAATCAGGATTCGGTGGGTAAACTGGTCTTATGGATCAGACCACAGGCTTCCAGACACTTTTCCAGCTCGGCCGGCGTGCAGGTGTGCCCGGAGGAGCGATCTACGTAATTGCCGTTTCCGTCCGGGACGTAGACCACTTCGGTGAGGGTGCGCGGATTGCGCAGACCGGTTTCGACGGGCCTGCCGGAGGCGAGGGCGTCGGCGCGTGCGTCCGCAGGGGAAGCCGCGCCGGAATAGGCGGAGCCGCGGGAGCTTTTTTGATGGACCTGCGGGGAGCGGGTGGAATGGCCAGAATCACCGCGGCACTCGGGGCCCATGCCGATGGCGATGGAAACGGGGTCGTGAAGGACGCGATGACAACGTTTGCAACGGGGTTTCATGGGCAGCTCCTTTCAGGCGTTGTAGGGGTAGGGGAACTCTTCGCCGCAGCGGAGGCAGACGCTGACGGTGCGGCTGGTGTCGATGACGTCGCCGGCGGAGAAGAAGACGCTGCCGGTGATAAGGCGAGCACGGCGAGAATGGCGGCAGGCGAATGGAGCGTGAACGGGGGTGGGTTTGGAGGACGGGCGCAGTTGAACTGCGCGGAAAACGGGGAGTGTGTGCAGAATTTGCACAACCTGGCGGGATTGGGTGGCGGTTTGGATTTGGGGTTGCATGGGGGATCCTTACTCGGCCTCGGCTGTGGCGGCCGGTTGAGCGGTGGATTGAGTCTCCCCTGCGGGAGTGCGAAGCGCATCCCCTGCGGAAGTGCGAAGCGCATCTGCGACGGTGACGAGCGAGTTGGGACGGGAATAGCGACGGGCGTATTCCTGGCGAATGAGACCCCGAATGAATGCGCTCCGATTGTCATAACCATCAACGCTCATCATCTGATCGAGGAACCGAGCGTCCTCAACAGTGAGATTGATGTTTGTTTGAATGAATCCTTCTGGCATATGGCCTCTCGTTTCCTGTGGACTATTTATTATTGGCTAAAGACAATTTCAAGTATAGCAATATGTAGTGAATTGTCAATAGCCAATATATCGTAATCCCAAGCCAATTATCTAAATGCTAAGATTAGTTGTCTTATGGAAACAAAAGATACAAAGTGGCTACGAAAAATAATAAAAAACGCCGGAATAACTCAAGCAGAGTTATCCCGACGTAGTGGAATATCAGCTACTCATATAACCAAAGTTCTGAATGGTGAAAGAGGGCTAAGCGAACAAGCGATCATTACAATCGCTAAAGCAGTACAAATCTCTCCAGAGACAGCATTACAAGAGATAGGTCGTCTTCCACAAACAATTCAAGAAGATCCATTTGGGAAAGAGGCCGAATATTTGATCAGCCTTCTCCCGCAATCCCAAAAAGAAGTAGCCGTAAAGTATTTGCGATTTTTAGTTGAGGATTTTCAACGAGGACAAGGGAAATAGGATTATTCATCTTTGTGAATGAATAATCTGATCGTGAAACCGAATATATGGATTGATATGCCAAGAAGACAATCTGATTTAGAAATAAAGATGGCCTTTCGGCATTTTACTGACAGGTTCATTATTACTCCATTGTAGAATTGCTGTTCTATATTACAACGAAATTCCTAGATACTCACCATTTGTAGAAAACGGAGGGTAACGCAATGAAAAAATGCCCGTATTGTGCCGAAGAAATACAGGATGCGGCCATTGTATGTCGGTATTGCGGGCGAGACTTGCCAAAGCAAGAAGAAATAATTGCAGCAGACCATAAAGATCCAGCGACAATAAGTGATGAACAGCATAAAGCTGAAGATGAAGCGAGGAAGGAAAAAGGAACGCGAATAGCACTGATCATCACATTCTCCATGATAGGTTTGTTTTTACTTTGGGCATTCATAAAATTGAGCGGCTGGGGTTCTGTATCAAATCCGGTTCAACCTTCGACACCCGAATATCAAGGGCTTGGTTCGTCAATCAACATATGGGATCAAACTCACAAGAAAGACAGCAATAGTGATGAATATTACTCTCTCTATGACGAAAACCATTTCGCCTTGTCGGATTACGAAGGAAAAGTCAACTACCTGGAGATTATATGGGGGGACGATGGCGCTCTGACATTTGAAGAAGCCAAAGCTGAAGCTTTGAAATATATTCCTTCAGATAGTCATTTTGAAGAAACATATGTTCCCAAAGAATATCGAGTTGTAGAGAGATATACGAGTAGTTTTCTGGCCCCGCTTTTTGATGATTTGGCATGGCTGGGATCACCTCCAGGAGAATTCATCATTATTTATCGCAAGTACGATTTTGGGGTTTCATCCGTTGTGATTGCACTGGGAAATAATCCCTAAAAGAAATCTTTCTCAGTATAGAATACATGTTCTATATTACAACAAAATAGCTGGGATTTCAACAGGGATAGAACAAAATTAGAACATAAGGAATGAGCGGCGGAAACAATGACACCTGAGCAATGGGATTTGATCATCAGCGTTCTCACGGTATTGATTACAGGAGGCACGCTCATCCTTTACCTTCGTGATCGGATGGAAATCTGCCAAATCCGCCTTACCCGTGGGGTATCGACCGCATCCGTCAGTAATGGCGCCGGTGGACGGAGGAGTTACGAGGTTCCCGGGTTCGAGATCGTCATTCGAAACCGAGGGAAAACGTCGATCTATGTTTCATCGGTTTATCTTCGCGGGAAACAGAGCAAAGAGAAAGTGAGCTGTTCCTTCGGCGTAATCCCGATGCGGGCTTCTCCGAACGCCCCGGTCACTGCATTTTCAAAACGCTATTCGTTTGAAATCGATAGCGGTCGAAGCGTGAAAAGCGACTTTCCGGCTTATAACGCAATTGGCGAATTGAAGCTCCAGGATCAAGAGAAGGCGTCGCTTTTTGTCGTGGTCGAACTTGAGAGCGGCAAGCTAATTCGTTCGAGATCGCTCACGATCCGACCAAAAGAAGTAGAAGCCGCGCCACCGCCAGAAGAAAGGACAAAATAAGGCCGATCAAAACGAAGTCGATTTCAGGTTTATCTCTTTTCTTTGACACTGAAACATCCTTTCGATGTGGATTGATAGTGGCAATAAGTCTTGTTTATTCCCACTTTAACAGGGTTGTTCAAAGGATGCAAACGACTCATTTATCATAGCGCGCGGTAACGTGCCTCCAGGCACGAGTTAAAGTTCTGACAGGAACGGTCTAATATGCAAAAATGTTCTTGTGAGAAACGCCACCGCCGAACAAATCGACATTTTCAACCGCTGGCTGAGCGAAGAGCTGGCCATGCGCGGCTGGAGCGATTTCGAGCTGTCGCGGCGGGCGAAGATCACGCACGCGGTGCTGAGCCACGCCCGGATGGGGACGCTGCCGAAGTGGGAAGCCTGCGTGGCGATCGCCGCGGCGCTGGGGATGCCGGCGGAGGTGGTGTTCCGGAAGGCGGGGTTGCTGCCATCGGATCCACGCGAAGACCTGGTCAAGGCGGAGATGGATGCACTATATGGGGAGGCGTCAAAGGAGACGCGATTGGAGATTTTGAGATACGTCCGGTATTTGGTGAGGTTTTGCAAATGACGGAATTTTCGTCATCCTTATTTATATATATATTAATTAACTCTGCTCTGCTCTGTCTCACGAAACGTGACAGGTGATGTCACGAAGTGGTCACGATTGATGTCACGTTTCGTGACATTTGCGTGACATTTTCGGGAAAAAGGCTCAAAAACGCAGGTATATGCGCAACTTTTGAGGAGAAAATCGATCCGGTTGGTTTGGGGAAGGAGAAAATTTGAACATAGAACAAATGTTACTATCAGATTTTTGGGTGCGATTTTGCGATTTTTGCGCACGTGTGAAAACAGCGTGACACCATCGTGACCAAAACGTGACATATTATGTCACGGAAATGTCACGAAACGTGACCAGAGCGTGACATGCAACCAGGAGTGCATCTAAATGTTAAAGAAAGTTTTGAGCTTCGTCTTTAATACTTAAAAAATGTGCCCAGAGGAACACACGAGTATTGTGGGCTAAACCCCGAACTGGAAGAGACTAACATCGAGTATTCCCCATGACAAACCCATCGGTAAAAACCTGCCCTAAAAACAAAGGTTATTATTTCGCGGTTGAGCGGACATTTTGTGTTGTCTTCCCAAGTTACCATCCGTGGGTTCGAATCCCATCACCCGCTCCACCAAGCAGAGAATCGCCTTTCCGGCGGTTCTCTTAAATTATGGAAACTGGGCTTGCTTTTTTCTCTTTACAGTATTGCAAGGACAGCTATTTGACGTGAGACTTCCCTTTATAATAACAAGGAAGTCTTACTAGATACCCCCATGTATTAAGCCCGGGGAAAGTACGGGGAGAATTAATTTAACCTATGTCCGATAAAAAAATGATTTTGCACATCGAAGATAATTTCGAAAACCGGATGTTGGTTCGGCGTTTACTGGCGGCCGAAGGATACCAGGTGATAGAAGCTGAAGAGGCCTTCCAGGCGTTGGACATTCTAAAAACAAAAATTCCGGATTTGATATTGATGGACATCAATATGCCGGATATGGATGGATATACCCTCACCAACACCATCAAATCCATGCCCGGGTTGAGCGAGATACCCATCATCGCCATCACCGCGAATGTCATGAAAGGCGATCGTGAAAAGACGCTCAAAGCCGGCTGCGACGGTTATATCGAAAAGCCAATCGATGTCGATCGTTTTCCAGATCAAGTTGCACATTTCTTGCAACAATCCAAAACCCTGTAATTAGAGATGCTCAATGGCGCCTGAATCATCCAATGTCGAAGGGAAGATCAACCCCGCGGAAATCATTGTACTGGTGGTTGAGGATAATGTTTCAAATTTCGTTCTCATCGCCCGTATGCTAGGGTTTCTTGGCATCCATTGCGAGTGGAAAACCTCCGGATATGAAGTCGTCGAATATGCCGACACACTTCCACGCGTCGATCTGGTGCTCATGGACATCCGCCTGCCATATGAAGATGGATATGGTGCCTTACGCAAGCTTCGCCAATCACCGAAACTGCGGAATGTCCCGGTCATAGCCGTCACAGCAGAGGCCAGCGTGGAGCAGGTCAATAAAGCCAAGGCATCCGGATTCGATGGCTTTCTGGGTAAACCGCTCGATCCGGATCGTTTTCCCGATCAAATTCAGCGCATTCTGGCCGGAGAAGCAGTCTGGGAAATGAGTTAAGGAGATCTGCATGACGGTGATGGCCTCCCCTTCCAAGGATCAACCCCGCACGCAATTCAAAAGAAGCCTTGCACGGCGGACCGTCGCTCAGCTTCTATTTTTGACAGTCATCCCCTTTCTGCTCATGGCCGGATTTTCCATGTTCCGGCTACGCGCGCAGTTGGAACAGCAGATCACTGCTCAGGTCCTCTCGATGTCCAATTATTACACCGAGCAGCTCACTGACCTTGTTCAAAGCCGGGGTGACTCATTAAGTGAATTGATCAATGATTCGAAAATCAGCGCCAACCTGCCAACCGTAATCACCTCCAAAGCCAGAGATTCAAAATATTTTACAGCCCGCTATTCAATCCAGGGTGATTTTTACAATTACACGGGTGCCGCAGATGACCAGGAATTCGACCAATTGGTTGTTCTCCGGTCGGATGGTAGTGTTGCTTTTTCCACGGCCCGAACCTGGGAAAATCAAAATTTTGGCGAATATTCATTTTTGGCGCCGTTCATGGATAAAGACAGCGCCCAACTGGTCTATAATCCGCAGCCCTTATATTCGGATCAATTCGTCATGATCACATCGCGCATCATCCGCGATGAAAAAGGCCAGCATATCGGGACCATTTTTGGTACGACTCTGACCTCGATGCCGATTTCACTGTTAAATTATGCGGAGACCTTGCTGCCATCCGCACGTTCCTTTTATTACACGTACGATAAGAATTTGATCGGCTTCGAAACCGGAACCAAGAATATTGCCGATTTAAAAATCAACAATGGCCAACGCAATATCATCGAAAGTCTGATCGCCCAGGGAAGCGATAAATTACACGTCGTTCAATCGATGGTTATCGGAAAAGAAACTTTTTCACTGGCAAAACAGGTGAAAGAGCTGAATACTTATTTCATTCTGTCCATTCCGACCGAGACCATCTTTTCACAAATTCAAGTTTTTAGTCCAACCACTATTCTTATTTTCTTTCTGGCCACGGTGTTGATCGGTTTGGCAATTTATTTTGGCGCCAACCAGATCGTGCGCCCTCTCGAAAAGCTCTCTGCCATTTCGCAGCAATTTTCCCGCGGGGATTGGTCTCAACGCGCGAATGTCAATCGAAATGATGAATTGGGGCTATTGTCCTTTTCGTTCAATCAGATGGCGGATAATTTACAGGATCTCTATCGTTCGCTGGAAGCGAAAGTCGAACAACGCTCTCACCAGTTACGCATGGCTTCTGAAGTTGCCCTGTTGGCGACTTCCGGGACCAGCCGGGATGATATGATCCGCCAAACGGTGGACCTGCTGAAAGATCGGTTTGGATATTTCTACTCGGCCATTTATTTGCTGGATGAAACAGGTGATACCGCCACCCTGCGAGCGGCTTCGACCACCGATAAGACATTTCAGATGGCGAGCAATCTGCGCGTCTTGGTTGGATCGCATTCGGTCATCGGCCAGGTATCCGTATCGCGAACGCCAATGATCGTATCGAATCTGAATGAAGAACGCGTCTTTAAGCAGGCCGATAGCGTCATGGCGAATTCCATGTCCGAAATCACCGTTCCGATGATCCTTGGCAACGATCTGCTCGGTATCATCGATGTTCAAAGCGATAGTCTCAACGCGTTCGATTCGGATACTTTGACCGTTCTGGAAACATTGGCGAACCAGCTGGCAACCGGCTTGCGCAACGTCTTGCTGGTCGAATCCTCACAGGTCAACCTGGAAGAAACGGCCATGCTTTACCGGTCCAGCCGGCAGATCACGCAATCCAAGAACGAAACCGAAGTCGTCCAGATTTTGACCGAATCGCTTAGCAAAACGCACCTCCTGGCAATGGTGCTTTCGGTCGAAGCAGACAACCTCAAAGTCATCTCGTTTTCCGATCCCAAGACATCGATTGTCGACGTATCGCTTCAGGGAATCAGCCTGCCGCTGCAGCGCGGCGCGACCTACCTCACTGAAGATACAATTCTGATTATCGACGACCTGCAAAAACCCGGCGATTTTGAAAACCTGACCGCCTTCCTGGCCCGCCGGGGGTGCCTGTCCGTGGCCCTGATCCCGGTTTTGGAAAATGGTTTGCCGTCGAAATTGATTGCCCTGGGTACGCGCGAAAGCACGCCCCTCACGTCCTCCCGCCTGCAACCAATCGCCAGTCTGGCTGAAGTCGCCAGCACTTCTCTGGATCGTTTTGCCGTATTGGAAACGCTCCAGGAACGCTTGAATGAACTCCAAACCCTGGATTATGTTGGCCAGGCTGTTTCAGCGGAAACCGACACAAACCAACTTTGTAGGATCTTGTATGAGATTGTTACAGATCAGATGGGCGCCGACCTCGATTTCGAAGTGGCCATTTACGATGCGAAGACCGATCAGGTCGATATCCCATACCAGGTCAATGACGGCAAGCTGATTCCGGCATCCTCCTTCCCAATTGGCGAAGGATTGATTTCCTTCATACTGAACAATCGGAAACCGCTGCTGTTGAATAAGGATGCTGAAGAAAGAATCCAATCGCTGGGTATCCAGGGGACTGACCCGATGCCCAGGTCGTGGTTGGGGATTCCGCTGATTGTCGCCGGCAACATGGTTGGCGCCATTGTGCTCCAGGACCTGGAAAAGGAAAATCGGTTCGATCAGGCCGATCTCAACCTGCTCAATACCATCGCGCCGCAATTTTCCTCGGCGCTCCGCAACGCCCAATTGATTGCCGATATTGCCGATATCACAAGCGCTTATACCCAGGAACATTACCTGTTCGAGACGCTGCTTTCGAATATCTCTGACCGGATTTCATTCAAAGACAAAGACCTGCATTACATGCGCGTCAGTTATTCGATGGCGCGTGATTTCGGGTATCGAAGATCCGATGATTTTACGGGCAAGAACGATATCCAGGTCATGGGTGAAGAACTGGGCATCGCATCGATGGAGCAGGAAAAACAGATCCTTGTCTCCGGCCAACCCATTTTGGATGAAGTGGAGAAATTGATCGATGCTCAAAACGGCGAAAACTGGCGCGTGATTACAAAAATACCGATGGCCAATTCAAAAGGCGACACGGTTGGTCTATTGGGTATTTCGCGAGATATCACCAACGTGAAAAAAGCCGAGGAACTGGCTCAAACCCGTGCCCAACACCTGTTGACGGCCTCGGAAATCGCCCGCGACACTTCCGGGTTACTGGATCTGGATGAATTGCTGAAAAACGCAGTCAACATGGTGCTTGACCGGTTTGGTTTTTACCATTCTTCTATTTTCCTGCTCGATCCATTGGGCGAGTATGCCGTTTTACGAGAATCGACCGGCGACGCCGGCGCGCGCATGAAAAGCATCGGGCATAATCTGGCCGTGGGTTCCAACTCCATCGTCGGTCAGGTCACGGCCAGCGGCGAACCTGTGGTGGTGAACGAGGTTCGTAAATATGAACATTATTACCCCAATCCCCTGCTGCCGGATACCCGCGCGGAAATGGCCATTCCACTGAAAGGTGGCGGACGCGTTTTAGGCGCGCTGGATATCCAATCCACGAAAATCAACGCCTTCTCTCAAGAAGATGTCCAGGTCCTGCGAATTCTGGCCGACCAACTGGCCATCGCCATCATCAACGCCGAGCTTTACACCAGCACTCAGGAAACCCTGGCTCAACACCGCTTCCTGCATCAAATCAGCGCTGCCGCTTCTTCGAGCCAAAACGTCGAGGATGCCCTGCGTACGACAGCCCAGGGGATGCGGGTCGCTCGTAAAGATGACCGGATTTCCATCCATATTCTGAATGATCGGAATGAACTCGTCCTGTCTGCATCGGCTGGATATCCGGCCGGCCAAAATTCCAAGGGGATCATTCCGGTAGGCGAAGGGATTATCGGGCGGGTTGCCCAGGATAAACATTCCATCCGGGTTGGGGATGTACAGAATGATCCATATTACATCCCGACGGACGAATCGATCCGATCGGAACTGGCCGTGCCCATCATTTACACCGACCGGTTATTTGGGGTTTTGAACCTCGAGAACACTAAGGTCGTCGCCTACTCTGAGAACGATGAAGAAATCCTCTCGACGCTGGCCGCCAACCTCGGCTCGATCATCGCGAACGCCCGATTGGTTTCTCAGGTTCAGCATCAGATCGAAAGACAGCGCCAGATCTTCGAAATCACATCCAAGATTCGGCGTTCGGTGGATATGAATTCCATTCTCGAAACCTCAACCGGCGAATTGTGCAAGGCGCTGTGGGCGCAAAAAGCAACCATCCGGTTGGCGGTCGATATGGAGCAAACCGAAGATAATTCTGGTGAACTCACCCCGAGCAAGATTAACGGCTCAAAATCGAATGGGAAGGGGGCTAAAGAATGATCCACTTTCTCAAGGACTATTTCAGGTCTCTCATTCCTGCCAACACTCCGCCAGAAATCGTCGAGGAAGACGATCTGTTGGCGATTCAGGAACATGTTCTGCATGCGCTTTACATCTGTGGGGCATTGATCTCGCTCATCGCGACCTTCTTTGTGGTCCCGATCATAAGGAATACCCACGACATCTTACAGGAAGCGGGCTTTTCAATCCTTTGCGCTGTTTTTATTGTTTTCACATTCTGGCGCAAGGCTCCATACAAACTCCGCGCGAATGCTTTTCTGGCAGTTCTTTATTTCGGGGCCATTTACAGCTTCTATCAATCCGGCTTTACTGCGAATGGCGGCGCAATCCTGTTGTGCTATGTCATCCTGGCCGTAATCTTATTCGGATCCAGGCAGGGAAGCCGATCGGCGTTGCTCAGTTTGCTTACCCTGGCGTTCCTGGCATTTGCATACAAGAGCGTTCTATTCCCGGCGCCGCAGACCATCAATCTGTTGACCGTTACCTCAACCGGGGATTGGATTCGGTTTGGATTTCCATTGGTATTTCTGTTGGGACTTACCGCGACGGGTATTTCCATTCTGGTCAATCGCCTCAATGCGAACCTGAATCAAGCCCACCTTCTCTCGAGAAGCCTACAAACTGAACAGCGGAAACTCGACCGTCTTTTGAAGGAAGGGATTTCACGCATGGAACGCCGTGAACTTCAAATGCGGACTGCTTCGCAAATCTCGCGGGAAATTTCAACCAATCTGGACCCCAAAGCCCTCCTGGCGAAAGTCGTCAATAGCATTCGCAACAACTTCGATTTGTATTATGTCGGCCTGTTTTTGGTCGATTCGGAAGGCCGGTACGCCGTCCTGCGCGCCGGTACGGGAGAAGCGGGAGAGAAAATGATTGCCGCCGGCCACCGGCTGGAAATCGGCGGCGTCTCGATGATCGGCTGGTGCATCTCCAACCACAAAGCCAGAATTGCCCTGGACGTCGGCTCCGAACAGGTACGGTTCAACAACCCTTATCTACCTCGGACGCACTCGGAAATGGCCCTGCCGATCGTTTTTCAAAATCAGGCCCTGGGGGCCTTGTCCATCCAATCGATCGAGCCCAATGCATTCGGGGATGAAGATATCGTCATCCTGCAGGGTATTGCGGACTCTCTGGCAATTGCACTCGAAAACGCCCGTCTTTTCCAGGGCACGCAACAGGCGCTCGAAGAACTGCGCCTCTATAACCGGAACTACATCCAGGAGACCTGGGGACAGGCTCTGGCAGCCCAGGGTGAATTGACATTCACTTTCCAGAATCAAGAGATCAATCTTCCCTCCGATCATATTCACGAGTTGTCGATTCCGGTCACTTTACGCGATGAGAAAATTGGCGATATTCGTCTTGAAACCAGCGGAGAAACATTCAGTCCGGAAGACTTATCTTTCCTGGACGCCATCCTCACTCAGACGGCTCTGGCGCTTGAAAATGCCCGCCTGCTCGAAGAAACCCAGCGCCGCGCTGTTCAGGAACAGAAATTGAATGATCTTTCGACCCAGCTTTCAAAAGCATCGAGCATCGAATATATTCTGCAAACGGCTGCTCGAGAGCTAGGCCAGTTGCCGATGGTTTCTGAGGTATCCGTTCAATTGGTTTCCAAAGAAGACGAATTACCCGTTGCGCTTCAAGGCTCGAACGGCAATGGCAAGGAGCACTAACCCATGACGGATCCCATTCCTGAAGCCAATATCCACCCGCTACATCCCCAAAACGAAGACAAAGACAACCTTCGTCTTGGGGTATTTCAACCGTTGAGCAATGTACTCGCCATCGTCGGGACTGTCAGCCTGATCTACAACCTGGCAATCCTGATGCCCAAGGGAGATTGGCTTTCGGTTGCCGTCTACTCGATATTGTTCCTCAGCATGATCACGGCAACGTTTGGCAGCTTCTTCCCATATTCCTTACGGGTTACGCTGGTCGGCGGCGCGATTTTTCTGTTAGGCGCCTTTACCTTTATTCTCTATGGTCTCAACAAGAACGGCGTTGTTTTTCTGCTCGGTTTTGTATTCATTAACGCCGTTCTCCTGGATCGCCGGGCCGGGATCGTGTCCTTGATCGTCAATGCAGCATTGATCGTTTTCACCGGTTTCGGCTACCATCTGGGTTTCCTGGCTGGTTTTACCAATCCTCTGACGCTGGTTGGCAGTATTTCGCAATGGGTCAATACATTGATTTCCACCACATTGATGGGCGTGATGATGGTGGCCGCAGGCTCCACGATGGTCAACAACCTGGAGAAAACGTTAACCCACCAGAAAAAATTATCCGCGGACCTGGAATTGGAACGCAAGGGTTTGGAAAATACCATTTCCGAACGCACCCAGGATTTGAACCGTCGGGCCTCTCAATTACAGACCGCGTCTCACGTTGCACGGGATATTTCCTCCTTTGAAAATCTCGATGATCTGGTCACGGACACGATCGAATTGATCCGCGATCAATTCGGCTTTTATCATGTGGGCCTTTTCCTGGTGGATGAAGACCGAGAATTTGCCGTTTTGAAAGCCGCCACCGGCGAAGCCGGTCAGCACATGCTGGAAAGGAATCATCGCCTGAAAATCGGCCTGGAAGGGATCGTAGGCTACGCCATCGAAAAGAACGAACCGCGCATCGCATTGGATGTCGGCAAGGACGCGACCCATTTCAAGAACCCCGACCTTCCCAATACCCATTCCGAAATGGCGCTGCCATTGCGTTCGAGCGGCAAGGTCATCGGAGCATTGGATGTCCAGAGTGAAAAGGCAGCCGCCTTCGATACGGAAGACGTCAACATTCTGGATACCATCGCCGATCAATTGGCCATGGCAATCGAAAAGGTCAATCTGCTGACCCAGTTGAAAAACAGCCTGGCCGAAGTCGAAGCTTCCTTCCAACAATATACTCAAAAAGCCTGGCATTCCCATTTACGCAATGCCAAACGAAATTATGCCTTCCGATACCACCGCCAGCACATCGAGGTTGTCGATGACGGTTATGTCGAGGTGAAAGCCGCCCTTGAAGCCAACCAGCCCACAGTAACCGTCCAACGTAAGGCCGATAAAAGCGTTCAAACCCTGGTTGCGCTGCCCATCAAACTTCGCGGCGAGCCTCTGGGGGTCCTCAACCTGCGCTTCGATGCCGGTCATGTGCCTCAAGACACGATCGATCTACTGGAAAACACCGCCAACCGCCTGGCGCTTGCCCTTGAAAATGCGCGCTTGTTGGAGGAACTCCAACAAAGAGCTGAACGCGAGCGTCAGATCGGTTCCATCGTTTCAAAAGTCCGATCACGCGCCGATATCGACAGCATCCTCCGCACGACTGCCGAGGAGCTTGGCCGCTCATTGGGTGTGGCCGAGGTTCTTGTTCAATTGGAAGAACAATAAGGCCAATATCGAGTTCAGCCAGGAGCCGCAATGCCTTTCGTCAATTCCACTTCAAACTCATCCCAAAACAATTCCCAGACTCACCCAACTCTGGAAACGTATCGTGGTCAAATTCAAAACCAGATTCCAGTGGCAACGGGGATTTTTTCGGCTCTCGCAGCGTTTTATTTTCTTTTCCTGGCCATTCAAACTCAATCCTGGCAATCCGTAGCGGTGGCCGGCGTTTTTACAATCTCCTGGCTTTTCAGCGCTTTTGCCAGCACAGGCGTGATGTTCAAAGATCAGGAAACGCGGCGCACCGTTTCGAGCGCGGTTTTTCAATTCGCGATTTTCTCATTATCGACTCTTATTTCTGGCATGGCGGTTCCCGGAGCAGTGATCATTCTGCTCTATTCTTTGATTGTGTCCTGCAGTTCCGAAAATGAACACCGGAACGAATTCGGGATCAATATCGGCCTCGGTTTTGCCTCTCTGACAGCGATCATCGGCACCGTCGCGCCCCTGAAACAATTGGCTGCGCCCCAACTTTATACGGTCGTTCCAACCGTGCTGGGTATCCTGGTCATGATTTACCTGACCCTGGTGATGATGCAATTCGTCGTCGCCACGTTACGCTTGAAATTGGTCTCGAGCACCTTGAGTGTTGTGCTCCTGCCGTTGATCCTGCTGGCTTTTATCAGCAGCCAGTTCACACAGAATGCGCTGCAATCCCAAATTAACCAGTCCCTTAACCTGGCTGCCAAACAAACCGCAGACAAATTGGATGAATTTCTGGAGAGAACGGGAAGTACGGTCGCCTACCAGGCCAAACTTCCGGTATTTTCCAACTTCCTTCGCATGGCTCCCGAAGAACGCGATCGATCTCTGGTGATGGAACAGTTAGTCCTGACACTTAATTCTCTTCAACTGGATCACGCCGCATACGTTTCATCCATCGCGATCATCTCCTTGCAGGGCACCAATGTCTATGACACTTCTCCACTTAAAGTTGGCACGAGCGAATTAAGCGCGGATTATTTCAAAATCCCTTCGAACACCGGCCAGTCCTACATCTCTCCGGTTCTCTTTTCGCCAGAAACCGATGCGGGATATATCTACTTCAGCGCGCCCATCCGTAATCCGGAGCAGGAATTGGTCGGCGTCTTGCGGGTCAAGTACGACGCCCTTGTGCTTCAATCTATAATTGAGGAAGACAGCAGCCCGACGGGTTCCCGTTCCCACCCCATCCTGTTTGATGAGAACCAAAGTCGGATTGCAGATTCGATGACTCCGTCCCTGCTCTATAAGACGGTCACGGATTTAACCACAGATGAATATTCTTTATTGCGCAATGCCGACCGGTTGCCCAACCGGCCTCTATACAGGCTGAGCACCAACCTCGACGACCTTGCCAAGGCTCTCCGCCAATACCAAAAGAGCGCTTTCTTCACGTTGGAGATTCATCCATCTTCCAGCGAAGACCATGTAGAAATTGGCGCCATTCGAATTCTGAAAGACAAACCCTGGACTCTGATCTATGTGCAGGAGGAGGCAGGATTTACTAAGATCATCTCAGAACAAAACCGAATTTCCACTCTGGTCGCTGCCCTGATCGCCAGCGTTGTGAGTCTGTTTGGCGCGTTCATGGCGCGGAATTTCAGCAATCCTATTCAAAGCCTTACCGAGACTGCGACCAAAGTGACAGCCGGCGACATGACGGCCCGGGCGATTGTCAAGACCAACGACGAAATCGGCACGCTGGCCACAGCATTCAACTCGATGACGTCGCAATTGAGTACCCTGGTCAATGAACTGGAAGACCGGGTCAACAAGCGTACCCAGGAACTGGCAACTCAAAACCAGGCTCTGGTTTATCGAAGCCGCCAATTGCAGACCGTGGCAGATGTGGCGCGGGGTATCGCCGGCGCCCAGGAACTGGAAACACTACTCACTCAAATTACCACCCTCATCAGTGAACGGTTCAATTTCTATCATGTGGGTGTGTTCCTGGTGGATGAAAAAGGTGAATTCGCGGTCCTTCGCGCGGCCAATAGCGAAGGCGGGAAAAGAATGTTGGCCCGCCAGCATATGCTGCAGGTCGGTAAGGTTGGTATCGTCGGGTATGTGACCAGTAGCGGCGAGCCCCGTATCGCGACAGATGTCGGTGAAGATGCTGTATTCTTCAACAATCCCGACCTGCCCAAGACTCGATCCGAAATGGCGCTGCCATTGAGGGTTTCCGGACGTATCATCGGCGCTCTGGATGTGCAATCCACCGAATCAAGCGCCTTCTCCAATGAAGACGTGGCTCTATTCAACACGCTGTCCGACCAGGTGGCCATCGCCATTGAAAACAACCGCCTTTTCTCCGAGACTGCCAGGGCTCTGGAAGAAGCCCAGAACACCCACCGCCAATATCTGCGTCAGGAATGGAACCGTGAATTGACAGACCGCCAGCATCTGAGCTTTGTGTTCACCCCCCAGGGTGTCATCGAGCAGGATCGCATCGACGACGCCATGGAAATCATTCGCGGAAAAGATTTGCCGGTCACCCTTACCACTCAGGGTGAGGATCTCACCACGGCAGCGGTGCCCATCCAGATTCGCGGTGAAACGGTCGGTGTAATTCGAGCGCAGGATAACGGAAAGGCGCGCGAATGGACGGAAGAAGAACTTAATATGCTGAAGTCCGTTGCCGACCAGGTGGCAGTTGCGCTGGAAAACGCGAGACTGTTCGAACAGACCGTCCGGCGCGCGGAACGTGAAAAGAAAGCTTTGGAAATTACCAATAAGATCCGCTCGACCAACGATCCCAAGCAAATGCTGCAGATCGCGGTCGAAGAACTCCAAAACGCATTGAAAGCGTCGCGGGCTCAAATTATCCTCGAACCAACCGAAAAAGGTACAGAACCATCGAACGGCAACGGTTCAGGAAATCACAAAGATCATGGGAACGCCGGTTAACCGGCAGCAGGCGAGGGTAGAGATGGCCGTGATAATCTCAATCGCAAATGAAAAAGGCGGAGTCGCCAAGACGACCACAGCCTTATCGTTGGGTGCTGCGTTGGTCGAAACCGGTCTCAAGGTGCTGTTGATCGATCTGGATGCCCAGGCCAACCTCACCCTGGCGTTGGGCATCGAACCGGGCAAGGTCCAGCGTTCTGCCGGAAACATCCTGCTCGAATCCGCCCAACCCAGCCGGATCAGCCGCGAAACCGGCATTCCCGGACTCGACATCATCCCCGCCAACAACGAGATGACGTATACCGAACGCTATCTGCCAAGCCGGCCCGGATATGAAATGGTGCTGCGAAAAGCCCTGCAGGATCCCGAACTGGATTACGACTATATATTGATCGATTGTCCCCCATTTCTTGGCGCGGTGACATTGGATGCGCTGACCGCTTCCAATTTGCTGATCATGCCCACCCAGGCTGAGTTCTTCTCCGTCTATGCGCTTCGGAATATGATGACCCTCATCCGGCGAGTCCGTGCTCAAACCAACCCACACCTGACTTACCGTTTGTTGATTACCCTGTTCGATCGGCGAAATCGCGTTCATCGCACGCTTGCAGAACAGCTTCACACCACCTTCTCCGGCGGCCTTCTGGAAACGGTCATCGAGACCGATACGAAATTGCGCGAAAGTCCAATCGCAGGGCTGCCGATCATCTATCATTCTCCAAAAACTCGATCTGCCATTCAATACCGGGCGCTGGCACAGGAGATCATCGAATATGTCAAAGAAACATCTGCAGAGCCGGCTTAATAACCTCTTCGCAGACCTGGAAATTGCCGGCGTCGAAGCGTCGGTCAATCGTCCCGTCCTTGCGCCAACCTGGTCCTGGGAATGCAATGCCCAGGGAGAATATATCCAGGTCGGTCCAGAGATGTCTGCTTACCTAGAGATCCCCACCTCGCAGTTTATCGGACAATCCATCTTCACGTTTGCAGTCGCGCCGCAATCGACTCCCAAACTGAAAGCTGCTTTTTCTCAGGAATATTTTCCAACCGAAGTACAGGTTTACCTTGTTTCCGCTGAAGCCGCCATGGTTCCGGTGCGAATTTCCATCTTCCGGCGTCCGCCGAACAATGGGAACAAGCCGGGTTTCTATGGCTATGCGCAAATCGTGACCGATGATCTGCCCTTCCTCAATCCAACCCCGTCCGAATCTCCGGCTGCGAACATCCAACCTCCCAAACCAGCCCCGAAACCCAACGGCCATAAACCGGATAAATCTCAGCGCCATACCAGCCTGGACATCGAGAAGATCATTCCCGATTCTCTCCCGTCCGGTCAGATGCAGAAGAGCGCCTCCGATGAGGTGAACCACCCCGCGCGTGAAAAACCGCAGTCCAGAATGGAACCGGCCCATGATCTTCAGCCGGCGGTGATCTCCATCCCCGTTTCTTTGCGCGAACAGGGTTCAGCCGTCCTGGAAATCGTTTCCGAAGATTACCGGCGCAAGTGGTCGGAAGATGATCGCCTGCTGGTCGAGGAAGTCGCCTCGCAATTGGAAATGGCTCTCGAAAATGCTGAACTCTATGCCGCAGTTCAACAGGAATTGAGCGAAAGAGTCCGCGCAGAGCAGGAGATCAGCCGCCGCAATCAGGATCTTTCCGCGCTAAACCAGATTGGCCAGCAGTTGAATAAACTGGCTTCACATAAAGAAATTTATGATGAAATCGTTCCTATGCTGGGCCAGATTTTCGAATTCGATCGCCTGCTCATTGCCGAATACGATTCGAAGGTCGATGAGATTCGTTATCCGACTCTGCTTGAACCCAAAGGCGAAATCTCGGGCAGCACGGATGAACTGGCGAAAGACCTGGCGGGCTGGATCGCGCACTCGAACCAGAGCCTGCTGACCGAAAAAGACGTCGAAGCGGCCCTAAAATCCAGATCCATCAAAATTCCCGCCGTCGCGCCGCTCTCCATCCTCGCCGCACCGGTGAATACGGGTGATGAAGTCATCGGCGCCATCGTCCTGGAAGATTACCGGCAGGCCGCCGGGTACAACGGTTCTCATCTCGACATGCTGTCGACGGTGGCATCCCAATTTGCCGGCGCTTTGGAAAACGCCAGCCTGTTCCAGGAAATCCGCACGGCGCTCGAAGCCCTTGAAAACCGCGAACGCTACCAGGCGAACGTGACCCGATCGGTCGCCACACTGACCGAATTGGGCACCAAGGCACTGGGTGAGGTTTTGAATGCGCTTTCAGATGCGACCCTGGCCGATCGAATTTTCTTTGCCCAGAGTAAAGGTAGCGATCAAAAACCATATTGGGTCCCGGTCTCGGAATGGATGAATGAAAACGCTTCTCTCAAATTGGGGAAGCTAAAAATGCAGCAAGTACACGTCGCTCAATTTCCCAATTGGAGCGCCGCATTAAAGGCCAACGGCTGGATATCCGCGACAGCCAGTCAGGCGGAAGAGCCCGAAAAACAGTACTTCCAGTCGCAGGGCATCCAATCGACTTTATTGCTCGCAGTGGGTGGAAAAACCTCCATCCCCAGTTTTATCGCCTTCGATGACCTTGAGAAGGAACGTTCGTGGAAGCCTGAAGAAATCAATGTCCTGCGCGTGGCTGCTGAAGCGTTGGCAAACACCCTGATCCGCGAAGACCTGCTCGACCAGTTGCAATCCTCCCTGGATGAATCTGAAGGCTTGTATAACGCCAGCCACCGCCTGGCGCTGGCCAACGACCAGCAGGAAATGGTCGCGGCCATCACGCTGGGCATCCGCGTGTCGGCCATCAATCGCGCAGTCATGATCCTTTTCGAACACGACCCGCTTGGCAACCTTCTGCACCTGCAAGTTGCCGCCAACTGGTATAGCGGTCTGGGCACTCCTCCATCCGCGGTCGGCGCTGAATTCGTTCGAACGGTTTACGAACGCGCTTTCGTAACCCCGACCCCCGTTTTCATCGATGACACCTCTGAAAGTAACCTGGAATCCTCCACCCGGGACGCGTTCCTGCGTCAAAACGTCCATTCGCTTGCCATCCTACCGCTATGGGCCGGAAAACAACAAATGGGCGTGCTCCTCCTGCAATCCGAAGAAAAGCATCATTTTACCCCGCGCGAAATTCGTTCCTACCCGCCGTTGGTCGACCAGATGGCGACTTCGATCGAAAACATGCGCTTGTTCCAGCAAACCCAACTCGCACTGCAGGAAACAGAGCAGTTGTACCGGATTTCCAATGGCATTGCCCAGGCGCGTAACGCTGACGATCTGGTCAACCTGGTCGTCGAAAACCTGCTGCCTCACATGGCCGACCGCGCGGCGATCATCGGAATCAACCGCAATCCCGAGGGAGAATTCGTAGAATTCGAATTCATTGCCAATCAAACGCGCTCCGGTGAAGGATTATGGCCGGTTTCGCGCGAACCGGCCAGCGCTTTCCCTTCCTTTGCCCAGATCAGCAGTGATCTGGTTGTGATCAAGAATCTGCGCGATTCGGGATTTGATCCGGTTTCGCTGGCCATGATGGAGAAATTTAACATCCAATCCGGTGTTTTTGCGCCCTTGCGTTCTTCCGGAAAGGCCATCGGCCTGTTGGTCATCTCGGCCAACCGCCCCATGGACGTCAGCCAGGATGAACTCCGCGCCATTCAGGTTGCGGCAAACAGCATCTCGGTGGCTCTCGAACGCCAGCGCTTGCTCGGCGAAGCTCAGCGGCGCGCATTGGAATTGCAAGCGGCTGCCGAGATCGCCCGTGATACGGCCAGCACACTCTCGCAGGGTGTGTTGCTCAACCGTATCGTCAATCTGGTTCGCGAACGGTTCGATTATTATCATGCCGCCATTTTCATGCTCGACGAAGATCGCCATTACGCCGTGATTTCCGAAGCGACCGGCGACGCCGGCGCGGATATGAAAAAACGCGAGCACAAACTGGCAGTCGGGTCGCGTACCGTCGTCGGTACGGTCACCATGACCGGTCTGCCGTTGATCGTCAACAATGTCCTCCAGAGCGAACTGTATATTGCCAACCCCTTGCTGCCGGATACGCAGGCAGAAATGGCGCTGCCTTTGAAGATCGGCGACCGGGTTATTGGCGCGCTGGATATTCAATCCGACAAGGTATCGGCATTTTCACCCGCAGAACAATCCGTGTTCTTGATTCTGGCCGATCAAATTGCAATTGCCATCGAAAACGCGCGCGCGTATGAAGTTTCGCAAAAGGCCTATGAGGACATCAAAGAGGTCGATCGGGTCAAGAGCCAGTTCCTGGCAAACATGAGCCACGAACTGCGCACCCCGCTCAATTCCATCATCGGCTTCTCGCGCGTCATTCTCAAGGGAATCGACGGATCGATCAACGAGACTCAAAATCAGGACCTTTCGGCCATTTACAATTCCGGCCAACACCTGCTGCATCTGATCAATGATATCCTCGACCTTTCCAAGATCGAAGCCGGCAAGATGGAACTCCAGTTTACGGAAGTGAATCTGGCCGACATGGTCAACAGTGTGATGTCGACAGCCATCGGCCTGGTCAAAGAGAAGCCCATCAAGCTGCATCACCAGGTCGATCCGGAACTGCCCGAAGTGCGCTGCGATTCGACCCGTGTACGCCAGGTGCTGATCAACTTTATTTCGAACGCTGCCAAGTTTACAGAAAAAGGCGCCATCACGGTCGATGTCCGTCCCGGCACCGATCCAAAGGGCAGGCCCGAAGTTCTCTTCACTGTCACGGATACCGGCCCGGGTATCTCGGAAAAGGATCAGTTCAAATTGTTCCAGCGCTTCTCCCAGGTGGATGATTCGCCGACCCGCAAGACCGGCGGTACCGGGCTGGGTCTTTCCATCAGCCGCTCGCTGGTCGATATGCACGGTGGACGCATCGGCCTGCTTCACAGCGAAGTCGGCGTCGGATCCACCTTCTTCTTCACTTTACCGCTTCCTCAGCCGGTTGCGCCTCTGACCGAAGAGACGCCGGCCGAGAGCCAGATGCCGGAAGATGTGGTTCTGGCGATCGACGACGATGCCCAGGTGATCAGTCTTTATGAACGGTTCTTGAAAAATCAGGGGTATAAGGTCATTCCGCTGACCGAACCTCGCAAGGCAGTTCAGACCGTCAAAGAAGTTCGTCCATTCGCCATCACATTGGATGTGATGATGCCCGAAAAAGATGGCTGGCAAGTCATCGCAGAATTAAAGAGCGACCCTGAAACCCGGAATATTCCGGTAATTATCTGCAGCATTTTGGAAGAGGAAGAACGCGGATTCAGCCTGGGCGCGTCCGAATACCTGGTCAAACCGTTCTTGCAGGAAGATCTCATCAACGCCATCAGCCGCCTGAATCGCGACCAAAAGATTCACGAAATCCTGATCATCGATGATGACGCCGACGACCGCCGCCTGCTACAGAAGCTCATCGAAGATAACGAGAACATTCACGTCATCCTTGCGGAGGGCGGAAAATCCGGTCTGGAATTGATCAACGCTAAAGCGCCGGATGCCATTTTGCTGGATCTTTTCATGCCGGACCTGGACGGATTCACCGTCCTCGAGCAATTGCGCACCAACCCCAAATGGGACAGCATACCGGTCATCATTCTCACCGGCGCGGACCTGACGGCTGAGCAGCACAAACAATTGAATGAATTTGGCAAAGATCTGCTTTCCAAGAGCTCTCTGAAGAAAAACGATCTGTTGACACTCCTCGAAGAAGCCCTTCGCAGGCTTCACCTACCGAAAGAATAACTTTTTTCGAAGATCGAAACGCATAGCCTATGTCCACTCAAATTATCGCTGAATGCCAGGATTGTGGTTTTCAAGCTCCTTATTCACTTCTTTCTCCCGTTTGTCCCAATTGCGGGTCTGAATGGCGGGAGGCGCATTATGATTACGCGGCCCTCGGTCAGCGTTTACCAGGGCTGCTTTCCGGCCGCCCGTTCAATCTCTGGCGCTACCATGAACTGCTCCCGATTCAGTCCCCCAGTCCGGAGATTTCGCTGGGTGAAGGTGGAACCCCCTTGTTTCGCGCCACCAATCTCGGCCTGATGCTGGGAAATTCGAACATCTATATCAAAGATGAACGCCAGGGGCCGACCCACTCCTTCAAAGACCGTCAGGCAGCCGTCACCATCGCGGCCCTGAAGGAAGCCGGCGTAAACGAAATGGTGTTGGCTTCCACCGGCAATGTCGCCATTGCCTATTCGGCCTTTGCCGCCCGGGCCGGCATTCGATTGTGGGTATTCTTGACCAGCCTGGTTCCGGCAGTAAAAATGCGGGAGACGGCTCTTTACGGTACCCAGGTGGTCAAGGTCACCGGATCTTATGACCAGGCCAAGCAAACGGCGGCGCTGTTTGCCAAACGCCGCGGCCTGTTTCTCGATACCGGAGCGCGCAGTATCCCGTGCATCGAATCGATGAAAACGATCGCCTTCGAAACCTCCGAACAGCTCACCGGTATGCTGGGAGCGCCGTCGCAGTCCTCCGCATTGTCTGGCCCAGTTTGGCAGGCGCCGGATTGGTATATTCAATCCATCAGCGGCGGGATGGGCCCGCTGGGTGTCTTGAAAGGCTACGATGAGCTCATGAAAATGGGATTGATCGATCACTTCCCCAAATTCGGGCTTGTTCAAGTCGAAGGCTGCGCGCCGATGGTTCATGCCTGGAAACAGGGCAAGGATGTTGCCCAACCGGTAGCCGCGCCGCGCACCCTCATTCACACCCTCGCCACCGGCGATCCGGGCCGCACCTATACCATGCTGCGCAAGAAGATCCTGGAGAAATCCGACGGTTTCCTCGAAATGGTTTCCGATGAAGAAGCCTACCGCGCCATGCATTTCCTCGCCAAAATGGAAGGCCTATCTGTCGAACCCGCTGCTGCGGTCGCTTTTGCCGGCGTGATCAAGATGGTGCGCGCCGGGATCATCAAGCCCAACGAAAGCGTGGTGATCAATTGCACGGGACATACCATGCCCGTTGAACGCAATATTCTCGGCGAGGGTTGGTCGAAGGATCTCACCAGCCTGGGCGGTGACGAGATGGAAGAGAGCAAGGAAGAAGGCTTGCTGGCCGCGTTGAGCAAAGTCGGCATCGACCGCTTCCCCAGAATCGCCATCGTTGACGATAATCCGCAGGTGCGCCAGTTGATCCGCCGCATCCTGCAGTCACAGGGAAATTACACCCTCTTCGAAGCCACCAACGGCCTCGAGGCCATCGACTTGGCCAAAAAAGAGCATCCCAACCTGATCATCCTGGATTTGATGATGCCGGAAATGGATGGATTTGCCGTCATGGACGCCTTGCAGGCCGATTCGGAAACGGCTGACATCCCCATTATCGTGGTCACAGCCAAGGAATTGACGCCGGCAGAAAAAGAACGCCTGCGCGGCCATATTCAAACCCTGATGCAGAAAGGCGATTTTCTGAGCGACGATCTTCTGGATGAAGTCAGGGCCCTGTTGAGATAGACCCATCCCAGAACGTTTATCGGTACGGGGAAAAAAACAACCCATTTGATGGTTTACCCATAGATAGGCGCGCGAGATGAAGATTACTCAGCGGATAAAAGGCATACAGGCAGCATTGGCTTCCGCATTGTTGCTTGGAATCGTGCCCGTCTTTGGGAAACAGGCCATTCTGTTCGGGTTTACACCGCTGGCAGTCGTCGCCCTGCGCACAAGCATCGCCGTCACCCTGCTTTTTATCATTACGTTGATCCACCGGAGGCAATTCTTCTATATTTTCCCGGTCGGGTTGTACGGGTGCATCATCGCAGGGCTGATCAACGGATTGGGTTCCATTCTGTATTACACCGCCCTCAGCCGCATTAGCGCCGGAATCGGCCAGTTGCTCTACTCTTTCTATCCCCTTTTCGTTGCCCTGTGGCTGCTGCTCGACCGTCAAACCCTGAACCGGATGACCATTTTTCGCCTTGGTCTATCCATCCCGGGCGTTATCCTGTTGCTTTCGACCGGGACCCATAAAATCGACCTGCTCGGGGCAGTCTTGATGATTGGTTCAGCCGTCTTGTATGCATTACACCTGATCATCAATCAGCGCGTGTTGTACGAAGTACCCGCTCCAACCGTCACTTTCTATACTTTACTTTCCATGGCGCTGACGGTCGACCTCGCCTTTGTACTTTTCAAGCCGGATTTTCCCGCGCTTCAGACACCCTGGTGGCCGATCATCGGAATGGGCATCCTCACCTTTATCTCCCGGCTGACGCTTTTCTACGGCGTCAAGAATCTTGGCGGCCTGCAGACGGCGCTGCTCGGCTTGGGAGAATTACTGGTGACCGTTGCGCTCTCCTGGCTGTGGTTGGGAGAACAAATGAGTCCCTGGCAGTGGGCAGGCACACTGATGTTATGCGCGAGCCTGCTGCTGGTCGGTTTCGACCACTACCCGCCAGAAAAACGCCGCTCGACCGGATGGTTGGCATGGCTCAATCCGCCGGGTATCACGGGCAGCGAGTTTCCCGGACATCCTCTTCCGTAAGCGGTCAGACTTTCGTTACCGGGGCCTCGAAAACATAGCCGGCTCCGCGCACGTTACGAATCCAATCCTGGGCGCCGGGGATGGGGATCAGTTTTGACCGCAAACGTGAGAAGACCGGCCGTAATATCCTTGCCGCCTCGAGTTGGTCTGATCGGAAGCCGTGGCTGAAAGAAACCAGGTCGGAAGGATTGAGCACGATGCCGGGCGAATCCAGGAATGCATGCATCAGTTTTGCTTCCGTCGGCGTCAGATGGATGTACAGAGTACTCCAGCTCACAACGCGCCGGTCGCAATCGATGACGACGCCGTTATCGATCTGGTAGATTGCCCGGCGAGTCGTTTCAGTCAAAGAAGGCTTTGCCTCGGACATCCGGCTTTCGAGAAGCGTGCGGCTTTCCAGGGCCTGCGCGATGCTGGTAAGCACCTGCTCTTTGGAAATCGGCTTTACTAAATAATCATGAACGTGGAACCGAAGCGCTTGAATGGCGGTTTCCATCGATCCATAGGCGGTCAACACAATTACTTTCAGGTCCGGCGAGGCTGCAATCGGATCCGCCAGAACGTCCAACCCGGACATGCCGGGCATGTTCAGATCCAGCAGCATCACATCGAAATGCTCGGCATTCAATGCGGCGATTGCTTCCTCCCCACTCCCCACTGTGACGACATCATATTTCCCAACCTGAACAATCCGCTGTAAAGTCAAGCGGGCAATTTGCTCATCATCCACAACGAGGACACGGATATTTTCAGCCATGGCAATATTTCCCTATGCGCATGCCAATCCTAACAGGGAAGCTAAAGTAAATAAAACCCGGTATTAAATCCCCTGTAAGCCAGCAATGAATTGTCATCCGGAGAATGACAAAGGAGTTCGATGGAATTGGTTAATAAGATCAGGCTTTGTTTATTATATGAAAATTGTTGCAACTTTACAATAATCAAATAAATTCACTTTGCTTAAAGTTTTCGAACCGTTTCGAATTCACAGAAAAAATGGATTCGATGGGCCGGAATCGACTACCGCGATCCGGTAAATTGGGATAAACTTTATTCGATTTTTATTTTCCGACCAGGTTACGTGGAAATGATGGAACTCGAGACCGCCGCGCAGAGTACCGATCGCGCAAATTCAGAAAGAGTGATCAAGAGAAATTTTCTCCTCGCTGTCATTAACGGGGTTTTCTATATTTTTGCCGAAGCCCTGATCGATCCGACGCTGGTCCTGGTTGGCTTTGTCAGCCAATTGACGCAAAATCCAATCCTCATGGGGCTGGTTTTACCCATACGAGATGCTTTCTGGGCTTTGCCCCAATTGTGGGTTTCAGGATTTCTGCAAAACCGCCCGCTAAAGATTCGCGCCTATCGTGAAACCTCCATCGTTCGCATCTCGGCCTGGTGCATGCTGGCGCTCAGCATGAACCTCAATCTGGGTCGAAATTGGATGCTGATTGCGTTTTTTATCAGTTTTTCAATTGCTTCGCTGGCCAGCGGGTTTGGCAGCCTGCCATTCCTGGAAGTCGTCAGTAAAACGATCCCGCCCCAACGACGCGGTGAACTGTTTGCCTGGCGTTTCGGGGTGAGCGGCCTTCTGGGCATCGGGGGTAGTTTTCTCGTGCGTTGGTTGGTATCGGATCGCGGACCATTTCAATTTCCGCACAATTACGGCACCCTGGCTTTCGCATACTTCGTTCTGGCTTCGGTTTCCTTGTTGATTTTCAATCAGGTACAAGAGCAGCCGGACGAGAATATCCTTCCGCGCCGAAACGCGATGAAGCAATTCCGAATCGCTCTAGCGGTTCTCAAAACCAATGTGAATTACCGCCGTTTGGTGATCACCATCGCATTGATGATTCTATCGACCATGGCCATCCCCTTTTTCGCCATATATGTAGAAGAGGAATTTCAGGTCGACCCGCAATGGATTGGCACCTACCTGGGCGTCTTGATGGTCTCGAACTTACTATCAAACATTTTCTTCGGCAGATTATCGCGAAAAACTGACAACCAGAAGGTCATCCGCCTGGCAGCCTCCGCAGGTGGCGCAATGATTCTGCTGATGCTGCTCCTGGCCCTGTTTGGGAAAAACCTGAAAATCACTCCGACGCTGGCGGCGCTCTGGTTGGTGCCGGTGTTCTTTCTGGCGGGCGTACGCGGAACCGGATTTGGTATTTCCTCTTCCAGCTTACTGTTGAACATCGCGCAACCGGAAGAAAGATCATTGATGATCGGTTTCACCCAATTCCTGCTGGGCCTGGTGATTCTTTCCACCAGCATCTCGGGAGTTCTGATCAAAACATTAGGGTTTATCCCACTGGTTGTGATTACCTTAATCACCCAGATCAGCGCCTGGTCAGTGGCCAACCGGCTCCACGATCGAACGGACCGGTAGAACCCGTCGCTCAGGGGATATAGACCACATCCAGGCGCGGAGCAAGGTCAGGATGCGCTGGATCGTCTTTGCTAATGTATCGTGCAAAGGATCTCGGACCGGCGGCAGTGATCAAGAGACCGTAATTTGCATACGTTCCATCCACCCAACCGGTTATCAAGTTGGTAACGTCCACCCTCGTCACGCAACCCGTCGATCCGGCATCGAAATCTCCATAGAGGCTGGCGGGGTCATAATCCCCACCCGGAACGCCCCACGGCTCATTCCAGGTCGCGGTTTCTTCATACCAATTTGAAGTCAGGCGGTAGATCATATTCACCTGCCCATTGTTCGCATCGGTTGGGGTCAGATAAAGATGAGCGGACAGGATCGTGGCGCCCGCCGGAATTGCGGACAGATCGAAGCGTAACAGACCGCGCATTTCACCGTTGAAATCCGGTCGAATGTCGATCATGGGCTCGCTGCCATAATTCGCATCCGGTTTTACCCGATAGATATATGAATCATCCGAAGGCAACACCCCAACGATGGCACCCGGCAGGATACACTGTTCAGGTGTTGGCGTCGAAGTCGGTCCGGTAGTAGGCGTCACGGTTGGCGTGTGGGTCAAGGTCGGCGTCGGTGTGATAGTTGGTTCGGGCGTGGATGTGGCTGTCAGCGTAGGTATGGCTGTCGGGTCTGGCGTCGGTGTAAGTGTGACGGTGGGTGCATTCGTAACTGTGATGGTTGGCGTGAGGGTGTCGACTGGCGTCGGTAGAGTGGCCGGCGTTGGCGTGGGTGTCGGAAGCAGCGTCCCGGTAAGCGTCGGGCCGAGTGTGATAGTGGGATTGAAAGAGGTAGCTGTGGACGTCTGGGTGGGCGACCCCACTCCTGGAGTAACCGTCGGAGACGCGGTTGGGGAGGCAGAAGGTGTCACCGAGGCCGTGAGGGTAGCCGTCGGAGTGGCAGATGGTGTGGCTGACGGGGTGGCGGAGGAAGTTGCCGTTGGTGTGGGGGTCATGGTCGAGGTGGTTGTCGCGGACGGGGTTATCGTTGAAGTTGGAGTCTGGGTGGCTGTGGCCGTTGGCGAAGGTGTCGAGGATGGCGTTTGGGTGCCTGAAGGCGCCGGTCGGCGGGTGGCGGTTGCAGTTCGAACGATGCCAACGATGTGAGTGGGACTCGGTGTATGTGTCGATTGCAACATAAGGGTCGGTGTTTTCGTTATGGAGGCATAAGCAGTAGCCGTCTGCACCCAATACGAAAGCGTCGGTGATGGGATAAGGGTCGGAAAGAGAAAGCTGTTCGGAAAAACGGTCGCCGTTGCCACCGGGGTCAGGATATCCTGGAATAATTGCGTCGATATGGCTTGAACCGTCGGCGAATCGATGCCCTGGTCAGAGAGTGCTTCCTCGATGACGGACATCTCGACCACGGCGATATTGTCAGGGTCGTCCGGCATGGTGTAGGTTACACCGTTGATCGAATGCAATGGCTTATCCAGAAAACCGATCGTCTCATAAGGATCGAAGATCGATGGGAAAATGGAGAACAGCAGGGCGACACAAATCAATATCGCCCAAAGGTATTGATAGGTCATGAAAGGGCCAAGCTGGCGTTTCAAATCGTTACCTTACCACCCAGGAAATTGGTTTCGATGTAATGAGCGAAAATCTCGACCAGCCTGGGATCGAATTGGCGCCCGCTTTCGCCAATGATCACGTCCAGGGCTTCGCCCGGGGTGACTCTTTTCCGATATGGGCGGTCGGTCGTTAATGCATCCCAGGCGTCCACAATCGCGAAAACCCGCGCCTCCAGTGGAATCGATTCTCCGATCAACTGGCGAGGATATCCATTTCCATTCCACCATTCATGGTGGCAAAAAGGAATGACGGAAGCCTGAGCCAGATAGGGAATATTTCGCAACATCTCGTACGCATACGCCGGGTGTTTGCGCATGATCTTCATCTCTTCCGGGGTCAACGGTCCGTTCTTCAACAAGATCGAGTCCGGGATGCCCAGTTTGCCGATATCGTGCAGCAGCGCCCCGCGATGAAGAGTCACCTTCCGATCTTCCGGGATGCCCATCACATCGGCGATGGCCATGGTCAACTCGACCACGCGTTGAGAATGGCCGCTGGTTTCCTTATCCCGAATCTCCAGGATCTTTACCCAACCCTCCAGAGTGCTGTCATAGTTGCTGACCATCTCCTGGTGAGTCTGGGTCAGGTTCTGGATCATCACGTTGAAAGAATCCGCAAGTACAGCGATTTCATCATTCGATTCCTTGGCGACGTGAACCTCCAGGTCCCCCGAGGCTACGGACTGGGTTGCCTTCATCAAATGGACCAGCGGTCTTGTGATGACCGTCGATAAGTTAAAACCGATCAGGATGATCAAAAGTACGGTCAAAAAAACCAAACTGATCGTCAATATTCTGGAGGGCAAGGTGGCCGTGATCAAAACGTTCTTTACCAACGCCGATCCGACCAGACCGATATCTTCACCGTTATTCGTCTCCCAGGGTCCCAGAATTTCGCCATAATCCAGGTCCTTACCTGATATATCCCGGCTGGATGCATCCCGCCGGAAAGATGAGATATCCTGTTTGGTGAGAATTTCGTCGATCAGGGAACGATCCAGGGGTTGCGTGTATCCCGTGGTCGGGAATGAAGTCGATATGGGCTGCCCTTCGAAATCATAGAGGGTCACCTGCGCCAGGGTTGCTTCCCGCAACATGCGCGCCAGGGCCGATACGGGCAACCCGACCAGGGTCACTCCAGTTATTTCCTGTGCACTGTTCCGCACCGGGCCGGCGACGTAAAAATACGATCCCCAATCGGTCTGAACGAAGCTGGCATATTTTTGGAAATCACCGGGCTGACTCTCCAACGCCTTTTGAACGATTGGCCAGGCCGCAAATACCGGCAGCCCATCCTGGACGTATTCATAGCTAATTGTTTCGGTGTTTTGGCGCTGGCGAATCGCCAGGACGAGCGCGCCGCTCGTATCGATGAATTCGACTGCCTGGACTTGATTGTTCACGACCGCGCCCATCACCAGGCGCCGCACTTCCTCAGCATCCTTCGAACGAAGCGCTTCGGCAACTCCGGCAGTATTCGCGAACAGACGAATCGATTCGGCTTGATTGCTCTCAATGGAGGCAATGGCGTCGGCGGTCAGACGCCCGGCTTCGTATAATTGATTGTTGAAGCGCTCGTCTACGTTCTCAAGAACAATCCGCCAGAAGAGAATAGTCACCCCGGTTGCGACGGCAAGCGCCAGGAATAGAAAAGGCAGTGTAATTTTCAAACGGATGGGCCATTTGATTTTTTCAGTGGCACGAAATTGGGGCGAGTCGACCACGCCGAGGTAATTCATAGGAACCCCCATCCATCGGGATCTTTTCATCGAGCAGCGAACCATCAAATTTTCAACGAAGTAACCATGCAGGCGTATCAATCCAACCATCCTGCGACTGGCTCTTATGATGCAAAAACCGTTCCAAGGAAAAAGAAAAATCTGTTGAAATCCGAAAATTACCGCTTTTCAATTCTTAGAACATTTATAATTGTCCGATGAATTATTAAAATCTATTAATAAATTGCCGTTCTGCTCAGGGTCAATAATAAAAACAGAATTTTGACCCATAAATCCAGAGTGTAATCAACGTTGACAGAAAGAAAACCCCGGGATTCATCCGGGGTTCTGGGGTGGGTGATGGGGGTCGTACCCATCAGCCCCTTCTGGGGATAACAGCGTGAAAAGAAAAACCCCGGGATTCATCCGGGGTTCTGGGGTGGGTGATGGGGGTCGAACCCACAACATCGTGATCCACAGTCACGCACTCTGCCATTGAGCTACACCCACCGTAACGGCCAAGATTGTATCACAAGACCGGAGGATTATCAAGAAACTGCTGGATCGTTGAAACCACCTGAGCCTGCGGAACCGTCGACTGGGTATGGCGAATCAAGTCCTTGACGGTCGCCATATTTTCGGCGGCTTCGTCCGGCCCAACGATGATCACAAACCGCACGCCCATCCGATCCGCGTACTTTAGTTGTTTTTGCAATTTGACCGGATCCGGATAACATAACGTTTTGACGCCGGCCTGACGCATACTGGCTGCCAGTGCAAACGACGCCGGCAACCGGTCCGCATCGAACACCGTCACCAGAGCCTGTGCCGGGCAGCGCTCGAAGGTCGGCAGGCAGCCGTATTTTTGCAGCACGAGGGATACCATCACGTCGCCCATGGCAAAGCCAACCCCCGGAAGCGGTTCGCCGCCCACATCGCCGACCAGGTTATCATAATGCCCGCCGCCCAGGATCGAGCGGCCTTCGCGGTCCATATCCTTGGCTTCGAACACCGTACCGGTGTAATAATCCAGCCCACGAATGATCTGCGGATCGAAGCTGATAAACTCGGCGATGCCCATCTTCTCCAGGATCTCGAACAATCGGACCAGATCGGGTGACTTTTTCCATAAATCCGGATCCGCCAGTAAAGCCCGGATCCCATCGAACTGCGTTTCGCTCAATCCCAGTTCCATGGCGTACGCTTTCCAGGCTTCGGGATTTAATTTCTCGCGCCGGTCGATCAGACGGAAGACGCCGGTCTTCTGCTCTGGGGTAACGCCAAGGGATTGGAGTTCGGAGTCCATCAATCGACGGTTGTTTACGAACACGTGTACCTGTGAGGATTTCAGGCCGACCTGCTGAAAAAATCGGATGCAAACCGCAACCAATTCTGCGTCCGCCTCGACCGAGGAAGCTCCAATCAAATCGATGTTCCACTGGAAGAATTCGCGTGTGCGCCCTTTTTGCGGGCGTTCATACCGCCAGAATGGACCAAAGGACCACCAGCGTAGGGGATAGACCAACTCGTTTTGTTTTTGAGCCACCATGCGCGCAAGCGATGGTGTCAGTTCGGGGCGCAGCGTCACCCATCCGCCGCCGCGATCTTCAAAGACGAAGCATTGTTCTTTGACGAGTTCCTCGCCCGATTTTGCGGCATACAGGTCGACTTTCTCGAGAAAGGGCCCGTCGTATTCCTGATAACCAAAAGATTCCGAGACTTCTCTCAACTCAGAATGCAACCAGGAACGAACCGCCATCTCTTCCGGATAAAAATCACGCGTACCCTTTACCGATTGAATAATGGTTTTCATAAGGCACCTTCGCAAAGCACTATGATGAGATCATTTTAACATAAAAGGAACTCAAGAATTGGATGGAATCTTGTATGACAATAAACGACCAAATGTGGAGTAATACCACTTATTTTTACTTCGCCAAACCTTATAATCAATGAGGCTGCTCATTAATATTCGGTTAAGAATCGTCCATTTAATATGTGGTATTTTTCACAAAAAAAGCTCGCTTCATAGTAAAATTATGGAGGTTCTCATTACAATGATTGAGGTCCCAGGTGATCATGAATGTAAGTGATTTGATTAGAATTACGGATGGCAAGCTCCTTACAAACCCTACTGATGTAGACCACGAAATAAAGGGTGGATGTGGAGCCGATTTAATGAGTGACGTACTGGCTTCCATTCAACCCGAAGCTGTCTTATTAACAGGTTTATGCAATCCGCAAGTCGTGCGCACTTCACAAATGGCTGATGTGGCTGCAATCGTCCTGGTACGCGGAAAATATCCTCCCCAGGAAACGATCGATCTGGCAAATTCCGAACAGATTCCATTGATAACATCGCCGTATGGGATGTTCGAATTGTGCGGCCGTTTGTATCAAGCCGGCATGCCAAGTATGGAATTGCCGATGGATTGCGAAGATTACGGAAGAGATTGCGGATAATCTGACGGTTGAATATGATGACCGAAAACGAATCCCAACATTCCAGAATCATGACCGACCAGATGGCCGAGTATATTACTCGCGTCGAAGAGTTGGCCTATGAGATCAAAGTCCGCGAGGCGATGGGACGTAATCCAAAGACCGTCAGGCCAGAGTTGACCATGCGCCAGTGTCTCGACTTGTTCCGCGAAGCCCGGATTTCGGGGGCGCCGGTGGTTTCGGCGACGGGGGGCGTGATTGGGATTCTCAGCATCGAAGATCTAATCCTGTGCATGCGCGACAACAGGCTGGACGCCCATGTGAATGAATATATGACCACGGACGTCCTCATGGTCAGAGATAGCGATCCGCTGGTCGATGCGCTCAAGATTTTCGTGAACGCCAAGGTCGGCCGTTTGCCGGTTTTGGATGGCGAACGAAACCTGATCGGCATTCTGACGAAGGGCGATATCACGCGCAGCCTGTTGAAGGCGCTGCAACAAGACTATCACACCGAAGAAGTCCGCCGCTACCGCGCCAGCCACCTTTTTGAAGATATCGTATCCGACCGGACCAGCCTGATCCTGCGATACAACATCAAAGCCCATGATTTTTCACACGCGGGTGAAGCTTCCAGCAACATCAAACGCGCCCTGGTGCGCCTGGGGGCCAATACCCAGATCGCCCGCCGGACAGGCATCGCGGTCTATGAAGCCGAGATGAATCTCATCATCCACACCACCGAGGGCGGCGTGATCCGGGTCGAAATCGAACCGCATCAAATCTCGATCGATGCCTACGATTACGGCCCCGGCATCAAGGATATCGAACTGGCCATGCGGCCGGGTTATTCGACCGCCAGTGAAGAAATTCGCGAACTGGGTTTCGGCGCTGGAATGGGTCTGGTCAACATCTCCCGCTGCGTCGACCAGATGCTGCTCGAATCAACGGTCGGTAAAGGCACTCGCCTGCGGATGAAGATCTACCTGCAAGAAAAAAAGAGCCGCTAAAGAAACCTGCGACCCATCTTAGAGAGAAAACACCATGAATCTGCAAGAAATCATCGATCGATTGAACCTGACAGTTCTAACCATACCCAAGGAATTTGACAAGATCGAACCCAGCGCGGGCTACGCCTCTGATTTGCTAAGCTGCGTTATGGCCGGCGCGCCGCACCAGGGGATTTGGGTTACGCTGCAGGCCCACGCCAATATCGTTGCCGTAGCTGCGCTGCTCGATCAGAGCGCAGTCATTATCACTGAAGGCGCCATGCCCGAACCGGCCACGGTTGCCAAGGCCAATGAGGAAGGGATCACCCTTCTGTCGTCGAAAGAACCCACTTTTTTTGTCGTCGGTCAGTTGTGGGAGCTGGGATTGCGGAGTAATTAACCTCCGAAAAGGCGGCTCGGGAGAACACAGGTGAAGGCCATTCGAGCAGAATTCCATGTTCATACGGTTCTTTCACCTTGCGCAGAAATCGAGATGATCCCACCGTTGATTGTCGAAGAAGCGCTTTCGAGAGGAATTGAATGGATTGCCATTACAGACCATAACGCAAGCGCAAACGTCGAAGCCGTCATCAACGCGGCCAAAGGGACTGATCTCACCATCACAGCAGGAATGGAGGTGCAAACACAGGAAGAAATTCACAGCTTATGCCTCTTCGATACACTGGATCAAATCCTGGCATTTCAGCAGTTCATCGATGCTGCACTGCCACCGCTGGAAAACCGGCCAGATTATTTTGGCGAACAATTGGTAGTGGATGAAACCGGTGATTTCATCCGTCGGGAAACCCGCCTGTTACTCAATTCAGCGGCGATCTCGATCCGGGAAGCCTGGGATAAGGTGATGGAATTGGGTGGCCTGTTCATCCCGGCGCATATCGATCGTAAGGCATTCGGAATGATTGCCAACCTGGGGTTTATGCCCATCGACACACCCATCGAAGCATTGGAAATCTCCCGCCACACGACACCGGCTGTTGCCCGTTCGACCTATCCGCAAATTGGGCAAATTCCTTTGATCAAAAGCGGAGACGCGCATCGCTTGAATGAATTCCTCGGCCTGAATCAACTCCAGGTCGAAGCGCCGCGGGTGGAAGAGCTTAGGAAAGCATTGAATGACCTGGATGATCGTACTTTGACAATCCTTGAAGCGGGCACAGACCGATAACCCGGATGTGTTTCAGCGCTTTCAATGACATTCATAAATTGAAATGATCAAGGATTATTTTGTACACTAAACTTAGAGAAATACGGCTTGGAGACCGATAAAATCCAAATTACCGTTCTGGAGAAATGTATGCACGACATTCTTGAAAACATTCCCGTAAACGATCCATTGTGCAACCCTGAACAGAAGGCGATTATCGATCGCATTCTGACCGAGAATCAAGATCGACCCGGCGCGACAATGGTCGTCCTGAATGAAATGCAAAAGCAGATTGGCTTCATTTCCGAGGCCATGCAAGCCTATGCAGCCAAAAATTTGAAAGTTCCAGTAAGTTCGATTCATGGCGTGGTTTCGTTCTATTCCTTCTTTACAACCACACCTCGCGGCCGCCATGTCGTCAAATTCTGCATGGGAACCGCCTGCTACGTCGGCGGAACGCCGCAGTTGATCGAAAAAGCCAAGCAGCTTCTGGGTATCGATGTCGGCCAGACGACCAAAGATGGCGCCATCACGATGGAAGTCTGCCGCTGCGTCGGCGCATGCAGTCAGGCGCCCGTCATGGTGCTGGACGACGAAGTGTCCGGCCGCGTACGCCCGAACAAGCTTCCGCAATCTCTACGCGCTCTGCAGGATTGATCTTTAACAAGAAGGCCGGTTTGAGAGAATTATCCCTCCATCTTCTGGATATCGCCGAGAACAGCGTCAATGCGAAAGCAAAAAACGTTCGGATTCTCGTCTCGGAAGATTCGCGTACCGACCGCCTGCGTATGGAAATCGTTGACGACGGCGTTGGCATGGATGCCGAAACCGCCGCTCGCGTCACCGATCCATTTGTCACTTCCCGCACCACCCGCAAGGTGGGATTGGGACTCCCCTTTCTGAAGATGGCGGCGGAAGGCTGCAACGGTTATCTGACCGTTCACTCACGGAAAGGGACTGGAACCCGGGTGGATGTGGAATTTCAACGCAGCCACATCGACCGCATGCCACTCGGAGATTTAACTGGCACCATTTTGAGTCTGGTCATTGGTTATCCAAAAGTCCATTGGACTTTTACCTATCGCGGGAATGACCGTGAGTTTATCTTCGACGACACAACCGTTAAAGATGAGTTGGATGGGATACCGCTCAGTGAGCCAACCGTCATCCAGTTCTTACGGGAGATGATCAGCGAAGGAATTCAGGCCAACCAGCCTGTGGATGAAACAGCATTCACAACAACCTCGGACCACGAACAACCTACTCTATAGGAGCAATGCGATGCCTACGATTAAGAACCTTGATGATTTGAAAAGAATTCGTGAAGAAGCGCTGGAAAAGCGCAAAATGAAAACCGCTTCCGGTCAAATTCAGATCGTTGTGGGCATGGGCACCTGTGGAATTGCCGCAGGCGCTCGTGAGACAATGAAGGCCATTCTGGAAACGATCGAAAAGGACACCCTGACCGGGATCACAGTCACCCAGACCGGATGCATTGGTTTATGCGAACGCGAACCCATCGTCATGGTAACGGTTGGTGAAGAGCCCAAAGTCACCTACGGGAAAGTCACGCCCGAGGTAGCTCGCCGCATCCTCAAAGAACATGTAGGCGATGGTAAAGTCGTCGAAGATCACAAAATTAACATGTAGTAACCCAAAATACATATCGATAAGGTTATCCAAATGAAGTATTACCGCTCACATGTACTGGTCTGCGTCGATCCTGAATGTTTGCGTAAGGGCGCCCACGAAACCCTGGATGCCCTCCAGGACGAACTTGTTTCGCAGGGGTTGATCGATGAAGTCCAGGTACTCGAAACCTCTCGCATCGGGAACTGTTCTCAGGGTCCCGAAATGATGGTGTATCCGGAAGGCGTGCATTACGCCGGCTACACTGTAGATGACATTCCGTATATCGTTGAAGAGCACTTCCTTAAAGGGCGCATTGCAAACAAATTCGAGCTGCCGGTTAAAGCGCTCGGAGATGAAGAGCTGCGAGCCCCCACGGCCAAAGAAGTCCGCGTCGTTCTGCGTAATTGCGGCAAGATCGATCCTGAAAATATCGAGGATTACATTGCCGAAGACGGATATATGGGGTTGGCGAAAGCGCTGACTTCCATGACCCCTGAACAGGTGATCGACGAAGTCCTGGCTTCCGGTCTGCGCGGCCGCGGCGGCGCGGGTTTCCCGGCAGCCAAGAAATGGGGATTCTGTCGCGCGAGCGCTGGACCGATACGCTATGTTATTTGCAATGCGGATGAAGGCGACCCGGGCGCGTTCATGAACCGGCGCGTTTTGGAAGGCGATCCGCATGCGGTCGTAGAAGGTATGACCATCGCCGCCTACGCCATCGGTTCTTCGCAAGGTTATATCTACTGCCGCGCTGAATACCCGATCGCCGTTCAGACCCTGAACATCGCCATCGAACAGGCCCGATCGATGGGCTTCCTGGGCAAGAATATCCTCGGAACGGACTTCTCCTTCGATCTGGAAGTTCGCATGGGCGCAGGCGCTTTCGTCTGCGGCGAAGAGACGGCCTTGATGGCGTCCATCGAGGGCAAGCGCGGCGAACCGCGTCCGCGGCCGCCCTTCCCGGCGGTCAGCGGCCTGTGGGCTAAACCCACCAACGTCAACAACGTCGAGACTTACGCGAACACTCCTCAAATCATCACCAACGGCGCCGCCTGGTATAACCAATTCGGCACCGAAAAATGCAAAGGCACCAAAACCTTCGCATTGGCTGGCGATGTCAAACGCACCGGCCTGATCGAAGTGCCGTTTGGCATCACCCTGCGCGAAGTCATTTTCGATGTCGGCGGCGGCATCAAGGACGACAAGGGATTCAAAGCCATCCAGACCGGCGGCCCGATGGGCGGTTGTCTGCCCGAACAATACCTGGATCTGCCGGTCGACTATGAGTCGCTGACGGCTGCCGGCTCGATGATGGGCTCCGGCGGTCTGGTGGTCATGGATGAAGATACCTGCATGGTGGATATCGCCCGTTTCTTCATGGAATTTACCCAGGAAGAAAGCTGCGGAAAATGTACGCCGTGCCGCGTCGGCACCCGGCGCATCCTGGATATCCTGAATCGTATCTGCGACGGCCGCGGCCAGGAAGGCGATATCGAACTGCTCGAGGAACTTAGCGCACAAATCAAGCAGGACAGCCTGTGCGGTCTGGGCCAGGGCGCGACTACGCCTGTGGTCAGCACAATCAAGCACTTCCGCGCGGAGTATGAGGCTCATATTCGCGAAAAGCGCTGCCCGGCCAAGGTTTGCAAGGGCCTGATCCGTTATGAGATTCAGCCCGATATCTGCACCGGTTGCACCGTTTGCGCGCGCAACTGCCCCACCGGCGCAATCACTGGCGAGCGCCGTCAGGCGCATAAGATCGATCCAGAGGTCTGCGTCCGCTGCGGTATCTGCATGCAGGTCTGTAACTTTAACGCGATCGTTATTCGATAGAATGTCAAGAGGTGCGTTTTCTATACAACGCACCTCACAATCCTCATTCACAGAATTTCGATACTACCAAGGAGGAGAGTATGACCGTTGCAACCTTAGATGGCCAGGTCGTTCTCGAAGCGGTAAAGAGAGCCGTAGAAGAACACGGTGCCACGATCGATGAATTGATTCCAATTCTTACCGATGTCAACCGCGCCCTTGGATATCTTCCCGCGCAGGCGCTGGATGAAATCAGCCAGCGTTTGCGCGTTCCAAAAAGCCAATTGTTTTCGGTTTCCAGTTTTTACCGGATGCTTTCCACAAAACCACGCGGCAGGCACGTGATCCAGTTCTGCGAAAGCGCACCCTGTCACGTCGTCGGCGGCCGCAAGGTTTGGCAGAGTCTGCTGGACAATCTCGACCTCGAACCTGGCGAAACCAGCCCGGATGGGAAATGGACGCTGGTCACGACGAGTTGTCTGGGCGTTTGCGGCGTAGGGCCGGTCATGATCGTCGATGACGACATCTACGGAAACATCCTGCCCGAACAGGTCGCTGAGATCCTTGCTCGTTACAGTTAATCACAGGAGCAACCAATGAAAACTTATCGAGCTATGGTACTGGTGTCTGGCGATCCCTTGAGTCTTGAACGGGGCGCGAAGCAGGTTTATGCCAAGCTGGAAGAAGAAATCGCCGCTTTTGGACTCACAGAAGAAGTATCGCTTGGAATGGTGAATGAAATTGGCCGGCATGATGCGGATCCGTTGGTTGTTGTTTACCCCGAAGCCGTCATTTATGGGCCGGTGACGATCGATAACGTCCATACGCTGGTTGAAGAACATCTTTACAAAGGGCGCATCGCGGCCGGCATGCAGGCTCCGATCAAGGAAATGACCGGTCGCATCGCCTGGTTATCGGCCCGTAAAGGCACGCTCCCGGCGGAACAACGCATCGTTCTCGAGCGAGCCGGCATCATCGATCCGGAAAGCATCGAGGATTATATCGTCCACGACGGATATCAGGCCCTGGTGAAAACCCTCACGACCATGACGCCCGCGGATGTAATCGCCGAACTCGAAAAATCCGGTTTACGCGGCCGCGGCGGCGCGGGATTCCCGACCGGCACAAAATGGAAGTTCGTCTCCAAGGCAAACGGCAAGAAGAAATATGTCGTCTGCAATGCCGATGAAAGCGAGCCGGGCACCTTTAAGGATCGGCTCATCCTGGAAGGGGATCCGCACAGCATCATCGAAGCCATGACCATCGCCGGCTATACCATCGGGGCTTCGGAAGGGTATATCTACATCCGCGGCGAATACACGCTGGCCCAGGAACGCATGTTCCGGGCTATCCTGAAAGCGCGCGAGATGGGTTTCCTGGGGAAGAACATCTTCGATACCGATTTCAGCTTCGACATCCACATCCACAGCGGCGCTGGCGCCTATATCTGCGGTGAGGAAACGGCTCTGATCGAATCTATCGAAGGGAAACCCGGCATTCCCCGCGCTCGCCCGCCCTTCCCAACCACCAATGGTTTGTGGGGCATGCCAACCCTGGTCAACAACGTCGAAACGCTGGCCAATGTTCCGGCCATCCTGCGCCACGGGGCAATCTGGTACCGTTCCTTTGGTACACCCAGCTCGCCCGGCACAAAGGTCTACACCATGCTGGGCAACGTCAATGTCACCGGCGTGGTTGAGGTGCCCATGGGAATTACCCTGCGCGAAATCGTCACCATTTACGCCAAAGGCATGAAGAAGGGTTCCTCTTTCAAGCTGGCGCAAACGGGCGGCTCGAGCGGCTCGGTTATCCCGGCCAGCCTGCAAGATACTCCCATGGACTTCGACTCCTTCAGCAAAGCCGGGGTGGCGTTGGGTTCAGGCGCCCTGCTAATCTGCGATGAGGACACCTGTGTGGTCGATCTGGCAAAGACGCTGTTGAACTTCTTCCGCGTCGAAAGCTGCGGAAAGTGCAACCCGTGCCGCATCGGCACCCAGCGCGCCTTCGATATCCTGACCTCCATCACTGAAGGAACGGCCAGCCTGAAAGACCTGGATACTCTGCTCGAATTGAGCAGCAACATGGCTCAAATGTCGAATTGTGGTCTGGGTCAAACGGCGGGTACGCCTCTGACGGATATCCTCAAGTATTTCCGCGCCGAAGTCGAAGCACATATCCGGTTGAAAGTTTGCCCGGCCGGTGTTTGCCCGATGAAACCTTACATCAAGAAGGAAAAAGCGCCTCAGGTTGCCTGAGCGCTTGAACTCTTTATGACCAGTATGAATGGCGAATTCTCTATCGACGCCCTCCTGCCCTCCGATATGGCTCAAAAGGCAGAAACCATCGGCGTGAAAAAGGCCAACCTGGCTGCCAGCAAGCTGTTCGTGCTGGCGATCCTGGCAGGCGCGTTCATTGCGTTGGGAGCCATTTTCTCCAACACTGTCAGCGCTGGAAGCATTTCCATCAAAGGCGGGCCTGACCTGTTTAGCGCCACCGCCGCTCTGCCCTACGGACTCACTCGCCTGCTGGCGGGTATCGCCTTTTCGTTGGGCCTGATCCTGGTTGTGGTTGGCGGAGCGGAACTGTTTACGGGAAACAACCTGATCATCATGGCCTTCATGAGCCGGAAGATCACCCTGAAGCAGCTGCTGCGCAATTGGGGCATCGTCTATCTGGGAAATTTCGTCGGCTCGATCCTGACGGCCCTGATCATGGTGGCGACCAATCAGTATCTGCAGGGAAACGGCGCTATCGGGTTGGCGGCCTTGAACACGGCCAATGCCAAAGCCGGGGTGTCGTTCTTCCCCGCGTTGGCTTCCGGCATCATGTGCAACACATTGGTTTGCCTGGCCGTGTGGCTGACCTACTCGGCGCGCAGCACAACCGACAAGATCATGGCCATCATTCCGCCCATCACCGCGTTCGTCGCCGCCGGTTTCGAACACTGTGTCGCGAACATGTATTTCATCCCCGTCGGTCTGTTCATCAAGAACTGGGGAAGTGCGTCCTTTTTCGAGACGATCGGCAAAACGGCCGCCGATTTTGCCAACCTGACCTGGGGCAATTTCTTTATCAAGAACCTGCTGCCGGTCACGATCGGGAATATCATCGGTGGAGCCATTATGGTCGGAGGAGTGTACTGGTTCGTCTACCTGAGGAACGATCACAAGTCTCAGGTTTCCACCAACGGAAAGGAGCTTTCCTAATCATCAGAATTTGGATAGCCAAAGGGTATTTATTGCAGCTCCGTCAAGGAAAGAAGGCACCTGCAAATCCCATGCCCTTTTGCTACACTGACAAGGAAGAAAGCCCCGCACCTTTTATCTTGTTCAACCACGGAACCATTCCGATATCAACACTAATCCCATTTGAAGCATCAGGGAGTTCAAATGATCAACGTCACTATTGATGAAAAGACAATTCAGGTCCCGGAAGGCACCACAGTTTTGCAGGCCGCCAAAATGGCCGGCGCTGATATCCCGACACTGTGCGACCATCCCTACTTGAAGCCTTATGGCGGCTGCCGCCTCTGTCTGGTGGAGGTTCAGGGTTTCCGCACCCTGCAGCCGGCCTGTACGCTGCCGGCCAGCAATAATATGGTCATCAACACCAGCACCGAAAAAGTCAAGGCCGCCCGAAAATTTGTCTTAACTCTTATCTTTAGCGAACGCAACCACTTCTGCCCGTTCTGCGAAATGAGTGGCGGCGATTGCGAATTACAAAATGCGGCCTATAAAGAGGGCATGACCCATTGGCAGCTCCAGCCCAACTGGACTCCGTACCCCGTGGATGCCTCTCACCCTTACTTCATCCTGGATAACAACCGCTGCATCCTCTGCCGGCGCTGCGTGCGCGCCTGCGGCGAACTGGTGGGTAATTTCACCCTGGGCTTCGAAGAACGCGGCTCTTTGAGCATGCTGATCGCGGACCTGGGATCCACGCCGCTGGGTGAATCAAGCTGCATTTCCTGCGGTTCCTGCGTTCAGGTATGCCCCACCGGCGCCATCATCGAACGCCAGAGCTCTTATAGAGGCCATGAGATCCAGGTCGAGAAGACCGACACGGTCTGCCTGGGCTGCTCGATTGGCTGCGGTGTGACGGTCGAGACCCGCGACAACCAAATGGTGCGCGTCAAGGGCGACTGGGAAGCTGCCGTCAATGGCGGGGTCATTTGCAAAGTCGGGCGTTTCTTCCCGATGGATGAGAAACGCAACCGCATCACCAACCCCATGGTCCGCAAAGACGGCGCGCTCGTACCCGTTTCCTGGGACGAAGCCATGAAAACCATCGCCGCTCAGGTCAAGCCGCTTGCCGGTAAGAAATCTGGCGTCGCCGCGCTGGCATCCACCCGTCTGCCTGCCGAAGCGCTGTATGCTTTCAAGAAACTCTTCGGGGAAGACCTGAAGAGCGATCTGGTCACCACCCTCGAAGAAGGCCTGTCGACTGTCGCAGCCGCCAATCTGGCTGAAAAACTGGGCAAATCCTTCGAAGGCGATCTCAACGCGTTGGATTCTTCCGATTGTGTTGTCGTCGCCGGTGTCGATCTGGTGAAGGAACACGAAGTGGCTGGCTTCTTCATCAAGCGCGCCCAACCGCACGGCACCAAGCTCATCCTGGTCGATTCCGAGGCCAATGGCCTGGACCTGGCCGCCGACGCGACCATCAAACCCGCGAAGGGCGGCATGAAGGACACACTGATCGCCCTGGCCCAGAAGAAGGGTTCACCTGAAATCACGGCCGCAGCGGCATTGATCGCCGAAGCCCGACACCCGGTCTTTGTCTTCGGCAAGGGCATCGACGAAGCCGAACTGAAGGCCCTGGTCGATCTGGCTGCCTCGGTGAATGGCGTTGTCATTGGCCTGAAGGGCGGCGCGAACTCATTGGCTGCATCCCAATTGCATCTGGACGCCGAGTTCAAACTCAATGGCCACAAGGCTGTTTTCGTGGCCCTGGGAGATGATTTCTCGACTCAGAAGATCGAAGACCAGCTCAAAGGCATCCCCTTCGTTGTGGTTCAAACTGCGTACGCTACTCCGCTTGCGGATCACGCGGATGTCATCCTGCCAGTGGAAACCTGGGCAGAGCTCGAAGGGCATTATCTCAACCTGGAAGGCCGTCTGCAGGAGGCCCACCCCAGTTTGAAGGCCCCGCAGGGCATTTACACCAACCTGAAGGCGATCGAGACCCTGGCCGCAGCTTTGGGATGTGATGTCAAGGGCGATTGGAAAGCCGAATTGGTGGCGCGCACGCCGGCCGTTGCGCTGGTTGCTTAGGTGGATGGCTTAGCATTACGAGAGGAGAAACACAATGGGTAAACCCAAAATTGCAAGCGATTGGCTAGCCGGCTGCGCTGGTTGCCATATGTCTTTGTTGGATATCGATGAACGCATCATCAAGGTTGCCGAACTCACAGACCTGCGCGCGACCCCGATTACCGATTTGAAAGAGCCGGATGAAAGCGGCGTGGATGTGGGCATTCTCGAAGGCGCCGTTAACAACTCGGCCAATGAAGAAGTAGCCAAGAGAATGCGCAGCCGCTGCGGCCTGCTGGTTGCGCTGGGTGATTGCGCTGTTTTTGGCGGCGTTCCCGCCATGCGCAACCTGTTCAAGATTGACGATTCCCTGCGCCGCGCTTATGTCGAGACTGAAAGCACCGACGCGGAAGGCAAGATCCCGGATGACCCCGAACTGGCCGTCCCGCAAAAGGTCAAGGCACTGAACGATGTCGTGCCCGTGGATATCTTCGTTCCGGGTTGCCCGCCGGATGCGGACACGATTTTCTACGTGCTCAGCGAGCTGGCCCAGGGGCGCAAGCCTGAAATCATCGGCGATAAGCTGCATTGGCATTAGGAGGTAAAGCATGGTTGCACAAAAAATCACGATTGAACCCGTAACTCGCATCGAAGGTCACGCCAAAGTGACCATTCGCCTGGATGACACCGGCAAAGTAGACCACGCTTACCTGCATGTCAACGAATTCCGCGGTTTCGAGAAGTTTTGCGAAGGCCGCATGGTATTCGAAATGCCCCTCATCACCCCGCGCATTTGCGGTATCTGCCCGGTCAGCCATCACCTGGCTGCCGCCAAGGCCGCCGATGAAACTCTCGGCTGCCCGCCGCCGCGTCCGGCAAGTTTGCTGCGCGAATTGATGCACATGGGCCAGGTTATCCAGAGCCACGGCATGCATTTCTTTGAATTGGCAGGTCCGGATCTCCTGTTGGGTTTTGATGCTGATCCCGCCATTCGCAATGTGGTCGGCATCATTCAGGCCAATCCCGAACTGGCGGTCAAGGCCGTTAGCCTGCGCAAATACGGTCAGGAGATCATCAGCACGTTGGGCGGACGCCGCATCCATCCGAACTTTGCCATCCCCGGCGGCGTGAACAAAGCCTTGACCAGCGCCGACCGTGAGAAGATTCTGGCCGGTCTCGATGAGAGCATCCAGACCATCCAGATCGGCATCTCGGTGATCAAGGATTGGGTGCAGCGCAACGCCGAGGACGTCGCCAAATTTGCGCCCCTCAAATCCGGTTACCTCGGCCTGGTGACGTCCGACAACAGCCTGGAGTTGTACGACGGCCAGGTGCGCCTGGTGGATGTGAACGGCGATCAACTGGAAAAATTCGACGGCAGTGATTACCTTGATTACATTGCCGAACACGTCGAATCCTGGTCCTACCTCAAGTTCCCCTACTACAAGAAGCTGGGTTGGCCGAAGGGCGTTTACCGCGTCGGTCCGCTGGGCCGCCTGAACACTTCGGATCAGATCGACACCCCGCTGGCCAACAAAGAGCACAAGATCTGGAAGTCGATCAATGCCGGTCGCCCGGTCGAGAACACGTTGTATTATCACTACGCCCGCCTGATCGAAGCCCTCTACGCCGCGGAAAACGTGGCCGTGCTCCTCAACGACCCGGACATCCTCAGCACGGATATCCTGAACACCCGCCAGGACCCCAAGGGTGAAGGCGTGGGCGTCATTGAAGCGCCACGCGGTACGCTGATCCACCACTACAAAGCCAATGCCAACGGCCAACTCGAACACGTCAACCTGATCGTCGCCACCGGCCACAACAATTGGGCGATGAGCGAGGCGGTCGACAGCGTCGCCAAGACGTATATCACCGGCCCACACATCACCGAAGGCATGCTCAACCGCGTCGAAGCCGCTGTGCGCGCGCACGATCCGTGCCTTTCCTGCTCAACCCACGCGGTCGGTCAGATGCCCATCATCATCGAGATGATCGATGCACAGGGCAACCTGATTCAGAAAATATCTCGTGACTGACCCGATTTTTCATTCTCAAACTAATAATCTTCTCTCCCCCGATCGGGGGAGAGAAGATTTGAATCTCCCTCGCGTCCTCATCCTGGGGTACGGCAACCCCGATCGACAGGATGACGGCGTTGGTTATCAGGCCCTGCTGCGCCTTGCGAAAGCGCTGAACCGTCCGCTGCCCTCCGCCGAGGACGAAGGCTTTTTGCCTTCGGGTCAAAATCCGGACCTCTGGTTCGATCTGCAATTGAAACCGGAAATGGCGGAGGAAATATCGCAATACGACCAGGTTTTCTTCATCGATGCGCATACCGGGGCCATTCCTGAAGAAATCGCCTGGCGCGAAGTATCCGCGCAATTTCAATCCTCGCCCCTCACCCACCATCTGACCCCGGAGAGCTGTCTCTCGCTTTGCGAGACGCTTTATGCGAAAAAACCAGCCGCCATTCTGGTTTCCATTCGGGGTTATGAATTCGGTTTCTCATCGACTCTGAGCGACCCAACTCAGGCGTTACTCGATCAGGCCGTTGATCGGATCCTGGATTGGTTGAAAAATCATCTTCCTCGTTAGAATTGACGATATCTAACTTGACAACTCGCGTCAGTTATCATGACTTTTGAACCTTGTGATTTCATTCCGGCAAGCATAAACTTAAGCTGAATTAAGGGGGCGCCCAGGTTCTGCACCATTTTGGTTACAGGCAGTGGGCAAGTCAAATGGGTCGAAGGACGAATGTCCAGAGACAGAGTGATCTGTTTATAGGTGGCGCGGGTTGAAATCATTGCAGTTTACAACAACAGGTTCAATTAAGATCGAAAGGACTGATATGTTCAGGCAAGCTGAACTTCAGCAAATTCTTCAGACGATCCCCTGGTTTTTGGAATTATCCGAAAGCCAGCTCGAAGGGCTTGCGAATATTGCCTCAGTCCAGCACCTGCTCGAAGGCGAAGCCCTTTTCCATGAAGGGGATCCTGAAGGGAATACGTACATCCTGCTCGACGGCGAACTTGGACTCGATATCCAAATTCCCGGCCGGGACAAGGTGCGCATCTTTACGGCTGAACCCCTGGATATCGTCGGCTGGTCCAGCCTGACGCCGATGGTGCGCCAGCGCACGGCCACTGCCGTGGCACTGGTCGATTGCAATTACCTCGAGCTGGACAGCAATAACCTGTCTCAGATGTGCGAGGAAGATCCATCCCTTGGCTTTATCATCATGAAGCGAATTTCGAATGTGGTCGCCAGCCGGTTATTGACTACGCGCATTCAGTTGATGGAACAACTCCTTCATAACCCGGAATGAAACCAACCGCAGGTTGATGATTCGGCCAATCCCGTCTTCCGTAAATCAACCGGCCTCTTTTAATGGTAAAATCAACAGGCTATGCATGAACTGGCTGTAACCCAGAGTATTCTTGAAATTGCCAACCGGCATGCAAGCGAAGCCGGTGCGACCAAAGTAACAGGTATCTATATCAAAATCGGTCGATTATCCAGCATTGTGGATGATTCGGTCGAGTTTTATTGGGACATCATCAGTCAGGACACGCTTTCCGAAGGCGCGAAGTTGCATTTCGACCGCGTGCCGGCCCGTTTGCACTGCCTCGACTGCAATACGGATTTTGAAATGAAAGACGAACTGGCTCCCTGCCCACACTGCGGCAGTATCAATTTGAAAGTGATCTCGGGTGATGAATTCTGGTTGGAAAGCATCGAGATCGAAAAGGAAACTGGAGAACCCGTATGACCGTTAACCGTGTGCCTGTTGTGGAGAAAATTCTCAGCGCCAATGACGCTGTCGCCGGTTTGAACCGGAAAAGATTGGACCAATCCAAAGTCTTTTCGATCAACCTGATGGCTTCTCCCGGCGCCGGGAAAACCAGCCTGATCCTGCAAACGATCAAGGCTCTTTCCGGTCGCCTGAATTTAGGCGTCATCGAAGGTGATACCGCGCCGGTCACCATCGACGCGGATCGCGTCACCGACGCCGGCATGCCGGCCGTGCAGATCAACACCGGCGGCGACTGCCACCTGGATGCGCCGATGATCGACAGCGGCCTGAACCAATTGCCCCTGGGAAACCTCGATTTCCTGATCGTCGAAAACGTTGGCAATCTGGTCTGCCCGGCGGCCTTCAACCTTGGGACGCATGCCAACGTGCTCGTCGCCAGCATTCCGGAAGGCGACGACAAGCCTTATAAGTATCCGGCCATTTATCGCGGCCTGGATGTGTTGATCATCAACAAGATCGATCTGCTGCCGTACGTGCGTTTCAACATGGATTATTTCCGCAAGGGCGTCGAGATTCTCAATCCGGGATTAACCACCTTTGCGGTTTCCTGCACGACGGGTGAAGGGATCAATGCCTGGGTGGACTGGTTGATCAACCGGACCGCTGAACTCAAAGGAAAATGACCGCACAGGAACTGGTCGGACTGCGAATTCGCGTTCGCGGAATCGTTCAAGGGGTTGGGTTCCGTCCTTTCGTATATGGCCTGGCGGTGAAGAACAACCTGACTGGCTGGGTGCGTAACACCTCCAGCGGGGTGGAAATCGAAATCAACGGCTCCCCGGCCGGCGTGCAGGTATTCTGCGAGCATCTGCAGAACAATCCGCCACCCCTGGCGCGTATCGACGAGATCGCAACCGAAGAGATCGCTCCAAATGGCGCGGTCAAATTTGAGATTCTGGATTCAAAACCCCAACCCGGCGAGTTCATTCCGGTGTCGCCGGATATGGCCACCTGCGCTGACTGCCGCCGGGAGTTATTCGATCCTTCCGACCGGCGCTATCGCTATCCCTTCATCAACTGCACCAACTGCGGCCCGCGCTTCACCATCATCAAGGATATCCCCTACGACCGCCCGAAGACGACCATGGCCCCATTTGCCATGTGCCCGGACTGCGAAAGCGAGTACCACGACCCGCTCAACCGGCGCTTTCATGCCCAGCCGGTTGCCTGCTCCGATTGCGGGCCTCAGGTCTGGTTCACAGCCGGCGGGAAGAAACTGGCGGAGCGCGAAGATGCCATCCAGATGGCGCGGCGATGGCTGCGGGATGGCAAAATTCTGGCCATCAAGGGCCTGGGCGGTTTTCACCTGGCCTGCGACGCCACCAACGCAATCGCCGTGGACGAGCTGCGCCGCCGCAAAAAGCGCAGCGACAAAGCCTTTGCGCTTATGGCCACCTCGCTCGAGGCGATCCAGAAATATTGCCGGATCGAACCATCGGAACGGAAATTGCTCGAGTCTCCACAGGCGCCAATCGTCCTGCTGGAAAAACGAGCGGATCCCGGCATCGCTCCGCAGGTTGCCCCCGGCCAACGCACGCTGGGGATCATGCTGCCCTACACCCCCATCCACCTGCTCCTGCTCGAGCCGGAAGCCGGTTACCCGGATGTGCTGGTGATGACCAGCGGCAACCTCAGCGAAGAACCCATCGCCTATCAGGACGGAGATGCCGATGAACGCCTTTCGGCGCTGGCGGACGGCTTCCTGCTGCACAACCGTGAAATTCACATGCGCACGGATGATTCGGTGCTGTGCGTGTTCGCGGACAGGCCGTATTTCATGCGCCGCGCGCGCGGGTACGCGCCCGATCCCATCCAGCTTGGCGGGAACCTGCCGCCGATCCTGGCAACCGGGGCCGAGCTCAAGAATACGTTCTGCCTCACCAACCGCGATTACGCATTTCTCAGCCATCACATCGGCGACCTCGAGAATTATGAGACGCTGCGCTCCTTCGAAGAAGGCATCGAGCATTATCAGCGCCTTTTTCGCGTGAAACCCGAACTCCTGGCGTGCGATCTGCATCCCAATTATTTGGCTACACGATATGCACAGGAACGCGCGCAGCGCGAAGGCCTACCGCTCGTTCAGATTCAACATCACCACGCCCACCTGGCGGCCTGCCTGGCCGACAATCGCTGGACTTCGGATGAACCGGTGATCGGCCTGAGCCTGGACGGCACGGGATACGGCACCGACGGGGCCATCTGGGGCGGTGAAGTGCTGCTGGGCGGTTACACAGGCTATCAGCGCCTGTTCCATCTGAAATACGCGCCCCTGGCAGGCGGCGACCTTTCGGTGCGCAAGCCCGCTCGCATGGCGCTGGCGCATTTGTGGGCTGTCGGCCGGGAGTGGGAACCGGATCTGCCGCCCGCCGAAGATTTATGCATGGAAGAGCGCACCGCGCTGCGCGGCCAGTTGGAACACCATCTGAACACGCCGAATACCTCCAGCATGGGGCGCCTGTTCGATGCCGCTTCAGCTCTGATGGGAATTCGCCAGACCGCGACTTATGAAGGCCAGGCTGCCATCGAGATGGAGGCCCGGGTGGATCGAGCCGAGACGAAACGCTATACTTTCGATCTGCGCGCGGATGAAATCGACCCCTCCCCCATGTGGGATGAACTGATCGCCGATTGGCGGGCCGGGGTTTCTCAGCCCCGCATGGCGGCTCGTTTCCACAACGGCGTGGCCGTGGTGTTGCTCGAGGCCTGCCAGAACGTTCGCCAGCGCACCGGCTGCAGGGTGGTTGCATTGAGCGGCGGTGTGTGGCAAAATATAACCCTGCTGGGTCGCACGATCGATCTCCTGCGCCAGGCCGGATTTGAAGTGCTCCATCATCAACGCGTGCCCACCAATGACGGCGGGCTGGCCCTGGGCCAGGCGTTGATTGCAGCCAGGAGTCAGGTGAATTAACAGGTAGAGGTGAAATATGTGTCTTGCAATTCCAGGAAAGATCACTGAAATTTACGATCAAAACAGCCTGCGCATGGGCCGGATCGATTTTGGCGGTGTCACCCGCGAAGCCTGCCTGGAAGCACTTCCTGAGGCCAAAGTTGGCGATTACACCATCGTCCATGCCGGTTTCGCGCTCAATCTACTCAGCGAAGAAGAAGCCCGGGAAACGCTGGATACCCTGAACGAAATTGCCAATATCGAGGCTGAGCTTGGCCTCGACGATACTGAAATTTCCTCAGCGGGAATGTGAGCTGCCATGGAATTCTCACAAGCCTTCCGGAACGGCGACCTGGTCCAGCGCGTTATCGCTGAAATCCGTCGCACGGTGACTCGCGATTGGGTCATCATGGAGATTTGCGGCGGCCAGACACATGCCATTTTGCAATCCGGCCTCGACCAGCTCCTGCCCCGGCAAATCGAACTCGTCCACGGGCCGGGCTGCCCGGTGTGCGTGACCTCGCTTGAACTGATCGATAAAGGCCTGGCCATCGCCTCCCGCCCGGAGGTAATTTTCTGTTCGTTTGGCGATATGCTGCGCGTGCCGGGTTCCAACCAGGATTTGTTCTCGATCAAGGCCGCCGGCGCTCAGGTACGCGTGGTCTATTCGCCCCTGGACGCGGTCAAGATTGCCCAACAAAACCCGGACAAACAGGTCGTCTTTTTCGCCATCGGCTTCGAAACCACGGCTCCGGCCAACGCCGCCAGCGTGCTGCAGGCCAAAGCCATGGGATTGAAGAATTATTCACTGCTGGTCTCGCATGTCTGCGTTCCGCCGGCCATGCACGCCATTTTGGGCTCGCCCGATAACCGCGTGCAGGGCTTCCTGGCAGCAGGGCATGTCTGCGCGGTGATGGGCTACTGGGAGTACCCACCCATCGCCGACCAATACGGCGTCCCGATCGTCGTCACAGGTTTCGAACCCCTCGATCTGGCCCAGGGCATTTTGATGACCGTCAGGCAACTTGAAAAGGGCACGCACGAAGTGGAAAACGCCTATTCCCGCGTTGTGACCCGGGAAGGCAACCAGGCGGCGCAGGCCATGCTGCGGCGCGTTTTCCAGCCTGTGGACCGCAACTGGCGCGGCATCGGCACAATCCCGATGAGCGGCTGGGGATTGACACCGGAATTTGCCGGATTCGACGCCGAAAACCGCTTCGATGTCGGCCACATTCAAACTCAGGAATCGCCGCTGTGCATCGCCGGAGAAATCCTGCGCGGCCTGAAGAAACCCCACGAGTGTTCCGCCTTCGGAACGCTGTGTACGCCGGATAATCCGCTGGGTGCGCCGATGGTTTCCTCCGAAGGCGCCTGCTCGGCTTATTTCCGCTATCATCGCCAGATGGAAAGTGTCGCGAAGAAATAATCATGACCGAAAATAAACTTCCCGCATTCGAGGGCCCGGTCTGCCCGCTGCCCATGCGCCACGACGATCAAATCGTCATGGGGCACGGCAGCGGCGGCCGCATGACCCAGGAACTGATCGCCCGCGTGTTCGCGCCCGCTTTCTCGAATCCAATTCTGGCCCAGTCCAACGACTTCGCCTCTTTTCCCCTCCCAGCGGATGCAGCGCTGAAAGGCCGTATTTCGCTTTCGACAGATTCGCACATTGTCAGCCCGTTGTTCTTTTCCGGCGGCGATATTGGGCGCCTGGCGGTATGCGGCACGGTCAATGACGTCAGCATGGCCGGCGCGCTGCCCCTGTATCTCACGGCCGGATTTATCATCGAAGAAGGCCTGCCCGTCGAGACGCTGGAGCGTGTCACCGCTTCGATGCGAGCCGCAGCCCAGGAAGCGGGCGTGCAGATCGTCGCCGGCGATACCAAGGTTGTCGAACGCGGTAAGGCCGACGGGCTGTTCATCAATACCGCCGGCATCGGTTGGATTCCGGACGGCCGTGAAATTGGCGGTGAACTGGCCCGCCCCGGGGACGCCGTCATCATTTCCGGCGCGCTGGGCGACCACGGCATCGCAGTGCTCTCGGCGCGCGGCGAACTGGGTTTCGACGCGGACGTTCGCTCGGATGTGGCCCCGCTCAACAAGCTGATTCAGAACCTGCTGGCAGCCGCCCCGCACGTACACGTGCTTCGCGACCCGACCCGCGGCGGCCTGGCGACCACGCTAAACGAAATCGCCCAGCAGAGTCAGGTCTGCATCGAGATCCGCGAGCAGGATGTTCCGGTCCATGCAGCCGTGCGCGCGGCCTGCGACATGCTCGGCTTCGATCCGCTTTACGTGGCCAACGAAGGCAAGCTGATCGTCATCGTCCCGGCGGAGGAAGCTCAAGCCGCCCTGGACGCCATGCACCGCACGCAGTATGGAGAGGAAGCCGTGCGGATCGGCCAGGTCAAGGCCGACCCGGCTGCGCGCGTTCTGATGAAGACGCTTATCGGCGGGACGCGCATTCTGGACGTCCTGGCCGGCGAAATGCTGCCCCGAATTTGTTAAGCGGTGTAATCTGACGCGCCATCGGGCTTGACAATCTTTCGATCCAATTTATACTTACGCTCGATTGATCCTTGAGCCAACAACTGAATAGAGGACCCATGAAAATCAACTACAAAGAAACCACTTCGGATCTGCTGAAGCGCATCGACATTCATTCCAAATTCGGCAGCCGGGATATCGACCAGTGGATGCTGGGATTGTTGAAGCTCAATAAAGGCATGAAAATTCTGGATGTCGCTTGCGGCGCCGGAAAACAATGCTTCTCTTTCTATCATTTCCTCAATGGCGAGGTCGAGATTTTGGGCGGCGATGTCTCCAAAGAACTGCTGGCCCAGGCTCGCAAGGAAGCCGTGGATCAGAAAGCGCACATCGAATTCATGGATTTGAACTTCAACCAGCCGTTCCCGCTGGGTGAAAACCGCTTCGATTTGCTCTCCTGCTGTTTCGCCATCTATTACGCCGAGGATATTCCCTTCACCATTCGCCAGATGCACCGCGTCCTGGCGCCGGGCGGCCGCCTCTTCACCACCGGGCCCATGCCCGAGAACAAGCAGCTCTTCTACGACATCATCAAGGAAGCCACGAACAAGCCCATCCCACCGATGCCGGGCAGCTCGCGCTACGGCAGCGCCATTCTCAGTTCGATCCGCGAGACTTTCTGTAAAGTCGAAGTGCACATCTTCGAAAATCCGCTCGTCTTCGAAACCGTCGAGCCCTTCATGGATTACACCCGCGCCTCGCTGTCCGAGGACCGCAAACTGTGGACCTCTCTGTTCAACGGGCCGGATGAATTCGAAGCCCTGATGGAAAAGATCAACGCGGTCGCAACCCGGCGCCTGGCTGCTGAGGGCAAACTGGTGATGACCAAGGTGGTTGGCGGTTTTATTGCAACCAAATAGTCTATGAACCACGATATGACTTTTTTTGGGCGGAAAGTTCTGTTCATCGGCGCTCATCCGGATGATATCGAGCTGGGTTGCGGCGCGTTGATCGCCCACATTGCCGATCGGACCGAAGTCATGTGTGTAACGCTCTCTGATAACCAGAAGAATCCGCTGCTCGGTAATCTGGTCGAGGAACATTACCGTTCGATGGAGACCCTGGGCGTACCCAGGGATCACGTCGTGCTCGGGCCATTCGAAACCCGCCGTTTCCCACACGCCCGCCAGGAGATCCTGGAATTCCTCATCCAGTTGAACCACACCTACCATCCGGAGATCGTCTTCGTTCACACCAAGGCCGACATCCACCAGGATCACGGCACGGTTACCGAGGAAGGTCTGCGCGCGTTTCGCGGCACGACCGTGCTGGGTTTCGATGTCATTCGCAGCAGCTACGGCTTCTTCCCCTCTTTTCTGGTCGAAGTGAGCGAAGCAGACGTCGATCGAAAAGTAACCTCCCTGCGCCAGTATAAGACGTACGCGGAGAAATATTACTTCAGCGAACCGGTCACACGCGCCACCCTGGTTCGCAACGGCGCGCTGGCCGAAAGGCCTTATGCGGAAGGGTTCGACATCCTGCGGATCGTCGGCGCTTTCGGCAGCCTTTCGTGAGGTACATTTGATCTTCAAAAAAGCCCTGCTTTTTCAAGCAGGGCTTTTGTTTACTTCCCGTCTCGGCGGAGGCCGATCTCGATTTTTCCATCCGTCACGCGCACCGGATAGGTCGGTGTGGGCGCGACCGCGGGCAGCCGGGTGGCTTTCCCGGAGCGCACGTCGAAGCGCGCGCCGTGGCGCGGGCAGATCACTTCGAAGCCGTCCAACTCGCCGTCCCCCAGTGGGCCGTGATCGTGCGTGCAGACATCGCCAATGGCAAAATAAGTGCCGGCAATGTTGAACACCACGACCGGCTGGTCGCCGATGTCGAGAAAAATGCGGTCGCCGTTGGGTAATTCCTCGACTGTGGCAATTTCGATGAAATCATAAGCAGCCAGATCGATTTCGGTCATGATCACCCCTCAACCAGATCATCGGAGGCTTCGCCCAGGCCGTACACCCCCGCTTTGAGAACCTTCAACGACAGCAGGGCGCATTTCAAGCGCACCGGCCCCAGCTCGATGCCCAACAGGTCGAGGATATCCTGCTTGTTGAGCTGCTTGACCTCATCCAGTGATTTCCCGATGATCGATTCGATCAGCAGATCCGCCGAAGCCTGCGAGATGGCGCAGCCGTGACCGCTGAAAGCCGCTTCGGTGATTTTGTTATTTTCATCCACCCGCAAATCGATCCGTATGTGATCGCCGCACAGCGGGTTTTCGTCCTCGAATGTGACATCGTGCGGATCCAGTTCGCCTTTGAATTGCGGTTCTTTATACCGCTCGATGATTACTTCTCGATATAGGTCGTCCATCGAACTCATCCTGCCTAAGCGAATAATTTCTTTACACGTTCCAACGATTGGACCAGGTGGTCGATCTCTGCGCGCGTATTGTAGAGGTAAAAACTGGCGCGCGTGGTCGCCGGCAAATTGTAGCGCTGGTGCAGCGGCATGGCGCAGTGGTGGCCGGCGCGGACGGCAATGCCGTCCCGATCCAGCAACTGCGAGACATCGTGCGGGTGAATATCGGCCAGCGTGAATGCCGCGACGCCGCCTTTACGATCCGCGGACGGGCCAATGACGGTCAGGCCGGTGACCTTGGAAAGCCGGTCAAGCGCGTACTGTGTCAATACATGCTCGTAGGCGGCGATCCGGCCCATCCCAACCCCGCTCAAATAATCGACTGCCGCGCCCAGGCCAATTCCTTCGGCAATGCAGGAGGTTCCCGCCTCGAATTTATGCGGCAGCGAATTGGCGCTGAAGCTGCGCAGTTCGACCTTCTTGATCATGTCACCGCCGCCCAGGAAGGGCGGCATGGCATTCAGGATGGCTTCCTTGCCGTATAAAACGCCAATCCCCGTGGGACCGACCATTTTGTGTCCCGAGAACGCGTAGAAATCCGCATCAAGATCCTGGACGTCGACCGCGAAATGCGGCGCGGATTGGGCCCCATCGACCAGCGCCACTGCGCCGGCGGCATGCGCCAGGCGAATGATCTCTTTGGCCGGGTTGATCGTCCCCAGCACGTTCGAAACGTGCGTAAAGGATACCAGTTTCGGATTTTGAGACAGCAACTGGCGGTAGATCTCCAGATCGAGCAGACCGTCGTCCGTCGCCGGGATGAATTCGAGCCGGATCTGGCGTTCAGCAGCCAACATTTGCCAGGGCACCAGGTTGGAATGATGTTCCATCTCGGTCAAAATGATCAGATCGCCGGCTTTCAGGTTGGCCCTGGCCCAGGTATAGGCCACCAGGTTGATCGATTCGGTGGTATTGCGGGTGAAGATCACTTCCCGCTCGCTGCGGGCATGAATGAATTTGGCGACTTTCAGGCGAGCTTCTTCGTACATCGCCGTGGCTTCCTCAGCCAGCACGTGGATCCCGCGGTGGATGTTCGCATTCGAATGCCGGTAATAAGCATTCATGGCTTCGATGACGCTGGCGGGCTTTTGAGATGTTGCGGCTGAATCCAGATAGACCAGCGGAACGCCTGGATGAACCTCGCGTTTGAGAATTGGAAAATCCTCTCGAATTCGAGTAATTTCGTCTGGAGTGAGACTGGTTGAATTCATCGTTATTCCGATCTAGAGAATGTCCGCCTTGGACGGCTTGCGTTGTACAGAGCGAATATGGGGTGAAGTGAGTGGATACCAGAGAATATGGTCCGGAACCATCCAGCCGTCTGTCAAATAGACATTCGAACGGAATTGCACGGCCACCATTTTCGAATCCACTTGAACGACAATCCCCTTCAGCCAGCCGCGAATACGCTGCCCACCTTTCTCATGGTCACAATATACCTCAACTGTATCCCCGACTTCATAAGAATTATCAGAATCGGGAGGGCGCATAAAAGGAACTGGCGACATACGCTACTCTCCTACAGGAAAAATACAAACTCAGTGTCATTTATTTTAGCATATCTGCCCTTGAAGGGCATTTTTATGGAAAACCCTTCTCCTGTTTTTCCTTTTGGTCAACAGGAGAAGGGGTGTATTCCATTTTTAAAGTCCTGTTGGCTTATAGGCCAAGATAGGATGCCATCTTGGTATGAATTGCTTCTTGAAAACGCTGCCGGACGCCCTCGAAAGGAATGCGTTGCATGATCGGTTCGAAGAAACCCTCGACGATCAGGCGCTCCGCCTCCACTTTTTCGATGCCGCGCGAACGCAGGTAAAATACCTGTTCGTTATCGATCTTACCCACCGTGGCCCCGTGGGTGCAGCGGACATCGTCTGCCAGGATCTCCAGCCCGGGGATCGAATCGGCGCGCGCCTCGTGACTGAGGATCAGGTTTCGGTTGGCCTGATAACCGTCGGTCTTCTGCGCTTCGGGTGCCACATAAATCATCCCCTGCCAGACCGCGCGGCTTTGATCGATCAGTGCGCCCTTGAACAGCAGATCGCTGGTCGTGTTCGGCGCCAGATGGTTTTGCTGCGAGTCGTAATCCAGGTGCTGGTGATGCTCGGTGAAGTAGAAGCCCGACATGCGTCCCGAAGCGCCCCTGCCCACCAGGTCGAGGTCAGAGAAATTCTTGGTCAACCGACCGCCAATCGCGCCGAACACCCAGTCCAGGTTGCCATTGTCGGCCACCTGTACGCGTTCGTGGGTGAAGTTATACATATGCTCGCCAAAGGATTGAAGCTCGACGAAATGCAGGCTGGCATCCTGACCGACGTAGATTTCGACGGTGCCGGCGTGCATGGATTGGCCATTCTCGGTTGGCGAGGATGATTCGTGCACCAGGGTTGCCGAGGCGCCGTCTTCCAGCCAGACCAGCACATTGGAAATATGCGCCAGACCCACGCCGGGCGCCCACAACAGACTGTGCAATGGTTGTTCGATCACCACCCCGCGCGGGATGTAGAGCAGCATACCGGTGTTAGCCAGAGCCAGGGATAAGGCGGCGAATTTTCCCGCTTCCGGTTTCACCATGGCCTTCGCCATGAAGCGGTCCAGAATGGCCGGATAGCGCTGCTCGGCGGTCCGGATATCGGTAAACACCACGCCTTTTTGAACCAGCTCTTCCGCCAGGCTGGTTTTCGACCCGCCGGGCATCAGGATCACCTCGCCGGCATGTTCGCCGTCCGCCATCGGTTTCAAGAGCTGGTCAGGCAGGGGCGCCAGATCCAGATAGGCGCCTCTGGCCGGAATTCGCAGCCCATCCGTGATGAGCCCGTGCAGATCGGTTCGCCGCCAGGCTTCATCCGTTAACGCCGGCATGGGCAGCAGTTCGAACTGCTCCCAGGCGTGTTGGCGAAATTCGACGACCTTCTCGCTGGCATCCTGCGTCGGAATCTGGTCGCGCGTGAAAGGGAATTTCTGAACGACGGGCGTTTCGCCCCGCCGTGTTCGCGTAATGATCTGAGGTTTTTCGCTCGTCATAAATAAATTGACCTCAACCTTCGGCATACTTCCAGGGCAGCCGCCCCGTTTATTCGATTAACCAACCGAACCTTCCATTTGAAGCTGGATCAGGCGGTTCATTTCCACAGCATATTCCATCGGCAGCTCTTTGACCAGCGGCTCGATGAAGCCCGAAACAACCATGGTGGTCGCTTCTTCCTCGGACAACCCGCGGCTCATCAGGTAGAACAACTGCTCCTCACCTACCTTGGAAACAGAGGCCTCGTGGCCAATGCTCACGTCCTCTTCATCAACTTCGATGACCGGATAGGTATCCGAGCGCGATTGCGGATCGAGCAGCAAAGCATCGCAGACCACATTGGAGCGCACATTGGTCGCGCCAGGATAGACTTTGACCATACCGCGATAGGAAGCCCGCCCGTTGGCCTTGCTGATGGATTTGGAAGTGATCTTGCTGCTGGTGTTGGGCGCAAAATGGATCATCTTGCCGCCGGCGTCCTGAACCTGTCCGGGACCGGCGAACGCCATGGAAAGAATCTCGCCGTGAGCGCCCTCGCCGACCAGGTAACAGGAAGGATATTTCATCGTCACCTTCGAGCCCAGATTGGCGTCCACCCATTCCATCGTGCCGCCTTCGTGCACCATGGCGCGCTGGGTGACCAGGTTATACACGTTGGTCGACCAGTTTTGGATGGTCGAGTAGCGCACGCGCGCGCCCTTCTTGACGATGATCTCGATCACACCGCTGTGGAACGAGTTCGTCGAATACTGCGGAGCCGTGCAGCCTTCCACGTAGTGCACCTGGGCGCCCTCGTCGGCGATGATCAGGCTGCGTTCGAACTGCCCGATGTTGGCGATGTTCAAACGGAAGTAGGCCTGCAAAGGCAGATCCACCTTCACACCTTTGGGCACATAGACGAACGACCCGCCGGACCAGACCGCGCTGTTCAGGGCAGCGAATTTGTTATCCTCAATGGGAATGACCGTGCCAAAATGCTCGCGGAAAATATCCGGATACTGGCGCAGGCCGTCCTCGATGCTCAGGAAGATGACGCCCTGTTTGGACAGTTGTTCCTGGATGGAGTGATAGACCATTTCCGATTCATACTGCGCGCCGACGCCCGCCAGGAACTTGCGTTCCGCTTCGGGAATGCCCAGACGGTCGAAGGTTTTCTTGATCGAATCGGGCACATCATCCCAATTCTTTCCGGCGGCCTCCATCGGGCGCACATAATAGTAAATCTCATCCAGGTTCAGGCCGGAGATATCCGCACCCCAGGTGGGCATCGGACGCTTTTGGAAATGCGCCAACGCTTTCAGGCGGAAATCCAGCATCCATTGCGGTTCGCCTTTTTGGGCGGAAATCTGCCGGACGACATTTTCATCCAGACCTTTGCGGGTCTTAAAAACCGAAACATCGGGATCGCTAAACCCGTATTTATATTCGCCAAGACCTTCCAGGATTTTCTCTTCGGATGTGGAACCCATAAAATCCTCCTTCAAACGGCCAAAACCGTTAATCAGGCTGCGGCGCCGTTCTCGAGTCTTTCACGCACCCATTCATAGCCGTGCTCTTCAAGGTGCAAAGCCAGTTCGGCATCGCCCGATTCGACGATGCGGCCGTCCATCATGACATGGACGACATCCGGCTTGATATAGTTCAAAATCCGTTGGTAGTGCGTGATCACAAGCACACCCAGGTCCGGGCCGCGAAGCGCGTTCACGCCTTCCGATACGATTCGAAGCGCGTCGATATCCAGGCCCGAATCCGTTTCATCCAGAATGGCAATGCCCGGTTTGAGCATGGCCATCTGTAGAATTTCCGCGCGCTTCTTCTCGCCGCCAGAAAAACCTTCATTGAGATAGCGGCCTGCAAAAGCAGGATCCATCTTCAAATAAGCCATTTTCTCTTTCAACAGTTTGCGGAACTCGGGGATCGGAATACCCTTGTCCTCCGGGTTTTCAGCGCGGCGGCGAGCATTCACGGCTGAACGCAGGAAATTGGCCACGGTTACGCCCGGGATGGAAACCGGGTATTGAAAAGCCAGGAAGATACCGATCCGGCTGCGGGCATCGGGCGACAATCCAAGAATGTTGGTATCGCCGAACAAAACTTCACCTTCCGTAACTTCATAAGAAGGGTGGCCCATTAAAGTGTAAGCCAGCGTTGATTTACCGGTGCCGTTGGGGCCCATGATTGCATGCACTTCGCCCTGCGGAATCGTTAAATTAAGACCTTTTACGATCTCTTTTCCGGCAATACTAACATGCAGGTTGCGAATAGTCAGGTCCGACATCGAAGCATAACTCCTTAATAAAAGTTCAACCTCAGCGCCAGTAAATCCCGGGAGAACCATTCTCCCCACTGGCAGACCCGATTATAGCACACCCCCGTAAAAGGGTCAATATTTTATATATTATTCTAGTTTATTGCGATAATGTTTCATGCCGGTCTTTCCCCCAACCTGCCCCCATGAAGGCAGTCAAAATCAAGTGAAGGCTGCCAAATTATCCCTTTCTACCCGATTTGATGGACCGTCCAGGGAGAGTAGATCCGATGCTGGGGTTGTGGCGGACGTCGCGCACCTAATTTTTTCTAGAGCAAAACCAATTTATTATCCCGGGCTCTCAAGAGATCCATTAGCGAATATTTAGGATAAAAATCTAGTATATTGACATATTTCGATCGCCTGTGATATACTGCCGTATGGATAGGAATGAATTGTAGGTAAAAATGCCTATGAAAAGCACACGTGATCGAATTTTACAAACCCTGTTAGGAAACCCACGCGCAACCATCACGGATCTGGCGGACGCGGTTGGCATCAACGCCATATCGGTACGCCATCATCTCACCAGTCTGCAGGCCGAAGGGCTTGTCAATGCCGAGGAAGAGCGCCACGGCGTCGGCCGCCCACGCCTGGTCTATTTTCTAACCGAAAAGGGCCTGGAGCGTTTCCCGACCAATTATCTGCGCCTGACGAACCGGCTGCTTGACCAGATCAAGGAAAGCCTGCCTGCCCCGGTGGTCAACAAGATCTTCACGGAGATCGCAGTGGATCTGGCCTCCAGTGTGAAGCGCGAAGCGCGCGGTATGAACATCGAAGAGCGTTTGGATCTGATCCAAAAATTACTCGGTGAAGAGGGCTTTTCGGTCCAATGGGAAAAGCAGGGTTCGCAATATCAAATTCACGAAATTACCTGCCCGTATTATCACGTGGGTCAGAGCCACCCCGAAGTCTGCAACGTGGATCAGACCCTGATCTCCACGGTTTTGGAGATTCCCGCCGAAAAGATCCAGTGTGTGCTGCGTGGGGATACCCACTGCACTTACGTGATTCAAGGTTTGGCAGAAAACAAATCGGAGAATTAGCCATGTTCAACGGACAACCCGGCACCAACCGGCCCCCCTGGGGCGCGGAAGCCGATCATCCCGAACAGTGCGAACAGCTTCGCGCCAAGTTGAGTGAAATTGTCGATCCGGAGATTGGTTTGAATATCATTCAACTCGGATTGATTCGCGACGTCCGCATCGACCCCGATCAGACCGTCCTCAAAATGATCCTGACCACCCCCTTCTGCCCGTATGGCCCGGCCATGCTCGAAACGACCCGCCAGAAAGCAGAAGAAGCCTTGAACCTGCCGGTCGTAATCGACCTGGGCCTGGAAGCCTGGGACTTCTCCATGATGGAAGAAGGCCTGGGCGGAGATTGGGGACTTTATTCTTGAGATCAGATCGATAAAAATCGGGCCAAAAGGCCCGATTTTTTGATTTCTCACTGCAACGATCGAAATAATTCCTCGTCAACCCGGAATAGCGTCGACAGCTTATAAGCCAATCCAAAATTACCGGTTACTCGAAGCTTACCCTGCATATATGCGCGAGTTATATCCAGCTTTCCGGAAAAAATATCCAGAATATCCTGCGCATCCGCGTGGAGGGTTAAGGTCGGAGATTCCGGCGGCAGTCCGGCCACAACGCTAATTTTTTGGTCTTGAATGGTCACGGTCCAATCGCCGCCCTTTTCACCGCTCAAGGCAAAGTGGGTTATGGCATCGATCCCGGATGCTTTTTCCGGAATAAAGGCGCGCGGCAGCGCATTGAATAATTTCTGCAGGGGTACATCGCTCACGGGTTGATCCTCCTGGTATGATTTTACCCGGTTATTTCCTGTTCTCGAAGCGATCTTTTGTCTTTTTGAAGTTTCTTTCAGGTGGATCACGACCATTTCGGATCAATGGACGGGTCTTCAAAGGCATTGACAAATCGTTTTTAATATGATATTTTTATTATAACGATTGCGCAATCGTTTGCGCAGAAAGAATAGATTCCCGTATGCCCCGTGTAACGATCAAAGATGTAGCTCGCGCGGCCCAGGTATCCATCACCACAGTATCCCATGTGGTGAACAACACCCGCTTTGTCGATCCGGCCACCAAGCAACGGGTCCTGACCGCGCTCGAGGAACTGGGCTACCAGCCGAATAGTCTGGCGCGCAGCCTGCGAAGCGGCGTTACGAGGACGATCGGCCTGGTTGTACCGGATGCATCCAACCTCTTCTTTGCGGATGTCGCCCGAAAAATCGAGGATATCGGCTTTCAACAGGGTTACAGCGTCATCCTGTGCAACAGCGACAACAACCCGGGTAAGCAAAGCCGGTACATCAACACCCTGCTGGCAAAACAGGTGGACGGGGTGATCTTCATCTCTTCTGGCAGCGAGCCGGACGACTTGATGCGGTTGGTGGAGAACAATATTCCTGTGGTGGTGGCGGATCGCGATGTCCCACTGGAACTGGCAGATGTCGTTCTCCTGGACAATGAACAGGCGGGCTATGATGCGACGAAACACCTGATCAATCTGGGCCACCGCTTTATCGCCTGCATCACCGGCCCCAATCACCTTGCGCCCAGCATGCAGCGCTTCGAAGGCTATAAACGCTGCCTGAAAGAAAACGGAATTGACTTCGATCCGAAATTGATCGAGATGGGCGATTTTCGATTTCCGAGTGGCGAAGAGGCCATGCAGCGACTGCTTTCATCCTCCTCTCGCGCCACTGCCGTGTTTGTTCTAAACGATATGATGGCCATCGGCGCCATGTCGGCCGCGCACAAAGCCGGCCTTTCCATCCCGAAGGATATTTCGATCATCGGCTTTGATGATATCGAGATCGACGCAGCAATTACCCCGGCATTGACCACCATGGCTCAACCCATCGAAGAAATGGCGCAGTACGCCATGAATTTGCTGATCGAACATCTGGTCGGTAAAAAGCACGAATTGAACCAACGAATCATTCTCACCTCCAGGTTGATCAAACGCGATTCCACCGCCCGGTGGGAAGAATAGATGAAAATGATCACGGTCATTGGCAGTCTGAACATCGATCTGGTCGCGCGTTCATCTCGTATTCCACGCGCCGGCGAGACTTTGAGCGGCACCGATTTCAATATCATCCCGGGTGGGAAAGGCGCCAATCAGGCCGTGGCGGCCAGGCGGGCAGGTGCGCCAACTCGAATGATCGGCTGCGTGGGCGAGGATATCTTCGCCGATACGCTGCGCAACTCATTGAAGGACGCCGGCGTCGATGTGAGTGGAATACACGCGATCGCTGGGCATCCGACCGGGACCGCGGTCATTCTGGTCGATGATGCCGGCGAGAACCGCATCCTCATCATCCCCGGCACCAATGGTCTGGTCTCCATCACCATGGTGGATGATGCCTGGCCTTCTTTAGCCCAGACTTCCATGATCTTGCTTCAACATGAAATTCCGTTGGAAACCGTCAGGCACATCATCGAGCGTGCCCATCATGAAGGCATTCCGGTCATGCTCAACGCCGCCCCCTTTTACCCCATCCCGGAAAGCACGCTCCAACAATTGGATGTGCTGGTGATCAACGAAACCGAAGCCAGCAGCCTGTGCGATTTTCCCGTCATCGATCCAAAATCAGCATTCGATGCGGCCGGGACCCTGCAGAAAAACGGCCCGCGCACCGTGATCATCACCCTCGGACCGATGGGCTCCGTACTGGTCAGTCCAGAGTTCAATCTGTATCAACCCGGGTTTCCTGTCCGGGTTGTGGATACCACCGCGGCCGGTGATACCTTCGTGGGCGGTTATGCAGCCGCGCTCTGGGAGGGCAAAGATATTCCCGACGCCTTGCAGTATGCGGCCGCCGCAGCCACGTTGGCAGTCACCCGACTGGGAGCCCAATCCTCCATCCCCGACAAACGCGAAGTCATCGAATCCATGAAAGACTGTGCCCGCCCTGAAGTGATCCACTTTTAGGGTGAAGATTCAATACCCGAAACATTCTCTAAAAAGTCGGGGCTACTGGCTTTGCGATTTTCTGCCGGGTTTCACCGAGTAGATTACCAGAGCGAGCAATGTCATCAGATACGGCAGAGTGTTGAGCAGTTCATACGGCACATTCAAAACGGACTGCGCGCCAACCGCGAAATAATCGACTGCTCCAAACAACCAGGCGAACAACGCCGTCGAAACTGGATTCCCGGCGCCCATCGCCTCTGCGGCCAGGCCGATGAACCCTCTTCCGGCCACCATTCCAACGGAATAATACGACAGATAGACCATCGAAAGAAAAGCGCCGCCCAACCCGGCGAATATTCCGCAGAAAACCAGGGACCAAATGCGGGTCTGGTTGACATGAATACCCACCGAGCGCGCTGCTTCGGGGTTATAACCCACCGCTTTGATATGCGTCCCCAATTTCGTTTTATGAATCAGCAGCCATAAAATCGCCACGCAAAGAATGGCGATATAAACCATCAAATTTTCCCCAAAGATCAGTTTTCCGACGACCGGAATATTCGTCAGAACCGGCACGTTGACGGTTGGGATCATCCGACTGGGACTGGACGAAGAATCTCCCTGCACCCCAAGCACCGCGAAGAGTATGACCACGACCAGACCGCTGGCAAAAGTATTGAGTGCAATACCGGACAGAATCGTATCGGTTTTCAACCCCATCGAACAGGCTGCCAGTATCAAAGACATTAAAATGCCGACCAGGATTGCGCACACCAAACCGATCGCCCAGCTTTGCGAGGAATTGCTCGCCAGAGCGCCCGCAAGCGCAGCCACTGACATGCTTCCTTCGACGTTGATATTGAGCGTTCCGGCTTTATTCGAAATCAACGCCGCCAGGGCAGCAAAAACGATCGGCAATGCGTAGGCGATGGATGAAACCAGAAATGTTTCGGAAAAGATAAAGTTAAGCAACGGTTTTTCCTCCGCCTTCGGATCGTTCTCTTTCTTGCCTGGCGGCTTTTTTGATCGAACGTTCCTTCACGAAGGACAGAAATGCCTGGCCACCGATCAGGATGAGCATCACCGCCTGGATCAGGTAAACGACATCGTTGGTGACATCCGAATACAGCGCCATCTGCGCAGCCCCCGCGCGCAGATACCCCATGAATAAGGCTGCGATGGGCACCAGCAAGGGATTGTTCCGGGCCACGATGGCGATGATGAATCCATCGAAACCGTAATTGGGAAGCGCTTTGAGGTTGAAACGGTAGTAATTCCCAAGCACGAAAGCCGCGCCGCCAAAACCGGCAATGGCCGCGCCCAAAACCTGTGACCAGGTGATGGCCGAGCGGACGTTGATGCCGGCGAAATTCGCAAATTCAGGGTTGTCGCCGGTCATCCGGATGGCAAAACCCCATTTTGTACGGTTCAGGAAGAACCAGACCAGCCCGGCGACAACCAAAGCAATCAGGAAACTGGAACTGACTTCATTATCCACGGATAGGAAGAACAGCTTTCCTTGATCCGGTATGGTTGGCGTGGCCAATGAAGAATAGTCCGGGTCATAGAAATGATGGGCAAAAAGATACATGCAGACCCAGAACACAATGAAATTGAACATCAACGAAGACACAAATTCATTGATCTTCAACGCGGATTTCATTTTTGCCGGCAGATACCCGATCGCCGCCGCAAGCAGCGCAGGCAAAATCATCGCCACCATCGGGAGCAAAACCCCGGGCAGCTTGAATTTGGCGGCGATGACCGCGCCGAATAACATCCCGATAAAAAACGCGCCTTCGACAAAGAGGTTGAACTGGCCGGCCTTTACCATGACACACACCGCGGCACCGGTGAAAATGAGGGGGATCGACTGTGTGATGATCTGTCCGAAATTGTAGGGCGAAAGAAAAGGCGCTTCCAGAAGGATGCGAATCGCCCGGATCGGTTCTTTGCTGGTAAGAAAGATAATGCCAAAAGCAATCAGCAAAGCAAGGACGATCGCCGCAGCGGTCCTTAGGATCTCGAACAGGACCTGGCGGGCGAGCGCGGAGGATAGTTTGTAATTGATCTTCTTAAGCATTGGATTATGCCCCCTCCAGATCCGGCATCCGGTCTATTCCAAGCATGTAACGTCCCAACTGCTCTTCCGTTACATGGGGGACATCCGTAATTTGGGCGGTAATCTTACCGTTATGAAAGACGAGGATTCGATCCGCCAGGTTTATCACCTCGCTGAGGTCGGCGGAAACCAGCAGGATGGCTTTTCCCGAATCCCGCAGACCAACGAGCTTCTTATGAATAAATTCCATCGCTCCTACGTCGACGCCGCGAGTCGGCTGGTCTGCCACCAACACCTCGGAACCGGCATCGATTTCCCGGGCGATGATCACCTTTTGCATATTTCCGCCGGAAAGGGAATTCATCGGCTGCGAGATGCTCTTCGCCTTGATCGCGTATCGCGAAATGAGTTTTTGCGCGTTCGCCTTCAACTTGCGGTATCGGATGACCCCACATTTGCTTTCTTTCGCGACCGAAATGGCAACCAGGTTATCCAGAATACTGGCAGCCAGATTCGAGCCGGTTCTTTGGCGGTCCTCAGGGATATGGGAAAGGCCCTTTTCGCGGATCTCCCTGACGTTCATTTCCTTTAGGTCCTGGTCAAGCAGCGTAATTTGGCCGGTGTACTTTTTCTCCAACCCCGTGAGGCATCGGACCGTCTCACGCTGTCCATTCCCCTCGACGCCGGCGAAGCACAGAATTTCGCCTTTGCGCACCGAAAAGCTGATGTGATCCACAGCGCAGGTGCGATTCTTCCGGGTCACGGTCAGGTTCGCGGCTTTGATTACGCTATCGCCGGGCTTTGCAGGTGTTTTCTCAACGGTCAGTTTGACGTCGTTTCCAACCATGCGCCGCGAGATTTCTTCTTCGCTGATCTGGTCGACGGCGAATACCCCGCAATCCCGACCGGCCCGCATAATCGTCACCCGATCGCATAACTGCGTGATTTCCTTCAGTTTGTGGGTGATGATGATGATGCTGTACCCATTGAGCTTCAACAGCTTCAGTTGGGCGAACAATTCCCGCGTTTCTTGAGGGGCCAGGACTGCCGTGGGCTCATCGAGAATCAGGATATTCGCGCCCCTGACCAGCGCTTTTAAGATGCCCACTTTTTGGGTGGCGCTCAGGGATAAACTTCCACACAAGGCCTTCGGATCTACAACCATGTTGTATTTTTCACACAACGACCTGGTTTCTTGATCCATTTTGTTCTTGTCGAGCAGCCCCCGTCGTTTTTTTTCGATTCCCAGAAAGATGTTCTCACTGACCGTCATTTCATGGATCAGCATGGAATGCTGAGGAACCATCCCAATGCTAAGGCCCAGCGCATCCAACGGAGAGGTAATATTTACTTTTTCTCCGTTCAGGTAGATCTCACCGCCATCGCGCTTTTCAAGGCCGTAAAGCACTTTCATCAAAGTGCTTTTCCCGGCCCCGTTTTCACCGATGATGGCGTGGATTTCGCCCTTGCGGAGGCCAAAATTGACATGGTCGTTTGCAATGACGCCGTTCGAATAGATCTTGCTGATTTCCGCTAAGGTTAGATATTCCATTGGACTCAATCGCGAATAATTTATTGCTTGGTCGGGTCCAGTTTATCGAACAGGGCATTCAAATCGGCAACCGGCGTGAAACGTTTGAGCCCACTCTTGATCTCGAGATCCCCCGAAATGATCTGGTCGATCAAACCCTGGACGTAGGTCCGGTCGGCCTCGGGAACGATCGTCTTGTAATTATCATTGTCGACGATTCCGACCTTGCCATCCTTCAACCCCATTACGGCCAGATCTCCATATGTCAACGTGTTCTTCAAGAAAGCATCGCAGGCTTCATAGAGCGCGAGATCGACCCGTTTTAAAACAGAAGTAACGATATGTGAAGCTTTATCCGGGTCGGTGCTCTTGAAATAATCGTACTGATCGGTATCGACGCCGATGATATATTTATCCAGATTCTTGGCCGAATCCAGACTGCCCAGTCCCGCCTGAGAAGCCGCCGCGAATAGAATACTGACCTGTCCTTCGGTATACATCGTGTCGGCCAGGGATTTCCCCTTTGGGCTGTTGAAGAAATCGCCGATATAACTGTTGTAGGCCAGGATTTGAGAAGAGTAATCCGCATTGACCTTCTCGACGCCCTGCATGAATCCGTAGCCAAAATCGTTGATCACGTCGATTCGCATGCCGCCGATGAAACCGGTTTTTTGGGCGCCGGTTTCGATGCTCATCAGGGCCGCAACCACGCCGGCCAGGTATCCGCCCTCGTTTTGCTTGAACATGATACTGTGCACCTGGGGATAATTGGCAGCCGCGTTATCCTCGATCTCAGTATCGAAAATGATGAATTTTCGGTCCGGATATTTGCCCGTCCGGATCAACCGCTGCAAAGGTTCGCGCATGTCGGTGGTGCCAACGATGATCAAATCATTGGCTTCGTTGGCGGTCTGGCGCAGGGTGGGTTCCCACACCGAGGTGTCGACGCCCATCTCGACAACCTTTACCTCGACCTCGGGGTGATCCGTCTGAAATTTTTGCATCCCGGCGTTGGCCGAATCGAAGAACGACATATCTCCAAGATTCCCGTTGATCAATAGCACGATTCGGGTGACGCCATCGTCGAGGTTTGCGATTTCGCTGCTGATGTTAAGGCTTTCGGGCGTTGCATTTCCGCCGCATGCCGTCAAAATGGACGCTGCGAGCATCACAAGAATGACCAACAAATAAACGGGCTTATTCTTCATCATAACGAAATCGCTCCACTTTTGAAATTCTTATTATGGGCTGTTACAAAAAAACCTTGTAACAGCCCATTTCGATCATCAACAAAACGAACCCGATCCAACGATACGAATCTTATTGCTGCTGGTATTTCTCATAAGCCAGCTTGACATAATCCCCATCGCGAAGGCGGAACTCATTCGTTCCCCAATTAGGCATTGCGCCATTGACATAATACATCCAGTAGACGTTGTTCGTCGAATCGTTTTCATAGTCGCCGACTTTGGTGATGAAGCCGACATCCAAACCTTCCTGGGCCAATCCTTTTTCACTGATTGCAGCCGACAGGAATTCGCTCGCCATCATCTGCGGTGAAGTCAGGGTAACCTTTCCGTCATACAACACGGTGTCATTTCCACCCACGATTTTGACATAAACCGTAAACGTGGGCGACCATTCATCGGCAGCGGTGGATTTATAAGTCACTTCATCCTTGCCCGGCGTCCATTTCCATTCATCCGCTGCGTTTTTCGGAGCGCAGCCGGCCATGAATGTCGAAATCAGGACCAGAACCAAAACAACAAGCAGGACAGATCTCTTCTTCATTTCCTTTTCTCCTTATTGGTTTACAGCATTCGGTTCTATTGACATGGAAGATCATTCGAAGAAGATGGGATTGGTGATGCAATAATAGGTAGAGACTCCCATCGCCTCCAGAACAATCCAATCGCCGCGTTTCAGGTCGTCCAGTTTTACCACTGCCTCATAGTTGGAACCAGTAATCGCATCGATGGTTTTAATGACCTCACCATTCTTCACAATGCGAATGCTTTCGAACCCATCCCGGGCAAAGGCTTTCAGGTTCAAGGAAACGCTCCCCGCCCCATTTAACTCGACGGTTTCACCGTAGGATTTACCGTTTACGTCGGCAATAAGAATGGGGCCGTTGGAGATGAAACTGTTGCCATTCCTGATGGCGTTTTGCACCGAATCGAGGGTTATGTCGCCCGGAATGTGCAAATACGTGGTTGGATTTCCGTTATATCGGCCGTTCATTTCGAAGGCGGCCTGATAATCCACCATATTGGTGATCTTGAAGTCCTTGATATTGTTGATGTTGTAGGATACCAGCTTTGGATCGCGCTTGTAGGGCGAAGTGGAATCGTGATTGTCGGTCCCGCCTGTGGCCGCCAGGAATTTTCCGCCGTTCCGGATGTTATTCAATAAATCGAACCATTTCAACTTCGCGCTGTAGTTTTGATCCGCATACCCGAGCGTGTCCCCGATATAACGGCCGTCCCCGGGTACGAAATAACCGTTCCAGATTTCGACCGTATCGAATTTGTCCGCGATATCCCAGTAGTTGAAACCCATCGTACTGGAACTGTACGGGTGGTTGATTTGCACAACGCCGCCGCTGCGCTGGATCGTATCGGCAATGTAGCCAATCATATCCTTCAGCACGACGTCTTTCTCAGCCTGGCTTTGCGCCCGTTGATATTCCGTCATTTTAATTTCATAAGTGTCGAAGGTCTGGCCAACGCCGAGGGATTGAAAATGGCCAAATTCGGTGGTCTCCTCGACGCCCTCGAAGGCATGATAAAAGCGCTGAACGCCGGCTTTATCGATGTTGGCGACCAACCTGTTCCCCTGGACCCACTCCGCCAGGCCATAAGCCGTGTTATGGTCTGTCAGGAAACCGATGTATAAGCCATTGCTGATATTTCCCAATAACTGCGAGGCGACGCTATCCGCGCCATCCGAATAATAGGTATGCTGGTGCAGGTCGGAGGCGATCCAACCCTGGGCATACGAATCGAACAGTTGGATCAAACGCACATCCTGGAGATAATACTTCTTGAAACTTTCGACGGTAATTTTCTTGGTAACCACCGAATATTCGAATCCGCGCGTAAAGTAGAGTGTGTAACTTCCCGGCGGCAGCAACAAGTTGTAGCCCGATTGCGCATTCGTGGTTGTGCGAAAAGTATTGCCATCTTGATCCTCGACGATGATCCCGGCGGTAACCATCTCGCCGGAGTCGGTCAAGACTTTTCCACGCACAGACCCCAATTCTTGTTCGGTCGTTTCTGTCTCAGCGACCCCGGCTTTTTCGGCTGGAGCTGCCGAGTTACAGGAACTCAACCCCAACGTTATTAAAAAGATAGCCAGAATGAAAAAATAAAAAAAGGATCGATGATTCTTAACCATCCAGAAGCCTTTCAGAAAACGTGTGGATTTTCGTACTTAGCTATTTTCACGCGCAAACGGTTGCGCAATCGTTTTATCAATGTAGCATAATCCATATGCAATGTCAAGTAGATCAACTAAAGCGAGGACTAGCTCAATGATTTCGATAAAGGGTATACTTTCAAAATAACCCTGTGAATGGAGAACGACCGCATGATCCGTTCGATCTATTTTCCACCCCGCGAAGCGCCAATCCGAAACCTACCCGTAGAGCAATACGAGAGTTGTATCCAAGAACCCGAAGGCTTGCTGTGGGTCATCCTCGAAAAAACCAACCCGGATGAAATCCGTTCGATCCTCGCAGACGCCTTCCATTTTCACCCCCTGGCAGTCGAAGATTGTATCGACCACGGATACCAGACCCCCAAAATCGACGATTTCGAGGATTACCTCTTTATCATTACGCACGCCATCCTGCCCTCACCGGAAATTTCGGAAGATGACGTCCTGGAATTGGACCTCTTTCTGGGGGCGAATTATCTGGTAACGGTTTCGACCGAACAGGTCATGCCGCCGGTCGAAAAAACCTGGAAGCTGCTGGCAAAGGACAAGCGGCTGCACGCGGGTGGAGCCGATTTCCTGTGCCACGCCGTTTTGGATATCCTGGTCGATGATTACATGCCGCTGCTGGATAACATGGAAGATGAGATCGAGAAACTGGAAGACTTGGTGCTGGCCAAACCCAAGACGGAAACCCTCGAGCGAATTCTGGCCCTGAAGCACAGTATCATGGTCCTGCGCCATATCATCTGGCCGCAGCGCGAAGTGATCAACCGCCTAAGCCGGGACGAATTCCCAATGATCGACCAGCAAAGCCGGATTTATTTCCGGGATATCTACGACCATCTCATGCGCATTCAGGAAATGTCCGAGAATATTCGGGATGTCGTCAGCGGTTCCCTGGATATTTACCTGAACTCGACTTCACTGCGCTTGAATGAAGTCATGAAAGCCCTGACCATCGTCTCGACCATTTTCCTGCCGCTGTCCTTTGTGGCCGGCAATTTCGGCATGAATTTCAAGTTTATGCCGGAATTGAACTGGCAGCTCGGCTACCCGATGGTGCTCGGAATTTATCTCCTCATCGTGGGCGGAATGCTCTATTTTTTCAAAAGACGGGGTTGGTTCTGATCCACAAATCTCGCATTCATCCACGCCACGGAGAAAACTCCGTGGCGTTTTTGTTATTGACAAATTAGAAATATTGTTCTATTATAAGAATAAATCGAAGGGATTTTTCGGAACTCTTGAAAGGAGGTAGCCATGTCCAGTCAGCAACTTAATTACCGGCGGCCGTCCGACGATCGCACCCTCGGCTACCGAAAAATGATCACAACGAGTATTCTGGCAATCGCATTGCTGGGATTCGAAATCTTCAATTTCAGCACGACTGCCTATGCCTTGGATGATCTATTGGGATCCTTGAGCTTTCTCGGTATGCGCTGGTCGACCGTGCTGGCCATTGCATTCTGCGCGATCGATTTTGCGGGCATTGCCCGGTTGTTCCTACCGGAAGCCGAACAGGAAGTTCCCAGGGAACTCTGGTTTCTCTTCGGCGCCTGGCTCCTGGCGGCCACCATGAATGCCGCTTTGACCTGGTGGGGCATTTCGATGGCCGTGGTCAACCGCACCCTGGTCAGCAGTTCCGTCATCAACCCGCAGGTCCTCGTCCACGTGATCCCGGTGTTCGTGGCCATCCTGGTCTGGGTGACCCGCATCCTTTTGATCGGTTCGTTCTCCCTGAGCGTCAAATCCGCTTCAATCCAGGAGGTCCAATCGCAGGCTGCGCCTTTCGAGCGCCCGGCGCAGCAGCCGCTGGTCGTCACCCGCAAGCCGCGCTCGACGCCCGTGGAGCAGCCGTCGACCGTTTCACGCCCCACACCTGCCCTGCCCCGTAAACCGATCCCTCAGCCCCTCTACCCGTCTCAGGAGTCCGAACCGGAAGACTCGTCAGAACCCGTTTATATTCCGATGGATTCCGCTTATCACAGCCTGTCAGCCAGTGGAAATCCCCAGGCCCCAAAACAAAGCCGGAGGCTCTAGTTCTGGCCTGCACCGGTCGCCGCTTCGATCGCATCCCGGATCGATGAAAAGACCACCGCGCCCGCATCGGTAAGGGCAGCGCATTTATCGACGTTTTCGGTAATTCCCCAGGCATGAAATGAGGCCAGGATGCCCAGTTCATTCAAGTACTCGACCGCGGATTTCGCCGCCAAAACACCCACAGGCGTATCTTCGAATATGTGAACTTCGACCGGTCTCTGCGCCGTCCCGAAGATCAGAGAAATGCTCTCCTGCGAACCTGCCTGATCGAGATCATAAGCCGCCTGCATGGCCGAAAGGCTATCCAATCCCGAAGCGGCGGCCATGCCAGCCAACGCGTGGATGCGATTGGGCTTCAACAGGCTGTCCGCTTCGGTATGTACTTTTTCCGCCAGCCAGACCAATTCGCCGAAACCGATGCAGGGAATCCCGGATAATCCTGCGACGCGCAGGCCCAATTCGGCCTCGGGTGAATAACTGTGTTCGGGGTCGCTGAACAGCCCATCCGGTCGCGATGGCCGAGCTGAAATAGCGGACATTTCGATCTCGCCTTTCTTCCGCTTACGCAGCAAATCCGCAGCGACATCCGCCGGAATCAGGCTGATATCGCGGGTGACGAGTAATCCTTCGGTTTCACAATCCGCGGGTAAGTGATAAGTTTCTGAAAAAACCTGGCTGCCCAATTCCAGTAATTGAAAACGGCGAGTCGTTTTAGATTTCAGGACATCGCGCGTGTTGGCAAACAGGTCCCGGAAAGCACGGTAAGGGAAAAGATTGGGGAAAATCGAGTCGTCCTTAAGCAATTGATCGCTAAGCGCGCGGTTGTCTTTTGGCAGCAAGCCGATCGCAGTGATTTTTCTGCGGTAATCGATCGCTACGGACGCGGAATCCCGGTCGAACAACGCCGGCGGCACCTCATCGATCGAAAAATCAGCCGGCCGGCTCGCTGAATGATCCAGCCCTTCGTCGAGCATGCACGCCAGGCAGATGGGGATTTGATCCCATTCACTGGTGATCTGCTGGGACTCCAGCAGTGAAATCTCCTCTTCACCGGCCAGCCGCCCCCTAACCCCCCAGCGCTCCGCGTATTCTTGCAAAACGGTTCGAACACCCTGACGATAACCGAGCGGCTTGACCAGCACCCCATCGATATCGAAGAGATAAATTTTCAGGAAATTGACACTCAAAATAGCACCTTTTACGTGTTCAATGCAATCTCAGGCCGCCGTAATATAGGGTAAAATTGCGGGGTTCTTATTTTCCTATCTTTCTTCATTGAGCTGACATATGATTGAAATTATAACCGATAGCACATCTGATCTCAGCCCGGAACTCCTCGAGCGGTTTCATATCAAACGCCTCCCTTTGACCGTTTTTGTGGATAACCACGAGGTCAAAGATGGCGACATGACCTTGCGCGAACTATTCGATGCCGTCGATCGCACCGGAGCCCTTCCCAAGACATCGGCAGTGCCCGTTGTCGATTTTTCAGAGGCCTTCAAAGCTCAAAATGATGTGATCTGCATCGACATTTCGAGCCAGTTATCCGCCACCTATCAAAACAGTGTTCTGGCAGCAGCCGAGGTTAAAGACAAAAGAATAGCGACTGTAGATTCATTGAACCTGTCCACGGGCATCGGTTTGCTGGTGGTAAAGGCAGCCGAATTACGCGATCAGGGCCGCTCTTTCGATGAAATCGTATCCGAAATTCGGGCCACCGTTCCCAAAATTCACACGTCGTTTACGATCGACACACTGGATTATCTTTATAAAGGCGGGCGCTGCTCAGCTTTGGCGAATATTTTTGGCAGCTTGCTGCATATCCGTCCGGTGATCGAGGTACGCAGTGATGGGACGATGGGCGTAAAGGAAAAGATTGGCGGCGCTCGCAAGCGGGCCTTGCTTTCGATGGTCGCCGAATTTAATACCTTGCTTCCCACCATCGACCTGCACCGCGTATTCATCACGCACACCGGTTGTGACGCCGACGCTGCCTTCCTGGAATCCGAACTGCGTAAGCTGGCCAAAATCGATGAAATTTGCATCACCTACGCTGGCTCGACCATCGCCAGCCACTGCGGGCCCAATACCATCGGCATTCTATATATCCTCAAATAACACACAAAAAACCGGCGCCTTTTGAGGCGCCGGTTTTCATAATCTGAGGATCAGATAATCCCAAGCTCCTTGCCGACTCGGCCGAAGGTTTCCAGCACCTTGTCGAGTTGTTCATCGGTATGGGAAGCCATATAGCTGGTTCGCATGAGTTGGTGTCCGGGGGCGACGGCCGGGCTGATGACCGGGTTGACGAAGACGCCGTTTTCGAAGAGCGCTTTCCAGAACAGGAAGGTCTTCATGTCATCCCCGATGATGATCGGCACCACTGGCGTAACCGACCTGCCGATGTCAAAGCCAAGCGATTTGTAGCCCTCGCACATTTTCAGGCCAATATCGTTGACCCGTTGGATCCGTTCGGGTTCTTCGCGCATCACCTGCAGCGCGGCCAGGGCCGAGGCCGTGTTGGAAGGCGGAATGCTGGCGCTGAAGATCATCGAGCGCGCATGGTGCTTGATGTAATCGATGACTTCTTCCTTGCCGGCGATAAAACCCCCCAGCGAAGCAAACGACTTGCTGAAGGTGGACATGATCAGGTCGACCTGATCGGTCAAGCCGAAGTGGGCGACGGTGCCGTGGCCTTTGCCGAGCACACCCATACCATGGGCATCATCCACCATGACCCGCGCGCCATACTTCTTCGCCAGCGGGACGATTTCCGGCAGATCAGCCAGGTCGCCTTCCATGCTAAACAATCCATCCATCACCAGGATTTTGCCGCTCTCGGCGGGCAGGCTCTTGAGAACCCGTTCCAGGTGTTCGAGATCATTGTGACGATAGCGTTCGATCTTTCCGTAACCCAGGCGGGCGCCGTCCACGATGCTGGCATGGTCGTCCTTATCCAGAATAACAATGTCGTCCCGGCCCACCAGGGCGCTCACTGTACCGAGATTGGTCTGCATACCGGTCGAAAAAACAAGCGTGGATTCCATGCCCACCCATTCGGCCAACTCATGCTCGAGCTGTTCATGCATGGCGAGGGTGCCATTCAAAAAGCGTGAGCCCGTGCAACTTGTCCCATAGCGATCGATGGCGGTCTTGGCGGCTTCTTTCACTTTCGGGTGGGTGGTTAATCCCAGGTAGTTATTGGAACCGCACATGATGAGACGTTGGCCTTTGTACATGACCTCCGTCCCTTCATTCTCATTGAGTGGGATAAAGTAAGGATAGAACCCTTGCTTGATTGCATCCCTGGCTTCCGTGTACTCAAGGCACTTCTGAAAAATATCCATGCTTTTATCCTCAAAGAAAAAAATGGAATGATGAGCCCGAGATTAAAATGGTCCAAAATGGAATAAGGAAAATGCGGACCGTGGGGAAGGAAAGATCAGGGAAAGAGCGCTGGCCGTCCCCGCAACCAGGATTTGCCCCCTGATTTGGACTCAGATGACGATTATACACGAAAAAGATTTCAGACGAACTCTTGGGTTATGCTATTATTAAAACGAATTAAGTGAGAGATTATCCATCAGGAGGTCGGCTCGATGGGCTATTTTGGCGGTGTTGAGGCAGGCGGGACGAAATTCGTCTGTATTGTGACGGACGAACACGCAAAGATTCTGGCCGAGACGCGTTTCCCGACCACGCAACCCGAAGAGACTCTGCAAAAGACTGCGGATTTCTTTACGCATTGGATGAGTGAGCAACGTCTTACATTGGAAGCCATCGGGGTCGCCAGTTTCGGCCCGGTGGATTTGAACACAGCTTCGGAAACGTGGGGATTTATCACTTCCACGCCGAAACCCGGCTGGAGGAATACCCCGGTCACGCCGGTTCTTGAAAAGGCGCTGGGTGTCCCGGTTTTCTTCGATACCGATGTCAACGGAGCGGCTCTGGGAGAAGGTCGCTGGGGTGCGGCCCAGGGATTATCGGATTTTGTGTATCTGACCATCGGTACCGGCATCGGAGGCGGCGTCGTCTGCGCCGGCAAACCGCTGCACGGGCTGGTGCATCCGGAGATGGGTCATATTTACCTGCCGCACGACCGGCAGGCAGACCCCTTTGATGGCTGCTGCCCTTATCACAGGGATTGCTTCGAAGGTCTGGCCTCGGGTCCGGCTTTGAACCGCCGTTGGGGCGTTCCGGCCGAGAAGCTGCCCCCCGACCACCCGGCCTGGGAACTCGAAGCGCATATTATCGCCCTGGCCTTGTCCACCTTCATATGCACGCTCTCACCCCAGCGCATCATATTGGGCGGTGGGGTGATGGCCCAACACCAGTTATTTCCAATGATCCGCAAGCAGGTTGTCGAGATCTTGAACGGATATGTCCAATCCAAAACCCTGCTGGAGGAAACCGAGAGTTACATTGTTTCGCCCGGATTGGGGAACCAGGCCGGCTCCCTGGGAGCCATAGCCCTGGCGCTGAGGGGGTCGTAAAAAAACATCCCCTTTGTTTTTTCAAAGGGGATGTCATTTTTAGATCAGATCTAGGATATCCGCGCTGGTCAGGTGAATGCGGATGGCTCGCCGCCCCCGACTGCGCAGGGCTTCCAGGTCGCCCAACGCCTGGGCGCGTTCCAGCGTGGCAAAGCGGATGCCCTGTTCGGGAATTTCAAAATCGACCGTCGGATCCCGGGTAATCTGGATGAAAACGCCATTGTCACCGCCGCCCTTGTGCAACTGGCCGGTTGAATGCAGGAAACGCGGCCCGAAACCGAGCGTGGTGGCGCAGCCAGTGCGCACCAGCAGCACCGAACGGACTTTTTGCAGCTTCGAAGCCGTACGCGGATTGCGCGGCAGATAAGCGTTCAAGGCCACATAATCGACGCCGGCTTTGGCCTGCTGCAGGAATGCTTCGACCACATCGGCAATCGTCTTGGCGCCGTTCAGCCCTGGGAATTCCTGCCCATACACCCGGCCGCCCTCGCCTTCCCAGATGGCTTCGCCTTCATCCAGTTTCCCGGATTTCTGGAAGGCGGCAATTTTTTGCTGGGTGCGCGTCTTGTTGTCCTGCACATCCGGCTGGTTGAACGCATCGACGCCCAACACCGCGCAGGCAATCGCAATGGCCACTTCCCAGCGGTAGAACTCGGCGCTCAAATCGTAGGTATCCTTTACCGGCAGCACCAGCGCGGGATGCCCGGCCGCGTGCAGTTTCTTGACTTGTTCGTCCAGGCTGCCGGTCAGACGGATGTAGACAAAGAGACGATCTTTGCTGTAGTTGCGCGGCGGAAGCAGCGTCTCCTGATCCACAGGAATGATGCCCTTACCCTGTTTGCCGCTGCTCTCGGCCACCAGTTGTTCAAGCCAGGAGCCAAAAGCGGAGAATTCAGGGTCGGTCAGGATGGTAAGCTTGTCGCGTCCGGCCAGAGCCGCTTCGCCCAGGATGGCGCCCAGGACCAACCCTGGATTGCGACCGGCCGGCGTCGCGGGCGTGGATACGCTCATGACCCGCCCGGCGCGCGCCAGCCAGAGATCGAGATCGAGACCCAGCAGCCCGGCCGGCAGAATACCGAAGGCGATCAGCGCCGAATAGCGCCCGCCGACATTCGGATCCGCCAGCACGACCTCACGGAAACTGCGTTCGCGAGCCTGTTTTTCAAGCATGCTGCCCGGATCGGTGATGGCGACAAAGTGCTCGCCGGCCTTTACCTTGCCCAGGCTGTGAACTGCCCGTTTCCAGAAGAAAGCCAGATGGGATTGAGTCTCGCTGGTCGAGCCGGATTTGCTGGAGACAATGAACAACGTCCGCGCCAGCGGCGCGCGCTGCGCGGCGGTCCGCACCTGCGCCGGATCGGTCGAATCCAAAATGGCCAGGTCCAATCCGGGTTTGTCGTTCGCGCTCTGCACGCCAAATGTCAGCCGCAGCACCTCCGGAGCCAGCGACGAGCCGCCCATGCCCAGCAGTAATGCGTGGGTATAGCCTTCCTGCTGACAATCGGCCAGAATGCGCTTCGCCTGCGAAATCAGGGCGCGGCTTTTTTCAGGCGCGCGCAGCCAGCCCACCCGCTGTAGAATTTCCTTCTGCTCGGCGGGATCCTCTGTCCACAGGGTCGGATCCGGCTGCCATAAGCGGCGCGCGGCATCGATATCCGTCAGGTTCTTGACGCGCCTGGCGATTTTTTCCTGTAAATCCCCCAATTCGGCCAGGCAGGCTGTCCGGCGGTCGTCGATGGTCTTCAACAACCCGGTAAAGGCGTCCGAAAAGGACTTTACGCCCTCTTCCTCGAGTTCGTCCGTGACCTGTTCCATGTGAATGCCCATGGCTTCGAGATCTGCCAGGGCCTTGCGCATGCCCGCCAAATCTTTTTCGATCGTGACGGCCGATTCGCCGTGGTCTTTGAAAGCAACCAGAGTTTGCGGGGGAACCGTGTTGACGGTATCCGGGGCGATCAATTCTTCGACGTAAATCACATCCCGATAATCCGGGTTCTTCGTGCTGGTGGAAGCCCACAGCGGGCGTTGGGTTCGGCCGCCTTTGGCTTTCAGCTTTACAAAACGATCGGACCCGAAGATTTCCTGGAACTTTGCATAAGCCAGGCGGGCACTGGCAATGGCCGCCTTTCCGCGCAGGCTCGCGGCCTGAGGCGCAGCGGTGCCCTCAGCCTGGATGACCTTTTCGAGCCGGCCATCCACCTTCGTATCGATGCGCGATACGAAGAAAGATGCCACGGATGCGATCGAATCGATCGACTGTCCATGGGCGACCCGCTCTTCCAATCCTCTCAAGAAAGCGTCCATCACCTCAACGTAACGCTGCAGGGAGAAGATCAGGGTCACATTGACGTTTATTCCAGCGGCGATTGCCTGTTGGATGGCCGGGATTCCGGCCCGGGTGGCCGGGATCTTCACCATCAAATTCGGCCGGTCGACCAGCGCCCACAGCCGGCGCGCTTCAGAAACCGTGTTGACCGTATCGTTCGCCAGGTACGGGTTGACTTCGAGACTGACGTAGCCGTCCCCGCCGTGGGTGGAGTCGTACAGGGGACGGAATAGATCCGCCGCCGCCTGGATGTCCTCGACGGCCAGTTGCCAGAAAATATCCTCGGCTTTCCATCCGGCCCAGGCCATGGGTTTGAGGGCCGCGTCGTAATCGCTGGATTTGGCGATGGCGTTGTTGAAAATGGATGGATTCGAGGTCACACCGCGAATGTCGCCGTCCCGGATCATTTTCTCCAGCTCGCCATTTTCCAACAGGCGGCGTTGAATATTGTCATACCAGAGGGATTGTCCCAGTGCATGTAATGAATCGATTCTTGACATAAAACCTCCCAATGGATCCTGAAAACAGCCGGGTCGGGAAAACCCTGGCCCGGCCGTCGAAATCAACCTTCTTCTTCCAATTTCTTCATCTTATTCACCCGGCGGACGAACCGCTCACCGCCGTCGAATTTGGCGTTCACAAAGGCCGTGACCAGTTCGCGCGTCAGCGCCGGACCGATGACCTGTCCGCCCAGGCACAGGACGTTCATGAAATCGTGCTCCACACCCTGGTGCGCCGAATAGGTGTCATGGCACAGGCCGGCGTAGATGCCCTTCATTTTATTGGCGGCGATGACCACGCCAACACCGGAACCGCACAGGATCACCCCGCGTTCAGCCTCGCCGCGCTGGATGGCCCGGCAGGCTTTTTCTGTAAAATCCGGAAAATCCACACTGGTGGGGCTGTCGGTGCCAAAATCGAGCACTTCATGCCCCAGCTTGCGCAGGGTTTCGATTACGGTTGCCTTGATTGGAAAGCCGGCATGATCACAACTAACGGCTACGCGCATATTACTCTCCTACCATTCCCAACAAACCGTACGCCTGCCGGACGATTTCGTCCACCGTCAGGCCGAATTTCTCATAGATGGTTCGGGCGGGTGCCGAAGCCCCAAAATGATTGATTGCCATGATCTTGCCCTTCGGTCCAACCCAACGCTCCCAACCCATGCTCACCCCGGCTTCCACCGCAATACGCAAATCGGTCAATGGCGGAAGCACCTGGTCGCGGTAGCTCTGGGGTTGGTCTTCGAATAATTCCCAGCTCGGCATGGAAACAACGCGCACGCTGCGGCCACGGGTCGCCAGTTGGTACCCGGCTTCGAGCACCAGCGCCACCTCGGAGCCGGTTGCCATCAGGATGATCTCCGGCAGGCTGCCGCCCAAATCGGTCAGAACATAGGCGCCCCGAGGCAATTCGTTGGCCGGTGCAACCTGGCTGCGGTCGAAGGTCGGCACGGCCTGGCGGCTGAGCGCCAGCAGGGTCGGCCCGTTGCGCCGGCTGATCGCCACCTTCCAGGCTTCACTGACCTCGTTGGCGTCCGCCGGGCGCAATACCACCAGATTGGGGATGGCGCGTAATGCCGCCAGGTGTTCGATCGGCTGGTGGGTAGGCCCATCCTCGCCCAATCCGATGCTGTCGTGAGTCATCACCCAGATGCTCTGTAAATGCGATATCGCCGAAATTCGAATGGCCGGCCGCGCGTAATCCGTGAAGACCAGGAAGGTCGCGCCGTAAGGGATCAGGCCGCCGTGATACGCCATACCGTTTACAATCGCGGCCATGGCATGCTCGCGCACGCCGAAATGAAAATTCCGGCCCTCGGGCGTTGCGGATTGGAAATCAGGCTGGCCCGCAATCCAGGTGTTGTTGGACGGCGCGAGGTCCGCGGAACCGCCCACCAGTTCGGGGATTTTTGCGGCCAGCGCGTTGATCACTTTTCCGGAAGCCGCCCGGGTGGCCATACCCTTCGCGTCCGCCGGGAAGGCAGGCAGGGCATCTTCCCATCCCTTGGGCAGCTCGCCCTTCAACCGGCGGTCCAATTCGGCGGCCAGGTCGGGATTCTGAGAAGCATAGTCTTTGAATTCGGTGTTCCAGGCATTTTCCAGTTCGGCGCCGGTTGTTTCAGCCTGCCGGTAGAAGTGAAGCACCTCATCCGGAATGTAGAAGCGCGGTTCGAGCGGCCAGCCCAGCTTCTTCTTGGCGCCGTTCAATTCTTCATCGCCTGGCGGCTCGCCGTGTGCCTTCGAGGTATCCTGGCGGGTCGGAAGGCCGAAGCCGATGTGCGTGCGGCAGATGATGAGGGAAGGCCGTGGATCCGCTTTGGCAGCCCGGATGGCGGCGTCGATGGCTTCGACGTCATTTCCATCCGCCACGTGCTGCACGTGCCAGCCGTAAGCCTCGAACCGTTTGCCGCGATCCTCGGTAAAAGCCAGGTCAGTGGAGCCGTCGATCGTGATGCGGTTGTCGTCGTACATGTAGATCAACTTGCCCAGTTTCAAATGCCCGGCCAGCGAGGCGGCTTCGGAAGCGACTCCTTCCATCAAATCACCATCCGTCACCAACGCGTAAGTGTAATGGTCGATGAGCTTGTGATCCGGCCGGTTGAATTCGGCAGCCAGGTGAGCTTCGGCGATGGCCATGCCAACGCCGTTCGCAAAACCCTGTCCCAGGGGTCCGGTGGTCGTTTCGACGCCAGGGGTCAGCCCATATTCAGGGTGGCCGGGCGTGCGGCTGCCCCACTGCCGAAAATTCTGCAATTCTTCCAAAGAAAGATCATAGCCGGTCAAATGCAGCAGCGAATATAAAAGCATGGAGCCATGACCGCCGGACAAAACAAACCGATCGCGATTGGCCCATTTCGGGTTCTTCGGATTGTGACGCAGGTGACGCGTCCAGATGGTGTAGGCAATAGCCGCGGTGCCCATGGGCAGGCCGGGGTGTCCGGAATTCGCCTTTTGAACACCATCCGCTGAGAGAAAACGAATGGTGTTGATGGCTAAATTTTGTAAATCCTGTGCTTCGGTCATGAAAACCTCTTCAATAATTCATCAATTTTCAGGAGAAGAAGGGTTTCAATACCCGACCGTCTCCTTTAAGGGGCAAATCGTTCGGAATTTCGTTTATTCTACCATTAACTCATCTTTGATTTGGGTTTAGGGTGAGAAACGCGGCAACCTGATGGCTGCCGCGTTTCTTAAATTGACCGGATCCATCAATCGATCGCCTTGCGTTTCAGGCGCAGGCTGTTGGAGACCACGAAAATGCTGCTGAAAGCCATGGCTGCGGCCGCAAGCATGGGGTTCAGAAAGCCCAACGCGGCTGCCGGGATCAGAATGACGTTGTAGAAGAATGCCCAGAACAGGTTCTGCCGGATGACTTTCAGGGTAAGGTGCGAAAGCTTCACCGCGCGCACCACCCCGCGCAGGTCGCCGCTGATCAATGTAACGGGCGCGGCGGCCATGGCCACATCCGTGCCGGTGCCAATGGCGATGCCCACGTCCGCCTGCGCCAGCGCGGGCGCGTCGTTGATGCCGTCGCCGACCATGGCAACCACCGCTCCGGCGCCCTGCAGCTTCTTGACTTCGGCCGACTTGCCATCCGGCAGCACCTCGGCCAGCACTTCATCGACCTTCACCTGCCGACCGATGGCCTGAGCCGTTTTTTGGTTGTCACCAGTGATCATGGCAACCTTCAAACCCAGGTCATGCAAATCCTGAATTGCTGAAATCGAACCTTCTTTAATAGTGTCTGCAACGGCGACGATGCCCTGTACCTGGCCGTCCATAGCCACCAGCATGGCCGTCTTGGCTTCGGCTTGCAGGCGTTCGATTTCCGATTCCAACCCGTTGAGGGTGATCGAATTCGACTGCATGTAGCGCAGGCTGCCCACCGCTACCCGGCACCCGTCCACCTCAGCCGCGACGCCATTCCCGGCTTCGGCCTGGAACCCGGCCGGTTGACTCAACGCCAGGCCGCGATTGCCCGCCTCCGCGGTAATTGCTTCGCCCAACGGGTGTTCGCTGGCCTGTTCCACGCTGGCTGCCAGGCGCAGCAACTCGCCTTCCGGATTTGAAAATTGTCCTTTCCACGCATTCGCCGTTACGATGTCCGTCACGGCGGGTTGGCCGCGGGTGATCGTGCCGGTCTTGTCCAGCACGACGGTGGAAATCTTGCCGGCCCGTTCCAATGCCTCGCTGGAACGGAAGAGGATGCCCATCTCAGCCGCCTTGCCGGTGCCGACCATGACCGCCGTCGGCGTCGCCAATCCCATGGCGCACGGGCAGGCAATGACCAGCACCGCCACCATGTGGATGAGCGCCCGGGTGAAGGCGTTGACGTCCGAACCTGCGGCGGGGGCAGGCACCAGGAACATCCAGACGGTAAACGTAATCAAAGCAATGCCGATCACAGCCGGCACGAAGAAAGCCGAAACCTGATCGGCCAGCTTTTGAATCGGGGCTTTGCTGCCCTGGGCTTCTTCGACCAACCGGATGATCTGCGCCAGAGCAGTCTCACGCCCCACCCGGGTGGCCTCAAAACGCAGCGAGCCCAGTTTGTTGAGCGTCGCGCCGATCACCTTCTCACCCTGGAACTTCTCCACCGGCAGCGATTCACCGGTCAGCATCGACTCGTCCACACTCGAACGGCCTTCGATGACCACGCCGTCCACCGGGATCTTCTCGCCCGGGCGCACCGTGACGACATCGCCGACCAGAACATCCTCGACCGGCACTTCCAATTCGGCGCCATTTCGGATGATGCGCGCCGTTCTGGCCCGCAGCCCCATCAATTTCTTGATGGCTTCACTGGTGCGGCCCTTGGCGCGCGCTTCCAGGAACTTCCCGACCCGGATCAGGGTGATGATCACGGCTGCGGTTTCGAAATAGACATGCCCCGGGATCAACCCCAGCATTACCGGGATGGAGTACAGGTAAGCGGTCGAAGAACCCAGCGCGATCAGCACGTCCATATTGGCCGAACCGTTGCGCAGGGATTTATACCCGTTCACGTAATATTGGCGGCCGACATAGAACTGGACCGGGGTAGCCAGGACGAACATCACCCAGTTCAGCCAGGCAGCGTGCGCCCATTCCATCGGGAGCAGGCCAAAATCGCGCGCCATGGCGAGCAAAAAAAGCGGGATGGTGAATATCAAACCGATGATCAGCAGCCGGCGCTGTTCCTGGATCTCGGCTTCGCGCGCCTTCGCTTCGGCATCCTCACCTTCGCCACCGGTTTCCACGGCGCGAAAACCATTGGCCGCCACAACCTTGCGCAGGTCGGACTGGCTGACCAGGGTGGGAATATAATTTACGCGCGCTTTTTCGGTTGTGAAATTGACCGAAGCTTCACGCACGCCATCGAGTTTCGCGAGGGCTTTTTCCAGGCGTTTTGCGTCCTGGTCGTCGCTCATGCCGCGAATCAGCAGATCTGCTTCGCCCATCGCGACCCCATAACCCGCCCGCTCCACGCGTCCGATCAGGTCGGACAATCCAGTCAACGTCGGGTCGAACTCAACCGTAGCCCGTTCCGAAGAAAGGTTCACCACGGCCATCTCGACGCCGTTCACTTTTTTTAGGTTGCGTTCGATCGTCGCCACGCAATTGGCGCAGGTCATGCCGGTGATGGGTAATACCACCTGTTTCGAATCGCTCATATCTTTACACCTCTACCGTTAATCCGCACAACGAGCCGGTGCGATCCGCAGGGAGGAACCGGCTCGTTTCGGATAGCGGACTACCTTTTTTGTGTTTTTTTTCAGGCCGCGACCGGGTAATTGATCTCGGCCAGCAATTCCTTGATCTTTTCTTCCGTGGCCGGAATATCGAACTCGACGGTCACATTCTTGTTGTCCAGGGTTGCCTCCACCCGGCTCACACCGGGCAGTTCGCTCAATTCACTCTGGATCGTGTGGACACAATGTCCGCAAGAGATCGCGGGGACGTGGTAGGTAATGGTTGTCATGGGTTACTCCTAATCGAGATAATCAAGAATCAGACTTTGTTGCCTGCGTCGAAAATATCGGCGATTTCCTTCAGCACGCGTTCGCGCTCATTCGGATCTTCGCCTCGAATGGCAGTGATGACACAGCTGTTCAGGTGGTTATCGAGGACCATCGTCGAGACCTTATTCAGCGCGGCTTGCACTGCCTGGATCTGCCGGATCACATCGATACAATAAGCGCCTTCTTCCATCATGCGTTGGATACCGCGCAGATGGCCTTCGGCCGTTTTCAAACGCACAATTGCTTCAGAATTCGCCATATCTTCTCTCTCTTATACCCCCTCCCCGGTGGGGGAGGGAATTCCACTTAATAATATCAATTAACCTCCAATTTGTCAATATATTGAGTATAATTTTTCCGCTTGACACAGTTCTCCCATCTCAATAGGATTGATCTATGCAGATCGCACGCAAACGCCATCCCTGGATTTCCGGATTCGTTCTGGTGCTCGCCGCAGCCTGGATCGCGGGCACCGCCCTGTTGACGGATCCGGCTGCCCAGGGCAAAACACTCGCCCCTCAGGCGGGTTTCCCGGCGCCAGCCTTTACCTTGAACACGTTATCCGGCGATCCGATTGGCCTGGAAGATTTTACCGGAAAAGTGGTTGTGCTGAATTTCTGGGCATCCTGGTGTCCTCCCTGCAAAGCGGAAATGCCAGCCTTCGAAGCCTTACAGCAGGCATATCAGGGCCAGGACGTCGTCATCCTGGCTGTGAACACGACTTATCAGGACGATTTACCGACCGCCACTCAATTCGTGGCAGACCGCGGATTGACTTTTCCGATACTGATCGACGCTGATGGTCAGGTATCCAAAGCCTACCAGGTTCTCGCGATGCCGAGCTCTTTTTTTATCGATCGCAAAGGCGTCATCCAGCAGGTCATCATCGGAGGACCGATGTCTGAAGCCCTGGTTCAAACCCAGGTTCAACGTCTGCTGGCGGAGGAACCCTGATGCTCCCGATCCTGCAAATCGGTCGGCTGGCCATCCCCACCCCTGGCCAGATCCTTTTACTTGGATTGTGGTTTGGGTTGACCTTGAGTGAAAAGTTGGCTCGCCTTGAACAGAAGATCGCCCCCGATCGAATCGATACGCTCGCGATCATCGCCTTGGCCGCCGGCGTTCTGGGCGCGCGATTCTTTTACGCTGCCCGGTCCCCGGCCGTTTTCCTCCAGCACCCGCTCAACCTGGTGAGCCTGAATACGGCCATGCTGGACGTAACCGGTGGCCTGATTTGCGCCGGTCTGGCCGCCCTGATCTATATCCAGCGTATTAAAATGAAGTTCTGGGAGACGCTGGATGCGCTGACCCCATTCTTCTGCGTGATGGCCATCGCCATCGGACTGGCGCATTTTGCCTCCGGTGAAGCCTTTGGAAGCCCGGCCCGGCTGCCCTGGAGCATCCATTTATGGGGCGCGTACCGGCATCCGACTCAACTATACGAAACCGTGCTGGCATTAGGGGTCGCCTTCAGCGTCTGGCCGCGCCAACGCAAAGATCGAATTTCCGGGCTGCGGTTTCTACTCTTTGTCGCATTGAGCGAGATCGCCCGCATCATCGTGGAGAGCTTCCGCGGCGACAGTTCTTATCTATTTGGAACGCTGCGCTCGGCGCAGGTTTTCGCCTGGCTGGTACTGGCGGTAAGCCTGGCCGTCATCGGCTCCAGGCTGAAATTGTCCCCAGTTGAAGGGCCATCGGGAGGAACACAATGACGCTCGCCGGAAAGACTGTTCTGGTGACCGGAGGGGCCAGGCGCATCGGCCGCGCAATCGCGATGGCGGTGGCCGAAGCCGGCGCAGACGTGATTTTGCATCACCATGCCTCCGTCCAGGAAGCGGCGGAAACGGCCGAAGACATCCTCAATTTGGGCCGAAAAGCCTGGGTGGTGCAGGCCGATCTGGAGGATCCTTCCCAGGTGACCGCCATGATCGACCGGGCATCCAAGTTCGCTTCCATCGATGCGCTGGTCAACAACGCCGCCATTTTTGGCTCACAAGACGTGCTTTCGACCACGCTCGAAAACTGGCACCAGCATTTGGCCGTCAACCTGACCGCCCCTTTCCTGCTTAGCCAGGAGTTCGCGCGTCGGTATTCCGCTGCACCAGAAGGACGGATCCTCAACATCCTGGACTGGCGCGCAGTGCGCCCGGGCGCGGATCACTTTGCATACACGATCAGCAAGGCTGCCCTGGCAGCCATGACCCAATCCCTGGCCGTGGCGCTTGCGCCGCGCATCCTGGTGAACGGTCTGGCTCTGGGCGCCATCCTTCCGCCGGCCGAAGGACCAAATCCTGATAAAATTCTTCAATCCGTGCCGGCTGCGCGCTGGGCAGACCTGCGCGAAGTCGCCGAAAGCGTGGTCTTCCTGTTATCCGGTCCGGCGTATATGACCGGCGAAATCCTTCACCTGGACGGCGGCCGGCATCTGGTGTGATTTCTCGATACAAGAGGTTTTCATGGATCAAACATTCGTCAAAGATTTACTCGTGCGTGGCGTCATTGGCATCTCGGATCGCGAACGCCAGCAACCTCAGGACATCCTGATTAACCTGGTATTCTTCACCGACATCAGCCAGGCAGCGATCAGTGACGATATTCAAGACTGCGCAAATTACCGGGATATCTCCAAGCGGGTATTTGCCCTGGCTGAAACAGCCAACACCTACACGGTGGAAGCCCTGTGCGCCAGAATTGCAGCGCTGTGCCTGGCCGAACCGAATGTGAAGGGCGTTCGTGTGCGGGTTGAAAAACCCGGCGCGGTGCGCTTCTCGCGTTCGGTGGGCTGCGAAATCGAACGTTTCAACCCCTGAGCAATCCTATGCACCAGGCCATTCTGCTGCTTGGTTCCAATATCTTCCCTGCGGAGAATATTCCCACTGCCATTGCCCTCCTACAGGAATATTGCCATGTATTATCCCTTTCGATCCTCTGGGAAACGCTGGCCGTCGGCAATCCAGGACCCAATTTCCTGAATATCGCCGTTCTGGTCGAAACGGAACGGGAGAGCGAGGCGTTCAAATGGCAGATCATACGCCCCATCGAGGACAAGATGGGACGGGTTCGCACCAGCAATAAGAACGCCCCCCGGACGATCGATATCGATATCATCATCTGGGACGGCCAGGTGACGGATTCGCACGTGTGGACGTGGGCGCACATTGCCTTGCCCGTATCCGCGCTGGCGCCGCAACTGGTCGATCCCGCGACCGGGAAAAGTCTACAAGATATCGCCCGGGAATTACGCGAAGAGTCACGGGCCGTACCACACCCCGAATTCTTCGGTTTTCAGTAACCCCATCCAAAACATAAAAAACGGCGGCCGGACAATCTTGCCGGCCGCCGTTCACGTTTCACGAAATTCTGCTTTAGAAATGCAGGGGCTGTGCCCCGCGGGAGATGTTATCCAGGAACTCCATCCGCAATGCCAGGTCAGTACGGAAGGCGCCCAGCATCGTGGACGTTGTCATGCGAGAATCATGTTTCTTGACGCCGCGTATCATGGAACACAAATGCAGCGCCTCGACTACCACCGCCACACCCTGTGGATGAAGCAATTCATTGATGAAATCACCGATCTGGCGCGTCATGCGTTCCTGAACCTGTAATCGTCTGGCGAACATATCCACGACGCGTGGAATTTTCGATAGGCCGATCACCCGCCCCTTCGGAATATAAGCGACATGCGCCCGGCCGATGAAGGGCAGCATGTGATGCTCGCACAGGCTGTAGAATTCGATGTCCCGGACGACGACCATCTCGTCATACTCGACATCGAAGAGGGCATCGTTGACCATGACGATCGGATCCGTGCGATAACCGGCCAGCAGCTCTTCATACATGCGCGCCACGCGGTCCGGCGTCTTTACCAGACCTTCTCGTTTGGGATCTTCACCAAACGCTTCGAGCATGCTGCTGACCGCGTTTTGGATGGTATCGACATCGATCTCGCTATCCATAAACAATTCCGCAGCTTTGTAAACAGCACCATCATTGTCATCCATAAATTCACGACTCCTCAGAAGGATCCACCTTCATACCGTTCTTTCAAGAGCATTTTACACCGGGCTAACGGTTCCGTTTGAGCAGGTCGAGCGCCAATTCCTCCAACGCCTGACCAGCCGTGGGCTCGCTGACTGCTTCGTGTAAGGCTTCCAGCGCCTCGGTGGTCAGACGATCAGCCTGCGCCAGGGTAAATTCTTTGGCGCCCTCGTCGCGGAGTTCTTCAGCGAGTTGAGGAACCTCTTCTATTGTAATCGGTCCGGCCAACCATCGCTGCGCAAAAGCGTTATTTTTGACCAGCGCAAAAACAACCGGCAGGGTCTTCTTACCTGATACCAGATCGCTTTCGATCGATTTTCCCAGCAGCGCCGCGTCGCCCCAGATTCCCAGGGCGTCATCCTGCGCCTGAAATGCCAATCCAAGCGAATAGCCGAACCGGTAAAATGCGTCCTGGCGGTCTTCGTCGGCTCCGCCAACCAGGCTGCCCAACTTCGCGCATCCGGCCAGCAACGCCGCGGTCTTCCCTCCGACCATTGGCCAATAATCCTCGACGGGAATGCTGCGCTTCGTCTCGAAAGAGATATCCAGGAACTGGCCCCGGGTAAGGTCGAGACAGGTCGTCTGGAGAAGTTCTGCGGCGGCCAGTGTTTTTACGGCGGGTAACGATCTATCAAGATCGATCAACGCCAGGTGCGCCAGGGTCAGCATGGCATCTCCCGTGTTGATCGCCTGGGCTTCACCCCATTTTGCCCAGACCGTCTTGCGGCCATGCCGCAATTCACTTCGGTCTTCGATATCGTCATGGATCAGAGAAAAGTTATGGATCAATTCCACTGCCGTCGCGGCCGGGATCGCGTTATGCCAATCCCCTCCGGCGGCCGCGCAGCACAGTAGCGTGATCTGCGGGCGAATGCGTTTACCCTGCGCCCTTGCGCCGCTCCCCTCGCCTTCCCAACCGAGATGATACGCCATCATGTAGCGTAGATCTGCATAACGGTCCTGCTGGAAGTGCTGCTCGAGCAAGCTGTGCAGCGCCGTTTCCACGGCAGGCAAGAATTGCGCTGAGAACTGCTTATAAGCCATGGCCGCCTTCTTCGAAGATTTTGTGATCCTGCAATGCCGGGATGTTGCGCGAACCGGTGGCGAAAAACACGGTTCGAAGAATATCGTCGATTTCATGGATGAGATCCAGCGTGACTTCCACGGACTGGCTGGCTGCTTTCAAGAATGGGCCGGCCATGCCGCCCAACCTGGCTCCCAGGGCAATGCACTTCGCAATGTCGATGCCATTTTTCAACCCTCCCGAAGCGATCACCAGGAGATCCGGCGCAACTCGGCGGACATTTCGGATGGCTTCCGCGGTTGGGATCCCCCAATCCTGAAAGGCTGCCGCCACCCGCGCCTTGCGCGGGTCTGTCAGACGGTGCATCTCCACCTGAGACCAGGAGGTTCCCCCGGCGCCGGCCACATCGATCGCAGTCACCCCGGCGTTTTGAAGCAGCCGGATGTCCTGCTCGGAGAATCCCCAGCCCACCTCTTTGGCAATCACGGGCAGGGTTAACTGCCGGCAGATTTGCTCGATGCGCTGCGCAAGACCGCTGAAACGCGTGTCCCCTTCTGGCTGCAAGGCCTCCTGGAGCGCGTTCAAATGCAGAATCAAGGCATCCGCCCCGATCATATCCACGGCTCGTTTGCACTGATCGATATCATAACCGTAATTCAACTGGACGGCGCCGATATTGGCAAACAGCAGGATGTCAGGCGCATACTTCCGGATTTCGAAAGTGTAAGCCAGTTCGGGGTGCTCGATTCCGGTGCGCTGCGAGCCCACCCCCATCGCGATGCCCGTTTCCTGGGCAGCCTGCGCCAGTACGCGGTTGATGGTTTCGGCTTCCGCCGTTCCACCGGTCATCGACGATATCAGGATGGGCGTTCTTACCGTCTTGCCCAGCAAAGATTGAGATAAATCGATTTCTTCCAAGTCCAATTCGGGTAGCGCCCGATGATGGAATCGAAAATGCTCCAGACCCGAGGTGAGGCCGGATTGCACGTCCTCCTCTCGATTGATTCGAATCTGGTCGGCTTTTCGATTGGGTAAAAGCGGATTATCTGGCATAATCTCTTTGCGGCGAGAAGAATAAATCGAGTATACCAGAGATCATCTCCATCTTCTCCTCTCCGTTTTGATAGACGATTCGAGCGAATTATCCATCGATGAGGAATGAGCGGCATGTCAACCTGGATTTTTGCCAGACATGGAGAAAGCGAAGCCAACCTCCTGCATGAATTTTCCAACCGTGGCCTGAAACATGGGCTGACCGAACTGGGCTTTCAGCAGGCGGCTCACCTTGCGCAGGAAGTCAGCGCCTATCCGGTCAAGGAAATATATTGCAGTCCCTTGCTTCGCGCACGTCAGACGGCTGAAGTTATTGGCTACAGGTTGAATCTCGTTCCGCAGGTCAAGGATGCGCTGGTCGAATTCGACACCGGCGCGCTCGAAGGCAAAACCGATCCTGAAAGCTGGCAGGCTTTCGATGAGATCTTCCAGGCTTGGTTGCTGCGAAAAGACTACAGCCGGTGCTTTTCCGGCGGCGATAGTTTCGACTCGATTCGCGATCGTTTTCTTCCATTCATCCAGGCCCTGCAAGAAGCAAATCTCAATTCTGACCGGGCGCTTCTTTTCATCGGCCATGGGGGAACTTATCTGTGCGTGCTTCCTTTGATCTTGAAAAATATCGATTTCGATTTCGTCTCTCGCCATTATTTAAGTCACACCGGGATGGTGATTGCGGAAGAACAAAAAGGTGAATTATTCTGTAAGGTTTGGGATGGTCTCAGGTTATAATTTACGCATGAGCAGCCCTTCTCCTGTCAAACCCAATATTCTGGCTTTAATTCCGGCATTTAACGAAGAGGTCGGTGTAGCCGACGTCATCCACGGCGCCAGCAAATACCTGCCTGTTCTGGTCGTCGATGATGGTTCCCACGATCGCACTGCCCAAATCGCCGAAGAGGCCGGTGCGGTCGTTCTCCGCCAGGTGCCCAACCAGGGCAAAGGCGCGGCCATGCGGGCGGGTTTCCAATACGCGCTTCAAAATGGTTACGCCGGGGTGATCACGCTGGACGCGGACCGCCAGCACAACCCGGATGAGATCCCAATCTTCTTCGATTGCTACACGCAAACTCAGGCGGATCTTATCATTGGCGCGCGGGATTTTCGAAAAATGCCGATTGTCCGGCGTTGTTCGAATACCATCGGAAGGGTCATGTTTTCATGGGCGTTGGGCCAGAAAGACCGCGACAATCAATCCGGTTACCGTTTTATCTCCAACCGGTTGATGGAAAAATTAATCGGCAGCACCGAACGCGGTTTTGAATTCGAAGTCGAAATGCTGGCCGTCTGCGTCAAGCTGGGATACCGCCTTGAATGGGTCACCATTCAGACGATCTACGCGGGAGAAAAAAGCCATATCGTCCCGCTCAGGCATATCGTCAATTGGTTCCGCATCATCGCCAAGACTCGGCGCATCATGAGAACTTCAAATTAGCGAAACCCATACCGACTGCCGGGTGTTACAAGAAATGCAAGCAGGATTTCATCTTGACAGATGAAAAAGACACAATACAATTCATACTTAATCCATAAAGTAATGAAGTTGCCCTTATCCTAGGAGGAACGTGATGAGCGATACTTATCAAGAAGTGAAGGCCGTAATCGTGGATGTTTTGAAAGTCGACGAAGGCGATATCAAGCCCGAAACTCGTTTTGTCGAAGATTTGAAAGCCGATTCGATGGATCAATTCTTCCTGATCGATGGTTTAAGCGAAAAATTCGGCCTCACCATCTCAGATGATGACGCGCGCGCCATTCGCTCTGTGCAGGACGCAGTCACCTACGTCGAAACACACAAGAACTAAGTGAACATGGATCAACCGGAACGGCGCGGAAATTCCGCGCCGTTTTTAGGTTTAATCTTTAAGTAAATTAGGAATCTCTTCTGGATGGCGCGCCATGCGCGCACCGGCGTTTTCCAGTGCCTGGATTTTCTCTTCCGCGCTTCCGGAACCGCCCTCGATGATCGCGCCGGCATGTCCCATCCGTTTTCCTGGAGGCGCCGACTGGCCGGCGATAAACGCCGCCACCGGTTTGGTCATCGACGTGGCGATAAACTCGGCCGCGCGCTCCTCATCCGATCCGCCAATTTCTCCGATGACGACCACTTTTTCGGTATGCGGGTCCGCTTCGAACAATTCCAGCACATCCACAAAATTCGTTCCGGAAATTGGATCGCCGCCGATGCCCACGCAGGTGGACGTTCCCAGACCGGCCATTCGCAGCGCCGCCAACACTTCGTAAGTCAACGTGCCGGAGCGAGAAACGACGCCCACGTTTCCCGGAATCGTAATTTTTCCCGGAATGATCCCAACCTTTGCCTCGCCGGCCGTCAACAATCCGGGGCAATTCGGACCCACCAGGCGCACCGAGTGCTGATCCAGGAATTTTCGCACGCGCATCATATCCGCAACCGGCACACCCTCTGTGATGCACACGATGAGCGGAATGCCGGCATCCGCGGCCTCGAAAATGGCATCCGCCGAGCTGCGCGCGGGGACAAAGATGACGCTGGTATTCGCGCCGGTGACTTCCACGGCCGTTTTCACCGAATCGAAAACCGGCACCTTGCCGTCCAGCACCCATTCACCGCCCTTGCCAGGCGTTACACCGGCCACGACATTGGTTCCATATTGCACCATTTGCTGGGTGTGAAATAAACCCTCGTGCCCGGTGATGCCTTGAACGAGAAGACGGGTATTCTTATTGACCAGGATGCTCATTTCGTCCCCTCCCTGGCAGCCGCAATCGCTTTCTGAGCCGCATCGACCAATGTGTCTGCCATTACGAAGTTGGCATTTGTCAGCAAACGAAGGCCCTCTTCGGCATTGGTGCCCACCAGACGAACGATCATGGGAACCTTTGACTTGGCCTCTTGATGGGCGCTTAAAATTCCCCGCGCCACCTCATCCCCCCGGGTGATGCCGCCAAAGATATTGATCAAAACCGCTTTGACATTCGGGTCTGAAAGGATTATTCGTAACCCGGAGGCCACTTTTTCAGCTGCGGCTCCTCCACCGATATCCAGGAAATTGGCCGGAGAACCGCCGTAGAATTTGATGAGGTCCATGGTCGCCATTGCCAGACCGGCGCCGTTGACCATGCAGCCGATTTCACCATCCAGTTTGATAAAGGAAAGGCCATATTTCCGGGCTTCCACCTCACCCGGAGTCTCTTCATCCTGGTCACGGGCCTCGCTCAGGTCCGAATGCCTGTAAAGCGCGTTGTCGTCGATGACCATTTTCCCATCCAGGGCCAGCAGGCGGTTATCGGCGGTAATGACCAGCGGATTGATTTCAGCCAGCGTGGCGTCATTTTCCTGGTAGGCGCGCCAGAGCCCATTGGCGATGGTGATGAACATTTTCCAATATTCTTTTGGAAGGTCCATGCTCACGGCCAGGTCCCGAGCCTGGTAATCGCGCAGCCCCAAAAGCGGATCGATGGCGACCTTCAGGATCTTCTCCGGGTTTTTCCTTGCAACCTCTTCGATTTCCATGCCGCCCTCGGACGAGCCCATCATCACCGGGCAATGCCGGGTACGGTCATTGGTGATTCCCAGGTATATTTCCTTGACAATGGTGACCGCTTCATCGATCAGAACTTTGCGGACCTTCATTCCCTTGATGTTCATGGCAAGGATGTGTGTGGTCAGTTCCTCGGCTTCCTGGGGACTCTTCGCCAGCCGAATTCCACCGGCTTTTCCCCGGCCGCCAACCAGCACCTGCGCCTTGACCACGACACGGCCGCCCAATTCTTCCGCGATTTGTTTTGCCTCACTGGCAATCCCGGCGACCCGTCCCTTGGGAATGGGAACACCATATTTCGCAAACACCGACTTGGATTGGTATTCGTGAAGTTTCATCCTGCATCCTTGGATGGAAAGGATATATTAGCACCCCGTTTATAAAATTATATCATGTGCTTGATTTTCACAATTGTTCGTTAATGCATCAAAGCCCTCCAAACGGAGGGCTTTGATTATTTTGGTGTTATTTAACCTTTTAGGAATTCTTCGAGAGCCTCTTTGCTGATGCGATAGGCGCTGCCGATCTTTTTTGCCTTTAATTCGCCTGCAGTAATGGCCGCAATGACATCCTCTTCAGAGACTTTCAGAACGGTCGCCGCCTCAAAAGGCGTCATCACCGAAGGAACGGCGGCCGCCGCACCCGCGCCGTTTGCCTGTTGCTGGTTCGCCGACGCCATGCCGGACAAAGATTGGGAAATGACATTGCCCAGACCAACGCCAGCGCCGATCCCGGCCGTCAAACCGGCTCCGCCGCTCGGGTTTTGCGCTGCATCGCGCAGAGCATCCGCGGCCTGCAACTGGGTGTAGGTCTGCATATCCAACATACCCATCGCGCGCAGTTCTTCGGCGGATTTATCCGACGGTTTAAGGTTGCCGACGAAGAAAGTCTTCAGCGTCAGGCCGATGGCGGCAAAATCATCCTGCGCCTTGGCGCGGACGCCGGCGCTCAATTCATCCGTCAGGGCGATCAACTCGGCCACCGAGCTCTTGGCGGCGGTTTCGGCCAGCAAATCCTGCAGCCGTGAAAGTAGAACCGTGCGCAGGCGATTCTCGATATCCGCAATTCGATAGACGCCCTGTGCACCAACGATCTGGGTCACAAACTGCTGGGCGTCGTGAACCTGGAAACTGTAGGTGCCAAAACCCTGGAGCAGCGCCACCCCCAGGCCCATCCCGGGATTACGAACCAAAATGGGTTGCGGAGTCCCCCAGCGGCGGTCAGCGAACTCTTTCATCGAGACGTAATAAACTTCCGCCGTGAATGGCGTTCGATCGTTGAAGGCCTTGCCGATCAAATCGATCAGGAACGGGATATTCGCCGTCGAAATCGTGTGCCGTCCCGGGCCAAGTACATCCAAAGCATGCCCGTCCCGGAAGAAGACAGCGCGCTGCGCTTCACGAACAATCACCTGCGAACCCAGGCGAAGATCGGCCACTCCCACTTCAGGGAAACGATGCACCAATTCATCCGCCATCTCACTGGGATATTCAACAACATCAAAGATTCGTGCCATCTTGGTTCTCCCTTTATCTCAATTAATCGATTCAACACTTCCGGTTGGGCTTATTGCTGTTTGCTTTCGGTGGACATTTCTTTGATGACGTCGGCGCGTTTCTCGAAGGCGTCCACGCAATCTTGAGCGGTCTTTGTCAAGCTTCGAATCGCGGTTTTCAAACCCTCCGTGCCCAGGGCGGCTTCGACGTTATCGATGGCTCGCGCCACATCATCAGCAAGCGTCATCAAATTGAGATCATATTGATAAATGGCCGCCAGCTCTTCTTCCTTTACCTTGATGGCATCGAAGAATCCAGCGTATCCATAGGTCGCCGTCCGAATTCGATCGATGAACTGGCGAAGCTTGACTGCGGCTCCCTCCAGATCATCCACAAAAAGGAGTCCGCCCTCGCTGATCAGGTCACGTTGGATCGCGGAAATTCGCTGCCATTGCTCTTCGTAACGATTCGCCACCGTTTCACGCAGTAATTTGTCAGCAGCGCGTCGATTTTTACGTTCGGAATAACCCTTGAAACCGGGAATCTTGGCAAGCAGTTGTTCCAATCCCTGCTGGCTGGAAAGAACACGATCAAATAAATCGCTCATTGCGCCTCCCATTGCGTTCATCGACTGATTTTCATCAGATTGGGGTGTGGTTTCAAAAACATGCGCTTTCATTATAGCCAGAAAGCTGCACCATAACAACCGAGGAACCCATTTGTTAATCTCTATTTATATACGCAGGAATTATTGAAGAGTTGTAAACACCCGCGCAAATTCGCTCATGAGACTTCCGATCCGGTTATCGCAGCCTTTCAATTCAGAAAGTTCGCTGTAAGGAGTTTGTAATGTACTTTCCTTGTAATTTTTAAAATATTCCCTATAATCTAATTCAACAGAGTAGTATGACATACTAGAGCAGAAGGGAGGTGAAAGAACATGTTATTCGCTCCGAAGGAAAAAGGGCAAGGTTTAGTTGAATATGCGTTGATTCTTGTTTTGGTTGCCGTTGTCGTGATTGTTATTCTCGCCCTCTTGGGTCCTGCGATCGGCAATATCTTCAGCAACATCGTCCAGGCTATCTAAGCCCACACTCATGCCTACAAAAAGAAAGCCCTGCCCAAACAGGGCTTTCTTTGATTAATAATGTCACGATTTTGGCATACAAATTGCATCCTGTCTGGATGAATTTACAAAAACGATAACTATGTCTTGGTATACAACAACCCCATTTCGTTTTTGCCTTATAATACGTTAGATTGTCAGTTTCTCTTTCCCTAGAATAGGAGGCACGCATGGCTGCAAGTGGACGTAAAACCGGTCGGACAATTATCCTACTGGCTATCCTCCTGATTGTCATTTTTGCCGGGGTATTTCTGTTTTTGCGTCTTCAAAATCAGACCTCGACTCCGCCGGCTGATCAGGCTCAACCCACCGTTTCGACCGAAACCGTTGGGATTGTGATCTCAGCACAATCCATTTCCCGTGGAAGTGTGATCACGAGCGATAAAGTCACCACGATCGATTATCCCAAAGAAAAGATCGTCGAAGGGACGACTTTCTTCAATAATGTTGAAGAAGTGGTTGGGAAACGCGCCAAATACGATCTCGATCCACAGGTTCCGTTGACCGCCAGTCTGGTGATGGATACGGCCGGATCCATTCCTTCCTTCCAGATTCCGGCCGGAATGGCTGCAATTCCGATCCCGGTCACCAAATTGACCGCGGTATCCTTCGCCCCCCAGGCTGGCGATCATGTCATGGTGGTTGCCTGTTTGAACATTGTGGATATCGACCAGGAATTCCAGAGCATTTTGCCGAATAAATCTGCTGCCGTGACCTCGCCTGGCTTTGTGGAAGGTCAACTTCCGCAATTGGCCATGGGTCTTGAAACGGGCGACAGCTCAACACAAGGCCGGGTCGAATTGGATGAGAACCTGAATGAACCGCTGTATGTTCAGCCTTCCGAAGCACAACGACCGCGGATCGTCTGCCAGACCGTTCTACAGGATGCAATCGTTCTAAAATTAGGCGATTTTACAACAGAAGGTGAAGAGGCGGTCCAGGCGACAGCCGCGCCTGACACGTCCAGTAGCCAGGAAGATGTCCAGGCTACTCCCACACCCACCGCCCCGGATAATCTGACCCTCATCGTCTCCCCGCAGGATGTCGTCCTGTTGAATTACCTCATCGAGGCGAATGTCAAAATGACAGTCGCCCTGCGAAGTGCCGGAGACGCTCAGGCTATCAATACGGATGCGGTTACGCTTCAATTTGTGCTCGATCAGAAGAACATCCCGCTGCCCGTCAAATTGCCTTATGGTGTCGAACCGTCCACAGACTCATTGGCGCCGACATCCGAAGAAACCCCGCAATAATATTCCTATAGGGATCATTCCCCGTTATTTATCGGAGGAGAGGATCTCCACCTGTTATCAAGTGATTTCCGGGAGATTTTATGCCTGCTTTGGAGAAGATTCGCGTTCTTATTGTTGATGATATCGCTGAAACTCGCGACAACCTGAAACGTATGCTTCAGTTCGATACGTCCATTGAAGTGATTGCTGAAGCCCGGACCGGTCGCGAAGCCATCGATCTTGCGAATCAACACAAACCCGACGTCATCCTGATGGACATCAACATGCCCGACATGGATGGAATTTCAGCCACGGAAGCCATTCGGAAAAAAGTACCTTTCTCCCAGGTGGTGATCCTCTCCGTTCAAAGCGATCCAAATTACATGCGCCGGGCCATGCTGGCCGGCGCGCGCGATTTTCTGACCAAACCCCCCATGATCGATGAGCTCACCTCGGCCATCCGCCGCGCCGGCGCAATGGGTCATGATGAACGCCAGAAATCCACATCCCCCTTCACAACCGTCACCGGGCCCAATGGAACCACGGTTGCCACCCCAATCCTGGGCAAGAATGGCAAGGTCATCGTCATTTACAGTCCCAAAGGTGGGACCGGTCGGACGACCATCGCGACCAATCTGGCAATTACGTTGCAAGCCAGTGAAAAAACCTGTCTGATCGATGGAAGTCTGCAATTCGGGGATGTGGCTGTATTCCTAAACCAACAGGGGAAAAACACGATCCTGGACCTGGCGCCCCGGGTCGATGAGTTGGATCCGGATGTCGTTCAAGAGGTGATGGTGACCCACGCCGCTTCAGGCCTGGACGTACTTGCAGCCCCGCCCCGTCCGGAGTATAGTGAAGAGGTAAGCGGTGAGCAGTTCTCCAAGCTCATCCAGTATCTCCGCCAGTTGTATGCATACATTGTCGTCGACACGACTTCTTATCTTACCGAAACGGTCCAATCCGCCCTCGACATTGCTGATTTGATCATCTTATTGACCACGCAAGATATTCCAGCGATCAAAAGCATCAATCTTTTCCTGGGGATTGCCGACGCGACCGGCATCAATCGGAAGCGAATATTGTTCGTCATGAACAAGTACGATAAGAAGATTCTCATCACCCCTGAAAGAGTCGGCGAAAGCCTTCGACAGGAAATTTCGATGGCGATTCCAATGGATGAACACATCGTTCCAATTTCCGTGAACAAAGGCGTTCCTTTTGTTCTCGAACAAAAATCTGCCCCGATAACCCGCACCATCTCTTCGCTGGCCGATTTATGCCGCCAAAGGATCGATCAACTTGCGGCGACAGAAATTGACAGTAAACCTTCACGAAAGTAAACGGTTGGGAGTTTAATCCATGTCAATTTTGAAACGGCTTCAGAATGAAAATGGGCAAACGCCATCCAAACCGGGTGGCTCAGACGGCGGAAGCGGGCAGCCCATGACGGCGCGGAGGGTCTCGGCGCCCGGAATTCAAACCTCGCAGGATACTTATCAAGATCTAAAAAACCGCGTCCAGGGGAAATTACTCTCGACACTCGACCCGGGTATGGATATCTCCAAATCGGCGGATGTTCGCCGGACCATCCAGGAGCTCTTCGAGCAAATCCTCAATGAAGAAAACATCGTCCTCTCCAGGCCCGAGCGCGCCCGGATGTTCGAGCAAATTGCGGCCGAAATTCTCGGGTTTGGTCCCTTGCAGCCCCTTCTGGATGACGAATCCGTAACCGAAATCATGGTCAATGGCGCCAAGAATATCTATGTGGAACGTAAAGGAAAGCTGTTCCGCGTGCCGCTGACCTTCGAGAGTAACGATCACGTCATGCGCATCATCGAGCGCATCGTCGCACCTCTGGGACGCCGCATCGATGAATCCAGCCCGTACGTGGATGCCCGTCTGCCGGATGGCTCGCGTGTGAATGCTGTCATTCCCCCCATTTCGTTGGTGGGTCCGGTCCTGACCATTCGTAAATTTTCCAAGACCCCCATCACCGTCGACCAGATGGTTTCCTTTGGCAGTGTCACACCCGAAGCGGTCGAATTCTTGGAGGCGTGCGTCAAGTCGCGTGTCAATATCATCATCTCAGGTGGTACCGGTTCGGGCAAGACCACCCTCTTGAACGTACTTTCTGGCTATATTCCATCCGATGAACGCATCGTCACCATTGAAAACGCGGCTGAACTTCAGCTTCGCCAGGAGCACGTCGTCACACTCGAATCACGCCCGCCAAACATTGAAGGCCGCGGTGAAGTCACCATTCGCGCTCTGGTCGTCAATGCGTTGCGCATGCGCCCCGACCGAATCATCGTCGGCGAAATTCGTGATGAAGCGGCCATCGATATGCTTCAGGCCATGAACACCGGCCATGATGGCTCCATGACCACCGCCCACTCCAACTCACCCCGCGATACTCTCGCTCGTCTCGAGACGATGGTCTTGATGGCCGGCATGGATTTGCCCGTCCGCGCCATTCGAGAGCAGGTTTCTTCAGCCATCAACCTGGTCGTGCACCAGGCGCGTATGCGGGATGGTACCCGTAAAATCGTCAATATCACCGAAGTGACCGGCATGGAAGGCGACATCATCACCATGACGGATCTATTCGTTTTCGAGCAAACCGGATTGGAGAATGGCAAGGTGCAAGGTCGTCTGCGCCCAACCGGTCTGCGGCCGAAATTCATCGAAACAATAGAAGCCTCCGGAATTCACCTTCCACCTTCCATTTTTGGTATCGGCGAACGCCGTCGCTTCTGATCTTCTTGTTACCTGAAATAGCGTCAAGAAAGAGGATGACATGCTCAATGGCATAAACCCGATCTACTTCCTGATTGCCGGCGGTGGCCTGGCGGTCGTCATCCTGGTGGTCGGCCTGGTTGTTTCGCTTAAATCTGAAAAGTCCGATGTCGATGAACGGTTGGACCGATATCTGGCCGCCGGCCACGTCATCGAAACGGATAATCGCGAAAAAACCGCCGCGCTGACCGATTGGCTTAACCGAAAAGTCGAGAAATCCTCTTACGGCGACCGTGTCTCGAAAAACCTTGCCCGGGCAGATTTGAAGCTGAAATCGGGCGAATACATTGCCGTAATCATCATTGTCGCCTTTGCTGTTGGCTTCGTCCTGTTCTTCATCGGCGGCAAGAGCATTGTGATGGCCCTGTTGGGGGCTTTGATCGGTTCAGCGTTGCCCGGAATGTATGTCAAGAGTTTACAGGCCAAGCGCCTGGTCAAATTCAATGACCAGTTGGGCGATATGCTCAACCTGATGGTGAATGGCCTGCGCGCCGGTTATTCCACCATGCAGGCCATGGAATCGGTCAGCAAAGAACTGCCCAGCCCCATCTGCGATGAATTTCGCCGGGTTGTCCAGGAAATGCAACTGGGCGTTCCCATGGAAAGGGCCCTCGATAATCTGCTCAATCGCATCCCCAGCGACGATCTGGACCTGATCATTACCGCGATCAACGTTCAACGCGAAGTTGGTGGAAACCTGGCCGAAATTCTCGATACCATTTCCTATACCATTCGCGAGCGCGTCCGCATCAAAGGCGAAATTCGCGTTCTTACGGCGCAGGTCATGTATTCAGGGCGCTTCCTGTCGATGATGCCGCTTATCCTGATGGCCATTCTTTACGCTTTGAACCGCGAATACATGATGGAGTTCTTCAAGGATGCCAACAACACACCCCTTCCCTGCGGGTACATTTCGCTGGGCGTTGGCGCCTTGCTGATCATCATTGGCTACTTCGTGATGAATAAGATGGGTCAGATTGAAGTCTAAACAGAAAGAAGGTAGCCCATGGTTCCAGTTCTCATTTTGATTGCAGTCGTCCTCATTGGCGCCATAACCTTGACCGTCATCGGCTTGCGTTCCCCGGATCGGGTCGATAATCGCGCTCTTCAAAACCGCCTCGAAGAATTCACCTCCAAAGGCGAATCGGTCGACTTACGCAAGCTGGAACTTTCACAACCCTTTACAGAACGCGTGATTTATCCTGTCGCGCGCAAGCTGGGTGAATTGGCCATCAAATTCACCCCGCAAAATGCCCTGAATTCGATCTCTCGAAAATTGGAATTGGCCGGCAGCCCCGCCAAGCTGGATCCGACGATGATTCTGGCAATGCAATTCATTGCCGGCATCGGTTTCGGCGCTTTGATTTCCCTGGTCCTCACACTTGGCCCGACCAAAATGGCCACCGGGAAGCTTATCCTGATCTCCGGCCTGTTTACTGCGTTGGGTTTCTATTTCCCGCAACTCTGGTTATCCAGTAAAATCAGCAAACGCCAGGATAGCATTCGCAAAGCCATGCCGGATGCCCTGGATCTCTTGACCATCTGCGTCGAGGCAGGTCTGGGTTTTGATGCCGCCATGGCCAAAGTCAGTGAAAAATGGCAGACCGAATTGTCCATGGCCTTTGCCCGCGTCATCGCTGAAGTTCAGCTCGGGAAAATTCGACGCGAAGCTCTGCGCGATATGGCAGACCGGATCGGTCTTGCGGAAATGACCAGTTTTGTCGCAGCCGTCATCCAGTCGGAACAATTGGGTGTTTCGCTGTCGAAAGTGCTGCGCATCCAATCCGACCAAATGCGTATGAAACGCCGCCAACTCGCCGAGGAAAAGGCGCACAAGGTCCCTATCAAGATGCTCGTCCCAATGGTTCTATTGATTTTCCCGGCTTTGATGGTCGTTCTGCTGACCCCGGCCGCTTTGAGAATGATGCATTCCGGCCTGGGTCAAATGTTCGGCATGTAATCATAAGGAGCCCGGGCATCAAAAAGCCCCCTGCTTATCTCCTCTACCATTGGATGTGGGAAGCCGTCGATTGGGTTTACCCACCTTATTGCGGCGGGTGTAATCAATTTGGCGAACGATGGTGCGACAATTGCCAGGCCAGCATCGAAACCCTGCCTGCGGAAATTTGCCCGGTTTGCGGTAATCCGAATCCGGGGGGACGCCTGTGTGGCCGGTGTCTGTCTGAGCCCCCGGCTTTCACGCAGTTGCGGTCGGCCGTGGTATTCAATGGACCGATCCGAAAAGCCATCCATCGCTTGAAATACGATCGGGATATTGGCCTGGGTGAAGCTTTGGCGAAACAAATCATCGATCTCGTTGCGATATTGGATTGGCCGTTGGATTGCGTAACCTCCGTGCCATTATCTAATGCACATCTTACAGAACGTGGTTATAATCAATCTAACTTATTGGCCAGACCACTGGCATTGGTTCGACAAATTCCTTTCCTGCCGCAGGCGCTAAAACGAACACGAGAGACTCGTACACAGGTGGGGTTATCGGCAAAAGAAAGAGATATCAACGTTCGGGATGCTTTTTGGGCGAACGCGAACCTGATAAGGAACAAAACGGTCGTCGTAATCGACGACGTGACCACAACTGGATCCACTCTTCGGGCTTGTGCAAGTGCGCTCCATGCAGCGGGCGCTTTATCAGTTTACGGGTTAACCCTGGCCAGGGCTGTCTTGCAGGATTTTTCATCCGATTCTGCGAGCTTTGCCGGTATTGTATGAAGTCAGGGAACCTTTTCGTATCTACCCACTTTTCAGGAGGGACCTATGGCACTCAAAATTGACGTCTATGCCAGAAATTTGGAAGTAACTGACCGCATCAACGAGTATGTCCAGAAGAAGGTCTCGAAACTCGATCGCTTTATTAGCGATGCTGAGGATACACGCGTTGATCTGGCGTACGTCAAAGCCGCTCGAAGCGCAGCGGACCGGCAGGTCGCTCAAATCACAATCCGCGGCAAAGGTTTCATCCTCCGCACCGAAGAAAGCGCGGATGATATCTTTGCAGCCATTGATGCTGCTGTCGATAAAATGCAACGGCAGATCGAGCGATTGAAGGGAAAGCGCAATCGGGGTCGCGGAGATGGCACACCTGCCTCAGAGGTTGTGAAAGAAACATCTGCCGTCGAGGAGGAATTCGTCCCCGTCATTGCCCGGCGCAAGAAATTCGACCTGATTCCGATGGATGAACTCGAAGCCATCGAACAGATGAAATTGTTGCAGCATGATAATTTCTTCGTTTTCTTCAATGCGGCAACCGATTCCATCAATGTTCTCTACCGCCGGGTGGATGGCTCTTACGGTTTGATCGAACCTCAGCTTCGCTGAGACGCTGTGGAGGGTAAACCAGACTGCCGGGTATCAACCCGGCAGTTTTTTTCTAAGCTTGCCTTGTCACACGCAATACATCGCGCTATAATTCAGCGGATTTATTCCCAAAACCAAAAAGAAGGCTGTTTGTTATGATTGATGTAAATGAACTACGGAAAGGCGTAACTTTCGAACTCGACGGGAACCTGTACAAGGTTCTTGAATACTATTTCAACAAACCGGGGCGCGGCAATGCCACCATTCGGGTAAAAGCCCGCAATTTGCGCACTGGCTCCACGATCGAAAAGACTTTCATCTCGGGCAACCAGGTTGCCGAGGCTCGCCTCGACTTCCATAATTCGACCTATCTGTATACCGACGGCGATACCTATTACTTCATGGATATCGAGACCTTCGAGCAGTACGGCATTTCTTCCCATGTTTTGGGTGAAGCAGCCGGGTACCTCAAGGAAGAGCTTCAGGTGAAACTGACATTCTATAACAATGAAGCCATCGATATCGAACTGCCGACCTCCGTGGATTTGAAAGTCACCGAAGCTGAAATGGCCGTCAAGGGCGACACCGCCACTGGCGTCACAAAAAAGGTGACGGTTGAAACCGGCACGAAAGTCGATGTACCTTATTTCGTTAAAGAAGGCGATACCATCCGCGTCGATACCCGCACCGGCGCTTACGTCACCCGTGTATAATGAGATTGGTCTCATCCGACATTTTTTCTGTATACAATCCCATCAGCAAAAGGCCTGCCTCTTCTGAGCGTAGGCTTTTTCATATTAGCGAGGTCTGAATGCGAACGCCAGCCGGTTTCGAATGCCGATACTTCTACGGAAATTATTTCCGCGGGCGCAACACGGAAGAGTGCCGGTTGATTGGGAATGCAGCGCCTCCCCACCATTGGACCCGGGATCTGTGTAAAAAGTGCCCGGTCCCCGAGATCATCCGCGCGAATGCCTGCCCCAACCTAATTCTCGATGGGAAAGTGTCCGGCGGTTTCCTGGGCCTGTTTCGCCGGGTTCAGGTAACCGCGTACTGCACCCGGGCTGAAAAAGCGGTCGAAGAGCCGGAAGTGGGTTGCGGACTGTGCCATCCACTGGACTCAATATTTACGGATAAAAAAGAATGAGCCTGACAGTATTACTCGACATGGATGACACACTGCTCACGAATGAGATGGAGCGTTTTCTACCGGCTTATCTCCAGGAATTGAGCAGTCATCTTCAAAATCGCGTTCCCCAGGATCGAATGATCCAATTCCTGCTGGCCGGGACCAAGGCAATGGTGCAAAACCAGTTGCCGGGAAAAACCCTCGAACAGGCTTTTGATGAAGTATTTTACCCGGGAATAGGTTGCGCGAAAAATGAGCTTTCTGCGCAACTCGCCGATTTTTATGCAAACGCTTATCCAGCCCTGAAATCGGTCACGAGCGTCCGGCCGGATGCCGTTGAATTCGTCGAATGGGCGTTTTCTCAGGGTTATCGGATCGCGATTGCCACCAATCCGCTATTTCCGAAAACCGCCATCGAGCAGCGTCTGGCTTGGGCAGGTCTGCCCGTGACGAAATATCCTTTCGCGCTGGTGACCTCTTTCGAGACTTTCCATTTCGCCAAACCCAACCCGGCTTATTTCGCTGAAATTCTGGGCCAATTGGAATGGCCGGAAGGTCCCGCGGTAATGGTCGGGAACAGCCTGAAAGAGGATATCCAACCCGCTCAGGCGCTAGGAATTTCAACCTTCCACCTTCAGGTCGAAGCCTCGCAGAACGGCGCGAACGCCGGTAACTTTTCGCAGTTGAAAACCTGGTTGAAGAAAGTAGCCAAGAGCCAGCCCACCCAACCGCAGACTCCCCAGGCATTGACTGCCTTGCTGAGCAGCGCTCCCGCCGCGCTCCAAACGCTTTCCGCCGGGTTGGACACAAATCGGTGGAACCAGAGGCCGAAGGAAAATGAATGGTCATTGGGAGAGATCTTCTGCCACCTTCGAGATGTGGATATCGAGGTCACGATCCCGCGCACCCAACGAATTCAACACGAAGACACGCCCTTTATTACCGCGGAAGTGACCGATGTCTGGGCGGAAAAGCGCCACTACCTTCAGGAAAATCCGATCCGCGCATTGGAGGATTTTACCCAGGCGCGCACTCGATTGTTACTTCAATTGCAGCAATTAGGTGCGGCCGACTGGTCTCGCCCGGCGCGGCATGCCATTTTCGGACCGACGACGTTGGGCGAACTGCTTGCATTCACCATCACGCACGACCAAAATCATATCCGGCAGGTCGCGAAAACCATGCGTTGGTTGAAGGGTGAATAATCTATACGCAATCAAGGCGGGGTTCCTGGCAAAGATTCTCTTATTTTTCATAAGAGTTTTATTAATTATTCCCCAACCCGTGAAAAAAACTGGTTTATGATTCTTAAGATTGGTATAATTCTAAGAGAGAATATGTACTGATGCAGCCTGTTTAGATCCTGCATCGTTCATTTGGAGGTATTTGTGAATTCGAGAAATCAATCCTACGTTGTTTACCTCCTGCTGTTTATCGCCATCATCGTGCTGGTGGTTTACAGTGTGGGTCAACGAACGACGACCGAGAGCTTAACCCTCAACCAGGTGGCCGGTGACATCAAGAGTGGCACCGTCGCGAAAATTGAGGAAAACGAAGACAATCTGGTCATCACCTACCGCGATGGAACGATGGGTGAATCGACCAAGGAACAAAACGCCACTCTGGTTCAACAGCTACTCGATCTGGGCGTTACCCAGCAGCAGTTGGCCTATGAAAATATCCACATCATCATTCGACCGCCAAGCGCCTGGGTGGGTGTTTTAACCGCCCTGGGATATATCCTGCCCTTCATCCTGCTGGCAGGAGCTTTCTTCTTTATCTTCCGCCAGGCTCAGGGTAGCAATAATGCCGCCATGTCTTTCGGCAAGTCCCGCGCCCGAATGTTTACCGGAGATCATCCCACGGTAACGTTCGTCGATGTGGCAGGGGTGGAAGAAGCCAAAGAAGAACTCAAGGAAGTGGTGGAATTTTTGCGCGAGCCGCAAAAATTCATCAGTCTTGGAGCGCGAATTCCGAAGGGCGTCCTGCTGGTCGGACCTCCCGGAACCGGCAAGACACTCCTTGCCAAAGCCGTTTCCGGTGAAGCCGGCGTGCCCTTCTTCTCGATCTCGGGTTCGGAATTCGTTGAAATGTTCGTCGGCGTCGGCGCGAGCCGGGTGCGCGATCTGTTCGACCAGGCCAAACGTCATTCGCCCTGCATCGTATTCGTCGATGAAATCGATGCGGTTGGCCGCCAGCGCGGTGCCGGCCTGGGCGGAAGCCACGACGAACGCGAGCAGACCCTCAACCAGATGCTGGTCGAGATGGACGGTTTCGATACCGATACCAACATCATCATTATGGCTGCCACGAACCGCCCCGACATTCTCGATCCGGCCCTGTTACGCCCCGGTCGTTTCGACCGCCGTGTAACCCTGGATCGCCCGGATGTACGCGGCCGTGAAGCCATTCTTAAGGTACATGTCAAGGGCAAACCCCTGGCGCCCGAGGTCAACCTGGACGTCATTGCCCGTTCGACGCCTGGCTTCGTCGGTGCTGACCTTGAAAACCTGGTCAATGAAGCCGCCATTCTGGCCGCCCGACGGAATAAGAAGGTCATCACGCAGAGCGAGTTCGAAGAAGCCATCGAACGCGTGATTGCCGGCCCCGAACGCAAGAGTCGCCTCATCAATGCGGACGAAAAGCGCATCATCGCTTACCATGAAGCGGGTCATGCCGTAGTGATGAACGCAATCCCCGAGTCCGATCCAGTGCAGAAGGTTTCGATCATTCCGCGCGGTATGGCGGGTGGATATACGCTAGCGCTGCCCACGGAAGATCGCATGCTGATGCCAAAGAAGAAACTCATTGCCGAAATGATTGGCTTGATGGGCGGGCGCGCCGCTGAAGAGGCCGTCTTCGACGACATCACCTCAGGTGCATCCAATGACATCGAACGCGTCACACAACTGGCCCGCCAGATGGTTACCCGCCTGGGTATGAGCGACTCGATGGGCCCCATGGTCTACGGCCAAAAGGAAGAGCTGATCTTCCTGGGACGCGAGATCTCGGAACAGCGGGATTATTCGGAAGCAGTGGCGGAACAGATCGACGCGGAAGTTCACAAACTGGTCGCCGATGCTTATGAAAAAGCTCGCGCCATCCTGCAGAAATACCGGAACGAGCTGAATGAAGTCGCAACCCGTTTGTTGGAAGTGGAGACTCTCTCGCGGGATGAGTTCGAGAAGATCTTTCCGCCCCCCAATCCAAAACGCACCGGAATCCCGATGCTAAACGGGAACAACGGAGCTCATTAAGACAGACAACCAAAAAGAGAGCGAGAAATCGCTCTCTTTTTATTCATTCCTCCGTCCGGCTCCGGGGCAACCACCCCTGCCCCGATTGGATCAATGTGATCATTTGCGGCAGGCAGTCCTCGGCCGCATTGAACCAATGAATATCCGGATCGGTTTCCTTGAACCAGTTGGCCTGGCGGCGGACGAACTGGTGGGTCAGGCTTTTCATTTCCGTAACCGCCTCATCCAGTGTCATTTTTCCCTGCACGACGTCCGTCATTTCGCGGTAGCCAATGGCGGACATGGAGGGCAGGTCAGCCGAATAACCTTTCGCCAGCAATCCGCGCACCTCATCCAACATGCCATCCTTCAGCATAGCTTCGATGCGCGCATCCACCCGCGCATAAATCTCAGCCCGCGGCCTTTTCAACCCCAGCATCAAAAGAGAGAAAGGCGATCCACCTTTCGTGCGCTGCTCGTCGAAGCGCCTGCCGGTGTTGAAGATCACCTCCAGGGCGCGGATCGTGCGGCGTACATTTCCCGGCAAAATGCGTCCGGCTGCGACTGGATCGATCAACGCCAGGCGGCGATGCATTTCATCCGGACCTATTTCAACCGCCCATTTTTCCAGCGCCTGGCGCAGACGCGGGTCAGGCTGCTGAGCGGGAATCTGCCAGCCTTCGATCACCGCGCGCACATACTGCCCCGTGCCGCCAACCAGAAGCGGCAGTTTATTGCGCGAATGGATATCCCGGATGGCTTCCTGCGCAGCCCGCTGGAAAACCGCCAGGCTCCAGGTCTCATCCGGATCGCATACATCGATCAGGTGATGAGGTACGCGCAGCATTTCGGCCCGGGTCGGTTTGGCCGTACCGATATCCATTCCGCGGTAAAACAGGCGCGAATCGGCTGATATGATCTCGCCATTCAGCGCTTCTGCCAGGCGAATCGATAATTCGGTTTTCCCGACCGCGGTCGGGCCAAGGATGACGATCAACGGATCGGGAAAGTTACACCACTGCATTTTGAAACCATTCGATTTCAGGATCGGCTTGAGATGGCTTTCCACGAATGGCAACGACATCGATCCGCCAGGTATCCGGCAGGGTATTGCGCTCCTGCAAGTAGGCTTCTGCGGAGTGAATCATGTGCTCGCGTTTGCGAACGGTAATGGCTTCTTCCGGTAAGCCGAAAGCGGCGGTGGTTCGCGTCTTGACTTCCACAAATACGATATCTTCGCCGTCCATCATGACCAGGTCGATCTCGCCATACGGAGTGTGCGCGTTTCGTTCGACCAGCTTCAACTGGCGCGCCTCCAGATAGCGGACGGCGATATCCTCACCCCACCTGCCGACGCGTTGCCTGTGTGTTTTCTCAACCATTGCGTTCTCATTATACACGCACTTCGGAAGCCCTATCCTTTCGAGATATGGCTACACGACGTATTATCGAACGTGCCGCAAACCATGCTACACTTTACCCATCCAATTCTTCCGAGCCAAAGCATGGCTAAACGAAACCTGTCGATCACCTTCTTTATCCTGCTGATTTTCGCCCTGGCCTCCGTTGCAATGCGAGACTCCGTGCGCTGCTCCGATCCGGCTGGTTGTATTCAGGTCGGCCCCGAAAGGCCGCTCGAAATCGGGGTTCTGGTTTCACCGCCGGGCGTGAATTGCCCGACTGTCGGCCCCGAGGTCGAAAATCTGGAAACGCTGGCCGCGAATATAGCCAGGCAGAAAAACATTCCCCTGACAATCGTCAAAGAGGAAACCGGTTTTAGCCTGGCCTCCAGCCAACAGACGTTGGCCCGTTTGTTGAGCCGTTCGAACCTGGCCGCCGTCTGGGTTCAGGATTGCCAGTTCGGCGATCATGCTTCTCTTCAAAAACTCATCGCGGATGCCAGGATAGACGCCTGGTTTCTCGACTCCCTTGACCCAAAATCCGAACTCGAAAACAAAGTGAATGGGTTGGTCGGCCGGATCCGTTCCGGGCGAACGGGTCCTTCCAATCGCTTTCTCATCGGCCGTTCATGGCTCCGAGAAGAAGAGTAGAGGATCTTTCATCTCTTGCGGTTATTTTCAAAATTCCCCACGACCACGGGCGATGAGGGTTTCGGTTCCCTGATACAATAGACGTAATTCTGGGAGGCCTTATGCCGGTAGCAGAAATTATTGCCATTGGTACTGAACTGTTATTGGGCGAGATACAGGATACCAACACGCATTACCTCGCCCGTGCTTTACGCGACAAAGGCATCGATGTTTTTCGCGCGACGTTGGTCGGGGACAACGCTCAAAGGATTTCCGCATTGATCCGGGAGGCGGCCGCGCGCGCCGATATTCTGATCACCACCGGCGGATTGGGACCGACAGTCGACGATCCCACCCGGGATGCCATCGCGCTGGCCATGGGGGTCGAATCGAAATTCGAGCCCGAACTCTGGCGGCAGATCGAAACCCGTTACGCCCGAATGGGCCGAAACCCGACGGAGAACAACAAACGTCAGGCCTATCTGCCGCTCGGCGCACACGGCATCGAAAATCCGGTGGGCACCGCGCCGGCTTTTTGGGGGAAAATCGGAACCGCATGGGTCTTCTGTCTGCCCGGCGTGCCGCGTGAAATGGAATATCTTCTCCAAAACGCGGTCTTTCCCCTACTGGAGGAACGCTTCGATCTTTACGGCACCATCCAGGCGCTCGTGCTTCACTGCGCCGGCGTTGGCGAATCGCAGGTGGACGAGTGGGTCGGCGATTTCGAGACTTATCCCAACCCCACGGTCGGCCTGGCCGCCCATCCCGGTATCGTCGATATTCGCATTACCGCCAAAGCAGCTTCCCTGGCCGAGGCAGGCCAGATGATATCGCCCATCGCGGAACAGATCCGCCAACGGATTGGCGACGCCATCTTTGGCCAGGATGATGATACACTCGAAGGCACGGTGATCGACCTTTTGCGCGCGCAAGGCCGGAAATTACTCATCGCCGGCGACGGGAGCCAATCCGCGTTGTTCGATCGATTGGCTGCAATCGATTCGCATGCGATCCTTCGCATCGAATCGGGGGAAAACCAAATTCAATTCTTATCCAAAGCACTACACCGGAAATTGGAAGGAAATGCTCCAGCCGTCGGCCTGGCCGTTTCCCTGACTCAATCCGAACAGGCCAGACGCAACCGATTGGAGATGGCTTTCATAACGGATTTAGATCCAATCATCGAAACCCGCCAGTACGGCGGACCTGACGGGAATATTCCCGAGTGGGCTACCAATACCGCACTCAATTTTGTGCGTATTTCTCTTTTATCCCATCCCAGCGATAAGGAATAAGGAATGGAAAACGTCGATTTACTATTGACAAACGCGATCGTCCTGACCATGGACGAGCAGATGCACCAATATGAACCTGGCGCCGTTGCGGTGCGCGGCGATAGCATTGTGGCAGTTGGACCCGAAACAGACCTTCTGGCAAATTATTCATCCGCGGTAAAAATCGATTGCGGCGGTAAATTACTGATGCCGGGCCTGGTTAATGCGCACACCCACGTTCCCATGACCTTGCTGCGCGGTCTGGCGGACGATTTGCGATTGGATGTCTGGCTGCAGGGCTACATGATGCCGGTCGAACGCGAATATGTCTCACCGGATTTCGTCCGCCTGGGCACCAAACTGGCCTGCGCCGAGATGATCCGCAGCGGTGTGACCAGCTTTGCGGATATGTACTATTTCGAAGATGATATTGCGGACGCAACCGCCGAAGCCGGGATGCGCGCGGTTTGCTCGCAGTCCATCATGAAATTTCCCACCCCGGACGCCCAATCCTATGAGGAATCGCTGGCCTACTGCCGCGATTTCATCCAGCGTTGGAAGGGCCATCCGCTGATCGTGCCTTCGATTGCGCCGCACGCGGTTTATACCTGCACCCCTGAGATCCTGCGCGCTTCCGCCGAGCTGGCGGTCGAATACGATATCCCCTTGCACACGCATATTTCCGAAACGGCTCTCGAGGTCGAGAACGTGCGTCGCGAGCAGGGTATGCCGGTCGTCCCCTATATCAAGAAGATGGACCTGTTCGAAGCCAAGGTGCTGGCAGCCCACTGCGTTCACATCGACGAAGGCGAAATGCGCACTTTGAAACATGTTGGGGCCGGTGTCGCGCATAACCCATCTTCCAACCTTAAATTGGCCTCGGGCATTGCGCCGGTGAAGAAGATGCTGGATCAGGGATTGAACGTCGGCATCGGGACGGATGGCCCTGCCTCGAATAACGATCTGGATATGTTCGAAGAAGTTCGTCTGGCCGCTTTCCTGGCCAAGGGCTCCAGCGGAGATCCGACGGCCCTTCCGGCTTCGACAGCGCTCTTAATGGCCACGCGCATGGGCGCGCAGGCCATGCATATCGGCAATATTACCGGCTCTCTCCAGCCCGGAAAACGCGCCGACTTGATTCTCGTTGAGATCGACCTGCTGCACAATTCGCCGCGCTTCCGCCGCCACCCGCAGGGCACCTATGCCCAGGTGGTCTACGCCTCCAAATCCACAGACGTGTCGGACGTGATGATCAACGGCCGTTGGGTCATGCGCAATCGCGAGCTGCTCACCCTGGATGAAAAAGCGCTCCTGTTTGCCAGCCGGGATTACGCCCAGCGCATCGATGCCTTCCTCATCCAGCGCGAACAATCCGTCCTATCCAAGCTGATTGCCATCGGCGGAGCCACCGAGGAAGAAAGCTTCGAAGTCCAGGTCAAAGTCCGCATCGACAACCCGGATAAATTCGTTCAGGCTGTGGAAGCGGCTCCGGTCGAGATTGTCCGCCGGCGCCATTATCGCCAGTACGATACCTACTTCTGCTTCTCGGATCCCGAACAGGGCATGCTGCGCTACCGTGAAGATACGTTCGTCGGGGACCAGGGTGAGATCACGGGCGTTCGCTCGCGCCTGACCCTGATCGGTGTGGCGATCGAACGTTCATATCCCAAAAAAGTCCTGCTCTCGCGCAGTCGTTTCCTCGCACCGGCTACCCAAAGTCTGCGGTTCTACCGCGAATACTTCAAGCCAATCTATGAACTGGAAGTCGAAAAAGAGCGCCGCCGCTTCCTGGTGAGCTACAAGGAGACGGAATTCTTTATCAATGTCGATCAAATCGAAAAACCAACCGGCCTGGGCGCGTTCCTCGAAATCAAGAGCCGCACCTGGAGTCGCGCGGATGCGGATTTGAAATCAAAACTGGTCGCCGAATTGATCGTGTTGTTGGGGGCTTCCTTGAGTGATGCCCTTTCGGAAGATTACGTGGATATGGCCCGCCAGGGAAACAAATAACTTACCCGATCAGAAAAGAGGCAGCGTGTCGATTCCTCCTGCTCCACCTTCTCCTTTGCGAGTCCTTTTTCTCGCGGCTGAGGCTGCGCCGTTGATCAAAGTCGGTGGGCTCGGAGACGTGGCCGGCTCGCTGCCTTATGCACTTCGCAGCCTCCCTGGCGATCTGCTGGGAGGGCACAGCCTGGATGTCCGGCTGGTGATTCCCTATCATGGAGAGGTGGCCCGCAAACTCCTCGATCCCCAACCCGTGGCATCCTTCATCGTCCAGCATCCCAGCGGTCCGATACCGACCCGCGCATATGTGACTTATATATCGAATGTGCCGGTCTATATGATCGAGGGAGCGCCGATTGGCACGGAAACCCCGGTGTATTCGGGCGACAATTATATCGATGGGGTGAAGTACACCTACTTCTCGCAGGCTGCCGTCGAAATGGCTCGCCAGTTGAACTGGCGGCCGGATATCCTGCATGCCAACGACTGGCATACCGCCCTTTCAGTATTCTACCTGGCCCGGAACCGGCTTTCCAGGGACCCATTCTTCGCGCAGACCCGCTCTGTTTTGACCATCCATAATCTACCCTTTATGGGCGCCGGCGCCGAACGCGCCCTGGCGGAGTTTGACATTCAGCCGGTGCGCGATTTGCGCCTGCCGATCTGGGCGCGCCAGTTTCCGCTGCCGCTGGGCATGCTGGCGGCTGACCGCATCGTTGCCGTCTCGCCCACCTACGCCAGAGAAATCCTGACGCCCGAATTTGGATGTGGCCTGCAGGATTTCCTGATTTCACGCTCCTCGATCGTTTCGGGCATCCTCAACGGGTTGGATCAGGAAAGCTGGGACCCTGAGCAGGACTCGTTGATCGCTTCCAACTTCACTGCGGCCAATCTGGAATCGCGTGAGAACAACAAGAAATCCATTCTGGACGAGTTCGATCTTTCGTACGACCCGAAAATTCCCCTGCTCATATTGATCAGCCGCATGGACCCGCAAAAAGGTGTCGATCTGGCGGTGGACAGTTTGACACAGATGACCCACGTACCCTGGCAGGCTATTTTGCTGGGCACAGGCGATCCCATTCTGGAATCCGCCTGCCGCAGCCTGCAGCTGCAATTCCCTGACCGCGTCCGCGCAGTCATTCGCTTCGATACGCGCCTTTCACGCCGTTTGTATGCCGGCGGCGACCTCCTGCTCATGCCATCCCGGTATGAACCCTGTGGCCTGGCGCAGATGATCGGCATGCGTTACGGCTGCGTTCCCCTGGCGCGGGCAACCGGTGGCCTGCGGGATACAATTTTTGAAAACTCCGACGAACATCCTAAAAATGGTTTTCTGTTCGAAGAAATCAAGACGGATGCCATGAACGCGGCTCTGCAGCGCGCGCTCAGCCAATATTCTGACCGGGCCCTCTGGCGGCAGTACCAGATCAACGGCATGCAACAAGATTTTTCCTGGAAAAAATCCGCTTTGGAATACGCCAATTTGTATATAAATTTATGGGAGAATCAACGATGAAAACTCGAGTGATCATCCTGGCTGGCGGCGAAGGAACCCGACTGGGCGTGTTGACCGCCAAACGCACCAAACCTGCCGTCCCTTTTGCTGGAAAATACCGGATTATCGATTTTGCATTATCCAACTGCGTCAATTCGGGTATATCGGATGTCATGCTGGTAGCCCAGTACCGGCCGCATTCACTTATCGAGCACATCGGCTCGGGTGGCCCATGGGATTTGAACCGTGAAATCACCGGCGGCATCAGCATCCTTACCCCCTACCGGGCGCGCAATTCGTCCTGGTTTGTGGGCACCGCCGATGCCATCCAGCAGAATTTTACCTTCATCAAGCACGGCGACCCCGATTTCATCCTCATCCTTTCTGGCGACCATATTTATTCGATGGATTACCGCGAGATGATCCAGTTTCACCAGGAGCATCAGGCGGATCTCACCCTGGCCACCATTTCGGTCCCGGTCGAGGAAGCCTCCCGATTCGGAATCGTCGGCATCGGGCCGAACCAGCGGGTCACCTCGTTTGTCGAAAAACCCGTCGATCCGCCCTCGAACATGGCGAACATGGGCGTCTACCTGTTCAACCGCGATCTGCTGGATAAAGCCCTATGGGATGATCACCTCAAACAAGACTCCTCCCACGACTTTGGCAAGGACATCCTGCCGGATTTAATTCGCAAGGGCCTGCGTGTTTTCGCCTTCCCATTTACCGGCTACTGGGTCGACGTCGGTACCGTGGCCTCCTACTGGAAGGCGCACATGGATCTGGTGAGCTTATCCCCGGCGTTCGACCTTTACAACCCACACTGGATCATTCACACCCGTTCGGAAGAACGGCCCCCTATGCGCATTCTGAAGGACGCCGTCGTCGAGGATTCGCTGGTCAGCAATGGTTGTATCATCGAATCCGGCGCCCGGGTCGTTCGATCGATCCTGAGCGCCGGGGTGCGGGTGGGAGCCAACGCCGTCGTCGAAGAATCCATTCTGTTAACCGATGCACAAATTGCCCCGGGATCGACCATTCAACGCTGCGTCATTGACAAACGCGTCAAGATCGGGGGCAATACCGTCATCGGCGGCATCACCGAAGGCGAACCAATGATTGCCATGGTCGGTAAGAACGCCGTCATTCCGGCCGGCATGACAATCGGTCCCGGAGCGATGGTGGGGCCGGATGTAATTCCGGAAGATTTTTCCGGACCGGTGGTAGAATCAGGCGTTTATGTTCAAACCAGGAGATTACCCAATGAAGTTTAAGCGTTCTTCAGGGATCATCCTTCATCCCACCAGCTTTCCAGGCCCGGATGGCATCGGCGATCTGGGTCCGGAAGCTTACCGTTGGGTTGATTTTTTGGCCGGCGCCGAGTGCGGCCTGTGGCAGGTCCTTCCATTGGGCCCAACCGGGTATGGCGATTCGCCCTATCAATGTTTTTCTGCCTTTGCCGGCAACCCCTATCTGGTCAGCCCGGCTTTATTGATGCAAGACGGCTTATTGAAACGCGAAGATTTCAGCGACCGGCCCGTTTTTTCCCCCACGGAAGTCGATTATGGGCAGGTGATCCAATGGAAATTGACCCTGCTGGATCGCGCGGCAGAACGTTTCAAGCGCACGGCAAGCGCCGAATTGAAGCGTGAATTCGATGTCTTTCAACAGGACCAATCGGACTGGTTGAATGATTTTGCACTGTTTATGGCCATCAAGGAGTCCCAGGGCGGTGTTGCCTGGAGCCAGTGGCCCGAACCCCTGCGGCAGCGAGATTCCAGGTCCATCGAGGAATTTATCCGCAAAAACCAGGAAAATCTTCAGCGCCACATTTTGCGCCAGTTCTTCTTCTTCCGCCAGTGGCAGTCCCTGCGCGATTACGCCCACCAACAGGGCATTCAAATCATCGGCGATATTCCCATTTTCGTCGCTTTCGACAGCGCGGATGCCTGGGGGAATAAAGAATTATTCTATCTGGATGAAAACGGCCAACCTACCGTGGTCGCAGGTGTTCCACCTGATTATTTTTCGCCGACCGGCCAGTTGTGGGGCAACCCGCTTTATCATTGGGATGTGCACCGCGCCAGCGGATACGCCTGGTGGATCAAGCGCATCAAAGCCACCCTAAAATTATTCGATATCATCCGACTGGATCATTTCCGCGGCTTTGCCGGTTACTACGAAATTCCATTTGGCATGCCCACCGCCGAAATCGGCGTCTGGCGGCGCGGACCGGGTCAGGATATTTTCGATAAAATCCAGCAGGCTCTGGGTGATTTGCCCATCATCGCCGAAGATCTGGGTGAAATTACCACGGATGTGGTGGAGCTGCGCGATCATTTTCACCTGCCGGGGATGAAGATTTTGCAATTTGCCTTCAGCAGCGATGCCACCGAACCCTTCCTTCCGCACAATTACCCGGTGAATTGCGTCGCCTATACGGGCACGCATGATAACGATACCACCCGCGGCTGGTACCACAGCGCCCCCGAGGTGGAACGCGATTTTTGCAGGCGCTATCTGGCCCGTTCCGGAGACGATATCGCCTGGGATATGATTCGCGCCGTCTGGAGTTCGGTGGCCTCCTTCACCCTCGCACCCATGCAGGATTTTCTCAATCTTGACACCGCGGCGCGCATGAACCTGCCCGGCCGGCTTGGCGGCAACTGGAGCTGGCGCATGCCGGCCGATGCCCTCAGCGCCCCGCTGCAGGCGCGCATCAAGGCACAGAATACACTTTACCGGCGCTCCGTCGGTCCTGAACCGGTCGTTCCGCCCAAGAAACCAACTTATTAGGCTGATTCAGGCGACTGCGGCAGGCGCGCTCCCCTAGCCCTTTTCAGGGCAGGCGGGGACGGGCAGTCTGCCCTTATCGAACGTGATAACAGAGGTCGACCGCTGTCTCCGAAAGAGAGCGGGGCGACCTCTGTTTGTATTCCCGCTTATTCCGGGGACGCGCGCGAGGTAATGAAAATGCCGGCCAGGATCAAGGCGCCGCCGGCCAATTCGATCCACGAAGGTGTTTCCCGCAAAAGGAAAAAGGCCAGAATGGTCGTCCCGATGGGTTCGCCCAGCAGCGCTACCGAAACGGAAGCCGCCGGAAGATAACGCAAAGCCCAGTTGTAAGCCGAATGCCCCAGTAATTGCGGCCCCAGCGCCAGTCCGATCAGGCATAACCACACCGGAAGAGAAAAAAATTGAAACCCATTTCCGGAGTTGAACCCGATGAAATTGGCGCCGGAAACCAGGGCGATGGCCAGCAGGCCCAGAGCGGCGGCGCCGTAGACGCAGAAAATGTAGACGGGCAGCGAAAGTGATGGCCGCGCCTGTCGGCCGATCACCAGATAACCGGCGGCGCACATACCGCCGATCAAGGCCAGGGTATTGCCAAGCAGGCTCCTGCCGCTCCAGAAATGGACCCCCAAATCACAGGTGAGCCGTCCGGCTTCGATCGAACAATTCGAGCTGAGCCCCACCACCAGGCTGCCCAACAACGACAGTCCCAATCCCAACCAGACCCCGCGGGAAATCTTTTCCTTCAAGAAAATCGGCGAAGCGAGCGCCACCCACAATGGCGTCGTCGAAACCAGCACCACCGAACTGGCGACTGTCGTCCATTCCAATGAAGTGATCCAGGTGGCAAAATGCAGCGCCAGAAAACCACCTGCCGCGATCAATCTCGCCAGTTGTTTACCTTTCAATGACCGCAATTCGATTCCATTACGCGACACGGTAATGGGCAGCAACACCAGGCTGGCAATCGTCAGGCGATAGGCAGCAATGACGAGCGACGTCGCTTCCTGTTGGGAAATGCGAATCAATATGGACGCCGAGGATACCGCCAGAATTCCCACCCCGAGAACGAGGTAAGCCGGCGTGGAATGAGAGATATCCGTGAATTTCAAATGATCGCCTTTACTTCTTGCTTGACAAACAATATTCGAATGGCTAGAATTTAGACAGCCAAAGGTAAGATTGCACATTAACAGTATTCATAGTGAGCATTTAGGAGGTATTTGAATGGCTTTCGAACTTCCCCAATTGCCGTACGCGTTCGATGCGCTTGAACCCTGGATCGATGCTCAAACGGTCGAGATCCATTATACCAAGCACCATCATGCCTATCTGACCAATCTCAACAACGCGTTGAGCAGCCAACCCCAACTATCCAAACTCTCCATCGAACGTTTGCTGAAGGATTTGAATGATGTTCCAGAAGCAATCCGCACCGCGGTGCGGAATAACGGCGGTGGTTACTACAACCACATCGTTTATTGGAGCGTGATGGGACCAAAGAAAGGTGGAGAACCGGTCGGAGAACTGGCGCAGGCGATTGCGGCTTCATTTGGCAGCTACTCGGCCCTGAAGGAGCAAATCGAGAAGGCCGGCTTGGGAAGATTTGGCAGCGGCTGGGCCTGGCTCAGCAAGCGAGCGAACGGCGATCTGGTTGTCCACTCCACGCCCAATCAGGACACCCCTCTTGCGGAAGGGTTGACGCCCGTACTTGGCGTGGACGTTTGGGAACATGCGTATTATCTCAAATATCAAAACCGCCGCGCGGAATATCTGACCAATTGGTGGAATTTGGTCAATTGGGAGGAAGCCGAGCGACGTTATACCGAAGACTAAACCCAATTTCTGTTCATCTTCACCCCATTGGAGGAACCAAACATGACTCACGTTATCACCAGCCTGTGTTTACGTGACGGCGGATGCGCCACCGTTTGCCCTGTGGAGTGCATTGTGCCGGGTAATCCGGTCGATAAATACCCGTGGTACTATATCGACCCGGACACTTGCATCGATTGCGGCGCCTGTGTACCCGAATGCCCCTGGGCGGCGATCTTCCCAGAAGATGAAGTTCCCTCAGCCTACAAAGCTAAGGGCGGTGAATACCTTTCCCAGCCCGTTGGGACTGCCGGCTTCACCACGGTTTTCGATGGTCATAACCACGACGGCGAAGCGGTCCATCTCGAAGCGACGCGTATCCTGGCGGCTGGTGAAGTGGTCGACTTGACTCCGGATATTCCGGTAAACGCTGCATTCTATAAGAATGGCCCCGGCTACAAAGCCGCAGGCTAATTCTCTCTGAGTTGCAAAGAGGAAGTCCTCGAGGACTTCCTCTTTCTATTTCTGGAGGTGACCATTGAACGATTCAGTTCAAAAATTCCGCATCGAAAAAGATTCGCTGGGAGAGGTTCGGGTTCCAGTGGACGCGTTATACGGCGCGCAGACTCAGCGCGCGGTGTTGAACTTCCCGATTTCGGGTTTGAAACCCTGGCGAGCCTTCATCTGGTCGATGGCCGTCATCAAACGCGCCGCCGCGGATGTGCACCAGGAATTGGGATTATTGGATGCCAGCCGCGCGGGTGCGATTTCAACCGCGGCAGCCGAGGTAATGGCCGGCCAGTGGGATGCGCATTTCGTGGTCGATCCGTTCCAGGCCGGCGCCGGAACGAGCCACAACATGAATGCCAACGAGGTCATCGCCAACCGCGCAACCATGTTATTGGGCGGCCAGCCGGGTGAATATCGCGTCCACCCCAACGACCATGTCAACATGTCTCAATCCACCAACGACACCATTCCAACCGCCATCCGGCTGGGCTGTCTGTGGCGTCTGGAGGAACTCGATCACGCGCTCGAACGCCTGGCGCAAGCGCTGCACGCTAAATCGGTCGAGTTCGACGATATCGTTAAATCCGGTCGCACGCACCTTCAGGATGCCGTTCCGGTGCGCCTGGGTCAGGAGTTTGGGGCGTACGCCCGCGCCGTCGAGCGCGATCGCGAGCGCATTTTACGCGCCGCGGATGGTTTGCGCCGTCTGGGAATTGGCGGCACGGCCACGGGTAGCGGCCTGAACGCCCCGCCCGGGTATCCGGCGCGAATGGTGGCGCGGCTATCCGAATTGACCGGCTTGAAGCTCCGTCCTTCGGATAATCTCTTCGAATCGATGCAATCGATGGCGGACGTGGTCGACTTTTCGGCTGCGCTGCGCACGCTGGCATCGACCTTGATCCGGATTGCCAACGATTTTCGCCTGCTGTCCTCCGGCCCGGCCACCGGTCTGGACGAAATCCGCCTGCCTGCCGTCCAACCCGGCTCCAGCATCATGCCCGGCAAGGTCAATCCCGTGCTGGCTGAAATGCTGGACATGGCCATGTTCCACATCATCGGCTGCGACGCGACCATCAACCTGGCGGCGCAGGCCGGACAACTCGAATTGAACGTGATGATGCCGATCATTGCGCACAACCTGTTCGAAGCCATGCAGGTTACCATTGGGGCGGTGAACGCCTTTACGGAGAAGTGCGTGGTCGGAGTCAAAGCCAACCGCGAAAAAGCCGAGGGCTGGCTGGCAAAGAACACCATTCTGGTGACGGCCATGAATCCAATCATCGGCTATGCGGCCGGCGCGGCCCTGGTCAAGGAAGCCCTGGCGCGCGACCTCACCATTCAGGAAGTCGCCGTCGAAAAAGCCCGCCAGGGGCTGCTCAAACGAACCTCCGGCGAGCTTTTGAATGAAACTGAAGTCCAGGAAATCTTTGCCGATCTGCGCAAATTTACCGAAGGCGGAATGGTCGGTGGAGCCGGCGGCGGTTAGTTCTGCTCGCTGGCATAGATGGCTGCGCCAATGATCCCGGCCTGGTTCAACAACTGGGCCGGAATTAATTTGGCGCGGGTATCCAGGTGGTTGAGAAAGCGCTCCGATTCTTTGCTGGCGCCGCCGCCCAGAATGATCATATCCGGTGAGAAAAGTTTCTCGATATATTCAAGATATTCCTGGAACCGTTCGGCCCATTCTTCCCAGGATAAATTCTTCCGTTTGCGGGCCGCATCCGAGGCGCGCCTTTCAGCATCCTTGCCGCGAATTTCGATGTGCCCAAGCTCCGTGTTGGGAACCAGGATTCCATTCGTAAAGACCGCCGAGCCAATCCCAGTTCCCAGGGTCAGCATGATCACCACGCCGCGGTCGAACCCCCGTCCGGCGCCAAACCGCATCTCGGCCACGCCGGCCGCATCCGCGTCATTGACCGTATACGCGGGCATGCCGATCTTATTACCAATCAATCCGTTGACATTGGTTTCGATCCAACTCGGATCGATGTTGGCCGCCGATAGACAGACCCCATGGATGATCACAGCCGGAAAACCCATCCCGACCGGTCCCTGGTAGGAGAAATTCTTGACAACCTGGGCAATCGTTTCAGCCACGTCCTCCGGGAACGCCCCTTCCGGCGTGGGCAAACGATAGCGTTCGGTCTTGATTTCTCCACTGCTGACGTCGACGATCGCGCCTTTGATTCCCGAGCCGCCAATATCGATACCGAGAATGTCCATTCCAAGCTCCTCTGGTGATCTTCGAAAGATCGACCGGTTATTTATGGACAGGCATTTTGAACGTGCTCTTCATAGGTCTTCGCAAAAGCATGCGTACCCGTGCCATCACAACGCGCCCGAAAATAATAATACGGACTTTGGGCCGGATAAGCAACAGCCTGGAGCGCCGTCAATCCCGGATTGCAAATTGGATGCGGCGGAAGCCCGTTATAGACGTAAGTGTTGAAGGGCGAATCGGTTTTCAGATCGTCCAGACTCAGCGGGTTGGTCCACCAGGTCTGCTGCGCCGCATTGTACCCCAGGGCATATTGGACGGTCGGATCGCTGTCCAGATTCATGCCGGCCTGCATGCGGTTATAGAACACCGAAGCAATCATCGGCCGCTCGTCATCCACCACGCCTTCTTTTTCGACGATCGATGCCAGGGTTACGGCTTCCGGCAGGTTCAAACCCTGGCGCTCGAAACCGGCCAGCATATCGGGTGTCAATTCGCTTGAAAATCGATCCAGAAAAGTTTGCACCAGATTTTCCACGCTGATATCCCGGCGCAATTGGTACTCGCCGGGCGCCAGAAAGCCCTCCAGATTGGCGCCGGGTTCGAGGCCTTCCGGAAGCGACAAACCGGCCGGGTTTCTTATCAGGGCCAGAAATTCATCCGGCGTCACCGACAGGCCGGAGGTCGGCAATAGATTCGCGATCTCTTCCACCCGCCAGCCGGGCAGGATCACAAATGTGACTTCCTGCGAAGTGGGATTCTGGATGATGCCAGCGATATCCATGGGTATCATGCCCGGATTAAGGGTGTAAATTCCCGCACGCATGGTCTGGTCCATGCCTGCATAGATCATATACAGGCGAAAAGCGCCTGCATCGCGCACCAGGCCGTTTTCTTCCAGGCGGTAGGCCACCGAGTTGACCGACTCACCGGATTGGATGATAAACGGTTGTTGGGCGCCCTCGCCAACCGGCACCAGTAGTTTGGATTGATTCAATAATAACTGCGCCCCGTACCAGGCTCGATCGAACAAACCCAGCCCCGCGGATGGCTGTCCATAGACTTTGCGAGCCTGCGCCGGGATGGTATCGAACGCCAGGAATGCCCCCAGAATTCCCACGCAGGCCACCATTAAAATCATAACCAAAAGAACGCTCCGACAATTGGATCGACGTTGCGACAAAATTCACCTTCCTTGTTCTATCGACGAATCTCCGGATTGGGATCGCGCGTCCAGATAAGATTGCAGGATCACGGTGGCAGCGATCTCATCCAGGTGACCCTGGCGTTTTCGCCGGTTCACGCCCATAGCAAAACGCGCCGAACGCGCCTCGCGGGTGCTGCCCGATTCGTCCCACAATAGGATGGGGATATCGGTTTGTTCGCGCAGCGCTTCGGCCAGGCGAACCGCCCTTCGCGATGAGGGGGTCGCTTCGCCGTCCCAATCCAGGGCCTGTCCGATCACGATCAAGACCGCGCCGTATTCGCGCGCCAGTTGGGCGATGCTGGCCGCATTGACGACTCGCGAGACATGCTCCAGTACCGTCACCGGATTGGCAATGGTAGCCGTCGGGTCGCTGACGGCAATGCCCAATCGCTTTTCACCCGGGTCGACTGCCAAAACGCGGCCAACTTCCTCGATCATTGCACCTCGAATTGAATACGAAAACCCAGCGACGGCATCCAGAACCACCAGGATGGCGTCAATTCGATTTGGGGTGGATTTTCCAGTTTTAGAATCTCACCCAGATTCCGGACCGCCGCATCGGGACGTCTGCCGAGGACGGCTTTCAAAAGGATCTCACGCGGCAGATCTGAGATGGTCTTTCGATGAGCGTTCACCGTCCACTCGATGCGCCCCTCAACCGACTGAGTCATCCTGGATTCTGGGGTAATGCTCAGGGAGGATGGCATGGCAAGCTGGCCGGCCGGCAGGCTGGCATCCAGGGCGGCCACGACGACGCGCTGCACATCCTGGCTGTCCACGGCCAACGCGTCGAATTCCGCCCGCAGGTTCAGGGTGAGCGTATCGCCCGGGCTGCCCACCTCAGGCGAAACGGTTTCCTCGATATGGTTTCCCATGGAAAGAGTGTCCGTCAGTAAATTCTTCCCGCCGCCCAGAGAAAATTCGAGATCCGTCTGCGCGTTGGCCTTCAATTCGGCCATCAACTGCCTGCGCAGGCGATCGTAATCAGATTGCGCAACGGAGGGAACATTCAGATCACTGCCGCCGCTAAAAGCCTCCGGATTGGTCACAACCAGGTCCGGTCCGAAGGAGCCCTCCATCGCTTTTACGGTCTCAGCGGCCACATTCCCGGCGCTTCCGCCGGCCAGGGCCTGGACTTCGACATCCACCGTTTGACCGGCGCCGGCAGACAATTGAACACTTCGTGAGGTTTCGAAGCGTTGCTCATCCGGGTTCAGGGTCGAGACGACGCTACCCGCTGGCAGATCCAGACTGCGGTCTGTTAAATTGGTCAGAGTGATCGAGCCCCAGGCTTTCCGATCCGGGATGCTGGTTTTTCCGCTGCACGGGATCTGGCCCTGCACTTCGACCACCGTACTGACCTTCTCAGCCGGGACGACCCCGCTCAGGCTTGGGCTGGTCAGGCCGGGATCTGCTTTTACGATCATGGAAAGGCTTTGATCCTGCTGGACCGGTTCGATCCTCACGGTTGCTCCGGGCAGTAAAAAAACGCTCATGGCCAGCACGGCAATCACGCCGGCGCTGAAAACCGCCAGGCGTGACCAGCCCAGGCGAAAGGCGCGGGGATTTACATTGCCGGAGGCTTCCTTCAACGTCTTCACCCGCTCCGGGTCCAGTTCCCGCCGGTGGAACCGCTTTTGAGTGCGCGTGCGCTGCCAGCGCGAACGCTGGGCTTGTTTTTCCGATCGGAAAATGACCACACCCAGTTCCCTGGCGTTGGCGATCACTTCCTGGTCACGCGTCACCAATCCCAGCTGCGCTCCCAGGCTGATGGCCTGCCGTTGCAGCGATACCAGGTCATATTTACGGTCCAGATGCGGGCGGCGCTCATCCGGCCAGACCAGCAAAATGCGTTGCGCCTTGCTCCAGACCATCTTATCGCGGACGGAGATCAAATCATCATGGAGGTCGAGTTGGATTACGATTGTTTTCATAACAGGCTGGTTGAATTATACAACGGCCTTTTCTTCTAAAGGTAAAGTTAAGGTTGCGCTTCCGGATGAACGGCTTTTTGCATTCCTGCGCAATTTGACTATAATTACTGCCATTCGGAGGCTTGAAGCTTGTGACTCGCAAAATTTTCTTTACATCGATCCTGATCCTGCTGGTTCTAATCGCCAGCGGTTGTAATTTACCCCGCCGTTCTCAGAGCAGCCCCACCCCGGATATCGTCGCCACCCAGGTGGCCACCATCCTGGCGGCCATGCCGACCACGGATCTGCAGGCCAGTCTCACCCCGCAGCCGGCAACACCCACAACCCAGGCAACCTCGTCCACCCCAACGCCTTCCACCACGCCCACCGTTTCCACGGACGATCCGCGCAGCCAGTTGGGCGAACCAACCTACCGGGATACCTTTAAAAAAGCCGGCCTGTGGGGTCTGGATGAACCCTACGATGACGGTCACACCCGCATCGAGATCCAGAATAACCATCTGGTTTTGACCAGCTATTCCGCGGAAGGCTGGATGGGCTGGCGGACAACATTCGCCAAATCGGGAAACACCTACATCGAGGGCAGTTTTTCGACCGGCTCATGCAGCGGCGGGGACCAATACGGCCTGCTGTTCCGCTCGAATGAAGATACCGGCGGCGACTTCTTCGCCATTACCTGCGATGGACGCTACAGTCTGTCGCATTTCGACGGCAGCCAGTTCTCCAGCCTGGTGAATTTGAAGGAAGCCCCTGCCATCCACTCCGGCTCCAACCAGACCAACCGGTTGGGCGTGTGGTTGGAGGGCAATAAGATCCGCCTGTACGTGAACGGCGCCTTACTGACCGAAACAACCGATGACCAGCTTTCCGGTCAGGGCAATTTCGGCGCCTTCATCGCCGGCCTGAAGACCGCGAATTTTAGCGTCAGCCTGAGTGAATTCGATTATTGGGAACTCAAATGACCTCGATACCTGATTCTCCGATCCGCCAGCAGATTGCGCGCTTTATCCGCCAAAAGATAAACGAAGGACCGCTCTATCTGGACACGGAGACCACCGGCCTGGATCGAGAAGCCGAGATCGTCGAAATCGCCATCGTCGATACCCATGGCCAGATTCTCCAGCAGTCCTTCGTGAAACCCAGCCGCCCCATCCCCGCAGATGCGACGGCGATCAACGGCATTACCAATGAGATGGTCCAGGGGGCGCCCTCCTGGCCGGTTCTATGGCAATCGCTGCGCGGCCTGCTGAACAGCCACCCGTTGGGTCTCTACAATGCCGATTACGATCTGCGGCTGATGCAGCAATCGATGACCATCTACCGCCTGCCCTGGCGCGAGACGTTCAACGCCGTGGATGTGATGAAGGTTTATTCCGATTTTCGCGGTGAATGGGATCCGTACCGGCGCGGGAAGAAGATCTTCAAACTGGAAGAGGCTGGAAAATTCTTCAATATTCCCCTCCCCAACGCGCACCGCGCCGCTGCGGATACGCTGCTGACGCGGGCCGTATTCCATTGCATGGCTGGTTTAGAGTATTAAACCTAACAATATCCTAAATTTAACAGTTTTGCCAGGTAATCCGCACTGGGGCTATGGTAGACTAGGAAAACCCCGGTCTACAACGGTTATCGATTAACTCCACCACAGGTTAAATGGCGAAGAAATATTCCTTATTTGTAATTGCTTTCTTTTGTTTGCAACTTCTCTCGGCTGCAAATCTTCCTCAAACGATTCCAACCGAATCCACGGATTCGACGGCCTGGCAGCCGGCAGATTCGAACGCCGGATTTGCCGAACCGGACAGCACGGGCTGCACGTTCACGACCATCTCCGTCCAAAACGCCGCTTTCGAGCAGGAAATCATCGAACGTGTTAATGCCGAACGCGCCAAAGCAGGTGTCGCCCCGCTAAAAAGCAACGAGGCCCTGTCCAATGCCTCCCGCTATCAGGCCAACGACATGATGGCGGACGATTACTTCAACCACGACACCTACGATCGAATCAACGGAACCCTCAGCCTGGTGTGCGGCGTCTGGACGCGCGTGAGCAAATATTACGCCTATGACTCGGCCGCCGGTGAGAACATCGCAGGTGGGCAGGATACGCCTGAACAGGCCATGAATGCCTGGATGGCCTCGGAAGGCCACCGGGCCAACATCCTCAACCCCAATTTTCGCGAGCTGGGTGTTGGCTATTATCACGGCGGGACCGGACTGGGCGATTTCTGGGTACAGGATTTCGGCACCCGCTCGAACGGCTATCCGGTGGTCATCAACCGGGAAAGCGCGGCCACGAATAGCCGCTCTGTTTCGGTTTATCTCTACGGGAAAGGCGTTTTCAACGAATACCGCATCCGGGATGACGCCTCGCAGTGGTCGAACTGGTTGCCATTTCAGGAACAGGTGAATTGGACTCTGAACGGCTCGGGCAATCTCACCCACATCGTAAGCGTCGAAATGCGCAAAAGCAGCGGAGAGGTCACTTCGGCCAGCGACAGAATTTATCTGGCCGGTGAAGCGACGCTCGGCAACCTGCCCGAGAGCATTCATTTCTTATACATCAAAGCCGATCATTCGATCACCCCGGTGTACAGCTCGCTGCAGCCCCTCAACACCGGTACCGCGGACGTGTTGAGTTGGACGTTATCCGCATCCGGTGGCTGGATCCGTCTGTCCGCCACCAGCGGCAAAACGCCCAACACGATCATCGAGGTCGCTCCTGAAAATTTAGGCGGGTTGGCGGTGGGGACTTACCAGGGCAGCCTGACCTTCACCATCACCTCGCCTGCCTCTATCTCGGGTACACTCTATACGGTCCCGGTCGATTTGACCGTGGTGGATGATCTGCCCTTTAAAGTGTTCCTTCCCAGCGTCCTGCGTTGAAAACTTGGGCTACAATAGGGATATCTTTTTTCCAGGAGCCTGTGCTTGGGAACTCTATCCCTCTCAGCAGCCCAACAGGCGATCATCGAACGCGAACCCGTTGGCAGCGTGTATCTCGAAGGCCCGGCCGGCAGTGGAAAAACCACCGCGGCTGTGGCCTGGTTGGATCATCTGCTGCACTCCGGCATTCCGGGCGATCAGATTTTGATCCTCACACCGCAGCGTACGCTGGCACAGCCTTATGTTCAGGCTGTGCAGCGCCCCGATCTTCCGCCTGGCAGCCTGCCGGTCATCCTCACCCTCAACGGCCTTGCCCAACGCCTGGTCAGCCTGTTCTGGCCGGTCGTCGCGCGCGATGCGGGTTTTGCCCACCCGGAAAAATCGCCCGTCTTTCTCACCGCCGAGACGGCCCAGTTCTACATGGCCCAGGTGGTCGATCCGTTGCTGGAGGAGGGCTACTTCGACGGCGTCACCATCGACCGCAACCGCCTCTTCAGCCAGATTCTGGATAACCTGAACAAAGCCGCATTCATCGGGTTCGAGCACACCGAGCTGGCCACGCGCTTGAAAGCCGCCTGGGTGGGCAAACCCGCCCAGTTGCTGGTTTACGACCAGGCCCAGGAATGCGCCAATCGTTTCCGCCAGTACTGTCTTGAGAACAACCTGTTGGATTTCTCCCTGCAGTTGGAAATCTTCTATCACCGGCTCTGGACTTCCTTCCTGGTTCGAAATTATCTCACCCAGACGTTCACCCATCTGATCTACGATAACATCGAAGAAGACGTGCCCGCCGCGCACGATATCCTGCAGGAATGGCTGCCCTCTTTTACCTCGGCGCTGGTCATCAATGACAGCGACGGCGGATACCGCGCTTTCCTGGGCGCGGACACCGAAACCGGCACCACGTTGGCGGAAATTTGTAAACAAAAAGTGCAGTTCGAGGGCACTTACGTCACCAACCCCAGGATCGATCAACTTTCCGCCTGCCTCAGCGACGCCCTCCTGCGCCGCGTTTATACCCCCAGCCCGGCCGTCGACCAGGTTCATCAGATCCACTTCGAGCGCTTCTACCCGGCGATGATCGGGTGGATCGGCGCGAGAATCGAGTCACTGGTGCACGAGGAAGGCGTCGCCCCCGGTGAAATCGCCATCCTGGCGCCGTTCGTCTCGGATTCACTGCGCTTTTCCTTGATGGCCGAGCTGGAAAGCCGTGGCATTCCGGCGCGCTCGCACCGCCCGTCGCGCACGTTACGCGATGAACCGGCCACGCGCTGTTTGCTCACCCTGGCCAAACTGGCCCATCCGGATTGGGAGCTGCCCATCACGCGCCAGGAAATTCGCGTGATGTTGATGCAATCCTTCGGCGGCATGGATTTGATCCGCGCCGATCTGTGCGCCCAGACGTTATTTTCACCCAAGAAACCCAGGGAAGGGCTGGCTTCCTTCGACCGGTTGGTGCCGGCCATGCAGGAGCGGATCACCCACCGCATCGGCGAAAAGTTGGAAGCGCTGCGCGCCTGGCTGGATGCCTACCGGACCTCCGAGCCGCTGCCTTTGGATGGCTTTCTGGCGCGCATCTTTGGCGAACTGCTGTCCCAACCCGGTTTCGGCTTCGCAGGCGATCTGGAAGCCGCCGCGGTCACGGCGCGGCTGGTCGAATCGGTGCAGAAATTCCGCCGCGCCGCAAGCGACGCCGAAAACGGCAAGCTCTACATGCAAATGATCGCCGAAGGCGTCATCGCCGCCCAATCGCCCCAATCCTACGAGGAACTGGCGCGCACGGACGCCGTGCTGATTTCGCCGGCGCATACGTTTTTGATGACCAACCGCCCGGCGCAGGTGCAATTCTGGCTGGACGCCGGCAGCCTGAACTGGTGGCAGCGCCTGATGCAGCCCCTCACCCACCCCTACGTGCTCAGTCGACGCTGGCCGCCGGATCGAAAATGGACCGATGTGGAGGATTACAGCGCCAACCAGGAATCGCTGGCGCGCATGCTGCGCGGCCTCCTGCGGCGCTGCAGCGGCCGGGTGTTCGTGTGCAGCGTCACGCTAAACGAACGCGGCGATGAAGAACACGGCCCGCTGCTCCAGGCGTTTCAATCCCTGCGCCGGCGCCTGAACGCGCGGGAGGTGCAGCCATGACCTCCCTTCGCCCGGCCCAGGAAGAAATCGTCAACTACGCCGGCGGCAGAATGGGCATCTCGGCCGTCCCCGGCAGCGGCAAGACCTACACGCTGTCCTGGCTGGCTGCCCGGTTGATCGAACAGGCCGACCTGTTCGACGACCAGGAAGTCCTGATCGTGACCCTGGTCAATTCTGCGGTGGATAACTTCTCGACCCGCATTTCCGGCTTCCTGCGCGACAAAGGCCTCATTCCCAACCTGGGGTACCGGGTGCGCACGCTGCACGGATTGGCGCACGACATCGTCCGCGAACGGCCGGACCTGGTTGGGCTTTCGGATCACTTTACCATCGTCGACGAACGCGAATCCCAGGAAATCATGGACGCCGCGGTGGCGAGCTGGCTGCGTATCCATCCGGAGTTCATCACCGATTGGTCCGCCCCGGACGTGGACCTCAATTCAAGCCACTATACGCAAAAGCATTGGATCGACCTGGTCGACAGCCTGGCGCGCAGTTTCATCCGCCAGGCCAAGGACTTGCAGCTTCTGCCGGCCGATCTACAGCGTCTGATGCAGGACATCAATGAGCCGCATCCTCTGCTCCAGTTGGGCCTGGAAATCTACACGGATTACCAGCGTTCGCTCAACTACCGCAGCGCGGTCGATTTTTCGGATCTCATCCGGCTGGCGCTGCTGGCCCTGCAGTCGGATCCGGATTACCAGCGCCGCCTGCATTATCGCTGGCCGTATATTCTGGAAGACGAAGCCCAGGACAGCAGCAGCCTGCAGGAACAGATTTTGCGCAGCCTGGTCGGTCTGGATGGCAACTGGGTGCGCGTCGGCGACCCCAATCAGGCCATCTACGAAACGTTCACCACCGCCAGCCCGCGCTTTCTGCGCGATTTCCTGCGCGAGCCCGACGTGGCGGCCCGCAACCTGCCAAACTCAGGCCGTTCCACGCGCAGCATCATCCATCTGGCCAATTCGCTCATCGAATGGACCAACGCAGCCCATCCGGTGCCTGAACTGCGCGATGCGCTCACCCGCCCGTATATCCAGCCCACGCCTCCCGGCGACCCGCAGCCCAATCCACCGGATGACCCGAATGGCATCTTCATCATGCCTCAGGGTTACGAGGCTGAAAAGGAAATCGAGAGCGTGGCGATCTCGCTCAAACGCTGGCTGCCGGAGCATTCGGACTGGACGGTGGCGGTGCTGACCTCACGCAACGAACGCGGCGCCAAAATCGTCGAGGAGCTCAAAAAACGCGACATTCCATACGTCGAATTGCTGCAGAGCAGCCAATCCACCCGTTCGACAGCGGATATCCTGGCCGCCTGCCTGCGCAGTCTGGCCGACCCGGGTTCAGCGACGAAATTGCAGGATGTCTTGAAACGCCTGGGGCGCATCGCGGCCGGAGACGACAAGGCAATGGTGAATTATTATCGAGGCGCCGTGGCGCTGCTGGACCGCTGCCCACGCCTGGAAGATTACCTGGCTCCGCTGCCGGACAGCGATTGGCTGGCCGCCCTGCCGTCGGATCAGGTGGCGGATGAGGTGCGCCAGATCCTGGCGGATTTCCGCGACCGGATCGTGCGCTGGCAGAAAGCCTCCCTGCTGCCGGTGGATCAGCTCCTGCTGACCATCAGCCAGGAACTCTTCACAAATGCCCCCGATCTCGCGCTGGCGCATAAGCTGGCGCTGCTGCTCGAACGCGCCGCAGCCAACCACCCGGAATGGCAGTTGATCGAATTTGCCGAAGAGCTCTCGAGCGTGGCCCGTAACGAACGCAAGCTGCCGGGTTTCAGCGAGGAAGACACCGGTTTCGATCCGGACCGGTATAAGGGCAAAGTCGTGGTGGCGACCCTGCACAAAGCCAAGGGGTTGGAATGGGATCGCGTCTACCTGCTCTCGGCCAACAACTACGATTTTCCCTCGGCCCAACCCTACGACAACTATATTTCGGAAAAATGGTTCGTCCGCGACCGACTGAACCTGGAGGCCGAAGCGCTGGCGCGTCTCAAGGCGCTGGCGGATGGCGATCTGGAAGGGGTTTACATCGAGGACGGTCCCGCCACCCGCGCAGCGCGCCTGGAATATTCTTCCGAACGCCTGCGCGTCCTGTACGTGGGCATCACCCGCGCCAGACGCGAATTGGTGGTGACCTGGAACACCGGCCGGCGCGGCGACTCGCAGCAGGCCTTACCCATCCTGGCTCTCCAATCCGGCTGGAAAGGAAATGTCTGATGCCGATCTCCCCTGATTTTTCTTTCAGCCAGAACAACCTGCAGGACTACCTGGATTGCCCGCGCCGGTTCCAGTTGCGTTACCTGGAACGCATGGCCTGGCCGGCTGTCCAGAGCGAGCCGATTCTGGAGCAGGAACACCACATGCAGTTGGGCGAAAGCTTCCATCAATTGGTGCAGCAGCACCAGCTTGGCCTGCCCACCGAAGTTCTGGAAACCACCGCCGGCAGCGATCCCGATCTGCTCGACTGGTGGCAGGCTTACCTGCAAAATCTGCCGCAGGACCTGCCGCCGGTACGCAAGATCGAATATACCCTCTCGGCGCCTTTTGCCGGTTTTCGTTTGCTGGCGAAATACGACCTGCTGGCGATCGAGCCCGGCCGGCAGATCCTGATCGTCGATTGGAAGACCAGCCGCAGACGTCCCTCCACGGCCCGCCTGCGCGAGCGCGTCCAGAGCCGTTTGTATCCCTTCCTGGTGGTTCTGGCCGGCGCTCATCTGAACGGCGGCATCCGATGGCAGCCGGAGCAGGTGGAGCTGATTTACTGGTTCACCGCCGAACCGCACAAGCCGCTGCACCTGCCGTATTCCGCTGCACAGTATGCGGAAGATGAAAAATTGCTAAGCGCCTATATCGACGCCATCCGGCGCAGCGCGGACCAGGTCATGACGCTGACCGGGGACATCGAACACCAATGCCGCCTGTGCAATTTCCGCTCCTTCTGCAAACGCGGTGATCGCGCCGGCGAGTGGGATGAAGAAACCGCCGATGCCGAACCCTCTGCCCGGTCCGATGATTTCGATTTTGGGCAAATCGAAGAAATCGAGTTTTAGCCGGCATGACCCTGCCCGTCGATGTGCTGCAGTGGATTGAACCCGAACCCATCCAGGCGCCGGATTGGGCGCTGGAACTGACCGGCGGACAGCCTCTGGCTGCCCAGACGCTTCTCCGGCGCGGCCTGGATACCCGCGCGAAAGCCCTGCCGTTTTTGGACCGTAAATATTACACCCCCACGGATGCGTTCAGCCTGCCGGACATGGAAAAGGCCGTCGTGCGCATCGAACACGCCCTGGCGCAGCATGAACGCATCGGAGTCTGGGGGGATTTCGACGTGGACGGCCAGACTGCCACCGCGCTGCTGGTTTCGGCGCTGCGCCGCCTGAACGCGGATGTGGTGTATCACATCCCGGTGCGGGCCGTCGAATCCCACGGCGTGCAGCTTGCCAGCCTGCAAACCTTCCTCCGGCAGGGCATCCAGGTCTTGCTCACCTGCGACACCGGCGTCACCGCGCATGAATCGATTGACTATGCGCAGAACAACGGCGTGGACGTCGTCATCACCGACCACCACACCCTGCCGGAGACGCTCCCCGGCGCCTACGCGGTCGTCGATTCGCAGCGCGTCGGGCCGGAGAATCCGCTATCCACCCTGTGCGGTGTGGGCACGGCCTTCAAACTGGTCGAAGCCCTGTTCGTGCGCGCCGGCCTGGCCGGTGAATTGGAAAATTACACCGACCTGGCCGCGCTCGGCTCGATTGCCGATCTGGCCGCCCTGCGCGGCGAAACGCGCTATCTGGTACAGCGCGGCCTGGACCGGATGCGCGCCGCCCCACGTCCGGCCCTGCGGGCCATGCTGGAGCATGCCGGCGTCGAGGGCGATTACCTGACCGAATCGCACATCAGCTTCCAGCTTGCGCCGGCTTTGAACGCCATCGGGCGCCTGGAGGATGCCAATCCGGTGGTCGAATTTTTCCTCAGCGCCGACCCGGCCCTGATCAATGTCACCGCCGCCCGCCTGGACGGCTTCAATTCGCGCCGCAAACTGCTCACCGACCAGGTTTTCCAGGCCGCCCAGTCCCAAATCCAGCAAAATCCGGACCTGCTGCGCCAGCCCGCGCTGGTTCTCAGCCACGCCAATTGGCCGGCCGGCGTGATTGGCATCGTTGCCAGCCGGCTGGTCGAGCTCTATCACCGCCCGACTCTGCTCCTTTCCACCCCGGAAGGTCAGGTGGCCCGTGGCTCGGCGCGCTCGATCGAGGGCGTCAACATCACGGCCGCAATCGCTTCCGGAGGGGAACTGCTGGCTAATTTCGGCGGGCATCCCATGGCCGCCGGGCTGGGCCTCCACCCCGAGAACCTGCCGGCTTTTCAGCGCCGCCTGAACCGCGCCATCCTCGACCAGACGGGTGGAAAACCGCTGGTTCAGCAGTTGGAGGTGGATGGCTATCTGGACCTGAACGCGATCGACCTGGCGCTGGTCGAAAGCCTCGACCGCCTGGCTCCCTTCGGGGCCGGAAACCCGCCCCTGACGCTGGCCAGCCGCGACCTGCGTATTCTCAGCGAAACGCCGGTAGGCCGCAACGGTGAACACGTGCAACTGGTGGTGGAAGCGCCGGACGGTGCCAGCCGAAAAGTCATCTGGTGGCAGGGAGCCGGCCTGCCCCGTCCGGATGGCCCGTTCGACCTGGCCTACACACTCAGCGCGTCCAATTTTCGCGGACAGGCCCAGGTTCAGATGGAATGGCTGCACGCCCGCCCCATCGAACGAGAAAAACCGGTCGAAATCCAACACGCCAAAGCGGCCTATCGCATCGCTGATCTGCGCGCTGACGCGGATCCGGAATTCACGCTCACCCACCTGCCGCCCGCTGATGAGCGCATGGTCTGGGCTGAAGGTGAAATTCCAGGCAAATGCGGGTTGGGGCGGCATAAGCTGCAATCTGCGTCGGAATTGGTGATTTTCACCTGCCCGCCCGGCCCCAGGGAACTGGCCGGCGTTCTCGAACGCGTGCAGCCTGAGAAAGTCACCCTGCTGGCCTATTCGCCATCCGGAGACGATCCGGAGGCCTTCAAGCGCCGTCTGGCCGGTCTGCTCATCTTTGCGCTCAAGCATCGCGAAGGTCGGACCAGCCTCGTCGAATTGGCCGCTGCCACCGCTCAGCGTGAATCGACCATCCGCGCCGGGCTGGACTGGCTGGCTGCGCATGGCGATATTCGTTTCACACTGGATGAAACGGGGCAAGTGCAGCTTACCGGCGGTGGGATCAGCGATGAAGGCGCTCAGCAAACGGCCATGCGCCGCATCACAATCCTGCTGGATGAAACGGCGGCTTACCGGGCCTATTACCGGCGGGCGGATCCTGCCTGGCTGCTGATGCCGGCAGCGCCATCCGCCACGAAATCAAGACGAGATCATTGACTGCGAGGGCATTCCATGCAAAAAATTCTGCGTTGGGGTATCTTGAGCACTGCGCGCATCAACCGCGCCATGATCACCGCGCTGCGGGCGACGAAACGAAATCAATTGACGGCCATCGCCTCGCGTTCGTTGGAAAACGCCCGTGAATTTGCGGGCCAATGGAAGATTCCAGGCGCCTACGGCAGTTATGAGGCTTTACTGGCGGACCCGAACATCGATGTCGTCTACATTCCCCTGCCGAACCACATGCACGTGGAATGGGTGCTCAAGGCCGCCGCAGCCGGCAAGCACGTTTTGTGCGAAAAACCGCTGGCGTTGAGCGTCGCCGATGTGGATTCAATTCTCACCGCGACCCGGCAGAACCGGGTTCACATCGCCGAGGGCTTCATGTACCGGCATCATCCCCAGACCCTCAAGGTCAAAGAATTGGTCGACGCCGGTGAAATCGGCGAAGTGGGCTACATCCAGGGTTCGTTTTCTTTCCAACTCGACCGGCCTGAAGATTACCGTTGGAAGGCCGCGCAGGGCGGCGGCAGTCTGTGGGATGTGGGCTGCTACCCGCTCAGTTATACGATGCTGATCGCCGGTGAAGCGCCCGTAGAAGTCATGGGTTGGCAGAAACTGGCGCCTTCGGGTGTGGACGCCACGTTCGTCGGCCAGCTGCGCTTTGCCAGCGGGATGTTGGCCCAGATCCAGAGTTCCTTTGTGCTGCCCAAGTTCACGCGCGTGGAACTGCGCGGTTCGACCGGCACGATCCAGATTCCAACCCCTTTCCGCTCCCAGAATGATCACCAATTCAGTCTGTGCAAGGATAAAGAGACGGTCTTTAAAGTCAAAGGCGTTGAGCTGTTCCGCGGCGAAGTCGAAAATATGGCGGAAGTTATTCTGGACGGCCAGCCGCCCCGCCTGCCGCTCGAGGAAAGCTGCCAGATCATCCGCAGCCTGGTCGCCCTGTATCAATCCGCTCAGACGGGTAAACCCATGCTGGTGTAAAAAAACCGCCAGAGTGCTTCATGAGCATCTCTGGCGGCGTAAGAGTTTACTCTTACTGGTTGTTCGAAGATTGTTTTGGAATTTTCGGCAGCAGCCAATCCAGGAAGGCGCCCTGACTGCGCGTCTGAAGAAGGACGCGCCCCGGCCCGGTCAAATCGACCACCAGGCCCTCGCCCCCGAAGAGCGTCGATTTCACGCCGCCGATGGCGCGAACGCGGAAACCGATCTGCTCGGTGAATGCCACCAGATGCCCGGTGTCCACTGTGTAGGTCTGACCGGCAGCCAGTTCCATCTCGTGGATCGCTCCAAAGCTGGAAAGCGCCAGGGTGCCCTTTCCCGAGCAGCGCAGCATGATCAGGCCCTCGCCGCCGAAAAAGGTTCTCGCGCCCGACCACTTGGTGTCCGTCTCGATGCCCTCGCTGGACGCCAGGAAAGAACCCGATTGCACGAGAAAGGCTTCGTTCTGCAATTCCAGGGTGAAAACATCCCCCGGCAGAGAAGGCGCCAGCAGCAGTTCGCCTCCGGTGGGTCCGGCATGGAAAGTGTTGATGAAGAAAGATTCGCCGCCCAAAACTGAGCGCGCCAGGGACTTCAATAATCCCCCTTGCATCTTGGTCTCGATGGACACTCCGGCGCTCATTCCCACCATGGCGCCTGATTCGGTGCGGATGGTTTCGTTGCTGTCCAGGGATACCCTGGCGACCGAATAGGACGGGCGGTATAGAATTTCGATTTGCATGCTAATTCTCCGTAGGATTTGATATACAATGTTCTCATTATCGCAAAATGCGCTTTTCTGCACAAGGGATGCGAAAGATCACGTTGCCAAAACATACAATGTGTGTTAAACTTATCCGACTTGGTAAGCAATAATTGTATAATTGTTGCTACCTTTCCGCCCCTGGCAAAATAATGGACAGACCGGGGGCTATATCCGAGGAAAGGAGGTTTTCCAAATGCGTACATACGAGGTTATTCTGATCGCCCAACCGGATCTGGACGAGACTGCCCTGAACGGCGTCATCGAAAAGACGAAAGGTTGGATCACTGAAGCTGGTGGCACAATCGACAAAGTAGATTTGTGGGGTAAGCGCCGTCTGGCCTTTGCCATCCGCAAGCAGCGTGAAGGTCAATACGTACTGATTCAGGCTCAGATGGCACCAAATTATACGGCTGAATTGGATCGCAATCTGCGGTTCCTCGAGCCTGTAATGCGGTTCTTGATTGCCAACATGGAGTAGAGCACCGGTTAACGGTGCGCGTTTTCGTCAAGGAGCAATAAGAATGAGCCGGGGATTGAATAAGGTCATGATCATTGGGCACCTCGGGCGCGATCCCGAGATGCGCTACACACCCTCCGGGAGACCGGTCACCACTTTTACCGTGGCAACCAGTCGGACCTGGAACACAGCCGATGGCGAACGCCACACGGAAACCGAATGGTTCAATGTGGTGACGTGGGGCAACCTTGCAGAAATCTGCAAGCAGTACCTTGCCAAGGGTCAACAGGTGTATATCGAAGGCCGTCTTCAAACCCGCCGCTGGGACGATACCGAAGGTGTAAAACACACCAGTGTCGAAATTGTCGCCAGCGAAATGATGATCCTTGGCGATCGTCGCGACTCCACTCAAACTCAAGGCGGTGAACCGCTTGTGAGTGATGAGATCGAAGACGAGTATCCATTCTAGGAGTAAGTAAGATGACTGATGAACATCAGGTTGAGAACGAACAGCCGATGGGCGGCGGTCCTCGCCGGTTTACACCCCGACCCAAGATCTGCCAGTTCTGCGCCGATAAGAACGCCAAAATCGATTACAAAGCTGCCGATATGCTGCGCCGCTTCGTGACCGAAGAAGGTAAAATCCGCCCACGCAGACAAACGGGCACCTGCGCCCGCCACCAACGCGTTTTGGCTCGCGCGATCAAACGCGCCCGCTACATCGCGTTGCTTTCCTACGTCGGCGAATCATCGTGGAACGAACGATAACCGTTCTGTAGACCAGAATGGGGCATCAGGCATTGGCCTTATGCCCCATATTTATTTTCAAAGGTCAATTCTATGGCCAAAAACGTAACGCCTAAGATCGTAACGAAGAAACATCAAGCTCGCTTGGATCGCGAAAACACCCAACGCCGCAACATCTTGATCGGCGTCACTGTCATCGCTGTCCTGGTTATTCTGGTCATCGGTTACGGCGTCCTGGATTCGCTCTACTTGCAGCAGATTCGCCCCGTCGCCAAGGTGGATGGACAGTCCATCACGGTCCGTGACTTCAAAAACATGGTTCGCTACCAGCGTTATAACCTGGTGAATCAGATTGTCCAATTCCAACAATATGGCGATTACTTCAAGAGTTATGTCGAATCGTATCAATCCTATCTGGATAATACGGAGACTTTAGGGCAGGACGTTTTGGACAGGATGGTGGACAACCTGGTGGTTGCGCAGGAAGCCAAAGCGGAAAACATCACCGTGAGCAATGCTGAAGTCGATGCCGCCCTGCAGGCTGCGTTTGACTTCTATGCAAACGGCACCCCTACGCCGACCCTTACGATCACACCATTTGCTACCGGTACCCCCG
>NZ_DF967972.1:3165952-3376666 GCF_001050235.1 Longilinea arvoryzae
CCGGCCATCACGGAGACTCCCACCGCTGCTCCCACCGCGACCGCAGCCCCCACCGAAGGTCCCACTCCGACTACCGAACCCACCATCACCCCTTATCCAACTTCCACACCGGTAACGATGGATGGGTACAAGCAGTTGTACAGCGATTATGTGAAGACGATTTCGGATGTCAAAATTCCTGAAAGCACCTTACGGGATTTGTATCGGGCGAACCTGATCCAAAAGAAAATGTACGAGAAGGTTACCGCCGATATCACCCCGATTCAGGAACAGGTCTGGGCGCGTCACATCCTGGTCGCCACGGAAGATGAAGCCAAAGCCGTGCTGGACCGCCTGAACAAAGGCGAAAGCTGGAATGCGATTGCGGCTGAGGTTTCCACGGATACCGCCAACAAAGACAACGGCGGAGATCTGGGTTGGTTCCCGCGCGGCGTCATGGAGACTGCCTTCGAAGACGCTGCTTTTTCGATGAAAGTGGGCGAGATCAGCCAGCCGATTAAATCCGATAGCGGCTATCACATCATCCAGCTGGTCGATCACGAACAGGAACGACCGCTGACCGCTTCCATGCTCGATCAACTCAAGCAGAGCACCTGGACGAAATGGTTGGATGGCATCAAAGCCAACAAGAAGATCGAAACCTTCGACCTTTGGAAACAACTCGTTCCCACCGAACCGACCGTTCCCGCCAGCTAAGATCGTTGATCTAGAAGACAAAACGGAGCCTGAAAATACAGGCTCCGTTTTTTGTTGTTATCAATATGGCTTTAGTGAACCATGTCTTCGCTGAGTTCGTCCAACCGCAGACTAATCATCTGGCTGGCCGAATCGCGTCCCATGGTGATGCCGTAGATGACATCCGCAGTTTGGACCGTATTCCGGTTGTGCGTGATCACGATGAACTGCGTGGTCTCACTCAGTTCGCGCAGCAGGTCACAAAAACGGCCCACGTTGGCTTCATCCAGCATGGCATCCACTTCGTCCATGACACAAAACGGCGTCGGTGAAACCTTGAGCAACGAGAAGATCAGTGCAACGGCGGTCAGACTGCGCTCGCCGCCGGAGAGCAGGGAGAGTCCCTGTTCGCGTTTTCCGGGCAGGCGCGTCTCAATATCGATGCCGGTCTCGGCCACGTTTTCAGCGTCTGTCAAAATCAATTTCGCAGACCCGCCGCCGAACAGCCGGGTGAACATCTCCTTGAATTCGATCGCAACAGCGTCGAAGGTCTTTCGGAACTCCCGGCGCATCAATTCATCCAGTTCGGTGATGACCTCGCGCAAATCCTGGTCGGCTTTTTTCAAATCCCCGACCTGATTGGTCAGAAAGTCATAGCGCTCCTTGACCGAATGATATTCCGCCTGCGCTTCAGGGTTGATGGCGCCCAGGCGGCGCAACTGAGCCCGCTGGCGGCTGATGGTGTCTTCCAGTTCCGGGGAGAGCTCGTTGACCTTGGGCAGTTCCTGCACCATGCCGTCCAGCGGCAGGGGCGTAGGCCCGACATTCTCACCCGTATATTCCAACGCCACCAGACCGAAATCTTCCTCGATGCGTCGGCGCAGCGACTCAATGGATTCGCTCACGCGTGTCATTTCCAACTGCGCCTGGGTGGAATACCGATCCGCCACCGAGACGCCCTGCTGGGCGGCCATCTGGTCTCCCTGCAGGTCGCTGTATTGCTTTTCCAGGCCCGTCAGGGCCTTTTCAGCCGGCTCGATTTGTTGCTGCAGGGCCTCGATGGCCGCGTTGATCCGGTTTTCGTCCTGATGGTACTGGGCCTTTTCCTGGTCCAGTTTTCCGAGCGCGGTCTGCAATTCCACTTTTCGCTGCTGTAAAGCCTTCTGCTGGTTGCGGCCGGTATCCACCGCCTGCTGGTATTCGTCCAGGCGGCGCGAGGTATCCTTGAGGGCGCGTTCGACTACGGCCGCATTCGTCGACCAGTGAGAGACCTGTTCTTGCAGTTCATCCATCGGTAACCCGGCCAGGGCGCGGCTGTGTTCGCGCACCTGTTCGTTGAAGCTTTCGATCTCGGTTACGATCTTCTTCAAATTCGCGCCGGACTGCTTCAATTCTTCATCCGAACGCCGAATCTGATCTTCCAGACCGCTCACCTGTCCGCGTTGGAAATCCCGGCGCTGGCGAGCCTGTTCGTGTTCCAATGTGGCCTGCTGCAGTACCTGGTTGGACTGATTCAATTCCTGCCCGGCCTGGCGAACGGCTCGATCCATCTCCTCCTGCAGGGACCTTTCGCGCGCCAGGGCTTCATCGAACCGCTGGGCGGCTTCCTTGGCCTCGGTGAGCTGTTTCTCGGCGTCGGCCAGGGCGTCCTGCAGTTCCCGTTTCTGGCGTGGGCGGCCGATGACGCTGGCGCGCGGTTCGCGTCCGGCCACGATGCTGCCGTTTCCGGAGAACACCTCGCCTTTCAGGGTGACCACGCGCGCGTACGGCGGCAGGTTGGCTGCCAGGCGGCGCGCGCCGGCGCGGCTGCGCGATACCAACACCTGCCCCAGCAACAGGTGAACGGCCGGTTTCAATTCTTGAGGTGCATTGACCAATTTACTGGCCAGGCCGATCAGATCCTCATCCTTCAGATCGGCCAAATCCTTGGGGGTTTTGACCCAATCGATCGGCAGCAGTTCGGCCCGACCGTTCTCATTTTTTTCCAGATATTCCAGAGCGCTTTCGGGGTCCGTGCCGGCTTCGATGAGAATGGCATCCAGATGTTCGCCCAACGCGCCGGCGATGGCGGATTCGTATTCGGCCGGCACATCCAGCAGTCCGCTCAAAGCGCGAAATTTGCCGTTCAACTTCTTCTGGTTTACGGCCTGCAGGAGCATTCTGGCGCCCTGATTCAGGCCGGCCATGGAGCGTTCAGCCTGCTCCAGCACATCGATCTGGGCGGCAAAACGCAACCGCTCGGTTTCGAAATGCGCCCGCTGATCTTGATAACGTTTCCGATTGGCTTCGAGTTCGCCCAACCGCTGCTGGTGCTGCTGTTGGGTTTCTTCGGCCGCATGCAGATTGGTTTCGGAGCGGTCGCGGTCGCCCTTGGCCTGCGATTGTTTGACCTGCGCCTGGTGAAGGGTGTTCTCAAGCGTCTCAATCGTCTTCAACAATCCTTCGCGATTGCGCTGCAGATTGGCGACCCGGTTTTGCAACTCGTCCTGATGGGCCTTGAACTGAACCTGGCGGGTTTCCGCTCCCGCCATCTGGCGGCGCGCATCCCGCAATTTCTGTTCAATCGCCTCCCGTTCGCGCTGGCGAGCCGACAGCGCCTTCCGGGCCGCTTCGACCTGGGAGCGCGCATCGGCCAGTTCGGTTTGCAGGCGTTCCTCCTCCAGGATCAGGCCGTCCAGACGATTCTGGCGCGACTTTTCCTCTTCCTCCTGGTGGGCCAGATCGGCTTCCAGGGTATTGCTTTGCTCGACGAGCGCGCGTTGGCGTTCATCCAGCACAGCCAGCCCGCGGCTGACGCGCTCGCGTTGATTGTGCAGCTCCGCTGACTGGCCGTGCCAGCCGTTCAATTGGTCGCGCACCTGCTGGAGCTGGGCCCGAACTGCGTTTAATTTTCCTTCCACGCCGGACAACTTCTCACGCGCCTGACCAAGCCGGGTTTCCTGGGCGCGTACGGTTTCACGGGTCTGGGAAAGGTCGCGTTGCACGCGGTGCCAGTGGAAGCCGTACCATTCGCGCAGGGAGACGCGCAGGTCGGCCATGATGCGGTCGTATTCGATGGCGCGCTGGGCCTGCTTCTCCAGGCTTTTCAGGCGGGGTTCCAATTCGCTGAGGATGTCCAGCACGCGCTCCAGGTTGCGGCGGGTCTGGTCCAACCGGTTGAGCGATTCCTCGCGCCGGCTGCGGTACAGGCCGATGCCCGCAGCTTCTTCGAAGAAGCGCCGGCGTTCATCCGGTTTGAGCGACAATGCCGCGTCCACCAGGCCCTGGCCGATGATGGTGTAAGTGCGTTCCGCCAGGCCGGACTGCGCGAGAAGTTCGGAGATCTCCTTCAGGCGCACGCGTTGCCCGTTGAGCAGATATTCATTGTTCCCGTCGCGATACGCGCGGCGCGTAATTTCAACCTCGGAAAAATCGATGGGCAACCAGCCGTCTTCATTGTCGAAGACAATCGCCGCGGAAGCCATGCCGGCTCGGGGCCTGAATTCCGAGCCGGAGAAAATCATGTCCTCGGTTTTTCGGCCGCGCAGCAGGCTGTAGGATTGCTCTCCCAGCACCCAGCGCAGCGAATCGGCGATGTTCGATTTGCCCGAACCATTCGGCCCGACAACAGCGGTAATTCGTCCCGGAAATTCAAATAACGTCCGGCTGGCGAATGTTTTATACCCATGCAGTTCAAGTTTCTTTAGCCGAGAGGTCATGCAACTCCTGATGATAAAAGATGGGTCCCGGCTTACTCTACCAGCCCCAATTGCTTCAATGCATTTTGCGCGGCGGCCTTCGCGGCGGCCTGTTTGCTGTGTCCCATTCCGTTGCCCTTCACCTCACCGGTGATGAGCACGTCCACAGAAAACATCTTGGAATGATCCGGACCGGTCGCGCTGCGGGTGATGTACTGCGGCGCCGGAAAGCCCTGCGATTGCGCCCATTCCTGCAGCATGCTTTTGGAATCTTCATTCTTGTGGTTGGCCAGGATGTCATCTGACGAGGCCTCGAGCAGGGGCTCGATAAAGTGCATGACACCATCGAGGTCCGAATCCAGGTAAATGGCGCCGATCACCGCCTCGAAGGTATCGCACAACAGGGCTGGCCGCTCGCGTCCGCCGGCCGCGGTTTCACCGCGTCCCAGGCGCATCGCCCCACCCAGGTTGATCTGCTTGGCGAACTCGGCCAATTGCTCGGTATGGACCAGCGCCGAGCGCATTCGCGTCAGGTCACCCTCGTGCATCTCCGGGTAGCGGTTGTACAGCCAGGCCCCGACGACGAAATCCAGAACGGCGTCGCCCAAGAATTCGAGCCGTTCGTTATCCTCCAACGCCTCTGAATGTTCATTCAAATAGGAGCGGTGCGTCAATGCCCGGCTCAATAAGAGCCAGTCGTTAAATTTCAAATTCAAGCGGGCAGCAAGTTCTTGCGGTGTTTCACGCACACCCACCGAATTGGGCGAATTGTCCACGGGTTCCTCCCCGGAACTCAGGGGTCGCCAGCCACCTCAACCGGTTCTGGTTCAGGTAGCTTGCGATCCATCAGTTCACAAATCAAGAATGGATTGGTTGAACTTTGAAACCGGAGCCTGACAGAATCAGAATGACCGGCTCAGGTATTTTACCCGATAATTGCTTAAAAGCGGCCCAAACCAGGGCAGAAGTTGGTTCGACATAAATGCCTTTGTGGGCGAGCTCGCTGGCGGCCGGAAGGATTTTCTCTTCCGCCACCCCGAGGAAGGTCCCATCCGCCGGCGGAATCTCATTCAACAGGGCTTCCGCGCGCACCGGACGGCTCACGCGCACGCCTTCGGCTACCGTCGGCCCTTCCCGGGTCGCGTCGATGGCCTCCATTCCATGCTCGAAAGCGTTCACCAGCGGCGCGCAGGCGGCCGCCTGAACCCCGACGAAATAGGGCCGGCGTTCGATCAGGCCGCGATTTTTCAAGGCCGCAAAACCCCGCACCAGGCCCAGCAGCAGCCCACCGTGCCCCACCGGCGCGAGGATCGAACCCACCACACCGGCCTGCTCCCAGAGCTCATAGGCAATGCTGGCGATGCCGGCCAATCCAAATGGAAGATAGGCATGGCTGGCATAAGGCACGCCCCGCTGAGCCTCTTCCAATACAGCCTGCGCCGCCGCGGACCGCGGTCCCTGAATGGGACGCAATTCGGCACCGTAGCGTTCGATCTGAATCCGCTTGGGGCCGGAAGCCGATTCCGGCACATACACCCGCGCCCGCAGCCCGGCCCGCGCCGCGTACGCCGCAAAGGATGCCCCGGCGTTGCCGGAGGAATCTTCCACGGCCTCCCGCACGCCGCGCGCCAGCAGTTGGCTGACCAGCACCGCGCTGCCGCGGTCTTTATACGACCCGCTGGAATTTAAATATTCGAGTTTGAAACCGATCTTTTGTCCTTCGAATTCGTCCCACAACAGCGGCGTAAGGCCTTCACCCAGGCTGACCAACGGCGCCGCGGCGGGCAAATCGAATGCACTCCGATAACGCCACATTCCGGGCAGGCTGCGATCGACCTGATCCGGATCGAAGTCCGGCGGAGTCGCGAAATCATAAATGCCGCCGCAGTCCGGGCAGCGGTAAGGGACGCCACTGGCTGGGTAGGGATGAAAACAGGATGTGCAGTGGATGACACTCAGCATGGCTCAATCGCCTTTTTGGGGCTGGTATTTACCCGCCACCCAATCCTCGCCGTCCGGCCCGATCTCTTTTTTCCACACCGGGACGATCTCTTTCAAACGGTCGATGCCGTAACGCGCCGCCTCGAAACAGCCCGTGTCGCGGTGCGCCGCTGAGCAGGCAATGAGCACAGTGGGCGTGCCGGGGTCCAATAACCCGACCCGTTGGACGATCGCGATCCCTTCCACGGCCGGCCAGCGTTCCCGAATTTCCTCGGCCACCTGCGCCATTTTGGCTTCAGCCATAGGTTTGTAGGCTTCGTATTCCAGCCGAGCCGTCTCATGCGCCTGACCCCGCAGCGTGCTGCCGCGGACCACGCCCGTAAATACTGCCACCGCGCCGGTGGTCGGGAGCGTGACCTGCTGAACCAGGTCGTTCAGGTCCAGCACATCGTTCGTGATGTGTAAAATTGTCGGCAGACCGCTGCCGCCGGACACCGGCGGAAATACTGCGACTTCCGCCCCGTCCGGGATCCTGTCGCCGTCAAAGGCGAAATGCTGGTTGACCGATACGACCGAATTACCCATAAGCTGGGCCGTACCAGGAAACTGGCCGGCCAGGGTGGCTTTCAACGCCCCCACCGTCGAGCCATCCGGCAGGTTTAGTGTCACCTTCGGAGTTCCAGCTTTCTCTTTGAAATGTGCAAAAAAGAGGACTTGAATTTCCATGCCTTGAATTTCTCTATCTTTCTTTACTCGTTAATCACGTCGCCGCTGGTTCCACCGTGCTTTTCGACCAGACGAATATTCTGGATGCGCCCGGTTTTCTCCACGGCCTTAACCATATCGTAAACGGCCAGCGCGGCCACGGATACGGCGGTCAGCGCCTCCATCTCCACGCCGGTCTTGCCGATCGTCACCACGCGCGAGCTGATCTTGACTCCCGGCAGCGCGTCATCCAGTTCCAGGTCCACGCTGATCTGGTGAATCGGGATCGGGTGGCACAGCGGGATCAATTCGGACGTCCGCTTGGCGCCCATGATGCCGGCCAACTGCGCGACCGTCAGCACATCGCCTTTTTTCATCAAACCCTGGCGGATCAAAGCGACGGTTTCGGGTTTCAGGACGACCTCGCCGCGGGCGATGGCCGTGCGTTCGGTTTCAGGCTTGGCGGCCACGTTTACCATGTGCGCCCTGCCGGTTTCATCGATATGGGTTAATTTGTGTTCTCTTTCTGGCATAGCGCTATTATACCCTGTTCAAAAAACATTTTAGAAATTTGGAAATCGATCCGGCGGATCGTGAACCAACCATCATCCATCGATCGCGCGAATTGTTCTCATTATTTCGTGGGTTTCGGGGTCCTAAAATCCGGTCGGCAGGATCGTGACGAATTCTGCTATAATAGCCAGCGTGAGTCTCCAGGTAGCCGAGCATCAAACCGAAGGATACACGATCTCCACGGAAGTCTATGCGGGACCGTTGGACCTGTTGTTGGAATTGATCGAATCCGCGGAGCTGGATATCACCCGGCTGGCTCTGGCCCAGGTCACCGATCAATATCTCGCCTATCTGCATAAGCTGGAAGACCGCAGCGCCGCGGAAGTGTCCGCCTTTCTGGTCATCGCCGCGCGCTTGGTGCAGATCAAATCCGCCGCCCTGCTGCCGCGTCCCAGCCTGGACCTGGCCGGAGCAACTCCTGAGGACGACGGCGAAGCCCTGGCCAGACAGTTGATCCTCTACAAACGCTTCAAAGAGCTGGCTGTGTACCTCGATAAACAGGATGTAGCTGGCTTACACACCTACCTGCGCATGGCGCCGCCCCCCAAGGTCAACCTGCCTGCTCACGTCGATTTGACCGGGGTCACGCTGGCCGACCTGCTTCAGGCTGCACGGGACGTGTTTCACAGCCAGCATATGCTGGCGCCGCTCAGCCAGGTGGTCACCATGCCGCGCGTCACCATCCGCGAAAAGATCACCAAATTGCTCGAAATCCTGCGTCGGGCCGGCCAGGCCACCTTCCGATCCATTCTTGCGCCGGATTCGACCCGGATAGAAGTTGTGGTCACCTTCCTGGCCATGCTCGAACTGATCAAGCGCCGCATCGTCGAAGCCCGCCAGGATGACCTGTTTGGGGATATTTCCATTCAACCCCAGGGCGATCTTTCGGCGGATGTCGATACAGAAATCGAATTCACAGAATAACAAACGCGGAGGAAATTTCCTCCGCGTTTGTGATCACTGCGCCTTTGTTTCTTCGTCCACCTGATCGACCAACTCGTAAGGCAGCCGGGTGCTCAACCAGACCGCCATCAGGCTGATATCATCCTTGCTGTGGGTCGTCTCCGGGTGCAAAGACCGGAAGGTTTCGTCTAGCATATCGAACTGTTCCGCCTTCGGCCAGCGCGTCAAAAAACCGGGCAATTTCGTGCGGTCGGCGTCCAACGGTAAGATCGTCCAGCCGCGGGCCGTCAAGAAGTCGAAGATCTGCTGGCGCAATTCGATGTTCAATTCACTCCAGGCGGCCAGCACATTGGCGGCAAACTGTGGGCTGCGTTCGAATGCCTGAACGGCGGAACGGGCTTTGACCTGCACGGGCGCCAGGCTGCTGTTACGAAAACCCGGCACTTTGACCAACTGACGGATTTGCCCGTTCAAACGCGAACGAAGATCCGCTGGAAGCGACTCCAGGTTCGACATCACCTGAGTCAAAACCTGCTGCCGGTACTCCGGGAGCATGAATTCATTGATGGCATGAAATTGAAGAAATTGAGTTTGCTGCTTTTCATTCATGGGACCAATTATAAAGAACCCGCCCCATTTCGGAAAGGGCGGGTTCCAAAAGTCGGGTAAACAATCGTCGATTTACTCCGATGGAATGATGATCCAGCAGATCAAATACAGCAGCAGCCCGGGCACACCGCCGGGCAAGAATGTTACCAAGAAACCGAGTCGAAACCAGACCGGGTCGATACCGAAGAACGCGCCCAACCCGCCGCAAACACCAGCAATCACCCGGTCGGTGCGGGACCTGCGTAAGGCATTTCGTGTGTTATTATTCATGGATATTCATCTCCTTTTGAACGATCACACTCTATATACGCAGATTCCTTTATCGCGTTGCAATGCCTATTTTTCTTTAGCAACCTGGTCGCTGACCTGGTCCAGGCGGGCAACTTCATCCTCCGTCAGCCGCCAGCCCAGGGCGCCGGTATTTTGCTGCTGCTGCCCGGGCGTCTTTGCCCCGGCAATCGGGACCGCGCCTTTGCAGATCACCCAGTTCAACGCCACCTGGGCGGCCGTCTTGCCGGCGTGATCGGAACCGATCTTATAAAGCAACTGGATCAAGGGTTTGATGCGCGCCAGCGTGCGCTGACTGTACATGGCCGAGCGGATGCCCCGCACCGGTTTCTCGGGAGAATATTTTCCGGTCAGCACGCCCATCGCCAGCGGACTGTAGGCCAAGACCGTGATTCCCTGCTGCTGGCAGTGCTGCAAAAGGCCGTTCTTCTCGATCTCGCGGTTGAGCAGGCTGTATTCCACCTGATTTGCGGCCAGCCGAAAACCGGAACGGATCAAAGCGTTTTGGGCGCGATCCATCCAGGCCCGCGAATAATTGGAGACCCCGGCCGCCGAAATCCAGCCCGCATGCAAAGCCTCGACCAAGCCGTCCATCCAGACCTCGGGTTGAAGGGGCGGCATGGGTTGGTGGATCTGGTACAAGTCCACCCGTTCCACCCCCAGGCGTTTTAAACTGGCCTTCAACGCGCGCAGCAGAAACCCGCGCCCCAGCCGCCACGGATAGGGCATGAACTTCGTGGCTATGCGAAAATTGCAGGGGATTTCCTTGATGAATTCACCCAGCAATTGTTCCGATTTCCCCTGCCCGTACACTTCCGCCGTGTCGAAAAAAACTGTACCGTTTTCACAGCACATCTCGAATGTCGCTTCGATTTCCGGTCGCCCATATTCCTGACCGTATCCCCACAGGTACCGGTCCCCCCAGGCCCACGTACCCACCATATACTCGACACCCTGCAACACAGGATGACGCTCCGGCAATGCTTCAGTCATGCAGTCCTCCTAGACAGACTATCCTTGTTATTATACACATGCGGCCAGAAGGATTGCAGGATTTTAATATCTAATCCATGGCAGGAGCATCTTTCTTGAAGACTACGTTATAATATGCCCGTCAACCATTCTGGAGGAGACGCATGTCTGAAACCATCGAATTTAGCCGCAATTACAACGACCTCAGCACCGACAACGGTTTTCAATTCGAATTTTACTGTGACCGTTGCGGATCAGGCCACCGCACAACGTTTGTCTCCTGGACAACGGGGAACATCGCCAATGTGCTCAATACCGCATCCAATTTATTCGGGGGTGTATTTTCCAGCGCCGCCTCGGTCGGCGAATCGGTCCGCTCGTCGGCCTGGCAAAAGGCCCACGATGATGCCTTCGTGAGCGCCTGCCGTGAAATCCGCTCGAATTTCGTCCAGTGCCCGCGCTGCCAAAATTGGGTTTGCAGGAAGAGCTGCTGGAATAACAAACGCGGTTTGTGCAAGGAATGCGCACCGGACCTGGGAGTCGAAATGAGCGCTGCTCAGGCTTCGCGTTCGGTGGAGGAAGTCTGGGCGCACGCCGCGATGGCCGAAGAAGACAAGAAGCTGGCGGAAGGCAATTGGCGGGAGACCATCCGCGCCACCTGCCCGCAGTGCAACGAACCCCTGGCGACCAACGCCAAATTCTGCCCAAGCTGCGGCGCAAAGGTAAAATTCGACGACAAATGCCCCAAGTGCGGCGCCAAACTCCAACCGGGCGCAAAGTTCTGCGGGGAATGCGGTACAAAAATATAATCAAGCCATAGCTTAATCCCTGGCCCGGGCGAATCGCCCGGGCTTTTTGTTCTTTTCGTGTCTTTCGTGGTAAACCATCTTTCCGGCCAGCTTTTCGCGCAAACAAATAACCTTGTGAAAATTCCAGCCTGAATATAGAATGAAGCTCATGTCCGAAGACATTACCCCCATTCGCCAGCAGTATCTGGATATCAAACGCCAGCATCCAGACGCCATTCTCTTCTTTCGCCTGGGCGATTTCTACGAAACCTTCGATGACGATGCCGAAATCGCCTCGCGCGAACTCGACATCGTCCTGACTTCGCGCGGCGTCGCCAAAGGCACGCGCATCCCCATGGCCGGTATCCCCTACCATGCGGTCGAAAATTACCTGGCCCGCCTGATCGACAAGGGCTATCACGTCGCCATCTGCGAACAGATGGGCGACCAGCCGGTGAAGGGACTGTTTCCGCGCAAAGTCATCCGCGTGGTGACCCCGGGCACGGTCGTCGAGCCCGGACTGCTCAAAGGTGACCGCAACAATTACCTGGTCGGAGTCTTCTCGGACGAAAACCGCGCCGGCGTGGCCTATGTGGATATCACCACCGGTGAGTTCGCCGCCACCGAACTGGAGGGCGAGGATATCGCCGGGATGCTGCGGGCGGAATTGATCCGTTTGAATCCGGCCGAAGTCCTGCTGCCCGAAACGATCGAAATCCAGAATGGGTTCCCCGGGCACATCACCCACTGGCCGGATTGGCGCTTCGAGAGTGGGCGCTGCCAGGAAACGCTGCTGCGCCAGTTCGAGGCCGGCACGCTGGACGGCTTCGGCCTGCACGGGCTGGGCGATGCCATTCGCGCCGCCGGCGCCGTGCTGCAATACCTGCAGGAGACCCAGCCGACCGCGCTGCAGCTTCTGAACTCGCTGTCCACCTATTCGTTGAATGAGTTCATGACGTTGGACGCCGCCACGCGCCGCAACCTCGAGTTGACCGAAACCATTCGCACCGGCGAGACGCAGGGTTCCCTGCTCTCCGTGCTCGACCACACCACCACGCCCATGGGCAAGCGCCTGATGCGCCAGTGGGTCAGTAAACCCCTGCTCGACCCGGCCGCCATTCGCCGCCGCCAGGACGGTGTGGCGTACCTGGTGACGCAGGGCCTGCTGCGCGCCGAGTTGCGCACCGCGCTGCGCCCGCTGGGCGATCTGGAACGCCTGATCAACCGGGTGATCTCAGGTCACGCCGGGCCGCGCGACCTGACCGCCATCCGCGCCACCCTGCAGCACCTGCCCGGCGTGCTGGCCTTGTTCGCCGCGCAGCCGTCCGAGCTGGCCGATCCGCTGACGGGGCTGGATTTGTGCAGCGAGGAACTGCAACTGCTCGAAACGGCCGTCAGCGAGGAGCCGCCGGCCACGCTGCAAAACTCGGGCATCATCCGTTCGGGTTATTCCGGCGAACTGGACAACGTCATCGAAGCCTCGGGCCACGCCCGGGATTGGATCGCCAACCTCGAATCGGTCGAGCGCGAGCGGACCGGCGTCAAGAATCTCAAGGTCGGTTACAACAAGGTCTTCGGCTATTACATCGAGATCAGCAACAGCAACACCGCCAACGCGCCCCAGGATTACATTCGCAAGCAGACCCTGGTCAACGCCGAACGTTACATCACCCCCGAAATGAAAGAATACGAAGCGCTGGTGCTGAACGCCGAGGAACGCATCCGCGAAATCGAAGGCCGCCTGTTCAAGGAAATTTGCGCCCGGTTGGCCGCCGCCAGCGCCAGGATGCTTTCCACGGCCCGCAGTCTGGCCAACCTGGACGTGCTGGCCTCGCTCGCCGAAGCCGCCGCGGTCGGCAACTACGTGCGTCCCGAGTTATCTGAAGATACCCGCCTGGAGATCCGCGACGGGCGCCACCCGGTGGTCGAGAACACCCTGAGCGGCGACCGCTTCGTGCCCAACGACGCGACTTTCGAACCCGGCGAGATGGTGCGCGTCATCACCGGGCCCAATATGAGCGGCAAGAGCACCTTCCTGCGCCAGGTGGCCCTGATCGTGCTGATGGCCCAGATCGGCAGTTTCGTCCCGGCTTCATCGGCGCACATCGGTCTGGTCGACCGCATCTTCACCCGCATCGGTGCCCAGGACGAGATCCACGCCGGCCAATCGACGTTCATGGTCGAAATGATCGAGGCGGCCAACATCCTCAACCACGCCACCGCGCGCAGCCTGCTCATTTTGGATGAAATCGGTCGCGGCACCAGCACCTACGACGGCGTCTCCATCGCCTGGGCGGTGGTCGAGTACATCCACAACCACCCCGGCCTGCGCTCGCGCACCCTGTTCGCCACCCACTACCACGAACTGACCCAACTGGCCGACCTGCTACCCGGCGTGCGCAACTACAACGTCGCCGTCAGCGAAGCCGGCGGCAAGGTCGTCTTCCTGCACAAGATCGTCCCCGGCGGCGCGGACCGCTCCTACGGCATCCACGTGGCCCAACTGGCCGGGCTGCCCAAGCCGGTCATCCAGCGCGCCAGCGAGATCATGCACACCCTCGAGCAGTCCTCCGGCAAAGCGGTCAAGATCGCGCCCGGACTCTCGCAGCAGATGGCGCTCTTCCCGGAGACCAATCCAATGCTGGATGAATTGGAGGAATTGGATATCAATTCGATGTCGCCAATCGAGGCGTTGAATAAGTTGTACGAATGGCAAAGAAAATTTGGTTCAAAAGAGAAGAAGACTGATCGACCGGGGAATAAGTTGTAGGGAGTGTTCCGGAGCGATTGGTAAGTTGCCTTCCTGAGAATCCCTGCCCCTACACCACCTCGCTTTTAAATCGCCATGGGCGAGGCTTTTGCCCCGCCCATCGTATGCGCACAATGTTGAGAATGTGCTCTGAATGCTTCGAATGTCAATCTGAAGCAATACAACTTCTGACTATGTCTGAATGATCTGCAGCTGCTACTTTGTAAAAACGCCGCAGATCGTTTCTCCGCCCTCTGAATATTCCTCCCCCGCAATATCACCATAAATTTCAAATGCCTTGAAACCCGCGGGGAGGATTTCTGAGATCAGTGCATCCTTTGTAAAAAAATGATCCCAGATGTTGTAGCAATTGACCGCGTCTTCGGTTATCACAATGGATTGCCGCAGCTCGGTGTGATCATCGTCATCGTACTGATAAACGGAGTCCAATACAATATGCGGCTTTTCGCTAAAAAATCCATCTTCTCCACTGGAGAACCATGAACGGCTTTCATTTTTTCTCATCCGAGGGGTAAATACATCGAGGATGAATTTCCCATTCGGCTTTAATGCTCGATAAATTTTCTTCAATAATATTTGCCTGTCCGTAATCGACAACACGGGATAATCGCAATAGATCAAGGTTACGACATCGAACTGATCCTCATAATCAATCGTCAAATAATCCTGGTAGTAATATTCGATATTACTTTGATTGAGCGACGTCTGTTCTTTTGCGTATGCGATGGACCGTTTGGAATAATCCAATCCGGTCACAGAATATCCCGCCTTACTGAAACGCTCCGCATATAGGCCGGGGCCGCAACCCAAATCAAGCAATAACCGGTATTGAGGCGGCGGCGCAATTCGCGAAATCCAATTTACGGATTTTTCTAGAAATTCAGGTTTACGGGTTGCCGCATCCCAATTGGGATTCAGGTGAGCCTCCAGCATCCCTTTCGAGATGTGGTCATCATCCCAGAATTTGTTGGTGCTCGGAGCATACAAATTTGGTTTGGTTGTAAATTTGCCAAGTTCCTTGAACAGCATCGAATCTCCTTATATCAATCCATTTCCCCGGTAACAAAGAGGGTGAGTAAGATGTTCTGTGACATTATGGATTTGTCCAGTAATTGATATACGGATAATATTCATAAATGGTTGCATGATTAATCAACAGCAGCCGAAGATGTGGGCTGAAGCCCACCTTACAGACGATGGATGGTGCAGCGCATGGTGTTACGGCAGGGAACAGCCGAAGATGTGGGCTGAAGCCCACCCTACGGCTTGGATGGGTTTGACTCCCCTCGCTCCGGCGCTCTTACCCCCAAAATCGCGCTCTCTCGATCGAAGGTCCCCACGCCATTAGTGATCCACGTTGGAAAAAAAATGACGGGCTCCTCAGGCCGCGTCCGGGAGTCCGTCTTCTCATTCAATCCGCGTAGGCTTCACTGCTCCATTGCGGCAGCGTTCGCCTGGGCAGCGCCCAATCCTTGTAGAACTGGCTGGTCTTGCGGAACTGGCGCACGAAGATGATATCCGCGCACAACCCCGAGCGACAGCTCGTGACCGCGTGAAGCCGGTCGAGCATGCCCTCGGTCAGATCCTCGCCGCTGGCCAGCAACGTCCACCAGGCCGCCTGAGCGGCGTAGGCGACGTTATTGCGCGGTTCGATGCGGTCGAAATCCTCAAAGAACCAGCCGCACGAGGTGAACATGCGCTGGCGTTCGAACTGCGCGCGCAGGATCAAGTCCAGCGAGCGCGCCTGTTCTTCATCCAGCGGCGGCAGGACGTGTTCCCGGAGCAGATCGTCCACCCGGGTTTGCCCCAGGCGCACCCGGATATACTGGTGGCGCAGCTCCCATGGATCGCGGACCAGAGTGGATGTCACTTGCAGATAAATGCGGTCGATCTCCTGGCCCAGCCATTGCATGGCCGCGAAGAACGGCTGCTTCCAGGCGCTGCGCGGGGTGCAATCGCAGCCCGTCGACCAGCGCGCCACGCCGTGGTGGCAACTCCAGGAAGTCCGGTCATGGATGGCAATGGTCTGGGTGGCGGGATTTTCCTGCAGCCACAGTGCGGGGAAGGTTGTCCGCAGCGGCGTTCCGCTGAGCGCGCCGTCCGTCAGGCGCGCCAGGAACCGGTCGCGGAAAGGCTGGTGGTGGCCGTAGAGTTCGCCGTCGGAGGCGATGGTAAGCAGGCTGGACTGCCCTTTGCGCGGGAAATATTCCCGGCCCAGCAAACTTTGCGCGAAATCATCCGCGTTGACGGTGGCCTGGGGGTTGAAGCTCACATTCGAGCTGAGTTCGGCCTGGTAGAAGATGACTGTAATTTCCTTGCCGTTGGGCAATTCCACCCGGTACGGCCGGGTGACGTCCACGTTGGGCACGCCGGCCTGCCAGGGCGCCAGGATAGTGAACTGGATGCCGCAATCGGCCAGCACGGCCAGCGTTTCCAGGTCCACGGCGGCTTCGGGCAGCCACATGCCCTGGGGTTTGAAGCCAAAGCGTTGTTCGAAATCGGCGATTCCCCAGCGCACCTGGGTCACCTTATCTTCAAAACCGCCCAGCGGCAGGATGGTATGGTGATAAGGCTGCGCCAGCGCGTTGGTGACGCCAAAGTGCTCCAGGTTGGCGTGCGCCTGGGCAATGATCTGTTGGCTGGTATCCGGATGGTTTTCCGCCATCCAATCGAACAGGGTCGGGCCGATATTGAAACTGACCCGTTCGAACACGCCCAATTCGGCGTTCGGACGGTAGCAGCGATCGTAAATTTTTTCGTTCCAGTCATGGTAAGGTGCCGCGCCAGGTTCCTGGGGAATTTTCCCCGTCAGCGGATCCTCGCGGGTGGGTTGGTAGAAGTGCGCGTGGATGCATAACCCTAACGAATTGGAGATCGACATACCTTTATTGTTTCCTTTTTGTTTTAGGGTTCGAAACATACTTGAGATATTCGGATTGCTGGTTGAAGCGCGCCGGCATCAGGCCGAACATGCGCGGGATGGTATCCACCGGACAGGTTCGATCAGAAGACAGGTAATCCAGCCAGAATAACGATAATGGAAAATGGTGAAAGGTTTGTTCATACCAGAGTGCAAAAACGCGAACGGTCGCCGGATACACTTCGACGGGGATACGGCGCATCCCGGTGGCGTTTTCGATGATCTTCAGGATCTCACGCAACGACAGGTATTCAGCGCCACCGATCGATAACACCTGATTTTCATAAGCGTTGCTTTCCAGGGCCATCAACATGCAGGTCACCAGGTCTTCGACCCAGATCGGCTGAACCAGATGGCCGCCGTCGCCCGGCAGGAAGAAAGCGATCGGCAGCATGCGCATCAGGCGTGTCAGCCCGCTGAACAGGTAATCGCCGGGTCCAAAAACGGCTCCACTGCGAAAGATCGTGTAAGGAACGCCGCTGTGGACAATGGCCGATTCGGCCAGGGCCTTGGCGCGCAGGACCGGGTAAGCAGAGGCTCGATCCGCCCCCAGATGGCTCAGGAAGAAGAAATGCTCAATGCCGGCCTGCGCTGCGGCCAGCGCCACCTGGTGAGTTCCTTCCACATCCACCTGGGTCAAATCCGCGCCGGTGCTTTGATGTTCTGCGCTGGCCAGATGAAACACGGTGTCCACCCCCTTCATGGCAGCCCTCAGCCCGCGCTCATCCAGTAAACTACAAACGGCCACCTCGACCGGCACACCTTTGGGCAATGCAGGCGAATTTGTAGATGGCCGCAGTAAGGTACGTACGGGTTTTCCCATCGACACTAGCTGGCGCACCAATTCGCGTCCGATAAAACCCGTGCCACCGGTAACAAGAATCATTGAATGAAATTATATCAGAAGTACAAAAATGAATCAGTAGAGCTCATCATCAATCAAATCTTACAATCTTCCTCTCTTTTAAAACCGAAAAAATCCTTCAAGGGCGATTTCTCTGGCATGCTAGTTGCACCTTAACGAGCAGTTCATTCAGCGAGGACAATATGGATGCATCTGATTTGACCATCGATTACCAGAACCGGCTCGGCTGCCATTATTTTCAAGATACGAAACATTTCCGAGAAATCGATTTACAGACCTGGCTGCCGCCTCTCAAGAAACTGGGCGCATCCTGGCTGGTTTTGCAAGCAGAGGGTGAACGAGCCGCCATTCCCGAACCCTTTATCAGCGGGTTATTCGAAGCAGGCATCCAACCCATTTTACAAATGTCCATGCCGCTCGGAACTGCCATCGATATGCCCGGATTCGAATTGTTGTTCGGCGCTTATGCGCGCTGGGGTGTACGCCACGTCGTCCTCTTCGACAGCCCGAACAGCCGCACGGCCTGGCCATGCGGCGGATGGACGCAGCAGGGTCTGGTCGATCGTTTCCTCGATCGTTACCTGCCGCCCGCCAACCTGGCCCTCCAATCCGGGCTCACCCCGGTGTTTCCGCCCCTCGAACCCGGCGGTAACTTTTGGGACACGGCTTTTCTGCGTCTTTCGCTGGAAGCGCTCGAACGCCGCAAGCAAACCGGCCTGTTGGATCATCTGATGCTGGGCGCTTACGCCTGGACGCACGGCCGCCCCCTGGATTGGGGCGCCGGCGGTCCGGAACGCTGGCCCGAAGCACATCCGTATTTCACTCCGGACGGCGCACAGGATCAGCTCGGTTTCCGGATTGGCGACTGGTACCAGGCGATCGTTCAGACCGTGCTGCAAAAGCAGGTCCCGCTGATCTTATTCGGCGCTGGTCTGACGGGTGATCCGATTCACTCCCGGGAAACAGCCGGCGCCCCTGAAATGGTCGATTTATATCTGGAAATTGCCAATTTATGCGCCGGAATCACCAACGCTGAAGCGGAACCGGGTGAGACTTCCCGGGAACCCCTCCTGGATCAGGTCGTGGCCTGTAATTTCTGGCTGCTGAGCGCCGAGGAAGCGGATCCCTGCCAGAAACAGGCCCTCTTCGACGCGCAAGGTACTCCTCGCCCGGCCGGCCAGGCGCTGCTGGACTGGGCTGAAAAGAACCACTTCACAGGTTCCAAGGACAATGCGGACGCGAAAGTTGTTCCCGCCGGCATCCGCCCGATCCACCATTATCTCCTGCTGCCCAGCTACCCGGACGGCATTTCGGATTGGGATTGGAACGTCATCCGCGGTTTCGTCAAGAAATACCAGCCCACAGTGGGCTTTCAGATGACCGAAGCGGCTATTGCCGAACAGGTAACCCTGGTCGGGAGCGACAAGGCCTTCAGCGAGGACGATCTGGATCAACTTCGCCATGCCGGTTGCCAGGTCGAATGGATTCGCGGGGATGGCATGAGTATTGCAACACAACTGGCAGAGAGGTAACACACCATGAACATAACGATGCCCGCAAAACCCATCCAGCAAGTACCCCTCAACGTCAAACCGCCGGTATTAAAAGTGATCGGTTTGGGTGGCGGGGGGTCCAATGCCATCAATCGCATGATCGAATTGGGATTGTCCGGAGTCGATTTTATCGCCGCAAACACCGATGCCCAGGCTCTGCGAAATTCGCTTGCGCCAGTCAAAATTCAGCTCGGCCCGCAGCTCACGCGCGGATTGGGCGCCGGCGGCAACCCCGAAATGGGTGAAGGCGCCGCCGAGGAAAGCATCAAAGAACTCAAAGCCGCCATGCAGGGCGCCGACATGGTCTTCCTGGCAGCCGGCATGGGCGGCGGGACCGGCACCGGTGCGATCTCGATTGCCGCTCGGGTGGCCCGTTCCCTGGGCGCGGTGACCGTCGCGGTCGTCACCATGCCGTTTGCCTTCGAAGTCGGCCGGCGTCAGAAGAACGCCCGCGCTGGCCTGGCCAAGCTGCGTCCCTTCACTGACACACTCATCAGCATTCCAAACGATCGCCTGCTCAGCATCGCCCGCCCGGATCTGACCCTCGAGATGGCCTTCCGCCTGGCGGATGACGTACTGCGCCAGGGCATCCAGGGCATCACCGAACTGATCACCGAACCCGGGCTGATCAACGTCGATTTCGCCCACATCCGCAAGATCATGCAGATGGGCGGCGGCGCGCTGCTCTCGATTGGCATCGGTGAAGGTGAAGGCAAGGCGCGCAAGGCCATCGAATACGCGCTGCATCATCCGCTGCTGGAATCGATCAACCTGGAAAACGCCAACGGCATCATCGCCAATTTCACCGGCGGATCGGATTTGACTTTCTTCGAGGTGATGGACGCGCTCAACGAACTCCAGAACCGCACCAATGGCCAGGCCGAGATTGTCCCGGGCGTCATCAACGACGACCGTATGCACGACCGCACCCAGGTCATTCTGATCATCACCGGTCTGGGCGCCACCGCTATGCCGGTTTCCCTGCAGCCGCAGCCGGCCCAGGCCCAGGCTCACCCGGCCGCTGCGGAGGAAAAGCCCATTTGCGTCGGCACATTGCCCCAACGCGAATCCGTCGAGGCCGGCGTCGGCGCCGCCTCTGATCTGGATCTGCCGGCATTCATGCGTCGCCGGGTACACTAACCGTATGGAAAAATCATTGGTTTCTGCGATTTGCAAACAGGTCTACCGCCGTTTTCCAGAAATGGAAGGGCGGCAGCCCAGAGTTAAGGCTCAAGGAGAGGAACAGGTATTGCTGATCTTCTCTGCGAAGGTCGCCAGCGAAAGCGGACATTCGATCGAAAAAACGGTTCGCGTTGTTGCCAACAGCGGGGGCAAGATCATCAAAATGTCCGAATCTCGGTGAAAAAAAGAGGTAGTAACATGAACATTAATGTCCCAATCACCCAACGCGTCGAAATCTTATTCTGGGATTTTGTGATCAATACTCTGACGAAATCCGAATTTGTGCGCCACAATCTGCCCCGGTTTTATCGATTGCTGGAACCGCGGGCCGTTCGCCAGGCCATGACCTGGATTCTATGCGCCTCAGCCGCAGGTTTTGTTACCGGACTCGTCGCCAATCTGTACCTTCTCACGAGGTAAAACCGATGCGTCTTCGCTGGCCGGTCCTCTTCCTCATCCTGGTCGTCCTGGTTTCGTCGATCCATACACAGCCCGTTCAGGCCGCTCGGGGCATCCCCGGTTCGGCCGAGTTCGGTTTTGGCGCCCGCCTGAACCTGTATGGGTCGCAATTCGATCAGGCATTGCAACTGGCCGGCACGCTGCGGTTGGATTGGCTGACCATCGACCTTGCCTGGGCATCGCTCATGCCCGATCCAACCGTGGCCATCGATTTCACCCGGCTGGATCAGGCCATGCAGACCGCGGCTCAAAATCAAACCGCCGTCATGCTGAGCATCACCCAACCACCGGCCTGGGCGCTGACGTCCCAGGGACCCAACCCTAATCTGGCGGCTGTGTTCGTCCAGATGTTGGCGGCGCGCTACGCCGGCACGCTTCAAGCGGTCGAATTCTTTCCGAGCGCCAACACGCTCACCGGTTGGGGGGCAGCTCCCGATCCGGCGGCTTATTGGAATGCGTTTTCAAGCGTGCGCTCGAAGCTTCAGGAAAGCGGCATATCCCTGGAATGGATCGCGGGCGGCCTGGAAATCACCAAGAATTCAAGCTCCGGCTCCATGGATGAATTGGATTTTTTGCGAGGCCTGTACCAGGCGGGAGCGGCCGGCAATCTGCCAGTCGTCAGCCTGCGCTATTCCGAAATCACCGGCCAACCTTCCGATCCAACTCAGGATTCTGAAAAACGTCTGCTGCGGCGGTATGAAGCCATCCGGCAGGTCATGACGGATAACAACCAGGGAAATTGCCTGCTCTGGATTACCCATCTTTCCGTACCTGATGGTACAATCAATTCAGGGGAAACAAGCACAAAAGACCCGAACCAACAAAGCAACTGGTTGACGCAAGCTGCCACACAGCTTCGTGCGCAGCTTTACATCGGCATGGTTGTTTTTGCCGATCTAAACGCAGTCGATTCATCGCAGCCAACTTTCAAGGGGGCCAACCTTTCTGCCGGTGGCCACCCTTTTGCCAAGACCCTCCGAGAGATCATTCAGTATAATGACCCCGGCGATCTAGGTAACCCGCCAGGTCGAGCAAAGAACGGTGCATTTACCAAACCCCGATCCTGACCATGCGAAAGATAGGAATTTTCCTAGCACTCCTCGCTTTCTTGCTCTTCGTCTTCCTCGGTTTTCATGTTGCCGAATTGTTCTCTACTGCCGGTGTAGGACAATCTGGCAATTTGGCTGCCACGGCAGGCGAGCAGCAATATAATTTTTTAATTGTGCACGTCGACCAGCTCGACAGTGATCATCCTGCCCTGATTTCGGTTTGGGTTGCCTTTACCTACCTGGCCGATCCGGCCAGCATTTCGTTCCTGCCCATTTATCCCACCAACCGAAACGGTGAAATGGACCTGGCGGCCCATTTTTCCCTCTCCAAAGAGAAGACGATTTCCACTGCTTTTCTTGAACAATTACAAAAAGAATATAACCTCCAGTGGTCGCATGTCGTAATGATCGACCAAAAAGGCGCCTCCTACTGGACTCGTTTTTTGACCGGCGCTGAATTCTCGCAGACTCTGGATTCAGATAATCAGACCCTGCTAAAACCCGAAATCGACCTGCTGGGATCTCTTTGCAGTGCATTGCGCGAACGTGGATCGGGAGTCTTGACCGGTTTGGAATGGAATCAAGTCATCCCGGATCATTTGCGAACGGATATTTCCCTTGATCAGGTGATCGGGGAGTGGGACAGAATTCAAAAAAGCGGCTTGTGCGACGTATTCGGACAATAAGATAGCGGGTTCCGAAATTAAGAGTTCGATGATAATTTCGGAGATATTTTATCTTTTTATTGACTTTTAAAACAATTCGTCATATACTATCCTTATGTTATCTGAATAATAACGATATGTGATCATAGCACAAGGAGTAACTATCATGACTTGGAAAATTGACAACGCCCATACGGTGATCGAATTTGCCGTTCGCCATATGATGATTTCCACTGTCCGGGGGCGCTTCGAACGCTTCGACGGGAATGTCGACTTTAACGAAACAAATACCGCCTCTTCGAGCGTGGACGTCAGAATCGAAACGGCCAGCATCAACACCAACGAACCTCAGCGTGACAATCACCTGCGCTCCGCCGATTTCTTCGAATCTGAAAAATATCCCTATCTGACGTTCAAAAGCACCCGAGTCGAGCAATTGGACGACACGACAGGGCGCATCTACGGCGACCTGACCATCCGCAATATCACCCACCCGGTCGTGTTGGAAACCGAATATAACGGCCAGGCCAGGAGCCCCTGGGGAAAGTTCAGCGCCGGATTCACCGCCAACACCAAAATCAACCGCAAAGATTGGAATCTGGTTTGGAATCAAACCCTCGAGACCGGCGGCGTGCTGGTTGGCGATGATATCAAGATTCACATCGAGCTCGAGGTCATTAAGGAGATTCCGGAAGTCGTCAGCGCAAGTGAGAGGAACAATTAAGGAAGTAATTTTCCAACAAAGCAACCAAAACCGGCAGACATCTGCCGGTTTCATGTTATAATGTCGCGTTCGCGCAAACCGCGATTTGACGGTTTAATCAGAAATGGAGTACCCCTTGAACGAAAGTGTAAAACCCACCAAAATCGAAAACGACGTCGTCGTTATCATGGACTACTCGCTCACTGTTGACGGCGAGGTTGTGGATTCATCCGAAGAAGGCGGGCCGATTGCCTTCCTTCAAGGACGCGGGAATATCATTCCCGGGCTGGAGCGTGAACTGGCCGGCATGGTCATCGGTGAAAGCAAAAGTGTCACCGTTCTTCCGGCCGACGGTTATGGCGAATTCGAACCCGAAAATCTCGTCGACGTTCCCCGCTCCGAATTTCCGGCGGAAATTCCGCTGGAAATCGGCACCGAAATTCAGGTTGCCATGGACGACGGCAGCGAAGACACGGCCATCATCAGCGATATCAAGGACGACTCGATTCAGCTCGATTTCAATCACCCGCTGGCCGGCAAAACCCTGGATTTCCAGGTCACCATCACAGACCTGCGGGCGCCCACGGATGAAGAACTCGACCACGGCCATGTTCACGACGATGATCTCGATGAATGGGATGACGATCTGGACGACGAAGAGTTCGACGAAGAAGAAGATGAAGAAGACGAACTGAAATAAAGCCTTTTTGTCGACTCTGACAGGCAGCCAACCGGCTGCCTGTTTTTAATTCCATTCAACTGCGCTATACTCATTCTATCTTTCCTGGCAGGAGAACCCCATGCTATCCGCAGAAAAAGAACCAATCTACGCTTCAGACCCGGTCTTGAAGTTCACCTGGGTCGTTAAGGTTCGGGGCGCGTCTCCGCAATCAGACCAGGTCAGGCAGGCTCGCCAGGAAATTCCGACCAGCCCCCGTGTTCAGGCCATGCTGGCCGGGCGAGACGAACAGGGAAGGCTTCCTTTCCACCCATACCAAAAGTGGTTGGGAGCTCACTGGGTGCTTGCGTTGCTGGCCGAGTGGGGTTACCCGGCCGGAGATGACACGTTGTTCCCCCTGCGCGAGCAGGAACTGGCCTGGCTGCTTTCGCCCACCCATCAAAAGAACATTCGCCACATTGCCGGTCTCACCCGTCGCTGCGCCTCTCAAGAAGGCAACGCGCTGTATGCCCTGCTCACCCTGGGGCTGGCGGACGAACGCTGCGATGAGCTGGCGCACCGCCTGGTTGCCTGGCAGTGGCCGGACGGGGGCTGGAATTGCGACAAACATCCCCGGGCATCGCACTCCTCATTCCATGAATCGTTGATCCCGCTGCGCGCGCTGGCGCTGCACGCCCGCCTGACGGGCAATGCCGACTCACAGAATTCGGCCGAACGCGCGGCTGAGATTTTTCTTTCGCGGCGTTTGTTTCGCCGCCTGAAAGACGGCTCGGTGATCGACCCGCATTTCCTGGAATTGCATTATCCGTTCTACTGGCATTACGACGTCCTTTTCGGGCTTCTCGTGATGGCCGAATGCGGCTGGATCCACGACCCGCGCTGCAAGGAGGCTCTCGATTGGCTCGAATCGCGCCGCCTGCCGGATGGCAACTTTCCGGCCGACGCGCGCTGGTACACTGTCACGCAGCGCGAGGTCAGCGGCCGTTCAGCCACCGATTGGGGCGTGACTTCCGCTAAAGTTCACAATCCATTTGTGAGCGTCCTGGCGCATTTTGTTCTAAAGGCTTCCGGACGCGGTTGACCCGTCGCATTGCGAAACTGCCCGGAACCGCATATACTTGATTTCGAATTGGCACGCAAACTCGATACCAGGATGGAGATTTCTTATGGCCAGCACTTATCTGAAAAGCCTTTTGGGTGAAAATGAAGAAGTCCTGTTGGTCTCCCGGCAGCACTCGTTCGTCCTGTTCAAGAACATCCTGCTGGAATTGATCGCGATCCTGATTGTGGTGGCCGTTGTTTCGGTCGCCCAGTTTTATTTATCCGATTATCCGATTCGCTATGGATACTTCCTGGTCATCCTGCCCATCATCAGTATGTTGCGCGAATATATGATCTGGTGGAACCGCCAGCTCGTCATCACCAACCGGCGGGTCATCCAGATTTCGGGCATCATCAATAAGAACGTGATCGATTCTTCGCTCGAAAAAGTGAACGACGTCAAAATGGTCCAATCTTTCTGGGGACGCCTCTTTCGTTATGGGAATGTTGAAATCCTGACCGCCAGCGAACTGGGCGCCAATATGTTCAAGAAGATCGGCAACCCCATCCGCTTCAAGACCACCATGTTGAATGCCAAATCCCACCTGGAAATGGAGCAGGCCGGCGCATTCCTGGATAAAGTCAACGATCTCGAAAACAACGAGACCGCCCCGTCCGATATTCCGGCCCTCATCGAAAGGCTCGGCGCGCTGCACGAGAAGGGAATTCTCACCCTGGAAGAATTCGAGAAGAAGAAAGCCGAATTACTCTCCAAGTTATAGTCATTTTGTCGAAAAAGGCGTCTGCGCTCCAAATTCCATAACCGAGGTTATACGAATGAAAACATGTTCCTAGAAAATAGGAGAATAATAATGGAAAATATCATTAGAAACCTTAAACTTGTCTATACAACTGCAACAATCACTTGACTCGGATTGTGAATATCACTAATATGAAAGTGCAGGGAGTTCAGAGGGATTGGATCGCTGGCATTCCTGAAAATCTGAACTGCAACGTACGAAACCCGTAAGTTGAGAATCGCAACGAGCATAAACAGATTAACATCTCTCAGCAAGGAAACTTCTTGAGGAAATCTCTAATCCCAGATTCTCACATCAAAATGAGAATTCTCGGTCAGGAGAACCCATAGAAGTGGAGCGAAGAGAGATCCCCAGAAAGAATGAGCGAGCCTCATATCCTGATGAAGGAATTAGGCAAAAGCAAATTCAGGGAAGAATGTCAGGCACTAGATTACTTTGAACCCCTGCACTTTTCACTCCTGGAGCGAAGAACTCCAGGAGTGTTTTTTTTACAATTTCGGGCTGAAGACCCCGGGTTTCAGCAATCCAACAAAAGGCAAATTGCGATACTTCTCGTGAAAATCCAGGCCATACCCTACCACAAAACGGTCTGGAATATCGAAACCTTTGAATCGCAGTGGTATATCGATCAGCCGTTTGGTCGGTTTGTTGAACAGTACGCAGACCTCCAGGCTGGCAGGTTGGCGCGCCTTCAATGTGCGCAGCAGATAATTGAGCGTCAGGCCGGTGTCGATGACATCTTCGACAAAAAGCACGTGCCGTCCTTCGATCGGCGTTTCCAGGTCTTTGACCAGCCGCACCGGGCCCTGTTTTCGCGAATCGCCGCCGTAGTTGGCAACCGAGAGGAAATCCACCTCGGTTGCAATCGGCAGGGCGCGCAGCAGGTCGGCCATAAAGAACAACACACCTTTGAGGACGCCCACCAGAACCGGGTTCTTGTCTCGATAGAGTTCGCTGATTTCGCCAGCCAATTCACCCACGCGCTGCTGGATCTGATTTTCAGTCAACAGAATTTCGCTGATATCCGGGGATAGATCCCCAAATTCTGGAGGGTGAATGCGGCTCATGGAACTCGTTGTTGCGCCTTCGTGCCCATAATCGGAATAGCTTCTTCGGCCAGGCCATATTTGATCATCATATCCCGCAGTTCGCGGCGTTTGAGAAGCTTGATGTGAATTTCCGGGTAGAGCTCTCGCATCAGGCGCATGCGCCGGTTCTTGTATGTCGCCAGGTGCGGCCGCAAGGTGGTCAATTCGATGTACAAATTCTGCTGGGGCAGGTAGAAATCCGGCGTGAATGCTTCCACCACCCTGCCCTGTTCATCCCTCACCAATGGGAACGAGCTGGGCTCGTAGACCCATTCGATGCCGTAGAAGTCGAGGATTTTTGCGAAGGTCTCCTCGATGGGGCCTGCAAAGATAGGCTTATCCGACTCCGAGATACTCAATGCCGGGCTCCTGAAATCGACGGTCAATTTACTCCCCCCCTTGCGTATCGATCGCCCTGGCAGCCATACAGATCAATTCACAGGCCGCCTGCGAAGAAATCCGTCCGGTGTTGATCACCAAATCATAAAGGCTGGGATCATCCCAATTGACATGATAATGGCGCTTCAGATACTGGCGGCGGTGTTGGTCGCTGGCTTCGATCTGAGAGCGGGCAGCTTCATTGGAAATGTGTTGCCGTTCCATCAGCCTTTGAACGCGAAGGTCCAACGGCGCGATCAGCCGGACGTGCAGCGTCCCCGGGAAATCCGCCAGAATCCGCTGCCCGGCGCGCCCGATAAGCACCACGTTCCCCTGCGTCGCCAGTTCTGTCACGACAGCGTCGACGGCATGGACATAAGCGGCAGAATTCTTCGCCGTCGGATTGAGGCCCAACAATCCCAGTTCATCGATCACGGCCAGGGCCACTTCCGGGGCACCCGCCCTCTGGGCCGCCTCGTTGATCAATTCCCGCCAGACAACGCGGTAACCCAAACAATTGGCAACCAGGTTGCCGACTTCGAAACCCAAACTGCCCATTTGACGCGAGATGGTGATAATGGCCATAATCCACCCGTATCCTCATTGATTATAGCATAGGCAGCCGATCGATTGTCTATACGACTTTGACGGACCCTTCTCCGTGGTAAAATAGAATATGTATTCTACAAAACCGGATGCTCACCGCATGCTATACTAAACCCATGATTAAGAAAATTGCGCTCCTCCTCGTGTGGATCGGGGTCGCCTTCTCGCCGGCTCTATCGTGGAGTCCGGCTCAAGCGGCAGCATCCGGCCAGACGGAGGACGGTTGGGAGGTCCTGACCCCGGGAGTCGATTATCGCGAATTTACCCTTCCCGGTCCGGTGCGGGCCTATGTGGTTCGCATGGCGATCAAGGACGACCCGGACGACCCGGTCGACATCACCCTGGAAAGCGCAATCGGCCGCGGTTACCTGGGCGGGCTCGAGACCGTGCGTGGCATGGCAGCCCGGTATGATGACGCAATCGATTATTGGGGATCCGAATGGGGCAACCGCAGCGATATTCTGGTTGCCGTCAACGGATCGTATTTCGGAGGGTCGGATACGCCCGAAAATGGCATGGTGCAATCCGGCTGGTACGCAAAGCGATTCGACAACCTCAATGGCGGCAGCGGTCTGGTCTGGACCCTGACGCGGCAGGTATTCATCGATGACTGCGTCACCCACCGGCCTGAAAAACAAATCCTGCATATCGATGGCGACGCCACCGCCGGATTTTCGATCACGGGCATCAACACCTCCCGCTCAGACAATGACCTGATCGTCTACACGCCTCAATTTGGCGCGCGAACCCCGGACCAGACCAACGGTGTGGAAGTGGTCGTCAAAATGACCCGGCCGCTGCTGATCCTCCCCTACTCGACCGGAAATTCGACCTCCGCTGTGATCGGAAAAGTAACTGAAATCCGCGAGGCGGCTGGATCCACGTTGATTCATTTTGACGAACTCGTCCTATCGGCCGGAGAAAACCAACGCGAAGCATTGCTCTCTCATCTGAACATCGGATCTACAGTATTGTTCAATCAGGAAATCACCAGTCTGTCCAGGGATTGCGGTACACCGGTCGATCTCCCCTGGACGAAAGCCTATACCAGCCTGGGCGCTGCGTTCCATTTGCTCGAGGACGGTAAAATCTATACCCCCGCGCAGGATACCACGCGCGCTCCGCGGACCGCCCTTGCCTACGATCCAAATTACATCTACCTGATCGTTGTCGACGGCCGTCAACCGGATATCAGCGTCGGTATGACATTCCAGGAGTTGGCCGGATTTATCCGCGACACGCTCGGCGCTCAGGATGGCGTTGCCCAGGACGGCGGCGGCTCATCGACCATGGTCGTTAACGGCCAGGTGGTCAACCGTCCCAGCGACATCTGTTACACCGTGTTTCTACCCCTGGTGTCCAGTTCGGGCACCAATTCCATTCCCAACCCCACTCAAACCATTCCGCTGGAAGAAAAATTCGAGCCCAACACCCGCCTGCAGGCCGGTTGTGAACGGCGCGTGGCAAACGCCATCCTGATTGCCCGAGTCCTGCCCAGGGAATATTCGAAGACCTCTTTTACCGGCAGCGACCTGGTATTTACAACCACGGCGACGGCCCTGCGCACCGGGCCGGGCACCAACTATCCTGGCTTTGCCGCCATCCCGGCCGGAAATTACGGCATTCTTTTGGATGATCCCGAATTCGACGGCATCCGCGCCAAGGGAACCTACTGGTGGAAGATTTCCATTCTGGGGAAAATCGGCTGGATCGACGAAAAGGCCATTGCCACGTTGGCGCCGCGTTTTTCGTTCTGGCCGTTTCAGCATTAAGCCGGCTTGATGCCCGCCTGAGCCCTGGGCATCCAGATTAGCATCAACACCGCCGCGATCAACGCCATCCCGCCGCCGAACACGAACGGCGCAGATGGGCCAAAACCCTGCCAGGCTCCGGCTCCCTGCCAGAGCAGCCCGGCGATGAGTGAAGCCGGGAAATCCAGGATGCCCAACACCCCGTTATAGGTCCCATAAGCCGTTCCGCGGAGTTCTTCAACCACCAGATCGGCAACCATGGCTTTCGTCGTTCCGTAGGTCAGGCCATAATAAATTCCGTAGATGATATACAGCACCACCACATGCCAGGCGGACTGGGACAAGGCAAAACCGAGGTAGATCAGGCCGTAGACGATCCACCCGCCGACGATCATCTTCTTGCGGTCGATCCGATCCGATAGGCTGCCGGCCGGGGCAGAGATCAGGGCATACACCAGGTTGAAGGCAGCCAGCATGGCCAGGATGCCGATCACGCTCACCCCGCGTTCCTGCGCGCGCAGCACCAAAAATGCATCCGACGAATTGCCCAGGTCGAAAATGCTGACAATCACCATGAAAATCACGAACGGCTTGCCCAGGGATCGAAACGCGAATTTTGGCGCTTCGTGTTTTCCCTTGATCGCGACATCTCGGGCGCCGATTGCCAGTGAAAGGACGGCTATGACCGCCGGGATCAATGAAATCCACACGATCGTATGAAACGTCGATACATGTAGCGTCTGGATATTCTTCTGCGTCAACCAGACCACCAGCATGGCAATCAACAATCCAATCATCGCTCCCGCGGTGTCCGCAGCGCGATGAAACCCGAAAGCCATGCCGCGGTGTTGGGGTTCGATCGAATCTGCCACCAGCGCATCGCGCGGCGCAGTCCGCACGCCTTTGCCGACCCGGTCCGCCCAACGCGCGCCCGCCACTGTGCCCCAGGTATTTGCCACCAGGAAGAACGGCTTGGAAAGCGCGGAAATTCCATACCCAAGCACGGCCAACCATTTTCGGCCGCCGATTTTATCGGACAACCAGCCCGAAAACAATTTCAAAACACTTGCGGTTGCTTCGGCAACGCCCTCGATGACGCCGATCAAAGCCGTTTTTACCATCAGATCGTTCGCCAGAAAAAGCGGCAAAATGTTGATGACCATTTCACTGCTGATATCCATAAAGAAACTGGTGAAACTCACGGCCCACACATTCCGCGGCAGTTTTCGGAGGGTTATTTTATCCTCCACCCGTTCACCATTTCCGGCATTATCCATAATTCACCTCGATTATTTCGACTGAATTCTTACGATTGTACTGCCACTCCTTAAGAATGATCGAAATATTCCAATAAATCAGAAAAGTCATCGATTGAAAATCCAAAGCCGACCTGAATACCGGAATTCAGGTACAATAAACAAGATCGAGTTGAACTGGGAGGGTAACCATGACAGGAAAACGCATTGGCATACTCACCGCCGGGTCAGACAGCCCGGGATTGAATGCAGCCATACGGGCCATCGGCAAAGCCGCCTTGAGCGAAGGCTTCGAACTGATCGGTTTCCAGGATGGTTTTACGGGCCTGTTGGAAGACCGCACCATTCCACTGGAAGCCTCGGCCCTCTCGAACATCCTGACCGCCGGCGGCACCATCCTGGGCACCAGCAAAGATCGACCTCATGAGATGGAGGAAACCCACGGCCCCGAGCATGTTCAATCTGCCATCGATACCTATCACCGCCACAAACTGGACGGGTTGGTTTGCCTGGGTGGGCGGGATACCCAAGCCAGCGCTCTATATCTGTTGCAGCGCGGCCTGAAGGTGATCACCCTGCCCAAATCGATCGAAAACAATATCGCACTGACCGAAACATCGGTCGGTTTCGATACCGCGCTGGGCATCGCCGCCGAAGCCATCGATCGCTTACACAGCACGGCGCACTCCAATCACCGCATTATCGTCGTCGAAATCACCGGCCACACCACCGGATGGTTGACGCTGGGTGCCGGTATTGCCAGCGGCGCGGATGTCATCCTCATCCCGGAGATTCCGTACAACATGGATATCGTGGCCGAGGCCATCCTCAAACGCAGTCGGGCCGGAAAACGCTTTTCACTGGTCGCCGTCGCCGAAGGATCGCGTTCTCAGGATGACGTCGCTTTCTATGAACGCAGCCTGCGTCTGAATGCCAGCCGACGCAGCGGCAAGGAAGCGGTGAAAGCCGCGGCGCGGATCGAAAAATTGGAGGAACAATTTACCGGAAACACCCTCCTGCTCGCGAATCGGCTTGAGCAGCTCACCGGGCTGGAAACCCGCACGACGATTCTGGGTTTCCTGCTGCGCGGTGGGACGCCCTCGGCCACCGACCGCGTGCTGGCGACCCAATTTGGCTCCGCCTGCGTCTCTTATATCGAAGAGGATCATTACGGTATCATGGTCGCGCAACAAGGTGGAAAAATCACGGCTGTGCCATTGGAAGATGTGGCCGGCAAAATCAAAGCGGTTCCCACCGACCATCCCTGGTTGAAAGGTGCCCGCCGCGTGGGGACCAGTCTGGGAGATTGACACCGTCTCTCGAATTAAAGGTGACTCGTGTTTTTACCGACGACGAAAGAAGAAATCAATCAGCTGGGCTGGGATCGGCCGGACATTGTACTGGTCAGCGGAGACAGTTATATCGACAGCCCGTTTATCGGGATCGCTGTCATTGGCAAGGCCCTTACCCGGGCAGGTTTTCGGGTAGGCGTCATCGCTCAACCGGACGTTCAATCGGATCACGATATTACACGCCTTGGCGAACCGCGCCTGTTTTGGGGCGTGAGCGGCGGCAGCGTCGACTCGATGGTCGCCAACTATACCGCCTCCGGGAAAAAGCGCCACAGCGACGATTACACCCCCGGCGGCGACAACAACCGCCGGCCCGACCGGGCGGTGATCGTCTATTCCAATCTGATCCGCAGATATTTCAAGAACACCGTCCCGATCGTGTTGGGCGGCATCGAAGCCAGCCTGCGGCGCGTGACCCATTATGATTTTTGGAGCAACCATTTACGGCGTCCCATCCTTTTCGATGCCAAAGCCACCTATCTACTCTACGGTATGGCGGAGAGCTCAGTGATCGAACTGGCGCGCTGCCTGCAAACCGGCAGTGATCCATGCGGGCTGCGGGGCCTGAGTTATATCGCCGGATCGGCGCCCGATGGTTACTTGCAAATGCCGTCGCATGAGGATGCCCTGGCGGAGAAACGTGCTTTCATCGAGCTCTTTCACATGTTCTACCAGAACAACGATCCCCTGAACGCTCGCGGATTGTGGCAAAAGGTCGGCGACCGGGTGCTGGTGCAAAATCCACCCGCCTATTATCCGGACCAGGCGGACCTGGACGCTGTCTATGCGCAAGGGTACGAACGCGAGCAGCATCCGTATTACGCCGCTCAGGGCCCCGTGAAGGCGTTGGAAACGATCCGGTTCGCCATATCCACGCATCGGGGCTGTTATGGCGAGTGTAATTTCTGCGCCATTGCCGTCCACGAAGGCCGCACGATTCGCTGGCGCAGCGAGGATTCGATTCTGGAAGAAGCCCGCCAGATCACCGCTCACCCGGCTTTCAAAGGCTACATTCAGGATGTGGGCGGACCAACCGCCAACATGTACGCCATCGAGTGCGCCAAAAAGCTCAAATTGGGCAGTTGCCCCGACCGCCGCTGCCTGTATCCGGAAATCTGCCCGGCCTTGAAGATCGATCACAGCCGTCAGATTGCGCTGCTGCGGAAGATTCGCGCCATTCCCGGCGTCAAGAAAGCCTTCGTGGCTTCCGGCATTCGCTACGATATGATCCTGAACGATCGACAGCACGGCCGGGATTACCTGAAAGAAATCGTTGATTTTCATGTTTCCGGGCAGCTCAAGGTTGCGCCGGAGCATACCGTCGGTTCGGTGCTCAAACGCATGGGCAAACCTGCCCCGTATTCTGTGTTGGAATTCAAGAAGATGTACGATGAGTTGAACCGGGAAGCCGGGCGCGATCAATTTCTGACTTATTACCTCATCGCCGCCTACCCGGGCTGCACGGACGCGGACATGAGGCAATTGCGTGAATTTGCCGGCGAAAGGCTGCACATTCATCCTGAACAGGTGCAAATTTTCACCCCCACTCCATCGACCTACGCCAGCCTGATGTATTACACAGAGATGGATCCCTTTACCCTGGAACCGCTCTTCATCGAAAAAGATCCCGCTCGCAAGGAACGCCAGAAAAATATCGTGGTCGATAAATTCGAAACCCGAGGCCACCGGCAATGAGTGAACTGTTTGCCGTTTCGGCGCCCGGATTGGCGCAGTTTACCGCCGCCGAACTGGCTGCGCTCGGCCTGAAACCGTCGATTTCCGCGGCGCTTGGCGAGGAAGGCGGCGTTACGTTTCAGGGCGGGCAGCCTGAGATTTACCTCGCCAACCTCCACCTGCGCACGGCCAGCCGCGTGCTTCTCCGCCTGGGGGATTTCTACGCGGCGGCATTTTCGGAACTGCGTAAGAAAGCTTCGCGTCTACCCTGGGAAACCACCCTGCGCCCCGGACAATCCGTTGCGCTGCGCGTGACCTGTCACCAATCCAAACTGTATCATTCCGGCGCCGTGGCTGAAAGGGTGGCCGGCGCCATCGGCGACCGGTTGGGGAAACCCGCCCAGGTCGTCAGGTTCGACGAAGACGATGCGGAGACTCCGGCCCTGGTCATCGTGCGCCTGGTCAACAACCAGTGCAGCTTCAGCCTGGATACGTCCGGGGCGCACCTTCACCGGCGCGGTTACCGCCAGGCCGTCGCCAAGGCGCCTTTGCGCGAGACTCTGGCCGCCGGATTGCTGATGGCCGCCGGTTACACCGGAGAAACACCCTTCCTGGACCCATTTTGCGGCTCAGGAACCCTGCCCATCGAGGCGGCTATGATCGCGCGCCGCATGGCGCCCGGCCGGCTACGCCGGTTTGCCTTTATGGACTGGCCGGATTTCGACCTAAACCTCTGGAAAGAAACGGTTCAAAATGCCGAGGCGCAAATAAGAACCGGAAATCCGCTCATCCAGGGATCGGACCGGGATGCCGGAGCCATCCAAATGGCCCGGGCGAACGCGGACCGTGCCGGTGTTCTTGAATCGATCGAATTCAGCCATCAGGCCGTCTCGGCCATCCACCCGCCGGCTGTCCCCGGTTTTGTCGTTACGAATCCTCCCTACGGTGTGCGGGTGCGCTCGGCGCACGACTTGCGCAATTTGTATGAGCAATTCGGGAAGGTTTTGCGCCTGAACTGTCCTGGCTGGCAGGCGGCCATTTTATGTTCAGACAATATACTTTTAGGGCATATTGGGTTAACATATAACCAGCACTTCTCATTCAATAACGGCGGCATCCAAGTGCATTTAGCCTGCGCAAAAGTTCCAGGTGCATAGAAAAAACCATTACTGACCAACGTGCTTTGCTTAAGGGTTCTTTGGAAATCCAATGAAGAAAATACTCTCCTCCCCACTGGATAAATTCCAGTTCTTTGCTATTGTGATAATCCTTATTCTGCTGGTACCGCTGGTCCTGTACGGATACATCGGAATTTTCACACGCTATGTTGCGGATGATTATGAAACCGCCGGCGCCCTGGCGCGCGCGGGATTCTGGGGCGCCCAGCAGTACTGGTACCAGACCTGGTCAGGCCGGGTATCTTTTTTCGCACTGGTGACCCTGGTGGAAATGATCGGCATCCAGGCGGTTCCATTCCTGACCGCGGTCTGCCTGACCCTGTGGCTGGTGGGGCTCTTCTGGCTTTTCCGCCAGATTTGCTCGCACATCGATATTAAGCATCCCATTCTGGTAAGTTGGCTCGGCGCCAGCCTGGTGATTTTTGTAACCCTGCGCAGCCTGAACCAGATTCACCAAATTCTCTTCTGGCAAACCGGGCTTCTGACCTACGTGACCTATTTGATCTTCCTGACATATGCCGCCGGTCTGTTTACCTGGCGCATCCGAAACAGCGGACAAAGGCCGGCCACGTTCTTCGACTTATTGATCAGCCTGATCCTGGGATTCGCCCTCGGTGGATTCTCGGAGGTTTCGATCGCCTTGCAGATTACCCTGCTCGTATTCGGCCTGGGGCTTCTCTTCATTTATTCCAGGGTGTCTTTCCGAAAAAAAGCACGGGGGATTCTCCTGGCTGCCCTGGTTGGGTCCTTTTTATGCCTGGCGGTTATGGCCCTGGCGCCTGGTAATTCCGTCCGCATGGCTGATTTCCAGACCAGACCGGATTTTGCCAGCCTGTTGCTCAATTCATTGAAATTCTTGTTTACTTTCCTCGGAGACTGGATCGATAAACAACCCATCCTGGTCGCTCTGACCCTTCTTGTGCCCGTGATCGTTGGGATCTATACGGCCGGGGAGGATCGCACGAGGCTGGAGAGCACCGCTCGAGATCGCAGGCTGACCATTGCTTTGAGCGTTTCGATCCTGGCGGTCTTTTTCTTCCTCTGGTCGGGTTTCTTCACCTGCTTTTTTGTAATGTCCGCCCCGCCGCCCGACCGGGCGCTGGTCATTCCGCAATTCGTGATGGTGGGTTTCCTGGCTACTTGGGCGTACCAATGCGGCCGGTTATTATCGCAATCCATCAATCCTGCCCAGGCGACACCCCGTTTCTGGAAACTTCTGGGGACGATAACCTTATCCATCTGCCTTTTACTGGGCCCGATCTACGCTTCCGCCCGCATCGCAGGGACGATCGGGGAATCCCGAACCATCGCTCTGGAATGGGATGAGCGGGATGCCATCATCCGCGCGGCAGTTGCGCGTGGAGAGAAGACCGTCACGGTCTGGTATTTGCAGGATCTCAATCGATTGGGCGATTACAGCTCCGATCCGGATTTTCTGGTGAACCGGGCCGCGGCCGATTATTATCATCTGGACTCGATCCTCGCGCTGGATAAGGAATAATCGATATCAAATTACAAAAGTCAATCGATTTACATAATTGATTTTTTTGATATTTCCTGTAGAATATTTTTATCCCATTTGATTCGATTTTGATGGACTGAAATGGTTGGTCATGCCATTCCATTTCGTCTGTCGAGATCGATCGAAAATATCCAATATTTTTTCGGCGATGAAGCGTTGACTGAATTTGGTCGCTTAGCACCCTGAGGGGGGAGAGGTCAACGTGGAGCCAATAGCGAAACCGGCTGATTTCAGTCGGTTTTTTCTTTTCCCAACGAAACATCCCAACCCCTTTTTCCAATCCAACGGAGGTGGAGATAACCCAAAGTCGCCAATTGGTTTTCAAAGAACAAATCGGTCCCATTAACAAAGCCAATAGGAGAAAAAATGAACAAGGGAATTCGCGTTCTAAAGATCGCAACGATTTTGATGCTTGCCTTTGCATTCGCTTTTAGCGGCACGAGCCAGGCATTTGCTGAAAATGCCGGTCATGGAAATTCCGTTGCAAAAACCGGCGACGGGGTGTACGTCGTTCGCATGGCCGACGAACCGGTTGTGGCCTACGAGGGTGGAATTCAGGGTTACAAAGCCACCAAACCCGAACACAACCAAAAGATCGACCCGTTCAGCGATGTCGTTGTGAAGTACGTCGGCTACCTGAATGGGCGACATGACGCCGCATTGAACGCAGTCGGCGGCGGCCAAAAGTTATATGACTATACTTATTCGTTCAACGGCTTTGCCGCTCAACTTACACCCGAGCAGGCCATCAAAATGGAATCCGTCGCCGGCGTGCTTTCGGTGAGCGCGGATGAGATTTTTGATGTCGACACATCCTCGACGCCAACCTTCCTCGGTCTCGATGCCGTTGGCGGGCTTTGGGATCAACTGGGAGGCGTGGGCAGCGCCGGGGATGGCATCATCATCGGCCTCATCGATTCGGGCATCTGGCCTGAAAGCGCATCCTTCTCGGACCGCACCGGCCTGAACGGGAATGAGACTCAGGACGGCAAGCTGGATTACCAACAAATTCCCGGCTGGCACGGCAAATGCGTACCCGGAGAAGAATTCAACGCCTCGCTGTGCAACCAGAAATTGATCGGCGCCCAGTATTTCAACGCATCCTGGGGCGGCGATGCCGGTATTGACGCGCAGCGCCCGTGGGAGTTCAACTCCGTACGCGATTATAACGGCCACGGTACCCATACCTCTTCGACCGCTGGCGGCAATAACGGCGTAGTGGTAACCGGTCCGGCGGCGGTTTTCGGAACGATCAGCGGCATCGCTCCGCATGCCCGCATCGCCATGTACAAAGCTCTGTGGTCGACGCAGGACGCCTCCACGGCCAGCGGATCGACCTCCGACCTGGTGGCAGCCATCGACCAGGCTGTGGCAGACGGCGTGGATGTCATCAATTACTCCATCAGCGGCACACAGACGAATTTCCGCGATCCGGTGGAGATTGCCTTCCTGTATGCGGCGGACGCCGGCATCTTTGTCGCGGCTTCCGCGGGCAACAGCGGCCCCACCACCTCCACGGTGGCGCATCCCAGCCCATGGATTACGACCGTCGCGGCCGGCACGCATAACCGCGTCGTCACGGGCTCAGTGACCCTTGGCAACGGCGCAACCTACACGGGCGTTTCTTTGGCTGCGGCTGCCGTTGGCCCCGCTCCTCTGATCGATTCCGTCGCAGCCGGGCTTCCGGGCGCTGATCCGACCCAGGTAGCTTTGTGCTACTCGAGCCTGGATGGCGGAAATGTGCTCGACCCGGCCAAGGTTGCCGGAAAAATTGTCATCTGCCAGCGCGGGGTGACGGCCCGCGTCAACAAGAGCCTGGCCGTCCTGGAAGCCGGCGGAATTGGGTTGGTGCTGTACAACGATCCCGATAGCACCCTCAATGCCGATTTCCATTCCGTCCCAACCGTGCATGTCGACCGGGCCAGTGGTCTGGCCATCAAAGCCTATGCCGCCACACCGGGCGCCACGGCGACCATCAACCAGGCGACCATTTCCTACACTGCCCCCGCGCCCTATACGGCATCCTTCTCATCGCGCGGCCCGCTCATTGCCGGTAATGGGGATTTGCTCAAACCGGACGTGATCGCTCCCGGACAGGATATCCTGGCGGCGGTTTCACCGGCCAGCGGTCCTGGTTTGGACTTCAATCTCTACAGCGGCACTTCCATGTCCAGCCCGCATGTAGCCGGTCTGGCCGCTCTGCTCATGGATCTCCACCCGGATTGGACGCCGATGATGATCAAATCGGCTCTGATGACCTCGGCTTATGACATCCTCGACGGCCCGAATACCCATCCGTTGGTCATCTTCCGCCAGGGCGCCGGCCACGTTCGGCCCAACAGCGCAGCCGACCCGGGCCTGGTTTACAACTCAGGCTGGAACGATTGGTTCGGCTTCCTGTGCGGCACACAGTTGCCAACCTACTTCTGCGCCAACATGGGCATCGATGTCATCGATCCAAGCAATTTCAACACTGCATCCATCGCCATCGGTGATCTGGCCGGTGTCCAGACCGTGACCCGCACCGTAACCAACGTCGGCGGCAAGGAGACCTACACGTTCTCCTATTCGGGCCTGGCCGGCATCACAGTTGCGCCCTCGATCAGCAGCTTCACCATCAATCCGGGCGCGAGCCAGGATTTCGATGTGACCTTCACGACGGCAGGCGCGGCTCTTAATGCTTACGTGGGCGGTTACATTACCTGGACCGGCGACAAGGGTCATGTGGTGCGCGTCCCGGTCGTTATCAAACCGGTGGCGCTGGCTGCACCCGTGCAGGTATCCGGCAGCTATGGTGTCACGTTTGGCTACACGGGACCGTTCACAGCCACTGCCCGTGGTCTGATCCCGGCCGTAACCGGCGACGATGAGATCTATACCGGCGAATCGCGAGGTTACACCGTGGTCATCCCGGCCGGCGTTACTTATGCGCGCTTCTCGCTGTTCGACGCCAATGTCAGCCCGGCGAGCGACCTGGATCTGTATGTATATCGTGGCAGCACCCTGGTGGGTTCGAGCGGCGGCGGGACATCCTCTGAGGAAGTCAACCTGTTAAACCCGACCGCAGCCACATACACCGTGGTCGTGGATGGCTACGCAACCGGCAACCCGTCGACGTTTACCCTGTTCTACTGGCTGTTGGGTTCAACCGCGGCCGGCAATATGACCGTTTCGGCCCCCTCGACGGCCACCACCGGCGCGACCGGAACCATCAACCTGACCTTCAGCGGATTAACGCCCGGCGTTAAATACCTGGGCAGCATCGCTTACAGCGGCGCGGCCGGTATGCCGAATCCAACGATCGTGCGCGTCGATCCGTAAACCTGATCTTTACCTGGCTTGTTGCGGGCTCTGCAGAAAACTGCAGAGCCCGCTGTTTGCACCGGCCCAGTGTGCTGGATGGATGAGATGGTCCGATTTACCCTAAAAGCAATTAATTGTAAAAATCGATCCGAAATTTGAATTGACAAAACGAAACGGTTAGGCTATTCTTGGTTGACCAATGTTAGTAAGAATGGCATTGTAATTTACAAACAGTCGCAGTTTTCTTATGGGGAATCTCATATGAAAGACTGCGAATATTTTTCGACACATCTCGAAGAAATTTCCCGGAAGCATCCAAGGGGATATTTCAGATACCTGCAATGATCGGAAACCCTACAAGACTCACCAGACCGTCCGTCCACATCGCTTCCTGGGGAAGCCGTATTTACAATCGGTAAAGTAGAAGTCTTTTATCGTCCAACAGATCAGATCGATCTTACTCCTATTGGTATCAGGCACTTATTTACAACTCCCATGATTGATTCAGGATGCTGGTTCCTGAATTCAACGCAGCAGCGAACGCTCTGCTCCATCCGTTAACGTCGGTCTTATCGCAACCCCATTTACGATGAAGAGGAGAATGAACAATGCAAGGGAAACGATCGAGGATCCTGAATCTGGCCGTTCTATTGGCCATGCTCCTGTCGTTCATGACAGGGCCTATCGGAACCACCTATGCTGCCAGTAACCATTCGAATGCTGCAGCGCCCTTAAGAGCTGCCTTTACTACCGGGAATATCGTGGTTTACCGGGTTGGCAATGGCACAGACGCATTGGTTAACACGGGGAATCCCGTGTTTCTGGATGAGTATCAACCGAATGGAACATTAATTCAGTCCATTGTGATGCCAACGGTTGCGGATGGCGCCAATCGAGCTTTGGTTGCCAGCGGTACAGCCACCTCTGAAGGTTTGATCACTCGATCGATGGATGGTCAATATATCTTATTAACTGGATATGCCAGCACATATACCTCTTCTCTTTCAGGCACTACTGGCACAGCAGTCAACCGGGTAATCGGACGGGTGGATGGAAATGGCAACATCGACACGACTACTGCGTTGCCAGATTTTGCCTCTGGAAATACACCACGCAGCGCAATCAGCACGAACGGAACGGACCTTTGGTTTGCAGGCGGTGCAGGTGGGACGCGTTATACAACCCTTGGTACTACTTCTGCTTCGACTCAAATCAGCTCTGCGCCGGGAAATATCCGTCAGATAAATGTGTTTGACGGGCAATTGTATATTTCCTCAGGGGCGAGTGGTTTTCGTATGGCCAGTGTCGGAATAGGTATTCCCACTGGATCACCCACGACGACAACCAACCTTCCAGGCATATCAACGAGCGCAGGAAGTCCATATGGTTTCTTCTTTGCAGATTTGGATGCAGGAGTCGCTGGGGTTGACACGCTATATATCGCGGATGACACGTCTAGCACAGGAGGTATTCTTAAATACTCCCTTGTCTCTGGCAATTGGACTCAAAATGGCGTGGCCGGGATTGGTTCAGATTTTTATCGCGGTCTGACCGGCATTGTCAACGGCACCACTGTCACGTTATATGCAACCCGCAAGGGTGGAAATGCAGCCATAGGCGGCGGTGAACTGGTCTCTCTGGTGGACGGCGGTGGATATAACGCTGCATTCAGCAGCTCCACACCGACCCTTCTGGCAACCGCTGCCGCTAACACCGCCTTCCGCGGTGTGGCGTTGGCTCCAGTAGCCTCCGGTCCGGCAGACAGCGCGCCCATCGTTTCGAGCACAACCCCGGCTAATAATTTGGGAAATGTGCCCGAAGGGGATAGTATCACGGTAACCTTCAGTGAAGATGTCACGACCACTGCGGCCGCTTTCACGATCAACTGCGGCGGTGCGGACCAACCCTTCACGTTCAGCGGCAGCGGGGCTACCTACACCCTTGACCCCAACGCTGATTTACCGTACAGCCAGACCTGCACCGTCACGGTTACCGGCAGTGGCGTGACCGATCTGGACGAACCCATTGCTCCGATGGCAGCCGATTACTCCTGGAGCTTCACGGTCGTCGATCTGGCGCCCTCGGTCACCGGAGTCGTTCCGGCGATCAATGCCACCAAAGTGGCGGTGAATACCAATATCAGCATCACCTTCAACAAGGATGTCAGCACCTCGGATGCGGCCTTCGCGCTTGCTTGCGATGGTACATCTCAGCCTTTTGCATTCAGCGGTAGCGGCGCTGCCTACACCCTCGACCCGACCAATAACCTGCCGTACAGCCAGGTTTGCTCGGTCACGGTCACCGGCAGCAGCGTGACGGATCCGGACACGAACGAGCCCATGGCGGCCGATTACACCTGGAACTTCACCACCATCAATGATCCGGACGCGATCACGCCCATCGCCGAGGCGCGCGCGGCCGGCGCGGGTTGGACCGGTACGATCCAGGGTAATGTAACCACCCCACCGGGAATTTTCCGCTCGAATGGATTCACCATTCAAGATGCCACGGGCGGTATGTACATTTTCTCCGGCAGCCTGACCCTGCCTGCACTTACTTTGGGGGACGTGGTTAAAGTAAGTGGAACAATCAAGAATTACAACGGAATGCTCGAAACCGACCCGACCACCAGCGTGACCTGGATCGATTCCGGAAGTGTTCCAGACCCGACCCCAATCGCCACAGGTTCTGTGGTCAGCACTCAGGGCAAGCTGATCAGTGTCACGGGCACAGCGACCTGGACCGGAACACCCACAAACCCACCTTCAGCGAATTTCTCGATCACACTCGATGATGGCTCCGGCCCGGTGATCGTCTATGCTTACAAATTTGCGGGACTTGACCTGACCAAATTCACATCCGGCCAACAATTACGGGTGATTGGATACAGCAGTTATTACAAGACTTCGACCAGCGAATCTGCTCAGATTTATCCCCGCTATCAGAGCGACATCATCGACATGAGCGCTCCAGCCGTAATAAGCACTATCCCGGCCGATGCGGTGACGGATGTCAGTCCTTATAAGCCACTGAGCGCTGTGTTCAACAAGGCCATGGATCCATCCAGCCTCGACTCGACCAGTTTCAGCCTCAGGGATTCGACGGATGCCCCGGTAAGTGGTACGGTTACCTACGATCCGTCCACGTACACCGCTTCATTTACGCCGAACGCAGCCCTATCCCCAACCTCTACCTACACAGCCACCATCAGCACGGCTGTCAGGGATAGTCTGGGGGTTACGCTGGCCAATCCGGTCGTCTGGAGCTTCACCACGGGTGAATTGGACAGCACCTCGCCCACCATCAGCGATCGTTCTCCAGCGCCTGACGCAACCAATGTTCCATTAAGCACCAAGATCGTCGTCACCTTCAGCGAGGAGCTGCATGCCAGCTCGTTGAATACGAGCCATTTCGTGCTGACGGATTCCTACGGTCAGGTAGCGGCGAATTTGAGCTATGATCCCATCGCCCACACCGTAACGCTGGCTCCTGAGACAAACCTGCTTCCGACCACGGAATACACCTTCAGGGTCACCGGGAATACCGCCGACCTCGCCGGAAATACCCTCGGAGACGACGATAGCTGGACCTTCATGACCTCGGTCGAACCGCCCATGCAGGTATATTTTGGCGATCTGCACAACCACACCAGCTATTCGGATGGTTCGGGCACCCCGACCCAGGCATTGGCTGCAGGAAAGGCCGCCGGGTTCGATTTCATGGCCATCAGCGACCATTCGTACGCGATCGATGATACCGAATGGGCAAACACGCTGCAGGCGGTCAATGATGCCACTACATCTGACTTCGTGGGTTTGCGCGGTTTTGAATACACCCAGGGCGCCGAAGGCCACATCAATGTGTGGAACTCGGAGCGGCATGCCACTCGCACCAGCGTAGCCGGCTGCACCTATTGCGACTACACTCCCAACCTGGAAGCCGGCCAAACCGTAACAGGGTTTTACCCATGGCTGGTCGCCAGCACAACGACGGCCCTGGATGAGGCGGGCATGGTCATGCAGTTCAACCACCCGGGTTGGATCAACTTCAACGACTGGCGCTACCATCCTGAACTCTCCGGGATCGCCCGCCTGGAAGAAGTTGGAAATGGCAGCAGCACGTCCTATGTCTTCTCTGAAAACGAATACATCCGCTCGCTGGATTACGGCTGGAAATTGGGCGCCACCAATAACGCGGATACCCACTCGCCCAACTGGGGCGTGAATACCGATCACCGCACCGGCGTGCTCATGACCGAATTGACCAAGGCAGCCCTGTTGGATGCCTTGAATCAACGCCGCACATTCGCCACTGAAGATAAGAATTTCAATTTAACCATGAAGGCAAACGGGGCCTGGATGGGCTCTGAAATCGCCAACTCGGGCAGGATTCAATTCGATATCAATGGTTCGGATCCGGACAATGAAGCCACCGCGTCGGTCCAAATCATCACCGACCAGGGTAAAGTGGTCGACTCGACCCAACCCGCGCAGGGCAATTTCACCTGGCAGCCGGTGGTGAATGTCAGCACGGGTGTCCACTATTTCTACGTCAAAGTCACCCAGGCCGATGGCGACCGCATCGTCACCTCTCCAGTTTGGACTCTCGGAACCGAAGATATCGCGATCTCCGATGTCGTCATCCAACCCACCATTCCCACAGTTTACAGCCCATCGCTGCTGACTGCCCGCGTCACCAACCGCGTGGATTCCAGCCGGACTGTGAACGTCGTCATCAAAGTCAATGGTGTAGCGTTGGGTTCGGCCGTGGAAGTCACCGTGCCGGCCAATGGGGATGGTTATGTCAACTTCAGCTGGCAGCCCACAGAAATTGGTGATGTGACCGTAACGGCTGAAATTGGAAATGCTCCCGCGGGCGACAATCCCGACGATAACAGCGCCTCCCTAAACCTGACCGTGACCGATGAGCACCTGCCCTTGATCCTGATCGATGCGGGCCACGGCAACGTCAACGCTTCAGGCCGCGACATGGGCCCCTTCATCGACGACCTTTCGGCCCATCAATTCAACGTCCTCAAGAATCTGGATGAATTGACTGCCAGCGATCTCAACCCGGACGTCGTCAAGCTGTTGGTCATCACCGCCCCGCAAACCGCCTACACTGCAGCGGAACTTGAATCCATCGCCAATTTCGTCAATGCCGGCGGGAACCTGCTGCTGTGTGGTCTGGCGGATTACACTGGCAAAGTACCCTGGGCAGATACCGTTGCCAACCGAGAGAATGCCATCCTCGATCGCATCGAAAGCGCGACCGGGCAAACGATCAACATGCGCATGAACGACGACGAAGTGATCGATGGCAACACCAACAATGGCTACCCATTCGGCGTGATCTGGCAGGATTTCCCATCCGCCGATACCACTGGCATTGGTGTGAACGTCGAAAATGTTTCCACGTGGAGCCTCAACTCGATCCGCGGTCGCAGCGTTAATGACCCGCTCACCGCTGACACTCCGGGCGTTCAGATCGTGATGCAGGGCGACCTGGATGAGGGTTATACTGCTGATTCCTGGAAGAACCCCTTCCACACCAGCAACACCAGCGCCGACGGCGCTAACGACGCCTATATCTATAACCCGACCTGGGTATCGCCGGCCACCAAACCGGCTAACGCGATCCCGCTTCCGGGTGCAGCAGTGACCCAGCTTCAAAACGGCGCCGGGCGCATCATGCTCTACGGCGACAGCAACGATCCCTTCACCATCTTCGCTTACACGGCAGGCGATGGCAAGCAGAATGAGCTGTTCAACCTGCAGTCCATCATGTGGCTGCTGGGAACACCGCTGCAAAAGTCGACCATTGCTGAGGCACGCACCCAGACGATCGAGGATCAACCCGATAACTTGAATCGTCTGGTCTGGGTCGAAGGCAATATCACTGCTGCGTACGGCGAGTTCTTCAACGTGCTTTATGTACAGGATGCGACGGGTGGCATCACAGTCCACGCTCCCGCCGGCGATATCGATCCAACCGCATTCACCCGGGGTACGCACGTGCGCGTCATCGGCACCATCGATACCTACAACGGAGATACGGAAATTCAATTCTTCGAGGCCGAAATGGTCCAGGTGATCGATTCCACCCATACCGATCCGGCACCAGCGGCGCTCAGCACACACACGGCTTCAGCCGAAGCCTCGGAAGGCTGGCTGGTAACCGTCACCGGTGTGGTGATCCAGAAGATCAGCAATGATACGATCATCGTCAATGATGGTACCGGTCCGGTCCGGGTGTTCCTGGATGGATATAACGGTACCTTCGACGACATTCTGGTCTTCGATCGCGTGCAGGTGGTCGGGCTGGCTTCGGAAGACGGCGATGGATCGCGCATCCGCATCCGCAATTACAAATTCCATCCTGGAATCGCCGATGATGTGACCGTTTTGGGGCACACCGAATACACTCTTTATCTTCCCATGATCGGAAGATAATTCCGGGAAAGAACAGGAAGTAACAAACAAAATGGGTGAGCAGACCAACGCTCACCCATTTTATGTTTCGTAATCGATAAACTTTGCTACATTCGGATAAAAACCCGACGAATCAGCGCAGACGGGCGCTCAAATCGCGCAGTTGGGCAAAACTGATCGGCTTGATGAGCACGAAATCGGCGTCCTCTGCCAGATCGCTCATCCGTGGATCGGCAGTCGCAATGATCACCTTGGTGTTCTTCAGGCGGTCGTCAGCGCGAATCTTTGCCAGAATCTCCAGACCGCTTACGTGCGGCAGGTGCAGATCCAGAACGATCACAATCGGCTGACACACGTCCAGCTCATCCATGGCCACCTGCCCATCGCGAATGGTTTTCGTATCGAAGCCGGCCAGGCGCAGCGCTTCGGTAAAAATGATCGCGAGGTCTTCATCGTCTTCGATGATCAGTGCCTGTTGTAAGGATTCCATGTGAGTAACCTTTCTACGCTTGCTTGATGGGCAGAATAATGGTGAATAATGTCCCGTGTCCCGGTTGGCTGGTCAGGTGAATTTCCCCGGCCATCAGCGTCACCAGGTTCTTGACGATCGTCAATCCCAGGCCAATCCCACCGTGCTGGCGGGTGGTCAGGTCTTCGATCTGGCCAAACGGGTCGAAGATCCGGCCTTGCTGGTCCGGGGCAATCCCGATCCCAGTGTCTTTGACTTCGATCACCCAGTGTGCCGGATCGGGAGTAAACAACCGGATCCAGATTCCTCCGGTTTCCGTAAATTTGATTGAATTTGTGACCAGATTGACCAGAATTTGCTGTAGCCGGTTCGGATCCCCATACAGCGTCGCGGGCAGGCCCTCACCAACCTCAATCGACAAAGTCAGACCCTTATCTTTTACGATCGGGTCCATCACCCCACGCAAACCTTCCACCAGGTCCTGAACTTGAAATTGCCGCTCGACCAGTTTCATTTTTCCGGCTTCGATCTGAGCCTGATCGAGCAGGTCATTCACAAGCCCGAGTAAACGCTTGGTGCTGTTCATGATCCGGGTTACGATGTTGTTTTGTTTTTCAGTCAGCGCGCCAAAAGCATGCTCCTTCAACATCTCACTATATCCCTGAATGGCGTTGAGTGGTGTTCGAAGCTCATGTGAAACCATCGCCAGGAATATGCCCTTCAGGTTCTCGACTTCCGCCTCGTGCGTAAAGTCGCGGAATACGGCTACCTTACCAATGTGTTCTCCATTGTTGTCGATCACCCGGGACGCATTCAACGAAAAAGTGAATTTTCCCCACTGGATTCGAACATTCGACTTGTATTGGTCGGGATTGTCGAATAAATTAGTGACATCTTGATTGCTCGCCGGGGATAATTCAGAAAGTCGGCTGAGATCGGTAAAATGTTTGCCGATCATTTCTTCCGGTCGGGTACCCAAATATCGCCCGAGCGCGGCATTGGCGACGATGATCTGATCCTGATTGTCGAACACCAGAACGCCGTCTGCGATACCTTCCAGGATGGCGTGAATGCGCCCCGCCTCTTCGCGCTCGCGGGTCAGCGCCTTGGTCAGGTCGAGCGTCTGCTGTGCAACGCGTTTATCCAATTCCCGGTTCATCAAGCGCAGTTCGGTCAACACCTGTTCGAGGCTGCGCGCCGACAACCACGCGATCAGGGCAATCAACAGAAAACCCAACACGGCCGGCAGGTTCGGATCTATCCTCAACCGGAACGCGATCCCGATGATGATCGCGTCGCATAGCGCTGCATAGGCGAAACTGGCCCTCGCCCCCACCAGCATGCTTGCCATGATGATCGGGAAGGAAAAAGAAAAGAGTGTTCGACCGGTGGCAACCTGCTCCGGGCTGTCGCTTAAGGCCATGACAACAGTCACCAGAACCAGGAACAGGTGGCTGGCAATATACCCTGAGTTCGGTGATCGGTTGATCAGGTAGATTAACACAGTTCCCAGCAGCATGGCCAGGCTGCCATAGACCATGGCGCTGGTTTCCTGGCTCAGATGATAAATCGACAGCACGACGATCAGGGTTATGATGCATAAAGTCGAAACGCCCAACAGCAAAATGTTCAATAACTTTCGCCGTCGAGCTCCATCCGGGTCAGTGACCGGAACCGTGAGGATCTGGTTCAGGAAGGACATATTATTCCCCCTTCTTCTCCATTTCTAACGCACTCGATATTGCAGAACGGACGACAAGTTCCGGCAAGTACAAGCACTTGCCGATCCACAGCGCCGGGTAAGGTGGATCTTGATGCTCTCTTAACCAATCAGCGCCTCGTTTCAATGCCTCTCTGACGGCTTCCGCATCATGTCTTCGCCAGACACACAACGCCTGCATCGAATAAGCCGTCTCTTCCGCGGTTGGAATACAGAACCCCCACGCGCCATCCGGACGCTGAGTCTTCAACAGCCAGGCCACCGTGGGTTTGACCAGCTCAGGCGCATAACCGGCGCAGGCGACCACGGCATGCGCCGACGCATAGTACGGAGAAACGTGCCACTTATCTTCCCAGTATCCCGACGCGTTGCGGGTCTCCGCCAGGAATTGCAGGATCTTCATGACGGCCGGGTGATCCGCAGCAAATCCGGCGTGCCGCAGAGCGCCCAGAATGTGAATATTGGCGCTGACCGAAGGGTTGGCTTCGTGCTCGAAACAACGGAACCACCTTTCCTGTTCATAAGACAGCAGGGCCTCGACGTCCGCGGGACGCCCAAATCGCGCCAACACCTCGCACACCAGGCCGGAATCGTCGCCATCCTTGGGAGTGTAGCCCGCCGCCCAGCCGATTCCCCGGCCCGGTTTCCAGGCTTTTTCAAGAAAATCGAGCTGCGGCTGGCACAGATGAAGGATTTCCGGGGTATCGAGTCCCGCGAGAGCCAGATTCCAGAGCACCCAACCCCGCTCGAACACATCGAATGGAGCCACATTCGGCGCCCCTCCGTCCGGGGTGATCACACCGCGCAGGTATTCCAAAACCCCAGAGTCCGCCTGAACGTATTTTGCCAGATAAGCCGTCGCCGAAGGACTGTGGCCAACGGAACCATTGGCTTCCTTCAGATTTGCCAGGTCCAGCACTTCCTGCATATCCGTCCCGGCCATTTCAGCCGAGAAGGCCGCCGAGATATATCGGTTAACCTTTGCGCCGCCCATCGCCGAGAGCTTGCGAGCTCTTTTCTTCTGCAACCGCCCGAGGATCCGGTCGCCCTGGTGCGAGATGATTTTCAAGTTCTCGGCTTCGCTAATTAAGGTCGGCACGATCAGCTCGAACCCGACCGTTGCCCCATTCGGGTCGCTCGTCATCTGATTCTCAGCCTGATTGGAAATATTCTCCAGCGCGATCAATCCCTTATCGATCTGTTTGCGGTCGAGCGCCCGGCGTCCACGATAAGTGAGCGCGATCATTGCCGAAAGCGTGCAGACGACCCTGTCATAGTAATTGTAAAGTTCGGAAGTTCCCCAACTGCCATCTTCAAGCTGGTGTTCGTTGATCCATTCGAGCGCGCAGTTGCTGATATCGTAATCCAGTTCGCCCAGTCGGGCGATCCAGGCGGTGTCGTAAACCGTGCTGGTCATATGACCATGGTCTGCGCTTTCGAGAAGAGCTGTGAAGTCGTTCATCGATGTTCTCCAGGATTGGGTGTGGTGTCAGAAGGCCAGGCTTCTTCGGGGATCGGGTACCAGATTCCGCCCATTAACTCGCCCAATCCCAGGGTGCGTTCGTGATTGGCGGCATAAAAGCTCTGCATCCAGGCCAGATCATCTGGGGAAAGGGTTTCATAATCTGGCTCCGGAGTTTTACGGGTGAACAGGTGATCGTACAGAATCTGGCGGAGCTGGCGCGCCGTGAGGTCCAGGGATGGACTGACCGTGAAATAGAGATCTTCATTACCGGTCGCGAGTAACGGCATATCGAACGCGCTCAGCCGGTCAAAGCCGATGAAAAAACTGACCGGATCGACGTATTCGCCATAATACATCTGCACCAGCGTGCGCCGGTCGGGCGCGCACCGGTGTTCCTGGTAATACCGCACGCTGTATTCAGCGATTTGTTCGCTGGGGTCATTCGCGAACATGCCGAAGAACAAACGGTTGCGATCGTGAGATCGGGTCTTCTCGGCGATTTGTTCGAATTGTTCGATCAGGTACGCATACGGTGTGTTCGCCAGGTTACGCCGGCAATCGCCGTAAAAGCGGACTCGGACCTGATAATCCTCATAGAATTGCAGGAAATGCGGTTCTGTCACCAACCGCGAAATTCCATGAACGGCCATCTGGATATAGTCATCCCCGCGTTCCAACAGGTCGGCTCCAAAAATCGGAGTCAGCAGGGTGTGCACGCCATGATCGAAGAACAGCCGGTACATGGCGATGTGCTGCTGCTCCATGACATGCAGATACGAATCACCGTCCGCATCGAACTGGCCGTCCATCACCTTCAAAAGATACCAGCGCCGCGTACCGTTGATCGGGAAGACACCTACCAACGGTCCCCCGGATTCGACCAGGCGAGCGGCTTCTTCCACAGGCAAATTCTCGAAGGTCAGTTGATCAATGTTCACGGGTTCCCCCTTCCCCCATTCGCTCCCAAATCTGGTCGAATTTTCGTAGATAATGCGGGGTCATGGAGTGGAAAATCCCTACCGGATCAAGAGTGCGTATCGATTGCGGAATCCTGATGATCATATGATCCTTCATGCGTCTTTTTGAATGATATTATGGACGGCCCAGCATAAGCCCCAGGCGTTGGAGAATGGGCCCTTGGCTGGAAAATGTCAGGTGATTGTTATCTTCAAGGGTAAAGCCGAGGTGTTCCTTAAATGGATAAGCGCCGCTGCCCCCGCGCAGCGCCCGCGCCTGATGCGCAATCGCGTTCTCGATGGCCGCGTACATCAACTGGAAATATACGTATTCCACCCGGTAATCCAGGCCCAACAGAGTGGCCAGGTGCACCCGGTTGTCGTTGAGAATCAAACCGCACCCCACCAGCCGCCCATCCTGGCGCGCCGACAGCCAGGCTGTGTTACCTCCAGAAGCCTGTTCGAGCAGCGCTCGCGCCCAGGGCTTGGGCATGGACTGGTGCCGTTTTTCGACGGCCCGGACGAGCGCCAACGCCTCTTCCAGATCGGATACCCGGTCTTGAACCGTAACTTCGATCCTGCGCGCGGCCGCCTGATTCCTGTGCCGGCGATAATCCTTGTAGGCTGACTTCGGCAGGCCATGCAGGTATTCGGCGAAATTGGACTGCCCAAACGTCAGGCAGGTGCCGGGGTCGTCAATATCCACCCTGAGGAAACTCAAGCCTTGCCAGTCTTCATGCATGGCGGGCAGATCCAGGTAATCAAAGGCGGTGAAACTGACCCTTTGCTTCGCCGCAAGCTCGACGATCGCCATCGAGATCAACCGCAGCGCTTCAGCGCGGCGGCTGTCCTGCGGCAGGATCAGGCCTGACCAGTCCGCCAGCGGCGAGCGGCATAACAGCAACGGCCGGAAACGGAAAAACAGGCTGGCAGTCAGGCGTTCAGCAGCCGATGAAAGCGGCAACTGTTCCTGGCGCGACAGCCAAAACGTGGCGCGCGCAATCAGCTCACCGGCATCGTACACCAGGACGTACCATCTGGGAGCGGGCGCCAGCACAGACTCGCCGAATTGATACCAGTTGTAACTGGCAAATGGGCGATCGGCGCTTAACCGATCCCACTCTCCTCGGTCTACCTCTGCAATGCTCGTTACGATGCGGACGTCTGGTTTCACGATATTGAATGTGTATGATTATTTATAGGAGTAACATAAGGATTGTAATCGGAAGGCGCCAGGGAAGTCTTATCAAAATTGTAGAGTGATTTCAATTTGACTGGATCCCATTTCTGACCATATCCCTTCTGTAATCGCCCGGTTAATCCTTTTCGTTCCCCTCCAGAACCGGGAATTTCCGAAAAATCAGGAACGCTCCGATCAGCAGCCCGCCGCCCACGATTCCCACCAGGCGGACGCCCAACGGCCCGTGCGGATCCAACTGGCTGCGTCCGAACAAAAGCAGCAGCGGGAGCAGCGACACAGCCAATCCGCTGCAGAGTTGGTCGAATACCCCCCACATTGCGTAATACGAACCTTCGCGCCGCTGCCCGGTCATTTTCTGGTCGAAATCGGTGACATCGGCGGTGATCGCTGCCGGCAGCACCTGCGCGCCGGTCATCGCGACCGCCACAAGCGTCATCCACAGGATACCTTGCGCCAGCAGCGGAACCGGAAGCCCATCTCCAATCAACGCCAGCAGCGGAAGAATCAGCCCGCTGGCCAGCAGCGAAATCGAAAAAACCAGCTTCTTGCCCTTGCGTTGACTGAGCCAAGTGACAAGCGGATAACAAAACACCGAAACGATCACCGGCGGCAGGTAGAAATACATCGCGTTGGCTTCGGGCTGCCCGCATAATTCCGTCACGATGTACGGGATGACCTCGATCATGAGCGTAGAGGCAAACCAGAACAGTCCCCAGGAAATCAGGAAGACCTGGAAAGGCCTGTTCTTCAGCGTGATCCTGGTGCTCTTCCAGAAATCCAAACGGTCCTCAGTGGGAACGTGTGTATTCGGTTGTTCCCGCAGGACCAGGAACGGGAGGACCGAGCAGAGGATCGCAAACCCGGCGTAGAGCGCCGCCATGCCGGCATACCCGACCTGCTCGATGAACGAACCCACGAACCCGGTCAGGACGACCCCCAGCATTTGAAAGCCCGACTGCCAGGCCGAAATGCTCACGCGCTGTTCGTTTTTCGGCGCGATCTCGGGCAGCAGCGCCTCGAGCGGAATCTGGCGGAAGCTGTAGGCCAGGTTGAACAGCAGCAGGATCAAACCGACGTAAACCAGGTTCCAGCCCGATTCGTGGGCAACCGGTGGAACCCATAATAAAAGAAACAGGCCGGGCAGAAGGAGAGAAGCTACCAGCACATACGGCAAACGCCTGCCCCAACGCGTGCGTGTCTGGTCCGAAAGGTAACCGATCGGCAGCGGCGCCAACAGGTTGATTGCCCGGGATACGAATTGAACTCCGCTGAAAAGCGCCAGCGGGACCATCGCGGAGCCCTTACCGGCCGGCGGCAGGTAGAAATACATCAGCCAACCGCTCATGACGCCCCATAATAACGAACTGCCCAGGGTCAGGCTGCCGTAGGCAATGTTCACCCACCCGGTCGGAAACGAGCGGCGCACGGTTTGAGAGTCTTCGGTCATCGATGCAGAGTTCCTGGTTGACTCAAAAGATTGATTTTGGAAAAGATCGTTCCATTATATCCCTGCGATGATCCTGCCGATGTTCATGAGGAACTGACTAACGAAACCGTTAATTAGGATATATCCATTCTTCTTTGTTATCCAGTAACCTTGTATCTAAATTCAACGCGGATTCATATTCAGCAAATAATTCATGATAAATCATGAGTATAATAACTCCCACGCAGCATCATAAATGTGTCAACGCAGAGGCATGCTCATCAATATGCTTAACCGCACATGGCAATTTACCCTCGATAACATTTCCCACCAAGTAATTCTCAATTTTAGCTTATCCCATCATTACAGACTCCAATTTGATGGGAAAACAATTTTCCAAAAAAGCATCCTAAAGACGATTGAACATTACCAAACTCTGGAAATTCCCGGTCACCAGGTTGAAATTGGAATCATACCGGGCGTTTTTTCAAACGAAGTATATTTACGCGTGGATGATGAATTTATCTCTCCCCTCGGCAACAGGAAATACAAAATTGGCAAAGAAACAAAGAAGAGATTTGATAACTTGGAGAACTGGAGGAATCTCGCAAATACCCTTGGTTTCAATTTTTACGCCAATCCAAATATCGATCCGGCTTTACGATTTCGCCTAGTTGGACATTTTTTTAATTTACTCGTGATTATTTTCCCAGGCCTTAAGAATTATCGAAACACAATTCTACCGGGTGTATTTGTCGGGATTCAACATGCGTCAATGATTGAAGAGCAGATTAAATCCGTGAATAAATCTGAGGATCTTATTCAATTTCAGAAGAAATTAAAGATCGCAAAGGATGAATTCGAAATTTCCTCTACCATGACAGTCCTATTTATCCCGGACATTAGAAAAAGAACAACTTCTCAGCGCGCTCAAGTTATCAAGGATTTTTTGTCGCTGATGGCCCGATATTTGAAACCAGGCATGGAAAAATGTGAGGGATTAGAATGCAAGAAGGGATTGAAAGAACCCCTCCACCTTGTTTTTATCAATATGATTCCTTACTTGATGTGTTCAGATTGCATTTCGCAGATCACTGAAATTGGCAAACGGAAGAAAGCTGAATACGAAAAACAACCAACTAATCTGAAAATCGGTATCATTAATGGCTGTATGACTGGTCTCCTATGTGCCATTGGCGGCGGAATGCTTATTGCGTTTGTGCAAAAATTGGGCTTTGCTTTATGGAGCGCATTCTCTGTCTTCTTGGTATTCATGCTAGTCAACAATGTAATCGTAAAGGCATTAACTAAATGGACCAATTTCAGTATGCTAGCCAGCCTTATTATTACCGAATTATCGATCTATTTGGGAATATTCCTTGGCAGCGTGGGAGAAGTAATTCTAGGACAACAATTCAGTTTTTCTTGGAACGAAATATTGGAACGCTTTCTGGAATTTCTGAACACACCCGAGTTCCTCAGCATAAATATCACTTTTATAATTTTTTTGATAATTCCACTTTCCATTTACAATTCGATTAATCACAGTAAATCGGTTACGAGGGCATTCTCGCCAGATGTTGAAGTGATAACCGATCTTTGATGATCACGGTCTCTGACCGTGCGACACTTCTTTCCTGGCCTCCGATCATATCCCTGCTTTCAAAATATCCATGCCCACCACTTACCGGCCTGCATATTTTTATTCCTGTGATAATTTTCGTCATCTTTGCAATTTTTGCAACCCGTTCATCACTCCATTTCATTGCAGCCGCTGACCCCTTGACACGCATGGTACACTTTCTATCGAGAACAACGACAAGGTGGGCACAGAATGTCATCTTCACAGGCCACAGCCATCGCGCATCCGAACATCGCATTCATCAAATACTGGGGCAACCGCGATTCCCTGCTCCGCCTGCCCGCCAACGGTTCGATCTCGATGAATCTGGGCGGGTTGGAAACGCGCACGACGATCGAGTTTTCGCCCGAATTCAGCATCGATACGCTGGTCATCAACCTCCAGCCGGTCTACGGCGCCGGGTTGGAGCGCGTGGTGAGTTTTCTGGACCGCGTTCGGGGCATGGCCGGCCAGACATGGCGCGCTCACGTCAGCAGCAACAACAACTTTCCGACCGGGGCGGGCATTGCCTCCTCGGCCGCGGCCTTCGCCGCACTCAGCCTGGCGGCTTCGCATGCCATCGGCCTGAACCTGGATGAAGCCGGCCTGTCGCGCCTGGCGCGGACGGGTTCCGGTTCGGCCTGTCGCTCGGTGCCGGGCGGCTTTGTCGAATGGAAGACCGGCAGCGGAGACGCCGATTCGTACGCCGTCCGCATCGCGCCGCCCCAGCATTGGGCGCTGGTGGATCACGTGGCCATCGTGCGCGCGGTCAATAAACCGGTCGGTTCGACGGAAGGGCACGCGCTGGCCGGCACCAGTCCACTGCAGGCCGCCCGGGTGGCTGACACGCTGCGACGAATCGAGATCTGCCGGGACGCAATTCTAAACCGCGATTTCTCCGCCCTGACCCGCATCATCGAACAGGACAGCAACCTGATGCACGCCGTCATGATGACATCCCAACCGGCGCTGTTCTACTGGGAACCGGCTTCGATCGCGCTGATGAAATCCATCCCGGTCTGGCGGCAGGAAGGGTTGAATGCCGCCTACACGCTGGACGCCGGCCCGAACGTGCATATCATCAGTCCGGCGCAAGATTCGGCTGCTGTTCAGGAACGGCTGAACGCGTTCCCCGGTGTGAAGAGCGTGCTGGTGGCGCCGGTGGGCGGTCCGGCCCGCCTGGCGTCCGGCGCCGAAGAATGAGAGATCCCTCATCTATTTCGACGTCCATTCTCAAACAAGTTATAATGTAGAGAGTTTTTAGACAAATTCACACTGCTGAGGTTTACAGCAATGGATGCTATTGGTTCGACACTCCTTCGAATCCTCGAGTTCATTCTATCGCTTGGGGTTCTGATTTTCTTACATGAACTCGGACATTTCCTGGTCTCCAAGATCTTCAAGATCCAGGTCGAGGAATTCGGTTTTGGTTTTCCACCCCGCCTGGTGCGCTTGTTTCGCATTGGCGAGACGGACTTTACCCTGAACTGGATTCCCTTTGGCGCGTTCGTCCGTCCCAAAGGTGAAAACGACCCGAGCGTTCCCGGCGGACTGGCAAATGCCGCTCCCATCAAACGCCTGCTCGTGTTGTTAGGCGGACCGGCCATGAATATCCTGACCGCCATCATCCTCTTCACCGTGATCTACGCGCGCGTCGGCGTGCCGGATATGAGCAAAGTGCTCGTCTCCTCCGTGACCGCGGACACGCCCGCCCAAACAGCCGGCATGCAGCCGGGAGATATTTTCGTCAGCGTGGATGGTCAGCCGGTTGGCAACGCTTCGGAATTGCAGAGCCTGATACAGTCCAAGCTGGATCAGCAAGTAACCTTCGTACTCCAGCGCGGCGACCAGCAAATTATAGTGACCGCCACGCCGCGGAAAGACCACCCCACCGATCAGGGCCCCCTGGGCGTGACCCTGGATGTGCCCTACAAAAACGGCACACCCATCGAAGCCGCCGCGCTCGGGGCCAATATGGCCTGGTATCAGAGCAAGCAGTTGATCTCGCTGCCCATCCAACTGATCAAAGGCACGGTGAGCGCCAGCCAGGCTCGCCTGGTCGGTCCCCTGGGGATGTACGATATCTATGCGCAGTCTCGCCAACTCGATCAGGAAAACACCGGTTCTTCCTCCCCGGTCGCAACCGTGAATACCCTCTGGCTGCTGGCGAATATCTCGGTCGCGCTGGGCATCACCAATTTGCTGCCCTTCCCGGCGCTGGATGGCGGGCGCATTCTGTTCGTCCTGCCGGAATTGCTCTTCCGCAAACGCATCCCGGTCAAATATGAGAACACGGTCAATATGATCGGGTTCATCCTGCTGTTGGTCCTGATGGTGGTGATTACCACCCAGGATATTCTCAATCCGATTGCTTTACCCTAGTCGTAAAGGAACTGTATGGTTGACGCTCTACCTAAAAAGACCGATTCATTTCAACAAATTCTGGACGCCCTGGTTGACGAAAACCAGGTCTTTCCGGCCGTTTATCTGCACCGGTTTTCGGACCCGTCTCCGGAGGATCTGAAAGCTCTCCAGGCCGTGTGGGAAAAAGTACCCGAGCAACGCCGGGCGGCGCTGGTCGAGGATCTCGAAGAGTTGTACGATTCGGACACGCTGACCTCCTTCGAGGGCATCGCGCGAATCGCCATCACCGATTCTCACGCCCCGGTCCGCGCTGGCGCTTTGCGTTTGCTGTGGGATTATCAGGGTCGAGATTTAATTCCGGTCTACCAATTCCTGCTCGAAAAGGACCCGGATGAAATCGTTCGCGCCCAAGCGGCCTCGTTGCTCGGGCAGTTTGTCTACCTTGGCGAATTGGAAGAAATCTCGAGTGAATTGCACCATGCCATCGAGGACGCCCTGCTTCAGGTCGTCGAGAGCAGCGAAACCAAGCTGGTGCGCCGGCGCGCGCTGGAATCGCTGGGTTATTCCAGCCGGGACGAAATTTCACATCACCTCCAGACGGCTTTCGAGTCGGGCGATTTTCAGTGGATGGCCAGCGCCTTGTTCGCCATGGGCCGTTCCACGGATGAAATCTGGGGCTCCCACGTTCTGAAAATGATCGACCACCCGGAACGAGATGTGCAACTGGAAGCCATACGGGCTGCCGGTATGCTCGAACTGGAAGACGCGCGTGTTCCTTTGCTGCGCATGGCCAAATCCGGCATCGACGACTCGGATATGCGCGGCGCAATTTCCTGGTCGCTTTCGCAGATCGGCGGCGATCAGGTCGGCGTGATCCTCAATAAATTGCTGGCGCGAGCTGAAGACGATGAAGAAGCCGAGTTCATCCAGAGCGCAATCGACAATCTCGAATTCAAACAGGGCGAAGGAGATTTCGACCTTTTCGATGCTTCGCCTGCCCGACCCAGCACATTTCACATCGTCCGTCCTTCTCCGGATGGGGATGAAGAAGTTGTCGTTGAGGATGAAGCCCTCGAAGGGGATGGTATTCCCGAAGGAGACGAAGCCCTTGAAGGGGATGAAATCTCCGAAGGGGACGAAGCCCTCGATGAAGACGAGGACTTCGAATGGAACCGAATCCAGGATGAGGGTGAAGCTGCCGTCGGGGAAGAGGAAGACGAACTCGAGGATGGCGAAGATTTCGATCGCGGCGCCGGTGACGAAGAAGAGGATTGAGCCTCATCATAGGGGGGGAATATGCACGCAAGCATGGCGGTGATTCTATTCCTGATGAACTGGCTGGGCGCGGCGCTAGCACCGCTTTCCGCGCCGGTCGAGGTCCAGGACGTGGCTGCATTCTATACCTACGGCGAAAACGTCACCTTCCAGGCGCGCGTCACCCCGGCCGATGAGATTACCCAGGCTTTCCTGATGATCCAGCCGGAAGGCCAGAGCACGCGCATCGAGGAATTAACCTGGAATTCGGCCGGGGAAATTTTGTATCCTTATGATACGGCCCTTCACCCCCTGCGCCCGTTTGGCAGAACCTATTACTGGTTCCGCCTGGTCACCCCGACCGGTGAAATCACCACCCCCTCCTACTGGTTCGATTACATCGACAATCGCTTCACCTGGCAGTCGCTTTCGAATGATTATTTCGAGGTCCACTGGCAGACCGGAGATCTCTCTTTTGGGCAAACGGTGCTGAATACGGCCCAATCAGCGCTGGAAGCCGTGCAAAAAATCCTGCCGGTCGCCCCGAAATTGCCCTTGAAGATCTACGTCTACGCCGACGCGAATGATCTGCAGGCTGCCCTCCCGGATGAATCAGAGAGCTGGGTGGCAGGGCACGCCAGCCCCGATCTGGGCGTGGTTCTGGTCTCCATCCCCAGCGGCCCCGATCAGAGCCTGGAATTGGAGCGCCAGCTTCCCCACGAGCTGATGCACATCATGGAATACACCCTGGTGGGAGATCAGTACGGCAACACGCCCGTCTGGTTGACCGAAGGGATCGCCTCCATTGCTGAATTATATCCAAACGCGGATTACGCCCGTGTCCTGGATACAGCCATGGGGAAAAATGAACTGCTGTCCTTCCAGAATTTATGCAGCGCTTTTCCAAGGGACGCCAGCAGCGCTTTCCTGGCTTACGCGCAGTCGACCTCTTTCGTACGCTACATCTACCAGACTTTCGGCAGCACCGGCCTTTCGAACCTGATGCGCGAATATCAAATTGGCATGGGCTGTGAAGAAGGCGTTCAGGCATCCCTGGGGAAATCCATTACCGGACTCGAAAACGATTGGCGGCAGGCCAGTTTTTCGATCAGCCCCATCGATCAGGCGTTCAAAACCCTTTCCCCCTATCTGCTGATTGCGCTATTGGTGGTGGCGGCGCCACTGCTCGTGGTATTGGCCCGCCCAAGGCACCTGGAGAAACCGCTTTGAGCAATGAGGAGTTCGTTCAATTACACGCCGTCGTCGACGGTCACGTGCAGGGCGTTGGCTTTCGTTTTTATGTCAAAAGAGAAGCTGAGGAGCTGAACCTGACCGGTTGGGTGCGCAATAAATATGACGGCCGTGTCGAGGTGCTCGCCGAAGGTCCACGCAGCGATCTGGAGTTCTTTCTTTCCAGGCTCCAGCGCGGTTCCGGCCCGGCGTACGTTTCCGAGGTCAAGGTCGACTGGAATCCGGCCAGCGAGGTCTACAAGCGCTTCAATATCGCGCCTTCTGAATAATCGACCGAACCGTACCGATCTTCACAACAGCCTGCGAAACCTGCCTGGTTCGCAGGCTGTTCTTTTAAGATTTCTCTTGACAGCTTGCTTAAGAATGGTATGATTTTTTCCTACTTGTTATACTTTTCGTACTTTTGGGAGAATGGATATGAACTCCTTGAACGGCAAGTACATCTTCGGAATGGTGAAAGTCGGCGAAAAAGGCCAGATCGTCATACCCAAGGAAGCCCGCACGGTTTTCAACATCAAACCCGGCGATTCACTCATGCTGGTCGGCGATGAAAAGCAAGGCCTTGCCATCATCACCAGCGACGCCCTCACGAAGATCTTTACGCATATCTTGAACAAGGAAGATAAATCGGACACAGAAAAATGATCGCCATTCAAACCATCGATCTGGTAAAGAAATACGGCACGAAAATCGCCGTCGATCGCCTCAATCTCTCGGTCGAGCAGGGCGAACTCTTCGCGTTGCTCGGGGTAAACGGCGCCGGCAAGACGACCACCATCAAGATGTTGTCCTGCCTGTCCATCCCCACCAGCGGGGATGCCATCCTGCTTGGCGACAGCATCGTATCCAACCCATTTGCGGTGAAGGAAAAGGTCAATGTTTCCCCGCAGGAAACCGCGGTTGCCCGCAATTTGACGGTGGCGGAAAATCTCGAGCTGATTGCCGCCATCTACGGCAGCGATGGAAAGGCCGCAAAATCGAAGGCCGGTGAAATGTTGTCTGCCTTCGACCTGAACGAGGTTGCCCGCCAGAAAGCCAAAATTCTATCCGGGGGCATGCAGCGCAGACTCAGCATTGCCATGGCGCTTATTTCGAATCCTCAAATCCTGTTCCTCGACGAACCCACTTTGGGATTGGACGTGCTTGCTCGCCGCGAATTGTGGTCCGCCATCGAGGCCTTGAAAGGGAAGATCACGATCATCCTCACCACTCACTACATGGAAGAAGCCGAAGCGCTTTCCGATCGCATCGGAATCATGGCAAAAGGCCGCTTGAAAGCCATCGGCACAGCTCCGGAATTGATTTCAGAGACTGGAACGAAAACCCTGGAAGACGCATTCATCGCCTTCGCGACCCAAAACGAGGTGCTGGCATGAGATTCATGGCCTTCGCATCTCGAAACCGCAAAGAAATCCTGCGCGACCCGTTGAGCGTGTTTTTCGGAATCGGTTTTCCGCTGGCGATTCTACTCCTGCTTTCGGCCATCCAGGCCAACATTCCGGTCAACCTGTTCGAAATCGGCCATCTGGCTCCGGGCATCGCGGTATTTGGTCTGTCGTTCATCTCACTATTTTCCGGAACGCTGCTCGCCAAAGACCGCGGAGAAGCCTTCCTGATGCGCCTGTTCTCCTCACCGCTCACCGCTTCCGATTTCATCCTCGGTTACACGCTGCCGCTCATTCCGATATCGTTGGCGCAAAGCGGCGTATGCTTCATCGCAGCGTTTGCGCTGGGCATGGCGGTGAACCTGAATGTGCTGCTCGGGTTGGTCGTCCTGATCCCAACGGCGGTCCTCTTCATTGGTATCGGCCTGCTGGGCGGCAGCCTGTTGAACGAAAAACAGGTGGGCGGGATCTGCGGCGCGCTGCTGACCAACCTCAGCGCCTGGTTGAGCGGCACCTGGTTCGACTTGAACCTGGTCGGCGGCGGTTTCAAAACAATCGCCTACCTGCTTCCCTTCGCGCACGCCGTGGATGCGACCCGCGCGGCGGTCGCCGGGAACTATGCCGGCATTTTTCCACACCTCTGGTGGGTGATCGGATATGCGCTTGTCATTTCGATCATCGCAGTCATCGCCTTCCGGCGGAAGATGAGCGGTGATCAAATCTAAACCAATACTTCAAAAAAAACGGGCATGCCATCGATTACGGCATGTCCGTTTTTTAATATTATCCTGAGTCACGCTTCAGCCGCACAGCTTCCGTGCGCGGAATCGGATTACCTAAACATCCTCACCCGCCAGAAGTTTGGCGCGCTGCCAGGGGGTCAGGTCCGATTCTTCGGCCATCAGATTGCGCAGGCCGTAAATCTGGTCGCGCAGCACCGCGGCACGCTCGAATTCGAGGTCCTTGGCGGCCTGCTTCATCTCCTTTTCCATTTCGGAGATCATGCGCTGGATCTCTTTGCGCGGAATACCGGAAGGTTTGCCTTCCCCGGCGCCATATTCGCCGCGGGCTTCAGCTACCTGTTTCTCGCCCATGCGTTCGGTCAGATCATGGATCGCCTTGACAATGGTCACCGGTTCGATGCCGTGCTCGTCGTTGTACTTCTTCTGTTTGACGCGCCGGCGGTTGGTCTCGCCGATCGCGGCCTGCATCGAATCGGTGATATGGTCGGCGTACATAATGACCCTGCCGTTCACGTTACGGGACGCGCGGCCAATGGTCTGGATCAACGCGGTGCTCGAACGCAGGAAGCCTTCCTTGTCCGCGTCCAGGATACCCACCAGGGATACTTCCGGCAGATCCAGGCCTTCACGCAGCAGGTTGATGCCCACCAGCACATCGAACACGCCCAGGCGCAGGTCGCGCAGGATGCCGATGCGTTCCAACGTTTCCACCTCGGAGTGCAGGTAGTGAACCTTGATGCCCAACTCCATCAGGTAATCCGCCAGATCTTCGGACATCCGCTTGGTCATTGTGGTCACCAGGACGCGCTCACCGTGCTCAGTGCGCAGGCGAATTTCCTTGACCAGGTCGTCCACCTGGCCCTGAGTCGGGCGAACCTCCACCTGTGGATCGAGCAGGCCGGTCGGGCGAATGATCTGCTCGACCACCTGCGAAGCTCGCTGCATCTCATACGGCCCCGGCGTCGCCGAGGTATAGACGGTATACCCCATGTGATGTTCGAACTCATCGAATTTGAGCGGCCGGTTATCGATCGCCGACGGCAACCGGAAACCGTATTCGACCAGGGTATTCTTGCGGTTGCGATCGCCGTTGTACATGCCGCGGATCTGCGGAACCGTCATGTGGGATTCATCCAGCACCAGCAGGTATTCACTGGGCAGGTAATCGATCAGCGTCCACGGCGCCGAACCCGCCGGGCGCTGGTCGAGATGGCGGGAATAGTTCTCAATGCCGGAGCAGTAACCCACTTCGCGCAGCATTTCCAGGTCGTAGCGCGTGCGCTGCTCGATCCTCTGCGCTTCGAGGTATTTATCGTGCGCCTTGAAGTAAGCCAGACGTTCTTCGAGTTCCGACTCGATATCGTTGATGGCTTTCTTGAGGCCGTCTTCCTGGGCAATGTAGTGCTTGGCCGGGTAGATCTCGATCTTTTCCGGCGTCTCCAGGATTTCGCCAGTCACCGGATTGACCGTGATGATGCGTTCGACCTCATCCCCGAAGAACGTGATCCTGTAGGCCAGCTTGTCTTCATAGGCCGGGAAGATCTCCAGAGTGTCGCCGCGCACGCGAAAAGCGCCCGGGTGCAGGTCCATATCGTTGCGCTGGTACTGGCTCTCCACCAACTGGCGCAGCAAAGCATGCCGGCGGTACAAACCGCCCACCTCGAGCGTGATGATCACGCTGCCGTAGGTGGCCGGGTTGCCCAGCCCGTAGATGCAGGATACCGAGGCCACGATGATGACATCACGGCGCGACATGAGCGCCTTGGTTGCCGCCAGGCGCAGCCGGTCGATCTCTTCATTGATTTCGGTTTCCTTCTCGATATACAGGTCGCGTTTCGGAACGTACGCTTCGGGCTGATAATAATCGTAGTACGAGACGAAATACTCGACCGCGTTTTCGGGAAAAAACTCTTTGAATTCAGCGTATAACTGCGCCGCCAGGGTCTTGTTGTGAGCCATGACCAGCGCCGGCAACTTGGTTTGGGCGATGACATTCGCAATCGTAAAAGTCTTGCCCGTACCGGTCGCACCCAGCAGCACCTGATGTTTGAAACCGGATTCGACGCCGGCCACCAATTCACGAATTGCCTCGGGTTGGTCGCCGGTCGGTTCATAGGGAGCGTGTAATTTGAAATCCATCCTGGACCTTTCTGATCTACGGCACCAATAGAGATCAATTGTTCTATTTTATCATACTCTACGCGGATGGGAAACGCAGATCGAAAATAGCGCCGCCGTGTTCATGATTGGCCGCGGTCAGGGTGCCGCCCATCAATTCGGCTAACTGGCGCGCGATGGCCAACCCCAGTCCGGTGCCGCCCTGCTCCCGGCTGCGGGCGCGGTCGGCGCGGTAGAAGCGTTCGAACAGGTGCGGCAGCGCTTCAGGGGTTATACCGGGGCCGCCGTCGTGAACGGAAACCTGCACGAACCGTTCGCTGCAATCAATAGATAAATCCACCCGGCCGTTTTCAGGAGTAAACCGCAGGGCATTGGCAAGCACATTGTTCAGAATTTGTTCGATGCGTAACGGGTCGCCCATCACGCGCGGACATTCACGCTCGCTCTTCGGATTCAGCACCAGGTCGATCGACCGTTCCCGGGCTGCGGGTTGAAATCGCGCCACGACATCGATTGCCAGTTGCTGCAAATCCACAGCGATGCTTTCAAGTTTCAATTCCCGGGCATCCGCCAGCGCCAGCGTGCGCAGATCTTCCACCAGGCGCGCCAGGGTTGTATTTTGATCCAATGCCACCTGCAGGTTCGCGGCCGTCATGGGATAGATGCCGTCCTGCATGGCTTCGAGTTGTGCGCGTTGCACGGCCAGCGGTGTGCGCAGCTCGTGCGCGATATCGGCCGTCATCGCCTGGCGGCGCGCTTCGGACTCTTGCAGGGAAGCCGCCATATGATTGAAGGATTGTCCCAACGTGGCCAATTCATCGTTGCCCTGGACCTGTACACGCTGCGATAAATCACCCTCCGCCATCCGCCTGGCAGCCAGTTCGAGCTGTTGCATGGGTCTGGCCAGCCCGCTGCCCACCAGCAGGGCCAGTATCACCGCCAGTACCAGCGCAATCCCACCGGCCAGCAGGGAGATGTTGTTCAGGCGCTGTACCAGACGCTGGCCACCGCCCAAATTCGTCCCCAATCCGCCTTCGGCCCACAAATACCCGATGATCTTGCCCCGGGCGTCCTTCATCTGCACGGCTTCAGCCAGCAGGCTGGCCGAGACTCTCTGACCGGCGGTTTGCAAACCGGCCGTATCGAAAACCAGGACTCCTTCCGCGTCGATCAATCGCAGCCGCTGGTTCATCATTCCACCCATGCCGAGACCGCGCCCCTGGCCGCCGTGCACCGATTGCAGCAGGCTGTCCGCGCCCTGCCAGCTCTGGTGAGCGGTGTAATAATCCTTCAGCGAACTGACCAGCTCATCCAAACCAACCATGCCGCCGCTGGTCATGTAGGTTTCCACCTGACTTGCCACACTCAGGCGCGCGAAAACCGTGATTGCCACAATCGGCACCAATGCCACCAGGATGAACGCCAAAATCAAACGCAGGCGCATATTTGTCATTCCTTTCGAAAGCGGTACCCCACTCCGTACACGGTCTCGATGTACTGCGGTTCTTTGGGATCAGCTTCCAGTTTGGCGCGCAGATTCTTGATATGCGCGTCGATGGTACGGTCATATCCTTCGTAAGCGGTGCCCTGAACGGCTTCCAGAAGCTGCAGGCGGTTGAAGACCCGGCCGGGCTGGTCGACCATGGCGACCAACAGGTTGAATTCGGTCGGGGTCAATTCCACCCCATCTCCGCCGCGCGTGACGGTGTGCGCATCCAGATCGATCACCAGGTCGAACGAGCGCAGCACCGAATTGACCGTCCTGACCGCTCCCGATCGGCGCAGCACCGCCCGCACCCGGGCCACAACCTCGCGCGGCGAATAAGGCTTGGTAATATAATCGTCCGCGCCCAACTCCAGGCCAACCAGGCGGTCGGTTTCCTCGACCCGCGCCGTGAGCATGATGATGGGCGTTTCTCCCTTGCGCCGGATGGCGCGGGCGACATCGAGCCCATCCATTCCGGGCAGGTTTAGATCCAGCAGAACGAGATCCGGATGGTGCGTTTCCCATAATGCCAATCCCTGATCGCCGCGCTTCGCGATGAGCACTGAATAACCACTGGCTTCCAGATAGGAGCGTAGTATCTTGACCAGTTCGGCCTCGTCCTCAACGATCAGGATGGTCGCCATTTTCCGCCACCTTTCGAAGTGTGTCAATCAGGAGTTCTTTCCAGCCATCCGGATCACCATTCAAGGACAGCCAGTAGGCATTTTTTCCGGCGCGGGCCTGCGGCCCCAGGTTGGGTAAATTCCGGGCTGGGAAACCATCCGGCAGCGGCGGAAAACGCAGCACCAACTGGTCATTCTCGAGCGTCACGGATGCCAGACCGGCCTTCTCGGCCAGCAGCTTGACCCGCATCTGGTAAAGCAGATTTTCAACGTCCTCCGGCAACACGCCGAAGCGATCGATGAATTCGTCCGCCATGAACTGCACCTCGGGTTCATTTTGCAAATCCGCCAACCGGCGGTACAGACTGAGACGCAGATTTTGATCCGGCACGTAATCCGCCGGGATGCCGACCGAAATTGGCAAATCGACGGTCACCGCCATGCGAATGGCGGCCGCGTTGATCAGCGTGGCCGTGTCCGCGGCGGCGGGAATCTTTTCCACCTGACGAATTTGACGGACGGCCTGCGCCAACAAACGGGTGTACAGGTGAAAGCCAACACTGGCGATATAACCCGACTGGCGCACACCCAGCATTTCACCCGCCCCGCGCATTTCCAGGTCGCGCATTGCGATGGAATATCCGGCGCCGAGCTGAGCATTCTCGGCGATCACTTCCAGCCGTTCCTGACCTTCCGGGGTGGGTGCTTTGTGGCGGTGGCGGAAGAAATAGGCGTATGCGCGCTGTGCGCCGCGTCCCACCCGGCCGCGCAACTGGTAGAGTTGCGCCAGGCCGAAAGTATCCCCCCGATCGACAATCAGGGTATTCGCGTTTGGAATGTCCAGGCCGGACTCGATGATGGAGGTGCACAACAGGACGTCGATCTCGCCTTTCGTGAATTGCGTCATCACCTGAGACAATCCCTGTTCCTGCATTTGCCCGTGGGCAATGCCGATGCGCGCCTCCGGGACCAGCTTGTTGAGGTGCTTTTCCATGGCGCTGATCGTCTGCACGCGGTTGTGCACGAAAAACACCTGTCCGCCGCGTTCCATTTCGCGCAGAATCGCCTGGCGCGCCAGGCGGGGTGAATACGGTCCGATGTGGGTGATGATCGGCAGGCGTTCAGCCGGCGGGGTGTTGATCTGTGAGATATCCCTCGCGCCGGTCAAAGCCAGGTAGAGCGTGCGCGGGATGGGGGTCGCGGTGAGCGTGAGCACATCCACCTCGGTGCGCAGCTTTTTGAAATGCTCCTTATGGGCCACGCCGAAACGCTGTTCCTCATCGATGATCACCAGCCCCAGATCTTTGAATTCCACATCCGGTTGGATCAAGCGATGTGTGCCGATGATGATATCCAGTTCGCCCGCCGCAAGCTTCAACAGAATTTCATCCTGCTCTCGGGACGTGCGGAAGCGCGATAACATCTCCACGTGCACCGGGTAGGCTGCCAGGCGCTGCCGGAAGGTCTCGAAGTGTTGCTGCGCCAGCACGGTGGTCGGCACCAGAACCGCCACCTGCTTGCCGTCCATGACGGCTTTGAAGGCGGCGCGCAGAGCGACTTCCGTTTTGCCGTAGCCGACGTCACCGCACAACAGGCGATCCATCGGGCGGGCAGTCTCCATATCCTTCTTGACGGCCTGAATCGCTTTGTTTTGATCCTCGGTTTCCACGTACGGGAAGCTGGCCTCGAGTTCCTTTTGCCAGGGCGTATCCTGGCTGAAGGAAAACCCCCTGGCCACCTGACGGCTGGCGTACAGGTCCAGCAGCTCGCGGGCCACCTGCAGCACTTCCTCGCGAACTTTTTGCTTGGTATTGGTCCACTCCGGGGTGCCCAGGCGCGTTGGAGAAGGTGGCTCGGCTTCCGGGCCGACATACCGGCTCAGACGATCGGCCTGGTGCACGGGCACGTAGAGCTGGTCGCCCCCGTCATACTCGACGCACAGGAACTCGCGTTCGATTCCTTCCAGGGTGCGTTTGACCAGCCCGGCGAAGCGTCCGATGCCGTAGTCGATGTGCACCACCCAGTCGCCGGGCTTCAGGTCGGTATAGACGGCCTCGGGAGCTTCGGCCTGCATGCGCGCGCGCACGCGCGGTTGCGGCCGCTCCCAACCGAAGATCTCCGCATCGGTCAGCAGGTGCAATTGGCCGCCGGCCGGCAGATTCAACGACCAGCCTTCGGTCAGCGTGCCCTCGATGAACTCGGGAGAGAGATCCGAACCGGCTTCATTGGGGCGCTCGTTCCACAATTCGCGCAGGCGCGATACCTGGCGCGAGATCACCCAACTGGGCTCACCTTTCCGGCACAGGTCTTCGATGTGTTCCACCAATTGCCGCAGGCGCCCGCCGAAACGCGGCCCGGGGATGAAGGCGGAAGACAGTTCCGAAGGTTCGGCCTCGCCTGCGTGCCCCAATTGCAGCCAGATATGGCCTGTCAGACTGTCGATGACCTCAGACCAGCTCAGGTAAGGGATCGGATACGTTTCAGAAAGCGTGCCTTCGGTGATGCTTTCAGCGCGCAGACGCACGGCCTGCTCCTCGATTTCGACCGCCTGGGATTGCAGCAGATCCATATCGTCGACCAGGGTCAGCGCGCCCTTCGGCAGGTAATCGAGCAGGCTGGATACGGCCGGGTGCACGACCGGAATGTAGAACTCGTCCACTTCCCGACCGGCGGGCAGAATCCCGACCGCACGCCCGGGCAGCAATTCGCGCGCCGGGGTCACCAGCAATTGATCCAGTTTGGCCACAGTGCGTTGGCTGGCCGGATCGAAACGGCGCAGCAAGTCAATTTCATCCCCAAAGAACTCGATGCGCACCGGCAGCGGTTCAGCCGGCGGCCAGATATCCAGAATGCCGCCGCGGCGCGAGAATTGTCCCGGTTCGAGCACGATATCCGCGGCCTGATAACCGATAGCCACCCACGATCGCGCCAGTTCATCGGGAGGTAGGGATTGATTGATCTTGATCGTCCGGCTGGCCTTGATAAAATCGCGCCGCGGCAGGGTGCGCGTCATCAACGCCCGCACGGTTGTAACCACGATGGGCGGCACATCCGGTTTGGACGAGCCGACCAGGTGATATACCGCCAAAGCCGTCAATGCCTGCAGGCGGTCCCGGCGGGTGTTATCGCCCCAGGCAGCCTGTTCGTAGAAAAGCGGAGTCGGTTCTGAAAAATAAAAGCGCGGCGCGTTCCTGGCCCAAAAGCTTACCTCATCCAGCAGGGTGAGTGCATGCTGCGGGCGATCGGTCACCAAGACCAACGGCTGCTGCAAATCCTGGTACAGCGCGGCAGCCAGAGGTAAGCGGGCGGCTCGCATCAAACCCAGGCCGGGCAGTTGCGCCCCAGCCTTGAGATTGTCGACCAAAGCCTGATATGCCGGTAGTTTGCGAATCGCGTCGAGCAATCGAACTGCCTTTCACTGAATGGAACCGTTGAACTGGTTCATGGCCGCATCCAGTCCATCCAGAATAAAAATCTTAATCGCTTCGACCGCGCGGTCGAGGGTGGGTGATAGAATTTCCTGATCCGCCTTCGAGAAATCTTGAAGGACGTAGGTCGCTGCGTCCATCTGGCCTGGCGGGCGCCCGATACCAATCCGCAGGCGCGGGAAGGTCGGGGTTCCGACTTTTTGGATGGTGGATTCGACCCCTTTTTGCCCGGCCGAACCGCCGCCCGGGCGCAGGCGCAGTGTTCCCACCGGTAGGTCAAGATCATCATGGGCAACGATCAACTGGTCGAGTGGCACCTTGTAATATCGCAGCAGCGAGCCGATTGCCTCACCCGAGAGGTTCATATACGTCTGGGGCTTGGCAACGATGATCTTGCGTCCCTGCCACAATCCACTCCCGATCAAGGCCTTCGATTGCACTTTTCCGATCTTAATATCAAACACCGCACACAACCGGTCGATGGTCATGAAGCCCACGTTATGCCGGTTGCCGCGATATTCGCGGCCAGGATTGCCCAACCCAACTACCAGGAAGGGAAATTCGGGCGATCGTGAGTGTTGCGCTACATTCTCCAAGGAACTCTATCTCCGTCCCAGGCGTCGAACGCCCAGATAAATTGCGAAAAGAACGAACAAGCCCAACGTTGCCATCAAACCGTAAGTCACCCCACCTCGCAGGTCCGCACCTGTCACCGAAACCGGGTTGGGCGGCTGCGGCGTGGGTGTGTCGCTCAGGGTGACCGGCGTGGGTGTGGGTGAAGGACTCGCGGCCTGGGTAACGTTGGCTTCCACTGCGGGCGTGTTGGTCTCGATGGCCGAATAATTGCGCACGCGCACCCCGGCGACTTCGTAGATCGCCTCACTGCCATCCGTTTTGGTGACCTTCAATCGCAGGTGGTAAACCCCGTCCGAAATGGTGGTCGTATCCCAACTGGCCAGGACGTTGTTCTCGACGGATGGAATCTGGTCCTGGATGAGAAACCAGGTCTGCGTCAGGTCATTCTCATAGCGAAACTCGACCAGCGCTGAGGCAAAGCCTTCCATCGCAGTCGAACCGCTCAATGAAACTACGCCCTGCACGGCTTGTCCGGGCAGGAGGGTATCGATTCGGGGCGCCGCTGCGGTTTGTTGAGCGAACCCGAACCAACCAACGATCAGAAGTGAGAAAATCCACTGGAACATGGCAATCTATAAGTTTAACATGTTCCGTGAGAACACGCAAATCTTCCTGTTTACAGGATGAAGGTCCGCTCGTCCGGACCATCAGCGGAGATCACCGGATCTGCAGGTTAATGACCCGGCGAAGGAGCAATCCCGATCAGGACGATTAACGGCTCGGCATTGTTATTGGTCACACTGTGCGGCAGTGAAGACGGCGCCCACACCAGCATACCCGGGCCGGCGTTATGAAATTCATCGCCCACCTGAAAATATCCGCTCCCCTCCAGGACAAAATAGAATTTATCCTCACCAACGTGAATGTGGATCGGTTGCGACTGCCCGGTGGTAAAGCAATGAACCCCAAGTAGAATGTTTTCACTTTGCGCCAGGGTGGCTTTGAAGACTTTGTTTTCATCGCTGCCAATGAAGGCATGATAATCGATAAAGTAACCCGGTTCTTTGGTGTCCATCTGGTATCCTTACACAAAATGAGGATTTGATTTCTGCAGAGATTATTGCAGAATAGACCGTGAAAATCAATGGATACGATGAATCCCACACCGATCCGGGTATGTTATAATGAATTGAAATATGGCAGATAATCTCGCATCCATCCCGCTGGAAGAAACACCGCCGCAAACGCCGCAGTTGCCGCCGGCCCCCACCCAATCCACAGCATCACGTCGCCGTCTGGTGGGGGTCATCATTATCGCCGTGGTAGTGGTCGGGTTGCTGATCTTTGGCCTGGTCATGCTCCTGAGCGCCGACGCAGCCACAACCAGCGAAATTCGAGATATCTTCATCATCTTCATGGCGCTCGAATCGCTCGTCCTGGGCGTCGCGATGGTCATCTTGATCGTTCAATTAGCCACCCTGATCAACCTCATCCAGAACGATCTCAAGCCCATTCTCAAATCGACCAACGAAACGGTGAGCACGCTGCGCGGGACTGCCACATTCATCAGCAATAACATCACCGAACCAGTGATCAAGCTCAACGAATATCTGGCCGGTCTTAAGAAACTCCTGGATATCCTCCGCCCTGGTCGGCGGTAATCCGGGCGACCATCTCATCAGCGTTTGTAACGAAAGGAGAAAGGTCCCATGGCAGAACGAGATGATTTTGGCGCTTTTGTGATCGGTTTTATCGTGGGTGCAGTCTCAGGCGCCGTGACAGCCCTCCTGCTGGCCCCCCAGTCCGGAGCGGAAACCCGTACCTACATCAAAGAGCGCGCCATCGAACTGGGCGACACCGCCACGAAGACCATCAACGAAACCTACGATCAGGCTCAGGTCTCAGCCAATGAAGCCGTGAAACGGGCTGAAGGCGTTCTTAAAGAAGCCAAGAAACGTGCAAGCGACCTGGCTGACCTCGGTAAATCCGCCTACGAAGAACAGAAATCCAAGCTGACCAACGTGCTTTCCAAGAATATCGAGGAACCCCCGGTTCCCCCGACGGAAGGTTAAGCCTGGTCCACGATTGAAAAACAGGCCGGTGAGAAAAACTCACCGGCCTTATTTATTATTCGAATCGCAGCGCCCACAGCACGCGCGGAATGGCTTCGATCACGTCACTGGCCAGCACCGGAGCGGTTCCGCCCAATTGGTCGGCGGCTTCCAGCCCCGCCTGAGCATGGATCCACGCGCCGGCCACAGCGGCTTCCAGAGCCGGCCGGCCCTGCGCCAGCAAACCGGCCACGATCCCGGCCAACACATCCCCGCTGCCCGCTTTGGCCAGGGCCGCGCTGGCGACCGGGATGATATAGGCGCGTCCATCTTCGGCAGCAATGACCGTCAAAGCGCCCTTCAGAATGACCGTAGTCTTCCATTTCTTGGCGAACTTGCAGGCAACTTCCTGCCGGTTGGCCTGAATCTCAGCCACCTCCAGGCCGGTCAGGGCGCTCATCTCCCCCGGATGCGGGGTCAAAACCGAACCGGGGGGAAGGAGCTCGGGCCAGCCGTCCACGCGCGCCATCAAACGCAGCCCATCCGCGTCCATGACCAGCGGCGGTAATTTTGGACTCTCCCCGGATTCGACCTCGCCCTCTTCCTGTGAGGTGAGGAAGCCAAACGAAGGTGCCTGATGCGGCGTTTCAGCGCTGGTGAGCAGGTTCTTGATAAATGATGCCGTGGTTTCTTCGGCCCCCAACCCGGGACCGACCAGGAATGCGGTGACGCGGCTGAGGTTCTTCCGCAGGACTTCTGCGCCGCCCTCCGCAATCATGCCCATTTCATCCGGCAGCAGCAGCCAGGTGGCCTCCGGGAACTGGCCGGCCAGGCTGGCCTGCAGCGGCGCCGCAACCGCCAGACGAACCAGTCCAACGCCCATGCGATACGCCCCGCGCGCAGCCAATAGCGGCGCGCCGATGTAATAGGTGGAACCGGCGGCGATCATCAGTGTGCCGAAGGTGCCCTTGTGTGCTGTCATGGGACGCTCCGGCAAATATCCGGCCACCTGTTCCCCATCGACCATAAACTCATCGATCTTCTTCAGGCTCGCCAGTTTTTCCGGCAATTCCAGATTGACTACACGAAGTTCACCGACCTTTTCGAAGGCCGGGAATCTCAGTAATCCCTGCTTGACGGCCTGCATGCACAGGGTGAGCTCGGCAGGAATGGTCTCAGCCGCCGCTTCACCGGTATTGCAATCCACGCCCGATGGGCAATCGATGGCGACCACATGCGGTACAGTCTCCGCCTCGGAAACGTATTTCAAGATTGCGGCGATTTCTTCTTTCAACGGCAGTTGGATGCCGGTGCCCAGCACCCCGTCCAGCAGGACGTTGGAATTTTCCAGCCATTCTTGTAATCCATGCAGTTTCTTATCCTGAGCGGCTGCCATCACCAGCACGCCGGCCGTTCTGGCGCGTTCGAGCAGGGGATCCTTTTCATCCCGCGGCCGGACGAGATAAGCCTGAGCCGTCCAGCCGGATCTGGCCAGCGTCTCCAATGCCACCAGCGCGTCGCCGCCGTTGTTGCCAGAGCCCACCAGGGCGGTGACCACCCGCCAATCTTCATCTCCATATTCGGACACCACGACCTCGGCGACACCGCGCCCGGCGCGTTCCATCATTTCCGCGAAACTGACACCGCGCTCATCGGCTTCTTTTTCGATGGCGCGCATTTGTTCGACACTCACGACTTGCATTTCAGCCTCCTTGGTGCCGGGTCCTGATTCAGGACTGCTAAAATTATACTCTGCCGGTCGGCCAATCAGCATAATTTTCTCCTTCAGGTATAATCACACCTATGCAAAAAGGGATCACCATCACCGTCTTCGTCTCTGGCATGGTCAGCCTGGCCGTCGAAATGGCGGCTTCACGTTTGTTGGGCAACTATTTTGGCACCAGCAACCTGATCTGGGCCACCATCATCGGCCTGATACTCATTTATCTCACCGCCGGTTACTTCCTCGGCGGCGCCTGGTCCGACCGCTCTCCCAACGCATCCACTTTCTATCAAATTCTGTTGTGGGCCGGACTGGCCATCGGCGTTATTCCCTTGATCTCGCGGCCGATTTTGCGTGTCGCGGCCAACGCCTTCGACGGCCTGCAACTGGGCGCCATGATCGGATCGTTCATTGCCGTGCTGATCCTGTTCAGCATCCCGGTGACCCTGCTGGGCACCGCCTCGCCCTTCGCGATCCGTCTCTCTCTACACGATTCGCGCCAGGCGGGCAGCGTTTCCGGCAAGATCTACGCCATCTCGACCCTGGGCTCGTTCATCGGCACCTTCCTACCCGGCCTGGTGCTCATTCCGCTGATCGGCACCTACCGCACCTTTCTGGCTTTCAGCCTGGTTCTCATCCTGACGGCCTTGATCGGCCTGGGATCGGTCTCCGGTTGGCGAAAAGCCGTTCTCTTCATCTGGATGCCAGTCGTCATCGCCATTCTGGCCATCGTCGGCGTGCGCGGCGCAGATAAAACTTCGCGCGGCCTGGTCTACGAAACCGAATCGGCCTACAACTACATCCAGGTCCTGCAACAGGACGGCTACACCATCCTGCGCCTGAACGAAGGCCAGGGCATGCACTCTCTCTATCATCCCACGCAGCTCAATTACTTTGGGCCCTGGGAACAGGTGCTGGTGGCGCCCTTTTTCAACGCCGCGCCGTATTCCACCGGCGACGTGCACAGCATGGCCATCGTCGGGTTGGCGGCCGGGACCACTGCCCGTCAGGCCAGCCAGGTGTACCCGGATATTCAAATCGACGGCATCGAAATCGACCCCAAGATCGTCAGCGTGGCGCGCAAATATTTCGATATGAACGAGCCCAACCTGAATGTCATAATCCAGGATGGCCGGTATGCATTATCCAACAGCCAGAAGAAATATGACATCATTTCCGTGGATGCTTACCGCCCGCCGTACATACCCTGGCACATGACCACGCAGGAATTCTTTCAGACGGTTTACGATCACTTGAATGAAAACGGCTCCATGGCCATCAACGTCGGGCGCGCGCCGAACGACCGCCGCCTGGTGAACGCGCTGGTCGGGACGATTCGCAGCGTCTTCCCCTCCGTCTATGTCATGGACCTGCCCAACTCTTTCAACTCGATCGTGTTCGCCACCCGCCAGCCCACGCAGGCCGCGAATTTGCAGGCGAATTTCAGCGCGCTGGTGCAGCAGCCGCAAACGCCCACCTTGCTGGTGGATACCATGGCCATTACGGTGGCCAACCTGCAGCCCACTCCCGATTCAAAAAACGTTTTCACCGACGATCTCACCTCCATCGAATGGCTGACCAACGACCTGGTGATGAGCTATTTCATCGGCGGCGATCTGGAAGGATTACAACAATGAAATCATTCCAAAAAGGGGTATCGATCCTTGTATCGATTTCCATCCCGTTCTTCCTCATGATGACCATGATCCGGTTTCTGTTTCAACCGGCATTTTTGAAAATCGAGTACAGCACACCGGGGTTCCCGGCGGACACTTTCGGTTTCACCCAGGAAGATCGCATCAAATGGGGGACGATCTCCATGGAATATCTCTTCAACACTCAGGGGATTTCGTTCCTCGCCGATCAGCGCCTGCCGGATGGATCGCCGCTCTACAACGAACGCGAATTAAGCCACATGTTGGACGTCAAGAACCTCATCCAGGTGATGCTCAAGGTATGGATCGGCCTGATCCTTGGCCTGATCCTCATCCTGGTCTGGGCCTGGCGTGGAAAGTGGCTGAGGGACCTTGGCCATGCCTACATGTTCGGCGGCTGGTTGACCCTGGGGTTGATCGGCTCCATCCTGATCGCCATCCTGGTCAGCTTCGAAGCCCTTTTCACGGCCTTCCACCATCTCTTCTTCCAGGGCGATTCATGGTTGTTCCTGTACTCCGATTCATTGATCCGACTCTTTCCACTGCCCCTTTGGCAGGCTGGTTTCATCGCCATGGGAATCCTCACCGGCCTTGGCGCGGTTTTGTTCATCGTTTTGGGCAGGCGTTTGGCTCGCAGGACTGGTTAGCTTCGATCTGGCGTAATAACGAAAAGAAAAACGACTGGAGAACCAGTCGTTTTTTTCGTTCTGGGAATCTTCCGGATTACTTCTTCTCGGCCTGTTTTGCAACCGCGGCCGCTTTGGCAGCAATTGCGTCTGCATCGCCCAGGTAATAATGGCGGATCTCCTTGCAATCCTTATCCAGCTCGTAGACCAGCGGAACGCCGGTCGGGATGTTCAACTCGGTGATCTCGTCGTCCGAGATATTGGAAAGATGCTTCACCAGCGCGCGCAGGCTGTTGCCGTGGGCGGCGATCAACACACGTTGGCCGCTTTTGATGCGCGGCATAATGCTGGCGTACCAGAACGGCATGACCCGTTTGAGCGTCAATTCGAGCGATTCGCAGGCCGGTAGTTCTTCCTTGGTCAGGCCGGCGTAGCGACGATCGAAGTGAGGGTGGCGTTCGTCGTTCCAATCCAGCGCGGGCGGCGGCGTGGCATAGCTGCGCCGCCAAATTTTGACCTGCTCCTTGCCGTATTTCTCAGCGGTTTCGGCCTTGTTCAGGCCTTGCAGCGCGCCGTAATGGCGTTCGTTCAACTGCCAGGCACGTTCCACCGGGATCCACATCAGGTCCATCTCATCCTGTACGATCCACAGTGTGCGGATGGCGCGTTTCAGCACGGAGGTATATGCAAAATCGAAGGTATAGCCCTCTTGTTTCAACAGTTGACCGCCCATGTGGGCTTCATTGACGCCCGTCTCCGAAAGGTCAACATCGGTCCATCCGGTAAATCTATTTTCAAGATTCCAGACACTTTCGCCATGTCGGATTAAAACCAGTTTGAACATCTTACCCTCTCAAAGTAATTTTCGACTTAAAGTCAGGTTACAGTAATTTTACCTGAAAAACGGACATCCATGTCAAATAAAGACAGCGCAAGGTTTCCCTTGCGCTGCCAGGTGCTTATTGAATGATTAGCGAACGGCTACCGGGTTGTCAGGATCGACGGAAGGATCGAAGATATGGAAGTTATCCATATTGAAGGCAACCTGAACTTTGCTGCCAATGGTGAAGCGGGTGCGCGGATCGACGCGCGCGACGAAATTGTTCTTGCCGCTGACCAGGTACAGGAAGATTTCATTGCCCATCAATTCGGTCACATCCACCTTGGCATCGATCATGGACGAGTGAATGCCGGCTGGGACGAACAACGGGTTGTGGATATCCTCCGGGCGGATGCCGAAGATGACCTGCTTGCCGGCGTACGGCATATAGGTCGTGGTGCGGTCTTCCGGAATTTTGACGCTGAATTCGCCCGAATCTACGAGAAGATCCGAACCATCCTTGCGCAGAGTCGCCGGGAAGAAGTTCATGGCAGGCGAACCGATGAAACCAGCCACAAACAGATTCGCGGGCTTATCATACAGCGTCTGCGGGGTATCCAATTGCTGCAAAATACCTTTGTTCATGACGGCGATGCGGCTGGCCATGGTCATGGCTTCCGTCTGGTCGTGAGTCACGTAAATGAAGGTGGTCTGCAGGTTGAGATGCAGCTTGCTGATTTCCGCGCGGGTTTGAACGCGCAGCTTGGCATCCAGGTTCGAGAGTGGCTCATCGAACAGGAATACCTTCGGTTCACGCACGATGGCGCGGCCGACCGCGACACGCTGACGTTGGCCGCCCGATAGTTCGCGCGGTCTGCGTTTCAGCAATGCTTCGATACCCAGCACCTCCGCTGCACTTTCCACACGCTTTTTGATCTGATCTTTCGGAACCTTGCGCAGCTTGAGACCGAAAGCCATGTTATCAAACACCGTCATGTGTGGATAGAGCGCGTAGGACTGGAATACCATGGCAATGTCACGATCCTTGGGTGGGACATCATTCACAACCTGATCGGCGATCATGACATTCCCCGAGGTGACCTCCTCGAGACCAGCCAGGCAGCGTAGAGCTGTCGTTTTTCCGCAGCCCGACGGGCCAACCAGAACCAAAAACTCCTTATCCTGGATCTGAATATTCAGATCGTTGAGGGCTGTGAAGTCCCCGAACTTCTTTCCAACGTGATCGAAAGTAACGCTTGCCATTGAATTCCTCCTTCCAGCAGTGTATAGTGATTTGATTATATGCCTCTCAAAGGAATTGTGCAATTGTTATTCATGGGGCAATAATTCAAAGCAATATCCAGTAAAGATTACAATTTCATCGAATTGCAATTTAAATCCTATCCGACCTCCATTTGACCTGGTCAAATGGCCGGGTGCAATACTCGACATTCTTCCGAACCGGGTCAAACCCAGCGGAGGATGTGTTCTTTCCACGCAAAGTCTATCCTATAGACTGTGGTCTTCGTGGAATCGAGGATCGGGAGGATTGGTATGAAAGGCACGACTTCTTTCCCAAGCCTGGGACAATCCATCTGCTGGACAGCCATTTTTTATGCCTGTTTTGGCCTCTTCCTTGGCGTTTTGGCATGGTTCATCAGCACCGCCAGTCAGAATATCCTGCTTCGCATGCTGGGACTGAATATTCCGAGTTGGGCGGCAGGATGGGTGTTCCTGATGGTCATGGTTCCCCTGTTTGGGGGGATCGGAGCGATCTGCGGCATCATTATTTATTGGCCGATGAAGGCCCTGATCCAATACCTGCGTCCGTCCCGGAATGTGGTATCGTGAAGGCTGCGAAATGTTTTATAATAAATAGCTCAATTTATCATTTACGGGCCTGTGCGCCCTGTTCAATGCGGAACGCTCCGTAAGCCTTAACTCGACAGCCTTGTCCGCTCCCATTTTGCCAGTTTTGATGATGTTATAGGGCGGCGCTATGATCCGAGCTCTCAACTAAATCCAATAACCTTTTTCTTCTGACCCGCTTTTCACTAAGTGGCTCAGCGAGGTAGGAAACCGGGTCTGGTTTCCTGTTCATCCTTTCTCTATCATCCTTGGGTTTGACATAAACCGCAAACTCGGAGGTTAATTTGGCCGTCTCGACAGTTTCCATCCAATATGATCTAAAAAACGCTGTCACCCCGAACCGGTTTCGGGGCCTGTGGCGTATGATGACCGGTTTTCACTGGCAATATCTGGCCGCGACCCTGTGCCTTGGAATTGCAGCCCTGGCAAAGACTACAACGTATTTGCTGCTGCGATACTTTGTGGATTCCTATTTCAACCCCAAACCGGGCATTTCCATTTATCCGTTGTGGATGATTGCGCTTGGTTTTGTGGGCCTGGCGGTCGTGGAAGGCAGCTTCACGTTCATGAGTGCTCGTCTGGCCTCCAGAACCGCGGAAGGGATTACCCGTCGTCTGCGCAATTACCTGTTCGACCACATCCAGCGCCTGTCGTTCACCTACCACGACAAGACCCAGACCGGTGAGTTGATTCAACGCTCCACCTCGGATGTGGATGCCATGCGCCGCTTCTTCTCCGATCAGGCCATTGGAATCGGACGTATCATCCTGCTGTTCATCATCAACTTCATCGCCCTGCTCCAGTTGAATGTCAAATTGACCTTCCTGTCCATCATCGTCATCCCATTCGTCCTGCTCACCTCGATCTTTTTCTTCCGAAAGGTGTCGAAGGCCTACGAAGCCTATCAGGAACAGGAAGCCACGCTTTCAACCACGCTGCAGGAAAACCTGACCGGCGTTAGGGTGGTCAAGGCATTTGCCCGCCAGAATTATGAGATCGAGAAATTCGAGCGCGACAATTGGGAAAAATTCAAGCGCGGCCGGGAACTCAATCGCATGCACGCCATGTTCTGGCCGTCGTCCGACCTGTTATGCGGATTCCAAATCCTGGCCGGCTACCTGATCGGGGCCTTGATGGCCATCCACGGTGATATATCGATTGGGACTTACATCGCCTATACCGGCCTGATCGTTTGGATCATCTATCCGCTGCGCAACCTTGGCCGCCTGATCGTGCAAACCTCCACCGGGCTGGTCTCTTTTGGCCGCGTGATGGACATCATCAAGCAGGACCGCGAACCGTTGGATGAAGGCGATATCGAACCCCGGGAAGCTGTGCGCGGTGAGATTACCTTCGACCACGTCGGTTTCGAATACGAAAGCGGTGTGCCGGTACTGGAGGACATCACCTTCAAGGTCGAACCCGGCCAGGCGATTGCGCTGTTGGGCTCGACCGGCTCCGGGAAGACGACCCTGGTCAACCTGCTGCCGCGTTTCTACGAATATACTTCCGGCAGCATCCGGCTGGATGGTGTGGAACTGAAGCGCTACCCGCGCCGTTTCCTGCGCCAGCAAATCGGCATCGTCGAACAGGAACCGTTCCTGTTCTCGCGCAGCATTCGCGAGAACATCTCCTACGGCGTCGGTCGAGAGGTCAGCGATAGCGAGGTGGAAACTGCCGCCCGCGCAGCCGCCATTCATGATGTCATCTGTTCCTTCCCGGAGGGTTATGGCACCCTGGTTGGTGAGAAAGGTGTGACGCTCTCCGGCGGACAAAAGCAACGTGTGGCCATCGCGCGTACGCTGCTGAAGAACCCGCGCATCCTGATCCTGGATGATTCGACATCCTCCGTCGATACGGAAACCGAAGCCGAGATACGCGAAGCGCTGCAGAACCTGATGCAAAACCGTACCACCTTCATCATCGCACATCGCATCCAGAGCATCATGAACGCCGATTTAGTATTGGTCTTGGACCGCGGTCGGGTTGTACAGCGCGGAAATCACGCCGACCTGGTGGCGGTGGATGGGATTTACCGCAAGATCTATAACATTCAGACTCACATCGAAACGGAGTTGGAGAAGGAGATCGCCGGTGCCGGATAACTATTACGAAGAAGAAGAGTATGAATCCCGTTTCGACGGAAAAACCTTCCGGCGCATTCTGGGATTGACGCGGCCGCACTTGAAATGGGTTGTTGGTTTCCTGATCACCATCACGGTTGTATCCTCGTTGGATGCGTTGTTCACCTATCTCGGCAAACGTATCATCGACGATGGCATCGTTGCCAGGAACAGCGGGATGTTGGTCAATATCCTCATCATCTACGGCCTGCTGATTGCAGTTCAAGCGGCTGGCGCGTTTGGGTTTATCTTCCTGGCGGGTGTTCTGGGCGAACGGATTCGCTACGACCTGCGCCAGAAGATGTTCAATCACCTGCAGAACCTGTCGCTGTCCTATTACAGCCGGACGCCGGTGGGTTGGATCATGTCGCGCGTCACCTCTGATTCGGACCGCGTGGCTGACCTGGTGACCTGGGGCATGGTGGATTCGACCTGGGGTCTGATGAACGTCCTCACCTCCATGGTGTTCATGTTCACCATCAGTTGGAAGCTGGCTCTGATCGTGTTGGCCATCCTGCCCATCCTGTTCTACGTCGCCATGCAGTTCCGCAAACGCATCCTCAAAGAGTACCGCAATGTGCGGAAGAACAATTCCAAAATCACCGGCGCGATCAATGAAAACATCACCGGCGTGCGCGTGGTCAAGGCCCTGGGTCGCGAAGCGGGCAACCTGGAGGAATTCGGCGTTCTCACCGGAAATATGTACCGGGCTTCCTACCGGGCGGCCTGGTTGAGCGCGCTCTTCCTGCCGACCGTGCAGGTGATCACCGCCCTGGCGCTGGGCAGCATCGTCTGGTACGGCGGCCTACAGGCCAGCTACGGCGGCATCACCATCGGCGGCATCCAGGCTTTCGTTGCCTACGTGACCTCCATCATGTGGCCCATCCAGGATCTGGCGCGCGTGTTCGCGGAAATGCAGCACTCCATCGCCTCCGCCGAACGCATCTTCTCGCTGGTGGATGCCAAACCCGAGGTTGCTGATCGGGAGAATGCCACCGATCCGGGCACCATCCGGGGCGAAATCAACTTCGAGCATGTGTATTTCTCGTATGATGACGAGAAGCCCATTCTGAGTGATTTCAATCTGCGCGTCAGACCCGGAGAAACCATCGCCCTGGTCGGCGCCACCGGCGGCGGCAAATCGACCATCGTAAACCTGTTGTGCCGTTTCTACGAACCCAAACAGGGGCACATCTACATCGGCGGGCGGGATTACACCGAATTATCACTGCACGCCATTCAATCCCGCATCGGCATCGTCCTGCAGACCCCGCACCTCTTCTCGGGCAGCATCCGCGAGAACATCCGTTATGGACGCCTGGACGCAACCGACGCGGAAGTCGAAGAAGCGGCCCGTCTGGCCGGCGCGCACGATTTCATCACCCGTTTCGAAAAGGGTTATGAGGATGAGGTCGGTGAAGGCGGCAACTCGCTTTCGGTCGGCCAGAAACAGCTCATCAGCCTGGCGCGCGCCGTGCTCTCCCGTCCCGAGATTTTTGTGATGGATGAGGCCACCAGTTCGGTCGATACGCTCACCGAAGCACTGATCCAGCGCGGCATGGATACCCTGATGAAAGGCCGCACCAGCTTCGTCGTTGCCCACCGCCTTTCGACCATCAAGCGCGCCGATCGCATACTGGTGATCGAGGACGGCCGCATCGCGGAGATGGGCACGCATACCGAGCTCTTGCGAGCTCGGGGTAAGTATTACCAACTCTATACCAAACAATTCCGCCACCAGATGACCGAAGCGTTCGATCCATTCAAAGTGGACGAAACTTCCCCCATCGCGGCGGACTGAAGCCTGTTGAAGGAACCGGCAATTTCAGAGGTTGCCGGTTCCTTGTTTACGCTTTTCGAATGGGTGTAAAAATGTCCTCTTCTGACTCAGCTTTTCTCATCGGAAAACGGGTTCAACTCCGCCCGTTGGAAAAATCAGATCTGCCTTTGATCGTTCGCTGGAACAACGACCCTGAAGTCCGCGGTTTGACCGGTGAGGTGTTTCCATCTTCACTGGATAACACACAGGCCTGGTATGATCGCATCAAGGATGACCCGAGCCGGGTCTGGTTCATCATCGAAGAACGCGAAACCGGAACGCCCATCGGCGAAGCCGGATTGCTGCGCATTTTTCCGGCCTGGCGAACCACGGATCTGACCATCATTATCGGGAATAAAACCTGTCAGGGCAAGGGATACGGCACCGAAGCCATCACGCTGTTGATGGATTATGCCTTTGGGGCGCTGGCCCTGCACCGCATTTCCATCGGGGTGGTCGGCTTCAATGAACGCGCGCTGGCTTTTTACGAGAAAGTCGGTTTTCGGCGCGAGGGCATCCAAAGAGACGGCTATTTTTACAATCATCAGTTCAGCGACTTTATCATGCTGAGCATTCTCGAAGACGAGTTCCGCGCGAAAAACCAAACGGCCTGAGAAGGCCAGGATCCATCCGGTTTCATAAGGATATCGATATGAGAAAATCCAATTGGATCATCCTTGCAACGCTAAACATTCTCGCCGGAATTGGATTTCTGGTTGCGTACCTCATTGGCGGATATACACCTTTCATCGCCATCGCTGCGCTCTGGATATCGATCGGGTGCTTGAACGGTATCATTGGCGCTCGGCGCAAAAGGAAATCCCAATAATCGGTACGGATTACGAATCCTCTGTAAAAAACATTCACCGGGAGATCATACTCCCGGTGAATGTTTTTCTTTTCCAATAACCCGGAATGATGCTGGACCGGGATTTCAATTCTGGATCGTCGTGATAGGCTAGAGAATTCGTTTGACCGCAGCCCAGGTCACCTTGCTGGCTTCCACGGCCTGCGGTGAGCCCATCACCACCACCTCGCCGCGCTCCTTGAATTGCTCCAGCGCCTCTCCAAGGGCGTGGAAATCCGCCTCGTTGGCGCTCAAAACTTCATCCCGCATCTGTTGGCGTTCTTCATCGGTGACGCCCAGCAGGTGGCGGGTCAAGGCTGTGTATCCCTTGGCGTCCGGCAGCAGATAGGCATCCAGCTCACCGATGACACCGATGATGGATTTGTTCAATTCAGCCGTATCCAAATTCAACGTGCGCAGGAAATTCGCGGTCTGGTCGTAGATCGAAAGCGTTTTGTCCAGGTTGGGATCGCGGTAGGAAAGCAGGCTGAAGATTCCGGAATACCGGTCGAAAGCGCCCATCCCGCCGTAAGCTCCACCCTGCACGCGCACGCGTTCCCACAACCAGGTGCTGCGCACGTATTGCAGGGCCACCAGCAGCGATCCGCGGAACGGATAGCCGTCGCGGTAAAGATCGAATCCTTTGCCGACGAAATTGACCTGGCTGGGCAGGGTGATTGCCTCGGGACGTTCGGCGGACGGGCGCTGCCAGATCGTCGCTGCAGCCGTTTCTTTCGAAAAGTCGTCAAGAAAAGCGCGGAGTTGGGGTTCGATCCCGCGCCAGTTGTCCGCATCCACGGTGACGTTGGCGATCAAATTGGATTGGCAAACCAGTAAGCTGCGGATTTGTTCGAGTCTCGCCTGAACCGCCGGCCAATCCTTCTCCATCTGTTCCGCCAGTTCGCGCAGGAAAAGCAACTGGCTGACGCCGGTCATCTGCTCGGCAGCCCAATCGGCTTCATTGAGCCCGGCCTTGATGCGCAGGTTGACGATCCGATGGCCGACTTCGGTGAGCATCGATTCAAAGCCGGCCTTTTCTTCCAGGACCATCTGGCGCAAGCGCTCGCGATCGTCGAGGCGCGCCGAACGCAGTACGTCGCGCAGGATCGACAGCAATTCAGTGGTCTGCGGAACCATGGCTTTGCCGCGCAGGATCAACCAGTTGGTGGATTTTCCGGTGGACGGAACCATGGAATGAAACAGGGCATGGTAAATTCCGCCCGTGTTCCGGCCAATCCGCTGCACGAGCTGAACGAAATCGAGTCGGTCGGTTCCGGTTTCCAGCAAAGCATTTGCAAACAGGGGAACGTAAGGCAGCAGTTCCTGCGGCAGGGTGTGCAAATCAAACCCCAGATCGAGGTAAAGGATGCCGTTCGTAAACAGATCGTGATGGAGCATCCTGGCATCGCCCTGCTGCATTTCGATGGATGGAATCTTGCGCGTTTCTTGATCGAGATCGGCAATCGTGAGAACCGGAATGGTCGCCAGCGCCTCAGGTGAATCTGGCGTTTGCTGGCGCAGCTTGAGTTCGCGCGTATGCTGGACAACCTCCTCCACCTGGGAAACGCTCATCCCATCGCGCACGGTTTTCAGGCGCAATTTCTCCTCCGCTTCGCGCTGCACTGCCAGGTTTGCATCCGGCAGCAAAATTACCGTGCCGCGGTGCGGGTTGTTCACCAGGTGAGTCTCGATGAGCCCTTCGAAGAAACGGCCGGCCCGGATTTTGGCCTTGATTTCATTCAACGGCTGCTCGAAGCGGATCATATCCAGTGGATCGCGGTCGTACAGCCAGGAATCCATGGCCCGCAGCATCATGGCCAGGCCGCGTGGGAAGGAACCCGTGTTGTTCTCGCGCAGGCTGAATTCGACCGTGTTCATGGCAGCAGCAATCGTATCGCCGTCGATGCCCTGCACGCTTAATTTCTTCAGGGTTTCCAGGATCAGCGACTCGACTCTGTCCACGTCCGCCGGCTTCACGCCCTTCATGCCGACCGAGAACAGCATTTGGGCCAGGCCGGTGTCCATGCCCCGGCCGGCCAGGTCCTCACCCAATCCGGAATCGATCAGTGCTTTGCGCAGCGGTGCGGCCGACGTGCCGATCAGAATTTCATTCAAAATACCGAAGGCGAGCTTCTCCAGCGGCGTGGCCCCTTCGGGCAGCATCCAATTGACCGTCAACATGGCCGTTGGGGCTTCGTCATCCGGCGTCACTTCATATGGCGTGGTCATCCGGCGCGGTGCAGGAAAGCGCTGTTGCAATGGAATCGCAGAGTGAACATCGCGGCGGTTGAAATCCTTCAAATAAACATCCAGAATTGCCAGCCGTTGTTCCGGGTCATCGTCCCCGTAGAAATAAACCATCGCATTCGAGGGATGGTAATAACGCTCATGAAAGGCTGTAAAGGCTTCATAGGTCAAATCCGGGATGCGGCGGGGATCGCCGCCGGAGTCCTGCCCATAGGTAACATCCGGGAATACAACTGCCTGGCTTTGCTGCGAAAGGACTTCATCCGGCGTCGAATAAGCGCCTTTCATCTCGTTGAAGACGACGCCTTTAAAGGACATTTCCTCTTCCGGCCTGTCCAACTCGTAATGCCAGCCTTCCTGTTCGAAAGTATGCCGGCTCAGGTTGGGATAGAACACTGCGTCCAGATAGACGTCGATCAAATTATAAAAATCCTTCACATTCTGGCTGGCGACCGGATAACAGGTCTTGTCCGGAAAGGTGAAAGCATTCAGGAAAGTATTCAGCGATCCCTTCATTAACTCCACAAAGGGTTCCTTCACGGGATATTTCCGCGAACCGCATAACACGGAGTGTTCCATGATATGCGCCACCCCGCTGGAATCGCCCGGCGGCGTGCGAAAGTTAATGCTGAAGACCTTGTTCTCGTCGTCATTTTCGATCGAAAGCAGTCTGGCGCCGGTGCGCAGGTGGCGGTAAAGCCGCGCCCTGGAATTAATCTCAGGAATGTGTTCGTCGCGGATCAACTCGAATCCATGCAAAGTTGTCATGCTTAACCTTTCTCTGCAATGAGTGAATAGATAGAGTCATTTATACCATGCCCGTCAAATCCATCCAAACCGCCACCTGGCCAGTCTTCACAGAGGCTCGCGAACCGTTCGAGAAACCGGATAATGGCATTCAGGTATAATCGAAAATATCCCATGGAACACATCTGAGGTGAAACGTGGTCACTTCCGGTTTGCTAAACAGTCAATGGTCGAAGCGTCGCTGGATGGCGGCGGATGGCGGCAAGCCTACCCAACGCGTCGAACGCCGCCGGCCGTCCGGCCCTGGCGGCGCTCCGGGCGAGCGCGCCGAAGCGCCCCGGCGCCAGCAGCCCTCCCGTCCGAGCGGGACGCAATCATCCACCGGGAACGGCGGTTATTCCGGGGGCGGCTACACAGGGGGCGGCGGCAGTACGAGCGGCAGTTCCGGCCCATCCCTGCCATCCGGCCTTTTCAAGTCGCCGCTGGGAATCGTTATCGTCATCATTCTGCTGGCCCTCTTCGTGCTTCCCAATCTGTTGAACGGTAGCGATGGGACTGGGGACCAGAATCTGCCCACCCAGGAAAATACCGAAGCCGCCCATTCCATTCCCGAGACGTCGCTCGCTACTCCCACCCAGCGACCCACCCGCCCGGCATCAGTAAATACCGGCGACACCTGGACGGTGATGCTCTACCAGGACGCGGATGACCAGATTCTCGAGCAGGATATCTATTTCGACCTGAATGAAGCCGAACGGGTCGGCTCGACCGATCCGGTGCAAATCGTGGCCCAGATCGACCGCTTCCAGGGTGCCTATCAGGGCGACGGCAACTGGACTTCGACCAAGCGCTTCCACGTCACCCGGGACGACGATCTGGAGCAGATCCATTCGGAAGAAATCGCCGATCTGGGTGAAACGAACATGTCCAATGCCCAGACTCTGATCGATTTCGTCACCTGGGCCGTGAAAGAATATCCTGCCGACAAATACGCGCTCATCCTGTCCGATCACGGCATGGGCTGGCCAGGCGGTTGGACCGACCCGACATCCAAAGGGAGCGGCGACGAAAATCTTCCCATCGCCAATGCCATCGGAAATGCCTTATACCTGAACCAGCTCGATCAGGCTCTGACGGAAATTCGCAGCCAGACCGGCATCGACTCGTTCGAATTGATCGGGTTGGATGCGTGTTTGATGAGCCAGATCGAGGTGCTGACCGCCCTGGCGCCGCACGGGCGTTACGCGGTGGTCTCGGAAGAAACCGAACCCTCCCTGGGTTGGGCTTACGAGGCCTTTCTGAACGAGCTCAACGCGAACCCGGGCATGGACGGCGCCGCCCTGGGCCAGTACATCGTCGATAGTTACATCGTCGACGATCAGCGCATCCAGGATGACCAGGCGCGGGCCGCCTTCGTCGGGCGCGGCTCGACCATCAACAGCCTGTTTGGCGCGGCCAGCGTGCCCTCGGCCGCGCAGGTCTCCAACCAGTTGAGTCGGGATATTACGCTCACTGCTGTCGATCTGAGCAGCATTGCCGGGGTCAATGATGCGCTTAATAATCTGGCGTTCACCCTTCAATCCGCCGATCAGCGCTATGTCGCCCAGGCGCGTTCTTATGCGCAGTCGTTCACCAGCATTTTCGGCGCCCAGGTTCCGGCTTCCTACATCGATCTGGGTAATTTCGCCCAACTCGTGGCGCGTTCGGCCGGCAAACGGGATGTCGCCGATGCTTCCAACCAGTTGATGTCCGCCATCCAATCGGCGGTCGTTGCCGAACGGCATGGTACGCAAAAGGCCGGCGCCACCGGCATCGCGATCTATTTCCCCAACTCCAATCTCTACGGCTCGGATGTCGCCGGGGCCCAGTCCTATACCGGCGTGGCCGAACGATTTGCGCAGGAATCGCTGTGGGATGATTTTCTTGCCTATCACTATTCCGGCCAACCTTTTGAGCAATCCACCCGCAGCGCGGTTGTTCCCGTTGAAGCGGTGCGCGCCCCGGCGGCCGGTGGAATCCAGATTTCCAACCTGCAGCTTTCCAAAACCAGCGTCGCGCCCGGGGATAGCATCGATCTGAGCGCCGAAATTTCGGGTGAAAATATTGGTTATATCAAATTGCTGGTCGGATATTATGACTCCGCCGCCAACTCGATCTACGTCGCCGATTCGGATTATTTGAGCAGCTCCAACACGCAACAGCTCAACGATGTTTACTATCCGGTGTGGGAGAGCAGCGGTTTCAACCTGGCGTTTACCTGGGAACCGGTCGTTTTCGCCATCACGGACGGCCAGACGACGGCCGAGGCCCTGTTGACGCCGGAGAGTTACGGCGCTTCTCCTGAAGATGCGGTCTACAGCGTGGACGGGACCTTCACCTACACCGACAGCGGCGACACCCGCCCGGCACGGCTCTATTTCAGCAACGGCCTGCTGCAGCGTGTGGTCGGCTTCAGCGGCAGCGATCAGGCCAGCGCCCCGCGCGAGATCGTCCCCTCCGTGGGCGACACCTTCACCATCTCTGAAAAATGGCTCGATCTGGACAGCCAGGGCAACGTCACCGCGACCGCCTATCAGGACGGCAAGACGCTGACCTTCAGTGAAACCGGGCTCTCCTGGAAGCAGCTCTACGCAGCGCCCGGAGATTACCTCGTCGGCTTTATCGTCGAGGACCTGGATGGGAATCAGGTTGCTTCGTACGAACAGGTTCAGGTGAAGTGATAAAAGCGGGGCTGTCCAAAAAGACAGCCCCGTTCATTGTATTTTCCAGGCCGGAGTAGATTCGCCTGAGATCGCAAGGGTTCACATTTCGGTCATATTCGTCCCGCAGTCCGGGCAAAATTTGACCCCAGCCTGTACCTCTTTGCCGCAGTTCGGGCAGAATTTCGTTGCGGCCGGGGCCGGCGGGACCGGGCTGGAGGTGACTGATGGCGCGGGCGGCACTGGGGCCGGGCTGGAGGCAGGTTGTGCAGCCGGTTGGCTCGCCTGCGGGCCATATGTCTCTATGTTGATCCGCTGGACTTCCTCGCCTTTGGCCCTGGCCTGTTCTTCGAGGGCCGCGATGGCCTGGCAAATCTCATCATAGGCCGGACCGGTCACCTCACCGGTCGACCGCTGGGTATAGTACAGTTCGCCGATTTTCGCATATTGCGCCCGGATTTGATCCTTGATTTTTTCCAGATCGCCTTTGGCCTTGTTCAACCGGGCCATCTTGTCAGCTTCGAAGGCCACCTTTTCGGCGCCGCTTTTTAATTTACCAAAGAAATCACTCATATCATCCTCCTGATTGTTTCTTATAGTATAGGCGCATTCGCTTTTTCAACGATCAAAATAATGCTCGAATCTTGGATAAGTGTTTTTCACCCTTTGCAGGCTGAATCACGGAACGCCTGACTTTATTTCTCTACCAGTCTGCTTCAATGTGTGGATCGTTTTCAGCCGCACCTCACGAGATTGTCCCTTCCGTGGATGACACCGATTTGAAAATTATATCGACATTATATATAATCTACATTATTGATTGATGTTCTCACGGAATTATAGTTTCGACCGTTACAGATATGGTTCACCGATAAACCTCTATGGGTTTCCACAGCAAACATCTCGAGGGACAAGGATGTCTAGAATAATTCTGAATTCCTTTCGTGCCTTGATTTCAATGACAGTTCTACTACTGGCTGCTCAATTTCCTGAAATTCAATCGGCACCAACCACCGTTCAGGCTGGTTCGGGCACTACAATTGACATTCCCCAATCGAGTGTTGTGCCTGTAATGGATGGTATCTGTGATCCTCTGGAATACGAAGATGCGACAAAGATCTTTGTTACTGTGAGCACTAACCTGACTTTTCCCGTCTTTGTTAAGCATTCTGCAACCGATGCTTATTTCTGCTTTGGAGATTCGTCCGGTTTACCGTTACCGAATGGCGGACTTTCCCATGTGGTTGTCTATGTCGATCCGCTGCATGACGGAGATATCTACGGGAGTAATGCCGACGACTTTAGAGTCCACATGCCATATGATTCTCAGGGTCTACCGTGGGCAGCAACCTGGGGTTCAGGGCTTTTCAACGGACCAAACCCCGGAGGTTGGCAGGCGGTCAAATATCAAAATCCCGAACCTTCGCCTTTTTGGCAGGTGGAATTCAAAATTTCCCGGGAGAATATGGGCGGGTGGAAACACCCGGTCGGCCTGGCCTTTTTTTATCATTGGTGGCGATATGAAGGGGATGATTATTCCTGGCCGTTATCTGGAATCTGGGCAAATGCCAGACACTATGGCAATGGGAACTTGAACACAGGTACTGTCAATATTGGAAATACCGCTACCGTAAATACGATAGATGGTCTTTGCGATAATGAATATGACGATGCAACGACGAATACTTTTTCCATTTCCGGCCAGGCGGTCACTTCTTATTATGAACACTCAGGCACGGATTTGTACGTTTGCCTCAAGAACTTACCCATTCCTGACCCAACCCTTCAAAACCAACCCAATGTGGCTGTATATTTAACGCGCGCTGGTAGAGGCGGTGGAAGCCCATCAACAAACGACCTATCTTTGACAATTTCCTATGATGGCACAATCCGGGTTGGCAGTGGAGATGGTGTTGACTTTACGGGTCCTATACCAGGAGGCTATGAAATTGCCCGATCCACTTATTTGGACGGGTGGGATGCTGAATTTCAACTTAATGGCGCTGTCATCGGAAATTGGTGGTCGCGGGCCATCGGCCTTTCAGTCGCTGGACAAAATATCGACTCGCCGGACGATTTTTGGGGTTGGCCTACCGGATCCAAAGCACTCGTTCCAAATTCATGGGGCGAAGGAAACCTGATCGATCTTTCGGAACCCCCGCATTTATTTTTGCCGATCATCATTCGGTAGAAGCAATTGCCATACGAAAATCCTGGCCTGGGTAAAAAAGAACGATCTGCGTTTTCTGAACTGCACCCCATAGGGTAGACAGAAAAAGAAAGTGGCCTCAAGGCTAAGTGGACAGACACCTGAGTTGATAGGGTGTCTGTCTTGTTTTCAATTGTATCCGTTCATAGTTGAAAAAGTAGATGTATTCGTCAACAATCTGCTTAGCCTCCTCGAAAGTAGGAGTAGAAATATTGCGTAGAGCTTCTTCTTTGAGATGGCCGAAGAAGTTTTCCATTGGCGCATTGTCCCAACAATTCCCTCTGCGCGACATGGAAGGAGTAATGCTATACTGTTGGGTAAGGACATGATATGCGTGTGAGGTATATTGATGCCCTTGGTCACTGTGGAGGATCAGTCCATCAGTGACCTTTTCTTTCTCCTGAGCCAACTTGAGGGTCCTGGTTACCAATGCCACCGAGTTTGAGAGGCTCATGGCATGAGCAACGATAAAGCCACCGTATAAATCCTTGATGGTGGATAGATAAGCCCAGCCCTGCTGTGTGGCAATGTAGGTGATATCCGTTACCCATTTCTGGTTTGGCCGAGTGGCCGCAAAGTCACGGTTGAGAATATTCTCGTAGCGATGATAGATCTCCAACTGGCTCATTTTGGTGAACATCTTGTGGCGACGTGCCACTGAGCGAATGCCCAGACAGTTCATCAAACGCAAAATGGCCTTGTGGTTGATAATGACTGAACGATATTGGCTCAACCACAGCCCAATCCGCCGGTATCCGTAAGTGCTTTTTGATGCAGCATAGGCTTCCAGGATCAGTTGTTTCCGTTCAGCATCCAAATCTGGCTGACCCTTGCGCTTAAGCCAGGCATAGTAAGCTGCTCGCGAAATCCCGAAGAAACTACACATCGCGTTCACAGGGTAGATTCCTCGATAGTGTTCGATGACCCGATATTGCGCCTCGCGAGCATAGCTGTGCGCAACTCGGTATGAAATTTTTTTAGCAGCGCATTCTCCATCTCCAGGTGGGCGATATAGGCTGGTTGGGTTAACGGCGTTTTCCGCGGCCGACCAATCGGCTTATCGAAACCAGCTTCGCCTTCCCGCCGAAAGCGCCGAACCCACTGCTCAACCAGCTCTCCGCGTGGCAGTCCCAATTCCTGAGCGGTTTCAGCGTTTGTTTTGCCTTGTTCTAAACACATCTGCACTGCCAGCAACTTTACTTCCTTGCGATAGTGAACCATCCCTTTTTCCCCAGACATAGTAAAAGCACCTCCTGCTTCTATTCTCGCATGAGGTGCTTTCTTTTCCTGTCTTGTTTTCTGGGTTCAGTTCATTCCGGATCGTTTTCTTTTTGGCGCGGGTGAAGTTTGAACCCAAAACCAATGGCTTAAGGGTAATGACCGGGATAGTTAAGAATTACGCCAGCTACAATTTATATTGTTAATATATACAATTTATTTATGAAAATGATAGCGTTTATCGCATAGAATGGGGCTATCGCAATTTCAGGCTTAGAGATCCGAGTCGGGTGTATCGCGACCGGAGAATAAGCCTTTCGCGGATATCCAGCCACGGTTTCAGACGATCGAGTAAATGAGTCATCCGTCGGGGTTTAGCAATGGAGGACTTGACAGGCGCCATTGCTATCGCGACGAATGCGTCCTCAGATGTTGGACGTTGTTTTAAGGAGCAAATATGACAGAAAAACTGTCTAGAAGAGCTTTCATGAAGTGGTTATTTGTATTGATCGGGGGTGGGGGAACCGCTTTGGTGAATTCTTTCTATCCAATGAATATACTTGGATCAGTTCCTGGGAAGAAAAGGACCCCAAAGGGCACTCCTACAGGGACAGCTACACCGACGGGTACCAAGACACCTACCCGTAGTCCAACCGTGACCCTCACATCATCGCCGACATCCACCGGACCACCAATTTCGACGAATATCGCTGCACCTGGTTCGACAGCCACGATTACACCGACTCGCACATCCACACAAGGTAACACTGTACCTCCGCCGGTGACAGGGGGGCGGGTGGTGCATATGCACAGCAATACAGCAACGGACTGGGACGGATCGAGTGATTTCTGGAACCATGTGAACCAGAGCACTGTGAATAACATGGTGGACCAGGGGATAATGATCCTGACGGGGAAATCCACATTAAGCGATGCCTGGCATGCGATTCTGCCCAACTACAGTGCCGGTCAGCCGGTGGCAATCAAGGTGAATTTTAACAATACGATCAGTTGGGGGTGTGGAAGTACCTCGAGCGTCATCAACGCCTTGATCCAACCGGTGAATGCGGTGGTCAGGGGATTGAAAGGGATTGGCGTTGCGGAAGGGGATGTTTGGGTGTACGATGCTTCGAACCGCGTGATTCCTGACTACTTTGTAAACGGTGGAATCTATGCGGTTAAATACTTTGGAGGTTGTCGTCGGGACGTGAATTGGGCGGGGGGTAGCCCCGTGAATTTCTTCCCGCCAGCGGGTGTGGCAATGCCAGGGCCAAACAAAATACCGGGGCTGCTGGTGGATACAGCCTACCTAATTAACATGCCGATTATGAAGAACCACAGCGTGGCCGGGGTAACATTGTCGTTCAAGCACCACCTGGGGTCGATCAATAACCCCGGGGGACTCCATAGCCAAATCTTTGTGAACAATGAAGGAACGAATTACAGCGATACCTACAACCCATTGATCGATCTATACAAGAACTTGAACATTGGGCCAAAGACGGTGCTGACGATCGGGGATGGAATATTCGGGTGCAAGGGGCAGGAGGATCTGGCACCGTCAGTATGGAGCACGTTTGGGGGAAAGGCGCCGAACAGCCTGTTGTTTGCGACCGACCCGGTAGCAATTGACAGTGTGATGTATGACTTGTTGAATGCAGAACCGTACGCACAACCACCCGCCCTCTCCGACAACTACTTGCGGTTGGCGCAGAATGCAGGCCTTGGGGTGTTCGAGCATGGCGACCCCTGGGGCACCGGTTACCAGCGTATCGACTACCGTAAGAGGGAGATCTAGTCGAATACTTCCTCTCATAACCGGAGTAAGTGATTGTATTCCCGCAGAGACATGCCGATCCCGAATTCGGTCTTTCTTCATGCCACGGGTTGGAAATACCGGCTATGTTCGGGTGGGAAAATCACTGCCATATTGAGTCTTTGGAAAAATCAAGCCGCTTATCGTTTTCAGCGCCCCGGCTTTTCTTCAAGAGACCCGGAAGTTGATAGAAATGGGGAAGTAGATGCAAAAATCGCCGTATATGGGGTGTTCCAAAAAAAATAAATCCCCTAGATACAGGGGATTTTGGGAGTGGCGAGGGTGGGATTTGAACCCACAACCAATGGCTTATGAGTCCACTGCTCCACCGTTGAGCTACCTCGCCGTGTTGTGCGGGGGTTAGTTTACTATGAGGGCCCTTTTTTGTCAATAAAACTGATTGCAAAAATTCAGGGCATTTATCCGAAACCCAGACCCTTTTCTTTCATCGATACATAGCGTCCCTGCCCGATCACCAGGTGATCCAGCAGTTCGATGTCCATCAACTTGCCGGCCTGGATGACGCCGCGCGTCAAGGCCACGTCTTCCGGGCTGGGCGTCGGATCGCCGCTGGGGTGATTGTGCACCACCAGGATGGAAGCCGCGTTGCGCTGGATGGCCGGCCGGAACAATTCGCCGATGCGCACCATCGACGAGTTCAACGAGCCCTTGTAGATCTTCTCGATGCCCAGCACGCGGTTGCGTGTGTCGAGCGCCATCACCCACAACTGCTCCTGCGGCAGCGCCGCCATTTCATAGCGCACCAGTTCGGCGGCTTCACCGGGTGAATGCACCGCCGGGCGGTCTTCGACGGACTGCGCGGCCAGGCGGCGTCCCAGTTCGATGGCCGCTTTGATCTGGGCCGCCTTGGCCGTCCCCAGGCCTTTGACAGCGCAAACCTCGCTGAACGAAGCGCGCTGCAAACCGGACAACCCGTGAAATTCCTGCAGCAGACGGTGCCCCAACTGGACCGCGTTTTCACCCTGGATGCCCACCCGCAGCAGGATGGCCAGCAGTTCGGCGTTGTTCAACGCCTCCGCGCCGAGCATTTCCAACCGTTCGCGCGGGCGGTCGTTGCTCTCCAGATCCAGAATCCGATATCCCCCGGCCTGTTCTTTGACCATTTTCGCCCCGTTGATCTATATTGTAATTGTTTTTGACTATAGTAGAAATTTATTTTTTTCGCAAGCTGGATCGAGGATGAAAAACCGTTTGAGTCATCCCATGCTATAATTTAGCTTTGGAGAATTTCCATGACGTTCGATCCCACCACTCTCAGCAATTTCACGTTATTTGGCACGGCCTTCGCCGCGGCGTTCATCGCCGCGCTCTGGCTCAGCCTGGTGATCTGGACATTCCGGGATATCCGCTCGCGAGCGCGCGATCCCCTGGCCCGTGTGCTCGCGATTTTGGTGGTCGCAGTTCTCTTCCTGCCGGGTGTGCTGGTTTACCTCATTCTGCGTCCCGCCCGGACCCTGGAAGAAGAATATCAGCGATCTCTCGAAGAAGAAGCTCTGTTGCAAACCATCGAAGAAATCCCGGTCTGCCCGGGCTGTTCGCGGCACATCGAGCCGGATTGGATCGCCTGCCCGCACTGCCACACCCGCCTGAAAAAGCGCTGCCACCAGTGCGGCCGCCTGATGGAGCTGCCGTGGAACCTGTGCCCCTATTGCGCCACCCCGGCTCCGGGCGCGCGCCGTGAAAATATCACCATGGAAGAGGCCCTCCAGACACTGCCCAATGAAGCTCCCGCAGACGAACCGCCCTCCCAACCGGTCGCGGTGGAAGTCGACGAGCCTCAAGCAGCCGAGACAAAGCCGATCGAGGAAAATCCAACCGAGAGCCAGGAACCATAGTTGGTATAATTGGACCATGTATAATCTTTCGCCGATTGAACCGGTAGATTATCTCATTATTGGTCATCTCACTCAGGATATGACTGAAAATGGCCCCGTACTCGGCGGTACGGCATCTTATGCTGCCCGCACGGCCCTGGCCATCGGGCTGCGGGTCGGTATTGTCACCTCGTGCGCCAGCGATATCGCGCTGGATAGCCTTAATGGCGCAGCCATTAGCATGCGCGCCTCCGAATATTCCACCACCTTCGAAAACATTCAAACGCCGAACGGGCGAATTCAATATCTACACCACCTCGCCTCGGGGTTGGACTATTCCATGGTCCCGCGCACCTGGCAGGATGCCCCCATCGTTCATCTGGGACCGATCGCCCAGGAAGTGGACCCCAAACTGGCGCGGGCCTTTCCCGATTCTCAGGTCTGCCTGACGCCGCAGGGCTGGCTGCGCACCTGGAATTCCGACCATAAAGTGCATCCCACCGACTGGCCGGAAGCGCGATATGTTCTGGAGAACGCCAGCGCGGCCGTCCTCAGCATCGAGGACGTTCAGGGTGACGAAAGCATCCTCGAAGACATGCTTTCGTCGATTCGCATTCTGGTCGTCACCGAAGGCGCCCGCGGATCCCGGCTTTACTGGAATGGCGATCTCCGCTACTTCCGGCCACCCGAGGTGCCTGAAATCGACCCGACCGGCGCCGGAGATATATTCGCCGCCGCATTCTTTGTCCGTCTCTACCAGACGCACGATCCCTGGGAGGCGGCCCGTTTTGCCACCCAACTGGCAGCCAATTCCGTCACCCGCCCCGGTCTGGCCGGCACGCCGACCATCGATGAGGTGCAAACGGCGCTGCTCGAAATCATTCCAAAGGCATAACCACCATGGCCCGTATCTATACACTGGCAAATCAAAAAGGCGGCGTAGGAAAGACGACCTGCGCGATCAATCTGGGCGCGTACCTGGGTTATTACGGGCAGCGTGTCCTGCTGGTCGATCTGGATCCGCAGGCAAACGCCACTTCCTCGCTTGGCATCGACAAGAAAACGGTCAAGAGCGGCACCTACGAGGTGCTGATCGGCGCCAATCCGGTCGGGCCGCAGATATTACATAATCCGAAGCTGAAAATATCCGTCCTGCCGTCATCGCCCGCCCTGGCCGGCGCGGAAATCGAACTCATCGAGATGGCGAACCGGGAACAACGCCTCAAGGATGCACTCGCGCCGGTCATGGATCGCTACGACTACATCCTGATCGATTGCCCGCCGTCGCTCAGTTTGCTGACCATCAACGGGCTCATTGCCGGGCGGAATGGCGTGCTCATTCCGGTGCAGTGCGAATACCTGGCTCTCGAAGGGTTGGGCCAATTGACCCAGACATTGACCCGGGTGCGCACTTCGTTGTTCCCCAACCTGCAGGTTCGGGGCGTGATTCTGACCATGTACGACGGCCGGACTCGCCTGGCCATGGATGTGGTTGGTGAGGTCAAGAAGTATTTCCCGGAGAAGGTTTTCCAAACGATTATTCCGCGCAGCATCCGTCTGGCAGAAGCCCCTTCCTACGGGCAGCCCATTTCGCTCTACGCGCCTGATTCGACCGCCGCGCGCTCCTATGCGGCTCTGGCGCGGGAATTGCTGGAACAGGACGGAATTCATATTCCCGTGTTCAGTGAGGAAGGATGATGTCTATGGCTCGCAAAGGTGGCCTGGGTAAGGGTCTGGATGCGCTTATTCCGGGGGGAACTTCCTCGCCGGCAGAGGGGACGTCGACCTTCGATGTATCCATCGAGAAGATCGTTCCCAATCCACTTCAACCGCGCAGTACGATGCAGCCCGAAGCCCTGGAAGAACTGGCCGCCTCCATTCGCGAACACGGCGTCCTGCAGCCCCTGCTCGTGACTTATGACGCTGCCAACGACACGTACATTCTGGTTGCCGGTGAGCGCCGCCTGCGGGCTTCCCGACTGGCCGGTCTGGAGTCCGTGCCGGTGTTGGTACGCCAGGCCACCGAGCAACAGCGCCTGGAACTGGCTTTGATCGAAAACGTGCAGCGCGCCGATCTGACCGCGCTTGAAACCGCCGAAGCCTACCGCCAGTTGGCGGATGATTTTCATCTTTCGCACGAAGACATTGCCGCGCGGGTTGGAAAGAACCGCGTGACGGTGACCAATACGCTTCGCCTGCTCAAACTCCCCATCGAACTCCGTCAGGCGCTGGCAGATGGTCGTATCACCGAAGGTCATGCGCGGGCGCTGCTGGGCCTTCCATCCGATAAAGCCCAGACGGCCGCATTGGAAACCATCCTGCGTCACGACCTGAACGTCCGCCAGACCGAAGACCTGGTGCGAAAGTTATTGGGCGAACGCATCAAGAAGGCCGGGCCGCGCGATCCCGATCCGGAAATCACCGCCATCGAACAGCGCCTGCAGGAAGCCCTGGGCACCCGGGTGGCCATCCGGCACGGGCGCAAGGGTGGCAGCGTCGTCATTCACTATTATTCGGACGAAGAACTCGATACTCTGATCACCACCCTTACCAGGTCATAACATGCGCATACTGCATCACGCAAGGATACGCACGCTGAACTCGCATCAGCCGTTTGCGGCGGCCCTGGCCGTTGAAAACGGCCGGATTCTGGCCGTTGGCAGCAATAAAGACGTGCTCGCGCTGGCCAACCGTAATACCCAGATCGAAGATCTGCATGGACAGACAGTCTGGCCCGGCCTGACCGATGCCCACCTGCACCTGGAAGCCTACGCGGCCAGCCTGGACCGGGTGGATTGCGAAACCGCGACCCTTGCGGAATGCCTGGGCCGCATCGCCGAACGCGCCCGCGTCACCCCGGATGGGGCCTGGATTCTGGGCCACGGTTTCGACCAGAATCAGTGGCAGGGCGGTTATGGAACGGCAGGCGACCTGGACGCCGCTGCGGGCGATCGCCCGGTTTATATTACAGCCAAGTCGCTGCACGCGGGTTGGGCGAACAGCGCTGCCCTCCGCATGGCCGGCGTCGACCGCGACACCCCCGAGATCGAAGGCGGCCAGATACAGCGTGACAGGAATGGCGTCCCGACCGGCATCCTGCTGGAAAACGCCGTCCGCTTCGTCGAGCGCATTTTGCCGGCGCCGGATGAGGTGGCGGTCGCCGCGGCCATCGAACGCGCCCAGGAAAAGCTGTGGAGCATGGGGCTTACCGGCGTGCACGATAATGACCGCCGGCGCTGTTTTCAGGCGCTTCAGCAATTGGATCAACAAGGCAGACTGCGCCTGCGTGTCGTAAAGAATTTACCCTTCGACCAGCTCGCCGAAGCCGTCGCAGTCGGTCTGCGCAGCGGATTTGGCGGTGATTTTCTGCGCATCGGATCGATCAAGATGTTTGCCGATGGCGCGCTGGGCCCCCAAACCGCGGCCATGTTGCAACCCTACCAATACAGCGCCAACACGGGTGTTTTGCAGTTGGATGCCGGTCAGGTGTTCGAAGCCGGTGAACAGGCAGTTCGAAGTGGTTTGAGTCTGGCCATTCACGCCATCGGGGACTGCGCCAACCATGAGGTGCTTGCCGGTTATGAGATGCTGCGCGCTTATGAGCGTCAAAATCACCTGGCGCACCTGCGCCACCGCATCGAGCATGTCCAGATTCTGGCGCCCGGCGATTTACACCGCCTGACGGATCTCGATCTGGTCGCGTCGGTCCAACCCATCCACGCCACGTCCGATATGGATACCGCCGACCGTCACCTGGGAAGCCGGACGCAGTACGCCTACGCCTATCGAACCCTGTTGGAGGCCGGCACCCGGCTCGCGTTTGGTTCGGATGCGCCTGTCGAATCCCCCAATCCGTTTCTGGGGTTGCATGCCGCGGTCAATCGCACGCGTCCATCGGGGTACCCGGGCGCTGAGGGTTGGCGCCCCGAGCAGCGCATCTCTCTCGAGGCTGCGCTGGCCGCCTATACAACCGGTCCGGCCTTCGCCGCGGGTCGTGAGCGGGAACTGGGCCAATTGATGCCCGATTTTTATGCCGATCTGATCGTGCTCGCGGAGGATCCTTTCGATTTACCGCCGCAATCGCTGCACAACCGGTTGCCGGCTGCCACCATGGTCGGCGGTGAATGGGTATTCCGGCATTAATCTTGCACCGTTGGGGATGGAATGACTGAGACTGGTTCACTGACTCCTGAAATTCTGGTCGCCCGACTGGGAGACTCCCTGGTCGAGAAAGGTTTAATTTCTCCGGCTGACCTAGAGAAAGCGCTGCAAGTTCAACAGGCCCACACGCAAAAAGGCCAGACCCCGCTGCTGGGCAAGATTCTGATCGACATGAAGTTGATCGATCAACCCGCGCTGGATCAGGTTGTGACCGAGCAAATCCTTCAACTGCGAACCGCTCTTCAGGAAAAGAACAACCAGCTCGAAGAAGCCAATAACTTCCTCGAGTTGCGCGTGCAGGAACGCACGGCCGAACTTCAAAATGCCTTGACCAAGCTGGCCGAGCTCTCCCAATTGAAGTCGAATTTCGTCGCCAATATTTCTCATGAACTGCGCACGCCGTTGACCCACATTCGGGGCTATCTTGAATTGCTGTCTTCCGGCGACCTCGGAACGGTCAATAATGAACAATATCGCAGTCTCATGACCATGCAGCGTTCGACCGACCGGCTGGAAAAACTGATCGAGGATTTGATCATGTTCTCGATGGCCGAGCATGGGACGATCAATCTGCACGTCAAGACCGTCAATATCAACCAGTTGTGCAAGGACCTGGTGGAAGCGTTCCAACAACTGGCCAACGAGCATCACCACACCCTCACCTTCGAGAGCAACCATAATTCGGCCAACCTTCAGGCCGATCGCGAAAAGATGCAATGGGTGATCCAGCAGTTGATCGAGAATGCCATCAAATTCACACCCGACGGCGGCACGATCCAGGTCAAGACGGAAAAAGAAAACGAATTCATTGCCGTCCGCGTCAGCGACAACGGCATTGGAATGCCTCAGGAACGAATCGATGAGATTTTCGAACCCTTCCACCAACTCGACGGCTCTTCCACCCGCAAATACGGCGGCACCGGGCTGGGGTTGGCGTTGGTGAAAAAGATCATCGAAGCCCACGGTTCGATGATCCGGGTCACTTCGCAACCGGGCCGGGGAAGCACCTTCGAATTTTTACTGCGGACCGCAGATTGAGAATTAGTATATAATTCTACCGATGAAACTCGCGGTGCAAACTTCTCCATTAACCTTCGAAGACTTGTACAAAGTAAATCAGATCGTCGTACAAGCCAAGGGATGGAAATCTGCAGTAGATGAAATCGCGCGCTTTATCCGGCCGCATTTTATCTTTGATAATCTGGTCATCTATTTCATCGACCCCAATACCAAACACATCGACACCGCTTATGCCCGCGCCATGGGGCGCGGTAAAAAAGCTGAAGCGGATGTTTCCTGGGGAGAAACGGTTGCTGCACAGGTCTGCAATTCGGGGCAGATGAAATTGATCGAGCCGGATGAGCCGATGACCATCGATCGTCTGCGCAGACCTTACATTCTGGGCGTCCCATTATCTCGGAAAAAGAACATCCTTGGAACCATCATTTTCATTCGATTTGGCAGCCCGCCCTTCACAGAAGATCAAATCGAATTCGCCCAATTCATGGCCGGTGAAATATCCCTGCTCATTGATGATGATCTGCGCTCCGAACGGCTCGACGAACTGGAAGCCCAACATCACATTTTCCGCCTGCAGGAAGATTTCATGTCCACCCTTTCCCATGAAATTCGGACGCCATTGGGTTTCATCAAGGGTTACACCACCACCCTGCTGCGTCCGGATACCTCATGGGATGCCCACACCCAGCGTGAGTTTCTACAAATCGTCGATAATGAAACCGATCGCCTGCAAGAATTGATCGATGACTTGCTCGATTCGGCCCGCCTTCAGTCCGGACGGATGCAGATGAATTTTCAGGTCGTGCGCCTGGATGCCGTGATCAACGACCTGATCATGCGCATGCACCTGCACCAGCCGGATATGGTCATCAACCTCGATTGCGACCAACCTCTGAATTTGATCGAAGGGGATCCGGTTCGCCTGGCACAAGTATTGCAAAACCTGCTTAACAACGCTGCAAAGTACGCCCCGGGATCGGAAGTTTGGGTTAACATACGGAATATCGAGAACGGCGCTCAAATCGATGTCATCGACCACGGTCCGGGCATTCCTCCGCAGTACGTACCCTATATTTTCGATCGGTTTTTCCGCAATCCGGAACAGGCGCCCAACGTTCACGGAAACGGCCTAGGTTTGTTCATCTGCAAGCAGATCATCGAAGCGCACCAGGGGGATATTTCTGTCAAGTCCACGCCGGGTGTTGGTTCCACCTTTACCGTCTTTCTGCGAGACCATATTTAGATCGATTAGTGACAGAGGGAGAGAAAGCATGGGAACACGTATCCTGGTCGTAGACGATGAAGTCTTATATCAACACCTTGTGAAAGTAAACCTGGAAGCCGAAGGTTATGAGGTCATTACCGCCAGCAACGGCGAAGAGGCCCTGGAAACCGTGGCCAGCAAGCATCCAGATATGGTGATTTTGGACGTCATGATGCCGCGCCTGGACGGCTGGACCACCTGCGAGAGAATTCGTCAGTTCTCGTCCGTTCCCATCATCATGCTGACCGCCAAGGGCGAAGAACAGGATCGCGTTCGCGGCCTGAACGTCGGCGCTGACGACTATGTCGTCAAGCCTTTTTCGGCCACCGAACTGGTGGCGCGCGTTCGGGCTGTCCTTCGTCGGGCAAAAACCTCCGAACAGGTTGGGCAAAATCGCTACTTTGCCCACGGCAATTTAAAGATCGATTTTGCCCGCGCCGAGGTCTGGAAAGACAGCAAACCCGTCTATCTTTCGGCGACCGAATATCGCCTGTTGATCCAGTTCGCCCAACATATCGGCCAGGTGCTCACCGCCGAAGAATTATTGACCGCCATCTGGGGACCACAATACAGCGAGGATAAGGAAATCCTGTGGGTCAGTATTGCCCGGTTGCGCCAAAAGTTGGAAGATAATCCCCATTCCCCTCAACATATCGTCACCCGTTCCGGTCTGGGATATCTCATGCCGCCCATCGAGAAATCCAATCTCGGATAATTCTCCTGAAAGGGATTGTCGAATGATGGTCATTGAACATACAAAGCTCAAAAAAGAACAACGCACCAAGATTTTTTCCAATGTCATCTTCAAACGTCCGATTAATGTCGTGATCCAGACCACGGATCACAAGATTTGCGGGAATGTTCACGTGCGACCCGATGATCGTTTACGCGATGAATTGAATATGTCCGAACCCTTCTTAGCCGTGACGGATGCGACAATCTTCGACCAAAACGAACAGGTCCTTTACAAGACCAAATTCATTGCCGTTAATGTCGCTCACATTATCTGGTTGTTACCCCAGGATGAAATTAATCCATCACAGGATGAAAAATGACAACTCCGGCCTCAATTCGTGGGCCAGAACTGGCCAAACTAAAATCCTATATTGTCAACTTTATTTCCCACGAGTTGGAAAATCAACCTCCGACCACGGGGGATCGCCGAAAGGTCGTCGATGAATTGATGCGACAGGCCTATGCATCCACACGCCTGTCGCTTCCCACGACCATCCACGACCAATTGTTCCACGACATTCTGGATGATATCCTGGGCTTTGGTCCCCTGCAGCCCCTGCTGGATGACCCTGACATCACCGAAGTCATGGTCAATGGCCCCAAAAGCATTTACATCGAACGCAAGGGCAAACTGACGAAGACCAACATTACACTGGAAAACGACGACCAGGTATTGCACCTGATCGAAAAGATCATTCTGCCTTTGGGCCGGCGGGTTGACTCGGACAGCCCCATGGTGGATGCGCGTTTGCCCGATGGATCGCGCGTTAACGCGGTCATTCCTCCCGTTGCCATCGATGGCCCTTCCATTACCATCCGAAAATTCTCAAAGGATAAACTGGCCATCGACCAATTGATTAAATTCGGCTCACTCACGCAAGGTATGGCCGATTTCATCAAGGCCTGCGTCCTGGCACGTTTGAATATCGTCATTTCAGGCGGTACAGGCTCGGGTAAAACCACTCTGCTGAATGTCCTCTCGGGTTTCATTCCGGAGACCGAACGGGTGGTAACCATCGAAGATGCCGCCGAATTGAAACTGCTGCAGGATCACGTGGTGCGCATGGAAGCCAAGCCGGCCAACTCGGAAGGGCGCAATGAGGTCAGCATCCGCGACATGGTGCGTAACGCCCTTCGTATGCGCCCCGATCGCATCATCGTTGGCGAAGTCCGCGGCGGCGAGGCATTGGATATGCTTCAGGCCATGAACACCGGCCATGACGGATCGCTCACCACGCTGCACGCCAACACACCCCGCGATGCCATCTCGCGTCTTGAAACGATGTGCCTGATGTCGGGCATGGAATTACCGGTCAAAGTGGTTCGCGAGCAGATTGCATCGGCCATCGATTTGATCGTTCAGCAATCGCGTATGCGCGATGGCAGCCGGAAAGTGACCTCCGTAACCGAAGTGGCCGGCATGGAAGGCGACACCGTCGTCATGACTGAAATCTTCCGGTTCGAGCAAGTCGGCGTGGATAAGGAAGGCAAGGTGATCGGCGAGCTCAAGCCGACCGGTATTCGCCCGCTCTTCACGCCTCGCCTGGAAGCAGCCGGCATCCATCTGGGCGCGGATGTATTTGGGGCAAATTTATCGGATATGTTATCTCCTCAAAACAGGAGACGGTGAGACATTTTCATATATAATGTCCTTATCTCCGTTTGATTTAGGATGCATATGAATAAGAATCAAAGGCTGATCACACTCCGCATGCATAAACTTGGCGTTCTTCTATATGACGCCCGTCTGGCAACGCGGCGAAGCATTGAGGAATGCGCTGAAGCTATCGGTGTATCACCCGAGACCTTTAAGTCCTTCGAGGCTGGCGTAACCGCCCCCTCGCTGCCCCAGTTGGAAGCCCTGGCTTTTTTCCTGGACGTACCCATCGAGCATTTCTGGGGAAATGAAGCGCTCTCCGAATCCGCTGCAAATGAAACGGTCAACGACGCAAATCGCTTGTCGCAAATCCGTAATCGCATCATCGGAACGCGCCTGAAATTGCTGCGCACCGAACGGAATTTTTCGCTGGAAGAATTCTCTAAAGAATCTTCTGTTCCCATCGAGAGGCTATCCGCCTTCGAAGAAGGCCGGGGTTCGTTATCGCTTCCGGAGTTGGAAGTCGTATCCTTAATTCTGGATATCCGTTTGGAATCCTTCCTGGATGAACATGGCGTGATCGGTGCATGGCGTTCCCAGCAGATCACGGTCCAAAAATTCATGGAGCTTTCGGAACGCCAACAGCAGTTCATCCTCCAACCGGTCAATCGTCCTTATCTTGAGTTGGCCATGCGACTTAGCGAGCTATCCGTCGAGAAGTTGCGCGGCATCGCCGAAGGTCTATTGGAGATCACTTACTAACCACTATGGAAAACGTAACCGTCGTATCCCCTCGCGACCTGGTTAACCAGGCTCAAACGGCTTATGAGGCCGAAGAATTCCAACAGGCTGCCCGGTTATTTTTAGATGCCGCTGAGGCATATAAAACTTCCGGCGATGACATTCTGGCTGCCGAAGCCATGAACAACCAATCCGTCGCGCTTCTGAAAGCCGGCGACGCCAAGGGCGCGCTGGCAGCCGCGGAGGGCACCGACCAGATTTTTGCATCGGTCGGGGATCAACGCCGACAGGCCATGGCGCTGGGGAACGTGGCCTCGGCATTGGATGACCTGAAAGAACGCGAACGGGCCCTGGATCTTTATCGTCAATCCGCAGCCTTGTTCGAGAAGATCAACGAACCGGACTTACGCGCGCTGGTCATGCAGCGCATTTCTTCCATTCAAATGCAGCAGGGGAAACGCATCGAAGCCATGGCAACCATGCAGGATGGTCTTGCGCAAAAGAAAAACCTATCTCTGGCGGACCGTATTTTGAAAGGGTTGCTGCGCACCATTGGTAAAATGGCGGGTAAATCTTAATCTCCATTTTGAAACGAGAGCCTGCCTGAAAAGGCAGGCTGCTTTTTCAAATGAGCGACCTCATTTCCATCCGCGATGCACGACCTCAAGACATCAGTGACCTGGCTTTCTTATTGAACCAGGCACCCTATGTGCACCGGCATTTGGACTGGCGCCTGCCTCTGGATTGGATTGGTGAAGAATTCTTCTGGATCCTGGAACAAAGCCAGCGCATCCAGGCGGTTTTTGCCTGTCCTGCTGATCCGCCGGGAATCGCCTGGGTGCGGCTCTTCGCCAGCAGCGCCCTCATCCAGCCGGATGAAGCCTGGGATCGCCTTTTCGAGCATGCCCTGAATCGAATTGGGCCTGGTTCGAATATCAAGTTGGCAGCCATTTCATTGCAGAATTGGTTCGAGCAGTTATTGGTGCGCCACGGCTGGTCGCTTCATCAACAGATTGTCACCCTGGGCTGGTCAGGCGACTTTTCGGCGGTTCAGCCCCTGCCGGATGGCGCAGTCATTCGACCGATCCTGCCCGAGGATTTACCCGAGGTCACCCGTCTGGATAATTTGGCCTTCGAACCGCTCTGGCAGCTTTCGCTCACAGCGCTCACCCAGGCGTATGAACAGAGCGCCTTTTCTACCCTGATGGAAATCGATCAGCGCATCGTCGCTTATCAGATCAGCACCGCCACCGCGTACAGCGCTCACCTGGCCCGTTTGGCCGTACGACCCGAGTTGCAGGGCAAAAAGATCGGTTATGGTCTGGTCTATGACCTGCTGAAGCGCCTGGAACGATTGCATATCTGGTCGGTCACCGTGAATACGCAGCATGACAATCTGGCTTCCCAGGCTCTTTACCGGCATCTTGGGTTCGCGCACACAGGCGACCAATTTCCGGTTCTGGTTTATCCACTCTAATGTCCATTTAATTTACTTTTTAGACAATTAATGGCAAAATATTCTTATCATTACCGATAAAGGACAAGAATATGCCACGTAAAAACGAGATTCGAACTCAACTGAAAGAGAAACGCCGCCGCAGTCAGAACCGCCAGCGTTTTTTGTGGATTGGAATTATTACCATCGTCGCGATCGCAGTGGTCGGGGTGCTGATCGGGGTAAGCAACCGCCCCATCGGTGAAATTCGGGATGCGAAGCCGCTCGAACGTCCCCAGGCCAATCGCAACTCCATGGGGGATCCAAACGCGCCCGTGAAGGTCGAGGAATTCAGCGATTTTCAATGCCCTTACTGCCGGATGTTTTACGAAGACAGTGAAAGTTCGATCGTTGAGAACTATGTCAAGACCGGCAAGGTCTATTTTACGTACACGCCTTTTTCTTTCATCGATGGTAACGATCCAAACGGAGAATCCAAATCGGCCGCCGAGGCCGCCTATTGCGCGGCTGACCAGGGGAAATTCTGGGAATATCACGATCTGTTGTTCACCAATCAAAACGGCGAGAATATCGGCGACTTCACCAGCAAACGCCTGATCGCCTTTGCTGATAAACTGGGGCTGGACAGCAGCGCCTTCAAGAGCTGCTACAACGCCAACACTTACCGCCAGCAGGTGCTGGACGATCTGGCGCGGGGTCAAAGCCTGGGCGTCACGGCCACCCCATCTTTTGTGGTCAACGGCACCCTGGTCCAGGGATATACTGGATTGGCGCAGGCCATCGACGCGGCCCTGGCTAAATAACCGGTCTGATTCGGCCGTCAATCGGCGTAATTGAGTCGACTGGTAGGAAAAATCAACCCAAACAATGTCCACAGGTCGACCTGCTCCCCGCCTGCCCTGCAAAGGGATCGGGGATTGGGTCGGCCTGACTTTTGTAGATTGGCGCGACTTTAGTCGCCGGCGATCAATACAATCCGAAGGCGCCCAATAGCAGCACGAGCAGGGGTGCAATCACCAGGGCCGGCAGGAAATTGGCTGAACGGATGGGGCGCAGTTCCAGTAGGCTGCCGATGGTCAGGCCAACCAGAATAAGTCCGCCGGCCGCCGACATCTCGGTGATCATCGCATTCGAAACCAGCGACTGCATCTGAACCGCCAGCAGGCTGATGCTGCCCTGGTAAACCAGCAGAAGCGGCGCGGAAAAGATCACGCCCAGGCCCAGCGTGGAGGCAAACGCCATGGCAGCGAAACCGTCCAGAATGGCTTTCACGACCAGCACGCTGCTGTCGCCGGTCAGGCCGTCTTGAATGGAGCCCAGAATGGCCATCGGTCCTACGCAGAAGACGAGCGAAGCGGTCAGGAAGCCCTTAATGAAACGCTTGGAGGAAGTATTATTGCCGCCGTTATTGAATTTACCCTCCAGCCAGACGCCCAGATTCGCCAGATGCTGATCGATTTGCCACCACTCCCCCAACAGCGAACCAATCAAAATGGCGCCGACCACCACCAGCGCATTCTGGGTCTTGATGAACATCTGAATGCCATAACCCAGCGTGAACAAACCGAACCCGGAAACCACTGTCGTTCGCACCCGTTCGGGAATCCGCGCCCCCAGTAAATTTCCCAACAAACTGCCAAAAATTACAGCCCCAGCATTGATAAGTGTACCGATCATTTTTCTTTCGCCAGTGAAGGATTTTCACGGCCGCTGGCCGCGTTTTCAGATAACTCCATAAGAAATACCAACGAGGACAGGCGGTTTAGATAGCGCCCAAGGTCAGCATTGGTGATCTCCCCGCGCGCCAGAATTTCCGTCACCCGCCGTTCGGCCCGCCGGACAATGGTACGCGCCAGATCGAGCGCGGCGCCGGCTGAAGAATCGCCGGGCAGGATAAATTCATTGGGAGCCGACACGCTCTGCTCCAAAATTCCGATTTCATCCTCCAGCCGCCGGACGGCATTCGAATCGATGGTATGAAAGCGGGCAGCGGTTTGGGGGGTGGCCGCCAGCTCGGCCATCAAACGATACAGCTCACGCTGGATGCGGAGGATGCGGGTCTGATTCTCGGATCGGCTGCATTGGCTACGCGCAACGCCCAAAGCCGCGGAGGCTTCATCGACGGCGCCGATGGCTTCCATGCGGAGATCATATTTGGGAATCCGCCCTTCGCCCAACAATCCCGTGCTGCCGTCATCACCCTGACCGGTGTAGAATTTGGCCATGCGAACCTACCCTTCCGAGCGAAGACTGCGGTACAGGAACCAGAATCGATCGCGTGGGAAACCGGCCTGCAATTCAGGTTCCCAGACGAAATCATCCTCCAGGCTGGCGCCGCGCAGGCGGGCATCCAATCCTGCCAGGTACTCTTGCTCCTGCGCGCGAGGTTCTGCCAACATATCTACCTGCAGCAAATCGAGAATCACGCGCGACCGGATTTCGTAACGGTAAATTGCCCGGGAGGGATCCGCAAGGAGTTCATCCAGGTGATCCTTCCAGAGTTTCAGGCGGCCGGAATATTCAAGGGCGGCTTTTTTTGCCCAGTTCGAGCGCCACTTTTCAAATATTCGATCGATTTGCGCGATTAGGTCCGCATCGCCCGCCTCTTCGTGAACCGCCAGCAGGCGCGCAGCGGCCAGACGGACACTTCCTAATGATAAACGGGACAGATTCCCGTTTGATATTCCACCCCGGCCTTCCAAAGGCCAATAAATCTCATTCGACAGGAGGAAATCTGGCAATTCAGCCAACGCGCTTTTCAAAAAGGCGCGATCTTCCTTGATTGTTGGCATGGATTCCTCCTAGAAGGTAGAAAAATCAGGGCGTAATGGTCTCCGCGGGCGCAGAAGTAGCGCTGCTTGCCTGCAAGTACCATGAAGTCACGCTTGCAAAGCGATCGGCTGTATCGTACAACGGGCCCATGCGAATTCCCTGGACCTGTGAACCGACTGCGTATGTATAAACCGGATAATACAAGGGCAGCGCCGGAAGATCGTCGGCGAAAATCGCCTGGAAATTACGGTACAGGCGAGCCCGTTCGCTGTCATCCAGGGTAACGCGGGCATTTTCCAGGTAATCGCTGGCCATTTTATTATCCCACTGGGTATAGTTCTGGCCGCTGTTAGCCTGGACCTGGTCCCAGAAGGGATAGGGATCCGGGTCGGGAGAGCGCGCCAGGTCCATATCCACCAGCGCGGCTTGATAATCGCGGTTCGCCAGGCGTTCATTCAAAAGCGCATCATAGGAAACGGCTTCCAAATCCACCCGCACCTGGATCGATTCCCAATCCTTCTGGATGGCCTGCGCGATGAGCGTGTGTTCGGGCGTATCCGGATAGATCAAAGTGAACGAAAGCTGCACGCCTTCTTTCGCGCGCACATTCGGGTCATCCGTACCGACAACGTATCCGGCATCCTTGAGCATATCCGCCGCCTTGGTCGAGTCGAACTCGACCCGGCTGAGGCTGTCGTTATAAGCCCATGAATTGGGGAAGATCGGGCCATCTGCCAGAATCCCTTGACCGTTGAGAATCCGGTCGATGATCCACTGGCGGTTGAGGCCGGTATACAGCGCCTTGCGCACGGCCGCGTCCGCCAGGAAGGGTTTATCCGTGTTTTTCAGGTTGAACAACACCATCGACAATTCAGGTAGCCGGCCGGTATAAATCGAGAGATCGGGTTCCGCAAGTGCTTCCGGGAGGGTTGCCTTAGAGATTCCCGCAATCCCCTGGACATCCCCGTTTCGATAGGCGTCCAGCGCGGATTGATCATCCGCGTAATAACGGAACACCATCTGCTGAATGAACGGTTTGCTGCCGTAATACTTCGTGTTCGCAGACAGCACCACACCGGTAATTTTACCGTCTTCTGCAATCAGGCGATCGAACTTGAAAGGCCCACTGCCGACCGGTTGGAGATTGAAGGATGCGTCGATCAGGTCCGCGAAGTTGGTGCCTTCGAGAAGATGCTTGGGTAAAACGCCGAAGCTGAGATAATCCAGGAACGGCGAAAAAGGTTCCGGCAGCTTGAATTGAAGCTGCGTGTCGCTGACAGCCGTCACCTCCACGCTTTTCCAAAACGCCTGCAGATCGCTCGGAATGACCGGCGAATCGCTTCGCAGAAGATCGATGGTAAAAACCACATCCGCGCTGGTCAGCGGTTTCCCGTCGTGCCAGAGCACGCCCTCTTTCAGCGCGAAGTTGTAAATGGTTCCGTCTTTGGAGATGCCCCACGAATCGGCCAGATCGGCCACCGGATTGCCGTGATCGTCGAATGTGATCAAACGGCTGTAAAGCAGACGGTCCACGTCCCGATCGACGGAATTGTAGAAATCCAAAACCGGATTAAGGCGCTGCAAGGAACCAATCAGCGCCTCTGCGTACGCTCCCCCCTCGGAGGGTTGGGGCGCGGAAGCCGGTGTTTGAGAGGTGGGCTGCTCGATCAACAACAAAGCCCCCACGACCAGGCCGGTCAGAAAGATGATGATTAGTTGCCAGCGTATTTTTTTCATATTCCTCTGAAAAACGGAAAAAGGCGACTACCCCAATATCAGGCAAGTCGCCCCATCAAATGCTTCTTTGGGTCAGCCGGATTGCGAAAAACCGCGTCGCCCTCCGTTATTTTAAGGCTACGATGACGGTGGTGAGGATCAAGAAAACAACAGCCAGACCAATCGTAACGTAGAAGATCGTCTTTTCAATACCCCGTCGGGCGCTGAAAACGGTGCCACTGTCCTGTCCGGTCAAACCGCCCAGGCCAACACCTTTGTTTTGCAGGATGACAGCAGCGATCAGTGCGATCGAGATTATAATCAGGGCAATATCTAAGTAATTTTCCACGCTTAGCCTCCTAAAGTAAAAGCACGTCGATTATAACGTCCAATGGCCTAAATCGTCAACCACGAATTGTCAGTTAATATGAAAGAACTCATCACCAACCTTCATCTTCATACCCAGTATTCCGATGGAAGTGGAACCCACCAGGATATCCTCGAAGCTGCCATGCGCAGTGGCCTGGATGTGGTCATCCCGACCGATCACAACGTCTTTGTACAGGGGATGGACGCTTACCTGCGCAAGGGCGACCACACCGTGATGTTGATGTGTGCCGAGGAAGTTCACGACCCTACCCGCCTGCCGCAGAAGAATCACCTGCTGGTTATCGGCGCAGGCCGTGAATTGGCCACCTTTGCTCCTGACCCGCAAAATTTATTGGACCAGGTGCAGCGCGCCGGCGGGTTGAGTTTCATTGCCCATCCCAAGGAACACGCGTTGCCCTACTTTGGCGAGACCGATATCACCTGGGAAAACTGGGATGTGCATGGTTTCACCGGTATTGAAATTTGGAACAGCCTGAGCGAGTTGAAAGAAGTCTCGCATTCGCTTCTGCAAACCATTTTTCACGCGCTTTTTCCGGCCACCATTGCCCACGGGCCACTGCCCGAGACGTTGGCGTTGTGGGACAGTCTGCTGGCCAGGGGCGACCGCGTGGTTGCAGTCGGCGGGTCAGATGCGCACGCCCTGCACAAACGTCTGGGGCCCATTCGCAAGACGATCTTCCCCTATGATTTCCATTTTGGTGCCATCAACACCCACTTGCTGACCCCGGAACCTCTATCGGGTGATTTGAATTTCGACCGCCGCATGGTTCTGCAGGCGCTTCGGGATGGGCACGCTTTTGTGGGGTATGACCGGCCGGCGCCGACGCGCGGGTTCCGCTTCACCGCCCAGGGAGAGGAAAATGCCATGCAGGGCGATATCGTCCGCCTGCACGGCGGCATCACCCTGCAAATTCGCCTGCCTGGCGAGGCCGAATGTCGTTTGCTGAAGGATGGCGCGGTCGTACAGACCTGGCATAATCAAGAAATCTGCGCTCACATCACCACCCAACCCGGCGTCTACCGCGTGGAGTGTTATATTCGCTACCTGGGAAAGCTCCGCGGATGGATCTTCAGCAACCCGATTTATATCCGGGAGGGTTAATAAATGGCGGCAAATAACGTCACCCGCCTGTTGGACGCGCGGAAAATTCCCTACACTGCGTTCGAGCTTCCGGCCGAGAAATTAGGCGCCATCGAAACCGCGCGCCGCCTGGGCGTGCCGCAGGAAATCGTCTTCAAGACCATCGTGGTGAAACGGGACAAACCCGGCAAACCCTTGTTGGTGGTCATCCCAGGAAACCACGAAGTAGATTTGAAGGCCCTGGCGGCTGTGTTGGGCGAAAAGAAAGTCCACATTCCCACCCAGCGTGAAGCCGAAGCACTCACCGGGCTGCAGGCCGGCGGCATCTCTCCCCTGGCCTTGATCAACAAAGGCTTTCAAGTTCTCCTGGATCAATCCGCCGGGCGGCACGAGCAAATTCACATTTCGGGCGGACAGCGCGGGCTGAACATTCGACTGCCGGTGAAAGCGCTCGTCGAACTCACCCATGCGCGCCTGGCGTCGGTCAGCAAACCGATGGAAAATCCGCTCGACGAGGATTGAGGCGCTTCAGCCCTTGACCACCACTACAGGCCGCAGGCGGGCCACTTTTCGGGCAATGCCGGCGCCTGAAACGGTTTCGACCACGTCGTCCACATCCTTATAGGCTTGCGGGGCTTCTTCGGCCAATCCGGCCAGCGATCCGGCCTGGATGTGGATGCCCTGTTGCTCCAATTCATCGCGCAGTCGATCTCCGCGCACGTCCCGTTTGGCCTTGCTGCGGCTCATCACGCGCCCGGCGCCGTGACAGGTGGAGCCGTACGAGATCGCCATGCTGGTTTCGGTGCCCACGAGCACCCAGGAGGCTGTGCCCATCGATCCGGGCACCAGCACCGGCTGGCCGATGGCCTGATATTCTTCCGGCAGCCCGGCTTGCCCCGGGCCGAAGGCGCGCGTGGCCCCTTTGCGGTGCACGCATACTTTCAGCGGTTTTCCTTCGATCATATGTGTTTCGATCTTTCCCATGTTGTGCGCAACGTCATAGACCTGATGCAGGTGGAACCGGCGGATCTTGCCCGCCAGCACCTGTTCGAAGGCGCGCTGAGCGAGGTGGGCCAAAACCTGGCGATTACAAAAGGCGAAATTGGCTGCTGAGCGCATGGCCGCCAGGTAGTGCTGTCCCTCGGGCGAATCCATCGGCGCGCAAACCAGCTCGCGGTCCGGCAATTGAATACCGTATCGGCGTACGGCGGATTGAAATTCCTGGACGTAATCGCTGCACACCTGATGCCCCAGGCCTCGCGAACCGCAGTGAAACTGGAGCACCAGGCAGCCTTCCATCAGTCCCATCGCCTGAGCCGCATCCGGATCGAAAATCTGCTCGACCACATCCACTTCCATAAAATGATTGCCGGACCCCAACGTACCCAGTTGATCGCTGCCGCGGGTTTTGGCGTGCTCGCTCACCCAACGCGGATCCGCGCCGTCCACGCAGCCAGTTTCCTCCGTGCGGCGCAGATCCTCTGTAGTCGCCATACCCTGCTTGACCGCCCATTCAGCGCCCAGGCGGCAAACGGCGTCCAGTTCAGAAGGCTTGAGTTTGAACGGACCCGCCTTCCCCATTCCGCTCGGGCAGGCGGCATTCAGGGCTGCCGCCAGTTGAGCGAGATGGGGTTGCGCCTCGGTATATTCGATCGAAGAACTCATCAGGCGGACGCCGCAATTGATATCATACCCGATGCCGCCGGGAGAGATCACGCCATGCGGAAAGGCCGTTGCCGCGACGCCCCCAATGGGAAAACCATATCCCTGATGGACATCCGGCATGACCACCACCGGCCCGACCAGACCGGGCAAGGTCGTCACATTGACGGCCTGTTCAAGCGACAGGTCATCCAACGCAGCTTCCAGCAAGAGCTCGGAGGCGAACAAATGCACGGCCACCCGCATATCGCTGCGATAGGTTTTCGGAATTTCCCATTCGTACTGGCTGAGCTTCTTGAAGGTCTTTTTTAACATTCCACCGGCTCCCTTCGCGAATGGCCAGGTCATCCCTAGACATCAAAAACGATTTTGACTTTCCAGCCATCTTCCGCCTGCAAAATCGCCAGGTCATGATAAGTTACGGCCTTGACCAATCGGGCTTGGGCAACCAACGGCTTTTCTTCGAATTGCGCTTGAAGAGATAAGCCGTTGCATTGCAGTATAATGCGATCGAAGGCCACTCGCCGGGTTTCGGCCCGGAAGAGCAGCTCGGACAGAAATGCCACCAACAGGCTTTCCGGATCGGCGCTTGAGACTTCCAACTGCCGGCTTACCCCGGGGGCATCCGCCAGGCGCACGCCCATCAATCGATACAGCCCCAGGGCCGCCTGGGTGAACAGCCCTTCCAGGTCCGGTGCCCAGACTTCCATGGCCCAATCCGCGGTGTGTTCCACCTCGCGAAATCCTGAACTATTTTTCTTTTCCATATTCGCTTTATAATTATAAGGTATGAGATCAACTCTTGAACAAATCGAACGTAGTCTGAAAACCATCATCGAAGCCAGCGCCGGCCTTTTCGGACACGCCAACCGCCAGGAGCAACTGGCCCGGCAATTAGCCACAGCATTGTACGAGCAACTTCCCGAGCAACTGAACGGGAAGGCAACTGCTCCCGATCAATTTACGATCTACCTGAATCCCGAGAATATCGCCGTCTGGCAGCAACCGCAATGGACGGAATGGCTCAACCAGGTCATTTGTAATGCGCTTCAAGACTCCGGCTACGACTCTGCACCCCGCCCCAGCATCCAGCTCGCCGCGGAAGCCGACTTGCCCATTGACCGCCTGCGCGTGACGGCCGTTCATTCTACAGACCAGCTCGGCTCCACGGCCGCCATGCCGGTGACGACCGATCCGCATTCCAGGGTCGATTCGGTCGATAACCTGCCCGCCAATGCGTATCTGATCGTCCAGGGGACGCAGACGGTGATCCTGGATCGACAGATCTTCAATATCGGCCGCCGCACGGATAACGACCTGGTCCTCGACGACCCGCACGTCTCACGCACCCATCTTCAAATTCGCGCTATCCGGGGACGCTTCGTCCTATTCGATTTGAACTCCACCGGCGGCACACTGGTCAACGGTTCTCCAATTCGCGAGCATTTGCTGGCCGCGGGCGATGTCATCCTGATCGGAAGCATTTCTCTGATCTATGGCGAAGACTCGCCGGCCTGGCCGGATGATCCCAGTCAATCCACCTCCCCGATCGAAGCTTGAGCCTATGAGTGCATTTATCGTTCTCTTCCTCCGCTTGGTGCTGGCAATCAGCCTGTATGTATTCTTGATCTGGGCGCTGTATACGCTTTGGCGTGATTTTAGAGCCCAGACACAACTGGTCACCAGCCGAGAAATTCCAGCCTTGGTCCTGGCGCTCGATCAGGACGAAATCACGATCGATGAAAAATTTACCCAACCCGAAGTCATCATCGGCCGGGACCCGGCGACTACTTTTCCGATCAATGACGAAACCGTATCTGCGCACCATGCCCGAATGAGTTATTATAAGAAACAGTGGTGGCTGGAAGACTTGCATTCGACCAACGGCTCCTTTCTCAATGATGAGCGGGTAATTTCACCCGTGGTGGTCACTTCCGGCGATATCGTGCGCTGCGGTCAGGCCGAGGTGTTGGTCACAATTTTGTACAAATCCTGAATGCGATTCCGCAAAGAGAAGGTGGGACATCCATGAACAATCGACCCATTCTAGGCATCATCGGCGGCTCTGGACTATACGAATTTACAGCCCTCAAAGACGTCGAAACCATCGAAATTGACACCCCTTTTGGAAAACCCAGTTCCCCGATCGTCATCGGAACCCTTTCCGGAAATAAAGTCGCGTTTCTGGCGCGCCACGGCATCGGGCATTTCCTTTCCCCGACCGAAGTCAACTACCGCGCCAACATCTTTGCCTTCAAGAAGCTGGGAATTCAATGCCTGATCGGCATCAGCGCCTGCGGATCGCTGCGTGAAGATTACGCGCCCGGCCATATCGTCGTTCCGGATCAATTGGTGGACAACACCAAAGACCGCGCCCGGACCTTCTTTACGGATGGGCTGGTGGTGCATGTGGGCGTCGCCGAACCCTTCTGTCCTGAGCTTTCCAGGCTGCTCTATTCCGCCGTTGCCGAAGCCGGCGCGACGGTCCATTCGGGTGGCACTTTGATCACCATCGAGGGACCTCGTTTCTCGACGAAGGCCGAATCGAATATGTACCGCTCCGAAGGGATCTCATTGGTCGGAATGACAGCCTGCCCCGAAGCCTTTCTGGCGCGCGAAGCGGAACTCTGCTACACGACCATGGCGCATGTCACCGATTACGACGTCTGGCATGTGACCGAGGAGCCCGTCAGCGTCGACATGGTGGTGCGAACGCTGGCGAAGAACACGCAAATGGCCCAGCTTGCCATTCAAAAGTTGGTCGAGATCATGCCCGAAGAAATGACCTGCAGCTGCTCGAACGCGCTGGCCAACGCCATTATCACTCGACCTGAATGCGTGCCGCCCGAGACCTGCGAGCGGGTCAAACTACTGATTGGTAAATACCTGGAGTCGTGAACCTCCTTTTTCCTGTTTCTCCTTTGCAAAAAGACCGCGTCCAAAGCCGGCTGTTTTCGATTGCAGCGCTGGTTTTGATTGCCTATGCGGCTGCGCTGACCCTTTCGCCGGCCGTCCGGCTGCATAGCTGGGCGGTTTCGTATCGCTGGCAACACTGGGCAGGCGTCGTCGTCTGGCTGGCTGGCTTCTCACTCCTGCACCGCATCCTGATGCGGCGAGCTCCGGACCGCGATCCGTATATCGTTCCCATTGCCAGCGTGCTGGTCGGACTGGGCATTCTGACGATCTGGCGGCTCAACATCAATCTGGGCGAACGCCAGACGGTCTGGTTGGGGTTGGCCATCCTCGGTTTCGCGATCGGCCTGCGTTACCCGCAAATCTTGAGCCTGCTACGAAAGTACAAGTATCTCTGGGCAGTGGGCGGGCTGATCATCACCGGCCTGACATTTTTCTTCGGCACCTATCCGGGCGGCGTCGGTCCGCGCCTCTGGTTGGGATGCTGCGGCGTCTATTTCCAACCCTCTGAAGTCCTCAAGCTGTTTCTCATCGTTTATCTGGCCGCTTATCTGGCCGATCGCACGACTTTCGATCAGGGATTACTCCAACTTCTGGCCCCAACCCTGATCGTGGCCAGCGCGGCATTGATTCTGCTGGTTGCCCAGCGCGACCTTGGAACGGCATCGCTGTTCATCGTTCTGTATACCCTGATGGTTTACCTGACCTCCAGCCGGAAACGCGTGCTCATCATCGGGGCCGTCCTGCTGGCATTTGCCGGCATTATGGGGTATCTCACCATTAGCGTAATTCACGTCCGCGTGGACGCCTGGCTAAACCCGTGGCTCGATCCATCCGGCAAATCGTTCCAGATCGTTCAATCCTTGATTTCCGTTGCCGCCGGCGGCGTTTTTGGTCGCGGACCGGGCCTGGGAAGCCCCAGTGTGGTGCCGGTGGCATTCTCCGATTTCATCTTCACCGCCATCGGTGAGGAATTGGGCCTGACCGGCACCCTGGCGATCCTGATGCTGGTGGGACTGCTCACCATTCGCGGTCTGCTCATTTCGATTCACGCTTCCAATAATTACCAGCGCTTTCTCGCCGCAGGGATCTCCTTTTACCTGGCTTTACAGACGATCCTGATCGTCGGCGGGAATATCCGGTTGCTGCCGTTGACCGGCGTGACACTGCCTTTCACCTCCTATGGCGGATCTTCACTGCTCACATCCTTCCTGGCGTTGTTATTGCTGACCCTGATCAGCAACCAGCCCGATGAAGAGATTTCTCCATCTTTTTCCTCGAAGGCTTACCTGGTTACCTCGGATTTCCTGCTGATCAGCCTGCTGGTGTTGGGTCTGGGAAATGGTTACTGGTCCTTCATCAAATCTGGCGATCTTCAGACTCGAGCCGACAACCCTCGTCCGGCGATCAACGATCGGTATGCCCTGCGCGGCAGCCTGTTGGACCGGCACAACGAACCCCTGGCGGTCACACAGGGCGAACCCGGCAGCCTGACTCGCCGGCTGTTGTACCCCGACCTGGGGCCGACCATTGGATACAACGACCCCCTTTACGGCCAGAGCGGTCTGGAAGCCAGCCTGGATGATTACCTGCGCGGCATCGACGGCACACCCGCCTCCATGGTATGGGCTTCGCAACTTCTGTCCGGCCAGCCGCCCAAAGGTCTGGATGTGCGCCTGAGCCTGGACGCGAGCATTCAATCGACCGCCGACCGGCTGCTGACCGATAATAAAGGCGCGCTGGTCCTCATCAACTCCTCGACCGGAGAAATCCTGGCCCTTTCCTCCCATCCTGGGTTCGACCCCAATACGCTGGAAGAACACTGGACTGAATTGAACGCGGATCCCTCGGCGCCTTTCGTAAACCGTGTCACCCAGGGCGTCTACCCGCCCGGTACAGCACTGGGGCCTTTCCTGTTGGCGAACCGGTTGAATAAAAGCTCCCTCCCTGCGGTGCCCACCGAGCTATCGGTCGGTTCTTCTCTATGCGCCACCAACCCCGGCGCGACGCTTACATGGGGGTCGATCATCCGCAGCGGCTGTCCGGCCGGGATGCTCACCCTGCTCAATCAATCTTCGTCTGCCCAAACGATCGAACTGTACGATAAACTACGCTTTTCCGTCCAACCCGAAATTCCGCTGCCGGTCAGCCCGGCCGCCTCGCTGCCCACCGCTGCGACTCTGGAGGCAAATCCGCTCAACCCCGCAGGCTGGCAGATTACGCCCCTCCAGATGGCTCTGGCGGCGGCTACCCTGAGTTCAGGGGGAAAACTACCCGCGCCCCGATTGGCGAGCGCTGTGGACACCCCAAGCCAGGGGTGGGTCATTCTTACGGCCGGCGCAGCAACCAATGCACTGGCTTCACCCGGCACGGTTCAGGCCGCCGAACAACTGGCCCGCAACGACAGCCCCGTCTGGGAGGCCTACGGAATCGGAAGCAATGACACATCCACGGCCAGTTGGTATCTCGCCGGTACGCTGCCGGATTGGCAGGGAACACCGCTTACCCTGGTGGTCGTGTTGGAAGGGGAAGATTCCAAAGCCGCCGGCGAAATCGGTTTTACCGTATTACAGGCCGCGATGCAGCCCGATTAGCGGCCAAACAGGTCTTCCAGAGCGGGCCGCAGGCTGGCATGGTGAAAAGAATAGCCTGCTTCGAGCAGCCGGGCCGGGAACACGCGTTGGCCTTCCAGGACGACCGTCGCCATTTCGCCAAAGAGCAGCCTTAAGAAAAAAGCCGGAACCGGCATCCAGTACGGCCGTCTCAGGACTTCGGCAATCGTTTTGCCAAATTCAGCATTGGTTAATGGTTGCGGAGCGGTCAGATTGTAAACGCCGCCGGCGTTCTCCGATTTCAGCAGGAAGAGCATCCCATCGACGATATCCCGCCGCGAAATCCAGGAGATCCATTGTTTGCCGCCTCCAACCGGGCCGCCGACAAACAGACGAAATGGCAACAGCATGCGCGGCAGGGCCCCTTCGCGATCATCGAGAACGATTCCCTGTCGGGCGATGATGCGCCTGACGCCCAGTTCATCGACCGGTTGAATGGCATTCTCCCATTCCACGACCAATTGAGAAAGCCGATCCAGACCAGGGGACGATTTTTCGTCCAGTACCTGATCCTCGGCAATGCCGTAATAACCCACCGCAGAGGATTGCAGCAAGACAGTCGGACGGTGGGAAGCTTCGCGAATGGCCTGCAGGATGGCCTGCGCCGGCTCGATCCGGCTTGAACGCAGCAAGGCCATCCGTCTTTTCGTCCAACGGCTGGCGCCGAGGTTTTCGCCGGTCAAATTGATAATCGCATCTGCCTGTTCCACCAAAGGCTGCCACCCCGCGGAAGTCTTCCCATCCCATTTTACAACCCTCACCTGGGTAGGGAATTTGGCCTTTCCGGGGTTTCGACTGAGCACCCACACCTGGTGATCCTCTTCGAGCAAACGGCTCACCAGCAGCCGCCCAATCAATCCTGTTCCGCCAGCAATGATCAATTTCATGGTTACCTCGCTAACGGGCAAATGAATTGTTGACTGATGCGCTTTTTTTCATCCTCATGCTATAATTTCATCAATGTCAACGTTGGTTTTGGTGCTCAATTTGAATTATGAGCCGATCAATGTCTGCAATTTACAGCGAGCAATCGGCCTGATGGTCTCTCGCAGGGCTTCGTTGGTCAGTAACGGCCGCGGTGAGATCCATTCGGCTTCGGCTGTATTCCCGATCCCATCCGTCATTCGCCTGGAGAATCTCGTTTACCGTCCGCGGCCGCGCGTCAAATTAACTCGCCGCGAAATCTTCCGTCGAGATAATTATACATGCCAGTATTGCGGTCGGCGCGCCCTATCGCTGACTGTCGATCACGTCGTTCCACGCCATCTGGGTGGGGCTGAAACCTGGACGAACCTGGTGACCGCCTGCAGCGCCTGCAACCACCAGAAAGGCGGCCATACGCTCGACGAAGCGCATATGAAACTGCTGCGTCCCCCCAAAGAGCCGCCCGCATCCAACCTGTATATCTTCGGACGCCACCTGAATGACAACCAGGAATGGTTGCCATACTTATCCGGCTGGTAAACGCACCCCTTTATGAAATTCAGATCTCAGTGCGTTGGTAATCCGTGGCCAACGACACGGGGCCATCGAAAGCCTCTTTCGCTTCCCGAAGCCATTTTTCGCTGTCCGCATTCGTCGGGTAGTGGATGAGAGACAGCGTTTTTGCCCCGGCCATTTGAGCCACCTCGCCCGCCTGTCTCGGCAGGCTGTGCCCGAAAGATGAGCCGGTCGCTTCGTGAATCAGCAGATCGGCCTGTTGGGCCAGATCGATCACGCTCTGGCAGGGTTCGGTATCGCTCGAAAAGGCCATGACCTTGCCGGTGCGTTGGAATTCCACCCGAATTCCCAGGGTCGGGATCAGGTGTTTGACCGGAGATGCCGTGATCGCGAAATCTTCATCCCGGAGAACGGCTACCTGATCTTCCTCCGGGAGCGGATGGTAGAGGATCGAGAAGAAATTCGGCCAGTCGCGCCAATCATATAAATCCATCATCGATTTCATACGGGTGACCGTATCGGCCAGACCATGGATGGTGATGGATTTTCTCCGCCCGAGCAGCCACAGGTCCATCAGTAGCAGGGGGACGCCTGAGACGTGATCGGGGTGAAAATGGGTCAGGATGATATCCGTCAGGGCATCCGGGCTCACCCCGGTGCGGTTGAGTTCCGCGATCGGATTTCCCGTACAATCAACGAGAACGGCGCGGTCGCCTTCCTGAATCAATAGGTGGGTATTCTCATGATACTGGTCAGGTACCGCATTCGCTGAACCCAAGATCACAATCGTTCCCATTCTTCCCTCCCTGATTTTGTTATGAATGCGATCAATGCAGCAAGAGTAGGGCAATTCGGGGGGTTACCCAGGCTTCCACTGCTGCGCCGACCAGCAACAAAGGGATAACGAGTCCTACCATGATTTTAGCCCAATCTGCCAGAGCCGAAATCGAAACCTCGCCAATGGTTTTTTCGGGATTGTTGGTGGCCAGCAAAACTCCGAACTGGAAAATCGCCGCCGTCGCCAGGATCAATGCGGGTATTTCAAACAGGCTGTGGGGCAGAAAAAATCCGACGATCGCTGGCAGAAGCGGCACGCCGTTTTGATACAGGACGCCAACCAGATAGCCACTGATCCCCAGCCCCGCCAGGATGGGCATAAAACCCAGGATGCCGAATGAAAATACCCCCAGCACCAATCCAATGAACTGAACGCGGATGTTCTGTGCCCAGATTGCGAGCAATGAGTTGGCCGAAAAGGCCGGCAGAAGAGTCGTTATCTGATCGAGGCGTGCGCCGAAATCGATACCGCTCAAATCGAGTGGAAAGCGCTGAAACTGGGCTGCGCCGATCCACACTGAGATCAACGCAAAGCCGGTCGTCAACAGCACCGCTTTTCCCATTTTTCGCACGGCAGCGGGAACGACCTTCAGATACCAGGCCGGCACATTGCTGGCGCCGCCGCTGAACTGGCTGCGAAAAACGCGCCAGCCCCAGCAGAAATTAAGGACGTCGATTTCACGCCCCAGCAGCTCTTCACGCCGGAAGTGCGCCAGGCCGACCCGGACCAGCAAGACCGACAGCACCAGCAGGCCAAAAACGGCCCACCAGAGGGTCGCATATGTACCCCAAAACATCATGATGCTCTCGCCTTGGATGAGCAGCGCAATGGGAATGATGATGAAGCTGGAGAGTAAATTGGATGCCCGCACGGAGGTTGCCTGGCTGGAAACCACCACCGCCCCGCTGACCATCACAACCGCCTGAACGCTCGTCAGGACGATGATCAACACCGTCAACTGGATTTCGGGCAGGGGCACGCTCTGCAGGGCCAGGCCGCTCAGGTACACGCCCATCCCCAGATAGCTGCCGGCCAGGCAGGGCACAATTGCGGCCAATAGTTTTCCGAGATAAAGCTGCCAGTCCTGGAGAGGTGTATTCAACAGCGGCTCGATACTGCCGCGCTCCTTCTCGCCCACGAAAGTATCCAGTGCAATCACCAGCGAGCCAGAGAGCGGGAAGAAACCGACGATCATCATCAAAAACGGCACCATGCGTTCACCAACGATGTTCGCGCCGTACCCTCTTACGAAATCCAGAATTTGCTGGGCAGTAAAATTCATCAAGAACGGAAAGAGCACGGTCAGGCCGACGATGGGGAAGATGATTCGCCAATCGCGGAAAAGATCGCGAACTTCGCGTTTTGCGATAATCCAAACCGGCCGCAGCGCTTCAGGCATGTCGAACCTCACCATTCGGGTGATTTACCGCTTCCAGATACGCCGATTCGAGGCTGCGGCCGACTTCGCGCAGGGTCACAACCGGCAGGCCGTTGTCCATCAGGGATCGCAGTAGAAGCGGATTCTGAACAAACGGGTCCGGCGACCGGAATCGCACCCAGTCGCAGCCGCGTTCGCTGATGGCCAGGTCCGGCGGAAAACCAGAAAAATCCTGGATGGGCGATGCAAACCGGATTTCGTATTCCGGAACGCCCAGATATTGTTCTTCGAGTTCGGCCAACGTACCGTAGGAAATGATCTTTCCACGCCGGATGATGGCAATCTGGTCGGCCAGCTCTTCGGCTTCGCTCAAATTATGGGTGCACAGGACGATCGTCCGATCCCGCGAGCGCAACGAAAGAATGGCATCGCGCACCATGCGCGCCGATTCAGGATCCATGGCCGAAGTTGGTTCATCCAGAAGGAGCACGGGAGGATTGTGGATCATCGCGCGCACCAGGGCCAACTTTTGGCGCATGCCTTTCGAATACTCTCCCAGCCTGCGCCGGGCGGCATCTGCCAGGCCGAACATCTCCATCAAATCCGCGGCGCGTCTGCGGCGCTCGCTGGCCGGCATGCCGTACAATTCGCCAAAGAAATCCAGATACTCCAGCGCATTCATACGCCGGTACAGGCCGTGACTTTCGGTGAGCACGCCCACGGATGCGCGCACTTTATCCGCCTGGCTGACGACGTCGAAACCGGCCACTTTTGCCGTACCGCAGGTCGGGGTCAGCACCGACGTCAACATGCGCACCGTGGTGGTTTTTCCGGCGCCGTTCGGGCCCAGCAGAGTCAAAATCTGGCCGGAGGCGACGTCGAGATCGACGCCGTCAACGGCCAGCAGATCGTTGAATTTTTTGGTCAGGTTCCGAGTAAAAATCATCGCTGCCCTGATTTTACTCCCCCGGTATGTACGGCTTGCCTAAGCTTTCAAATCTGAAGAGTCGGGGCCTTCATTCTCGGAGGATGAATGATCTGCGCCAGGTTCCGGCTCGCTGGATTCATCCGGAACTTCTCCGGCTTCCGCAACCGCGGCGGTCCGGGCGCCAAAACGGTGGCGCAAGATCAAAGCAATCGCAGCACCCACGGCAATGACTGCCATGAGGGTCTGGTTGGCATTGATGCCTGCGATCGGAGAAGGATCCAGACGCAAGAACTCGAGGAAGAATCGCCCAACCGGATAGATGATCAGGTACGTCAGGAAGATATCGCCGTCTTTCAGGCGGTTGGCAAAGCGCTTCCCGATCCACAACAAAATGCCCATGTTCAGTAGGTTGTAGAGGAACTCATAGAAAAATAGCGGGTGGTAATAAGCCACATCCGCGTATTCCGGCAACCGGTGAGCGGGAGAGATAAATAATTTCCAGGGCAGATCGGTGGGCGCGCCGTAGACTTCCTGGTTGAAGAAATTACCCCACCGCCCCACGGCCTGAGCCAGCGCCAGTCCGGGAGCGATGATATCGACGAAGACGGGGAAGCTGATTTTGTGTCTCCGGGCATACACATAAAGGGCAATCGCCCCGCCGATGACTGCGCCGGGAATGCCCAGGCCGCCGTTGCGAATCTTCAACATGTCCAACGGGTGAGTCAGATAGTAATACGTCGTAATTCCCTGTTCCACCATCGAAGCCGGCGGCGTGAGGATATGCCAGATACGCGCGCCGACGATCCCGGCGATCAACAACCAGGGCAACATATCCCAGATCAAATCCGAATCCAGGCCTCTCTTCCTGGCCCGGACGGATGCCAGCCAGGCTGCCATTAACGCACCGCTAAGGATGATCAAGGCGTAAAAATAGATCTTGAAGGTGCCGATATAAAATCCATCTGGGATCATAATTGCTCCTGAGTACGGGTTCGAATTTGTCTCATTTTACTCGAAACCGGTTAATTATTTATGAACCGCGTTCTGTTCATAAGCCTGTTTTCGAACCGCCAGAATTCGCTGAAAGGCCGTGATGTTGGCAAATACCGCCAAAATGACGATGGCCACCTTGGGAATGTTGAAGATCAAACAGGGCGCCATGATCAGGTAACGTTCGACCCGCGTCAGCAGCCCGACCTTGGCTTCGAAATTCAACGCTTCGGCACGAGCCTTGACATACGAGACCAGCACCGAGCCGGCCGCCGCCAGATAAATCAACCCGGCGAACAACGCGTCACCGGCCCGCAAATAATATACCAGCAGGCCCAGCAGGATGACCAGCTCGGAATATCGATCGGTGACCGAATCCACGAACGCCCCGAACCGCGAGGGTTGGCCGCGCAGGCGGGCCATGGTGCCGTCCAGTGCATCGATCGGCCCCATCAACAACACGACAATCCCACCCCAGGTGATATGCCCCATGGCAAGCAAATAGGCCGCGCCGATATTTCCGACCAGCCCCATGATGGTCATGACATTTGGCATCAAACCCAAACTGTTGAGAAACCGTCCGATGGGATCCAGGACGCCTTTGAAACGAACGCGTAAAAAATCTGTAAATGTCGCAGGCTGCTGCTTGGCTGATTCTTCCACTGGTCACCTGTATTATCGCATTGGGGGGATACTTGCTGGCGAAAAAGGAAAGCTGGGAGATTAAATTTCCTTATTATAGTCCTGCATGCCCTCTTCGTCATCTTCTTCATCATCGTCATTTGGCAGCAAGACTTCGCGATCCTTGCCGCTGCCGACCGATGGCCCGACCACACCGGCCGCTTCCAATTCATCCAGCAAGCGAGCCGCGCGCGGATAACCGATTCGCAGCCGGCGTTGCAAAAGGGATGCGCTGGCGCGCTGGGTGCGCTTGACCAATTGGATGGCCTGGTCCAGCATCTCATCCGATTTATCGCCCTCGATCGCCACCAGTTCTTCCCAGGGAGCCGCCTCGGCAGGACCCTGTACGGCCGACTTTTGCCAGAAGGTTACCAGTTTTTCAACCTCAGCGTCCGTCACCAGGACACCCTGAGCGCGTTGCGGGGAACCCACCTCAGGGTCGATAAAAAGCATATCTCCGTGCCCCAACAGGGTCTCCGCGCCGCCCGTGTCCAGAATAACGCGCGAATCAACCGACGAAGCGACGGCAAACGAAACGCGAGCCGGGAAATTGGCCTTGATCAGGCCGGTGACCACATCCGTGCTGGGACGCTGGGTGGCCACGACCAGGTGAATCCCGGTCGCGCGAGCCAATTGGGCCAGTCGAACCAGGCTGTGTTCGGTCTGTTCCGGAGAGGTCATCATCAAGTCGGCCAACTCATCGATGATCAGGACAATCCGCGGCAGGGTGGGCAGTTTTTTGCGCTCCTGTTTGCGGTTGAAGGTCACCAGATCGCGGGCATGCGCTTCTTCCAGCAGGCGATACCGGTTGTCCATTTCCATGAGCGCCCACTTGAGCACACCCAGCATGCGCTCCTGCTCGGTTTCGACCTTCCCCAACAGGTGGGGCACGCCGTTGAAGCGCACCAATTCCACCATCTTGGGGTCGAGCATGGCAATGCGAAGCTGCTGGGGCGTGTTATTCATGAGCAGGCAGGTCGTCAGGGCGGTGATGCAGACTGATTTGCCGGATCCGGTCGTCCCGGCGATCAACAGATGCGGCATGCGAGCCAAATCCGCCACCATGGGTTGGCCCGAGACGTCTTTTCCCAGGGCGATCGCCAGCGGTGATGTAAGTTTTTGAAAAGTCTCACTTTCCAACACCGGGCGCAACCGCACCAGCGAGGTATGCGGATTGGGGACCTCGATGCCAACATACGACCGCCCCGGCACCGGGGCTTCGATGCGCAGGCGGGACGCCGAAAGCGCCAGCGCCAGGTCACGCGCCAGGGCGGAAATTTGTGAAACACGAACTTTCTGGTGAACCAGATTGCCGTCCGGGCCGGTTTTTTCAACGAAGCCGGGTTCGATGGCGTACTGGGTCACGGTCGGGCCCACCCGATAACCCACCACGCGCGCCGGGATACCGAATTCCGCCAGCGTTTGCTCGATGAGCATGGCCGTATCATGAATCACCGCCTCATCCGGGTGGGCTGAGGTTTCATTGGATAACAAATTGAAGGGCGGTAACACCGGATTGCGAACCGGAGGCGTGGAAAGCCCGCTGAGCGAATCCGCTTTCGTGTCCGGTCCGGCGGTTTGAGTTGCGGGAATGGTCTCCTCCGAAAGCGGCTTTTCATCCGGCTCCTCGGAGATCGAATTTTCCTCACCCTCCGAAGCCAGGATTTGCTTCTCAATCCACCGCCCCAGCCAGTTCGTCAACCCTAACCCGATGGCCAGCAGCAGTAATGTAATTAATAAAAGGAGGACCGTGCTCCACGGCGGCGGCAACAACAACCCGACCAAGTATGCCATTCCCCATCCGATGATTCCGCCATCCAGACCGGCCTCGGCGCGGGAGAGCAGGTTGCCGCCAAAATAGGCCATCAGGGCCAACAGGGAAAAATATGCACCTTCCAGGGCGAGCAGATGTCCCAACGGGATCCGCATCGGGCGAACGGTGCGGCGCTGCAAGGCCAGAAAACCACCGTAGGCAATCGCCAGAACGGCTACATAGCTTCCCCAGCCCAGCCAACGTGTGAGGAAGGTAATCCACGGCGATAGAACCGCGCCCTGAAAAGGCGCCCAACTCTTACCGACCAATCCCAGCAACGATATGAGAGCCAACGCCAGCAGGAAGATGCCAGCCACGTCCCAGCCGAAACGATCGAAGTGCAGCCAGTAATTGGCCAGCCGTTCCAACCAGGAAGGTGATGCGGGCAGGTCTGACGATTCAGGAATGCTGTCAGGCGGGGCGGATCGCTTGCGGGAAGGACAGCCGCTCATTCAACCTGCACTAGACCCAATCCGAGACGGCGGCGTTCTGCATCGATGTGAAGGATTCTTACCTGAACCGGTTGACCGATTTGTATAATGTTGGCAATATTTTTCTGTCCGGGCGGGAATGGAATGGATGAAATATGAATTAACCCCTCGACCCCTTCTTCCAGCCGCGCGAAGGCGCCAAACTTCATGATCGAAGTAATTTGGGCCTGCACAACGTCGCCCGGTTTGTGCGCTTCCATTAATGTCGCCCAGGGGTTTGCCTGGAGTTGTTTCAGGCTTAGCGCAATGCGTGACGTTTCTTCAGAAACTTGTAGCACCATCACCTGAATACATTGCCCGACCTTGACGACATCCGCCGGATGCTGCACCCGGCCCCACGAAAGCTCAGAAACGTGTATCAGCCCCTCGACCCCGCCGAGATCGACGAAGACGCCAAAATCGGTGACATTCGTGACCGATCCGGTTACGAGACTGCCTTCTTTTAAAGTGGTAAAGAGGTGTTTCCGGCGACCTTCGCCTGCCAGAGCCGCCCGTTCAGAAAAAACAATGCGCTCCTGAGAAGGTTCGCATTCGATGACTTTTACCTGGATGGATCGACCGACATATTCGGTCAGGATTCGGCGTCGATCCTCCTCATCCACCTCGCATGGCATATCGATGAGATGCGATACTGGAACAAAACCCTGCACGCCATCGCCCGCGACCAATAAACCACCGCGGTTGAACCCCTGCACGGATAATTCCAATACTTCATCCTGGTCGTAGCAGGCCTGGACTTTATCCCAATCGACGTTTCCTAAACCGGGCTGATTTCCAACCTTTGGAGGGTTATCGTGAACGACGGATTGATAAGCATCTTCGTCAGCCAATACTGCTGACCACCAGCCCTCATCCAGCTCTGGGATACCTTCTCCATCCAGCTCAGGCTCAGTTGAATTATTCAGCATGCACGCGCCTCCCTTACATAAAGGTTGGATACAGATAAATCGTTGAATATTAAATATACACAAGAATTAAAAAAACGCATAGGCGCTAATGGTCCAGACTTTCGTGATAAGTTTCCTGTTCCATATCTTGAATGGTCCTGGCGACCGCTTCGATGGCGATGCGCTGCTTTCGATATAGATCTGCTTCGCTCATCGAAAGGCGGCTGGCAATTTCACGCACCTTTTTTCCCTCCACAAACTTCATATCCAGAATATTGTAGAGGATCCATTCGCCGGTAAATCGCCTTTCGCCTTCGGGACGATTGCGTTCGATGGCGGCGCGAAGAATGGCTCGCACCCCATTCGCCGTGCTGCCTTCATGATTTTCGATCGCATCCTTTACGACCCGTAAATTGGCAAGCGGGCTATCGGTCAACTTGGGCCCGCCCCAGTAATGGGTAAGGGCATCCCGAACCCACTGAGTCAGGTCGCCATTCAGGTTGGAACTCTCCTCCAGGACATTGCTCTGGTCGTAACTGCCAGCCGCGCGCAGGCGTTGGATATACTCAACCTGGGGTGAAAGGCTTTCAAGGGATTTGAAGACCTGCTCCTGCAAATGCCAATCGCGCAGCGCCAGTTTGGCGCGCTCCGTGAGCAGAGTCAAGGCTGCGGATTGCTCCTCATCCGCGGGCAGCTTGGCCATTTGAGAAACACCCAGCAGGCCCAACAATTGGAATTTTCCCTCTTCCTCGCCGTTCGTTATGGGCACCAACAGATCATCACCCCATTGGAAAAGCTGGGGGAAATCCTCTTTCTGAGCCATCAAAGCCGAGAGCGCATTCGAGACCTGTTTCCCCTCGAAACGGGTTTTTCCGATCGTGACCACCAGTTCCATCTGGTCGCCGTTCAATGAGGCCAGGTAAGCACCCGGCGCCTGAAGCTGATCGCACACGGCAGCCAGCACGGTTTCAAGAAATTGTCGTAAATCATCGCGCGACAGCATGCGATCCTGCAGCAGATGAAGCAATTCCATGGATTCGCTGTCCCGTCCGTAAAACAGGAAGCGTTCTGCAAGCGGCCCGAACACGGTAATCAGGTGTTCGAATAACAGCACCGTACCCACCATCACAATGGGGACGGCAGCCGTGTAAGTGGCGTTCCCGTACATTTCACCGGCGCGCCGGACCAGGGTGGCAAAGGTCAATGTAAAGCTTGCGGTCACCGGGCCGCGCATGATCCACTTGAACAGGCGCGCTCGCACCACCCGGTCAGGCCATGAAACGCCAAAGAACGCCACCGCGTACGCCATCACAATGATCAGAGTGCCGACCAACAGGCTCGTCAATACCGACACCGACCAGAACAGTAGCGGGTGTTGGGCCGCGATCTCTGAACCGTACAACAGATATGGGAAACCGCCCAGCGCGGGCGCAGCCGCGCCAAAGAGCAGATAAATCATCCTGCGCCGGCTGGTGGGTGTCACCGTCCGTCGTAGGGCTCGCATGAACGTGAACCAGGCCAGCGCCATTACCACCAGATAGAAGATCGTGAACAAATCGGTCAGGAAGGAGATGGTAAAATGCGGCGCCGGTGGCCGATCGGTGACCAGGTATCCGAAGATGCTCGGGAATGGTAGCGCAGCCAGAAAGACCAGGGACGCCAGGAAAGTCAGGCGAACGGCCCACCGGCGCCGCCACCGACTCACCTTGCCCGTGGTCGATAAAACGGTATCAGAAAATTGCAGATACGAAGGCGGCAAGAGAACGATACCGACCCATTCCACCCGGCCCCAAAAATCCAACACGGCAATTTGCGTGGATATACTGGAGATCGCCTCGGACGTAAAAATGATCACCACGCACAGCATGATGACGGCGAACGACCGCGCAACCTGATCGCGCAGGTTAAACGTCAGGGCATACAACAAGAGCGAAAAGGCGGTAATCGCGATTCCGGCGGTAAGGATTTGGCTGGTCGTTTTCAGGATCAGCAAAAGGCTATCCTGCCAGGTTATTCCCATACACGAATCCTAACGCAAATAGGAGGCAAAAAACAAGGCGATATCCTGATTCGAGTAATAATGATCGCTATAACCGCCGAATTCGAAACCCAATTTCATCGCCAGGCGTATGGCGGCGTGATTTTTGGACTGCATTTCCAGGATCATCCGGTGCAAACCGCGCTGGATCGCCCATTCCTGTGAGGCCAGCACCAACGCCGAAGCAATGCCCTTGCGCCGCGCCTCTGAATGGACCGCCAGGTCGGTCACCCACGCGGTGGACGGAGCCTGCTGGTCAGAAAGGGCAATATATCCGACCGGCGCGCCGGCCATGACCGCCACCAGGATTTGCGAACGCGATTTCCATTGATCCAGGAGAAAACGAGCAGAGCGCGGATAATCAATCCTCACCGCCCGTGGCAGGCGAATTTCGCGAAAATGAATATCGATTTCACCTTCATTGATGACGCGGTCCATTTGCCAGACGTAATTGGATTGGATCTGGTGTTCGATTTCGGCCAGGACCGGGATATCCTGTGCAACGGCAGGGCGAATTTCGATTTCAGGCATTGGGCTGCTCCATCAATTACCGATGATCCGAATTGCTATGGTACAGGCCGGGAACGTGTTATTCGCGTTATCCGTGACCACCAGACGGAGTTGATAATCGCCCGGGATCAAGGATTCGGTATTCCAGGCATGTTGAGGTTCGGCGTCCGGTTCAGGTGTACTCGCCACAGGCACATCGTCCGCGGCGATCGTAACCCATTCGGTGCTGCCGGCCTGCACATACTCATATTTGTAAAATCCGAGGTTGGTGACATTGACGAGAAAAACGAGATTGACTGTTCCCTGAATCTCATCCCCATTTTGTGGATAGATCCATTCGATGCTTCCCGGTACGCAACCCTCGGCTGTGACTGCCAGCGGCGTCGCCTGAACGGATTCGGACGTAGGCGTTACCCCAACTCCAGAGACCGGTAATGTCGCGGTCGGCGTGGAAATCAAATCCAGCGTAGGAGTGGCTAAAATCCTCTGGTTGGGCATAGCCGGAGCCACGAACGACACCAGAATAAACTCCGCCAGCATCAATAAGCCAAAGATTACGACCAGGGTCAGGGCGAAACTGATCTTGCGTTGGGCGACGATTCTTTCGAAACCAAATTGGGCAGATCGCCATTCTCGTGCTGCCAACGCCAGTCTGCGCAAATAAAACAATAACGCCAATCCTAACAGGGCATAGATCCAGATCTCGTAAGTCTCCAGAACTGGGAATAAGTCCCTCATAGGCAGCGTTACAGACCTCTCAAGACAATAAACCTACGTGATTCTGTGCAATTCTCATTCCAGACTGCGCAGAATACCCAGAATCAACGTTTTTAATTTGGGAACAATCAACTGGCCGGCCTGTAACACCTCTTCGTGGGATGTAGTTGTAGAACCGTCCAGATTGGCTTTATTGCTGATCCCTGAAAAACCGACCACACGGGTCTTGCCGTGCCGGGCAACGATCACCTCGGGAACCGTCGACATGCCCACCGCGTCTGCGCCAATGGTGCGCAGGAAGCGCAGGTCGGCCGGTGATTCGAATGAAGGGCCAGCCAGACAGGCATACACCCCTTCGCGCAGATGGATGTCCTGGTGGGCAGCAATCGCGCGAACCTGTTCGATCAGTTTTCGATCATATGCCTGACTCATGTCCGGGAAGCGTTCGCCCATCTCATCCAGGTTCGGGCCCCGCAGAGGGCTGAGGCCGGCCATGCCGATCATATTGATCTGATCCGTAATCAGCATCACATCCCCGGGCAGGTAATCGGGGTGAATCGCGCCGGCTGCATTCGTTATGATGATCAATTCGACGCCTAGGCGTTGCATGGCTCGGACCGGCAGGGTAATCTCCTGCATGGAGTAACCTTCATAATAATGCACGCGTCCCTGCATGACGATCACCGGTTGATTTTCCAACAAGCCAATCACCAATCTTCCAGCGTGACCGGGAACCGTCGATACAGGCCAGTAGGGTAAATCCTCATATGGAATGACATCCGCCTTCGTCACTGCATTGGCCAGATCGCCCAACCCAGATCCCAGAATGAGTCCGACGCGGGGTCTATATTGCGTCCGGCTGCGAATTGCATCAGCGACCTGGTCGATTTCTGGAAGTGTAAAAAATTCCTTACCTGCCATTTTTCCTCCCAAGTATAAAATCCAAGAAAATAGGCGGCACGAATAATGGATCTACAGTACCGAATCAAATTATAACATTAGATCGTTTTTCACATTGAAAACCTATACGAATTTGCGCAAACCTTATAGTTGGTTTACAATCTTTCAGGTGCCGGATTGTTTTCCGAAATCACTGGTAAAATAAAAAATGACTCATTATCTGAAAGATATATTTTTGATCGAGTGAGTTCTTTGTCGTTTCAACTCCGCAACCAACTCGTAAATCAAAAGGAGATCTCTCCACTTGCCTTAGGGGGGTACGGTGCATGAATCTCATCGATCCACGTCTGTATTTACAACGGCTTCATCGCTTTATATTAGGTCCCACTCGTAATCGAAATAAATTTTCCGATTTTTATCTTATGTTGGAAGATCAGCAAAGATTAGCTCTTCCCGCGATTCTACTGGCATTGATCCTCTGCCTGTTCCTACTGCTCTCGGCGATCTGGTCGACCCAACCCTTGATCTACCGCCAGGTCAACACAGGCATCGGTTTGTCTGGATTTCTATATCTCGTCCTGGTCTTCTTCATCATTCTCCCCCATTATGGAAGCGCGAGTCGGGGCTTGCGGCCTTTGTTTGTGATCGTCAATTCTGGGTTGATCATCATCGCAAGCATTTTCCAGTCGTATCTTTTCAATGGCTTTACCTCGATCATCATTATTCTAATCATGGTCACCAGCGCCGTCCTGACCGGCCGCTATCCGACGTATCTATTTGTTGTTCTGACAATCGGTATTCAGATTGCGTTGGAAGAAAAATTCCATATTGTAAGTTTCGATAACTCCCGGCTGATCCATCTTTTTATTTTGATATTTACCATCCTGGTTACCGAAACCATTACGATGATGCGCCGGACGATCACATTTCAATATCATCGCCTCGAGATTCTGAACCAGATTGCCCACAACCTGTCATCCTCGCTCGAAATGCACCAGGTGATTGGCCTGGTCAGCAACGCCATTCAGACGACGCTGGACGCAGATACGTATTACCTGGGACTCTTGCACGGCAATATTCTCGGATTGGAACTGCTGTATGATGACGGGGAATTCTTCCCGAACGTCGAGATCCGAATCGAAAATTCTCTGGCCGGTTGGGTTATCTCGAATAAAAGACCTCTGCTGCTCCGAAACGTCACCACAGAGGCCCGAGAAAAATATGGCATCCGTTTATCCACCGTGGGTAAACCCATTCCCAGCAATTCCTGGATGGGGGTTCCGTTGGAAACCAACGGGCGGATTTTTGGAATTGTTGCGGTCGCTTCTTACATGAAGAATCAGTTTAACCAAAGCGATCTGGAGTTATTACAGAATGTTACCCAACAGGCCGCCATGGCCCTGGATAACGCGGCTCATCACGCCGAAGTGGAAGACCAGTCCCGAAAAGATACCCTGACCGGGACGCTCAATCACGGTGCATTTCTCAAATCGCTGGCGCGAGAAACGTTCGAAGCAAGATCCAGCAATCAATCCTTGAGCCTGATCATGCTGGATATCGATAAGTTCAAGGAATATAACGATCATTATGGTCATCTGGTTGGCGATCAGGTCTTGGTGGCCATCTGTGATACCATCCGGCGACACATCAAAAATAGCGACCTCATCGGGCGCTGGGGCGGCGAGGAATTTGTCATTGCCCTGCCCAATGCCAGTTGCGCCCAGGCGACTCAGATTGCCAACCGAATCCGGCGCGCGATGATGGAAATTTCCCTCTTCAGTCGGGATCAGAAGCCAATTCACGCACCCACGATATCACAGGGCATCGCCGTGTTCCCGGGGGATGCCGGTGAAACCAGTGAGTTGATCGATCTGGCGGACCAGCGACTCTACAAGGCGAAGGAACGCGGCCGGAATCAAATCGAGCCCGATAATATCGACGCCATGCTCTCGAGTGACGCCTATTTCGGAACAAAAAACTGACCGTTGGTCAGTTTTTTGTTGAGCGTTCAAAGAATTTCGTGAAATGCCTGGATGGTTTTTTCGACAGCCATGTCGTCGATCCAGTAATGTGTCACCATGCGCAGGCCGCGTTCGGACACCACCCCAACCTGAATGCCTTTCTCTTTCAAGCGTCCGGCGACCTCGGCGGCGGTAAAGGGTGCTTCATTCTTGAGTGATGGAAAAACCATGTTCGTCGTGGGTTGGCCCATTTCAAAGGCAATGCCCGGTATTCCCGCGAGGCCTTCGGCCAGACGGCGGGCATGCTGGTGATCCTCGACCAACCGCCGGGTCATGTGCTCCAGTGCGTAGATACCGGCCGCCGCCAGGATGCCCGCCTGGCGCATACCGCCGCCCAACTGTTTGCGAATTCGGCGGGCGCGCTGGATCACGGCCGGACTTCCGCACAGCACCGAACCGACCGGAGCGCACAACCCCTTGCTCAGGCAGAAGGTAACCGTATCGGCCGGCGCGGCCAGTTCAGCAGGCGTGACCTGCAGGGCGGCCGCGGCATTGAAGATGCGCGCGCCGTCGATGTGCAGCAACAGGCCCTTGCTGTGCGCGAACTCGCCCACAGACCGCGTGTATTCGACGCTCAACGGCACTCCGCCGCAACGGTTTTGGGTGTTCTCCAGGATCACCATTTTATTGATCGGATGGTGAATATCATCCGGCCGGATGGCGGAACGGATATCTTCCAGTAAAAGCGTCCCGTCGGCCTGGTTGGTCAGCGTGTGCGGGAAGACGCCACCCAACGCGGAGATACCCCCGGCCTCGAACAGAAAGGTATGACCCAGGGTTCCCATGATCGCTTCATCGCCGCGTTCGCACTGTGCAAGCACCGCAATCAGATTTCCCATCGTGCCCGAGGTGACGAATAATCCGGCTTCTTTTCCCATTTTGGCGGCCGCCATTTCCTGCAGACGGTTGATGGTCGGATCTTCACCATAAACATCATCCCCCACCTCGGCAGCCGCCATGCTGGCGCGCATCTCAGGGGTCGGAAGAGTCACCGTGTCGGAACGCAAATCAATCCAGGACGCCATATCTACCTCCAAAAATTTTTAATGATTCGATCGTAGATCATTCAATATTTCTGTCAATTCCGGCGGCAGCGCAGCCTCGAAAGTGCGCGCTTTTTCTTCGCCCGGCAGTTGGATCGTCAAGCGGGCGGCATGCAAGAAATGGCGCGGTAAATCGATGGATGATTTGCGATGGCCGTAGATCGTATCCCCGACAATGGGGCAGCCCAAAAATGCCAGGTGCAGACGAATCTGGTGGGTGCGCCCGGTGAGCGGATGGGCTTCGATCAGTGAGTGGCGCGCGAAAGTCTCGACCGTGAAATATTCGGTCACCGCTGAGCGCCCTTTTTGTTCGGAGACGATCGCCATTTTCTTACGGTGGCTGGGATCCCGGCCAATATAGGCCTCGATGCGCCCGCTCGGCGTCGGCGGAAAGCCGTCCACCAATGCCAGATAGATCTTTTTTACCTTGCGGGATTTGAACTGGTCCTGCAGCCAGTGGTGGGCGTGATCGTTCTTGGCAATCAGGATGAGGCCGCTGGTATCCTTATCCAATCGATGAACGATGCCCGGTCGGCGTTCGCCGCCTACGCCCTCCAATTCAGGAGCATGTGCCAGCGCAGCGTGGACCAACGTTCCAGTACCGTGTCCGGCGGAGGGATGCACCACCATGCCAGCCGGCTTGTTGATGACCATGACGTCTTGATTCTCGAAGAGGATATCCAGTGGAATTTCTTCCGGAACCAGGTCGCTGGGCGCCGGCGCGGGAAGGCGGATTATCACCTTTTGATTGGCCGCCAGAAGCATCCCGGTCTTGGTGACCACCCGGTCGTCCACACTGACAAACCCATCCCGAATGAGCGCCTGCAAACGCGAGCGGGAAAATTCGCTCAGATGGGCCACCAGAAATTTATCCAACCGGTCCGCGGTCGCGGCGGTGATGGTAAACGTCATGATCGATTCGCTCAAGGCTTTTCCTCGCCATCTGCCGGTGAAACCGGATGATCCTTTTCAGCCTGTTTCCGGTCGCGGCGTTCTTGCAGCCACACCCCCAGAATAAGCACACCCACGCCGCAAGTAATCGACATATCCGCTACATTGAACACCGCAAATGAACCAATCGAGATGAAGTCGGTGACATGGCCGATCGTCACCCGATCGATCAGGTTCCCCAATGCGCCGGCCAGCATCATGGCGGTGGCCAGACGCACGATGTGCTCTTCGCGCGGAATACGCGGATAGACGACGAAAATGGCGATCGAAACAATGGCGGCCAGGATCGAGAAGATCAAATTCCCATTTTGGAACATACCAAAGGCGACCCCGGTGTTGTACCAGTGGACGATTCGCGCATACGGCGCCAACCAGATCCACGGCATCCAGGTTTCCTGCAAAGCCAGGTTATTTCGAATGATCGATTTCGTAAATTGGTCTACTAAGATGATCAAACCCGCAATCAGAACCAGGGGGATGTAATCCCGTAGTGCTTTTTTCAAGCGCTCCTCCATGCCCAAAAAACGTCCTCTCATTTTACCCTAAATGGGAAAGGTCTGCAGCCGAACGATGCGGGTCCCGCATTCGAAAAGGCGAAATACAATCGCTCCCTGCGAGAGTGACCCGCAGGGAGCGATACGGTTTCATTTCGAACAGTTATGCTTTCACCAGCCCGACGGTCACCGTTTCGCCGTCGAAACCGTCCGCCACCTGCGGCCAATCTTCCGGCACCGCTGTATCCGCCAACTCGACGGTCAGAGTCTCGTTGGTGATGTACTCCTTGAAGGTCTGCACGGCTTCGGCCAGAGCCGGCGTCGCCTGATAATATACGCGGATGCGATCGGCGATATCCAGGTCGGCCGTCTTGCGCAGATCCTGAACGCGGCGAACGAATTCGCGCGCCAGGCCTTCCTTCACCAGTTCAGGCGTCAGGTCGGTGACCAACGCGGCCAGGTAGGCGCCCTCGGAAGCCACGGAAAACCCGGCTTTGGCCTGCGCGCGCACCTCGACCTCTTCGGGCAGGACCTCCAGGGTTTCGCCCTCGATTTCCACCTTTACGGGTTGTCCGGCCAACAATGCACGCGCTGGAGCCTCCGCGTCCATCGCCAGCAGGGCCTTGCGGATGGCCGGGAACCGGCTGCCGTATTTCTGCCCCAGTTGTTTGGGGAGCGGGTTCAGGCTATATGCAACTGCTTCGCTGGCGGCATCCAACGCGCGGACGTGTTTGACGTTCAGTTCATCCTCGATCAGTTCAGCGTAGTTCTGCATCGCTTTGCGTTCTTCGATGCTGCCCACCGAGAAAGCGGCTTCGGACAGAGGTTGGCGTACCTTTCGGTTGGCTTTGTTGCGGGCGGCATGTCCGACCGAGACCAGCTTCATCACCACGGCCATATCGCGGTTCAAATTCTCATCGATGACGGCCGGATCGAATTCAGGCCAATCACACAAATGCACCGAATCGGGCGCCTCCGAATTTACGGAACGGACCAGGTTTTGATAAAGCTCATCCGCCATAAACGGCATGGTTGGCGCCAGCAATTTGCTCAATGTCACCAGAGCTTCGTACAACGTGGCGTAGGCGGCCTGCTTGTCCTGGTCGGATTCGCTCTTCCAGAAACGACGCCGCGAACGGCGCAGATACCAGTTGGAAAGGTCTTCGACGAAGGATTGGATGGGGCGGGTCGCGCCGAGCACATCGTAATTTTCCAACGCCTGGGTGACATTCCGAACCAGCTCATGCAGGGAGGAACGCAGCCAGCGGTCCAGTGGACTGTAAGCAGGTTGGACACCGGGTTCGGGCTTCCAGCCATCCAGGTTGGCGTAGGTGACGAAGAAGGAGTAAGTGTTCCACAGGGTGAGTGTGAAGGTGCGCACCACATCCGCCACCAGGTCCGCCGAGAAGCGGCGTTCCTGCCCGGCCGGGCTGGCCGTGTAGAGGTACCAGCGGGTCGCGTCGGCGCCGTTTTGGTTGAGCACGTCCCACGGATTGACGACATTCCCGCGCGATTTGGACATCTTTTGGCCGTTGCCATCCAGGATCAGGCCCAGGCAAATGACGTTCTTATAAGCGACCTGGTTATTCAACAGGGTGCTGATGGCGTGCAATGAATAGAACCAACCGCGGGTCTGATCGACGGCCTCACAGATGAAATCGGCCGGATATTGCTCCTTGAATTTCTCCTGGTTTTCGAATGGATAATGCCATTGGGCATACGGCATGGAGCCGGAATCGAACCAGACATCGATCAGTTCAGGCACGCGGTGCATCGTTCCACCGCAATCATGCTGCCAGACCACTTCATCCACGTACGGGCGGTGCAAATCCGACTCCGACATATCCCGGCCGGCCTTTTCGGAAAGCTCTTGCACCGATCCCACACACACCTGAGTGTGGCAGCGGTCACATTCCCAAACCGGCAGCGGCGTGCCCCAGTAACGTTCGCGACCCAGGGCCCAATCGATGTTGTTCTCCAACCAGTTGCCAAAACGGCCGTTCTTGATGTGCGCCGGATACCAGTTGATCTGCTGGTTCAACTCCACCAGCTGATCCTTAAACTGGCTGGTGCGGATGTACCAGGTCCGGCGAGCGTAGTATAGCAGCGGAGTTCCGCAACGCCAGCAGAATGGATAGGTGTGCGTAATTGTCCCGGAGCGGAACAGCAGCCCGCGGGCTTCCAGGTCTTGCATGATGAAAGGATCGGCATCCTTGACGAATTTGCCCGCCCACGGGCGCACTTCCGAGATGAACGTGCCATCCGGAGCCACCGTCATCAGGATCGGTAGATCCTCTTCCATCGAGACATTCATATCTTCGGCGCCAAAGGCCGGCGCGATGTGCACCAGACCGGTGCCATCGTCGGTGGTCACGTAATTGGCGTTCACCACACGATAGGCCGGTTTGTCGGTCGGCAGGAAGGTGAACAACGGCCGGTAGCGTTTTCCTTTCAACTGCTTGCCGGAATAGCGCTCGACCACGCGGACCGGTTCGTCGGTAAAAATCTTCCCGACGAGAGGCGCCGCCAGGATGAGATACTCTTTGCCGCCGTCCGGCAGCGCGCGTTCGATTTTGACATACTCCACGTCCGGGTGCGCGGCCACAGCCACATTCGACGGCAGCGTCCAGGGTGTGGTCGTCCACACCAGCAGTGAAGTATCCGGCTGGTCGACCAGGGGCAGGCGAATGTAGACGGAAGGATCGGTCGCCTCGTCGTAGCCCTGCGCCACTTCATGGTCCGAAAGTGGCGTGCCGCAGCGCGGGCAGTAGGGAACCACCTTGAAGTTCTGGTAAAGCAGATTGCGATCCCAGTAATTCTTGAGGATGTTCCAGACCGATTCGATGTATTCGTTCTTGTAGGTCACGTAGGCCGTATCGAGATCCACCCAGTAACCGATGCGGTCGGTCAGCTTTTCCCATTCCTGGATATAGGTGAAAGCCGATTCGCGGCACAGCGCGTTGAACTTACCGATGCCGTAATCTTCGATCTGCTGCTTGTTCTTAAAGCCAAGTTTTTTCTCGACTTCGATTTCGACGGGCAAACCATGCGTATCCCAACCACCCCGCCGGCTGACGTGATAACCGCACATGGTCTTGTAGCGCGGGAAGATATCCTTGAAGGCGCGCGCCAGCACATGATGAATGCCGGGCCGGCCGTTGGCGGTGGGTGGTCCTTCGAAGAAGACGTATTCGCGCCTGCCCTCGCGTTGTTTGAGTGAGCGGTGGAAGACATCGTGACTCTTCCAATTGCGCAGCACGCCTTCTTCCATGATTGTGACATTAAGTTTAGGACTGACGGGTCTAAACATTCGACCTCCACGAACGAAATGTAGATTTGCAGAAATACAAAAGCTCCCATCCCCTCAGGGACGAGAGCTTGTTCTCGCGGTACCACCCTGCTTCCTCTCAGGATGAGAGGCGCTCAGCCAGGCACGCTCTGGAAGATAATGCCCGCACCCGCAATAACGGTGGGTGAGCCCGGCGCACCTACTGGCAGTCTCCTGCGTTCAGGTTGCCGCTTCGGAAGGATTTTCAGTTTCGGTATCTGCCCCGGCTTTCACCTCACCCGGGTTCGCTGTCAGAGACCACGAAACTTACTCGTTTCCATCAACGCGTTTATCTAAAAATTATGCCACAAACGAACTCTTTCGTCAATGAGCAGTCAACGACCAACGTGAACATTCGTCGATATCGGATGTCCAACGGGTTGGCGGCAAAGGCGTACAATTGCCGCCTTAATCGACATCGATTCCGACACAACTCGAAGAAAAAACGTACCGCGCAAGCACTTCTTGATTAAGAACGGATTTGTATGGATCGAAAACATACACGATCTGCAATTCATGCAAGCCGGCTTGGTCCGGAAGGGTGATATCGTCATCCACGATGACCTCCTGTTGACCATCGAAGTGAGCTATGAAGAGGTCTCTGCCCACAAAATCGACCTGGTGGAAATCGAAGAACCGCATCAGGCCATAGTCGACCACTGCATCCGGTAATTCATAATTCGAGAGCCAAAGCTGGTAGGGAAAGGTTCGTGAAGCCTTGCCGGTCTGGATGAAGCTCATCTGCCTTTTGGATGGATGCGACTTGTCCAATATAGACGCCGGGGAATTTGCAAACATGACCCGCAACCCGAAATCCACCTCAGCCGGTTGGGAAACACCCTGAACGTCTGGAGTCACGTCCTTGAACGGCAGATCGTTATCATCGATGATGATCACAGCGCGTTTGCCCGTGACAATGCACCCCTGCCCCAAATCTCGTTCGTTTTCATCCCAACGATCGCGGTTATACGGATCGCGAAAAGCCATAATGATGAAATCGTGCGCGCCCGAACCGCTGATGTCGATTTGGAGAGGTACGTAAAGCGCACCTTCATTTTTTATGCTTACTTCATGCAGCAGCCCGAACTTCTCATCCAACATAAATGGAACCTGTTTGTAATCAACAATGGCCGTTATTAGAAAAGTCGATTCCTGCGCCGCATTGATCACCAGATCGACTTTCAAGGGTTCACCAGAATCGAGACGGAGCTCATCGTTCTGAGAAAGGCGGGATGGCTGCGTATGTCGATCCTCTGGCCTGACAAAACCGATTCCTGCCTGTGATGAATCATAGATGCGGACGCCGCCTTCATCGATACTCCACTCGATGGTCTCCACCTGATCCGAAAACGATCCGTGGGTAATGACATCCTGAATGCGCTCACCCGGCGCGGCGGTTGTAACTGGCGCCTGGTTGCTGGAACAACCGCAGAGCAAGGTCAAGACTAGGAAAAGAAAAATGACGCAGGACAATACTTTAGATTTTTTACTCGTAGAGGGTTTATTCAAGTCCATGTCGAATCCTTATCCAATTTAATGTGGTTTCATCAGCACAATGGCCAGAGTGGATTAATTCCACTCTGGCTGGTTCGAATCCAATTCGACAGCATCATCCAGGCAGGTAATTACGGATTTAAAGTCTTTTCCGTAATCAGGGTTTGATCTCCATAACCGGTTTCGTGGAAGAAACTCCACGATTTTGCGGTGAAAGTATATTTCCATTGATACGTTTTACTTGTAAAACAATGGGCATTGTAACCTACGGTATGATTAGCGCAGGAATCGACCACTCCGGCCGTTCCTACCTTTAGGGTGCCATCCGCCCAAATATCATCCTCGTTGAGGTCAGATTGACTATTGTGGCTCCCGTTATGCTCCCATTTCGCAGGCAAAGGAGTAGGATAATATACGTACGTCGCGTCTGTCCAGCCAGCCCGGTACACAGTCGCAAGCGATGCGAGAAGATTGTTACCGACAGGTATGGCGGGTACGCGATCCACGACCGGGCCACCTTGCCGAATTACGATCGGCCCTGTATCTTGTTGAAAATTGGTTTCATCATTGGCATACACGACATTGGTGACTGCCATTGATAAAAACAGAGCCAATCCCAAAGCAATCGATATACATTTCTGAAGGAACAGTGATCTCATTTTGGAATCCTCCTTTTTGAATCGTGCATTTGGTCTCACAGAATGTAATTTCTATAGCCGTATCTTTTTCGATCTTTTGAAAATGAGTTTTTTGTATCGCTACTTTTATTTTTCTCCTCACCTCCTTTTTATAAATTAAAATTATTACAACTACTATTAAAATTATAATTATTTATTTTCGCAATCAATTGACAATTATCTTAAAATTTCCAAAAAAAAATTTAAGAGGCAGATCGAAAACAAGAGATCCGGTCAGGCTAAACCGGATCTCCTGTATTTAATCCAATCAGTATTCCAGAGAATTGGCGAGTTAAAAAATGGGGTGAACAACCGAGTGGGGTTGCATTAACTCCCGATTACGTCGTAGAACAGCGGCAACGCCGGGGCGGGTTCTGTGCTCCACTGGTGCGCGGCCAACAGGCGCTCCTTCGCGGCGGCCAGTTTGGCGGCGTTGTTGGCGTGGATGGTAAATAGATCTTCACCCCCTTCGACGAAATCCCCGACCTTATGGTGAATCACGATGCCCACCGCGTGGTCGATGGAATCCTCTTTGCGCGCCCGGCCGGCGCCCAGTTCCACCGAGGTCTCGCCCACCTCGCGGGCATTGATTCCCAGCAGGTAACCGGCCCGCGGCGCCGTGACCGTCTCGATCAGCGGCGCGGCCGGCAGGCGGTCCGGTTCATCCACGTAGCGTACATCCCCACCCTGAGCCTGCACCAACCGGCGGAAGCTTGCCAGCGCTCGGCTGCTTTCCAGGGCTGCCTCGGCCATGGTGCGCGCTGATTCAAGGTTGGCGGCTTTGCGTCCGATCACCAGCATGTACGAAGCCGCCACCAGGCAGTGCTCGCGGAAATCTTCAGGCCCATTACCGCGCAGCGTATCCAGAGCCTCGCGCAATTCGAGCGCGTTTCCGACCGCATTGCCGAGGGGTTGATTCATGTCCGAAAGCAGGGCAATCACTTTCCGCCCGCTCAAGGCGCCGATCGCGACCATCAGATGGGCCAATTTGCGACCCTCGCCCAGGTCCGCCATGAACGCGCCCAGGCCGATCTTCACGTCCAACACGATGGCCTGCGCGCCGCCGGCAATTTTTTTGCTCATGATGGAAGAGGCGATCAGGGGAATCGACGGCACGGTGCCGGTGACATCCCGCAGGGCATATAGCTTTCCGTCGGCCGGCGCCAGATCACCGCTCTGGCCGGTCAGCACCAGGCCTTCTTTACGCAGTTGTGCGATGAACTCTTCACGGCTCAGGTTGGTGCGGTAGCCGGGGATGGATTCCATTTTATCGAGCGTACCGCCCGAAAACCCCAGCCCGCGCCCTGACATCTTTCCAACCGGCAGCCCGCAGGCTGCCACGATGGGCTCCACCACCAGCGTGGTCTTATCGCCAACGCCCCCGGTGGAATGTTTATCGACGGCGATCGGCACCACGCCAGTCAAATCCAGCATCTCGCCGGAATGCGCCATGGCCATCGTCAAATCTGTGGTCTCGCGCTCGTTCATTCCGCGCAGCATCACCGCCATCGCCCAGGCAGACGCCTGATAATCAGGGATTTCACCGCGGGTATACCCGTCGATGAAGAATTCGATTTCTTCGCGTGAGAGTTCTTCTCCGTCGCGTTTCCGGATAATAATATCTACAGCCCGCATCGGAACTCCTATCTCTTTCCCTTTCCGAACCAGGGAAAATTTATTTGCAACTTATTCATTTTACTCTTTCAGCCTTCAGCCTGGAAGAGTGTGCCAATTTCCGGAGGAGCAAACGAATCAAAAAGGCGTTTCTTTCGAGTGATCTCGAAAGAAACGCCTTTTCCTGCGGGATGTGATTATCCCTGTTTCTTCAAAATGATGGTCACTTTGCGGTTGGGCTCTTCGCCGGTGCTTTCAGTGGTCACCAACGGGTGATCGCGCAATTCGAGATGAATGACGCGGCGTTCGTTGGCAGGCATCGGTTCCAGCACCTGGCGGCGGCCGGTATGCACAGCCTGTTCGGCCATGCGGCGCGCCATCTGGCGCAGTTGGCGTTCGCGGCGTTGGCGGTACCCTTGAATGTCGATCGTCATGGGGACCCAATGGCCGACCTCTTTGCAGACGATCAGGCTGGCGATGTACTGCAACGCGTTGAGCGTTTCAGATCGCCTCCCAATCAGAATGCTCAGGTCATTTCCCTGAACTTCCACCAACACCATCGGATTCTCTTCATCCTCTTCATTTTGAACGTAGCTGGCGTTTACAGTGGCTTTCATGCTCATCTTATCGAGCAGCTCACCCACTACGGCGCTGGCTGATTTCAAAATTTGAGGGTCGCCCGCCACAGATACTTCGGCTTCTTTGGCCGGTGCGGCGGGTGTGCTAACCGGAACAACGGGAGCTTCGCTGCTTGGGGGTTGGGCAACCGGGTGTGATTCGGTGGATTTGAATTTCAAACGAATCCGGGCCTGCCGGCTGCCAAGGCCAAACAGGCCGCGGCTGCCGGTATCCAGCACTTCCACATCCACCATCTCACGCGAAATGCCCAACTGGTTCAAGCCGCGAGCAACCGCTTCGTCAACGGTCGGTGCAATGATTTCCAGCGTGGTCTTTTCCTGACTCATACACAGCCTCGATGATCGTAGAGTCTATTTCTTGCCTTTGGGTTTATTCGTTACCGGTTTCTTGCTCACCGGTTTATAACTTACCATTTTTGGGGGTTCTTCCTTCTTCCCCGGCAGAAGGTTTTTGATATTCAGTTGTCCCAACAACGCATACTGGGCAATACCGATCAGGTTCGATACGAGGAAGTAGACCGCCAGGCCGGATGCCAGCGTCAAAGCCATGTATCCCATCAGGAAAGGCATGTACAGGTTCATCATCCGGGTCATCATGGCAGCCTGGTTGTTGGGATCGCTCGGGTTGGCGGTTTGCGCCGGCGTCATCAACTTGGACTGCAGGTAGGTGCTTGCGGCAACCACAACCGCCAGGATCGGAATTCCAAAGGGAATGCCGGGAATATTCAAGCGCTCCGGTTGGCCCAATTCCATCCACAGGAAATGGCTGTTGAGTGGAATCAACGCCGAAACTTTGAGCAGGCTGGGGTAAATATGCCGCGTCAGGTTCATCATTTCGAGCGGGGTCGCAGCCATGGCCTGGATCACAGCCTGGTAGAGGCCAATGATGATCGGGAATTGGATCAGGGTGGGCAAACAGGAGGAAAACGGGTTAATTCCCAATTCCTTCATCAATTTCTGCTGCTCGACGGCCTGTTTTTCCTTGTCATCCTTGTATTTTGTCATGATCTCGACATAGCGCGGATCCTGCTGCAGGGTCGTCATCGCCTTGCTGCCCTTGATCTGCCTTGCCATCAAGGGATGGGTGACCAGGCGAATCAGGATGGTAAACAGGATGATCGCAATGCCGAAGTTCCCTACCAGATTATAGATGAACAGCAAAGCATTGATGAAAGGGGTGATAATCAGTGCATCCCACATAATTTCCTACCTATTCCTGGGGTGGATACGACCATTTTTGGTTGCCGTTCAGGTCAAAAGCAACCAGGGTGACCTTGCCTTTGGTCACGCCCACCAACATCGTATCACCGGCCAGAACAACGCCGGAATAAAGTTTACCTTCGACGGTTCGAGTCCATTGTTGGACGCCGTTGAAATCAACTGAAATAATATTGCCCGTTTCGGATGAAAACACGAGGCTGGTGTCCAACAGTGCCGGTGTTCCAACCAGGACATCATTCTCCAACGTCTGCTTCCATTTCTGCGTCCCGGTCGCAACGTCCACCGCGTACACATTCCCCTTGACATCCCCCAGATAGATCAGACCCTCACGAAGGATAGGCGTCATCCAGACCGCGTTATCGGTCTTAAAACGCCAGAGGATTTCACCCGTTTCGGAATTGAGCGCAACCAATTCATTGGCAATGGTCGCCTGATAAAGCACGCCATCCCCAACGGCTGCCGGATAAACCATCGCGCCATTCAGATCGGTCTTCCATTGCAGACTTCCATCCGCCGGATCGATCGCATAGAGCCAGTGATCCATGCCGGCGACGAATGCGAGCTTTCCATCGCTGGCCGGCTGCGCCCAAAATGCATCCGTGGAACCAAATTTCCAGAGCTGTTTACCGGTCAGGTCGAAGCCGTAGACGGTCTTATTGGCATTCGGAGCAATGATGACATCCCCAACGACCAACGGACTGGCCACCCAACGCCCGGCCTGATCGAAAGACCATTGCTGTATCCCGAGTTTTGGATCCAGGCCGTGCAGCGTCGTCGAGTAGTCTCCGGCCAGCAAACGATCGCCAGCGATTACCGGTGCGGCGAAATAATACCGGCCAGCTTCGGCTTTTTCAGCAGGATATTTCCAATCCAGGACGCCATCAGCCAGGCGAATGGCGAAAACCTGGCCTGAATTGGCCAGATAAGCTACATCACCGCTGGTAGAAACGCCGGGAAAAGAATTAGCAGGGATTGCGCCCCCGCATGCGGTGAGCAGCATGGCTGCGATCACCAGCACAAATAGCAATGAAGTGTACTTAGCTTTCATGGATTCTCATTGGGGAAAAAATCCCGTCGGGAACCGGGGCCCGATTATGGCACAGGGTCATAACCACCGGCGTTAAACGGGTTGCACCGTACCAACCGGCTGATTGCCAACCACGTTCCCCGGATGGCGCCGTGTTTGTAAATCGCCTGGTAGCCATAATGGGAACAGGTGGGATAGAACCGGCAGGTGTCCGGTGGAAGCGTTCGTGCAATGGTCAACTGATACAACCGGATCAAGAGCAGTAGAATCCAGCGCGGGAAATTTCGAAGTGTGAAGGGTAAATCGCGCAACCGCGGCTCATTGGGATGTTCACGGACGATCATCTGAGCCCTTGCCTTGCTGCAATAAACCAGCGCGTTCCAGCAACTTTTTCGAGGCCGCCTGAATTTCGATATAACTGGCGGTTGAGATGGCTGACCGCGCCAAGAAGATCAGGTCTTTTCCAGGTTTCAGAGTTGGGAGCAGACCATCGATCGCTGCTCGTAAGCGTCGTTTTGCCCGATTCCGCAAGACAGCATTGCCAACGGTCCGGCCTGCAGATACGCCGATGCGCAGTCCGCCCTCCGGATTCGGGTCGACTACCAACACAACAAGCGGGTGCGCATAAGACTTGCCTATACGCCGCACCCGCTTGAAATCGGTTGACCGGGATAATCGAAACCTTCTTCTCACTCATTTACCAGCCCACGTTTGTAAATCGCGGCCGATCCTTCGTCCCTGGCCCAACCAGTGTTGTTCTCCTGGTAAGACCAGGCGTTTCCCTACCACTGAATCCGTTTGACGTGATTGTTCATGCTGACGGTCAATTTGTGACGACCTTTGGCGCGGCGGCGCTTCAGGACTTCGCGGCCATCGGCCGTAGCCATGCGAGAACGAAAGCCGTGCACGCGCAGGCGGCGATGGATCTTCGGTTGATATGTCCGCTTGGTAGACATTACGCTTTCCTTTCAACATCCATTAGAGTTCGGGCAAAATGCCGAATTGGAATTATACCGTATTCATGGCAAAGGGTCAAACAACTGAGCCACAAATTCATCCGGGAAAAAAGATTCCCGGGTTAAATTTTATCAGGGGTGAATAATTCAGCCAACTCGGCCGCCCCTTCGGGGTCGGTAATGGCCAAAATTTCGTCTCCCGCTTCAATCACCGTAATACCCCTTGGAACGATCACCTCGCCTTTTCGAATAATGGTGGCGATCACACACCGTTCCGGCAGGCTTAGGTCTTTGATCATTTTGCCGATTGCGCGAGCCTGATCCGGGATCTTCTCTTCCACCAGAGAATAATTACCACGGCGCAGCTTTAACAGGGTCATCATGTCGCCCATCGACATCTCTTCCTGAATCAGGTTGGAAAGGATATCCGCCTGATTGACAGCCACGTCCACATCGAACTTCTGATCGAAAAGCCACGCATCGCGTGGATTATTCACCCGGGCGATCGTCCGTTTGGTATGATAGCGATTGCGCGCCAGATAACACAATACCAGGTTGATCTCATCGCTGGTCGTGCAGGCTGCCAGTACATTGGCATGTTCGATTCCGGCCTGTTCGAGCACGAGCGGATCCACCGGATTGCCTTCGAAGATGATCTCCGTCGGCAATTCGCGGTGCAGCCGGCCGAGGACATCTTTGCGACTCTCGATGATATGGACTTCGTGTTCCTGCTTGATCAACAGGCGCGCCAGTTGTGTTCCAGTTCGGCCGCCACCCGCAATTAAAACATACATGGTTTACTCCCTCTCTACTCTTCGGCGCGCGATTTGCGAACCTTCTGGCGCAGCGCGGTAATCCCATCCAGAGTTGCGCTGATATGAACGATGTCATTTTCCTGTAAAACCATATCCGATGTTGCCAGCACAGATGCACCGGCCCGGGTGAGCGATACAGGTACGGTCTCAGTGCCCTCCAGCAGGCTTTGCAGTGTCGTTCCTTGCAAATCAGCCGGTACTTTCAACTCGTAAATTTCAACTTCGCCATTGCCTGCTGAAAATACGGTCCGAATTTCGGAGTGGTAAATCATCTCTTCCAAACGTTGGGCTGCCCAACCGGTCGCGCTGATGACTTGAATATTGAAAGCCTCATACAGCTCCCGACAATTCGGGTCATAATTGCGCGCCACCACGTTTTTCACATTAAAGGCTGTCTTGGCGGTGTTCGCAATCACCAGGTTAAGCGCATCCGAATTGGTCACGGCTGCCAGCGCGTCGCAATGCTCGATGCCGGCCCGATGCAGCACATCGTAACTGAGCGTATCGCCCTCATAAAAACGGCCCTGGAAATCGGCGGGCAGATGATTGAACGCGGTCGTGCTGGCATCGATAACCGCAACGTCGTGTCCGCGCTGGTAGAGTCGGTAAGCCAGTTCAGCTCCCAATCTTCCGCATCCAACGACAATGATCTTCATTGATTACCTCGTTTACAAAAATCAATCCAGATGATAGGGAATTTCGTTGATCACAATTCCCTTTCGATTTAACAGGACATTTCGTAACGTATCCGCCGTTCGCATGTGCAATACGTTGGTCACCAGGTTGGGGGTGACGAACTGGGGCACCACCACCGTAATAATATCATTCATCTGGCGCTGCGAATCGATATCATCGATATATTCCAGCAAAGGCTCCAGGAACAACCGGTAAGGCGAATCCAGAATCACCAGACGAATGCCGTCCCCCCAGGTTTCCCATTTTTGTTTGATCTTTTCAGCTTCCACGGGATCGATGGAAACGTGGACGGCGGTAATATCGTTCGACAGCGTGCGCGCGTAGCGCAGCGCCGCCAGGGTGCCGCGATGAACGCCGGCGACGGTTAGAATGACGCGATTACGCGAGATTTGAGGAGGCGCGCCATAATGATCCAACGAGAGGACCTTCGCCACCGATCGGTAATGGCGGTGGATGGCCAGGAAGATCAACACCAACACCGGAATCAGGCTAATCACGATATACGCGCCGCTGACGAATTTGGTGATGGCGAATACCAGCGTTACCACCAGCGTAACCGATGCGCCCAGGCCGTTGATGACCATTTTGACCCACCAATGCGGGTCGTGGTGCAGTTTGGAGCCGCGCTCGGCAACTTCCTCGCCGGGCTTCAACCTTCCGGATTTGTACCAGCGGTACGCCATACCGGATTGGGATAACGTGAACGAGAGGAACACACCAATCGCATACAGCGGGATCAGGCGGGTGACATTGGCCTGGAAGATGATGATCAACAACACCGCGACCCCGGCCAGCATGGCGATGCCGCGTGAATAAACCAGGCGGCTGCCGCGGTAGGTAAGCTGTCGCGGCAAATAGCCATCCGCCGCGGTCAGGGCGGCCAACCAGGGGAAACCGGCGAAAGCCGTGTTGGCGGCCATCATCAAAATGACCGTTGTCGAAGTAATTGCCGCCAGATAGAAAACTCCGCGGCTATCGAAAACCGTCCGCGCCAACTGCGAGATGACCGTCTCCTCTTCGGAAGGCATCACGCCCACCTGATGGGAGAGGAATGTGATCCCCAACATCAAGGAGCCGAGGATGCAGGCCATCATGATTAAAGTGGCGCCGGCATTCTTGGCGCGCGGCTCCTTGAAGGCTGTGATACCGTTGGAAATGGCTTCCACCCCGGTCAGGGCTGTCGTGCCGCTTGAAAAAGCTCTGAGAATCAAGAAAATGGTGACCGGTTGAACAATATCGAACGCCAGATCCTGAGGCGGATCGATCACATGACCCAGCGATCCCAGCGCCAAATACCGGACCAGGCCTACGCCGACCGTCAAAACCATCATGATAATGAAGAAATAGGAAGGGATGGCGAACGCGCTGCCCGATTCCTTTATGCCGCGCAAATTGACAACCATGATAAAGATCACCATTGCCACTGCCAGCAGCACCCGATAAGGAACCAGGACGGGCGCAGCGGAAACCAGTTGGGCCACACCGGACGAAATCGATACGGCCACGGTCAGTGCGTAATCGGTTAACAGGGCTGCTGCGGCAACCAGCGCAGGAATCTCTCCCAAATTATCGCGGGATACGATATACGCGCCGCCCCCATTTTGGTAGGTGTGGATGGTTTGTTCGTAAGATAACGTGAGAATGGCCAGCAGGATCACGATGGCGATGGCCAGCGGAATGGAGATGCCATAACCGGCCACGCCGGCTGCCGCCAGAACGATCAGCATTTCCTGCGGCGCATAGGCAACCGACGACATCGCATCCGAAGAAAAGACAGCCAGACCGATGAACTTTCCAATCGTTTGCTGAGCTGAATCCGCCGTTTGCAGGGGTCTGCCGACAAGCCAGGTGCTGAAGGACGGTTTAGGTTTATAGTCCCCCACCCTGCGTACGACGGTCGTCCCATTGTGATCTTCAATATTCATGCATTCTCACATCAATACGGTGATGCTGCCATCCAAGAAAATATTGAGACAAGGCGATGGATTATACTGATGATCCATCCCAGGGTCAAGGATTATCCATTGACCCTTTCCTTTGAATGAAAGATGCGTGGATAACAAAACCGGGGAACGACCGATCCGGTACCCTCCATTATAGTCAAAAATAATCCAGCAAATATGGATATCGTGCCGGATCGCGTATAATGAAAATCAGTATTTCTATAAAGGAGGATTTCATGACTCACATACACGGTCACCCTACCCGTGTGGCCATCATTGGCGCTGGAAATGTTGGCGCCACATTTGCTTATGCTTTATTGCTGAGCGGCCTCTCCAGCGAAATCGTCCTGATCGATGCCAATCAGGCCAAAGCGGAAGGCGAGGCCATGGATCTGATGCATGCCGTACCGCTCGGACCTCCTACTCGAGTTTTGGCGGGCGGTTATGAAGATTGCGCCGGGGCGGCGGTAACGGTGGTGACTGCCGGCAGCGCGCAGCGCCCGGGAGAAACGCGCCTGGATCTGGCGGCGCGAAATACGGAAATTTTCCGACAGATCATACCCAATATCGTTCGGAATAACCCGGACGGGATTCTGGTGATTGCCACCAACCCGGTGGATGTATTAACTTTCGCTTCACAGAAATTCTCAGGTCTGCCCTTCGAGCGGGTGATTGGTTCGGGGACCATTTTGGATACGGCACGCTTCAGATACCTGCTCAGTCAGCATTTCGGGGTCGATCCACGCTCGGTGCACGCCTTTATCATCGGTGAGCACGGCGACAGCGAAGTGCCGGTCTGGTCGCTGGCCAACCTGGCCGGAATGCGCCTGCCGGTATATTGCGCCGCAAACGGCATGCACTGCACCCCGGAAACGCTGACCGACATCTTCCAACAGACCCGGGACGCCGCCTATCACATCATCGAACGCAAGGGCGCCACTTTCTATGCCATTGCCAGCGGGTTGACGCGCCTGGTCGAAGCCATCGTCCGCGACCAGAGCACAGTGATGTCCGTGTCAAGCCGTATTCAGAATTATTACGGCATCAGCGACGTCTGTTTCAGCCTGCCCACCGTGATCGACGGCGGCGGCGTGGAACGCGTCATTCAATTGGAACTGGATACCGAGGAATTGGACGGCTTGAAGAAATCAGCCGAAGTATTGAAAAACACCATCCATCATTTGAAACTGGATTAGGGTAGCCGTCTTGAACACCAAGCAGAGCTTTGGCTCTGCTTTTCTTATCTACGAAATTCGTAACACCGCTTCGCCGTTGAACCGGCTGTGTTTCAAATCGATCAGGGCCCGGTTCGCATCCGCCAGATCGTAGTTCTGCACTGTTGAGTGAATGTCAATCGCCTGCGCCAGGGTCATGAATTCGGCGGCATCCTAGCGGGTGACATTGGCCACCGAACGCAGGGTGCGTTCTCCATAGATCAATGCGTAGGGCAGCGCCGGAATGGGGCTCATATGGACCGCGTTGATGGCGACCGTTCCGCCCGGGCGCACGGCCCTCAATGCCTGCGGAACCAGTTCTCCGGCCGGCGCGAAAAGGATGGCCCGATCCAGTAGATTGGGTGGGGTCTGTTCGGCGGTACCAACCCAACCTGCCCCAAGTTCCAATGCGTGCTGCTGGTGAGCCTTTGAACGTGTGAAAACGCTCACTTCACATTTCCAGTGCCGGGCCACCTGCAGAGCCAGGTGCGCGCTGGCCCCAAACCCAAACAGTCCAAGCCGCTCTCCGGGTTTCAGGTCACTCAATTTCAACGCTCGATATCCGATGATACCGGCGCATAGCAGCGGAGCCGCCTGTTCGTCGATCATATTGTCCGGGATGGGCACCATAAACCGCGCGTCGGCCAACAGGAAATCAGCATATCCACCCGGGACTTGATAGCCGGTAAACAGGGCCGTTGGACATAAGTTTTCCAATCCGCGCCGGCAGCATTCACAATGCCCGCAAGCTGAATGCAGCCAGTAGACTCCCACGCGCTGGCCCAGGAACGATTTTTCGACGCCCGCGCCGGCCTTGACCACGAGTCCGACCACCTGATGGCCCGGAGTGAGCGGATACTGCGGCGGGATCAGTTCGCCTTCCACCAGGTGCAAATCGGTATGGCAGACGCCGCAACAGCGCACCTGAATCAGAACCTGGTTTTCACCCGGTTCAGGGATTTCGACCTCCTGCAGTCGTAGGGGCAGGCTCTCTGCCGGACCCGAGGCGTTCAATTGCATCGCGCGCATGGACCTTACTCCTGGATGACTCCCAACAGACCGTCTTCGGTCAATTCCGTCAGGCGAACGCGATCAAACCGGTTCCAAAGGCGTTCCGGCGAATAGGCCCTGACCTTGAGGTAATGGTCAGTCAGCCCGTGCAGCCGCCACCCCTGTGGTCCGGTCGAATCGGTCGATTCCCACAGGACGGTCACTTCTTTCCCCAGTTGGTTCTTGCGGAATGCCAGATTGCTGCGGGCAATGGCCTCCCGCAGCCTGGCGCCGCGTTCCCTGCGTTCCGCATATGGCACGGCGTTGGGTAAACGTACAGCCGGCGTTCCGGGGCGTTCCGAATAGGCAAAGACGTGCCCGCCGGCGAACTGCATCTGCTCGACAAAGCGCAGCCCTTCTTCGAACTCCGGTCCGGTCTCACCAGGAAATCCGGCGATTAAATCGGTCGTGATCGCCATTTCCGGGGCGGCCCTGCGCGCCAATTCGACCAGACGGCTGAAACTTTCGGGGGTCGTCTTGCGCGCCATGCGCTGCAAAGTGGCGGCCGATCCGGACTGGAGGGGTAAGTGCAAATGCCGGCACATGCGGGGATTCTCCCACAGGCCGAAGAATTCTTCGTGTAAATCCCAGGGTTCCAGCGAGGACAGGCGCAGCCGTGGAACATCGGTTTCCTTTAAAATCGCTTCGATCAAGTGATAAAGATGCACCGGTTTCGGAAAATCGCTTCCCCACGAGCCCAGATGCACCCCGGAAAGCACCACTTCATTGACGCCGCCTTCCTGGGCCGCCTGGACTTCAGCGATGACCTGCGAAACCGGCACGCTGCGGCCCGCGCCGCGGGCGATGCGCGTGATGCAGTACGTGCAGTGATTATCACAGCCATCCTGTACTTTAAGGAAAGCCCGCGTGCGCAGGTGCAGTCCGGGCAAGGGTTCGCGTGCCAGCGGTTCGAGATCGAAACGCTCTTCGGGCAAATTCAAATAGCCAGACACCAGGTGGTCTTTGTCATCGTTGGGTACCAGCCGGCGGACGCCTGGCAGCGCCAGCGCCGCCTGCGGTTCGAGGGTCGACCAGCAGCCGGTGACCAGAATTTCTGCCTTCCCGGCGCGCGCGGCCTGGCGAATCTTCTGGCGAGAATCGGATGCGGCCTGCGAGGTCACGGTGCAGGTATTCACCACCACAACATCCGCCTTGCCCGCCGAATCGACAATTTCATGCCCGGCGGACCGGAATTGGCGGGCGAACTGTTCGATCTCGCTTTGGTTAAGGCGACATCCAATCGTATCGAGGTAGACTTTCATACCCCGCTATTTTACCCGTTTATGCGGTCGAATGAAAATCGATTACGGTTTCAGCGCTGCAAAATTATCGAAGAACACTTCAACGCCAGCGGTATCATAAGCCCCGGCGATTACGCCCACGTCGCCGGAGGTGAAATCTTCATCCGTCACTTCGAACAGCTTGATTCCGTTGACAGAAAAAGTCAAAATGGAACCGTTGCAAATCGCCTGCAAGCGGTTCTTATCGCTGCCGCGGTGAATCGCTTCGGAATATTGAAGCATATCCCCACTGAGGACCTGATATTCCCCGTTTTTCACCTTGATGATGCCGGCGTATCCATCCGAACTGATCACGAAGGCGTAGAAATTATTCTCGTCCTGGTAGCGGCAAATTAAACCGTAATCGTTATCGTCCGGGCCAGCTCCCTTTTTGATATCCGACTCGAGATGCACGTTATCGTAGTTCTTACCGGCTACCGACCAGTAATCGAACTGTGATTTATTTACGAAGATGCGCAAGGCTCCATCCGTATAATCGATGGAGGATCCATCCTCGCCCACCCAAACCTTCCAACCGCTCATTGGATCGGTGAAGTTATCGACCATCAGAACGTTATCGGATTTCTGGCCGCCAAAGATCTGTTCCACAACGTCATTAAACGAACAGCCCGTCAGGAAAATGATCAAAATGAGTACCGTCAGGATCGTACCTGCCAACCGCCGCATGCACTACCCTCCTGCATTCGATTATTGAAGCGGATAATATTGCCGGATAAGCCGTTCGGCCAACCTGCCCACTGCGGTTTCAGGGGATGAACGCAGCGCCTCATCCAGATAAGGCCGGGCAGCTTCCAAATTTCCGGATGCGAGGTACACCTGTCCAAGATGCAATTGCGCTTCCGAGTTATCGGCGTCCTGCTGGAGGGATTGTTGCAAGAAACGTTCCGCGCTGGCCAGATCATTTTGTGTTAAGAATAAAGCCCCCAAAATATCCAGGGCCTGAGGGTCTTTCGGCGCCAGCAGGACTGCCTGGCGCGCGGCGGGCAATCCAAGCCTGGCGGGTTCGATGCCGTAATTCAGGCTGAAGCGGGCCAATTCCACCCAGTTCTGGGCGTTCTTCGGTTCGAGTTCGGTGGCCCTGTCAAAATACGGCAGGGCATCCTGATAATCATTGAGTTCGCAGAGCGTCTTGCCCAGCTCGACCTGCCAGTAGGTAGAATCGGGTTCCTGAGCGGCCGCCGCGTGCAGATAAATCAAGGCGATTTCGGGCTTTCCAAGCCGCCGGTAATAAAACGCCGCCAGCGCCTGCACGGTATTCGAACCCGGCGCCAGAGCCAAAGCGTGTTCGATCTCCATTTCGGCCGATTTTCCCTGATTCTGTTTTGCTTCCGCCAAAAATGCCCAGGCGTCCGCCATGTCGGGTTGCGCATCGACTGCCTTCTGGAATGCCATTTCTGCAGCCTGCCACTCTCCCATTTCAACCAGGCCCTGCCCGATTTCCAATTCTGCCAGGCCGGTCGTTTCCTTTTGCGCGGCCGCGTCGAGGCTTTCGAGCAATCGAGCGGCGGATGCCTGAACGCGCTCGTCTTTCCGGCCGGCCTGTTCCAACGCGATCACGGCCTGCGCGGAATTTATCGGCGCCAGGTAAACGCCCTTGATGTAAAGCGCGCGGGCGTTGGTCGGATCTTTCTCCAACCAGGCGTCCATTCGCGCCAGAATCTCTTCCGGATCGGCTATTTTTTTCAGTAGAACCACGACCTGGGAAAAGGTCGCATCATCGAGCTCTTTTGAGGTCAATAACTCGCCCACCAAATCACGCGCCTGAGACGAATTGCCAGTTTCGCTTTGAAGCTGCGCCAGCCGGAGGACGCCCTCTGAATCGAGCGCTTTTGCATGGTAGGCTTCCTGGTAGGCGGATATGGCTGCGTCGCGATTTCCGGTTTCGATTTGAAGTTTGCCGATTCCTTCATACAGATCCGTGCGCCAGGGCTGAAGCTCGAGCAATTGCCGCAAAGCCTGGATGGCTTCTTCGGGTTGGTTTTGGAATTGCGCCAGATTCGCCTGCCCCAGTAACCGGGTGGCTTCCGCCTGCCAGGATCGAGGAGTCGATGTTGTCAGCCCCGATAGAAACAGGAGAAATAGGATCATCAAGCCTACGAATCGAATTTGGCGCATACGGTTATTATAAAGCCGCCTTTGAATTGGTTTCCTGCTTCCTTTGATTCAATTTGGCTATGCGCAGGAAAACGAATTTGCACATCCGTTAACAACGAAATAGACCATCTTGACAGCCAATTTAAATCATGATAACCTTCAGCCTGTTGGAAAGACGCATCGGATTGCCCCCACTGAATCTCGCTCTATTTTAAACTTTGGGCGAACGGGCGTCTAATTTTTTCTCAAACAATATTTAGATGGAGTAAAGCAAGCATGTCAGAACGTTTCGTTGGGACCGTTAAGTGGTTCAACCCCGCTAAGGGTTATGGTTTCATTGGCCGCGAAGACGGCGAGGATGTTTTCGTTCACTTCTCCGCTATCGAAATGCAGGGCTATCGCCAATTAAAAGAAGGCCAGAAGGTCGAATTCTCTGTCGAGAAGGGTCCCAAGGGCCTGCAGGCTGCGAACGTAACTCCCGTAGAAGAGTAGTTCCGCTCACACGCACATTTCAATCCCCCGCCATCCGGCGGGGGATTGTATTTAATCGCCCTGAATTCCAAACATCATCGCGGCCAGCTTGGCATATTCGCTCAAGGTAACCTGCCAGCCCCGTGGATGGAAGAACCAGGTCATGGACCGGTACCAATGATCGCGGACCGGGCGAATCGAAACCCGCGTACTGCTGCCAGAAAAGACAGTCTGAAAGATCCATTGCGTGCGGCGCGTGTGATACGGGTCGGTAACGACGACGATCGAATCCAACCCTTCGCGCTCGCAAAATTCGCGCACGGCGGCCGCTTCATCTCGCGTGCTGGATGATTTGCCCAGGGTCGTCCAGATGTCACCCGCCGCAACCCCCTCTGTCACCGCCTGGCGCTGAAGCAGCGTGCTTGCGCGCGGACCGCCCCCTTTCGGGATCGTCCCGGTTTCGGTGATCAACAAATGCTGCGCCAGACCGGCCTGGTAGATACGCACGGCCTCTCCCAGGCGGGCATCATCGCCGCCGCTCAACAACACAACCGCATCCGACTGCCGGAGCCGATCACCAACGACCAAAAAACCACCCAGCGCCCACAGCAGGATGAACGCCAGAACCGGCGCGGCAGCCACAAACAGCCAACAGCCGTATTTTCTTCTCCTCCGGGTCGGATCGATCGGATGAAGGGCTGCCATAACCTCAGGATTGGACCGGTTGCTTCAACTGCTCCAAAGCCTGTTTCATTCGCTGCAGAGCATCCTCGAGCATCGACCGCGGGCAGCCAAAATTCAAGCGCACAAATCCTTCAGCGCCCCTGCCGAATGCTTTCCCATCATTCAACGCCACTTTCGCGTTTTGCAGGAAAAATTCATACGGGCTCCCCTGGATGCCGGCATCATTACAGTCCAGCCACCCCAGGTAAGTGCCCTCCGGCTTTGCCATTCTTACGCCTGACAGGTGCTGGTTGACGAAATCAAAAAGAAAATCCCGGTTTCCTTCCAGGTACTTCATCAGATCGCTCAACCAGTCCTGGCCATCCTGATAGGCCGCTTTTCCCGCCACCAGCCCCATCAGGTTGACCCAACTGTTCATGCCCTCTCCAGCTTTCTCGAAACGTTCGCGGAGTTCGGGGTTGGGAATGACAGCGAAGGAGCATTCCAGGCCCGGAATATTGTAGGTCTTGCTCGGCGCCATCAGGGTGATGGTGTTATGCGCGATTTCCGGCTGCAATGTGGCGATTGGGACATGGTGGTAGCCTGAAAAGATCAAATCGCAATGGATTTCATCTGAACAGATCAGAATATTATGACGCAGGCAAATCTCGGCCAATCGTTCAAGTTCGTCTCTGCGGTAGACTCTACCGACCGGATTGTGGGGATTGCACAGCATGAACACGCGCGTCCGATCCGTGATCGCGGCTTCGAATGCCTCGAAATCGATATCATAGCTGCCATCCGGCTGGTGGATCATTTCGACGTCCACGCGGCTCAGGCCGGCGTTTCCCGGCGCGCTCAGGAACGGCGGATAAATAGGGATTTGCACCAGGGCTTCGCCGCCGACTTTCGAGAACAGATGAGCCACCATATTCAGGCCGGTGACAACCCCGGAAATCAACACAACATCTTCGGGGCGGATCACCCAATGGTAGAGCTCCGCCATGCGCTTTACGATAACATCCTTGAGCTCATCGCTGCCATCCGGGTAACCGAAGACCCCCAGATCCACTTCTTTTTGCAACGCGCGAAGCACTGCTTCCGGTGAGCGAAAATCCATATCGGCAACCCACATGGGAAGCACGTCCGGTTTATAAACGCTCCATTTGACACTGTTGGTATTCTTACGGTCGGGCAAAATATCAAAACGCGGATCCATAGTACCCTCAGAAAAATAAATGTGGTTAGATTATACTTTCATCCATCATATTCCCTGGAACTCAAAACTGGTATACTCAAATCATACTTGGCTGGCAAGGGATGTAAATGACTTCATCGATAATCCCCACGTTGACGATTCTGACGGCTCCGGATTGGCAGGATTATGAATTACTGGATAGCGGTTACGGCCAGAAACTGGAACGCTACGGCGCTTACCGTTTGCTGCGTCCCGAGCCCGAGGCCGTTTGGAAACCCGCTCTGCCTGAAAAACAGTGGAGAGATATACACGCGCGCTTCATTCCATCTCCCGAAGAGAACGGGGGGCACTGGGAAGCGCTGAAGCCGCTGCCGGATCGCTGGCAGATGGGTTATAAAGGATTGAAGTTCTGGGTCCAGACCACTGCATCCCGCCACCTGGGTGTTTTTCCCGAGCAGGCCTGCCAGTGGGACTGGACGGAACAGCAGATCAAAGCCGCCGACCGGCCGCTGAAAGTGTTGAACCTGTTTGGGTATACCGGCCTGGCCAGCCTGGCAGCCGCGCGCGCCGGCGCCTTCGTAACCCACCTGGATGCCTCGCGTAAAGTGGTGACCTGGGCACGCGAAAACCAACAAACCTCCGGCATCTCTGAAACCAGCATTCGCTGGATCATCGACGACGCGCTCAAGTTCGTCGAGCGCGAAGCGCGCCGCAATTCAAAATACGACGGTTTGATCCTCGACCCGCCGAAGTTCGGCCGCGGCCCCAAGGGAGAGGTGTGGGAATTTTACAAGCTGCTCCCCAATTTGTTGGCCGCCTGTCGGGACATTCTCAGTGAAGAACCGCAGTTCATCGTGATGACCGCGTATGCTGTAAAAGCGTCCAGCGTCACCCTGCATTATGCTTTACAGGAAATCACCAATCACTTGAACGGCCAGGTGACCGCCGGTGAAGTAGCCCTGCAGGAAAAAAGCGCCGGACGTATTCTTTCCACCGCAATTTACGCCCGTTGGAGCGCAAATTCGAATCCGAAATCCAGGTAAGGGTGAAATTAATTTATGGACACAACTCAACCTACCATTGCTTTGATCGGCCACGGAATTATGGGTGAAGCGATCTTAAGCGGCTTGATCCGGGATGGGTTGACCCCGGCCGACCACATCCTGGCGGCCGGCCCGCGCGTCGACCGCGGTGAAGAACTCCGCGATCGGTACGGCATCCGTCCGTTTACCGACAACCGCGCCGCCGCCGAACAGGCGGATGTGGTGATCCTGTCCGTAAAACCGCAGCGGCTGGACCGTGTGCTGGAAAACCTGCGCGGGCATATTCAGCCGGATGCGCTCATCATCTCCATCGTCGCTGGCGCGTCCATCGAGAAAATCGCCACTCAACTCGGCCATTCCTGTATCGTCCGTTCGATGCCCAACACCCCGGGGCAGATCGGCGAGGGCATCACCGTTTGGGTGCCATCCCCCAGCGTCAATGAAGAACAAAAAAAGACCGTTCGCCAGATCCTGGGCGCGCTCGGGCAGGAAATTTTCGTCGAAGAAGAAAATTACCTGGATATGGCCACCGCCCTATCCGGCACCGGTCCGGCCTACGTTTTCCTATTTCTGGAAGCGTTGATCGACGCCGGCGTTCACCTGGGTTTTCCACGCCGCATTGCCGAGCAACTCGTCCTGCAAACCGTCAGCGGATCGGTCGATTATTATCGCCGCAAGAAAGCTCACCCGGCGGCGTTGCGTAACGAGGTCACGTCACCCGGCGGGACTTCGGCCGAGGCTATCTATTATCTCGAAAAAGCCGGATTCCGCACAGCCATTTCACGCGCCATCTGGGCAGCTTATGAACGTTCACAGGAACTTGGGAAAGATAAACCAACCGGGCAATTGAAAGAGAATTCCTGAATCTGCAAACTCTTCACAGGGAGGTAACCATGAACCGCTTTTCCAGAAGTTGGGCGCTCATCAAGGCGAGCGCGCGCGTCCTTGCAGCCGATAAAGAGCTGCTGGTGTTTCCCATCCTTTCTTCCATTGCGACGCTGATCGTCACCCTCACTTTTGCCGTGCCGCTCCTACTGAGCGGCGGGTTGTCCTCGGTTTCACAGAACCGGTTTCCCGCCATCTACTACCTGGTGCTGTTCCTGTTCTACATCGTGCAATATTTCGTCATTTTCTTTGCCAATACCGCCCTGGTTGGAGCAGCCACCATCCGCTTGAAGGGCGGCGATCCGACCGTCGGTGACGGTTTTCGCATCGCATTCAGCCATTTCGGCCCCATCCTGGGCTATTCGGTCATCGCCGCCACGGTGGGGATGCTGCTGCGGATGGTTTCAGAACGCAGCCGCGGACTGGGAAGAATTCTAATCTCCCTGATTGGCTTCGCCTGGAATGTCGCAACATTTCTGGTGGTGCCCATCCTGGCTGTCGAAGGAATCGGTCCCATCCAGGCGATCCAGCGCAGCGTAGCGCTGCTCAAGAAGACCTGGGGTGAGCAGATCATCGGTAATTTTGGAGTGGGCGTCATTTTCGGCCTGATCATTTTCGGTTTGATCCTGATCAGCCTGCCAATCTTCTATTTGTTGATCACCGCAAAGCTCATCATGGGGGTGGTTGCCCTGGTGGTGATCCTGGTTCTGCTGTTCATCCTCATCGGACTGGTGCAATCGGCGCTGAACGGCATCTATACAGCCGCCATCTATCAGTTCGCGGTCGACGAGCGCACCGTTTTTTTCGACGAAAGCATGATTCGGGATGCGTTCGTGGAACGCAGGTGATCACAGGATTGTAGAAATTCGCGCGCAATAAGTAAAATCGGGAACGACTGACGTCGTTCCCGATTTTTGATTCCATCCTGCAAGAGGTCAATCTAGCGGCGGTCGGCTTCTTTGACGAGGGCGCGGGCCAGCTCGAGGAACTCCACCCATTCTTCAGTAAAGAAGTGCATGGTCACGTTATTGAGTTCCAGGTGATAGGTTGTTTCGCCATCGGGTTCATCCGCTTTCCACGCCAAATAATTGTCGGTTTCGGCGATTGTATCGGTCTTGGGTTCAGCCGGGTTGCTCATTTGAATTCTCCTTTTCGTAAGCTTGGTCTTATTATCTCATACTTACCGTGGATCGGGGAGAAACCCCTTTGAAGACCTTTCGACATTCACGCGCTGTTCTTCTTGAACCGCCGGAAGAAACGATCGATCTTCCTCAGGAAGGGCTGGATCGGCAGATTGGGAGCCCGCGATCGGGTCCTCAGTCCTTCCCAGGGATCCATGTCGAACAGCTTGCGGATCGCGTAGTTCAGGATCAACATGAAGGTGGCCAGCACAGGAGCCGCCAGCAGGAGGCCAACGATCCCGAACAGATTGGCGGCAATCAGGGCAAAAATCATCACCGCGGCCGGATGAATGTTCAGGGCGTCGCCGGTCATGCGCGGCACGACGAAATTGTCCATGATGATATCCGTCAACCAGGCGACCCCGACCACCAGCAGAGCATAGGCAAAGGGCTGCAAGCCAAAAATCGTGGTTCCCTGTAAGAAGCTGACCGTTCCATAGGTCACCCAGGCGACGAAAGGCCCGACATACGGCACGAATCGCGCCAGCCCGGCCACCAATGCCAACCCAAAGGAGTAATTGACTCCCAGGGCACCCAGAAGAATGTTATAGATCGCCACGGTGAGCAGGAAGATGATCATCTGGTTGCGCAGAAAGGCCTTCCAGATGCGGTTCAATTCTCTTCCCATGATCCGCGTATCTTCGTGGTAACCCGGGATCTCCAGGTGGATCATGCCATTTTTCATGCCGCCGCTGTCGGCCACAACGAAATAAGACACCAATAAGGCAAACAGGACCCAGCCGACGGTGGACACAGCCCCGGTGGCGATGGCGCCAACCAGGCCGCCCAGTTTGGTCAAGATGGGCTCCACCCACCCCAGAACCTGTTGGCCAATCGAAGCAGTATCCAATTGGGAAAGATCGAAGGTAAACGGGCCAATCAGGATGGCCTGGTGAGACAGGTCATCGATTAATTTGGGTAAATTGGCCACCTGCTTTTGAATAAAGACGATCAGGTTCTGCACCTGCTCGACCAGGGCTATCCCGCCCAGGGTAATCGCGCCCAGGAAAAGGATGATGATGATCAAATAAAGCAAGGTGACCGAAAGCCTCCAGGGGGCGTGCAATCCCTTGCTGATAAGATCAGCGAGAGGATGGATCAAATAAGCAATGATCACCGCGATCAGAAGAGGGCTGATAAATGCACGGAAACGGGTAACCAGGCCTACCACAATCAATAACAACACCAATGAAATGATCAGCTTCGTCGTACCGTTCCAATGCGGCGAAGAACTTTCGGATATCTGTTTCTGCGGTTCGGGAATGCTCATCATCCACCCTCGATTAAGACTCGGAATGCATCCATACAATAACACCGTTCTATCGATAATTTATCAGAAACGGGCAGGAAATCTGCCCGTTTCGAATTCCTAGCGGCAATATCCTGGCACAAAAACGTTCACCAATTTCGGAAACACGCTGCAGTACAGGTTCAACGCGTCGACCACAACAAAGATCAAACACAGAAAAACCAAGGCAGCCACCACGATGATGGTGATCAAAGCCCAATTGGGCAGCTTCCGTTTGAACAGGGAAGGCGCCGGCGCGGCCGGTTGCTGCGGAATTTGGCCGGAATAATCTCCGCTCTCCGGGATAGGAGCTTGTTGTTGGTAGAGATTCGGATTGCCCGATTCTGCCTGGTCCAGCCACGAACCCTGATCGGGTGGGAGGACGGGTTCGTACACATTGGCGGGTTGCGCCGGCTGGTACTCCGGCGTCGAAAACGGCGGAGGTGGGGGCGGAATATGCGCGGCCGGGGCGACAGGCGGCTGTTCCTGGCGGGGCTGCGCCGCCAGCGATACCACCGTCGCGTCGGTGTCCACGACTTCGTAGGCGAAATTAATCCTTTCCCCCAGGGTCAGGAATTCACCCGATTGAAGATTGAACGGTCCGGCCAGACGCTGGCCATTGACAAAGGATCCATTCGTCGAACCCAGATCCTCAGCGCAATATTGATTGCCCTGCAAGAATAAGCGTAAATGGCGGCGCGAAACTTCTGGATCGTTGACAATGATATCATTTGCCAGGTCACGTCCGATAAAAACCTCATTTTTCTCAAGAGAATATACCTGCCCGGCGTTTGGCCCAGATCGCATCACCAACCGGTACACAATCATTGGTTGCCTCCTTAAGGGTGACTCTATAAAAGTTTACTAATATTGAGGATGGCTGTCAATGTAGAGTTGGCTATGCCTTAAACACAGCGCCCAACACCACAACCCATGCCAGGATTCCAACCACCAGAGGAAGTCGCATGGCACCCTCAAGAATTTCAATGAAATAGGCTTAAAAAATAGTAAACGATCCGGGAAAATAGATGTGTGACTTAACTCACAATAGAAATCAGAATTGTTGCCATCGCCAGTTTTTAATAACAAAGACCCCGCCGTGTCGTGTGCTGCATAGTTTTGAACCTGCTAACGCAGGCCGGGAACCTCCACGGGGGATCTGCCTTGGCCGAAGCCTAACGCATCACAACCGTGATCATGGATCCCATTTAAAAAGTGTTGGCTCAAAACCGGTCTTGCCGCAGCACGAGCACAGCAGGGCAATTCCCTTATACCACATTTCAAACCAAATGAAAAGTACCCCCGGGACCGAAGATGCCTGCAAGTTTTGCTTGACATGCCTCCTTCGTGTTGTATACTGATTCTTGTTCCGGGGGTTTAATTTTTGTTCTAATCCATTTACTAAAACGAATGGGGTGCGCTGAGAAAAAGGTTCGGATTGTCCTTTGTTCGATCGTTGCGTATTGCGCGCCTGACGGAACAAATTCCTGGAACCACACCAGACCATTTCCGCAGAAAAATCCAAACGCCAGCCGTATCAGCAGGGGAAATCATGACAGCTATTCGTTCTTTCATTGCCATTGACCTGAATGCCGAAGTTCAACATCAACTGGGGGATGTCATCCGACAGTTCAAACCGCTGGCGGCCAATGTGGTCCGTTGGGTGCCGGAGAATAATATCCACATCACGTTAAAATTCCTGGGAGATACCTCGCCGACCAATCTGGAAATCCTGAAGAAGATCGTTGCCGTCGAGGCCAGTCGGGTTCATCCGTTTGATCTGAAAATCGAAGGCCTGGGCGCCTTCCCGTCCCTCCGGCGGCCGCATGTCATCTGGGTGGGCGTCGAAACACCCCCACTGCTGTTCAATCTTCAGCGCGCGATCGATACCGAAACTCAGCGTCTGGGCTATGCTACTGAGGATCGCCCCTTTTCGCCCCATCTCACCCTGGGCCGTCTGGCCCACAATGCGACCCCCGAGGAAATTCGTCAGGTAGGCGACCTGCTGGCCGGGAGTAAAGTCAATCTTTCGGTCAGCGTACATGTAAAAACTGTCGTCCTCTTTCGAAGTGATTTGCAGCCTGGCGGTGCGGTGTACACCCCCATTCTGGTCGCTTCGCTGAAGGAATGAGGACAACCACGAACGCCAGGCGGATCCCGGGATCCCCAGGTTGCCATCGGCCGGCTTTTTATGCTAGAATTGGCAAAATTCATACCGATTCCGGCATATGAGGTGAAATCTGAACACAATCGAAGTTGCTCGTTCCGTCGTGGATATCCTGGAGGATAAGAAGGGCGAAAATATTGTCCTGGTGGATGTTCACGAGTTCTCCAGTTTTACCGATTATTTCGTCTTCGTTACCGGCACCAGCGACCGCATGCTGGATGCACTGGCCAAGGCAGTTTCAGAAGGCATTGATCAGCAATACGATATCAATAGCAAGATCGAGGGCTCCTCGCAAACCGGCTGGATCGTCGTCGACATCGGGGATACCGTGGTCCACCTGCTGACGCAACAACAGCGCGATTATTACCGCATCGAAGAGTTATGGAGCCAGGGCAAGACCCTGCTCCGTTTGCAGTAGCAGATTCTTAAACGCCAATCGACAGGCAACCGCACATCCACCGGCGGTTGCCTTTCTGTTAAATCCGGCTGAACAGCGCGTCAATCATCATGGCCAGGAAGATAAAGGCCAGATACATGCTCGAATAACGGTACATCAGATGTGCGTTCTTGTTCCCGCCAGAACGAAGGACACGATAGGCCGCGTGCAGCAGCCACAATCCCAGGACTCCCGCCGATATCAAGAATACACTTCCGGTGATTTTAAAAAGCGGCATCAACAAGGTCAGGCCGACCAGTTCGAGCGTGTAAATGAAGATCTGCCTGCGCGTCTCATGCTCGCCGCGCACCACCGGCAGCATCGGGACCCCACCGCGGGCGTAATCTTTCTGGCGAACCAGCGCCAACGCCCAGAAATGCGCCGGGGTCCACAGGAAGACCAGGGCGAACAGGAAAAAGGACGGCACGTTCAGTCCGCCGGTCGCTGCCGCCCAGCCCACCAGGGGTGGGATCGCGCCGGCCCCACCGCCGATGACGATGTTTTGAACCGTGGCGTGTTTGAGCCAGATGCTGTAGATCAGCACGTAATAGATCATTCCGGTCAGTGAAAGCAGTGCAGCCAGAAGGTTCACAAAACCAGCCAACAGAAAAAAGGAAAGCAGGCAGGCGCCCAGGCCATAGGCCAGGCCTTCGGCAGGCAGCAGGCGGCCGGCTGGCAGTGGACGTTTGGCCGTGCGCTGCATTTTCTTATCCAGCTCGCGGTCGATATATTGGTTCAGGGCGCTCGAACCGCCGGCTGCCAGCGCGCCGCCAAGCATCGTCCATGCCGTCAACGCCAGTCCCGGAACCGCTTTACGTCCCACCACCATACCCGCGTAGGTTGTGACGAGCAGCAAGGCCACAATGATGGGTTTGTTCAGCAGGAAGAAATCCCACGCCCGGGTTCTGAAAGCGGCCAAGGGAAGAGCCACCTCTGCCTGCGCGTCTGCCATCGACCGCTCTGAAAAGACAGCCGCGGCCGTCAGGACGACCTGTACGCCCAACAATCCCGCCGCGCTGGCCGCATGCAAACCAATCAGGTCTGCCGGAAACCCGCGGGTGACCTTCAACGCCCCGACCAGCACCTGGCCGAGCAATAGAATCATGACCCCGGTCGCCGCGTTGAGTTCCACGGGCTGACTGCGCTGCCCGCGCCAGGCTTTAAAAAACTGGATCGTGATGAGAATACCGGCCGCCAGGGTGATCAGACGGTGCCCCATTGCCAACCATCCGGCGCCCGTGACCGGCAGCCCGCCGGAACACAGAGGCCAACCGCCGCACGCCGAACCGATTCCGCCAGCGCTGAGCAGCGCGCCGCTTACCAGCAGGGCAAAGATCACCGCCGTCGTCGCCAGTGCCAACCAGCTGAACGGCGCGATCGTCCGTGCGGGTCGGGTATCCATATTTGAAGGCAGGCGGAATGCCGCCAGCAGTCCGACCAGCGTGAGTGAGAAGGCCAGCAGGGCCAGCATCAAGTGCAGCCCGCCGAGCGCCGGAGTCGCCTCTCCGAGGGTCACACCCGCTCCGAGCACGGTTTGTACCAGCAGCAGGATAACGGATGCTGCCAGGAGCCGGGTCAACCGGGTTTGATCCGCATGCCAGGCCCGGGTCAGTCCCCAGGCCAATCCGGTTGCCAGCAGCCCAGCCGCCGAGAGGAGGCGATGCAGCACCGCGATTTGCCCGCCCAGATTGGACGGGAAGGTTAACTGGCCAAAACAGGTCGGCCAATCCGGACAGGCCGCAGCTGAGCTGCTGACCCGATTGATATTTCCAACGATGATCGCCAGGAATAGCAGAATGGCCGCCGACAGAATCCAATACCGGCTGCGGGCGACGTCTCTTTTCCCGGTTACCAATGGATAGTGGTCCATAATAAACTCCCCGGTTTAGATCGATTCATTTCCTGCGACCCGATTCTCGGCCAGTTTCGTGGACCGCATTAATTGTTTACGTACGAAGAAGGGATAACCCAGCCCGAGCGTCGCCGCGAAGGTGAACCATTGCATTGCATACCCCATATGCGGCCCTTCGCTGATCTCGGGCATCACCATTTGCCGAACGGGCACCCCGCTCCAGGAAGGATCCGGCCCCTGCACGATGTAAACGGGTAGAAGGGGTTCGGCAACCTGCAGCCGGATTCTGTCCAGATTGACGATGTTCCAGGCATCCAGGCGGGTCTCTCCGGGCGCCAGGGTTGGGTCGGGGACGCCGCCGAAATCCGGGTGGGTCTGCGGTCGGCGAATGACGCCCCTCACGACCACCTGGCCCGGCTCCTGGAATTGGGCGCGCAGTTCAGGGGCAGCTTGATCGAAGGGAATCCAGCCTCGATCCACCAGCACGGATTGATCTGAATTGGCTATACGCAGAGGGGTCAGAACGTGAAAACCGAGCTGCCCGCCGTAATCCTGGTTGCGCAGCAGAACCTCCTGGCTGAAATCATATTCTCCGCGCACGACAACGCTGCGGTATTCCATATCATAGAGCTGCCTGCCCAGGTCGACGTTTTGAGTCAAATCCAGTTCACTGGCCTGAAGCTGCGCCGTGACCCGTTCATTGAAAACGCGCCGCTGCGCCAGGCGGTCCAACTGCCAGATGCCCAGGCGAATCAGAACCCCTACGCCTGCGATGGCGAGCAGAGTGGTCAGTATCCAACGCACGGACCAGAAACCAACCGGTTTCACTTCCGCTGTCCCTCCTCTGCGGCGGCGGAAGGCAGCGGTGAAATCACGATCAGATACAACCAGACCAGCACGCTGGTTGGCGCGGCCACTGCCAGCAATCCCTGAAAACGGATTCCGGCCGTCAAACGCGGGCGCACCTCCAATCCAAGGCGCTGACTGGGTTGGAATGAGCAGGATAAGGTATACGTGTTGGGTTTTTCCAACACCAATCGGCCGGTGGATCCGGCTGGCACCCAGATGGGGCCCAACTGGTGGCTGACCGAATCTTCGTTCTTCACCACAATGACATCCCCCTCCACGAAGGTCATATCCTGGGGCAGGCTGGGCACCGCCAGGCCGGCCTGAATGCGATCTGCCGTGCCGGGCGGTACAACCAGGTCGAATTCGTCCGGTTTGCGATCCAGTTGGGTGCGCTGAAGGTAAAACGAGCCTTCCGACACGATCACCCCCAACAGCAGCGCGATCCCCACTGAGATCAATGTCCGCCACAGGATTGCCCTGCCAAAAGGGGTCACGTCATTTCTCCCGCAGCAGATAACGGAGATCGGACACGATATCCTCTGCCGTTGTGCCAAACGCATAGGTCGCCCGTAAATTGCCCTGCTTGTCGATGAGGTATATCCGGCTGGTGTGGTCGACCGAATAAGTTTCCGGTGTGCTTCCCGGTACGATCTGTCGGTAGACTCCATAGGCCTGCCAGACGGTGGAAAGTTCGCTTTCGTTGCCGGTCAACCCGATCACTCCATCATCGAAACCTTTCAGATATGCGGCCATTTTTTCAGCCGTGTCGCGCTGAGGATCGACGGTGATGAACAGAAAATCCACGCCTTCGGCTGAACTGCCCAGATCCGCGCGCGCTTGTTTGAACACCGCCATCGTCGCCGGGCAAACGTCCGGACAACTGGTGTAGCCGAAGAAAATGATGACCGGGCGGCCGGCGCGGGCGCTCAATTGATAGCTGCCGCCATCCGCTCGCGGCAATTCGATCTCAGGAGCAGGCCCGGCCGGACTCAGTTCCGATCCGCGCAGCGTATACGGCCGCGCGGATACCACGCTCCACACGCTGACAATGCCAATCAGCGCAAACGCTGCCAGCCAGGCCAGATTGTGCTTCATCTTTTTTCTCCTATAGCGTTCCGATCAGGTAGAGCGCCGGGTAGAAGAAGATCCAAACCACGTCCACATAGTGCCAGTAATTGGCGGCTGCTTCCACCGCCCAGTGCCGCTCGGGCGAGTAACGCCCTTTCAGGCCGTTGCGGAGAATGACCATCAGGAACAACACACCGGTCAGCACGTGGAAGGCGTGCATGCCCGTCATCATGTAGAAAACCGCGCCCTCAGCGCCGTCTGACGGGCCGAACGGGGCAGTTCGCCATTCCACGCCCACCACGCCGGCCAGGAAGACGAGTCCCAGCAGCAGGGTGATGAAGGTGCTAACCACAAATCCCTTTCGATCGCCGTTGGATATGGAGACTTCCGCCCGGTTCATAAAGAAACTGCTGATCAATAACACCGAGGTAACGATCAAGCCCAGGGTGGTGTTCAACTCGGGACGCCGGCTGCCCAGCAAATAAAAACGGGCAACCAACAGGCCGCCGAACATGAACGTGTCCGAAAGAAGGAAAAGCCACAATCCGAGACGGTTGGTTGCCAGTTTTTGTCGATCGTCCGACAGCGAATGAGCTGCGCTTTCCATCAATGCCCTCCTTCGTCCGTCCCAAACAATCTGGAAATGTGCATGAAAAAGTCGATGACCAGGCCGGCCTTCGAAATGGCCAGGATCCATAGGACCGCTGAAGGCACACCCATTCGCGCCAGGATGTATTCGAGCGCCGTCACCCCGGCCAACGCCAGGAACACGAACACGCCGCGCCGGAGAGCCGGATCTTTTTGGGAGGTTTTTCCGCTATTCATGCATCCACCTTTTTGTCTCAATCATCGCTGGAGGGTTGCGGAAGGAGTTCGACGAATTGCGAATCCGCCAGGCCATAATCATAGGGATCGCCCACGACTTGAAAATCCCGTTCGTAGTTGTGCGCCGGCGCCGGCGAGGGCAAAATTGCCCATTCCGGAGAGCGCGATTCCCAGATGTTGCCTACCGCCGCTTCGCCGCGCCTGGCGCTGCGGATGAGATTGATAAACAGGAACAACACCGAGAGCGTGACCAGGAAACCGGCGATGGTGATGACCATCTGGGTTGGGCCAAACCCCTGAGCCGGATCATAATCGGCAATCCGGCGGCGCATCCCCAGCATGCCGATGCGCATTTGACCCAAAGTCATGGCCAGGAACGCGGGCGTCATCAGGTAAAAATGCAGTTTTCCCAACGTCTCATTCAATTTCCGGCCGGTCACCTTGGGATACCAGTAATAGATGGCGGCAAACAGCGGGAAGATATACCCGCCAAACATGGTGTCATGAAAATGGCCGACCACGAAGTAGGTATCGTGCAGGTGAAGGTCCGTGGAAACCGTGCCGTTCGGCGGCCCGGTCAACCCGCCCAGCAGAAAGACGACGATACCGCCCAGTACGAACAACATCGGCACCGGGAAACGGATGCGGCCCTGCCACAATGTTGCTATCCAACTGAAGAACTTGACGCCGGTCGGCACGGCCACCAGCAGCGTGCTGTACATAAAGGGCACGCGCAGGTAGTCTTCGATACCGGCGGTGAACATGTGGTGTCCCCAGACAAGGAAACCGGTCAGGGCAATGCCCAGCGAGGACATGGCCACCCACTTATAGCCAAACAACGGCTTGCGCACGAAAACGGGCAGCAATTCGCTGATAATTCCAAGCCCGGGCAGTACAAAGACGTATACCGCCGGATGCGAATAGAACCAGAATAAATGCTGGAAAAGAATGGGATTGCCCCCGTTATTCGCATCGAAAAAGGGCATGCCCAACAGGCGCTCGAACAACACCAACTGGAAGGACAGCCCGATCAGTTGGGTGGCGGTCATGGCGATGATCGAGGTCGCCAGGACGCCCCAGACAAAAATGGGCATACGGAACATCCCCATGCCTTTGGCCCGCTTGCGCAGAATGGTCGCAATCAAATTAAGGGCGCCCAAAATCGACGACCACCCGTTGAAGAATACGCCGACGAAGAACATCTGCATGCCTAGCGGCGCGCGCAGGCTCAAGGGTGGATAACCGGTCCAGCCGGTGTCGAAACCGCCCACGAGAATGGCGCTTAACAGCACCAGCGAACCCGGCACGGCGATCCAGAAGCCAAAAGCATTCAACCGCGGGAAGGCCATGTCCCTGGCTCCCACCAGCAGCGGCACCAGGTAATTCGCCATCCCGGCGATGCCGAGCAGGATCGAGATGATCAGGACCATGCCGTGCATGCCAACCAGGGTGTTGAACAATTGGAAAGTCAGGAATTGCATCCCGGAGGAGGCCAGTTCGGTCCGAAAGGCGAGCGCAAACGAGCCGCCAAATGCCATCAGGATCAGGCTGGTGACGATATATTGGATGCCGATTACTTTGTGATCGAGGGATACCCCGAAGTAGCGGCGTGTTCCCGGCGTCTCCTGAAAATCCTCCGCCTCGCTGGTCTCCTCTCCTTTGGCCCATTTCCACCAGTCTGTAACCACGCCGACGGCAATCAGGAATCCAAACACCCCGAAGAAGGCGCCCAGTACCGCGGCTGGTTCAGCCTTCCATCCCAATCCCATCGCTGTGCGGATGGCGGTCATTAACCCAATGCCTGCCGCCGTGCCGAGAATTTGCCCGAGCACACCTCGCACCAGACCGATCGAAAGAACTTTTTTCATGGGTTCACTCCATTTTTTCGGCTGAACTCACTGGAGAGTCTTGATGAAGGCGATGATGTCGGCGATATCTTTATCCGAGAGGGTCCCCAGATACGTCTGAGGCATCACCCCGGCTGGATAACCTTCGACCACCTGCACATTCGGCTTCAGAATGGAATTCTTCAAATACACCTCATCAGCGGTTACGGTTGTCCCATCCGTCAGAACGCGTTGTGAGTCAAACAGGCCCTTCCAGGTTGGCCCTACCAGGCGGCTGCCGTCCACCGAATGGCAGGCGGTGCAGCCGTTCTGCTTGACCAATTCCTTGCCGCGCGTGACCGGATCCGCGTTCAACAACTTGACCTGTTCATCGACCCAGGCCTGAAAATCGGCTTGGCTCACCACCACCACCGGGCTTTCCATATAGGCATGCAGCGTCCCGCACAATTCCGCGCACCGGACCTTGTAGGTGCCAATGACGGTCGGGGTAATTCGCAACTCCTTGACCAGATTTTCACCCGGCAGTAAATCCTGCTTGACCCGAAATTCAGGCACCCAGAAGGAATGAATCACGTCCTGGGAGGTCAATTTCAATAGAACCTGCCGGTCGACCGGAAGTTGCAGGGTGTCGGAGGTAATGCCGTACTCTGGATATTCGAAAGTCCACGACCACTGGCGGCCGGTCACCTTGACCTCAAGCGCCTGCGGATCGACTTTACGTGTCTCGGCCAGTGAAAGAGAGCCGATATAGGAAAAATAAATCACTGCTGCCAGCGGCAGGATCGTCCATGCCACTTCCAGCTTGTTGGAACTCTTGAAGAATTTGCCCGCGATCTTTTCTTTTCCACGCTGCCGGAAGACGATCAGGCTGTAAACCAGAAACACCGTGATCAGTGAGAACAGAAATGAAATCATCAGAAAATGGTCGTTGAACAGGCGGTCGATGATGACGGCCTGCGTACTGGCCTCGATGGGCAGCAGGCCAACCCGTCGCAGGGTAAAGTCAACCAGCACCGTAAGAACTGCCACGAACCCGGCCACGATGACAAAATGCTTCATATTCTCGCTCCTCCGTGGGCCTGCTTTCGTCGGCTGGGGGGCCGAAGCCGCCGGGATATGCAACCAATCCTGCGCCTGATCCGGAGACAGCGCGCGCCGGTCATAGACCACGGCCGCGCCGCTGGCAGTCAGAGAAACCAGCATGACCTGCATCGGACGCTCTCCGGAGATGAACTGGTTTAGAAATCGAGTCCGGTCGATGCTCTGATCGTCATAATCGAGGATGACCAGGTCGGGTTTCCATTCCTCGAGCAGATCCAGTGTGGTTTGGGTCGCCGTGGTGATGCGAATTTCCAGCCGCTGCCCGCCAGTCTGTTTCGCAAGAAGCTTTTCCAACCCTCTGCCATATAAAGGATTGGCGGAAGCGATCAGAATTCGTCGCGTCTCACCTGACGATGGATTTTTCATCTTCCCTTTGAATTACAACTCACCCAAGGCGGTTCAACCGATCTACGCATCCTTAATTTACAAAAATAAGCCCTTCAGGTCCATCCACCCGACCGGGCTACTAGGGTTATTCTTCACCGCAAAAAGGGTGATTCCCACCTCACCCAAAACAAAAACCCGGCATGGATCATGCCGGGCGTTTCAAGAAAGAAATATTTGGAATGCTTTATTGCATGGGATGGATCAATCTCATTTTGATTGCTTTGCCAACCGCCTCGATTCGATTCTCGGCTTCGAGTTTCTCAAGAATGTGACGGACATGTGTCTTGACGGTGTTTTCCGAGATGAATAATCCCTGGCTGATTTGATGGGTGGTCTGTCCGGCCGCCAGACAGCGCAGCACTTCCATTTCCCGTTCGCTCAACAAGGGTTGCGCTTCCCGGTTGGGTCGAACCACGGCTCGCATCACGGCGCCGGTGACCTCGGGTGAAAGAACGCCCTGCCCTTCGGCTGTTTTCAACAGCGCCTTGCGCAGGTCATCCGGTTCGATGTTTTTCAACAAATAACCATCCGCGCCGGCGCGAATAGCGCCCATTAAATCTTCTTCCGTTTTCGAGATCGTCAGCATCAAAACGCGGGTATTGATTTTCCGGGCACGCAGCGCCTGAACCGTCTCGACCCCATCCATGCGGGGCATATTCACGTCCAGCAGGACCAGGTCTGGCTTTTGAGCCGCGATCACATCCAGGGCCTCCACCCCGTCCCCCGCCTCACCGACGACTTGAAATTCAGGCATATCCTCCAGCAACCCCACCAATCCCCGCCGGAAGAGGGCATGGTCGTCAACCACCACCAGACGCAGACAAACCGGGCTCAAGATATCACCTCCTGGAGCGGAATGGGAAGTTGCAATCGAACCGTCGTCCCCTGGCCGGGCTGGCTGAGCACCTGAAAATCGGCTCCAACGGCTTCCGCGCGCTCGCGCATGCCGCGCAATCCAAAGCGGGAAATCTCGGGCACTTCGGCGGGAGAAAAACCGCAGCCGTCATCCTGAATTTCGATAATCAGATCTTCTTTTTGAGAATGGGCTCTGATATCGACATGCCTGGCATCGGCGTGCTTGCGGACGTTATTGAGCGCCTCCTGAATGATGCGCATGATTTGAATTTCAATTTCGGGATTAAGGGCCGGCATTTCCTGCGTGACATCCATTTGGATCGGGATGGAAAAATCGCGCTCGTAATCCTTGCTGAGACGCGATAGCCAGTTGAAAAGGCCTTCCCTGGGGGCCAGGCGCAGATCCTCGATCGATTTGCGCGTGTCAATATACGCCTCACTCAAAGCCTGGTAGCTTTGCTTGATGGCCTGATTCAGGCGAGGATAATCCCCCTGGCCCAGATAATTCTGCATTTGCGCGGTTGTCAGTTTGAGAAAAGCCAGTGTCTGGGCCAGGTTATCGTGAATTTCCCGCGCCAGGCGGATGCGTTCCTGAACGACGGTCTCGAATTTGATCGACTTGCGGAAACGTTCCATTTCCAAAAGCAGGCCCACCTGGTGAGCAATGACCTCGATTAAAGAACTCTGGCACTCGCCAGATTCAGCCCCATCCCGGAGCCAGATCCATAATTCGCCGACCGAAGAGCCGTCCGGGAGCATCAGAGAATTCACCTGCAGCCTTCCCGGTCCCTTCGCTTCGACCGCTTCCGTCACTCCCACAACCTGAGCGGATTGTCGCGCCGAATTTTCCAAAACGGCCAGTCCTGAAGACGTGCCGAAAGTCAGCCGCAATAAGCCTCCCGATAAATCCGGCGATTGGACCCGTAAAATGGCCGCTTCCGCCTCCAGGAGGGGTAACAAATCCTCGATCAAACCCCCAAACTGGCTGCCCAGGTCCGGACTCTCACGCTCATCCTGTTGATAATAGCGCAGAGTATTCAATTCGCGGGATCGTTGTCTTAAGGTCTCCACTCCCTGGCCAATTTCAACCAAAATTTGTTCCAAAAAAGCCCTCAGGCTGGCGTCCAGCTTTTGAGATGGCAGGAGGTAGAGATTGAGCATGCCCAGCATCAATTCATTCCGTTGCATCGGCAGACAATAGACATCCACCGCACTGTAAGGCCCTTCCAACAGCGGACATTTTTCACCTGCTTCAGCGTGCAAGCGCTGGCATTGGTGGCATATTTTGCGCACGCGCAGGGCCGTCAGATGTTCCGCCCAGGAAGTCAACATGGGCTGGGGTAGTTTTCCAAGACTATAGGCCGGAAGCGGAATTCCCCACTCATCCATGGGAACCAGTGAAACCGCCGTCGCCCCGCTGATGTCCAGAATCATGTTCAGCGCACCCTCCACCAGTTGCTTTTCGTCCTGGGCGGTCGTCAGAATGCGGTTGATCCACTGGACGCCTTTCAGTTCGCGTTCCATTGAAATCATTTTTTGTTCGTTATCGGCCAATTCCATCCGGATGAGACGTTGCTGGCGAACCAGACCCAACGCCAGCGCCGCCAGCAATCCCAAACCCATCAATTCAAGCCCGGACACGAGCCGGAAGTCGACGGACAGAAAAGAATTCGGGGTTTGCAGATTCCAGTCCAGGCCGATCCCGATCAGGGATAGTGCAATACCGATTACACCGGTCAGCAGCAATTTTCGTGGAATGGACCGTATCGATGTTCGCATGGATTAATTTTACCTGAAATCGATTCTTTTTTCTCTCTGTTCAAGCCTCAACCATAGGATCGGTGACAAAAAAAATCCCCTGCTCATCCAACGCAGGGGACGAGATTCAAAAGCATCCGGTTATTTAAAATTCATCTCCATGTAGGTGATGACATTCCAGATATCATTTTCACTGAGCGTACCTTTCCAGGAAGGCATCGAAGAATTAAACGGCGACATGCCACCCCCTTCGGAAATGCGCCAGAACATATAGGCTTCGCTGGCTTCAGCGACCGTTTTCTTCAGATCAGCCGGTTTGGGATCCAACGCCGCTCCGGCCGGCCCATCCCCGGCGCCGCCTGTTCCATGGCATGAAGCGCAGTTGGCTTCATATACCGTTTTCCCGGCATCCGAGGCATCCGTCTTCCCCGCAAACGGATTGGTCTTATTGGCATATTCTGAGGGAGGCTCAGGTCGGGTGGACGTTTTCGCGGCGCTCCCGCCGCATGCCGATAACAGAATTGCGCTCAACACCAGGATGACCGTAAGGAAAAAGATCGTTTTCTTCATAGGAGATCTCCTTTGTGGAAAATGGATGCGACGATAAAATTATATACTTTTTTGATTGCAATTGGAACAGTATTTTCAGGCTTCGTCATTTCTTTATCAAATAGATCATATATTAGATCATACACATAAGATTAACAGGATATTTGTCACTTTCGATGTCAACAATGTTCGGTTAAATTTGTTCCTGTAAACCCATCACAAACCCAATTAGAGGTGAATAATGTTTCGAATTAGTCGTCGTTTAGATTATGGTGTTCAGCTCATGGTGGCACTGGCAGCTGAAGAAGAGAATCATCCCATCCCCACCGCAGCCCTCGCCGAAAAACTGGAAATCCCCCTGCCCTTCCTGCATCAGATTGCGCACACGCTCATGCAGGCCGGCCTGATCAAGGCTTCGCCAGGCCCACGGGGTGGTTTGCGCCTCAGCCAGTCTCCCGCTTCCATCAGCCTGTTGCGCATTTCCGAAACCCTGGAAGGCCCCATTTGCCTCAATCCCTGCCTGGAATGCGGTGAAGAGTGCCCTCGCCAGGAAAGCTGCACGGCTATGCCCGTCTGGAACAGCCTGCAGGATTTGATCGTTCGTAATCTGGATAGCGTCCACCTGGATATGCTGCTCACCTCCTCTGACGCGCTTCAGAATCTCTTCAAAGTCAAAGAAATGGCCGGAAAACTAAACTAAGAATCCAATAAAGTTTAGCGAACAGAGTTATTTGGCTTTGCAATCCAAAGGATATAAAAACTGCCAGCCCAATCGAGCTGGCAGTTTTTGAATTCTCCATTTACCTACGGGAAAAATCGATTGAATTTACTTCAAGGCCGCCAGAACCTCGACACTGTGGCCGTCGGGTTTGACGTTCTCGAAGACTCGCAGGATTTTTCCATCTGAACTGATGAGGAAGGTGGTGCGAAAAACACCATCGTATTCGCGGCCCATCATTTTCTTGCGTCCCCATACGCCGTAGAGTTCACAAACCGCGTGGTTTTCGTCCGCCAGCAGGGTGAACGGTAGTTTGTATTTCGACTTAAACCTGGCGTGTGAACTGACCTTATCCGGGCTGACGCCTACCACGGTGACGCCCGCCTGGGTGTATTCGCTGTACGCATCGCGAAAAGCACAGGCTTCGGTGGTGCAACCCGGGGTGTCATCCTTCGGGTAAAAATAGAGTACCACCGGTTGGCCGCGAAAATCCGAAAGATGACGCTCGACTCCGGCATCGTCCTTCAAAGTAAAATCAGGAGCAGGTATATTGGCTGAGATAGGCATCATAACCTCCTTTAGGCTATTCCCTATTTTACGCAATCGGGCGTCCAATATCCAGTCTAAATCGATCTGAATTATTCGGAACAGGCCTGGACGATTTTGCCCATTTGACTTAAGTCATATCCGGGCAAAGCGGCGACAGCCTTTCGGAAGCTCGCATCGGTCATCAATTCGAATAACGGCGCGAGCAGGTCGCCCTCCAGATATTTGCAGGGAATGATCAGATCGTAGCGTTCCTGAAAGAGCGGAATGAAGTCCAAATCCAACGCCTGGGCTGAAGCGGTCACCGCCAGGCCACAGTCCGCCCGACCGGATGCCACCGCCGCGGCCACCGCTAGGTGAGTGTATTCTTCCTGATCATAGCCCTGAACATCGGCAGGCGAAATTCCCAACCGGCCGAGATGGTAATCCAGTAGCACGCGCGTTCCAGCGCCGCGCTGTCGGTTGACAAAGCGGACATCGGGACGCGCCAGATCGGCCAATCCTTTGATTCCCTTGGGGTTCCCGCGCAGCGTCAGCAATCCCTGTTCGCGCCCCACCCAGGTGACCACTTCCACCGGGGTATCGGGTAAATATTGCTTTAGGTACGGCAGGTTATATTCACCCGTTTGAGGGTCGAGTAAATGCGAGCCGGCCAGATGGGCCTCTCCACGCCGCAGCGCGACCAGCCCACCCTGGCTGCCGACGTTGGCTGAGATCAGACGCCGCTGGCGTTCCGCCAGAAACTGGGCCACGATATCCAGCGTCATGTCATGCGAGCCAATGGCAAAGATGGTTTGCTCGAGCTCATGCGATGGCCGGTACAGGCGTACTTTCACCGGCGTACCGGGCTCCAGCCCCTGGACGCCGCGCGGTAGAATGCTGATGCCATCCGCCTTGACCAGCGAGGTGATCACGCCCGCGCCGCGCGAAAGTGGCGCCGCCAGCAGACGGTCGCCCACCTTCCCGACCACCATGCGAACATAGTCGTCATCCCCGGCCGGCGATGTAATCTTACGCGTCAACGCCGCAGTCACTTCCTCGGGATGAAACGGCTGGCGCCCCTGCCAGACAGCCAGCAATGGCTCGACAAATATCTCACCGGTCAGGGCGGCGGACACCGGATAACCCGGCGCCCCGATGATCGGCGTGACACCCGAGCCGTCCGAACGCCGGATCAGTCCGAGGATCACCGGGTGGCCGGGGCGAACGGCGACGCCGTGCACCAGCAGCGTACCCAGTTCTTCCACCACGCGCGAAGAAAAATCCTCGCTGCCCGCCGATGATCCCGCGTTCAGCAAAACCAGATCATGGCCGTCGGCGGCCGCCTGCACCCGCGAACGGATCAACGCGAAATCGTCGATCGAAATCGGATATCGTTCGACCTCCGCGCCCCACGAACGCGCCTGAGCGCCCAGTACGATCGAGTTGTACTCGATGATGTCGCCCCGCTTGACCGATGTTCCCACCGGCACCAATTCCGTACCGGTGGGCAGGATCGCCACGCGAGGTTTCCGGCTGACCCGCAGGTGCGTGTGCCCGCTGGCGGCAGCCGCACCCAAATCGACCGGGCGAAGAATCTGCCCGGCCGGCAGGACCAGTTGGGTGGCGACGATATCCTCACCCATCGGGCGCACGTGACTCCAGGGAGTGAGCGCCGCGCGGATCCGGATCAGGTCCGGGTGGCGCGAATCATCCGCCGGGTTGGCATCGAAATTGAGCGCCTCGACGTTTTCGATCGGAACGACCGCATTGGCCCAATCCGGCAGTGGATCGCCGGTATCGACATACTGGGCCTGTGGGCCAATCTCCAGCGTCACGGGCGCCGTGGGCATGGCGCCGACGGTTTTTTCCGCGCGCAGCGCAAAGCCATCCATCGCCGAGGCATGGTAATGCGGCGAAGAGATTTTTGCCCAAACCGGTTCGGCGGTGACCCTTCCGACCGCTTTTTCATCCAGCGGGATTTCTTCCATCCCAAGGATCTTCCAGAGTCCGGCCTCTTTCAGCGCCTGTTGAAGTCGTTTCTGTGCATCCGCCAGGGGAATATCATGCAAATATACCGACATAGGAACGCTCCCTTACCCTAAATCAATCTTACATCCACGCTTGCGTTTACCGGCAGGCCGGTGGCATCCGCCGGGATGTGCACCAGGCCGTCCGCGCGCGCCAGGGAAAAAATCAAATTGCTTTTATAGAAAATCGGATCCGCCACCATGCCTTGATCCGTTTGCACCAGCCGCACCGGCACAAAATCCTCCCGCCCTGCCTGAGAAGCCAGATTGATGCTCAATCGCGCTGAAACGGTCGCCTCCGGGCGATTGGATTGCAGCCCAAGCAGGTGGTCGATGACCGGCGAAACGAACAAACCGGCGATAACCATCGCACTGACCGGATTGCCGGGGAGGCCAATCACGGGCTTCCCATCGCAAACGCCCAAAATGGTCGGCTTTCCGGGTTTGACATTTACACCGTGCACCAGCACACCGGGCGCGCCCATCTGTTGAATGGTCTGGGCCGTCAGGTCGCGTGTACTTGCGGATGAGCCGGCCGTCATCACAACCAGATCGCACTCCTGTAATGCTTTTCGCAGGTGGGTTTCAAATGCGGCCGCCTGGTCGGGAATGATGCCGCGCATATCTGGCATGCCGCCGCGCCGCGTGACAAGCGCGGCCAGCGAATAAGAATTCACATCTCGAATCTGCCCGTATTGGGGTCGGACGTCCGGAGGCACGACCTCATCCCCGGAAGAGAGAATGCCCACCCGCGGCTTGCAGGCCACATCAACCCGGGTGATCCCCAACGCAGACAACCCGCCGATCTCGGCCGGACGCAGACGCGTCCCCCCTGCCAGAATGAGCTCTCCAACCGCGACATCTTCGCCGGCGTGTAGCACATTCTCGTTTTGCGCCACCGACCGCAGCACCTCGATCTCACCGGGCCGGGCGACCTGCGAATTTTCCAGCATCAGCACAGCATCAGCGCCGGCCGGCAGCATGCCGCCGGTATGGATCAACCCAGTTTCACCTGGAAGAAGATCGAATTCCGGTTTTGCACCCATGGGTACTTCACCCACCTGGCGCAGATACGCCGGCAGCGTTTCACTGGCCCCGAAGGTATCCGCGGCCCGCACGGCATAACCGTCCACCGTACTGCGATCAAACGGCGGCAACGCATCCGGGGAATGAATATCCTGAGCGATAACCCGATCGACGGCTGCCCCGATATCCAGGCCTTCAACCGGCGGCTTTCTGTGCGGTAAAGCCCCCAATAAAACCTTTAATGCCTCCCCGGGAGGGAGAAGTTCGAGAAATTCCGGCATGATTTCATCCTATCCATAAGGCAAAGGCGATCAAATAAGCCATGATCCCCAGGGTCGCCAGAGCGGTGATTTGCAACAGGCGCCAGCGCGGTTTTTGGCCGTTATTGATTTGCCATATTTGCCAGATTTGAAACAATCCAACCGGTAAGGTCGCCAACATCGGCCAGGTTAGAGGCCAGGGTAAACGCAGTACGGCCGCCAATCCAATGAGCAAATAACTCACAAGGATCAGGATATTATGCAGATTCATTCCGCGTTGCCAACCGACAGCGACCATTAAGGTTTTGCGGCCTTCTTTGATATCCGAATAATACGTCTCCAACTCGATGGCCAGTTCCGCCGCGATGAACATGGCTGTAAATGGAAAGGTCAGCAGGATCAACAGGCGATGGGCCTCGCCCGTTTGAAACGTGAACGCCAGGGCCGGGGTAATGCCGGTGATAAATAATGCCGTTACCAGCTCGCCGTAACCGCTTTTCGCCAGGCGCAGCGGCGGCACCGCGTAGAAGAATTCCAAAAGAAAGCCAATTCCCAGATAAATAACAACCGCCGGTCCACGCACGCCCTGGCTGAACAGCATCACCGTGAGGACGGCGCCGGCGGTCAGCGCAACGGCCGCAGCCTGAATCAATGCATTGCGCAGGCGAAAGAATTCGTCGGTAGACCGATTTGGATTGCGCCTCAGAATCGGGTACTCGAGCATCGAGAAATATTCATTCAGGTAGGAAGCGCTGAAGGCCAGTAATAACACGCAGACCTGCCCGATCAAATAAATCGACAGATCGATCGGCCTGCCAAGAAAATGCGCGATACCGGCCCCAATGGCATAGAAAATCAGGCAGCCCAGTAATACCCAGGGCCGCGCGATTCGCAGCAATTGTTTCCAGGGCGATGCGTTCATGTTGTCCGTCTCCTCATATCAGAGCATACCCCCCGTCCACCAGTAGAATTTCGCCGGTAATATAGTCATTCTGAATCAGGGTGATGACGGCTTGAGCGACAGCTTCTGGCGTTCCGGCTGATTGGAGCGGCAGCCGTTTGACAAGGCGCGCCCATTCTTCCGCCGTCAGGTTTTCCGATGGAAGAATCAACCCCGGCGCGACGGCGTTGACGCGCACCGCCGGCGCAAGTTGGCGCGCCAACAGGCGCGTCAAAGTTTCCAGGGCCGATTTACTGATTGTATAAGCGGGATAACCCGTCCAGGTCTTTCGCGCGCCGACGTCCGTGATATTGATGATAACGCCGCCCTGTGGCCCCATGCAGGCAGCCGCTTCACGCGCGCACAACCAGGGCGCGCGTAGGTTCAGCGCCAGTGTGCCGTCCCAATCCGCGACCGTCATGGTCGCGAGATCGCCGGACAGCATGACGGCCGCCGAATTGACCCACACCCCCAGGCGCTTCGAAACCGATCGAATTTGGCCGAACAAGGCTTTGATCTGTTGGGGATCCGTCAAATCGGCCGACATCAGTATCGCCGTACCGCCGATCGAACGGATCTCCTCGGCGGTTTCACGTGCGGCGTGTTCCGAATTGTGGTAATGCACCCCAACCGGGTAACCGTGCCTGGCCAGTTCTAACGCGATGCTTCGTCCCAGACGCACCGCCGCACCCGTAACCACTGCTAATGGAAGCTCTTTTTTCGGTTCCATATTCGCTCAGCGCCGAAAGAAATTCGAGATGAAAAACCACATATTTGCCGGTCGTTCAGCCAACCGACGCATGAAATAGGGATACCAATGCGTCCCATATGGAACATATACCCGCACCGGGAATCCCGCGCCAACCAATGCCTCCTGTAAATCCCGGCGAATGCCGTACAGCATTTGAAATTCGATGGCCTGTTTCGGTAATCCGTATTGTACCTGTAAATCCCTGGCGGTTTGGATGCGTTTCGGATCATGGGTGGCGATGGCCGGGATTGGCGGGACAAGGCCATTTTCATTGGCCGTCGGGTTGGCATGTTGTTTCGCCCCGGCGATCAAGAGCCCGGCCAGCCGATCGAAGGCTTGATCCACGTCCGCTTTGTCGGGATAAGCGATCTCTGCGGGTTCGCGGTAAGCCCCTTTGACGAGGCGCACCGGGACGCCCTCGGTGATCAATTCCTGGATGTCGTTTTGACTGCGATGCAAATACGACTGAAGGACGATTCCAACGTTCTCAAACCCCTGAGTGCGCGCCCAACGCAAACAAGCCAGCGTCTTTTCGGTCAACGAGGAATCTTCCATGTCGATCCGAATGAAATTCTGCGTCTGGCGCGCCTTTTGGAGGATGCGCTGTAAGTTATCCTGGCATAGGCCGGCATCCAGCAACAAACCGATTTGAGATAATTTTATGGACATGTTCGAGCGCACGCCGGAAGCCCGAATCCGATCGAGCATCTGCAGGATTTCATCCGTGGCCTGGCGGGCTTCGGCGGCCGTGGAAGTATTTTCGCCGAGGTGGTCCAGTGTGGCTAAAATTCCGGCCTCATTCAGGTGTTGGATAACCCGGATTGCCTCTTCGCCTGATTCTCCAGCGATGAAGCGGGATGCTGCGCGTCGGGCGATCCCCCAATGCGTTACCAGCCGCTGCGCCCAGGCTGCTCTCGAGAGAAAGATAATAAATGCTCTCAGCCTTTCACCTCATGATGTCGTTCCAGGGGGCCATCTTGGATTTTTTAATTCTAACATAAGAAGTCCAATTCCTGACCCGGCTTATTTCTACGCGCAATTCGGTAAAGTGTTATACAATTCATGCATGGGGAAACTCAGCCTTCGCAATCTCTTCAAACCGCCCTGGAACCGGCCGTTTTGGATCGGGGCGATTGCTTTGATTGTGTATCTCTATCTGAACCGCGGAACTCTCAATGAAGCCACGTTCGTATTGGATACGGCGCTCATTGGGTTGGGGCTTCTCATCTGGCTGGCGTTTTTCTCCCAGTTCACCCTACCTGTGAAGACGATCCATGAACGACTGGAAGTATTCCGCCGGTTACTACTCTATCCACTGGGAATGCATGGCCCGGCGATCTCGATCGTCGACGGTGAAATCCAAAAACGCAAAGGCGAAGAACTGAGAACCGGCCCCGGCGTCATTCTGCTGGATACGGCCAGCGCAGCCGTGTTGAAACGGCCGACCCGTTTCGTGCGTGCAATCGGGCCGGGCGTGGTTTTTACAAAACGGGGTGAGTTCGTTTCTCCCGATTCGGTTGTAGACCTGCACCTACACAAGCAAACCATCGGGCCCTCGCCCAACAACCCCATCTCACCCTTTGCCGAAAAAGGTAAGAAGGAAACCGCCGCGGAATATCAAACCCGCCAGCGCGATCGAAACGACACGCGCGCACTCACTCGCGACGGAATCGAAATTGTCTCGACCATCAGTGTCTATTTCCGCCTCGAAGCCAACCTGGGCGAAGGCAATACCCAGTTTGGATTCCGGCCTTCTTCCATCGAGAAGGCAATCCTTGGGCAAAATATCGATCTCAATCTGCCGATCGATGCCGCAGATCGCATCCGGCGCTGGGATTGGCTGCCGGCTTATCTGGCTGCGGATGTGTGGCGCGAGTTTCTGAGTAAATTTACGCTGGATGAGCTGTTTCAACGCTCCGCCAACCAGAATGGCGCCATGAAGACCATCCTCAACGTCGTCCGGAGCCGGCTCACGTCCGAAAGGACGCCGATTTTGAACAATTTCGGCGCCGAAACGGACGAAAACGAAGAGAGCCGCGAATACCAACTCCTGAAAAAGCGCGGCATTCAGGTGACGCGGGTTGAGATTTACAATTTGATGCTGCCGGATGAAATCGAAACCCAACTCGTTCGCCGCTGGAATACCACCTGGTTGAACCGCGCCCGCAAGGACCGCATCCTCGTGGATCACCAGCGCGACTATGTCGTCCAGCAGGGCCAGGAAGACGCCCACATTCGCGTCGCCGAGAGCGCCAGCCAGCCCTTTGCCGCCCTCCAGGCTGACGAACTCCTCTCCGGGCGAGAGGTGCTCAAGCGACTCTTGCGCGGAAATATGGACCAGTGCGAGCGGGATTCCTCCCTGCACAGCCTGACCGCGGATGAAATTAACCAACTCCAGGAACTCATCGATTGGGTGGAAAAGCAGCCTGATCTATGACCAACGAAAACGACTCGATTCCTTCCACCTCCACCCCGGATTCCGCGCATTCAGATTCGGTCGCCCAGGCGTTCGAACTGGCAATCACCCGGATCTTTGCCCTGAATCAGGCCGGCGGCCAATTCCGCGGCGCCGTTTTTAGCATCCTGGTCGTGGCCACCTGGATCATTACAGCCTTCTGGTATCACTCCTGGAGCGATGATTCGGTGCGTTTGCTACACCTGGCCCTGGATCCAGCTTCCTCGCCTGCCGCGCTGCTGCTGGTTTCCATCGACCACTTTCTGGGATTTTTCCTGGCCCGTGAAACGGTCAGCCGGTTGATCACGCTTTTCCTGCCGGTCTGGCTCGCCCATGAAATCGCCGCCATTTACCTGATGGACATCTTCGAACTGCCCAACTCCTCCATCGGGCGGGAGTTTATCAGCCGCACCGCGTTTGCCTCGTCGGAAATGCACACGTTGGTCATCGACAGTGAAGCGCTCACGGTCAAGCAGGAAAATTCGCCAGCCATTCGCATCGGGGGCCCCTGCCGGGTGCAGGTGAATGTCGAATTTGCGGCCGTCTTCGAGAAAATCAACGGCGCTTTTCACCCCATCAGTCCCAATCTTCGCATCCAATGGCATTCGAAATCCTTCCGGCAGCGTTTCACGGAATTTCTGGCGCGCTATTTTCCGTCTCTCCTCGGCGCCTCGCCTGAAACCGCCAAAAAGCTGCTGGGACCCAACGGCACACTTGGAACACCCGAATATCTGCCCGCAGTGAGCACGCTGGAGGGTTTCGAACGCTTGCGGCGAATCATCGATCTACGCGATCAAACCGCGCATTTCGACGTCGACGCCCGGACCAGCGATGGCATTCACATCAGCGTCAAAGGCCTGCGCCTGATTTTCAGCGTCTGGCGCGGCGTCGACCAGGGGACCCTTGGCCGGCCTTATCCGTTCCGCCGCCAGGCTGTCTACTGGTTGACGTATCAGACCGTCGGAGGCGAACGTTGGTCGCTGGCCATGCAGAATCTCGTTCGGGAGGAACTCATCCGCTATATCAGCGAACGTACCCTGGGTGAGCTGCTGGCGGCTATTGGAGAACCTGAGATTCAGCGCCAGTTGGCCCTGGAAGGCGCCGTGCAACGCCGGATCTGGTCGCACCGGCGCCGGGCGCGCTCTCTGCGCATGGGCCAGAAGCCGCAATTGCCGCGCCGCCCCCAAAATTATCATAAGCCGATTCCCCTGCCTTATCGCGAGCATAAACACGCTCGCCGGCCGCGTTTCCAGCACTTTTTCTCACCCATTTCAGGGCAGTTGCCCGTTGCTCCGAATTTCGTTCCCCGGCCCCAACTGAGCAACTTCTTCCGGGAGTTTGCCAGCGGATTTCCGGCAAGGGCCCGAATGCACGGCGTGCGTCTGGAATGGATCGATATCGGTTCGTTCACGACCAACGAGCAGGTCATTCTCAACCAGCACGTCGAAGCCTGGCGCATGACCGCCGAAAATCTGACGCGCAGCAGCAGCCGCGTGCTGGCTGAACTCCACCGCCAGAGTTGTAATCAGGAAATCTCCCGTCTGCTCCAGTCCAAGCCAATCCTGAGCTTCATTCAACTTCAGGAACAGAAGGTCTCGGCAGACGATACGATCTTCGAATTGATCGGCATGTATTCGGCCGTGTTGAAATCCGCTCGCGAGAATTTGCTCAAAAAAAGAAAGCCGATCCCAGCCAGCCTTGAGAATGCGTTGTCGATCATCCGGCGCTATCAGGCAGAAGAATATAAAAGCAAACGCGGGCATACCATTTCATGATGCCAGCTCATACCTGAAAGCAACCGCGGCCGATCGATTTCTGGCTTTGGCTCGCTTCAGGTAGCCCTGCGGGAGATGGCCCCAATTCCTGGCCCAGACCACACGTCAAGGCGTCGGTGTCATCGTCGGTGCGCGGGTGTTCGTGGGTGTGACCGGCGTTGAAGTCCAGGTCGGCGCGTGTGTCGAGGTTCGCGTCGGTGTCAGCGAAGGAGCCAGGGTACGGGTGATCGTGGGCGTGAGAGACGGCCGCGGCGTACGCGTGGAGGTGCGCGTTGGAGATGGGCCGGGAGTGATCGTCGCCGTTCGAGTCGGGGTTGGCGTCATGGTCGGCACGGGTGTCGGCGGATTTCCGGTTACCGTGAAGCGGCCGGATACCTGCCACTGCATGCCTAAAAAGACCTGCACTTCATACTCGCCCGGCAGCCAATCCGATGATATCGGCTCGCACTCGGTATAACCGTAACCACCGGTGCCGCCATTCCAGGCCTGAGTCTCATAGCAAATCAACTTCAGATCCTGCACCCGATACCACAACGCTGTCCACTGGGATCCATCCAGCATGTTGTTGTAACTGAATGTGGCATAGAGCTTTCCAACCGGGTTGGCAAATTCAGTGGCCGGGTTCACGGCCAGGCGGCTTTCATCGATGGCTTTGGAGAACTGCAGGGTGCTAAAAACAGACTCCGGATTCGGGGTGACGATGCCCAGAAATTGGGTTGCAATCTCCTCGGGCATCATCGGAGTCGGCGTGATCGAGGGCGTATTGGTGATGGTCGGCGTCAGCGTGATCGTTGGCGTCAGCGTGATCGTCGGGGTCAAAGTAATGGTCGGCGTCAGGGTGATGGTGGGTGAAGGCGGAAATACCTTATACGCCGTGGGCTCGCCAAATTTGCCGATGAAGAAAGCGCAGGCGACCAGTAACACTGATAACACAATTCTTCGCCAGCCGCGCATCAACAGGTCCTGGCGTTTCCGGAAGAAGGGCAACCTCTGACCGGAGCGAATCGTTCGAATACCGATGAGAAATACCAGTAGACCGCCCCCCGCGGCCATGACGATCAATGTTAATACGGCAGTTTTAATATCAAGTTTCATAGATGTGACGACATGCAAGGATAACCTGATCTGGCGTGATTATAGCACGTAAAGAAACTATCTCTTTTGAAATGTGTCCTCCACCGGGCGAAAAGCGAAGGCTGTTAGGTTAAAATTCGATTGCGTGTTCTTCAAGACAAGGGTAAAATCATTGTACTAAATCGCTGGATGGGTTTAATGCCGCTTGCCCCTGGTACGCTATTAAACGAAAGATATCGCATCGTCTCCATCCTCGGGCAGGGAGGGATGGGCGCTGTTTATCGTGCCACAGATGAAAACCTTGGCATTCCGGTTGCAGTTAAGGAAAATCTTTTCCTGACCGATGAATACGCCCGCCAATTCCAACGTGAAGCCAGTATATTAGCCAGTTTACGCCATCCCACCCTGCCGCGTGTCGGGGACTATTTTCAGATGGGTGATCAAGGCCAATACTTGATCATGGATTTCATCGACGGCGAGGATCTGCGACAGCGTATCGAGCGCGTAGGCACATTGAGTGAGCAGGAAGTGGTGTTGATCGGCGTTTCGATTTGCGATGCGCTGACCTACATGCACACGCGGACGCCAACGGTTCTTCACCGGGATATCAAACCCGGCAATATTAAAATTACTCCCGGCGGGGAAGTCCTGCTGGTGGATTTTGGACTTGCCAAGGTCGTTCAGGGCGAACAGGCCACCACGACCGGGGCCCGCGCGATGACGCCGGGTTATTCACCACCCGAACAGTATGGAACTGCGCGCACAGATGAACGCACGGATATCTATTCGCTGGGCGCAACCCTTTACGCCGGGTTGACCGGCGTGATTCCGGAAGACAGCCTGGCGCGCGCCACGGGCAAAGCCGAATTGACCCCCATCCGGGAATTGATGCCGCGTGTCAATCGCAAACTGGCCAGCGCCATCGAAAAAGCGTTGGAAGTCGACCCGGACGATCGCTATCAAACGGCCGCGGATTTCAAGCTGGCGTTGGCCGAAGCAGCCAACCTGCATGAGCTCACTCAAAAAAGGCCCATGGTTTCGCCGCCCCCACCACCTCCGGATGATGGCGACGGGAACGACAATGGAAATGGCGGCGACGCCGGCGGAGATGCTGCACCTGCAGTCGGTCTTCCACGTCGGAAATCCATCAGCCGCAAGCGGCGGGAATCGCCGATCCTGCGGATTCTGGCGATCGCCCTGATGGTTGTTTTGGGTTCGGGACTCGGTTTGATGATTGCCTATCCGGATCTTCCCAAAGCGGCTTTAGCCAACCTGGGGGGTACGGCTGGCGGAAACTCACCGGGGGCATTCGAACCGACCCAAACGATCCCGGTCATTCCCACCGAAACGCTGCATCCCACCGGTGAGGAAAACCTGACTCAGGCAGCCATCGGATCGAATGACTCATTCACGGCCACTCCAACGACCGGTACCGCCACGGAGACTGTGGCGATCACCCCATCGGCTACTCCGTTGGGCGGCGGCATGGGCCAGATCGCGTTTGTGTCCGACCGCACCGGAATCATGCAAATCTGGCTGATGAACAGCGACGGCAGCAATCAGGTTCAGCTCACCAGTGAAAACGAAGGCGCCTGCCAGCCGAACTGGTCGGCGGACGGGACGAAGCTGGCCTATATATCTCCCTGCCGGCGGAAAGAGGGCACCTACCCGGGCGCCAAGATTTTCATCCTCGATCTGGCGAGCGACAGCCAGCCCGTTCCCTTACCCGTCCCGCCGAGCCCGGCCGGGGATTTCGATCCCGCCTGGGCGCCGGACGGCAAGCGAATTGCATTTACTTCGCTGCGAACCGGCCGGCCGCACATTTTTGTCTACAACCTCGAAACCAGCAACCTACAGGAGTTGTCGGCGACGCGCTATTTCGATCGCCAGCCTTCCTGGTCTCCCAGCGGTATGCAAATTGCTTTCGTCCGCACGGTGGTTTTCGATCAGATCTGGATTATGACCGATACGGGCACCTTGAACGAACAATTTACGGTTTCGGGAGATATCAACAACCAGATGCCCACCTGGTCGCCGGATGGACAAATCATTTACTATTCCCAGGTAAGCGATAATAATGTCAAAACCTGGTTGACAGCCCTGCGGTATGAAGATCGAAAAACCTTCAAAGAATTCCGCATCCCGGCCGAAAACGTCGGCGCATATGGGCCGAAGTATAAACCGAGCATTTCATCGGATGGTTACTACATTACCTTCGAATGCTGGCCGGATGGAAATAATCACGACATCTACCGCATGGCCGTCAATGGATCCGATCTGGTCCGCCTGACAACCGATCCGGGCAATGATTTCAGCCCGGCCTGGCGGCCGTCCGGAAATTGATCCGGTCTCAGGATTGAGTCAATTGCGCCCGGTAGCCATCGGCAAAAAGAGCCGGTGTGCCGCCCGTGTGCCAGAAGAGCACGCTTTCATCCGGTTTGAAAAATCCCTTGCGGATCAAATCGATCAGCCCGGCAGCCGCCCGCCCGGTGTAAACCGGATCCAGCAGCAGCCCTTCATAGCGCGCGAATAACCGGATGGCCTCGACCTCGGCATCCCCCAGAACGGCATAACCGCCGCCCAGATAATCTGCGTTGGCGAGCACATCGGCCGGCCGGAGGATTTGCTTTTCACCCAGCAGGATGGATGCTTCACTGGCCAGATTGGCTACGGTTTGCTGCAGCTCGCCAACCGGCTGATCGATGCTGATGCCCAGCACTTTTCCGCCCCAGTTGGCCAGCTTCGCGCCCAGAACCAGTCCGGCCTGGGTTCCGCCGGAGGAAGACGCCACGACCATCCAATCCGGTCGAACGACATCCTGCTGCAAACATTCTTCGAAGGCGGCCGCATAGCCCAATGCGCCCAGCGGAGTCGAAGCGCCCAACGGCACCAGGTAGGGCCGCTTTCCCTCTTCCCAGGCGTGTTGAAATGTAGTCTGCAGGGCAGCTTCGCGCTGTTCGCGGCTCGTCCAGACGATGTCGGCTCCGAAGAATTGGTCCAAAAGCAGGTTGCCGGAAGGGGCCTGATTGGGGTCGCCGTTCAAGACCAGGATACAGTCCAGGTTGAACCGCGCCGCCAGGGCGGCCGTCTGCCGGCAGTGATTGGACTGCACGCCGCCCACGGTGATGAGGGTCTGCGCGCCGTTGGCCTGCGCTTCCGCCAGGACGAATTCCAGCTTGCGGGTCTTGTTTCCGCCAAACGCCAGCCCGGTCTGGTCATCCCGCTTGACCCACAGGCGCGGGCCGCCCAGGTGAGCGCTCAAACGCGGCAGCGGTTCGATCGGGGTCGGCAGGTGAGCCAGGCGGATGCGGGGGATTTGCTTCACAGACTGACCTCCTGGCGGGTATGTTGTTTTCCGCGCCGGCGCATCCAATCCAGGATTTTGGGCAGCGCCTGCATATATAACCTGTACCACCCGGGGCGGGTGGGAAAATCCCAGGCGCCCAACGACCGGAGGACCCGGCCGCCCAGTCCTTCTTTGAAACGGTAGACCCCCCACATCGAATCGCTTTCATCGAAGACTTCCGGAGCGCCCCACAGGTCATAGGCCTGACAACCTTTTTCCTTCGCCAGGCGCATGGCCTCCCACTGCAGCAAATAGTTGGGCATTTTATCGCGATGGATATCGCGCGACATGCCGTACAGGTACCAGGCCCGCGCGCCAAACCAAAATACGAACACAGCCGCCACCGCTTCGCCATCCACTTCGGCGATCAATGGGCAGGCCATATTCCGCTCCATGAATTGCTTCCAGACCATTTCATAATAAGACTGCGGGCGAATGACAAATCCATCCCGAACGGAGGTTTCTGCGTACATGCGATATAAAAAATCGAAATCAGCGCAGGTCCCACGGCGCACGCTCACCCCTTTGCGCTGCGCCAGGCGCAGGTTATAGCGCGTCTTTTGCTTCATGCGCGTCAGCCAGTCCTCTTCGCTGCCGTTCAGATCCAGGAGTACAGTGTTGCGAAATTGGATTTGCTCGGTCGAAAATCGCCAACCGCGTTGAGACAGCTCGGCCTCGATTTCACGCCCCAGGGATGTATTGTGTTCTTCCGGCGTGCCGGGCTGTCCCCAGCCCAGCGCTATTTCAGGGTCCAGCTTGATAAACATCGCCCCGGATCGAGATGCGTAGGACTCCAGATCGGAAAAAACACGCCTCCGCAGATCGACGTCCTCCCAATCCAGCAACGGACCGCGTGGGATGTATAATACTTTCAGACGAGCGGAAAAACCGCCCAGGCGCAATTCCCGCTGCAAGATCAGGGCAGCAGCGCAGACCTGGTTTTGATCGTTTCGCCAGACGCGCGGATCGGTTTTCCAACCGACCTGCTCCTTCACCTGCCCCCATTCCCGGGTTTGCAGCACGTGCGCGTTCGGCAGGCCGGCGATGAGTCGATCCCATTCATCGAGGTTGACAGCTTCAGGGTTCATCGATCGTCGCCCCCGATATCTCCAGGCGCCCCGTCTGCCAATCCAGGATGGCGCTGGCGTGCCCTGCGCCTGCCATGGGCCGGGGCAACTGTTCGCGTGTAAAAAAGCCCGCCTCACGGGTTTCCGGGGTCAGGCTTAGCTCGCCATCCCGGATCCGGCATTCATAAACCAGCAGAAAACCATTTCCGCGCGGATCGTCATCGAAATAATACCCACCCAGCAGGCGTCCGGCTCGCACAACCAGACCGGTTTCTTCCAGCACTTCGCGTTGAGCCGCTTCGGACGGATCTTCATCGGCCTCGACGTAACCGGCGGGCAAATACCAGCAATCCTTCCAGGGCTCGAAAGCGCGCCGCACCAGCAACAGGCGATCGTTTTTCAGAATCAAACCGGCCGCGCTGAGCTTGAGCTGCGGATAATAAACCCAACCGCACTGTGGACAGGCTTCCCGTTCGCGTTCATTCCAGGTGGTTTGCAATTCAGCGCCGCACTGCAGACAATGATGCGCCATTCTCCTACTCCTCCCCACGCCGCCGCAGGATGGCCTGATAAGCCTTGTAAAGCACCGGCTGGTACACCCGGTCCCAGGCCTGGGCGGAACGCATCAACCGGCCGCCAAATCCGCGTTTGAAGCGATAGACACCCCACAGGCCGTCCGATCGCGCTTCGAATTGTTCTTCCAGCGTCACTTCGTCCTCATCCGGCACGCCCCACAGATCATAACTCTGGCAACCATGGGCGGCCGCCCAGCGCATGGCCTCCCATTGCAACACGTAGGTTGGCATGCGGTTGCGCTCCTCGTCCGAACTGGCACCGTACAAATACCAGGCGCGTTCGCCTGAGGTAAAGGCCATCAACGCGGCCAGCCCCCGCCCCTGATATTCAGCAATCAGCAACGCGACCTTTCCGGTAGCGGAGAACAACTCGTAAGCGCGCTGGTAATAGTCCCGAGAATGAACACCGAATCCATCCCGCGTCCCGGTGGTTTGCATCAGGCGTTGAAATTCAGCCAGATCGGCGCTCTCGCGAACGACGATCTCCTTCTTTTGCGCCAGGCGGATGTTGTAACGGGTTTTTTGTTTCATCCGCGCCAGCCAATCTTCCTCGCGGCCGGATAGATCGATCCATATCGTGCGTCGGGGTTGGATCGTCCTGGCCGGTATAAATTCATTCAACTGGCCGGAATAATTGTCTTCCTGTTCACTCCATGCGTCAGGCTCGACTTTCAGAAAAATCGAGTGGCGCTGGCGGCAGAGACGGTCGATTTCAGGCCAAAGGGATGCCCAATTCTTCCCCAGAGGCCCCTTGGGAATATATGCGATGGTGAATCCAAGCGGAAGCCGGCGGAACAAAATCTGGGCGCCGTTATCACCGACCTGAATTCTCTCCGGAGACCATCCGAAAGGGATCTTCAATTCTCCCCATGCGCTGGTCTGTAATAAATGCACCTGTGGAAAATGGGTTAGAAATTCATCCCATTCGGAACGCGTCAATATCGTCATCAGTCGATCGCTGTCAATTCTGGCGGTGGCGTACAGCGGATCTCGGAGCCCGGAATTAGGTCGTCCAACATGCGAACGACAGAGGTCGCGTCGCCTTCGCGCGCCAGGCGGCCGAGTTCTTCCACCGCCCGCCGCAGCTTCTCGCCATGCAGTTCTTCCTGGGCGTCCAGGCGGAAAATATCCGGGTGCGGGGTGGGCTGGAAGGTGCAGCCTTCATCCCATAAATCTTCGCTGAGTTTTTCACCCGGGCGCACGCCGGTAAAGACGATTTCGATATCCCGGCCCGGGGTCAAACCGGATAACCGGATCAGATCTTCGGCCAGGTCGAGAATACGAATTTGCTGCCCCATGTTGAGCACGTAAGTCTCACCGCCCTGCCCCAGACTGGCGGATTGGAGCACGAGATACACCGCTTCCGGAATGGTCATGAAATAACGCCGCATATCCGGATGCGTGATGGTAATCGGCCCACCTCTGGCAATCTGACGCTTGAAAATGGGCACCACGCTGCCGCGACTGCCCAACACGTTGCCAAAACGGACGACCGAATAAGCCAGGCCGGAACGGGCGGCTGCATCCAGAACGATCATCTCGCCGATCCGTTTGGTTCCGCCCATCACGTTGACGGGACGAATGGCTTTGTCGGTGGAAATCATCACCAATCGTTCGACGCCATGGGAAACTGATAGGTCGACCAGATTTCGCGTCCCCAGGATGTTATTGGATACAGCTTCTTCGATGTTTTTTTCCATCATGGGCACGTGTTTGTGCGCCGCCGCATGGAAGACCACCTGCGGCTGATATTTATTCATCAAATTTTCCAGCCGGTCGCGGTCGCGCACATCACAAATCAACGGCTGGATTGGCAGACCCGGGAAGCTCTCCTGAAGATCAAGCAGTGTTTCGAAAATACTGTTCTCGCCATGTCCCAGCATCAGCAGTTCAGCCGGCCCCCAGCGAGCGATTTGACGGCACAACTCGCGGCCGATCGAACCGCCGGCGCCGGTCACCATCACCACCCGCCCATTCAGCGTCTCGCCGATTTCTTCATCCCGGATGCGGGCTGGCTCGCGCCGCAGCAGGTCGGTGATATCCACATCCCGCAGGCGGCTGACACTGACCTTTCCACCCAGCAGTTCATAGATGCCGGGCATGGTGCGGAAGGGAATGCCCTTCAGGCGGCAAATATCCGAAACCATACGAATGATCCGGCCGGGAGCGCTGGGAATGGCAATGATCACTTCATCGATATGCTGGTTGTCCAGCACGTGCGCCAGATCTGTGATCGTACCGACCACGGGAATGCCATAAATTTGCTGGCGCTGCTTGGTGGGATTGTCATCCAAAAAACCGGCGGCAGTCAGGTTGATTTGCGAGCTTCGCTGCAACTCGCGCACCACCAGCGCGCCTGCATCGCCTGCGCCAACGATCAACGCGCGTTTCGCCTGCGATTTATTGACATTCAGTGAGGCGTTTTCAGCCAGTACGCGCAAGGCCAATCGGAAACCGCCGCATAGAAGGATCGTCAGCAACCAATCGATCGCCAGCGCGGAGCGCGAAAGGCCGGCGAATACGCCCAGGCTGTGCAGGCTGATCAGCAAAACCGACACCACCAGGCTGGAAGTCGTCACCGCAAAAACGATCAGGGTCAATTCGCGCACGCTGGCGTATTTCCACATACGCCTGTACAGGCCAAAATATTGAAAGAAAAGAGGCTTGATAATGACAGATACGCCGATCAACCAGTATATGGTGGGGAGATATTGCAGGAATGCAGCGCCTAATTCAAGGCGAAGGGCATAACTGCCCATCGCCGATGCGACGATCAGCAAAATATCTCCCAACAGGATATACCGGCTACGAATCGTGGGTTTTGCCTTCATTCTTTATTGCCCTTTTAACCCAATAACGGTGCTGACCGTACGGATGAGGATCAGGATATCCAGCAATAAGGTTCGGTGCTTGATGTAGTAGAGGTCGTATTCCTGTTTGATGGTATTGGTCGGGACGTCCCAGGCATATCCGAAGTTCACTTGAGCCCATCCGGTCAGGCCGGGCTTGACGAACAGACGCGCCCGGTAAAATGGAATGTCGAGCTGGAATTTTTCGATCAATTCAGGTCGCTCAGATCGCGGCCCCACCAGGCTCATATCGCCTTTCAGAACATTAAAGAAGAACTGCGGCAATTCATCGAGATGGCTTCTTCGAAGGAACCGGCCGACGTTCGTCACGCGTTCGTCATTTTCAACGGCTGGCCGTGCGTGGCCATCTTTTTCAGCGTTCTGAACCATGGTGCGAAATTTGTAAATCTTGAACGGTTTCCCGTACATGCCCAGGCGCTCCTGGGTGTAGAAAAGCGGAAATCCGCTGTCAATCAAAGTGGCCAGCGCCACAAATGGCAAAATGAGCAGCATCCCCGCGGTGCCGATCAAGCCGCCCAGGATATCGATCAGGCGTTTCGCCAGATCGAAAAAAGCATTGGCGTGCGCCTGGTCGACAAAAGAGCGCAAAATCCAATCGGATTGAAGCAGTGCAATCGGTACTCGCCCAAGCAGTTCTTCGTACACACTGCCGAAAGTGGAGACCTCGATGCCGCGTTCGCGCGCTTCCAACAATGCATTGAACATGGTCGAATTCATCTCGCCCGAAATGGCAAAAATCAAATCCGAAATGCATTCCCGGTCGATGATCTCGAGCAGATCGGATCCTCCGCCAATGACCTTGACCTTTTCCACATCCTCCCCAATTTTGGAGGGATCGTCATCGATAAAACCAACGACGAAGAAAGGCGGCGGCCAAATTTGGTGGATCTGTTCGACCAGGGTACTGCCAGCTCTGCCGGCGCCCACGATGAGGACGCGGCGCATGAATTGCGGGGCCGTAAAAATATTGATGTAGAGAGAACGCCATCCCAGCGTAAACAGAGAGGCGGCCAAAACAAACCCAGCTACGCCACGCCGCGGCAGCGGGTCCTTGGCGATAAAAAAGATGAGCAGGTAGATGGCCATGCCAATGCCGGCCGCCAGGGCGATACCCCGCAACGTTTCCCTGCGGCTGTTGGCGCGGCGCATATCGTAAAGTTCGATGAGCAGGATCAGCCAGAAGGCCGGCAATAAGATGAACCAGGTTGGAACCCGTTCATTCAGGAATTTCCAGGAAAATTTTAACCACGCATCGCCCTGCGCCCAGAAATATAAAGCGATCAACAGGGCAATCAGGGTCACCAGCAAATCACCGATAAATAATAGAACGCGCTTGTCCGTGGCGCGCATTCGCCAGAGTGGTTTTTGATGATTTTGTGAATAGGCCATGGCTTATGATTCTACCGCCGATCTGATCAGGCTCCAAAGGAATCCAAAACCCCAGGAAAAATGCATGACTGAAATGGCCAGCGGGACTCCCATTATATACCGAAGATCGCGCTTTCTACGTACCACCGGTACGGACCCGGCTATCAATGCCAGAAGATAAAATCCAAGTTCAAAAAGCAGCAGCCAGCGCGCCAGCGGCAAAAACAATCCCGCCAGGGCCAGGATCAAAATACTTGCCGCAAAAAGAGGCGGCAAAGCCTGTCGCCAGCGGATGGTCGCCGGGTAGCGTTTCAACATGCGCAACTTCCAATAGCCGTAGCGGAAATATTGTTTCGCCAATCCCGAAAAGGTTGGGCGGGAAAAATACACCGAGTGAATGTCCGGATCCAGAAAAACCCGGCCGCCCCGCAAACGAATGCGCGTGTTGAGTTCGTAGTCTTCGTTCGACAGCAGGGTTTCGTCATACCCGCCAATATTGGCCAGATATGCGCGGTAAAACGAACCGAAAGGCACGGTGTCCACCGGACCGGGTTTGCTGCCGTAGCGGTAAAGCGCGTCCCCAACCCCGAAGGGATGGGCAGCGGCCGCGGAAATCGCCCGCGCAGTAAATGTGGCGGCGCCGGGCTGAATCTCCCACACGCCGCCAACATTATCTCCGAATTTCGATTCAAGGTCTCTGACGCAGCGTTCCACATAATTCAACGCCGGGACAGAATGAGCATCCAATCGAATCACAATTTCACCCGTAGCGGCGGCCAGGGCAACATTCAAGCCAGCCGGTATGTGCCGCCTGGGGTTGCTGACCAGGCGAACTCTCAAGTCCGGATGATCCGACTGAAACTGTGCGATGGCTTCTCGGGTTCGATCGGTCGAAAGGCCATCCGCGATGACCACTTCCATCCGCGCACGCGGGTAGGTCTGGTCATACAATGCCTGCAGAAGCAGCGGGATGGTCGCCTGTTCGTTATAGCATGGAATAATGATGGAAACTTGGGTCATGACCCTGCGCGAGGGAGCTATTTCTCTTCAGCCGGGAGAGAGGCAACGGCCTCGATTTCGACGGCGCCGCCTTTGGGTAGCGCTGCAACCTGGATAGCGGATCGCGCCGGTGGATTTTCGGTGAAGAATTCAGCATAGACAGAATTCATGCGCGCAAAATCATTGATATCGCGCAGAAATACCGTCGTTTTCACGACATAGGCAAGCCCCGTGCCAGCCGCCTGCAAAATGTGGCTCAGATTGGTCAAAGCCTGGCGCGTTTCTGCCTCCACGCCCCCCTCGACCAGGGCGCCGGTAACCGGATCAAGACCCAATTGCCCGGATGTGAAAACAAACGGGCCTGCTTTAATGGCCATCGAATAAGGGCCAATCGCCTTGGGTGCATTTTCGGCAGCGATGACAGTACGGTCTTCACAGCAATGACTCATGATTTTTCCTCGTATTTTGATTTTCTTATGCTGATTTTACGACAACTTCACCAATTTCGGGAGCGAACGGAGGCGTAAAAAGGCGGGCAATTCGAATTGCCCGCCTGGATGGAAGGATCGCGATCCTAGTAATGCAATTCCTTCGGCTTTGAACTGACCCGCTTTCGGAAGACCCAGTACGTCCAGCCCTGATAGGCCAGTACGATCGGCACGAAGATCAACGCCACCGTGCTCATGACGGTCAGGGTATAGGGACTGGATGAAGCATTGTCAACCGTCAAACTAAAGGCCGGGTCGATGCTCGATATCAGGACCCGCGGGAACAGGAGCATGAATAAAGTCGTGACAGCCAGGGCGATGGACAGCGTCATGAATGTGAATGCCCAACCATCCTGTTTTTGACGGACGAACCAGCCCACGACCAGGAGCGCAATCACGGTAAAGATCGGAATGACCCCCGGATCGATCCCCAATTTGGTGAGGATATCGGTTTTGAAATACATGCCAACTGTGTAACCCACCAGGACGATCACGAGGGGCAGCCACACCCGGCCGGCGATCTTGCGGGCAGGCTCCGAAATCTCCGTATCGGTTTTCAACGTCAGGAAGATGGCGCCGTGTAAGGTGAAGGCCAACAACGAAACCAGTCCACCCAGCAGGGCATACGGATTGAGTAGATTCCAGAAACCGCCCACGTACTGCATATGGGCATCGATCGGCACCCCCAACACGAAGTTCGTGAAGGCCACCCCCCATAACAGGGCGGGCACCAGACTGCCGACAAAGATCGCCCAGTCCCACAGACTGCGCCAGCGCGGATTGTCGTCCTTGCCGCGAAATTCAAACGCCACACCCCGCACGATCAAGGCAATCAGCATCAGAAACAACGGCAGATAGAAGCCACTGAATAGCGTGGCGTACCATTGCGGGAAGGCTGCAAATGTGGCTCCGCCGGCGGTGAGCAACCAGACTTCATTGCCGTCCCAGTGCGGTCCTATGGTATTGATCATTACGCGCCGCTTGGTATCCGTTTTGCCGAGAAACGGCAGCAGGATTCCCACCCCAAAATCGAAACCTTCGAGCACAAAATAGCCGATATACAATATGGCAATCAATATAAACCAAAGGACGTTTAATTGCATGTCAGCCTCCTATTCCTGGTAAGCTTCTTCGATCGCGATGGGCTTGCCCTCATCCGCCAACGGTTCAGGCCCGGCCTTGGCATACTTGGCCAGCAAATAGACATCCGCGATGAGTAGAAGACCGTAGACCAGGGTAAAACCGATCAACGACGCCAGGACCATGCCAGTCGATAGATTTGGCGAAAAAGCATCTTCTGTCTTGAGCAAGCCGTAGACCACCCATGGCTGCCGGCCGATCTCGGTCAAGATCCAGCCGGTGGTGTTGGATAGATACGGCAAGGCGATGAAAAACGGGAACAGGTTGAGGAATTTGAATTTCTCAGCCGGCCGGTTTTTCAAAACATTGAAGAGGGCATAGGCAGCCACGGCAAACATGAGAAAGCCCAGGCCGACCATGACACGGAAGGACCAGTAATTGATAAAGATGATGGGCGTGTAGTTCCCGGCGCCGTAGGTCTGCTCGTAATCCGCCTGAAGCTCGTTGATGCCCATGACCCGGCCGTTCAGGCGGTTGTAGGAAAGCAGACTGAGCAGCCTCGGAATGCGAATATCGACGATATTGCTTTTATTGGCCTGGTCGACGATGGTAAACAGCGATAAGGCGGCCGGATCTTCGCTATTCCACAATGCTTCTGCCGCCGCCATTTTCATGGGTTGAGTCTGGACCATGTGCTGCGCCTGGCTGTGGCCCACCAGAATGACCAGCAGAACGGCCACGCTGCCGAAGACCGCCGCGGTCTGGAACGAGCGGCGGAACATTCCATCCTTCTTGCGCAGCAAATGATAGGCGCTGATGCTCATCACAAAAAAGGCTGCCGTCGTAAAGCCGGAGAAAATCACATGCGGGAATTGCACCCAGACATTCGGGTTCTGGAGGAGCGCCCCAAAATCGCTCATCACGGCCCGACCATTCTGGATGCTGTAACCAACCGGTTGCTGCATGAAGGAATTGGCGATCAAGATCCACAATGCGGATATGACCGTGCCAAATGCCACCAGCCAGATCGCGGTCAGGTGCAGTTTCTTGGAGACCCTTTCCCAGCTAAAAATCCAGAAACCCAGGAAAGTGGATTCCAGGAAGAATGCCAGCAGGGCCTCGATCGCCAGCGGCGCGCCAAAGATATCCCCGACGAACCGGGAATATTCCGACCAGTTCATTCCAAACTGGAATTCCTGCACAATACCGGTCACCACACCCATGGCGAAATTGATCAGGAACAGCTTTCCCCAAAATTTTGCCATGCGCTTGTAATCCTCGTTGTTGGTGCGCGCGTATTGAGTTTCCATGAGCGCAACCAGCACCGAGAGGCCGATCGTTAACGGTACGAAAAAGAAATGATATATGGTCGTAACGGCGAATTGGATCTGCGAAAGAGTCAGCACATTCATAAACAACTCCTCATCAATGAAGTTCATCGCGACGTTTTATTAACGGATCCCCTATTCATAACAGTCTAGCGATCCGAGTCCCAAAAGCCTATGGAAGGGTGTCATTCGGCCATCCTGAATAATTTCCCCATGAATTCATCCTCTGTCATCACCCAATGACTTCCGGGATTTTCCACAATTGTAGATGAGGTTGGATGAACGCGCAATCATAAATCCAAAAGAGTTATTTTACCTAAAAAGGCCGGTGAAGGATTCGCGATTGTACGTATAGAACCCGCCTTAAAGACTGGTATAATTATTAGCTTGGTGCACAAAATTTCAAAACCTTTGGATCCTTATGCTTGAAAAGCTTGCCTCAATCGAAGCCCATTATGACGAATTAAGCCATCTGCTCGAACAGAGTTCAGATGACTATCAGCGTATCGCTGAACTGGCGAAGGAACGCGCTGAAATCGAACCCATCGTCCTGAAATCCCGCGAATATAAAACGCTGCTCAAGCAGGTCGAAGAAGCGCGCGACCTGTTGAACAGCGATGACGCTGAACTCCACGAACTGGCCACTGCCGAATTGCAGGAAATCGAACCCCAGGTTGTTCAACTGGAAAAAGATCTCAAAGCCCTGTTGGTGCCCAAAGATCCGCGCGATCACCGTAACGTCATCTTCGAAATTCGGGCCGGCACAGGCGGCGATGAAGCAGCATTGTTCGCCGCCGATTTGTTCCGCATGTATTCGCACTATGCCGAACGAAGAAACTGGAAAGTGGAAATCCTCTCGCAGAGTGAAATTGGCCTGGGCGGTTTCAAAGAAATCGTCTTCAATATCAAAGGCAAGGGCGCTTATTCGCGTATGAAATACGAATCCGGCGTCCACCGCGTGCAACGCGTACCCATCACCGAAGCCGCCGGGCGTATTCACACCTCCACCGTCACGGTGGCCGTCCTGGCGGAAGTTGAAGATGTGGATATCCAGATTCCGGAAAAAGATATCCAGATCGAAGTCTATCGTTCGGCAGGCGCCGGCGGCCAGAACGTGCAGAAAAACTCAACGGCTGTCCGCCTTCTGCACCTGCCTACCGGCCTGGTGGTGACCTGCCAGGATGAACGCTCGCAGTTGCAGAATAAATTGCGCGCCATGAATATCCTGCGCGCGCGCCTGTACGACCTGGAACAGCAAAAACGCCAGCAGGAACTGGATGACTCGCGCCGCTCGCAAATTGGCACGGGAGAGCGCTCCGAAAAGATCCGCACGTACAATTACCCTCAAAACCGGGTGACGGATCACCGCATCAATATTTCCTCTTTCAATCTTCCCGCGGTCATGGATGGCGAACTGGATGAATTTATCGACGAGCTGTCCATCCGGGAGGAAAGCGAACGCCTTTCGACGACCGGCGAGGAAGATGGAGACGAATAGCTGCGGAGCCTGGTTGGCATATGCCCGCCGCCGCCTAGAAACGGCCAGCCCGGATGCCTGGTTGGAAGCCCAACTTCTGCTGGCTCATGGATTTAATCAGACCCGCACTTGGGTGTTGACCCACCCGGAAAAACCACTGGACGCAAAAAAGCTCGAACTGCTCGACGATCTGTTGGAGCAGCGCCTTCAGGGAGTCCCCTTGCCCTACCTGCTTGGGCATTGGGAATTCTTTGGCCTGGATTTCATCGTTTCGCCGGATGTGCTCATTCCCCGCCCGGAGACGGAATTACTCGTCGAACAGGCGTTGACATGGTTGAAGCAACACCCCGATCGACGTCGCGCCGCCGATGTCGGCACCGGATCGGGCTGCATCGCCGTCAGTCTGGCTTACCATCAGACCGATCTCAACCTGGTTGCAACCGACCAATCCCAACCGGCTCTCGACATCGCCGGACAAAACGCGGTCCGTCACGGCGTTTCCGACCGCATCCGCTGGCAGAAGACCAACCTGCTGGATGGTTTTACAGGCCAATTGGACCTGGTTGTGGCGAATTTACCGTACATTCCTTCCGCCACCCTCGAAGAACTGTTGGTGTCCAAATTCGAACCGCTCAGCGCCCTGGACGGCGGCCCGGACGGTCTGCTGCTAATCAGCGCCCTCCTGGAAGACGCGCCGCGTTGGTGGGCGCCGGGCGGCGTGATTCTACTGGAAATCGAAGCCGGCCAGGGAGAAAGTGCGCCCGCCCTGGCGCGCTCTTTGCTGCCGGTTGCTCCAATTAACCTGCTGCCCGATCTGGCCGGCAAACCGCGCCTGTTGAAGATCGAGAACGAAAAATGAACTCAAAAATCCTTTCGGTGGATGACCCGAAATCACTACCGCGCGCTTTGGAAATCCTTCAGGCCGGCGGCGTCATCGCCTTCCCGACCGATACGGTCTACGGATTGGGCTGCCGGGTCGATTTGAGCCAATCCATCGATCGCATTTATCAAATCAAGGAACGCGACCAAGCCAAAGCGATTCCCGTGTTGATCGGCGACGTCGCGCACCTGGCCCGCGTGTCGGCCGGTCTGGGAGATACCGCCCGCAAGCTGGCGGCGTGTTTCTGGCCGGGTGCGCTCACGCTGGTCGTCCCGCGCAATCCCGGGCTGCCCGCCAACCTCTCACAACTGCCCACCATCGGTGTGCGCATGCCCGACCATTCTTTTGCCCTGACCCTCTTGCGAAGCGCGGGCCCTCTGGCGACCACCTCGGCCAACCTTTCCGGGCTGCCCAGCCCGGTGACCGCTCAGGACGTCCTGAACCAGCTCGAAGACCGGCTGGATCTGATCATTGACGGCGGCCCCTGCCCGGGTGGAGTGCCTTCGACGGTGGTGGATTGCACAGGCGTCGATCCGCGCATTCTACGTGAAGGCGCGATCACCCATGAATTGCTGGCGCAGGCCCTGGGCCGCGATTTCTAATCTTCTCCTAAACTATCCCTCATATTCGCCTTATTCTGACGCTCTACGCTAAGATTGCATTCTCCTGTAAGCGCCGCCTCAGCGATCCGGGCAATTGCTGAGGCGGCGTTTTCGATTCCGGTGACAGGTTTACTGTTTGCGTTTACTGGCGCTGGCCAGGAAGACGATCAAGAGCAGTGGCAGCGCGATGGCTGTGCATAAAATGGGGCTATCCGCCGGCGGATTCTCGCTTCCGCTCGGAGTCGTCGGCGTCGGGGTGATTTGTTGCTGGGCAGGCTGCTGGATAACAATCGTCGGCGTCGACGGGGAGGGCAGCGTGACGGCTAGAGCGGGTTGGCCCGCGTCGATGATCTCATACGCCTGACCGTCCACCACAATCACCACCCGTTGCCCCAGCGCCAGCGCCGAACCAACGTCCGGGCGCGCATTGGCCAGCGCGAAATAATCCGTCGAGAGGAAGGAAATCTGCTGCGGCTTCATCAGCGCCGGGTCGAAAGCCGTATCGTACCAGACGTCCTCCTTGAGCACGAAGGTGCGCGAACCGGCCAGTTTGACGCTCTGGGCAGCTTCCCCGGAGATTTCCGGAGCCGCCGGTGCAGACGACAGGGCGCCTTCCTCGGCTGCCTTGTTGACCGCGCCAGCGCCGCTGGCCTGGGTCGGCATGGCCTGGAGCTGTTGGAGGCTCTGGTCGGCAAGATCGCGTTGATTGGCCGCTCCCAGAGGCATCTCTTCAGTGACCAGGTAGGAAGTATATGGGGTGACGATACCGTAGCGAATGCTCAAACGGACGATCTGATCGATGGATTCCGGATCGGGACCCTGCAACCGAATCTGGGTGAGCAGGGCGCCGATCTTGCGGGTGGCCCACAGGCGCGGCAGATTCGAAAGCGGTCCGGTCTCGCTGTGATTGTCGTCGACGAAATTCTGATCCGTGAAGCGCAAAGTCTGTTCTTCGCCGTTTACCCGGCCATGCAGGCTGAGATCGAACGCGCCGCCCTTGCGATAGCGCCCGGTCACGATGATCTGCCCGCCGGCAAACAGATCCGGCAACGTCTGTGGATAAATGTCATAAACGCTTTGGTCGCCAAAATCAATCTCCAGGTTGGTCAACACTGGCGAACTGATGCTCTCGTAGAAGCCCGACAGCGCCTCGTCCAGCGCCTCGCCGGGCAGGACATAGGTGGTCTTGCCCTGATGTTCCTGCGCCAGTGAGTCGAGAAGCAGGGTGTCCACGTCATAACCGACGCCAAAGGTGAACAGGCGCAGGTTGGCCGGCGCAGCCGCCATGAAATTATCCAGGATTTTCTGGCGGTCGATTTCGCCCTCGGTGGGCAGCCCATCGGTCAGGAAAATCAGATAGGTCGGGCGGTCGCTTTTGGCAACCGATGCCGCTTCGAGCAGGGCGCGGTTGATATCCGTGCTTCCCAACGCGCTCAAACCATCCACCCACTTCAAAGCCGAATCCGCGTCCGCTGCCGGGCTCAGATCGCCGGCATATTCCTGAAGGGTTGAACTGAACGAGGAAAGATAGAAACGGTCCCCCGGGTTCAGATTCTTCAGGATAAAGCGCAGCGCGGCCTGCGCCTGAGAGAACTTTTCGCCTTCCATGCTGCCCGAACGATCCAGCACCAGCAGCAAGTCCTTGGCGACCGTTTCAGATTTCATACCCGGCGGCGGCGCCAGCAGCAGCATAAAGAAACCATCCTTCTCCGTTGCATCTCCCGGATCCCGGTAGGTGAACAGGTGGAAGGCTTCGCTTTCGCCCACCGAATAATACAGGGCAAAATCCTGATCCGGTATCAGGTTACTGGCTTCGTAAGTCGCGGTCGCGTCGTTTTCACCACTGCGGGTGACCTCGACCTTATGGGATGGCGAATAAAGCGTGCGAATGGGCGGGTCGGAATGGATCGAGATGCTCACCCGGACACTCTCCAGGGGTTGAACGGAAAATTTCTCTGTGTTGAGGGGATAAACATAGCGCACCAGGCCGTTGTCGACCGTCAGCGCCTGGCTGTATTCGAGTTCGATGCGGCGTTCCCCTTTGGGAGGAATGGGATAGATGCTGGCCTGGACGGCTCCGCGCCCGGCATACTCCAGCAGGGCCGGGTCGCGCAATGTGCGCACGATATTCTCATAGGTCTGACGGGCCTGGGCGGCGTCCAACACCTGCCCCTGGACCGGTTTCCCATCCACCCATAGCGTAAACCGGGTCACAACTGCGCCCAACGGAAGTGGGAACAGGTAGGTGCCTTCCACCTGCCAGTCGTTTGGGTTGTAAAAAACCTGATCGACGTGCGTCACGGCAATCTGGTTTTCGATTTTAACATCCACGTGGTGATATTTGATGGCCAGTTGCGCTACCGGAATGACCGGTGGGCAGCCATCCGCCGGGCAGGGCTGCGGCGTTGGAATAATGATTCCATCTGCCTGCACCGGAGCTGTCGCCAGGAGCAGCATGCACATTCCCAACAAAACGGCGAACCAGCGGGTTTTCATCTTCTCCTCCCGGCAGGATGGGAATCGGGCGTATACCAGCCTGCCTGAGGCTAAGACGCAGCCGCCTCTGCTAAAGTTCCGGGAGTCAATTACTCGTCCGGCGGCAGGGCCTCATTCTGGATTCTCCACATTCGGGCGTACAGGCCGTCCAGTTTCATCAATTGGCGGTGCGTTCCCCGTTCGACAACCTGGCCGCGATCGAGAACGACGATCTCGTCCATCCACTCCATGCCCTTCAGGCTGTGGGTGGCCCATAAGACTGTCTGTTCCTTCAAAACGGCGTGCAGGGTATGGATGATCTCGCGTTCGGTCAGCGGATCGAGATGAGCGGTCGGCTCATCCAGCAGGACAACCGGTGCATTCTGGAGCAGGGCGCGCGCCAGGGATAGGCGCTGCCTTTCACCGCCGCTCATCTGCTGTCCGCGTTCGCCCAGCCAGGTATCCAGACCGTCCGGCTGCCGGACGAACCAATCCCGCAGCCCGGCCTGATCCAGGGCGCGTTCGAAATCGCCCGCGCCGGCATCGGGATTGGCCAGGCGCAGATTCTCGCGCAGGGTCGCCGTGAACAGATAGGTTGTCTGCGAGACCAGTGAAAACAGCCGCCGCGCATCCTCGCTGCGGTAGGAACGGATATCCTGTCCATCGATGAAGACCGTCCCGGCTGGCACATCCCAGAAACGCATCAGGAGCGCCAGCAGGGTCGATTTTCCGGCGCCGCTCGGCCCGACCAGTGCCACCTTGCGGCCCGGCGTCAATTCCAAATCGGCGCCTTGCAGCGCGGGAGCAAGACCGGCTTCATACCGAAAGGTCAGGCTGCGCACCGAAAGATCGGCGCTCACCGGAGGTTTCGACGGCGCATCCGGTTCCGACACGGCCGGTTCCGCATCCACCAGCTCGAACAGGCGGCGCGCGGAATCGAGGCTGGCTTCGAGCATCTGCGCGGCCTGGGGCAGCGGCGCGACCGCCTCGAAACTGGACAGCGTCACCAGCGAAACGACCGCCAGCAGAACGCCGTCCAATTTTCCGGCCCCGACCAGCGGAATGGCAACCAGCAGGATGATGAACAGGGTCAGGTTGGCAGTCAGG
>NZ_DF967972.1:3376723-4138254 GCF_001050235.1 Longilinea arvoryzae
TGCTGGGCGCTGCCAAGAGTCCGCTCATGGGCAGCCAATCGCTGGCGAACCTGTTCTTCCTGGCCGTAGGCCAGCAGGTCGGCCAATCCCTGCATCGATTCGACATAGCTGGCGCTCAGCCCGGCGCGCGCACGGACTAGCTGCTGGCCGGGGTCCCGGCTGAGGGTGTGAGAAATCCACGGCACGCCAACCCCACCCAGCAACAAGCCGCCCACCAGCACACCTGACAGTTGCAGACTCCACCCGCCCAGCAACCAGGACACGCCAAGCGTGACCAGGGCGGCCGCCAGAGGCGGTGCGATGATGCGCACGTAGAAATTCTCCAACACGTCGATATCGCCCACCGCGCGCTGCAGCAGGTCGCCGCTTTGATATTGCGTCAGACGGGCCGGCGCCAGGGGTTCGATGGACCGGTAGAAGCAGATTCGCAGCCGCGAAAGCAGGCGGAAGTTCACCGAATGCGAACTCAAGCGCTCGAGGTAGCGAAAAACACCGCGTGAAATACCAAAGAAACGCACGCCCACGATGGCAACCTGCAGATAAGCAATGGAAGGCTGCAGCGCGGCGTACGAGATCAGGTAGGCCGAAGTCCCCAGCAGGCCGATGCTGCTGGCAATCGTGGCCACCGATGCCAGAACCGAGAGGGCCACACCGCCCCGGAAAGGTCGCAAAAAGCCCAGCAGGCGGGTGAACGTCTTCATTCGCCCCCCTCACCGGCCCGCAGCAGACGCGCGTAAGCGCCGCCCTGCGCCAACAGATCGTCGTGCTGGCCCATCTCCACCAGATGACCGTCCTCGAGCACCAGAATATTATCGGCTTCGCGCACCGTCTGCAGGCGGTGGGCGATGACCAGCACGGTCCGATCGACGCACAGGCGGCGGGTCACGTCCGCCAGCGCCATTTCCTGCACGGGGTCGAGGTGCGCGGTCGGTTCGTCCAGGATCAGCAAGGGTGCGTCGCGCAGGAAAGCCCTGGCCAGCGCCAGCCGCTGAGCCTGCCCGCCGCTCAGGCCCACCCCGCCATCGCCGATCCGGGTGTCCCAGCCGGACGGCAAGGCGGCCACAACCTCGGCCAGCCCGGCCTGTTCGGCCGCCCGCTGGATCTCTTCCAGGCTGGCATCGTCTTTGGCTATGCGCAGATTGTCGACCAGGCTGCCCTGGAATAACACCGGCTGCTGCCCCACCCAGGCGATCTGCCGCCGCCAGTCTTCGATTGGAATATCCTGCATGCGCTGGTGCCCGGCGCGGATTTTACCGCCCGTGGGCTGGATGAACCCCAGCAGCAGGTGCGCCAGCGTGCTTTTTCCGGCCCCGCTGCGCCCCACCAGGGCTACCAGCTCACCCGGCTGGATGCAGAATGAAATATCCTTCAGAACGGCCTCTTCGCGGCCCGGATAATAATAAGTCACGCTTTCGAAGCAAACCGGCTGATCGATCCACGAACCCGTAAGCCTAGCACTGCGGTAGACGTTTCCGGATTGGCTGCGCGCATCCGTCTCCGGGGTATCCAGGATCTCGAAAATCCGTCGCGCAGCCGCCACGCCTGACATGCCGGCGTGAAAGCGCAGCCCCAGGGTCCGCAAGGGCAAATAGAATTCGGGTGCGACGATCAGGATGAACAGGGCCTGCTCGAATCCCAGGCGTCCGTACATCAGGCGCAGACCGATTTCCACAGCGACGATGGCGGTGCTCAACGTACCCACCAGTTCGAGCACCAACGCCGAGAGGAAGGTGGTTTGCAGCACGCCCATCGTCGCGCGCCGATAGCATTCGCTGACCTCGCTGATCCTGGCCGCGCGGTTGTGGCTCTGCCCCAGCGCTTTCAACGTCGTCAGACCCTGCAGCGTGTCGAGGAAGAACGCGCTCATGCGCTTGAGGGCCGTGAACTGGCGGGTCGTCAGCGCTTCAGAGAGCCGGCCGATCAGGATCATAAATATCGGGATGAGCGGCGCAGTCAGCAGCAGCACCGCCCCGGAGAGAAGATCGCGCGGAAATACGGCCACCAACACCGCCAGCGGGATCATAGCCGCCAGCACGAGCTGGGGTAGAAACTGGCTGAAATAGGCGTCCAGGCTCTCGACGCCCTGCAACGCCGAAGCGACCAGTTCGCCCGATTCCTGGCGTGCCTGATAGGCCGGCCCCAGGCGAATGAGTTTTTCGAGCAACAGTTCGCGCAGGCTGCCTTTTACGCGTACGGCCACCCCGTTGGCCGCCACCTCGCCGCCGAGGACGACCCCGGCGCGCAAGATGAAGACCGCCAGCAGCCAGCGCAGCAGTGGTATGACCTGCGCCAGGGATTGCTTCCCGATGAACACGCGCGCGATAACCGCACTCAGGCTGCTCGCCTGGGCGAGTACCAGCAGCCCGCCGGCCAGCCCGAAGATCACCGTCAGCAGCAGGGCCGTGTGGGCGATGCGCGCCTGGCGCAGCAAGCGGGGATCGATATTCATACGGATGATTGTGCCTGAAGCGCGTGCGCGTGTCAATGCATTTACCATACTAGTCCAATTGCGCATCCTGGGCGGTTCGAGAGGGTTTACTAAATAATCCTTTATTTTAAGAAGAAGTTCACCTGTAACGATTACACCCGCATCCTATCGAAAACTGAATGGACGTGGGAAAATCAGGTGCTTTTTGCGTCATCGAACCCCAACTCCAAGAAACGAGGTCCCCTTATGAATGACACGTTAGCACTTTCCCTGACCCGCCGCGCCGGGCTGCGCCTGACCGCGGTCACCAACGCTGCCCTGGTGCTGCTGGGCACGATGCTCGTCGCCTTGCTGGCGCAGGTGCGCATTCCGCTGCCCTTCACGCCGGTGCCGATTACCGGGCAGACCCTGGGCGTGCTGCTGGTGGCGGCGGCGCTGGGTTCGCGCCGCGGCGCGTCCAGCCTGGGCCTCTACCTGGCGGGCGGCCTGGCCGGGCTGCCCTTTTTCACCGGCGGTGGATCCGGCCTGGCGTACCTGACCGGCGCCACCGGCGGTTACCTGATCGGGTTCCTCGCCGCAGCCGCACTCGTCGGCGGACTGGCCGAACGGGGCTGGACGCGAAGTTGGGTTCGGACCGCCGCGCTCTTCAGCCTGGGCTCGCTGGTGATTTACGTTTTCGGCGCGGCGTACCTGGCCGTCTTCGTCGGCCTGCGCCAGGCGCTGATGGTCGGCGTGTGGCCTTTCCTGCCCGGCGACGCGATCAAGGCTGTGCTGGCGGCTGCCCTGCTACCGGCGGCCTGGAAACTGGCGCTGCGTTAATTTTCATTCCAAGATTAAGCACCGCCCGCGGCATTGATATTGCCGCGGGCGGTTCATATATATTTTCCCAATTCTTCGGCCACGCTCCAACTCAAAACTCCAACTCGAACAGCACGTCCTTCAACGCCGCCATGAAAACCTCATCCATCACGGCGCCGTCCACCTGATACGGCCCGCCAAAGACGCCGTCGCCGTAGGTCTGGCGCGCTTCCTCGGCGTTCAGGATCCCTTTGAACTGGGGCGGCTGCTTCTCACTCTCGGGCAGCTCGGTCACCCGCGTGAAGGGAAAATTTTCGATCCAGGCGGCGTGATAGGAGCGCAGCCCATGCTGCATGGCCACCTCGGTGACGCTGGTGGCGTTCCACCACTGGTACCAGGCAGCCTTCAAGCCCGGCAGCTCGTTGGCCAGCTCGGTCAGCCGGCTCTGGGCGGCGTGGTTGCCGCCGTGCCCGTTGAGCAGCAGCATGCGCCGGAAGCCGTAGCCGTACAGCGAGCGCACCATATCCTCGACAACGGCAATGAATGTGCTGGTGCGCAGGCTGATGGTGCCCGGATAACGCAGGAAATACGGCGAGACGCCAAAATTCAACGCCGGCGCGACCAAGACGCCGGTCTGCTGGCTGGCGGCGTCCGCCAGCGCCTGCGGGACCTTGCTGTCGGTGAGCAGGCTGAGATAGCCGTGCTGTTCGCAGGCGCCGATGATCAATAGGATGCGGTCATCGTGCTTCAGATAAGCTTCCACATCCATCCAGTTCATCTCTTCCAGACGCATTTCACCCTCCCGATTGATGATGAATACAGCGGCGGGAAATTCTCCGCCGCTGTATCTATTGTACAGTGATTTTTGAACCGGGCAACCGAAGGTCGGTCAGCCAACGATGTTGATCAACCGTCCGGGCACGTAGATGACCTTCTTGGGCTCGCGGCCGGCCAGGGCCTTCACGATGCTTTCGCTGGCCAGCGCCGCCGCTTTGGCATCCGCTTCGCTGATGTCCACCGGCACCTGGATGCGGTCGCGCACCTTGCCGTTCAACTGCACCACCAGTGTGACCTCGTCCTCAGCCGCCGCGGCTTCATCCACCTCGGGCCATTTCTGGGTGTGAATCGAGTAAGAATATCCCAGGCGCTGCCACAGCTCTTCGGTAATATGCGGGGCTACCGGCGCCAGCAGCTTCAGGTAGATGCCCTCGGCTTCCTTCCAGGCCGGCGTGCCGAAAGCGCCTTCCTGCTTGGCCTTGGTCATTTCGTTCATCAATTCCATCAGCGCCGAGATGATGGTGTTGAACTCGAACTGCTCGAAATCGCGGGTCACCGAGCGCACCGTCTGGTGCAGTTTGCGGCGCAGCGAGCGAATCAACGCCGGATCTGCCTGACCGCCTCCGGCCGGTTCCAGCAGGGTCGCCCAGATGCGTCGCATCCAGCGCGACGTGCCGTCGATGCCGCTGCTGCTCCACGGGGCTCCCATGTCCCAGCGCGCGAAGAACATCAAATAGGCGCGCACGGTATCCGCGCCGTAAGCCGCCACCAGTTCGTCCGGCGAAATCACATTGCCGCGGCTCTTGGACATTTTCTCGTAGTCTTCGCCCAGCACCATGCCCTGGTTGCGCAGTTGGGTCATGGGCTCGTTGCCCTTCATGATGCCCATGTCGCGCCCGGCCTTGTGGAAGAAGCGGGTGTAGATCAGGTGCATATTGGCATGTTCGATGCCGCCGGTATACGTATCCACCGGCATCCAGTAGTCGTATTCCTGCGGGTCGAAGGGACCCTGGTCGTAATGCGGGCTCAGATAGCGCAGGTGATACCAGGAAGAGCACATGAACGTGTCCATGGTATCGGTATCGCGTTCCGCATCGCCGCCGCACACCGGGCATTTGACGAAGCGCCAGGTGGGGTGCAGTTTCAGCGGGCTCTCGCCGGTCGGCTTCCATTCCACATCGTCCGGCAGCAGCACCGGCAGTTGGTCCACCGGGACAGGCACGATGCCGCACGTCGGGCAGTGGATCATCGGGATGGGCGCGCCCCAGTAGCGCTGGCGTGAAATCAACCAATCCCGCAGGCGGTAATTGGTGGCGCGTTTGCCGACGCCCTTCTCTTCCACGAAAGCGACCGCCTGATCGAAGGCTGCCTCGCCGTCCGTACCGGTCAGGATACCCGAATTGACCATGACGCCCGAAGCAGGCACCGCTTCGGGCAAATCTTCGACACGGATCGGTTCCATGTCCTTGGGCTGGATGACGACCTTGATTGGCAGCCCAAACTTGCGCGCGAATTCGAAGTCGCGCTGGTCATGCGCCGGAACGGCCATGATCGCGCCCGTTCCGTAGGTCACCAACACGTAGTCGGCGATCCAGATCGGGATGCGCTCGCAGTTGACCGGGTTGATGGCGTACCCGCCGGTGAATACGCCGGTCTTTTCCTTATCCGCGGCTTCACGCTGGATATCCGATTGGCGGCCGGCCTGCTGGATGTAATCCTCGACGGCTGCCTTTTGGGCCGGGCTGGTGATCTTGGCCACCAACGGATGTTCGGGGGCCAACACCATGAAGGTCACGCCCCACAGCGTGTCCGGCCGGGTGGTGAAGACCTGCAATGGATCGCCCTGCTCGGTCGTAAAGACGACGTGTGCGCCGGATGACTTGCCAATCCAGTTGGTCTGCAGCGTGCGTACGCGTTCCGGCCAATCGATGCCATCGTAACGCAGCAGTTCCTCGGCATATTTCGTGGTACGGAAGAACCACTGGTCCAGGTCTTTCTTGATGACGGGCGTGCCGCAGCGTTCGCAGTGCCGGTCTTCGCCCCACACCTGTTCGCGCGCCAGGGTGGTATTGCAGTTCGGGCACCAATCCACCGGCGACATCTTGTGATAAGCCAATCCGTGGTTATAGAGCTGGACGAAAAACCACTGCGTCCAGCGGTAATATTCCGGGTCTGCCGAAACCGCCTCGCGCCGCCAGTCGAACATCGATCCCATGCTCTTCAATTGCTTGCGCATGCGTTCGATGTTGCGGTAGGTCCACACCTTGGGATGGATGTTATGCTTGATGGCTGCATTCTCGGCAGGAAGCCCGAAGGCGTCAAACCCCATGGGGAAAAGCACATTGTAGCCGCGCATGCGCATGAAACGCGCCCGGGCGTCCGAGGGCGTCATCGCGTACCAGTGACCGATGTGCAGGTCGCCGGAAGGATACGGCAGCATTGTCAGGGCGTAGTGCTTGGGGCGGCTGTGATCCACATCCGAGTGATAGATACCGTCCGCTTCCCAGCGCGCCTGCCACTTGGGCTCGATTTCCGCCGGATTGTAAATGGGGTTTTCTTTCTTGGCCATTCTTTCTCCTTGCTCGATAGAATCCTCGAAAATAAAAACACCTTCATCCGATGAGGGACGAAGGCATTCTCCGTGGTACCACCCTGCTTGCCTGAGGATAACCTCAGACCGCTCTTAGCGCGTTATCGGGCGCACCCGTCTCCGGTTACTGTAATTCACCGGAACAGCCTGTCTTTTCGACATCAGGCGAGTTCAGCCTTTTTTGCGCTCCGCTGGCGCATCGCCGGGCTCACACCTCGCTCTCCCGACTCGCTGACGGATGGCCTACTACTCCTGAACTGGCTTTACATTTAGTCCATCTATTATACCAGAAAAGGTCCTGAAAGAACATCAGGCACTCTGGTTTCAATGAATTGATCCCGCAGTGCCTGACCTTCACATTCCTATTTCTGGAGTGGACCCAGGGGGATTCGAACCCCCGACCTTCTCAATGCCATTGAGACGCGCTCCCAACTGCGCTATGGGCCCAGATTGGCTTTCAGAACTATTTCACTACTTTACAGGGTCTATCGCCCCAGTGGACCTGAGGGGATTCGAACCCCTGGCCTCCTCAGTGCGATTGAGGCGCGCTCCCAGCTGCGCTACAGGCCCTTGCTCAAGAGTGACTAGATTTTACACGAGAGGGTCACGGCTGTCAAGGCGCACGGGAAAACTTGTTAGAGCAGGTCTTCAAGGAACCTATATAGTACATTCGGCCAACAAATGGAAAGTAGCATGATAATTTGTATAACACTTTTTACAAAAAACGTCATACAATTGAGTTAGTCTACCATCTCTGTTATACAAAAATGGCGCCTTCACTGAAAACAAAGGAAAGAATTATGGATCCATATATTCCGGATCGTCTGCCATTGGATACATCCAATTGGAATTGGGAATCCTTAGCCCTAAAAGTAAGCGCTGCCAGTGCCTCATTGGCTTATTACAACGGCATATTGCAATCGATGGTGAATCCGACAATTTTCCTTTCGCCATTGGAAACCAAGGAAGCCATTCTCTCTTCACATATTGAGGGAACCATCACAACACTGGATGAGGTTCTTAAATACGAAGCAGACATAAAACCGGATAATGAATCCAGGCAAATGGACATTATTGAGGTCTTGAATTATCGTCAGGCCACCCATTATGCGAAGGAATGGCTTCAGCGAGGACTTCCTTTTACGTTACCTTTTGTGAATTCAATTCAAAAGGAATTAATTTCAGGCGTAAGAGGTAAAGACAAAAATCCGGGTAAGGTGAGAAGAGAGCAAGTTTGGATTGGTCCAAAAAATTGCGAAATTGAAGCAGCAACTTATGTTCCGCCCGAACCACTGAGTCTACACCGGTACCTTGCTAATCTCTTTGAATTTATTGAATCAGATGCAATTGAACCATTGATTCAAACTGCAATTTTTCACGCCCAATTTGAAATTATTCATCCATATATGGATGGAAATGGACGCACCGGCAGAATTCTGATTCCACTCTTGCTTTGGCATAAAAACCGTTTAACCACCCCACTGTTTTATTTAAGCGAATATCTTGATGACAATCGAGATGAGTATGTGGAAAATTTACGATTTGTTTCTCAAAACAAAGACTGGCAACGATGGATCCGTTTCTTCCTGGAAGCCATTGATGTGCAAGCAAAGAGAAATGCCGAAAAAGCATCCCAGGTATTAGCTCTCTATGAGGAGATGAAAGATCGGGTGACAAGAATTTCAAACTCACCTTATGGCATAAAAGTCCTCGATACGTTGTTCCGGATGCCTATCTTTCGCAGTACCGATTTTGGTAAACTGGCCGAATTGAACGCGCAAACCATGCATCGAATGATCACCCGCTTCAAACAAGAAAAAATATTGTTCACCCTAAAAGAGCCCTCCGGTAGATCGCCAGAGATCTTGTTATTTACGAAATTGTATGATTTGATCAATTCATAGATCTTGTATAACACATTTCTACAAAAGTGTCACACAAACTATTTTGTCTCTCATCCGTGATACACAAGGATCGGAGAAACGTTTGAAATCATGACTCCCCATAGATACGGCATGACATCCTAGGATTCGTTCTTTGCTTCAGGGGGAAGTATTATAATCATCTTGATCTCCCACCAAAGCAAAGAATATGGAGTAAATCGATGAACCCCGACCGGCTTTCCCGCTTATTTGAATTGATGCAAAATAACGGCCTGGATGCCCTGGTGCTCAACCCCGGACCGACCCTGACCTATTTGACCGGTTTGCAATTTCACCTGATGGAACGGCCCACATTATTGGTTCTTGCTCCGCCGGCCGCACCCGTCATCGTGCTGCCCGAACTCGAAAAGGGCAAGCTGGCTCAGGCGCGTTTTGAGCTCAAGCCTTTCACATACGGCGATAATCCGGCCAAGTGGCCGGATGTGATTCGCGCCGCCTGCGCTGACAGCCGGTTGAGCGGGAAAAAGGTCGGGTTGGAACCGCTCCGCCTGCGTTTCATGGAACTGCAATACCTGATGGCGGCCGCCCCGCAGGCGCATTTCGTCTCCGGCGAGACCGCGTTGGACAACCTGCGCATTCAAAAGGATGCCCAGGAAGTGGAAGCCATGCGCAAGGCGGCCAAGATCGCCGAGCAGGGTTTCCTGTGGATGCTGGAAAAGGTCCGAATCGGCATGAGCGAACGCGAGGTTGCCGCCGAATTGTCCCTGGCCCTGCTGCGCGCCGGCTCGGAACCCGAACTGCCCTTCTCGCCGATCATCGCCAGCGGTCCCAACAGCGCCAATCCGCACGCCGTGCCATCTGAACGCAAACTGGCAGCCGGTGATCTGGTGGTCGTCGATTGGGGCGCGGCTTATGCAGGTTACTATTCCGATCTCACCCGTACGTTAGCCATCGGCGAGGTCGACCCCGAATTTCACCGCATTGCTGAAGTGGTCGCTGAGGCCAATGCCGCCGGGCGCGCGGCCGGCAGGCCCGGCACGACCGCCGGCGCAGTGGATCAGGCTGCCCGCGCGGTGATCACCGCCGCGGGATACGCTGAATACTTCACGCACCGCACCGGACACGGCCTGGGCATGGAAACCCACGAACAACCCTACATGTTTGGTGAAAACGCGCTTCGATTGGCCGAAGGCATGACCTACACGGTCGAACCCGGCATCTACCTGCCAGGACGCGGCGGCGTGCGCATCGAAGACGACATGGCAGTGACTGCGACTGGCGCCGAAACGCTCAGCAGCCTGCCGCGCGAACTGTATTCCGCCCGCTAGCCCCGCATGAACCGCAATCTGGCGCTGGTCGCAGCTTCCATGTTTACATGGGGCGCCGGTGAGGGTCTGTTTATCTATTTTCAGACTCTCTACCTGCAGGATTGGGGTGCCGATCCGTTGATGATCGGCACCATCCTGGGTGGCATGGGTATCGCCATGGCCATCTTTCAGCTTCCGGCAGGTTACCTGGCCGATAAGATCGGCCAGCGCCCGATCATGTGGGCTTCCTGGTTGCTGGGGACCGCCTCGGCCTGGTTGATGGCGCTGGCGAATTCCCTGCCGATGTTCGTCGCCGGGGTGCTTGTCTATGGTCTGACCTCGTTCGTTCTGGCGCCGATGAACAGCTACATCACCGCCATGCGCGGCAAATGGAGCCCCGGACGCGCGCTGACCTTCGTCTCAGCCGCCTACCACCTGGGCGCCATTCTCGGTCCCACCATCGGCGGAACGCTGGCCAACCAGTACGGCCTGAAGACCGTGTATATCATCGCGTCCATCGTGCTGGTCTTCTCCACGGCCATCATCCTGTTCATCGGGAAGCCGCCCAAGGAAATTCACCCTGAAAAAGAAGCCGACGCTCGTTTATATCGCAATGGCCGTTTCGTCACCCTGGCAGCATTGACCTTCATCACCGTTTTCGCGCTGTACCTGCCGCAATCACTGACCCCCAACTTTCTGCAAAATGAACGCCACCTCAGTCTGCAGCAGATCGGGCTGATCGGAACGGCGGGCAGCCTGGGCAATGCCATGATTCTATTGATTCTGGGCAGCCTCAGCGCACCGGCCGCCTTCCTGATCGGACAGCCTCTGGTCGGGTTGTTCGCCCTGTTGATGTGGCAGGGCACCAGCCTGCCCCTGTTTGCACTGGGATATTTCTTCATGTCCGGGTATCGACTTTGCCGTTCGATGGTCATGGCTCTCGCGCGCAGCCTGATCCACCCCTCCGAGACCGGCCTGGCTTACGGAATGTTGGAAACGGCCAACGCAGTTGCGGTGATCGTGGCCCCCCTGCTGGCCGGTGTGCTTTACCAACGCTCGCCGAGCCTGGTTTATCGGGTTTCCATGGTGGTCATTGGACTCGCTTTTGTCCTCAATATTGGCATTGTGCCTGCTCTGGTCCGGAAATCAGAAACTGTTTCACTTCAGGAGGAGATCTCATGAGCCTGGAAATCTTCGCCTTCGTATTGGGACCGATTTCGAATAACACCTATATCATCCGGGACAGCCAGACCGGCGAAGCCGCGATCATCGATCCGGCGCTGGGCAGCCAGAAAGTGCTCGCCGCGGTTCAGAAGCACGGCTGGAATCTGAGCCAGATCTGGATTACGCACGCGCATATCGATCATTTTACCGGCATAAACCAAATCTACGCAGCTTATACGCCGGCCTTACCGGTCGGCCTGCACGCTTTGGATTTACCCCTTTACCACAATGTCGATCTCAACGGCGCCAGAGCTTTTGGTTTCAACCTCGAGACTCCTCCCGAACCGACCATTTTCTTCGAACAGGGTCAAATCCTCAGCCTGGGCGATTCCCGATTGGAGGTGCGTTTCACCCCCGGCCATACACCCGGGCACGTCGTGTTCTATTCGCCGTCCGATGGGGTGGTCTTTTGCGGGGACGTGCTATTCCGCGGTTCGGTGGGGCGCACCGATCTGTTTGGCGGCAGCCATACTCAGCTCATGGCCTCCATCCGCGCCCGAATTCTCTCCCTGCCTGCCCAGACTCGCCTGTTGAGCGGTCACGGGGAAGAGACCACCGTGGGAGATGAAATCCGCGACAATCCATTCTTATAATTAAGTCGATTCTCACCTGAAAATTCTTCCGGACAGATTCCGGTTCGTGGAAAGAAAATCTCAAATCGAAACAAAAACAAGGAGATTGGATGGCCAATCAATCGAAGCGTGGTGTGTGGATAATCGCCATTATCGGGGTGGTGTTGATCACCGCCTGTATTTGTGTTGCCATCATCGGAGCGGGAGGATTGGCGTTATTTACCCTGAGGCACACCATCAATCCGCCCAGCGAGGCCACGCAGGTCGAAAGCATACCTCAAACAGACCAGCCCGAGCCGGATGCCAGCGCTGAACCAGACTCCGGCTCACCGGACCCCAACGAAATGTCCGTTTTTCCCACCGGGACCCCGGAACCCGGTGCGGAGGATACTTTGAATACGCTGCGCAATGCGGAGGTTCCATTTGCCGATCTGCGCCTGGAGGCCATGCAATTCAAAGGCATCCCCTCCATTCCGGAAACCGTTGCCTTCCCGGGTGAATTCAACCTGGGAGATGAAAGCACATTCTGGGTGCTCAACACCGATACGAACCGCTATTCCCAGGTTAAAACCGTCCTGGCGTATAAAAGCGCGCATTTGTATTTCTGGATCGAGAAAGGCCTGAAGTACGATTCTTCCGACCTTGAGAAATTGGGGGATGCATTCGAGAATAAGATATACCCGACCGACCGTGAATTCTTCGGCTCCGAATGGACGCCGGGTGTAGACGGCGACGAACATCTCTATATCATCTACGCCGGCAACATGGGAGAAAATCTGGCCGGCATGTTTTCATCGGCCGACTCGGTCAATCCGTTGGCCTACCCCTATTCGAATGGTCACGAGTCCTTCTTCCTCAACGCCGACACGACCGGATTGGATGAAAATTACACGTACGGCGTGCTGGCTCACGAATTTCAGCACATGATCCATTGGTATCGCGACCGCAACGAAGAAACCTGGTTGAGCGAAGGTTTTTCTGAACTGGCGGTCTACCTCAATGGTTATGACGTGGGCGGCTTTGATTCCGTATTTCTCAGCCAGCCTTCCACGCAGTTGAACAACTGGCCGGACAACAGCGATTCAGATGGGGCCAATTACGGGGCCGCATTTCTCTTCGTAAACTACTTTTTGGAACGGTTTGGCGAAGAGGCCACCCAGCGGGTGGTGGCCAGCCCGCTCAACGGGTTGGAATCCATCGACCAGGTGCTCGAGGATCTGAAAGCCACCTACCCGGACAGCGACCAGCCTTATCGAGCGGACGATTTGTTCGCGGATTGGGTCGTCGCCAACGCCGTAAACGATCCGACGCTCGATGACGGCCGCTTTGGGTATTCTCCATATCAATTGCCGTTCGAAGCGCGGTCGACGGATGAATTGCGCGATTGTCTGGGCGGATGGCAGGCCAACACCGTCAACCAGTATGGAACGAATTACATCGATCTGGCGTGCAGTGGCCAGCGGACCCTGGATTTCGAAGGAGCCAGTCAGGTCGATTTATTGCCCGAGGATCCGCATTCGGGTGACTACGCCTTCTGGTCCAACCAGGGCGATGAATCGCAAATGCTGCTCTCCCACTCCTTCGACCTTACCGGGGTAAGCGGGCCGGTTGAATTTGACTACTGGACCTGGTATGACATCGAAAGGGATTACGATTACCTTTACCTGCAGGCATCCGAGGATGGAACGAACTGGACGATCTTGACCCCGCCCACCTGCACGGATTCCAACCCCACCGGCGCGAATTATGGGTGCGGTTACAACGGTTCGAGCTCCGGTTGGATCGAAGAAAAAGTCGACCTCAGCGCATACGCCGGGAAGAAAATCTGGCTGCGCTTTGCCTATGTAACCGACGCAGCCGTCAACGGCGAAGGCATGCTGTTGGATGATGTCTCCATCCCGGCGATTGGGTATCACAGCGATTTCGAATCGGACAACGGCGGCTGGCAGGCGGAAGGCTTCGCGCGCATCCAGAACCGTCTCCCACAGTCCTTCCGCCTGGCGTTAATTCTTGAAGGCGACCAGACCAGCATCCAGACACTGACCTGGACACCCGGCGAGACCCTCAAAGTGCCCGTCGATTTCGATGCTTACGATCGAGTCACATTGGTGGTCAGCGGCACCACACGATTTACCCGCCAACCCGGCGCTTACCGCATCCAGGTCAATCCATAAGTATTTATCAAACAACCGCTGCCATTCTGCAGCGGTTGTTTGATTTAATCTCGATTTCAGCTCTAAGGATGGCGCAGACTTTCCAGTTCCACCTGCATTTCCTGACGGCGCGTTGCGGCTGCCTGGCGAACCTGGTCCTCGATATCCCGCACAAATGATGTGATCCGGTTTTGAGTATCGGCGCCGGAGGCTGGCGTCAACAGGAGCACCGAGACAGCTCCGACCACTCCCCCTATGAGAGCACCCAATAAGAAATTTCCAACTTTACGCATGGTTGCTGCTCCTTTCTGGCATTGATAACAGATTATACATTGCTTTTCGCCGGATATGGGCTGGCCAGCTTGATTCGCAAGAACAGCCAGGGGGCGCCCGCCGAAACCCAACCGCCCAGCGCGGCGTAACGAAGGAATCGCAGCGTGAAGCCCAACCCATCCGGCGACTGCGGCAGAAGCCGGCTCAAACCGGCGTACAGAACGATCAGAACGATCAGGCCGATCGAAAATCGCAAGCCGCGTTTCTCCCAGGCGCCGCCGGCATCGAAACGCCCGTAACGGCGGGTAAACCAGGCATATCCGCAGGTCAGACCCCACCAGGTTCCCGCCGCGGTAAAGATACCGTCCAATTTGAGCGGCTCGACGGTTTGCCCCTGGGTTTGCAGGCCGGCGTTGGTCACCCAGAGATCGGGCACCTGCCAGGCTCCCAGTGCCAGGCGCGCCACGACGGACAACAGAATGAGCATAAACGCCGCGACCGTCGCCCAAAGAATCTGGATTCCAACCGGCTTTTGCCCCAACCAGGCGGTAACAGGCTCATCGAGCAGGACGACCAGCCATAATAGAAGGCCGCCGATCAACCAGCCTGCCAGTACATCTGTAAGAAAGTGAACGCCGAGATACAAACGGGATAGACCAATCATGAGAATCAGGAAGACCGCGAGCCAGGTCATCCATTTCCGGCGCAAGGCGGCTGCCAGACGCCCCCAGAGCGCAACTGCGTTTTGAGCGTGCCCTGAAGGCAGGCCGAAGGAAGATTCGACGCTGATCGCTTTAACCTCAGGATTGATCCAGTACGGGCGCGGCGCATGGAAAACCAGTTTGAGCACATTATTCAAACCGTTGCTCAACATCAGGACGAACCCGAGCCGGAACCCCAATGCGGAATCCCAACACCAGTAGATTGCGGGCAGAAGCAGGATGGCGAATTCCTGTTGTCCCAGGAACGAAAAGGCCTTCATGGGGCCGGCCAACCAGCTGCCGAGGTTCTGAAAGAACAAATTTACCGAGGTGAGTGCGAACAACGGGGCCTCCATAAGAATTAGACTACTGGTTAGTTGACGAGCGATCAGGGTTTATTGTACACTCAAACCATGAACCGGACTGTTCAACGCTGGTGGGACTGGCCAGCGAGTCTATTGTTACTCATTGCGTTCTGGATAGCTTCATTAAGGTTGGATATTACCGATTGGACGGACGGTCTTAGTCGGGTGATCACAATTACCTTGATCGGAGTTCTCTTCGGATTCCTGTTAGGCCAGTGCCGGTTTTCGGGCCGTTTCGTATTCATATATAGCCTGATTCTTTCCATCATCCTCATCCCGTGGCAGCTTGGGTTGACCCTGAACGATAAAATTCCCTGGCTCGAACGCCTCAGCAGCCTTGGTGGGCGTTTGTGGATCACGCTCGACCAGTTCACCCACGGCGTGCCGGTCGAGGATTCTGTATTATTTTTGACCGCCATGTTGTTCGTGTTCTGGTTGGCCAGTCTGACAGCCTCTTATCATCTCGTTCGAAATGGCAGACCCTGGTTTGGGTTGGCTTTGATCGGCATTAGCGTGCTGATCATCGAATTCTACGATCCTCCCCGGGCAGTCCATGGTCTTTACAGCAGTCTCTTCGCCATCCTCGTTGTGTTGCTGGTTTCCCGCCTGTATTTTCTCAACCTGCGCAGGCGTTGGGAATCGAGCGGCATTCCTATGGATGCCGAGACCAGCTTCGATTGGATGCGCGCGGCGCTGATCAGTGGGGTGATCCTTGTCTTTCTGGCCTGGAACATCCCGAGCTGGATTCGCGCCCTTTCACCCAACACTCCCGAGCGAAGGGAATTTGTCCAATCCTGGCTGGTGGTTCGGGAAAAACTATCCAATGTCGTTGCCCCGTTGTCCGGGACCGCACCTACGGAAGGTGAATACTATCAAAATGACCTCATCATGGGGACTACTTTCACACCCAGTGATGAGGTGGTTTTTACGGTGACGTCGAGCGAACCACGGCCGGCCGGTTCCCGGTATTACTGGCGGGCTCGCGCCTACGATCGATACCAGAACGGCGAGTGGTTTTCAACCTACTCGGATCGTGAAGAAGTAACCCCGGTCGATGAAGTTCTTCCCATCCCGGATTGGAAGGAACGTTTTGATTCGACGTTTGCCATCACGTTGCAAACGCCGATCATTCGCAATCTCTTTACGCCTGGTTTACCGCTTTCGGTCAGCCGGCCTGCCCAGGCCCTGGGCAACCTGATTGCCCCGACCTTTCTGGATACATCCACCCTGCTGGCAGTGCCGCCGCTCCGGGCTGGCGAGATTTACCGGGTCAAGTCTTCCATCAGTTTGCCAATCAAGAACGATATCGAAACGAGCCAGGGCGATTATCCAGAAGCAATCCAGCGGGTCTATTTACAGTTGCCTTCGAATTTTCCGGAAGATATTCGCAACCTGGCTGAGGAAATCACCGCGGGATTGGACACGCCCTTCGATAAAACCGAAGCGATCACCAACTACCTCCGTCAAAACATCACCTATAAACCGGCGATCCAGGCCGCTCCCTATTATCTGGATCCAATCGAATTCATGCTATTCACCACCAAGGAAGGTTTTTGTTTCTATTACGCCTCGGCGGAAATTCTGATGCTGCGTTCCATAGGGATCCCGGCCCGGTTGGCGGTCGGTTTCGCCGAAGGGGAGATGAACGACCGCCGCAACAGTTTCACCGTCCGGCGTAAGGATGCCCATGCCTGGCCGGAGGTGTATTTCAACGACTTCGGTTGGGTCGAATTCGAACCCACGGTTATTCAATCGGCCCTGGTCCGGCGCGAATTATCCACCGGTCCGAATGCGTCTGGCGGTGTGAATTCAGGACCGTTGCAATCCATCGATGAAGGCAAAGAAAGATCTTCTACTGGTATCACGCCGGAAGATTTTTTGCAGGATCAGGCTTCACCACAAACCAATTTACCCGCCAATCGTAGTATCATTATCTGGCTCGCCCTTTTGCTCCTGCTTTTCCCAATCGGGTTGGGATTATTGCTGTGGCTGAGATTGCGATCGGGGAAACCAACAATTCCACCCCTGGCAGTGGTCGTCGAAGCCAACCTGATTCGATACGGGTTTAGCGCTCCGGGCTGGATTCACGAACGAGCTCGTTTAGCACACCTTACTCCTCTGGAGCAAGCCTTCAATGCCGTACCGAAGGCCCTGCGTTTACTGGGAAAACCGGCCAACCCTTCTCTGACACCCGCGGAACAGGTCAGCCGGCTGGTCGAAACATTGCCCAAAGGCCAGATCCCGGCGTTGACGTTGTTGGAAGAGCTGCACCGCGGGATGTACAGCCCGCTTCCGGCAAACATGGAGCTGGCGCAGAAATCCAGCCGCCAGATCATGCGTCTGGCCCGGCGGACCTGGCTGCAAAAAATCATCCGACTGGAAAAATTCCGAGGACATCCATCCGGTTTCTAAGAGGCTGCTTTGACAGAACACACTATTCAAATCAACGACGCACCCATCGCTCAAACCTTATCGGCCGTTGAACTCCTTGCCAGGCAGATTGCGGATTATTTTAAGCAAAAGCGCCCCGCGTCCATTCCCAATCAGGTTTATGAAGCCATCAGCCAGCTTCAGACTCAGATTGCCATTTTAAATCAAAGGGTCAGCCATCTCGCGCAGGAAAAACGCCAGTTAAGCGCGTTGACGGAAGTAAGCCAGGTCGTAAATTCCTCGCTGGAACTGGATGATGTACTGCAGGTCGTCATGGATACCATCATTCGATTGACCCAGGCGGAACGCGGTTTCTTGATGTTGCGCGACGAATACGGCAATATGGTCACACGCATCGCCCGCAATTGGGAGCACGAAAGCGTCGACGCCACCGAAAAGGCCTTCAGCCGGACCGTGGTCAACCAGGTGATCGATAACGGCGCTCCTGTATTGACCACGAATGCTCAACAGGACCCGCGTTTCAGCAGCCAGGAGAGCATCATCTCGCTCAACCTGCGCTCGATTCTATGCGTCCCCCTGCGCGTCAAGTCGGTGGTCACCGGCGTCATCTATGCCGACAACCGCATTCACAGCGGCCTTTTCTCGACTCATGACCTCGACCTGCTGGCGGCGTTTGCCAATGAGGCCGCGGTGGCGATCGAAAATGCGCGTTTGTTTGCTTCAGTGCGCGAAACGCTGGATAAAGTCACTGAACTCAAGAATTTAATGAACAACGTGTTCGATTCAATTGCCAGCGGCGTCATCACGGCCGACATGGAGGAGAAGATCCTGCTTTGCAACCGCGCCGCGGAGCGAATTTTAGGCCTCACTTCACTCCAAATGGTCGGCCAGCCGTTGCAGAGCAGCCTAATGCCCCTATCGGCGCTCTTGGAACCCGAATTGGAAAAAATCCGTTCCAACCAGCAGCCCATTCAGGGTCTCGAAGCCCGCCCGACCCTGCCGGAACGCGGTCAGGTGGACTTGCGCCTGAGTCTTTCACCCCTCAATGGGGTTCAGCACCAAAGCCCGGGATTCGCCATCGTCTTCGAGGACGAAACCGAAAAGAAACGCCTTGAAGCCCAACGCCGGCTTTTCGAACGCATGGTCTCACCGGCGGTAATTCAACAGTTGAATCCCGAAAAACTTGCCCTGGGCGGCAAACGCCAGCAAATCAGCGTATTGTTTGCCGATATTCGCGGCTTCACTTCATTCAGTGAAACCCTCCAGCCGGAACAACTGGTGAGCGTACTCAACCGGTACCTGGCGGCTGCCGCGGATGCTGTGTTGCGTGAAGAGGGCACGGTCGACAAATTCCTGGGCGACGCGGTCATGGCCTGGTTCAATGCCCCTATCCCCCAACCGGATCATTCTTTGCGCGCCGTGCGGGCAGCCTTGAGCATTCGCAGCGCGATCATCGCCCTGCACGCAGAACTGCCGCCCTCCAGCCAGCTCTCCTTTGGGGTCGGCATACACCGCGGGGATGCGGTTTTGGGTCTGGTGGGAAGCGAGCGCCGCCTGGATTACACCGCCATCGGCGACAGCGTAAACACCGCCCGCCGCATTCAGGAAAACGCTCTGGCGGGCCAGATCTTGATTACCCAGGATGTCTACGCCGAGGTTGCCGACGCCGTTTACGCCAAAGAGGCAACGCCCATCCTGGCCAAGGGCAAACGCGAACCCATCCAGGTGTATGAAGTCATCGGCCTGCGTTAGGCCTTTTCTCGGGATCCGTCACCCAGATCCATTGCAAAAGCTGCAAGACCTGCCTGAAGCCGTTGCGAAGGGGCTCGGTTAGAATATACTCTTCCTGGGTATGCGCCTTGGCGCCCTGCGTCAGCCCAATGCAGATCGCCGGCAAACCGCGGCTGAGGGGGATGTTGGCATCCGTCGAGCCAACCTCCAATTTAGGCACCACCCCCAGATCTTCGATTACACATCGAGCGATCTCCACCAGGGGATGTTTCGTGGAAATTTCACCCGCGTCGCGTTTCCCAATCGATTCGACGCGCACCTGCACATTGGTTTGTTGAAAATTACCTGCCAAAGTGATCACCTGGGTTTCAATGAAACCCAGCGTCTGGCTGCTCACCGATCGTAGGTCGAGATCGATGGAAGCGTGGCTGGCGATCGAATTGACGGTCGTCCCGCCGCTGATCACGCCGATATTCAGGCTGGTGCGCGGCGATGACGGCAACGATAAATCGGCCAGACGCGCGACAAGCCGTCCCATTTCGTGGATCGCCGACGGCTGCCCATAATTACTCCACGAATGCCCACCGGGAGTATCGATCTGGATTCGATACCGGCTGACGCCCAATCCACGCGTATAGATATTGCCCAGACCCATTCCCTCAAGAATGAGGTATGCCAGCGGCCGGTCTCCAAATTCGTCCACCAGGGCGCGCATGCCCCGCAAATTTCCAAGCCCCTCTTCACAAACATTGGCCGCCAGCCAGACATCGCCGGTCAGGGTTCGTCCGGCTTTCTTGAGCCAGTTCACAGTCGAAATCAGCGCGGCCAATGAGAGGGAATTATCCCCAATTCCCGGACCGACGATCCAATCTTCCATCCGTTTCAGGGGCAATTCAGGCTGGCGCGCAAAGACGGTATCCAGATGCGCGCTGAGGACGACCGGTTTGCGGCCCGGGTTTTCCCCGGGAAGGCGTGCCAACGCATTGCCGGCAGCGTCCAGGTGAACCTCGCTCAGACCAAGCCGCCTAAACTGTTCCAACATGAACGCGGCGCGTTCGCCTTCGTCGAAAGTAGGGGATTGAACCTGCTGGATTTGGCAGGCCAGGTCCAGCAAGGCGGTGAGTTCTTTGTTGGAAACGGTTGTATCCGGGATTGGGCCTGTGAATTTGTATCCTCCCGGTTGGATTTGAGAATTCGACTCGAGAAAACGCACGCATCGTTCCAGGGCCTGCCAGCGAACCGATTCCATCATCTTCTCCGCACCATGCTCCGTAAAGATTCCAACCGCGCCTGGGGCAAACCGGGCATCGTTCCCAGGGCATATAGCGGGCCGCTGCCTTCCATGACCAGTGAAGCCGAAACGCCTCCGCGCAGCGCCGCTTCGAGCGGATCATAGGTCTCGCGCAGGGTCGCCAAAAAGCCGCCACAAAAGGCGTCTCCCGCGCCGGTTGGATCGATCATTCGCGCCGGATAGGCCGGGACGATCCAGCCGGCGTGGCCGTTCGAATCGTACAGATATTGGCCGCGCGCGCCCCGTTTGACCACCACGAACTCACAGCCGTAGCTGGCGATGGTTTCGGCCATCTCCCATGGGTCCGTGCTGCGCCCTTGAAACAGGGATGCCAGTTTTGTTTCGGAACAGATAAAAGCCGAAAGCCCCTTGACCAGGGCGGGAATATCATCCCAGTAAATCGGATTCATATACCCTGCGCCGGGATCCAGTGTAATGGTCGTGATCTGGCCGTGCCGCAGCGCAGGCGGAATCAGGTTGTGGGATATGAAATCCATCGGGCACAGGTGCGCAGCCGTGGCGTCCAGAAAATCCTGCAAAATATCCGTCATCCGCAGGCTCAGCTTTCCGGGTTGGGTGCGGCTATCGAGCGGATTGGTCGGGTTGGTATAACCCAACAATGACTTGGGGAAGGGTTCGCCCAGACGGGCGAAATGGGAAACCGGATTATCGCGCTGGCAGGTACTCTCATCCAGATAGGCGTAGAAAGCGCGCACGTCCACTGCTTCGGGCAAGACACGTACCCCGCGATGATCCAGTTTATACGGGTCGAACAGAGAAAGCCAATCCTGCGGGTAATCCTCTCCCACGCGCCCAACCAATCCACAGCTATCCCCCCACAAGGCCAATCCGGCGGCAGCGTAATACAGGCTGCCGCCCGGGATGTCGATCTGGGGTTTTCCTTCCAGAGGCAGAATGGTGTCGCGGGTAAGCTGACCAAACAACAGGTAACGTAAGAGGGGAACGCTTTCCATAAAAACAGGATCTCCAAGAATAGATGGTTAGATTATATCGAGAAATTCGCCAGTATAGATCAAAAAACCCCTCACATTGATTTGCGAAGGGTCAAAAAAAGGCAAACGCAGGCCATTTACCGGTTGATCAAATCGGTCAGCAGACGAAGGACTCCCAGAAGGCTTAGTCCGACTTTCACGCCATCCCCGGCCGTCAATTGCGGTTGGGTTTGAGTTTGCTCGCTCCGCTGCACGAGGATGAGTCCGGCAACGATGCCCAATAAAGCGCCAATCCCAACGCTAATCAACAAGGTCTTCTTCTTCCAACTTGTGTTTTCCATACCCACCTCTACAGTCTATTGGGGATTTCGACGCTGAAACAGGCGATCGAAAAACGCCTTCCAGCTCGCCGACCAGGAGTTTACGGTGTAGATGGGCCTGACCGATTGGTCGGCCGCGCGCCTGACGCCGCTTTCGATCCGCGAGAAAACAGCCTGAACTTTGCGATCCAGATCCGGCAACCCGTGATAAGCACGTCCGGTGAGGTAAATCATCAAACCCAGCAGCAGAAATGAGAGACCGCCCACCAGGCACAACGGCAGGATCAACCAAATCGCGGAGATATCGGCATATTTCGTGAGCGAAGCCCCCGGTGATCCTGCGGCGACTGCGGCCCAAACCGCCCCACCCAGCACCACTGTGACGGCCAGCCCCAACGGCAGCCAGATTTGCAGAAATCGCTGACGCCTGTGCTGGCTTTGGGCGCGAACCGAGTGGTTTACGACCGGTTTGAACTCCATGGGATTATTGTAGCATGAAATCCGGCATCATAAATTTGGCAATTTTCAGGATCTCTTCCGGATCCATAAAAAATGCCGAACGCGTTTTTCGATCGATCCACGCGTTCGGCAATCGGAAAGGATCCTCTCGTTTGAGACGGTTACCGTAATCCAGGTCTGGGCTTAATGGGAACAGGCCCGATCAGCGAGCTGGCGGCAATATTGATCCAGATCGACCGGACGACGGGCAACCCCACTTTCCATGGCCGCGCGAGCAACTGCGCCGGCTTCCCACGGACACACCCGCTTATCGAGGGGTTTGGGCACCAGATAGTCGCGCCCGTATTCCAGATGATCGATATCGTAAGCCTTCAGCACATCCGCCGGGACAGGTTCGTGGGCCAGTTGCGCCAGCGCCTGCGAGGCGGCCACCTTCATGGCATCGTTGATTTTTCGAGCCCGCACATCCAGAGCGCCGCGGAAAATAAACGGGAAACCCAGCACGTTGTTGATCTGGTTGGGATAATCCGAGCGGCCGGTCGCAACGATGGCGTCCGGACGAGTCGCCACAGCCAGATCATAGGCAATCTCAGGATCAGGATTGGCCATGGCAAAGATAACGGGATCTTTGCGCATGCGGCTCAGCATCTCAGGCTTGACGATGTTGGCAGCCGACAGGCCGATGAAGACATCCGCGCCTTCCATAACCTCAGCCAGCGTACCCGGCTGCTGGCCCTTGGCATAGATTTCCTTCTGCGGGAACATTTCTTTCTGGCGGCCTTCGTACACCAATCCGGCGATGTCGCACATCCAGATGTTGGCCAGCGGCACGCCTAGTTTGACGAGTTGGTTCGCGCAGGCGATCGCGGCCGCGCCGGCGCCTGAAAACACCACTTTGATTTCATGGATGCGCCGCTGGGTGACCTCGAGCGCGTTGATCAGCGCTGCGCCCAGGATGATGGCCGTGCCGTGCTGGTCGTCGTGAAATACCGGAATGTCCAGCATTTCCTGCAGGCGGGTTTCAACGGCAAAGCACTCCGGCGAGCGAATGTCTTCCAGGTTGATGCCCCCGAAGGAGGGCGCAATCGCGGATACCACACTGATCAGCCTCTCAGGATCTTCCGTGGCGACCTCAATGTCGAAAACGTCGATATCCGCGAACTTCTTGAACAATACCCCTTTGCCTTCCATGACCGGTTTCGAAGCCAGTGCTCCGCGATTTCCCAGCCCCAGAATGGCGGTGCCGTTCGAGATGACCGCCACAAGATTCCCCTTGTTGGTGTATTCGTACGCCAGTTCAGGGTCTTTTTCGATTTCCAATACCGGCGCAGCAACCCCGGGCGTATAAGCCAGTGAAAGGTCACGCTGCGTTTCAAGTGGTTTGGTGGGAATGACGCTCAATTTCCCCGGATGGCCGTTCAGATGATGATATTCCAATGCTTCTTCACGGGTGACGTGGTTCATACCATTTGCCTCGAATTTTCGAAATTCCTCAAGATAACTCCATTTTACCCGTATCCGCTTGCGCCGATAATCCTGTCTGTCATAATTTATGTAATTCATCCTTTTTCATCTTGACATCCTGCGTGATATTGAGTAGACAAGCCCGTTGGGATATACGCAAAACTATTTTTCAGGTATAATATATTAACATTGCTTTAGGATTCTTCTGAACCGCACCTTCCTATTTTCGTTTGGAAGGGTTTGGGCCAGAAAATTGACTTTTGAAACTGTTGGGGTTTTCTCTCGAAACGAGAGTTAAGTTCTTGAAATGGGTAGTGGATACGCTTTCATCGAAGTCATCATGCCAGTACATCGGATTCTCCAGAATCCCCTTAATCCTGGAAGAAAACCTGGCATTGCCGCTGGAAAAAGATGTGTCGAACTTTTTTCAGTCATTATCATCGGCGCCCCACCTGCCCTTCCATAGACCTGCCGAATCGACCGCGACGCATTTTCAAACTGCAGTCCGCATCGATCGAAGCGGGTAACCCAGCAATTCTCAAGCGTTTTTCATGGCCTTGCCTGACCAGGCGATGCATGGCTGTGAGCTTGCATGGATCACAAAATTACTGCGCTCAAGGCACAAAAGCGTAACCCAAACCGGATCAATGTCTATCTGGATGGCGAGTTCGCTTTCGGCCTGGCGCGCATTGTGGCGGCCTGGTTGCAGATTGGCCAGTCAATCAACGATGAAAAGATCCTGACCCTCCAGTCACAAGACACCATCGAGGTGGCTTACCAGAAAGCGCTACACTTTCTCAGCTACCGGCAGCGCAGCGAAGACGAAATTCGCCGAAAGATGCAGACCGCCGGATTTGACGAGGAAATCGCCAATATTGTCCTGGGAAGATTGCGTGAAACGGGTATGGTGTCTGATTCCGCCTTTGCCCGTGGCTGGGTGGAAAATCGGGCGGCCTCCCGCCCGCGCAGCCGGCGTGCGCTCGCCATCGAGCTTCGCCGGAAGGGAATTTCAGAAGAAGACATTAGCAACGCTCTGGCTGAGACTGATGATGAATCCGATCTTGCCTACCGGGCTGGCGTGCGATATGCAAACCGCTTATCGCAGGCCGATTGGGATACGTTTCGCGAGAGACTAACGGCCTTTTTAGGACGGCGCGGTTTTTCTTACGGAACCATTGTCCCCCAGGTTAGAAAGATTTGGGTCGAAATTCACAGTCGTCAGAGCGATCAACCAGACTCTGATTGAAGAGGAATTGGATAAGTATGGATAGCTGGCTTTGGATCATCATCATTTTGGTCGTCATCATCCTGGCGGCTGTGGTAGTTGTCTTTGCCACGCGCTCATTGAACGACCGGTTTAAGCGAGATTTGCAGGCTCGCGCCGATAATGTACTCAACCAGGCCACCGAGAAATCTCGGCTGACCGAGATCGAGGCCCGGGATAAAGCCCTCAAGATTTTGCAGGATGCAGAAGCCGAAACAGTCCGCCGCAGGACAGAATTGGCCCGGGAAGAAGAGCGCCTGCAAAAAAGGCGTTCTGAAATCGACAGCCGGGCGGACCGGATGGAACAGAAAGAACAGACTCTTAACAAACGCCAGAGCGCTCTCGACAAGCGCGCCAACGAGGTCGAGAAGATGGCCTCGCAGCAGACTGAAGAACTCCAACGCGTGGCTCAAATGACCACCGATGAGGCTCGCGCCGAATTGCTCGCCGGCGCTGAAAAAGAGGCCCGCGGAGACATGGCGCGTATCATTCGCCAGATCGAAGCCGAAGCCCGCGCGGAAGGCGATAAGCGCGCCCGCGACCTGATCGCTGAAGCCATTCAGCGCGTCGCCTCTGATCACGTCGCCAGTGTCACCACCTCGGTCGTCATCCTGCCGAACGAAGAAATGAAGGGGCGCATCGTCGGCCGAAACGGGCGCAATATCCGCGCCTTCGAACAGGCGGCCGGCGTGGATGTCATCGTGGATGACACCCCCGAAGCCGTAACCATCTCGTGCTTCGATCCCATCCGCCGTGAAGTTGCCCGCCGCTCCTTGGATCGTCTGATTCAGGACGGCCGCATTCACCCGGCTCACATCGAAAAGATCCTCAACGAGGAACAAAAAGAAGTCGACCGCGCTGTGGTGGAAGCCGGTGAACAGGCGGCTTTCGACGCCGGCGTGGCAGGTTTGCATCCTGAGGTCTTAAAGATGCTCGGCCGCCTGCGTTATCGCACCTCCTACGGTCAAAACCAGCTTGAACACGCAGTGGAAGTCTCCAAACTGTCCGCGGTTCTGGCTGCAGAACTGGGCGCGAACGTCGACATTGCCAAGGCTTCCGGCCTGCTGCACGATCTGGGCAAAGCCATGGATCACAATACCGAGGGCACGCACGCCATGATCGGGGCTGAATTTGCCAAACGCTACGGTGTGAACCCCAAGGTCGTCAACGCCATTGCCGCCCACCACCACGAAGTCGAGCAGGAAACGGTCGAAGCGGTCATCGCCGAAGCTGCCGACGCCATCTCCGGTGCGCGCCCCGGCGCCCGCCGTGAAGACCTGGAGCAGTACATCAAGCGTCTGCGCAGCCTGGAGGAAATCGCGAATTCCTTCAAAGGTGTGCAGCAGAGCTACGCCATCCAGGCCGGCCGCGAAGTGCGCATCATCGTGCGGCCGGAAGATATCGACGACCTTTCCGCCACCCGCCTGGCGCGGGATGTGGCCAAGAAGATCGAAGAAACCATGCAGTATCCCGGCCAGATCAAGGTCACGGTCATCCGTGAAACCCGCGCCGTGGAATTTGCCCGCTAAACCCTCGATTAACTCAAACAGCGGAGAGCTAACCTCTCCGCTGTTTATTTTTAAGGGGGATTGATTATTCGGTGAACTGGCCGTCTTTATAAAACAGCTCGCCGTCCACGCGAATTTCAGAGTCGCGCCGTAAATCGCAGATCATATCCCAATGAATTGCGCTGTGGTTTTTTCCACCGGTTTCGAGGTAACTGGATCCGAGCGCCATGTGGAATGTGCCGCCAATTTTTTCATCGTAAAGGATATTGTTGGTGAAGCGGTCGATTTGGAAATTGGTGCCGATGGCAAACTCACCCAGATAGCGCGCGCCGGCGTCGCTGGCCAGCATCTGGTCCAGGAACTCCTGATTCTTTTCGGCCGTGGCTTTCACCACCTGGCCGTTCTGGAAATACAGCTGCACCCCTTCCACCGAATGGCCGCCGTAGATGGCCGGATACGTAAAGCGCACCCAGCCGTTGACCGAATCCTCCACCGGGCCGGTGTAGATCTCGCCGTCCGGCAGGTTGTGGATGCCGCATGAATTGAGAAAGGTGCGTCCTTGGATCGAAAGCTGCAGGTCGGCATTGAGGCCTTTCACCGATACCCGATCATGGCCCTGAATGCGCGCGATGTTCGCAGCCTGGGCGCGTTCGACGCTCCGCCAGTACGCCACCGGATCCGGGGTGTCTTCATCCGCATGGCAGGCGCGGAAAACGAAATCCTGGTACTCGTGCCAGCCCATATCCGCATCCATGGCGTAGGCCTGGGTCGGGAACTGGGTGCTCATCCAGCGGAACTGGCCGGCCGCGCTGCGTTCGAGGACAGCAGCCTGGATTTTGGACACCGCCTTCTGGCGGCGCTGCTGGCGGGCGGGATCGACATGCGAAAGCAGGCGGGTGTTGGTCTCAGAATAAATGCGAATTCGCACATCGAAGGTATCGGCGGCCAGTTTGTGAAACACGGGGACAAAATCCAACTGATCTTCCCCGGCTGCCTGAAAGAAAATCTCCTCCTGATCGGGCAGGCTCAGCAGGAGATGCGGATTTCCACCGCGTTCCAATACCCGCTGATAGACCTCACGCACCAGCGGCTCGGCAGCTGTGGTCGCTTCGATCATGACCCGGTCGCCCGGTTTTACCGCAGTGGAATAATCGACCAGAATACGCGCCATCTTCACAACGCGAAGATCACTCATTCATTCCTCCGGTTCAAGGTGTAATCAATTTCGTTTACCGCTGAATTATAGTCCTTCCTCACCAGTCCTGGCTTATAATCTATCCAGATGACGGCAGTTTTTTGTCGTCGACATCATCTTCAGGAAAAAATAAAGCATGAAACAATTGCTTCAAAATATGCGCGACGGGAAGGCCCAGGTTGTCGAGGTGCCCGTTCCCCAACCCAGGCGGGGCGCGGCTCTGGTACAGGTGGCGTCCTCATTGGTTTCTGCCGGTACGGAACGCATGGTGGTGGAATTCGCCGAGAAGAGTCTGATCGGCAAAGCCCAATCCCGGCCTGACCTGGTTCGCCAGGTACTGGATAAGGCCCGCCGCGAGGGTATCCTGACGACTGTAGAATCCGCCTTCAACCGGCTGGACCAACCCATGGCCTTGGGATATTCAACGGCCGGCACGGTCGTTGCCGTTGGCGAAGGCCTGACCGGCGTTCAGGTGGGAGATCGGGTCGCCTGCGCCGGGGGCGGCTACGCCGTCCATGCTGAGTACAATATCGTGCCCAGGAATCTGTTGACCCCCATTCCGGAGAACGTCGATTTCGAATCGGCCGCCTTCACCACGCTGGGAGCCATCGCCCTCCAGGGTTTTCGCCTGGCCCAACCCCAGCTTGGCGACCGTGTGGCCGTGATCGGTCTGGGACTGCTGGGGTTACTGACCGTCGGCATTGCCAAAGCAGCCGGCTGCCGCGTCTTTGGCATCGATCTCGATCCGGCGCGCGTCCGCCTGGCGCTCCAAATGGGCGCAGAAGCCGCCGTAAGCCGCCCCGAGGCCGAAGATGCCGGCCGGACCTTCACGGATGGGCGCGGTTTCGATGCCGTCCTGATCTGTGCGGATACGAAATCCAACGATCCCATTCAACTGGCCGGCGCGCTGGCCCGCGAACATGGCCAGGTGGTGGCTGTAGGCGCGGTGGGACTGGAAATTCCACGCAAGATTTATTATGAAAAAGAACTGACCGTCCAGGTTTCACGATCCTACGGACCCGGGCGTTACGACACAACCTATGAAGAGCAGGGCCATGATTATCCCTTCGGTTATGTGCGCTGGACCGAAGGCCGCAACATGGCCGCCTTTGTCGAGCTGCTCGCTTCCGGACGATTGGATGTGCACCCGCTCATCACCCACCGTTTCGAGATCGACCAGGCCGCCGAAGCTTATGACCTGATCACCGGCAAGCAGCACCAGCCTTTCCTGGGCGTGCTCATCAGTTACCCGCAGACGGCTCAAGCCCCGGCGCAGCGCGTCGAACTGGCGCATCCGGTCGGTTCCGCCCAACCTTTGAAAGGCGAACCCGGCCTGGGCGTTTTGGGCGCCGGAAATTACGCCACGGCCGTATTTCTACCCATCGTCCAAAAAGTCGGCGGCGTTCAGCGCGTCTGCATCGCCACCGCATCCGGCGTCAGCGCCCGCCATGCCGCCCAAAAGTACGGATTTCAATCCGCTTCCAGCTCGGAAAGCGAGCTTCTGGAAGACCCCGGCATCCAGATCATCGCCATCCTGACCCGCCACCAGATGCACGCGCGCCAGATTTTAGCCGGCCTGGAACACGGCAAACACGTTTTCTGTGAGAAGCCGTTGGCCATCACCCCGGCGGAGGTGGACGAGATCGAAGCTGTGCTGGCCGGGACGAACGAAACCTCTCCGCGCCTGATGGTCGGCTTCAACCGCCGCTTCGCGCCTTTCAGCCGCGAAGTACAGCGCTTCTTCAACGGGCGCAGCGAACCCATGGCGATCCATTACCGCGTCAACGCCGGGTTCTTGCCCGTGTCCCACTGGACGCAGGATCCGCAGCAGGGCGGCGGGCGCATCATTGGCGAAGGCTGCCATTTCATCGATTATCTCACCTGGCTGGTCGGTCAGCCGCCGGTCAGCGTGCAGGCCATTGGACTGCCGGACGGCGGACGGTACCATGAGGACAACGTTCAATTGACCTTTACTTTCGGGGATGGTTCGCTGGGTACCCTGACCTACCTTGCCAACGGCGATAAGGCATTCCCAAAGGAGCGCGTCGAAATTTTCAGCGGCGGGCGGGTGGCCGTATTGGACGATTTCCGCGCGCTGGAACTGGTCCGGAACGGACACCGCACCGGGATGCAATCCCGCTTGAGCCAGGACAAGGGTCACCGGGCGGGCTGGGAGGCGTTCCTAGACGCCGTCCGGGGCGCGAAAGCTCCACCCATACCCTACACCGAGCTCATTGCCGTCACGCGCGCCTCCATTGCGGCGGTCGAAGCTCTGCGCAGCGGAAATTCTCAATCCATCCAGGCCCCTACCCGAAAGGAGTAAGCGGTGAAATCACCCACCCAGCTATCGATCGTCAGTGCAAACGGACGTTCCCTTTCCAACCTCTTCTTTTCCGCCGACCATGCCAACGATTGGCTGGCGCTGGCGCTGCCCGGTTTGGGCTACACTGCTGACATGCCGCTGCTGTACTACACGAAAATGCTGCTCTCCAACCGCGGCGTGGATGTTCTGCAATTGATGCCGGCGACGATGTCGGCCGAGTATCTAGCGTTGGACGCGGAAAGCCGCAAAGGCTGGCTGCGCAGCGACGTCCTGGCCGGATTGGAAGTCGGCCTGAAACAGCGTCCATACCGCGGCCTGGTCCTGGTGGGCAAATCGATTGGCTCCATCAGCGTTGCTCTGGCTTTACCCACCGCGCAATCCCGCCTGCCAACCTGCGCCGTCTGGCTCACCCCCCTGTTTCGCGAGCCGATCGTCATGGACGCGGCATTTTCGTGCAAGGGCCCCTCTTGCTTTCTGTGCGGCGGCGCCGACAGCACGTACCAGCAGGAAAAGATGGATTCGATCTTGAAGTTGAACACCAAGGCCATCGCCTGGATCGCCGCCGGCGCGGACCACAGCCTGGAGATTGCCGGCGACGAAGACGCCACCTTTCAGGCCTTGAAGGAAGGCATGCAAACAGTAGGGCGCTTTTTGGACGACGCCCTGGTTTAACCCCGACCCTCCGGCCAAACCTCAATGGACGAACCCAGGCACTGGCAGGTACAGCTCAAATCCCTATTCCAGCTCGGATTGGAACAAACCGGGTTGTACGGGCTGTATCAATTCGGGCTGAAAACGGGTCAAATCGCGCGCCAGACGCCGGTTCACCCCATCCGGCCCGCCGAAAGCGCAGAAGTTTACTTCCCCTGGCAGCCCGTCTCGCATGCAGATCTCGCGGCAGTCTTGAAGGGTACCGAAGAAGCCCTTCGCCTGGAAGCGGAAGCGATTGTCTCCGGCAGTTTCCGTGGCTTTGGCGGGCCATTGTGTCCCATTCAACTTCGCCCGGCCGTGACGCCGCCGGCGCATTGGACAAAACCGACGCCCGAATCCACGCAACAGGACATCAAATTTTTCTGGGAGCCGGCCCGCTTCGGCTGGGCGTTAACCCTCGCCAGGGCTTTTGCTTTTTTTGGCGACGAACGCTACGCCCGGACCTTCTGGGAACGGTTGGAGGAATTCACGGTTTTCAATCCGGCCAACGCCGGCCCCAATTGGGCTTCCGCCCAGGAAGTCGCCATTCGCCTGATGTCCGTTGCCTTTGCCGCCAGCCTGCTCCGGTCTTCTTCGCAGTCCACACCCGAACGTTTACGCCTGCTCCGCGGTTTCATCGCCGCCCACGCCGAGCGCATCCCGGCCACGCTCGGCTATTCGCAGGCCCAGAACAACAATCACCTGCTCGCCGAAGCCGCCGGGTTATGCACCGCCGCAGTCCTGCTGCCCGATCATCCCGCATCCAGACAATGGTGCGCCCTTGGGCAGGCCAATTTCAACCGTGGAATTCTCAAACAGGTTGCCCTGGATGGAACCTATGCGCAATATTCCACCAATTACCACCGCGTCATGCTGCACTGCGCGCTATGGATTGCCGCGCTGTATGCAGACAAAAAGTCCATTCGCGTGATCTTCACCGCCCAGGCGCTTGCCCGTTTGAGCGCCGCGGTGAGCTGGCTGGGCGCGCAAACGGACCCGGTCAGCGGTCTGGCGCCCAATTACGGGCACAACGACGGCGCCAACTTTTTACCGTTGTCCACCTGCGCTTATGAGGATTTCCGCCCCACGTTGCAGGCCGCGGGCTGCATCTTTTCAGAAAACCGATATTTTCCCACCGGTCCCTGGGATGAAACCGGCCTGTGGTTGGGCTGCTCGAAAAAGGCGGACGCCGCGGTAAGCCACCCTTCCCAGGTGAATCCGGCGGTTCTGCGGCTCTCCAACCCTGATTCCTGGGCCATTTTACGCGCCAACCACTTTCACTCCCGTCCGGCGCACGCCGACCAACTGCACGTCGACCTGTGGTTCAAAGGCCAGCCGCTTGCCCTGGACGCCGGAACCTATCTCTACAACGCGCCCGCCCCCTGGGAAAACGCGCTCACCAGTGCGGCGGTGCACAACAGCGTTCAGATCGACGACCTGGAACCCATGACCCGCGCCGGGCGCTTCTTATGGTTGGATTGGGATCAGGCCGCAGGAATTCACCGGGTGGAGGCGGCGGCTGAAATTTCAGCGCGCCGCGACGGCTACCGCCGGATCGGTGTGGGTCACGAACGCCGCCTGCTCAACCCCTCCGGGCATGAATGGCGGATCATCGATCGACTCACGCCGGTTGGCCGGAAGCCGAAAGAACACAAGGTGGCGCTGCACTGGCTGATCGCCGATCTGCCCTGGTCGCTGGCGGGCAACACCCTGCGGCTGGAGCACCCCGCGGGTTCCATTCGGCTCAGCATCGATTGCCAGGCTCCGGGTATTTTGACGCTGGACCGGGCCGGCGAACGCGTGTTCGGCGCTGGCTCCGCAGCGCCCATTTCGGGTTGGGTCTCACCCACCTACGGCGTGCGCGAACCGGCCCTGTCATTGAACATGATCTGGAACACCAAATTACCTCTGGAAATCGTCTCCCGCTGGCAATTACCCGGTTAACCACGCCGGAATTCAACCGGCTTTTAAGATAAAATGTGAACATGCATATTCTCCTGATTCATCAGGCGTTTGCCGGATTGAATGAAGCTGGCGGCACGCGGCATATCGAACTGGCGCGGGCGCTGGTGCAAAAAGGCCATCAGGTCACCATCATTTCCAGCCCGGTAAGCTACCTGACCGGAAAATGCCGTTCGAATCGCCTGGGTTGGGTCGAAAAAGAGCAGTCGGAAGCCGGCATCACCATCCTGCGCACTTATACGTACCCGGCTTTGCACCGCAGCTTCTTCCACCGGGTTTTGAGCTTTTTCAGTTTCATGATTTCTTCCTTCTTTGTTGGTCTGGGCGTGCCAAATGTGACTCTGGTATGGGGGACCTCCCCGCCCATTTTTCAGGGCGTCACAGCCTGGCTGCTGGCCCGCCTGAAAGGGAAGCCTTTTTTATTCGAGGTGCGCGATCTCTGGCCGGCCTTTGCCATCGGAGTCGGCGTGCTTCGCAATCCGCTCCTCATTCGCCTGTCGTTGGGTCTGGAACGGTTTCTTTACCGGCACGCGGATCGGGTCATGGTCAATTCACCCGGTTTCATCGATCACGTCACGGCGCGCGGCGCACGCTGGGTGGAACTCATTCCCAATGGGGCCGATCCGGACATGTTCGATCCGCAGGGGAACGGCGCGCAGTTCCGCCAGGAATACAACCTGGACAATCATTTCATTGCCATGTACGCCGGGGCGCATGGCCTTTCCAATGACCTGGATATCGTCCTGGACGCAGCCGAAGAGCTGCGTGATCGCCCGGAAATTGCCATCGTGCTGGTCGGCGACGGCAAGGAAAAAAATCGCCTTCAATCCCGGGCTACCGCGCGCTGCCTGGACAACGTCTTTTTCACCCCGCCGGTGCCCAAGAACGGTATGTCTGCTGTGCTGTCGGCGGCAGACGCCTGCATCGCGATTTTAAAGCCGCTCGAGCTGTATAAAACGACCTATCCCAACAAGGTGTTCGATTACATGGCCGCCAGCCGGCCGGTTGTGTTGGCCATCGACGGTGTGATTCGAAAGGTGGTTGAAGAAGCCGGAGCCGGGATTGCGGTTCCGCCCGGGGACGCGCACGCCATGGCCCAGGCCATCCGCGAACTGGCCGCCGACCGCCAGCGCAGCCGGGCCATGGGATTGGCCGGCCGGCGCTGCGTCGAGGAAAAATTTAACCGCGCCGATCTTGCGGATCGATTGGTTCTGCTGCTCGAAGACATGGGGAGGGTACATGCCTGAAAAGATTCTGGTGGTGGATGACGAAATCTCCCTGCTCGAAACACTGGCCTATAATCTACAGAAACAGGGCTATGAGGTGGAAACCGCCGGAGACGGCCTGAATGCGCTCACCCTGGCTCAAAGCGCCCATCCGGATTTGATCGTCCTGGATTTGATGCTGCCGGGGATGGACGGTTTCGAAGTTTGCCGCGAGTTGCGGAAGACCATGAACACGCCTGTTTTGATCCTGACCGCCCGGGATGATGAAATCGATCGTGTGGTTGGGCTGGAAGTAGGCGCGGACGATTATCTGACCAAACCCTTCAGCATGCGCGAATTCCTGGCCCGGGTCAAAGCCCTGCTGCGCAGAGTGCGCATGATCCGGGAAGAACTGACCAGCGCTGCCCAACAAACCGGCAGCACCCTGGCGCCCGGAAATTCTCTGATCTATGGTTCCCTGGTCATCGACCTTTCCCGACACGAGGTGCGTTTGCGCGATCAGGCTCTGGCTTTGAAACCCAAGGAATATGAATTGCTGGTCTATTTTGCCCAACATCAAGGAGTGGTTCTCTCGCGGGATCTCATCCTTGAAAATGTATGGGGCTGGGATTTTACGGGCGACAGCCGGACCGTAGATGTGCACATGCGCTGGTTGCGTGAAAAAATCGAGGAAGATCCATCCAACCCGACCCGGCTGATCACCGTGCGGGGAGCCGGTTATCGATTCGAAGGATAGCTCATGCGCGATTCAATCGTCTATCGAATTGCCGTACCCTACCTGATCCTGGTTACCGTGATTTTGATTGCGTTGGGAGCATTTCTCAACAACTACATGGATAAAACCTACGTCGACCAGCTTACGGTCAACCAGTTCGCTTCGACGCGTTTATTTGCCAATCAAATCGCGCCTGTGCTCGACCAGGGTGAGCCTTATCCGACCCTTTCGGATCTCACCACCCAGACCTCTTTTCTGCTAAACACCCGCATCACCGTGATCCTGCCGGATGGTAAAGTGATTGCGGATTCAGAACGCGATCCCAGTACGCTCGAGAATCACCTCGACCGTCCCGAGGTCAAAGGAGCGATCGGCGGGCAGGAAACCAGCGAAGTTCGGTACAGCGATACATTGCGGACGCGCCTGCTGTACACGGCCACGCCTATTCGCCTGGATGGAAAAGTGATCGGCGTCGCCCGCATGGCCATATCGCTGGCCAGTATCGAGGCCCATACCCGTCAATTCCGGGGCATCATCTTCGCAACCGCGGGGGTCACCGCCCTACTGGTCGTTTTGCTGGCCTTTGGTATCACCTATCAGACCGTACAGCCCCTGCGATCGCTGACCACGGCGGTGGCGCGACTCGAATCCGGTAAATATGTGGAGTCCATCCCGGGGCGCCGTCTGGATGAAATCGGCCGGCTGTCGAATGCGTTCAACCGCATGGCGGCCCAGATCAGCACGCAAATCAAGGAATTGAGCGCCGAACGGAGCAAATTATCCGCAGTGTTGGCGACCATGTCGGACGGTATTTTGATTGTGAACGCCGATGGTCTGGTCGAACTCATCAACCCGGCTGCTGAAAGGATTTTTTCGATCAGCGCCAGCGAGTCGCTTGGGAAGACCCTGGCGGAGGTCATTCGCCACCATGTCATCGTCGATCTGTGGAAAAAGACCCAATCGACGGGTGAGCAACAAATTACCTCGCTCGAGACTCCGGACCGATTGATCCTGCAGGCCATTGCTACCCCTCTTGAAACCGACGACGGCCGCACACTGATCCTTCTGCAGGACTATACCCGCATGCGCCGTCTGGAAACCGTCCGGCGGGACTTCATCAGCAATGTCAGCCACGAGCTGCGCACCCCGCTGGCTTCGCTGAAGGCGCTCACCGAGACCGTGCAGGAAACCGCGTTGGATGACCCGCCAGCCGCCCGGCGCTTCCTGGAACGCATGTCGGTCGAAATCGATAACCTGACCCAACTGGTTCAGGAACTGTTGGACCTGTCCAGGATCGAATCCGGCCGGGTGCAGCTCGAACGCACCTTGATTGCCCCGAAGGAACTCATCCAACCCGCCGTGGATCGCATGCGTATCCAGGCGGAACGTTCCGGCCTGACCCTGACCATGGATTGCCCCGAGGATTTACCCAGGGTCAATGTCGACGCTTCGCGCATGGAACAGGTACTGGTCAACCTGATCCATAACGCCATCAAATTCACGCCACCCGGCGGATCGATCCAAATTCGCGGCTGGCTGCAGGAAAATGACATCATTCTGGCCATTTCGGATACCGGCGTGGGCATCGCCGAAGAGGATTTGAAGCGTATCTTCGAGCGTTTCTACAAAGCCGACCGCGCGCGTTCGGGCGGGGGCACCGGGCTGGGGCTTTCCATCGCCAGACATCTCGTTGAATCTCACGGCGGGCGTATCTGGGCAGAGAGTGAAATTGGGAAGGGCAGTACGTTCTTTATTTCCATTCCGCCTGCGCAATAAACAACCTCCTTTCCGTTCCAACAGAGCATGGATTCTTCTGAATCCATGCTCTGTTTATTAACTCAAACCTTATCCCGCCGTTCATGAACTGTTAACAAAACCTTTTTCGGGTCTTAACGATGCGTGGGTATAGTCAAAACGAACGAAAAAAAACGAATCAGGAGATGAGAGAAATGCGTCGTTCGATAATCGTTTTTACTGTAATTGCCGCTTTGAGTATTCTTCTGGCTGCCTGCGCACCCGCAGCCGCCACGACTGCCGCGCCGACCACGGCGCCAGCCGCCCCCACGACCGCCCCGGTAGAACCTACCCAGGCACCTGAAGCCACCCAGACCACTCAACCCACCGTGGCTGCTGCCACCAGCTCCGCCATCGAACTGCCTGCGGTGGATCCTTCGACCCTCAGCGGTGATATCAATACGGCCGGTTCGTCCACGGTCTATCCGTTGGCCGAAGTCCTCGCCGATAATTTCAAAAAAGACGGCTTTGCGGGCAATATCAACCTGGCCAGTGTCGGCACCGGCGGTGGTTTCGAACGCTTCTGCAAAACCGGCGAAACGGACGTATCCAACGCCAGTCGCGCCATCAAGGACACCGAACGAGCAGCCTGCGCCGCGTTGAATCCGGCTCGCACCCCAATTGAATTCCGCATCGGCACCGACGCCATCGCAGTTGTGGTCAGCAAAGACAATACCTTCGTGACCAACCTGACCCTCGAGCAATTGGCCGCCATCTTCACCACTTCTGAAAAATGGTCGGATGTGGATCCTTCCTGGCCGGCCGAAGCCATCCAGCGCTTCACTCCCGGCACCGACTCGGGCACCTTCGACTTCTTCAATGAATTTGCCATCCAAAAGGGGCTCAACCTCGCAACGGTGGATGACGCCAAGAAACTGGCCCTGGAAGCCAAGAACCTGCAGACCTCGGAAGATGACAACGTTCTGGTTCAAGGTGTGGAAGGCAGCCCGTACGCCATCGGCTACTTCGGTTACGCCTACTTCAACGAGCAGTCCGATCGTTTGACCGCCGTGTCCATCAACGCTGTCGCGCCTTCCTTCGATACGGCTGAAAGCGGTGAATATGCCCTCTCCCGACCGCTGTTCATCTACTCGGATGCGAACATCCTGAAGGAAAAACCACAGGTCGCCGGTTACATCAACTACTTCCTCACCAACGTCGACGATGTTATCACCGAGGTGGGTTACTTCCCCGCCAGCGTGGATGCTCTCAACGCAGCCAAACAGGCCTGGCTGGACGCGGTGAAATAAACCGGTCCAATCAATAACGAAATTCGAAAGGCTGGCCTTCAAGGGCTCACTTGAGGACCAGCCTTCACCCTGCAAATGAAACCTGACAAAGGATTGTTAATGACCAGTATGGAATTGTCACGCAGCCTGGCCCAGGATACCCCCGCGATCAATCTGGCACGGCTGAAACAACGGCCCAGGGTGGGTGAGATTCTGATTCATCTTTTTCTCTTTCTGTGCGGCGCCATCTCCATTCTGACCACACTGGGAATTGTTTACGAGCTTGGAAAGGAATCCCTGCTTTTTTTCAACAGCCCGGACGTGAGACTCCTTGACTTTTTCACCTCCACAACCTGGCAGCCCTCCATTGGCAAATTTGGCGTTCTCCCGCTGATCAATTCCACATTGATGACAACGATCTTCGCCATGTTGATTGCCATTCCGCTTGGATTGGCGGCGGCCATCTATTTGAGCGAATACGCATCCCAAAAAGCGCGCGCCATTCTCAAACCCATCCTCGAAATTCTGGCCGGTGTGCCCACCGTGGTCTACGGTTATTTTGCCCTGAATTTTATGACGCCCTTGCTGCGCGGCCTGTTCGGCGAAAATAATGTCCAGATCTACAATATGCTTTCGGCTGGATTGGTGATGGGGATCATGATCTTACCCCTGATCAGTTCGATGAGTGAGGATGCGCTCAGCGCGGTTCCACGCTCGCTGCGCGATGCTGCTTATGGCCTGGGTGCGACTCGTTTCGAAACCGCGATCCGGATCGTCATGCCAGCCGCGCTGTCCGGCATCATCGCTGCGGTCATCATTGGCGTTTCCCGCGCCATCGGTGAAACCATGATCGTGGCCATCGCGGCCGGTTCGGGCCCGGCTTTCACCTTCAACCCGCTCAAAGGCGCCGAGACCATGACCGGCTACATTGCGCGCATCAGCGGCGGCGACCTGGCCTACGACACGCCCGATTACAACAGCATCTTTGCCATTGGTTTGCTGCTGTTTATGGTTACGCTGATTCTGAACATCGTCAGCCGGCGCCTGGTGGCGAAATATCGAGAGGTATACGAATGAACCATGATTTCTTTATCGAACCTTCTCACAGCCGCCGGAGTTCCGGACTGGCAAAACGCCATCGCACGGGTAAGGTCTGGCAGGGTATTTTCTTCAGCGCAACCGTCATCGGTCTGATTGCCCTGATTGCACTCCTGCTGACTGTGCTGGACAAGAGTTTCAGCTATGTGGTCATCGAATATAAGAAGGATCCCGCCACCCTGGCCAGCAAACCGCTGGCGGAATTGACCAATTCCGACCTGGCCAACCTGTTGGAAGCCAACCTGAGCAAGAACCGCTTTCGAACACTCGACCGCGCCCAAACAATCACCGAGCGCAACCACGCCGACCTGCTCAACCTGGTCTACGAGAACGTCGTCCAGCCGCGCGCGCTGGACAGTTTTTCCATCACCCAGTGGTTGATGCACAGCGATCAAATCCGGGCCGAGGTGACTCAAAAATATCCCAAAGGGCATCTGGAATTTCGCGCCTGGTTCAGCGGCAGTTTTCTGATCGACCCGCTCTCCGGCGATCCCCTGTTGACCGGCGTGCGCGCCGCCCTGCTGGGCTCGCTGTATCTGATCCTGATCACGGTCCTGGTTGCGTTCCCCATCGGGGTGGGTTCGGCCATTTATCTCGAAGAGTATGCGGATTCGAAAAAATGGTACAACCGCATCATCCAGACCAATATCGACAATCTGGCCGGCGTACCCTCCATTGTGTACGGCATCCTCGGGCTGGCCATCTTCGTGCGCGGGCTTGCGCCGCTCACCAGCGGCGCGGTTTTTGGCTCATCGGACAGCAACGGGCGAACCATCTTATCCGCCGGGTTGACCATGGCGCTGCTGATCCTGCCGGTGATCATCATCAATGCTCAGGAAGCCATCCGGGCGGTGCCTGTTTCGCTGCGCCAGGCCAGCTACGGACTGGGGGCGACTCGCTGGCAAACCATCTGGAATCACGTCCTGCCCGCTGCGCTGCCGGGAATCCTGACCGGTACCATACTGGCCATTTCGCGGGCCATGGGTGAGACGGCTCCGTTGATCATTGTAGGCGCAGCAGCCTTCATCACCAGCGACCCAACCGGTCCGTTCTCGAAATTTACCGCTTTGCCAATTCAGATTTATAATTGGACCACACGGCCACAGGAGGTTTACCGCAATGTTGCGGCGGCGGCCATCCTGGTGCTGATGATTTCGCTCTTATCCCTGAATGCGGCAGCCATCTTGCTCCGCAATCGATTTAGCAGGCGGTTGGCATGACCTCACAAACTCCGAACAATTCCGAAGTCATCATCCACGTTCAGGATCTATCGATCTATTACAGCGCCTTTCGCGCGGTCAAGAATGTCAACCTCGAAATTCTGCGCAATAAAATCACCGCCATCATCGGGCCTTCCGGATGCGGCAAAAGCACCGTCCTGCGCTCATTCAACCGCATGAATGATTTTGTCCAGGGCGCGCACATCGAGGGCAAAATTCTTTTCCACGGCCAGGATATCTATGACCCGGCGATCGATCCCGTGCAGGTGCGCCAGATGATCGGCATGGTTTTTCAGAGGCCCAATCCATTCCCCAAGAGCATTTACGAAAACATTGCCTGGGGAGCGCGCATCAACGGTTATAAAGGCAACATGGACGATCTGGTGGAAAACACGCTGCAATCAGCCGCGCTGTGGGATGAGGTCAAAAACGATCTCAAGAAAAGCGCACTGGCGCTCTCCGGCGGCCAGCAGCAGCGCCTGTGCATCGCCCGCGCCCTGGCGGTCAAGCCCGAGATCATTCTGATGGATGAACCCTGTTCTGCACTGGACCCGATCGCCACGCTCAAAATCGAGGACCTGATGCGCACGCTCTCCGAAAAGTACACCATCATCATCGTCACCCACAACATGCAGCAGGCGGGCCGCGCTTCGGATTACACGGCCTTCTTTACCATGGATGATGACCGGGCCGGATTGATGGTAGAATATGGAGACACCAGTCAGATTTTCACCCGGCCGCGTGATAAACGGACCGAGGATTACATCACCGGCCGCTTTGGCTGAGGCAGGCAGCAGAGAGGTATTTTATGCCCCGCGATACCCTAACGCGTCAAATTCAGCATCTTCTGGATGAAGTATTGCTGCTGGGCAGCATGGTGGAACAGGCCATGTTGAGCGCAGTGGACACTTTATGCCTGCGCGATGAAAAAGCTGCCGTCCACATCTACGACAACGATCAGCAAATCAATGACAAGCGCTTCGCCATCGAAAACGCCGTCCTCATCCTGATCGCCACCCAACAGCCCCTGGCGCATGATCTGCGCCTGCTGGCGGCCATCCTGGAGATCATCACCGAAATCGAGCGCATGGGCGATTACGCCAAAGGCATTGCCAAGATCACCCTTCGTTTGAAGGACGCGGATATCAACATTCCCGCGCGCGACCTGAAACGAATGGCCAACCTGGCTGTGGGTATGCTCCACCGCTCATTGAGCGCCTTCGTCAATGAAGATTCCAACCAGGCTTCAGCCATCCCGGCCGAAGATGAGGCGGTCGACACCCTTTACGACCAGATCTACCACAACCTGGTCGAATCGATGATCGCCAATCCAGCCACCATCGATCAATACAACCTGTTGATGTGGGTGGCGCACAACCTGGAACGCATGGCCGATCGCGTCACCAATATCTGCGAGCGCACGGTATTCATTACCACCGGCGACCTGTTGGAATTCGAAACTTCAGACGACGAGGAAAGCGACGCAGAATAATTCTGGCCTGATCGAACACTCGCGGCCTGCCGGATCGGCAGGTCGTTTCTATTCCGGGTTCAGAATGATGAGCAAATTTATACAGATTGATTTTCAAGTGCTATAATCAAGACAACTTTTCCAACAATTCATGGGGTCTTGACCATGTTACTTCCGAATCGCTACAAAGGGAAATTGATCGTCGTCGAAGGCATCGACGGCAGCGGTAAATCCACCCAGATTGATTTACTGAACAAATGGCTGCAGAACCAGGGCAAGTTGGTCTATTTTAGCGAATGGAACTCTTCCGATTTGGTGAAAAGCACAACCAAACTGGGCAAATCGGAGAAGATGTTCACCCCCACCACATTCAGCCTGCTTCAAGCCACCGATTTTTCTGACCGTTGGGAAAATCACATCCTGCCCATGCTCAAGGCAGGCGTCATCGTGCTGGCCGATCGTTACGCCTTCACCGCATTTGCGCGCGATGTGGCGCGCGGTGTGGACCGCGAATGGGTACGCAATCTGTATTCCTTTGCGCCCATGCCGGATCTGGCCCTGTATTTTCGCGTCCCGGTCGATATTGCCGTGGAACGTATCCTGACCGGGCGCTCGAACCTGAAATATTACGAAGCCGGCATGGACCTGGGTCTCTCGGATAACAAAGTAACCAGCTTCCGGCTTTTCCAACAGCGCATCATCAGTGAATATGATTCGATGGTGGACGAGTTTGGGTTGACCGTGATCGACGGCGCGCTGCCCGTACAAAAACAGCAAAAATATGTACGCCAGATCGTCAAGAAAGTCCTGCAGGGTTGGGAAGGGCTCAATCAGCCTATGATCGTTCCCCGCCGGCGCCGGAAGCCGGCCCCGGTCGCAGTCGAAAAAGAGGAGGCAGCTCAATGAGTCCCCAGGAATATTACGGCGCCGGCTTCCCTTATCGACCTGCCACAGAACTGCTGGGAAAATTGATCGTCCTGGAAGGTTCAGATGGCGTCGGCCGTTCGACCCAGATCAATATGCTGCGCACCTGGCTCGAAGCCGATGGGTACGCGGTTTCCGATACCGGATTACGCCGTTCGAATCTGACCCAACCCGGCCTGGATGCCGCCAAGCTCGGACATACCCTGGGCCGGCAGACGATGAGCCTGTTTTACGCCACCGATTTTTCCGACCGCCTGGAAAACCAGATCATCCCGGCGCTGAAAGCCGGTTTCCACGTCCTTTCGGACCGGTATTTCTACTCGATCATCGCCCGCGATATCGTCCGCGGCGCGGATCCGGTCTGGGCGCGCAAAATCTATGATGTCGCGCTGAAACCGGATATCGTCTTCTATCTGCGTGCGGATGTCCCCGCCCTGGTCAAACGCATGATACACGGCCGCGGTTTCGATTTCTGGGAATCGGGCATGGATATGCATTTTGCAGGCGATCTCTATGACAGCTTTTGCATCTACCAGTCCCGCCTGATCGAACAATTCGATCAAATGGCGAAAGAGTACGGCTTCATCACCATTGATGCCACCCGCCCGATCCCGGTTGTTTTCGAGAACCTCAAGCGAGAAATCAAGCCGTTGCTCGAGGAAGAATCATACTGACGGATCAGCATTCCTGTTCGGCATGGAGAATCTGAGGATGAAAACCAGGACCGATGCCAGCATTCTGGATTTTGGTGCGGATAATCTCCTCAGAAACCTGGGCGCGCTGCAGCAGGAATATGAAGGGGTCCGGCAAGGGAAAGATATCGAAACCATTCACCGCATGCGCGTGGCTTCACGTCGCCTGCGAACCGGCATTCCGCTCTTTGGTCCCGGGCTTGCGCCCAAGAAATTCGAAGGCTGGAACCAAAACGTCCGTGAGTTGACGAAGGCGTTGGGGGCAGCCCGGGATTGCGATGTGCAGATCGATCATCTACAACAGTTCTACCTTCAGCTACCCATCGGTCCGGCTCGACCTGGCGTGCGTCGCTTGCTGCTGCGGTTGCGCCAGCGCCGCCAGAAGCTTCAACGGGCAGTCGAAAAGGCGCTGGCCGATCTGGTGAAGAGCGATGTCTTGATGGAAATGCAACGCAAGCTGAATCCCATCCTGAAGGGCATCGAAAATCTGCCCCGCTCGGCGCCACTTTACGCTTTGGCCTGTACAGCGGTGCGAGAGAAGCTCGAACAGTTTTTGTATTACGAACCCTTCATCCAGGATCCGGAAGATAAAGATGACCTGCATGCCATGCGCATCGCCGCCAAACACCTGCGCTACACGCTGGAAATCTTCAGCCCGCTGTATGCAGACGAATTGAAGTTGTTTCTCAAAGCCCTGCGCCAGACACAGGAACTGCTGGGCGAGATCCATGACTGCGATGTGTGGATGATCTACCTGCCGGAATTCAAGGAACGCGAACGGATACGTACGCTGCGATATTACGGCAGCGAAGGTCCATTTCGGCGCCTGGTGCCCGGCCTGGATGCTTACTTCGCCGACCGCACGACCACCCGCGACCGTCTCTATGTCGAGTTCCTCGAAAAATGGCAGAGTTGGCGCCAGGAAGGATTATGGGATCAATTGATCAATCAAGTGTCCACGACCTATCTTCCTGCCGTTCAGGCTCAACTCGAATCGGTTGTGGATGGCGTCGCTCAAGAAAGTGCGTAAGGTCGTCTTATGAAATTCGCTGCGAAGATGTCCCCGGAACAGGAAAATGCCCTGCAGGCCTGCCTGCAACTTGCCCAAACGCTGGAATATGAGGAAGGGCATACCCATCAGGTCACGCGGTTGGCGCTGCGCCTGTTCGATGAGCTGCAGGCGCTTCACCAACTGGGCGAGACGGAGCGTTTCTGGCTGCAATGCGCCGGCATCCTGCACGATATCGGTTGGGTGGAAGGTTGGAAAGGCCATCACAAAACGGCCCTCCGGATCATTCAAACCACCCAACTGCTGCCCTTCGAAAGCAAGGAGCGCCTGATCATTGGATCCATCGCCCGCTATCACCGCAAGGCGCTGCCCAGCTTGAATCAGGATCATTTTGCCGCGCTCGAGCCGGATGAACAGGAAAAGGTCAAGACGCTCAGCGCCATCCTGCGTACCGCGGATGGATTGGATGCAGCCCACCAGAGCCGGGTACGGGATCTGATGGTGCATGTCAGCAAGAAGAAAATCGTCATTCACTGCGCCATCAAAACCTTGACGGCGATCGAAGAAGAAACAGCGGCCATCGAAAAAAGCGATCTACTGGGAATCGTTTTTCAAAGAGCTATATCTTTTCGCTGGAAATCGTTGATCTAGTCTGGGGGTTGGGACTCAACCCGACCCCAATCCAGGGAAGCATGGCAAAAATGCCGACCATCCCCGGGCCGCCCAGGCCAATGAGAAAATCGGCAGCGATCGTGCTGGCTCCCATGGCCGCGTAGGCGATGACCGGCATGGCGCTGGTCATCAAAGGTCGATTCCTTCCGCCCAGCCAACGCTGCAGCAACCCGTACAGTCCCAATGCGGTGAACGTCGTCAGCCACCACCCCCAGAAATTTTGCAGTGGAATGCCAAAATAGGGTCCCGGTTTTTCCCAGACCCAGTGGCCGGCGGCCACCATCATCGGATCCATGGCCAGATCGCAGGCCGTCATGGCGACTGCGCCCAACCCCGCGGCGGCCAGGTCCTGCCAGAAGCCGCGCAGACCCCATCGATCGGCCAGATCATTGGCTATGCGAAATGAGAGATAGATCATCATAAACCAGGCCACCGGAATCAGGAACGGCACCAGATCCAGAAATTTCGGCCCGAGTTTTGCGGTGTAATGGTACGGACCATAAACGGCGCCAGTGGCCACCCCGATGCTTTCGAAAGCCAATCCGGTGACCGCCACAATGACCAGCGGCCCGATCCCGCGCCGCCATCCCAGGGATCCTCCGGCGTGCAGCACGGCAAATGCAAAGGTGACCAACGTGGTCAGCGGCGTCAGCAGCGCCGGCGGATGGCCGACGGTTGCCAGAAATCCAATTCCGACCAGATTCAGAGCCACGGACAGGGCCAACAACCCGATGGTCGCCTTGCGAAGGGTCATAGTTTTACCTTATTTCCAACCGGCGGAATCTCCAATCCTTCGAATAAATCCCGTTCGATGTGCCCGTCGACCGGCACGGGTTCGGCGCGCATATACGTTTCGCGCGAGGCAAACCAGCGCCGCAGCGTTCCAAATACGCCGCCCACCATTCCCTGGCCGCCCTGGCTGGCATGGCAGGCCGATGCATCGTCCCGGATGGCGGCCACAGCGCGGTATTCGACCACAGCGTGGGTCGGGAAACTGACTCTGGCAATGGATTCCAGGTCGATGTCTTGATTATGCCCGAATTTGCTCGGGTCGCGCCCGGTCAGGCGCATCATGCGCACCATCAATCGCAATAAGGTCCGCGGCATGGTTTGGAAATAAAGTTTGTCAGCCTGGAATGGCGCCAGCGAACGCCCATCCGCGAACTGCGCATCCCCGGCCATTTGAAATGCCCGCACCGTGGCATTGTGTATAGCGATATGGTCCGGGTGCCGGTAACCGCCGATCGGGTCGAAGGTCAGCACCACCTGCGGCCGCAGCAGCCGGATGTAACTGGCGACTTCGCCGGCCACTTTTTCCACGGGCTGGGCAGCCAGCGCCTGAGGATGGTGATTATCCGCCGCGCCGGGCATGCCCGAATCGCGGTAACCGAGGAAATAGACACCGCTCAGGCCCAGTTTTTCAGCAGCGCAGCGCAACTCGGCTTCGCGCCGCGCCCCTACCGAATCAAAACCGCGCAGATATTTCTCGTCCACGTCGCCCACTTCACCGCGCGTGGCGCACACCAGATAAACCTGGACGCCGCGGCGCGCATACAGCGCCAGGGTTCCGCCCAGACCGAAAGTCTCATCGTCCGGGTGCGCCAGAACAGCCAGCAGCGTCGCCCGGTTGGATTGAAATTTCAATGCTTCAGCACTCATTTTGACCTCACCAATAATACATGATGCCATTTGCCAAATATTGTCGGCCTAATACCGTTTGATCGAAGGGTCCACCTGTTCCGACCAGGCGTTGATGCCGCCTTTCAGGTTATGCAGGCGAGTATACCCCTGGCCGGCCAGCAAGCGCAGCGCGCGCGCCGAGCGTACACCCGTTCGGCAGAACAGCACCAGATCTTTATTACGATCCAATTCTTCCAGGCGCTGCGGGAGCTGCGTCAAAGGGACCAGCACCGCCCCGGGGATCGAAGAAATCTGTAATTCAATGGGTTCGCGCACGTCCACCAGTTGTATGGAATCGTTGTTCTGCAGGCGGCGCTGCACCTCTCGCGGCTCGATATCCCAATCACCGCCGGCCAGCCCCGCGTGTGCGTCGCGCGTCGGAACGCCGCAGAACTCTTCGTAATCGATCAAATGCGTGATATCCGGATGCTCGCCGCAGACCCGGCAGTTTGGGTTCTTGCGCAGGTGCACCGTCTGCATCGTGGAATCCAGCGCGTCATAGAGGAGCAGCTTGTCGACCAGCGGCTCACCGATCCTCAGAATCAGTTTGATCACCTCGGCCGCCTGCAGGGTGCCGATGGTTCCGGGCAGGACGCCGAATACGCCGCCCTCTGCACAGGAAGGCACCATCCCGGGCGGTGGGGGTTCTGGGAACAGGCAGCGGTAGCAGGCGCCCTTGCGCGCATCGAATACGCTGACCTGGCCCTCGAAACGGAAGATCGATCCATAGACATACGGCCGGCCGGTCAGCGCTGCCAGGTCGTTCAGCAGGTACCGCGTGGGAAAATTATCGCTGCCGTCGACCAGGATGTCATAACCGGCCCCGATTCGCCACGCATTTTCAGAGGAAAAAACTTCGTTATAGGTTTCCACCTGTATATACGGATTGAGATCCGCCAGGCGTTGGCGGGCCGAGTCGACTTTCAACTTCCCAACCCGGTCGGTGCCGTGGATCACCTGTCGCTGCAGGTTGGAAGAATCTACGACATCGTAATCCACCAATCCCAGATGGCCCACGCCGGCCGCGGCCAGGTACATCGACACCGGCGAGCCCAGCCCACCCGTGCCGACGATCAAGACCGAAGCCGCCTTGAGCTTGCGCTGCCCTTCCATCCCGACTTCGGGGATTAATAAATGGCGCGAATAGCGCAATATTTCATCCTGGGATAATTCTGGTAACATAACTTCTCCTTTGGCTCTCAACAATACCCAGCCATCATACCAAAAAATGGCTCATGGATGCAAATCTCTCTGAAAATTCTTGGTGATACAATTGGCTTATGCAGATCATTCTGACGCACGAACAGGCTGATTTCGACGCCATCGGCGCTCTGCTGGGGGCGGCGCTGTTGAATGAAAACGATATCGCCGTGCAGCCGCGGCGCATGAATCGAAACGTGCGTGCGTTCATCAATATCTACAGTTCTGAATTGCCCTTTATCGATTCGCGCGATTTGCCCCAGGGCCCGATCGACGGAATTACACTGGTCGATACCCAGAGCATGGTCACGCTGAAAGGCGTTGGCAACCTGACCCGCGTTCACGTCATCGACCATCACACCGTTCGGGCCGATTTTCCCGCGGATTGGAGCATCCATACCGACCGGGTGGGTTCCTGCACCACGCTGTTCGTCGAAGACTTGCGCGAGCACAACGGCGCGCTCAGCACCATTCAGGCTACGCTGCTGGCCCTGGGCATCTACGAAGATACCGGCTCGCTGACCTATGCCAATACCACGCCGCGCGACGTCCGGGCAGCGGCCTTTCTGCTGGAACAGGGCGCCAGCCTGCGGATTCTCAGCGAATATCTCAACGGGCCGCTCTCCACCGAGCAGCGCCAGTTATACGACCTGCTGGTCGGGACGACGGAAACGCACCATATTAACGGTCAAAACGTCGTCATCGCCGCCGCCGCCGCTCCGACCATGACCGAAGAAATTTCCAGCGTCGCGCACAAAATCCGCGATCTGCTCGACCCGGATGCGCTGTTCATGCTGGTCAGTTCTTCCGAGGGCGTGCGCATGGTGGCGCGTTCGACCACCGATCAGATCGATGTCTCCGCGGTGGCCGGTCAATTTGGCGGGCGCGGTCACGAACGGGCTGCCGCGGCATTGATCCGTTCGAAGGGCGAGCCCGACCAGGGTTTATCGCCCCTGGAATGCGTCAAGCGCGATCTGCTGGCCATGCTGCCGCGTTTCGTGCGTCCGTCCGTCATCGTCGGGCAGATCATGTCGCGCCGGCCGATGCTGCTTTCACCGGAGACCTCCGCGCAGGATGCAGCTATTTTGATGCAGCGGTATGGCTACGAGGGCTATCCGGTGGTCGATAACGGCCGCGTCATCGGCCTGCTCACCCGCCGCGCCGTCGACCGGGCCATTTCTCACCATTTGAATTTGACCGCCGCCAGCCTGATGGAAGCCGGAGAGGTCACCGTATCTCCCCGGGATCCGCTCGACCAGCTCCAACGCGTGATGGCTGAAACCGGCTGGGGGCAGGTGCCCGTGGTCGACCCGACTTCAGGTGAAGTGATCGGCATTGTCACCCGCACCGATCTTCTCAAGACGCTGGGGACCGGTGCCGCGCTGCTGCCCGGCAAGCAAAATCTGGCCGAACGCCTGGAAGCCGCGCTGTCGCAGGCCCGCCTGGCCTTTCTAAAATTAATCGCCGCCCAGGCCTATGAACTGCGCAAACCGGTCTATATCGTGGGCGGCTTCGTGCGCGACCTGATCCTGGAGCGCCCGAGCTTCGATTTCGACGTAGTGGTCGAAGGCAACGCCATCAACCTGGCCAAAGCCCTTGAGAAGAATTATGGGGGGCATCTGGTGTCTCACAGCCGTTTTGGCACGGCCAAATGGCAGATCGACGATGTCCGCGCCGAGTTGATCCGTTATCTGCCCGGCGACGGCCATTTCGACGCCGCCGACCTTCCGGAAAGCCTTGATCTGATCAGCGCGCGGACCGAGTTCTATGAATATCCCACCGCGCTGCCCACGGTCGAACGCAGCAGCATCAAACTGGACCTGCACCGGCGCGACTTCACCATCAACACGCTGGCGCTCCGCCTGGACGGCCGGCATTACGGCGATTTGTACGATTACTGGGGCGGCATGAACGACCTGCGCCGCGGATCGGTGCGCGTACTGCATTCATTATCGTTCGTTGATGATCCAACCCGCATGTTGCGGGCGGTGCGTTTCGAACAGCGCTTTCATTTTCGCATCGAAGAGCGCACCCTGGAACTGATCGCCGAAGCCACCGATTTGCTTCGCCAGGTTTCCGCCGACCGGCTGCGCCACGAATTGGATTTGATGCTTTCCGAAGAGAACGCCGCGGCCATGCTGGCCCGCCTGGATGAATTGGGTCTGCTGCGCGCCATCCATCCGGATTTTATCTGGAAAAACGAGTGGAGAGAGCGCCTGGAATCAGCTCTGGTCAAACCGCTTCCGGCTGAATGGGATTTGCCTGACAGCGCCGGCCATATGCCCGCGCGGCGCTTCATCGCCTATCTGCTCTGGTTGATGCAATTTCCTTTGGAAGCCGGGTTGGCGGTTGCCAATCGACTGCGCTTCCCGCGTCCAATGCTTCAATCGATACAGGCTGTTTCACTCATAAAACAAACGCTGCCGGCTTTGTCATCACCCCGGCCCAGCCAGGTGGTCAACGAACTGGATGGCGTTTCACCGCTGGCGCTGTATGCCCTTCGCCTGGATGGACTGGCGCCCAACCTGGAAATCCTCCTCGAACAATATATTCACCGCTGGAGAAAAATTCACCCGTTCACCGGCGGTGAGGATCTGAACCGACTGGGCCTGGTTCCCGGACCGGCGTACCGCCAGATTCTCACCCAACTGCGCAATGCCTGGTTGGACGGTGAAATTTCCTCCCCCGAAGCCGAACAACTCTGGCTTTCCGCAATGATGAAGGAGATCGATCCGTACGCATGAACGCTCCAGCATTCGACCAGACCAACCTGGCTGGTCCTGCCCTTTCGGAAGATTGGTTATCCCGCGTGGTCATCCGGGTTCTCGAAGAACGCGATCTCCCGGCATTGGAATGGGGTGGAGAATATACCCACTTTCGACGGATGTTCGCGGAGTCTTTTCAACGTCAGCAGTGCGGATTTTCGGTTTTATGGGTCGCAGAGCTGCCTGGGACCGGCCTCATCGCCCAGGTGTTCATCCAGCTCATCTGTGACCGGCGCGAACTGGCGGATGGACTGTATCGCGCCTATCTCTATTCCTTTCGGGTCAAGCCGCCCTACCGTAGCGCCGGCCTGGGCGGAAAGATGTTGGAAACGGTCGAAGCCGATTTGAAAAAGCGCCATTTTCACAGCCTGACCCTGAATGTCGCAAAAATCAACCTGCGCGCCCGGCAAATGTACGAGCGGCATGGTTTTTATACGATCGCCCATGAACCCGGGCGTTGGTCCTATATCGATCCCGAGGGCAATCGCCACCAGGTCGAAGAACCCGCCTGGCGCATGGAAAAACAGCTCTTCGAGTAAAAAGAACGTCGCTCAGATTCAGTTCAATTGTTCTGCATTCTACGGATTTAATGAATTATCGAGCTGTTTTTCGTCCAGGCTACCCACGCTGCGCCAGGCCTCGTGACCCTGGGCATCATAATATATAAATGTAGGCGTGTATTGAAAATCCAACTCCTGCCCAACCTGGCGGCCGAGCGGCGTGGTGATATCGACGCGTAGGACGATCAATCGGCCAGTGTATCGAGTTTCGATCCCATCCACGATGGGCTTCATGTTCGCGCAGGCCAGTCAATACGGACTTTGAAATTCCAACAACAGCGGCGTGCCTTTTCCAATTTGAGCTCGGATCTGTTCGATGGTGACCGGCTTCGCCTTCGATGGGCGCGAAGCCACCCAACCCAGCCCGATGATCACCGCCACCAACGCGAGCACCGCAATCTCACGCCAATGCAGACCATGTCTGCGCCATGCCAGAAGACCGCCAGTGAGCAAAAGCAGGAGGAAACCTGTCAAAAAAATAAGAGTATTGATTGACAATTTTTAGCATGACATTACTCCTGATTAATCTCATATTAGAGAAGAAAGCGTGAAAAGTCAAAACTTTCTTTGACAAGAAGGCGATCATCCTTTAGAATTGGGAATTAAGTTATAGTCCACAAGAAGGGTCGCTTTCATGAAAGAATATACAACTGAGTCCATCCGCAATATCGCGCTGGCCTCCCATTCAAGTGCCGGCAAGACCCTGCTTACAGAGGCCTTCTTGCACTTCACGGGCGCCACAACCCGTATGGGTAAAATCGAAGACGGTACCACTGTCTCGGACTTTGACGAAGAAGAGGTGCGGCGCGGGATTTCAATTTATACCTCGGTGATCCCTGTCGAATACAAAGGAAATAAGATTAATGTGCTCGACACACCCGGGTACACCGATTTTGTCGGTGAGATGATTTCAGCTTTACGGGTCGCAGATAGCGCTGTCATCCTGGTGGATTCGGTCGCTGGTCTCGAGGTCGGAACCGAATTGGCCTGGGACTATTGCAACACCTATAAGCTACCTCGCTTCTTAGTGATCAATAAAATGGAGCGCGAGAACGCCAACTTCCAGAAGGTGCTCGCCTCGGTAGAGAACTTTACGGATATTCGCCTGATCCCTGTACAACTTCCGTGGGGAGAAAAAGCAGCTTTCCAGGGCGTCATCGATTTGCTGTCCATGAAAGCCCTCAAAGGTGATGGCAAGACTGTTGTGGATATTCCGGCCGAGTTCAAGGATGCCGCAGAAGAAGCCCACATGAAGCTGGTGGAAGCCGCTGCAGAAGGCGACGATTCACTGCTCGAAAAATACCTCGAAAGCGGCGAGTTGAGCGCAGAAGAAATCCTTTCCGGCCTCAAGCAGGTCGTTCGTTCCTGCAACTATGTGCCCGTCTTTGTTGCAGCCGGCGGTGCCGAAATTGGCATCCAGCCGCTCCTGGATGGGATCATCACGCTCCTGCCTTCCCCGAGTGAAGCCCCGGCCGTTCAGGCCACCAACGCCAAGGGTGAAACCGAAGAGGTCAAGGCCTCTGATTCCGGTCCCCTTGCTGCTTATGTCTGGAAGACCACGGCTGATCCCTTCGTAGGCAAGCAGACTTTCTTCCGCATCTACTCGGGTACGCTCAATTCTGATTCACGCGTCTGGAATCAGACCAAAAGCATCGAAGAACGCCTGGGTACGTTGAGCATCCCGCGCGGAAAAGAAGGGCTACCGATCAAGGTTGTGCATGCCGGCGATCTCTGCTACATCCCCAAGCTTTCCGAAACCTCCACCGGCAATACCATCTGCGACAAGGCTCACCCGCTCATCCTGCCCGCGCCAAATTATCCGACCGCGCTTTACCAGGTGGCCGTGAATCCAAAGACGCAGGCCGATTCGACCAAAATCAGCTCCGCGCTGACCCGGTTGTGCGAAGAGGATATGACCCTGTCCTGGCACATGGAACCGTCCACCAACCAGACCATTCTGCAGGGTATGGGCGACCAGCATATCGACGTGGCTGTCCGTCGGGCGACCAGTAAATTCCAGGTTGGCCTGACCATGCTGGAACCCAAGGTCCCCTACAAAGAGACCATTACCAAAAAAGGCCAGGCCATGTACCGCCACAAGAAGCAAACAGGTGGTTCGGGCCAGTTTGGTGAGGTTCATCTGCGCGTCGAACCCAGTGAACAACCCTTCGAGTTCACCTGGGACGTTTTTGGCGGCGCCATTTCGCAAAACTATTCTTCCTCGATCCAGAAGGGTATCCAGGCGGTCATGAAGGAAGGCATCCTGGCGGGATTCCCAATCTCCGGCGTGCATGTCTCCGTCTTCGACGGCAAGGAACACCCGGTCGATTCCAAACCAATCGCCTTCGAAATCGCCGGCCGCGAAGCTTTCAAGCTGGCCTACATGGATTCCAACCCGGTTCTCTATGAACCGATCATGGATATTCGCGTGATCGTTCCGGAAGAGAACATGGGCGATATTCTGGGTGACCTGAACACCCGCCGCGCCCGCGTGCAGGGTATGGAAACTGAAAAAGGCCGTTCGATTGTCTCGGCTCAGGTTCCACTCTCCGAAATGCTACGCTACACCACCACTTTACGCAGTCTGACCGGTGGCCGCGGTATTTTCAGCATGGAACTGGCGCGTTACGATGTCGTTCCCAGAAATGTCCAGGAAGAAATCGTTGCCGATCGCCAGAAAGAATTGGCCGCGTCGAAGGAAAAAGAATAGCAAACCCAGCTTTCCACAGGCGCCCCGATCTCAATCGGGGCGCTTTTTTATCAATTCTGCAAACCTGACCCAACGGGCTTGCCCAAACTACCCGCCAACCTTACAATTAAATGTTGATCCAACTGTCGGGGGTAATTATGTCAGAAGCTCGTGATCCACTTGAAATCCTCTGGGACGCAATTCTATCCCGTGAACCGAAACAAATCCGGGCGGCCTTTGTTCCGCTGAACGCCGATGAGCGCAAACAACTGATCACTCACCTGAAACGCATGGTCGGCGAAGAAGGCTGGCATCCTGAACAGCGGAAATCCGCCCGGGTCGCGCTGGATACCCTCAAGAATGAAGAACACTCCTGAATGGAAACCCTGCTGACTCGCCAGCGAATAACGCTATCCCAACCGGTGCAGAGAATTCTGGCCGGGCTGCTTTTCGTTTTCCTGGTGGCGCTCCTGGCGGTTGGCATCCATGCCGTCATGGCCGGCAACACCGTCGGGATGGACCTGCACACGTTCTACCTGGCCGCCAGGAATGTGTTTGTGGACCATGAAAGCCCCTACGCAGAAAACGTGGCCGTCGAAAGCCAGTTATCCGTGTTGCGCCGCCTGGCGACTGAGAATGACGATCAAATGGCTTTCGTTTATCCGCCCTACAGCCTGCTGCCCCTGGCTCCCCTGGCCGGGTTGCCGTTCGACTGGGCTCAGGCGATCTGGATGGCGTTCTTCATCGTCGGATCCGTCAGCGCCATGTTACTGGTATTTCCGCGCCGGCCACTGCTCCCGGCGATGGGCGTGTTGCTTTTCTATCCTTTCACCTTCGGCATCATCCTGGGAAATTTTGTCAATCTGGTTGCGCTGGTGATCCTGGTCGCCATATCGAAAGTGATGATCGGGAGCAAGCCGCCAAAAAAATGGCAAATTTTTTTCGGAATTTTTCTGGCCTGGGCAACGATCAAACCCCAGTTTTTCTGGCTGTATTTGATTTGCATTTTGCTGGCCAGTTTAAAGAAACGATTATGGCCGTTGATGATCAGCTTTGGCATCAGTCTGGTGGGTTTCTTCGGCATCTCCTTTCTCCTGGTACCCAATTGGCCGGTCCTCTGGTTGGCACGCGTCGCAAAACACGTCGGATACATCAGTAAATTCCCGAATATCACCCTGTTCTTGAACGAACTGCGCAACCCCGCCGATGCACGCACGCTCACGATTGCCCTGATCGCGCTGTTCGTTGGCGTGACCGCCTGGGCGCTGCTCTCGTGGTGGAAGGGCAGGCTTTCCACGCTGGTGCTGCTGGCCTGGGTTGGCATTGCGACTTACCTGATCCATCCGCGCAATTTTGCCTATGCGCAGATCGCATTTCTGATCCCGCTCCTTGTGTGGGCGCAAACCCAGAAAAGCCAGCGCAGTCTGCCCGTCATCCTTTTCTACTGGGGCGCGCTGATTCTTTCCTGGGGAATCTTCTTCCTGGGAAAAAGCGCATCCGCCGGTCCGCTGGTCGAAGAATGGGGCCTGGTGGCCGGCTGCGCGTGGATGTTCTGGCTGCTGGTCTGGCCGCCAGCCGGTCAGATCCAGACCCCGCTGAACTCCCGGCCGGTCTAGAACACCAATTCGCCAATGTCTGTAAAACGACGGCTTCTTTTTTTCGGGTTATTCGTGAGCTGCGTGGCGGTGCTGGCGTTTGGTTTCCACGCGGCTCTGCAGGGCAACCCGCTGGGAGCTGACTTCTATACCGCCTGGAAAACAGCCCGGGCCGTACTGATCGATGGCCGCAGTCCGTACGATCCGGCCATCGCCCGGGAAATTCAGATGGATATCCAGGGCCACCTCAGCCAACCGGATGAAGACCAGTTGGCCTATTCCTACCCCTTGTTTGGTCTGTTGCTGATCGCGCCGCTGGCATTTCTGGCCTTTGACTGGGCGCAGGCCCTCTGGCTGGCTTTCAACTTCCTGATAGTTATGGCAACCGGACTGGCAATTTCATCCCGCAAACGGTTCTGGTTGGGCGCGACCTTCTGGCTGCTGTACCCGGTCAGTTTTGCCCTGATCCTGGGAAATTTCGATTTGCTCATCGCCGCCATCTGGTTGTTCTTCCTGGGGCAAACGCTGACCCAAAAAGATAGCCAGGCCACCAATACCATCGGGTTGGGCTTGCTGGTGGCGCTCACCACGTTGAAACCCCAGTTCTCCTGGCTGTTTCTGATCTACACATTCGTTCGGGTCCTCAGACTGAGAAGCTGGAAATTTGCGGGCGGCTTTCTAGCAGGCTGTACCCTGCTCTGGTTGGCGCCTTTGCTCTGGCGCCCAGGCTGGATCTCGCAATGGTTGAACCAACTTCTGCTCTACCTGAAGACGATGGGCGGGAATTTCTCGCCGGTTAACGATTTCATGGTTCTGCTGCCCCCCAATCTGGCGAAACCATTCCTTTGGATCGGACTGACCCTCCTGGCCGGTTTCTCGATTTTCCTGTTCCGGCAGGCCTGGCGCGGGCGAATTTCGGGTTTGAGTTTGCTGGCCTGGTGCGGCGTTGTGACCTACCTGGTGCACCCAACCGGGCTGTCTTACGAGCAAATGACATTCCTGGTCCCGCTCTTCCTGTGGGCGGTACGCGAGCGGCAAACGATCCTTTCTACGCTGGTCTGGTTTGGATTCATCATCCTATCGTGGTTATCCCTGTTTGCCACGCTGACGAAAATCGATTTGCTGGCGGATTCGAGCTGGCTGTTGATCGCAGCCTTTCTATGGTTGGGCTGGCTGTTCGCCAGGCGCAGGGCGGATCCACGGCTTGGGGTATAATTCACGCGCACCCACCCTTCAAACGAAGCGTCTAAAAGAATGATGACCCTACAAGAATTAACTCAGGCCATGCATAATTTTGTGGCTGCCAAAGGTTGGTATCAGCCGGACAGCCTGCGCCCGCAAACCCCTCGCAACATTGCCATATCGCTCAGTCTGGAAGCGAATGAAGTGTTGGAACACTTCCAGTGGAAAGAGCAGGCGGCCAATTCTGACGAATTGGCCGGCGAACTGGCCGACGTCGCCCTCTACCTGCTGCAATTGGCTCAAATAACCGGTATCGATCTGGAAAAAGCCGTGCTGACCAAGCTCGACCAGAATTACAATCGGAACTGGGATTCAAATGAGGTAAAATAAACCATTCTGGAGGCGAGAGGCAGCCCATGCGCGTGACAGTATTTGGAGGAACCCATACCCAACCCGGTGAAACCGATTATGAAGAAGCGGTCAAGCTGGGCAGGTTGCTTGGAGAACGGGGTTGCACAGTGCTCACCGGGGGGTATATCGGCACTATGGAAGCCGTATCCCGCGGCGCCGCGGAAGCGGGCGCGCACGTGATCGGCATCACCTGCGAGGAAATCGAGCGCTTTCGCCCCGGCAGCGCCAATCGCTGGGTACAGGAAGAACAGCGTTTTCCACAACTGGTCGAGCGGATTAACGGCCTGATCGACGGGAGCGACGCCGCCATGGCCCTGCCGGGCGGTGTGGGCACGCTGGCCGAGGTGACCGTGACCTGGAACCGCATGTTGATCGGCTCCATCCCTCCCCGGCCGCTGATCCTGGTCGGCATGGGCTGGCGGAAGGTCATCGACTCATTTTTCACCTCCCAGGGTGAATACATTGCCGCGCGGGATCATCAATGGGTGCAGTTCGCATCCGATGTTGAACAGGCAGTCGCTCTGCTCCCACCGCCGGCCGGGCGGCCGGTATAACCTTCTCCTAAAATTCGCATTCATACCGGGCTTTGACCCGTTCACAGTTCTCTTCTTTCAGGGTTTAGTTCATCAGGAATCATATTATGGCAGATGAAAAACTTACCACACAGGCTGAAAATTTCTCGGAATGGTATAACCAGGTCGTTTTACGGGCTGAAATGGCCGATTACTCGCCGGTGCGCGGCTGCATGGTCGTGCGGCCCTACGGTTGGGCGCTGTGGGAAAATATTCAACAATCCCTCGACCGGCGTTTCAAAGCCACCGGGCACGTCAACGCGGCTTTCCCAATGTTCATCCCCATGTCCTTTCTGGAAAAGGAAAAGGAACACGTCGAAGGTTTTTCACCCGAACTGGCCATTGTCACCCACGGGGGCGGCCAAAAACTGGAAGAACCGCTGGTCGTCCGTCCCACTTCCGAAACCATCATCGGCTACATGTACTCTCAATGGATCAAATCCTACCGCGACCTGCCGATTTTGATCAACCAGTGGGCCAATGTGGTCCGCTGGGAAATGCGCACCCGCCTTTTCCTGCGCACCCTTGAGTTCTACTGGCAGGAAGGCCACACAGCCCACGCCACCGAAGCCGAAGCGCGCGAGGAAACCCGCCGCATGATGGATCAATATACCAATTTTGCCATCGAGGATGCCGCTGTTCCGGTGATTCCGGGTCGCAAGAGCGAGACCGAAAAGTTCGCCGGGGCCGTCCAATCCATCAGCATGGAAGCCATGATGGGCGACACCAAGGCGCTGCAGGCTGGCACGTCCCACTTCCTGGGCCAGAACTTCGCCAAGGCCTTCGATATCAAATTCCTGGACCAGAATAACGTCCTGCAGTACGCCTGGACGACTTCCTGGGGTTTCTCCACGCGCTTCATCGGCGCCATCATCATGACCCACGGCGACGATCACGGCCTGGTGCTGCCGCCCAAGCTGGCACCCATTCAGGTGGTCATCGTGCCCATTGCCCGCAACGACGCCGATCGCTCGACCGTCATGCCGGTTGTGGAACGGGTCGCCAGTGAATTAGGCGCCAACTTCCGCATCAAGGTCGATGACCGGTCCGAGGTGACGCCTGGTTTTAAATTCAACGATTGGGAACTGCGCGGCGTCCCCCTGCGCCTGGAAATCGGCCCCAAGGATATCGAAAAAGGTGTCGTCACCGCCGCTCGCCGTGATAAGCCCGGCCGGGAGGGAAAATCGACGCTCGCCCTGGACCAACTCACCGCTCAGGTGGCCGAACTGCTGACCGAAATTCACGCTTCGATGTACGACAAGGCGGAAGCCTTCCGGGATGCCCACATCTACGATCCAAAGAATTATGACGAACTGAAGGAAGTGGTTCAAAACGGTTGGGCTTTCTCCTGGTGGTGCGGAAGCAAGGAATGCGAGGCCAGGATCAAGGAAGAAACCAAGGCGACCACGCGCTGCATTCCCTTCAATCAACCGGATGGCGAAGGCCGCTGCATCTATTGCGGCCAGCCGGCCAGCGAGAAAGTCTATTTCGCCCGCGCTTATTGATCTGTGGAAGGCCCTGGCAAAAACCAGGGCCTCATCGATCTGCCCTATGCCAGCCGTTCAACTCATTCGCCTCAAAAAGCAAGCCGCAGAACTGGCGACACTGTTCAGCCAGCCGGCCGATTTTGTCGCCAAGCTGCGCAGCATCTTCGAGCAATACAGCGACCTGACTTTTCATGCCGGCCAGGCCGCGAAACCTGCTTCGTTGCTGCCTTCTTATCATTGTTCGGATTTGATCATCAAGGAAATCGAGCTGAGCCTGGCTCCCCTGTGTGCTTCTCAGCCGCAAGAAGCCCTGGCGATGATCGACCGGTTGTGGGTGGAAGAATATCTCGAACCGCGCCAGTTGGCCTGCCGCCTGATCGGCAGAACCGCGCTCGAGCCATTTCAACCCGTCCTCGAGCGCCTGGAAAGCTGGTCGTTGACCGCGGCGGATACATCGCTGACAAAATTGCTGCTCGATCTCGGCAGCCAGCGCCTGCGCCACGAAGCCCCCGATCGCTGGTTGGATATTCTGCGAAATTGGATGGAATCATCCAACCTGGCGTTGCGCAGCAATGCGCTGACGGCGCTTTTGCCGTTTATCCAGGATCGTGAATACGAAAACTTGCCGGTCGTTTTCAATTTGATCACACCGGCTTTACAGCAAAACGCGGCCAACCTGTCCTCGGAATTACAAAAGGCCCTTACCTCCCTGGCGCGGCGATCTTCCGTCGAGACGGGGTATTTCCTGAGGCAGATTCTGGCCACCAGCAGCGAACCTGCTCTGCAACGTTTGGTGCGGCGCTGCCTGCCGGCTTTTCCTGTGCAAACCCAGGCCCGCCTGAAAACGGCCATGCAAACCCGGCCGCCATCCAACCAGGATGCCTGATGACGCCCCGCGCCGCTGTCACCTACCGTACTTTGCCGAAATCTGTTATAATTCCGCATTACTGACTGGACCTTTCCTGCGGTATTGCTGCGGGAGAGGAGACCTGCTCAAAAACACTTTTCAAGGAGAAAGCAGACGTCATGCCCCTTAACAAGGAAATCAAAACCCAGGTAATCACCGATTACCACCGTCACGAGAGTGACACCGGCTCACCGGAAGTGCAAATCGCCATTATGACGAAGCGCATCACCCAGCTCACCGACCACCTGCGCACGAACAATCACGATGAATCTTCGCGCCGCGGTCTGTTGCGCCTGGTTGGACAGCGCCGCCGCTTACTGGCCTATCTGCGCCGCAAGGATTACGGACGCTACGTTGCCTTGACCGAGCGTCTAAATCTGCGCAAGCGCTAGGATTTGCAACACCAGACGGGTAGATGGTGGAAGTCAGCCATCTACTCGTTTTTTTAGCCGGTTCGCTTTCGACCATTCATTCGACCGCCTGCCGGTTGGGTATTGAAAATTGACGAGGATTCACGATGCATTCCTCCTCAGCTTTCAGTCCCTGACCAGGTGGGCAAAAAGGGAACCAAATGTTATCAGAACCAAAATCGTACACGACCTTAGTTGGAGGCCGTCCTGTAACGCTTGAAACCGGCAAACTGGCCGGGCAGGCAGGCGGCTCGGTCACCATCCGTCTGGGTGATTCCATCATCTTTGCCGCTGCCACCATGAGCGCGCAACCGCGCCTGGGTGGTGACTTCTTCCCCCTCACCGTGGAATACGAAGAGCGCATGTACGCCGGCGGCCGCATCCCGGGTTCGTTCTTCCGCCGTGAAGGCCGCCCCTCCGAGGACGCCATTCTCGTAGCGCGCCTTTGCGATCGCCCGTTGCGCCCGTTGTTCAATCAGGACATGCGCAACGAAGTCCAGGTGATCATGTTCCCGATCTCCGCAGATGCGGAGAATCCGCTGGATATCATGGCCATCAACGCCGCCTCGGCTGCCATTATCATCTCGGATATTCCCTGGGGCGGCCCGGTAGGCGCGGTTCGCGTGGCCCGTTTGGACGGCAACTTCGTTGCCAACCCGACCTATGACCAGATGGAGCGCTCAGACCTCGACCTGCGCATCGCCGGAACGCGGGATGCCATTTTGATGGTCGAGTGCGGCTCCAAAATCATCGACGAAGATACCATGGTCAAAGCGCTTTCTTTCGGCCACCAGGCGCTCCAGCCGATGATCGACTTGCAGTTGCAAATGGCAGCCGAAATCGGCAAGCCCAAGCGCGAAGTCGAAATCTTCTCTGTCGATCCCGAACTGGTCGAACAGGTCTGCAAGCGTGCCGAAGCCGAGTTGAACACGATCATGGATAACAACCACGGCAAGCACGAGCTCAGCGATGCGCTCGACGTGCTTGGCGAACAGGTTGTCAAGGAAATCGCCGGCGAAGGCGAAACGCTCGATGAATCCAAGGTCGAACCCGTCAAACAGGCCTATCACGAAGCCTACCGGCGTGTGGTTCGCTCGCGCATCATCGACCGCCATATCCGCCCTGATGGGCGTGATTTGACCGAAATTCGGCCCATCTCGTGCGATGTCGATATCAGCCCGGTTGCCCACGGTTCCGGCCTGTTCACCCGCGGCGAAACCCAGGTGCTCACGCTGGCCACTCTGGGCACCCCCAAGGAAGCTCAGGAAATCGATTCGCTCACCCCGATCGACACCAAACGCTACATCCACCATTATAACTTCCCGCCCTACTCCACGGGCGAGGTCAAGATGCTGCGCGGCCAATCCCGTCGCGAAATTGGCCACGGCGCGCTGGCCGAACGGGCGCTGGTTCCGGTCATCCCGGAAGAAGCGACCTTCCCCTACACCCTGCGCCTGGTCTCGGAAGTGCTCTCATCCAACGGTTCCTCCTCCATGGCCTCAGTGTGTGGTTCGACGCTCGCCCTGATGGACTGCGGCGTTCCGATCAAGGCGCCCGTGGCGGGTATCGCCATGGGTCTGGTCAAGGAAGGCGACAAATACGTCATCCTGACCGACATTCAGGGCGCCGAAGACCATGACGGCGATATGGATTTCAAAGTTGCCGGCACGTCCGAAGGCATCACCGCACTGCAGATGGATATCAAGGTGGGCGGTATATCCGCCAAAGTGATGAGCGAAGCGCTCGAGCAGGCTCGCAAAGCCCGTCTCGAGATCCTCACCAAGATTCAGGCCGTGATTCCTGCCCCGCGTCCCGACCTCAAGCCGCATGCCCCGCGCATCACCATCATCAAGGTGCCCGTGGATAAGATCGGCGCCATCATCGGCCCTGGCGGCAAGATGATCCGCGCCATTCAGGAAGAAACCGATACCAAAATCGACATTCAGGACGACGGATCGGTGTTCATCTCGGCGACAAACGGCGATAATTCGGCCCGCGCTCAGGAACGCATCGAAGCCCTCACCGAAACACCCCAGGTCGGCCGCATCTACACCGGCAAGGTGGTTCGCATCACCGATTTCGGCGCTTTCATCGAAATTTTGCCGAATATCGACGGCATGGTCCACATCAGCCAACTGGACAGCGAACGCGTCAACAAGGTCGAAGACGTGGTCCAACTTGGGGATGAAGTGACCGTGATGGTCACCGGCATCGACGATGCTGGCAAGATCCGCCTCTCGCGCCAGGCCGTACTGGAAGGTTGGACGGCTGAAGAAGCGCAGAGTCACGATCGTCCTCGTTCCGGCGGACGCCCTGGCGGCGATCGTGGTGGACGGGGCGGTGACCGCGGCGATAGCCGGGGTGGACGAGGCGGCGACAGCCGCGGTGGCGGTGATCGCGACCGCTTCGGCGGAAGACGCTAATCTATAGACAAAAAGAGGTTGGAGAAGAAAATATCTCCAACCTCTTTTTTGTTTCCAATGACGCCTTGAACTCGTTAACTTTTTCCCCGCGTGGGTAGAAAAGGCATTTCCGGCCCCGCAATGCGCAATCGTTCCGCCAGGGCGGCGCGCATGGCCGTCCGGTCATCCCACGCGTATTCCTGCGTGCCAAAACACATGGACTGTTCGTGTCCCTTGCCGCAGGCAATCACCAGGTCGCCCGGCTGCGCCAGATTCACGGCCATCCGAATGGCCTCGCCCCGATCGGGAATACGGTAAAAGGTCTTCCCTTCCGCCCCGCCGCGTGCGGTCGCCGCGGCGCCCATTTCGGCCAGTATGCCATCCAACGATTCCGTGCGCGGATCTTCCGCGGTCAGAATGCTGATATCGGCCATTTGGGCTGAAATTTCGGCCATCATGTGCCGTTTTTGGCGGTCGCGCAGGCCGGCTGAGCCGAACACGGCGATGACCCGTTTCGCGGTCAGGTCGCGGGCAGTTTCGAGCGCGCGCGTCAAGCCGTTGGGAGTATGGGCAAAATCCACGATGGCCGTGAAATTCTGGCCCAGGTCGATGATTTCCATCCGGCCGGGCACGCCGGGCAGCGCGGCAATGCCCCGGGCAGCGGTCTGCGGATCGATGCCCAGCCCCAGAACGGTGGCGCTCAATGCGGCCAGACAGTTGGAAATGTTGAAATTACCGACCAACCGGCAGGCCACAGGCACCTTGAACTCCCTGCCGACCGCGATGAATTCCAACCCGGCCGGTGAATGGCGAACGCCTTCCGCGTAGAGATCGGCGCCCTGCGACAGGCTGTAAGTGCTTCTGCGGGGGATAGGCAGGCCGTTCAAATAATCGAAGGAACGATCGTCCCGGTTCAAAACACCCAGGCGGATGTTCCCGGCCGGTTTTTCAACCGTCTCCGAAAGCATCTCGAATAAGCGCCCCTTCGCGGCCAGATAATTTTCATAGGTGCGGTGATAATCCAGGTGCTCGTGGGTCACATTCGTCACCACGGCAATATCATATTCGCAGCCGGTGACGCGGTGCTGGATCAAGCCATGCGATGTGGTCTCCAACACGACGTGCGTCAATCCGGCGTCGACCATCTGGCGTAGATAACGCTGCACATCCGGCGCTTCGGGCGTGGTCACATGAAAACCCGTGTCCACCACCTGATCGCCGATGACGGCATTGACCGTTGAAATCATGCCGGCCCGAATTCCGGCGGCGATCAGAATCTGGTAGATCAGGTTGGAGGTCGTGGTCTTCCCGTCCGTTCCGGTAACGCCGATCACGGTCAACTGGCGGGCCGGAAAACCCTGCAGGGCAGCCGAGAGATGCGCCAGCGCTGAGCGCGTATCATCAACCTGAAGATAGGGTGCTTCGCAGTGAACATCCGCGCGCATGCCCAGAATGGCAACCGCGCCGCGTTCAACGGCAGCGTCGATAAAGCGGTGCCCATCCGAATTCTCACCCACCAGCGCCACAAACAGGTTACCGGGCTCTACGGTTCGTGAATCGAATGCAATCCCGTTGATGCGCACAAGAGGGGAAATCTGGCCCGATACGACTTTGACGGGAATCTGCTTTAGAAGGTCTGACAGTGAAAAAGTCTCTTTTTGGATCAATCCAAACACCTCTTTCCTAATCATAACCCTGATTTTAATTAACAAAGGTTTGGGCGGGTGTGTTTACATCCGCCCAAACCCAATCTTTCAGGAAGAGTATTATTGCAGGTTCTGGCGAAGATCCTGCAGTTGGCCCGCGACCGAGCTATCGATCACGCGATCGCCCACGCGCAGTACCAGGCCGCCCAGAATGGAAGGATCGACCCGGAAGCTCACCGTGGCGCTGCCGCCCATCCTGGCAAGCACGTCGCGTTTGACGGTTTCCTGCTCGCTCTCAGTCAACGGCAAGGCGGAAGTCACTTCGGCAGCCGCACCGCTCACCTCGCCGTCCTTGAGCAAAACCAATTTGCCGCTCTTGACGCCCGAGAAGAACTCGTCCAGCAAAGAGCGTTGGCGATTTTCGTCCAACGATTCACCGATCAATTTTTGCGCAGCGGCAATGGAAAGGGCTGCCACCTGGCCACGCAATTCGCCCAGAATGCGGGTGCGTTCCTGTTCGAAATCGGCCAATGCGCCGGCGCGAGTCTTGGCTGCATCCGCTTCGGCGGCTGCGTGCACTTCGCGCGCCGCGGTTTCGGCCCGGTTGGTGGCCTCACGGACAATCTCGGCGGATTTGACCTGCGCATCCGAGAGGATCTGGGTGGCTTCGCGTTCGGCGTTTGCGCGAGCATCCGCGGCGATCCGGGCATCCTCAAGTCCCTGGGCAAGCGTCTTGCGGCGTTTTTCCAGCAGACCCATGACAGGTTTTACGACCCAGGCCAAAACAACGACAAAGATCATTCCAAAGTGCAGAATCTGCACCAGCAAATATCCTAGATTGAGACCCAGTTTATCCAAAGGGGGCTCCTTTCAGACCTTGGAGGATAAGGCTAAAAAACGAAGAGGATTAGGAGAGCGACGACCAGACAATAAATTGCCACTGCTTCCGCAAAGGCGATTCCCAAAATCATGTTCGTCATCAAGGTACCGGAAGCATCCGGGTTGCGGGACATACCCTGCACTGCGCCATTCACAACGATACCAATACCTGCGCCTGCGCCAATGGTACCGATCATAGCCAGACCAGCGCCAATCAATTTGCCAAGAATACGTGCGGCTTCAAGATCCATAATACTATTCTCCTCCTGAATTTCCTGTCGAGCTTTCCTTAAGTAGTTTCCTGTCTATGCGTGCTGTTCTTCACCATGACCATGTGTGGCCTGGGCCATGAAGGTCATCGTTAACATACCGAATACCAGGGCCTGAATCAGGCCGACAAACAACTCCAGACCCAGGAAAATGGACTGGGCAAAAATGGGCACGAGAGACCCAATCACGAACAGCATGACCGAACCGGCAAAGATATTGCCAAAAAGACGGAAGGAGAACGAGAGCACCTTCGAGAACTCGGAGATGATCTCCAGTAACCCAACCACCCAGTCGATCAGGCCAAAGATTGGTTTCGAGAAGAAGGTTTTGGTATTCCAGAATTTTGTGAAGTACGTCATTCCCTGCGCGCGAACGCCCATGACCTGGGTCATCACCACGGCGATCAAGGCCAGCGCCACGGTGAAATTCAGGTCGGTGGAAAGCGTACGCACAAAAGGAACCAGCGTGTATCCGGTCTGGCCTTCCCCGGCTACCGTCGTCGTCAGGTAAGGGATGCCGCCCAGCACGCTGGCAATTTGGTGGCCTTCGGAGGTTGTGGCGTGAATGAAGCCAATGCTGTCCACGCCCGGGATTAATTCCATCCAGTTCGCTATTAAAACCAGGAAAGTGATGCTCACGAAGAATGGAAAGATCTGCTTTGCCCATTTTCCGGCAGTACCTTCGGTCATGTTATACAGGTACTCGATCAACATTTCCACTGCACCGGCCAATTTCTTGCGCGGAATCAGTTCACCGGTTTCCTCGGCCTTTTTCACTGCTCCCCTGACGGTCAGCGCCAGCGCAATCAAAATAATGTCGCCAATCAGCATGGCGACCATCGTGTTGGTCAGCGCAAAATTACCAATGATTGGTAAGGTGATCTCAGGCGTCAGGGCTTCAGGAGCAAGGGCAATCTCCGGTCGCACAGGTGGGAAGGCTCTGGATGTAATAACGGATAGAACAATAAGTCCCAGAATAATCCATCGGTTTACACCCCAGCGCCATTTACGAGTCTTTTCCAATGCTGGTCTCCTCCGGTTTTTTGGTTTGGGTCGGAATATTCTTGATCTTCGAAATTGCAGAACGAACCACCAACAACATGACTACCACGGAAACGGGGATACTGACGATGAGCAGGCCAATCGTAAAAGCTGGCTTGCTGTTGAAATGGGCGTCCAGCCAGAGCCCGCCAAAGACCGCGCCCAATATAATAACCAGCGTCAAACAACCCACCTGACCGACAAGCCCCGCAATTGTCAGGTTGATAATCCACTGTTTTTTTGAGTTTTGTTCGTTGGGGGTACCGGGTTCCATGCCGCACTGATTATATCATAATGATTCAGACAACCGTCAATAGAATAGGCTTAAAGATTGCGATGCTTGCAACGCCCAGTTGAAGAAAGGCGAGAAAACCACCCCCAGCACCAGGATACCGATCAGGCCAATGACCAGCGCGGCATTCCAGGATGGCGAAACCCAGTACGGCGCCCCACCCTCACCCTGGTAGATGACCCGCAGCACCGTCAGGTAGTAGTACAGGGCCACGATCGAGTTGATGATACCGACGATCGCCAGCCACACCTGCCCGGTTTCGATCGCCGAGCCAAACACCAACAACTTGCCAAAGAAACCGGCAAAGGGTGGGATGCCGCCCAGCGAGAGCAGAGCCGCCAGCATCACCAACGCCAGCAACGGATTTCGGCGGCTGAGGCCGGAAAAAGCGCTGATTTCAGAGGATTCGACGGCGTCTTCGACCACCGAAACGACCCCGAAGGCGACCAGGTTGGTAAACAGATAGCCCAGCAGGTAATAGATCGACCCCGTGATGCCGAATTTACTTCCACTGGCCACGCCAATCAGAATGTAACCGGCCTGAGCAATGGAAGAATACGCCAGGAGGCGCTTGATATTCTTCTGCGCCAGCGCCAGGAAGTTCCCCACGAACATACTGGCAGTTGCCATAATGGCCACCAGTAAAGTCCACGCGTTCGTCTGGCCCGGGAACACCGCCAGGAGGACGCGCATCAAAACTGCAAAACCGGCCGCCTTGGAAGCTGTGGAAAGAAAACCCGCCACCGGCGTGGGAGCACCCTGATAAACATCCGGCGCCCAAAAATGAAAGGGAACCGCCGAGATCTTGAAAGCAAAACCCACAATCACCAGCAGGATGGACATGCCGATGAGCACCGGGGAAATCTGCCCGCTGGAAAAAATCTGACCCATTTCAAAGATCTGGGTCGTGCCGCTGAAGCCGTACAGCAGGCTGAAACCATACAGGGTGATTGCGGAAGTCATCGCCCCAAACAGCAGGTATTTGATGCCGGCCTCGACCGATTTTTCATCCCGCAGGATAAAACCGGCCAGTACGTACAGCGGAATGGAAGTCGTCTCGATGGCCAGGAAGAGCAGGATGAGATCCGCCGCGGTGGCCATCAAACTCATTCCCAACGTGCTGACCAACATGAGCGTATAAAACTCGCCTTTTCGGCACAATCCTTCATTATCTACCGCGAACAGAGATGTAAGCGTGGCTCCAAACAGGAAGATCATTCGGAAGACAAAACCGGTATCATCCAGGCGAAGCATGCCGCCAAAAATGAGCAACGGCTCCGGGCCGGGCCGGGCAAATGCGACGCTGAGTCCGGCCACGACGGCCAGCCCGCCCGCGGTGATCCAGCCCAGGAACCGGCAGCGCCGGTCCCTCCAGATCAAATCCAGCACCAGCGTCAAAGCGGCCAGTAAAATCAGGCCCATTTCCGGCAGGATGGCCAGAAACATCGAAGGATCGAATTGTGCACTCATCCTATGCACCTCCCAGGAGCGCCAGGATGTGATCGACGCCCGAAGAAATCATTGGCGCCATCAAACTTGGGAAAATGCCCAAAGCAATCATAATGACCGCCAGCAAGACTGTGGATAGTTTATCTTTGAGGGTGATATCCCCCACATTGGCCAGGGCCTCGGGAAGCTCGCCGAAGAAGACCCGCCGGACGACCAGCAGGATGTAGGCCGCGGTAATGAGCACGCCCAGGATGGCGATCACCGCCACGATCGGCTGCACCTGCCAGACCCCCATGAAAATCGGAAACTCGGCTACAAAGCCCGAAAAGCCCGGCATGCCCATTGAAACCAGACCGCCGATGATGAAACCGACGGCCGCAATGGGCATCTTGCGGACCAACCCGCCCAATTGGGAAATCTCGCGCGTGTGCGCCCGGTCGTAGACCATGCCGACGACAGAAAAGAAGAGAGCCGTCATCACACCGTGCGAGAACATCTGCATCCCGGCGCCAATCAAACCCTGGCGGTTCAACGTCGCGAAGCCGATCAGGACCAATCCCATGTGCGAAACCGACGAAAAGCCGATGACATACTTGAAGTCGGTCTGGATCAAGGCAATCAATGCGCCGTAAACGACATTGATCGTGGCCAGGATCATAATCGCCGTAGACCAGAAACGCGCGCCTTCCGGCAGGAGCATGAATGCTACACGCAACGCGGCGAATGCGCCCACCTTCATTTCAACGCCCGCCAACAGCATCGAGATGGCGGTCGGTGCGGCTACATGGCCGTCCGGCGCCCAACTGTGAAACGGAAAGATACCGCTCAAAATACCAAATCCGAGGAACACGAACGGGAACCACAGTCTTTGGAAAGCTACCGTGAAACCCGCGTTTTCCAGCGCGATCATATCGAAGGTGCGCATCCCGGAGCCAAAGTAGATGGCCAGCGCGCCGACCAGGGCGATCATCGAACCGACGAACAGGTAGAGGGTCAGTTTCATGCCGCCGTAGTTGCGCGTCTTGGGGTAGCCCCATAACACGATCATCAAATACTTGGGAAAAACGGCCAACTCGAAGAAGAAGAACAACATAAACAAATCGAGCGAGCAGAACACGCCCAGCACGCTGGCGCCCAGGAGCATCATGAAGGCGAAGAATTCACGCGGCCGGTCTTCCACACCCCACGAAACGAGTACGCCCGTGAAGAGCACCAGCCCGGCCAGCAGCACCATGGGCACACCAATGCCATCCACGCCGACATGATAAGAAATGCCCAGCGCAGGCACCCACGCGGCCTGCTCGATCAGTTGGTAGCCGCCCGCGGCCACATCGTAGCGGATGTACACGAACACGGCCAATAACAAAACCAGGCTGGCGGTACCCAGCGATATCCCTTTGATCAGGTTTTTACGCCCGGCAGGTAAGAATAACAGCAGGATGCCGGTGAGGACTGGAAGGAAGATCAAGACGCTCAGAATTGGAAACTGCATCAGGCACCTCTTATAACCACATTTGAACGGCCCGGTTGATTACGTTCAGGATCCAGGCCGGCCAGACGCCAATTCCCAGTATCAAGACCGAAAGCGGTGTGATGACCAGGATTTCACGGGTCGAGATCTCACTCAATTTCGCCCAACGTTCATTCAAAGGGCCGTGAAGGACCAGCTTGAGCGCCTTCAAAATATAGGCGCCGGTGAAAAACAGACCAACCAGGCCAAGCGCGGTTGCCAGGCCAAGGATGGGCCAGCTCCCTCGAACGACGAGGAACTCGGAGACGAATCCACCCAACCCGGGCAGTCCCAATGAAGCCATCGAGATAAACAGGAGCAGGGAACCGTACACCGGCATGCGCGCCCACAATCCGCCGAACTCGTTCAGGTCGCGGGTATGCGCCCGGTCGTAAATCACGCCCACCAGGAAGAACATGCCCGCAGCGCTGAGTCCGTGATTGAACATTTGCAGCACCGCGCCATTGACGGCAATCACCGAATCCGGCGTGTTGCCGGCCCGGGCCGCAGCCGCAATGCCCAACACCACAAATCCCATGTGGTTGATCGAGGAATAGGCCACCAGGCGTTTGAAATCCGTTTGGCCCCAGGCCGCCAGCGCGCCGGAGATGATGGCCGCTACCGCCAGGAACGCCAGCGCGCCTGAGTAAGTCTTCGCCTCCACCGGATAGAGCGGCAGGACCAGGCGCAGGAAGCCGTACGCGCCCAGTTTCAACAGCACGCCCGCCAGGATCATCGAACCCGCCGTGGGCGCCTCGGTATGCGCATCCGGCAGCCAGGTATGGACCGGCCAGACGGGTACCTTGACCGCGAAGGCAACCACGAACGCCCAGAAGGCGATCGTCTTGACGGTTGCGACGCTCAAGCCCAACGGCAGCGCGATCTCGGTGATCTTCGGCCATTGATCGAACAATACCGGCAAATCGAAGGTGCCCATCGTTACGCCGATCAACTGAGTTGCCAGCAGCAATCCCAATGACCCGCCGATGGTATAGAGCATGAACTTCAATGACGCGTAATTGCGATTGCTGCCGCCCCACTGGGCGATCAGGAAATACATCGGGACCAGGCCGACTTCCCAGAAGACGAAGAACAGCAGCAGATCCAGCGCCATGAAAACGCCCAGCATGCCCGTTTCCAACAACAGGAAAAGGATCATGTAGGGTTTGACGCGATCTTTAATGTTGAATGAAGCTAAAATCGCTAACGGCATCAACAACGTCGTCAGCAGGACCATGGTCAGCGATATGCCGTCCACGCCCACGTGGTAGGAAGCATTCAGCACGCCGTACCAGGCCGCCTGTTCGGTAAATTGAAAGCCGTTCTGCCCGGGAACGAATCTAAACCATACGATGAGCGCCAATCCAAACGAAATCAGGCTGGCGCCCAGCGCCCACCAGCGCAGCAGGACAGGCCGGTCCTTGGGCAGAAATAACATCAGGAATGCCGCCGCTGTGGGAACGAACAAAATCAGTGTCAACAGATGATTGAGAATGAAATCCATCCTTACCTCAGCTCCCTCCTGGCAGCTTCAAGCCTGGAAGACCAGGTAAAAGAAAACCAACCCGACCAGCACCAGCACGGAAATCGCGACGATCATATACTGCTGGATGCGTCCGGATTGGATCGGGCGCAGGTTTTCACCCAGTTCGCGCGTCCCCCGGGCGATTCCGTCGCCTCCGCCGTTGACCACCGGCAAATCGAAGCCGCGCCGCAGTCCCCCGCCCAGGATGACCCCCAGGCGGGCGATGGCGTGCAAAATACCGTCCAACAGACCTTTATCGACCCATTTGTAGACGAAGATCTCTGCGAACCATCTGGCGGGGTTGATCAAAACCGCCTGGTAGAACTCGTCGATGCCGTATTTATTTCTACACATTACAAATGCAGGTCCCAACGGTTCGGCCATCGGATCGGCCGCGTCTGCGCGCTCGATGTTGCGATAGACCAACCAGCCCAACAGCAGCCCCCCCAACGCCACGACCAGGGATGTGGCCAGCGGCACCAGACTGTTGCCCGCCGGCGCGGCTTCGCCGGCATTCACCATCGTCCCTACGAATTTCTCGAACCAGTTCGGCAGCACCCCTCCCAGCCCTGGGAAGGATTCGGGGATACCCACCCAACCCGCTGATACCGCGAACACCGCCAGCACCATCAACGGGCCGGTCATGGTCAGCGCAGTCTCTTGAGCGTGTTCAGCGGCCGCCGTACGCGGTTTGCCCAGGAAGGTCAGACTGATCTGGCGCATCGTATAGAAGGCGGTCAGCAATGCCGAGAGCGCCAGTACGCCAAAGATCAGGAGGTGTCCGCCGTTGAACGCGCCGGATAAGATCTCATCCTTCGACCAGAAACCGGCCGTCATCAGTGGGAAGCCCGATAATGCGAAACCGCCAATCAGGAAGGTCCAGAAGGTGCGCGGCATCCTCTTGCGCAGCCCGCCCATGTTGAACATGTTCTGCGGGTCTATGTGCTCACCCGTGTGAAATACGCCGTGTTCCATGCCGTGGATGACCGAACCCGACCCCAGGAAGAGCAGCGCCTTGAAGAAGGCATGCGTCACCAGGTGGAAGGTCGCAGCTGCGTAGGCCCCCACCCCCAGGGCGGCGATCATGTATCCGAGTTGAGAAATGGTCGAATAAGCCAGAACCCGCTTGATATCGTTCTGTGTCATGGCAATGGTTGCGGCAAACAGCGCCGTGAAGGAACCTACGGCTGCCAGTACCAGCATGGGCAGGGTCAACGCGCCGCCGGGCTCCCAGCCGGCAGAGATCAGCGGGAAGCAGCGGATGGCCAGGTAGACGCCGGCCGAAACCATGGTGGCGGCGTGAATCATCGCCGAGACCGGTGTCGGGCCTTCCATCGCATCCGGAAGCCAAACGTGCAGCGGGAACTGCGCGGATTTACCCACCACGCCCAGGAAGATCAACAAACCGATGAAACCGGCCCAGGAAAGGCCGAAAACCGGCGACATGGTGGTTGTCAGGATGTGCATCACGGCCGCGTTGCCGAAGATGTCCTGATAGCTCAATGTTCCGGTGAGCGAATACAACGCGCCCAGGCCAAGCATCATGAACATATCCCCGACGCGGGTGGTCATAAAGGCCTTGATGGCTGCTCGGCGCGCCGAATCTTTGGCGTACCAGAAGCCGATCAACAGGTAGGAACACAACCCCATGATTTCCCAGCCGATGAACAGCGTCAGCAGGTTGTCGCTGACGACCAGCAGATACATGCCAAAGGCAAACAGGCTGATCATTGCGAAGAAGCGCGCGTACATGGGTTCGATGGAACTGACCTTATGGCTGCCGTGGGCGTCGGTGACAGTGGCCCCGTGGGGCGGCAAACCCGGCACATCCCGGTCGCCTTTCGGCTGGCCGAAGTTATGATAACCGACGCTGTAAATAAAGATCATCAGGATCGTCCAGGCGACGAAGAACAAAGTCACTGCCGCCAGTGGATCGACCTGCACGCCAATTTTCAACCAGGTATCGCCGGTTGGAATCCAGTTCACCGCCAGGCGAATTGGATTTTGACTCAGTCCCTCGATGCCGATCACCCGGAAGAAAACCACCATACTCGCAAGCCAGGATAAACCTGCCCCGCCCAGCGCCAGCCCCGTGCTCAAGCCGTTGCGCCGGTTGGCGCCCAGCACAATTAGTGCAAAAGCGAACAAAGGCGGCAGTGGGATTAACCACAACATGAGTCCTGTACTCATTTCGATATCCCTGCCTCCCTTAACCTTTGAGCTCGGTCAGATCGCTGGCAATGATGTTCTGGCGGCGGCGATATGCGGAAATGATCAACGCCAGGCCGACGGCGGTTTCAGCCGCCGCCACCGCAAAAACGATCGCTGTAAAAACCAGCCCGCCCATCTGCGGTTCGTGCCGGATTTGAGAATAATAATGCCAGAATGTCAGTAAATTGATATTGGCGCTGTTCAACATTAATTCCACGCCCATCAATATGGCAACGGAGTTCTTTCGCGAAAGTACGCCGTACAGGCCGATGCAAAAAAGCGCGGCTGAAAAGATCAGGTACCAGGACATCGGGATCATGATCGGTTCCTCCGGACGTCGACGGTCAGGAAGATGGCAGCCACCAGCGCCGCCATCAATAATACCGAAGCCACCTCGAACGGGATGAGATATTTCATAGGATCGACCAGCGAGAGGCCGAACAATTGAATATCTTCACCATAAACGGTTGGAATCTCCAACAATTCGGTCTGCGCCCCACCCCAGGTCAGCAGCACGGCGGTAATGCCAAAGAACAATGCCAGCGAACCCACCAGGGCCAACCCCCAGCCACGGTTGGATTGTGAACCGGTGTCATCCATCGATTTTCGGGTCATCATCACGGCGAAGATGAACAACGTCGCGATGGCGCCAATATAAACCAGCACCTGCACTACCGCAAAGAAACCGCTTTGCAGGGTGGCGAACAGAATTGCGACGCCCAACAGGGCGAGAACCAACCATAGGGCTGCATGCATGATGCGGCGTGTAAAAACGACCATGCAGGCAGAACCCAGTGTAACTATCGCAGTGATCAGGAAAATGATTTGTAAAGCTGTCATCCTCACGCTCCAGAGCCAGGTTGCGAGAAGAAGTTTTCAGGCCGGGCGACCGGGCGTTCTTTCCCGCGTACATCCGGCCGCGGCCGCCGCGCCAGATGGCTGCGAACGACCGAGTCCGCCGCGAACAATAGGACGATGTTCAAAACAAACAGGATTCCACTGCGCAGCCAGGAATAGAGGCCAACCATGGCAAAGATTTTTTCCAGCAGCGCAGTGATGACCAGTAAGATCAATGTAACCGGTGTCAGCACCTTCCAGGTGAAATCCATCATCTGATCAATTCTGAAGCGCGGGAGAGAGGCCCGCTCGATGATGATGAGGAAATTCACCAGGCTGGTCTTCAACGTCAGGTAGATGAAACCCAACAGCGGAGACGTTTCGGCGCCCGGGCCGCGCCAGCCACCCAGAAAAATGATCGAGACCAGCATGGAGATAGTAAACGAATGTAAAAAGTCGGCCACGTAGAACATGCCGAACTTCAGGCCGGAATATTCGGTGTTGAAGCCGGCCACCAGTTCCGACTCCGCTTCGGTCAGATCGAACGGTGCGCGCCCCACTTCTGCGATCGATGTGATGAAGAAGATAAAAGCCGCCAGCGGAGCATACATGACATACCAGATGCTCTGGTTTTGTACGATGCGGGTCATGCTGAGCGATCCGGTGAGCATGACCGGAATAACCAGCGAAAGCACCAGGGGCACCTCATAAGAAATCAACTGCGCTGCCGCGCGAAAAGCACCCAGCAGTGCAAATTTATTGTTCGAACCCCAGCCTGCCAGGATGATGCCCATTTCACCCAGCGAGCCGACGGCGATGACATACAACAGGCCGACGTTCAGGTCCACCCCATAAACCGTCACAGCCAGCGGGATCACCGCCCACACCATCAAAACTGCGGCCACGGTCAGGATCGGCGCCAAATTGAAAGGAACCTTATCCGCACCGGTTGGGGTGATGTACTCCTTGGTGAAAATCTTCAGCATATCCGCAATCGATTGGAAAATTCCCCACGGCCCCAATCGATTCGGCCCGAAGCGATCTTGAACGCGGCCGATCAATTTGCGCTCCAACCAGATCAGGAACAACACAAACAGCAGCGCACCGGTCGTCAGGATGACGGCGCCGAGAGCGTAACCGATCGCCTGCGCAATCCCGGCTGGAATTCCAATGCCCGCCAGAAGGTGGATAAACCATTTTTCAAGGAAGAAATCCGGATCAGTCCAAAATGTCATTTTCCCTCCGCACCCGAAAGATCTAGTGCCACTCTAAAGCGCCCTTGCGCCAGGCATAAATCAGGCCGCCCAGGAGGATCAGAATAAAAACAATGGCTTCCAGCACGCCGAAAAGGGTCATCCGGTTGAAAGCAACCGCCCAAGGGTATAGAAATACGGTCTCAACGTCGAAAACCAGAAAGACCAGCGCGAACACGTAATATTGGGCTTTGAATTGAATCCACGATTCACCAACCGTCTCAATACCGCACTCATAGGTGGAATTTTTGATGGCGTTTGGTTTTTTGGGTGCCAGCAGACCGGCAATAAAAATTGCCGCCGCCGGCAAAAACAAAGACATCACCATGAAAATGCCGATATAGAGCCAATGACTTAACATAGCCGCTCCCGGAAGATTGATTATAAATTTGGGAAATTTTTCATTAATACGAGTAATTTAGTCTTTCTGATTTTATCAAGCGTGCCTCAAAAAGTAAAGCAAATTGGATTTTGAGTTATAAATTTGCCTTATTTATCCAATTAAACTTGTACATTTTTATGCATTCGAATGCTTCTTCGCCAGGCCGGAAATGCCTGCCCACACCAAAAAGTAAGCCCCCACTGCCAGGCTGACCCATGCAGCGATCTGAAAACCAGTGCCGGGAATTCCGAGAGGGGTGAAGTTCACAAAGGAGAGGGAATGCGCCAGGACCAGCACGCGCACCGGCGTGCTGCCCTGCGAATTGTGAAACAGCAGGTATAACCACAAAGTTCCCGGTTCGGTGGCGGTCTCCGAGCCGGTCAGGAACCAGACGAATTTGGCCGGATGGTCTACCGCCAGGTTCAGGTAGATGCTGCCCTGCGGACGAAAGTCCAGGTCCGGGTAAAGGATACTTCCTTCGACGCTGACGTCCATGCCGGCGAGCGGGGAGGAATTCGCGAGCAATTCCTTCTGCTGGAGGGTTAATCGCAAGGGCTCAGGTTCGCCCACCCGCAGGTTGGCCGGCAGGTCCAGTGCAACGGAATATCTTGCCGGCAAGGCGATCGTTCCATCGCTGTTCGCGAGGAGTTGATTTTGAGATGGACCCGTCGTGTCGATGAAACCGCGGTCTGCGATATCAAATTGTGAAAGTGAACGCCTGGCCGGCCAGCTATTGATCAGAAAGAACGCGACCGAGAGCAGGCAGAAAAACAGCCCGATCCATAACCGTAAACGCTTGATCATCCAGAATTCCTCGATTGAAAAGTCCGGGTAGTTCATGCCAGAACCCGGACTCTCCAAACCTGAGATCTATTCTCCAATCGTTTCTAGATATAGAGATCCCGTTTGTTATAAATCCAGTAAGCGGCCGCCACGCAAACGACGATAATGCCCGCCGAGAGGAGCAGATACAACCCATCCAGCTTGCCATTGCGGAAGAGCAAACCCGCATCGAAATACCGGAAAGGTGTGAAGTATTTGAGAAAATCCAGTTTTTCGTTCATCGTGGAAAAAATGGACATGAAATACGTCACCAGGATGATGCCCACCGCGGTCGACCCTGAGAATTTATACTGCTTCATGGCGCAACCCAGTAAAAGGCCTAAAGCCAAAAAGATCAACTCGATGACCAGCATGGCCTGCATTTCAAGCACCAGAAAATCGTAGAATGCCGGATCGGGGGTATACGAACGCACGCCCACCAACGATATCGCCCAGGTGATCAACACAAAGGCCACGCAGTTGATCAGGGCTGCAGCTGCTTTGGCCGTGATGACCCGGCTGCGGGATACGGGTAGAACGAGCGAGAATTCGACCGTCTTATCGCGCTCTTCCTTGGAAATGACTTCACTGCCCCACATGGCGGCTGCCATTGCGCCCATCAATCCAAAATAGATAAACATCAGTCCGTAGAAACCGCTCAATGTGGTCAGGTTGAAAGCGCGCATATTCAGAGCGTCCAATAAGGCCGGGGGCATGGAATCGAGCATGGCCAGCATATCCGGATTCCCGGCAAAAGCTGAAAATTTCGCCAGTGCAATCATGATCAACAGAACAATCACACCGCTCCAGATCAGCAACGATTTGAGGTTGGCTTTGAGTTCATGAAGAAAGATGTTCATCCTGCATCTCCTTACGACACGGCCGGAATATCCCGACGAATGTACAACCAGTAACTGGCCACAAGCGAAACCAGGGTGATCGCGACATTCAGCAACACCAATGGCGTGTCGAAGGCGCCGTTCTTGACGATGGAAGCCGCATCCAGGTGTTTGAAGGGGGTGATCAATTCCAGTGTGACCTCTCCAAATACGCCGCTAAATGCACTTAACACATAGGTGCCAAACCCCAATCCGAGAGAATACGGCGTCACGCTGCGCACGCGTTTGACCAGCAGTGAAATGACCAGCCCAACACTCAAGAAAAAGAGCTGGAAGAGGATGATGCTGGACAGAAGCAAGATCAGGGTAGACATTTCAAATTCGCGATCTTCGCGGAACATGGCAATCGCGATGAAGCTGCTTACCCATACGACCAGGTTGGTGATGGTCAGGCTGGTCAATGCGGCCAGCAGTTTGCTGGTCAGCACCTGCCAGCGGCTGACCGGTTTGCTGAGCAGGAAATCGGCCGTCAGTTCGCTCTCTTCGATCGAGACCAGCCCGAAACCGTAATTACCGGCCTGAATCGCCAGGCAGAGTTGGACGAACAGGAAGATGAAACTGTAAAAACCCAGAACCGTGGCCAGATCCATATTATCCATGCCGAAAGCGGCGCGCATTTCAGGCGGGAATTTGGCCAGCATCTGGTTCATCAATTCAGCCTGGTCGGCGAATACCGGAAAGAGGGAGAAGAAGAATATGACCATTGCCGCCACAGCCAGCGACCAGATGAGCACCGATTTCAAGCGAGTGCGAAACTCGTGTCTGTAGATGTTTGCGTTCATGGTCTGCGCCTATTCGTAGTAATGCATGAAGATTTCTTCCAGGGTCGGCTCCTCGATGGAAACATCGGTGACCTGGAGACTGCTGATCTTCTGTACCACGGCGTTGATATCGCCCTTGAAGAAGAAATGGAGCGTGCCGTTTTCTTTCTGCAAATGGGTCACACCCGGTAGATCGATGGATTCCGGGGTCAATCCGTCGGCTGTCACGCTTATTTTCTTGTAATTATTCTGCTGCAGGGTGCGGATGTTCGAGATTTCCACGATGCGGCCTTCGCGGATGATGCCCACCCGCGAACACAGGCGCTGGACTTCGCCGAGGATGTGGGAGGAAAAGAAGACAGTCACCCCGCGCGCGTTCTCCTCACGGATCAAATTGAAGAATTTGCGCTGCATGAGTGGATCGAGGCCGGAGGTCGGCTCATCCAGGAAAAGCAGTTTGGGGCTGTGGAGCAGGCCCTGAACGATGCCAACCTTCTTTTTATTTCCATAGGAGAGATCGCTGATGCGACGGTTCAACTCCAGTTCCATCGTTTCGGATAATTCGCGCATGCGTTGGGTGCAATCGCAATCGTAGAAGCTGGCGGAATACTTGAGCAGGTCGATGACCTTCATGTCCTGGTAATAAAAGACTTCAGAAGGCAGGTAACCGATGTCGCGGCGGATTTCAGGCCCGTGAGCGACGACATCCTTGCCAAAGACTCTGGCACTGCCGCTGGTCGGGTAGATGAGCGAAAGGAGCAGGCGAATGGTGGTCGATTTTCCAGCCCCGTTCGGTCCAATGAAACCGAAGATTTCACCCTCTTCTTCTGCGAAAGAGACATCGACGATGCCCCTCGATTTGCCATAGAACTTCGTCAGATGATTGACTTCGATAACGCTCATGGGAGTGCTCCTTCACGCCATAAAATGATGAAACCTCGCGAAAACGGGGTTGATCAATACGATGGACTACCGAAGCGAATTCGATCGAATTAAAATCGTATCTCGTATTATACAGTCATTGCAATGCGTCGATAAATATCAATCCGTTTACTTTCCTGCGAAACAGGCTTAACAGAACAGGCGGCCGTTGAAAGGATCAACAGCCGCCTGGAATTGTGGGAGTCAAAATCTGCTAGCCGATAAAGACCTCGACCTCTTCATCCTCATCTTCGGTGACATGGATATGGATGGGTTCGTCCGTCTTGAGCGCATCGTTGATCATCAGGATGGATTCCTGTTGTTCTCTCACATCCGCCGGCATGTAACGGCCAAACGTTTGAAAAACCCAGGGCAGAATACCCAGCGGCAGAGGAATGCTGATGGAAACCCGCTGGATGCGGTCGCCCTTCTTTTCCCGCACCCGCACGTGAACCCACTTCATATTCCAGAAGGCGTAAATGCCCAGCACGCCGATCAAAAACGGGATCCAGGACAACCAGAAACCCCAGCCAAAACCGGCGGAACGGTAAGCCTGGTAGATCCAGATGCCGGCAAAAGCCGTCAGGATCAGGAACAGTGTCAGGGGGATCCAGTTCCAACGCCGCCAGGCCTTCATTCTTTCCAGCTCGCGCGGATCCATCGGCGAGGGCTCCGGAGCCACGATTACTTCGGGGGTATCCTCCGGTTCAGAGTCGTGCGGCATCCGCACTTGCGGTCGAGCCGATGCCTGAGCATCCAGTTCTGCCAGCAAACGATTTCCCTCGTCCACGCTTAATTCACCGCTTGCCACCCGGTTGAGAATTTCGATCTTATCTGCGCTCATCCAATATCTCCTTCCAGTTCGTCTTTACGGCCGTTTCTATTTTACTGATTTTTACCCTCGAGCGTATCCAGGAGATGGATGGCCTCGTCAGCGGTGATTCTATGATCCTGCAGCATCTGCAAAATCATCTTTCGCTCCTCATCGCTCACCCGTCCCACCGTTCCTTGCGGGGGCGTGGATGGCGGCGTCGCAACCGGCGCGACCGGCGGAACAGGCGACGCGCCGGGAAAACCATCGAATCCCACCCGAATCCCGCGGCGGCGGTTTTGTTCTTCGACCCGGCGCATGGCTGCTTGAATGCGTTCCTCGACTTCGCGAGAAGCGATCTCCGCGCTGCGGGAGGCCCTCTCGACCACATCCTGAACCGTCTGGCTAATCGCGTCCACATCGACTTTCACTCCGCCAAATTCAAACGTACTCGAACCTTTGCGGGTTTCAGCGCTGCTGTCCGTGACCATTACATCACCGCCGGCCGTGATCTGAATGGGTGTCGTTCCTTCGCCCAGCGTAAAATCGAAGGTAAACATTTCAACCCGCTCATTCCATCCGCCCACGCGCATCAAAATATCACGCCCACCGCTGCTGATGTGCATCTTGGCGCTGGCCTGAATGGGTAAGTGCAGGTTGACATCCCCACCCGCGCTCAAATGGATCGGTTCGCCGGTCAGGGAATTCAGGCTGACGACCTGATCGCCGCCGGCCATGGCTTTGACCCCGCCCTGCTTGATGCGCAGGTTTAGATCGCCGCCGACCGTGATGGCCGAAATTTGAGCGGCCAGGTCCGCGCCGTTAAGGTCGCCGCCCACATTGGCGACCGAGAATTCGCCTTCGATCTTGCGCACATTACAATCTCCACCGACGGTGATCAACTGCAATGAGCCCAGGGATTCGGCGTCCAGGTCACCGCCCACATTGGTGATCTTGACCGCACCGGGAACGTGCTTGACAGCAGCATCCCCGCCCACGGCGGTCACATCCAGAGCAGCCGTTTTGTTGGCGTCCAGATCGCCGCCGATGGCATCGATGCGAGTTTCTCCGGTGCTGTCCAAGTCCAGATCACCCCCGATGCCGAGAATGGTCAGCAGGCCGGTCAAATCCTGGATGTCGGCGTCGCCTTCCACTTTGCGAATCCGGATCTGCATAACCTGAGGCACCGAAATCTTCAGGTTTGAAAAAGATTCGATGATCAATTTCTCGTCTACAGTCTTGACCGTTAAATCGCTTTCGCGGGGAACGGAAACCTCGACGCCGGGCTGATCCCAACCGCGCAATTCCAGATCGCGGTCGACTTTAAGTTCGATTTCTTTTTCGTTCGTAAGGGTTAGGGTTTGTGTGAACATAGGAATTCTCCTGAGCAAGCTAATATTTTCTACTAAAATTAGTATAGCGCAATATTTAACTTTGTCAATAGTTTTTTCAATATTATTTATATATTGTTTTATTTTATTTATTTCTAGCAATTATTACAGGCGCAACAAACGTCAGCCTCGATTTCGCCAAACTGGTGATAATCCACAATTCCACCCCGCCCGGCATGGTGATACACTATTTTTTGCAAGCTCATTCGGTTTCTGAAAATTTCCAAGGAGGATCGCATCGTGCGTTACCCACCCGAACCTTTTCGTATCAAGGTCGTCGAACCGATCAAATTGATCTCCCCCGAAGCGCGCCAGCAGGCCATGCAAGCTGCCGGGCATAATGTGTTTGCGCTGCGCGCCGAAGATGTCTTCATCGATCTGCTGACCGATTCCGGCACGGGCGCAATGAGCCAGGATCAGTGGGCGGCCATCATGCGTGGGGACGAATCCTACGCCGGTGCGCGCTCCTACTACAACCTCGCGGACGCAATGACCGAGATTTTTGGTTTCGAGCATTTCGTGCCCACCCACCAGGGACGCGCTGCGGAGAACATCCTCACCAGCCAGTTGGTCAAACCGGGCATGTTCGTGCCCTCCAATATGCACTTCGACACCACGGAAGGCAACATCATGGCCCGGGGCGGCCGGCCGACCAACCTGGTCATCGATGAAGCCTTCGACCCCACCAACCTCCACCCCTTCAAGGGGAATATGGATATTCAAAAGCTGCGCAACTTCATCCAGAAGGTCGGGCCGCAGAAAATTCCCTTCGGAGCCATCACCATCACCAACAATGCCGGCGGCGGGCAGCCCGTTTCGGTGGCCAACATCCGGGCTGTTTCCGAGACCTATCACGAATTTGGCATTCCCTTCTTCATCGACGCGTGCCGCTATGCCGAAAATGCCTATTTCATCAAGCTGCGCGAGCCAGGCTATGCGAACAAGAGCACGCTCGAAATCGCCCGCGAGATCTTCGCCCTGGCGGACGGCGCCTGGATGAGTGCCAAGAAAGACGGCATGGTCAACATCGGCGGCTTCCTGGCCATGCGCGACGGAGAGCTGTTCCAGAAGGTCTGCAACGAACTGATTCTGCGCGAAGGCTTCGTCACCTACGGCGGGTTGGCCGGCCGCGATTTGGACGCGCTGGCAGTCGGCCTGCGCGAAGGCCTGGACGAAAGTTACCTCGCGTATCGCATCGGACAGACCGGCTACCTGGGTGCGCGCTTGAAAGAGAATAACGTCCCCTGCATCGAACCTTCCGGCGGCCACGCCATCTTCCTGGATGCCGGCCGGCTTTTGCCGCACATCCCGCATGCCGAATTCCCCGGCCAATCCCTGGTCGCCAGCCTGTATCTGGCCGGCGGCATTCGCGGCGTGGAAATCGGTTCGGTCATGTTTGCGCATCCGGATCCGGATACCGGCAAAATCGTCTACCCGCAGCTCGAGATGGTGCGGCTGGCCATTCCGCGCCGGGTGTATACCCAGGCCCATATGGACTATGTCGCGGATGTGCTGGGCGAACTGGCGTTGAAGGCCAAAGAGCTTCGCGGTTACCGCTTCACCTACGCGCCCGAACTGCTGCGCCACTTTACCGCGCGATTCGAAACGCTATAAGGAGTCTTTCCATGAAATCCAGAATGCTGCACATTCTTTTGGCCGCTTCTTTGCTCCTGCTGGCCTTGACCGCCTGCCTGCCCGGCAAAGCCGTCAAGGGCGACGATCAAAAAGCAGTTCTGGCCTACGTCGAACCCATCGCCGATCGTATCTTCAACGGCATCGAGGGCAATGATTACGCTCTCTTCTCACAAGATTTCAATGAGACAATGATCAAGGGCATCGACGAAGCCTCCTTCCAACAGTTACGCGAATTGCTATCCACAAAAGTTGGCAGTTATCAAAGCCGCGAGGTGAGTAGCGTACGGGATGTCGACGGCACCCTGCTGGTGATCTACACCGCTGTCTACACGAATGCCAAACAGGTCGTCATCAATCTCAGCGTGACCGGCACTGAACCTCATCAGGTCACCGGGTTGTATTTCAATGCGCCCGAGCTGAAAAAGTAAGCTGTTTTTCGAAACGAACCAAAAAGGCTGATCCGAAGTATTATGGATCAGCCTTTTTTGATTCGTCTGGAGTTGGATTTATGGAATTGCGCCGCGCTCGATGCGTTTGGCCTCATCCCACAGGGTATCCATTTCGGCCAGAGTCATGCCATTCATGTCGCGCCCCATTTCACGGGCGCGCTTTTCGATGTGGGCAAAGCGGCTGCGGAAGCGCTGGTTGGCCTCGCGCAGGGCCGTCTCCGAATCCACCTTATGCCAGCGTACGTAATTCACCACGGCAAAGAGCAGATCGCCCAGTTCTTTGGCGCGGTGAGCATCATCTTCTGCCGTGCGCACTTCTTCCAGTTCTTCCATGACTTTTTCCAGCACAGGAGCCACCTCGGGCCAGTCGAAACCCACCCGCGCAGCGCGGTCCTGAAATTCCTGGGCCTGCGCCAGGGCGGGGAATTCGCTAGCAACGCCATCCAAAATGCCCTTGTGATCGGCTTCGCCGTTGGCTTCACGTTCGGCGGCTTTGAGTTTTTCCCAGTTCTGCAACACGTTCTTGACCCCATCCACCTGCACGTCCCCAAATACATGCGGGTGGCGGCGTACGATTTTACGGTTGATGCCCTGCAGGATATCCGTCATGCGGAATTCGCCGGCCTCATTGGCAATTTGAGCGTGCAGCACAATTTGCAATAACAGATCGCCAAACTCCTCGGTCATACCGGTCACATTGCCGGCGTCCAGGGCTGCCAGCGTTTCATAGCATTCCTCCAGCAGGCTCTTGCGCAGGGAATCGTGCGTCTGCTCGCGGTCCCACGGGCAACCGTCCGGCGCGCGCAGGCGGGCGATGACTTCCTGGAACGCCTCCATCGAGGTATCCACGCCCAGAATGGGAACATACACAGCCCTTATGCCTCCGGCCTGGCCCAACTCCGAAAGCCGCAAATTCTTACGCTCCAGGGTTCCTGGTGTGGATTCGGCCAGAGTTTGCAACTCGAAGGTTTCGGGATACGTCGAGAGCAGAACCGTTTGCAGGGTCGGCAGAATTTCATCTGTGAGATCCGTCAAAATAGCCGGCATCGAGGGCGGAAATGGCGGGAGGAGCAGTTTCTCCAGCGCCTTTCCGGCCAAAACGACCACACCCTCCCCAGGATTGCTCTGAAAGGCTTCCAGATACCGGTCGATCGAATTTCCTTGTTTCGTCATTCGCTGCACCCTTTTTGCTTTCTCTGCATCCAAACATTAATCGCTTACATTTATCCGAAAGGGAACCAAAATGTCAAATCAACTGGGATTCGAAGTCGCGATCCCCAAACCGCTCGATGAAGCCATCGAGACGATAACGGCATTATTGAAGACCGAAGGCTTTGGAATTTTAACGCGAATCGATGTCCGCGCAACCTTGAAAGAGAAAATTGGCGCCGATTTCAGGCCTTATGTCATCCTGGGCGCCTGCAACCCGACTCTGGCGCATAGCGCCCTGGAAATCGACGCCTGGTTGGGATTGCTGCTGCCCTGCAACGTGACAGTCGAATCGATCGATGATCGATCCAGTCTGGTGCGCATTGCCAACCCCGAATTGATGGCCACCTTTAGCCAATCGCCGGAAAAGCTGTCCGAAATCGTCAAGACTGCCACCCGGAAACTAAACAACGTCGTCAGTGCGCTTGCACTGGCTTAAGAAACGCTTTTATGGTTCGCAACAGCACTTGCCGCTGTCGCGAACCATAAAAGTTTCGTTCGAATTTCCCGTTAGGGAAACTATTAACGTTTGGTGTAGGTAGGAGCCTTGCGGGCGCGCTTGAGGCCTGGCTTCTTGCGTTCCTTGATGCGAGCATCGCGGGTTAGCAGGCTGTACTTACGCAGCATGGACACGTAATCGTGGTTCATTTTCACCAACGCGCGCGCCAAACCCAGTTGGACCGAGTCCACCTGGCCGGTCACACCGCCACCCTTGACGACAACAGTGATGTCGTAGGTGGTCAGTTCCTGGCCGGTAGCTTGCAGAGGTTGGAGAACTTTCTCCATATCACCCATACGGGTGAAATATTCTGCGGCAAGCTTTTCATTGACAACGACTTTTCCGGTGCCATTCATCACACGCACGCGAGCCGTGCTTTCCTTGCGGCGCCCAATACCTTCAAAATACTGAACTGACATCTTCGCCCTGCTCCTTTATGCAACCGACTGCGGGTTCTGGCTTTGATGCGGGTGGTCGCTCCCGACATAGACCTTCAACCGCTTGATCAGCTTGTGGCCGATCTTGTTGTGCGGCAGCATTCCCCAAACCGCGTCCTGGATCACACGATCCGGGTGCCGTTGGAGCTGCTCACGCAGGCTGACGGATTTCAAGCCACCGGGGTAACCAGAATGATGGTGGTACCACTTTTCTTCCATCTGCTGGCTGTTGACTTTCACCTGCCCGGCGTTGACCACAACCACAAAATCACCCATATCGACGCCTGGGGTGTAGGTTGGTTTATGTTTGCCCAGCAGGTAACTGGCGATTTGCGTCGCCAACCGGCCCAGGCCTTCATCCCGCGCGTCCACGAGGATCCATTTACTTTCGGGTTTACCCTTGATCACGAACGTCTTGTCCACGGTCATCTTCTCCACTAGCAGACAAGGTATTAAACCTTTTTTTCCAGTTCCTGCCCATTTTCCGGGTATCGGACTTCGGCCAATTCCAGGCCATTCGGTGCTGCGATCCCGGCAATCTGAACGGTTTGGTGATCGATTCCATCCGCCAATTGCTCCAGGCTCCAGCGCCCCTGAGCCACAGCCACCTGGACGTAGACCAACCGGCGCACCATGTGGTATAGGAAGGCATTCGCGATGATCGTGAATTGCCAACCGTCCCCTTCTGGCTGCCAGAAGGCTCGATGGACCACTCGGATGGTGCTGCCCTTCGGCCGGGTGGGCATTCCAAAGGCTGCAAAATCATGCGAACCTATGAACAATGCCGCTGCGGCGTGAAGACGTTCACCATCCACCGGGGGCCACACCCGCCATTCAAACCGGTCGCGGAGCGGGTTTCGCTCTGGATTGCAGTAAAGCCGGTAATGATAGCAGCGCCAAAGAGCTCCAAAACGGGGATGAAACTCTTCATCTGCCACCTTTACCGCCTTCACTGCCACATCTCCCGGCAGTTCGGCGTTGAGGGCCCTGCCCAACGTTTCGGGTGGGTGATGCCAGTCGAAGTCGACTGCAATCACCTGACCAGAAGCGTGGACCCCGGTATCGGTTCGACCACTGGAGAGGATACTGCGGCCCTGCCAGCCTAGACGCTGTAAAGCCGCTTCTACCTCACCCTGAACCGTGCGGGCCTCTCCCTGGCGTTGATATCCCAGGAAGTCCGTCCCATCGTAGGCAAGAATAATCTGGTAACGTGCCATTCCATTCCGGTTCTGCAAGCCCGGTCTGGACTATTCTTCGACCAGCTCCAAGAGAACCATATCAGCGTTATCGCCCAAACGGGGACCCAACTTCAGGATCCGGGTATACCCGCCGGGACGCGTGCTGAAGCGCGGAGCGATGTCGTCAAAGAGCTTTTTCACCACCACCGGGTCACTGCCCAGACGGGCAGAAACCAGACGGCGGGCGTTGACCTTTTCGATTTCAGTGCCCTTCGCGCTGTTGCGGGCCAGCGTGATCAGACGCTCGGCGTCGCTGCGGATTGACATCGCTTTGGCGCGAGTCGTCGTAATCCGTTCATGCGTGAAGAGCTGGCGGATCATAGTCCGGCGCAATCCTTCGCGTCGGTCCTTACCACCACCAAGTTTGTATCCAGCTACCTGATGTCGCATGTAATCTTACTCCGTAATTTTGTCATCGCGCAGGAAGCCTTTTTCACGCATCTTCTGGCGAAGTTCATCTAAGCTTTTCTCACCAAAGTTGCGGATGGACATAACGGCTTCGTCGCCCTTTTCCAGCAAGTCCAGCACATCGCCCACCGTGGTAATCCCGGTCCGTTTGAGCGAGTTGAACACCCGCACCGACAGATCCAGATTCTCAATGGGGGTTTCGGCGGCTTCACTGGTCAACCGGCTACCCGTTGCTTCCTTTTCGGTTCCGATCACCAGTGTTTCTTCACTGATGCCGGAAATGTAGCGAAGATGATCGATCAGGATCTTCGAGCTCGCACCCAAAGCCTTTTCAGGGGCTACCGTACCGTCGGTCCAGATTTCCAGGGCCAGGCGGTCGTAATTGGTGCTCTGACCAACACGGGCGGAACCCACGTTGTAATTCACACGCTTTACCGGCGTATAAATCGCATCCACAGGAAGTTCGCCAATGGGCAGGCGTCCACTGCGATCGCCAGAAGGCGAATAGCCGCGGCCGCGCTCAACTGTCAGGTCGATTTCCAACCGCGTGCGGCTGTCGTCGACGGTGAACAGATAGAGATCCGGATTGACGATCTCCACCTCAGCCGGTGCCTGGATGTCTGCGGCTGTGACAACGCCTTCACCGCGAACGTCCAGATGCAAGTGTGCTGAATCGGTGTCGTGCAGCATCAGGCGCAGTTGTTTGATCTGCAGCGTGACCTGAATGACATCTTCACGCACACCCGGAATGTCGCTGAACTCGTGCAGTACATCCGAGATCCGGATGGACGTTACCGCTGCCCCTTCAAGGGAAGACAACAGGACACGTCGCAGCGCATTACCCAGGGTGACCCCATAACCCCGTTCGAGCGGGCTGATGACAAACTTGCCGTAGTTGCGAGCCTCAGCTTCGCGTTCGACTTTCGGCGTTACCATGTTACTTAAGGCGCACACGTTTCACCCCTTTCCGATGCACTGGTTTGTATTTCGCACACCGGATCGTTTCAGCACTACCGCGAGTAATACTCAACGATGAGCTGTTCGTTCAGGTTACCGTCGATTTCGGCGCGTTCAGGGCTGCGCAACACACGGCCTGAGATCGTCTTCAGATCGCGGTCGAGCCACGAAGCACACACACGCTTTTCAGCAACATCGGCCAGTTCCTTGAAGTAAGTGGTCTTGCGGGCGCTTTCGTGCAGTGTGATGACATCGCCCTGTCGAAGAATCATCGAGGGGATATCAGCGCGGCGACCGTTGACCAGGAAATGACCGTGATTCACCAATTGGCGAGCCTGGCTGCGATTTTCAGCCAAACCCATGCGGTAGATCACGTTATCAAGACGCATTTCGAGCGTCACCAGCAAAGCCAGGCCGGTCAGACCGGGAGTCTTTCGCGCAATCGCGAAAGTGCGGCGGAACTGGCGTTCCAGAACGCCGTAGACCCGGCGAACCTTCTGCTTGGCGCGCAGTTGGCGGGAATAGTCGGATTCACGCTCACCACCGCGCTGACCGCTCTTCCCGTGTTGACCAGGGGCAAACCCGCGGCGTTCGAAAGCGCACTTGGCGCTGAAGCAACGGGAGCCCTTTAAAAATAGTTTTTCGTTTTCACGCCGGCACAATCTGCATACCGGACCGGTATATCTCGCCATATCTTCCCTTCCTTGATGGTATTAGACGCGGCGTTTCTTAGGAGGCCGGCAGCCGTTATGCGGAACCGGTGTGATATCAGAAATCGAACGCACCCGCATGCCCATGGATTGGACAGCCCGGATGGCGGATTCACGGCCAGGACCAGGACCCTTGACGATCAGGTCGACTTCCTGAATTCCCATATTCTGAGCCGTCTTGATGGCCTGTTCGGCCGCCAGACGAGCTGCAAACGGGGTGCTCTTGCGAGAGCCCTTGAACCCAGCCGAGCCGGAACTGGCCCAGCAGACCGCGTTGCCTTGAATGTCAGTGACAGTCACGATCGTGTTATTGAAAGAGGCAAAGACGTGCACCTGCCCGGAGGACAGTGTGCGCTTTACCTTGCGGACAGTCGTAGTGCGTCGCGCTGAACGTACGTTCTGTGCCATATTCCCTCGCTAAAAAATCTATTTCAGTCCTGCTGAGCGGAAGTTTGGTTTGCAGCCTATCCTGGTCGGGCAGCCGCGGGGCGGAAGGGTCCCCTATTTCCCGGCCAAGAGTCAGCAGCAAATTACTTCTTCGTTGCTCCGCGGCGGCGGCCACGACCGGCCACTGTCTTTTTCGGACCCTTGCAGGTGCGAGCATTGGTGCGCGTGCGCTGGCCATTCACCGGCAAATTATGACGGTGGCGCAGTCCACGATAGCACCCAATCTCGATCAACCGCTTGATGTTCATCTGAACTTCACGACGGAGATCGCCTTCAACCTTATAGTTCTTGGAGATAAACTCACGCACAGCGTTAACGTCGGTCTCGGGCATGTCTTTCACGCGGAGATCCGGGTTCACTTTGGTCGCTGCCAAAATCACCTTGGCGCGAGTCGGGCCAATCCCGAAAATATAGGTTAGAGCAGTCTCGATCCGCTTGTTGCGCGGCAGATCAACGCCTTCAATTCTTGCCATTGGTCATTACCCCTGTCGCTGCTTATGCTTTGGGTTTTCGCAGATCACGTACAACAGACCGTGCCGGCGTACAATTTTGCATTTAGCGCAGCGCCTGCGAATGGATGGTGAAACCTTCATGATTAACTCCTCATCAACAAGTGCAAATCCAGCCAAAGATGCAATTATAACTGCACATTGGCATTTCGTCCAGCACTTTGCCCTTCATCCAGGGTTGTCAGGATATAGGGGCCGTTCTCTGTCACGGCGACTGAGTGTTCGAAATGCCCCGTGAGAGAACCATCGGCTGATTTTACCGTCCACAGATCCGGCATAACCCGGGTCATGGGTGTACCCACCAGCACCATCGGTTCCAACGCGATGGTCATTCCTGATCGCAGTATCAAGCCGCGACCCGGTTGGCCATAATTGGGCACCTGGGGGCCTTCGTGCATTTCACGGCCCACCCCGTGACCGGTGTACTCGCGCGTGACGTAATAGCCGCGGCTTTCCACGTATTGTTGGATGGCGGCGGAAACATCGCCCAGGTGATTGCCCACAACCATTTTGGCAATCCCGGCGTATAAAGCGCCTTCCGTCACTTCCATCAGTTTCCTGGCAGTTTCGGATACTTGCCCCACCCCAAAGGTAATCGCCGAATCCGCAACGAAACCTTCGTATACCGTTCCGCAATCCACGGAGACGATATCGCCCTCTTTCAGCTTGCGCTTACCGGGAATGCCATGAACCAGTTCTTCATTGACACTCACGTTCGTGCTCGCCGGATACGGCGTTGGACCGGGATATCCCTTGAAGGGTGAGTAACATCCGTACTTGCGCAGGACTTCTTCTGCAGCAGCATTCAGATCCGCTGTAGTCGCACCGGGTCGGGCCACCGATTTCGCTGCAGCCAGGGCTTCCGCATTGATGCGTCCCGCCTGGCGCATGATTTCGATTTCCTGAGCCGATTTGATCGTGATCTGACGCTCCCACGACATATTGCATTATCCTTTCTGGATGGCAGCCAGCAAGTCAGCGGTGACTTTATCGATGGCTTGAGTACCGTCCACTTCGCTCAGCAAGCCGCGCTCGCGGTAGTACTCAATCAACGGGCTGGTTTGCTCCAGATAGACGCGGATGCGGCGTTCAACCGTCGCCGGTTGATCGTCCTCGCGTTGAAACAACTCCAGGCCATCCACATCGCACTTGCCAGGGACCTGCGGCGGGTTGAACACCACGTGGTACACATGTCCCTGCCGGCAGGTCCAGCGCCCACTCAGGCGCTTGACCAGTACCTCGCTGGGGACATTGATGTACGGTACGCGGTGCACCGTTCCACCCAGTTCTTTCAGCATCCCCTCCAGGGCGTCTGCCTGAGCGGGCGTGCGTGGAAAACCATCCAGCACGGCCCCGTTCACGCAATCCGGCCGCAGCAGGCGTTCGCGGATCATTGCAATGGTGACGTCGTCCGGCACCAGTTCACCGCGGTTGATGTACCCCTGCGCCATTTTGCCCAGTTCAGTTTCATTTTTCATGTTTTCACGAAAAATGTCGCCTGAGGAGATGTGCGCCAGCTTGAGGCTTTCAGAAATTACCTCAGCCTGCGTGCCTTTGCCAGCTCCGGGAGGTCCCAACAAGACGATATATGTGGTCATTCCTTACCCCTTGATCAGGCTCTCATCGTAACCGTGCAACTTGAGCTCGGTATCGATGATGGTGAAAGTATCGCGCACCACGCCGACCACAATCAGCAGACCGGCAGAGGAGACCAGGAACAACCCCGCCTGGCGGGCACTCACCGGCAGCAGTGCGCCCAAAACATAAGGCAGCACAGCCACGATACCCAGGAAGAAAGCTCCCGGGAAGGTGATGCGACGTTGAACGCGGGTGAGGTACTTCTGAGTCTGGCTGCCAACGGTGACGCCCGGGATCTGAGCGCCCTGTTTCTTCAGGTTATCGCCGTAGTTTTGTTGCGAGAACAGAACATCGGTATAGAAGAAAGTGAATGCAACCACCATCAGGAAGTACAACAGGTAGTACCAGCTATTGCTGCCGCTGAACAGCTTGTAAATCCCATTCATGAGATTGGCCACCCACACCGTCTTCACCTGCAGGAAGAAGCCAGCCACAATGGCAGGGAAAGACAGAATGGATGAAGCAAAGATCAGCGGGATCATGCCTGCCATGTTCACCATCAGCGGAAGGCTGCTGGTAACCGGCATGGACATGCGGTTTCCAACCCGGCGGCCAGGGAACATGACGCGCACGTTCCGGCGGCCTTGTTGGACGTAGACGATTGCAAAAATGACCAACGCCAGGACAACCAGGATGATGAAGATCAACCACCAGTATTGTTGGTCAGAGACAAGGCTTCGGATATGAGTCGGGATCTTTGCAACGATACCGGAGAAGATGATCAATGACAGGCCCTGGTTCGGAATACCGAACTCGGAGATCATTTCACCAATCCAGATACCGATCATCGTTCCCGCCACCATGCTGATCAAGGTCGTCAACGTGGGCAACAGATTGACACCGGTCAAGCCAAAGGTAAAGCTGAGCACCGATGTCCCCTGCGACATTTGGTTGAAGATATTGATCTGGCCAACAGCGGAGAGCAGCGCCATCGGGACGGTCAGGATGACCGTCCAGCGTTCCATCCACTTCTGGCCTTCACGCGGATTATCCTTCAACTTACGTTCGAGAGCCGGAATGATCGGCACGAGCAATTGGAGAATAATCTGCGCTGTGATGTAAGGATAGACGCCCATTGCCAGGATGGAGAAGCTGGAAATGGTGCCGCCGGAGAGGAGGTCCAGCATCCCTAACAGGTTGCCGGCTCCTCCCGCACTGGTCATGATCGAGGCAATCGCTGCGCGATTAACACCCGGGACCGGAATGTTGGCTGCAAAGCGATATGCCACCAGCAGCAACACCGTGATCAGCAGCTTCTTGCGAATATCCTCTGACTTCCACAGGTAACGCCAGGCCGACCGTTTCATATTTGGGTCTCCTCGTCAGAACCGCAAGTCATGCGATGATTTCAACCTTGCCGCCAGCGGCTTCGATCTTGGCGCGGGCGCTCTTGGTGATGCGCTGGACGCGCACCGTCAACGCAACAGCGATTTCGCCGCGCCCGAGCAAAGCTACGGGCCAGGCGGGGTTGTGCAGAAGGTTCTTCTCCGCCAGAACGGCCGGGGTCACTTCACTGTCAGCGGCAAAAGCGTCCAGTTGGTCCAGGTTGATTTCATTAAATTTAACCCGGTTCGGTGGGGTGAAGCCCTCACCACGGATAAACGGCAGGTGGCGATAGAAAGGCAGGTTACCACCCTGACGATACAGGTGGCCGCCTTCGCCCGTGCGCGATGCCTGGCCCTTGGTACCCCGACCGGCGGTTTTACCCTGACCGGCGGAGATACCCTGACCTTTGCGCTTGCGCTCTTTGCGGGCGCCTTCATTGGGCATAAGGTCGTGTAGTTTCATTTCGCTTCCTGTTCCTCGATACGAACCAGATGGTTCACCTTGAGCAGCATGCCCCGCAAGCTTGGGGTATCTGCATGAACCACGGTTTGGTTCATGCGATGAAGGCCCAGCGCGCGGATGGTTTCTTTGTGGCGCGTGGTGTTGCCGATTGGGCTCTTCACCAAGGTGATGCGCAACATTTTGGTCTCGCTCATGTTACGCTTCCTTCCGTGCCCAGAAGGGCAGCAGTTCCTTGACCGGCTTGCCGCGGCGAGCAGCTTCCTGTTCGGGTGTCTTCAACGCCATCAAGGCGTCGAGGGTTGCCTTCACCACATTCAGGGTGTTGGCTGAGCCCAGCGACTTGGTCAAGATATCATGGATGCCAGCAGCTTCGCAGACGGCGCGCACGCCCGATCCGGCGATGACGCCGGTACCGGCGGAAGCCGGTTTGAGCAGCACTTCTGCGCCAGCTACGCGGGCAACGATTTCGTGCGGAATGGTGGTTCCGCTGAGGGCCACCGAACGCATGTTCTTGTGGGCGCGTTCGGTTGCTTTGCGCATCGCATCCGGAACGGCGTTAGCCTTTCCAATTCCGATGCCGATCTTGCCGTTATTGTCACCGGCGACGATGGTCACGCGGAACTGGAAACGGCGGCCGCCCTTTACAACTTTGGCGACGCGGGCGATTTCGATAACACGCTCGTCGTACTGCTGTTCCAGTGGAGTATATTCATTTTCCATAATCCGGCCTCTCTCTTATTCGCCTAAAATTCCAGGCCAGCTTCACGGGCGGCATCTGCCAGGGCTTTGACACGACCGATGTAGCGGAAGCCACCACGATCGAACACCACGGCTTTGATGCCCTTTTCCTGAGCGCGTTGGGCGACTGCTTTGCCCACCAACTTGGCCTGATCGGTTTTGGTCAGACCAGCGGTTTCGGCGCGCAGGGCTTGGTCGATGGTGGAGGCCGAAACCAGCGTGGTACCGGCCGCATCATCGATCACCTGGGCATAGATGTCCGACAGGCTGCGGAACACACTCAGGCGAGGCCGTTCCGGCGTGCCGAGAATGGTTTTGCGGACACGGCTGTGCCGGCGAAGTCTTGATTCTTTACGACTCAACTTTGCCATAGCTCACCTTACTTCTTGCCACCCTTGGCACCCTTACCGGCCTTGCCAGCCTTGCGGCGCACGCGTTCGTCGATGTAACGAATGCCTTTGCCTTTGTAAGGTTCAGGGGGACGAATTTCTCGAATGTTTGATGCAACCTGGCCGACCTGCTCGCGGTCACGGCCAATCACCTTCATCTGATGCGTCTTGGCATCGGCTTCGAAGGTGATGCCATCGGGTGGTTCAACCACAACCGGATGCGAGTAACCGACATAAAGGACCAGATTCTTACCATCCATCTCGGCGCGGTAACCCACGCCATTTACTTCCAGCACCTTGGTAAAACCGGTGCTGACGCCAACCACCATGTTGCTCACCAGCGCGCGAGTGGTGCCGTGAATGGCACGCACCGACGGCGCATCCGAGCTACGGGTGACAATGATCTGCCCATTTTCCAATGCCAGCGACACCGTGGAAAGGAACTGGCGGGTCAATTCGCCCTTGGGGCCCTTGACGCTTAATTCCTGTCCGTTGATGTTCACTGTAACACCGGCCGGGACATTCACTGGCATGCGACCAATTCGGGACACAGTCCTACCTCCTCTTTACCCTGTTGGTTACCAGACCTTGCAAAGAACTTCGCCGCCAACACCTAACTGGCGAGCGCGCTTGCCGGTCATGACACCCTTCGGGGTAGACAAGATCGCAATCCCCATGCCCGAAAGCACCCAGGGGATGTCCTGCTTGCGGGAATAAACGCGCCGGCCGGGACGGCTGATGCGTTCCAAACCAGTGATAACCGACTGCTTCTGGCGGCGTTCGCCGACATATTTCAGCTTGATGCGCAAGCTGGGCAGTTGATTTTCACCATCGATCATTTCAAAGCTTTCAATGAACCCTTCTTCCTTCAAGATCCGGGCAATTTCGGCCTTGATCTTGGAGCTGGGCATCGCCACCAAAGACTGGCTGGTGATGACACCATTCCGGATGCGGGTTAACATATCAGCAATAGGATCATTCACACTCATGTCCTAACCTCCGGATGGCGCTACCAGGAAGACTTGGTTACGCCGGGGATTTGTCCCTTGAGGGCCAATTCCCTGAAGCAAATACGACACAGACCAAAACGGCGCATATATCCACGCGGGCGGCCGCAGATCCGACAGCGATTGCGGACCTGGGTTGGGTACTCGCGACGCTGTTCACGATAAGACATGCACTTTTTTGCCATACTATCCCTTTCTGAATGGCATGCCGAGCATCTGCAGCAGCATGGTGGCCTGATCATCGGACTGCGCAGTGGTGACGATGGTGATTTCCAGACCGCGAACCTTATCGACCTTGTCGAATTCGATTTCGGGGAAGATCACCTGCTCGCGCAGACCCAGGGTGTAGTTACCACGGCCATCGAACGCCTCGGCTGACACACCGCGGAAGTCGCGCACGCGCGGCAACACGATGTTCATCAGGCGATCGAGAAACGACCACATGCGGTCGCCCCGCAGGGTGACCATTGCGCCGATGGCGCGCCCTTCGCGCAACTTAAAGTTGGCGATGGACTTGCGCGCCTTGGTGACCACGGGTTTTTGACCCGTGATGGCGCTCATGTCGGCAACCGCTGCTTCCAGTGCCTTGGGGTTGTCCATGGCTTCGCCCAGGCCAATGTTGACCACAACCTTCTGGATACGCGGAATTTGCATTACGTTATCCAGGTTGAGGCCCTTCATCAAAGCCGGAGCAACTTCGTTCTGATAGAGTTCTTTCAACTTGTTCATCTTCAAGTTCTCCAGCGGCCCTACGCGTCAATCAACGCGTCGCACTTTTTGCAAATCCGCTGCCGGCCTTCACCCGTCAGGCTGATGCCAACACGGGTCAATTTGCCGCACTTGGGGCACACCAGCATCACATTGGAAATGTGAACGGGGGCTTCAAAGCGGACCTTGCCGGGCGAAACGGTGCGACCCTGAGACTGGACCTGGCGCTGGTGCTTGGTGCGCATATTGACACCCTGCACAACTACACGACCGTCATCGGGTGAAACTTTGATGACTTCGCCGCGTTTGCCACGGTCTTCTTCGCGACCGCAAATGACTTCAACGGTATCACCTTTATGTATCTTCAATTTCATGGCTTCGCTCCTGCTCCCTCTGCCCCTAGATGACTTCTGGAGCCAGAGAAATAATTTTCATGAAACCTTTTTCACGCAGCTCACGAGCCACCGGTCCAAAGATACGGGTACCCTTGGGATTCTGACCATCAGCATCCAGGATGACAGCCGCATTGTCGTCGAAGCGAATGATCGAGCCATCGGTGCGGCGCCATTCTTTGGCGCAGCGAACGATGACGGCCTTCACAACTTCGCTCTTTTTCACCGAACCCTGCGGCGCGGCGGACTTGACGCTTGCAACGACGACATCGCCGACATGGGCGTAACGGCGGGTGGAGCCACCCATGATGTGGATGACCAGAAGCTCGCGGGCGCCAGTGTTATCAGCGACCTTGATCCGAGTTTCCGACTGAATCATCGTTACGCTCCTTCCTCGATCGTATCGACGATCAGCTTGCCCTCGTGTTTGAGGATGGCTTCAACCACCCAGCGCTTGTCGCGGGAAAGCGGGCGGCTTTCGACGATCTGAACTTCGTCGCCGATCTGGCAACCGAGTTCGTCGTGCGCTTTTACATGACCATGGGTGTGAACCACCTTACCGTACAGCGGGTGGCGGTACGTGCGGGAGATCTCGACTACCACGGTCTTCATCATTTTGTTGCTGGTAACGATACCAGTCAAACGACGCCGATCATTCATTTTGCACCTTCTCGCGAAGCCGCCAGTTCGCGCTCGCGCAGGATGGTTTCCAGCGTGGCGATCAGACGGCGAGTCTGCTTGAGACGGCTGGTATCCGTCAACTGGCCGGTCACCACCTGAAAGCGCAAGTTCATATACTCATGCCGAGTATCGCTCAACTGCGCCTTCAATTCTTCGTTCGATTTCAGCCGAATTTCTGCGAGTTTCATTCTCGTTCTCCCGCCCGATCAGCACGGGCAATCACTTTCGTCCGAATGGAGAACTTGTAAGCGGCCTGGTGAAGGCATTCAACCGCCTCATCGTGGTCCAAACCGCCGACTTCGAACATGATCCGGCCGGGGCGAACAACAGCCACCCAATACTCCACAGCGCCTTTGCCTTTACCCATACGAGTTTCGGGTGGGCGATGGGTGTAGGGTTTGTCCGGGAAAATCCGGATCCACAACTTTCCATGGCGACGCATCGCGCGCACGATTGTGCGGCGGGCGGCCTCGATTTGGCGAGCAGATACCCAGCCCGGCTCTAGAGCCTGTAAGGCGTATTCACCATACACCATGGCTGCGCCGCGCAGGACCTTGCCCGTCATTCGGCCACGCTGTTGCTTGCGCCACTTTACACGTTTTGGCATCAACATAGCAGCTACCTCTTCAATATTTCCTGAGCTATTGCCCAGCGCAGTATCTTACTCGCTGACGTACACGCCTTCGGTCGATTCGACCTTTTCTTCGACAGCGGTCACAACGTTGCCTTTATAAACCCATACTTTGACGCCAATGCGACCATATTGGGTTAGGGCTTCGCCGCGGGCGAAATCGATATCAGCGCGCAAAGTTTGCAGCGGAACGCGGCCTTCGCGCAGCCAGACGCTGCGGGCCATTTCAGCGCCGCTCAAGCGACCGGCGACTTCGATCTTGATGCCCAGGGCGCCCTGGCGCATGGCCTGCTGTAACGCGCGTTTCATGGCGCGGCGGTAGGCAATGCGACGTTCGATCTGTCCGGCGATGTTCATCGCCACCAGATAGGCATCGCAATCCGGCGATTTGATCTCTTTGATCTCGAGATCGATCTTCTTACCCAGCATGGCTTCCAGATCCACACGGATTTTCTTGACACTGTCGCCCTTGCGGCCGATCAGAATGCCAGGTTTGGCGGTGTGGACGATCACCTTGACCTTCCCGGGGAAGCGTTCAACTTCCACGCGAGAAACGCCCGCTTTTTCAGCAGCCCTGTGGATCAGTTTGCGGATCTCAATATCCTGAATGAGCTGATCAGAGTACTGGCTGCCCTCAGCGTACCACCGCCCTTCCCAGGGCTGGTGCACGCCGAGACGAAATCCAATCGGATGAACTTTACGACCCATAATTTCTCCTGGTGTCTCGTTTCAAAACCCAAGCTTTCCTCAGGTCGATTGCTATGCCCGTTCGCGAAGAACAACGGTGATATGCGAAGCGCGCCGCAGAATCGGGCGGAAGCGGCCCCGTGCGCCAAACCGGCGCCATTTGCGGGTGGGGGCCTCGTCTGCCATGATCTGGTACACGACAAGATCATCGCGGCTGACCCCGAAATTTTCCTCAGCGTTTGCAACAGCCGATGCCACCAGCTTGTAAATGGTGGGCGCAGCCGCGCGCGGCAGGAATTTCAGCGTGGTCAGAGCTTGTACAGCCGGCTTCCCGCGAACCAGGTCAATCACCAGGCGAACCTTCTGGGCGGATTGGCCACAGTTTTTTAATTCAGCACGGATATCGGTTGCCATGGCTTACTTTCCCTTCGTCGACTTTTCAGAAGCGGCATGACCGCGGAAATGGCGCGTGGGAGCAAATTCGCCAAGCCGATGACCCACCATATTCTCAGTAATGTAGATCGGCACGTGCCGCCGGCCGTCATGCACGGCGATTGTGTGACCCAACATCTGAGGGAAGATGGTGCTTGCGCGGCTCCAGGTGCGGAGCACTTTCTTTTCGCCGCGGGCATTCATCGCTTCGATTTTTTTCAAGAGCTTGATGGCTACAAACGGCCCTTTTTTTAACGATCGTGACATTAGAACGTCCCTCTTTCTCGGTTACCTACCGGTGACCATCGATTACCGGCTGCCGGCATTACGGCGGCGAACGATAAACTTGTCAGTCTGCTTGTTGTTGCGGGTTTTATATCCGCGCGTAGGCTTGCCCCACGGACTCTTCGGGCTCGGCATACCAGCAGGTTGACGACCTTCACCACCACCGTGGGGATGATCCCGCGGACTCATCGCAGTACCACGTACGGTCGGGCGAATGCCCATGAGGCGTTTGCGGCCCGCTTTACCAAGTTTGATGTTGCTGTGTTCCAGGTTGCCCACCTGTCCGATGGTGGCGTAGCATACCTGGCGAACCAGGCGAACTTCGCCGGAAGGCAGGCGCAATTGAGCGTAATCGCCTTCTTTTGCCAGCAACTGGGCTGCAGCGCCAGCCGAGCGCACCAATTGACCGCCGCGACCTTGCTGCAGTTCGATGTTGTGGATCATGGTGCCAACTGGGATGTTGGTAATCGGCAGGCTGTTGCCGGGGCGAATTTCGGCCTGCGGACCGGTCAGGATGGTATCACCCACCTTGAGGCCGAGCGGGGCCAGAATGTAGCGTTTTTCGCCATCGACGTAGACCACCAGCGCCAGGCGCGCGGTGCGGTTTGGATCATATTCGATCGCCGCAATCTTGCCCGGGATGTTGATCTTGTTGCGCTTGAAATCGACCGTGCGGATGTACTGGCGAACGCCGCTGCCCTGATGGCGAACGGTTATCCGACCGTACATATTGCGGCCACCCATGGAGCGGCGAATGGTGATCAGGCTGCGCTCGGGGCGGCTCTTGGTGATTTCTTCGAAGCTGTACCCGGTCTTATTGCGCTGGCCGGGAGTAATTGGTTTGTAGACTTTGATACCCATTATTCCACCCCTTCAAAGATCGGAATTCGGTCTTCGGGCGCCAGGGTAACAATCGCCTTCTTGAAACCAGCGTTGCGAACCGCAAGCCGGCGGCTGCGTGCGCGACGGGTGCGCTTGGCGGTAACGTTGATCACATTCACGCGCAGTACCGTCACTTCGAACAGCGTTTCTACCGCATCCTTGATCAGGGTTCGATTGGCATCTTCTGCCACTTCAAACACATACTGATGCAGGCGATTGGCCTGGAAATTGGACTTTTCAGTCACCAGCGGGCGGCGGAGTACTTCGTAAATCGTGCTCATGGCTCTCTCCTACCTATCCCAGGTTGGTCTGGATTACGTCCAACACAGACAGCGGCAGAACAATCTTGTCGAACTGCAGCAGGTCATGGACGTTGAGATATCCGGCCATCAAAATCTTGGCATCCGGAATATTTTGGGTGGAACGGATCACATCCGTATAGGCTTCCTTCGCCGGGATCAGGATCAAAGCGCTGGCATCACCCACCAGGGTATTGAGCGCTTTGGCCATCAACCGGGTTTTGGGCTCAGAAACCTTCAATTCATCCACCACAACAATGGCTGAATCCGACGCCTTCGCCGAAAGAGCCGAGCAGAGCGCAGCGCGGCGCATCTTGCGGGGCATGGCCAGGGCGTAAGAATGGGGGTGCGGAGTGTGAATATCACCGCCGCCTACCCAATGCGGGGCCCGCGTGGAACCCTGACGAGCACGGCCGGTTCCCTTTTGTTTGAAAGGTTTGCGGCCACCGCCAGAGACTTCACTGCGGGTTTTCGTATCGTGAGTGCCCAGACGGGCATTCGTCAATTGACGAACGTGTGCCTGGTGCATCAGATCGACATCGATCAGGGCTTCGAAAATCGCAGGCGGAAGTTCCACCGTGCTGACCTTCTGACCCTCCATGTTCAAGACATCAACTTCCATAGTATTCGCTCCCTCAGTCCCAGTTCCCCGGTTACTGTTTGCGCGCTTCATTGATCAGCACCAGGCCGCCGCGTGCGCCAGGGACTGCACCGCGGACCCCGATCAAATTTCGCTCGGTATCCACGAGTACAACTTTGAGGCTCTGCGAAGTGACTCGGTCATCGCCCATATGACCAGGTCTGTGAGAACCCTTATATACACGACCGGGGGTAGTGGTCGAGCCGTTGGAACCCGGCCCACGCAAGCGGTCAGATTGACCGTGGGTCTTGGGTCCGCCGTGGAAGTGATAGCGCTTGACACCACCCGCGAAGCCTTTACCTTTACTGGTGCCTATAACATCAACGCGCTCCCCAAGCCCGAAAACCGACACCGTTACCTTGTCGCCTTCTTTGACGTCAGGGGTTTTGGTGTGGAATTCGCGCAGGAAGCGCATCGGAGGCAGGTCAAGGTTATTGCGTTTGAGATGGCCCAATTCGCCGCCGGTCAGGCGTTTTGGCTTCACCTCATCGAAACCCAACTGCACAGCCAGATAACCATCGTTTTCGGGCGTGCGAATCTGGGTAACGTAGCATGGCCCAGCTTCGATGAGCGTAACAGGAATTGCCACGCCGGATTCATCGAAAATCTGGGTCATGCCGATTTTCTTGCCGATCAGCCCTTTGAACATATCTCGGTTTTCTCCTTCAAAGATTTGGTCCTGGGACTGTCAACCTGGGCTTGGTTGCATCATCCCTTTTCGGCGGCACAGTCAACCGGTTTGCTGCGACACTGCGTTTTGTTGGTCTGCTTGCAAAACCGTTCTTGCGCTGCCTGAGTTATCGGGTGTAAACCCGCAACCTTTCTAGTATAATCGACAAACTTACTTTCGCCAAGGGTAACCTGGCGTTTTCGAAAAGTCTCTCATCCGCGTGCAAGGCGGTCGATTGGCTATTTCAACCAATCAACCGCCTTACTTGCGGATGCGGATCAAATGAACCGCTGAGAGTGGCTAGATCTTGATCTCGATATCGACGCCTGCGGGCAGGTTGAGCCGCATGAGCATGTCAATGGTCTTGGAATCGGGATCCAACACATCAATCATCCGATTGTGGGTGCGAATCTCGAAGTGCTCATGTGAGTCTTTATCGATAAAAGTCGAACGGCGAACCGTGAATTTCTCGATTTTGGTAGGCAATGGTACTGGGCCAACCACACGAGCGCCGCTGCGTTCCGCTGTCTCAACAATCCGCTTGGCAGATTGATCGAGTACGCGGTGATCATACGCCTTCAAACGAATCCGAATCCGCTGCTTAGCCATTTCTATCCACCTAATCCAAAATCTTGGTGATGACACCAGCGCCGACGGTCAGGCCGCCTTCGCGAATAGCGAACTTTGAGCCCTGCTCCAACGCCACCGGCACGATCAGTTCCACCGTCATGTTCACGTTGTCGCCCGGCATGACCATTTCCACGCCTTCCGGCAGTTCGATGTCGCCCGTCACGTCCATCGTGCGGATGTAGAACTGCGGCCGATATCCCTTGAAGAACGGCTTGTGGCGTCCGCCTTCGTCCTTCTTCAATACGTACACCTGCGCCAGGAACTTGCGGTGCGGCGTGATGCTGCCCGGTTTGGCCACCACCTGCCCGCGTTCCACGTCCGTGCGCTCGATGCCGCGCAGCAGCAGACCAATGTTGTCACCGGCCATGCCTTCGTCCAGCAGCTTGTGGAACATTTCCACACCCGTCACCACCGACGCGCGGCTCTTTTCCTGCAAGCCCACGATTTCAACCGGCTCGCCCACCTTGACCTTGCCGCGTTCCACACGACCCGTCACCACCGTGCCACGACCCTTGATCGAGAACACGTCTTCGATCGGCATCATGAACGGCTTGTCCAGCTCGCGCGGAGGCTCCGGAATGTACTCGTCCACCACCCGCATCAACTCTTTGATGCAGGCGTATTCCGGCGCGTCCGGATCCGTCGAGGTGCTCTCCAACGCCTTCAATGCGCTGCCGCGCACGATCGGCGTCTCGTCGCCCGGGAACCCGTAACCGTCCAGCATTTCACGCAGTTCCATCTCCACCAGTTCCAGCAGTTCCGGATCGTCCATCTGGTCGGTCTTGTTCAGGAACACCACGATCGACGGCACTTCCACCTGCCGCGCCAGCAACACGTGCTCGCGCGTTTGCGGCATCGGGCCGTCCGGGGCGGCTACCACCAGAATGGCGCCATCCACCTGCGCCGCACCCGTGATCATGTTCTTGATGTAATCGCGGTGACCCGGCATGTCCACGTGGGCATAGTGCCGCTTGTCGGTCTGGTATTCGACGTGCGCAATGTTGATCGTGATACCGCGCGCTTTCTCTTCCGGCGCGTTGTCAATCGAATCATAAGCGCGGTAATCTGCCATGCCGCGTAACGAACACCACTTCGTGATCGCCGCCGTCAGTGTGGTCTTGCCATGGTCAATATGGCCCATGGTGCCAATGTTCAAATGCGGCTTGCTGCGGTCAAATTTCTGCTTCGCCATTGGAACAATCTCCCTTGAAAAATTTCCCTTCGTAAAAACTAATCGTTAGCGATTCAGGATCTTTTCTGCCACCGAAGCCGGCACCGGAGCGTAATGATCGAACTCCATGGTGAATACCCCGCGGCCCTGCGTCGCTGAACGCAGATCGGTTGCATAGCCAAACATCTCGGCCATTGGAACCTGGGCATGTGCAGCTTGAGCATTTGCCGGACGCATCTCGGTGCCCTCGATCAACGCCCTGCGGGCGCTCAATTGACCGAGCACATCGCCCAGATATTCATTTGGCATTGAGACTTCCACCTTCATGATGGGTTCGAGCAATACCGGAGCGCCCTTCTGGAAACCTTCCTTGAAGGCAAAGATGGCTGCCATTTTGAAAGCCATTTCAGAAGAGTCGACTTCGTGATAAGAACCATCCGTCAAGGTGACTTTGATGTCGGTTACCGGATACCCTGCCAACACACCCGTCTCGGTGGCTTCTTTGACGCCTTTTTCCACAGCCGGGATGTATTCCCTCGGGATTGCTCCGCCGACGATCTTGTTCTCGAAAATAACGCCTGAACCGGGTTCACCCGGGACCATATCGAAAACGACATGCCCGTATTGGCCGTGACCGCCGGTTTGCTTGGCGTATTTATAGTTGACTTTTATAGCGGGTCGGGTGATTGTCTCACGATAGGAAACCCGCGGACGGCCGATATTGGCCTGCACGCGGAATTCACGCAGCATGCGATCCACGATGATATCCAGGTGGAGTTCGCCCATACCGGAGATAATCGTCTGACCGGTGGTTTCATCCGTTCGAACCCGGAAGGTGGGATCCTCTTCCGACAGGCGGTGAAGCGCCTCGTCCATCTTTTCCTGATCGGCAGTCGTCTTGGGTTCGATCGCCACAGAGATGACCGGTTCAGGGAAGGTGATGTTTTCCAACACCACGGGCGATTTTTCGAGGCAGAGCGTATCGCCGGTGAAGCTTTCCTTCAGGCCCAGCACTGCGCCAATATCGCCAGCCAGCACCTCGGTCACATCCTCGCGGCGGTCAGCGTACATTCGCAGCAAGCGGCCGATGCGTTCGCGGCGGCCCTTGACCGAGTTGTACACCATTTCGCCCTGCACGACCTTCCCGGAATAAACCCGGAAGTATGCCAGACGACCGACGTAAGGATCCGTGACAATCTTGAAGACCAACGCAGCCAGAGGTGCATCGTCGTCGGTCGGGCATTCGACTTCGCTGTCATCGGAAGGTCGGATTCCACGCGCTGGTGGAATATCAACCGGCGAAGGCAGATAATCGATTACCGCATCCAAGACGGGCTGGACGCCTTTGTTGCGCAGGGATGAACCGCAAAATACCGGCGAGGCTTTGTAGGCAATCACTGCTTTACGCAAAGCTGCTTTGAGCTCGTCAACCGTGATTGTTTCGCCTTCCAGGTATTTGACGATCAAATCGTCATCGTTCTCGGCGATCTTTTCGACCAGTTCACCCCGCCGGGTTTCGGCTTCTTCGCGAAGTTCATCCGGGATCTCGGCAAAACGCGGCTCGCGGCCCTGTTCGTCTTCCCAGTAGATGGCCTGCATGGTCAGCAGGTCCACCGCTCCGCGGAAACCCGCTTCGCTGCCGATCGGAATTTGCATGGGGAGAGGGTTTGCGCCAAGACGATGGCGGATCGATTCGATCGTCCGATCGTAGGAAGCGCCCACCCGATCCATCTTGTTGACGAAGCAGATGCGTGGAACACCATACCGATCCGCCTGTCGCCAGACGGTTTCGCTCTGCGGTTCCACACCCTGAACGGCGTCGAAGACGACCACCCCACCATCCAAAACGCGCAATGAGCGTTGGACTTCGGCGGTGAAGTCGATGTGCCCAGGGGTATCGATCACGTTGATCTGGTAGCCCTTCCATTCAGCGGAAACGGCCGCAGACACAATTGTGATGCCCCGTTCACGTTCCTGAGCCATCCAATCCGTTACGGTGGTACCGTCGTCAACTGAGCCAATCCGGTACGTTTTACCGGTATAGAAAAGAATACGCTCAGTCGTCGTGGTCTTGCCAGCGTCGATATGAGCTATGATGCCGATATTTCGGTACCGCTCTAGCGGAAAATTACGAGCCATCATACACCTATAATGCTTTCACCAACCTGATTACAGGCGGTAATGCGAGAAGGCCCGGTTGGCTTCTGCCATTTTGTGGGTCTCTTCGCGTTTGCGAACCGCAGTTCCCTGGTTGTTGGAAGCATCGAGAATCTCGGCGGAAAGCTTTTCCGAGAAGGATTTTCCGGTACGAGCCCGTGCGGCATCGATGATCCAGCGCATGGCCAAGGCCATCCGTCGGTCAGTCGGGACTTCCATAGGAACCTGATAGGTAGCGCCACCGACGCGGCGGGGGCGGACTTCCATCACAGGCCCGACATTTTTGAGCGCCAGCTCAAGAACATCGATAGGATCACGGCCGGATTTCTCTTTCACGATATCCATGGCCCCGTACATCATACGCATAGCCGTGCTCTTCTTGCCGCGGCGCATAATATGATGCACAAAGGTTTGGAGATAAATATTGTTGTAACGAAAATCGAGTGGGGTGACCCGCTTTTCTGGAGTAGTACGACGCATTAAACTTCTCCAAGTGAAGGACTAAAGAACAGAATTATTTCTTGGCTTTCTTGGAACCATACTTCGAGCGCGCCTGTCCACGCTTGGCAACGCCGGTGGTATCCAAGGTACCGCGAACGATATGGTACCGCACGCCTGGCAGGTCTTTGACACGACCGCCGCGAACCAAAACAACCGAGTGCTCCTGAAGCTGGTGGCCTTCACCGGGGATGTAGGCCGTAACTTCGATGCCGTTGGTCAGGCGCACACGAGCGATCTTGCGCAGCGCTGAATTCGGTTTCTTAGGAGTCATGGTGCGGACCACAGTGCAAACACCACGTTTCTGCGGCGCGCCGGCTTCCTGCATGGTACGGCGCTGTTTCACTGTGTTCATCGTGAATTGCAGCGCAGGGGCCTTGCTCTTGGCCTTCTTGGTCTCTCGACCCTTGCGGATCAACTGATTGATTGTGGGCACTTTCTTTCGCCTCCGAATAGTGAACTTGCTTCAGTTTTGCCTTAGTTTCCCAAGCAGTGAGGCCATCGCCAGCAATGATGGCCTCACCTTGTGTCCATGAGAATTACGAATGGTAAGGGCAACGAAAGGCGATTATATCATCAGGGTAAAGGAGCGTCAAGAATTTCCGTCCTTACCCAATGTCGCCAAAATCTTCACCCAGGCCCAGCAAACCGGTCTCCAACTTTGGCGGGTGAATTCGTTCTTCATCTTTGCCGAAGCGGATGACCTCATCATTTTCAATGACGGCTTCCACTGCCAAACCCAGACTTTGCAGTTCCTTCACCAGCACGCGGAACGCGGCCGGCAGGCTGGGCTCTTCAATGGGATCGCCCTTGACAATGGCTTCATAGGTCGCCACGCGGCCCTGCACATCGTCGGACTTGACGGTGAGCATTTCCTGCAGGGTATAAGCCGCGCCGTAGGCTTCCAAAGCCCACACTTCCATTTCACCAAAGCGCTGGCCGCCGAATTGAGCCTTGCCGCCCAGCGGCTGCTGGGTCACCAGGCTGTACGGGCCGGTCGAGCGCGCGTGAACTTTGTCTTCGACCAGGTGGTGCAACTTGAGCATGGTCATCACGCCCACAGTCACCGGTTGGTCGTAGGTCGAGCCGGTCTTTCCATCGCGCAGGCGTTGCTTGCCCAACAACGGCATCGGAATGCCCGTGCGGTTCGTGCAGCCTTCGGCAACCGTCCGTAGATCGGCGTCGCTGACCGCTTTAATGTCTTCATCCATATCTGTGAGCCACAGGCGCAGGCAGGCTGTGACCGCGTTCTGGTCGACTGCCTGAAGTTGCGGAGAGCCAATCATCGCTGATTCGAAGCGCAGCAGATCATTTGGCACATATCCGTTGACCTTCAACCATTTCTCAAGCACGATGCGGCGTGCGTAGGTCTGATCGGTGGATAGACGGGAAAGATCGCAATCTTGATCTGCCAGCCACTGTTCCAGATACAACAGACGAACTTCATCATCATCCTTGATGGTCTCGGGATCGTAATCCTGGTCCTTTAGCCATTCCCAGGCCTGATCGACCGCATACTTCCAGGCGCGGTCCATCATCCAGGCGCGGGCCAGTTCGGATTCGATTTCGGTTTCGTTGGTGCCGTCGAAGACGGGCGTGATGGCGCGGAAACCCATGCGCAGCGCCGCCCAACCCAGGTGAACTTCGAGCACCTGGCCGATGTTCATACGCCCTGGAACACCCAGCGGATTGAGAATGATATCGATGGGCGTGCCGTCATCCATGAAAGGCATATCTTCGACCGAGATGACGCGCGAGACAACGCCCTTGTTGCCGTGCCGGCCAGCCATCTTGTCGCCGGCGGTGAGCTTGCGCAACTGCGCCACCGAGACCCGCACCATCATATCCACGCCGGCGGAAAGATCCGAATTATCTTCGCGGGTGAATACCTTGACATCCACAACCTTACCGCGTTCGCCGTGCGGCATGCGCAGCGAGGTATCCTTCACGTCGCGGCTCTTCTCACCGAAGATGGCGCGCAGCAGACGTTCTTCAGGGGTCAGCTCTTTTTCACCTTTAGGGGTGATCTTGCCGACCAGAATGTCGTTTGGGCCGACTTCGGCACCGATGCGGATGATGCCATGTTCGTCCAGGTCCTTGATGGCGTCTTCACCCACGTTGGGGATATCCCGGGTGATTTCTTCCGGACCCAGGCGGGTGTCACGGGCTTCGATTTCATACTTCTCGATGTGCACGGAAGTGAAACGATCGTCTTCCACCAGGCGCTCGGAGATCAAAATTGCGTCTTCGAAGTTGCCGCCTTCCCAGGAAACGAACGCGACCGTCACGTTCTGGCCGAGGGCCAGATTGCCGCGCACCGTGGAGGACGAATCCGCCAGGATGTCGCCCTTATGAATGCGCTGGCCCTTGGTCACTGCGGGCCGCTGGTCGATGCACGTGCTCTGATTCGAGCGTTGGTACTTGCGCAGGTTGTACGTGCGCAGCCCTTTTTCAGTCCGCACGGTGATCTGGCGGCCGGTTACCGACAACACTTCGCCGTCTTCCTCGGCCACAATCACCTGCCCCGAATCGATGGCGGCATAGGCTTCCATACCCGTCGAAACGGTCGGAATGTCCGGCTCGATCAACGGAACGGCCTGCGCCTGCATGTTCGAGCCCATCAAAGCGCGGTTGGCATCGTCATGCTCGAGGAAGGGGATCAATGCGGCACTGATACCCACAACCTGGTGGGGTGCCACATCCATATAGTTGATGCTGTCGACCGTCGACACAATGAAATCGGAATGGTGGCGGCAGGAAATGCGCTCGGCGTCCATTTCGTAATATTCATTGAGCGGGGTATTGGCCTGAGCGATGACGAACTTGTCTTCAGCATCGGCGGAGAGATATTCGACTTCGTCAGAAACGAAGGGAGTCACAAAAATGGAAGCCCGGTCGAGCTGCTGGATGGCCGGCAGCATCTTGCTGGTGATGCGCTCATCTTTGCGTACGATCACTTCACCGGTCTCGGTATTGGTCAGGTCCTCGCGAACCTTGCGATTTTCCAGGCGTGGATCATTGCTGGACAGGGTGCGCAGGACGCGGCGGTAAGGCGTCTCGATGAAGCCATACTCGTTGACGCGCGCGTAAGAGGCCAGACGGCCGATCAAACCAATGTTCGGGCCTTCCGGAGTCTCGATAGGGCAAATGCGGCCGTAGTGCGAATGGTGGACATCGCGCACATCGAAACCGGCGCGCTCGCGGCGCAGGCCGCCCGGACCCAAAGCCGAAAGGGTACGCTTGTGGCGTAATTCGGCCAGCGGGTTGGTTTGGTCCATGAACTGCGAGAGCTGGCTGGAACCGAAGAACTCACGCAGGGCTGCCACCACTGGGCGGATGTTGATCAGGCTGACCGGAGAAACCTGGTCCTGATCGCGAATGGACATGCGCTCTTTGATGACGCGTTCCATGCGGCGCAGGCCGATCCGCAGCTTGTTCTGGATGAGTTCACCCACCGTCTTCACCCGGCGGTTGCCGAGGTGGTCGATGTCATCCTTATCCTCTTTTTCATTATTAATGAGGATCATGCGGCGCAGCAGATAGACCACATCCCAGGCCGTGACGGTCCGGTGGGATACCGGAATTTTGTCGGTCAAATCCAGTTTCTGGTTCAGCTTGTAACGACCCACGCGTTCCAGGTCGTAATGGCGCTGATCGAAGAGTTGTTCCTCCAGGAACTGGCGGGCATTCTCCAGCGTAGCGGGATCGCCCGGGCGCATGCGTTTGAAGAATTCCAGCAGTGCGGCTTCGGCGATGGTGATGCCACCGCTCAGGTCCCAGACAGGTTCCTGGCGCAAGGTCGAGGCGATCAACTGGCGATCGGGATTATTGTCCACGTCCTGGAAGAGCGCAATCAGCTCCTCATCGGAACCTTCCTTGATCGGCGAATCGGCCAGGCCATCATCGATGGCGGCCAGCGCGCGCAGGAAAATCGTGATCGGAACGGTGCGCTTGCGGTTGAACTTGAGGATGAGATAATCGTTCTTGCGGGTCTCGAATTCCATCCACGCGCCGCGATCAGGGATCAATTTGGCCATGGCCAGGCGATGCCCGGTCGCGCGATCCACAGGCGCTTCGAAATACACACCCGGAGAACGAATGAGCTGCGAAACAACAACCCGCTCCGTACCATTAATGATGAACGTTCCCTTATCGGTCATCTCCGGGAAATCACCCAAAAAGATGTCCGATTTAACCGGTTCTGCAATTTCAGGACCGGCCAACAAGACAGAAACATAGAGTGGGCTAGCATAGGTCTGATCCCGTTCGATGCACTCGTCGACCGAATGCTTCGGATCTGAGAACCAGTATTTCAAGCCCCACTGCTTCGCTTCCGGCGAATTACCCGGAAAAAACAGTTTCATGCCTTTGTTGTACGATTCGATCGGTGATACTTCGTCGAATAGGTCCGCCAATCCTTCTGATTTCAACCGCTTGAACGAATCGAGTTGAACCTCAATCAGGTCAGGCAGATCAAAAACGACCGGGATACGAGCGTAATTCTTCGTCGGCAAAACAGATGGCATATCTTTCTCCTGGTTTTTTTGCCCGGCAGGGAAAAAGAATCTTAATAAAAACGAAGATAAGCGCTATAAGCGCAAATGGTGATTATAACAAATAGAATTGGATCGGTCAAGAAATAAGTGACATTTATCCAAAAGTCGTCCAATTCTGACCATCCCATTTCAGTTTACCCAGGGTATGAATCTCCCCCTCCACCTGTCCGGTGTCCGAAAACCTCAGAACGCCGAAGGATGGATACCCTTTCCGGTCGGGTCCAAGGCTGGCTGAACCCGGATTGAACCAGAGAACATTCTCCTCCCAGATGCACTCCGCATGGTGGGTATGCCCAAAGACAATCACCCGTGGGGTTCCGGCGGATTTCCGGACGATGCGCGCGTAGCGCTCGAAGCGGTAACCCTGGCGCAAATAATGCCATTTATCGATCAGGTAATCGAATAGATTTCCATGGCCGTGCTGCAGGGTCACTTGAATTCCATTGATCACCATCTTCCGCACCAGCGGGAGTTCCTTTACCAGCAACCAATCCCGATTGCCGCGCACGGCCTCCACCGGCGCCACCTGGCGCAGAGTATCCAGCACGGCTGGGGAACACACGTCGCCACCGTGCAAAATGAGATTCGGATGCAGATCCGACAACATGGGGATGAGATTGGGATGCAACATTCCCACCCGGTCTGGAACGTGCGTATCCGCCACAACGGCGACCGTCACATTCGAATCGCCCATGCTCAAGCGATATCCAATCCAAGCAAATCCGAAACCTCTTTTCGAATTTGTCGCGCGTTCTTAAATTGAATGGAATGCATGCCCAACTTGCGAGCCGCCTGAACATTCTCGCTGAAGTCGTCCACAAACACGGCTTCTTCCGGGTCGGCTCCAAGCAGATCGAGCACATATTGGAAGATTTCTGTTCCCGGTTTGCGCTTACCCACTTCAGCCGAAAAGACCTGCATTTCGAAAGCATCCAGATGACCGAAGCGCCGGGCGACGGTCTTGCGCATGTCGCTCCACGAATTACTCAACAGCACCGTGCGAAAATTGCCCCGGAGCGACCCCACGAATGCCAGGATATCCTCATCCAGGCGGTCGCCCGCCCAGAAAGCATCCTTGAAGGCGTTCAGATCCTCATCGGCTATGCGCAACGTGTCTTGGACGTTCCGCCAGACGGCTTCCGGTCCGACAGTCCCGGTCTCAGCCTGCCGGCTGATTTCACTGCCAAACACAAGCTGTTCCAGATCTTCGCGGGAAATCCCGTACCGCCGGGCCAGATCCAGGCGCGGTTGAGCGTCGATGGTGCGCAACAAAACGCCGCCCAGATCGAAGATGACCGCCCGGATGGTGTAGTTCAATTCGGCCAAAGCTCTTTCCTCACACCTTTCAGGCATCTAGTATATCATGCCCATCCGGAAATCCAATCCGTTTTCAGCTCATCCGGCGGCCCGGATCCCAACCTGCATCCATTTTGAGACATCAATCATGGCGGCCACGGGCCGCCATGATTTTCTTCATCTTTTCGCCTGCATCGGGCTGCTCACATCGGCAGCGGTTCAGCCAGCAAGGGTAAAAGTTCGCTGGCCATCTGGCGCGGGTTGTGAAAAGCCACGGTCTGAAAGCCCATTCGATTTGCATCCGTCAGCCGCAGCGGATCGACGCCGACGATTACCGATTGACGGGGTTGAACCGCCAGACGGTGCAGCGCCAGATGATAATCGTCCGTTCGCCCATCTTTCAAGGGAAGGAGCAATTTCTCAAAGCTGCCCAAATGGACCGCCATGGCTTCCGATTGGTGGCTCAACACCACCATGCGATATTCCTGTCCCAGAGCAAGGATAAACAGAACCAGGGATTCGAGATCCGCCAATGACATTTCATTCTCGCTCTGATTGATTTGAATAACCATCCCGTCCAGGTCCCAAATGACAGCCCGAACAGGAGGATGATTTTCAAGCACATTCGTAAACATTCTTTCCTCCAGTTTCGATGTCACCGGGCCGGCGGTTGCGCTACGCGCTACGCCTCGATCGACCGGGTCGTCAAATCCTTCCCGGCCCGGATCTCTTTTTCATAAACGTTGTAGGCTCGCAGGATCTTCATCCCGGCCCGTTCGTAGAGGCGAGTTGCGCCGGTCAGGCTGGAAGCATCCACCCCCAACCCAACTTTGCGTTTCCCGCGCCGGTAAAATTCACCGAAAGTCTGTCGTAGCAGCGCCAGCCCGAGTCCTCGCTTACGCCAGGGCCGCCGCACTCCAAAAACGTCCACCCAACCCATGTCAGGGTCTTCAGTCGTATAAATCAGGTTCAAAGCCGACCCGCAGACTTCTTCGCCCTCATAAGCAGCCAGCCACAGGCCGTAATCAAAGTCCTTTGTATGCTCGACAAAACCCATCATGCGGTTGTAATACGCCTCGAAAGGTTCGTCGACAACGCCCCAGTGATCCAAGAAAGACTCCTGCAGCGCCCGAAAAACGGGAGCTTCTTCACCTGGCTTGACGGCCCGAATTTCGATGCCGGTGGGCAGTTCGGGCAAGAGCGGAGCCTCATTCAGTACAATTTGCATCACGCGAGACTGGCGCACCCATTTCCATCCGCAATCGGCATACAGTTGATTGGCGGCTCGATTGATTTCTGGCATGTTGGTCACATAGCTGACTTGCAATCCTTCCGGAACGCGCCGCAATCCCCAGCGGCCACGTTCTTCGATCCAATTCACCAACGCACGTCCCAATCCCAATCCGCGGAAATCCGGGTGAACGACACCCCAACACCAGGCGCGAACGCGCGGTTCACGCACATCCCATACCTCAGCGAAAGCCGCCAAACGGCCTTCTGGGGTCTCGATCATCAACGTATCTGTGCCAAGGTCCATCCCCGGGGTTTGAAAATGAGTTTTCATCTCCTCCGGATCGGTATCCATCAAACCAATATCCATCATAGATGCCGCATTAAACAAATCGGTCACCGTTAGCACATCCGCAAGCGTCATGGCGCGTTTTGTATACTCACGAAGATCCGTACAAATCATTGCCAACCTCCATCCTCATCATGCTGCCTGGAATTGAAGCGCTTCCCATTCACTGCGAAGAATTCCCATGAAGATCAAATCATAACGCTCGCCGGCCTTGAGAAGGACTTTGGGCGCCCTGCCCTCTTCCCGAAAACCGGCCTTGGTGTACGATTTCATGGCGCGTTCGTTGATCTCAAAAACATCCAGGGTCACGCGGTTCAGGTTGAGCTCGGAAAATGCATAGCGCAGCAGGGTGCGCATGGCATCCGTGCCGTAGCCCTTGCCCCACATTTCCCGTTCGCCAATCCCGATGCCCACCCAGGCGTTTCCGACCTGCCAGTTGAAACCGGAAAGATCGATCATGCCGATCTTGCGATCATCATCGAGGCGCTGGATCATAAAAAAGTGCATCGACTCGATTTCCTTCTCGAAGAAGGTCTGGGTTTGTTTCGGCGTATAAAAACCCGCGTTATCGCCATTCAACAGGCGTTGATATTCGCTGTCTTGATTCCATCCGGCCATCAATTTGGCATCCGCTTCGAGGTCCGGCGCTACCAGGCGGACCAGACTTCCTGTAAAGACATCCATGGTTTTCATGTTTCACTCTCCAGCGTTTAGCTGCATCCAATCCTGCTGTGAAATACCCATCGAAAGCCGGTCCCAGAGTCGGCCCTGACGATAGACCATCTGGCGTTGGCATACTTCCACCGCCATTCCCGAGCGGGTGTATCGCGCGGTACGGGCATCGTCGTGGCTTCCAAGCCAGGTTTGCGTGTGGTGGAGGCCCAATTCTTCGAAGATGTACCGTAGGGTAATGTGCACGGCTTCTTCGAAATAACACTCTTCGTCCTTTTCATGGCCAAAATTGAGGTAGAAGTACGCATCCCGGTTGACCCAGGATACCCAGGGCAAAACGACCACGCCCAGAAAACGGTTGTCTTCCTTTGTGCGTAAGGAATAGCAGAATGAGCTTCCATTCTCTTCGGACTTTTTCAAGGCTTCTTCGCGCTTTTTCTTCATCTCGAAGGTCGTCAGAGGATGAGGGATTCCGTCGACGTCCATCCGCCAGGCATAATCCAGGTTTCGCGTAAAACCCGCCTCGATGGCGGCGTCCTGGTCCAGGTCATACCAGGTCAGGATCAAGTGTTCACTTTCGAAAAGCTGTGTGTTGAATTTCATGGTTCTCTTCTCCTCTAGGATGGCGACTCTTCTCGGGTTGGTTCATTGATGAAATTTCGATCTTCACGGCGATGCGCTGGGCTCTTCTCTTTTGTGAAGTCATTTCTTCTTTTCGACTCAATTGGATTAACAAAAAAGGACCACAGTTCTGTTTGTGGTCCTCAGGTTTTCACCTTTTCAAAAAAAAGGACCACAGGCCTGGTGAGGTGCCTGTGGTCGCTCCAGATGATCTAGAACTTACCCGGAAACAGGCACACTCCGACAAGGCGCGCCAGCAACACCGCCAGCAGCGATTCGAACAACTTTAGCAGAAACATTACTGCGTGCCATTTGCCTGTCTCCTTTCACAAAATTACGAACGCTAAGAGTTTATCAAATCGCCTATTCTCTGTCAAGCGTTTCTTTAAGAAGTCATAGAATACTATCCAAAAGTACAGGTTGCCTGACAATCATGTTCAGTTGCCGGCAAGCCCAACCCGGCAAGGCATGATACAATGATGAGAATCCATGCTAATTATCCAGGAGCGGCCAATGGACTTCTTGCGTGATATTTTTTCCCCACCCTACCCCGCCCAACTTCGCCCGGAAGTCGAACGCCTGTTGAAAGAGCTGATCCAGATCGGCAAAATGGAGGATTTTCTCTCCGAGCATCCAGGAGGCGCATTCAACTATCAATGCCGCCACATTCGCGCCATTCAGATTGGAAAACGCCTGGATGAAATTGGTGGATTGCCGATGATGGAATTCGCCCACCGCCGCATTCGCCGCAGCGTCGGCGCCCAATTGATTTCCCATCTGGATTACTGCTGGGAAGGCGTTGGAAAATGGACCGGCTAAGGTTTTCGGTTATCGCCGGACAATAAAGGAACCAGCGCCGCCAACGTAATCTCGCTCAACTTACAAATCCAGGCTGCGGTTGAATGCCGCCCCGGCATTCGCGCATGCTGGCGGATATCGACGTGCGCGCCGCCGTCTTGATCACACACTTGCCGGATGAACTGCCGAAGGGTCAAATCCCCGTCCGGCAGTTTTTGTTCCAGCCAATCCTCCAGAGGCAGAGAAGAATCTTTGGATTGGGCGTCGATGGGTTGAAAGCGAACATCGGGCCACAATCGTTTCACCAACGCCAAAGAGACAACGCGATCATGGCGCCGCACGGTATCGCATAACAGCAGGCGCAGTTCGACCGCCGCAACCCGGTAGAAATATTCCTGCCCCTCGTGATAATGCTGTAAAACCTGCTGCAGGATCAAAACCGCATCCCGGGTGTAACCCATCAGATTCGTCTGGTTCAGTTTCGGATTCATTCGAACTCCAATTCCGTGAAGGCGATTTCTGGAAGATCCTCGTAATGTGGCTGGCGAAATTCAAACAAGATTCCATTCCTGTTGAGAATTCCTGGCAAATTGCACTCGGAAAAGAAGGCAATTTGCTATAATGATTCTACGGTGTTTCATCACCCGGTAACCTGGAGGAATGGCATGCGAGACGATTGGGCAGCCCGGGCTTTTATCCAATCCTATATCGACGCATATACAACCCTTTATGGTTGCCAGACCGGTTCGGCGGATGATTTGAACTCACTGCAATATGGCGCGAATTTTCCGGCCAAACTGGAAAATATCGAAATATTTTCCCTGGAATCCAATCCAGATCAAGTCTTTCAAAAGAAAGCCAGACTCTCTCTGCCGCCCCGGGAACATTACGTTCTCAACATTTTCCACGCCGAGGAAGAGACCCAGGAAATCGAGAAACGCTTCGAGGCGGCCGGTTTTCGTTACGCATTTACGAATGTCGTCCGTGGGCTACAGCTACCGGCCCCCCTGCCAGATCGCGGAATTCCTGTAAACCTGATTGTAGAACAAAGTCAGGTCGATTTCGTCAATTTTTCACACCAATACTTCCAACCCATACCCGACGCCGTGCTCAGCAACCCGCACGTGCGCGCCTTCTATGCCATTTTGGACGGTCAGGCGGCCGGCTGGGGTTTGTTGGTCACCACCGCGCCGGAAGCCGCATATATTTCTGATATGTTCACGCTGCCGTCCTTTCGCGGGCGGGGCGTCGCCGAGGCGCTGCTGGCGGCCATGCATGAAACGGCCGCCGCGGAGGGTAAGAAATACAGCTTGCTCGTCCCGTCAGTGATGGCATGGAATTACTACCAGCGTTTTGGATATGAAACGTTGATTTGTTTTTCCATTTTTCATCAGGTAAGCAGTTAATCCGATTTGTCTGGCAAATATCTCTGACCGCTCAACGGCCCGGTGCCGCGTGCCTTGCGGCCCAATTTGCTTATTTTGTCCGCGTACATATTCTCATCCGCCAGACGCAGCACCTCACCTAACGAATGACCTTTTCCTCCGGTCGACACACCCATCGACAGGCTCAACGGCGTGTTTTTGTGCGTTTCATTGAACGTCTGTAAATTTCGACGGACGCGCGCCAGGGCGGCTTGAGCCGCGAATTCATCCGCGCCCGGCAGGAGCACGGCAAACTCATCCCCGCCAATGCGAGCGACGACGTCTTCGGATCGGAAGGAGTTTCGCAAAAGCAGCGCAGTTTGCTGCAGGAGTTCATCGCCGGCCGAATGTCCCTGGTTGTCATTGACTTCTTTCAGGCCATCCACGTCAGCGATGAAGATACTGATCGGGAAGATCCGTCCGCGTTCGATACGCGACATCTCTTCGCCAAAATAGGCCCGGTTGTACAGGTCAGTCATTGTGTCGTGCGTGCTCAAATACCAGAGCTTGTCCTCAGCCAGCCGGCGTTCGGTGATGTCGCGCGCATTCACTACCACCCCACCCACGGCCGGACTGTCAACCAGATTTCGGCCGATGGCTTCAATGATCCGGTAATCGCCGTTCTTCGTTGGCGCGCGAAACTCGATATATCGGCCGAAATCAGCCGTATACAGTCCGTACTTCACCGCCTGCACTACTTTGGCATAATCATCCGCGTGCACAAAAGTAATCGCCTGCTTTCCGACCAGTTCTTCGGGCTTATATCCAAGCACGTGCTCGACCGAGGGACTGGCGTAATCGATCCGGCCTTTCAGATTGACGATCAGGATGATATCCAGGTTTTGCTCGATGAGCGATCGAAATCGTTCTTCCCGGTAGCGCAACGCCTCTTCAGCGTGGCGGTAATCGGTGATGTCCGATAAAATGCCGGTGATCGACCGCGGTGTGGTGTGGTTAATCGAGGGCCGAAAGGCTGTACTGACGATGTGAATATGGCGCTGGCGGTCGACCATCCGGAATTCGAAACGCTGGCTATTTGATTTACATTTTTCCAGAACCGAAATGACCTGCATCTGGTCATCCGGATAGATCAAGTCGGTGATCTCCTGCCCGATCAGATGCTCGGGTTTATAGTGCAGAACCTGCTCGATCACCGGGCTGATGTAGGTAAATCGGAATGCCGAATCGAGTTGGAAAACCACATCGCTGATATTTTCCACCAGGCTGCGGTAACGTTCTTCTGAAGCTCGTAAATCGACTTCCATCTGGCGATACAAGGTCATGTCGACCATGAACAATGCAACCGATCTTGGCTGTCGGTTCGAATCCAGAATCGGATACAGGAATTCAGTATAGAAGCGCTCGCGGATTTTATTTTCGAAACGGATGGGCTGCGCTTCCCGGAGGGCTGTTTCGAGTTTTTCCTTCTGGAAGGCCGCCGGTGCGGATGGAAGCAGATCGAACAGGTTCTTTCCGCCCAACTCTGCCGGATCGCAGCCCAAGATGATGGCTCCAGTTTTGTTGCCCGACAGGATTATGCCGTGCTCATCGATAAGGTACATCACTTCCGGCACGGCATCCATGAAAAGGCGCAGCCAATGTGCCTCAGGTTGGAACTGTTCAGGCATGGAAATACACGAGGTGATATCCCGCCATGTGATGGATGCGCCGGTCACCTTTTCGCCATCCATGACCGGAGTGGTGGATACCAGCCAAACCGACCCTTCACCACCCGGCAAAAGTACCCGCCAGAGTTCATCGGTTACGGTCTCTCCCTTCAACGCGCGCCGCAGGGTGACGATTGCCGGCAGGTTCGCAGCAACCTCCGTCTTGAGAAGGATTGCATTTTCGAAGATTTGATCTGAAGGTCTGCCAACCAATTCGGTACCCAGGATCTGAATGGCCTGTGGATTCGCATTCAGGATGAAAGCCTGCTCGTCGATCCATACGACGGCGGCCGTGCTATTTAAAGCAGAATTCCATCCCGCCACCTCACCATCGTGGTCAGGCAGCGATTTCCCGGGTTCGAGGTGATTTACAGATCCAGGATGAAGCAATGCTTCCTGCTTTCTATGCCGACAATCTCCTAAATGATTTGCTCAAGCTAGAACTGGAGAAAACCAATATCCAACCCCCCATTTGGTCATGATGTAATGCGGCTCGCTGGGATTTTCCTCGATCTTCTCGCGTAGATAACGGATATAGATCGATAACGATGGAACCGCGTCCAGGTACCCATCTCCCCATACTTCCCGCAGCAGGTCTTCATGCGAAACGACGTGTCCGCGGTGGCGGATCAGGCAGCTCAACAGGCGGAACTCGGTCGGCGTCACGTGCACGCGCTGGTTGTCGCGAAAGACGTGCTGGCGTTGAAGATCGATTCGCAGCGTGCCGTCATCATACGCGATATCGCCCGTTTCGCCGTTGGCGGAACGTTTCATCACAGCCGTGATGCGAACTTCGAGTTCCCGCAGGCTGAATGGTTTTTTAACGTAATCGTCCGCGCCGGCATCGAAACCGCGCAGCAAGTCCTCTTCTGAAGCCATCGCCGTCAGCATCAATACCGGGACCTCGGAAATCTCGCGCAGCCGGCGGCAGGTTTCGAAACCGTCCAAATCGGGCATCATGATATCCAGCAGGATGATATCCGGATGGGACCGGTAAGCCAGTTTGAGTCCTTCCATTCCATTCAGGGCAGTGATGACTTCATACCCCTTGGCATGAAAGCTCTGACGGATCAGAGAGTTCAATGTCGGGTCATCATCGATTACCAAAATGCGGCCTTTGCCCATACCTGCTCCCCTAGCTAAAAGGATCGAATAGAAGAGATATTCATTTTTCAAATGAATGGACAATTGCGGTAATGAAGAAAATGAATTCTGTCCGTTGCGAAGCCCGAAGCCCTTCAGGCCAACAATGGTTTCCCCCTGTTTAAACAAACACCGGCCTGTTGGCCGGTTTCGCCCCTTGCTCCCCGAAGACCTGGCTGCAGTTCATTCCCCAGCCTGGCGACCAATACGTACTTCGGATCATCGCTCCCACAGTAATACTTTACTATAACGATGGTGTAATACAATTATTCCTAAATCTTAAAATAGATTATCACATTCAAAGAAAAAGTCAAGCATTGGTTACAATTTTCTGCGATGCTGGCACAGAACTTGTAAAAAAGGGGTGGAAATCCGGCGTCTACGTTGGTTGCGAAAGTACCTGCTCTACGGTATAGTAAAATAAGCAACTGCCTCTACGGTAATAGTCCTTATCAATGGAACGACTTCCTCCTGTCATCCGCACAAAAATCATTTTGCCCAGTCGGCGCGCGGAAATTTTAACCCGCCACCGTCTGGTCAACGCGCTTTCCGATATGATGGACCGGCGTCTGATCATTATTGCCGCGCCGGCCGGCTATGGGAAGACGAGCCTGCTTATTGACTTCTCGCATCAGGTGGAATGGCCGGTGTGCTGGTTCGCGCTGGATCCGCTCGATCAGGATCTCTTCCGTTTCGCGGCGCACCTCATCTCCTCCCTTCAGGTCCGTTTTCCCAATTTCGGCGTTTCCGCCATGCAGGCCCTTCAGAATTTGGCCCAGGAAGCGCCAAATCTGGACGTTTTGGTTGCATCCATTGTCAATGACGCGTACGAGCACATCGACGAGCATTTCATTCTGGTCCTGGATGATTTCCACCTGGTCGACAGCAGCAAGCCCGTCAATCAGTTCATCAACCGCTTCCTTCAGGATATGGACGAGAATTGCCACGTCATCACGGCTTCTCGAACCCTGCTCACCCTGCCTGACCTGCCATTGATGGTCGCGCGTTCGCAGGTCGGCGGCCTCAGCTTCGAAGAACTGGCATTCTTGCCGGCCGAAATTCAGGGGTTTTTCCTGCAAAATCAGCATCTCACCCTGCCGGATGGACAGGCTGAAGAACTTGCCCGCCAGAGCGAAGGCTGGATCACGGGCCTTCTTCTTTCAGCCCAAATGGCAGGCCAGGGAATGGCAGATCGTTTGCGAACGGCGCGAGTTTCGGGAATCGGTCTGTATGAATACCTGGCTCAACAGGTACTGGAACAACAGCCCGAGGATGTCCAGTTATTCCTGCTGCGCACATCCCTCCTGGGAGAATTCGACGCAGAGTTGTGCGAAGAGGTCATTGGGAAAACGCTCGGCCTGACGCAGGTGCCGTGGGCGCGCCTGATGGATTACACCCTGCGCAGCAATCTGTTCATCCTGCCGGTGGATCAGGAAACTCAATGGCTACGCTATCACCATCTCTTCCGAGATTTTCTTCAGGCCCGCATTCAACGCGACCGCCCGAACGAAGCGCTGGTAATTCAATCCCGCATGGCCGACCTGGCGCTCGAACATTCGGAATGGGAACGCGCGTACCGTTTGCTCCAAAACACCGGCAATCAGAACGCCCTGGTGGATTTGATCGAAAAAGCGGGCTCAGGAATGGTCGCCAGCGGCCAGTTGACTTTGCTTAACGATTGGCTCGAAGCTTTACCCGTCAGTATCATCCAGCAGCACCCTGTTTTACTCTCCTTGCAGGGCACTGTGGCGATCATGAAGAAGAATCCGCGCGATGGTCTGGTGCTGTTATCACGCGCGCTGGAGAGTTTGAAAACCAGCAACTGGAAATCTGAATACATCCGCACATTGGTTCGGCGTTCCAATGCGCAACGAATGTTGGGGCAAAACCAGGCATCACTCGTAGATGCACAAGAAGCCCTTTCTTTGACCGAAGGGATACCAGAGCTTTTAAATTTGCAGGCTGAAGCCCTGCGAGCGATTGGCGATAATTATTTTGCTGGTGGCATGGCAACTGAGTCGCTCCAATCTCTGGAAAAATCACGGGGCATCTATGAGGATTTAGACGATTCTCGCAACATCGCCGTTCTCTCGATGGAAATTGGCATGGTGCAGATGGCGCTGGGTAAATATGCCGCTGCCGAGACCTCTTATACTCGGGCACTCGAACACTGGCAATCAGCCGGAAATGCGGTCTGGCAATCCAACCTGCTCAACAATCTGGGCGTGCTCCAACACCTGCGTGGAAATTATGAATCAGCCCTGACCACCCTGGAACGGGCCATTGATTACGCGCACCTGGCCAGCATACCCCGCGCCGAAGCCTATGAACTGGTTTCGATTGGCGATATTTATCACGATTTGGACGCTTTCGAGGAGGCCGCAGAGGCCTATGCTCGCGCCAGAACGCTTAATATCGAAGTCAATGAGCAGAATCTGGCCGTATATCTGGATCTGGCCGATGCGCACCTCGCGTACCATCTGAACGATTCCCAGCGGTCCGAAATGCTCCTGGATCAATGCAGGTTGAAGATGACGCAGGATGAAAGCGGTTTCCAAAAAGGCCACTGGGACCTGGGAAAAGGCCTCTGCCTGCTGAACAGTTCGAAGTGCAAAGAAGCCATTCCATATTTGTGCAGCGCGCTGGACATTTTTTCCCAGGAAGGCCTCCAGGTCGAGTCGCTGCGCGCGCACCTTTTTCTTGCCGCTGCAGCTTACCAGTGCAACGATCTCGATCTGACGATCCCGCATTTACAGCACGTCGCATTGCATTTCAAAAATAGTGAGGCCCGAACCCCATTGATCAGCGCGGCCCGGGAGATCGGCCCGCTTCTCAAACGCATTAACACCGAAACCCGATTGCATTCATTGGTGGGTGATCTTTGGAAAGCCGTGAATCAATTCGACCAGCATGTGCCAACCCAACGCCGTCTGGTGCGCCGCTTTGCCTCCGCAGTACCGCTCTCACCCCCACGGATGATCATTCGTTCTCTCGGGCAAATTCAAGTCATCGTCAACAACCGCGCCCTGACAAGTTCGGACTGGGTCTGGCAGACCTCTCGTGATCTATTCTTCTTTTTGCTCTCCCAACCCGCCAGTGTGACGAAAGAAACCGTCGGCGCGATCTTTTGGCCGGATTGCACGCCCCTCGAACTCAAGCAACGCTTCAAGAATTCAATCTATCGACTGCGACACGCCGCCGGAAAAGATGCCGTCTCTTTCGAAAATGAATATTACCAGTTCAACCGGACCATCGATTACGAATATGACGCGGAATCCTTCGATAAGGAAATTACTTTGGCCCGGCAAACCCTGGATGCAGAAGAACAGATCAGCCGTTACCAGGCGGCTGTACAGCTTTATCAGGGACCTTTTCTTCCGGAGATCAACGAGACCTGGGTATTGCCCGAGCGAACCCGTTTACAGCAGATGTATTATGATGCGCTTCTGAAGCTCTCCACACATTATCTGGCGCAACACCGCTACGAACAGGCGCTTGAGTTCAACAAACGTCTGATCGATGAAGACCATTCTGAAGAATCATACCGGCTGTCCATGCGAATTTTCGCCGCCATGGGAAACCGTTCGGGTATTGCCCGCCAATATGAAGAATGCTGCTCGGTTCTGGACGAGGAATTTGGTTCTGAACCTTCCCTCCAAACGCGCCAGCTTTACGAATCATTGATCCGGTAATTTCCTGGCAGTCATTTCCACATATAATGCCCCCCGATGCGAGAGCTGTCGGATAAGAATTCGATATCATCTTTTTTCTAATCAGACCCACTCCCGATGGATGGAGCGGGTCTGCCCGATGATCGGGACAACCTCAATTCTTCTGGTTTATTAAGAATTAACCTGGCAAAAAGATATTGGCCGGCAGGTAATTTATAATAAAAGGCATCACCTTACAAACACCTTACAACGACTTGAAAATTATAAAAACATTGAAACTGAAGGTGTTTCTAGCATGTTTTGTAGCCACTTTTGTAGCCTCCCATCTGCCATACTGTCAACATCAATAACAAGTTTGCAAGAGGAGATTCCGCGATGTCCAAAATCATCAACACACTCAGCCAGTTAGATCCGCGCGTTCTGCGCTTCGCACTTTTCGTCATTGGTGGAATTCTGGCCCCGATCATCATCCAAACCTGCCCGGGAATGCCCGGCGGCATCAGCGGATAATTTCCCTGCGAAAATTTGTTGGTTCTACCGGCCCCTTATGGGGTGTCAATTGACCGGTGCCTTTTTCTCACGCGGTGGCGATCTACCGGATGTGAGGCTTATCGAAGGCCCTGCGCCGGGTAGAGTCGACCGGACGTTACCGTCAGTAGGATGAACGGCTAGGCACAAGCCAGACGATGTTCATCCTATTTTTAATCCACCCTGACGCGCCTGTCAGGTCTTCTTTGAGGAGGAAACGATGAATAAAGGTTTCCAGGAATCAAACTGCGTTTCCGCAGCCTCTCGCCAGAATGAATATAGTCGCATCTTGACGGCCGCTGTCATCAACGTGCATTTTCGCCAGCTTTTATTGAGCAACCCGGGAATGGCCATTGCCTCCGGCTTCGGTGGGGAAGCCTTCCACCTCCCCAAGGAAGAAAAAAGTCGGGTAGCATCCATTCACGCATCTTCACTGGAGGATTTCGCCAGCCAACTAACGCAGGGTTCCGATCTGGTACGAGGCAATCTGGCTTTTGTCACAGGGGATTGATTTATTCATTTTCATAACGATTAATAGGTAGGGATTAATGACAATGACGACCCCGGCTTGGTATCTTTCGTTTATGAGATCGGCTTCATCCAAAGAAGCCGAATCTGAAACCTTTCTGGCAGGCAGCCTCCGTTCAGCCGGCCAGATAGAAAGCGATACCAAACCCACCCGCCATCTACCCTCCGACAAGATGAGCATGTTGCTCGATCTGGGCCGGAGATTGGTGGCGACCAATTCCCTGGACTTGATCTTTACATCCACCGTTCGCGCCGCCGCTGAAATGGTGCAGGGAACTTTCTGTAAAATCCTGACTCTGGATTCGACCGGTTCTTTCATCTGCCGGGCCATATTCCCTTCCAAGATCGATCCGCAAAACAGCATTATCACCGGGAAACCGGAACCGCTGGTCTCACAGGCTATCTATGAGGAAATCCTGCAATCCCGCCTGCCCAGTTTGCTCCATTACCAGGATCCACGTTTTTCGAACCAGGAACGCCGGGCGTTGGGACTCTTCTTCATCGACACCTTGATGGTTGCTCCGCTGTGGGTCGATCTCGAACCCATCGGCCTGCTCGTGCTGGGCGATCAGGCGCGCTTCAACAACAGCGGCCTCAGCCTGGATGAGAAACTCTATCTCACCAGCCTGATATCCGATCAGGCTGCCAGCGCCATCTCGCGCGCCAGTTTGCTCTCGCAATTGACTGAAAACCGTTTGGAAACGGTTCTGGCGCTTGCCAAAACCATCGAAGCCCGTGACCAGTACACTGGCGGCCATGCCCAACGGGTCACTGATTTGACCGAGAAATTGGCGCGAAGTCTGAAGCTCGAAGAGAAAGACGTGCAAAATATCCGCTGGGCCGCGTTGTTACACGACATTGGCAAGATCGGCATATCCGACGATATCCTTCATCGGCCGGGCCCACTTTCCGATGACGAATGGGAGATGATGCGCCAGCATCCGGATATCGGGGCCGAGATCATCTTGATGGTGTCGGACCTGACCGAGGTAGCCGAATTGGTCCGCTGTCACCACGAACAATTCGATGGATCCGGCTATCCGCGCGGCTTGAAAGGCAAAGAAATTCCCATCGGCGCCCGCATTCTGGCGGTCGTCGATAGTTACGGTGCGATGACGGATGGACGGGTTTACCGCCCGGCCAGCACGCATTCGGAGGCGCTCGCGGAGTTAAAACGCTGCGCCGGTAAGAACTACGATCCTGTCATCGTAGAGCAATTCGCAAGACTCTTCTAAATTGCCCGGTTCGGGGGAAGCTCCTGATTCCCAGCCGCCCGCGTGGAAATCCCGCAGGCGGTTTGGGTCTTAAATTACCAGAATCATCCTAGTGCATCTCTTCGCCATCGGTGGCGCGCTCCAGATATTCCTTTAACGGTTGAAGATATTGTTCCTCCCACCCCAGCCGGTAATCATCCACCTGTTCGTCCGGTAAACTCCGGTGGTACAGAGTAAGGACGGTCCCACCCGTGTAGCTTTCGAACAGGATTTCAAGCTCCGAATCAGGCGCGTCCTCGGGAAAATCGGTTGTGCGCCAGGATTGCAATATCCGGTGGCCGGGTTCAAGCGCCAGATTTTTCCCGGTAATATACCCATTCCAGGCGGAAAATTCTCCCCCTACCCGATCGTCGATCACGGCCGGGCTGCCGGTGAACTCACTGTGACGTTGGCTGCTCATCCAGATCCGATATAGGATCTCAGGCCGCACCGGCAGCAATGCATGGATTGTCAGAGATTGCGTCATCTCGCACCTCCTGACCAAAGACACCATATTCCTAACACTATACAAAATCTCCTTCGGAAAATCAACTGCTGCGTTTTTGGGGTTCAAAAGATATAATCCAGGCATGCTGACCATGCCAATGTCTTCCCGGATTGCCTTATTGGAGCGCGCCCTGAAATGTCGGCGGCCGCTGCTGGACGAACCACATCTTGGCGCCTTGCGCCTGTTCAACGGCTTCACGGAAGGCTGTCCGGACCTGGTCATCGACCTTTATGCCAATACATTGATCCTCTTCGATTACTCAGTATCCCCCCAGGCCCCACAAAGCTGGCCGGGGCTGGTCGAGTGGTTATGCCAACGCCTGCCGTGGATCGAGGCGGTTGTGCTCAAGATCCGCAATTCAAAAAAAGATGCGGACCGCCGGGGAATTTTGATCTATGGGACCCGGCCGGCTCAAAAGATGTGTGAGAATGGGGTCTGGTACGCGCTCGATCTCACCCTCAATCAAGATGCCGGCCTGTACCTGGACACACGCTTGCTGCGGGATTGGCTGCGTGAAAACGCGGCCGGGAAAGAGGTCCTGAATACGTTTGCTTACACCGGCAGCCTGGGCATTGCCGCCGCAGCCGGCGGGGCGCGCAGGGTGGTGCAGTGCGATTTGAACCGGCGCTTTCTCGAACTCGCCAGTCGATCCGCCGCCCTCAACGGAATCACGAATGATCGCCATCGCATTCAGACAGGGGATTTTTTCTCGCACGTTGCCGGTTTCAAGGGCAGTTCCGCGGTATTCGATATCGTCATTGCCGACCCGCCTTTCTTTTCGAGCACCGCCAAAGGGCAGGTTGATCTGGTCGGGCAAAGCCGGCGAATCATCAACAAGCTGCGTCCATTGGTACGGGACGGCGGCTGGTTGGTGAGCATCAACAATGCACTCTTTGTTTCCGGCCAGGATTATCTCCAGGATCTGGAAGAATTATGCCGGGATGGTTATCTATCGCTGGAACGGATTATCCCCGTGCCCGAGGATTTTACGGGCTTTCCGGCGACATACCAGGGGAGTTGGCCGGCCGATCCGGCGCCCTTCAACCATCCCACCAAAATCGCTTTGCTGCGCGTCCGCCGCAAGAACGTATAAGCCGCCGGATCGACTCACTCCGGCGGCGATTCATCCCAGGAAAGATTAGATTTTGCGGATCCAGATCATGGCGCCGGCCGGCTGTTCCGGTAAGGGAAGCCGGCCCGAAGCAACCAAGGCGTGTCGGTTGTTATAGAACTCTACGAATTCCGCCCCATCTTCGATGCCGCCCTGCGCCACCGCCAGGCTGCCGGCCGGACGCGGGCTGGCGCCGCGGTGGGCCGTGACGATGATCTGCTCCTGGTCCGCATCCCGCAGGAAGCCGAAGCTGTCTTTTTCCACCGCCAGGATTTGAAAACCGCCTTCACTCAACGCGGGCGATGTTCTGCGCAGGTGAATCAAACGCCGGTAATCTTCCAGTAAGGCGTGATTCCATGAGCTTTCATCCCAGGCCATGCAGACCCGGCTGTCGAGGCCCGCGCCTTTCAATCCAATTTCGTCGCCGTAGAAAATGCAAGGCACTCCCGGCGTGGTCATCAACAGGGCAACCGCCAGTTGAACCCGGGCCGGATCATTCTTTAGTATCGTTTGAATGCGCGGGGTATCGTGGGTGCCCAGGGTGTTGAACTGCTGGTTTACGATTTGCCACGGAATACTGGATCGATACGCCTGCCAGGAATCCACCAGAGCCTGCGTGCTAAACCCGCCCGGCGCCTGGATCAGCTCCCGTTTCATTCCGGTGGAAAATTGAAAGGTTGTCAACCAGAACCACAAAGGGGTGGTAAAACCGGCGTAATTCATCGCCGCGTCCAGAAAGTCGCCCTGTAATTGGAGCGCGGGATCGAAAAAGTTTTCACCCAGCAGGTAAGCCTGCGGATTTTCGGTCTTGACCGCCGCGCGAATTCCACGCCCGACCTCCATACCCAACTGGCTGGCGCCCTGCCGGCCGAGCATGTTGGCGACATCGATCCGCCAGCCATCGATGGTATATGGCGCTTTCATCCAGTGCCGGAAAACCGAATCCGGATCTGAATACATCGCCCGTCGCAGCGCAAGGCTGTTGTAGTTCAACTTGGGCAGTGATTTCACGCCCAGCCAGCAGGCATATTCATCCGGCCGTTTTTGGAAAGTAAAGTACTCCGCTGTCCGCGAATTGGGATCTGCCTGGGCCTGTTGAAACCAGGGATGAGCCACTCCGCAATGATTGGGAACGATATCTAAAATAAGCCGCATTCCGCGATCCGCGGTGGCGCGGCGTAAAGCAATCAGGGCCGAATTTCCGCCCAGGTGCGGGTCGACGTTGAAATAATCGACCACGTCGTAGCGGTGGTTGCTGAAGGAAGTGAAAATGGGCGTCAGATACACCGAATTCACACCCAGATCGGACAGGTAATCCAGCTTCGAAAGGACACCATCGAGGTCGCCGCCATAGAATTCGACCATCTTCGCCAGGCCGCCTGGGCTGGGCGGCTCACCCCACCGGCAGGCGCGCGCGGTCTCCCCGCGGTAGGTGAATTCACCATTTCGAAGGTTGTTCTCCGAATTGCCGTCGCAGAACCGATCCGGAAAGACCAGGTAAAAAACGCTCTGTCGTACCCAATCCGGGGACTGGTAATCGGCCAGCAGCCGGAAATCGTCGCTGTCGGTTACGGTGAAATCGTGCAGGCCGGAAGCGTTGTACCAGTAAGGAATGCCGCCAACCAGAATCAGGAAGCGATATCCGGTCTGCGGCATGGAAATGGGAATCTGGATGCTCCACCAGCGGCAGGCCCGGCCGCCCGGTTCGGGCTGCATCTCATCGTAGCGCCCCTCGCCGTCCGGGCAGGTATATACAAAGACACGATCCACCGGCGTATCCAGACCGGCGCGAATGCGAAGCTGAACGTTATCGCCGAGGTGAATGGATGGGTTGGCCAGCGTTTTGACATACCGGCCGGAGCCGTCATGATGGATCGAACTCAAATCGACGGGCATGAATGTACCTCGAAACCCGGGTTTATGGCCTCCAATCATACCAGAAGAATAAGGCACGGCTTATGAAAGAACAACGGACGGGCGGAGTTGATCCGCCCGTCGCTTCTAGCTGTTTTGGTCCTTATCTTTACTGCGTTTGATGCGATATTGTTCCATGGATGCCTGCTTGCGTTCCGTCTGGTCCAAACCGCGTTTGACGCGCTCGCGCAAGGATCGATAATCCCGGGCGGTGTTTTCGTCCATATAAGGCATGGCGGCGGCCAGTTGGTGCTCCAGCAACCGGTCAGCTTCCTGGCGGCGGCCTTCCCGTTCCAGGCGCAATGCCTGCGAAGCCACCTGCGCCGTGGAAACGCGGTAGTAGCGGTCCAACAGCCCCGCGTCGCGAAGGATTTCGTTTGCTTCGTCTGCCGATCGATATTCAAACCGGACCGTACTCTCCCGCTGGATCTCCCGGCCCTCCGGTGTCTGGGCGTGGAACAGGAGGTGAATCTCCAATGCGTCCGCCTCCGACGGCGGCGCCAGCACTTCGAGGTACAACCGGCGTTGCTGTTCGGATGCCAGATCGCCGATGGAGACCTGAAGGCGGCCGTCCGCCTGCCGGGTGCGCCATTCCCCGGGTATTTGGATGGCGGTATGCGGCGGAACGTCGATGATCAGGGTAATGTCCTGTAACGTGATGGCAGCGATTTCTTCCAGCTCGCGCCGGAAAATTTCCGGGATCGATTCAGGATGGTCGATATAGTAGTAATTGCCACTTCCCTGGTTGGCCATCACTTCGAGCAGGTGTTCGTCGTAATCGCTGCCGGCGCCGAACGTGGAAGTCGAAACGCCGCGTTGGCTTAACTGGCGGGCATGCTCACCCAGCTCTTCCCGATCGGTAATCCCGACGTTGGCCAGACCGTCGCTGAGCAGCAAGGCCCGGTTGACCGCGCCGGTCGTCTGCACCAGCCCGACCTGACGGCAGCCTTCCAGCCAGCCTCCCGAGAGGTTGGTCATTGATCCGGCTTGCAAGTCGTCGATCCGGCGCAGCATGGCGGCGCGTTGCTCCGGGGAAACCGGCTGCATTTCAGACACAACCCGCACATTCGTGTCGTATACAACCAGCGCAGCCCGGTCCCGCTCGCGCAGTTGGTCGAGGAGATAGGCAGTGGCCTGTTTGGTATACGCCAGTTTATCGCCCGACATCGAACCGCTGACATCCAGGACCAGCGCCAGGTTGAAGTCGGGGCGAGTTTCACGGCGGGAACCTTGCGGCGCGCGCAAATTGATCTCGATCAGGCGTTGCGTTGGGACGGTTTTGGCAATCACCGCCGCATCGCATTTCACATCGAACTCGATTGCTGCTTCAGACATATTTCACCCCTTGAGACGAGAATAACGATCCGGCAAATTGGAGCAATTCCTTTACTCTTTTTTCATTGACATCATCCAATGAATCGCTGGCCAACAGGATGACGCCCGGCGCCAGACGGTAGTGGCGCCAGTGCTCGGCTGGCTGGCTGAGATGCGGCTGCGGTTTCGGCGCCGCGGTCAGGTGTTCGGGCGACGCGCTGAATTGGTGGGTCGTCTCGGGCGAAACCTGGCGGGACGCCTCCCTGTGCGCGGTGATCTGATCGATGTAGTCCAGCGCTGAAGAACGCGAGCTTTGCGCCGCCGGAGAGTTTTGCTCCAGTTCGGTCAGCAAGCGCTGCACGTCGGCGGTACTCAGGCCCGTCAGGCGTTCGCGGATTTCACGAAGGGGAAGGAAGGTTTCTTTCAGGCGGCGGATCACATTCAGGCGTAGCAGGGCATCCTCGCCATAGGTTGCAAATCGCCCGCGCGCCTGCGGTGCGGGCAGCAGGCCTTCAGCGATGTAGAACCGGATGGTGCGCACCGAAACGTTCGCCCGCCGCGCCAGATCGCCGATCAACATGCCTTCTTCGTCTTGATTCTGCAATTTCATGTGCACTCCATTTCGATCCATCTGGTTTGCTATTATTATACAGTATTACGTAATACTGTCAATATACCAAAAATATTAAACCGGGATGAGATTAAGCTCCTCCCGGTTTTGAGTGCTGAACTCGATGAGTTGGGCTGAACTCAGTCCCGGGTAAGGATCGCCCGGCACGGAGCGCCGTCCGCGTCGCGGATCTTGACCGGCAGACACATCAACCCGTACGCGCCCGGCTGAACCTCACTCAGGTCGAGCCCCTCGACCAGGATGATCTCGGCGCTCAACAACCGCTTGTGAACCGGCGCGCCGCGTGAGACGCTATCGCTGCGTTCGACGCCCAGGTAATCGATGCCGACCAGCCTGACCCCGCGCTGCACCAGCCACTCCGCCCCATCGAGGGAGATGCCGATGAAATCTTCGTCGAAGACGGTTGGTTTCTCACTCCACAGGCGTGAATTGCGCGTCTTCAGAATCAGGCGCGCAGTTCCAACCGGGATTTCGGCTTTTTCAAAATCCGCGGCAGTGATCTCGTGGGTCGAGCCAAATTCGGCTACCCAGGCCGGCCCGACCAGAACATCCAGGTCCAACCGGTCGACACCGCGCCGGCCGTCCAGAAAATGCAGCGGCGCGTCGACGTGCGTGCCCGTGTGCGCACCCATATTCAAGTGGGTGATATTGGCCGCGTCGCCGCCGGCGATGCTGGACTCACGCAGAATGGAGACCGCCGGGTCACCCTTCCAAACTGGAAGGTCCGGCCGGATGCTAACGGATATATCGATATACTTCATAAAACCGCCTCGCAAAAGAAATACCAGAGACGCGCGTTATGCGCGGCTCAACAACTGTTCGAAGCGCCGGACGCTGTCTTTCAAGCCGCCCGGGCGCGACCGCTCCAGCCACAACGCCCGGTATTCTTCCAGGAAAGCCGCCAGTTCGGCGTGTAATGCCGGGTCGCGGTCCGGGTCTTTCCCGGCCACAAGCCCCAGCCCGCGCCGGCAGGCATACCGCATCAGCCGGGCCGTGTTCTCGTATTCGCGCCGGATCAAGGCTGCATCCGGCCGGGTCATGTGTTCACCGGCCAGCGCCGGCATGGTGGCGTCGATGGCCTGCAGCGCGCTGCGCAGGCCCGGTTCGGTCACGAACGGCGCCTGGCTGACCTGCTCCGGCTCGGCCTGAATCAGGTGATACAGGAGTGAGGAATTCGGCGGTTCGAACCCGGCCGCGCGATAGACATTTCCCAGTTCGAACGCCAGCCTGCCCATGCTTTCGCTGGGGTCGTCGAAGGCAAATCGACTGACCGTCTGGGGCACGGCCAGATCGGCATTGCTCTTCAGGCACCAGCCGAAGGCCGCGCCGGCAGCCAGCCCCAACCAGCTCACCGGGGGCACCTGCCAGTGGCCATTGTCGCCCCAATCCGTGTTCAGATAACCGCTGGCGCCATGCTTCAGGCCGTTTTCGGCCGCATTGACCAGGTTGCCCAGGGCGTTGTCGGTGCGTCCCGCCAGGCTGTTCCAACTGGAAGTACCCGGACAGACGTAGAACGGCACCCCGGCGGCCTCGAATTGTGCGCCGTGTTCGTCGAAGGGATGGCTGGCCTCATAACCCCATTCCAGCGCGATCGCACCCTTTGGCAGTTCCGGCACCAGATCGGGGTGCTTGATGATGATATCCCCCCAGAATTGCGGTAGCCGCCCGCGGCGCTGGATCTCCGCCAGAATTCGGTTCAGATATTTCAGGTAGACGCGCCCGACGCCGGATTGCGCGCATAATTCACGGCTGCGCCCCTGCCCCAGGTCGAAAGTCTCGTCGCAGCCCACATTGACCATGCGGCTGGTAAAATGCGGCAGCAGTTCATCGTACAGCCCGCTCACCAATTCGAACGAGCCCGGATCGGCCGGCGCCAGACTGAACGGCCCATGGTGTTTGCCCCACGGCGTGGAGAATTCGCCCTGAATTTCTGCCAGCGCAGCATAACGGGGATGCTTGAGCCAGCGTTCCATGTGCCCGAACGAATTCTGGTTCGGCACCAGCTCGATGAAACGCTCCCGGCAGTAAGCATCCAGGTCGAGAATCTCCTCCGCCGTCATCGGCGAGGCTTCGCTCCAGACCTCCGGATGGGCCTGATAGGCAAAGGTGTGTTCCATATAAAGCTGGAGCTGGTTGACCTTCCAACCGGCCAGGCGATCCACCAGTTCATAGAGCGTTTGCATGGTCGGCACGCGATCCCGGCTGATATCCAGCATCACGCCCCGCGCCGGAAAATCGGGCCAGTCCTCGACAGACAGGCATTCGACCTGGAGAGCAGGCTGCTGCGCCAGCCATTGGATGAGCGTGCAGACGCCATAGAAAGCACCGGCGGCGTCGGCAGCCGTGATGGACAATCCCTGCCCGGAAATTTCCAACCGGTAGCCCTGCGGATGGACGACATCATTGGCTATGCGCAGTAAGAGACCCTGGGCCGGGGCCGGCACACAGGGCGATGCCGAAATCTGCCAGCGCAAACCGAATTGATGCTCCAACGCAATCTGGAACCTCCGGCCGGCCGGCAGCAGGGTCCGGGGATCACCCTGCAGGACGATGAAGGCCGCGGAGGGCAAGGTAAAGAACCCGGCGCGATTTTCGACACGCCGTGGAATGGGTAGGAATAACCGATCGATCGTCATGGATGTCCTTTCGCTCTGACACTTACGTGAAGTTCGATGTTTGGATCGACTGGCATTATCTTAACACGGATTTCCTGGAGGATAGGTCCGTTCTCGGAAGAAAGATAACCACAGAGACACAGAATACACGGAGAAGAGTCTTTGATAAAAAAATAGGAGAGGGTTCTCCACAGAAACACGGACCACACGGAGAATCTGCCATGCAAGAGTTGAGAAAAATGAACAAGATCAACAGGATATCCAGGATATGAAAACCTCCGCCGTGAAGCGGAGGTGATCGAAGATCCGGCAATGCGGTTCATCCCTCAATCCATCAGAATAAAGGTCACCTTCATCTGGACACGGTATTCGACGATTTTTCCGTCCTCATCGATGAAGACTTCTTGATTCTCGATCCAGGCGGATTTGACGTTCTTGAGGGTCTTGGTAACCCGGGCGATGCCCTCATGGATGGCGTCATCGAAGCTCTTGGTGGAAGAGGACTTGATTTCGGTCACACGCGCGACAGACATGGCCAACTCCTTTCACGAATACAGCCTTTCAAACGACTCGAAAGAACGGGCTTTCTTCCGTCCTGGTTTCATTATCCGATATTCTTTCGATAAAGCAACCTCCTTGTTTTTCAGCCAGGCAGGTCGGATCGTAAAAGGGCTGACCAAATTAGCAATGGGCAGCCCTTGAAAACGTAGATACGAAATTTTCACCCGAAAAAGTCGATTTTCAAGGCTCGACGACGTACCATATCTCGCTGATGTAGCCCTGCGCGTCAACCTGAAAAGTCTGATTGCCGGCGACGGCTTTGCCAGCCTGGCACTTCCACTCGTAGATCGTGGCGTGGCCGGTAACCGCAGCCGGTATGAACTCGGCGGATGGATTGGACTTGCAGTATGCATCCATATCGGGCGTGGACTCTTTGCTGGTATCCGCTTTACTGTCACAGGGCAGATTCGCGCCGACGAAACAGCCATACACCTTGCCGTCCATGCAACGCCAGACCGAACCCTGGCTGAATACGTCCAGCGGGATCTCCGCAGACGCTCCGGATGCCTTCATCAGACCCTCGATGACGGCCTTTGGCTTGGCCTCGCCGGTGTAACGACCGTCCGGCTGGTCGATCGTGCCGACGCTGGCGCAATACACAAACGGGTTGCTCAGATCCGCCGCAGCAACCGTCGGGGTCGGGCCGGGGATAACCGTTGTTGTCATCCCGGTCGGGGCGATGGCCGCTTCGGTGGGGCCGGCAGGTGGATTTGCAGCGCTCTGGCAGGCGGACAGCACCACCAGCCCGCACATCCAGAAAACGATTGCTTTGAATTTCATGATCGGTTTCATAACCTAAATTATAGGTCTGCTCGTTCTTTTTTTCGAGACCCATGTGAACTTGATGATCGAGAATGGAATATGAGCCGGTTGAACTCCAAGACGCTTTCTCTTGTGGGCCCGGATGGATTCGAACCAAAGCCCTATGGGTCAACCAAGCGACTTAGTAGAATATGAGCAGATAAAGTTACCAGTTGTTTTTTTCTTGTGGGCCCGGATGGATTCGAACCAAAGCCCTATGGGTCAACCAAGCGACTTATCAGAATATGAGCAGATAAAGTTACCAGTTGTTTTTTCTTGTGGGCCCGGATGGATTCGAACTAAAGCCCTATGGGTCAACCAAGCGACTGAATGGAATATTATCCGCTTAAATTTTACAGACTTTTCTTCTTGTGGGCCCGGATGGATTCGAACCATCAACCAAGCGGTTATGAGCCGCCTGCTCTGCCATTGAGCTACAGGCCCATCGATTCAAGATTATTCTCGCCCGATTATATCACACCCAAACCACCCTCAGGTTATCTCCACCCGGGACAGGCATGGATTATAATCAGGACATGGCCGAGGAAAACGGACTGAGCGAGCGTGAACGCGATATCCTGCGGCTGGTCGCAACGGGGGCAAGCAATAAAGAAATCGCCCAGACACTGGTGATCAGTCCCAATACCGTCAAAGTACACCTGCGCAATATCTTTGCGAAAATCGGTGTGGTTTCACGCACCGAGGCAACCTTGTATGCCCTGCGTGTCGGGTTGATCGAATCCCCCGCGGCAACTCCGATTACACCGGAAGAATTGCAGCCCGCGCCAGAGGATGCGATCAGCCTGCCTGCTGAAGAAAACGCGGCCCTGCCCTGGACGCGCCGGCTGCGCTGGGCGGGTTTGATCACACTTACACTGGTTGCCATATTCGCAATGGTCGTGTTCGGCGGACGCGCACTCGGGCTGCCGCTCTTTTTGACGCCCACTCCTCTGAATCCGGTCATGGCGTCTACCGCCAGCCAGCCCTTGAACCGCTGGGAAATCCTGACTGCCCTGCCGCAACCACTCGATTACGCTGCTGCGACGGTCTATGAGACCAATCTGTACCTGATTGCGGGTCGAGTCGATTCCACTCCCTCCGGCGCGGTATATTCTTACGATACGGTCGCTCAAAAATGGAGTACGCTGGCCGCCAAACCCACACCGGTCAGTGAAGTGCAGGCGGCTCTGCTGGGGGAGATGATCTACGTGCCCGGTGGGCTGACCGCGGACGGCAAATCCTCTGCGGTCGTGGAGCGCTTCGACCCACGTTCCAATACCTGGAAAAACGCCGCTCCCCTGCCCGCTCCCCGGTCTGCTTATGCCCTGACTTCCCTGGAGGGCAAGTTGTATCTCTTCGGCGGCTGGGACGGCCAGGAATACCGGAACGATCTATTCATCTACGATCCGGCGGAAGACCGTTGGACGCAGGGTTCGAGCATGCCCTATCCGGCCGGCGACCTGGCAGCGGTCAGTTCGAATGGAAAGATCTACCTGCTGGGCGGCACCAGCGATGGGACCACCCCACTGGACAAGGTTCTGGCGTATTACCCGCAACGCGATCTCGACGACGAAGATCCCTGGGAAACACACACCGCCATCCCCCAGGCGCGCTACGCCAGCGCGGCCACGGCATTGGGAGATCTCATTTTCCTGTTCGGCGGCAGTGCTGGTTCGGATAATTCCAATTTACCGGGCGTGCAATACCGTCCACAGCGCGAAGAGTGGTCCGTGTTGGACGACCCTTTGCAATCCATTGGCATCGGCGCGGCCGCGGTCGGCCTTGAAAATTATATTTACGTCTTTGGGCCGGGGATCACATTCCAGCGCTACCAGGCAATTTACACGATCACCATTCCGGTGATTAAAAAATAATCGATGACTTTCGTAAACTGATCTTTGGGATAGGAATAAACCATTCCGAACGGAATTGCCAGAATACTCTTGATCTGGTATGGTTATTTCTAAGCCACTCTTCAAATCGGCTTAAGTTTCTGGCCTGTAAAACGAAAAAGAGCGGGCGACCGGTTTCGAATATCATCCCCTTGCGGGGACCGGTGAAAGTCCGTGAACTTTAAAATAAAAGAGCGGGCGACCGGTTTCGAATACCATCCCCTTGCGGGGACCGGTGAAGGTCCGTGAACTTTAAAATAAAAGAGCGGGCGACCGATTTCGAATACCATCCCCTTGCGGGGACCGGTGAAGGTCCGTGAACTTTAAAATAAAAGAGCGGGCGACCGGATTCGAATATCATCCCCTTCCGGGGACCGGTGAAAGTCCGTGAACTTTAAATAAAAGAGCGGGCGACCGGATTCGAACCGGCGAATGTCAGCTTGGAAGGCTGATGCCTTACCACTTGGCGACGCCCGCAATACCAGCCCCTATTCTACCGTTGTGCGGCGCTCTGGTCAAGATATTGCACCCGTACAATCAGCCAAACGACACCTCATGGAGGGACAATGAATTTGTCGAAACGTTTGAAAATCATATTTCTGCTCCTTGCAGCCGCCGTCCTTGCCTTTGTTTTCATGGATTTCCATCTGGCCAAATCCGTGACGAACACCGACACCAACTCATCCCGGGCCAATACACAAATTCCTGCAGATTACCAGCCCTGGGGAACCGCCCTCTACATCGTACCGGCTCAAAACGATCCTTTGACGCGCACAATGGCGGAAGCGATTTATCAAAAGGCTAAAGATTCGGAATATTTCTCCCCGATTTTGATGGAAAGCATGCCCCAGAATGGGCCATATCCCATCCTGCTGGTGGGCGTGACCGGGAATCGATATTTCTGGACGCCGTTTTTTGCAAAATCAAGCCTGACGATCCAGTATGCTTTCTCAAACTTCGAGACCCTGACTTCATTGGACGGTCCGAAGACAGTTATGCTTCGCAACGATGGTGAACAACCCGCCATTCACGCTGATGGCGAGGTCGTCCAGAGGGATCAATCCTTTGGCCTGATTTCCCTGGCGGGGTATCGCGGCTTGGTTTGCGACCTGGCCGCCAGGACGATCATCAAAGATCTGGAATTGACGATACAGGCCAAATAGAAAAATCAACTGTTTAATAGCGGACGGCCGGTCCCGATACCGGCCGTCCTTTTCAGTTGAGGCCCTGGAATCGATTGTGATCCGCAGGGCAGAACCCAGACTGGGTCACTCTTTATTGGTAATTCTCATAGATCGACAAGACCAGATCCGCGTAGCGGTAGCCGATATCCATCGGCCCGTACGCCCGCAGCGCCTCACGCACATCCCCCTGTTTGGAAACCAACGCCGCCAGCATGCGCGTGCCATAGGAGATGTTGTACTCCGGGTCGAACAGCTCATCCATCGATGGCCGCGATGAAAAACACGGCCGCCCGCTGCACATGAAATCAGCAGCCAGGCCGTCCCGCGGCATGACCTGCATCAGGCCCACCGCGCCGCTATGAGAATAGGCGTCCGCGCTCCCACCGCTTTCCTGCAGGATCACCGCTGCCACCAGGCGGGGTTCCAGGCCGACCTCGGATGCGTACTTCTCGATCCATCCGCACCACTGGCGGATGCTGTCGGGATAGCGCTGCGGAATGGAACAGTTTCCCTGTGAAGAATCGCCCTGCCCACCGGCGTTTTCAACCAAAGCGGCTGACTCTGCGCTGAGAGAGGCGTCCTCGACCGCCGGGGTCGTTTCTGGATCGTTGACCGTCTCCGCAACCGGGGCTTGTGTCGGGGGTTCCGTAGCGGCCATCACGGTGATTTGCGGGCTGGCAATCAGGCGCGTAATTCCCACTAAAATCAGGGAACTGATCAGGATGGCTGGAAAAATCACTTTTTGGATGCTGTTCACGGTCAATGCCTTCAAATGACTTGATTGCATCCATTATAGGTATTTTGTTCTATTAATGCAAGAGCCCAACCTTAAAAAATAGAACTCAATTTCGACACAAAAGGCGCCTTGCGGCGCCTCAATGTCATTTTGTCTTGGATATGATTTCCGCCAGGCCCAACCGCAGCAGGCGTTCGATTTCGTTCGCTGCATCGGTATAGGCTTCGGGCGGGCCGCCCATGGGATCCTCAACGGAACCGTTCTCACCGGCCAACTCTGCCAGAGTATATATTCGTTCCCGAGAGGGTCGAAACTCAGCCTGCAGGGCCTCTTTGTGCCCGGTTTCCATGGTGATCACCAGGTCGAAACGCTTGATCATTTCCTGGTCCAGCATGCGCGAGCGGTGAGCCTTGAGATTCATACCGCGGGCTGCCAGAAGCGCGACCACCTCGGGCGCGGCCGGGCGCCCCTTTGTCGCCCAGGTGCCGGCTGATTCGATTCGCCAGAAAGTTGGATCAACGCCATTTTCCTTCAGAATCGATCGGAAAAGGGCCGCGGCCATTGGAGAGCGGCAAATATTGGCCGTGCAGACGAACAGTACTGCCGGGGTCTGTTCTTCTGCCAGCAGGCCCATGGTCTCAGCGCTCCATGCTGACGACTTGCGAATCCCAGCGGTGCCAGCCACCGAAGCGTTCCTCGAGAATCTTGCGGCCCTCGCCGGGCGATTTTCGTCCGACCAGTTCCAGGTCGGCGTCGACCATGATTCGCACCAACTCGTGAAAATGGACGCTGGGCTTCCAATTTAATTTCTGCTGAGAGCGGCTCGGATCGGCAAGTAAATAATTGACTTCGGTGGGGCGGAAATAGCGCGGATCGATCTTGACATATTGATTCCAGTCCAGGCCGACGTAGCCAAACGCCTCATCCAAGAATTCGCGCACCGAATGAGATTCGCCGGTTCCGATGACGTAATCGTCCGCGGTATCCTGCTGCAAAATCCGCCACATCGCTTCGACGTACTCCGGCGCATAACCCCAGTCACGGCGTGAATCGAGATTGCCCAGATAGAGCGTCTTTTGGGTGCCGGCGAGGATGGCGGCCAGGGCGCGGGTGATCTTGCGGGTGACGAAAGTTTCGCCGCGGCGTGGGGACTCATGATTGAATAGAATTCCGTTGGAGGTGAACAGGTGATAGCCTTCGCGGTAATTGCGCGTCACCCAGTAGGAATAGACTTTGGCGGCTGCGTAAGGACTGCGTGGCTCGAACGGGGTATCCTCATTTTGCGGAGGCTTGGCGCCGCCGAACATTTCACTCGAGGATGCCTGATAGAAGCGGGTTTCCAGCTTCGCCTTGCGAATGGCCTCGAGGATGCGGATGGTGCCCAGGCCGGTGACGTCACCGGTATATTCCGGCATATCGAAGCTGACGCGTACGTGGCTTTGCGCCGCCAGGTGATAGATTTCTTCGGGACGAATATTGTAGATCACGTCCAGCAGGCTGTCGGCGGTCGCGACATCGCCATAATGCAGATACAGGTGCACCGGTTCGCCGTTGGCGTGCGGGTCGTGATAGATGTGATCGATGCGCCGCGTATTGAACGTGCTGGCGCGGCGGATCAGGCCGTGGACTTCATAGCCCTTCGAAAGCAACAGCTCGGCTAAATACGAGCCGTCTTGACCGGTGATACCGGTGATTAACGCCTTTTTCAAAATATCCCCTCCGGGTTTTTATTCAATGGAAAATGTACTGCCCAAACGTCAAGATTTTGCAAGTATAAACTACACCCGCGCATGCTGTCAAACGGTAATAAAAACAGCGGAGGGGGTTCCTCCGCTGTCATTGATTCGATCTTGCAGGTTATTTGGCTTCTTCAGCCACGGCTTCGACTTTCGCATCCAGTTTGGTGAAGAACAACTGGTTGGTTTCCTTATCAAGGTCGACCAGCACGTGGTCTCCCTCGGCAAATTGCCCTGACAGCAGGCTGATGGAAAGCGGGCTTTCGACATGCTTCTGCAGCGCGCGGCGCAGCGGCCGGGCGCCAAAGGCCGGGTCGTACCCCACCGCTGCCAGCCAATCCCGGGCGGCATCCGAAAGACTCACATCCAAACCGTGTTCTTCCAGGCGCTGGTGAATTTCCTTCATCTGCAAAGTGACGATCGCGCCCATTTGCTCCAGGCTGAGCGGCGAGAACATGATAATTTCGTCGATGCGGTTCAGGAACTCCGGCCGGAAGGTGGTCTTGAGGGCCTTGTCGATTTTATCCTGCGTCTGGCGGTCTTCGGCATTATCCGAAGTCTGCAGGAAACCCAGTGTTCCGCCCTTATGGACGTATTCCGTTCCCAGGTTGCTGGTCATGATGAGCACCGTATTGCGGAAATCCACCAGGCGGCCCTGCCCGTCGGTCAGGCGACCGTCGTCGAGGATCTGGAGCAGGGCGTTCCACACTTCGGGATGCGCCTTTTCGATTTCATCGAACAGGATGACGCGGTAGGGGCGTCGGCGTACGGCTTCCGTCAACTGCCCGCCTTCCTCATATCCAACGTAGCCCGGAGGCGCGCCGAACAGGCGCGAAGCAGTGTGCTGCTCGCGGTATTCACTCATATCCAAGCGCACCAGGGCATCCTCATCGTCGAAAAGGAATTCAGCCAGCGCCTTGGCAAGCTCGGTCTTTCCAACGCCGGAAGGTCCGATGAAGATGAACGATCCGATCGGCCGGCGCGGATCTTTGAGACCCGAGCGGGCCCGGCGAATGGCGTCCGAGATGGCCTGAATGGCCTCGTCCTGGCCGATGATGCGTTCGTGCAGGCGCTCTTCCATGTGCAACAGTTTTTCGGCCTCGGTTTCCATCATTTGGCTGACCGGGATGCCGGTCCACTGCGCGATCACCTGGGCGATATCATCCACATCCACGACCTCATCCAGCTTATGCTCGACTTCCCACTGGTCGCGCTGCTCGTTGAATTCCGTCTCCAGGCGGATCCGTTCGGCCTTTTTGCGGGCGGCCCGTTCATAGTCGCGTTCCAGGCCGGCCTGCTCTTCCTCAGCGGTCAGGCGGTCCAGCTCGGATTTTTTCTCTTTCAGGTCGGCGGGCAGCGAGTATAACGCCACGCGCAGCTTGGCGGCTGCTTCATCCATGAGGTCGATGGCCTTATCCGGCAGGTGCCGGTCGGTGACATAGCGCGAGGAAAGGCGCGCGGCTGCGACCAGGGCATTATCCGAAAAGCGCACTTTATGATGCGCCTCGTAGCGGTCACGCAGCCCGAACAACATTTGAATGGTGTCATCGACGCTGGGTTCGTCTACATAAACCGGGGCGAAACGCCGCTCCAGCGCCGAATCTTTTTCGATGTGCTTGTGAAACTCATCCAGGGTGGTGGCGCCGATGCACTGCAATTCACCCCGCGCCAGGGCCGGTTTAAGCATATTGGACGCATCCATGGCGCCCTGGGCCGCGCCGGCGCCAATGACGGTGTGCAGTTCATCGATGAAAAGGATGATCTCGCCTTCCGAACGCTGCACCTCTTCGATGGTTGCCTTCAGGCGTTCCTCGAACTCACCCCGGAAGCGTGAACCAGCAATCATGGCGCTCAAATCGAGCGAGACCACTCGCTTGCCGGCCAAAATCTCCGGAACATCGTTGGCCGCGATTTTTTCGGCCAATCCTTCGACGATGGCTGTCTTGCCCACGCCGGCTTCCCCGATCAGCACCGGGTTGTTCTTGGTGCGGCGCGAGAGAATTTGCATGACGCGCAGGATTTCCTTCTCACGCCCGATGACGGGATCGAGTTTCCCTTCCCGGGCCTGGGTGGTCAGATCGCGCGAATATTTCTCCAGGGTGCGGTAGCGAGTTTCAGCCTGTGGATCGGTGACGCGCTGCCCGCCACGCAGTTGCAGGATGGCATCGTTGACCCGTTCGCGGGTGATGCCGGCGCCTTCCAGCAGACGCGCCGCCGGTGTGTTGCGTTCGGTCAGGATCGCCAGAAAGAGATGCTCTGTGGAGATGTACTCATCCTTCAACCGGCTGGCTTCTTCATTGGCCTGGTCGATGATTCGCTTGACGCGGGGAGTGATAAAAATCTGCCCGGCGCCGCCGCCAAAAATACTTGCTTTGGGGCTGGTGCGCAGAATATAATCCAATCGGTCCGCCAACGCGTTCGCATCAACTTTTAAAATTTCCAAAATCTGCGGAATCACGCCCTGAGGCTGCTCGATCAAGGCCAGCAGGATATGTTCGGTATCGATCTGATTGTGGCCGTAGCGCTGAATAATCTCAGCGGCCCGCTGAGCAGCTTCTTGAGCACGTTCTGTAAATCGATCAAATCGCATCATAGGAGTTTTTTCCTTTGTAATTCAAGAACCAAAGGGATTATAGCATCCCGTATATTAATAGTATATCTGAGGCCGGTAAGAAAAGTATAAGAATGGCCAGCGCTCAGTTCTGACCTGATTGTATCCAGAAGAGGCAGGATTGCAAGCCGAAAACCGGAAATGACCACCCTCGATCCTTCAACAAATCCGCTTCCGGTGCCGAAGCGTGTTTACATCCCATTCTGTGTGGTGCTAAAATACAGCCATGTCCACCTCCATTACCACCCATGCCACTCACCTTCGCCCGGTGGATGTTCGCAAGGACCTGCCTGAAATCGCGGACTTGATCGAGTTATGCTTCGCCAGCACGATGGATGCGGATGGGCGTGAATATATTCGCCAGATTCGGCGCATGGCAATGGAGAATCGCGGAATTGGGCTGGCCATTCCGGCCGCGAGGCGGTTCGTCGTACCCATTCAGGGCTACGTCTGGACCGAAAGCGACCACATCGTCGGCAATCTGACGTTGATCCCCTATTTTAAAGGCAGCAAGGTGGTCTATATGATCGCCAATGTGGCGGTACATCCCGATTACCGGCGGCGCGGAATTGCCCGCCAGTTGACTCAGCAGGGCATCAACCACGCCCGCGAGCACGGCGCATCCGCGACCTGGCTGCAGGTGCGCGATGACAATCCTGGGGCTACCCAGCTCTATCTGTCCCTGGGTTTCATCGAACGCGCCCGCCGCACCAACTGGACTTTCGATTCATCCGGCCAGCCGATACCGCCGCTGACACCCCGGGTGACTATCCGCCGGCGCACGATGAACGATTGGCATTTTCAATTCCGCTGGCTGCAGGAAATTTATCCACCCGAGATCAGTTGGAATTTGCCATTTCAAATCAACCGTCTGCAACCCGGTTTTTGGCGCGAATTCATGCGCTGGATGAACGGCGAACGCATGAATCAATGGAGCGCGTGGTTGGACGATCGTTTTCTGGGCGCCGCTGCCTGGGAACCGGGCAATGTGGTTACAGACGTCATCTGGCTGGCGACCAATCCGTTGGAAGAGGACCTGGCTGCGCAGGCGCTCCTGACCCACGCCCGGCGTATCCTGCCGCCGCACCGAACAGTGACGATCAACTTTCCGGCCGGATTTGCGGTCAAGGGCCTCGAAGCTGCCGGTTTTAAAGCGCACAACACATTGATCTGGATGGAAACATCTTTTTCGAACCCCGCCCGAAATGGTTGAAACACTTTTCTCCTTTTTTCGTATACTCTAGAAAAGGAGTGTTCCGATGCGCAGATTCCTGCTTCGCTTGATTATCAACGCCGTTGCTTTATATGCGGCAATCGCCTTGATGCGCAATTATGGCATCACCCCCACCAGCCAGAACTGGTATGACTACCTGTGGCTGGCTTTGATCTTTGGCGTAATCAATGCTGTGATCAAACCCCTGTTGATCGTGGCAAGCTGTCCGCTGCTCGTGCTGACATTGGGCCTGGGGACACTGTTGATCAATACCCTGCTGTTCTTCCTGGCCGGCTGGATCGGGACTCAATTCGGCGTCGGCTTCACGGTCGACGGTTTCCTTCCGGCATTTTTCGGCGCGCTGATCGTCAGCATTGTCAGTTGGGTGCTCAGCGCGATCTTCCGGGACGAAGTCAAATAATCCCGGGTTCCATTGCAATCCCATCGAAAAGCGGCGCCGGAACAATTCCGGCGCCGCTTGTTCTTATCTCCAAAGTCCGATTCTCAGGGCAGGGTGAAGCGCAAAATGCTGTTGTTGATGGCGTCGCTCACCCACACATGTCCTTCCGAATCGAGCGCCACGCCGGCCGGCATGCCAAAACCGCCCGCTCCGGCGCCCGGGTCGCCCCAGGTGCGAACGAAGGTGCCGTCCGTCTTGAATTCCAGGATTCGATAACCTTCCGGATCGTTGACGAACACATTGCCATCCGGGCTGACGGCAATGAAGGGCTTGTTATCCAACGATTCACCGTACCAGGCCGAGACATCCCACTGCAGGAGCGGTACGAACACATCGCCGGTCGGGGTCGGCGAGAACACCTGAATGCGTTGATTCCAGGTATCCGTCACATAAACCAGGCCTTGCGAATCGACGGCCACACCCACCGGCTCGTCGAATTTTCCGGCTTCGAAACCCTGCCCGCCGAATTGAGTGATGGATTTACCGTCCGAGGTAAACACGGAAATGCGTTTATTGCCGGTATCGGCCACATAAACCCGCCCCTGGCTGTCGACGGCAATGCCGCGCGGCCCCCAGAAAGCGTCCGGGGTCTCGGCGGTGCCGAAGTAGCCCCACTTGGTGATGAATTTCCCGTCCGCGGTGAACTTCTGGACGCGGTGGTTCCAGGTATCGGTCACATATACCGAGCCATCCGGGCCAACCGCGACGCCCCACGGCTCGTAGAACATGCCGTCAGTGCCGCCGCTCTGGCTGATATCCGTGAAGCCGCCCCACTGCTGCAGTAACTGCCCGTCCGCTGAGAAGTGCTCGATGCGGTTGTTGTGCGAATCGGCCACATAGATCGTACCGTCGGCTGCCACGGCCAGACCGCGCGGGGTGTTGAGCTGACCCTCTGCTGAACCCGGCGTACCGAAAGACAGATCCGCCGACAGACTGATCTTTCCACTTTCGTAAGGATCGACTTCAGTCACCGGCGCGACCGGCGCGGCGCCGTAGTTCCAGATCTGCGAAACGATATCCTTGCGGATATACAGGCGAATGCCGGCCGAGGGATACCAGTTTTCCAGGGTCAGGTCGGTGCGGCCTTCCAGTTCCGCGTACTTTGTATAATCCCGGTTCAACCAGATATCGAAGAGCGCCTGGCGCATTTGCGGATTGGATATGGCGCTCCACACCCGGTCCCAGGTCAGGTTGAAGTAATCCTGCATGGGCCACCACAAACGTTGGTATTGGTAGTAGATGAAATTATCCTTGAGAATCGGTTCGACCCGCGAATACATGTTATCGCTGACGATGACGATGGCCTTGTCGCGCAAATCCCGGGTCGGGGTATCCTTGTAATACGTGACGTTGGTGTAATCGCGCAGGTACCACCAGAAGGGATAGATGCCATCCTCGTCATAGGCGATCTGAACGCCCAAGCCGTCCGTCGTACGCCGGGAAATTTCCTCGATTTGCGCCAGCATTTGTTTGGGACCGTTGCCGCCATGGGCGTACACCAGAAACTCGGTCGGAAGGTCGTAATTGATATAGGATGCGGTGAAAGCCGTTCGCGCCGTCAGCACGGAAAGCAGCACGAGGAATGCCGAGGCAAAAATGCGCAGCAGTTGCCCGGTGTGAACATCGCGCAGCAGGTGAACGATCCCCCATCCCGAAAGGACTAAACCGGCGAGAGACAGAACGAAATCGCTGGTAGCCTGCAACTGGGCCAGTTCCTTACCCTGGAAGGGCAGTTGACCGCCCATCGTGGAAGCAAACAGGCCCGCGGCGCTGGCGACAAAAACGGGTAAGAGCAGCAGGGCCAACCAGCCCTTTTGTTCGCCAAACCGTTTCCAATCCGTGGTGTCGGCCAGATAACCAAAACCCCATCCAGCTGCCAGGATCATCGGCGTGGCGATGTGCAGCGTCAGCCAGGGCATTTTTTCGCCGGCCAGGCTGTAAGCGACCAGGCTGGTGAACGTCCAGAACAGCAGCAGCGCCAGAACGGGCACGCGCTGGGCTGCGTGAGGTTCTTCGATCGCTTCGATGAGATTGTTATCGGCATCCTCGGCTTCCGCCAGAGCCGGTTCATCCGGTTCAATCTCTGACGGCTCCTTCGCTTCATCCAGTTCAACGATCTTTGTCTCCGGAGTGGTTCCGTCCTCCGGTTGGTGCGCAGGCGAGAAACCCGCCCAGGTCATGAAGCGGCGGTACCGCAAGCCGAAGTACAACGCCACCAGGGCGCCGATCGCCGGTAAGTATTCATAGATGGGAATCTGGATCAAAGCATAGTAATACAACGGCTGTGATCCACGCTGTACGCCCTGTTGGGAGAGCCAGTAACCCAGGCTGGCGATCAGCCCCATGAAAAAGCCCTGTCCGTTGGTGAAGAACGAAGTATACAGAACGGTGAAAATGGCTGAAAAGATGGCCAGGCAGGTGAGATAAATGCGCGGCCGCCACCACAATCCCAACGCCACGCCGATGGCCACCATGGGAACCAGGAACAGCGCCGTATGCAGCATGCCCGAGGTGGAATAATCCAGCGGATTCCAGCCCACCATGCGCACCGGAAAAGCCGCCAGCAGCGGAATCACCAGCGCCATCAGCAGCATGATCAGGTCGAAGGAACGTTGTTTGCGAATGACCTTCCAACCCAGGGATCGCACCAGGGTCACCACCGCTGCCAGGCCGGCCACCAGGGCCAGGACCAGTCCGCCGTATTCCAGTCCGCGCAGCAGGCTGAGCGAACCGATTTGCGGCGTCGTCGCATTCGATTGCAACGGTGTGGTCGAAGCGTCCGCAGATGCCACCCCCGCACCCAATGCGACGACCACCATCACAATCATGATCCCCATCAGCAGGATGAAGCGTTTTCGTGTCGCTTCCTCGGGCCATTTCAAGCGCGTGACCTGATCGAGGAAGAACAGCGCCAGGAACATCAGCGCCTGAGCCGTATAGATATAGGATGTGGCCTTATCGCTAAAGTGGAACGCCGAGACAATCGTCAGCAAAATGAGCGCGGATTTCTCCCCTTTTTCCAGATACCGCAAGATTCCGTAGATCATCAGAACGGTCCACAGGCCCTCGAAGGCTTCATTGCGTGTGTACCGGCCGTAGAAAAGGAGGATGGGTGAGATGAGCATCATTGCCCCGGCGAACAGAGCGCCGCGCTGCCCGAGATACCGTTTGAAGGCCAGCATGCCAACCGCGATGGTGGCAATACTGAACAACGCGTAAGGGGCGCGGGCGCTGAAATCACTGTCGCCGAGCAGGAAATAAGAGGCCGCCAGCACATGGAATTGGAACGGTCCATGCGTTACCGGGTCGTAATTGTAGCCGCGACCCTGATAGTAATCCCAGGCCGGCCGCACGTGATTGGTTTCATCATGACTCATCACGCGCAGGTCGATATTGTAAAAGCGCGTGAATATCGCCGCGATCAAGATCAAGACGATGAGCAGGGTTTCCACGCGAAACTGTGGCAGTGCTCGAAAAACAGGACGGTCTAACCAGGATGCAGCAGGGGACTTTTCCGTCGATTTTTCCATAGGTTCTCAACGCTTTTTTATGAATTTGGAATATTTCAACCGTGACTATACTTTACTCTGACCGTTATGGCAAGTATACCTTGTTTGGAGCCGGCCGATATCCCGTTGGATATCGCCTCTTCGTTGACGGAAGGGCGGCTCTCTTCTATACTTTTACATTATCGTTGCACGGGAGAGAAAATTGCCGCGTTCTCGAGTTTTGCGTTACAGCCTGTTTGCATCGTTGCGGCATCCATGTTTGCCATTCTCATGGCCGTCGCCAATCAGGGTAATGCCGTCGGAATGGAATTGAGCGGAATTCTGGTCGATCTCCTCGGCTACCGCCGGACCTTTACCGTCATCGCGGGATTGAACTTGCTGGCGCCATCTTTGCTTCCGGTCATCTTTCGCAGTAGAATTCAACGATCGGTTACTACTTAATAATTTTTAGAAATGAGGCTATTTTGGATACAAATACAAAATCATCGACCATCATCGCTTTTGATTGGGGGGACACTTTGATGCTCGATTTACCCCAGTACAACGGTCCCATGGTCGATTGGCCGGAAGTCATCGCTGTGGAGGGCGCTCAATCCACCCTGTCGGAGCTCTCGCAGCATAATCAATTGATTGTTGCCACCAATGCCGCTGCCTCGAATCCGGAAAAAGTTCGCGCGGCCCTGCAACGGGTTGGCCTGGCTGAATTTATCGGCGACATCTTTACAAGTCACATCGTCAACGGCAAGAAACCGCAGCGCGAATTCTTCCGCTCCATCGAAAGGAAATATAACCCTGAGGCGGAATTCATCATGGTCGGTGACAGTTATTCGAGTGATATCGTCGGTGCCTGGCAGGCGGGTTGGCTGGCAGTGTGGTACAACCCGTCCGATGACGCCGCGCCAGGCCTGATGCCGCTGCATGACTTGGAAATCCGCCACCTGGATGCGCTGCCGGCGGCGCTGGCGCAACCCCGGCTGCCGGGTTGGACGCAGGCCATATCCTGGCTGACCGAGCAAAAGGCGCCAGCCAGCCTGCAATTACACATTCAGGCCGTTTCCGCCGCGGCATACCAGATGGCGGTCTGGATGCACGCCGCCGGCGAGCCGGTCAATCCGCTCCTGGCGCAGCGCGGCGCCATGCTACACGATCTGGCCAAAGTCAGTTCGTTGCACGACAAACACACCAATCACGGCGAAGCCGCTGCGCACATCCTGATCGAGCGCGGCCAGCCCGCGCTGGCGGAAATCGCCCGCCGGCACCTTCTCACCAACCTGCTGAATCCGGCACTTGCTCCGCGCACCTGGGAGGAAAAGATCGTCTTCATGGCCGATAAATTGATGGAAGGCAGCCATCTGGTTACGTTGGACCAACGCATCAACGCTTTGAGTCGGCGCTACAGTCGCTTCAGCGCCGGAATTCAGGCCTGCCAGGCGCCGCTGCGCAACCTACAGAAGGAATTGTGCGCCCACATGCATATTCCCGAGTCCCAATTGACCGACCGCTTGCAGGACGCATTCCTGGGCCACGCCTGACGCCTTAAGGCGCCAGGTTGTAATAGTTATAGACCGCCATCGATAATTTAGCCACCATCACGTTCGCCTGATCCCAGATCACCTGCGTGGGATGATACACGTAAACTGTCAGGATGTAATTTCCGCCTGAACTGTAAACGATTCCGGCGTCGCTGATGGTGTGAATGACACCGTCGGTTGGGTCAGTCACCCAGCCGTGTTTGTGCGCAAATTGAGTACCCTCGGGCAAGCCCGCCTGCAGCAGCACGCCGATCTTGTCCAGCACCAGGTAATTGATCATCTGGCGGCACTCATTTTGAGAAATCTTCCCCGGGAAAACCGCCGCGAAAGTCCCGCCGCCGGTTTGCGAACACTGATAGATGTCCGAAAGCAGCATGCCCATTTCGGCCGGTGTGGTCTGGTTGTAAGCGTCCGGCGACGTGTACACATCCGTGCGCTGGTTGGCCGGCGTTGAAAATCGCTGCAGCAGAGGCGCGCCGGCATAGAAATATCCCGCCAGGAAAGTGTTGGGCAGGCCCAGGTCTTCCATATCCTGGGTGAGTTCGAGCGGGCCCAGGTTGGGATCCATTACCTGTTCCATCAAACGATCAGCCGGATCGTTTTCGGACCGTTCGATCATCAAAGTCATCAGATCGGCCAAATCCGAAGGCAGTGGTTCGTCTGTGCGTTTAAAAGTCGAGACCATAATCGGGATCTTCATCGTCGAAGCAGCCGTAAAGGCAATCCCCGGCGTCACGGTCTCGCCGTTTTGATAGGCAAAATTCAACTCCTGACCGGTTTGCAGATCCATCAGGTACAATTCGGTCAGGCCATCGAAATTGGAGGCGTCGATGACCTGCTGAAGCAGGATTTGCAGGTTCTGGAACGACGGCCGCGGCGGGGACACCTGGACAACCGACAGATTGACGACCCGCGCATCCGGAGAACGCAACGCATCGCCGATCAAGGTCACTGCTCGATCGACATCCAATGTCAACCCGGCGGCGCCGGTCGAGAAATTGGTGCTGCCGGGCACGGGCTGCGCCGCAGCGGCCGGCTGGTCATAGCGGGAAGCGATTTCATCCTTCAGATAGGCGCGCAAGCGTTCTTCAGAGAATGTGGCCCGCAGAGGAACTTCGCTTGGCGTGGGCAGGCGGTTCCAGAGATAATCCCAGAAAGCTGACCAGAAGGCCTGGTTGACGCGTTGCTGGTCCGCCACGGCCAGCATGGTTTCCAAACCCAGATCAAAACCGACCACCGATGGCTTGATCTGAATTACGGCGTCGCCGTAATGGATTTCCACCGGAAAGCTGTAAGCCTGCGTCAACCGTTCAGCCGCTTCCTGTTGGTCCAGGCCACCCACCGGTACGCCCGCGATGACTGTGCCCAGTGCGAAATTGGACCGAATCCGGCTGTAGGTGACCAGTTGGATAATCAACAACAGCATGGCCAATACGATTAAAACAATCGAAATCCAACGTAAATAAGGAAAGCTTCTTCCTCGCAATTTTCAACTCCTCATTGGCGTATCCGCCAGATACGATTCTACCAGATTTAGCGCTATACTTATCCCATGGGTGACGAAACTTCAGCCGTTGATTTGTTCGGCCAGATGTCGCTTTTTAACGGCCTGGACACAGATCAACTGGCGCAAATCGCAGAACACACCCCTACCCTGGTGCTCTCCAGAAATGAGATCGTATACGAGCAGGGCAGCGAATCGGATACATTTTATATCATTCTCAGCGGACACGTTCAACTCATTCGCGCGTTTCATCAGGCAGAACGGTCCCTGGGTGTGCTGGAAGATAGCGACTATTTTGGCCAGGAAGCTCTGGAACCCGCCCAACTGCGGCAGACGAGCGCCAAAGCCGCCACGGATATCGTAGTCCTGGTATTTGCAGCCGATTATATAAAAGAACTGATCGAACGTTATCCGGTGTTGAAGAAACGCTTCAAAATCATCACCGACAGTTTTCGCTTTTTTCTACAACTGGATTTCCCCTGGCTGGGCCCGCGCGAATCGATCTATTATATTGGCCGGCGCCACATTGCCTATCTGATTCCCCGGCTAATCCTGCCGGGTCTGATGATCCTGTTGCTGCTGCCGTTGTGGATCTCTCTGTATGTCTCCCTTCACATGCTGATCTTTTTCTATTTGATTCTGGCCACAGCCCTGATCGGCGCAGCCTGGGTGACCTGGGTGGCCTTCGATTGGAGCAACGACTATTCGATCATCACCAACCGGCGCGTTTTGTTTCAGGAGAAAATCATCCTGATCTATGACAGTCGCCAGGAAGTCCCCCTGGACGCGGTGTTGGCGGATGATGTGACCACCAGCCAGATCGGGCGTTGGTTCGATTTCGGCGATTTGATCATCCGCACCTATACCGGCGCCATTACCCTGCCCGGAATTTCCATGCCGTCCGAGGTCAAGGTTCTGCTGGATAACCGCCGCCAGCGGGCCAATATTCGCGCCCAGCGGAATAAGCGTCAGACGATCCGCAGCACCATTCGCCAGCACCTGGGCATCGACGAAGAAATGCCCACCGAATCTTCATCCGAAGAAGCGATCAAGCCGACCATCCACACCGGCACCCTGCCCAACGCGCTTTCGAACCTGTTCATGCTGCGTACCGAAGTCAACGGGGTCATCACCTATCGAACCCACTGGTTCATTTTATTGAGTAAAGTGGCTCTCCCCTCTTTACTCCTTTTCCTGACCCTGACCTTGCTGATCGCTCGACTGGTCAATGCGGTTACATTTTTGAGCATTCCATCCACAGTACTGCTCTGCCTTTTGCTCTTTCTCATCTTTGGCTTATGGGAACTTTACCAGTACGTCGATTGGAGTAATGACCGCTACATCATTACAGACAGGGAACTCATCGACGTCTATAAACGCCCCCTGGGCGTCGAGCAAAAACGCACCGCGCCGTTGGAAAATATCCTGAGCATCGATTACGAGCGTCCCAACCTGATTCACCTGATCCTGAACTTCGGCACGGTTTACATTCGCATTGGTGAAGCCTCATTGACCTTCAATAACGTTTTCAATCCGGCCGATGTCCAACGGGAAATTTTCGAACGCTTCTTGAGCAAAAAATTACAGAAACAGCAACAAAGCGACGCAGACGATCAGCGTCGGCTGGCGGAATGGCTGGAAATCTACCACCAGGAAGTTACCGGCCCGGTCGCGGGAGAAGAAAATCCGGATGACGAAGAGGAAGAAAACGAGTAAAATAAGGCCGTAGTTCTACTGATTTACCCGGTAAAGAGAGAAAAAATGGCAATTCGTCAAATCGTTTTCTTACCCGATCCCGTTCTACGGCGAAAGGCGCATAAAGTAACAAACTTCGATTCCGATCTGCAGGTGCTGATCGATGATATGGTGGATACCCTGCGCGATGCCCCCGGCGTCGGGCTGGCGGCCCCGCAGGTGGGCGTTTCGCAGCGCGTGGTCGTCATCGAGTATCAGGAAGACGAAGAGGATGACGATTCTCCCAAGAAACTGTACGTCATCGTCAACCCGGAGATCATCCAGACCTCGGAAGAAACCGAAATGGGGATCGAAGGCTGCCTTTCGATCCCAGAATTGGTTGGCGAAGTAGAACGCCATTTGGCCATCACCGTCAAAGCACTCAACCGCCGCGGACAACCCGTGAAATATAAAGTCAGCGGCTGGCTGGCGCGCATCTTCCAGCATGAAATCGACCATCTGGACGGGGTCATGTACACGGATCGCGCTACGCGAGTGTGGAAACCGCGTGAGGGAGAAGAAGCGCCGGTCGATTAGCATGCACCTGTCGCATCTTTCACTGACCAATTTTCGCGCGTTCACCCGCCTGGACATGGATTTGCCTGGGCGGATTCTTTTGTTGGTGGGCGACAACGCCCAGGGAAAAACCAGCCTGCTGGAAGCCGTCTATTATCTGGCGACCTTCAGCTCATTTCACGCTCAAAACGATCGCCAGTTGATCAACTTCGTTGCCGGTCAGTCCGCCCAGGCGGTCACCCGTCTGGTGGCCGATTATCAGGTCGACACCCACAAACATCGCCTCGAAGTACGTCTGATTTTGGAAGCCGTTGGCGCAAATGGCACCCGGCTCCGCAAGGAAATCCTGGTCGACGGGGTGAAGCGCTCGGCCAACGAAGCCTTGGGTAAATTCACGGCCGTCATCCTTCTGCCGCAAATGACGCATATTCTCGAAGGCGGGCCCGAAGAAAGACGCCGTTACCTGAACCTGGCGATCTCCCAGGCGATTCCGGGCTACGCTCAGGCTTTAGCTGACTATACGCAGGCAATTACCCAGCGCAATGCGCTTCTCAAGCAACTGAATGAACGCGGCGGCGACCCCGGGCAGCTGGCTTATTGGGACGAAATGGTTGCTTCGCGCGGCGCCGTTCTCATCTATAATCGCATTCACGCCATCGAAGAATTGGAACGCCTTGCAGCGCGCACGCACGACCGCCTGACGCACGGCGCCGAAGTGCTTCGCCTGGTCTACCATCCCTCCTTCGATCCCCTGCCCATGCCCGAAGGGCAATACACGCTGCCCATGCAAACCACCCTTCAACGTACCAGCCTGGGCGTTGAAAAAATCCGTCAGGGTTTTCTGCAGCGGCTCTCCGAAATTCGGGGCGAAGAAATAGCCCGCGGCGTGACCACCATCGGTCCCCACCGCGATGAAATTCGCTTTCTCGGCAACGCCATCGACCTCGGCGATTTTGGCTCGCGCGGCCAGGTTCGCACGACGCTGCTTTCCCTAAAACTGGCGGAAGTGGATTGGCTGAAAGAGAAAACCGGCCATTGGCCTGTTTTGCTGTTGGATGAAACGCTGGCGGAACTGGATTTGCAACGCCGCGCCGATCTGCTGGAATACCTTAGCCACTGCGAGCAGGCCCTGCTCACCACCACCGATTTGCACCTCTTCTCCGAGGAATTTGTGGCTCAAAGCAAGGTATGCCGGGTCGAAAGCGGCATCGTCAGTTTGGAATAATTACAGAGATTTTTTGGCAGCCAGGCCCACCCGGCGCGGATATTGCGGGGGCGTGCCGGCAATTTTATCGATAATGACCAGGAAGCGTTCCTCGGCAATGCCGGGCAGTAGCACCGGTTTGAGCTGCCGCAAGCGTCCCCCCAACAATTTGATGGCCCGTTCAGCCTGCTGCACTTCCGCCGGTCCGCCCTCACCCTTTTGGGCCAGCACCCCGCCGCCGATCCGGACCAATGGAAGAAGGTATTCCACAAGCACCGGCAGGTTGGCAACGGCTCGCGCCACCGCCCAATCGTATTGCTCGCGGTGAGCGGCCTGCTGCCCGATTTCCTCCGCCCGCGCCTGCAGTACCAGGACTTTTTCGAGTCCCAGTTCCTTAACCACCAGCCGGCAAAAATCGGCCTTCTTGCCGACCGATTCGACCAGGGTGAGCTGCATGCCGGGATTCATGATCTTCAGTGGGATACCCGGGAAACCCGCCCCGGTACCGACGTCGATCAAGCGTCCGGGTGGGTTGTCGCGCCAGGCCTGGATGCAGGTCATGGAATCCAGGAAATGCTTGGTTCGAACGCCTTCCACATCGCGCACGGCGGTGAGGTTAAATCGCGCATTCCACTCCATCAAGAGCTGCTCGTAACGTTGAAAAGCAGCCATCTGCCGGGCGGATAGCTTCAAACCAATCAAATCTTGCATTTCTTTACACAATTTTTCCATGCCAGCCTTATTATACTTGCGGATATGAATTGGCAATAAATGAAAATTAGAAAAGTTTGCGATTCCAAATTTGTGAGTTGGCGCCAATTCGGCACAGGTGCATTAAAATAATTGGTCATGAAGAGCCATTGGATCTTTCTGTCTCCCCACCTGGATGACGCGGTGCTCTCCTGCGGCGGGATGATCTGGCAGCAAATTCAGGCCGGCGGGCGGGTGGAAATTTGGACGGTCTGCGCGGGTGAGCCGCCCGCTGGGCCGCCGCCCGAATTCGCGGTCCAGATCGAAAAACGTTGGCGGACCGGAACGCAATCGGTTGCGGCGCGGCGGGCTGAAGACATCGCTGCCTGTGAGCGGTTGGGTGTACAGGCCGTGCATCTGGACCTGCCGGATTGCATTTACCGGCGTCTGCCGGATGGCAGCCCGCTGGTGAATGGTGAAGAGGACCTGTGGCAGCCGCTTCCTGACACTGAACTGCCGCGAGTGGATGAATTGGCCGGTCTACTTGCCCGCTGTTTGCCGACCCGCTGCCGGCTGGCCGCTCCTCTTTCCATGGGGGATCACATCGATCACCGGCTGGTTCGAACCGCTGCGCTGAAATTAAAGCGCGCGATCCATTTCTACGCCGATTTCCCTTATGCGGCCCATTCGAATATGAATCTGCGATCGTACATCCAATCGGACTGGCGGCGGGAACGGTTTACGGTCTCGGAAGCCGCCCTGGATGCCTGGCAGTCCGCGGTGGCCTGCTATGCTTCGCAGCTCTCTTCTTTCTGGAGTGGGAAGGACGAAATGCGCGCTGCCTTGCGCAGATATAGCCAACAGGGCGGCGGCAGCTTACTATTTCGCAAACCAGAATAAAAGTTCATGCGCATATATTTCCGAAAGCTTATGTGCTATACTGTTACCATGCAGGCAGACCGTACCTATTGGCCGGCTTGGGGTCGATTCTTGCATCGGTGGGGATTAGCCGAACCATTTGCCGTATTGATCGAAACTGCCGGTCCGCTCAAATTGCTTTTTGCACAACTGGTTTACCTTGGTCAGCCGCTATTTACCAGCGGCGGCACTCAAAAATGGCAGGCATTTGCCAGCCTGCTGGAAAACGAAGCGGAAAGCCGGTCCTTTGCCGCGTTTATCCGTAAGGAGGAAGCCCGGTAATGAGCATTGAAAGCATCGCTGGCCTGATCATCGTGGTGGCTGGGATGGGGTTGATGATCCTCTTCTCGCTGCCCTTTGCCAACAAAAAACGAACCGTCTTCCGACCCATCACCGCTTTTATGAGCCTGCGCCGCGGCATCGGCCTGGCTGTGGAACAGGGCACACGCTTGCACATCTCCCTGGGTAAAGGCGACCTGCTGAGCAGCAATAACACCTCGGCGTTGGTCGGCCTGACAACCCTGGAGCGTATCGCCCGATTGAGCACCGCCAGCGACCGACCGACCGTGGCCACATCGGGCAGCGGCAGCCTGGCCATCCTGAGTCAGGACAGCCTGCACGCTGCCTACCGTATCGCCAATGCCGCCGAACAGTACGACCCCGACCGCGGGCGTCTGGCTGGTCCAACGCCGTTTTCGTATGTCGCCGGTGTTTTACCCGTCGTGCGCAGCGAGCATGTTTCCACTCACCTTTTGATTGGCAATTTTGGCCCGGAGATCGGCATCGTCACCGAAGAAGCCGATCAGGTTTCCGCTTTCACCCTGGCCGCCAGCGATTCACTGCCCGCGCAGGCGGTGCTCTACGCCACCACTCAGGAGCCCTTGATCGGTGAAGAGCTGTACGCCGTTCCGGCCTACCTGCAGGCTGGCCCGATCTACACCGCCAGCGTGCGCGCCCAGGATATCCTGCGGTACGGATTAGCCGGAATCATCCTGGTGGCCGTCATCTTAACAATGGTGGGAATCTTATGAGAAATCCTGTCGCCACCGCCATCGCCATTGCCGTCGGCATGATCATCCTAATCGGTTATTTCATCCCCCTCGGGATTCTCACGAATCTTCGCACTTACTTGCTCGATTGGGCCATTGGCCTGGCGGGCGTCGCATCACTGGTCGCCATCATCAATCTGGTGCAGGTGCACCTTCATAAGATTCGCGATAAGCGCGAACCGGATCGTTTCAGCATCTTTTTGATCATTGCTTTTCTGGCGACCTTTGTGGCAGGGTTGATTCTCGGACCGGCTTCAGGCACTTTCCAGAATATCATTACCTCCATTCAGATACCCATCGAGGCCAGCCTCATGGCCGTTTTGGCCGTCAGCCTGACCTACGCGAGCCTGCGATTGTTCAAGCGCCGCAAGGGCTGGATGGCTTTGTTATTCGTGATCAGCACCGTTGTTTTTCTGGTGGTCGGCAGCGGTTTTCTTTCGATCGGTTCCCAAATTCCACTGCTGCGCGATATTCTCGGGGCAATCAACATGCTGCCCATTGCCGGCGCGCGTGGAATCCTACTCGGGGTTGCCCTGGGTGGATTGACCACCGGTCTGCGAATTCTGATGGGCGCCGACCGCCCGTATAGTGGATAAGCCCATGGCCGATATTCGCTGCTCGAAATGTCAAACTCTGAATCCCGCCGGCGCCACCGTTTGCAAGAATTGCGGCCAACCTCTGGCGGACGAATCGATAAGCTGGCTGGACAGCCTGCGGAGCGGTACAGCATCTTCCGCCTGGGAAGAACCTGAAACCAACGCCAAAGCTGCCGAAGATGCTCAACCCGAGGATACTCCAGATTGGCTGCAACGGATTCGCCAGCACAACCAGGAGGAACAGGCCCGGTCCGAACCACCGGCGCCCGCGGAAGAACCCTCTGAAGATCTTCCGGAATGGCTGCGCGATATCCAGCAATCTTCTTCCGGTCAATCAACGGGTTCCGAAACAGGCGGGAATGCGGATTGGCTTCAGAATTTGCGCTCCTCCGAATCGGCCATGTCCAGAGGCGATTCTGGCCCGAGCGAGATACCCGCTGCCGGTTCGTTGCCTTTTGCGAGCGAACCTTCCGAAGAGTCCGGCGAAGACACGCCGGATTGGATGAAAAACCTTGAATCCTGGAAAGCAGGCAAAGAGGCAGAATCAACGCCCCCGGATGATTTTCCCGATCGGGTCAACCCGGATCAACCCTCCGCGCCGGCAAATTCCGCGTTCGAGGAAGATGACCAGGAATGGCTCACCCGGCTTTCCCGGCAGAGCAGCGGCCAGCCTTCCGCCGCCGGCTCCTCGGATTCGGATTGGGCAGCCGGGCTTCAAACTGGTTCTGAATCTTCTTCGCAGGACGCCGCTCCCGAAGAAAGGGACGCATCCAAACCGGCAGCCGAAGAACCCCCCGCCTCAGCCGCCGAGTCATCCGATCTGGACTGGTTGTCCAGCCTGCAAGCTGTTTCCGGGCCGGCCGCTGAAGATCTCCCCGCGGAAGAACAACCTGCCGTATCCGGTGAGGATTTCGATTGGATGAGCCGCCTATCTGGCGAAACGCCGTCCACGGAGCCAGACTCGGGCGCAGCTTCGAATCCATTTTCCAGTTCAGACTTCCCACAGAGTCAGGGGGAAGGTTTCTCCTGGGAAGGAGAAATTCCGGGTCAGGAACCTCCGACTGGCGATCCACCCGAAACGCCCGATTGGCTGCGTGCGTTCGGTACGCATCAACCTGTAATGGACTCGGGCGCCAGTAGCGAACACCCATTCGAATCCTCGCTTCCTGAAGAGGGCGAATCCGGGCAGCCTTCCGGTGAATTACCGGATTGGCTGAGCAAATTCTCCTCACAAGAGCCCGAACGGCTCGCGGACGAGACCCAGCCCGATTCCACCGGCGAGTCAAAGCCAAACGTTCCAGACTGGTTGAACAACTTTCCCTCGACAGAGCCTGAACCACCTGCCGCCGGTACGCAGGCTGAGTTCACGGGCCAACCCGAGCCGACTGAGCCTGAAAACGTCCCTGCCTGGCTGAACAATTTCCCCGGGCAGGCGCCTGAACAACCCGCCGCCGAGATGGAGGCTTCGCCAGAATCCACGGAAGAACCAAAACCATCTGAACCGGAAAATGTTCCGGATTGGTTGAAACAATATCCACCGGCGGAACAGACCTCACAGCCCGCCGAGCCGGTCGCTCCCATTTCCGAAGAACCTCAGAACGAGAAATTTACCTGGCAGTCGCTGGGCATCCAGGAGCCCTCCGAGGCCGAAAAACCCGAAGAAGCGGCGACGGATTTGCCCTTCGCCGGCGCGAATCTGCCGGAATGGTTGGATCAAGCGGGAAGCGCAGAACCGCGCCTCCCCCTGGACGAAGAATTGATTCCCCCGGCAAAACCCGCCAGCGAATCGGAGACTCCCACGCCATTCGCGCAATCCGAAATTCCCGATTGGTTGGGCGAATCGGGTCCAGCCGCCGCCGCCGCGCAGGCCGCGGGCGAGCATCCCGCCGAGAGTTCCGACAAACCCCTGGAAGCCGCCGAACTGCCCTCCTGGCTGCAATCCATGCGCCCGATCGAAACGGTCGCGCCAAAGCCAATTTCGGCTGAAGAAAAACGCATCGAAAAAGCCGGGCCTCTGGCCGGTATTTCCGGCGTGCTGCCCACCGAAGATCTGGTCGGGCAATATATCAAGCCGCCTTTATATACGGTCAAATTGCGCGTGAGCGAAAAACAGCGTGTCCACGCTTCGCTCATCGAAAGCTTGATCGGTGAAGAGACCCAGTCCCAGGCCATCCCGGCCGAACGAAGTGAAGCGCCGAAACGCGTGCTGCGCTTCCTGGTGGCCATCGTACTCATACTGGCCATCCTTCTACCAATGTTGAATATCCTGCCGTCTTTCCCGGCTCCGGATATCCTGCCGCAGGAATTAGTGGCCTTCGAGCAGGTCATGAGTGATGAGACGATCATTCCCCAGGGTTCGGCAGTGTTGCTGGCGCTCGAATATGAACCCGGACTCTCCGGCGAAATGCAGACCGCTTCAGAAGCGGTGATTCGCCAGCTCGCCGAACGGAATGTCAGTCTGACGGTCATTTCCACCTCACCCACCGGATCGATTCTGGCCGAATCTCTGCTGAACAAGGCAAAATTCGATTCCGCGAAAGTGGTTAACCTGGGTTATCTGGCTGGCGGAAGCACGGGCCTGCAGAGCTTTGGCCTTTCGCCGGTTCAGGCGGCTCCGGCCACCCTTCAGGGCCAACTCGCTCCCTGGAACAGCGGCATTTTGGCGGGTATTACTCATTTGAGCGATTTCGCGGCTACGATCGTACTGACCGATGATCCGGATAAAGGCCGCACCTGGGTCGAACAGATCCAACCGACGCTGGATGGAAAACCCATGTTGATGGTTTCCAGCGCCCAGGCTGCTCCGCTGCTGCTGCCCTATTACAATTCCGGCCAGGTAAAGGGCATCATTTCGGGCATCAACGGCGCCGCCGGGTATGAAAGTCTCGTACAGAGCAGTGGAACCGCCACCCTGCTGCGCGGCTCCTATCAGTATGGGATGTTACTGGCTGCTGTATTGATCCTGGTTGGCGGGTTAATCACGGCAATTGCTTCGTCGATCACGCGCGGAAAAGCGGAAAAAGGGGCATAGATGGAAACCGCCGATCTGATCTGGACTATCGTGGGCTTTGTACTGACACTGCTGGTTCTCAGCTACGTGCTGGGTGACAATCCATTCTTTAAACTGGTTTCCTATCTGTTTGTCGGGATTGCCTCCGGAGCGGTGGCCGTGATCGCGATCTATCAGGTGATCTGGCCGAAATTGATCCTCCCGGTGCTGAGCGGAAACTATTTGACTCTCATCCCGCTGCTCCTCTCGGTGCTGCTGATTTGCAAGCTTTTCCCGAAAGTCTCTTTCCTGGGCAATATTTCGATGGCTTACCTGGTTGGCGCCGGGGCTGCGGTCGCCGTCGGCGGCGCCGTGATGGGAACCCTGGTCGCGCAAACCAGCGCAATGGCGGCTCCGTTCGACCTTTCGAGCGCGGCTGCCTCCGGCAATCCGCTCTCGCAAATCGCTGAAGGAGTTTTCATCCTGGTGGGGACACTGGCCACCCTGTTCTACTTCCAATTTTCGGCCAGGGTGCAGGCCAATCAAACCATTCAACGTTCGCAATTCGTGGAAGTGGTGGGCAAGATCGGGCAAGGGTTCATCGCCATCACTTTCGGCGCATTGCTGGCCGGGGTCTTCGGTTCAGCCATCGCAGCGCTGATCGAACGTCTGGCTTTTCTATTGACCGCCTTCCGTTTCTAAACCGAAATTGTTATGACAACTTCACTCATTGACGCTGAATCCGTTCTGGTGTTGGACCTGGGCTCGTTGTATACGAGAGCCCTCTTTTTCGATGTCGTCGACGGGCAATATCGGTTCGTGGCATCGAGTTCGGCGAGTACAACCGCCAATGCCCCCTATCATGACGTCCGTGAAGGGGCCCATACGGCCATCCTGCAACTGCAGGAAATCACCGGACGCGAGTTCACAGATGCTGAAGCTCGTATCGTCGTCCCCACCCAACCCACCGGCGAAGGCGTGGATCGGTTGGTCATTATCTCTTCGGTCGGCTCCGAATTGCGAATCGTTACGATGGGCCTGTTGGACGAAGTTTCGGTCGATAGCGCCAATCGGTTGGCTTCCACCACCTGCAGTCAGATCGTCGAGAGTATCGGCCTGAACGACCGGCGCAAGCCGGAAATCCAGATGGACGCCATTCTGCGCGCCTCGCCTGACCTGGTTATTCTGGCCGGCGGCACCGAACATGGCGCCACCCGATCGATCGGCAAGCTGGTCGAATTGATCTCGCTGGTCTGCCGGGTGACCCCGACCGAAAAACGGCCTCAGATTCTTTTCGCCGGCAATCAGGTGCTTGCCCGCAAGATCAAGGAAATTCTGGAGAAACTGGCGCCCACGCAAATTGCGCCCAATATCCGCCCGTCCATCGACCTCGAAGACCTCAGCCCCGCCCAACAGGTGATGGGGCAAATGGTGATGCAAATCCGGCAAAATCAGATCGGCGGCCTGCAATCCCTGGCCAGCAATGCCAATCTGCCGCCTGTGCCTTCTCCGCAGGCCTTTGGACGCATGATTCGCTTTCTGAGCCATATCTATGACCCGCAAAAAGGGGTCCTGGGCATCGATCTGGGTTCTTCCTCCACCACACTGGCCGTTGGCCAGGCCGGCAAGTTGCTGCTGGACGTGCTTCCGTACGGAACGGGTTATGGATTGCGAGCTGCTTTGCAGCGTTCGAAGCTCGAAGAAATCGAATCCTGGTTGAGCGTTCATGTTCCGCAGGATGAATTGCGCGATTATCTTTATCAGAAGAGCCTTTTCCCACAAACCATACCGACCATAGGTGAAACCTTTGCCATCGAGCAGGCCATGGCGCGCCAGATTCTTCGCCTGGGCAGCCAGCATCTCGAGGCCCAGCGCCAGGGCTTGAGCCATTCCTTCGAACCCATCGTCGTCAGCGGCGGTTTCTTTTCGCAAGCTCCCCTGCCAGGACAGGCCATGCTGGCCGCCCTGGATGGCATCCAACCGGTCGGAATCGGGCTGGTGTTGCTCGACACGCACGGTTTATTGGCCGCGTTGGGCGCCGTTGCGCCGCTCAATTCGATCCTGCCGGTCCAGGTGCTCGAGTCTGCCTTCCAGAATCTGGGCACGGTCATCAGTCCGGTGAGCGACTCACGCTACGGCACGCCCATTCTCAAGGTTCGTCTCGAAATCGAACAGGGAGATGAAATTCGGACGGAAGTCAAACAGGGCGCGCTGGTCAGCCTGCCGCTCAAAACCGGCCAGGTGGCGCGCATCCACCTCGAACCGCTCAACCGCACCGAAATCGATCCGCGCCGCAAGACCGGCGGCAGCTTCAAGATCATCGGCGGTCTGTGCGGTGTGGTCATCGACGCCCGCGGCAGATCGCTCGCCCTGCCGCCGGACGCATCCCGCCGCCGGGATATGCATAAGAAATGGCTGGCCGCTTTGACCAATTGACCCAACCTGGTACAAATGTTGCACCCGTGAGAAGAGACCTATGATTGTACCCGTTACGCACGTTTCACCCCTCGCTACCATACGCCGCTCCCGCCTTTTGCCGGAGAAGGGGCAGGTGCTCGTCCATGCCGGGCAGAATGTCACTGCCACTGATGTCATCGGCGAGGTCCTTCTGCCGGGCGATCATCTGATCGTCGATGTTCGTCGCGCCCTTGGGCTGTCTCGCTCCGCTGAAGCCGAAAAGCTGATCGACCGGCATGCCGGCGAACGCCTTCAAAAAGGGGATGTCATCGCCGAGACAGGCGGAATGCTACCACGCGTGGTGCGCTCATCGGTCGATTGCCAGATCGTCGCAGTCGCCAATGGCCAGGTGGTCCTCGAAACCCAACCCATAAAGATGGCGCTCAAAGCCGGTTTCAACGGCACAGTCACCGAAGTCATGCCCGAACGTGGAGCGGTAATCGAGACCAACGGCGTCCTGATCCAGGGAGTGTGGGGTAACCAACAGGCGGATTTTGGCCTGCTGCTCGTCCTGGCGAAGACGCCGGATGAAGAATTGACCCGCGCCCGTCTGGATGTCAGCATGCGCGGCGCAGTCGTCCTGGCGGGGCATGCCAGCCAACCGGATGCGCTGCAAGCCGCGGCCGAATTGCCGCTGCGCGCGCTTATTCTGGCTTCCATGTCGGCCGATTTGATCAGCCTGGCCGGCACATTGGCCATCCCGATCATCCTGCTGGAAGGTTTTGGCCGCATTCCCATGAATGAGGCCGCCTTTAAATTACTCACCAGCAATGAAAAGCGGGATGTCTGCGTCAATGCCACCAATTGGAATCCGTTGAGCGGTGAACGGCCCGAAATCATCATTCCTTTGCCCGCCAACGGTCTGGATACGAAAGAGATGGCGGATTTGGTGCCCGAAACACGGGTGCGTATTCTGAGCGCCCCCTATCAGGGCCAGATCGGTACCGTCGTTTACATCCGGCCTGGAATCACGGCCCTACCCAACGGTTTGCGCGCCCAGGCTGCCAACATTCAACTCGAAAATGATGAGATCGCTGTTATCCCCCTGCAAAACCTGGATGTGCTAGAATAACATCATTGTGCAGGAAATTTGATCGAGAGAGGTGCCCACTATGAGCCTAAACGATTTCGACGACACCCAGTTTGAGGATTTCTCGCCGGAAGAACAACAACCCGCCGAAGGCGGCAGCCCGGAGCCCAGCGGCGGAAACGGCGGTAACCGTAATTTTATGCTGGCCGTCGGCATCATTGGCGCCATTTTTATCATCAGCCTGATCGGCCTGGGCTTATACATCTTCCTGGGACAACCCCGCCAGACGCAATCCTTGCGTGAAACCGCGGCAGTCATCAATGCCAACAATACGGCCACCGCGATGAGCGCCACCCAATCGGCCGGGCTCAACATTCAACGCCTCACGCAAACTGCGGGCGCGCCCACCAAGACCCCCATCCCTGCCACCAACACGCCAGTGGTCGCCATTCCCACGGCCACGCTCGATCTGACCGCCACCAGTCTGGCAAGCGGGCTAGCTGATCCGGCTGCGCGTACGGCGACCGTGGCTGCATTCCAAACCCAGGTGGCGGCCGGAACGAAGATCACCGGCACCTCCACTGCATTACCGAAAACCGGTTTCGCCGAGGATGTGGGCCTGCCGGGTTTGTTGGGCGCCGCCGCCATTCTCCTGCTGGTCATCTTCCTGGCCCGCCGCCTGCGCATGTCGCAATCCTGAGCCTCTGTACGTTTGCCAGGTGTGAGGAAGCATTCTTTCCCACCGCGCCTCTCTTTTACGATCGTTCCAACATCCGCCCTGACCTGATCCGTCCGGGCGGATTTCGTTAATCATAAACGCGGCCGCCTGTTTGTCGCAGGCGGCCGCGTTCGATCAAGCCAGGTATATCAAGGGTTACACGATACTGGCGGCAATTTGCTCCCCATACCCCAACAGGTCGCGGACCATGGCTGTGCTGCGTCCTTCAGCGTACACGCGCAGCACAGGTTCGGTGCCCGAGGGGCGCACCAACAACCAGGAATCATCGGCCATGATGTACTTGACGCCGTCGATGGTGCTGATTTCTGCAATGGCTTCGCCGCCGATGGTTTTGGGCGCCTGCTCGATCAATTGCTTCATCATTTGTTCCTTGGCGACGGGGCGCTTCAGGCGCAGATCCTTGCGTTCGTAGAAGGCCGGACCGACATCCTCGAGCAGGTTATTCACCAGCTCACCCAGTGGCATATCGTAAGCAGCTACCATTTCAACGACCAGCAGGCCCATCAATACGCCATCCCCCTCGGGAATGTGGCCGTGGAAGGAAATGCCGCCGGATTCCTCGCCGCCGATCAGGACGTCTTCTTTCATCATCCAATCTGCAATATGGTTGAAGCCCACCGGGGTCTCATGCAGGGTCAGGCCATACCGCGCCGCCAGGCGATCGATCATGCGGGTGGTTGAGACGGTGCGCACCACCGAGCCGGTCAGGCCGCGCTTCTCGACTAGGTAGCGCAGCGCCAGCGCCATAATTTTGTGGGGATCGACAAAATTGCCGCGTTCGTCCATCGCGCCGGTGCGGTCCGCATCGCCGTCCGTGGCGATGCCAAAACTGCCCGCTCCCGTGCTGATGGCTCCGGCCAGCGTACCCAGAAAACGCGCAATCGGTTCGGGGTGAACGCCGCCGAAGCCCGGGTTCATCTCGCCGCGCACTTCCGCCACTTCGCAGCCCGTACCCTGCAAAATGCCCCGAATCACACCCCGGCCGGAACCGTACATCGAATCGATGACGATGCGCTGCGGATTATCCGCGATAACATCGAAGTTGATCAGTTTGCGCAGGTGATCGTAATAGGCCGGAATGGGGTTGAAACGTTGAATCAAGCCGTTACTCTTGGCCAGCTCGTAATCCATCAGGTTTGGACCGCGCGCCTGGGCTTCGTTATCGTTCAAATATACTTCCACCCGACGGCACTGTTCCGGAGAAGCTGAACCGCCAAAGGCGGATTTGAGCTTGACGCCATTGTACCGCGGCGCGTTGTGCGAGGCTGTAATCATCACGCCCCCGATGGCGCCCAGGTTTTGAACCGCGTGCGACAGGGTCGGCGTAGGGATATCGGCTTGAGAGATGAACACCGTAAACCCGTTGGCAGCCAGAACGCGCGCTACTTCGGTGGCGTAACGATCGGATAAGAATCGGGTATCGAAGCCGACCACCATTTTTCGTGAATCGATCGGATGATCAGGCACATTTCCATTGAGCCAGGAACCCGACGAGATCGAATCGGCGATCGCCTGTGTAACCAGGCGCAAATTCTCAAATGTAAAGGTATCCGAGATGACGGCGCGCCAGCCGTCCGTTCCAAAATGGATCGTCATAGACTTTCCTAAACTCCTTCAGCAAAGGATCATTTTTGATATTTTTAAAAATTGCCCCTACCAGCTTGGCGCCGGAGTGGCAGTAATCAACAGAGATTGGTTGATCCAGCCCAGTGTTTCGGAATTGACCCGCACGTGCACCCAGGTGACGGAACCATCCTGCACGGTTTCCGGCAAAATCTCGACCAGGCTATCATTGAGCAGGGTGTAAACGATCTTGGAAGTCCCATCCGGTTCGAGCCGGACCAGGACGCCGTTGGATTCCGGCGCATAGACTTTTGCCCACAATGGGGTGGGAATGGGCGTCAGCGTGCGCGTTGGAGTTCCAGAGGGCACCAGTGTGTGGGTCGGAGTGGTCGTCACCATGCGCGGCGACACGGTATCCGTCGGCGCCAGGCTGCTCGTCGCGGTCACGCCAGTGACGGGCGGTTGGGTTGGTTCTGACGGGGTCAGCGGCTGGAAAACGGTCCCCAGGCCCAAAAGCGCCACCGCGGCCAGGATGCAGATCAGGGCCAGACCGGTGACCACCGTATATCCGAAGAAGTTCAATGGCCGCAGGTGCAGCGCCGCCAGGACGATCGCGCCGACCAGCACCGCCCAGGCCAGGTGCACCGCGAAAACGATCAACCCGTTCGGCCACAGGCCGGGCGCGCCCGAAATCAGGCCGAAACCGGCCACACCGGCCGGAAGATAGAGCGCATAGGTCAGGGCCACATTGCTCACCAACGGTTTTACATCCGGCGAACGCACCAGCAGAAAAGTCGTCAGGCCCGCGCCAAGCGTCAGGAGCAGAAAATCGGTCCAGGTGAAGACCGCATGTAGACTCGCCTGTGCAGAAGTCAGAACCGGAAGATATTGCGCGATCCAGCCGGCCAGCGCCCCCATACCAAATACGATCAACCCGCCAAAGAAAACAGCAGCCAGCGATTCCAGGAAAAAGCGCGGGGACCCCAGCAGGGTTCCAAAGGCCAGCCCCATCACCGGAGCCAGGAAAGGCGCGATCAACGCCGACAACACAAACAGCGCCGGCGAATCCAGCAGCAAAGCAGCGACCAGCGCCGCTCCACTGAGGAGGGTGAACAGGTAAAAATCCGCTGAAGGCGTCACCCGATGCGCGACTTCCGCCAGGAAGGCGGCCCGTTCATCGTGACTGCTGCCTGAAAAATTCAGGCGGCGCGAACGCCGGCGGCGAGCAGGCGGCATGGAATCAGGATCTTCGGGCAGGATGGGTTCGATGGAAGGCAGGTTCATTTTCGCAGGGTCGCAACGATTCGCATGGGTTTTTCCAGCAATTCCAATGCAGTGAAAATATCCGGGACCACCAGATCGGCGGCCGACAGCGTTTCCGTGGCGCATCCTTCTCGCGATAGAATCGCGATTCCCAGGCCGGCCGTTTTGAGCATCTCGGCGTCATTGGCCCCCTGGCCGATCGCCACGGCCGTCTCTGCTCCCAGGCTGCGCATAAATTCAGCTTTCTGGGCCGCCTCTCCCCCGGGCTGGATACGGTGTGCATGCAGATTGAGCAGATGATCGATCTCGGCCTGGCCCCCGTGCGTATCGGCAGTGATCAGGTGCACTTCCAGGCGGTCCCGCAGCGCATTCAGCGGTCTGAACAGGCCATCGATCAGGCGGCCATCCAACGCCAGCGTGCCGTTCACATCACATACCAGGTGGTAAAGGCGCAGGGTGGCCCGGCCAGGGATATTCAACTCAATCATGGCATAATTATAATACATACGGTATCATCAGTTTTCAGAGGAGCCTGCCTTTTCAATGATGCATTTTTCATTCCCACCTGCCCGTTGGTCATCTGCCCGTTGGTCGCGCCAGATTGCATTGATCGCGCTCGTTCTCGTCCTGGCTGCGTGCAACAGCGCAACCCCGTTGGCGACCGGCGCCCCCACCGCTGCCATCGATCAAGCCACCGTTACCAGCCAGCCTTCGCCAGAGCCAACCGCGGTGGCGGCCAAAGTAATCCTGGTCAGTGATTCCAGCGCTGCAACCGCGGACGTGCAAAACGCCGAAACGCACTTGACCGCCCTGGCCGCGCAGAACAACATGGCCCTGGTCAAAGCCGAAACGCTTGCCGCCGCCGACCTGACCGCGGATGTAAAAGTCGTCGTCTGGGTGGGCGCAGCCAGCGGCATCACAGATCTGGCTGGCGGCGCGCCGCAGGTCCAGTTCGTTGCCATCACCGCCGGTGATTTGCAGTCTGCTGCCAACCTGAGCGTCATCCGCTCACACCCGGAAGATGTTGTTTTTATCGCCGGATACATTTCCACCCTGATCGCCCCCGACTGGCGCGGCGCCGCCCTGCTCCCCTCGGACGGGCCGCTCGGCGACGAGGTCCAGACGATCTTCGAGAACGGTGGGCGCTTCTTCTGCGGGCGCTGCGCGCCGGCTTACGCGCCCGTGGTTCTCTTCCCACTCAGCGCCACGTTGCCATCCACCAGTCCGGCTTCAGCCTGGCAGGCTGCTTTCGAGACGTTAAATCAAAACGTGATCGAGGTTTTATATGTCAGCGATCCAGCTTCCAGCCCGGAATTGCTGACGCCGCTCAAGGATGCCGGCATCACCCTGATCGGCAGCCAGCCCCCCTCGGCGGAATTACAATCCAACTGGGCCGCGACCGTTCAGATGGACAACGCTTCGGTGTTGGATACCCTCTGGCTGGGCCTGCTGGCCGGGAAACCCGGCCAGACGTTGGAAGCGCCGGTGACCTTGAGCGACATTAATCCGGATAAATTCAGCCCGGGACGCCAGGACCTGGTCCAAACCATGATTTCCAATCTACAAAACGGTCTCGTCGATCCGTTCAGCGTACCGGCTCAATGATGTGAATTTAATTCGCTGGGAGTACCCGTGAACTCCCCGGCAGTCGCCTGGCCTGGCGCGGTGATCCCTTCGCGGCGCAGCACTTTCCAGATTGTCAGCACAAGGATCTTGAGATCCAGGCCGGGCGACCAGTGATCGACATACCAGACATCCAATTTAAATTTATCTTCCCAGGTCAGCGCATTGCGACCGTTGATCTGCGCCCAGCCAGTGATTCCGGGCAGCACCGCATGGCGGCGCGCCTGTTCGGGCGAATAGCGATCCAGATACTTCACCAACAATGGGCGAGGACCCACCCAGCTCATCTCGCCGCGCAGTACGTTCCACAACTCGGGCAGCTCATCCAGGCTGAACGCGCGCAGTTTGCGGCCAAATGAGGTCAGGCGTTCCTGATCCGGAAGCGGTCGGCCGGTGCCATCGAAAGCATCCCGCATGCTGCGAAATTTATACAGGGTGAAAATTTTCCCGTTCAGTCCCGGCCGCTCCTGGCGGAAAATCACCGGGCGGCCTAGTTTGGCGCGAACCAACACCGCGATCACGCCCAGCAGCGGGGACGACAGGATGATGGCCGGGATCGTAACGAACAGGTCAAAGACGCGTTTGATCCGGGGGATGCCGGGTGGGAACAGGTGGGCGCTCACAGCGTCATTGTACCAAAACTATGCGGCTTGGATTATAATTTTAGATAACTTCTCCCGCGCGAAGGTATTCGAGTTGGCGAAGTGGCATTCAACCTTCGTGGAGGCCGCTGAGATGTTATTGAAAATCGCCGTGCAATACTGCACGGTCTGAAGATATCTACCCCGGGCCGCCAGTCTGGCAGCCGAACTGCTCAACAACTTCGAACCCGAGATCGAATCGTTGACCCTGATTCCATCCGAGGGGGGTCGCTTCGAGGTCACGATCAATGACCGCTTGATCTACTCGAAATTACAAACCAACCGCCACGCCGAACCGGGTGAGATTTCCCGTTTGGTCAGGCAGTATCTACAGGAAGGCAATCGATGAGTTTGAAACCTGGTCGCGTTTTTTCCGGTGCCCGCCCCACCGGACGCCAACATTTGGGAAATTATCTGGGCGCAATCAAAAATTACGTCGCACTGCAGGACGAATATGAGTGCGTTTACAGCATCGTCGACCTGCACGCCCTGACCACGCTCGAATCAACCCAGGATCTGCGCCAGAATTCTTACGAAATGGCCCTGGATTGGTTAGCCGCCGGTCTCGATCCGCAAAAATGCATTATTTTCATTCAATCGCATGTCCCGGAAGTCACCGAACTGCATACCATTCTTTCGATGGTGACGCCGCTGGGCAAATTGACCGATCTGCCGACCTTCAAGGAAAAGGCACGCATGCACCCGCACAACATCAACTACGGCCTGGTCGGTTATCCGGTATTGATGACCGCGGATATCGCCCTCTACCGCGCTAACTGGGTGCCGGTCGGCGTCGATCAGGCCCCGCACATCGAATTTTCGCGCGAGACCATCCGCTCGTTCAATTTCCACTTCAACACCAACGCCCTGGTCGAACCGCAGATGAAGGTCACCAACGTTCCCAAAGTATTGGGCATCGACGGGCAGCAGAAGATGAGCAAGAGCCTGAACAATCACATTGAGCTGGCCGCCACTCCCGAAGAAACCCAGCAGCGCGTGTTGAGCATGGTCACCGATCCGGCCCGCATCCGCCGCACCGATCCGGGCAATCCGGACGTATGCAATGTATTCTCCATGCATAAAATCTTCTCCGGCTCCGAAGAAGTGGAGATGATCAACGTGGAATGCCGCCGGGCCGGCATCGGCTGCGTGGATTGCAAGAAACGCCTGGCAAAGAACATGAACGCCAGCTTGCAGCCCTTCCGCGATCGGCGGGCTGATTTCGACAGCAAGCCCGATCAGGTTTGGGATATTCTCCACGACGGCGCCCGCCGCGCAACGGTCATCGCCGAAGAAACCATGCACGATGTCCGCGCGGCCGTAGGCCTGGCGGAGAGGGATTAAGGCGTGCGGGCGGTCGTTCAACGCGTGACGCACGGCAAGGTCAGTGTCGATGGGCGCAGCGTGGCCGAAATTGGCCTGGGTCTGGTGATCCTGCTGGGCATCGGCCCCGGTGACGAGAAAGAAAAGGCGCGCGCGCTGGTGCGCAAGATTTCCATGCTGCGCATCTTTGGCGACGCCGATGACAAGATGAACCTGTCCTGTAAAGACGTCGGCGGTCAGGCCATCGTCGTCTCCCAGTTCACACTGTACGCGGATACCCGGCGCGGAAACCGGCCTTCATTCACCGAAGCCGCCCCGCCCGATCTGGCCCGCCCGTTGTGCGACCGCTTTGCCCAACTGCTCACCGAAGCCGGCATTCCTGCCCAGCAGGGTGAATTCGGGGCCTACATGCAGGTACAGATCGAAAACGACGGCCCGGTGACCATCGTATTCGAGATATGATCCATTTACCAACCAAAAGCGGCAAACGACTTGTTTGCCGCTTTATTATTTAAACTCATTCTTCCCAACCGCGCCACAACACGCCATCCAGGGCAACCGCCCAGGCGCCGGACTTCAATAAGACTTCCCCGTGCGCTTTGGAATACACCCCCGCGGCGGCGATCACGGGTAAGCGGGACCGGCGCGCCGAGCGCAGGGCGGAAAGCACCTGCGGAAACAGCCCCGGTCCGGTTAGATGCCCGCCGGTCACCCGGCCGTCCTCATCCGGCAGCGCGCCGCGCGGCGCCGACAGGCACACCGCGCTGACGCCCAAACCGGCCAATCGACCGATCCAGCCATCTCCGGCAGCCGTCAACGGCGCTTCCACCACCAGCGGGCGCTCACCACTGGCGGCCGCCACAAGGGATAAGGCCTGCTCTCCGTGGATATGAGGTGGAATGCCCAAAACGATCGCCGCCACGCCGTCCAATTCTTCCAAAGCCTGCACCATTTGGCGCACGTTCTCGGGGGAATCGGCCAGCAGGTGGATCCACACCGGTAACGTTGCGCGCGCCCAGCGCGATGCATAGCGCTTGATGGCTTCATTCAAGCCCGGGTTGGCCACGCCGGTATGCAGCAGATAGCCGCCCGAATATTCAATCAGCGTCCGATCTTCGGCCGGCGTCCGCGGGCGCAGGCTGATGGGGTTGGTGACGAAAGCTCCCTGCGGCATGGGAACGGACCAACTCCCGGCCGGGGCGTATCCCAGGCTGCCAGCGGCGTTGATCCAGGGGGACGTCAGAGTTATTTCCTCACGCGGTGAAAAATACACCCTGTCCTCCTTTCTGTGGGACCATCCAATCCGCAAAATCGGAAGATTTACCATCCCGCATCGGTCACCCTTCCAGTTCCTGGATGTCGAAGACGGGTCCGTCCTGGCAGGCCAGGCTCCAACCGGAGCGGGTTCTCACCGCACAAACACCGCAATCCCCCATTCCGCCGCACAGGATGGGCGTCCGCACCAACGCCTGGCCGGGAAAGGGCAGCCGCGTTCCCTCTGTCAGGCCGGCTGCTTCCTGCCAGCGATCGCGCCAGTTGCCGGCCAGGTCCAGGGCGAGATAATCCGCCCACTCCAGTGTTTCGCGAAGTTGTTCGGGCAGCAGCACCTCGACCGCGGACGGCAGTCCATTCGGAATTTCAGCCGAGTAGAGCGCCACGGCGGCGTCCTGAGCCAGGGCCTGCTCTGCCAGCGGCAGCAGCCGCTCGGGGCCGCAGCCCAGCGGCGCCAGGGCCACCCGGCGCGCTCCGGCCGGCAGCCTGAAACCGTTGCCCAACGGCCCGCGCACCTGCAAACGCATGCCGGCTGCCCACGAGACCGGCAGCGGCGGCGCCACCCGTAGGAATTCGCCGGCCTGTCCGGCCGGGAAGAGCGGCGTCGCCAGGGCTTCGGATTGTCCGGGCGCAAACGCCAGCAAATATTGTCCCGGCAGCGGTCGAATGGTCGGCGGGCAAGCCAGCAATCCCTCCAACCCGGCCGGATTCAGGCGCAGTTCGATCAGGTCGCAAAACGCAGTCGGCATGTGACGATTCTAGCCTGAAATCGAAATTGCAGCAATTTCAAAATTCTTATGAAAAATCGATCATTCATCCGGCATAATGACGGGAACAATTTGGAATACCCTGTATAATCGGAATTTCTGCATCTCGCTTTGGAGCACACACGAATGAACATTTCCAGCATTTTCTCAGCTCTGGCCGGCCTGGCCTGGGTCATTGCCATCGGCCTTTTGATTTACTTGGGCTTGCGCGCCAGTCAGGGAAGAGCCATGCGCGGTGGTGGTCGGATCGTCCTGGGCGTCGTCGTGGTGGCGGTCTTTTCCACCGTCCTCGGCGCCGGCACAATTTTCATCGAACCCCAGGAGCGCGGCGTGGTGATTTCCGCGTTTTCACCGACCGGCTACCGCGACAAGGCCCTCGAACCCGGCTTGCGCTGGGTGATTCCTTTCTTCGAATCGGTGATCCGTTATCCCATCTCCAACCAGACCTACACCATGTCGGTGGTAGACACCGAGGGCCAGAACCAGGGAGACGACTCGATTGCCGCCCGCACGGCGGACGGTCAGGAAATCTTCGTGGACGCCTCCGTGATCTTCGCGATCGATCCGAGTAAAGTGATCGATGTCCACATCAAATGGCAGGACCGTTATGCGGACGATCTGGTGCGATCGCAGGCGCGGGGTATCGTTCGCGATGCAGTGTCACAGTACAACGTCGGCGAAGTCGTCACCACCAAACGCTTCGATTTGATCAATGCCATTCGCGCCAACATGAGCCAGAAGCTGGCCGATAATGGACTGATCCTGGTCGATTTCGTGCTGCGCAACATCACCTTCTCCCCCGAATATGCCGCATCTGTCGAACAGAAACAGATCGCCGAACAACTATCCCAGCAGGCAAAATTCGTGGTCGAACAGAAACGCCAGGAAGCGGAACAGGCGCGCCAGGTCGCCCAGGGCGAGGGCGACGCGATTGTGATCCGTGCCAAATCGGATGCCGAGGCCCGCATCATCGAAGCCAAAGCCGAAGCCGAGGCATTGGGGTTGATCAGCGCGGCCATCAAAGATAACCCGGACCTGCTCACCTACCAGTACATCAGCAAACTCTCGCCGAATATCCAGACCATGCTGCTGCCCAGTAACTCGCCTTTCCTGCTTCAGATTCCACAGTATGGTCCGACCCAAACCACCACCACGACCGTACCCACGCCCGAACCGTAATTTGTGGTTTGCCGATCGATCCCCTGTCATCTGGCAGGGGATTTTTATTGGGCCTTATCTCCAAACTGGTATAATACGCTTATGAGCAATCCGACTTTATCGCCGTCCGGTAAACAAATCCGCCTGACCAGCCTCTCGAGCTGCGCGGGTTGAGCATCGAAACTAAGCGCTGAAGCGCTGGCGCACGTGCTGCGCCCGATTGCGGATACTTTCAACCCACAGGATTATCCCGACCTGCTGGTCGGTTTGACGTCGCCCGACGACGCCGCTGTCTGGCGTCTGGATGACGAGCGCGCGATTATCCTGACCACCGATTTTTTCACCCCGGTGGTGGATGACGCTTACGATTACGGCGCCATTGCCGCGGCCAACAGTCTTTCGGATGTCTACGCCATGGGCGGCAAGCCCTTCCTGGCGCTCAATGTCGCCGCGCTGCCGCCCGATCTGCCCTCCGAAATCGGTTCTGAGATCATGCGCGGCGGAGCGGATAAAGCCAAGGAAGCCGGGGTGGTCATCGCCGGCGGGCACACCGTGCGCGATAAAGAGCCAAAATACGGCCTGGTCGTCGTCGGGTTCGTCGATCCGAAGTTGACGCTTTCCAAAAGCGGCATTCGACCCGGTGACCGGCTGGTGCTCACCAAGCCGCTTGGATTTGGTGTGACCACCACCGCGCTCAAACGCCAACAGGCTGCCCCGGAAGATGTGGCCGAGGTCGTCGGCTGGATGAAAAAGCTGAACAAAGTGGCCGGGCAACTGGCCAGCGAATTGGGCCTGCGCGGCGGCACCGACATCACCGGTTACAGCCTGCTGGGGCACGGCTGGGAGATGGCCAGTGCCAGCGGCGTCGGTTTGCGCCTGGAATTCGAGCGCATCCCCTTCGTCTCCTGCGCCCGGAAGTACGCCGATCTGTTCACCTTCCCTGGCGGCGCTTACGACAATCGCGAATTCTTCAACCGGCATTTAAAATTCGATCCGCGCCTGAGTGAAGCCCAGCAAATGCTGCTCTTCGATCCGCAGACCAGCGGCGGCCTGTTGCTGGCTGTGCCGCCTGAAAAATTGGATCGCTTCCGACAACGCGCCGCCGAATTGAACCAGCCGGTCTGGGAAATTGGTGAGGCGTTTGCCGGAGACCATATCGAAGTCGAATAAGGGGTAGGCGCAGACCTGCGTGTCTGCCAATCTCTCAAACGGCCCCGGTTTTGACCGAACAGGATCCAAGAGGTGAAATCATGCCAGCCATGAATTTTGAATCACGCCGTTCGCCTGTCTTTGGGCGCGGCGGCATGGCGGCCGCTTCGCAGCCGCTGGCTGTAGCGGCCGGGTTGAAAATTCTCGCCCAAGGCGGCAGCGCCGCGGACGCCGCGGTGGCCATCGCGGCCGCGCTCAACGTCACCGAACCGACCTCCACCGGCCTGGGTGGAGATGCATTTGCCCTGTATTTCGACGCGGCCTCGAAAAAAGTCAGCGTTTTGAACGGTTCCGGCCGCGCCCCGGCCAATCTCACCTTGGAACGCCTGCAGCGGGAGGGATTGGGCGATGCCCTGCCGCCGTATCATCCATATACGATTACCGTTCCGGGCGCCTGTGCCGCCTGGTGCGATCTTCACGAACGCTTCGGCCGTCTGCCGCTCTCGCAAATTTTGGAACCGGCTGAAAAGCTGGCCGAAGAGGGCTTCCCGGTCGCACCGGTCACAGCTTACTTCTGGCAGCGCGCCGCGCAGGGCCAGCTTGCGCGATCCATCAACGGCCGCGAGCTGACCCTGGACGGACGCGGCCCAATGGCCGGTGAGCTCTTCCGCAACCCCGGGCTGGCCCGAACTTTGCGGGTCATCGCTGAAGGCGGCAAAGAAGCCTTCTATCACGGCCCGATCGCCAGCGCCATTGCAACGGTGATCGCCGAAGCCGGCGGCTGCCTGACCGAAGCGGACCTGGCTGCCCACACCAGTACCTGGGAAGAACCCATCAGCGTCGATTATCGCGGGCTGCGCATCTGGGAATGCCCGCCCAACGGGCAGGGATTGGCAGCGCTGCTCGCGCTCAACCTGCTCTCCGGTTTCGACCTGGCCGCGCTGCCGGCTTTGTCGCCGGAACGCCTGCACCTCGAGATCGAGGCCATGCGCCTGGCCTTCGCGGATGCTTTTCACTATATCGCCGACCCGGCTTTTTCACCCGCGCCGCTGGCCGATCTGCTCAGCCCGAACTACGCCGACATTCGCCGCCGTCTGATCGACCCGCGCAGGGCCGATCTGGAATTTTCACACGGCACACCGCCGGCCGTCAGCGATACGGTGTACTTTTGTGTGGTCGACGGCCAGGGCAATGCCTGCTCGTTCATCAACAGCAACTACATGGGCTTCGGCACCGGCATCGTCCCGCTCGGTTGGGGATTCAGCCTGCAAAACCGCGGGCACAACTTCAGCCTCCAGCCCGGCCATCCCAACGTGCTGGCGCCCGGCAAGCGTCCCTACCACACCATCATCCCCGCCCTGGCCACCCACGCCGTGAGCGGCGATCTCTACGGTCCCTTCGGCGTGATGGGCGGTTTTATGCAGCCTCAGGGCCACATGCAGGTGGCGGTCGCGCTGGTCGATGATGGCCTGGATCCGCAGGCCGCGCTCGACCGGCCGCGCTTTTGCATCGAACCCCAGGCTGCCGGCGGCAAAGTGGCGCTGGAGGAAGGCATGCCGGAAGCGACCCTGCAAAGGTTGGCTGAAATGGGCCACCCGATCGAGATCGCCGGCGGCATGGCGCGCAGCCTGTTCGGCCGCGGCCAGATCATTCGCCGCGATCCGCTCAATGGTGTGCTGTGCGGCGGTTCGGATCCACGCGCCGATGGCCTGGCCATGGTGATCGACGGCTGAGGGCGGCACCATTCGGATCTCCGTTCATGGGGTCACAAAAGGAGGTCGACAGATATTACGATTGTCACTATAACTATAAACAAACCACAGGTAGAATAATGGTTAGTAAGCGTAATCATCTTCACAAGGGGGTGAATGCATAACAGTTCCATTCTTCACATCGGCAAGACCTTACCGGTAATGATGGCCCATTCGATCGACATACACGGGTCATGAAGTGTCGGCTTCCTTCTTTCCCCGAACAATTTCAAGATAAAAATCCACCGGCGTGTTTTTAACCTACAGTAGGGGATGCAGGAACGTAAAACGTTCCGTCTTTTCATTTCTGTCACACAATTCATAGGGGAGGTTTGAATGAACTCACATAGCAACAGGATCCTCCGCAATCTGATGGCAGCAGCGATCATCGCTGTCCTGTTCTTCGGGCTCGGCGGCATGCAGCGTGTTCAGGCTCAAACGCCAACACCGCAGACTCTACAAGTTGCCAACTGGTCTGACCCAGCGACGCTGACCAATGTAACCGGAAGACCCACTGTGATCTTCGATGGCACCACCTATCATATGTGGTACACGGTCACAGAATCTGGAGATCTGAATTACACTTTCTTCACCGACCCGGCAAACGTGCCTGCTGGACTTCCAACGACCGGAGATTTGGTATCAGGTCATGAAAGCAGCCCGGCCGTGTTGAAGGACGGTAATACTTTCTTTATGGTCAATTACACAGACGGGACCGAAAAATCGTTCTCGCTGTACACATCCACGGATGGTATCGCCTGGGTCCAGGGGAATGTCATTTTTGCTGGCGTCAGTCTTCCTGGAGATTATCAAAAGGTCGATGCCCCTTCGCTGATCCAGGACGGCAACGGCTACCGGTTGTACTTCCAGGTGAAGGCAGCCGATGGGACGTATTCCATCTACACGGCCACCTCGAACAGTCTGGGGGGAACTTATTTCCTCGACAATTGGAATAATCCTGTCCTTACCCCGGGAGCCAGCGGCACATGGGATGCGTATCGGTTACAACACCCGATGGTTGTAAAAGACGGCGCGAATTATTACATGTGGTACGTCGGATATCCAAACGGCGGAACCCAGAGACTGGGCTTTGCCTATTCCAGCAATGGAATCACCTGGACCAAAGGTGTGGGCAGTCCCATTTTCAGCGGCAGAGCTGCTGAACCTTCGGTTGTCAAAGCCGGCGACGTGTGGCAGATGTGGTACCTTGCGGAAAGCGCTGCCATTAAATATATTTCCGCCACCGGTCCCTTCCAATTTTCCACCATTCAGGCGGCCGTAAATGCAGCCACGGCAGGCGACACCATCAACGTCGCGCCAGGCGTGTACCTGGAAGAGGTCAATCTAAACAAGGCCGGCTTACGCCTGATGGGCGCAGGCTATGAGACCGCCACCATCATGGGCCGAAAGGACACCGGCGGCGCTAACACCCTGACCCTGGCCGCCAACAACTTGCTGGTGGACGGCTTCACCATCACTCGCGACGGCAATAACGTCACCGATTGGGCTGACAACGTCAAGACCCAGGGCGTCATCTTCAACCAGAGCACCACCGGCAGCACGCTGCAGAACTGCCGCGTCACCGGCAACCGCAACGGCGTTTATCTGAATAACACTCAGAACCAGACGGTGCGCAACAACATCATCACCAATAACCGCACCGGCGTGCAGTTGGTCAACAACGTGACTGGCCTGGTGGTGAGCGAAAATGAAATCGCCAACAACTGGACCATGGGGGTGCTCTTCAACTTCAATACCGGCTCCTATACCACCAGCGTTCAAATCACGAACAACAACATCAGCGGCAACTGGTACGGCGAAATTCAGAATCGCTGGGCAGTTGACAACGGCGTGATGAATGTCTCGGGCAATTGGTTTGGCAACACCACCATAACAACCAGCACGGAAAACTCCAGTGAGCCTGGTTATGCAAGCCTGATTCCGGTAGAGTTCGGCGGCACGTCCACACCACCCTCCACGCCGGTCGCCATCATCGGCGGCGTGCAATCTGCGATGGTGGATTACTCCCCCTGGCTGGTCTACGGTGCCGACACCGACGACACAAAGCCTGGTTTCCAGGGCGATTTCTTCGCCCTCAACGTCAATGATGACAGTCCGCAGTCTGGCGCCGTCGCGCGCATACAGGAAGGCGTCGACCTTGTCGCCGTGGGCGGCACGGTAAATGTCCTCGCGGGTACCTACACCGAGCAGGTGACCATCTCCAAAGAGATCACCCTGAATGGGGATGGCCGCGCCAGCATCATCCAGTCTTTCGCCGCCATGCCCGCCTGCTTCACCACCTCCGCGGCAAACCGCCCGGTCGTGTGCGTAAAGGACACCGACAATGTAACCATCACCGGTTTCACCATCGATGGCCTGGGGCTGGGTAACTCCAACAGCCGCTTCGTGGGCGTCGCCTTCCGCAACGCCGGCGGAACCTTGCAGGATAACACCGTCCAGGATATTCGCGACACTCCCTTCAGTGGCGCGCAGGGCGGCGTTGCCATTTACGCCATGAACGACGACGCCGTTGCCCGCACAATCCACGTGTTGAATAACACCGTGACCGGCTTCCAGAAAACCGGCATCGCGCTGAACGCCTCGGATACGAATCCGTTGACCGTCGATGTCCAGCGCAACACGGTAACCGGTGCTGGCGCAACCACCATCACCGCGCAGAACGGCATCCTGGTTTGGGCGCAGTCCGGCAATGGCGTGGTCGCTGAGAACATCATCAGCGGCATCGCCTACGATAACACCAACAGTGCGACCAAATGGGTGGCCACCAGCATCCTGAACTATTACACCGACCTCAATACCACCGGCAATACGATCACCGGCGCGCACATGGGCATCTACTACTACGATGGGTACGGTCTGATCGAAAACAACGACTTGACCATCGAGAAAGTGGGCGTGTATGCCTACGGCATCAATGCCGCCGACCCGCCTCAGGCTGTTCCTTCTCCGTACGATGCCCCAACCACCTCGGCCGGAATTTCGACCCCCAGCGGAATCGATCAGCCTGCCTCCGCCCTGAGCCCGGTTGAAATCGCGAATAACACGCTAACCTTCAGCGGCGCCGATAATACCGCGACCTACGGCATCGAGGCCGATGCCGGTTTTGATGTGAATGACCTTTCGATCAATATTCACCATAATGCGGTCACCGGTTTCGAAAACGGCCTGGTGTTCTATCAATGCGACCAGAATTGCTCTAGCGGTGTTTTTGACTCCATCACGGCGGTCAGCAACGATTTGCTCGATAACACAACCGCGATTTACTTCTACGGTCCCATCCCACAGGATGTCATTCCGGTCATCCACCACAACCGTATCTTTGGCGACGTGGCCACGGACAGCGGCCTGGTCAATGACTCAGCCATCGCGCTTACCGCCGAGAACAACTGGTGGGGCTGCAACGCCGGCCCGGCAGATGCTGAATGCGTGGGCGTAACCGGCCCGGTGGACGCTGACCCCTGGTTGATGCTCACCTTCACCGCCGATCAGACCCGGTTGATCGCTGGCAGCAATATCAACCTGACCGCCAACCTGACTCACAACTCGGCTGGCGACGATACCGCGCTGTTGGGCAGGGTTCCAAACGGCCTTCCGGCAACCTTCGCTGCCAGCTATGGCACCGTAACGCCTGCCAGCGCCAACACAATTGACGCGGCGGTGGCATCGGTCCTGGCCGTGCCGGATCCGGTCACGGTTCTGTCCTCCACGGCTTCCGTGACAGTTGACAATCAAACTCTGGTGATCACCTTCGGCGGCCAAACCTACATCTTCCTGCCATTTATCACCCGCTAAGCCTTTCTTTTCTCCTTCAGCGGACGGTGTTTTACGCACCGTCCGCTTTTTTAATCATTTGATAGAACTTAATTTCTTGACACCCTGTGATAAAATCGAGCTATGACTCAGGTTCCCGAGCACATCCAGCAGATCCTCGATACGCTGCCCACCAAACCCGGCTGCTATATCATGAAGAACGGCGCCGGCGAGATCATCTATGTGGGCAAGGCAATCAATTTGCGCAACCGGGTGCGCTCCTACTTCCACAGCCCCAATGAGCTGACCTTCAAGACCCGCCAGCTCGTCAAGAACATCGCCCACATCGAGTGGATCGTGGTCGACTCGGAGCTGGAAGCGCTCATTCTGGAAATGAGCCTGATCAAGAAACACCGCCCGCGCTTCAACGTCCGCCTCAAGGATGACAAACGCTATCCCTACATCAAGGTGCACTGGGCCGATCCCTTCCCCAAGGTCACCGTGACCCGCCAGATGGTCAAAGACGGTTCGCGCTACTTCGGTCCCTATACCAGCGTGTGGGCCGTTCACCAGACTCTCGACGTTCTACGGCGCATCTTCCCCTACCTAACCTGCGATCGCGAAATCACAGGCAAGGACGCCCGTCCCTGCCTGTATTTCGACATCAAGTTGTGCAGCGGGCCCTGTATCGGCAGGGTCGATCAGGCCGGCTACCGCCAGATGATCGACGATCTGTGCCAGTTCCTGGACGGGCGCACCGAAACCATCGTCGAGCGCCTGCGCCAGGAGATGGGAAAAGCGGCTGAAGAGCTGCGTTTCGAGCGCGCAGCCGCCATCCGTGACCAGATCACCGCCATCGACCGCGTGGTGGAGAAACAAAAGATTTTCTCCAGCGAGCAGATGGATTCGGATGTCATCGCCATGGCGCGCGCCAACGGCGAGGCTTGCGTTCAAATCTTCTTCATCCGCAACGGCAGGATGATCGGACGCGAATACTTCATCCTCGAAGGCACCGAGGACGAACCCGACAGCGAGATCATCTCCGAATTCATGAAACAGTTCTACTCCGAAGCCGCCTCGATCCCTACCGAGGTGCTGCTGCCGCAGGAAGTGGAGGAAGCCCAGGTCATTCGCGAGTGGTTGAACACCCGCCGCACCGGGCCGAAAGTGGAGCTGCGCGTACCCCGCCAGGGCACCCCGCAGGAACTGGTGCAGATGGCCACCGAAAACGCGGTCGAAACCCTGCGCGCGCTCAAGGCGCAGTGGGAGGCCGATACCAACAAGCAAACCGAGGCGCTCACCGACCTGCAGCAGGCCCTGGTGTTGTCCGAACCGCCCAACCGCATCGAGTGCTACGATATCTCCAATACCCAGGGCACCGCCTCGGTCGGCAGCATGGTTGTATTCGAACAGGGCGTGCCCGCCAAGAAACTCTACCGGCGCTTCAACATCAATACGGTCGAAGGGCCGGACGATTTTGCCAGCATGGAAGAAGTATTGACCCGGCGCTTCCGCCGCTGGCAGGCTGCCCAGGAGAGCGCCGCGCCCGGCGAGAAAAAAGATCCTTCCTTCGCATTCCTGCCCGATCTGCTCATCGTGGACGGCGGCAAGGGGCAATTGGGCCGCGCCGTGACGGTGCTGAAAAAATTCGACCTGCTCGGCAAGGTCCCGGTGGTGGGCCTGGCCAAGCAGCAGGAAGAATTGTTCCGCCCCGGCATCAGCGAATCGCTGCTGCTGCCGCGCCATTCGCAGGGCCTGTATCTCATCCAGCGCATCCGCGATGAAGCCCACCGTTTCGCCATCACCGCCCACCGCAACCGGCGCACCAAACTGGGGCTGGCCTCGCGTCTGGATGCCATCGACGGCATCGGTCCCGTGCGGCGCAAGGCCTTGCTGATGAAGTTCGGCAGCATTCAGGAAATTCAACAGGCCACGATCGAAGAACTGACCAGCATCAAGGGCATCACCCCCGAAATCGCCATGGCGCTCAAGTCGCAGCTCGAGGTATCTTGACCCCTGCCGGTGAATCTTTTGAAATCCACCCCATTCACTCCCCGAATCGATAGAATAACCAAAAACCGTTCCTCCATGCATCCATGACAAGAATATTATTCGTCGAAGACGATAAGATCATTGCATCCGGCCTGTGCTATTCGCTCACACAGGAGGGTTATTCGGTCACCCACTGTCTGGACGTCGAATCGGCGAAGGAAGCCATTCAGGCCGATCAATTCGCGCTGGCAATCCTCGATTTGTACCTTCCGGACGGCAATGGTTACGATATTTGCCGGATTCTCAAAGCGAACGAAGATATTCCGGTGATCTTCCTGACGGCGAACGACGATGAAGTGAACGTCGTCATGGGCCTGGATATGGGCGCGGATGATTACATCACCAAGCCGTTTCGCATCAAAGAACTGCTTTCGCGAATCAAATCCGTACTGCGGCGCTATGACAAAAAAGAATCCTCCAAGACCCGGGTTCATTTTGGAGACGTCCAGATCGATGTCGTGCAGGCCAAGGTTTTTAAAAACGACCGGGAAATCTTACTGACCTCCCTCGAATACCGGCTTCTGCTGATCTTTGCCAATAACGCCGGCCGGGTATTAAGTCGGAATCAACTTCTGGATGGGCTGTGGGATTTTGCGGGTGATTTCGTCAATGACAACACCCTGACGGTGTATATCAAGCGCCTGCGCGAGAAGATCGAAGATGACAGCCAGAACCCAACCCTGATTACCACCGTGCGTGGAATTGGATATAAGGGCGGTGAGCCAGATGCTGCGAAATAAAGAATTGAGATTCTATTTCGCGTCATTGTTCGCAGTCCTCGTCACAGGAACGGTTATCAGTTACTCCATCGATCCCCGGGCCGGCCTGGTCGCTCTGATTGCCTTACTTCTGACGGTCGTTATTTCCGGGCTTTTTTCATACTGGAGATATCGCCAGATTGGAAAATTATCCAATTATCTCAAACGCATCACCGGCGGCGATTATTCCCTGGATATCCGGGATAACGCCGAGGGTGAACTCAGCATTCTGAAAAATGAAATTTTCAAGGTGACCGTCACCCTGCGCGAACAGGCTGAACAACTGAAGAAGGACAAACGCTTCCTGGCCGATTCGATATCGGATATTTCTCACCAGTTGAAAACTCCGATCACTTCGATGCGGGTCATGACAGAACTGCTCGGGGATGAAAATCTACCCCGGGAGAAACGCGCTGAATTCACTCAGAATATCCGCTCCCAGCTCGAAAGGCTCCAATGGCTGGTGACGTCGCTGTTGAAACTATCCAGAATGGATGCCGGAACGATCGAGTTTCGAAAAGAGACCGTGGATGTACGGTCCATGCTCACCAAGGCGGTCGAGCCCTTGTTGATCCCGATGGAAATCAAGAACCAGGCGCTCGAAATCAGCGGGGACGAGCGCACCCGGTTTACAGGCGACTTGAACTGGTCCGCCGAAGCCGTCACCAACGTCATCAAGAATTGCGTCGAGCACACGCCGCAGGGCGGAAAGATCAGCATCCAATTTGGCGAAACGCCCATCCATACCTGGATCGCGATCCAGGACAACGGCGAGGGAATTCATCCGGACGACCTGCCGCATATTTTCGATCGTTTTTACCGGGGCAGAAAATCGCATAAAGACAGTATTGGCATTGGCCTGGCAATGTCGAAAAGCATCCTGCTAAACCAGGGGGGCGCCATCGAGGCCAACAGCGAACCCGGCCGGGGCGCGCTTTTTACCATAAAAATCTACAAAAGCATCGTGTGACAAAATTGTCACCCGGATCGTCACCAGGCCGTCACCTCCAGCCGCTAAACTGAACCCATAGCCTCATCAAGGAGTGGGCAAATATGGAAATCTTGCGCGTACAAAATCTTACGAAAACATATGGGAAAGACGAGACCGCCGTCAAGGCCCTGGATGATGTCTCGTTTAGCGTTCAAAAAGGAGAATTCGTAGCCATCGTCGGGCCTTCCGGCTCGGGAAAATCGACCCTTCTGCATATCATCGGCGGCGTGGATACGCCCAGCAGCGGGAAGGTCTTCATCGACGGCACCGATATCTATGCCTTCGATGAAACCCGGCTGGCCATCTTCAGGCGCCGCCAAATCGGCCTGGTTTACCAGTTCTACAACCTCATCCCGGTCCTCAACGTTCAGGAGAACATCACCCTGCCTTTGTTGCTGGACGGGCGGGACGTGGATAAGAAACAACTGGATCAAATCATCGCCACGCTGAACCTCTCCGACCGCCTGGATTACCTGCCCAACCAGCTCTCCGGCGGCCAGCAGCAGCGCGTCTCCATCGGCCGGGCAATCATCAACAACCCGGCCATCGTGCTGGCGGACGAGCCCACCGGCAACCTGGACCGCAAGAACAGCGCCGAAATCATCGACCTGATCAAGTTGTCCAATAAGAAATACAACCAGACGCTGGTGATCATCACCCACGACGAACGCATCGCGCTCCAGGCCGACCGGATCATCTCGCTCGAAGATGGGCGCATCGCGAAGGATGAGGTGATTCGTCAATGAACGTCATCCAGGCTTTGACCCTTCGTCATCTGAAGTTGAACAAGAAACGCACCCTCACCACCCTCATCGGCGTGATCCTTTCGGTTTCCATGATAACGGCCGTTCCCACGTTCGTCACCTCTTTTCTGGACATGATGCAGAGAAGCGTCATGGAAGAAACCGGGGTCTGGCACGTGATCTACAAGGACATTTCCACTCAGGCGGTCGACGTCGTGAAGAACGATGAAAACACGAAACAAACGATTCTCAACCAGGATATTGGTTATGCGGTTTTGAAAGGATCGAAAAACGAAAACAAGCCCTATCTTTTCATCACTTCCTATGACGATCAGGGTTTCACCAACTTTAATGTCAAGCTGATCGAAGGCCGCCTTCCTCAAAACGACCATGAAGTCGTCATTTCCGCGTACATCGGAGAAAATGGCGGCGTGCAATACAAAATCGGCGACGTCCTTCACCTGGAAATCGGCAACCGTATCCTGAAAGAAAATGACCAGGAGACTGTCCTCGAGCAGGACTATAATCTTCAGGAAGCGGGTGAAGATCAGACCGGCGAGAGCCTGGTGCTGACCACGGCCAGAGACTACACCATAACCGGCATCATCGAACGGCCCGGGTTCGAACCCTACTGGGCGCCTGGGTATACGGTCATCTCGTACCTGGATAAAGATGAACTTTCTCCCGCTGATAAGGTCAACATCGCGGTCGTCTGGAAGAACATCAGCAAGCCGGCCAACAATCACGCCAACGCGCTGGCAGACAGCCTGGGTGTTACCCCCATGAACGTGGACTACAACCAGGATCTGCTGCGTTATTACGGGATCATCAACGACGGCATGCTTGGGACGTTGTTGACCCTGGCTGCCATCATCACTACGCTCATCATCATCGGATCGGTGGCGTTGATCTATAATGCCTTTTCGATTTCGATTGTGGAGCGCAGCCGCCATCTGGGTATGCTGGCAAGCGTGGGCGCGACGAAACAACAAAAGCGTAGTTCCGTTTTCTACGAAGCCTTTATAATCGGCGCGATCGGCATCCCCATCGGCGTGCTGTGCGGAACGCTGGGGATGGGAATTACCTTTGCCCTGGTTCAACCCCTCGTAGCCAGCTTTACCGGTACGAATACCGAACTAAGGCTGGCAACCTCTCCGCTGACCATTCTGATTGCGGTGGTCGTGTCGGCAATCACGATTTTTATCTCGGCTTACATCCCCGCCAGGCGGGCTTCGCGGATCTCGCCCATCGACGCCATCCGCCAGTCGCAGGATATCAAGCTCACCCACAAGGTGGTGAAGACCTCCAGGTTGACGCGCCGCATCTTCGGGATCGAGGCAGAGCTGGGTTTGAAGAACCTGAAACGCAACCACCGCAGTTACCGGACCACCATTTTTTCGATGGTGATCAGCATCGTCCTGTTCCTAACGGTCTCGTCCCTGGCGTTGCTCGCGCAGGGGTCCGCCCAGTCTATCACCGATAATGTGCCCTACGATGTAGAGGTGTTCGTAACTTCCTCTGCCACGGCGCAGGAGAAGCGGGATTTCTACACTGCGGTCAGCCATTTGGATCATGTGGATCAAAGCGTCATCTCTCAAGATTTGATCGCCGCCGGCATGATCGGGAAAGACCGGGTGCCGGAGAATATCAGAGCCATCCTCGACGAAAACGGCATCCTCCCGGAAACCGAAGGCTATCGAACGTACTTCCAAATCGAAGCGATCGACGATGACTCTCTTGCGCGCTTTGCGCGCGAAAACGGAATCGACGTCGCGATGCTCAAAGATACGGCCAACCCGTGCGGGATTTTGATTAACACGGTGATCACCCAACTCGACGACCGTTATCAATTCTCGAAACTTTTAAATGTCAAAACAGGCGAAACGTTGCCGTTGACTCTTTCCTCCCCCGAGGACGCGGTCCAACAAGACGTCACCCTGAAAATCGCAGCGCTGGCGGACAAAATGCCATTGGGGAATACCGAGCCATTCAAACCCATGCAGGCGACCATCATCATTTCCGAAGACGTCTTCGCCAGCCTGTCGGGAATAATGGCGCAGGGATACTACCTATCCGATGTCTTTCAATTTATCAAGAGCGCGGATCCCACCCAATTGGTCGAAAGCATCCACGAATACCAAAAAGGGACCTCCATCGGGAACGTGCAAATCGATGATATCGCGGCATCCCAAAAGAGGGAACGGCAAATTAAAACCTTCGTTCTCGTGTTCACCTATGGATTCGTCGCGCTCATCACGGCCATCGGCGTGGCCAATATTTTCAACACGATTTTTACGAGTATCGCCTTGCGGAAAAGAGAATTCGCCATGCTGCGATCGGTGGGGATGACCCCCAGGGATTTCCTGAAGATGGTTAACTATGAAAGCATCTTCTATGGCATCAAGGCGTTGATCTACGGGCTGCCCATCAGTTTTGCCTTGATGTACCTGCTTTACTGGGTCACGAGCGATTCATTCATGGTAAAATTCATTTTTCCGTGGAATTCTGTATTGCTCGTCGTCATTGGCGTATTTGCCATCGTGAGTTCGTGTATGCTCTATGCAAGCTCAAAGGTAAGGCATGAGAATATCATCGACGCCTTGAAAATGGAAAGTTATTGATCGTAAGGGATTCTAACGGGGAAGGTGGATCGTAGATCGGAAAGGTTGAAGGGTGAAAATGTACCCTTCCCTCGGCGGGGAGGAAGTGTTATAATCTGCCTTCGCGTCTAATCATGATGCATAGGCATTATGCAGCAGAATTATTGCGAAAAACAAGCAGGTAAGGAACTCTGACGATGGAAGATTTGATGAAGGCCGTTGAGGCTCCTGTTAATCCCAATATCCCCGACCTGCATGCCGGCGATTCGGTCAGCGTGCATGTCAAAATCCGCGAAGGTAACCGCGAGCGTATCCAGGAATTCAAGGGTATCGTTCTGTTCACCCACAACAACGGCGCCAATTCAACGTTCACCGTTCGGCGTGTTGCCAGCAATGGCATCGGCGTTGAACGCACGTTCATGGCGCGCTCTCCACGCATCGACAAAGTGGTTGTCGAACGTCACAGCGTTGTTCGCCGCTCCCGCCTGTATTACATGCGCACCCGCACCGGCAAGAGCGCCCGTCTCAAGCAGAAGTTCTCGTAACTCGCTGCCTTTCGTCCACATCAGGGTGCAGCCTGCTCACGCGGGTTGCCCCTTTTTGGCTTAAAAGAACCCATGAATATGACTACACCCGCCATCGGCCTTACTGTCAATCGTCTCGCATCATCCAATCCAACGGCGCCCTATCACGGCCTCTCTGAAGCATATATCAACGCCGTCGTTCGAGCCGGGGGAATTCCCCTGCTCATCCCGCTGGGTTTGCCGGAAAGCGATTGGAAAGAACTCTGCAGCCATCTGGATGGCATCCTCCTGACCGGCGGCAGCGATATCGATCCCATTCGTTTCAACGGCCAAAATCATCCCTCCGTTTACGATATCGACTCGGAACGCGATGCCCTTGAAATCGCGCTTGTCCAGCACGCCGCTGAAAATCATCTGCCCTTCCTGGGAATCTGCCGCGGCGTCCAGGCCATCAATGTGGCCCTGGGCGGCACGCTTTTCACCCATATTGCCGACCAGGTGCCCGGCGCGCTGCGCCACGATTGGTACCCGAATGTCCCCCGCGACTACCGCGCCCACTCGGTGACCCTGGAGCCGTCCAGTCGCCTGGCCAGCATTCTCGGCGAAACCCAACCCCAGGTCAATTCACTTCACCACCAGGGATTGGACCGCATTGGCAAAGGGCTGGTCGCCGTCGGTCACGCGCCGGATGGCCTGGTCGAAGCCATCGAACTCCCCGGCCATCTCTTCGGCATCGGCGTGCAGTGGCACCCGGAATGGCTGCAGGATGATCCGGCGATGCGCAATCTCTTCCTGGCCTTCATCCAGGCTGCGGCAAAAGGGGAATAGAAAATGGCAGATCTTCCGATCGGAATATTCGATTCGGGCGTCGGCGGGCTATCGATTCTGCGCGCCATTCGCCAGCGCCTGCCCGCGCAGCCGGTGCTCTATCTGGGAGATCAGGCACACGTCCCGTACGGCCTGCGCACCCTGAAAGAAGTTCGCCACTTTTCGGAACAGATCACCCGCTTCTTATTGAGCCAGGGTGCGCGTCTGATCGTGGTCGCCTGCAACACCGCCTCGGCCGCCGCCCTGCATGAGCTGCGCGCGCAATTTCCGGAGGTGCCCTTCGTGGGTATGGAACCGGCCGTCAAGCCGGCTGCCGAACAAACGTTGACCGGCGTGGTCGGAGTCATCGCCACCCCGGCGACATTCCAGGGCCAGCTCTACGCCTCCGTGGTCGAACGGTTCGCCAACGGCGTCACCATTCTGCAGGATACCTGCCCCGGGCTGGTGACGGCCATCGAAAACGGCCAGCTCGATGCCCCCGAGACGCGCGCCATTCTGGAACGGGCCCTGATGCCCATGCTGGATCAGCATATCGACACCGTCGTCCTGGGCTGCACCCATTTCCCGTTTGTCATCCCCCTCATCCAACAAATCGTCGGCCCGCAGGTGCGTGTGATCGACCCGGCCCCGGCGATCGCCCGTCAGGTGGAACGATTGCTCGAGGGTCACGGCTGGCTTCCGACCGGTGACCAACCCGGCGTCGTGCGATCTTTTACCACCGCTGAAATTCAACCCTTCGAAACTTTATTGCAGCGCCTGATGCGCGAGAATTTTCAGGCCGATGCCTTGTGTTGGCAAGACGGCGAGCTGCACTCCTGACCTGGAACCGGCGAAGGCCCATCCGCTGAACCGCATAACGCATATGTTATACTAATCCATATCCCGATGGAGGCGTATAACGATGTCCAGAGTGGAAATTGATCTCGATCCAGTATCACACCTGACCACCGATGCCATTGGGCAGCCCGGCCAGCGTGTTTTTTATTTACAGGGCCGGCAGAACGAACGCGTGGTCACCTTATTGATCGAGAAGGTTCAGATCCAGAGCCTGGCCATGGGGTTGGACGATTTCTTGAAAGAGATCAACGAACGCTATCCCGGCCTGCCGGAAGCCTTGGACGACTATGATGAAAAGAGGATGCGCATCCTTCCGCCTGTCGATCCCGTTTTTCGGGTGGGTGAGATCGGTCTGGGGTATGACGCAGACCGCGATCTGGTGTGCCTGATCGCCCGTGAAATCCTCAGCGGCGATATGAAACCCGATGACGCCAGTGTGGCGCGTTTTTGGGTAACCCGCTCGCAGATGCGCGCCCTGACTCACTGGGGAATGGATGTCGCCAGCCATGGACGCCCGATTTGTCCGCAATGCGGCGAGCCCATGGACCCCGAAGGTCATTTTTGCCCCAAGAAAAACGGGCACAAGCATTGATCTTTTCGCTGCGCGCGACCTGCTGCGCAGTTTAAGTATCGTAGGTGAATGACATGTTCACAACCGCCCTGCGCGATAAGGAATCCATCCTGGCCGCTTTGCAGAACGGTAAATTAAGCCTGAAGGGTCAATTCGTCAACGGCTCGAATTACACCTTTCTGGCCGAGGTGGCCGTTTCCGAGGGTGTACTGCGCGCGGTATATAAACCGGTGCGCGGCGAGCAACCTCTGTGGGATTTTCCCGCCCAGAGCCTGGCGCGCCGCGAGGTCGCCGCATACCTGGTGAGCGAAGCCCTCGGTTGGGAACTGGTTCCCCCGACGGTATACCGCAAGCGGGGGCCGCTGGGCGCGGGCTCGCTGCAGTGGTTCGTCGAACATGACCCGGATCGCCATTATTTTACGTTTTCGGATCTCGAGAAAAAGCGCCTGAAACCGGTGGCCGTTTTCGACATGCTGATCAACAATGCCGATCGAAAAGCCGGCCACATTCTGCTGGGCGAGGCCGATCATTTGTGGCTGATCGATCACGGCATTTGTTTTCACGTCGAAGACAAACTGCGCACGGTCATCTGGGACTTTACCGGCCAGCCCATCCCACCCGATCTGTTGGAAGATATCCGCCGTTTTCTGGCGCTCCTGGAGAGCCCTGAAAGTCCGCTGCAAACCGGACTGAGACCGCTGCTCAGGCTGGCTGAAATTCGCCATCTGGCGGCGCGGGCGCGCCGGATACTCGAAAATCCGGTTTTTGCGGCGCCGGATCGCCATTATCGGACTTATCCCTGGCCGCCGGTATGAATCTTCCGGCTTGCGTTGTGGTTTTTAGCGGGGCATAATACAATCAGGTAACATTCGTGAGGAGGCTTTCATGAAACAAGTAACACTGGCGATGCTGGGTTTTGGCAATGTCGGTCGCGCATTCGTCCACCTCATTCAAGACAAACAGGCCATGCTGGAAAAGGATTTCAACCTGGATTTGATCGTCACCGGCATCCTCACCGGCCATCATGGCGCCGCCATCGATTCAGCCGGCATCAACCTGACCCGAGCGCTGGAACTGGCCGAGAACGGCCAATCCCTGGATACCCTCTCCTCCCAACCCGCCCCCGCCAACGGTGTCGATTTCATCTACGCCTGTTCGGCCGGCGTGATGCTGGAAACCACCCCGGTCAATCAATATACCGGGCAGCCTGCCATCAGTCACCTGCAGGCCGCGCTGAACAAGGGGATGCACGCCATCACCGCCAACAAGGGGCCCGTGGTACACGCCTACGCTGAATTGACCCGCCAGGCGGCTGCCCAGGGCAAGCGCTTCCTGTTCGAGGCGGCGGTCATGGACGGCGCGCCGATCTTCTCGCTCTTCCGCGGGCCGCTGCCAGCCATCGAACTGCAAGGCTTTCAGGGCATTCTCAATTCCTGCACCAACCTGTTGTTGGAACGCATGGCGAACGGCGAGAGTTTCGACGCAGCCGTGGATTACGCCCGCTCGATCGGCATCGCCGAAACCGATCCCAGCGCGGATGTCGATGGCTGGGACGCGGCCATCAAGGTCGCCGCGCTCTCGACCGTGCTGATGGGCATTCCGCTCACCCCGCAGCAGGTGGATCGCGAAGGCATCCGCGGCATCACCCCGCAGATGATCGCTGAAGCCCGTGCCGCCGGCGAGCGTTGGAAACTGGTGTGCAAAGCCCGCCGCCGCGGCGGACAGATCCTCGAAGCGCGCGTGCGCCCCGAGCGCGTCAGCCCGGATTCGCCGCTCTACAGCATCGGCGGGACCAGTTCGTATGTACAGTTCGAGACCGACGTCTTGCCCGGATTGGGCATCGTCGAATCGAACCCCGGCCCGCAAACCACGGCTTACGGCCTGCTGGCTGACCTGATCAACGCCCTGCGCAAGCAGTGATCGCCAATGGCTGATGTCTTCTGGTTGGGTAATTTTTCACTCCGGGACGATTTTTCGAAAGGTCTGCGTTCTCTCGGGTTGAAATCCGAATGGGTGCAGGAAGCCCATATTCTGGGCGACGCGCCCGAACTGCCCATCCAACCCGTATACCGTTGGCCTGGAGCGGCTTCTTCGGCCCATCGATTGCTTCACTTTGCCTGCCAGGCGTTGCAAAGCGGGGACCTGGATATCCTGCTGCTGGCCAGCGCTGACCAGGCATTCGTCCTGTCATCGCCAAAGGCGGCCGGACGTTGGAATTTGATGCCGCGCGCCAGTTTGAGTGATCACTTTAATTATTCGCCCGAGGCAACCCCGGACCAATTTCTGCCTGCGTTGGCTTTGCAATTAATAGTCAAAGAAATCGACCCGGACCAGGCCGGACTGGCCGCCGTGCTGGACCGGGATGAGTTCGCGCTTTCTCCAGCCTTCCCCAGGCTCGAGTGGCTGACTCAGGGTGAGCATAATTTCCTGGCAGGATTGATCCATTTGTGCACTGCGTTGGAGGAGCGTTCGGCCGGATTGGGGCTGCTTTTCACCCCCGGTCTGGCAACCGTGATCGAACGTATTTGAGGAAGAATGACGGAAACCATTTTTCTAGCCTTGGGCACCAATCTGGGCGATCGGGTGGAGAATCTGCGCGCCGCGTTGGAAGCGCTTTTGGCAGTGGTCGAAATCAAGCGGGTCTCGCCGGTCTACGAAACCCCACCCTGGGGAGTGACCGACCAGCCTGCTTTCTTGAACATGGTCCTGCAGGCTGAGACGGAACTCGATCCGCCCGGCCTGCTGCGCGCGTTAAAAGACATGGAGGTCAGGCTGGGGCGCAGGCCGAATGTCCGCTACGGGCCGCGCCTGATCGACCTGGACATCCTCTTCTACGGGCGACAGGTGGTCGAGCTCGAAAATCTCAGCATTCCGCACCCGCGCCTGCCCGAACGGGCCTTCGTGCTCGTCCCGCTGGCCGCCGTCGCGCCGGACCTGCGCCACCCGGTTTTACACAAGACCATCTCTGAATTGCTGGCGGCTGTCGATGCGAGTGAAATTCAACCCTTCGAGGCCGTGGTCTATGCGCCGAAAATCGAACCTGCCGGCCCGGCCGGGGGTTCGGCGCTGATTCACCTGCCGCCCTTTTCACCGGCAGCGCTGGGCAAGGGCCGCAAACCGGTCAGCGCCAATCTGAACGGCTATGTGTTTCGCAGCTCGGTTTTTCCGGAGAATCGGGTTCGCCAGTACCTGGTGATCAATGCTCAGATGCGCTCCGCGGCCAGCCTGGCGCAGGGTCAGGTGATCGCCGCCAGCCTGGTCCCCGACCGCGAGCCGCGCAGTGTGAGCCTGCCCGCGGACCTGGTGCAGGCTCTGGCCGCGGAATCCGCCGCGCAGGCTCGTTTTTCGGCCCTGGCGCTCTCCCACCAGCGCGAATACGTGAACTGGATCGAAGCTGCCAAAAGACCTGAGACACGGGCACGGCGGATCGCCGAAACCCTCCATAAATTGCTGGCCTGAAGAACGGAGAAGTCCATGTCACCCCTGGCTTACCCCCTGGATTGGGGTTCACGAACCTTCATCATGGGCATCCTGAATATCACTCCGGATAGTTTTTCAGGCGACGGCCTGATGCGCCAGGATGAAGTCATCGCCCACGCGCTTGAACAGGCGCGGCGATTCGTTGCCGCCGGCGCCGACATTCTCGATATCGGCGGTGAGAGCACCCGTCCCGGCGCCGCGAAGGTGAGCGCTGAGGAAGAAGTCGGACGCGTGATCCCGGTCGTCCGGACCCTGGTAAAGGAAGGCCTGGACGCCCTTATTTCGGTCGACACCTACAAGGCCGCGGTCATGCAGGCCGCCCTGGAGGCCGGCGCGCACTGGATCAACGATATCTGGGGCCTGCGGGCGGACCCTGACCTGGCCGGTGTGGCTGCCCGGAGCGGCGCGCCGCTGATCTTGATGCACAACCGCCGCCAACCCGTCGCCACCGAACAGCACAGCGGCCTGGGCGGGCGTTACGTCGGCGCGAATTACGAAGACCTGGTTCCGGATGTGTGCCGCGAACTGATGGAAAGCGTCAAGATCGCGATGGACGCCGGCGTGAAGAGCGAGAATATCATTCTGGATCCCGGCATCGGTTTTGCCAAGACTCGCGAACAAAATTTGGAACTGCTCGACCGGTTGGATGAAGTTCGGGGGTTGGGTTTCCCAATCCTGCTGGGCCCATCCCGCAAATCCTTTATTGGCTATACGCTTAACCTGCCGCCCGACCAGCGCGCCGAAGGCACCGCGGCCGCCGTCGCGGTGGGCATCGTCCGCGGCGCCGATATCATCCGCGTTCACGACGTGGAAATGATGGTCCGCGTGGCGCGCATGACGGACGCCATCGTTCGCCGCCGGCACTAAGACAAATCATCTTCGCGCGAAATTCTAATCATTTGCTAATCCAAAGTGATTTGTTTTGACCTCCGTGTAGTGGTATGCTTTACAATAAAGGTAAATATTAACCAAATATTTGCCACTCGATGGTTCCTCGCTTTACCAGGAGGTCGATGCAATGGCTTTATCCGCAGAAACCAAGCGGGAAATGTATTGGATGATGCTGCTCGCGCGCCGGTTGGATGAGCGTGCCTGGGTGCTGCACCGCCAGGGGAAAATCGCTTTCCACATCTCCGGCATCGGTCACGAGGCCGCCCAAATTGGGGCGGCCTTTGCATTGCGGCGCGGTTATGACTGGTTCACCCCGTATTACCGCGATCTGGCCTTGATGCTGGCGCTTGGGTACACGCCCACGGACTTTATGATGAGTCTTATGGGCAAAAAAGCCGACCCTGGCTCGGGCGGACGCCAAATGCCCAGCCACTGGAGCATGCGCAGCGCCAATGCCGTCAGCCATTCCGCCCCGGTTGCCACCCAAACGTCGCATGCAGCCGGGATCGGGCTGGCCATCAAACTTCACAAAGAGGATAAGGTGGTGCTGACCAGCGTCGGAGAGGGCGCCACCTCACAGGGTGAATGGTACGAAGGCGTCAACTGGGCGGCCGTCCACCGCCTGCCCGTCATCTTAATGGTGCAGAACAACCAATACGCGATTTCGGAGCCGCCCCAGACGCAGATGGCCGTTCCCGGCCCGGCCGATAAAGCCTGCGGGTTGGGCCTGCACGGCGAACGGGTCGACGGCACGGATGTGTTCGCCGTTTACGACGCGGTCAGCCAGGCCGTCGAGCGCGCGCGGAAGGGCGAAGGACCCAGCCTGATCGAAGCGCGATTGTACCGCATCACACCCCATTCATCCGATGATGATGACCGCACCTATCGTTCACGGGAAGAGGTGGAGGATCATAAGAAACGCGATCCGCTCCTGGTGGCGCAAACGGCGTTGAAGAAAGAGAAATCGCTGAGCAACGCCCAGGAGGATGAAATGGAAACCCGCGCCAGAGAAATGGTGGACGAAGCCGTCAAAGCGGCGGAAGCCGCCCCTTACCCGAGTCCGGATGAGGCCGCCTATCCCGTGTACGTCGAGGAGATCCGCCATGGCTGAAATTACCCTGATCGAAGCCGTTCGCCAGGCCATGGACGAAGAACTGGCCCGCGATGAAAACGTGTTCATCGTCGGTGAGGATGTGGGCAAGCGCGGGGGCGTATTCCGCGCCACCCAGGGCCTGTTCGAAAAGTACGGCGGCGAGCGCGTCATCGATTCACCCCTGGCCGAGCTTTCCATCGTCGGCGTGGGCATCGGCGCGGCCCTGTATGGGATGCTCCCCATCTGCGAAATCCAGTTCGCCGATTTCATCCACCCGGCGCTCAATCAGATCATCAACGAGGCCGCCAAGATGTGCTACCGCTCCAACGGGGCCTGGACCGTGCCCATGGTCATCCGCGCGCCTTACGGGGGTGGTATCGGCGGCGGCTTATACCATTCGCAGAGTCTGGAGGCGTTGTTCACCCACATCCCGGGCCTGAAGGTCGTCATTCCCTCCAGCCCGTACGACGCCAAAGGGCTGCTCAAATCCGCCGTGCGCGATCCCAACCCGGTGGTTTTCTTCGAGCCCAAGAAAGGCTACCGCCTGATCAAGGGCGAGGTGCCGGACGGAGAATTCACGGTCCCCATCGGCCCGGCCAACGTGACCCGCCCGGGCAGCGATTTGACCGTCTTCAGTTATGGCATGATGCATTATTACAGCCTGCAGGCGGCCGAAGAAGTGGCTAAAGAGGGCATCGATGCCGAAGTGGTCGACCTGCGCACGCTCTACCCGGTCGACCGGCAGACCATTTTGAACTCGGTCCGCAAGACCGGCAAGGCGCTCATCGTCCACGAAGACAACCTGACGGGCGGTTATGGGGCGGAAATCGCCGCCACCATCGCCGAGGGCGCCTTCACCGACCTGGACGCGCCCGTTCACCGTCTGGCCGGCCCGGATGTGCCCGCCGTGCCTTTCAGCCATCCCATGCAGGACTGGTTCATGCTCAATCCGGCCAAGATCGCCGAAGCCATCCGCCAATTGGCGCGGTATTAATTCGAGGAGGAAAAACATGGCAACGAAAGTAATCATGCCCCAGCTCGGCGAATCGGTGGTCGAAGGCACCGTGATGCAGTGGCTCAAGCACGAGGGCGATCAGATTGCCGAGTTCGAGTCGCTGCTCGAGATCAACACCGACAAAGTCAACTCGGAAATTCCCAGCCCCGCCAGCGGCGTCCTGCTAAAGATTCTGGTGCCCGAAGGGGAGACCGTGAGCGCCGGATCCACCATCGCCTGGATCGGGCAGCCCGGCGAGTCTCTCCCGGAAGGCGCACCCGACCAAACCCCGCGGGCTGAACCCGCCCGGGCCGCCCCTTCTGCAACTTCGGTTCCCACACCGGTGGCGGTGGGCCGCGATCGCGAACTGGGTTTTATTTCGCCAGTGGTGGCCCGGCTGGCCCGCGATCACAACGTCGATTTGCACGCCGTGAAAGGCAGCGGCGAAGGCGGGCGAATTACCAAGAAGGATGTGCTGGCTTACCTCGGGAGCACCAGCTCCTCCACCCAGCCCTCCGGGCAGGCCGAACCGGCCGCCTGGGAGACGCCCGGCGAAGGGGATCTCTTCCGCCCGACCGAAATGATGTTCCCGACCCAACCGCCTGCGCCTGTCCCCCAGACGCCCCCTGTTCCGCCCGCAGTGGCGTCTCAACCGCCCGCTGCCGGGAACGGTCGCCTGGTGCCGCATTCGCAGATGCGGAAACGCATTGCCGAGCATATGCTGTTCAGCAAGAACACCGCTCCGCATGTCACAACCGTGATGGAGGCGAATCTCCAGCAGGTTGTGGCCCACCGCGAGGCGAATAAGCCGCTCTTCGCCAGGGATGGCGTCAAATTGACCTATACGGCCTACTTCATGGCGGCTGCGGCCGCCGCCCTGCGGGCCAACCCTCTGGTCAATTCCTCCTGGCGCGAAGACGGGGTCTGGATTCACGACGCCGTCAACATCGGCATGGCTACCTCGCTGGGCGAGGAAGGCCTGATCGTGCCGGTCATCCAACAGGCCGACGGTCTGTCGCTGCTGGGATTGGCCCGCATCATCGAGGACCTGGCCGGCCGGGCGCGCGGTCACCGCCTGCAGCCTGACGAGGTCCAGGGTGGGACCTTCACCATCACCAACCACGGCACGGCCGGATCGCTGTTTGCCACGCCCATCATCAACCAGCCACAGTGCGCCATTCTCGGCGTCGGCGCCATTCAGAAGCGGGTCGTCGTCCTGGAAAACGACGCCATCGCCGTGCGCCCCATGGTCTATCTCTCCCTGACTTTCGACCACCGCATCCTGGACGGCGATTCGGCCGACCGCTTCTTGAGCAAGATCGTTTCGATCCTGGAAAAATGGAGCTAACGATTTCGCAAACGGACGAAGGCCGAGCGCCGGGTCTGTTTCACGTGTATAATCGAGGGAACGTATGCGAGTCAAGATCTCATCACCAAAACGAGGAATGCAATGAGTGAATATGATGTCGTCGTGATTGGCGCGGGTCCGGGCGGGTACGTCGCCGCCATTCGCGCCTCGCAACTTGGGTTGAAAACCGCAATCGTGGATAAGCAGTGGTTGGGCGGTGTATGCTTGAACGTGGGTTGCATTCCCTCCAAAGCGCTGCTGAAGAACGCCGAACTGGCGCACACCCTGCGCGAACGCGCCAAGGATTTTGGGATTTCCTTCGAGAATCTCAACCTCGATTATTCCGTCGCGGTCAAACGCAGCCGCCAGGTCTCCGATCGGTTGACGAAGGGGGTTGGCTTCTTGATGAAGAAGAACAACATCGATGTCTACATGGGGACCGCCAGACTGACCGGCAAGACCTCCGTGGCTGTGACCGACAAGGACGGCAAGGTTCAGGACCTGATCGCGAAGAACATTATCGTCGCCACCGGCGCCTTTTCTTCCACCATCCCGGGAGTCACTGTGGATGGCGAGAAGATCGTTTCTTATAAAGAAGCCATCCTGCAGGAAAAACGTCCCGAATCGGTCGTCATCATCGGCGGCGGAGCCATTGGCATGGAGTTTGCCACCGTGTGGAGCGGTTATGGCTCGAAAGTGACCATTGTCGAAATGCTCCCGCGCGTTCTCCCGCTGGAAGACGAAGAAGTCAGCAGCGAGCTGACCAAGGCTTTCAAGAAACGCGGCGTGAAAATCCTCGCCGGGCATAAGGTGCAATCGGTCCAGGCCACCGAAACCGGCGTCAAGGTTGTCGTCAGCGTGGACGGTCAGGAGACGGCACTGGAAGCCGAACAGGCCCTGATGGCCATCGGTTTCAAGCCCAACAGCCTGAACATCGGCCTCGAAGAAGCCGGCGTCGAACTGAATGAACGCAAGTTCGTCAAGATCGACGAGAAAATGCAGACCAGCGTTCCAAACATCTTCGCCATCGGCGACGTGACCGGGCAGGTCCTTCTGGCTCACGTTGCGTCGGCCCAGGGCATCATCGCCGCCGAGAACATCGCCGGCGTCGAGACCATCACACTGGATTACCGCATGATGCCGCATGCCACTTACTGCCAGCCCCAGGTTGCTTCCTTCGGTTACACCGAAGCGCAGGCCAAAGAGGCCGGTTTCGAAATCAAGGTTGGGCGCTTCCCCTTCCAGCCCAACGGCAAGGCGCTGGGTATGGGCGAGACGACCGGTTTCGTCAAGATCGTCACCGATGCCTCGACCGGCGAGATCCTCGGCGCACACATGGTCGGTCCGGATGTGAGCGAATTGCTGCCCGAATTGACGCTGGCTCAGCGCATGGAACTGACCACCGAAGAGATCGCGCGCAACGTGCACGCCCACCCCACCCTCAGCGAGGCCATCATGGAGGCTGCCGAAGCCGCCGAAGGCCATTCAATCTCGATTTAAACTCGTAATTTTGTACGAAGCCAAACATGGGACGCGCGGAAATTGCGTCCCATGTTTTTAATTCTGGATGCCAGCCCTGGAGTCTGTGTTTATAGAATTCTAATAGGCCTATGCTATAATCCACCCGAAAGGGTGCCTTATGTTCAATAAAATTATCCGCATTCTGGGGGGAGACCCTCTCAGGCGTGAAGTCGAACGATTATCCCAGATTGTCGAACAGATCAACGTTCTCGAACCCGAGTTCGAAGCATTGAGCGACGATCAGTTGAGCGCAAAAACCGACGAATTCAAACAGCGCCTCGCCAACGATGAGACGCTGGATGACCTGCTGCCGGAGGCATTCGCTGCCGTACGCGAGGCCAGTAAGCGGACCATCGGGCTGCGGCATTACGACGTGCAATTGATCGGCGGCATGGTGCTCCATCACGGGAAGATCGCCGAGATGCGCACCGGCGAAGGCAAAACGCTGGTCGCCACGCTCCCGCTGTACCTCAACGCGCTGGCCGGTAAAGGCGCGCATCTGGTAACCGTCAATGATTATCTGGCCCGCCGCGATGCCCGCTGGATGGCCCCCATTTACAACCTGCTGGGCATGAGCGTGGGCGTCCTGCAGATGGCCTCGCGCACCGAAAACGGCAAGAAAGCCTTCATCGTCGACCTGGAAAAGAGCTCGCCCTTCGAAGATCAGCATCAACTCCGCATGGTCGACCGCAGCGAAGCCTATAAAGCCGACATCACCTACGGCATGAACAGCGAGTACGGTTTCGACTTCCTGCGAGACAATCTGACCTACAGCCTGGCGGAACGCGTACAGCGCGGCCATTTTTACGCCATCGTCGATGAAGTCGACAATATCCTCATCGATGAGGCCCGCACGCCGCTCATCATTTCCGGACCGGCCGCTGACGACGCCGAATGGTACATTCGCATGGCGCAGGTGGTGCGCGCGTTGAAGCCGGAAGATTACGAGATCAGTGAGAAGGACCGCACGGTCTCCCTGACCGAGGCAGGTTCAGCGCACGTGGAAGAACTGCTGGATATGCCCCTGCGCGATCCGGAACGCCCGGAAGATATCACCCCCGAACAGGCGCGTGTGATGGGCTTCCTCGAACAGGGCCTGCGCGCGCAATACCTCTTCCACCGCAACAAGGATTACCTCGTCCAGGCGGGCAAAGTCGTCATCGTCGATGAATTCACCGGCCGGTTGATGCCCGGACGGCGCTGGTCCGAAGGCCTGCACCAGGCCATCGAAGCCAAGGAAGGCGTGAAGGTCGAGCCCGAGAACGTCACCTATGCCACCATTACTATTCAAAATTACTTCCGCATGTACGAAAAGCTGGCCGGGATGACCGGCACCGGCCTGACCGAAGCGGAAGAATTCCACAAGATTTACAAGCTGGAAGTCCAACCCATCCCGACCAACCTGGAATTCGCGGCCATGCGCGCAAACGCCGATCTGGCCGAAGTGGAGGGGAAGGACGAGTCTGGGTACAAGATGACTTTCTACGCCCGGAAAGGCGATGCGGACAAGAGCCCCATCTTCTGGAAGCGCAAGGATTTCCCGGATGTAGTCTATCGTACCGACGAAGCCAAACTGCGCGCGATCATCGAAGAAATCCTGCATTTCTACCTGGTCGGACGCCCGCAATTGGTCGGCACCACCTCGGTCGAACATTCCGAACGTCTTTCAGATCGGTTGAAAGCCGAGCCCATCCGCCGCCTGCTGCAGGTGATTTTGGTCAGGCGCGCCTGGATGGAAAAGAACCAGCAGGAGCTCATCGAGCAGCGTATCAAAGAGCTGGAATTCCTCAACAAACCGTTGGATGATCTCAATCCGGGTGAACTTCGCCAGGCCGGCAAACCCCTGGGCCTGTCTTCGATCAACCCCGAGGATCCCGCCAACCTGGATATCCTGCTGCGTGCGCTGGATGTGACGCAGAATGAAAAAGAACGCCTGATCAAGTCCATTCAGGGCGGCGTCCCGCACCAGGTCTTGAACGCGCGCAAGCATGACGAAGAAAGCCAGATCATTGCCCGCGCCGGTTCGTTCGGCATGGTCACCATTGCCACCAACATGGCCGGCCGCGGTGTGGATATCAAACTGGGTGGTGAACTGCCCGAAGATGTGCTGGCCGGCGTTATTCGCGTGCTGAGCCGCAGCGAAAAAGATCCCTACGACATGAGCAACGAGCAACGCCGCCAGGCGCTGCAGGCCATGCCGCGCGAAGATTACGGGATCTACGAGGAATCGGTCAACGCCTTTTTGGAATACATGGATAACATGGAACGCGTCCGCGCCCTGGGCGGCTTGCATGTCATTGGGTCCGAACGCCACGAGGCGCGCCGCATCGATAATCAGTTGCGCGGCCGCGCCGCTCGCCAGGGCGATCCGGGCTCTTCCCGCTTCTACCTTTCCCTCGAAGACGAATTGATGCGCCTGTTTGGCGGGCAGCAGGTGGACAACTTGATTCAGCGCCTGAACATCGACGATAACTATCCCATCGAACACAATCTGCTGGGACGGTTGGTGGAACAGGCTCAGGAACGCGTCGAAGGCAGCAATTTCGATGTCCGCAAACACCTGCTGGAATACGACGACGTGCTCAACACGCAACGCCAGCGGATCTACTCGCAGCGCGACCTCGTTTTCACCAAGCCCGATTTGACCGATGACGTTCTCGAAATGTTGGAAACAGACCTGAACCTGCGCGTTCCGGAGGCGTTGAAGGATAAGGAAGAAGGCCCCTGGCGGCTTCTGGCGTTCATGGACGAAGTCCAACCGACGTTCGACTACGAAGGTGTGCTTTATCCCACCCTGACGTTACGCCTGCTGATCGACGATCTCAACCAACGGCTCGAAAAAACGCCAGGCACGGTTTATGATATGCGCGAAGCCTGCCTTGAGACGGCCGCCCGCGCCCAGCAGGCTGAAAACGAGCACATTCTCAAATCTGCGCGAAAACTGCTCGAAAACATGAGTGAGGCCCTCGAGCGCCAGCGCGACGAGCGGTTTGAAGTGCTGGATAATTACCTCGAGTCGCTGAAGGATAAAGAAGAGGAAGAACCGGCCGTCCAACGCAGGCCGCAGGAAATCGCCGATGAGTTGGGTCTGCTGCTGCACACGCCGCTCCGCCTGACGCCTGATCAGGTCCGCCAACTTTCCGACGGATCCGAACCTGTAAAAGACGCCATTCGAGAGCAAATCGAAACCAATTTGTTGAACATTGCCATCGCGCGTTCAACCGGCGTGCTTGAACGGCGCGTGGAAAATTTCGGCTTCAAGTCGGGCCAACTGCAAAACCTGAGCTGGCAGGAAATTTCAGAATCCATGCTTCAATCGGCCGAAAGTGGGCTTTCGGCGCAGGCTGAGCGTCTGGTTGGAGAAAATGGTCAAATTGCTCATGACCTCGAACCCTGGGTCGAAAAGCTCAAGGACGTTCCGATCGTGGAGCGCAATCTGGCCGCCATGCTTTCGTTGATGGCCCAGGGGACGCGGGTTGCTTTCGACAAGCGGACCCACCGCCAGGCAACCATGCGCTACGTACGTCTGAATTATGTTTACCTGGCCGCTCGCCAGTTGGAAGATCGCCCGGCCGGCGAAGTGACCAGGTTGGTGCTGGACCATGTCCGCGGAGCACTGGATGCATTACGGCGCATCTGGGGCATCAATGAATGGAAACGGTTGAACCAGAACCAGATCACGCTGAACCAACTCGAGCCGCGCCAGCAGGAATATCTGGCCGAACAGATTGGCGCCGAAAAGTTTTCCGAAATCGCCGCCCAACCCCTCGCGGAAATGGCCCCGGAAGACCGTGACCAGATGATGAGCGTCTTCGGAAAACGGATGTTGAACGAAAGCCACCGGGAGTTGTTGCTTTCGGTCATATCGCAGGCCTGGGTGGAGTATCTGACCAAGATCGAAGCCTTGCGGGTGTCCATCGGGTTGGAAGCCTATGCGCAGCGCGATCCGTTGGTGCAATATAAGGGCAAAGCCTCTGAATTATTCCAGGAACTGCTCAAGGAAATTCGATCGGGCGTGGTCAACCGCATGTTCACCTTCCGGCCCAGCCGGGCGGCCTCCATCAATGTCGAACACGAGCACGCCGAAGCGCCTGCTGAGGCCGAAGCCGTCGAAGAAAGCGTTCCGGTCGAGGCTGGCCCGGTGGAACAGACCAGCGCCGCCAGAAAGAAACGCCGCCGCCATTAACACGGAGTAAATCCACAGGCGTCGAAAATGTGATTTTAATCATGACGCCGGAGAAATTCAAACCAGAAATGGATTAAACACGTCCATTTCTGGTATAATCTTTAAGTTATAAAGGCTCTGCTGATCTAGACAGCCGAGGGGTTGTCAAGAAGCATGGATGCATTTATAATGTGCCTTATATTTTAGCAACCGGAGTACACAGATCGTATGATGGACCAAAACGACGCCCAACTCGAGCAGGGGGCAACGCCCGAGAATCATCAGGTTGACAACCAAAACGACATGGCCTCTCTTCTCGAACAAGAAGGTCCTGGCATCGATTTCCCCAAAGCCGGCGAGATTCGCACTGGAATGATCGCCAGCATCACCCCAGGACAGATTTTGGTCAGTGTCGGTACAAAATCGGAAGGTGTAATTACCGGCAAGGAATATGAACTGATTCCTGCCGATGAGCTTTCCGAGCTAAAAGTAGGTCAGGAAATCCCGGTCTTTGTCGTCAACCCCGAGGACCAGAACGGGAATCTTGTCCTCTCGTATGTTCGGGCGCGTGAAGAAGTCAGTTGGACGCGGACAGAAGAATTGCTCGCTTCCAAAGAGGTCTATCACAGCTCGATCGTCGGCTATAACAAGGGTGGCCTGATCGTCCCGGTCGGCGGCCTGCGTGGTTTTGTCCCCTCCTCGCAGATCAGCCTGTCCCGCCGCGCCAGCCTGTCGGGTGAGACGCCCGATCAACGCTGGAGCAAGATGATCGGTCAGGAAATCGATGTGATCGTGATCGAAGTCGACCGCGAACGCCGCCGCCTGATCCTTTCCGAACGCGCCGCCAGCACCGAGACCCGCGAATCCCTCAAGGAACGCGTGATCGACGAGCTCAAAGAAGGCGAAATCCGCACCGGCCGTGTCACCAGCCTGGCCGACTTCGGCGCTTTCGTCAACATCAACGGCGCCGATGGCCTGGTTCACCTCTCCGAAATCTCCTGGGACCGCATCCAGCATCCGGGTGAAGTTCTCAAGGTCGGACAGGAAGTCAAGGTCAAGGTCATCAGCATTGACCGCGAAAAGAAACGCATCGGCCTTTCCATCCGCCAGTTGCTTGAGGATCCCTGGACCCAGAAGTCTGCCAAGTATGCTGTGGGCCAGCTTGTGGAAGCCAGCATTACCCGTCTCACCAAGTTCGGCGCCTTTGCCCGCCTGGAAGATGACCTGGAAGGCTTGATCCACATTTCCGAAATCAGCGAGAAGCGCATCGAGCACCCCAAAGAGGTGCTGCATGAAGGCGAAGCCGTCACCCTGCGCATCATCAAGATCGATCCGGAAAATCACCGCATCGGCCTGAGCCTGCGCCGTGTCGAATCGATGGCCTACGCCGACATGGACTGGCAGTCGTTGGATGATATCCTCAACAATGAGGAAGAAAAACCCACCGACGAAGCCGAAGCCTAAGTCTCATATAGGTTCGATATAGGGAGCGCACCGTTGGTGCGCTCCTTTTTCTACAACTGCTAAGGAAAATCCATGGCTTTCATCATCGACGCGCATGAAGATCTGGCTTATAACGCGCTTTCCTTCAATCGCGATTATCGAAAATCCGCCGCGGAAACCCGGGCGTTGGAAGCCGGAACGACCATTCCCGGCCTGACCGGCGATTCCGTTTTGGGTTGGCCGGATTACCAGCGTGGACAGGTGGCCGTCATATTCGGCACTCTTTTCATCGCCCCGCGCAGCCACGCCGGTGGTCCCTGGGAAAACCAGGTCTTCGACAATCCTGCCAACGCCCACCCTCTTTACCAGCGCCAGGTCGCGTATTACCGCCGCCTGACGGATGAACATCCAGACGAATTCCGCCTGATTGTCTCGCAGGCCGACCTGAAGGCCGTCCTTGAACCCTGGCAATCCCAACCCGCCAATCCACCCGCCGTCACCCATCCGGTGGGGTTGGTCATGCTCATGGAAGGCGGCGAAGGGATCAAAGATCCGCGCGAACTGGAAGAATGGTGGCAAAACGGGCTGCGGTTTTTTGGCCCGGTCTGGTCGGGTACCCGTTGGTGCGGCGGAACTCATGAAGGTCGCGGTTTCACCTCCGAAGGATACGAACTTCTGGAAGTGATGGCCGAAATGGGATACTCGCTCGATATCTCGCACATGAACGAGCAGTCCGCATTGCAGGCCCTGGACCGCTACGAAGGTCAGATCATCGCCTCGCATGCCAACGCGCGCGCCCTCATCCACAATGCCCGCGACGAACGCCAGTTGTCCGATCTGGCCATCCGCCGCCTGATCGAACGGGATGGGGTGATGGGCGTGTTACCCTTCAACCGTTTTCTGGATCCCGAATGGAAGAATTCCGATCCGCGGGAAAGGGTCACGCTCGATCACCTGATCGCGCATATCGATCACGTTTGCGAGCTTGCCGGGGATGCGCGCCACGTCGCCATTGGCAGTGATTTCGACGGCGGGTTTGGCCTGCCGGCGGTTCCCTTTGAAATCGACACGATTGCCGATTTGCAGAAACTGGAAACCCGGCTCCTGGAACGCGGATATCATCAAGATGAGGTACAATTGATTTTTAATGGCAACTGGCAGCGTATGCTCGAAAGAGGCTTGCCTGCATCATGAGCGAAACTGTTCCAAACATTCCCATTCCCCCGATTCTTTCTGAAGACACCATCCCCCAACGACCCTATTCCCGCCGGCGTATCCGAACGGGATTGATGATCACGTTGGTGGGACTGTTGATTTTCCTGGTCGGCGCGCGCCCGAGCATTTTCGGGTTGGACCGAAGCCCGGTGATTGGCTTCGTGCAAATTGCCGTCTTCCTTATCGGCCTGGCGTTGATCTGCATCGGAGGATATCTGAGCATGATGGCGCTTTGGAAAAAGCAGCAGCCGTCCATCGCCGCCGATCTGGGTCTGCGCCTGGTCTGCACCGGTTATGTGGTCGCGGTCTTCGCCGGCATGGCGGATATCTTTGGCCTCGGCAGCCACCCCTTGCCGGGTCTGCCGTTTTTCGGCCAGTGGCAGGCGCGCGGGGTGGAGGTTGGCCAGGCAATCATTGCGATCGGCTTTCTGATGCTGATTCCGTTCAAAAAGCCGGACGATACCCGACCAGCCAGTAAGTAAGCTTAAAAAAACCAGCAGTCGATGCGACTGCTGGTTTTTTAATTAATGAATTTCGGCGATGCCGATGGCCTGCAGCATTTCTTCATTGGTTGAATATTTAAATTCTTCCACCTGAAGCTCGAGCGCCCGGGCCTGCTCTGCGGCCTGCAACTGCTGGAGTTCGTGCCAGGTCACCACGGGTTTCTGCAGCGCCTGAATTCGTTCCTCAATCTCGATCAGCTTATTCGGGCCCGTTTCAGGAAGATCTGTGAGATATTGCAACACGATACGAGCCCCGTTCGTGCCATCTTTTCGGGCGATGCCCACCAGCCCGGTGCTGGCTTTTCGGGACCAACCGGCCACGAAAATATCCTGGATGGGCTCCCCGGTATCCGGATCGATCAGTTCATAGGATTGCTCTTCGACCGGGTAGCGCGGCGCGGGATTCTTGATGAATTCACTGCCCTTGACCGGGATCCCAAGCGAGCCGTCCACCTGATCGCCGATGGCGAAGATCACGGTATCCACATCCAACACGCTGTATTTGCCCAGGCCGCGCGCCTTGGAATCGCCGTTGAGATTGACCAGCGTATTTTCTTCGATTTCCAGGCCACAAACGTGCCTATTCTCATCGCCCAGAATTCGGGTGGGTGAAGCCAGAAATCGCATGTGCAATTTCGTTCTGGAAGTATTCAGATCCCCCTTTTCAAGGGCGGTCATGACGAAATCGTGAAAATCGACCGGATTCTGGCCCACCGAGACCATCACCGGGCGCACCCGTTCCAGTTCGTTGTACAGATCGGATAGATCGATATACGCGACGACGTGCTCCAGCTCTTTGATGTCGAATTTAACCTCGGCCGGGCCCCGCCTGACGACGGAGATCACTTCGTCCACCATCCGGCTGGTCGCCAGGAAACGGGTGATATCCATGCTGACATTACCGGCGCCGATGATGGCGACCCGTTTCCCGATCTCGAATTCTTGAGTGCTGTAGGGTGGCAGACGGTTATAGTGATAAACCAGGTCTTTGGCGTGATAGACGCCGGTCAGGTCTTCTCCGGGCAATCCCAACCATTTGGTGCCCTGAGCGCCTACCGTAACCAGGATTGCCTGAAAGCCCATTTTTCGTAAATCATCCAGGCTGAAATCCGCCTGCGAGCCAATCAAAACATTCCCAAAATAATGCACATTGGGAAGGGATAGGATCTGCCGGAATTGCGTGCGCAAACCTTCCTTCATTTTATGCTTGTCCGGATAGATGCCGTATTCGGCCAGCCCGCCGGGCTTGATATCCCGGTTGAACAAAATAACATCGACTCCCTGAACGGCCAGTTCGCGGGCAGCGAACAGACCAGCCGGACCAGCTCCAACGATCGCCACAAGATGTTTATTGGGTTGCATGCGTCCTCGTTAGATGATCATTTTTGTATAGACATCTCAGTGATTATACATGAGTTTCATTTTCTTTTTTGTCATTTTTATGCTATAGTCAACTCGTCCAGGTCAGTTTGAACTGGAATAATGGTTGAAACCCGATTATCATTCTAGCATCATCAGAAAGGACGATTCCAGATCATGACACTGACCGATTCAGATCCTTCTTCACAATTCAACGCCCCCCAACCTGAAACCGGGCTTTCCTCCGCGAAAAAGAGATCTCTGCAGCAGGCGGCTTACCGTCCGCGCTTCTGGACGCTGACTGCGATCTTTTCCCTGATTGTGAATTTTGTGTTGGTCATTGTTGTCATCGTGCTGTTGACGCAGGTCTTCGCCATCAAGAGCGCCATACAGACCGGTCTGATCGATCCGTTATACGATAATTTCGTCCGGATGGACGAAGCGCGTATTCAAACCACCGTCACCGTCGACACCAGTGTGGCCGCTCGTTTCGATCTGCCGCTGGATACGGACACAACCGTCCGTCTTTCCCAGGATACCTTAATCGATAACGCAAACGTCGACATCAACTCGGGTTCGCTTTCACTCAAAGCCCCGGCGGATATCATCCTGCCCTCCGGAACGAATCTTCCCATTCATCTGTCCCTGACGGTTCCGGTCGACCAGCAAATTCCCATCAGTCTGACCGTGCCAGTGGATATCCCGCTTGACCAGACCGAACTGCATACGCCGTTTGTCGGCCTGCGCGACACCGTTGCGCCTTACCGCGACCTGTTGAATCACATTCCCAACAGTTGGGAAGAAGCCCTGTGCGGGCTTAATCCTGCTAAATTCTGCGCCGCATTGATCCCCTAAGTGCCCCTGAGGGAACTCCATATGATCCCAACGACTTTGGTAAAGCTCCCGAACGGCCTGACCATCCACCTAAAAGAAATCCACACCGCCCCAATCATCAGCCATTGGGTCTGGTATCGCATCGGCTCGCGCGATGAACGCTCCGGTCTGACCGGCATTTCGCATTGGGTCGAACACATGCAATTCAAGGGCACGCCGACCTTCCCAGCGGGCAGCCTGGATAAGGCCATTTCGCGCGAGGGCGGTTTTTGGAACGCTTTCACGCATCTGGATTGGACGACCTTCTTCGAGACGCTGCCCGCGGATAAAATCGACCTGGGCCTGCGCCTCGAGGCGGACCGCATGGTCAACAGCCTGTACGAGGAAGCGGAAGTCGAATCCGAACGCACGGTCATCCTTTCCGAACGCGAAGGAAATGAGAACGAACCGCTCTTCCGCCTGGGTGAAGCCGTCCAGCAGGCCGCTTTCGATCGCCATCCTTACCGCAACGAAATCATCGGTTTGCCGCAGGATCTGGCCGCCATTCAGCGCCCGGATCTGTACCAACACTATCACGCCCATTATCACCCGGGGAATGCGCTTGTGACCGTCGCCGGCGACTTCGAAACCGAAGCCATGCTCAAACGCCTCGAAAATCTATACGGGGCCATTCCAGCCGGCGAACCCGTCGACCATCCAGCCCGCCCTGAATCCCCCCTGACCGCTGAACGGCGGATCGAGGTGAAGGGCCCCGGCAAGACGACCTTCCTGCAGCTTTCCTACCGTGCGCCCGACGCGGCCAATCCGGATTTCTTTCCCTTTTCGGTCATGGACAGCCTGCTGACCGGCCCGACCAGCTTGAACATGTTCGGCGGGGGCGGCACTTCCAACAAAACCAGCCGGCTCTACCGCGCGCTGGTCGAAAAAGAACTTGCCATCGGCGTCAGCGGCGGCACCCAGGCAACCATCGATCCCTTCCTGTATGACATCACCATCACCGTGCGCCCTGGCAAGAACATCGAGACCATCCTGAGCGCCGTGGACGCGGAAATCGATCGGCTGCAGCAGGAAGATGTCCATCCGGACGAAATCGCACGCGCCATCAAACAGGCGCGCGCCATTTTTGCTTACGGCAGTGAGAACATCACCAACCAGGCTTTCTGGCTCGGATACGCCGAAATGTTCGACCATTATGAGTGGTTCGTGGAATACATGCGGCGGCTGGAGCAGGTCACGCCGGCCGAACTTCAACGCATCGCGCGAGAGTATCTCGCGTCGAGCCGGCGAGTGGTCGGCATTTACATCCCCAGTGGAGAGGAGGACCCCAAAGAATGAACAAGAATTCCAATTCATCCTGGAAGTCCCTGCCCGGCCCGCTGGATATTACGCGCAGCGTGCTGCCGAATGGCATCATCCTGCTCACGCGCTCCAACTATAACAGCCCATCCGTTGTGGTGAGCGGTTATCTGCCCAGCGGTAGTATTTTCGATCCGCGCGAGAAATTGGGATTGGCGCATTTTACCGCGCTGGCCTTGATGCGCGGCACGCAAAAGCACACCTTCCAACAAATCTACGATGCGCTCGAATCGGTCGGCGCCAGCCTGGGGTTTGGCGCCAGCGTGCACAACACCAGTTTTGGTGGCCGCGCGTTGGCTGAGGATCTGCCCCTGCTGCTGAACACACTGAGCGAGGCGATCCGCGAGCCCGGCTTCCCTGCCGAACACATCGAAAGGCTGCGCGCTCAATTACTCACCGGCCTGGCCATGCGCGATCAGGATACCGCTGATCGGGCTTCCATCCGCTTCGATGAGGTTGTATTTGCCGATCATCCGTACGGGTTGCCCGAGGACGGTTACCCGGAGACGATTCAGGCCATCCGGCGCGAGGATATCCTATCCCACCACCAGCGCATATATGGCCCGCGCAATATGGTGCTGGTCGTCGTCGGGGCAGTTTCCGCCAGTCAGGTCTATGATTATGCCAGCCAGGCCTTTGGGGAATGGGAGAATCCACTCCAGCCGGCCGCGCCCGAACTCCCGGTGCTGGCTCCGCTGACGGTACCCGTTCGCGAGCATATTCCCTTGCCCGGCAAGAGCCAGACCGATCTGGTGATGGGCGGATTTGGCCCCAAACGCAGCAGCCCCGATTACCTGGCGGCTTCATTGGGCAACAACATTCTGGGCCAATTCGGCATGATGGGCCGCATTGGCGACGTAGTGCGCGAACAAGCCGGATTGGCTTACTACGCCTCCACAAGTTTGAACTCCTGGATTCACACCGGTTCCTGGGAAGTCTCCGCCGGCGTCAACCCGGCCAACCTGCAACGCGCCATCGACCTGATTCTGGTCGAGATCAACCGTTTCATCTCCGAACCGGTCAGCCTGGAGGAACTGCAGGACAGCCAGGCGAACTATATCGGGCGCCTGCCGCTCTCCATGGAATCGAATAACGGCGTCGCCGCCGCCCTGCTCAATCTGGAACGTTTCCAGCTTGGATTGGATTATTACCAACAATTTCCGGTGCTGGTGGCTGCCATCACGCCCGAGGATGTGTTGCAGGCTGCCCAACGCTACCTGTTCCCCGATCGGATGGTCGCCATCAGTTCGGGTCCCGAATTGCAATCCTGAAGGTCGCAATGCAGCTTCGCAGCGGGGTAGACGTGGTGGAAATAACGCGCTTCGAGCGGTTGAATCCCGCCATAAAACCCCGATTCTTGCAGCGGGTTTTCACGCAGCAGGAGCTCGATAGTTGCCGCGATTCGGCTGCCAGCCTGGCCGGCCGTTTTGCCGTCAAGGAAGCCGTCGCCAAGGCCTTGCACACCGGCATCGGTCCGGTAAGCTGGCAGGACATCGAGATATTCGAAGGGCCGGCCGGTGAACCTTTACTCGCCCTGCACGGAGAAGCTGCCCGCCTGGCCGATGGGCTGGGTTTGCATCAATGGTCGATCAGCATCAGCCACACCAACACCATTGCCATCGCGGTTGCGGTCGCCATGGGTGAATCCGATTTACCCGACGCTACCGATGGGATCAAAATGAGATAGAATCAGGTTGATCGATGAAAATCCTATCGGTAAGCGATGTCGAACTCGGGATCATTTACAGCTCGCAAATCGCCGAGCGCTTTTACGATGTGGATCTCGTCGTCAGTTGTGGTGATCTGCCGTATTACTACCTCGAATACATTATCAGTACCCTCAATGTTCCACTGTATCACGTGCGGGGGAACCACGCGAATGTGGTCGAAATGACCAGCATGGGCGAGCGCACTGAACCCTGGGGAGCCGTCAACCTGCACCGCAAGGTCATACAGGATGACACTGGCTTGATTTTGGCCGGCATTGAAGGATCGATCCAGTATAATTTCGGCCCGCACCAATATTCACAGGCAGAAATGTGGATGATGGTGTTCATGATGACGCCGGCGTTGTTTCTAAACAAATTACGCTACGGCCGCTATCTGGATGTCTTCGTAACCCATGCCCCGCCCTGGAAGATCCACGACATGACCGATTTGCCCCATCAGGGCGTAAAAGCCTTTCGCTGGTTCGACCATGTCTTCCAACCCCAGGTGCAGTTGCATGGCCACATTCACATCTATCGCCAGGACGCGGTGACCCAAACGCAATTCGAAAAGACTCTGGTGATGAACACCTACGGCTATCGCGAGTTTTACATCAATGTTCCACGCAGCCGGCTGCATCGATAACCGCAAAACCGTTTACCGGTATTGGAAGGAGGCAAAACATGCCTGAAGAAAGTAAACCCGGATCGTTGAATTCAATGCTTTCCCAAACCGCCAAGGATGACTTCGACCAGGCCCTGCGCAAGGGATTCTGGCGTTCGTTTTCAGCCTGGTTCAAAGGAAAGGAAAATCGCCTGCTGCCATATGATGAGGTGCGCCGTCTGATGCCCTATCAAGGCCAGCATTATCTGGGTATGCGCGAGATTCCGTTGAACAAGATCATTGGCAGCGTGGGGCGATACCAGGATTTCGACCGCGCATTTCTACCCCGCCGCGCGAACCTCGGTTCGCGATGGGTCAGCATCGATATAGCCCATCTACAGGACGTCATCCTGCCCCCCATCGAGGTCTATAAAATCGGGGATGCATATTTCGTCAAGGACGGCAATCACCGTGTATCGGTGGCCAGGGAACGGCATCAGGAAGAGATCGATGCCTATGTCATCGAAGTCGATTCGCCGGTCGTGGTGGATGAAAACACCAACATCGATGATTTGATCCGCCAGATCGAGAAAAAGGATTTCGAACAACGTACTCGCTTGATGGATCTTCGCCCGGAAGCAAAAATCGACCTATCCTTGCCCGGCGCGTATACCAATCTCTTCGAACACATCGAAACTCACCGTTGGTTTCTGGGTGAGCGTTGGAAACGACCGGTGTCCATCGAGGAGGCCACGGCTTCCTGGTACGACGAGGTGTATATGCCATTGATCCAGGTCATCCGCGAACAAGGCACGGTCAAGGAATTTCCCGGCCGCACCGAAGCCGATCTGTATCTCTGGATCATCGAACATCTATGGTATCTGCGTGAAGAGTTGAACAAGGACGTCAGTCTGGAAGATGCCGCTCACCACTTCACCGAGGAATTCGCGTCCTCACCCCTCCGGCATATCGCCAACCTGTTCCGGCAAATCGCAAACGCATTTTCAGAGGGTCATGATCCTTCAATCACGAACGTAGAAAATTCACCAGAGGAAAACCCGGCGCAAAAGAAAGAGGAATAGTTGGGATTGCCTAAAACGCGGACACATTCTCCAGACAAGGTCAGGGGAATGTGTCCGCTCAGAGTTTGCTTTGGGTTTCGAGAATAGCGGTCTCTTTCGGATTACCGCGTATGATTATCAATGTTCCAACAGCCCGATCCAGAGATGATTGGGCAAAACCATCTGGCTGCCGCGAATTTCGATACCGTCGCAGCGCTGCGTCTCTTTGACAGCGCTTGGATGGACGAAACACACCTCGGGTTTCTTGCCGTACTTCTTCTGATAATAATCGGCGGCCCGCGAGACCTTGGCAGGCAGATCGCTGCGTGGATCATTGTCGAACCATAACATGCCTGTTTCCATGGTAGCTTCTCCTTTTATCGGCCAGGAAGCCAGAAATTCATCCAATTTCGCTGAATACGCACACAGAACTGCTGGGTGGGGTGAAACGAACCTGTATCCGGCGGGCGGGTATTGGCCAGCCAGGTCGAATGGAAGGGATCGTTCACATAACCCAGGATTCGCGTTCGAAAGGCGCCTATAAATGGATCATTTTGTTCGACCTTTTCAGGCTGAATCGCGGCCAGGGTCCACATGCGGTGCCTGGCGCCCTCTTTGGCGAACCACTGGAAATTGATCTGGACATCGAAATCCACCCGGTTGAGATAATCGATATCGTCCACCAGCAACAGGTGAATTCCACCTCGAGTCCGGCCATTCATGCGCTGATCGAGAATCCGGCTGAAGCGTAGAATGGCGGGACCGGAGGCGCGGTCGAAGACCGGCAAGATTTCGAGGATATGTTGCCCGGCCAATGCCTGAAACGGCTGCCAGGCACTCGGATCTCGTGAGACAACCAGGATATTCAGATCGTTCGCCGTCGTACAGATCAGGGTCGAAAGAAGGGCCGTCTGGAGCAACCGGGTGCTCCCTTCGATGTGGGTGCTTCCCACCAGCACCGAACCCGGATTGGGATCCGTTAAATCCAGTAAGATCGGCAAACCATCTTCGCAGACGCCCAGGACGGCGGTGGATTCGGGCAGATATGGATGGCGTTGGAGGATTTCCTCGAGGCTCAGCGTAGCGAATGGATTGGCTATCTCCACCACCGGCGCCACCTGGAAATTCAGGGGCCGGATCGTCTTTCCTTTGATTTGAGGCAGGTTTTGAACAGCCATAGCATCACCTTAGAATTTATTTTCTAGTATTCACATTATACCTGAATAGAACATATTTTCAAGACCCAATTTTCAGAATTCTAATTTGGCTACGCGAATTGAATTATTTATACTATTATGATAAAAATAATTAATATTAAACCTCCTCAAGGAGTTTATCATGGTCGATTATGCTCATCCAGAAGTTCTCGTCGAAACGGAATGGGTCGCCAGGCACCTGGACGATCCTAAAGTTCGCCTGGCCGAATCGAACGAGGATTATCTGTTATACGACACAGGCCATATTCCCGGCGCCGTGAAAGTGGACTGGTTTACCACCCTGCAGGACCCACTCCGGCGCGAATTTATCGACAAGGCCGGCTTTGAAAGGCTTTGCTCAACCCTCGGCATCGACCGCGATACCCTGGTGGTCTTCTACGGCGACCGGAACAACTGGTTCGCGTGTTACGCCTTCTGGCTTTTCGAATACTACGGACATCCGCAGTTGAAGATTCTAAACGGCGGGCGCATGAAATGGTTCAAAGAGAATCGTCCGGTCTCGATGGAGTTTCCCAAGTTCCCGCAAACGAATTACAAAGCATCCAAACCCGACCTGTCCATTCGCGCTTTCCGGGATCAGGTGCTGGCTCACGTGCAGCAGCACGGCGCACTTGTGGACGTGCGTTCCCCGGGCGAATACAGCGGCGAACTGTTGCACATGCCCAATTACCCGCAGGAAGGCGCCATGCGCGGCGGGCATATCCCCGGCGCAATGAACATCCCCTGGTCGCAGGCCATCGATGAAATCGACGGCACCTTCAAGCCCGATGAAGAACTGACCCGGCTGTACCTGGGCAAGCATAACCTCGATCCGAAAAAAGAGACCATCGCCTATTGCCGGATCGGCGAACGCAGCTCGCACACCTGGTTCGTCCTGAAGTATCTGTTGGGTTTCGAAAACGTTCGGAATTACGACGGTTCCTGGACGGAATGGGGCAACCTGGTCGGCGCCCCGATCGAAAAAGGATAAGAAAAGACACCATGGATCGCAGCGAAATTCTGGAAATGGTCCTCGATCATTACCATAACCCGCACAATCGAGGTGAATTGACGGATGCGAACGCCATCTGGAATGGTGGGCTGCCCGGTTGCAGCGATATCGTCACCACTTACTTGAAGATCGAAAACGGGCGCATCATCGGGGCCGCTTTCACCGGCGAAGGCTGCACCATCAGCCAGGCGGCCACCTCGATGCTTACGGAAGAACTGGTCGGTCAGGATGTCGAAGCTGTCGCCGGGTTGGACCAATCCACGGTGGTGAATTTACTGGGAAAAGAACTGGTACAAACGCGGCCGCGCTGCGCCACCCTGGGCCTGGATACCTTCCGCGCCGCGGCTCAGGAATATATGCGCCTGCACCCGACGAAGCCATAGATTTCTTACGATTGCCGGAAAGCTGCATATCAGGTGATCCAGATGAAAGGAGGGCCTGAAATGTAGCTTTTTTTACTATTTTAAGGTATCCTTATAGGCGTTTGCAGGCAAGAATTCTATTCCTGCAAATAAAAAGAAAACCCAAAGCCGGAATAAAACTGCATAGGGAGGCCAGTGTGATTAAAGAAACGGTAAAAGAAGCTGAAACTCGCATGAAGGGCGCCCTTCAGAATCTCGAAGATAGTCTCGCGACGATTCGAACTGGACGCGCCAGCCCTGCTTTGGTCGAAAAACTACCGATCGACTATTACGGAGCCCCCACGCCCTTGATGCAGTTGGCCAGCATCAGTGTCCCCGAACCACGCACCTTGATGATTCGACCATTCGATGCCTCCAGCCTTAAAACGATCGAACGCGCTATCATTGCCTCCGATCTGGGTCTGACGCCCAACAATGACGGCCGGGTCATTCGCCTGAATCTACCGCCCCTGACGGAAGAGCGCCGCCGCGACCTGGTCAAGATCGTCCACAGCCGCCTGGAAGAATGCCGCGTTTCCATCCGAAATGTTCGTCGCGATTTGCTTAAGGATTTGCGTGAATTCGAGCACGAGAAGATGATTTCCGAAGATGACCTCAAACGAGGCGAGGAAGAGCTTCAGAAATTAACCGATAAAATGATTGCGCAAACAGAGGAAATCGGCGAACGTAAAGAAAAGGAAATCCTGGAAGTGTAAGCTTCCTATTCGTTCGATGGACCAATCCCAACCCTCCAATTCGTCTGCTGATCTACCAGCCAAAACCCCTACGCATATTGCCATCATCATGGATGGAAATGGTCGTTGGGCGGCAGCCCGTGGCCTTCCACGACTGGCGGGTCATCGCGCCGGCACCGAAAACTTGCGCCGCGTGATCCGAGCATGTGTGGAGTTTGGAATCCAGTATCTGACCATTTATGCGTTTTCCACTGAAAACTGGGGCCGTCCCAGCGATGAGGTGGAAGGCCTGATGCATATCCTTTCCGAAGTCATCGATAACGAACTCGAAGAATTGAACAGTGAAGGCGTCCAGATCCGCCACATCGGTCGCATCGACCGCATGGAAGAGGATGTGCGCAATAAAGTTCTTCATGCGGTCGAGGTGACCCGCCTCAATCACCGCCTGGTGTTATCCGTAGCCTGGAATTACGGCGGGCGCGATGAAATCGTCTACGCCATCCAACGCATGATCGCGGATGGGAAACGCCCCGACGAGATCGATGATGAACTGATTGCCCAGTACCTGTTTACGGCCGGCATGCCGGATCCCGATCTGGTCATCCGCACCTCCGGAGAAATGCGCGTCAGCAATTTCCTGACCTGGCAATCGGTCTATTCGGAATGGTACTTCACCCCAACTCTGTGGCCTGATTTCGACAAAGAAGAGTTGCGGAAAGCGCTCGAGGTTTACAGCCAACGCGATCGGCGTTTTGGCCGGTTATCCACTACTGGGTGTTAAAGGGGGCCTGATGTTAACCCAACGCCTGTTGGTAGCAATCCTGATGATTCCGATCGGCGTGACATTTATCGCGTTGGGCGGGTGGCCATTTGCGTTATTGATCATGGCCGTGATGGGTGTGGCTGCCTGGGAATACTGGCGCATCTTCAAGACCGGCGGATATTCAGCCTCGGCGGCGCTGGTGGTGGGTGGGACGGCAATACTCGTCCTCACCCGTTTTTTATTGGGCTTCCGTGAAGCGGATGCCGTACTGGCCGGGCTAGTCCTGGCCAGTCTGGTGCTCCACACCTTCCTCCACGAGAACGGCTCCGATCATTCGGCTACCGATTTTGCTATAACCATTTCCGGCCTTCTATACATCGGTTGGTTGGGTAGTTATATGGTTTCGTTGCGCAACCTGCCCGACGGCCTGTGGTGGACTCTGTTGGTCGTTCCAGGCACAGGCCTGGCGGATGCAGGCGCTTATTTCGTAGGCAGTCACCTGGGCAAGCACCCGCTTGCGCCGCGCGTCAGTCCCAAGAAAACCTGGGAAGGTTATATCGGTGGAATCGTCATTGGCTCCCTGGGGTGCGCTTTGATGGGTGCATTATGGGGTATCATGACCCCTGCCATCACGCCGCTGCGGGGTTTGATTTTGGGCTTCGTGCTTTCCACGCTAAGTATTTTGGGCGACCTGGGGGAGAGCATGATCAAGCGACAGTTCAACGTCAAGGACTCAAGCCATCTCCTCCCGGGGCATGGCGGCATCTTCGATCGGATCGATTCCTGGTTATGGGCCGCCCCCATTGGGTTCTATCTGATCCTCTGGTTGTGGTAATTCTGGCAATCCCGATGCCAGTTGATTCCTTATCATCTATCCCTGAGGAGGCGAAATGATCCACTCTAAGCCAACGCGTAACCTGGCGCTCGATTTGGTGCGTGTGACCGAGGCAGCCGCGCTGGCCGCCGGTCGATTTATGGGTCGCGGTGACAAGAATGCTGCCGACAAGGCTTCGGTCGATGCCATGCGCCTGGTATTGAACGAGGTCGAAATGGACGGCATCATCGTCATCGGCGAAGGCGAGAAAGACGAAGCGCCCATGTTGTATAATGGCGAGCACCTGGGAACCGGCGAACCACCCCAGGTTGATATCGCCGTGGACCCCATCGATGGCACCCGCCCGTTGGCGCACGGCCAATATAACTCACTCTCGACGGTAGCACTGTCCCCGCGCGGAACGATGTTCAATCCGGGTCCTTTCGTGTACATGAATAAAATCGCGGTTGGCCCTGAAGCGCGGGATGTAATCGACATCGACGCTTCCGTGGAAGATAACCTGAAGGCCGTCGCCCGCGCCAAAGGAATGGATGTCAACGACGTGACCGTCGTCATCCTTGACCGCCCGCGGCATGAGAAACTGATTTCCGAAGTCCGCCGGTTGGGGGCTCGTATTCGCCTGATTCCGGATGGGGATGTAGCCGGCGCCTTGATGACTTCCATGCCCGAAACCGGCATCGACATTCTGATGGGCATCGGCGGCACTCCCGAAGGCGTCCTGGCAGCCTGCGCGCTGCGCTGTCTGGGTGGGAATATGCAGGGCAAGATCTACCCGCGCAACGACGTGGAACGCCAGAAGGGCATCGAATTGGGCTACGATCTCGATAAAGTGCTCAAGCTGGAAGACCTGGTCTCTTCCGAAGACACTTTCTTCGCCGCTACGGGTATCACGGGCGGTGAACTTCTGCACGGCGTTTCATACACCGGCGCTGGCGCAACCACCGACAGCATCGTAATGCGCGGGTTGACTGGAACCGTCCGGCGGATCATGGCGCAACACCGCTTTGCCAAACTTAGCCGCATTAGCGCAATCAATTATTAGAAAAGATTATCTGTACTTATCAAAACAGCGCTGACCTTGAATCAGCGCTGTTTTGATTATTGAAATGGACTCTGTTCGGGTTACTTGATCTCGTACGCTACGCTGGCGTCCGCAGTGATCAGCAACTGGCCGGCGGCTACCGGCACCTGGCCTGACGCCGCTGACATGGCAGCGCCGCCCTTGCCTTCGTAGACAGTCACGGGTGAACTCGAATTGTAGACGCTCACCGAAATGAGTTTCCCCAGTTCGACGCCCGAAACTTTGGCGACCTCGCCGGCGCGGGACTGGGCATCCTTGATGGCCAGTTCGCGAGCCTGGGCTTCGATGGTCGTGCGATCAGCGACGTCGAAGGAAATTCCGTTGATGCTGTTCGCGCCTGAGCGAACGACCGCATCCAGCACCTGGCCGAGCTTGCTCAAATCGCGCAGGGTCACGTTGACCGTGTTTTCGACCACATATTGGATCTCGGTCGGCTGTCCGTTTGGGTCGTAGTTCTGCTGCGGATAGACGTTGAAGGCGCTCGTCTGGATGTCCTGATCCGCCACGCCCAGTTCTTTAAGCTGCGAGGCGATATCTGCGGCTTTGGTATTGCTCTGATTGAGGGAATCACTCAGGCTGGCCGTCTGGACATGCACACCGACATAGATATAAGCTAAATCCGGCACGATGTAGACTTTGCCCTGGCCCGAAGCGTTCAACTGCCGCGGATAGGGATTGAACGAATTCGCTGCCGTCGGCGCGCAGGCGCTCAACAGACTGGCAACGAGGATAACGATCACGCCGAAGATAAAGTACTTTTTCATTGTTCTTCTCCTGATTTATCGATTATTTCCAAGACGAATCTTACAGGAAAAAGTTCCCGGAGGATAAAAAAAGCAGGCAGCAATTTGATTCGCTGCCTGCAATTCTATTCAGATGAGCCTTAGGGTAAATATTCGATCTTGACCGCGCCGAATACGTCCTCAAGGGTCAACACGATGTCGGCGTTACCATTTGCGGCACCCGGGGAATAGACCCGGTCCTCTTCCTTTACGAAATCCTGTGGAATGTTCTTACCCACCAGCACAGTGTCCAGGATAAATTCGACGGATGTGCCCCGCGGAACGCGAATCACAAGCTCGCCGAAGATCACGCCGGCCTTGCCATTCAACTCGCCATTCTCGGGCAGGATAAGGGTGGATTGTCCAAAGATGGTTTCTGTTTTCAGGTCTGTGATCTTCAGGTTTTGAAGATCGAGGTCTTGTTTGCCGGCGATCAAGGTCAGATCGAGATCGGTCGAGATGGAGTTGTTGATCTTGAGCTCGGTCTGGTTGCCCTCATAATTTCCGATCAACGGAATGTGGTTATATGGCGCGGGTTCCAGCACATAACGCCCCTCGCCCCCGCTGACGGAGTAGCTTTCGTTGACCTTCGCCTGTCTGGGTAACATCACCGTGCCTTGGATCAACTGGTCTGCTTCCGCGTCTCCCGAGATGTTGACATCCCCGGAAAGGAAGGTCATTTTCATCGATGCGCTTTGAGCGCCTTCCAGGGGCTGGCTGATATCCACCGGTGTGGTCCCAGTGCTGCCGGGCCCGACAAAGCCGATCCAGATCATGCCTGCGACCAGCGCCACGGCCAGGACCACCACCACAATGCCACCCAGGGCTGAAGAGCGGCCCTGCATCATCAAATCCAATCCGGCGGCCACAATGATCACCGGCCACAGGCGCAGCAGCAGGTCCAGACCGCTCCACGGGAGCGCGTTAAAGTTACCGGCCAGCAAAACGCCGCCCAGACCCAGCATGATCACCGCCCCGACCCAGCTCTTGCCCTGATAAATCTGGTCCAATCCGCCCAGAATGAACAAGAGCGGCCAATATCTGGCTACATAGTCCCACAGATTCCCTGAAAGTGCATTCAGGTTGGTCAACAACAATACAATGCCAACCGCCACCAACATCAGCGGCCAAAAAATGCTATGACGGGTATGGGATTGATTTTCTGCCATCGTACACGCTCGCTTTCTGCCTTAATTCTCAAGGCGCCTTACTTTTTCATCGCCCGCCACACCAGCAGCAAACCGCCGCCGATCAGCAAAACCGCCCAGACCACACTGGTGACCTTGAAGGAGGATACCAGAACGATCAACGCAATAACCGCCAGAGCGGTCGCAGGATACCAGGCCCAGGTTAATTTTCGGCCGGTCGCGCGTTCGGGCAGCAACGCCACCATTGCAAAAGTCGCCGCCATGCCACCCAGAAAAACCCAGCCGCTGTCGAAATTATGAATATTATCCAGCACGCTAACCAGGGCCAGGGTAGCCATCACCCCGGCCGGAATCAACGCCCACCAGTTTAACGGGCTGAGCGCGTAAACGGCGAAAAAAGCCGCGCTGATGCCGCCCAGGATGATCAGGCCGCTGATCCATTCCGCCGCATTCGGAGCGAAAGAATCCAGGATAATCGCCGCGCCAATGCCCAGCAGGACGATGCCCGGAATTGCCGCCCACCAGCGGCTGCGGTCTTGAAACACCACGTACAGGAAACCGATGCCAGCCGCGGCGAACAAGGCTCCCCAGATGACCCCGGTATTCTCGAACCCGGTCAGGGTTTGCAACAGCGCCAGAGCGCCCACCAACACCAGCAAAACCCCAACCAAAACACGCCAAGAATTTGGATTTTTCATTTCGATCTCCTTTTTCCCTCGCATCCGAAACTTCCGGGGTTACCGGATTTCAATCCCGCCCATACCGGCTTCGATCTCGATATCGACTTTATTCGCCGCGCTGTCGAAATCCGGAGATTGGTAAACATCGCCGTTTTGCGGAAAACGGAGTGTGTTGACCTTGCTGCCCGAAATTCCGGTGTGCAGGCTGATCCGGGCGGCCACATCCTGGGGAACATTGAATTCCAGCGAAGCCATGCCGGCTTTGGCCATCACGCGAGTTGCGCCAGCCTTCGCCGGCAGGGTGACTTTGGTCGAACTGGCGCCGGTTTCGATGCGCAGTTCTTTGACCTGGGTGTCGCTCAAATCGAGCGTGGTCTCACCCGCGCCGGTGTGAAAGTTCAAGCGCATGGGTAAATCGCGATTTACCGACAGGTTCCAGATGAAACCTTTGAAATCGGTGCTCGGAAAAGGAATCCCGAAGCTGACTTTTTGCATGGAAAGCGCCGCGGAAAGGATGCCGCCGTTGTGGGCGATCTCTTTATCGACCCCACCCGTGATCGTGCCGCTGAGAAGTTCACCCGGCAAATTCGCTGAATTCACGTTCAGGCGTCCCGCGCCATGCTCGAAACGAACTTCCGCCTCACTGGCGCCTTCCAATGGAATTGAAATCGATTCTTCGGTCCAATCGCGTCTGTACAGTCGCGGTCCCATTAAGAACCAGACGCCCGCCAGGATCAGGAAAATCGCCCAAAAAACCGGCCAGAAGTTGAAGACGAAGATATTCAACGTGTTCAACAACAGCAAAAGCCCGGCCAGTAAAACAACCACCCCCCAGAAGAAACTACTGCGTCGCATCGCTTACTCCTTGATCAACGAATGAAATGCTACTTGCGCCAGAACGCTCGGACCAACAGCCATAAACCGGCCACGATGACCAACGCCGGCCAATAGGGTCCAAGCCAGGTCAAACCGCCAAAAAATGAGGCAAAAATGACGAACAAAAGCAGGCTGGCGGCAATGGTGTTCAACCCACGGCCTATGCGGCCGCGTTCGCTGTTGAGCAAGCCGGCCAGCACCTCACCCACTCCGGCGCCGCCCGGGATCAGGGTCCAGGCATAGGACCAGGAGAGATGGCTGCCGGCCGTTTCGGTGGCCAGGATAATTCCACCCACACTGGCGATCACACATCCAGGCACCATCAGATTGCCGTCCCGCGTGATCAGCCCGACCAGCAGCAAGAGACCCCCTGCTCCGATGACAATCATCGAACCCGTCGAAAAAAGCTGCGCCCAATTGCGCAACGCCGGAAATAACTGAACGGCCAGCAGCCACAAACCAACGAGCAATACGATCAAGCCGAAAGCCAACCTTGAACGTTGTTTGGATTCCATTTCGAATATTCCCTTTCAGTTGAATTTAGCCGCCCCCCAGGAATGCTAAGGCGCTTTAATCTGCTACATAGATCTACGTTGGTGGCTCGACAAAGTTGCTGCGCTTCAATTACTTTACCAACATTCAAGGCAAATGTGCACTGGACAAAAGTAGAGAATGCCACTATCTAAATTAATAGCAAATCTTACAATAAACTAACGCGTTATGTGATATACTACGCGCTATTAATTTGCGACGAACATCCTTTACAAGGATGATATAAGTTTGCAACGATCGTCTGTAGATCAAGTAGAGGAAGACTAAAGTAAATGCGTTGGGTTCGTGATTACAAACCAGAACCAGAGAAAGGAAGACTCTTTCGCCGGGCGTTGATCATTACGCTTGCCGGTAATATTGTGCTGGCCGTCACCAAGGCGATTGCAGCCAGATTATCTGGGAGCGCAGCGCTGTTCGCGGATGCCGCCAATTCGGTATCCGATGTGGCGTATTCCGTCATGATGGTCCTGGGGCTCTGGATGGCTCAAAGACCGCCAGATATCGGCCACCCGCAAGGCCACAGCCGGTTCGAACCGCTGGTGGGCTTGATGGTGACCTTCTCGATGGCCTTCGCGGGCTACGAGGCGGCCCGGAATTCGATCGAGCGTTTCGTGGTAGGCGGTGAAACGATCCAGATGGGGTTGCCCGTCTTCGTCCTTTTGTTCGCTGCGGCGGTCAAAGCCGGCATGTTCGGTTCCATTCGCAGCATCGCCAAAAAAGTTGACAGCCCCACCCTCTCGACCACCGCCGCAGACAACCTGAGCGATGTGCTCACCTCGGCCGCGGCCTTTGTTGGCATTCTCGGTTCATCCCTGTGGCCGGTGTTGGATCCAATCGCCGGTATCGTCGTGGCAGTATGGATCTTCCGGGCAGTCTATAACGCCGGCAAGGAAAACCTGAAATTCCTGACCGGGGCAGGCGCATCCGAAGAGACCCGCCAACAGATCGTCGAGGTCGCCGAAAAGGTCCCGGGCGTCCTGCGCGTTCACCACATGATGACCGATTATGTAGGCCCCAAACTCGTGATCGAACTGCATGTCAACATGGACGGCGCGATGACGCTGAGCGAGGCCCACCTGGTCTCGGATGAAATTACCCGCCGTCTGCAGGAATTGCCGGATGTGGATCGAGCCTACGTTCATATCGAACCGGACGGTTGGGAAGACGAAAAGCCGTAACAGCCTTTTACTTGTAAACATCCTGGCTGCTGCTATTCCGACCCGTGAGGTTTGAATAGTGGCAGCCAGTCTTTTTTCACTGACCTTCATCAATCCGGCAAGGTAGGTTTGGAAAGGGGACTGGTGGTCCTGAAAGCCGTCCATTTCGGAGACTCGCTCGCTGTCCCCTGAAAATCAAAGCCACTGGGCTTTGGATCAGCCGCCGACCTGGCACAGTACTTGCTGCGATTAAACCTGCCTGGCAAACATCCCCGGGCTTTGATGTATAATCACTTCAACTTGCACAAAAAGACCGGATTGGACCACCACCTTGTTTGATCTTCTTTTCAATCCACTCTCTCTGGCTGCAGGCCAGGAACAAACCAGTCTGCCCGGATTGTTCATTTCGCAGTCGCCCCGCAAAGCGTCTCGCAATCGCAGCGGCGACATCCTGCTGATTCTGCTTGGCCTGGACGGCAATTCCCCGCTGCCGGCGCCTGCGCTGGAGAATCTGCTGCTGCAAACTGCCGAGGTCTACTACCGCTCGCAGCATTCGGTTACCGCCGGATTGCGCGAAGCTGCCGATTCCCTGAACGAATTTCTGCTCAACCGCAATCTGAAGAGCGCCCGCGAGGGTTTGCAGGCCGCCGGTCGGCTTACCTTGCTGTCCATCCATCACGATCAGGTTTTACTGGCGCAGGCGGGGCCGACCCGCAGTTTCGTCGTCTCCAATTCCGGCGTCGAAGAATTTTCCGACACCAGTATTGGGCGCGGTTTGGGCCTCAGCCGCACCACAACGCTCCGTTTTTACCAGCCGAATTTCGAACCGGGTGACCTGCTGTTGGTCAGCCCCAATCCACCCGCAACCTGGATCCCGGCCACGCTTGCCAGCATCAACAAATTGGGCAGCGAAGCGCTTCGCCGGCGGTTGGTGGCGCAGAGCGGCCCTGATTTGCAGGCGGTCATCCTTCAGGTCCAGCCGGGACGGGGCGACGTTCGCCCACTGCGAAAACTGGCGCCCCAAAGCGCCGATGCGGTCGAATCCAACCCGATTCCATCCAGCGCGCCGGCCGTAAGCATGCCTTCCCAGCCTTTCGAAAGTCTTGAACCGATCGCGCCGATCGCCCGGGAAGAGTTCATTCCACCCGAAGCCGTGGAATTGCCCGCTGAGCAACCCCGCGTACCTCAGACGCCCCCTGCGCCTGCTGAACGAAAACCGCCGCAGCCTTCTTCTGCAACCCACGAGCCAGCCTTCACGCCCCGCCCAACTCGTACACGCCGTTCCGCCGGGCAGGCACAAACTCTCAATCCTGAAACCCGCCGCCGCCTGGCCAAAGCCTGGAAGGGTTACGGCGCATTCAAATCCCGGATCGGCCAGGGTTTGAAGACCTTTGCCAAACGGGTCTTGCCCGGAAATGGCGAGCCGGGCGGCCTTTCGACCTCTTCCATGCTTTTCATCGCCCTGATCATTCCGCTGGTGGTGGTTGCCCTGGCGATGACAGTCTATTTCCGCAGCGGCCGCAGCGAGCAACATACCGCCTACCTGGAACAGGCTCAAAAATTCATTCAGCAGGCCAGCCAGCAAAACGATGCCGCCTTGCAGCGCGCCAGTTGGGAGCAGGCTCTTTACTGGGTCAAGCAGGCTGAAAACTACGGCCAAACGGAAGAATCGCTTGCTTATCGCAAGCAGGTGCAGGCAGCCCTTGATTCGATGGACGGGATCAGCCGTCTGGAGCTGCAACCCGCCCTGGCCGGTGGTTTTGGCACTCCGGTCAACATTACCCGCATCGTCACCTCGAACACAGACCTTTACCTGCTCGATTCCAGCCAGGGACGCATCCTGCGGCTCTTCATGACCGGTCAGGGGTATGAGGTCGATTCTGAATTTGATTGTTCGCCCGGTGAAAAGGGTTCGGTCATTATTCGCCCGCTTGTCGATCTGGTCGCTGTGCCGCTGACCAATTCTTACAAGGCCACCGTGATGGGTATCGATGACACCGGCAACCTGCTGCTTTGCGGGCCTGGCGTCACGGCATCCAATCAGACCACGCTGACCCCGCCCGACAATGGTTGGGGCAAGATTGTCGCCATTGCCTACAGTCAAAACGTGCTGTATGTCTTGGACAGCGTCAACAACGCAGTCTGGCGTTACGATGGCACAGATCTGGTCTTCCCGGATATGCCGCGCCTGTTCTTCGATCGCGAAGTCCCGGTCATGGCCGATGCCACAGATCTGACCGTGTACCAGGATGATCTTTACGTCTTGCACCAATCCGGCCAGATGAGCCGCTGCACCTACAGCAATTTTGATTTCTCGCCTACACGCTGCACCGACCCCGCGCCCTATGAAGATTCCCGTTCCGGGCGCGACTCCAATCCGACCTCCTTCAGCGACGCTCAATTCTTACAGCTTCAGGTCACCCAGCCCCCGGAAGCTTCGCTGTATATTCTGGACAGCAAGAAAGGCCCGGCCATCTACCAGTTCAGCCTCCAGCTCTACCTGGCCAAAGTGATGCGCCCGGCGGTGAATAGCGATTTCAGCTTACCCGAACAGGATGTAACCGCTTTTGCCATCACGCCCAGCCGTCTGACGGTCCTGGCCTTTGGCAACCAGCTTTATTACGCAACTCTGCCATGAGTCCGAACTTAACAGTGCACCTGCCGGGGCCCGGATTGCTGGCCCTGGTTGGCAGCGGGGAATATCTGCCCGGCATGCAGCCCGTGGACCGTTGGCTGATGGAATGGCTGGATCGACCGGTGAATGTGGTCTGTCTGCCCACCGCGGCTGGCACCGAAGGCAATGAACGCCTGGATTACTGGAACCACCTGGGTGTGGAGCATTTTCGAAACCTTGGAGCCGCCAGCGTGAATGCCCTGCCGGTGATCGATCGCAGCTCTGCGGAAAACGCCGCCTTCGCGGATCAAATTCGCGCCGCCAACTTGATCTATCTTTCTGGCGGAAAACCGGCCTATTTGCATGCCACGCTCGCGAATACAGTGGTCTGGCAGGCGATCGAAGCGGTGCTGGCGAACGGCGGAGTTATCGCCGGTTGCAGCGCAGGCGCGATGATTTTTGGCGACCGCATTCCGCGAGCGCGCAGCCCGTTCGAGTGGGGACCTGCCTTTGGCTATTTACCCGGCTGTCTGATCATGCCCCATTTCGATGAACTGCCGCCGTTTTTGAAAAGCGCCATCCCGTGGGTGGTGCAGCGAAATTTGCTGGTCGGCATCGAAGGATATACAGCTCTGATCTGCGTGCAGTCGGGTTTTCAGGTGCGCGGCCGCGGCGGCGTCACACTGGCAACCCAACATCAGCGCAATCGCTATTGCCAGGGAGATACCCTGCCCGCTTAATGGGTCTTCCTGCCCCGATTTTGCAACCAGGCAAGCAATTTTTCAGGCGGCCAGGTATTGATGATTTGTTCCGGTTCCAACCAGGCGCGCCGCGCCGCGCTGATGCCGTATTCGATCAAATCCAGTTGATCGGGAGCATGCGCGTCGGTGTTCAGGCTGAGTGGAATGCCCATCTCGGCCGCGCGCCGGGCATAGACTTCATCCAGATCCAGGCGCGCCGGATGCGCATTGATCTCCAACGCCACACCGGTTTCGCGGGCCGCGGCCAGCACTCGTTCCCAATCCAGATCAGCGCCCTCCCGGTTGGGCAGCAGCCGGCCGGAGGGATGCCCGATCACGTCCACATTGGGGTTACGCATAGCGCGCAGCAGCCGTTCGGTGATCTGTTCGCGGGGCTGCCGCAGGCTGGAATGCAGCGATGCCACCACCACGTCCAGTTCGGCCAGCACTTCATCCTCATAATCCAGGCTGCCGTCGGCGTGAATTTCCACCTCGGCGCCCTGCAGCAGGCGCAGTGAATCACCCATTTTTTCCTGCACGCTCTCGATCTCGGCGCGCCGCTCGTGCAATTTCTCCACCGACATCCCGCCCGCCACGCCCAACCCGCCGGAATGGTCGCTGATGGCCAGCACCTTCAACCCGCGTTCCCGGGCAGCGGCAGCCATTTCAGCGATGGTCGCCGCGCCGTCGCTCCAGGTGGAATGCACGTGTAAATCGGCCTTGAGATCCGAGCGCACCAGCAGGTGAGGCAGTTTTCCGGCCAGGGCGGCCGCGATTTCACCTCGATCTTCGCGCAGTTCGGGGGGAATCCAGGGCAGTCCCAATGCGGCGTAAACGCCCTTCTCATCGGCATAGGTTTGCTCGCTGCCGTCTGCCCGGCTGATCGACTGTTCGGAGAGGGAGAGGCCTTTCTTCTGGGCCAATTCGCGCAGGCGGACGTTATGTTCCTTGGATCCGGTGACGAACTGAAGCAGCGTTCCAAACCGCTCCGGGGGTTGTATCCAGAGCTGAATATTCAGCCCCCCGGCGGCTTCGATGCTGGATTTATTCTCGCCCTGCCCCGCAATCCGCTGCACTTCAGGGTGGTGGATAAAAGCGTCCATGATGGGTTTGGGGTCGCGCGCCGCCGCCACGAAATCCAGGTCGCCGATGGTGATTTTCCGCCGGCGCAGGCTGCCGGCGGCTTCGGCCTGCTCCACCCCGGGTAATTTTCGCAGCCATTCCACCCAGCGTATCGCAATCGGCAGCGCCACGCCGATCGAGAGGCGTTTGCTGCGCCGCGCCAGCGCTTCCAATCCGGAGATAATTCTGGCTTCAGATTTTTCGCCCATGCCGGGTAATCCGCGCAGTTTCCCGGCGCGGGCCGCAGCCTCCAGTTCGGCCAGGGTGGTGATGCCGCCCTTTTTCCAGAACATGGCGGCCTTCTTGGGGCCGATATCCGGCACCTTGAGCAGGTCGACCAGCGTGGGCGGTACTTCCTGCTCCAACTTCAGCAGGAAATTCAGCTTTCCAGTCGTCAGAAGCTCGTCGATCTTTTCGGCAATGGCTTTGCCAACCCCGGGAATGTCCAGCAGTTTTCCTTCGCGATGGATTGCTTCCACATCCGCGCCCAGGTTGCGGATGCTGTCGGCTGCTTTGCGGTAAGCCAGGGTTTTGTAAATAATCTCGCCCTTGATCTCGGAGAGATCGGCAATACGCTCGAATATGGCGGCAACCTCTTCATTATTCATGGTTTTATTATACACATCCGCTAAATCGGGAGATTCGGGTAAAATCGGATGACGCTTTGCGGAGGAAATTATGTCCATCTTCGAGTCGATCGACCGCCCCACCCTGCTGCTGAACGAGAAACAGGCCCGCCAGAACATCGCCTTCATGGCCGAAAAAGCCGCGCAAAACGGCGTTCGTTTCCGGCCGCACTTCAAGACGCACCAATCCGCTGAAATCGGCGAATGGTTCAGGCCGTATGGGGTCAGCGAGATAACCGTATCTTCGGTGGATATGGCTGAATACTTTGCCGATCACGGTTGGAACGATATCACCATTGCATTTCCGGTCAATTTACGCCAGGTTCAGGCCATCGATGCCCTGGCGCGACGCATCCGGGTCGGGCTGTTGGTCGAATCAACCGAAAGTGCGGCTTATCTGGCCCGGCACCTCACTGCGCAGGCAGACGTTTGGATCAAGATCGACGTCGGCGCCGGGCGCACCGGCCTGCCCTGGCAGCAACCTGAAAAGATCCTTCCGATCCTGCAGGTATGCCAATCCTCACATCCGCTCCACCTGCGCGGCCTGCTCACCCACGCCGGGCACACCTACGGCGCCGGTTCGGTCGAACGGGTCCGCCAGATCTACGCCGAGACCCTTCAACGATTGGAAAGCGTGCATGCGTATCTCTCGCAGGCCTCCCGTTCTCCGCTCGAACTTTCGGTCGGGGATACGCCGGCCTGCACGCTGGTGGAAGATTTACGCGGCGTCGACGAGATCCGGCCGGGCAACTTCGTTTTCTACGACGCGGAACAGACCTTGTGGGGGACCTGCCGTCCGGACCAGATGGCGACCGCTGTCGCCTGCCCGGTGGTTGCCGTTCATGCGGAGCGCGAGGCTGTCGTCGTCTACGGCGGCGCGATCCACCTGAACAAGGATTTCACAACCTACCAGGGCCAACGCGCGTACGGACTGGTAGCTTTGCCCGAAGCAAATGGTTGGAGCGAACCGCTGGAAGGCGCTTATGTCAGTTCGCTCTCCCAAGAGCACGGTCTGGTGCATGTGCCTGAACGCTGGCTGGATCGCATCCAAATCGGCGGTTTGTTGATGATCCTCCCGGCGCATTCCTGTTTGCCGGTCACGGCCCTCAAGTCTTTCCTGACCCTCGAAGGCCGTCGGATCGATACGCTAAACAGTTGAAATCCGAGGGGCCAAATTGTAAAGAATTGGGACGCAGGAACAGCCCCAACAATCAGGGACGACTGCCTGGCCCAGGAAAAAAGCCGGCGGAGCGCCTCTGCCCGTTTACTTGGACAACCCATCATTCGGGTCGCAATTCAAATCACATGGCGTACAGCGGCACGGGGGTGAACAACAGGACGAACACCACCAACCCCAGGCCGGCCAGCCACTTGCGCCGCGTATCCAGTGTGGTGATCTGGTCGAGCGGCTCGGCGTAGGAGCGGCCCACCAGGAAGAAGATCAATACCGCCCACAGCCACCATCCGCTCCAGAAAAATCCCATCACGCCCATAAACATCAGGATGAAGGGCAAAACGCGGCGGGCATTTTTGGAGCCAAACAGTACGTAAAGCAGGTGGCCGCCGTCGAGCTGGCCGGCCGGAATCAGGTTCAGCGATGTCACCAGCAATCCACCCCAGCCTGCCCAGGCCACCGGGTTTACCGACACATCCACGCCCCCATACGGCAGGGGTTGAGCCGTAAAGAAATAACGCAGCCAGTAAAGCGCCGGAGATAGATTTCCATAACTTACTGGCGCCGGCAGCAGCCGGCCGAATTGCAGGTATTTGATTAAAAAGTACAGGATGGAATTGCCTTCCATCATGTTATAGGACGTGGCATTCGCCGCGGCCTGCGCGGGCAGTGGGTTGATATGCGAAAGCGAAAGCCCCAGGATTAACACCGGGATCGCCACAACCAGGCCGGCCAATGGCCCGGCAATCGCGATATCCATCAATTGGCGTCGGTTGCGGGGACGCTCCTTCATATTGATAAAAGCGCCCAACGTACCAAAGGGGCTGATTGGCCAGGGCAACGGCAGGAAATACGGCAGGCTGACATGAACGTGGTGCAGGCGGGCCGCAAAATAATGCCCGAATTCGTGAGCCGCCAGGATGGCGATCATGCTCACGGCAAATGGCCAGCCGGCCTTTATGATCGCCAGCGCCCATGCCAGCGGTTCGGAAGGGGCAGCGCTCGTCATACCGAGGGCGCCGCCGGTGTAGACCACACTGATCAGCGTGACGATGAAGAAGAGCAGATTGACGACCGGATTACCGGTGTTGATCTGCGGCACGCCGCGCACCAGATAGATTGCCTGGCGATCGCCATCCCACCGGAAAAGCGGCGTGATGCCATGTGGCTTCATCCATTCCGCTAATTGATCATAAGCCAGTGCCGAATCCGCGCCCGCTAAATGGCCATGGTAACGGACCACATAATCCTGGTCACCATGCCCGGCGGTAATATCCTCGATATAAAAAACGCGCCGCACCAGCGCATCCAATACTTGCGTATCCGCTTCGAGTGGTGTGCTCATGAGCTACTCCTAAAGAAGGACGTTTACGCGATTTGTATCCGACCACATCGACACTCACAGGCGGGAATGGATGGGAGTCGAACCCACCGCGGCCCGCAACGCGACCCACCACCGGTTTTGAAGACCGGGGAGCCCACCGGAACTCAGCCACTCCCAACATTAAGCATACCTTACCCGATAAGGTTTGTAAAGAATGGAGAGGCTGGAAATTGGCGATAAATGGTACGAATCGTTAGAATATGGGTCCGAAGAAGCGTCTGATCCCGGAGGTGATCCCGCTGAAATTGGTAACGATAAAGAAAACGGCAATCAGGAACAGAACGATCAACAGAATAGCCAGCATTGCGCCGGAACCGCTACTGGCGAAGCGGAAGAATATTTTTACGATTGCCAGGAGAATAATTACCGCCGCCGCGAAAATGATCAGATAGGAAAGCCAGACCGGTATGCTGGGCGGCATAAAAGGGATGGGAGGAAGATAGGGAAGTCGCATAATCGCCGTCCTTTGATGAAAATATGAATGATTTAATCATAATCATTTTTCACAGTCTGGCAAGGTTGAATCCTCCGTTGAGGTAAAATCCAGACCAGCGCGTGGATTAATGATCCAATTTTCATGGAAAAATCGATGAGCAATTTTGTCGATTCCTTAAATTAACCTCTTGTAATCTGGAAAAATCGGACTATACTACGATGCTGGTTGATCAAAATTAGACAACCTATCAACGCTTAAAGGGTATAGCAATGGACGAACTCAATATTCTTGAAACTGAGCCTCCTGGAGAAGATAAGCCCCCCAGTATGCCACCGCGACCGGTTCGCTCCTGGCGGGTAGCCGTTGTTGCCAACGTGAAGGGGGAGACTTTACTGCCCCAGGATGCTCCAGCCGATGCCGGCGCGGAATTTGACCGAAGAGAAACGATTCAGGCAATTCAAGACGCTATTGAATCCGACGGCCACTATACAAAATTCCTTTCAGCCGACGCCAATTTACCTTTCGCCTTGCGCGATTTTTGTCCCGACATCTGCTTCAACATTGCCGAAGGAATCTGCGGCGATGGTCGCGAAGCTCAGGTGCCGGCCCTCCTGGAAATGCTGCACATTCCCTATACGGCCTCACGCGTGTTGGCCAATGCTGTCGGTCTGGACAAGACCATGACCAAACGCATCTGGCGCGAACAGGGTTTGCCGACCGCCGCTTTCCAGGAATTCTACTCAGAAGATGAGCCGCTCAATCCGGCGCTCCGGTTCCCGCTCTTCGTCAAACCGGCCCGCGAGGGTACTGGCATGGGAATGGATTCGGGCGCGATCATCCAGGACGAAGCTGCTTTGCGGCGGCGGGTGGCCTGGGTAATCGACAGCTACCAACAGCCTGCGTTGGTCGAAGATTACCTGCCCGGGCGCGAGTTTACGGTGGCTGTGATGGGACGCCATGACGCAACGGCTTTCAGCCGCCATCCCGAACGCTACGACGCAGATGGTTTTCACCGCTTCCCCATTCTGGAAGTCGATAACGCCTCCTCCGTTACGCCCGGTATTTATGGGTATAAAGCCAAGACATTGCATACGGGCGAAGAAGGCGTGCCTGGATTCATCTGCCCGGCCACGGTCGAACCGCACCTGGCGGAGAAACTTCAAAACCTGGCCATTCGCGCCCATCTGGCGGTCGGCGCAACCGATGTATCGCGCGTCGATTTCCGCCTGGATGCAGATGGCAATCCCCGGTTGCTGGAGATCAACACCCTGCCCGGGTTGACGCCCGGCTTCAGTGACCTGTGCGTCATCGCCAACGCTGAGGGGACTTCCTACACGGACCTGATCCTGGAGATCCTCGACCTGGGCGCTTCGCGCTACGGTCTGCTGCCGGAACTCGGTCACGAAGAGGAAAAACCGCTGCGCGTTCCTGCGCTGATCCACATGCTGCCGTCGATGGCGACCATGATGCTCAACTGACCTCGATCCAAACGGAGCGGCCCGCTGAAATTTAGCGGGCCGTTTTTTTTACAAGCCAAACGGGTCAGAATCTAGAACAAAAACGGGAACCAGCCGACCAACAGCGGGGCAATCGCCAGCATGGCAAACCCAGCGAGAACGCCCAACACCCATCCGGCCAGGATATCGGAGAGATAATGAACGCCGGTTGAGACCCGCGCCAGGCTGACCAACGGCGCCCAGATCAACACCACCCATCCGAACCAGGCCGGACCCAATCCCCAGGCCATGACGGCCAGCATTGCCGCCCGGGCGGCGTGCCCGGATGGGAAGGAATGCGGGTCAGTATTGCGGTAGATCGCCCCCCACTCTCCTTCCGGCCGCTGGCGGCGGATGGTGAATTTGATGGCCAGCACCAGCACGGCCAGGACGCCTACGCCGATGGCCAGAAGCGCGGTATGGTTATGCCAAAAACCGCGCGCGAACAACCAGACCACCACCAAACCGGCCATCCAGAACCAGGAATCCCCGGAATGCGCGAAAAACACGGCCAATTTCCAAGCCGGGCTGCCATCCTGGTGCAGGCGCACGCGCCGGCTGATGCGCGAGTCGAAATCCATCAGGCGTTGAAACAACTCAGTTCCCTTTGACGGCGGCCATGCGGGCCGTCAGGATATCTTCCAGAACATCGATATCCCGCGGCCGGTCTACGTCCAGCCCCAACTCAGCGAAGGGACATGAAACGGCGCGGGCGTTGATGCCCAGACGGCGGTTGATGGACGTTTCGGCTTCCTTTAATGTAAGCTGCCGCAGCATCAACAGGAATAAAACATCATACCCCAACAATGCAGCCTGCCGGGTTGGGCTTTTTCGCGCCTCCACCAATCGCTGCCAGAGGGGATGCTCGGGGCGGTTGGCAAAGTCAATTTGAAGGCCGCCAACATCCGCCAGACAGACTTCTTCATTCTTGAGATGCACGTAAATTTGGCGTGAATCCTTATCGACCGCTTCGATGATTTTCCGATTCAGAGAAAACCCGTACAATTCATGGTCGCTTTCCTGAACGCGTTCGATCAACCATTCGATCATCTCGGGCGTGATGGCTGGTAAATCGGCCGAAATGATCAGCACTTTCGCCGCCTCGGCATTTTGTTTCGCCAACTCGATCGCACCAAGACGGACATTTTCGATGATCTCACCCGATTCGGGGAGCATGATCAAAGGCTTTTTGCAGTCCAGAGCGGTAATCGGCGGCAGGCCGACCACGGCCACCCGCTGTACCGAGGGCGCATCCGACAGGGCATCCAAAACCCATTGAACCATCGGCTTCCCGGAAATATCCAGCATCACCTTATAGGCGCCTTGCGTGAACGCATACAACGGATCCCCTCGCTCAGGGACTCCGCCGGCCACGACAACCACATCCATCATCACCAGTCTCCCGCAGCAGAGACGTTACGAAACGCCGCTACCTATACGAAAAAAATAATTTAAGTGCAGAATGGGCCAAAACGAATCATCTTGACCGGGATCAGGAACATGGAAATTTTATCCCACGCGAGTATACACCAAGTCTACAAATCTGCAAACTCGTGCATCTTGAATAGAATTATCCGGGCAAAATTGTATAATCAATCCCGAGAATAAACGCTTGAATGCTCTTAAAACCTCAGTTTATCGAATTCAAGTAAATTGAGATTCATTTTCCTCTCAACACCCTCAAAGGATACTGTGAAATCACGTTCTCTCTACGCCCTCCTGGTCCCTTTTATACTATCCAGCCTGGGGCTTAGCAGTTGCCAGGCGGTTCAATCGGTTCAGGCGCAACCGAATTCAGGCGCATTCATTGCCCAATCGATCGTTGCGCCCGATTGCAATAACGGCAATCATATCCGCGCCATCCATGCAGTCGATCGAAATACCGTCACCTTCGAACTTTGCGCGCCAGATCGAACTTTTCCGGCCAAGGTGGGTGTGCCCGCTTTTTCGATTCAAGACGATGTGGTTCTCAATCAAACCCAGGGCGATCCGGAACAAATCAGCCTGATTGCGAACGGAACCGGTCCTTTTCGGATCACGAAAACGGCCGAGGACAGTCTTTTCGTAGGCCAATGGAACAATTACTGGGGCATTCCGGTGCGGTTGCAACTCATCACCTTCACCTGGAATAGCGATGCTGAAATCCGCCGCAAAAATCTGAGCCTGCGCACTGCGGACGGCATCAGCGCTGTCGATCCAATGGATGTGGGGACCATTCTCCTGGATGATTTTCTGAAGGTAGAAGAATCCCCGGTGATCAACACGGTTTTCCTCGGGATGAACAACACCCTGGCCCCTTTCGATAACCTCCTCTTTCGCCAGGCGCTTGCCACCGCGATCGATCGCCAGAAACTGGCCGACGATTTATTCGGCTCTTCGGCCCAGTCCGCCGATGAACTTGTCCCGGTCCTGTTTCCGACCGGTCACTCGAATACATCGACCGGTTATGTTTACAACACCGAAAAGGCGCAAGAGACCTTGAGTCAGAGTAATTTCGATCTCGATCAGGAACTGGTTCTGTCCTACGATCAAACGTCCAGCGGATTGATCCCCTATCCTGACAAATTGGCCGAAGAATTGGCGCAGGAACTGAAAATGATCGGCGTAAAAGTGCAGTTGAACCCCCTGCCGACGCAAGAGTTTCAGCAATCCCTCTCGGAAGGGAAACTGGGGCTGTACTTTATGGCTTTCAGCCCGGATTATCCGGACGCCAACAGCTTCTTCGAACCGCTTTTTTCCCAGGATAATCCGATGATCGGGAAGACCGACCCGGTTGTCGCCGGGAAGATCGCTGCCGCGCTGGCCACCAGCGACACAACCGTGATCCAGGAAAACTACGATGATATTAACGAGTGGGTCAAGAACCAGGCGCCTTTGATTCCACTGGTATATACCAATGAAGCCTATGCGTATCGGACTGCGGTGGACGGCATTCTCAACGGCGCGTTTGGCGAGAGCTTTGCTCAGATGGCCACCACCACTAAAAGCCTGACCTTTATGCAAGCCGACAAACCCGGGACCCTCTGGCCGGTTGATTTTAGCTCCGAGGATACCTTACGGATCACTCGCCTGGTCTTCGACACGCTTACCTCCTACGACCCGGCCGCGTTACTCACGCAACCTTCCCTGGCCGATACCTGGTCATCCAACGCCGATTTCACAGAATGGACGTTTCTGTTGCGTTACGACGTCCCCTTTTCCGACGGCAAAACGCTGGACGCGAACGACGTGGTGGCCACGTTCGCTGCCCAGGCGGATCGAACCAGCCCGAATCATCGTCCGGATTTGAACTATGATTATTACCAACGTATGTTCGGTAATTTCATGAAATAATCCATGCCACATTCCGGCGGATTGATGTACGGCGGCCTTCCGGCCGCCGTTTTTTAATCTCCAAACCTGGCAGACAGGCCTCGAAAGGATTGATCTTGGGATCATTCCTATATAATATGAGTAATAATGTTCGAAAACGCTGGAACCTTGATCTCGAGAACAGCGTCTGGTACACAGACTGTAATTGCGATCCCCTAATCCATACGCAGTGTATAGGGCCAACCTCATGAACCCTAAAATCCAATATTCCTCTAACCACCGCCTGCCGGTTAAGCCTGTTTTCTTTGGACTGGCAGTAATTCTGATTCTCATCAGTTCGGCCTGCAACCTCCCCATCGTCTCACCCACCCCGACCACAACCCCGCCCACCGAACTGCCCGCAACGCCCGTCGCGGCGGCCAAACCGCTGCCCGCCGCCGTGGTGGAAACCGATCCACTTCCCAACAGTGATCTTTCCGTGGACGGCGCATTGACGGTCTATTTCAACCAGCCCATGCAGCGCGCCTCCGTCGAGGGCGCACTGCGCACCGAACCGGTAATGGCCGGAAAATTCGAATGGCCGGATCCATCGACCATGCGTTTCATCCCCGACCAGGCCCTGCCTCCCGACACGCCCATCACCCTGACCATCGAAGATAGCGCCACGGCCGCCAATGGCCTGGCCATGAGCAGCCCGGTCTCGTACGAATTTCAGACCGCGCCTTACCTGACCGTCACCGAGCGGTTGCCGCGACCCGAAAGCACCGATATCGACCCGACCTCGGCAGTGGTGGCGACGTTCAATTTACCCGTGGTTGCGCTGGGCGAAACCAGCGCTGCGCCGGATGCCTTCATCATCGATCCCCCCGTGGAAGGCCGCGGCGAATGGCTCAATACCAGCACCTATATCTTCTACCCGGATCCAGCCATGCAGGGCGGCGTGAAATACACCATCACCCTCGCCCCGGATCTGAAAAGCCAGTCCGGCAGCCCGTGGTCATCGGATGCAAGCCTGAACTGGTCCTTCACCACCGCCCTTCCCCAACTGGTGAACCTCGAGCCGGCTTCCGGTACCGAACTGGGCCTGGATACCCCCATCACATTGACCTTCAACCAGCCGGTCGATCGCGCCAGCGTGGAGGCCAATCTTAAATTTACTCCTCAGGGCGGCGACCCCATACCGGGCAGCCTCAAATGGTCCGAGGATGCCACCCAGGTTACCTATACACCCGCTGAAATGCTGGCCCGCGACACCCTTTATACGTTGGCCTTATCGACCCAGGCCACGGGCCTGGGCGGCACCGCCCTGAGCAAGCCGTTGGCGGCAAACTTCCATACCGTTCCGGCGTTATCCGTGGTCGGCACCGACCCCGGACAGGGAAAAACGATCAAAAGTTACGGCGGTTACGGCGGCCTGGTCCTCACCTTTTCGTCACCGCTGTCCACAAAACAGGATTTTACAGAGTTGGTCCAATTCAGTCCGGAGATCAACGATGTCAGTTATTACGCCACCGAAAAGACGCTGAATATCTATGGCTATTTCAAACCCAGCAGCGATTATGTACTCACCCTCTCCGGCGAACTCGCCGATCAGTGGGGCATGGCGCTGGGCGCGGATTTCACCCTGAATTTCAACACCAAGGAAAGCCAGCCGGTTCTGAACATTCCAATGGTGGAATCCACCGGCAGCCGCGTGCTCTTCCTGACTTCCGACGACAGCCTTCTGCCGGCAAATGCCACCAACCTGACCTCCCTCAACATTCGATCCGGCGAACTGACTCTGGAAGATTTCATTTCCGGAACCCAAAATTACGACACCTATCCGCCCAAGCCAAACCGCTGGCAGCAGGCGGTGAACCTGGAAGCCAACCGCAATCAGACCATCGGGGTCGAATTGACCCCTGAAGGCCAACCGCTCAAACCGGGCTTATACGCTTTCAGCGTCGGTTCTTCTCAATTATTTAGTTACGACCACGATATCAACTTCTACATCGTCTCCAGCCACATTCAAATGACGCTCAAGGTCAGCATCGACGAAATGTTGATCTGGGCCGTGGACCTGGAGACCAACCAACCGGTCAGCGGTCTGGATGTCCGGGTTCTGGATCAAAATCAGACCGAGGTGGGCAGCAGCACAACCGACCCAAACGGACTGGCAACCGTTCCTCTGTCGTCGGATCGCAATGTCTACGATTACCTATATGTTGTCTCGGGTCAGCCGGGCGATGCTAATTTTTCATTGGCCGTCACGAACTGGTACGCCGGCATCAATGCCTGGGATTACGGAATTTCCAGTTTGATTCAACCGTCCAAACCGGGAGTCTACCTGTATACGGACCGCCCGATCTACCGGCCCGGCCAGACAGTTTATCTTCGCGGCATCGTTCGTACTCCTGTGAACGGCCGTTATGAGTTGGCTCCTGAAAAGGAATATACGGCCTCCATGGTCGGACCTTTCGATCCGCTCACGGGCGAGTCCGCGACTCTCGATACGCAAAACAAATCCCTGACGGCCTTTGGCACGTTCAGCATGACCTTTACCCTGCCTGAAAATGCAACTCCCGGGCAGTATCATTTCGAAGTGCCAGGTACGGATACCTATCTATTCTTTCTGGTGGCCAACTACCGCAAACCCGAGATGGAGGTCAAGGTCGATTTCGATTCGAACCAGGCCGTCAACGGCAGTGATCTGCACGCTGTTATCGACGCCCAGTATTACTTTGGCGCGCCGGCCGGAAATTTGCCGGTGACCTGGTCGCTTTCACGCCAGCGCTCGGATTTTTACATTCCGGGCGGATATCAGGTAGGTCCGGTCGACACCAACTGGCTGAATCCCTATTTCTATTTCACCTATTCCGGCCCACAAATTCTGTTGACCGGCGAAGCCACCACGGATACGTCCGGTAAAGTAGAGCTTACCTTCACGCCGGATCAGTTATCCACTCTGAACCAGACCGAATTGCAGGATTTGACATTGGAAGCGACCATCACCGATCCTTCCAACCAACCCGTCAGTGGGCGCGGATCGATGCGCCTGCTGCCAGCCGATTTTGCAATCGGCGTCCAACCCGAGGTCTGGAGCAGCCAGGCCGGCGATGAACTGGCCTTCAGCGTCCTGACGGTGGATTGGAATCAGAAGGTAAGCCCGAATCACCCCTTGAAAGCGAATTTCCAGAAAATTACCTGGAAACAGAGTTTCAGCGCCGATGCGGGCGAAATGGCCAACACCCCGGAATTTACTTCCGTGGGCAGCACCGATTTCACCACTGGCGCGGACGGCCTGGCGCGGATCGCCTTTACGCCGCAGGATCCGGGAATCTATCAGGTGACGGTTTCCAATGCCAATGCAGTGACGCAGGTTTGGGTCTGGGTGAGCGGCGCCGGATCCGCCCCCTGGCCGATGCTTGCCAATCAGCGCCTGCGTCTATCCGCGGACGCGCAGAGCTACCAACCCGGACAGAGCGCGCGAATCTTCATTCCCAATCCATTTGCCGGCGAGGCCCTTGCGCTGGTTTCCGTCGAACGCGCCAAAGTCATGCGCACCGAAGTCGTCCACCTGACCGGATCGGGGTTGGATTATCAATTGCCGTTGTCCGAAGAGGATGCGCCGAATGTCTATGTTTCGGTCACCATCCTGGGCTCTGCTGGCGGGCGGTCTGATTTCAGGCAGGGCTTTATCGAACTCAAGGTCGATCCGGCGGCCCAGATCTTGAATGTAAAGCTGACCGGCGAACCTGCCCGCGCCCGACCGGGCGAACCGCTGACTCTGACCCTGGAAGTGCGCGACGCCGCCGGGCAACCCGTGCAGGGTGAATTCTCCCTGGCGCTGGTGGATAAAGCCGTGCTGGCGCTGGCCGATCCCAATTCCGCGTCGATCATCGAGGCGTATTACGGCGATCAATACCTGGGCGTCTCCACCAGCCTGTCGCTGGCTGCCTACGGCCTGCGCTCGATCGCCATTCCGCCCGGGCGGGGCGGCGGCGGGGGCGACGGTATGGTAGCCGCGCCGACTGTACGCGAGGATTTCCAGGACACAGCCTATTGGAACGGTGAAGTCGTCACCGATGCAGACGGTCGCGCGCAAATCAACCTGACCCTGCCGGATAACGTCACCACCTGGGTGGGCATGGTGCGCGGCATCACCCGGGATTCGCTGGTGGGTGAGACTGAGTTGGAAATCATCGCCACCCGCGATCTGCTGGTGCGTCCGGCCACACCGCGTTTTCTGGTCGCCGGCGATCACCTCGAACTTGCGGCCGTCGTCAACAACAACACCACCCAGGACCTCGATGTGCAGGTCAGCCTGAAACCGACCGGCTTCACGCTCGATGATTCAGCCCAGGCCCTGCAGACCGTTCAAATACAAGCCGGCGGTCAACAACGCGTGACCTGGTGGGGCACTGTGGAAAGCGTCGCAGAAGCCGACCTGGTATTCGGAGCCCAGGGCGGCGGGCTGGAAGACTTCGCCCGCCCAAGCTGGGGCAAACTGCCGGTCTTGACCTTCAGTGCGCCGCAGACTTTCGGCACGGCTGGCATGCTTTCCGAAGCGGGGCAACGCATCGAGACGGTCTCGCTGCCGCGCAGCTTTACCGCCACCAGCGGGGAACTTCAGGTGGAACTATCGCCTTCGTTGGCGGCAGTGGTGTTGTCCGACCTGACCGTCATCGAGCAATCACGGTACGATTTCACCGAAGCCATGGTTTCACGCCTGGTTCCCAACCTGGAAACCTACCGCGCGCTCAAAGAACTGGGGATCAGCAACATCGAACTCGAAAACCAGCTCAATGCCCAGATCAAGACCGATCTGCCCAAGTTGATCGCCCGCCAAAAATCGGACGGCGGCTGGGGTTGGGATTCCACCGCCGGCAGCGATCCGCAGATTTCCATTTACGCCGTCTGGGCTCTGACGCGCGCCCGTGAAGCCGGCTTCGAAGTCGCGAACCAACCCTTCAATAATGGCGTGCAGTACCTGCTCGCCAGCCTGATCGCGCCTCAAATGTCCAGCGAGGATTACCAGCTCGACCGCCTGGCGTTCCAGTACTTTGTGCTGGCCGAAGCCGGCCAGACGGCGCTGGAGCCGCAATCCCTGCTCGCCCTGCGCAGCCGCCTCAACCCATGGGCCAAGGCGATGCTGGCCCTGACGCTGGAAAAACTCGAACCGGGCAACGCCGACACCACCACCCTGCTGTCAGATCTGCAGGCCACGGCCCTGCGCTCCGCGAGCGGTGTCAACTGGCAGGATGCCGTCGAATACCGCCAGAATTTCGTCACCCGCAACCTGAGCACCGCCATCGTCACCTATGCCCTGGCCCGGCTCGACCCGGCCAGTCCGCTGCTGGTGGACGCGACCCGCTATTTGATCACCAACCGCGAAGAAATCGGCGGCTGGTCGACCAGCTATGAATCGGCCTGGGTGATCACCGCTCTGATCGAGACCATGAAAGGCACGGGCGACCTGCAGGCGAATTTCACCTTCACCGCCGCGCTCAACGGCTCACCTCTGGCCAGCGGCGAAGCCGGCGGCGCAACGGCGCTGAATCCGGTGCGCGCCAACGTACCCATCGGCCAGCTTTTGCCGAAGGATCCCAACGAACTGGTGATCTCGCGCCAGGGCGGAAACGGACGGCTGTATTATCGGGCTTACCTGAAAATCGACCGCCTGGCCCAGGATGCGAAACCGATCGAACGCGGCATGGCGCTGGAAAGGCGGTATTACCAGGTCGATGAGACCTGCAAGCTGCCGGATTGTCCTGAAATCACCACCGCCCGCCTGGATGCGAAGGCGCCCATCTGGGTGCGCCTGTCGCTGACCGTACCAAGCGACCAGTATTACGCCGTCGTCGAGGATTGGCTGCCGGCCGGCACCGAAGTGCTCGACCTGAGCCTGAAGACCAGTCAATTGGCCCTGACCGATCAGGTGGCGGGATCGCAATACAACCCGCGTAACCCCTTCGCCCAGGGCTGGGGCTGGTGGTACTTCGGCGATCCGCAGATCAGCGACGATTCGGTTACCTGGGTGGCGCCTTACCTGCCTGCCGGAACGTACGAACTGACTTACCAGCTCGTCCCGACCACAGCCGGCGAATTTCAGGTTCTCCCGGCGCATGCTTTCATCTATTACTTCCCCGAGGTGGAAGCGACCAGCGCCGGTAATCTATTGACCATCGAATAATCGAAGTCCAGGTCCGGACCCCGGCAGAGTAACTCAACGGCCTGTTTCTCTGCCGGGATTTTTTTGCCACGAGCCAGGTAGACCTCCCGGATCCAAACCGTTCCGGGATCGGCCGCCAACATCCAAATTTCTGTAAGGATGGGCTTCGCCCTGAGAAAACGATCCTGCCTTGTGATTTTTATCACACTAATTTGATCGTTTTAATAAAAAATATAACCAATCAACAATTCAGGAAAGAGTACATAAATTCTGATGACACTTACCACGTGACTTCTGGAAGTCATCAAGTTATACAAAATAGGTCCCATATTATTATTTCATCCCTCAAGGAGGTCGTCCCATGTGGCAAATCCTCATCATGGTGGGAATTCTGCTGTGCGCCATTATGGCGATCCGCACGCATCGTTTGCTGGTTTCAGCGATCTGGCTGGCCGGCACGAGCGCCCTGGTCGCCCTGTTCCTTTATCTTCTGGGCGCACCAGAAATTGCCGTCATCGAACTGAGCGTGGGCGCCGGCTTGGTCACCGTGTTGTTTGTCTTTGCAATCAACATTTCCGGTGAAGAAGCCATGGCAGCTCACCCGTTGATTCCCCGTCCTTTGGCGTGGGCTATCATCACTGTTTCTATTCTTTTGGTAGGCTGGTTGATGCTGCCCGGCGTGAATGTCGCCATGCCAGCGTTGCCAACCGGTGATCTGGGCACTACCTTGTGGCAATCGCGCAGCCTGGATGTCTTCTTGATGGCCGTTTTGATCCTGGCCGGCGCGCTGGCCATGCTGGGTTTGCTGGCCGAAGACAAGAAAAAAGAGGTGCACGAATGACACCATCCATTCCTGTGATCGCCGGCATCGTCATTCTTGGCCTGGTCGGCATCGGCCTGTATGCTTTGCTGGCCGTCCGCAACCTGATCAAGGTCATCATCGCCCTGCAAATCATGGTCAAGGGCGTACTGGTGGCCTTCATTTTGGCTGGCAGCCTGCGCGGGAATATCGCTCAGGCGCAAAGCATGGCGCTCGTGGTCATCGTCGCAGATACCATCGTAGCCGTCGTTGGTCTGGCATTGGCCATTCAAATCCGCCGCCATACTGGCACGCTGGATACCAAAGCGCTCACCACCTTGCGGAGATAAGCCATGGCAGCCATACTTTTATCCCTCACAATTGCAATTCCCTGGTTGGGTGGGCTGGTCGTTTGGCTGGCCGGCAACGGCCATCCCAACTTCAAGCACTATGCTGCCGTCGCCTTTGCTTTGCTGGCCGGCGGCGCCGGCGTCGCCCTGATTCCGTACAGCACGAGTCAGGTCGCGATCAGCATCCCGGTCGGCGGCGTTTTTGGTAATTTCACCTTCATCGCCGACGGGTTGGGCGTCTTCCTCACCGTGGTCGCCACGGTGGTCGGCTCTCTGGCCGTTATTTTCTCGGTCGATTACATGCGCGGCGAAGAGCAGCTCGGCCGTTACTACGCCATGGTGCTGTTCTTCATCGGCGGTATGTCCGGCCTGGTGCTCACCAGCAACCTGCTGCTGGTCTTCCTGTTCTGGGAAATTACCGCTCTGTGCTCTTATGCTTTGATCTCGTTCCATAACGATGACCCCAAGGCAGTGGCCGGCGGCATCAAAGCCCTCATCATCACCCAGTTGGGCGGCATCGGCCTGTTGGCCGGCGCGTTGCTGCTTTATTCGGCCACGGGTTCGGTTGATTTCAATGCACTCATCGCCAATCCCAGCCTGATGCCCGGAAATCTGCTGGCCATCATGGCCTTCGGTTTCCTGGTCGCCGCGGCTGCCAAATCCGCTCAGTTCCCCTTCCAGACCTGGTTGCCGGACGCAATGGAAGCCCCGACCCCCATCAGTGCGCTCATCCATGCGGCCACCATGGTCAACGCCGGCGTCTACCTGATGGCGCGCTTCTATCCGGCCTTCAAGGGTGTGCCGGGTTGGACGATGGCCGTCCTTCTGGTGGGGTTGATCACCGCGTTGATGGCTGCCGTCATGGCCCTGGTTTCGAATGATCTCAAACGCGTGCTGGCCTACTCCACGGTAAGCCAATTGGGCTACATGTTCTACGCCATCGGAGCCGGCGGCATTTACGCCAGCCAGTTCCATTTGTTCAGCCACTCCATCTTCAAGGCGCTGCTCTTCCTCGGCGCAGGCGCGGTCATCCACTCGGTGGGCACCCGCGACATGCGTGAGATGGGCGGCCTGGGCAAGCAAATGCCGCTCGTGCGCGCCGTCTTCATCATCGGTGGGCTCGCGCTGGCGGGCATTCCCATCTTGAACGGCTTCTGGAGCAAGGAAATGATCCTGGAAGCCGGGCTTAAGGGCGCGCCGATGTGGACGTACGTCCTCATGTTGATCGGCGCCGGCATCACTGCCCTGTACACCTTCCGCTGCATCTGGATGGTCTTCTACGGCGAACCGCACTCCGAAAAACACGTTCACGATGCCGGTCCCGCCATGAAAGTGGCGCTGATCCCGCTGGCTTTCGCCACGCTCACCTCCTGGCTGTTGGCCGGGCCGTTTGGCAAGCTGCTGGGACCCAATACCCTGCCCTCGCATGGCATCGAAATCACCTCGCTGGGCGAAGTCGTCCACGAAGTGCTCAGCGTTCCGACTTTGGTCGCCCTGGTGGTCATTGCGTTGGGTTTGGCGGCCTGGTGGTGGCGTGAGAAGCTCTCCGGGCTTTCCAATGCGCTGCAAGGCATTGGTCGGGCTGCTGCCAACAGCTTCGGCTTCGAAGCCATCAACCACGGCATCGTCAAAGGCACGCAAGACTCGGCCGAGGCGCTGCGGGTGACGCAAACAGGCTTACTTAACTGGAACATCTTTGGCATCGTTGCCGGGCTGGTCCTGGTCCTGGCGATTGTTATCTTCGGAGGGTAGCCATGGATGCAAACACCGCTTTTACACTGGTTCTCGGGCTGCCCCTGGTAGCTTCTCCGATCGTATATCTGGTCGGGCGTCTCTGGGCGCGCCAAAACGGCAGCTCCAGCAATGCCAATCCGGCCCGCTGGCTGGCGATCCTGGCGCTGCTGGCTGCGGGCGTCTTCACTTACTTTGCCGGAGTTGGCGCGACTGCCACGTACACCGGCATCACCCTGACCTTTGGGGACCTCAGCCTGACCATGGACGGTCTTGGGCTGTTCCTGACGGTCACCGTCCTGGCGTTGGGTTTGATGGCCACCCTCTACTCGACCAAATACATGGAAGCCACAGTCGGCGAAGAAAAATTCTACGCCCTGTTGGTCGCCATGATCGGCGCCATCATCGGCCTGGGCTGCGCCACGGACGTGTTCAACATGTGGCTGTGGTTCGAGCTCATGGCCGTCACCTCCTACTTCCTAGTTGCCTTCTACCGCGATCAAAAGGCATCCCTCGAAGCCGGCATCAAATACCTGGTCCAGAGCGCCACCGGTTCGACGCTGGTGATGCTGGGGCTTGCCCTGACGTTTGCCGCCACCGGAACCATGCGTTTCGACCTGCTGCGTCAGGCGGCTCAATCCGCCAATCCGCTCCTGCTGGCGGCCGGCGCGTTGTTCGTCATCGGTTTTGGCGTCAAATCCGCCCTCGTTCCCCTGCACACCTGGCTGCCGGACGCGCATTCGCAGGCGCCCAGCGGCATTAGCGCCATGCTTTCCGGCATCGTCATCGAAGCCGGTTTGGTGGCCATGCTGCGCTCTCTGAGCTGCCTGTATGCCACCAGCACCAGCCATATCTGGGGCATCCTGCTCCTTGTCTTTGGCGCGCTGAACCTGCTGGTCGGCAACCTGATGGCCCTGCGCCAGACCGAAGTCAAACGCCTGTTGGCCTACTCCAGCGTCAGCCAGGTCGGCTACATGCTGCTCGGCTTTGGCATGGCTTTCACCTACGGCGCCGCCGATGGCGCGGTGGGCGGTTTCTTCCACCTGTTCAACCATGCGCTGATGAAGGGCCTGGCCTTCCTTGCGGCCGGCGCCCTGCTGTATGCACTCTACATCGCCAACGACCGCCACGGCGCGTTGACGCTGAATGACCTGAACGGCGCCTCCCGGCGCTACCCGGTCACGGCGTTCTGCCTCAGTCTGGCGGTTCTGGCCCTGGGTGGGCTGCCTCCGCTGGCCGGCTTTATGTCCAAATGGCAGATCTTTGCCTCCGGTTTCGAAACGGGCAATACCGTGGCCATCGCCCTGGTCATCTTCGCGGCGCTCAACAGCGTGCTCTCCCTGGGCTACTATGCGCCCATGGTCAACCGACTGTACCGTAACGAGCCATCTCAAACCGTCCTGGAAGGTAAACCGATTTCAGCCTGGATGGCAGCGCCGATGATCCTGCTGGCGCTGGCAATCGTTGTGATCGGCGTCTGGCCTTCATTGCTCACCGAACTTACCAGCCGGGCGGCGCTCAGCCTGTTCCTGCTGATGGGCGGCTAATCGAGGAGAAAAACAATGGATATCTTGTTAACCCCGCCGCTAGCATTTCTAATCTACATCCCGCTCGTCCTGGTAATCTACTGGATTGGCATGCGACTCGCCGGCCCGACGAAGGAAAACGCCGTCAAGAGTTCGGCTTACGGTTCGGGTGAAGAATCCCCCACCCGCTCGGCCGCACCCGGCTACAGTCCCTTCTTCGTCATCGCGCTCTTCTTTGCCATCTTACACCTGGGCATGTTGGTGTTGGGTCTCGGCGATTTCAGCACCACCATGGTTCCTTTCCTGGTGGGGCTGATGCTGGCCCTGGTTGCCCTCCTGTTGGGTTGAGTGGAAAGGACAGAAAAATTATGGATATGCAAGTCAAAACTCCCTCAAGTCCAATGCAGAAAGTCATGGATGGTCTGCGAGCCTGGGCGCGCATCAATTCTCCCTGGGTAATTCATTACAACAGCGGCTCCTGCAATGGGTGTGATATCGAAATTCTGGCAACCTTAACCCCACGCTACGACCTGGAACGATTTGGCGTCAAGCTGGAAGGCAGCCCCCGGCATGCGGATGTGCTCCTCACCACCGGTCCGGTAACCCTCCAGAGTCGCGACAGGCTGTTGCGCATCTACGAACAGATGCCGGATCCCAAGTTCGTTGTGGCAATCGGATCGTGCGGCCTGTCGGGCGGCGTGTTTCACGATTGCTACGGCATCGTTGGCAGCATCGACGAAGTTCTCCCTGTCAGCGCTTACATTCCCGGCTGCCCGCCACGCCCCGAAGCCATCATCCAGGGCGTCGTGGCGCTGCTGCAAAGTCTGAAACCGAAATAGGAGGCAGCATGGATATCGAAACTCGTTTACAAACTGTTGAAAGCCTGCTGCAGCCCTGGACCGCTACTGCAACGCACCCCGAAGCGAACCGCTGCGACGTGGTGATCGATAGCCAGCATCTTCATGCAGCCGTCCAGGCGCTGAAGGAAGTCGGCTGGGGATACCTCTCAGCCATCAGCGGATTGGATTGCGCGGCGCCCGCGCCTGCCGAAGGCCAGCCGGCCGTGGAAGGCCATCTGGAAGTTCTCTATCACTTCTGCGACGGTCCCGCCGTACTCACGATCCGGGTCAGCCTGCCATATGCCGACGCCATCCTTCCCAGTGTATGTGATCTGCTGCCCTACGCCACGCTCTATGAACGCGAACTCATGGAATTGCTCGGCGTTCGCATCGAGGGCACCCCGAACAGCGACCGTCTGGTCCTTCCCGATGAATGGCCTGACGGGGTTTACCCGCTGCGCAAAGCCTTCACCGGCTTTGCTGCGCCGGCAACCGAAGGAAAGGAGTAAACCAATGGCTGTACAGGAATCGAACCAGAAATTTATCGTCCCCATCGGTCCGCAGCATCCGGCTTTGAAGGAACCGGGACATTTCGAGTTCACCGTGGATGGTGAAATCGTCACCGGCGCCTCAGTTCGCCTGGGCTACGTCCATCGCGGCATCGAAAAAGGCACTGAAGACCGGAACTGGACCCAAAACATCTATCTGCTCGAACGCATCTGCGGTATCTGCTCCCACATTCACGCCACCGCCTACACCGAAGGCGTGGAACAGCTCGCCAAGGTCGAAGCGCCCCCGCGCGCCCAGGCCATCCGCACGCTGGTCGCTGAACTCGAACGCATCCACAGCCATTTGCTCTGGTTGGGCGTGGCCGCCCATGAAGGTGGTTTCGACACGCTCTTCATGTACTCGTGGCGCGACCGCGAAACGGTCATGGACATCCTCGAGACCATCAGCGGCAACCGCGTTCACTATTCGGCCAATGTACTGGGCGGCGTCAAGTTCGACATCGACGACAAGCAGCGCGACATGATTCTCAAGGGGATCGATTTCCTTGAGCAGCGCACCCACCACTACATGAAAGTCGTCACCACCGATGAAACCTTCCTCGGGCGCACGCGCGACGTGGGCACGATGACGAAGGAACAGGCCATTGCGCTCGGCTCGGTGGGTCCCACGGCGCGCGCCTCCGGCGTGACCATCGACATCCGCGACTCGGCACCGTATGCCGCCTACAAAACCTTCCCCATCAACGTCATCACGGACGAAAACGGCGACTTGCTGGCGCGCTTTGTGGTGCGTCTCAAAGAGCTTTATGAGTGCTACCGTCTGGTGCGTGAAATGCTGGATCACATGCCCGAAGGTGAGCTGACCACGCGCGTCCCGCGCCGAATTCCGGCCGGTGAAACCATCAGCCGGGTCGAGGCGCCGCGCGGCGAGCTGTTCTACTTCTTGAAGAGCAACGGCGGTGAAAAGCCCGAGCGCGTCAAAGTACGCACCCCCAGCCTGTGCAACTGGTCTTCGGTGATCAACTTCGCCGTCGGCCACAAGCTGGCGGATATCCCCATGATCCTGGCCGGCATCGATCCGTGCTTCTCCTGCAACGATCGCCTGATTAAAATTCGCCGCGCCAATGACGCCCAGGTATGGACCTGGGAAGACTTACGCCAACACGGAATCGAGTATTACCGATGAACCTACCACTGCCCTCCATCGTACTGCTTTTGTTCTTCCCCGGTGGTCTTTTCCTGCTGGCCAGTGGTCTAGCTTACGAATGGGCCGACCGCAAGCTGGTGGCCCGTTACCAAAACCGCATTGGCCCGCGCTGGTTCCAGCCCCTGGCAGATGTGTTCAAGCTGCTCTCCAAGGAAGAGATCGTCCCGGCAGGCGCGCATGTCGGCCTGTTCCACGGCCTGCCCATCGTTGCCCTGGCTTCGGCGCTGACTGCCGCGCTGTACGTGCCGATGGTCGGTTTCAACGCTTCCTACAGCTTCAAGGGCGATCTAGTCGTCGTCTTCTACCTGCTCAGCGCGATGACCATTTGTATCGGTCTGGCGGGCGCGAACAACATCTCGCGCTTCTCCATCATCGGCGCCACCCGTACCCTCACCCAGATCTTCGCCTACGAAGCGCCGTTCCTGCTGGCGTTGTTGGGTCCGGCCATCGCCGCGGGCAGTTGGAATATCAGCGAAATCAACGCCTACGCACACGAAAATGTCTGGCTGATCGTCGCCCAGCCGATCGGCTTCCTGGTTGCCCTGGTGGGTCTGATGGGCAAGCTGGAACTGCCGCCCTTCGATGCACCTGAAGCCGAGACCGAAATCGTTTCCGGAGCGCTGACCGAGTATTCGGGCCGCGGCCTGGCGCTCTTCCGCATCGGCAAGGATGTCGAACTGATCATCGGACTGACCCTGATCGCCACCTTCTACATGGGCGGTCTGACCAATCCGCTGGATTGGCTGTGGAAAACGGTGGTTCTCCTGCTGGTGGCCGCCGGTTTACAATCATTGTTTGCCCGCCTGCGTATCGATCAAACCGTGGGCATGTGGTGGCGCGTTGGCGCGCTGGTCGGCCTGCTGCAACTGCTGGCCATCATCGTCGGCCGCCTGGTTGGCCCGCTGTTCTAAGGAGGGATAAACATGGCTATTGGTGCGATGTTTGGTGATATCTTCAAATCGCTCTTCAAACGCCCGGTGACGGAATTGTATCCGTTCCAGCGAAAACCTGCGCCTGAGCACCTGCGCGGTAAATTGATCTGGGACCCCGGTAAATGCTCCGGTTGCCAGTTGTGCATCAAGGACTGCCCGGCCAACGCCATCGAGCTGATCGTCCTGGATAAGGTCGCCAAGAAATTCGTGATGCGTTATCACGAAGACCGCTGCACCTTCTGCGCGCAGTGCGTGCAAAGCTGCCGCTTTGGTTGCCTTCAGATGAGCAGCCAGGAATGGGAACTGGCCCAGTTGGAACGCAAACCGTTCGAAGTCTATTATGGTAAGGACGAGGATGTCCAATTCCTGCTGGAGCGAGCTGCTCGCGCAGAAACTGGCGACGCTGAGTGCGGCGCTTGATCGTTCGCCGCGCCTGGCGCTGCTGGGCATCGGCAACGAACTGAATGGAGATGATGCGGCCGGGGTGCTGGTGGTGCGCGGATTGATGGCGCGCCTGGCCTCCCGGCCGCACCTTTTACTGTTGGAAGCCGGCCTGGCTCCCGAAGCCTTCACGGCGCCGCTGCGGCGTTTTGCGCCCGACTGCGTCATCCTGATCGATGCCGCCCTGCTAGACGATACCCCCGGCGCGGTGATGCTTGTCGATTGGCGCCAGACCGACGGTCTGAGCGCCACCACCCACACTTTGCCGCCCTCCGTGCTGGTCAAATTCCTTCAGCATGAACTGGGCTGCGCGGTGGAGCTGATCCTGATCCAACCCGAAGACATCGAGTTCGACCATCCGGTCACGCCCGGGGTTCTGAAAGCCGTCGATCACACTGTCACGGAGCTGGCTCGATTGCTCGCCTGAAATTCTGACAAAAATATAAATACCGGTTTGGGCGTGCTGTGGAAACTTCCAATGTATAATTCCTTCGGGAGGCAACCATTGAAGAATCCACGCACACGAAACCTGATCATCGGCCTGAGCGCAATTCTCTGGCCGTTTTTCATTTTACTGTTCTATTACGTCAGCCACAAACCCTTCACGCCCGAAATGGCGGGCAGCCTGATTACCGGATTGTGGCGCCTGCTGTTGGGTCTGATCCTGGTGGCGGTCTCTGGCGCGATCGGTCAGCGCGTTGCCCCTCTGGAGGATCTGCCCCGCCTGGTGCGCCTGAGCATCCAGGCCGCCCTCGGCCTGGGCGCCTTTGCGCTGGTCATCCTGATCCTCGGCTCGACCGTCGGCCTGTATCCCTGGCTGCTGGCGCTGCTGCCGGTGATTACCGGCGTACTCCTGCGCCGATCGCTGCTGACCTGGCTGCGTCAGGCGGCGGCGCTGCGTGATCTGTGGCGCGAAAGCGACGGCTTTGGGCGCACGGTGGCCATCCTGTGCGGCCTGCTGCTGTTGAACGCCCTCATCGTCGCCATGGCTGCTCCGCTCAAGTTCGATGCGCTCGTATCGCACCTGGCGCTGCCGCAGGCCTATCTCGAGGCTGGCCGGGTGCAATATCTGCCCTGGCAGGTGATGAGCGGCATGCCGCAAAACGCCGAGATGCTCTTCACCTGGGCCATTGCCCTTGGCGGGCTTCCCGCCGCTGCTGTGTTGGGCTGGTGGGTGGCGTTGCTGGCGGTGGTCGGATTGCTGGGTTATTTCAGCCAGAAGCTGAACGTGCGCTCCGCCTGGGTGGGTGCAGCCGCTCTGCTGGCCGGTTTCTCCCTGGTACTGCTGGCCGCCTGGGGCTACGTGGACTGGCTGGCGCTGCTGTTTGGGTTCTGCACGTTGGTATTGCTGGACCGCTGGCGGCGCAGGCTGGACGACCTGTCCCTGCTGCTGGCCGGCGCCTTCATTGGCCTGGCGATGGGCACGAAATATACCTCCGCCGTGCTGGCCGTGGCCGGGGCGGCCGGGTTGGCCTGGCACATCTGGAAACGCCAGGTCGCCTGGCGGGCCGGCTTGCTGGATGCGCTCAAATTCGGCGGCGCGGCGCTGGCCGTTTTCCTGCCCTGGTTGCTGAAAAACCTGTTCACCACCGGTAACCCGCTGTATCCCTTCCTCTTCGCTTCCGGCGCGATGTCTTCCCTGCGCCTCGAGGTCTACCAGAGCGTGCCCTCCTACGGCAACTGGTTGGATTTCTTCTTCCTCCCGCTGCGCGCCACTTACCTGGGCGTGGAAGGTGGGGACGGTTACATGGTGGCTCTGGGGCCGCTGCTGCTCGGCTTTGGGCTGTTTGCCTGGCTGGGTCGCGAACGGCGCACGCCCGAACAGCAGAATACGCTTGAAAACGCGGCCGTTCTGGCCATTTCCGGCCTGCTGATCTGGGCAGTCGCCAACCGCGTTTCGGGCAACCTGATCCAGACGCGATATTATTTCACCCTTTTCCCCGCCTTTACCACGCTGGCTGCCTTTGGCTATTGGGGCTTGAGCCATGTCTCCCTGCCCCAGGTGCGCCTGAACCGCATCTTTACCGCGCTGGTCTTGTTGGTTCTGGCCTTCAATTTGATCGAGGTCAGCGCTTTCACCTGGAAGAGCGGCGCTCCGCAGGCCGCGGCCGGTTTGGAGAGCCAGGAGGATTACCTGGCGGACAACCTGGGCTGGTACCAGCCCGCCATGCAGGCGGTTAAAGAACTGCCGGAGGGCAGCCGGGTGCTGATGCTCTACGAGCCGCGCAGCCTGTACTGCGCCCCGGCCTGTTCGCCGGATGAAATCCTCGACCGCTGGAAGCGCGACCTGAACGGGTTCGGCGACCCGCAGGCGATTCTCAGTTCCTGGAAGCAAAACGGCTATACGCACGTGATGGTCTACTCCGCCGGCATCGACTACCTGCGCACCGCGCATGACCCCCACCACCCGCTCAGCGATCTGACTGCGCTGGATGCCTTCCTGGCGGGCCTGCCCGCGCCGCAGACCTTCGGCGACGTGTACGCCCTGTACACCCTGCCGCACTGATCCGACTGCTCATCCCGGTTTTCGAGTATAGTTAATCATATCGCACGCTTTTTGGGAGGTTATTGTGGATCCGAAGAATTTCTACCTGGGACGCATCTATGATCCGGCACAACACAAAGCCACCGATCAATCCTTTTTATACGACCCGGCCAACCTGACCACGCATGCCATCATCACCGGCATGACCGGCTCGGGCAAGACCGGCCTCGGCGTCGGCATGCTCGAAGAAGCCGCGCTCAAGGGCATCCCGGCCATCATCATCGATCCCAAAGGCGATTTGACCAACCTCCTGCTGCACTTTCCGGATTTCAAACCCGGCGATTTCGAACCCTGGTTGGACCCCGAAGCCGCCCGTCGGGAGGGAAAGACCCTCGACCAACTGGCGGCAGACACCGCGGCGAGCTGGAAGACGGGCCTGGAAGGCTACGGCATCGGCCGCGAGGATATGCTGGCGCTCCAAAATTCAGCCCGGTTCACCATTTTTACCCCCGGATCGACCTCCGGCGTGCCGATCAACGTGCTTTCTTCTTTTGCCGCCCCGGACGTGCCCTGGGAAGATAACCGCGAGACGCTGCGTGAAAAGATCAGCAGCATGGTCACCGCGCTGCTGGGATTGGTCGGCCTGACCGATCTGGATCCCCTGCGTTCGCGCGAACATATTCTGGTCTCGAATGTCATCGAAAACGCCTGGAGCCAGGGACGATCGCTGGACCTGACCAGCCTGATCATGGAAGTGCAGAAACCGCCCTTCGACCGGCTGGGCGCTTTCCCGCTGGATTCCTTCTTCCCCGAGAAGGACCGCTTCGAACTGGCCATGCTTTTGAATAATTTCCTGGCCTCGCCCAGTTTTGAATCCTGGCTCGAGGGAATTTCGCTCGACATCGGCGCGTTGCAGACCTCATCGGACGGCAAACCCCGCCACAACATCTTTTACCTGGCCCACCTCAGCGAAAGCGAGCGCATGTTCTTCGTCACGCTGCTCTTTGCTGCCATCGAATCCTGGATGCGCGCCCAGCGCGGCACCAGCGGCCTGCGCATGCTGGTCTATTTCGATGAAATCATGGGCTATCTGCCGCCGGTGGCCAATCCGCCTTCGCGTACCGTGATGCTGCGCATGCTCAAGCAGGCCCGCGCCTTTGGCGTCGGCCTGGTTCTGGCCACCCAGAACCCGGTGGATGTGGATTACAAGGCGCTCTCGAACGCCGGCACCTGGATGATCGGCCGCCTGCAAACCGAGCAGGACAAAAATCGCCTGCTGGACGGTCTGCGCTCGGCCAGCGGCGCCAGCGACATCAACGCCATCGACAAACAGATCTCTGCGTTGGACAAGCGCGTCTTCCTCGTCAACAACGTCAATAAGGCCAGCCCGCAGCTCTTCACCACCCGCTGGGCGATGAATTACCTGGCCGGCCCATTGATGCGCTCCCAGATTCCGGCCCTCAATCAGTTGGCGGGCATCCAGCCCTTCGGCAAAGCTTCCCAGGCGGCGCCGTCAGGTACGCCCGATGCAACCAAGGCGACCTCCCCAACCCCGGCAGCCGCTCCGGTTTCACCGCGCGGCGCAGCTCTGACCAGCACGCGCCCGGTGGTGCCGTCCGGCGTCTCCGAATACTTCCTGCCGCTCGATTTGAGCTCCGCTGAGGCCCTCCAGGCCGCACGCCAACCCACCGGCGCCCAGGTGAAAGCCGTTGTCTATCGACCGGCATTGATCGCCCAGGCTGAAGCCCGTTATGTGAACACCCGCTACCGCCTGGATACTTCCAAGCAATTTGCGTGCGTGATCGACGATTTCGAAAGCATGAATGTGGAATGGGACCGCTTCATCTGGCGACCGTACAAAACCGACCAGGTGAACGACGATCCCCGCCCCCAGGCGACCTATGCCTCACTGCCCGGTTGGCTGAGCGATCCCAAGCGTTTCACCGCCCTGCAGCGCGATTTCGAGGATTGGGTCTTCCGTAACGGCGACCTCAAGGTGCGCGCCAATGAAACCCTCAAGGTCTACGCCGGCCCGGAAGTTACGACTGCCGATTTCCGCAAGTTGTGCAGCGACGCTGCCCGCGACGCCATGCAAACCGATCTGGAAAAGATCGGATTGGCTTACGACAAGAAAATGGACGTGCTCAAGGAAAAAGTCCGCAAGCAGACCAACAAAGTCGAGGAAATCCAACGCGAGGTCAGCCAGCGGACCGCAGAAGAAGTGGGCAAAGGCCTCGAAACATTGGTCGGCCTGTTCGGCGGGCGCAAACGCAGTCTGTCCGGCAGCCTGTCCAAACGCCGCATGACCGCCAGCGCCAAAGCCGACCTGGACACAGCCCGAGAAGACCTGACTGCGCTCAACAAGCAGCTCGAGGAGCTGACCGACTCACGTGAAAAAGAAGAAAAGGGTGTGGAAGAAAAGTGGGCGCGCATGGTGGATGATGAGACCGAGGTGCCGGTCAACACCACCAAGAGCAACATCTACATCGATTTGTTCGGCGTGGCCTGGGTGCCGTATTATCAGGCTGAAGCTGCCGGTCAGACGGTCGAGATCCCGGCCTTCAAGAAAGAAAGTATTTGATTTTAACGACTTACGTCGTTACTGCCGTTCCTTCGTAGTAACGACGTAAGTCGTTTCTTCCAGAGCGATAACCCTCGCCATCACAGGAAGTTTTACCTTCTTCGTAGTAACGGCGTCAGTCGTTTCTTTTCTTCGTCATCAGTTCGTCATTTCCTGGCGTCCGGATAACGCCCGCAGCAGCGTATTCTGATCGGCGTATTCCAGATCGCCGCCCACCGGGAGGCCGCGCGCCAGGCGCGTCACGCGCACGTTCAGCGGCAGCAGTTGCTGGCGCAGGTACAGGGCTGTGGCGTCGCCTTCCATGCTCGGGTTGGTCGCCAGAATCACCTCGCGCACCGAGCCGGCCTTGACGCGTTCAATCAGCGGGCGAATCTTCAGGTCATCCGGGCCGATGCCCTCGATGGGCGAGAGCACACCATGCAACACGTGATAACGCCCCGTGAAGCCCCCGGTCCGTTCCAGAGCCACCACATCCAGCGGTTCTTCCACCACGCACACCTGGGCTTCATCGCGCTGTGAACTGCCGCAAATATCGCACACGGACTGACCGGCCAGGGTGATGTTGAAGCATACCTGGCACAGGCCGGTGGCCGATTTCAAAGCAGCCAACGCGTCCGCGAGCTGTTGCGCCGAATCGTTGGTGGCGCGCAGCAGGTGAAAGGCCAGTCGCGATGCCGTTTTGGGGCCAATTCCGGGCAGCCGCTCGAAAGCGGTGATCAGGTTTTGAACGGGCTCAGGCAGGATCGGCATATTCTGGCCTAGAATCCCATGCCGGGCATGCCCCCGGCCAACGGCCCCATCCGGTTGGAGGCCAGCTCGCGGGACTGGTCCAGCGCGCTGTTGACGGCGCTCAAGATCAAATCCTGCAACATCTCCGCGTCCGCGTCTTTGAGCATTTCAGGATCGATCTCCACCGACCTGCAAACCTGCTGGCCTGTCATGACGACCTTGACTGCTCCGCCGCCCACGCTGGCGGTTACGGTTTCATCCGCCAGTTGAGCCTGCACCTGCTCCATCTGTTCCTGCAGGCGACGCAGTTGCTGCATCATACCGCCGCCCGCGCCGCCTCCGCCCGCCGGGCGGTTGAATCCCTTTGCCATACCATCCTCCGTAATTGTTCTCTCGATCCCCGTGCGGGGCATCGGTTAATCTTTATCCACGATTTTTCCGCCCAGGTTGAGGGCGGTTCCCACCATGCCGTCGGCGTCCACACCCAGGTCATCCGGCAGTGTCTTGGCCTTGGCGTTGGCCACCACACTGCTGATGAGAAGGCTGACGCCGAGCACCTGCTCGACCGCCTGGCGGGTTGCTTCCAGGTTTTCTCCGTCCATCTTCGAGCGCACCACTTCGGTGGCAAAACCCAGCACCAGGACGCCGTCTTTCAAGGTGAAGTTTTTGACCGAATTGAGCAGCCCCACAGCCTGCGGGCGGCGGGCTTTGGCCGCTGCGCAGATTTTAGCCCAATTTTGATGAATGGCCTGCAAACTGATCTCGCCGGCCGGCGCATTTGCCTGAACGGCTGCCTGCGGAGCCGCAGCGGCTTCAACCGGCGCGGCTTCAGTTTTGGGCTCCGATCTGTCAGGCCGGGGTGCGGGAGGCTCGGCCGGCTGGCTTGCCGGAGCGGGTGTGAAAGCCGGGCTCGGGCGCGAGGACCGGGCCGGTTCCGGATTTTGAACTTGCGCCGGAGTATAAACCGGCGCCGCATTGGCCGGGATGGCGAGGGTTTCGGTGAGGGCCAGTTCCAGCATCAGGCTGGGCTGCCAGCCCGAGCGGCCTTCGTTGGCCGCAGAATTGAAAACCTTGATGGCCTGCAAGAGGGTCGGCAAATCGAATTGGGATGCGTGCGCTGCCATCTGGGCGCGCATTTCGGTCGTCGCATCCACCTGATCGGCGTTGCCCATGCGAACCAGCAGCAGGCTGCGCAGATATTCAACCACCTGGCGCGCGAACTGGCGCGGATCGGTCCCGCTGTCCAGCGCTTGATGGATGAAATCAAGCCCACGATCGGCCTGGCTCGCCAAAATTGCGCCCACCAGATCCACAACCACCTGATTGGTGGCCGTGCCGAGCACTTTCTGGGCATTTTCCAGGGTAATCTTCTCCCCGGTGGAGGCGAGCTGATCCAGCAAGGATATGGCGTCCCGCATGGCGCCGGTGGATTGTCGCGCGATCAAGATCAATGCTTCTTCCTCCACCTGGAGGTTCTCGGCGGTTGCGATCGTGTGAAGATGCTGGACGATATCGTGCACCGGGATGCGGCGGAACTCGTGCCGCTGGCAGCGGGATAGCACCGTGGCCGGGATCTTGTGCACCTCGGTGGTGGCCAGGATGAAGATGGCGTGCGCCGGAGGCTCTTCGAGCGTTTTCAACAGCGCGTTGAAGGCCGCGGTCGAAAGCATGTGCACTTCATCGATGATGTAGACCTTGTAGCGTCCCTGCGAGGGGGCAAAATTGATCTTGTCTCTCAGGTCGCGGATGTCGTCCACGCTGGTATTGGAAGCCGCGTCGATCTCGATCAGGTCCAGAAAACGGCCTTCATCCACCGCTTTGCAATGCGCGCATTGGTCGCAGGGACGGTCACTCAGTTCATCCGCCAGGCAATTGACCGCCTTGGCCAGCAAACGGGCAGTGGTGGTCTTTCCCGTGCCACGCGGCCCGGAAAACAGGTAGGCGTGTCCCACCTTACCGCCGCGAATTGCGTTTTGCAGCGTGTGGACGATATGTTCCTGGCCGACCACCTGGTCCCACAATTGGGGCCGCCATTTGCGATAGAATGCCTGAGCCATGCACCTAATCCTGCAATTGAGATTCCGCAGACCGGGCGTCAGGATTTTCGCCTAACGCCGCGGCGCGTTCTTTGTCCAGATCCAGGGTACCGCGCTGAAAAACCATCGCCGGCACACGCAGGTTGTACTGGAGGATTTCACGATTGAGAAGCTCGATCCGCCTGGCGAAAAGTTCATAGGCGGTATCAAGTTCCTCGCCAGCAGTTCCCCTGTGGGCGCTGCGCAACAAGCGGTGCGCCAGCAGGCGCTTGCGTTCGATTTCCATGCCTTCTTCGATCCAGGGCAAGGTGAATCCGTTGTTCTTCAATAAGCGGAAAGCGGATCCGCAACCTTCCGCTTCGTAAGGGTTTTCATCGAGCTTGAGGGGCTTACCCTTGCCGGCCAGGCGATCGAATTCGCCGGCTTCCATTGCTTTGCGAATTTTTTCTTCCGCAATTTGATCCAATCCGCTCACAATCGCCCTTTCCATTTCATACCGATTTATGGAATACGGTAGGAGGCCTGCAACGTTCCCTGCGCATCCACCAGCGCAACCAGTTCGCCGGCTTCCCAGACGGCCTGTTTTTGACCCCAGAACAATTCGATCACCGAATCGGTTCCGCTGCGTGTATAGACGCGAATGGCACCTTTCTTGAGCGTCAGGTTGGGGAAGGTATATTCATGCCCATTCTCGTCGCGCAATTTCCAACCCGTAAGAACCAGATCGGTATCGGCGTCGCGGGTGATTTCCACCACTTCGGTTTGATAATCGCCAACGCCGAAAACATTCTCGATGGTAATCTTGCCATCCCCGGCCGGCGCCTGAGCGACGCTGGCGGGCGTGGTCTGGGTCGCGGCGGCGACATTGGTGGAGGTTTGAGCGGCCGGCAACGCCGAACTGTGCGCGTGGTCCCAGATCGTAAGCACCAGAATCGTGGTCACAGCCGAGACCAATACATTGATCAGTAAAAATGGAAGGGTGCGTTTCCATGAAGCCATAGGGTCTAATCCTGGTAGAATCATAGCACAGTTTACCGGTAAAATGGAAGGATAGGGAAGCGCAATATCCATGCCTTACCTGATCGATGGTCATAACTTAATTCCAAAATTAGCCGGCTTCAGCCTGAGCGCCATGGACGATGAAGCCCAGCTCATTCCCCTGCTGCAAACCTACAGCCGTGTGCGCCGCCAGCCGGTCGAGGTATTTTTTGACGGCGCACCGCCCGGCCAATCCGGGATGCGCCATTACGGCACCCTGACGGTTCATTTTGTCCGCCAGGGTCGGACCGCGGATGACGCCATCCGCGCCCGGCTCGACAAATTGGCGGCGGGTGCCCGTAATTATCGAGTCGTCAGCTCCGACCGCCAGGTGCAGGCCGAAGCGCGCAGCCGGCATGCCACCAGCATCTCCTCCGAAGAATTCGCCCGAGAGCTCCAGCTCGTTGTGGATGAATCACAACCTTCCGAACCAGGCCCGGGCCAGCTCAGCGACCGCGAACTCGATGACTGGCTGCACCTCTTTGGAGAGGATTCGAAGCAATCTTAAGATTTTCCAGGCGATCGTCTTTCTTATGATTGTTTAATGTTAATATTACAAATTAGGTGTATATTATCCATAAGACATCGGCTTATCGGTAAATAAAATCAGGTGTCTAGCCACAATAAAGTGGCGAATGAAGACGGTGGTTTTCCCTCCCTGAAGGTCTCCAGGCCTGTCCCCCCCAGGTCTGGAGATCCCCTTTTAATGGGGCCGGTGCGGATCAGTGGTTTTTAATGCAACCTCGAAATTACTATGGTATAGTGATTTTGCACGAGCGGCCTGCTGAAACTTCATAGCCGGGCAGCTTGCCTGGCAATTGTCTTCTGTGTGGCGCCAGCCACTATTTGGGACACTCTGGGTGCCCCACTTTCAGAAGCTTGACGCGCCATCCGCGTTTGCGGAGGCTCCTGCCCCAGGTAGGATTGACGTCGTGGAGATTTTTCTCCGAAGCAGCAGGCAGTTCGTGCTCCATTTAAACCAGTCTTGCCGGAGATTCCGGCTGATGCTATAATCCTTTCGTCCGCCCCAGTGGCTCAAGTGGACAGAGCGAGGCACTCCTAACGCCTAGGCTGAGGGTTCGAGTCCCTCCTGGGGCACTGAATGAGAATTATTCAATAACAAAACTGTAATACAACTGCAATATAACCAATCTTCCATTCGCTGGAAAGCGATGATAGAATGACTTTCGATAAACGTCTGGATGCCCCCCTCACCCAGGCGTTTATCATTTAAATAGTTCGTCTGTTATTTTTCCCGAATGACTTCAAGCATCAAACCCAACCAGTCCTGCCAGCCCTGGCGGGTCAACGGCCGCACGCGCACTTCACCGCTTCCGGTGTCGGTTGGAACCGTCAAAACCGCGCCCTGTGGGCCGGCCAGAGCCGAGCCGCCGAACAGCTCTTCCTCCCCGTCCGGATAGGCATGGCGCATAAAGGCGACCGTCGTTGAATTTTCGGCGCCTGCCAGTATAGCAGCCAGTTTTTCTGCAGCCTGACTCGAAAGGCCGCCCTGCATCAAGACCTCGCCGCCGGCGGCTTCGTCGCCCGCATCGCGGCACACCTGCCGGGCTTTGTCGAACGCCGATTGCATCACCAGGCCTTCTTCCATCGGGCCGGCATCTTCGCTCAAGTGAACCTCTGAAGCGCCCATAAACCGGCGCACCAGATCGCTGTCAGCCGGTAAAGCCCGGAAGCGATGGATCCCTTCCTGTGGAATGCTATGCTCGACGATCAAACTCTTGATACCATGCCAGAACACGCCGTTGGAGCGATCCAGACCCGTGTTTTCCATTATCACGGAATATAACGGCCGCACGCAGGTGCCGACCACCGCCAGCGCGAATTCATCCATGGTCGCGCGGCCGTCCACCTGCAGGGTCACCAGTCCGCGCGCCACCAGCGCGCGCCGGGCGGCGTCCAACAAATGAGTACGCTCCTGCTCGGTGGCGTCGGGTTCAAAAATCCCTTCCAGGCCGGGGATCCGGCGCGCCTTCAGCAGCACCAGTAGAAAATATAGTTCTTCCTGGCTTACGGTTAAAATCGGTTCCGGTTTTGTGGTTGTCATATCCCTCCCGTTGAACGACTCATTCCCAGTGGTGCGAGGGTAACAGCCAGTCGTTCGATTTCCTTTTTCGTATTGTAATGGGTTGCGCCGATCCGCACCAGTCCCCCATCCCCTTCCAATCCCAGGCGCTCGGTCACTGCCAGCGCATAGAAGTTCCCGTTCCAGACGTTGATATTCCGTTCGGCCAGATACTGCGCAATTTCGGCCGGTCGATATCCCTCCAGCGTGAACGAGACCGTTGGAACGCGTTCAGGCAGGCGGTCTGGATCCTGGATGCCGTATATCTTGACTCCGGGAATCGCCAGCAGCGTCTGAAGCAGTTCGCGGCTCAGGTCATATTCATACGACCGTACCGCCGACATGGCCTGCTTGAAAACGAGCCTGCGTCCGGGGTACTGTTCGGCATACAATTCGAGGTAATCTTCGCCAAATAGGTAACCCAGCCATTCGAAATATTCCAGCGCGCCCAGCAATCCGGCCATGCCCTCGAAATTTCCCGTTCCGGTCTCGAATTTACCCGGCGCTTCGGCCGGCGCGGGGCGCACGCGGTAAGCCGGCAGATTTTCCAGCACCTCCCGCCGGCCGTAGAGCACGCCCAAATGCGGGCCAAAGAACTTATAGGCCGAGCAGACCAAAAAATCACAGCCGATTTGTTGCACATCGATGGGTCCATGGGGCGCGTATTGGACCGCGTCCACATAAACCAGCGCGCCGGCCGCTTTTGCCATCTCAGTCATCTTTTCGACCGGATGGATCGTTCCGACGGCGTTGCTGGCATACCCAAAGGCAACCACTTTTGGATGCTCGGCCAGTGCAGCTTCATAATCCGCCAGATCGAGCGTGCAATCCCCGGGCTTGAAATCGACCCAGCGAATGTGACAATTGCATTCTTCCGCCACCCTGACCCAGGGTGTAATGTTGGCGTCGTGATCCAGGCGGGTGACCACCAGGTGATCCCCGGGTTGCAGCAGCCTGCCGATCGACCGGCTGATCTGGAAGGTCAGGCTGGTCATGTTGGCGCCGAAGACGATCTCAGCCGGTTCACGGGCATTAAGAAAATCGGCCACGGCCTGGCGGGCTTTCTCGACCAACGCGTCCGACTCGCGGCTGGTGTGAAACAGGCCGCCGTGGTTGGCGTTTGTATCCACCAGGTAGCGGGTCATCCGTTCCAGGCATGAACGGGCCACCTGGGTGCCGCCGGGGTTATCGAAAAAGAGGGTCGGCCGTTGCAACGCAGGGAACTGGGCACGTATCAGGTTGAGGTCGAGCGGCATTGTGGGGCTCCGGATAAAAAAAACTGGGCAGCGATTAACATCCGCCACCCAGTTGCCAGAAACGTTTATTGATTCCCGTCCGGATCTTCCTCATCCAGGTCTGTATCGCCATCATCGGACACCTGATCGGAAGTCCGGCGAATCCACAGCAACAGCACCTGTCCATCCTGGGTCTCCAGCGAGCGGGCTGCCATGATCGGCGCGCGTTCTTCAAGGCCCAGGCGATTGCGATAATGCAGGAAAATCGCTGAACCTTTATGCCAGGCGCGGTAGCAACGTTCGACAAGAGAGGGTCCGTTGAATGTACGCAGGCGTGTCAAAGACAGGTCGTAAAAATACGGCCCTTCGTTCAATCCCAACGCCCAACCGTCCTGAATACTCTCGAACGTGGGCGTGGGGCCTTCAATAATCGTGATCTGTTCTTCTTCCATAAGGCTACCATTCCACATCAGCGATGATACCACAAAATAAGGACTCCATCAGCCTTCCGAATGGATGAATGGCCTGCCTGGACACCGGGATTTTTCTTATAAATCTTCTATATATTGTTTGCATTCCTCAAATATACGGGAAGTAAGATTACATCAAGTTCGAAAAGAAAGATCAAATCAATCAATCAACCGACAGGTTTTTTGGAGGTATATCATGACAATGTATGTTCGCAATCCCATGAGTGAAATGCTTGCCCGCCGCATGGCCTGGAACCGCGCCATGGAACAATGGCCGGATGTCGAAGTCCGGGTTGCCCTTCCGCTCGATGTTCGATCTGAAGGCGACGATTATATCCTGACGGCTCTTCTGCCGGGTGTCAAAGGCGAAGATTTGAACGTTCAGGTGATCAACGATACCATCACCATCCAGGGTGAATTCAAGAGCGAGGATGAGAAGAGCGAATTCCTGCTCAACGAAATCCCCACCGGGCGTTTCTACCGCGAATTGACCCTGCCCGCTCCGCCGGATACCGGGAAGGTCGAAGCCCATCTGGAGAATGGTGTCCTCACGCTGCGCGTCCCCAAGGCAGAGGAAGCTCGCCCGAAAAGCATCAAGGTTGTCACCAAATAAGTTCTCTCCTCAGAGTTTTGGACGTTGAAAGCAGATCGAAGAGCAGGCGAGGCGAATGCCTCGCCTGCTCTGTTTTTTAATGGGTCCGCAGGGAATGCGCTTTGGGAACTGCGGTACAATAAATCCATGAAAGACGACCCAGACGAAACCCGGCTGCGCGAGCAGCTTCAGGGACTGCCGCTGTCGGAAGTGCGCTTCAGCGCTGAGACCGGCTCGACCAACGATGATGCCGGGCGGTGGCTTGAAACCGGCGCGCCGGATGCCGCGGTGGTGGTGACCGACTGTCAGATCGCCGGACGGGGCCGTCTCGATCGCCGCTGGATCACCCGGCCGGGCGCGGCTCTGGCTTTCAGCCTGATTTTTCACCCGACTCCAGCCGAAATGGAACATCTCGCCTTATTTTCACCTTTGGCCGGTCTGGCGGTAAGTGACGGTCTGAAAGCCGGTTGCGGGTTGAAGGCCGAGATCAAATGGCCGAATGACGTGCTGCTGCAGCGGCGCAAGGTATGCGGCATACTGGCCGAGACGAGCTGGCAGGCTGGCCGCCTGACCGGAGTGGTGCTGGGTATTGGTGTGAATGTTGCACCTTCTGCCGTACCACCGGCTGACAGACTTCTGTTTCCGGCCATCAGCGTCGAAGAAGCTGCCGGGCATCCCGTGGAACGCTGGATACTGCTTTCCGAAATTCTGGCGTCTCTTTTTGCCTGGCGAAAAAAACTGGCCAGTCCGGAATTCTTTCAGAGTTGGGAAAGCCGCCTGGCCTTCAAAGGTGAGGACGTGCTGGTTCAGATGCCGGACGGCCAATTGGAAGGAAAAGTAATGGGAATCGACCCGCAGGGTGGGCTTGTGCTGCGCACGCCTGCGGGAAAACAAGAAGTGATTACCGTCGGAGATGTGCATTTGCGCCCGGCGCACCTGCCCCCGGCGGAGCAATCCTGAAGATTTTTGGAGGCCGCTCATGCTTGATGATCTACGCAATTCAGCCGCACAGCAACCTTTTGAAGAAGATTTGCCGCCTGAAAAACCGGAAGTTCGCCGCACGTTGCGGCCTTCGCGAAGCCCATTCCTCGGAATGACCGCCAAGCAGCGCTTTATCATCGCCTTGATGCTCTTCTTGATGGTGCTGGTGCTGGGCACCTTCTGCCTGGTCGTTACCGGCAAGATGGCTTTCTAATACGTCGTTTGAATTTATAATAATGAACAGCGGATCGCTGCCGTTTCAGGCTGCCATCCGCTGTTCTTTATAAATCTTATCCGGGCAGATCTAGTTCTCTGGCGCGGAATTCTTTTCTTTACCGAACTCGCCGTCATTCGTGGCCGGGAAGCGCGCCACCGATGCCACCGCGTCCCCCGCGCCGAGATCCATCAGGTGCACGCCGCGCGTGGCCCGACTCGTTAGTGAAATATCCTTCACCTTCAGGCGCAGAACGATGCCGTTGCTGGAGATGAAGGTTACATCATCGGCTTCCTGTACCACCCGGGCCGAGACCACCTGGCCGGTGCGGTCCATATTCTTCACGTCCTGGGTAATGACGCCACCGGTAGCGCGGCCTTTGCGCGGGTATTCCGCGAGCGAAACGCGCTTGCCAAATCCCTGGCGGGTGACCACCAGCAGATAGCCGTCCGGTTCGACCACTTCCATGGAGGTCAACCGGTCTTTGGCTTTCAATTTCATGCCGGCGACGCCACCGGCCGTGCGGCCCATCACGCGGATATCATCCTCGGCGATGCGCAGCGCCTGGCCGCCAGCCGTTACCAGAATGACGTCGTCCTTGCCATGAGTCAGGCGCGCCCAACCCAGTTCGTCGCCGGAATCCAGCGTGATCGCGATCAAACCGGACGGGCGGACATTGGCGAATTCCGAAAGCGCCACCCGTTTCATGCGTCCCCGGACGGTAGCCATCGTGCAATAATGCGCGGCTTCGAAATTCTGCACCGATAGGGCGGCCGTGATGCGTTCGCCGGGTTCCAGAGCCAGCACATTCACGATCGAGATACCCTTGTCGGTGCGCCCGGCGTCCGGCAAATTATAGGCCTTTTCCGAATACACCTTGCCGCGATCGGAGAAGAACAGCAGCGTATCCAGCGAACGCCCCGGCAGCAGCGTGACGACCTCATCTTCTTCGCGCACCGATTGGCCGCTCACACCCCGCCCGCCGCGGTTTTGCGTGCGGTACAGGTTGGCGGCCGTGCGTTTGATATATCCGCGCTGAGTAATGGTCACCAGCACGGCCTCATCCGGCACCAGGTCCTCGATCTTCAGGTCCTCATGGGCTTCGGCAGTGATGCGGGTGCGCCGGTCGTCCCCAAATTTATCACTCAAGGCGCGCAAGTCATCCTGAATCACGCTAAGGATTTTCTTTGGGTTGGCCAGCAGATCTTCCAGGTAAGCAATCCGCTCCATGACCTCGGTGTGCTCATCTTCGATCTTCTGGCGTTCCAGGGCGGCCAGGCGGCGCAATTGCAAATCCAAAATGGCCTGGGCCTGAATTTCGGTCAGCTTGAAGCGTTCGACCAGGTTTATCTTGGCCGTATCGGCATCCCTGGCCTGCCGAATGGTTTGAATTACATCGTCCAGGTTGGCCAGGGCAATCAACAGGCCGTCCAGGATGTGCGCGCGGGCGCGGGCTTTTTGCAGCTCGAATTCCGAACGGCGGGTGATGACCACTTCGCGATGATCGACGAAGATCTGCAATGCGCGTTTGAGCGATAGCACGCGCGGCTCATTGTCCACCAGCGCCAGCAGATGCACGCCGAAGGTTGTCTGCAGTGGCGTGTATTTGAACAGTTGATTCAACACCATCTTCGGCTGGGCGCCGCGCTTGAGTTCGATCACGATACTCATGCCGCGGCGGTCGGATTCATCCCGCAGGTCCGAAATCTGGTCGATCTTATCCTCGCGCACCAGTTCGGCAATCCGTTCGATCAAACCCGTCTTGTTGACCTGATACGGAATTTCGGTAATGTTGATGGCGTAACGCCCGCCCTTCATCTCTTCGATATGCGCCAGACCGCGTACGATCAACCGCCCGCGGCCGGTCGAATAAGCCTGTCGGATGCCCTCGCGTCCCACGATCACACCGCCGGTTGGAAAATCCGGTCCGGGAATGCGTTCCATCAGATCTTCAATGGTTACATCGTCGAGGTTGGTGTAATTATCGATCAGATAAATGATGGCGTTGCATAACTCTTTCAGGTTGTGGGGTGGGATATTGGTCGCCATACCCACTGCGATACCGGAAGAGCCGTTTAGAAGCAGATCGGGCGAACGCGACGGCAGCACCATGGGTTCCTGCAACGAACCATCGAAATTGGGCGCAAAGTCCACCGTGTTCTTTTCGATATCGACGAGCATTTCCTCCGCCATGGCCGATAACCGGGCTTCGGTGTACCGCATCGCGGCCGGGGGATCGCCGTCCACCGAACCAAAGTTACCCTGCCCATCCACCAGCGGATAACGCATGGAAAAATCCTGAGCCATGCGCGCCATGGCGTCGTAAACAGCCGAATCGCCGTGCGGGTGATATTTACCCAGCACTTCACCGACGATACGCGCCGATTTCTTATAAGCGGTATTGGAGCGTATGCCCAACTCTTGCATTGCATACAGAATGCGACGATGAACCGGCTTTAGCCCGTCCCGCGCATCCGGAAGCGCACGGGCGACGATTACGCTCATGGCGTAATCGAGGTAGGCTGTTCGCATCTGTTCATCAATGTCGACGGGTTGGATCGTACCAATATCCATAAGGTCTAGTTCCTCTCCGTAAAGTTCACAACCTTGTAATTATACCCCACCCTATTACAAATTTCCGGTTTTTTTCTATTCACAGGATTTTTACGCTATAATCAGTACTTGGTATGAAATGGCGCATCACTCCCCTACTGATTTGCCTGAGCTTGTTTCTCACAGGCTGTTCAACCCATTCCAACTCGTCCGATTCCCAACAAAATTCGACCATTTACCTTCAAAATAAAGGCTCTGATACCATCGTCAACCTGGCGCTGGCCTGGGCTGAACGCTACCAGACCATTCGCCCGGAAGTGAGCATTTCGGTGACCGGCGGGGGCAGCGGCACAGGCATCACGTCTCTCATCAACGGAACGGTGGACATTGCCAATGCGTCCCGCCAGATCACCCAGGAAGAGATCGCCGCGGCGCAGGCCAACGGCATCGATCCGGTGGAACATGTCATCGCGCGGGACGCCATCGCCGTAATCGTCAACCCTGAGAATCCGGTCAGTCAGCTCACCATGGAGCAGATCTCGCGCATCTACCGCGGTGAAATTGCCAACTGGAAGGAAGTTGGCGGCGAAGATCGCCCCATCGTACGCCTTTCGCGCGAGACGAATTCGGGTACCCACGTCTACTTTCTGGAAGCCGTCGTCCGCCTGGGCAACAAGAACGACAAGGCCATCTTCTCCCCTCTGACGCTGTTACTGCCTTCCTCTGAGGGGATCATCTCCGAGGTGCGCGACAATCCGAATGCTATCGGTTATGACGGGCTGGGATACGTGACGCCTGAAGTAAAAGTCATCGCGGTATCCCCGGGCAACGATAAAGCGTACGTTCTGCCCTCCATCGAGAGCGTGAACAACCAGAGCTATCCGATCGCGCGCGATCTGTATATGTATTCGAAAAAGGACGATCCCCAGGCAGTTGTCGATTACATGCAGTGGATCCTGTCGCCCGAAGCGCAGCAGATCGTCATCGACCTGGGTTTTGTGCCCATCAAAACCACCCCATGAGCACCCTTTTATGATCGAACAAACTCGTCGTGAACGTCCCGTCAATATTTTGATCAAAGCCGCTGGTTATTCCAGCATTCTATTTGTTACCCTGATTTTTATCTTCTTGATGCGTGAAGGACTGCCCGCGCTGGCCAATGTCAGCCTTTCCAGCCTTTTTGGAACCATCTGGTATCCCATCGAGGGATATTTCGGCATCTGGCCTTTATTCTTCGGCTCGATCATCGTCACCCTCACGGCTATCCTCATCGCCATACCGTTGGGTATTGGAACCAGCCTGTTGATCTCCGAAATTGCCCCGATGTGGCTAAAGAATGTCCTCAAGCCGTTGATCGAAATTCTCGCCGGCCTGCCTTCCGTGGTCCTGGGTTTCATCGGCATTCAGGTGGTCGTGCCCCTGGTGCGCGAGGGCCTGAATCTGCCCACCGGCCTGTCCGGCCTGACCGGCGCCATCCTGCTGGCTTTCATCGCCACACCAACCATCGTCTCGATCTCCGAAGATGCCCTCAACACCGTACCGGCTTCCTATCGTCAGGCGGCGCTGGCGCTGGGCGCCACCAAATGGCAAACCATCTGGAACATTACCCTTCCAGCAGCGAAGACGGGCGTATTGACCGCCGTCATGCTGGGTGTCGGCCGCGCCATTGGTGAAACCATGGCCGTCATGATGGTCACCGGCAATGCCCCGGTGATGCCGCATGGCCTGGACGCGATCTTCCTGCCCATTCGCACCATGACCGCCACCATCGCTTCCGAAATGGGGGAAGTCGCCAATGGCAGCCCCCATTACCAGGTGCTCTTCTTCATCGGTATCATCCTGTTCATGGTTTCGCTGACCATCAACGTGGTTGCCTCGTGGGTCAGCACTCGCGGCCTGAAGCGTTCAGAACGGTCGCTCTCCTAAGGAATCAGTATGGAAGATGGCCTCCGCCCCAACCCCGTTTTGACCGCGTCGCACCGCCAGGAGAAGATTTCGATCTGGGTACTGTGGCTGCTCACCCTGATCACGGTGCTGCCCATCGTGGCGATCGTGATTTACATCATCGTCAAAGGCGCGCCTTCCATCTCCTGGGAATTTCTCACCAGCTTTCCACGCGACGGCATGCGCCAGGGCGGCATCTGGCCGGCGATCGTCGGCACGTTTTACCTCACCCTCGGCACGGCTCTTTTTTCGGTGCCGCTGGGCATCGCGGCGGGCGTATATATCGCCGAATACGCGCCGGATAACCAATGGACGCGCATCATTCGGATCGCCATCATTAACCTGTCTGGCATTCCCTCGGTCGTGTATGGCTTGTTTGGCCTGGGCGTTTTCGTCCTCTTTCTCAAATTTGGCACCAGCATCCTGGCCTCCTGTCTCACGCTCTCCATCATGACCCTGCCGACCATCATCAGCACCACCGAAGAGGCGTTACGGCAGGTGCCCTACTCCTTCCGCGCGGTGAGCCGTTCGCTCGGCGCCACCCGCTGGCAAACCACCTGGCGGATCGTGCTGCCGCAGGCCATTCCCGGCATTCTCACGGGCGTCATCCTGGGGCTGGAACGGGCCGCCGGCGAAACTGCCCCCATTCTCTTCACCGGCGTCTCTTTCTTCCTTCCCCAGTTGCCCGGCTCGATCATGGATGCCACCATGGCCCTGCCCTATCATATCTTCGTCATCTCCACTTCCATCCCCGGCATGCCGGTGCAAATCCAATACGGCACGGTGCTGGTGCTGCTCTTCTTCGTTCTGGGCATGAACATCCTGGCCTCGATCGTGCGCATTCGCGCCCGCGCCCGGCGGCAATGGTGATTCCTATGGACAAGATTGTGATCGAACACCTCAACCTGACCTATCAGGACGGCACCGAGAGCCTCCGGGATGTCAACCTGCGCATCGCGTCGAACGCGATTACCGTTTTCTTCGGACCCGCCGGCGGTGGAAAATCGAGCATGCTGCGCGTGCTCAATCGCTTGAACGATCAGACCGATGTGGCCCGATTGACCGGTAATGTCCTTTTGAACGGTAAGAACATCCTCAGCCCCAGCGTGGATCCGGTAACCCTGCGCCGCAAGGTAGGCATTGTCTTCTCACGCCCGGTGACGTTGCCGTTGACGATTTATGAAAATGTGGCTTACGGGCTGCGCCTGATGGGCGAAAAACGAAAAAGCCGCCTGGATGATGCGGTGGAGCAGGCTCTGCGCCTGGCAGTGCTATGGGATGAGGTTTATGATCGCCTGAATGCTCCGGCCAACGCCATATCCGGAGGTCAGCAGCAACGCCTGTGCCTGGCGCGCGTGCTGGCTCTGGAGCCCGAGGTGATCATGCTCGACGAACCCACATCGGCGCTCGACCCGGTTTCGACCTCCAAAATCGAAAGCCTGATGCAGGAGTTGAAACAACGCTTTACCATCATCTGGGTGCCCCACAACGTGCAGCAGGCAGCGCGCATGGCCGATTTCGCTGCCTTCTTCCTGCAGGGAGAATTGGTCGAATTCGCCGCCGACAAGCAGCTTTTCGTCTATCCCAAGGACAAACGCACCCAGGATTACATGGAAGGCAAATTCGGTTAAGCGGCGACGGCCCGGGAGAAATCCTTGCCATCCCATGCGAGTTCTGCTATAATCTCATTCGCTACGGGCGCGTAGCTCAGTTGGTCAGAGCGCACGGTTCACATCCGTGAGGTTCGTGGGTTCGAGCCCCTCCGCGCCCACAATTTATCCATACTGCCGCCAACGCCGGGCGGCAGTTCTCTTTAACATCCCATCCGTGCACCATCGAGGTGCGACCTGATCGGTGACTCGAGCGCATCCGGTTGGAACGGAGGAGAATCGGACCCTTTTTATCATATGTGATAGATTCGATTGACGTACTTCAAAATTGGTGAAATAATGGGAAAATCGGTAACCTGATTGTCAGGTTATCTTTTCGATGATCATTCTGGGGGAGTCAATTATGGTAATTTCATTGCAGAAATTTTTTTCTCGAAATTATTTATTCGGACTTTTGATTATTCTTCTGCTTCTCTTCCAACCAAGCCTTCTCGTCCGGGCCCAAACCCCGGATCCTTTTACCTCCTGCGCGGCAATATCAGGCATTCCGGGCGCCGAATGCGAGGTCCTGGTTGCACTTTATAACAGCACTAACGGGAGCAATTGGACCAACCACACCCACTGGCTGGAGACAAACACCCCGGAAGATTGGTACGGCGTGATCGTTTCGAACGGCCATGTCTATCGCGTTCTGCTGATGTCCAACAACCTGGTGGGAACCATTCCACCGGAGTTGGGAAACCTGACCGACCTGCGTTCCCTGGACCTTTCGGGAAACCAGTTGACCGGCACCATTCCGGCCAGTTTGAACAACCTCACCCAATTGGCCTATCTCTACCTGTCGTCCAACCAGTTGAGCGGCGGCATTCCCACCGGATTATCCAACCTCCTCGAACTGGATCTCTCGAACAACCTGATCTCCGGATCCATCCCCCCGGCCATTCAGGGCTTAAGTCACCTGAAAACGCTATATCTGTTTTACAACCAGTTGGCCGGTTCGATACCGCCCGAGCTGGGGAATCTGGCCAATCTCGTCAGCCTGAATTTATCGCACAACCAGCTTTCCGGTTCCATCCCGGAAAATCTTGGCAATCTGTCCAATTTGACTTCGCTGTACATGACGAACAATGCCCTGGGAGGCAGCATTCCGCCTCAATTCGGAAATCTATCCAATCTGGTCTGGCTGGTTCTTTCGGATAATCAAATCAACGGATCGATACCCTCTCAACTGGGAAACCTGAGCCACCTCAAATGGTTGATTGCAAACGATAACCGCCTCTCCGGATCGATTCCGCCGGAGTTGGGCCAGTTGGCTGCCCTGACCCGTCTGGAACTTTCCTATAATGCTTCACTGACGGGCGATTTACCGGCTTCTCTGGGAAATTTGGCAAATCTGGAATCGCTGCTCGTTTCCTCGACGGATCTGTCGGGTTCGATCCCCGACCCGCAATTCCTTGCTCTCACGCATCTCTCGATTTTCCATTTTTCCGGAACGCAAATATGCGAGCCCAATAATGAGGCGTTTCTGGACTGGAAAGCCAGCGTACCCACCTGGGTGAGTACCGGCCTGTTATGTGCATTTCCGAATGGAATCCAGGTCACCGGGAAAATCACCGATCAGAACGGAACCCCCGTTTCGAATGTCGACCTCGCCATTGGCGGCCCGGTGCTCATCTCGAATATCAAGACGCTATCGGATGGCAGTTATTCGATTCTCCTTCCCGTAATGGGCGTCTACACATTCACGCCAGGTCTGGCAGGTTATCAGTTCTATCCGGTCTCGCTGGCCATCCAGGTCCATCGTATTCGCAGTGAGCAAAATTTTCGCGCCCGGGCTGTGAATTGCTACTCGGCGGGTGTTCCCAACGGCCAGCCCTGCACGAACCAGACCTATTCCTCGGTTTTCCAATTGCCGATCCAGCTCAGTTATGCCGACGATTTCGCTTTGCAGGACGAAGATTTTTCGAACGGCCTGATCACTTCCTGGTTCGACCACACCGCCGGATCATCCGTTCCACCCGCTACCAGCATCGAATTGCACGACGGGCAGACCTATTCGAGCCTGACCGAAAATCTGCTCAATGGAGTGTCCTGCTTCAACCGGCATTGTTCGAATCATCTGATGGGCACGGGCATCAAGGCCCCGGCTGGAGAAACGGATACGCAAATATACCCGGCAGCCTCCGGCGTCGTCACCGAAATCTGCGACCCTGGAATTCGCGGCGCCTGCGAGCGCGATTCGAGGTTGGGCCGTTACGTGCTCGTCCAACATTCCGGCACGCCGTATGCCACCCTTTACGGCCATCTGGCTGCCATTCCGACCGATCTCCTTCAGGGCAATCCGGTCAGCGTTTCCAGCGTCATTGGAAGCATGGGTGGGTCGGGCGGCCGTCCGTTGAGGGAGGATTACTGGCCCCGCCAGCTTTTCTTCATGGTGTTCTTCAACGGCGCCAACGCCAGCCCCTGGACCCCGAATACGGCTGAAACCGTCGATCCCTTTGGCTGGCAGCCTTACGATGAACGTCCGGACGATTGGATGATGCCAAGCGCCCTGCTCTGGAAGGACGCGCATGCCATCCGCAGTGAAGCGCCGGATACGGATAGCAGCGTGCTTTCCAGCGACGGCGTGACCTTGAATATCCCTGGCGAAACCCTCCAGGTGGGGCAGATCATCACACTGGCCGATTCTACGCTGGGCACCGCTCTGGATGCCAACCTGCGATCGGTTTGGCGCTCCTTCCAGGTCAAAATCTTCGACAGCACTAACCATTGGTCGATGCTGAATGATATCGCGTCGCCGGTTTCCGCTCAAATCGATTATTCGCAGGCCAACCTGGCCCATCTGGACCCGGAGCAAGTTACGCTCTATCAGCTCGTCGATCAGAATTGGCTTCCCATGGCCACCACCCGCCGGAACGGCGTTGCCGCCGCGAATCTTCTTTCCGGCGGAAAATTCGCCCTGGCTGCCCCGCTTGTATGCGCCCAGGATATCCAGGAGCCCTACGATGACGCGCCGGATCCATATAAGCTCGCTGAGCCCTGGAATGGCACCGCGCCACTGGATCGCACTTTCGACACGCCCACCGACCAGGACTGGATTCCGGTGGAAATGATGGCCGGCATCACCTACACCTTCCAGCTCACCCCCGCCGGCGAAAATATCGATGGCGCCTTATCCATTTACGCGCCGGACGGCACCACTTTGCTGGCCGCGGCGGATCCAGCGGAGACGCATAGCGCGCAAATCGTGTTCACCGCGGACGCAACCGGCACCTATTTCCTGAGCGCCTCCCAGGCGGCTGGCAGCGTTTCGGCTTGCGACGTCTATCAGATCCGCGAGGAAAATGACGCCAGATTCCTGTATATACCCCTGGTTCAACGCTGACCCGAAGAGCTGATCGACCTCATCCGCGGATTTGTTTGATCGATAAGCCGGATGGAGAAATATTTATATCGTTCCCGCGAATATCCTCGGGTGCGATAATGAGCTTTGTTACTTGACCATTTTGGCCAAATTTGAAAAAATTAACCCAGTTGGATCATTTGATTTTGGATTTCCATGAGGTTATGTCATGAAACTGGTTACTTATGATATTGCCGGCCGCCGGGGGATTGGCGCGCTGAAAAATGACGCCGTCATCGATCTGACCGCCGCCGGGCTGCCTGCCAGCATGCGCGAATTGATCGCCGGCGGGGCCGCCCTTCTGCAAAGCGCCGCCCGCATCGAGAAACCCGTGCTGCCCTTGAAAGGCCTTCATCTGCTGGCGCCCGTGCCGGACCCGCAAAAGGTCGTCGCCATCGGATTGAACTATATGGACCACTGCCGCGAACAAAATGTGGCCGTGCCGACCAAACCCCTGGTGTTTGCCAAATTTCCTTCTTCCATCATCGGACCCGAGGCGCCCATTTACTACGATCCCGCGCTGACCAATCAGGTCGATTGGGAAGCCGAGTTGGGCGTGATCATCGGTAAACGCGCACGCAACGTCAAACGCGCTGAAGCGCTCTCGTATGTTTTTGGGTATACCCCCCTGAACGATGTTTCGGCGCGCGACCTGCAGTTTGGCGACAAGCAATGGGTGCGCGGCAAGAGTCTGGATACTTTCTGCCCCTTCGGCCCCGCCATCACCACGGCGGATGAAATCCCTGATCCGCAAAAGTTACACATCTACAGCCGCGTCAACGGAATGACGATGCAAGATTCCTCCACTTCCGAGATGATCTTCCCGGTGGACGAACTGGTTGCCTTCCTCTCCAACGCCTTCACCCTCGAACCCGGCGATGTCATCGCCACCGGCACACCCAATGGTGTGGGCGTCTTCCGCACCCCCAAGGTTTTTCTGCAAAACGGCGACCGCGTGGAAATCGAGATCGAAAACCTGGGCGTGCTCCTCAACCCGGTCGTCACCACGGCCTGAACTCTCGATCCAGTACATACAAAATCCGCCGGCTCAAACGCCCGGCGGATTTTTCGATCAAAAAATATTTACGATTTGGATTTTGCAGCCGGCTGCTGCTGGGTGATGCAATGAATGTTGCCGCCGCCGAGCAAAATCTCGCGCGCGTACACACCCACCACCTTGCGTTCCGGCATCAATTTCTGCAGGGTCTCCAGCGCGGCAGCATCGTGCGGATCGTTGAACACCGGCACGATGGCGCCTCCATTGACCATGAAGAAGTTGACATACGATCCGGCCAGCCGGTCGCCCGTCTGGCGCGGGAGCGTGCCTTCGATGGCATCCACGCCGCCGCTCTCGGCATCGGTGATGTAGATCGGCCCGGGCTGGTAGATCTTGTGAACTTCCAGCTTGCGGCCGCGTGCATCCGTGGCATGGATCAGGCGCTCATAGGCATCGTTCGAAATCTCGTACTGCGGGTCGTTCTTATCGTCCGTCCAGGTCAGCGCAACCACACCCGGCCGGATGAAACAGCAAATGTTATCCACGTGGCCGTTGGTCTCGTCGTTGTAAACGCCCTTATCCAACCAGATGATCTTCTGGACGTTCAGATATTCCTGCAGATTGGCTTCGATTTCAGCCTTGCTGAGCTGCGGATTGCGGTTCTTGTTCAGCAGACACTCTTCCGTGACCATCAGCGTGCCTTCGCCGTCCACGTGAATGGAACCACCTTCCAACACCATCGGCGCCTTGTAACGGTCGACCCGTTCGATGTCGGCGACTTTCCGGGCCACCAGGTCGTCCTGGTCCCATGGGAAATATAAGCCCCCGTCCAGGCCGCCCCAGGCGTTGAATTCCCAATCGATGGCGCGCACCTCTTTACCGTTATTGACAAAAGTCGGGCCGCAATCGCGAATCCAGGAATCGTTGTTGCTCATTTCGACCACGCGAACCCGGGAAGGCAGCATGTTGCGCGCGTTGCCGAACTGGGCGGCGGAAACGCCCATGGTCAGCGGTTCGAACTGACTGATGGCGGTTGCCACATCTAGGAAAGCCTTCTGGGCGGGTTTGGCGCCCAGCCGCCAGTTGTCGGGGCGTTCCGGCCACAACATCCACGAACCATCGTGGCGTTCGAACTCGCCCGGCATATGGAAACCATCTTTGCGCGGCGTACTCTCGATCAATGCTGTCATAGAAATACCTCCTGTAAAAACCGGGGGATGAAGTTTCATCCCCCGGAATGATCCTGATTAAGCTTTTTTCTTGCGGTTGATCATAAACTCGCCGACGATCAGCGTCAGCGCCACACCGATCAACACCGGGCCGGCGTAAGCCCAATCGATGGGCGAACCCGGAACCCAGACGAAGAAGACGATAGCCTGAATGATGAAGATCATGCAGATCACGGTAACGATCGTGGCAACGGTGTTGCCGCCCGGCATCTTATACGGTCGCTCGATATCCGGTTCGGTCTTGCGCAGCTTGAGGAAAGCCGGGAATAGGGCCAGATAGGGCAGCAGGAATACCATCGAAGAGAAGGCGAACAGCGTCCAAAACAGGTCTTCAGCGGAACCGGCCATGAAAGCGTAGATGATGAGAACGACGGTCGAAACGATGCCCGTGATGATGAAGGCGCCGCTTGGGGTCTTATTGACGGGGTGCATCTTGCCAAACACAGCCGGCAACTCGCCTTCAACCGCCGCTTCGGCTGCGGTCCGGTTGGCGCCCATGGTCCAGGTGACCATGTTGGAGAGGAAGGTATACAGCGCGCCGATGCCCAGGATGGTTACGAGCACGCCGCCCACTCCGCTTTCACCCAGCAGAATCTTGAGGGTATCCACGATACCCGAGATCAGGCCAAGGTCTTCCAGCGGCAGCGCCATGAGCATGCCAACGGTGCCGAGGATGTAGAACAGGGCAATGAGCAGACCCGACACGACGATGGCGATCGGAATATCCCGTTTCGGATTTTCCATCTCTTCACCCGCGCCGGACATCAATTCAAAACCCATAAAGTTGTAGACGATCACCGGCAGGAACGCCAGACCGGCATCCCAGTTAGGCAGCAGGTTGGTGAAGGACAGATCGTTGGCAACGCCGTTCCGGGTCGCATAAATGATGCCGCCCACGCCCAGCACAATCATGATCAGCACCTTGATGAACGCGCCGATGTTGGGCACCCACTTGCCCGTATCCAGAGCCATGATGCCGATACCGACGGTCACCCAGGTCATCACGATGGCCAGGGCAATCTGCATCCACATGCTCATATCCGGGAAAAACAGTTGGGCAAACACGCCCGAGAACATGACAAAAACCGAGGGCATCCACAGGGCCACGTTGATCCAGTAGAGCCAGGTGGTTCGGGCAGCCCAGCGCTCGCCAAATGCGCGTTTGACCCACACATACAGACCGCCCTGCTCGGGATAGGTGGTGCCTAATTCGGCTGTGATCAGGCCGTATGGGATGAAGAACAACACCAGGGTGATGATCCACCATGAGATCGAAGACGGTCCGATGGCCGCGGAGGGGGCCAGCGTATCGATAACCAGAATGGCGGCCACAGTAAAGAGGGTCATATCCAGCAAACGGAACGCCTTCTTGAAGCCGCCACCTTTCTTGGTTTCTACTGCTTGTGTTGTCATAAGTATTCTCCTGTGCTCTCACAAACGAAGGAAGAAAATTTCACCGCCTGGCGTGGAAATCCGTCAGGCGATGAATGAATTTGGATTAAAGCCTGCCGTCGAGGAAATTCTGGATTCGCCCGGCGTGAAATGCCTTGAGTTCTTCGCTCGGCCGCTTCAACAACGGGTAGACCAACCACACCAGAATGCCTTTTTCAGTATGCAGACGATTTTCAGCCTGGTCGAAGATGATCGATTGCGCCGAATCCAGCACCTCGTCGGTCGCTTCGACGCCGCGGGAGGCCGGCAGGCAGTGCATCACCTTGCAATGGGCCGGCGCTTTCTTGAGCAGTTCCATGCGGACCTGATACGTCGGCATGAAGGCCGCCCGCCGTTCGGGAATCTGGTCTTCCTGCCCGACCCACCACCACAGATCGGTGTAGATGAAATCCGCATTTCGGACTGCCGCGACCGGGTCTTCGGTGATGGTCAGCTTTGCGCCGGACACTTTGCAGTTGGCTTCCGCCCAGCTCACCCATTCGGCCGGGGCCTGATATTTCTTCGGCGCGGCGTGGGTGAAGTTGATGCCCAGGCGGGTGCAGATCAGCATCAGGGAGGACAGCACGTTGGTCGCATCGCCGATGAAGGTGACGTTCAGGTCTTCCATCTTCTTTCCGGCCGGCATGTGCTCCAGCATGGTGATCACATCGCAAACCACCTGCGTGGGATGGTTGTAGTCGGTCAGGCCGTTGATGACCGGGACCGTGGCCTGGGCAGCCAGTCCGGTAATGGTTTCATGCTTGAGGGTGCGCGCCATGATCACATCGCACATGCGCGAGAGCACCTTGGCCGTGTCGCCCAGCGATTCGCGGACGCCCAGGTGAATCTCACCCGGCTTGAGGTACAGCGCGTGTCCGCCCAATTCGGTCATGGCGGTCTCAAAGGAGACCCGCGTGCGGGTGGAAGGCTCTTCAAAAATCATCGCCAGGGTGGCGTCCTGCAGCAACTTGGGCGTACAACCCTGCTTATCGGCCGCTTTGATCATGCGGGTCAATTCGATCAGTTCCAACAATTCTTCTTTGCTGAAATCCTGAGTATCAATGAAATTCCGGTAGTTCATTTTTTCTCCACTAAAAAGGTTGTGCAAATCGCGGTTATGCGATGAAATGCCTTAATTTTCGTTATCGAGATGGGCGAAATCGTCTGCTTTTGGCAGCCACGAATCGATGTTGCGGATGATCCTCGGGACCAGCGCATAACCCGTGACGTGCACGCCCGGCACGGCCGGCAGCACCCGCCCCAGGAATTCGCGCATTTCTGCAATATCCTTGAACCGTCCTTCGATGGAAACTTCCTTTGTCCCCTGGCCCAACGCCAGATAGGTGATTTCCTGACGGTTCAAAAGGTTATCGATGGCGGCCTGTTCCTGTTCCGGATCCACTTCCAGAAAGATATCGACCGTGTTGACATACCCGAACGCGTGCGGATCGACGATCGATGTCAGCCGGATCGCGCCGGATTCCGCCATGCGGTCGATCCGATTGCGTACGGTTCGTTCATTGGCGCCGGTGAGTCTGGCAATGTCAGCGGCGGGCTGGCGCGCGTTCTCGCGCAAGGCCAGCAGGATCTGGTAATCCAATTCATCAAAAGGTGCGGGGGTTCGAGCCATCACAGCCTCATTCTTGTCTATAATTAATTACCGTTTCGGAAATTATTATTTCCGTTTATTACATGATTATCATAGCAAGTATCGGGGTTGTTTTCAAGCGCTTTTGCCGCGCTTGTGATATTTGTCACACTTTAATATGACTATTTCGGCATCATTATATTCCGTTTCGGAAATATATAAATCACGCGTCTTATGTAACTTATTTTTAGTTTTAGCATCTAAATTGTAGAATTCGAAATTGAAGATCTGGAGTAGAAAATGTCCTATATTAACGAATCCAATATCGATCGTATCATTCGCGTCATCCTGGGCGTCATCATGCTGGTTCTGGGTTGGGCAAACATCCTTCCGGGCGCGCTGGGCATCGTTTTTCGCTATCTGGCTTTTTTGCCGCTGCTCACCGGATTGATCGGTTTCTGCCCGGCTTACGCAATCTTGAAGATCCGAACGAACAAGCATTAAACTCGATGGCAATCAGCCATCGACTCGACCCGATAACGACCGTGATGCAGGAAATTGCATCACGGCCGTGGAGTATCTTGATGACATCTGAATAATTCGGCTCTGCTTCTGCTTGGCTTGAATATCACCGGCCTACCCGGGGCGCTGCTGGTTCTGGTTGGCGGCGTGATCATCTTCAGCGCCTTCTACGATCAGCGCCCAATCGATCAAGCGGTCCGGACGCGCTTGAAAACATTACTGAAACGCATGCATTCCCGGTCAATGATATAATTGGCCGCGTGAATACAGACGAAACTTCGCTTGAAGACCGCACTTTCGAAACGCAAATTCCCGTCCAGGTTTACCAGCGCCCCGCAGGATCGGCGGCGGGCAGCGATTGGCAGGAACTGGATGCAGGCCCCGGCATCATCCACCTGCCGGCCGGACTCGAATTTTCAGTCCGCGCCCGCAACCTGTACGATGAGACCCTGATTCAACTGATTTCGGATTTGAACAAGGCGCCTGAGATCATCTCGCTCAACCTTGCCGAATGCCGCAATGTAACCAATGAAGGCATCCGCCACCTCAAGGCGCTGCCGCACCTCACCGAACTCAATCTGAGTTCATGCAGTCTCACCGATAGCGGAATGGATGAGCTGAAACCCTTCAGGCACCTGTTGCACCTGAATCTGAGTTACTGCAACCGCATCACCAACCTGGGTTTGGTAAAATTACGCAATCTGCGCAACCTGGAGTACCTGGATTTGCAGGGCTGCGTTAAGATCAACCGCGGCGGCCTGGTAAAAATTCAACGCCGTGGGCTGATGATCCATAAATAAGTCGAAACTGGAGGCGCTTGCCGGCTTTATCGGCAAGCCTGGTAATTTGCATGTCACAACCCGTTCAAAGACCGCCGACAGGCAACACTGTACCGGCACCAACCGCCCAAAAAACGGATCCCTTATCGTATTATCAACCCATCCCGGTGACCATCCAGCCTCTGCCGCCCAAACGCCGCAAATGGGGCTGGTGGCTGGTGGCGCTCGTGTTGATCTACTTCCTGGCGCCGCTGCGAACCAATTTACTGGTGCTGGGCACCGACCGCACCGAAGGCGTCAATATTGGCCGCAGTGACACCATCATCCTGATGAGCGTCGTCCCGCTCGCGCCCAATGTGGTCATGTTATCCATCCCGCGCGACCTCTGGGTGACCATCCCCGGTTATGGCGAACAGCGCATCAACACGGCGCATTTCTTTGCCGAGGCCCAACAGCCCGGCAGTGGCCCCCAGGCCGCCATGAATACCATCGAAGCCAATTTCGGGGTCCACGTTTCACGCTATATCTCCATCAATTTCGATGGATTCGTCGAGATGGTGGACGCAGTCGGCGGCGTGGATGTCGAACTGGAGCATGATGAAGGCGGCCTGACCGCCGGCAAACATCATCTGGATGCGGGTCAGGCGCTGGCCTTCGCGCGCGAACGCTACACCAGCGACGATTTCCACCGCATGAAGCACGGCCAAATGGTGATTCGCGCCGCGGCGCTCAAGATGGCCAACCCGGTAAACTGGTACCGCTGGCCGAAGTTGTTGGCGGGTCTGAGCCATGCCGTACAGACCAATCTGCCCATTTATGACTGGCCGCGTCTGGGCTTCGCCGTGCTGCGCGCCGCGCTGACCAACACGATCGATTCACATGTCCTCGACCGCGACTACGTCACCCCCACCATCACGGACGAAGGCGCTGACATCCTGATGCCCAATTGGGATGCCATTCGCCCGCTGATCGTGGATCTGTTCGCCCCATAGAATTCTTTCTACGTAATCGATTCAGCCGCGAGTCAACGGGTTGCCTGCTTGACTCGCGGCTTTCGATATCCCTATAATGGAGTCGCATGAGTTCACAGGTATGCCACAGATTGAACGGTAACCGTAAAGAATCTTGATCCTTCTTTTTCCCGGGGTGATATTGACTGGAGGTACTGGTATGGCAGAGGACAAGAAAACCCACTGGGACGATCCCAATTTGCAGGAAGCGCGTGAACACTTCAAGACAGCTCGAGAAGCTTTTCGGAAAAGCGCGGAGGCCTGGATGCCGCCAGCTTTCCTGGAAAATCGGCGCAAGATGCGCAAAGAGATGCTGCTCGGCCTGCGCAGCCTGATCGATACAGCCATCGAGTTGACCGAAAAACACGAAAAGACCGCCTGATGGACCCTATCGCGGCCAGATGACCCACACCAACGTCAACGCCGCCAGGCTGGCAAACAGACCTGCCAGCGTCAGGTCACCGGCTGCATAGAATTGCACGGCGCTCAATAATAACGCGGCAAAAATTACCGCCCCGGACAGCCGGTTTATGTTTTGATTCAAACGGTCGATTCCCCGTTTCACCTCTGGCACGCGTACTTCCAGGTTACCCTGTTCCATACGCGCCGCCAGACGCTCCATTTTTTGCGGCAGTGAAAACAGAGCCTGCGCGAACACACCCAACTCGGCCAGCCAGGTCTGCAAACGGCTGCCGCCTTCCTCGGCCACCAGCTTTTGCGCGAAGGGGCCGACGCTGGTCCAGGCATTGAAGTCCTGGTCGAGGCCGGTGCACAAACCCGAAAGGATACTCAGGCAGCGCACCAGCAGGACGATATTTTCTGGAACCTGAAAGGGCATTTCATAAATCAGGCTTTCGAATTCGTGCAAAAAAGCGAACAATTCATCCTTGGATAAATTGGTGATCTCGGGCGCAGTCATGCCCCAAAAGCGATCGAACACCCGGCTGCCCGCCCGCTGGAGCAGTTCGATGTCCGCGCCCGGCAGTAATACCCCCAACATTTGATAGGCTTTCACAATTCGGGCTGCGTCCCGCGTGCCGACGGCGATCAACAGTTCACGCAGGCCTTTCATCTGCCCGGGCGTGACCTCGCCGGTCATGCCAAAATCGACGAACACCAGCAGCCACTCGGGTCGGGTCTGCCCTTCCCGAACGGCCTGCGGGTGAACGAACAAATTTCCGGGGTGCGGATCGGCATGGAAGAAATGGTCGTCATAGATCTGCTTCATGTAAGTCTGAAACAGGCGCTGCGCCACCTCACCCCGGTCGATTCCGGCCGCATCGATACGCTCGTAATCGGTAATCTTGATCGCCTGGACGTCCTCCAGGGTTAACACGCGTTTGGTGGTGGTTTCCCAGTACACCCGCGGAACGTAGACGCCCGCGTAACCCGCAAAATTCCCGGCAAACCGCTCGGCGTTCTGTCCCTCGTGCAGATAATCGATCTCTTCGTAGAGCGATCGACTGAATTCAACCAGCAGTGCCGGGACATCGACGTGTTTGCGAATAAAGCGAAAATGTTCCACCCATCCACCGACTACACGCAGCGCGGCCAGATCGGTCTCGACGATCTGAGGAATATTGGGGCGCTGGACCTTTACGACCACCGGCCGGTCGGTCTCGGCTTCATCCTCCGACAGGTGCAAACGAGCGCGGTGCACCTGCCCGATTGAAGCCGAAGCGACGGGTTCCTCTTCGAACAGGGTAAATAATTCCGACAGCGGTTTGCCCAGCTCACTTTCTGCGACGGTCCGGATGTCGGCAAACGCCTCGGCTTTAACCTCGTCCTGCAAACCGCTCAGCTCATCCGTGATCTCGCGCGGCAGGACGTCCAGCCGCGCGGATAGGAACTGGCCCACTTTAATCATCACACCGCCGAGGTCGACCGCCAGCACGCGAAAACGAACCGCGATGCCGCGGTAGCGCGCTTTTTGGCTGCGCCTTCCAGGTCCGGGCAGGCGCAGCCAGGGTAGAAAAACGTCCCAAAATCCCACGTTCAACAACACGCGGGCAAAAAACCACAAGATTCGGCGGTATCGACTCTGGTATAGTGTGGTCATCATCCTCCCGCCGGCGGCGTTTGATTATTCCTTCGGATGCGTGGCAATGACAGCTTCGATGCGTTCGGCCAGGTCGAGATAATCCTTCAAATCATGCAGGTAAATTGGACCGTTTTCGCCATTGGCCGCCAGCATAACCGTCCCCAGTCCGAAGATCCGCTCCAGCATATTCTGCCGGTAACTGATGCCCTGGATCTTATTCAACGCGATACTTTTTTGCGCGCGTGAGACCAGGCTGTCTTCGATGATCAACCGGCGGGTGGTAAGAATATACCTTGTGAATAAATGCTGCAAGATGCGCACGGCAATTGCGCCGATCAGGAGCGCCAGAACCACCAGCATCGACATGAACAGCACGATCGGGTCCATGGCACTGATACGATCCACCCACGGGAATAAAATGCTCACCAATGCCACCGCCGCTGCCGCGATGAGAATGCCCACCAGTAAGACCGGGATAACAGAAGGCTTGGTTTTCAGGACGATTTTTTCCAGCGGACGCGCGGCCTGCCTTTCCTCTTCGAGATTCAGCGGTTGGGTCTTCTCTCTGGGCTCGCCTTCCTGCGCCTGTTCCAGTCCGGAAAGGGTCTGGATTTCTGCCGGTTCAGCGGCCCCGGTTTCTACTTCAGTTGTGTACGACTCAACGGTAAAAGTCGACGGAGCGTCCTCGAAAGTTTCCCATTCGAGGGGTTCCATCTGCGGAGCAGACTGGGCAGTCTCTTCGCTTGCGGCAATCGGCTCGGAGGCTGGAGGCTCGGGCAAATGGACGCCTTTGGCCTTCAATTTCGCGACTCCTTTGGCTGCCAGTTCATGGGTTGGGTCGATGCGCAGAACCTGCTCCAGACATTCCAGGCGGTCCGTATCCGCATCGACCGCGCCCGAAAGCCACAACCATGCCTGTAAATCGTCGTTGTTTTCCTGCAAGGCGGCCACGAACAATTGTTGCGCTCGCGTCTTCTCGCCTGCCTTAAGTGCTGCGATCCCATCCTTAATTCGTTGGTTCATTACAAGCCTCCCCTCATAGGCTGAATGATGATTTAATTAGTTTAGCATAACTCTATACATTTTGGATCAACGAAAACGGGCAGCCTGTCGCTGCCCGTTTTTGGAATTCAATGATCGTGGATCAAGGATTGGTTTGTGGGACGCTTTCCCACCGGCCGTGTCCGCCCCCGCCCAGGCAGTTACCGGCGCCCATGGCTCCACCCCGGGATTTCATCCAATCCGCCTGCTCCTGGGTGATCAATCCCTGGCTGACGGCTTCATCCAAAACGGTATTGTGAATTTCCACCCGCGCGGCCTGGAATTCATCCGCCGTCAGGCCCTGCGATACCGCAATATCGTACATCGTCTCGCCGGCATCCAGGCGCTGGTCGATCACGTCGACGCTCAACCCGAGCTTGTCTGCCCAGGCCGCAATCATCAGATCATGCATCGGTCCCGGCTGGCCATCGTTTGCCAAACCCATCCGGCTGGTGCCGCGTCCGCCGCCCATCATCCCATAACCCGGTTGCTGCCCTTGCTGGAGAGGCGTCGCTGGCGCCTGAGCATTGACCAACCCATAGACGCCCAAAACAGCGCCTACCAAAACCACTCCGATCAAAACACCGACGAATATCTTACCCATATTTTTCTCCTATCGAATCGTTTTATTTGTCGATGTTTGAAGAATACAAAAACCTTGTGAAGATCTTATGAAGTTGTTACGAAGACCCTGTGAATTAAAAATATTCACCCGGAAAGGATCTTTCCGGGTGAATATTGATCATTTGACTGCTCAGCAATTACCAGGTCCGGCGTCCGCCGCCCGTTCCGCCGCGGCGATCATTGCCGTATCCGCCGCCGCCGCTACCAGAACGGTATCCGCCGCCAAAGCCACCCCGATCGCCGCCGGGACGGCGTTCTTCGCGCGGGCGAGCTTCATTTACGGTCAGAGCGCGGCCGTGGAAATCTTTGCCATTCATGCCGGTGATCGCGGCGCGGCCAGCATCGTCCGACCCCATCTCAACGAACGCAAAACCACGAGACTGCCCGGTCAACTTATCTTTGATGATGGAGACAGAGACTACTTCGCCGAAAGCTTCGAATGCCTGCCGAAGTTCGTCTTCGCTCGCCTGGTACGATAGATTGCCAACGTAGATGTTCATGCAGAAAACTCCATTTGCCCTGCAAGGCGGGAACAGGTCTACCCATCGGAAAAGAAATCGGCCGGTAACCAGCCGGCAAAAGGAGGTGGCACATCCTCGGCAGGCGAAATTCTCATCAGTGGGCAGTCAATGAGCCAAAAAGAAAGCGAAAACCGCACACGACTCTCCGTGTGCCCGAATGAGTATTTCTTAGCGGTTTTCTCTCACGCATTTTATTGTACCAAATCTATCAAAAAATGTGTATCTAAAAATGGAACTATCTATCAATTTGTCAAGGGTTTTATTGAGTAAAAATTGCGGTATACTCATTTTTATTCCACGGTCCGTGCTCAAATCGGTGTCATTTTGAGTTCGACGCCTTCGTCTACCTATTCGAGTGACTTTCCAACCTCCGGGCAAGCGATCAACCGTTTGATTGCCGAACACTCCAATCGCCTGGCGGCTTTGTTGACCATTCAGCAGGATATCGCCGGGCATCTGGATCCGCTCGACCTGCTGCAGCGGATCGCCGATGAAGCCCGCCGCTTGACCGCCTCGAAAAACAGCCTGGTCTTTTTACCCAAGGATGAATTTCTGGAGTTGGCCGTCATCTCCGGGCCGGAAGAGAATATTTCCCCGATCGGTCACCGGTTGCCCATCCAGGCCAGCCTGTCCGGCGAGGCCTTTCGCAGTCAAAAGATCGTTTATGCCCAGGATGTTCCAACCGATCCCCGCGCGGTCCACGACGTTGGCGTGAATTCCTATTTGGTCGCGCCGCTCATCTTCGAGCACCAATCCATCGGAGTATTGGGCGTAACCGATAAAGTCGGAACGAATTACACGCCTGAAGACGAATCGGTGCTGGCCCTGCTGGCCACCAACGCGGCCATCGGCCTGGAAAATGCGCGCCTCTACCAGCAGGAACACGCCGCGCGGCGCGAAGCCGAACGACGCATCGTCATTTTCTCGGCGTTGCGTGACATCCTGGCGGTTCTGAACTCCAATCAGCCCATTGAACAGGTGCTGGATTTCATCGCAGCTCAGGCGCGCGATCTGCTCAATGCCGACGCCACCATGGTCTGTCGAGCCGATATTGCCAACAATATCACCACGACGGTCGCCAGCAACAATCTGCCCCGGGAATTCGATAAAATACGGGTCACACCGTTCTATTACAGCGAGAACGACCTGCGCCTCATCAAGCGCGAACCAGTCGTGATTCCGGATATCGCCGAAGCAATGGCGCCTTTCCTGAGCGCCAAGAATGCATTGGACGATCTGCAGCACACCGGCATCGAGGCGGAAACGAAATATTTCAAAAGCCAGTTGAAAGTTCCTTTATTCGTCCAGGGCAGTATCTACGGCTGGATGACGATCTATTACCAAAATGCGCACGAATTCTCGGAAGAAGATATCCGCCTGTCCATGACGCTGGCGGACCAGCTTTCACTGGCCATCGAAAATACTCACCTGCGCACGACCCAGGAACAGGCCGCGGTAGCCGCGGAACGCAATCGTCTGGCGCGAGATCTGCATGACGCGGTGACGCAAACGCTATTCTCGGCCACCTTGATCGCGGATGTGCTGCCGCGTATCTGGGAACGCAACCCCGAAGAAGGCAAACGCCGTCTGGAGGAAGTCCGCCAACTTACCCGTGGCGCCCTGGCTGAAATGCGAACCCTGCTGCTCGAATTACGGCCCTCCGCGTTGGCCGATGCCAGCCTGCCCGACCTGCTTCACCATTTGACCGACGCTTTCATCGGACGCAGCCGCATCCAGACCGATCTGCACATTAACGGAACGATCGATCTACCCCCGGATGTGAAGCTGGCGGTCTATCGCATCGCTCAGGAAGCCTTGAATAATATTGGCAAACATTCCATGGCCAGCCAGGTGAACATTGCCATCGAAAAGACCGGCCAGCGCATGCTGCTCGAAATCAGTGATAACGGACGTGGTTTTAACCCGACCGTAAACGTCACCAACCATCTGGGCCTGGGCATCATGCGTGAGCGCGCCGAAAGCATCGACGCAAGCCTGATTATCGACAGCGGCCCTGGCAAGGGCACACACATTTTCCTCCACTGGCAGCCCCGAACGGGCTGACTGGCCTTTTGGGCAGTGTAAAGCTGATCGGCCGTCCAGTATCAAATTACAACTGGCGGGGGTATACGCGCGATCCTTATTGATGGATAATTCATACACAAAGACTTTTATTGTTAATTGTCGTTAACTTTTGCGAAAGCAAGCCAGAAGGAGCAGGAATTGCATGTTGTTTTAGCGGATCATCGGAGCGAAATACGTTCGGCTTTGCGGTTGCTGTTGGAGCAACAAGCGGACGCATGGGAGGTTCAGGGGGAAGCCTCTGACCTGTTTGAATTAGCGGTTTGCCTGAAAAAATCTTGCCCGGACATTTTATTGTTGGATTGGGAACTTCCCGGTATCTGCGCGGATCGTTGGAACCCGGACCCGGATCGCCCGACCAGCATGATTAAGAAATTACGTGAGATTTGCCCGCAAATGCGCATCGTGGCGCTCAGCAGCCAACCGGAAGAATGCCGGATGGCGCTTCAGGCCGGCGCGGATGAGATCGTGTGCAAGACCGACCCGCCTGAAATCCTGCTCGATAAGATGAAGATCAGCTCTTCCGCGCATTTTCAATCAACCTAATCACATGCCTGGCACCGGCGAACCTTTTTTGGTAGAAATATCCACCCCGCGTCTGGCGCTCTATGGTTTACAAACTTCCCACCTGAAGCGATTGGTGGAGAATCCAGAAGGACTCGAAAAAGCGCTCGGCTTTGCCATTGCGCGGGACGTCCTGACGCCCAGGGTCCAGCACGCGATCCATTCGAAATTGAAAAAGATGGAAACCGCAGCCATTGCCGATTACGCGTGGTTTACCTACTGGATGATCTGGGTGCGTGAGACCCGTTTAGGCGCCGGTTTGATCGGCTTCAAAGGTATTCCGGCCGGGCCGTCTGACGTGGAAATTGGTTACGGAATCGATCCAGCCTGCCAGAATCGAAACTACATGACCGAAGCCGTCCTCGGTCTATCGGCCTGGGCCTTCACCGATCCGCGCTGTACGGGCATTTACGCCGCGGTGCTCAAAACGAATCCGGCCTCCAGTAGAGTTCTGGAAAAAGCCGGCTTTTACTGCGTTTCCATCCGCCGCGATGAAATCTTCTGGCGGTTGCCCAGGCCAGCCTGATTCAGAAAGCCGGCCATTCCCCTCCGATATCCAGAGCGTCGGGCAACGATTTACCCTCAGATTAGCTGGCTGGCGGCGTCCCTTCCACCTCCGGGATCATTCCGTCCAGCATCCTGAGCACGTCCGGGATCTGCTCCAGCTTGACCGAAGGCAGCAGGGCCTGGTAACCGGCATCCTCCAACAGGGATCGCACGCTGCGCCAGCCTGCGTTCGCCGGTGGGGTCTGGACCTGCTCGCGGTAGGTCAGGCCGGCCCGCCATTGGGGCCGCTGCCCACCGAAGACCTGCAGATCATTGATTGCCGATTGGGTCACCGGCAGGCCGCTCGCAGATTCGGTCAGTTCGGCCAGATGCTCGGGCGCCAGCAGCCAGCGCGCAAACAACCACGCGGCGAGCTGTTCCTCGGGCGTCGTGTGAATCACTGCCAGAGAAGGCCCACCGGCAACCACCACGGGTGAACCGTCCGTCGAAGGATATGGAATCACTGTCCATTGATCCTCGATTTTCAGGCGATCCATGGTGTGCGCCTGAATCAAGGTATCTTCCAGCATGCCGCTGTAAAAAAGCGCCTGCCGATTGGCGAAGTAATCATATGGCGTGGCTAGGCGGCTCTTCCAGGCGCAGTCATCATCCACCAGCGTTCGCAGGAATGAAAACGCCGCTTCGGACTGTGTTGTAGAAAATTGATAGGAAGCCGTTTCGGGAATATAAGGAGTCGCGCCAAAACTGCGCAGCCAGCTCCACAGCGTCCCGCTGCCGGTCTCGACGATCCAACCGCCGGTGCCGTCATTGGAGATAGTCCGGTCGCTACGGTTGGCAACCGCGGCCGCGCAGGCCTGGGCGCGGAACTCGTCCGGCGTGGTCGGCGGCTGGTGATATCCCAATTCAGCCGCCCAGGTCAGGTTGTAGAACAGCAGGTTTGCATCACGCAGTAGCGGCACTCCCAGACGGACATCCCCCGAAACATCCTGCTGCCAGAAGGCGGGTAAAAAATCCGAAATTTGCTCCCCGGTCAGTCCCCACTCGGAATGCTGAACATATGAGGTCAAATCGGCCAGCATTTCTGGATTTGATTGGTGCCAGGAAAGGAGGTATTCATTCGGCGCGGCGACCAGGTTGGGCAGATCGCCGACGTCCATGCTTTCCATCTGTTGGTAGAGCGCGCCTGTCCCGCCGGCGCTCTGCGCCTTGACCTTGAAACCCCATTCGTTGCTGCGATTGAATGTATCGACCAGCAGATCGATTGTTTCGGCCGTATCACCGATCCAGGGATGCAAGAAACGGATTTGAAGTCCTTTTAGATCAGAGTTGCTTACCCGCAGGTCAGGCGGCAGCGTAGCAGTGGCAGTCGGCAGGGGTTTGGGAGTGCGGGTGGACACCGGCGTCGCGGTGGCGGCCGACGGCGCGTCGAGCCCGATCACCTGGCAGGCAGACAGGGATATCAGCAGAAAAAGGCTCACAATCTGCCAGACGCGCATACGGGAAGGATAAAAACAGGGATTTCGCATGGGGTAAGTTTACCGGTAAAGAGCTGTCCGTGCAACTCAATCGAAATCGGTCGGCAGGTCGGGTTGGTGAAGGTGCTCGAACATGCGGTGCAGTTCTTCCTCGGTGAAGCGCGCAATCGACAGCGGGGGATGGCTGTCTTCGGCGAAGAAGTCCGCCCCGGTCGTTTCGATGCTGTCGGTCGGCTGCCCGCCCAACCATTCGCAGCGGATGAATAATTTATACAGGTGGAAGATGTAGGGTGTATGGCCGTGCTGGTTGCGGTCGTAAACCGCCAGCAATTTTACGGCTTTCACCAGGTATCCCGATTCCTCCCACACTTCGCGTTCCACCGCGCGGCTGGGCGGTTCGCCGACATCGATGAACCCGCCCGGCAGCGTCCAGCCGCCATCGGCCAGCTCTTTGACCATTAAGATTTTATTGTCCCTGAACACCACGCCGCGCACATCCAGCTTGGGCGTGGCGTAACCCTTTTGCTGATCCAGCAGGTTTTGGATCATATCCACCGGTTCACCGCTGTATTCGGCCATCATTTGTTCGGCGATCCGGCGAATCTCCCGGTAGCGCTCGATTTCGAATGGATTTTTCGAAAAGGCCAACCCGCTTTGCGAAAGCGCGGATAGTTTTTGCGCCCAATCCAGCCATTTTGGAATATTATTCATCCTGCTCGTCCCGGTTCCTTTACTGGTATTCATCCATCATAATCGGATATTCGATTCCTTGACAGGCCCAAAGAAGGCATAAAGATCGAATTGACCCGTTGACAGGCGTTTTCAATGTGGCTATAATCACGCTACCAATTGAATGTGGAATGGCCAAAAGGAGTAAGCATCCCTTTTTCCCTGACAGAGACGGAGGTCGCGGTTGAGAGCCTCCCCGGGGACGCGGAGCTGAAGTCGTTTGGCGGCACTGCCGAAGAAATCCCTTTCGGGAAATTAGAACGGCACGGGTGAGCCCGTTAGCGCGAGACTTGGATGATGGTCCAGGCAGAGTGCGCCAGCCTGGCTGGCGAAATGAGGTGGTACCGCGGAAGGCGTCCCTTTCGTCCTCGAATGGATGGAAGGGCGTTTTGTTTTAAGCAAGTCGAGCCATTGTTGATTTTCCTGCAAGCGGAGGAGCCATGAGTTACGATCTACCCAAAGCCTATGATTTTAAGAGTACGGAGCAACGCCTCTACAAGTGGTGGGAGGAAAGTGGATTCTTCCAACCTGCCAACGACCCGAACAAACCCGGCTTCGATCCTTCCAAAAAACCCTTCGTCATTACCATCCCGCCCGCCAACGTGACCGGTGAGCTTCACCTGGGGCACGCCATGTTCGTCTCCATGGAAGACCTGATGGTTCGCTACCACCGCATGAAGGGCGAGCCCACCCTGTGGTTGCCCGGCACCGACCACGCCGGGATCGCCACCCAACTTCAGGTGGAAAAGATGCTGGCCAAAGAAGGCAAGACCCGCGACCAGCTCGGTCGAAAGGAATTCGAGCGCCGCACCTGGGAATGGAAGGAAAAGTACGGCAGCATCATCACCGGCCAGATCCGCCGCCTGGGGGCTTCCTGCGACTGGACGCGTGAGCGCTTTACACTGGACGCCGGGCTTTCCCGGGCCGTGCGTGAAGCCTTCGTGCGTCTCTATGAAAAGGGCCTCATCTATCGCGGCACGCGCATGATCAACTGGTCGCCCGGCCTGCGCACAGCGGTTTCGGATCTCGAGGTGGAATACTCGCAGGAACCCGGTTTTCTGTACTACTTCAAGTACGTGCTGGCCGACAACCCGGATGAGTATATCCCGGTGGCTACCACCCGTCCCGAAACCATCCTTGGCGATACGGCTGTGGCCGTGCACCCCGAAGATGAGCGTTACAAGCGCTATGTCGGCCGCAAGGTGCTGGTGCCGCTGCTCAACCGCGCGGTTCCCGTCATCGCGGATGATTACGTCGACCGTGAATTCGGTACTGGGGCCCTCAAGATCACCCCGGCCCACGACCCGAATGACTACCAGATCGGCCAGCGCTACAACCTGGAGATGATCAGCATCCTGGATAAGGAAGCCCACATCAACGCCAACGGCGGTCCGTATGCCGGCATGGATCGTTTCGAGTGCCGCAAGAAGCTTTGGGCAGACATGAAAGCCGCCGGGCTGGTGATCAAAGAAGAGCCCTATACGCTCAACGTGCCGCGCTCGCAGCGCGGCGGTGAAATCGTCGAGCCCATGATCTCGGATCAGTGGTTCGTGACCATTAAACCCCTGGCCGAGGCGGCGCTCAAAGTGGTGCGGAATGGCGAGATCAAGATCGTGCCCGACCGCTTCACGAAGGTGTATTTCAACTGGCTGGAGAACATCCAGGATTGGTGCATCAGCCGCCAGCTTTGGTGGGGTCACCGCATCCCGGTGTGGTACTGCGACGATTGCGGCAAGATGACCGTGGTGCGCGAAGACCCCACCCAATGCGCCCATTGCGGTAGCAAACACATCCGTCAGGAAGAGGACGTGCTGGATACCTGGTTCTCCTCCGGGTTGTGGCCTTTCTCCACGCTGGGCTGGCCGGATGAAACGCCCGATTACAAGTACTTCTATCCGACCTCGGTGCTCGAAACCGGTTACGACATCATCTTCTTCTGGGTGGCGCGCATGATCATGGACGGTTTGGAATTCACCGGTAAGATTCCCTTCCACACCGTCTACCTGCACGGCCTGATCCGCGACGAACACGGCCAGAAGATGAGCAAAACCAAGGGTAATGTAATCGATCCGCTGGGCGTCATGGACGAGATGGGCACCGATGCGCTGCGCTTCACCCTGCTGGTGGGCTCCACCCCGGGCAACGACATGAACCTCAGCCTGAAAAAGGTGGAGGCCAACCGCAACTTTGCCAACAAGATCTGGAACGCCGGGCGCTTTATCATCGGCTCGCTCGAAGCCGCGCCCGCCACGCCGCAGGGCAAGCCGGATTGGACTCTGCCGGATTCGTGGATTTGGGCGCGTTTGCAGACCCTGATCGCGGATGTGGAACGACTCTTCGACGGCAACCAGTACGGTGAGGCCGGCCGCCAGATCTATGAGTTCTTCTGGGGCGAGTTTGCCGACTGGTATCTGGAAATCGCCAAGCAGCAGCTCGCCGAAGGCGGCGACCGCGCCTTCTATACCGCCCAGACGCTGGTGCGTGTGCTGGATACCTGCCTGCGCCTGCTGCATCCCTTCACACCCTACGTCACCGAAGAACTATGGGGTCATCTCAAGCGCGCCGCCCAGGAACGCTCGGAGCTGTTCGCGCCCAAGGACGGTTGGGAGGACGCGCTGATCATCGCCAGATGGCCGGAGGCGCAGGCCGCCGAAGGCTGGGAAGCGGCCAAAGTGGCTGACTTTACGCTCATCCAGGATACCGTGCGCGCCATCCGCAACCTGCGCGCCGAAAAGAAGGTCACCCCCGGCAAACGCATCCCGGCCACCATCGTGTGCGGCGATCGGTTGTCCATCTTTCAATCCCAGGCGCGCACGCTGACCGCGCTGGCCGCGTTGGACCCCGACAACCTGACTCTGGTCCAGTCCCTGCCCGAAAAACCCCAGGGACAGGTTTCGCTGGTCATCTCCGGCATCGAAATCTTCCTGCCGCTGGCCGGCCTGGTGGATGTGGAAAACGAACGCGCCCGCCTGCAGAAAGAACTCGCGGATACCCAGGCGCAGATCGAACGCCTGGAGACCCTGCTCTCGAGTTCCTTTGGCCAGCGCGCCCCCGCCGCCGTGGTGGAAAAGGAACGCCAGAAGCTGGCTGCCTTCCAGGAGACGGCCGCCAAACTCAAGAATCAATTGGCGAGCCTATAATCGTCGCAGAATTCAACAAAGGTGTGGTTCTCCGGAGCCACACCTTTTTGATTCTCCGTATCGGGTGGCATACATGCTGATCAGCCTGAAGTATTAACGTTATTCTGATACTTCCATAGTATTATTTACAAAGTAAAATTAATTGCAAGAGAGAAGATGTACCATGAATACGGCCGAATTATCAAACGGTGAATTATTCTTCGTGGATTTGATGTATATGCTGATCATCCAGGCAGTGATTGGCTTTATTTCTGCCCACCTTCCCAATCGGATTCTCAATCCGCGGCGAAGAGCGTATCAGCCACGCAAGTGGGAAAAAGAAGGCAATTTCTACCAGCGCGTCTTTCACATCAAGAATTGGAAACCGCTGGTCTGGGATGCAGGTAAGGTCTTTCAAAAGGATTTCAAGAAAGACCACGTCGACGCGACCAATCCCATGAGTCTCGAACGCTGGATTGTCGAGACCTGCCGCGCTGAATGGTGTCATTGGGTGACCTTCGTCCTGATCGTCCCCTTGTTTTCATTCAACCCGCCGGGCATGAGCTTCTTCTGGTTGATCTACGACTCTGTGCTCAACCTGGCTCCGATCATCGTTCAACGCTATAACCGGCCGCGACTGATGCGCATGCTGCAGCGCCTGGCCCAGCCTCCGGTCGCCCATGGAACAACTGGGGCCGATACGCCCGCGACCGCTTCGTAAGGACGAAGAGCCGTCCAAAGAAAAAAGAAAAATAAAGCTTCCACCCAGGACGCGACCCGTGTGTCTGTACCTGACACGGATGTCGTCTCAGAGTGGAGGTAACTTTTTCGCTCGACCGCCTATAGAATTCGTCTGCCGGCGGCATCGTAAGCTTGAATCTGGCTTTTGGCCGCCGGGCTCGATGGATAATCTTCCGAGAACAGCGTCCAGATCATCGCATCCGTCCAGACCTCGTCGCTGAAATGAAAACGCTGGCGCAGGGTTGCCTCGTAGGTGTAGCCCAGTTTACGCGCCACGTTGGCGCTCGACCGATTACGGGGATCGCAGTGAATTTCCACTCGTTTCACCCTGTCGATTTCGAAAGCCACGCGCGTCAGGGCAGCGCTGACCTCGGTCGCGTAACCCTGACCGATTTCCTGGGCGTGGATCCAGTAGCCGATCTCCCGCGCACCTTCCCCCACCCGGGTATGCAGTCCGGTTCCGCCAACCACGCGACTTTCATCCGCCGAGAAAATACCGTAAACGAAATCCTCGCCGCGATCGAACAATGAACGCCAGCGTTTGATACGATCGATCTTCTTTTCGATTTCCTCCGGTTCGTTGTATGCCCAGGGCATAAACGGCTTGAGGTGCTCGATGCTGGCCTCGATGGCCGCCTTCATCAGCGGGGCATCCTCCGGATTCCAGCAGCGAACGACCAGCCTTTCGGTGACGATGCGGTAAGCGGGTCCGGGTATCGATGGGGTCATTAAAGTCTCCTTTGAGGTTTCAGCGGTCACTCAGTCGGGCGCGTTCGAGCTGCAGGATGCGCCGTAGAATGGTGATGGTGGTGGCATAGGTCGAGTCCATGCCGAAATAAGACAGGGCGCCGGCGCCAAGATTCTTACCCTTGCTCAAGGGGGTATCCGAGACATAGTGCAGGATGCCGACATCGAACGGGACGCCATACAGGTTGACCAGTTCATTCACCGGGTGGCGCTGCGGGCGGTACATTTCGTACACCGCCGAAAGGTAAGGCCCGGATTCCATTTCGATGTCCGTGTAGCCTTCGCGGTACATGACGTCCATGATGCGGGCATTCTGCAGGAAGGTTCCCAACACACTGACCGCTTTTTGATTATCCAGCACCGTGCCAAACTCCAGGTAAGGCGCCACATCCGCGGCCGAAAATGCATTTTTGAACAGATAGGTATTGCGGGAGTGTTCGTCCTGCACCACGTTCGGGATCATCACGTCGCCCAGGACGCCGTTGAGCGTGGCCGATTTTCCCATAACATAAACCCCGACCACCGTCCCGCTGTGTTCGGCCACCTTATTGAGGATGTTATAAGCCGCCAGGCCCAGGGGATAATCGATATTCAGGATCAGGGCATTGCTCTTGCGCAGGAATTCTCCGCCGTCGTCCAGCAAACGCGGATCGAGCAAGGCCGGGTCGAGCCTGGCCAGTTCGATCACCTGGGCTTCGATATCCAGCGCGTGGACCGGAGGTATGCGGGTCATGCCCACGGCCCGTTCAGCCCGGGTCTGGTCCTCGATCGCATAGCGGCCGATTTCGGACTGCTGGAATTTTTTCAAGACATAATACAGAAAATTCTCACGGTGAGTATTGACGCCGTTTTGGATGGCCGTCCATTCATCCAACAGTTTGCTGTTGGCGCTGTCGGAAAGGTAATCCACCAGCTCATTTTCATGCTGCAGAGCATATCCAGACAGCAGATTGGCCATGCTGTGGGTGTTGCTGGAGACGAAATAGACCGGCCGCTCCAACAGGTCCGGGCAGGCGAGTTCGATCGGATCCCACCACATGCGGGTGGCGCGCCAGTATTCGCTCAACGACCCGCTCAACAGGCGCACCCGCAGCGAACAGCGCCGCTGCGCGATTTGATGCAGCAAATCGTTGAAACGCTCTCCCCAGATGACCCACATTCGCTCCAGGTCGTCGACGCTCATTTCCATGGCCTGCGCGAGGGCCGGAAAATCCAGGTCGCTGGGGCACTGCGCGCAATCCAACAGACCGGGATCCGCCCGCTGCAGCAAGAAATGGAGTTTGTTCCATTCGACCTGGTAAGCGGTCAGGCTGGGAATGACATCATCGATATCCGACCGGCTGGCGATAAAGCAGGCCAGGGTATCCTGCCCATTGAAAAAGCAGCGCCGCCGTCGGGCCCGTGCCGAAATCGGCTGCCAGCTTTCCACATTGCCGTACCCGCTGCGTTCGAATACCGCCGAGCTCTGTCCCAATACCACCAGACGTACTTCCGGCATGCAATCCGGCAGGCGCAGCAAACTGTAGATGAAAGCCGATGTATCCGGCGATTGTTTACGCGCGTTTGGATGCAACAGCGAATTCATGGCCACATGCACTTCTTCGAGCGTGCGAATTTGCACGTCCGTCGTCGAGCGCAATAGCGAATAGACTGTGCGTAAGAATAAATCGATTTCTTCAGATGCCGTGCTGGGAACCGTTCTTTCCATGGATCTTTTGGACCTCTATTTTCTGTGGGATGATTTAGGGAACCTGCTGGAGCGCCTGACAGGTTAACGCATATTCACGATCCATCGAAACCAGCCAGTGATCTGGCAGGGGAACCTGGTTGCGAATGGCGTATTCGATCTGCCAGCACAAATCCGACAGGCGCTGGGCCCCCAGATTAGAACTGATGCCCTTCATGGAGTGGACGGCCTGGCGAAGGCTTTCCGGTTCATCTTTTTGAGCCGAATCATGGATGGTCTGCATCAGTGTGGCCGAATCAGCCAGATAAATATCAATCAATTGCTTGAGGAAATCCGGTTGGCCGGGTTGGTTCAAGGAACGCAGATCCGTCAACACACGCTCATCCAGCAATGTATCCGTCGCGGCTGGCTCTTCGCTGCCAGGCGCCGTGGCCTGGTCTGGCTCGGCCGATAGAAGGCTGCGCGCGATGACTTTGCGCAGGTCGTCCATCAACACCGGCTTAACAATATAATCATCCATGCCCGCCTGTAAGCAGGCTTGTCGGTCGACGTGCATTGCGCTGGCCGTCATGGCCACGACGGGGATATGCCGCCCGGTCGCCTGTTCGTTCTTACGGATCAGGCAGGTAGCCTCGCAGCCATCCATTTCCGGCATCTGCATATCCATCAATACCATGCCGTAGTCGTCATGCCGGCGGGCCAGTTCATCCACCGCTTGAGACCCGGTTGCGACGGTCACCACCTCATATCCAAGGCGTTGCAATTGAACTTCAACCAGGTGCTGGTTGGCCAGGTTGTCCTCTGCCACCAGGATCAATTTATCCGTCAGTGGTTGATTCCCACAGCCTTCATCTTTCGATGAGGGTGCAGCCTCTTCCGTCGAAGGATGCTCAAATTGATCGGGCAACACTCCGGCCAATACCTTCTCGATCGTATTATGGCTGAATGGACGCGACAGCCGCCCGCAGAATAATTCCTGGGGCAGATTGCCCGGATTTCGCAGCCGCTTTTCGAAGCTGGTGATCAGGATAAAGCGGCATTGTGCCGCGCGAAGCAGGCGCATTACCTGTGAATAGAACTTGTTATTCTCACTCCGCAAACCTTCAGCGTCCAATATACAGACCGCATAATTCAGGCCAGAATCCCTGGCTGTCTTCAGGCGCTCGATCACCTGGCACGGGTTTTCGACCAGCTCGAATGGAATCCCCCAATCTTCCAAATAGCGCTGCCAGAGATCGCGAGTTTCAGTCAGGCTTTCATAGACCAGAATCTTTTGAGTGGTAGTACCGGACCGGTATGCCTCCATTTTTTCGATCGATGCATCCTCGACTCGACCGAAATCCGCCGTGAACCAAAAAACCGATCCCGCGCCTTCCTTACTCTCGAAGCCGATGGTGCCATTCATCTTCTCCACAAGCCGCTTGGTGATGGACAGGCCCAGTCCCGTTCCGCCAAACCGGCGGGTGGTGCTTCCGTCCGCCTGTGTAAAAGGCTGAAATACCTTGTCCTGGAATGTGTCCGGTAAACCGATACCCGTATCGCGCACCCGGATCATGAGTTCGACATTCTCGGGCGTCTCGTTCAATACCTCACACCACACCATGACATGCCCCTGATCGGTGAACTTGATGGCGTTTGCGACCAGATTGATCACAACCTGGCTGAAGCGCACCGGATCGCCCTGCAATAGATGGGGGATTTGTGGTGAGATGAAAACATTTAACTGGATTTTCTTGGATTGAGCCTGCAGGCCGAACATGGTTACGGCTTCGTCCAATACCTTGTGAGGATCAAAGGGAACCTGTTGGAGGACCAATTTTCCGGCTTCGATCTTCGAGAAATCGAGCACGTCGTTGAGCAGTGATAGAAGCAAACGTGCCGAATCCCGGGCGGTCTCGGCATATTGCCGCTGCTCGGGGCCTAACGGCGAGTCCAGCAGCAGTTCGGTCATTCCCATGACTGCGTTCATCGGCGTGCGGATTTCATGACCCATGGTGGCCAGAAATTCGGTCTTCATCCGGGAGACTTCCAGCGCCTGGTCGCGAGCCTCGGCCAGTTCTACATTCTTGCGCGAAATCTCGTCCGCATAGCTCTGTAGCTGGGCAATATTTTGTTCACGCTCCAATTCCAGACTGATCCATTGCGCCATCAGATGCAGGAAGCGTTGTTCGGCCATGGTGAAGGGTTTCCGATGGGGTTGCGTGCTCGAAAATGCCAGTACGCCAAACAACTTCCCTTCCATCATGAGAGGAGCGCCCATGTAGGATTGCAATTTATGGGCGAGATAAACCGGATGGTCCTTCCAGAGAGGGTCCTGAGCCGCATCCTCGACGATGAGCATCTTTTTCGACTGAATGACCTGCTGACTGAAGCTCTCCAAGGTGGGCAAGTTCGTGTATGGCAGATAAGTCCGGTTGGGAGAATAGGCTTGAATGATCCTGAACGCATCCGCGGTGGGCTGAAGGATCACCCCATTTTCCACCCCAAAACGCTGACAGCCCATTTTCAACAGTTCCTGCTGTTTCTTCTCGAATGAAAGGTCACTCGAAGAAGTGATTTCATTCAAATCGCTGACCACTTTTTCGGCCTGGCGCAGTTCTTCTTCGAAACGGCGTTGTTCGGTGATGTCATGGATGATCACCACTGCCCCATCGCCGCTGCGCACCATATGCCCCTGCCAGTATTGCGAATTACCGATTCGCAGTTGATACTCGTACGCCATCGGAACGCCCGTAAGCATGACTTGCTTGAAGGCTTTCTGGGTCATCTTGGCTACTTCGCCGGACAAAGCCCGCCCGATTTTCTTTCCCAAAAACTGCTCGGGGGGCAAAGCCAGCATGGATGGATCCTGGGTATGGTAATCTACAAATTCACCATTGCGATTGAATAGAAACATGAGATCCGGCAGCGCGTCCAGCAAAGCCGCCCGGGACGTCTCATCTCTTTCACGCCGCAACGCCGCTGAAAATATCTGGGCAGCAGTTTTTACGGCATCCAGTTCGATGATGCTCCATTCCCGGATCGTATTACTATCGCCAAATCCGAGGAAGCCCCATACGTCGCCACTCAACATGACCGGGACGACGAGAAGCGATTTTACCTTATGCTCCTGAAAGGATTCAAAAAGTCCGGAACCGACTTCGGATATTTTTATCTGAGCAGCTTCACCGCGATTTATGATCTCCTCGATATCGGCATAAATCGTGGATTTCATCGAAAAATTCTGGAATTCTTTCCATGCGAAATCCGGGATCGAACCCGAGGAATCCCAGCCATACATCAGTGAATAGATCGCATCTCCGGCATCATCGAGACTTCGTTTGTAGATAAAGGCCCGATTGGTTGCCGTTGCCTCGCCCCAACGTTGCAAGACCTCCTGGATTCGGTCGCGCCACGAGTCCGCCCACAAAAATTGTTCGGAGGCGAAATTTACCGCTTCCAAAATGGCATCCCGCCGTTTGAAAACCTCGTCTGCCAATTTTTGCTCGGTGACATCCACCACGAAGATACCAATCTGATGGACATCCCCGGCATCGTCGAATACTGGATATACGGTTGTGCGTAGATACCGGCCCTGGCTGAACTCGGTTACGGTTCTGGTCTGGCCTGTTTTTACGATCTCTTCCACAATTTTCTGGCGAAATTCCCGCACCGGGGATTGAAGATAATCGAAGATATTCGTCTCAACGAATTTTTCATTTGGCAGGCGATACCAGGAGGACACTCCATCATTCGCAGCTAAAATATTTCCCTTCGGATCGATTAAGAAGATCGAGGCCGGATAAACATTGATCAACGTTCGTAAGGTTTCTTCACGGGATCGCAGCTTTTCCTGGAAATCAATGGATTGGGTGAGGTCCTGGAAATTTATGCAAATACTGTCAATTCGATTCTTTTCCCTGTAAAGCAGATTGAAGCTGGTCTTGATCCAGCGTCCGTGATCCAACAATATCGGGATTGGAGTAACCCATTTTTCCTGTCCCTTTTTGATGAGCTCATCGACCAGATTTTTTAGAAACTGAAAATCACCCTGAGCCATGACATCTCCGGCCGCCAAACCGACGGCCAGATCGCGGCCTAACATTTCACGGAAGATCTGATTGGCATTCGAATCATAGGACTGAACGAGTAGATCAGGGCTCAACAAGATCATGCCGTTATCGATGCTCAAAGCCTGCTGAAGCATGTGCCGGTGCTTCGTAACCAACTGGCGGCAGGTTGTCGCCAAATCGGTATAGGTTGTTTCTGTTTTGAGTAGAATAGCCACAGCGTCAAGCCGATCCGCCATGGCAATTGCGATCGGGAACGTCCGAGAAGTCAGGATGACCGACGGCATTGGAAAATCCAAATCGAGCAACCAGGCGCGCAGTTCGGGTCCATTGGTTCCCACCTGCCAGGGCTCAACCAGCACCAGGTCGAATTTTGTTACTTCCAGGCATGCCTTCGCTGCCGGCTGGTCTGCCGCGCTGGTGACCACAAAACCGGAGGAGAGGGCAGAGTTAACACGCTCGACTGCCCGAGGATCGCTTTCCACCAACAAAATTCTTAAGGTCTGTTTCACACTCCACCGCCCGCACGAATTGTGCATTTATTATACCCATACCGCTTTCGAATAAAAGAAGGTAGGTTCTTCAACGCCTGCCGGGAGACAGTGGATAAGAAAATTGCCCGCTCACACGAATAAACCATGGCGGGCAATGTCTCAGGCGCAGAAGGGTTGCAAATCGGGCAACGAACGCAGCCCGAATTAGGTCTCCTCGGGAGGCGCGGTGGGACCGTAATCGAGAACTTCGCGGGTCTGCGAATTGGGCAGCGCCGGGCTGATGATGCCTTTCTCTTCCATGGCGTCGATCAGGCGGGCGGCGCGGGTGTAGCCGATGCGCATGCGCCGCTGCAGCATGGTAATGGAAGCCCGTCCTTCCCTCCGCACCAGGTCGATAGCCTCTGGCAGCAGCACGTCGCCTTCACTCGCGCTGTCGCCTTCGTCGAAAAGAGAAGCCTGGTGCAGGGGCGCGCCGACCGGCAATGCATCCACCTCACCCATGGTTGGGGCCGGCGTCTTCACATTCATGGCTTCGACGCGCCAGGTATCCACCAGGCGTTGAATTTCAGCATCCGAAACATACACGCCCTGCAAACGCACCGGCGCCGCCGCGTCGGGAGCCTGGAAGAGCATATCGCCGCGCCCCAGCAACCGTTCCGCGCCGGGTTGATCGAGGATCACGCGGCTGTCGACGCCCGAAGCCACCGCAAAGGCCACCCGGGCCGGGAAGTTGGCCTTGATCAGGCCGGTCACCACATCCACCGAAGGGCGCTGGGTGGCAATGATGAGGTGGATGCCGGTGGCGCGAGCCAACTGGGCCAGGCGGGTGATGGAACGTTCGGTTTCTTCGGGCGCCAGCATCATCAAATCGGCCAGTTCGTCGATCACTGCGACCAGATAAGGCAGTTTATCGGCGTGCTTGCTGTTGTAATCAGAGATATTGCGGGCCCCGGTTTGAGAAAAACGGTGGTACCGGGCGTCCATTTCACGCTGCATCCACTGCAACGCATTCGCCACCTTCTCGGCGTCGGTAACCACCGGCGCCAGCAGGTGTGGAACCCCGTTGTAACCGGTGAGCTCGACCCGTTTTGGATCGACCAGCACCAGGCGCAGCTCCGCCGGGGTATTGTTCAGCAGTAGTGCGCTCAGGATGGCATTGACGCACACGGACTTACCGGAGCCGGTCGTGCCGGCGATTAACAAATGCGGCATGGCAGCCAGATCCGCCGCCACGGACTTTCCGGCCACGTCCTTGCCCAGTGCAAAACGCAGAGGGCTTTTGATCTTCCGGTAGGCTTCGCTTTCCATTACTTCACGAAGCGCCACCCGGCTGATTTCCGTGTTGGGTACTTCAATGCCCACATAACTGCGCCCTGGGACCGGCGCCTGAATGCGAATTCGCTGCGCGGCCAGCGCCAGGGCCAGGTCATCGGCCAGCGAGACGATCTTGCTGACCCGCACGCGCATGCGGCCGGTGCGCGTCTCGATGAAATCGGGTTCGACGCCAAACTGGGTCACCGTCGGTCCGCGTGAAATTTCCACAATGTGCGCCGGCGTGCCGAAGGAAGCCAGCGTTTCTTCGATCAATCGCCCGCGATCGTGATCGACGTTGCCCTGCACCGCCACGGGCGTCGCCGGGTCGAGAATCGCCTCCACGCTGGGGGCTGTCCACGGATTGACCGGGGCGGGCGCGTCCGCGCCGATCTCGCCCGCCGATGTGGAGGTGACAGCTGCCAGGGCGCTGGCCGCCGTCGAACTGGCCGGTGGAACCGCCTGAGCAGGTTTACCCGCCTGCGCAGGACGCAGCGCCGCCTTACGAACGGCCGGTTCGGGGCGGCCCGGCATGGGGCTGAAATCCGGTGGCAGCTCGCTTACCTCATGCGGTTCTGGCTCCAGGTTATGAACGGGTGCATGGTCCGCAGCGGAACGCAATGGGGTCGGCTTTTCCGAACCTCGCAGCCAGGCCAGGATGGGTGAGAGGAAATGAGTCAGATCATTGACCGAGATATCGAATGTAAACACCAGCGCCAACAGCATCCAGGCAACCAATACGATGACCGCGCCTACAGAGCCCAATCCATCTACCAACAGACCCTGAAAGAAACCACCGATGTATCCGCCGCCTTTGCCGGCCGCGGCTAATTCCCATCCGCCGCCGCCGAACAGGTGCATCCACGCCAGCAAGTTAAGCAGCAACAGAACGATTCCTGTCAATCGCTCTGCTGAAAGCAGCGGCAGCCGGTCGATGTTGCGCAGCACCAGCCACATTCCAATTCCCAGTAACGCCAGAGGGAGAATGAACGCTCCCCATCCGGCGGCCCGGCGCAGGAAGTTGACCCACCAGCCGGTCACGACGCCGTTGGAGCCGGACACCAGACTGAGCAGCGAAAGCAGGCCCAATAACGCCAAAATGACGCCCAACACGTCCAGTTTACGCTCGGGAGATAGCTGGCTCCATGCGGAAGGGCGCGGCGGGATGCTTTTCCTGGCGTGCGAACCGCTGCGTTGGGGGGTACTGCGTTTTTCGGATCCCCGGGCGGACTTACGCAGCGGGGCACTTGTTTTTGTGGTTTTGCGCGCAGGCGCTGGTTTGGAAGGACGAGCGGGTGTCTTGGCCAAAAAGATAGCTCTCTGAGAAAGGTTGTTCTAATTATAGCACGCCCGACTGCTCAGGCTGGCCGTTTTCTCCGCCCCCGGCCATTCAAATCGATGAGATATGCCTTGACGTACTCAGACTATCTATTTTTTTTACGATCAGCGCAGGCTTTCCAACACCCGTCGGGCGGAATCAAAAGCCAGCGGCGGCAGGTGATCGAGCGGGAAGAAGCCCACCTCATCAGCGTCGTCGCCGGCCTGCAACACGCCGCCGACGATCTCCGCCATATAGACGATCAGGATATCCGCCCCGTGCGAATGCTCGCGTCCGGCGAGGACGTCCAGCAGACCGGTCACATGGACCTGCAAACCGGTTTCTTCGAAACATTCCCGTTCCGCCGCTCGCGCCGGATCCTCATAGGCGTCCACAAATCCGGCCGGCATGCTCCACTTACCGCGGTTGGGTTCATTCACCCGCCGGTCGAGCAGCACCAGTTCATCGACCAGCACTACCACGGCGGCGGCCACTTTGGGATCGGCAAAATACCGCCAGCCGCAGGCCGGGCATACCGGTCGCTGCGCGCCAAACAGAAAACGCATCTCGGTTGGTGTGCCGCAATACGGGCAAAAACGAATGGGGGATTCTTTCAACTGCGGGTCTTTTTCCAAAGGACGAACGCTGCGATCGCCGTCAGTAAGGCCAGGGCGGCCAATCCGATCGTCACCGGCAGCAACAGCGAACCGATCGAAATACGCGATGATTCGGACTCGACTGCGCGAACCGAATCCGCGGTGGTTGATTCTGAGATGATTTTGCCCGAATCCTGTGGGCGCAGTCCCAGGATTGGATTGCCTTCCAGAGTGGCCTGGTTGAGAGGCTGTTCTGGGGTTGCCGTGGGTTGGGGCGCCATGGCCATCGGCGGCGCGGCAGTCGCTTCGGCATAGGGCGTCGGTTCGACAGGCATAGTCACCTGGGGTTCACCGGCCGCGCCGATTCCCGGTTCACTGGTCGCCTGAGGAATTTCGAATTGGATGCTGGGGGTACTGGCGTCATTGGGCATACCAAAGATAGTGTCGGGGGCGCCTCCGCCCATGCCGCCGGCAAAACCACCGCCTCCGCCGCCCATGCCCTTCGCGGCTTCCGCACCCGGGGTACCCCAGTAGATCAAGGGGGGTTCTGTACTGGCTGGCGCTTCAGCGGCGCTCATTTCCAACGCTGCTGGCGCCTGAGTGGGTGCCGCGGCGCTTTTTGCCATCATGGGCAGCAACTGCACACCGAACAGGATAAAGGCAGCAATGGCTGCAAAAGCGGATGAAAAGCGTAGCACCGGTAAAATTCGCGGCATCTGCCGGACTGCCACCATTTCAGGGGTTAAGGTAAAGTTTCTGGGTACGCGCCGCCGCGGCATGCTACGAATAACTGTGCGAGTCTGGCGCAGCGATTGTAAAGCCTGGCGGAACGCATCCTCTGAGTCCAGCCTCTTTTCGATCCGGATGCGCTCGGTCGACGAGACCTGGTCATCCAGATATGCGGAAAGAAGCTGCCACTCCTTGGGAGAGAGCTGAGTCTTTGGGTTCATGCGCGTTCCTCTAATTTCAGACGAAAGCTCACCGGTAAAAGTTCCCAAAAACCCTGCAAACAATCGCGCATTTTGACCCGCGCCCGGGCCAGGCGGCTCTTCACCGTGCCCAGGGGTTTCCCGGTTGCATCCGAGACTTCCTGATAATCCAGCCCTTCCACATCCACCATGATGACCACCGCCCGGAAATCAACCGGCAGGCCGCTCAGGCAGTGCTGAATGGCGCCTTCGAGTTCACGCTGATCAAGCGCTTGTTCAGGCGTCAGGTTGTGATCGTCGGCCATCCAGTACGGCGATTCGATTTCCTCGTCGTCTTCATCATTGACCGGTTCGAGCGGCGTGGTGGGACGGCGCTTCAGGCGGCGCATTTCGTCGTAACACGTATTGGTCACCATGCGCATGACCCAGGCCTTGAACGAACCACCCCGAAAGGTGTTCATATGCCGGTAGGCCGAGATAAAGGCCAGTTGGGTGGCATCTTCAGCCGATGCTTCGTCATTCAGCATGCGCAGCGCCAGGTTATAGGCTAATTCCTGATAAGCCAGCACCAGACGGTTAAAGCTATTCAGGTCGCCGTGCTGTGCATCCCGAATCAGCGCGACTTCATCCATTTTTTATCCTTGTCTCCCTGAGGCGAAAGCCCAAATCAACCGCCAGATGAAGAATGCCAACATTAATATACCGCCCAACACCAGCGCAAAAACCCAGATGATCGGCCGCCCCAACCACAGGGAACGTAAAAACACGGCCAGGGGTGTCGCCAGTATCAGCGTTGGAAGAATGCGCCAGACCTGCCAGGGACGGTTCACCACCTGGGGCTGATAAAGGCCAAACCAGGGCGCAATGAGTCCCCAGGCCAGAACAACCGGCAGAAAAGTGGACATCCAGCGTAAACCCGTCAGGCTCTGGTTGTGGCTTTCGAACCCAAACAGCGTGATCGCCAACACAACCAGCCCATCGCCGATGACCAACCCGATCAATGTTGACTTCTTCAATGACCGCATAACAAGATTATCCTATCTTAATGCATGCCCAGCGTCAAGCAATCCTTAATAAGTACGGAGAACGTTTGTCCTTTTGACCAGGTTGTCTGTTTTTCATGGACCAAATGAATTGCAGAATTATCCAATATGGACTAGACTAGGCTGATATGGTCCCGCAACCCACAGTCTTCATTGGAATCGAACCCGGATCGGGGCATAAAGCCTGTGCGATGATGGTCCTGGATGAGGAGCAACATATCCAGGCCCAGGGGTGCGGCGACCTTGCGGATGCGCTCGCCTTTGCCGCAGGTGTGAGCAGCGCGGTGGTGGCCATCAATGCCCCGGCAAAGCTTAACGATATCCGGGGTGGGCGGGCGGCGGAAAAAGAGCTGCTGGCTCAGGGCGCCTGGATCTACCAGACCCCGACTACCCTTAAAGCCTGTCCGGCCTCGCTGCGCCGCGGCCTCGAGGTGCACCAGGCTCTGGCTGGGATGGGCTACGTTCCCGGACCCGGCGGAGACGCGCCCCGCCAAAAATTTGAAGCGCCCGCCGACGCCGCCTTCTGGTCGCTGCTCGGGCTGCGGCCTTTCGACCAGACCACCCTCGAAGGCCGCCTGCAGCGCCAGCTCGTGCTGGCCGACGCCGGCCTGCCTGTTCCGGACGCGATGGATTTTTTCGAAGAGATCACCCGCCACAAGCTGCTGCACGGCCTGCTGCCGTTGGAAGATATCTATCGACCGGAAGAGCTGAACGCGTTGATGTGCGCCCATGTTGCCTGGTGCAGCGTTTGCCAGCCGGAGAGCGTGAAATTTCTGGGCGATTCTGGCGAAGGTTCGCTTGCGATCCCGCTGGCCGTCCAAAAGCAAATTCCACAGCCTTAAAACATACTTCCCAATCCATTTGACAATTGTATAAAGTATCTTATAATCTTTTATTGGATAATGATCATCTTATTTGTAAGATATAATGATAGGGAGAATCCGATGAATGTGGGAATGTGGTGGAAAGCGCTGCGCGTCATTCCGCGCATCGATCAGGAAGAATGGCGGCGCCTGGACGTGGTGGCGCGCTGGCTGATCTCGACTCGCGCGGCCGTGCTGCTGATGACCTTTTTCTCGGCCGCCTTTGCCGGATTGTTTGCCTTGCGCGACGGACGCTTCGACCTGGGACGTTGGGTGCTGCTGGCATTGGGATTGATCTTCGCCCATGCCACCAACAACCTGGTCAACGACTACACCGATTACAAACGCGGCGTCGACAGGGATAATTATTTCCGCACCCAGTACGGGCCGCAGCCCATCGAGCAGGGCCTGATGAGCCAGCGCGAGCTGTTCGCCTACATCGCCTTCAGCGCCGCCGTCGCCATTGCCGCCGGCATTCCCCTGGTCATCTACGGCGGGACGACCGCCCTGCTTCTGATGGCCGCAGGCGCGTTCTTCGTCCTGTTCTATACCTGGCCGCTCAAATACATCGGCCTGGGCGAGATTGCCGTGCTGCTCATCTGGGGCCCCTTGATGGTCGGCGGCGGTTATTACGTCATCACCGGCGCCTGGAACTGGAACGTGGCCCTGGCCAGCCTGGCCTACGCGCTGGGACCCACGACCGTATTGTTCGGCAAGCACATCGACAAGCTGGGCTCCGACCGGGCCAGGCACATCCATACCCTGCCGGTGCTCATCGGTGAAAAGGCGGCCCGCTATACCGTGCTGGGCATGATCGCCGCCATGTACTTGCTGGTCATCTACCTGGTCGCGCGCGGGTTCTTCTCGCCCTTCCTGCTGATCGTGCTGCTGGCGCTGCGGGCGATGCCCAGAGTATGGACCATGTACCGCCGTCCCAAACCGGCCGAACGCCCGGCCGAATACGCCGCCGACACCTGGCCGCTGTGGTTTTCAGCCATGTCGTTCTACCATAACAAACAGTACGGCGCACTGCTGATGCTGGGATTGATCCTGGAAGTGATCCTTCTTTAGGGCAATCTTGTTCGTAGGGGCCGGCCTGTGTGCCGGCCCGAATTTTATTTGAGATCGCCCACCTGGACAGGCGGACACGCTCCCCTTACGGAGACAGGTCGTTCACCGCGGTGCTGACAAACGCCCGCCATTACGCGGATTCTGGTTCCACGCGGATCTCCCGCAATTCCAGGGCCGCGTCCCTAGGCACCGGCAACACCCCCATGCGCAGCCGCCCGTCCGGCGGGAAGGCCATGTACTGGTTGTCGATCCACACCACCAGGCCCAGCGGCCCGCGCGGCGAAACCGGCGTCGCCAGACACTCGCGCCCATCTACCCGGAAACGCGCTTCGCCCGTCAGCCAATCCAGTTCGTAGGTATGCCATTGGGTCACATCCACGTGAATGCGGGCCGAATCTTCGCGAATGACGCGGCGCGCCATCCGGCGTAGCGCGCGCGCCGCCCGCCGCCAGGCCAGCAGCGGCAGCCCCAGCCCGGCCGGCGCCAGCAGAATGGCCGGGATGCGCGGCGCGGCAAAGGTCTGCGCCACAAAGCCGTGTCCGGGCGTGCCGTCGCGTAGCGTCAGGTAATTCGGCGGCAGCGAATAGAAGAACCAGGCCGCGTTGGGCAGCACGGGCAGGCGCCGCGCCGTCCCGCCCAGCAGGTTGAAGGCAAACGGATCGTTCCATAGCCCAAAGCCCCACGTGCCCGCCGCCGATGGCTCAAAGGCCCGCGCGCGCAGGCGCAGACGCAGCGGCGCCCGCCAGCGAAAATCGCGCCGCGCCAGCGGAATATAATCATCCACCTGCGCCCAGCGGTAGCGCCGCTCCGTTCCGGCGCGCAGCCGCAGGGTCCAGTTGCCATCGCCTTGTGGCTCCACCTCTCCATCGGGGCTGATGCGGGATTGCAAATTTGGAATCATGACTTAAGTGTATCCATGATTGAGAGATCCAACATAATAAACTTGACTATCAGAATTCAATTTATTATGATAATTGCAATTATTGTGAATGGTCCTCCATAAAGTTTAGTTGATATTGAATTTTGCTTTAGCAATTTACAGGCATTTGTACCACCAACCCGATATCTTTTTTTTTGCAAATAATGGGCTTTTCCGTCGATAAAGGCTCGATCTCGGAAAGCATTTGTAGCACGGGAGGAAACGCATGAACCGGGGTAGAAACGTTTTGGGAATCATTCTTGGCATCGTTATCATTTTATTGTTGACGTTTGGAATGGTATCCATCATTCGAGGAATCCTTCCACGGACATCCGATTCCAATACAAGGGTGAGCCAGTCCGAGGGTACCGCTTATCCGCCGCCGGGAGAAACCAACACGCCACCCGCGCCCACCCTTGCCCGGACGGATGTCTTTCCGTGGGACCTGCCTACCAGGACTCCATATCCGATCACGCCTGCGCCGACCCTGACGCTCGTCCCCGGCCCAAGCCCGACTCCACTTCCATTAATCCAACCCGCCAGGGATGCCAGTGGAAAGATCTATTATTTTACTGGCGAAGACGATAAATCCCAATCGACGATTTATGCCATCGATGTGGATTCGGGTGGGAAAATGAACCCGTCACCTGCAGTCGTTTCCATAGAGGACTCTCTCAACGACCAAACCATCTTTCCCTCACCTGATGGCGCTCTTGTCGCGATTGTTGGACCCTGGGGAACGGTGAGCATTTACAATGTAGAAAAGGGTGAATTTGAGAACACAACTCTACCCCCCGCATCGGGGGAGGGTAAATTTTATAGCTGGTTCCCGGATAGTCGTCGAATATTAAATGGTGCGGGTTCCTTGATATTAAAAGATCCTTTTACTACAAACCGTACATATCTGGCAATGCCCGGTTATGGGCAGGTTATTGCTGCGGCTGCATCTCCAGATGGACGATATGTGGTTTATTCCTTTGACACCGACATCCTTTATCCTAAAGGTTTGTGGATCGTCAACACAAACGGCCAAGACGCCCACCTGCTGGTTGAGGATATCGAACCCTATAACATCTCCTGGTCGCCGGATTTAAAACGAATCGCATTCTTTTCAGGGAACTGGCAGGTGGTCAACGCGGACGGATCAGATTTGCGCGAGCTTGCCAAAGGCGTTTTCCTGCCACAGTGTTACTTCCTCCCCGCGCTCTGGTCACCCGATAGCAGTACGCTGGCCGTTGTTACTTCCAAATCCGGCCAGGCATTCTGCAACGGTTGGTCGGAGAATCTCTTCAAGGATACCAACATCGTGTTGATCGATGTCGCAAGCGGCGAAGCGCGGCCGCTTCTCTCGGATGGCAGTTTGGGAAACATCGACCCGGTGTGGTCGCCGGATGGCTCGAAACTGGCGTTTGTAACCAATCGCAACGGCTCACCGGAAATTTGGGTTGTAAATAAGGATGGGACTGACCTACAGCAATTGACTCAGAATGATAGGTTCGAACGCTATCCGTTTTGGCGACCGGTGAACGAATCCAATTTCGGGAAGAAACGCGACGATTGAATGATTTCCTTTAATTTTGAGTTCTTGACATCCACCCGCCACAGCGTATAATGCAGATACATTGTCCCGCCCGGGATCGAGTAACCGGCGCACTTTCAGAGAGCCAGCGGTTGGTGCGAGCTGGCAGGTCGCCCGGTGAAATCCACCCCGGCGCTTCCTTCGAAGCGGACAGCCCTCGCAGAGCCGTATTGATGGCATAAGAGGACCGGCAGGAACCGTTATCTCCCTAAAGAGGCCTTCCGCGCGTCCACTTCCTCGCGCGGCGGCAAAAGCAGGTGGCACCACGGGCGTCCCCCCTCGTCCTGCACAGGATTGGGGGGCGTATTTTATGTGCACACCGAAAGGAAGGCCATCATGTTGGATATCAATTTGATTCGTGAAACTCCGGATGTCGTCCGGGATGCGTTGCGTATGCGCAACATGGACGCGGGCATCGTCGACGAAGTGCAGGCGCTGGATACGAAGCGCCGCGCGCTGCTGGTGGAAGCCGAAGCGCTGAAAGGCGAGCGCAACAGCGTCTCGAAGGAAATCGGCAAGAGCAAGGACCCGGCTGAGCGCCAGGCCAAGATCGAGGCCATGCGCGGGGTCGGCGACCGCATCGCCGCGCTGGACGATCAGGTTCGCGAGGTCGAGGAAAACCTGAACAATCTGGTCGCGCACATCCCCAACCTGCCTGATCCGAGCACGCCGCTCGGCAAGGACGAGCACGAAAATGTGGTGGTGCGCGTGATGGGCGAGCAAAAAGCCTTCGACTTTACGCCCCTGCCGCACTGGGACCTGGGCCTCAAACTGGGCATCATCGACTTCGATGAAGGCGTCAAGATCACCGGCTCGCGCTTCTACGTCCTCAACGGCGCCGGCGCGCGCCTGGAACGCGCCTTGATCTCCTGGATGCTCGACCTGCACACCCGCCAGGGCTATCTGGAGAAATACACACCCTTCATGGTCAAGGCGGATACGCTGTATGCTTCGGGTCAGCTCCCCAAGTTCATCGACAACCTGTATCATGACGCCGAAGAAGACTACTGGATGGTGCCGACCGCCGAAGTACCCCTGACCGGCATTCACATCAACGATGTATTCGAAGAAGCCGCCCTGCCCGTGCGGTACACGGCCTATACGCCCTGCTTCCGGCGCGAGAAAATGAGCGCCGGGCGGGATGTGCGCGGCATCAAGCGCGGCCACCAGTTCGACAAAGTGGAAATGTATACCTACTGCAAGCCGGAAGAGTCGGAGCATGAGCTGCAAAAGATGCTGGCGGACGCCGAACAGACCTGCCGCGATCTCGGCCTGACCTATCGCATCGTGCGCCTGTGCACGGGCGACTTGGGCTTCAACGCGCGTATCACTTTCGACGTGGAAGTGTGGGCGCCGGGCTGCGACGAATGGTTGGAAGTCTCATCCGTCTCGAGCGTGGGTGATTTCCAGGCCCGCCGCGCCAACATCAAGTACCGCCCGGCCGAAGGCGGCAAGACGCGCCTGGTGCACACCCTCAACGGTTCGGGACTGGGCCTGCCGCGCACGCTCATCGCGGTGCTGGAGAACAATCAGCAGGCCGACGGTTCGATCGTGGTGCCCGAAGTGCTGCGCCCATGGATGGGCGGCATTGAGGTCATCACCGGTAAATAAGGGCTTCGCATGGAAACCATCGCCCCAATTCTCCTGTTCGTCGTCGTCCTCATCGTCATGGTGTTGGGCCTGTTCAGCCTGATCATCCCCTTCATTCCCGGGTTGACCATCATCTGGGTGGCCGCGCTGGTCTACGGTCTGATCGACGGATTCAACCTGACGGCCGGCATCCTGTTCGGAGTCATCACGCTGCTTATGCTGTTCGGCAGCATCGTTGACAATCTGTTGATGGGAGCCGGCGCCAAACAATCCGGCGCGAGCTGGTTGGCGATCGGCGTCGCTTTGGCAGCCGGTGTGGCCGGCAGCCTGCTCTTCCCACCCTTTGGCGGCCTGGTGTTGACGCTGGTCGGGCTGTTCATGGTCGAAATCATCCGCCTGCGCGACTGGCGCAAAGCCGGCGCTTCGACCAAGAGCATGGCAATCGGCTGGGGCAAGGCTGTGCTGGCGCGCATGGGCATCGGCGTGGTGATGATCGGTTTTTATCTGGTCTGGGCCTTCCTGGTCAAATAAAGGATTAAGAGGAGTAACCACGGAGACACGGAGGTCACGGAGAAGAGTTTTTTATGGAGAGGAAGAGAAAAAAGGTTTTACTTTTCCTCTCCATTTTTACTTACTCCTATTATGCGTCCACTGAAATAGCACCCCAGCGACACATATCACGGAGATGGAATTTTGCAGAGAAGAAGAGAGAAAATAATTCTCTCTTCTTCTCTATTTTAATATCTCTTCTCCGTGATCTCCGTGTCTCCGTGGTGAAATCTCTTCAACCTCAATCCGCTGGAGTTGCTTGGTGTGCAATGCGGGCGAATTGGCGCAGGCTATCCAGAAGCTCATCGTCTGTCTGCGGCGCGCCGGGCAGGTCGTTCCAGTATTTGCCGATCATGCCATTCGAATGGGCATCCGAATCGCACAGCAGCGCCAGGCCGTACCGTTCGGCCTGACTGCGGATCTCGCTTTCGCGGGCCGGTGGTGTGTTATTCGAACGCACTTCGATGGCATCCGGCGGATAGATCCCCAGGTCCGCGTGAATGCAGGAAGCCCAGCGAAAAGGGTGCGCCAGGGCGATGAAACCGCCTTGATCGCGCACAAAACGCCATAAGGATGGATAATCCCAATCCCTGCGCTCCAGGCGACCCTCCCGCAGCCCCAGCACCAGCCAGTCTTCCTGGTCGGCGGTAATCTCGATCCCGCTGAAAATCCGAAACGGCGAAAAATCGCGCCTTAACTCCGCCAGGCGGGCATCCGGCACGAGTCTGAAATGATTGGTAAACGCCAGGCCTTCCAATCCGGCCGCGATCGCGGTCCGAACCTGACTCTCATCCGTATCCGTTGCACAGGGCGAGCGGTCTCGATCATGAACGTGCAAATCAACGCGCATTAATCAATCCTTTCCATTAAACAAACCGCTCTATTCTATCAGAAATGAAACACCCGGGCGGGAATCAAAAAAAGCAGGCCGTCCTGTGATCGGCGGCCTGCCCTTGAATTCCTTACGACTTAATCACCATGCGCCAGGTAGGCTTCCATCATGACCAGATTCTTCTCGCCAACGCGCTGGACGATCTGCAACAGATCGCGCATCGTCGATACTTCTTCGAGCTGCTCGTTGACGTACCAATTCAGGAATTGCTGCCCCAGATAGTCTTTCTTGGCAACCGCAATATCCATCAAATGGTTGATCTGATCCGTGACATCCTCTTCCCACTTCAACGCCAGACCAATGGCTTCCTCGGCCGCGGCAAATTTGGCTTTAGGAGCAGCGACCGTCGGAATGATCACATCGCCTCCCGCTTCGACGACATATTTGATGAACTTCATGGCGTGTTCGTTCTCTTCGGCAGCCTGCTTATAAAATAAACCGGCCAGCTTCTTGAGCGCCTGGGTATCAAAATGGACCGCAATACTGTTGTATTGCAGTGAAGCGGCAAATTCGCGCCCGATCTGGGCATTGATTTCATCATTGAGCTCTTTGCTGATCATACTCATCAGGTTCTTTTCCTTTCTACTTTTCGTTATGTCGGTCAGCCATAGAGTTCATTGTAGCATAAATAGGATAATAATAATCTTAATATGTCGCAAATCGTCGAACTTTACTTCACAGCCATTCCTTTTTCACGGGCCGCCAGAGCCAGGTAAAGCGCCACCGAACCCGCCACGGCAGCGTTCAGCGATTCGATCTGCCCGCGCATCGGCAGCCGCATGAGCACATCGCAGCTCTTTCGAACCAGCGGACGCATGCCTTCGCCCTCGTTGCCCACCACCAGCGCCAGCGGTCCGTCCAGCCGCACCGAGTGAGCCAGTTGAGCTTCCTCGCCGCCTTCCAATCCGATCACCCAGGCTCCGGCTTTCTTCAGGTCGACGATGGCCTGCGCCAGGTTGACCGGCGCCACCCGCAAATGCTCGCTGGCGCCAACCGAGGCATGGACCACCGCCGGCGTGACGCCGGCCGCCCGCGCCAACGGCATGACCACGCCGTGCACGCCCACCACCTCGGCTGTACGCAGCAGGGTTCCCAGGTTCTGCGGATTTTGAATCATGTCCAATACCAGCACGAAGAGGGGCTCTCTGCGTTCCTTCGCGTATATGAGAATGTCGGCCAGCGCGGCGTACGGATAAGCGCTGGTTTCCAACGCGATGCCCTGCGCCTGCTCACTCGCTTCGTCAAGCCCATCAATCTGCCCGCGCGTCACGCGTTCGACTTTCAACTTACGCGCCGCAGCCAGCTTGAGGATCTCGGCGACTTTGCCCTTCTCCTCCACGCCGGCCGCCAGCCACAAGCGAAAAACGTCCCGGCGTCTGGCGCGCAGCACCTCATAAACCGGATTGCGTCCGGTGATCCATTCTCTCATCTGTGCTTCCTTTTCACTGTCAAACTTAATGGCGTGGTTGGTCAAAAAAAGGGCGATGCGGTTCATCCTGCCGAGCATCGCCCTTTTCAGGTGTCGAAATCAATCAAAATGCCAGGTACTGCCTTCCTTCGAATCCTCGAGTGTCACGCCCAGCGCCTTCAACCGGTCGCGCACCAGATCCGAGAGCGCCCATAACTTTTGCTTGCGCAGTTCACCGCGCACCTCCAGCAGCAGGTCGATGAATGGACCGGCCTCGCCGCCGCCCGTCTCGGCCTTCTTCAAGGTCAGGCCGAGCACGCCCGCCAGCCTGTGCAGGTGATCCTGCGCGGGCTTCAATTCGGCGTCGCTGGCGCCGTCGGCGCGAGTCTGGTTGATTACGCGCACCAATTCGAAAAGCGCAGCCAGCGCACCAGCGGAGTTGAAATCATCGTCCATGGCATCGATGAAGGCCTGCTCGCTGGCCTTTTCCTGCCCGCTCAGCACCGACCGGCTGGCATCCGGCGCACCCTTCGCGCCCGGCAAGGCCGGTTTTAGCGCCGAAGCGAGGCGCTCGACACCCTTCTCAGCCTGGTCGATGACCTCATTATTAAAAGTAAGCGGACCGCGGTAACCCGAATTGAGCACCATGAAGCGCATGATATCCGCGCTGTGCTGGGCCAAAAAATTTTCGATGGTCACGATGTTACCCACCGATTTGGACATCTTCTCGCTACCCAACTGCAGCATGCCATTGTGCACCCAGTAGCGCGCGAAAGGCTTGCCGGTCAGGGATTCGGTCTGGGCGATTTCGTTTTCGTGGTGCGGGAACACCAGGTCGTTGCCGCCGCCGTGAATGTCGATTTGCTCGCCCAGGTGATGCAGATTCATCGCCGAGCATTCGATGTGCCAGCCGGGGCGCCCCTGACCCCACGGGCTCTCCCAGGCGGGTTCGCCGGGTTTGGCGCCTTTCCACAGGGCAAAATCCATCGGGTTCTCTTTCAACTCACCCACTTCGATGCGCGCGCCGGCCTGCATGTCATCCAGCTTGCGTCCGGAAAGCCGCCCGTAATCCGCGTCCTTTTCCACCCGGAAGTACACGTCCCCGCCGGCAGGGTAGGCATAACCGCGATCGATCAGGCCCTGAATCATGGCGATAATCTGCGGGATTTCCTGCGTGGCGCGCGGGTTGATGCTGGCCGGGAGGACGTTCAAGCCCTGCAGGTCCTTGGCGTAATCCTGGATATAGCCTTCGGCGAGTTTGAAAGGATCGACGCCTTGCTGGTTGGCGCGGTTGATGATCTTATCATCCACATCGGTGAAGTTCATGACGAATTTCACTTCGTAACCGCGGAACAGCAGGTAGCGCCGGATGATGTCGAAAACCAGCGCCGACATGGCATGCCCAACATGCGCCTTACTGTAAACGGTCGGGCCGCAAACGTACATGCGCACCTTGCCGGGTTCGAGTGTGTCGAATTCCTCTTTCCGGCGGGACAGGGTATTGTATATTTTTAAGGACATCGCGGTCTTCCTCTCTCGGTTAACGATCGCGTTCTTCGGGTCGCGCGAAGATCATACGCCCGGCCGCAGTTTGCAAAACCTTGGTTACCGTCACCGGAATTTCCTGATTCATGTAGTCCCGACCGTTTTCGACAACCACCATGGTGCCGTCATCCATATAGCCGACGCCCTGGTTCAATTCCTTGCCTTCCTGAATGACGCGAATGGCCAGCGCTTCACCCGGCAGGAGCACCGATTTGACGGCGTTGGCCAGTTCATTGACGTTCAGCACCAGCACGCCCTGCAACTCGGCGATGCGGTTGAGGTTGTAATCATTGGTCAGGATGGGACATTTCATCTGGCGGGCCAGAATGACCAGCTTGTCATCCACCTCGCGCACACCCTCGACGTCGATGTCGGTCAGGCGCACCGGAATGGATGGTTCTTTCTGCAGGGCTGCGAGCACTTCCATGCCGCGCCGGCCGCGCTGCCTGCGCAGACTGTCCGGCGAGTCGGCGATATATTGCAACTCGGCCAGCACAAAGTGCGGGATAAGCAGCGCTCCCGGCAGGAAGCCGGTGTGGGCGATGTCAGCAATGCGCCCGTCGATGATCACGCTGGTGTCGAGCAGTATGGTGCGGCTATCTGCCCAATTCAGGCCGGTCTCGTGGCCGTGCGCTTCGGCGCCAGCGCCGCCGGCCTTACCCGTGATGGCGCTGAAAACGCTGAAAAGGTCCGACTGGCGCATCACGAAAACGGAAACGCCCAAGTACCCAAAGATCAGCACACCCAGGAAGGGCAGGATGTTACCGAACGGATCTGGCAGCAGGGAAATGGGGAACGCCAAAAGCGCGGCGACCAGAAGCCCCGCGATCAATCCGACGAATGCGGAAAATAAGGACTGCGCAGAAATGCGCCCCAACAGCGAACGCAATGCGCGTACCGGACGGGTTGTGATAAACGGCGTGAGAATTAATCCCACCAAAGCGCCAACCAGGCCGATGGTAAACGCATACTGTTCAACGGTGAAATTCGTCACCCCGGGGCCGATTGCCAGGCGTCCCAAGTGCGTGCCCCAGTACACGCCCAGAATTGCGAAAACAATCATGCCAATTAAACGAAAAATGAAATCAATGCTCATAATAATGACTCCTTGACCCCATGTTAAGGTACAGAATAAAAAGGGAATGATGTCATAAAATGATAGCACTTGTCAAAGGGCAAGTCAATAAAGCCATCTGTATAATATTGTTGACACCCACCCCAGGCCATGATAAAATTTCGCAGTTCGTGACCGCCCCCATCGTCTAGTGGCCCAGGACGTGGCCCTCTCAAGGCCAAAACTCCGGTTCGAATCCGGATGGGGGCACACTCCAATATCCGCTGAAAGGCGGTTTTTTTTATCCCTCGCACCCATCGGGTGCAGGCACCTCGATGGTGTGAGAGGGCCATAACTCCGGTTCGTTTATACCCGAACTCAGGCAAGCCGCTGCATTTCTTCTTCGCTCAATCGGATATCCGCCGCCAGCAGATTCTCGGCTTGGTGCCGCGGATCGAGGGACATGGGGATGGTAATGACACGCGGCTGCGTGGTCAGCCAGGCCAGGGCAATCTGATACGGCGAAACGCCGCGAGACCCGGCCATTGCCAACAGGTTCTTATTGCCTTTCACGAAGCGATGTTTCACTGGCGTGTAAGCTGTAAGCAAGATATCGTTCTGCTGGCAGTATTCCAGAACACCATTGAGTACATAGGTACGATCCGGAACGCAATAGGAGACCTGGTCGGTCAGAAGCGGCGTTTCAGCCAACCGCTCAGCCTGCTTGAGGAGCTTCAAATTAAAATTGCTTACCCCAAGATGGCGCACCTTCCCCTGCCGAACCAGTACATTGAGGGCCCGAAAGGTTTCCGGCAGGTTCATCCCCTGCTTTGGCCAGTGGATCAGGTACAAATCCAGGTAATCCATTTCCAATCGGCGCAGGCTGCTTTCGCAACAGCGCAGCACATCCTCGTACGCCAGATGATCCGGAGAGACTTTCGATGTAAGGAAGAGCTTATCACGCGCCACGCCGCTTTCACGCACCGCCTTGCCGAGCAATTCTTCTGCGTGACCCGCCGCATAGACTTCAGCCGTATCGAAAAGCGTATAGCCCAATTCCAGCGCTGATCGCAATGCGGCCATGAAACGATCATCGCCTGTCAGATCAGCGTTTTCCTGACCGCCAATCGTCCAGGTTCCAAATCCGATCTTGGGGATAAGCAATTCGCGAATCGTCTCGTATCTCATCCAAAGAATTATAGACCCGGTCATGGCACCAAAGTGCCAGACAGGCTTCGGATTTATGGATATCCAAGGTCGCCCGCCTCCGACCTCCAAGGCATTTCAATCTCCGCCTTGATCCCCGCCATGGTTTGGGCGGCAAACGCCCGGCTAGGGCGACCTTCGGCTGCAATCTTCCGCACGGTTCTGGCGACGCCTTTTCGACAACCGGTCTTCCTGGCATGTACATCTTTTCCCGCCGGCAGGAAGGAATAATCTCAAGGCGTCGAAGTCGGTTCCAGGACTGCCGTGGCACCGGTCAGGTCGATCAGGGGCAGCGAATCACCATTGCTGATGATCCACTTGCTGTTCTGGCTGAGTTCCCTGGCGATCAACACCTGGATGTACTGCTCGGCCAGCGCGCCCTTGCCGTCCAATTCGGCCAGCAGCGCTCGAATCCCGGCGATCTCGGCCTCGGAACTCATCTGAATGCGCTGGGCGTCGGCTTCGGCCATGCGGGTGATCTGGTAAGCGTCACCCTCGGCTTTCTTCTGGGCGGTATAAAATTCACTGTCGGCCAGTGTTTGCGCCTGGGCGGCATCCGCCACGGCTTTCTCTTGAAGCTGTTTGGCCACCATTTTGTCCTTGATGGCAGACACGACCTCGGCCGGGGGCGATGCATTCTGGATCTGGACCAGGATGAATTCGACGCCGTAACGGGCCTCCTTTTGCTGCAGGGACGTCATCAATTCCTGGTTGATATCCGCCCGCCCGTGCATGACATCATCCATCGAGCGCGTATTGACCAGATCCCGCAGCGTGCCTTTTACGAAACCGGCCACAATTTGTTCGGGTTCGGTGACCTCCAGCGCGAACTTGACCGGATCCGTCACCCGGTAGGTATACAACAGCGACACATCCATGGTGACATCGTCGGCGGTCATGGCCGCCAGGTTATCGATCGTACCCGGACGTTCGGAGACGTTGAGGCCGATGACCGTGTCGACGAAGGGAATCTGGAAATGCCAGCCGGGCTGGTCGATGCCCACGAATCTTCCCCCACGTAAATGTAAGCCGCGTTCATATGGTCGAATTTTGTATACCGACGCCCGCGCCAACGAAAAGACCACGAAAAGGATGAACAGGGTCGCCACAATCAGCCCGGAATTTTTACGCAGTTTTTCGATGAATGTGCGTGGAAGTTTACCTTTTGCTGGCTCTGCTGGAAGATCATCCACATGCTGGAATTCTTGAGACATTTTATTCCTCCCTGGTTGATATCATTTGATTTCGATCTTGCCGAAAAGAGTGCCTGTTGTGACAATTGTTTACCAATATTGTTCAATATTCATACTATCCGACCCTCCCGAAAAGTCAAATTCCTTGGCTTTTCTTAGGTTTTATCTCATTTCACAGCCCACCAAAATTGGCGATATAATCAAGCCATGGATTGGATCGATTGGTTATTGGGGATTGCTTTGATCGCGCTGGTTTGCGTGGCGATTGGCCTGATCTGGTCGCCCTACGGGTACATCGCCGGCGCATTGGTGGGTGGCTTTTTGGCCTGGCGCGCTCTCAGGCAACGTCGAAAGATAATCGAAGGACAAAAAGCGGAAAAGAAATAAAGTGGGAAGCCCGATTGACGCTTCCCACTTTATTTTTGGATACACACCTCTCCAGCCGATTCTCTTACTCTTTCAGAGCCCCCGCCATCAGACCGCGCAGGAAGTACCGTCCGAGGAAGATATAGACCAGCATGGTCGGCAGGGCTGCCATGAAGGTGGCTGCCATCAAAACATTCCACTGGACGAGTTGACTTCCCGCCAGGTTGTTCAAGGCGACCGTCACCGGCCAGTGGGATTGGTTGGTCAGCACGACCGCAAACAGGAATTCATTCCAGGCCTGGGTGAACTGCCAGATGATCACCACCGCGAAGCTCGGGGCGGATAACGGGAACATGATGTATTTGTACATGCCCAGCAGACTGGCTCCATCCATGCGCCCCGCCTCGAGGATTTCGGTTGAAATTCCTGCGTAATAATTGCGAAAAATCAAAGTCGTGATGGGTATACCGTAGATGATATGCACCATCACCAGCCCGGGTAAGTCGCCGTACAGTTGGATCGACTGCATGAACTTCACCAGGGGGATCAAAATACTTTGATACGGGATGAACATGCCAAACAGAATCAAGGAAAAAACGAGATTGGATCCCTTGAATTTCCATTTGGCGAGTAAATAGCCGTTCAACGAACCCAGTAACGCCGAAAGAAGCGCCTCTGGAATGACCATTTTCAGGCTGTTACTGATATTGGGCGCCAGTTGTTTGTAACCCGCGATGAAATTATCGATGTAGAGTCCCCCGCGCGGCAGATCCCACATGGTTTTTAAATCGACCTGATTAAAAGGCTTGAAACCTGTCAGAAGCAGCAGGTAGATCGGCATCAGGTATACCAACGCCAGCAGGATCAGGAAGATATAAAATAGGATATTGATGATCGGTTTGCGGCGGGTCATAGTCTCGTCTCCGTGCGCATACTCTGAACCAGATAGGGGACCACCAGGACGGCCACGCTGATCAACATCAGGATACCAATCGCCGCGCCCTGGGCGTAATTCGTACCGTCGAAGGTCGTAACCCACATATAAATGCCCGGTACATCCAATCGAATATCCTTATTTCCCAATGCAACGATCAGGTCGAAGATCTTCAGCGACATATGCCCGAGGATGATCACGGCGCTGAGGGTGACTGGCTGGAGCATCGGGAAGACGATATACCGGTAAATGTCGAATTCGCTGGCGCCATCCACCCGGGCAGCTTCCCGCAGGTCATCGGAAATGGCGCGCATTCCGCCCAGGTAAAGCGCCATGGTATACCCCGAAAGCATCCACACGGCCGGAATCACCGTAAACGCCATCCCCCAGGGTTGGGGTGTGGAATGCCACAGGCTGATCAAAGAAGTCAATCCCAATTTCTGAAAAATCAAATTGATGCCGGCGGTTCGATCTCCTGTCGCCGGATTCATCAACCATCCCCAAACAACGCCGGCCGCGATGAATGAAATCGACATGGGAAAGAGATACAGGCTGCGAAAAATCGCTTCGCCCTTCAATCTTTGATCCAATAAAATGGCCAATGTCAGGCCGATCAGCAGGCAACCGGCAATGAAAAGCACTGTGAACATCACCGTGTTTCTGACATCGATGAGAAACCGCGGATCGTGAAATAATTCGCGATACTGCGCCAGTCCAACCCAGGTGAAATCCGGGTTGAGGCCTTTCCATTTGCTTAATGAAACTCGTATGGACCAACCGATGAAACCGTAGACGAAAATCGCGACGGCCACAATGGATGGAAAGAGAAGCGTAATGGCCAGGAGGATCTCATTTTCGAACATCATAATGATGACAATAATGCCGCTATAAAAAATCAATCCGCTGACGAGCAGACCGATGGACGTGAAATTCGAATTGAATAAGATCAGGCCGGTTCTGGAAATTAGGCTGATTGAAAAGATGCCCACCAGCATCAGGGCAATCGCAATCAGGAGCTTTGGCAGACTAAGCTTAAATTTAAAGGTCATGGCTTGCCTCCCATCCAGTCATTGGAGACGAATTCCATCACTAAAATCATTCTAGCGCATTTTTCTCGTATAAACATAATTGATCACCTGCTGCGCAAATGGAGGTCTGAACGGCTTTCAGGGCGGGCGTAATTGAGCTCCGGGTTTGGAAAATGGACGGCTCCATGGATGGAGCCGTCCAAATGTGCGTTCAGGAGTCGGCAGAGCGGTTATTTGCAGGTGCCGTCTGATTTGCAGGCATCAGCAAGTGCCGTTTGGAGGACACCCTGTGCAGCGGTATCCATTGCGCTAGCCTGGAATAGACCGATTGCAGTTGTGATCTTGGTCGCCCAGGCCGGAGCCGCAACAACACCGTGCTGCAGGCTGCCGACGACGACATTCGAGGACCAATCCTTGGCTGCATCCTGTGAATACTCGCTGAAGAGCTTCTGGTCGCAATCCGTGCGAGCGCAGATCGATCCCTTCAATGGGTTGAAGGCTTCCTGACCTTCCTTGGAAGCGGCCACAGTCAACCAGGCGGTTGTCTCTTCGGGGTGTTTGGCCTTGGAGGGCATCACAAAGCTGTCGGAGAGGAAGTTGAAGACCCCATATGTACCCGGTGAAACAGCCCAATCGAAATCAGTGTGCGGTTTCAAAGCCAGGCCGTTCGGCGCCGGGTTGGCGAAATAACCATAGGCCCAATCGCCCATGATATTGAAGGCGGCGTCTCCATCCGAAACCATCTTGGAAGCCGGCTGCCAGTCGGAAAGCGTGGAAGCATCCGCATTTGTATAGGAGAGCGCCTTGGCGAAGTTGGCGAGTCCTTTCGTAACATCCGCGCCGGCCCAATCGGTGGTGGGCGGAGTCGTCCAAAGGCCGCTCCACTTGTCAGCGCCGATGGTGCCAATCATCACATTTTCGAACAGGTGAATGGCAGTCCATGGGGCGCCCAGTGACAGGCAGGTCTTGCCAGCGGCTTTGATCACATCGCAGACCGCGAAGAAATCATCCCAGGTTTTGAAATCGGTCTTTGGATTGGCTGTAACGCCGGCGGCTGCAAGGACCTTCGGGTTGTACCAGAGGACATTCGAGCGGTGAATGTTGACGGGTACACTGTAGGGATGGCCATCCTTCGAAATCAACGGCAGGAGGGTCTTGGGAAGAACATCGTTCAGGCCCGTTGTCTTGAACAGATCATCCAGTGGAGCTACCTGCCCGGCAGCCACGTAATTGGCAATGGTTTCCTGTCCGGCGTGCGCCTGCCACGAATCGGGTGGATCGTTGGCCGCGAGACGGGTGGCCAGGACAGCTTTGGCATTCGTGCCAGCGCCGCCGGCTACCGCCGCATTGACGAAGGTGATGTCAGGATACTTGGCGTTGAAGACTTTGACCATTGCCGCCAGGCCATCCGCCTCACCGGGTCCAACCCACCAAGAAAAGACTTCGACCTGCTTTTTTGCAGCCTGGGTGGGGGTTGGGGTAGCCGCAGTGCCACATGCAGTCAGGGCAAATGTGACAATCAGCAAAGCGCTAATCAGGGTCAAAAACTTACTTCGCATGATTTTTCTCCTCATTCTTGTCGGATACGACGGATCTAGAGAGAGACAATTCGTTGAAGTAGGGTGATATTTCCCTCCTTTCTATTAAGTTCATCAATTATTAATATACATTATATATCTCATTATTCAAACGTTATCTATCGGAATTCCTCTTTGTTTTTCAAAGTGCAGCTTTTGGGATCCATTACGGATCGCTGATCCCCTGATCGATCCCGAATCTAAGAATATTTTAAGATTCCTTGACTATTTACCCAGTTGACTTTTAATGGTACTAGATGTATCATCATTTATGTAAGTGCTTACATTAAAGCATTTACATAATTCATTTTTCTCCCCTGTACTATGACAAACAAAACCTCACCCACCATCTATGATGTCGCGCGCCTGGCGGGTGTTTCCATCGCCACCGTTTCACGGGTCCTCAATGACCCGCACAAGGTGAACGAGGAAACCCGCGGTGTGGTGTTGAGCGCCATCAACCGGTTGGGGTTTGTTCCCAAAGCCGAAGCCCGCGCCCGAGCCATGCGTTCCACCGGGCGCATCGGGGTGTTGACGCCTTTCTTCACGGCCCCTTCCTTCGTTCAACGCCTGCGCGGGGCCGCCGAAGCGTTGAGCAGACACAATTATGAACTGGTCATCTATACCGTAAACTCCTCTGCCCTTTTGAATACTTACCTGGAGACTCTGCCGATCGCGCATTCACTGGACGGACTGATTATTCTCTCGTTGCAGTTTAGCGATTCGAACGCAGAGCGTCTGGCCAATCAAGGGTTGGAAACTGTGCTGGTGGAATACCCGCACGCCTCATTGAACAGCATCGAAATCGATGACATTGCCGGCGGTCGATTAGCCGCCGAATATCTCATCCAAAAGGGATATACCAGTTTCGGTTTTATCGGCGACACGACCATACCCGAATTTGGCATTCATCCGATCACACTTCGCTTATCCGGTTTTCGCCATGGCCTGAACGCCGCCGGATTCGACCTGAGTGACGAAAATACACTCCTGGTTCCCTACGACATGGAAACAACCCGCCAGAACGGCCGTGCATACCTGAAGAGACCCGGCCGTCCGACCGCTGTTTTCGCGGCAACGGATTTACAGGCAACTGCTTTGCTGCGAGCAGCTCGCGATATTGGATTAAAGGTACCCCAAGAATTAGCCATTCTCGGTTTCGACGATCTCGACCTGGCGGACTATGTCGGGTTGAGCACAATCAGTCAGCATCTGGATGAATCCGGGCGGGTCGCCGCCGAATTGCTGTTGGCGCGTCTCGCAGATCCCAAGCGCCCGGTCCAACACATTCAGTTGCCTTTAACCGTCATCACACGGGAAACCGCCTGAAACAATCACCGGCTCATTCCCAAACAAAGGAGGTGACTCATTCACACACTTCGGATTGCGCTTCATCTCTATTTTGGGGTCCACAGGACCAATCACCTGTTGATTCACACTATGTTCTTGGAGGAGAAATGAAAAAGTACCTCTGGCAGTTAGTACTCGTTTTGGTCATCGCCAGCATGGCGATCTCCGCATGCGGCACAGCCGCAACCGCCACTAAGGCTCCGTCCACCGGTGGCACAACCGGCGGTCAGGGATCCGAGCAGGGTCAGGAACTGGCAGACGCCTATGCCGGTAAGCTCAAGGGCAAGATCGTTACCATGGCTGGCCCATTCGTCGATAACGATGCGGTGAAATTCAATGACTCGGTTAAAGCTTTCGAAACCGCCACCGGCATCGACATCCAGTATGAAGGCTCGAAGGAATTCGAAGCTTCCATCGCCATCCGTGTCGAAGGTGGAAACGCCCCCGATATCGCCGACCTGCCTCAACCTGGTTTACTCAATACGCTGGTTCAGACCGGCAAGGTCATTGATCTGACCAATGTAATCAACCAGGATTGGCTGAAGAAAAACTACAACCAGTCATGGTTGGATATGTCCATGATGACCGACCCCAACGGCAAGCAGATCATGGCCGGTATCTGGGCGCGTGTGAACGGCAAATCCCTGGTGTGGTACCCAAAGGCCGCGTTTGACAAAGCCGGCTATAAGATCCCGACCACCTGGGATGAAATGATGGCCCTCACCCAGCAGATCGCCGATGACGGTGACACAGCCTGGTGTATCGGCATCGAATCCGGCGCAGCCACCGGTTGGCCTATGACCGACTGGATCGAAGAGACCATGCTGCGCACCACCTCGCTGGAGAACTACGACAAGTGGGTCAAGGGTGAATTGAAGTTCGACTCACCCGAAGTCCGCAAAGCCATCGACTACGTGACCAAGATTTGGTTCAATGATAAATACGTCTATGGCGGCCGTGCGGCTATCGCCACCACTGCTTTCGGGGATGCCCCCAAGCCCATGTTCGACAATCCTCCCAAATGCTGGCTGCACAAGCAGGGCAACTTCATCACCACCTTCTTCCCCGAAGACAAGAAGGCTGGCGTTGATTACGACTTCTTCTACCTGCCCCCCATCGATTCGGCTTATGGCAAACCCGTGCTGGTCGCTGGCGATATCTATGCCATGTTCCGCGATGCCCCCGAAGTCCGCGCTGTGATCCAGTTCTTCTCTACCGGCGCTTCTCTGGAACAATGGGTGAAGGAAGGCGGCGCGATCGCCCCGTACAAGGATGCCAGCCTGGATTGGTACACCAATTCCGTCGATAAGGGCGTTGCCGAGATCATCCAGAACGCCACCTCGCTGCGCTTCGACGGCTCAGACCAAATGCCATCTGCGGTTGGCGCTGGCTCCTTCTGGAAGGAAATGACCTCCTACGTGACCGGCTCCATCGATCTGGATACGGCATTGAAAGAGATCGACGCTTCCTGGCCGAAGAAATAACCAGCCTGCTCAATCCACCTTCACCTTCGGGTAAAGGCATCGATTGAACGCACTGAGGAGCAGGGAAACCACCGCAGGGTGTGACACCCTGCTCCTCCTTTTTTGATCTATACTTAACCATATCCCATTTATCCGCGCATAATCCAAGACCAGCTCGAGAAGGGAGTCGCCATGGCAATGATTAAGGGCGAAAATAAACGGCCCAACATCATGGACTGGTTCACGTCCACGGTTGGACAAATCCTGATATCCCTGTTTGTACCGGCTTTAACTTTCGTTGTCCTTTGGCAGGGATTTATTTTCCTGCGAGATGCCAATGCGCCCAAACTGATCATCGTGTTGGTTGCAGTAGTATGGGGTGTGGGTGGTGTGGCACTGTTGTATTATGTCTCGAACTGGCTGGTGGAAAAAACGTCGCGGCAGTGGTTACACCGCCTTCAACCGTTTGTTTTCGTCGGCCCCGCGATTGTTTTACTGGGCTGGTATCTAGCCATACCGACCCTACGCACCCTGTATTTAAGCTTCATGGATGCCAACAGCCGCCATTTCGTCGGTTTGGAAAACTTCATCTTTGCCTTCACAGACCGCGTCATGCTCGAAGCATTTCGCAACAACCTGCTGTGGATGATCTTCGGCACCGCTTTTAGCGTCGGCCTGGGGCTTGCCATCGCAGTGCTGGCTGATCGCAGCCGCTTTGAAAAAATCTACAAAGCCATTATCTTCATGCCCATGGCGATCTCCTTTGTGGGTGCGGGTGTCATCTGGAAATTCATGTATACCTACAAAGGTGAAGGTTTCGGGGTTGTTGAAATTGGCTTGCTCAACGCGATCCTAATTGCATTGGGCGGTAAACCGCAGCCCTGGCTGACTCAACCACCCTGGAATAATTTCTTTCTGATCGTCATCATGGTCTGGCTGCAAACGGGCTATGCCATGGTCATTCTTTCATCGGCGATCAAATCCATCCCGGCTGAATTACTGGAAGCGGCCCGGGTGGACGGCGCCAATGAATTTCAGGTGTTTTTCCAGATCATGATCCCGGTCATCAAAGGCACGCTGCTCTCGGTCATCACGACCATCGTCATCTTCAGTTTGAAGCTGTTCGATATCGTGCGGGTCATGACCGGCGGAAACAACGGCACGAACGTGATCGCCAACGAGTTTTATATCGAACGGTTTACTTACGGCAACGCCGGACGCGCCAGCGCCATCGCCATTGTGCTGTTGATCGCTGTCATTCCCGTCATCATTTACAACTTGCGGCAATTCCGCGAGAGGAGGGCTTTCTAATGACCACAAAAACCGCAAGCATGAAAAAACGAAAGTCTTCTTCTGGCTTTTGGGTTAATTTCGTGTTGATCCTGATCTGCGTGGTCTGGCTGGTGCCGACCGTGGGTGTGTTGGTTACTTCTTTCCGTGAACCGCAGGATATTTACGGATCCGGCTGGTGGACCGTCTTTCCGCACAAGGGCTGGACGGTAGCCAATGAAATCAATATCGACCCGTCCATCGACGTCGATCAACCCTTCCAGATCGAAGGCATCACCTCCACTTTTACCGAATTGCGCCAGGGCGTCAAACTTAACGATGGTCGTCTGCTCCAGTGGGTAGGCAACAAGCGTACCCACCTGGTGGATGTGAAAACCTACGGCTGGATCGGTTTTGATCTCAAGCTGACGCTGAAAAATTATAAAGACACGATGAGCGGGGGGACGGTAACTTACCTGGATGCTTCTGGCAATCAAATTCAGCGCCAGGGGAACGATCTTGGTGGCGCTTTCCTCAACTCCATTGCTGTGGCGGTACCGTCCACCATCATTCCCATTCTTATTGCAGCCTTCGCCGCTTACGGTTTCGCCTGGATGAACTTTCCCGGTCGCAAAGTACTCTTTACCATTGTGGTCGGGTTGATCGTGGTGCCGCTGCAAATTGCGTTGGTCCCCATTCTGCAGGATTATACCGCGTTGAACCTGAACGGTACTTATCTGGCCATGTGGCTGGCGCATACCGGCTTCGGTCTTCCGCTGGCAGTTTATTTGTTGTACAACTACATTGGTGAGCTGCCGCGCGATATCCTCGAATCGGCCTTCATTGACGGCGCCTCCCATTTCACCATCTTCACCAAATTGATCCTGCCGCTTTCGGTACCGGCGCTGGCTTCCTTCGCCATCTTCCAATTTCTGTGGGTCTGGAACGACTACCTGGTGGCCTTGATCTTCCTGGGTGATAGAAACCGCGTGGTGACGGTGGCATTGGCGGCCATGGTAGGTGAAAAGGGCCAGGATTGGCATCTACTCACCTCCGGTGCGTTCATCAGCATGATCCTTCCGTTGACTGTGTTCTTCGCTCTGCAGCGTTACTTCGTGCGCGGCCTGATGGCCGGTTCAGTGAAGGGTTAGGTGAATGGCGCAGACTTCGAACGTACCCTGGTACAAGCAGGCAGTTTTCTACGAAGTCATCGTGCGCGCATTTTACGACAGCGATGGAGATGGGCACGGCGATTTGTGGGGTTTGATGCACAGGCTGGACTACCTCCAGCGGTTGGGCATCGACTGCATCTGGCTGTTGCCCATCTATCCATCGCCGCTGCGCGATGACGGCTACGACATCGCCGATTACTACAACGTACTGCCCACTTACGGCAGCCTGGACGATTTCAAAGCGCTGGTGAAAGCCGTTCACCAGCGCGGCATGCGCATCATCACCGATCTGGTGCTCAACCATACCTCCGACCAGCATCCCTGGTTCCAGGCGGCGCTGGCCGACCGCAACTCACCCTACCGGGACTATTACGTGTGGAGCGACTCTGACCGGAAGTACAAAGATGCGCGCATCATCTTCCTGGATACCGAGAAATCGAACTGGACCTGGAACGAACAGGCCGGGCAGTTCTACTGGCACCGTTTTTATTCCTCCCAACCTGATTTGAACTTCGACAACCCGGCCGTGCGCGCCGAAATGCTCAATGTGATGCGCTTCTGGCTCGATCTGGGCATCGATGGTTTCCGCACGGATGCGGTGCCGTATTTGTTCGAACGCGAAGGCACCAACTGCGAAAACCTGCCCGAGACGCACGCCTACCTGAAGGAATTGCGCCGCTTCATGGACGACAACTACCCGGGGCGCATCCTGCTGTGCGAGGCCAACCAGTGGCCCGAGGACGTGCGGCCCTATTTCGGCGATGGCGATGAATTTCACATGGGGTTTCACTTCCCATCCATGCCGCGCATCTTCATGTCCATTCGCGCCGGTGACGCTTCGTCGCTCATCGACATCCTCGATCGCACGCCGGCCATTCCGGATAATTGCCAGTGGTGCAATTTCCTGCGTAATCACGATGAGCTGACGCTCGAAATGGTTACCCCGGAAGAGCGCGAATACATGTGGCGCGAATACGCCCCCGAGCCGCGCATGCGCCTCAACCTGGGCATCCGCCGCCGCCTGGCGCCGCTGCTGGATAATGACCCGCGCAAGATCGGGTTGGCCAACAGCCTGCTGTTCACCCTGCCCGGCTCGCCAATCATATATTACGGCGACGAAATCGGCATGGGCGACAACATCCAGTTGTTCGACCGCAACGGCGTGCGCACACCCATGCAATGGACCGGCGGGCTCAATGCCGGTTTCTCGGATGCCGCGCCTGAAAAGCTTTACGCGCCGTTGATCGACGACACTGGCTATACTTACAGGGCCGTTAACGTCGCCCGCGAAGATTCAGACCCGAATTCGCGTTTGAATTTCACCCGTAAACTGATCTCCACCCGCAAACAGGCCCCGGCGCTGGTCCGCGGCGGCTTCACCTGGGTGCAGCCGGGTCAGAATCCGGCCCTGGCAGCCTATCTGCGCGCCACAGATGAGCAGTCTGTGCTGGCGCTGCATAACCTTTCCGATCAGGCCCAGCCCTTCGCTTTTTCGCTGTCTCATACGGGTGTAGTCAGGGATCTTCTTGACGCGGCGAAAGACTTTCCGGTCGAAGGCGAGCTTCGCGTGAGCCTTGCGCCGTACGAGTTCCGCTGGCTGGAACTGCCCTGAAGAGGGAGTCATCCCATGCAAAAAACCACCCCAACAGCTTCCGTCGACCCGGCTGCGCGTTCGCTGGAACGGTTGCTGCCACGCCTGGATGAGCGCTACCGCCGTTTTGCCAGGCAAAAGCCCCAGGAATGGCGGTTGTTTCGATCGCGCCTGGAAGCAAACTTTCCACGCCTCTTCAACCTGCTGCTGCCGCTTTACGGCGGGCAATATGATTTCTTCTACCATCTGGAGAACCTGCTCGACACCCTGGCGCAGGCCTGGATCGAACGCAGGCCCGATCTCAAGGCGCTGGATGAGCGGCGCGAGGCCGATCCAGGCTGGTTTCAGAGCAACCGCATGCTGGGCGGAGTGGGTTACGTCGATCTGTACGCCGGCAACCTGGACGGGATTCGCGCGAAGATCCCCTACTTCACAGAGTTGGGGCTGACCTACCTTCACCTGATGCCGTTGTTTCGCGCCCCGGAAGGTGAAAACGACGGCGGCTACGCCATCAGCTCCTACCGCGAGGTCGATCCGCGCCTGGGCAGCATGGCCGGACTGGCCGATCTGGCTGGCGAACTGCGTCAGAACGGCATCAGCCTGGTGGTCGATTTTGTCTTCAACCACACCTCCAACGAGCACACCTGGGCGCTCCAGGCGCGCGCCGGTGATCCCGAGTACCTGGAGTATTACCTCACCTTTCCCGACCGGGGCATGCCGGATGCCTACGAAAAGACGCTGCGCGAGATCTTCCCGGACGAGCATCCCGGCGCATTCACTTATTTCGCGGACATGCAGCGCTGGGTGTGGACCACATTCCATTCTTATCAATGGGATTTGAACTACCGCAACCCGGCCGTTTTCACCGCCATGGCCGGCGAACTGCTGGCCCTGGCCAACGCCGGGGTGGAAGTGCTGCGCCTGGACGCGGTGGCCTTCATCTGGAAGCAGATGGGCACGGCCTGTGAAAACCTGCCCGAGGCGCACCGGATCATCCAGGCCTTCAATGCCGTGGCGCGCATCGCCGCGCCGGCTTTGCTGTTCAAATCCGAAGCCATCGTCCACCCGGACGACGTGGCCCGCTATATCTCGCTGGATGAATGCCAGCTTTCTTACAATCCGCTGCTCATGGCGCTTTTATGGGAAAGCCTGGCGACCCGGGATGTGCGCCTGCTCGACCTGTCGCTGCGCGAACGGTACCAACTGAAACCCGGCTGCGCCTGGGTCAACTACGTGCGCGTGCACGATGACATCGGCTGGACTTTTTCGGACGAGGACGCCGCCCGCCTGGGCATCGAAGCCTACGGACACCGACGCTTCCTGAACGATTTTTTCACCGGGCGCTTCCCGGGCAGTTTTGCGCGCGGCCTGCCCTTCCAGGAAAATCCCAAAACCGGCGACTGCCGCATCAGCGGCACCTGCGCCTCGCTGGCTGGACTGGAAAAAGCCGTCAACGAGGAAACGGAGCGCGAGGTCGAGCTGGCCATCCGCCGCATCCTGCTGATCTACGCCGTCATCCTGACCACCGGCGGCGTCCCGTTGATTTACCTGGGCGATGAGATCGGCACGCTCAACGATTACGCTTACCGCAACGACCCGCGCAAGCTCAATGACAGCCGTTGGGTGCACCGCCCGGCCGCCGATTGGGAACGCATGCAGCGCCGCAGCGACCCGGCGTCGCTCGAAGGGCGCGTCTATCAGGGCCTGCAGCGCCTGATCCAACTGCGCAAGAGCTGCCCGGCCCTGACCGGCGGACATCTGCAGGGCATCGAGACCGGTTCGACGCGCGTGCTGGGATACCTGCGCGTGCACGAAGGCGAACAGGCGCTGATTTTAGCCAACTTCAGCGAGCAGCCCCAGATCGTCCCGGCCAATCAGTTGCGCCTCTACGGCTTGAGCTACCATTTCACCGACCTTGTCAGCGGCGTCGAAATTCCCTACGGCGATCTGCACCTGGACGCTTACGATTTCTACTGTCTGCAAGGCGCGTAGGCTCAACCGCCCGCTGCCAGCAGCGCCAATCCAATCACCACACCCAGTACACCCGCCGCTTTACGGCGGGTGATTTTTTCGTGAAGAAACAGGCTGCCAGCCAGCAATACGAACAGCGGCGAAGCGTCGCTGACGGCCTTTACCGTGGCCGGTTTGCCGCCCTGCAGCGCGTAGAGCAGCAGCAGCCATTGCGCCAGCACGATGACCGCCCGGCCGGCGGTCAACGGGAGCGTGGAACGCGTCAGCCAGCGGTAATCGGGCCGGAAGAAAAGCTGCGCCAGCAACGCGATCAGCGGAGCGCGCAGAAAATAGAACGTGTACGGATTGAGCAACCGGTTGCCGAGCAGATATTTGATCGGCAGGATGGTTGCCCCGAAGATCAAGGCCGCGCCCAATGGCGCCAGCAGCCGCATGAAACGCGTACCGCGCGCCGGATCGGCTGCCGCGTCAGCGGCGGCCATCTCGCGCTGCAAGACCACGGTCCCGGCCACGATGAGCAGCACAGCCAGAGCATCCATCCACCCCGGCGAGGGGGTAAAGGCGACCAGCCCGGAAAGCAGCAGCGTAAACAGCGGGCTCAGGGAAAGCAGCGCGCTGGCCGTGGCCGCATTATTGATCTCGAAGGCCCGAAAATACAGGAAATTTCCCAGGGTGTCCAGCAGGACCGTCCCGCCCAGAATCGCCACGGTCAACCAGCCGCCCTCGAAATGCCAGAAGAAGGGCACGCCCGGCAGCATCATCAATGCCATCAACATGAAGTTGACGGGGATGAAGTCGCGCGGTGAAATGCGCTGCATGAGCGAACGCGCCGCCAGGTTGGCGCCTGCGCCCAACAACGCCGATGACAAACCGAGCACAAACGGAAGCATTGGAAGAAGACTCACCACGGAGACACGGAGTTCACGGAGAAGAGGGGAATGAGAAGAGCAGAGGAGTGATTCTTCATTCTTGATTCAGAATCTTAGTTATTATCACACAAGGTTCCGAAAAATACTGGTTCATTCAACGAAGGTTAGGGTTTTTCTCATTTCCTTTCTTCTCTGTGTCCTCCGTGCCTCCGTGGTGAAAATTTCAGCACAAACACAACACCCGTTCGAGCACCGCCCGCCGGCGCTGGCCGTAGACATCATCCGGCGCCTGCATCGAAAGCAAACGCTCGCAGGTGGATGCGGCATAGCGCAGTTCGCGCCGCGCGTCTGGCGAGTCCTGTTCGCTCAGCATCAGCAGAGTGTAATAGAAAGGCAGACCCTTCCAGCGCCCAAGGCCATCCCGCAGGCCGTTCACCATCTTCAAACCGGCCTCCAGGCGCCGCTGAGTATCCGCGAAATCGGTCACAGCCAGGTAGCGCAGCCAGCCCACCGCCGCCTGCGCGCACTCGCCCAACGTGCAGCCGTCGGTGAAGCACTTGCCCACCAACCTCTGCCGCGCCTCTTCCAGCGCCATCACCCCGTCCACGGTGGGCGAATCCAGCAGGATCATGGCCCGCGCGCTCTCTTCACAGGTAATGGCATTCATCGCGAAACGGGTGCGCACGTGTTCGCCGGTGAACAGGCGCAGGCCGTCCGTTTCCTCCCGTTCGAGGTTGGCCGCGATCTCGCGCACCAGTTCATAGCGTTCCAACGCCGTCAACGGCTGGCCTTCGAAGAAAGCCAGGTTGCAGCGGTCGAGTGTTTCAGCCAGGGTGGCGGTCATTTGCAGGTCCATCATAACCTCCCAAACGAATACCGATTAAGTCATCCAGATTATAGCACATATTTTCTATAATTCAAGCTTTCATCTCACCGCTTGCGCCTTAGGCGTTCTTAGGGCATAATTCCCCGCAGATGAGCACTCCTGAATTTTCGAAATCCCTTAAACTGAACCACGGCACGCTGGAATTCCCGGTTTACATGCCGGACGCGACTTTTGGCGTGGTGCGAACCGTCGATTCGAATGATCTGCACAGCGCCGGCATCCAAGCGCTGGTGATGAACACCTTTCACCTCATGCAGCGCCCGGGTTCTTCGACCATCCAGTCCCTGGGCGGGCTGCACCGCATGAGCGCCTGGGACCGTCCCATCATTACTGATTCGGGCGGTTTTCAGGCTTATTCGCTGATTCGACAGAATCCACGATTCGGCAGGATGGACGAGAAAGGGATCACCTTTCAACCCGAAGGCTCGGATCGCAAATTCCAGCTCAGTCCAGAGAAATGCATCCAGCTCCAGGTGGCTTACGGGTCGGATGTGGTCATCTGTCTGGATGACTGCACGCACGTGGACGCTTCCGAAGAAGAACAGCATAAATCGGTCGACCGGACCATCTCCTGGGCCAAGCGCTGCAAGGATGAATTCAAGCGCCTGATGCGCCAGAAGAAACTGGATGAAGACAAACGCCCGCTTATCTTTGGCGTCATCCAGGGCGGCGGCATTCCCGCGCTGCGCAAGCAGTGTGCGGATGCGCTGCTGGAGATCGGCTTCGACGGTTTTGGCTTCGGCGGCTGGCCGCTGGACGGCGATGGCAACCTGCTGACCGACATCCTGGCCTACACGCGCTCGTTGGTGCCGCCAGAACTGCCCATGCACGCGCTGGGCATTGGCCATCCTTACAATGTGGTGACCTGCTGGGACCTGGGCTACGGCATCTTCGACTGCGCCATGCCCACCCGGGATGCGCGCCACGGCCGCCTGTATACCTTCGCCAACCCGTCCGGGGCCGATGGCGGCTTGAACGGCGATTGGCTGCGTTATCTCTACATCAACGACGAGCGCCACATCCGCTCCGATCAGCCGATTTCGCCGTATTGCACCTGCCCGGTGTGCCGGAATTATTCCGCCGGCTATTTGCACCACCTCTTCAAGCTCAACGACAGCCTCTTCCTGCGCCTGTCGACGCTGCACAACCTCAGCTTCATGGCCCAACTCACTGACCGCATCCGCCTGAGGCCGCAGTGAACGATCCGGCATTGGAAGCCATTGTCGCGGAAGTACAGTCCTCGGCCAGGTATCGCGCCATCCATCCCGGCCTGGTGCGGCGCATTGCCGCGTTGGAGCTGGCCAAGGGGCGCAAGCCTAAGGAAACCGTCAAGGCGGTGCGCAACAAACTCCACCAGATCGGCGGCGCCTACCAGGAAACACCTATTGACTATGCGAAGTTAATGTCCGAACTGGAGACTCTGCCCACGCAATTGGATGACCCGACCCTGCAGGCCTTCTGCCGGCGCGCAATGCAGCAGCACGCCTCCACCCGCGAACGCCTGCCCATCCTCGAGCAGCTCTTCGCCCAGGCGCTGGCGCCGCTGGCCCCCCTGACCTCCCTGCTCGACCTGGCCTGCGGGCTCAACCCGCTGGCGTTGCCCTGGATGCCCCTGGCCCCGGACGCGCCGTATTATGCCTGCGATATCTATGCCGACCAGATCGACTTCCTCAATCGTTTTCTGACGCACGTTCACCGGCCCGGGCGCGCCGAACTGTGCGACCTGACCGCGGAGCTGCCTGCGCAGCGCGTCCAGGTGGCCCTGCTGCTCAAAACCATCCCCTGTCTCGAACAGGTGGATAAAGCCATTGCCCCGCGCCTGTTGGATCATATTCCCGCCGAACACCTGCTGGTCTCCTTCCCCGCGCGTTCGCTGGGCGGGCGTGGCAAGGGCATGCCTGTAAATTACGAGGCTCACTTTATGGAACTGGTCGCCGGCCGAAATTGGAAGATCGATCGTTTTCAATTCAGCAGCGAACTGGCCTTTCTGGTCAGCCGGGAAGGATGAAGCATGCCTTCTGACGTTTCCATCCAGGCCCTGGTGGATGAGCTGCTGAACAGCCGCAAGTATCGCGATTTGAACCTGCCGGTCGAAACCGTGCGCGACCTGCTCGAACAGGAGCTGCCGCGCCATCGCAATCCCAAGGACGCCCTTAAAGCCGTGCGCCACAAGCTCCATACCATCGTCGCGCCCTACCTGGGCGACCCCGACTATACCCGGGTCGCTGCCGATTTGCAGGCCGCCAGCGCTGCCGGTCCGGCTGTGCTGCGCGAAGCCTGTACCCGCGTCCTGGAAGCACACGCCTCCACCCGCGAGCGTCTGACCGTGCTGGAGGACTTCTACCCGCGCCTGTTCGCGGTCACCGGTGTTCCGGCCACTCTCCTGGACCTGGCCTGCGGCTTGAATCCCTTCGCCTGGCCGTGGATGGGGCTGCCCGCTACGACCCGCTACCACGCCTACGATATTCACGCCCCGCGCGTGGCCGCCATCAATGCCTTCTTTCAAACCCAGGGATTGGCGCCGTTGGCCGAGGTGCGCGATGTGTTGGTCCGCCCGCCGGAAATCGAAGCCGACGTGGCTTTCCTGTTCAAAGAGGCCCACCGCATGGAAGAACGCTCCCGCGGATGCAGCCGGCCTTTTTGGCGGGCGCTCAAGGTGGGCTGGCTGCTGGTTTCGCTGCCCGCCGAGAGCCTGAGCGGCAAGTTCCAACTGGCCGAGCGCCAGCGCGCCCTGGTCAGCGACGCCATCGGCGATGCAGCCTGGCCGGTCACCGAGCTGGTTTTCGGCGCCGAAATGGTCTTTTGCATCGATAAACGCCATGACTCGTAAGAAGAAACGCACCCCCCCCTCCACGACCGCCGGCGCGCCGATCGAGAGCGCCCTGGCGCGCTTCCAACCCCTGCTCGCGCCCGAAGATTACGCCGCCCTGCTGGCCGAACTCGACCGGCCGTTGTATCCGGCTTTCCGCGCCAACTCCCTGAAATGCGACCCTGACTTGGCCCTGCCGCGCTGGGCAGCGCGCTACGGCTGGCAACTGGCAGCCGTGCCCTACTGCCCGACCGGCCGCTGGGTGACCCGGTCCGAGACGCCCATCAGCGCCACGCCCGAACACCGCCTGGGTTTCTATTACATTCAAGACGCCGCCTCGATGCTGCCGCCCGAATTGTTCGACTTCAGCCGCGCATCCGCCCCGCTGATTCTGGACCTGGCGGCCTCACCCGGCGGCAAGACCACCCATATCACCGCGCGCAGCGGCGACCGCGGCCTGGTGATCGCCAATGATTCCTCAGCCGACCGGATCACCGCCCTGCGCATCGTGCTTTCCACCTGGGGCAGCATCAACAACGCGGTCACGCATTTCCCGGGCGAGAAATTTGGCGCCTGGTTCCCCGAGACCTTCGATTACGTCCTGCTGGACGCGCCCTGCTCGATGCAGGGCATTCGCACCACCGAATCGCATCCCATGCGCGCCATCACCGACCATGAAATCTCCGCTCTGGCCGCGCGCCAGGCGCGCCTGTTGGCCTCGGCCTTTCTGGCCCTGCGCCCTGGCGGCCAGGTGGTCTATTCCACCTGCACACTGACGCCGGAGGAGGACGAAGGCGTGTTGGACGTATTGCTGCGCCAGTTTCCCGGCGCGGTGCGGATCGAGGATCTCCAGTCCAGGCTGCCCACTCGGGCTCCGGGCCTTTCAGGCGCCGGCCCGCGCGAATTCGATCCGGCCGTGCAGGGCGCGGCACGCCTGTGGCCGCACCGCTTTGGCACCAGCGGCTTCTTCGCTGCGTCGATTACGAAAACGGCTTCTGTCAGCGCGCCAACCCTGGATGCGCCGTCCCGCCCGCTCGAACGCACCGGTTTCGAACCCCTGACGCCCGCTGAAACGCGCGACATCCTCCAGATATTCCAGGACGCCTACGGTTTCGATTTGAACGCACCGCTCACGACCCAGGATCTCAGCCTGTGGCGGCGCGGCCCGCGCTTGTTTGCCTTCCCGAACGCCTACCTCGAGCGTTTCAGCGCCTTGCCGGTACAGTCCCTGGGGCTGCCGCTGGGCGAGGAAGGCTCCGACGGTTTTCAATTGGCGCACGAATGGGCAGCGCGCTTCGGGCTGCGTTTCCAGAACGGGGTCTTGACGCTGGACGAAATACAATCCCAGGCCTGGCTGCGCGGCGAAGACTTGCCTTTGTCTGCCGCCCACCCCGACGGCGCCACGCTGGTCATCCGCGACGAATGGGATCGCAACCTCGGCCGCGGCCGCGTGCAGGGGGAACGCTTGAAAAATCTATATCCGAGAAGATAACCACCGAGACTCAGAGGGCACTGAGAAGAATTTTGTATTTATAGAAAGAGAAAACGCACCACTGAGTATCGCGTAGGATGGGTTGAGGGGTGGAATTGCGCGGATTCTGGATTTAAAAATCTCCCAACCCGAAACCCATCATTACGGCTGCTGCAAGGAAGTTTAGCCGGGCAGTTGAGAGCCGCGGCAAGAACTGGGGAGACTAACCATGAGACACGGAGAATGTGGAAGAAAGAAAAATTATACCTGGTAATCACCGCCGACTTCAAAAGAATTGTAAAATCACAACTTCTTTCTTTTCTTCTCATTTTCTTCGTATTTCTTCTCTGCGAGCTCGGTGTTTCTGTGGTTATCCCTCTTCCAACTCATCCAATGCCAATGCCGTAGCCACCACCGCCGCGGTTTCCATGCGCAGGATGCGCTCGCCCAACGACACCGCCTGCACACCGGCCGCGCGTCCGGCGGCAATTTCTTCTTCCGATAAGCCACCTTCCGGCCCGATCAACATGCCCAGTTTCGGCGCCGGCGCCGCTTTCAAATTTGCCAGCGCATCCCGCAGGCGCAGGCTGTGCTCGCCCTCCCAGGCCACCAGCGTCAGGTCGTTCTCAGCGCGCGCGCTGCGCAGCGCCGCCGCCCAGTTCAATGCCGGGTGCAAGGCCGGGATGCGTCCGCGGCCGCACTGTTCAGCCGCTTCGCGCAGAATGGCTTCCCAACGGGCGCGTTTGCGTTCCACTTCACGCCCATCCTGCACCAGGCTGCGCTGCGTCACCAGCGGAACGAAAGCCGCCGCGCCCACCTCGGTGCATTTTTGCAGCATCCATTCGAATTTCTCGCGCTGCGTCAGCCCAAGGTACAGCGTCAAACGGGTTCGAGGTTCACCCCGGGCCGGCAGTCGTTGAAGGACTCGGCCGCTTACCCTTTCCGGCGCCACCATTATTAATTCGATATCCGCCTGCCGACCCTGATTATCCAACGCAATCACCTGCGCGCCCGATTTCAGGCGCAGCACGCGCGCAATTTGATGCCCGATTTCATCCGGAAACTGAAATTCGTCGTTTTTCAACAATTCAGGAGGTAAAAAGAATCGATGAGTCATAGTCATTCCGCTGTAAAACGATTATACTTGCATGCCTTGAATTCGATCCTCTTGAGTGTACTGAAGAACAAAAATTGAACCAACCCTCTTCTGAAAACCGTATTTACCGCTATCTCGACCTGGTGATGGTGCTTTTTGTGACCGTCCTGCTGGTCAGCAACATTGCCTCATCGGCCAAAATCGTCGATTGGGGCGTTTCCATCTTCGGCGTTCCGCTGGCCTTCGACGCCGGAACCATCCTCTTCCCGGTCAGTTACATCTTCGGGGATGTGCTTACCGAAGTCTACGGCTTCAAGCGCTCCCGCCGGGTCATCTGGGCCGGGTTTGGCTGTCTGACTCTGGCTGCGCTGGTCTTCGCCGTCGTGCGGGCACTGCCCGGTGAAGCCGCCTGGCAGGGCTACGCCGGCCAACCGGCTTACGACGCCATCCTGGGCGGCATGAGCAGCGGCGGTATTGTGCTGGCCTCTTTGTCCGCCTACCTGGTGGGCGAGTTCAGCAATTCGGTCATCCTGGCCCGGGTGAAGGTGATTACGAACGGCAAATGGCTTTGGGTGCGCACCATATCCAGCACGCTGATCGGCGAGGGGTTCGACTCGTTCATCTTCATCCTGATCGCCTCCCTGTTCGGCGTGTTCCCCTGGGAGCTGTTCGGCACGCTGGTGCTGACCAATTACATCTTCAAGGTCAGCGTGGAAGTGCTCATGACCCCGGCCACCTACGCCGTGGTGACGTTCCTGAAACGCGCCGAGAGCGAAGACTACTTCGACCGCCACACGCGCTTCAACCCCTTCGCGCTGTAAATTCGCCCGATTCGATCAGTCGACGCCGCGCCCGCTGGACGCGGCGTTTTCATATTTATTCCTGTGTACGGGCTTTGCCGACCCCGCGGGGATTTCTTCTTTACCGGCGATGACCACGCAATATTCTCCGCGCGGCGCGTTGGCTTTGACCCATTCGATCAATTCGCTCAGGCGACCGCGCTGGACGGTTTCGAAGAGTTTGGTGAGGTCGTTGGCCACGGCAGCCGGACGGTCGCCGTAGACCGAGAGCGCGTCCTCCAAAAAAGCCAGGAGGCGAAAAGGACTTTCATAAAAGATCAAGGTGTGCGGCGATTGGCTGTCGATTTCCAAAAAGCGACGCCGCGGGCCGCCCTTGTGGGGTGAAAAACCTCTGAAGGTGAAGCTGTTGACCGGCAGCCCGGACAGGATCACCGCCATGATGAGCGCCGTCGGCCCGGGGATGGCAGTCAATTCCAGCCCCTCCGCGATCACGCTGCGCACCAGGATGAAACCCGGGTCAGAGACCGAAGGCGTGCCCGCGTCCGTCACCAGCGCCACGTTCTGTCCGGCGCGCAGCGCTTCGAGGATCTTCGGCAGCACGCGCTCTTCATTGTCTTCACGGAAGGAGAGCTGCGGTTTGTGAATCTCGAAGTGTTTGAGCAGAAAACCGGTCTTGCGCGTGTCCTCGCTGATGACCAGGTCCGCGTTCTTGAGCGTATCCAGAGCGCGCTGCGTGATATCTCCCAGGTTACCGATCGGAGTTGACACCAGATAAAGCATGGCAGAAATCCATTGGAAAGATTCTTACTTGAAAAACACCTGACGAGAGTATATCATGGTTTTATTCCCGGTTTTTTTAAAAATCGTTTGTTTGAACATGTCCCAACAGCCTTCCTTCTGGCCTGTCTTACCCGCCTGCTGTCTGGCGCGATCTGCCCAGGAACACAGCCAGTTGATTGCACGCCTGGAAAGAGCGGCTGATCTCGAAGGCAAGCATGTATTATGGATCCAAGCGGATCCTTGCAACCATCCAGACGACCGACCGCCCGGCCGGTTTCATTGTCTGAGTTTTCCCGAATTTTCCACTTTTTCACATCAAGATCTGCTGATGTTCTATCAGTCGACCTTGCCGGGGAATGTGGTCGTTCTGGCCGATTCACCCAACCTGGAGCAGGATCACCAGTTGCATTTCATGGCGGTGGCGACGGGGATCTCACCCATTTGCATTTATCGCCAGGATCAGATCGATCCAAACCGCCTGCTGCAGGTCATCGCCGAGCACCGGCATATTCTGACTCTGGACGGCTGGATCGATCAGCTTGCCGAAGATTCACGGACACTCGAAGAAATCCCCGAATTTCTCAACGGCCCGGCGCGTTTTCGTTTGGTGACCAACAGCATCCCGTATCTGCTGGCTTACCTGGACCGGGATGTTACCTATCGTTTCATCAACGATCCCTTCTGTCAGTGGTTCGGACTGCCCCGTTCAGCCATTCTGGGCCATCGCATGCGTGAAATTATCGGTGAGACGGCTTTCGAGAACGCCAGGCCTCACATTCAACTGGCGCTAGCCGGGCACAAAACCAGTCTGATCAATCACATCCGGCACGCGGATGGTTCCATTCATATCGCACGCCTCACCTACATTCCCGACCGCCAGCCGGATGGACAGGTGCGCGGTTTTATCTCCAGCATCGATGACATCACTCGCCAGGTCGAAATGGAAGAGCAACTTCGCCAGAGCGAACATCGCCTGCGTACGGTCATCACCAATATTCCCATCGTGGTCTTTACCCTGGATAAAGATGGTATTTTTACCCTTTCCGAGGGCAAAGGGCTGCAAACCCTCGGATTGGAGCCCGGCCAGATGGTCGGGCAATCCGTTTTCGAAGTCTACCGGGGCAACGAATCCTTATTGGATTGTGTCCGGCGCGCCAGTTCGGGTGAATCATTCCGGGACCTGGTGGGTGACCTGGATGGCCATATCTTCGATACATGGTATTCTCCGCTGGTGGACGGCCAGGGCCAACAACAGGGTGTTCTGGGAATTGCAGCGGATGTTACCGAACGGACGCAGACGGAACTGGCCCTGAAAAACAGCGAAGAACGGTACCGTGCCCTCGTTGAAAATCAAGACGAAGCGGTCTTGATCGTGGACGCCGAATTGCGGATCGAGTATCTCAACCTGGCCGCGGAAGGGGTTCTCCGGCGTCCGGTATCTCAAATGATCGACCAAAAGTTGACAGACTTATTTCCCCCTGAGCAGCGTGCGATTCTGCTCGAGCAATTCGACGCCCGCAAGAAGAACGAGCGCAGTACATATGAATTGAGCTATCTTTTACCGGCCGGCGATCAGGTCCATTTACTCATCACCGCCACACCGCGATTCGATCCAAACGGTAAATTTCAGGGCAGCTTTGCGGTGATTCGCGATATCACTGAGCGGAAACTGGTGGAGGAAGATTTACGTTATCGCAGTACGCACGACGCCCTGACCGGCCTGCATAACCGTTTCTTTTTCGAAGAGGAACTCTCCCGCCTGGAGGAAAACCACCGCCAATCGATCAGCATGCTGATGGTCGACCTGGATGGCCTCAAGAAGATCAACGACACCCGCGGACATTTTGCCGGCGATGAGGCGCTGCGTCTGGTGGCCCAACTGCTGCGCGCCTGCCTGCGCGGTGAGGATCTGGTAGCCCGCCTGGGGGGCGATGAATTTGCCGTGCTGCTGCCCAACACGCGATCCGCTGAAATGGAGCGTATCATCGCGCGCATGCGCCGGATGATCCGAAAATTCAATCAAAGGCGCCCCGAAATGCCGATTTCCCTATCGATCGGCGGCGCCACCGCCCTGCCCGGCGCTTCGCTGCGCAGAGCCCTCGAAAAAGCGGATCAGCAGCTTTATGAGGAAAAGAAGCAAAAGATTTAGCTTCTGCTTCTTCGGGATTGAAACCCCGGCCGGACGATTTTTTTATTTTCCAATCAGTGGAAAATAAGTTTTTTGAGTTAAAAATGGCTCCAGGATCTTAATCAGCGCCGGCACCAGGCGGATGCGAGGCTTGGTGATGTAGTTGCGCGAATCAAAGACCGGCAGCCCGGTATTGACCAGCGCAGCCTGGATATCATCTGGGGTGGCCAGTGGATTCACCGACATCAACACCGCCCACGCGCCGGCCACATGCGGAGCCGCCATGGAGGTGCCGCTCTTCATTCCAAACCCTCCGCCAGGAATGGAAGAATTGATCACTGCGCCCGGCGCCAGCAGGGTCAGGAAAGAAGCGCTATTGGAATAATAGGAAATGGCATCCACCGTTGCGCCGGAACTTCCGTCTCCGGTGGATCCGACGCTGACGGCGCTGGATATGCAGGCCGGCGCGCTCAGGGCGCTGGAATAGCCGTTATTGCCCGAGGCGATCACAGTAACGATGCCTGCCGTGCGCAGTTGGTCGATGATCAGCTTTCGATCGTCGCTGTCGCACGGTGTGGTAAAGCTGCCCCCACCCAGGCTCATATTGACGGCAGCGATATCATACGTATCGCGCAGCTCGTAGACGCGTTCCAGCCCTTTGATCTGGTCGGACGTCCAGGTCAGGGCGCAGGGTTGGGTGCTTCCGCAGTAATCGACGCTGTCGAATCTGGAAAAGATTTTTATGGCGATCAGGGTGGCATCTTTGGCCACCCCGGAAAAGGACACACCGTTTCCGGCCGCGATACCGGCCACGTGCGTCCCGTGATCGCAGCCGCTGATTTCCAGGCTGCACGGCAGCCCCGCTCCTGTATCGATCGATTCGCTCACCCCACCCGGGCAAACGCTGCTGGAATAATGAACTGCATCGGTCGTCGAGTAACAGGCTTCCGATACCACTTTACCCGCCAGGAAGGGATGGGTCTTGTCGACGCCCGTATCCAGAATGGCGATGGTCTGGCCCGCGCCGGTGTAGCCGATGGCCCAGGCAGAAGTTGCGCCGATCAACGGCGTGCTTTCGGCCAGCGTTGGCGCCACCGGAATATCCTCCTGGATGTCGCTGACCAGCCCGGACGCCAGTGCGGTTTGCAGCCCTTTGGCCGTCAGGGTGGCCGCCACTAGAGGCAGCGTCGCGAACCGGAAGGGAGAGCCGAGTGTCATCCCGGCCAAATGCGCGACCAACGCCTGCTGGGCGGCCCCGATCTGGGCGCGTTGGGCCGCAACGGCCGCTGCGTTGCTCAATAGTCCTTCCGGCTTGAACGCGCCCTTCACCCGCAGGAGAACGCGCAGGCTGCCCTGCTGCCCGGCCTTTTCCAGGAGCGGCTGGACCTGGGCGGTTAGTATTGAATCCGGTCCGTCGCCCGGATCGGACTGTGCTTTTACCGCGCTTGCGCCGGACAATGCAAATATCAGAATGATTAATCCAAACAATAAGCGCTGAAATACCGTTAAAAATCGCATTGCTACTTTAGGACTCTCCAGAACTCCATATTACTCGATTCCCTTTTTCATTTCCAGGGCTGTCATCCCAACTTGCTGCACGCCTCCACAGCCAACCAGAAGAGCGCCGTGCGGACATCGCCGCGCGCAATCCAATCCCGAAAATCCCACCCCTCCGGCGTCACCAGATCGCCGCCGTAGACCACCTGCCCGCAGGTCACGCCGCGGAATTGCGCCAGCGCGAAAAAGGCGGAGGCTTCCATCTCCACCACCAGGCAGCCCTCTTCAACGCGCCGGGTGCGCCGCGCCTTCGTCTCGCGGTAAATGGCGTCCGTCGTCCAGCTCTTCCCCAGGCGGTAATCCACCTTGCGGTTCCGCAGGGTCTCTTCCAACGCTGCCACGGCCGCGGGACTGGCCGCTGCCTCGCGGGTAGGCGGAAGATAGTGATACGAGGTGCCCTCGTCGCGCACCGCCGAGGTAATCACCACCGGGTGACCGACGGCAATATCGCGTTTGAGCACCCCGCAGCCGCCGCAGGCAATGAAGTGCCGCCCGCCGCAGGAAATGGCTTCTTCCATAAAGCCAACCGCCAGCGGCGCCCCCACCCCGGGGTGCATGACCAGCAGGCTGGTTCCGTCCTGCTCGACCTGGTAAATGGGATTGGCGCCGGCCTCCGAACGCAGCTCGCCGACCTTGCGCAGCTCGCCGGATTGAGCCAACGAGTCCAATACCTCCCTGAAAAAGCACAGCACCCAGCGTTGGGGCGGATTTTCGAGGCGCAATTTGACCTGCGGGTTGAGGATCGCCGCGGGGTCGGGATCGAATTCGAACAGCGGAAATTCAGGGTTCAAATCAGAGGGTGTCATTTGGCCGCCTTGAAAGTAAAATCATCGAATGCGTTCTGGCTTTTCGAGTTCGCGCAGCGCGTCCCGGGCAATCCAACGCGCGCTGGGAGATTCAATGGCCAGCATCTGCTGCGCGGTCTGGATGGCGCCCTGGCACAGGGCGGCATTGCGTTTGCCGATCTGGCGCAGCGCCCAGTTGATCGCCTTGCGGACGAAATTACGCTCGTCGTTCGCGTATTCTAGCATCAAAGGGAAATAATTCTGGAAAGACTGGTCCGGCAGATCCCGGCGGTGGACCGCCTGCACGGCCATCAGCACGAATCCGGCCCGGCGGACGAATTCTTCGGGCCGATGGGGCCAGGTCCGTGCCATTTCCAATCCCAGCGGATGCTCGCCGAACAGGTTCATGCACACCTGATCGCACACGTCCCACGAGTCGAAATCCTGCACCCAGGCTTCCATTTGCTCGCGGGTGATCGATTGCGGATCGTCCACCAGGCTGGCCAGGATGCGCGCTTCGTGAATACGGGTCGCCCACAACTGCAGCGCCAGATCATGGCTGCGCTGGCGCCCTTTGGCCAGCCCGCGCAGCGCCGGCATGGAGATGCCCAGTTGATGGGCCGGGCGAATGCCAAACCGCCGCTGGCCTTCCACGTTCCGCGGGTCGGCCAGCGCGTTCAGGCGCGCCAGAATTTCATCCAGCGTCAGGGGTGGTTGTTTGGGTGGGGTCATAGCCGATCCATTCGATGGCGTCGCAGCCGACGAAGCGTTTCGCCATCACCTGCAGCGCCTGGGGATTGTCGTCGATCAGGATGAACTGGCGTCCCGACTCCAGGCAGGCCGCGCCGGTGGTGCCGCTGCCGGCGAAGAAATCCAACACCACCCCGCCCTGGGGTGAGGAAGCCTGCACGATGCGGCGCAGGATTCCCAGCGGCTTCTGGGTGGGGTAGCCGGTCTTTTCGTGGCTGTTGGTCGGCACGATGGTGTGCCACCAGGTATCCGTGGGCAGCTTGCCGCGCGCGGCCTTCTCGGGTCCCACCAGCCCGGGCGCCATGTAAGGGATGCGCTCGATGGCTTCCAGGTTGTAAATATAATCGTGCGGATTCTTCGCATACCACAGGATATTGTCGTGTTTGGCCGGCCACTTCTTTTTGGTGCGTCCGCCGTAATCGTACGCCCAGATGATCTCGTTCAGGAAGGAATCCCGCCCGAAGATGCCGTCCAGCAGCACCTTGCAGTAATGTACTTCGCGGTAATCGATGTGAAAGTACAGGCTGCCGTTGGCCTTCAACAGCCGCCGAGCTTCGATCAGGCGCGGCTCGAGGAAGCCCAGGTAATCGTCGAACTGATCGTGGTAGGCGCGCTCGCCGAGCGAAACTGTGCGGTAGCTGTGGCCTTGAAAACCCACCCGATCCCCGTTCTCCTCGTCACGCACAGTCTGAATCTGGGTGCGCGCCTGCACCCGCCCCGTGTTGAAGGGCGGATCGATGTAGATCAGGTCGATGGACTCGGATGGGAGCGTTTTTAGGATGGATAAATTGTCAGCGAAGTAGATTTGGTTGGCCATGCGAGAATTTTAACACAGGAATACAAACGCTTATCCCTTCAACGCGCGTATCTCTTCCTCTAACTGCGCCACGCGCTCCATCAACCCGGCCTGCCGCGCGACCAGCCGCCCGAAGCCGAACAGCAGTCCCGCCAGCCCGCCCATCACGATCACCCCGATGATGCCGGCGTTGATCAGGACACCCTTCATGGGGCCCAGAACCATGCCCGCGATCGGTCCCAGGCCAAGCATCCCGGCCGTGGCGCTGATGTTTTCCAGCGCGCCGGGAATGCTGATCACGCCCCACAGGAGGACCAGCGTCACCAGTCCCATGATCCCGGCCAGAATGTAAAAAATGATGCTCAAAACAGAAATGTTCGACTTTCGTAAACTGGCATCCATTCCATATTTCCTTTTGAGTTCAAATGCACTTATCTGTGAATTTTAATAAATCGCCGGCGCTGCGATTTCATCCATCACCCCCATCACCGTACTTTCATTCTACTCAATGATTCTCGATTTGAGTTAGAATCTCATCCGGCCTCGATCCGATTGCCGCTCGAAGCCGGATCCTGTTCGATGAAACGCTGAAACGCATGATCGAAACCATCACTCGCGAATTACGTGGCCTGCCGGAATGGGTGCTGCGCGAATACTTTACCAAATTGGGCGGCTTGCCGCAGCCGGACGGCAGTTACGCCGGCGACGGCTGGCAGGCGCGCCTGATCCAACAGCCGGACCTCAAGCGTGGGGGAATGACTTTTTGCGTCTACCGGCTCGAGTTCAGCGGCGAGCAAGACGTTTTGCGCGTGGTCTGGCCGCAGTTCGAACTCAAGATCCTGCGGCCCGGCGGTTAATTCCTAAACCCGCACCACGCTGGCAAATCGGGCCCGGAATTCGTCCTCCAGCAGGTCCATGAGGATACCGTCGTAGGCTTTGCCGCAGATCCAGCGCGCGTCCCGCCGCCGTCCGATTTCCTGAAAGCCCAGGCTGCGGTAGCAACGGATGGCGGGCTCGTTGAACGCGAACACGCCCAGCATGATACTGTGCAGGTTGAGCAGGTTAAAACCGAAATCGAGCAGCAGGCGCATGCTCTCCCGACCGTAGCCCTTGCCGCGGCAGTCCTTTTCACCGATGAAAATACCTGCCATGGCGCTGCGATCTACCAGGTTCACGTCGAACAGCAGGCAGCGCCCGATGGCGCGCCCGCTTTCATTTTCCAGGATGGTAAACACGCGTCCCTGGCGCTCGGCCGTTTCGCGCACATCCATCTGCGCCCGTTCGGCTCCATACAGAATGTAAGCTTCGTCCCCCAGCGGAAGGGTGACTTCCGGATCGTTCAGCCATTTTGCCCACAGGGCAGCGTCCTCGGGCGCAACCGGCGCCAGAAAGACCCGTTCACCGCTTATTTTTGGATCATGCATTGCTCTTCTCCGATTTCAGTCATGCCGCATGCTATCCAGCGTGCGAATAATGCCGATCAACCCGGCCACCCCCAACCCCAACCCGGCTATCAATTGCGGCACAAACAGCGGCACGGCAAGTGCGCTTTGCAAAAGCACCCACACCGTAAAACGCTCGTGGATTCGAGATAACACGGGATAAAAAAGCAGATAGTACGCCGATCCGGATTGCCACAGTCCGATGATCAGCGCGCCCAGGCTGAGAATCAGCAGCGCGGGCCCTTTGCGGCGGTTGATATGCGGCGCTTCATCCTGTTCGACCAGTTCGATGTACGCCTCTGCCTGTTGCCAGGTGCAGCCCTCGAGCCGGCACAATTCCAGAATCAAATCGTCCCGGTTGGCGTCATTACCAAGCCGGCGGATGAGCCAGGCTGTCCGTTCTGCTTCGTCCATAGAGTTCAATTTTAGCATACCGCGCCGCATCCTCCGGCCGTTTTTGGCCTGCACTTGACAGGTGCGCCGAAGCAGGTACAATTTGTGTAGATTTTACACAAAGCACAACAACACGCTGGTCAAAGCGCCATACAGCGGATCACTACAAATCGAGGAGTCGTGAACATGTCCGAAAATCTGGAATCCACAGGACAATCTTTCCTGGCTTATTTAGATGAATGGATGTCTGCATTACCCGAGAAAACCCTGGAACAGGCTGCGCCCGTTCCAGGTGAGGCGGCGGTCATCTCGGTCGATCTGGTAAATGGTTTTTGTTCGGTCGGGCCGCTGGCCAGCCCGCGCGTCAACGACATCGTTCCCGCGTGCGTGGCCCTGTTCAAGCGCGCCTGGGCGCGCGGCATTCGCCATATCGTCCTCGCCCAGGACACCCACGAGCCGGATGCGCTCGAGTTCGAGGCCTGGCCGCCCCATTGCGTTCGCGGCACACAAGAATCCGAAGCCGTGGATGCCATCCGGGCGCTGCCGTTCTACGCCGAAATGACCACCATAAAGAAGAACAGCATTCACTCCTGGTTGAATACATCCCTGGCGGCCTGGATGGAGGACCATCCCGAGATCCAGACCTATATCGTCGTCGGCGACTGCACCGACCTGTGCGTCTACCAGATGGCCATGCACTTGCGCCTGGAAGCCAACGCCAAACACATCCAGCGCCGTGTGATCGTTCCGGCCAACTGCGTGGCCACTTATGATTATCCGGTCGACATCGCCCGCCAACAGGGCGCCCTGCCCCACCCCGGCGATTTTCTGCACGCCACTTTCCTGTACCACATGGCATTGAACGGCATCGAAATCGTTTCGAAAATCCTTTAATCCATACTCATGGGATATCAAAAGGGCTGGAGGCACTTACACCTCCAGCCCTTGTAATTTATCCTATTCCGCTGGTTATGGCTGCGGATTGTTCCAGTAGCTCATCTCTTCGATGCGGATGGTGAATTCCTTCTGCTCCTTGCCCTGCGCGGCAAAGACGCCGAAGTAACCTTCCTTGAAGGTGCTGTCCTTGACTTCCTTGATCAGTGAGCCGTTGAGATAGACCAGCAACCGGTCGCCGATCATCATCGCGCCCACCCGATTGAGTTGATCGGCGCCAGAAACGATCTTGTCGCTGGCCGTCCAGGGGATGAGCGTGGTCATCTTGCCGCTTGTGCCCTCGCGCCCGTTCCACAGGCGCAAAGAGTACTTGCCGTCGCAACTGACGCTCAACAGATAGCCCTGATCGGGATCGTTCAGATCGGGCACGCGGAAGATGATGCCGTAATAGTCATTGGAGTTGCAATTGCCCGAACGCACCGACATTTCGATGTAAGCGTCGCCGATCTTTGGCCAGGTCAACCGCCAGCCAGCGATCGTCTTCAGGGCCGTCAATTGCAGACTGCCGCCGGAAAAGTCGATCTTGGTGAAATCGCTGTCGCCCGTCGGCCAGTTATCGGAGCCGTCCATCGTATCCGTCCAGGCCGGTTTGCCCAGTTTTGCGCGTGGATCATCGCCGGAAGGCACCGCGGTTGGGGCCTGGGTGGCTCCGCCCTGCGGCGTAAAGGTCGCCACGGGGGTCAGGTTTTCGGTTGGCGTACCCTGCGGAGCCTCGGTGGTTGCGGTAGGCGCGGGCTGCGTGAGCGTGGCTACGGTAGTCGCCACCTCCAGGGTGGCCGAGGGGGCCAGAGTGGGCAGCGTTTGAGTCTGCGCGGCTTGTTGAGGCGCCTGACCGGTGACGGTCGGCATGGCGGTCAGAATACTGGCCACGCGTGTGGCCATATCACTATCCGATTCGGAAGTCGGGGCAGTGGAACCACCCGGCAAGGGCAAACCGCTGCAGGCCGAGAGGAGAAAAACCAACGCCAGGAACAGGGGTAAAACCTTCTTCATAAGAACGCTCCTTCGTGTTGAAACAATACCAGACAGGTCGGCTTGACCCGTCTTGTTTTAGACGAGCGCGATGACGCGAAAGTTCCCATGCAAGAGTCCTGCCAGATCACTGGTCAAAGTTTATAACCGATCTTACGCAGCAGTCCTTTACGCCAGGCGATCCCCTCTTCGTCTTCGATACCCTTGGGCGCGACTCCATCGATTACGCCCAGAATGCCGCGTCCCTGGCCATTGTCAGCCAAAATGACCTCGGTATCATTGGCCGTTGCGCAAAATACGTTGACCACTTCCGGCACGTTGAGGACTGTTTTGAGAACATTGATGGGGTAGAAGCCTTCCCCCAGAAAGAGGATAAAACTGTGTCCGGCGCTGATGGCCAACGCGTTCTTTTTGGCCAGCTCGATTAAATCTGCGTTCGTCCCGCTCCAGCGCACCAGGCACGCTCCGGAGGCTTCGCAAAAAGCCAGCCCGAACTGGATGCCAGGGACAGCGCCGACCAGCGCTTCATGGATATCCTCGACGGTCTTGATAAAATGGGATTGTCCCAGTATAAAATTCATGTCTTCCGGTTTTCCGATCCGGACGCTCAACACTTCCATGGCGATCCTCCTTGGGTTATTGCATCGAATCCAATTGTACACTCGCTTGGGCCTTTAATTGCTCCAACGGGCGGATGCAACTTGGGGTAAAATAAGGCACACTTCTTGAAAGGAATCATCCAAGCCCTTGTTCGAAGTCGTTTTTCTTGGCACATCGGCATCCGCGCCTTCGGCGAAACGCAATTTACCCGCGCTGGTTGTCAAGCACGATGAATACCGATTCCTCATCGACTGCGGCGAAGGAACCCAGCGCCAGATTCTGCAATCCGGCATCGGATTCAAGCGCCTCAACCGTATTTTAATCACCCACGGCCATCTCGACCATATCCTCGGGCTGGCCGGTTTGCTGTCTACCTTCATGCGTTGGGAATCGATCGAAGAACTTGAAATTGCAGGCGCCGCCAGCGCCATCGATCGCATCCGCGAACTGCTGTATGGCGTGGTGCTGCGCGGAACGCGCCCGCCCATGCCGGTGCAGCTGCATGCCATCGAACCGGGCCTGTATTTCGAAGGTGAAGATTTTACCATCACGGCCTTTCCGGTGCACCACCGCGGAGCCGAAAGCCTGGGGTATGTGTTCGATGAAAAAGGGCGCCGGCCTTTCCTGCCGGATAAAGCCGAAGCGTTGGGCATTCCGCCCGGCCCCTGGCGGCGCGACCTGGTGGATGGCCGGCCCGCCACCCTGCCGGATGGCCGGATCATCCAACCCGAGGAAGTGTTGGGGGATTTCCATCCCGGCACGCGCCTGGTGGTGATTGGCGATTCGGGCGAGACCGACAGCCTGGTGGAATTCTGCCGCGGCGCGGACGCACTGATCATCGAATCGACCTATCTGGATGAGGAAGCGGATATGGCCAAACAATTTGGCCATCTCACAGCTCGCCGTTCAGCCGACCTGGCCGTGCGCGCCGGGGTGGGCCAGCTCTTGCTCACGCACATTTCCCGCCGCTACCGCGAAAAGGATGTCCAGCAGGAAGCCCAGGAAGTGTTCGCCAACACCACGGTGGCCCGCGATTTTGATACTTTCCAGGTCAAACGCTCCGGCGAATAGGGACTTTCATCCTTGTTTCGGATCCCGGAGCCCTTTGACTCGGGCTCTTACAGCGACCTTTGACAGCCGTTGAGGTTTGTGATAAACTGCTGCCTAATCACATATAGCCCCAGATGGCGCTCTTATCCAGAGAGGTGGAGGGACCGGCCCGACGAAACCTCGGCAACCTGCTAAACCAAACGGTTTTTCAAGGTGCCAATTCCGGCAGAAAGTTCTGGAAGATGAGAGGGAAGCGAATCGATGATATAGAATTGCCCCTCCTATCCAGATGGGGCAATTCTTTTTTTGGAGGACACTGGATGAATACCTCGTTTATGAATTCGGCCAAATATCTGTTCACCTCGGAATCGGTGACGGAAGGCCATCCTGACAAGCTGTGCGATCAGATCAGCGACGCCGTGCTGGATGCCTGCCTCGAGCAGGATCCGCGCTCGCGTGTGGCCTGCGAAACCGCGACCAAGACCGGTTTCGTGATGCTGCTGGGCGAAATCACCACCAATGCGACTCTCAACTACGACCAGCTCGTTCGCCAGACGATCCGCGAAATTGGTTATGACGACAGCGCGAAGGGTTTTGACGCCAATACCTGCGCTGTCCAGGTGGCCATTGCCCGCCAGTCCGGCGATATCGCCATGGGCGTGGACAAAGCCCTCGAAGCCAAGGAAGGCGAGGTGACCGAGGCCGAGGTCGAATCCATCGGCGCCGGCGACCAGGGGATGATGTTCGGCTTTGCCTGCAATGAGACCCCCACATTGATGCCCATGCCCATCTACCTGTCGCACAAGCTCACCCACCGCCTGGCAGAAGTGCGCAAGAGCGGCGAACTGCCCTGGCTTCGCCCGGACGGCAAATCGCAGGTGACGGTGGAATACCACTTCGGCAAACCCGTTCGCGTCGATACCGCCCTGATCAGCACCCAGCATTCCCCGGAAGTATCCCATCACGACATCGAAGAAGCCGTCTTCGAGCATGTCATTGTGCCGGTCATCCCCGAAGGTCTGCGCGACGAAGGACTCAAGGTCTTCGTCAATCCCACCGGCCGCTTCGTCATTGGCGGTCCGATGGGAGATGCGGGCGTCACCGGCCGCAAGATCATCGTCGATACCTACGGCGGTATGGGGCGGCATGGCGGCGGCGCTTTCTCGGGCAAGGACCCGACCAAGGTCGACCGCTCGGCCGCGTATGCAGCCCGCTGGGTCGCCAAGAACGTCGTCGCTGCCGGCCTGGCCGAGCGCTGTGAACTGCAGGTCGCCTATGCCATCGGCGTGGCGCACCCGTTGAGCATCAACGTCGAAACCTTCGGCACCGGCGCCGTCCCCGACGATGAGATCGCTGAACTGGTCAAGAAATACTTCGACCTGCGTCCCGGCGCCATCATTCGCGATCTCAACCTGCGCCGCCCGATCTACCGCAAGACGGCCGCCTACGGTCATTTCGGCCGCGAAGATGCCGATTTCACCTGGGAACGCACCGACCGCGCCGATGTTCTGCGCAAAGCCGCCGGTCTGTAATCCTTCATTGCTGCACACAACGCCCGCTTTCACTCGAAGGCGGGCGTTTCTTTCCCAGAGCAGGTGATTTTCACAGGTCGCTTTGCGCGTGGATTTTATAGTATGATTCGCGCTGCGGAGAAGACCCCGATATCCACGAACGACACGGAACTAGAAAAAAGCTTTACAGAATAAATTCCGATTGATTCCCATCATTCTTCTTTCGTGTGTTTCGTGCATTTCGTGGTCGATAAAAAAGCCTTTTTCTCAAGTTTCATCGATAGCGTGGAGGGAATATGCTCAAGGTAGGATATATCGGTCTGGGATTGATGGGGAAATCGATCGCCCGCAACATTCTCAAGGCGGGCTTTCCGCTGGTGGTGCACAACCGCAGCCGGGCTGCCGTGAATGAACTGGTCGCCGAAGGCGCAACCGCGGCCTTCAGCCCGGCCGAAGTCGCCCACCAGGTGGACGTGGTGTTCACCAATTTACCCGATTCGCCGGATATCGAGAAGGTCGTCCTCGGGCCGGACGGGATTTTACAGGGCGCGCATGCCGGCATGATCTACGTCGATAATTCGACCATCAAACCGGCCACGGCGCGCGAGGTTGCCCGTCGCCTGGCCGAAGTGGGCGTGGCTGCTCTGGATGCGCCCGTCAGCGGCGGCGACATCGGCGCGCGCAACGCCACCCTGACCATCATGGTCGGCGGGCCGGCCGAGGCCCTGGAAACGGTGCACCCGATCTTTGCGGCGATGGGCAAGACCATCACCCACGTCGGTGAGGCCGGCAGCGGCCAGGTGGCCAAGGCTGCCAACCAGATCATGGTGGCCGCGCAGATGGTAGCCATGGGTGAGCTGCTCGTTTTAGCGCAAAAGACCGGCACCGACCCGGTCAAGGTCATTCAGGCCATCCAGGGCGGCGCTGCCCAGTGCTGGACGCTGGATGTAAAACCCCAACGTCTGTTTGCCGGCAACCGCCAACCGGGTTTCAAGGCCCGCATGCAGGCCAAAGACCTGAATATCGTCCTCGAAACCGCGCGCGAATACGGCGTCAGTATGCCGAGCACGGCGGTCAACGCCCAGCTCTTCAACGCCATGTCGACTCTGGGCATGGGCGACCTGGATAATTCGGCCGTCATTGCCATCCTCGAACAATTGGCGGACACTCACCTGAAAGAAGAAAAACCCGAATAACTGCGGATCGTTTCGCATCGATCCACCCGGATCATACCGTAAATGAATAATAAAGAGGTACCCACCGAGAGAACAAGCTTCCCGGTGGGTATTTTTACTCGATTGCCAGGTTCAAATCCTTTTCTGCTTGATCTTCTGATCGAGTTCCCATAAAGCTGTCTTATTGCTATCAAATTTGAGCAACTGAATGGCCGGAATGTAATCCACCCAGCGATATTCGCTGTGTTCCGCGGACAAAACGATATCGGTTGTTTTCACTCTTGCCGCAAATGAGTATTCGGGAATCACCAGACAATCGACTCCCCATTCTTTTCTGGATTTCGTCGAGAAGTTCTCTGTGGGGATACTGCAAGTCGATTCGAGCGGATAGAAAAAGGTGTTTTCCTTGATGCCGGTTTCTTCCCATGTTTCCCGCTTTGCGGCTTCGAGGGGTGTTTCTCCAGCCTCGCCGCCGCCCGCGATGAACTGCCAGATTAACATATCGGAACGCCGAAGAATGCAATATTTTGCTGCATCGCCTTCCTGCGTAAAAGGAATGATCAAAACCTGCATTCTTGCCCGTGACATCCAATGCCCTCCACTGGCCTCGGGATGATGTTCCGAGAAACCTTAACCTGCCAGGGATAATTGTTCAATCAGGAACCGCTCCATGCTCAAAATGAAATCCAGCCGGGTTTCACGCTTGCGGAAGCGATGCCCCTCGCCCGCATACAGACGGTACAGGTGCGGCACGTCGTTGCGCCGCAAGGCAGCGACGATTGCCTCCGATTGGCTCTTCGGCACCACCCGATCTGCATCCCCCTGGAAAATGGCCAGCGGGTCTCGAATGGCGTCGGCGTGAAACTCGGGCGACCAATCGTAATATTTCGAATCGGCCTGCGGTCGCGGACCGATCAGGCGCGCATTTGAATAACGCTCGAATTTGTGGGTGTCCTCGTCCAGTTTGAACAGGTTGCTGACCCCATAGGCGTCGATCGCCGCGTGAAACCGGCCCGGATAACGGATTAGGGTATTCAACACGGTATATCCGCCGGCGCTGGAACCATACAGCGCCAGCCGGTTTCCGTCCGCCAGGTTTGCCGCCGCCAATCCGTCTCCGGCTGAAATTGTGTCCAGCACGTCCAGCTCACCCCAGCGGCCGTTAAGCGCACGCTGGTAGGACCGCCCATAGCCCGTGCTGCCGCGATAGTTGACCTCCAGCCACCCAAAACCGCGCGAGGTGAAATATTGCGCCTCCTCGTTGAATTCCGCCACGGCCTGCAGGGTCGGGCCGCTGTGGACGCGGATAATGGCCGGGGGCAGCCCTTCCCAGGTGAAATCCGGGTTGGTCGGCGGGTAATACAGCCCGTGAACCACGCCGCCATCCATACCAATCCAATCCAACGGCCGGGCAGGCGCGAAATAATCGGTTTGAATCGAATCGGCGCCGCCCGTCAGGACCTGTAATCCGTTTGAATCAATGCCCACCAGCCGGGCGGGGTACGCGGAACCGGAGGCAACCAGCGCAATCTTATCTTCCTGAAGGCAGACGCTCAACTGCGCGGCCCAGGTATATCCATCCAGGTTCACGGCCTGACTGTTCCCGCTCAAATCGACAATATTCAAGGAATGGATGCCGGATTGGTTTCGCAAATAGGCCAGACGCCGGCTGTCGCCGTACCAGCCATAGGAGCGGAGTCCCTGCACCCAGGCGGGCGGGACCAATGCAACCCCATCTCCCGATACCAGTTCGCGGCGCTCACCGCGCGAAAGATCCACCAGCACCAGTTGGTCCCATTCGCCGCGATTCGTCAGGCAGCTCAACCAGCGCCCGTCCGGTGAAAAGGCCGGCTGCCCGGCCGGCGCGTCGCTGCCGCCGGCCACCACACTGGATCGGACGATCCTGGGCGGTTCACCGGCCAGCTCGGCCAGGACGACTCTCGAGCCATCCCATGGCATGTCCGGATGATTCCACTCGACCCAGGCCAGACGGTCGCCCGCGGGATGCCAGACCGGGTCCATGTAAAAATCCGCGCCCCAGGCCAGCCGGTCAGGCGCCTGCTTGCCCTGCGCATCGACCCGGTAAAGCGCGTCCATTTCGCCGTCGCTGGCAATGAATACCACCCACCGGCCATCCGGTGATAGCGCCGGGGAGGCCACCGCACCCAGCGGGGGTGTGATCGACCGCGCATCCCCGCTGGCCGTATCCAACCGGAAAAGCTGCCGCCCCTCCCCGACGAAGATCACCGTTCCAGCCTGCACATCGAAGTCGCCCCCGCCGTAGCCAACCCCGCCGCCGATTTCAAATACGGCGCTCAAGATTCGTCTCTCTCCGCCGGCCGGCAGGATCATCAATTGCGTCCCGGCCGGGCCGCGTTCCAGCCAGACTAGATCGCCGGTCTGTCTGTCCCAGCGCACGTCCTGCAAACGGATGCGCCCGGCGCGCGCTTCCGCGGAGAACGGGCTTTGCCACAGGCCAAAGGGTTTCTTTTGAGCCGCCATCATTCCACATTTCCTTCCAGGAGCAGATGGGAAATACGTGCCACAGAGATCACAGAGAGCTCAGAGGAAGAGGAAGATAAGAAAATTGAGAGGGTTAAGTAAAACATCATCCATTTCATATCTTATCGATCGTTTCTCTTCCTTCGAACATTCCTCTCTGAGAACTCTGTGTCCTCTGTGGCTATTCTTCTTCGTTCTCGAATGTTAAAACAAAAATCGAGGCCTCTATTCAACCTCGATTTTCGATGGATCAAAGGTAAGCTTCGAATTTCTGCACCAGGCGATCCATGGGCTGATATCCCATGGCGCGTTGTTTGGCTTCCCCGTTGACGAACAGGATGATCGTTGGAACGCTCATCACATTCATGCTGACCGCCAGATCGCTGCTCTCGTCGATGTCCATATGAACCAGGCGCACGCGATCTTTCCATAACTGCGCCAATTTCTCCAATTCCGGTTCCATGCGTTTGCACGGCCCGCACCATACCGCGCCGAATTCCACCATCACCGGGATGCTGGATTTCAGCACTTTTTCATCGAATTGTTCGCGATGAATGTTCTCCATACGACTTTTCAATTCCCCTTCTATTCGGATTCCGAACGAATGGATTTAAGCTTTATTCATCCTGTCGAATCCGGATTATTTTTTCGAACCCGTGTTCTTTCCTTTCGAGCCCTTGCCGTTCTTCTCTTTGCCTTCCTTGACTACCTTCTCTTCCTTTGCCGGTTTAGCAGTTTTGTCTTCCTTGGCCGGTTTGGTTTCTTTTTCTTCCTTCAATTCACGCGGTGTCCAGAGGGCAATCAATTCACCGGGATCTTCATGGGCCCGGATATCTTTCCAACTGTGGATCGGAAGCGAAAGGTAGGCTATGGCTGCGGTGGGTAGAGATTCGACGCGCCCGCTGAGGATCTGCAGTAATCCTTCCAACCCGGGATTATGCCCAATGATGAGGATGCGTTCCAGATCATCCGGCATCAAGGACAATAATTCCAGATAAATTTCCGGTTCTGCCATATACAACGAATCAAGAAAGGATACCTCGCCACTAAAACCTGTCGTTTCGATGACCGCAGCGACCGTCTCGCGCGACCTTTCGGCGGTGGAGGTCAGAATCCGTTGCGGCACCAGCTCATTGTCGACCAATAGTTTGCTCATCCGCGGCGCATCTTTCTTCCCGCGTTTATTCAGGCCGCGTTCGTGGTCTTTGACCTCGGGATGTTTCCAACTCGATTTCGCATGGCGCATCAAAAGCAATGTTTTCATACGACCCATCCATCGTAATTGGCATCAGAAAATGAAGGATTACATCACTTGTCTAAAAGTATATCACAACTGAAACGCGCTCATCCCGGTCAGACACGGAATTTTGTCTGGGTCTGGATTCTCCGGGTTTTCAAAATCCGAAAAAAATTCTACAATGAAACCATGAACGATCATCCATTGCATTTTATCGATGAGCCTATCGAAGTGCGCTACGACCAGCCGCCTTTGCTGGAGAAGAAACCCGACTGCCCTCAGGGGTTTTGCTGGCGCGGCGAGGATCTTCGGATCATCGAAATGCTGGCTGAATGGCAGGATTTTCGCCGGCGTGGCCGTATGTCGCGCAACATGATCCCGGCTCATCTTCAGCATGCCTCGCGCGCGGGTTCGTGGGGCGTCGGACGATTCTTCTTTCGCGTTCGGGTCCAGGATGGGCGGATCTTCGATATCTATTACGACCGCGCGCCCGAGGACTCACTGCACCGGAAAGGGAACTGGTTTGTATTTTCAGAGCGGGATAAGTCCGACCAATAAATATTGAAGTCAAACATTAATATTATTCAATAATTTGCAAAATAGTTGAATAATATTGAATTTATATATTGACATTTCTGGAATTCGTGCTAGAATGACAGCGAAAGACGAAAAAGCTTCCCGGAAGGGCCTGGGCTCATTCACCCCGGCTCGTTCCCCCAGGTTCCGGCTGCTGATCGTTTGACCAGAATGGAGAACGCATGAATTCAATTTTGACAAAATGCCCGATCTGCGGCAACGAACTGGCCGTGACCCGCCTCTACTGCCCGCAATGCGATACGACCATCGAAGGCCATTTCAGCCAGGGTCGCAATCCCTTTGCCAACCTCACCACCGAACAGATGCAATTTGCGCTCACGTTCATCCGCTGCGAAGGGCGCTTCAACCGCATGGAAGAAGAGCTCAGCCTCTCCTATCCGACGTTGCGCAACCGGCTCAACGAAGTCATCCGCGCGCTGGGTTTTGATCCCGGGCGGGAAGAACCGCAGCCTGCGGTGACGCGCCTGAGCGCGGAAGACCGGATGCGCATTCTGGACGACCTTGCCCAGGGCAAAATTACCTCGGAAGAGGCTCAACAACAGCTTCGCGGCGTCAAGACCGCCGATAGCGTTGAGCCCAATCCTGCTGACAGGAAGGCATAACCATGGTACAGACAGAAGAACGCCTGCGTGTTTTAAAAATGCTTCAGGAAGGCAAGATCTCCGCGACCGAGGCGGCGCAGATTCTCGAAGCCCTCGAAGAAATTCCTTCCCCCAGCGCGCCCAAGACGCCCGCATCGGCGTCGATACCCAGCCGGCCCGGAAAGTGGTTTCGCGTTCAGGTCACAGACACCAACACCGGCAAAACCCGCGTCAATGTGCGCCTGCCGCTGAACATGGTCTCGGCGGGTGTGAAGATGGGTATGAAGTTTTCGCCCGAGGTCGAAGGCCTGGACGTGAACGAGTTAATGGCCTTCATCAATTCCGGCGAGGTCGGCCAGATCGTCGACGTGACGGATATTGAAGACGGCGAGCACGTCGAAGTCTTTATCGAATAACCTTCCCGGATCATTCCGGCTGCCGGTCAGCCGATCAAGTCAAGCACACAATCGATCGAAAGGATAATAGCCCCCGGGCTCCCGTAGCCAGACTGGACGCGGCTGTGGAAGTGATCTCCCGGTTTGGATGGCTTTGGTTTTAATCCGATGACGAACACAGAAATTCCTCAAACTTCAAAAGAATCAAAGGGCTGGCTGAAGTTGTTTGCCCCCATCTGGATCGGGCAGGCCTTCTCCCTGTTTGGAAGCGCGCTGGTGCAGTTCGCACTGGTGTGGTGGATGACGCAAAAAACCGGCTCGGCGGCCGTGCTGGCGACGGCATCGATGGTCGCCATGCTGCCCGAAGTCTTCCTGGGGCCATTTGCCGGCGCGTTGGTGGACCGCTGGAACCGCCGCCGGGTGATGATCATCGCCGATGGCAGCGTTGCATTGGTGACGCTGGGGTTGGTCTTACTCTTCGCCACCGGTCATGTCGAAATCTGGCATGTCTACGTGGCGCTGTTCCTGCGTTCGCTGGGCGGATCCTTCCATTGGCCGGCCATGCAGGCGTCGGTAAGCCTGATGGTGCCCGAGAAGCATCTCGCCCGCGTCTCTGGCGCCAACCAGGCGTTGCAGGGCCTGCTGCGCATTGCAGCGCCGCCGCTGGGCGCCTTGCTGCTGATGGCGCTGCCCATGTTCGCCGTGCTCATGATCGACATTGTCACCGCCGCCATTGCCATCCTGCCCCTGGCGCTGGCGCATATTCCGCAGCCAGTACGCTCGGACAGCGAAGCCACCGTCACTCCGAGACAGGTGCTGCGCGACGTGAAGGAGGGCATCCGTTATCTGGTTGCCTGGCCCGGATTACTGGGAGTCATGCTGCTGGCCTGTATGATCAATTTCTTCCTCTCCCCCACCGGCGCTTTCCTTCCGCTGCTGGTCACCGACCACTTCAAGGGTGGCGCGTTTCAACTCGGCTGGTTGGAATCCGTTCAGGGAATTGGACTGCTGGCCGGTGGACTGCTGCTCAGCGTTTGGGGCGGTTTCAAACGTCGCATCATCACCAGTCTATTGGGAGTGATTGGCGTTGGAGCAGGGATTCTTCTGGTCGGGTTGGCGCCAGCCAATCTGTATGTGCTGGCGCTGGTCGGCCTGGCCATCACCGGTGTGATGCTGTCGCTGGCCAACGGACCGTTGTTTGCCATCTTCCAAACCTCCATTGCGCCTGAAATGCAGGGACGCATGTTCACCCTCATCACCAGCCTGGCCGGGCTCATGTCGCCCCTGGGCATGGCCATCTCAGCCCCCATTGGCGAGTACCTGGGTGTACGCTCCTGGTATATACTGGCCGGCGGGTTGACTGTCTTTATGGGCGTGGTGGGGTTGATGATCCCCACCATCCTGAAGATCGAAGAACAGGCCAGGGACCGTATCCAAAACGCGAACCTGGGGCTGCAGCCGGCCAGTGAGAAGGTCGCCTCCCAACCAGCCGCCGATTAATTCGCAGCCTGTGATGTAAATGACCGGGGCAGCAGTCGATGGATTGCCGCCCCATTTGCTTCTATTTTTATGCGTTAGAGCATATCGTGAAAGCTGAGCATCCGGTTGCGGTTACCCTCATCGATCAAAGCCAGGCGTACGGTTTGAAACCCGTCCCGGAAACGGATGACCTGCGAATATTTTTGGATCAGGGGATTCTCGCGGTAGCAAGCCTCCAGGTTGTAATTGGGGATGCGCGGGCTGAGATGGTGAACCTGGTGGAAGCCGATGTTGCCGGAGAGCCATTGCAGAACCCGGGGTAATTTGTAATAGGATGCACCCAACAGCGCCGAAGCGACATAATTCCACTGGTCATCTCGCGCCCAGTAGGCGCCTGCGAACTGGTGCTGGATGTAAAACATCCAGATGCCGCCCATGCCCGCGATCCACAACACGGGTAAAAAGATTCTGGCGTAATTCCAAAAGCCACCCAACAGGAGACTGCTGACCGCTCCGACCGCCACGATGGCCAGGTCAGCCCATAGTACGTTCATGTTTTCTTTACGACCAAATCTGGGTATGGGGAAACGGTGCAGGATGAAAAAGGTGAAAACCGGTCCCAGGCCGAACATGATGAGCGGGAACCGGAAAAGCCGGTAGCCGATGCGCTGAATCAGCGGCAGGGCGCGGTATTCTTTCACGGTCAGCGTGGTCACATCGCCAATACCGCGTTTATCCAGGTTGCCGCTGGTGGCATGATGGATGGCATGCGCGTGCCACCAATGCTCACTCGGCGTCCAGACCAGCACGCCCAGCAGAAACCCGACGATTTTATTCGCCTGGCGGGAGGGCAAAAACGAGTTATGCCCGCAGTCGTGAAAGAAAATGAACAGACGCACCAGTAAACCGGCCGTTGGAATCGCCAGGCCCAGGGTGAGCCAATAAGAGAATTCCAGGCTGCGATACATTGCGTACATCAGGGCATAGAAAGGCACCAGGGTATTGACCAGTTGCCAGACGGCCTTGCGGGTGTCGGCGCGCTGGTAAGGTGCCAGGAGCGGCGCAAGCTCCTTCATCGTTGGCAGCGCCGGAGTTGCTGGCGCGGTTGGTTGTGGATCAGGGGATACCTCTTCCACCCGGGGTGGGATCGTATCAATAATATTGTTTATCATAAATATCTCCTTATTCGTTACTTAGTGTAACGAAACAGGCTGCCTGACAAAACGCCCCGCCTTCACATTCGCGGGGTGTCTTTGGGCCTGGGAGACTGTGAGGGTCACATGACCCGGTTACAGAAAAAGGATCAACAGCACCTGCGCCAGCAGGATCTTCACGATCATGGCCACCGGATAAACGGTGGCGTAACCGATATTGGGGAGTTCATTCCCGCTTTGTTCCAGGCCGAAACCCAGCACAGCCGGTTGGGTTTGCAGCCCCGCCAGCACGCCCACCATCAGGCTCATCGGAATGCGCAGCACCTTGTGCCCCATCCACAGGGTTGCCAGCCCGGTGATGCAGGTGATTGCCGCGCCGGCTCCCAAAACCAGCCAACCGTCGCCCTGTCGCAGGGTCGAAAAAAAAGCGTAACCGGCGCGCGTACCCACGCCGGCCAGGAACAGGACCAGGCCCACCTGGCGTAGGGTCAAGTTGGCGCTGTAGGGAATTTCCCACATAATCGGGCCGGTGCGTCCCAGCGCGCCCAGCGCCAGCCCAACCACCAGCGTTCCGCCGGCCAGTCCCAGGCGCAGGGTCACGCCCCCGGGCAGTGGAATGGGAATCATGCCTACCAGCAATCCGAGCGCCACCCCGAGTCCGAAGGCCAACACATCGATCTCACTGACAGCCCGGTAGGAATCCCCGAAGAAATTCGCCACCGGCGTCAACTGGTTGTGCGGCGCCAGGATGCGCACCTGATCTCCCAGCGCCAGCAGGGTATCACCGTGCGGCAGAATCTCCAGATCGCCGTGCCGCACCCGGCTGACGATGGCGCCGAAGCGTTCACCCAGGTGCAAATCACGCAGTTTGCGGCCGGCCACCTCCGGATCGGAAACAAAGACCCGCCGCCGGTCGAAAACGCGCATATCGAATTCGAGCCGCTCTGCCGCCGGTTGGCCCAGTACCGCCGCCACCCGTTCCAATTCGTCGCGCCGTCCCACCATACTGATCAGGTCGCCCACCGCCAGGTGGTCCTGGCCGTTCACCAGATGCACCTGTCCGGCATGTTTCAGGCGGCCAAATATGACATCCCAATCGTTGCCAGAAACCAGTTCTGCGATGGAAGCCTGTTGATCGGCCTGCACGCGCACCGTGCAACTGTCCAGCGGTTCAAGATCCACGCCGAATTCATGCGCCCGCTCCATTTCGGCGTGATAATCGATCCTCCATAACCGCTGCAGCAGGTAGATCACCAGGATCATGCCCAGGACGCCCATCGGGTAGGTCAGCGAATAGGCGATCACCGGCTCGGCGGTCATCTGATCGACCAGGGCAGCCGGCGCGGTCGCGCGCACATGCTCCAGAACGCCGGCCAGCGCCGGCGTATTGGTCAGGCTGCCGGCGAACATACCGGCGGCCAGGGGTGTTTTGATTTGAAAAATCACCTTTGCGGCGGCGACGAGTCCGCCGGCCAGCGCCAGCATACCCGCCACCAGCAGGTTGGTCTTCATGCCCTGCCGGCGCAGCGAACCGAAAAATATCGAACCGCTGCTCAAGCCGATCGTGTATACAAAAAGCACCAGTCCCAGGTTGTACACGACCTCGGGCAGTTTCAGATCGGGATCCAGCGCGCCGAATGCCAGGCCGACGAACAGCACCGCGGCTACGCCCAGGCTGGCGCCGCCGACCTTCAACCGGCCCAGCGGGTAACCGATGGCTGCCACCAGAAAGAGCAGCAGCAGCGGATTATCGCGTAATATTTGAAGGAACATACCAGAAGGTTCGCTTATTTGATCAGAAACGCCATGACCCCGAAGAGCAGCGTCACTGCCGCTCCGACCAGGATCGTCAGGTTGCTGTCGCGCTGGTCCACCAGTTCGAACCCACCCGGGATCTCGGTCACTTTCCAGAGCGGACCGCCGAACCACGCCAGGAGGAGGCCGCCCATCAGCCCGCCCAGGTGGCCGTTGTTATCGACGCTGCCCATCAACCCCATGGCGAGGTTGATCACCACAATGACGATCGTGTTCGCCAGCATGGCCCTGGCATTGCGAAACAACTTGCGGTTCTGATAGATGAAAATTCCTTCGGCCGCGACCAGGCCGAAAATGGCCGTGGAAGCGCCCAGGGAGGGGTTTGCCGTGAGTAAGAACGACATCACGTTCCCGGCAAAACCGCTGACCATGTACAGGATTGTGTAGCGCAGGTGGCCGTATTGTTGCTCGAGCCCACGCCCGATGGCAAACAGCGCGTACATATTGAAGAAGATATGCGCCACCGATCCATGCAGCCACATGGGTGTAATCAGCCGCCAGTACTGTCCGGCCACGATATATTCATTGATTTTCATGCCGTACAGCGCCGGAATATCATATCCGGTGAGCGCTTTGGCGATCACCTGGGCCAGATAAACCAGGACGCAGGATCCGATCAAGAAATAAGTCACGTACGGTTTTTGAGCCGGTAAACGCCAGCGAACGATGGGTTGAGGCGGGGGGTTGACCGGGCCTTCGCTTGTTCCCGAATAAGGGTTGTTCATAAATTGACCTTCCGGTGCGGATTGCGCATATGCTCGCTGGTGATGATCGAAATGATCTTATCCACCGTCTCGCCCAGGCAGCAGCGCTTGTTGGTGACGATATAGTCGAAAATTGGCAGCAGGGCCAGCTCCCCCGGCGCGGCCGTGATGCGGCGTTCGATCTGCTCGGGCGTATCGGTCCGGCGCCCCAGCAGCATCTCGCGCCAGTCCTGCTCGTTGGCCGGCGTGATGAAGATGAGCAGCGCTTCCGGGATCAATTCACGGAACTTGCGCGCACCCTGCACGTCCACCCGCATGATCACATCCAGGCCGCTGGCCATGGCATCCTGAATCTGCCGGCGTGGAACGCCCTTGTAATCGTTGTACACCAGGGCGCATTCAATGAGTTCGTTGTTTTGAATCATTTCCTGAAAACGTTCTTTGGTCAGAAAATGATAATCCACTCCATCGCGTTCGTTGACTCGCGGCGCGCGCGTGGTGGCAGTGACCACTTTATGCAGGGGCATACCGCGCTTGAGCAGTTCCTCGATCACGGCATCCTTCCCGACCCCGGACAGCCCGGAGATTACGATAAAAAGCGGTTGCGGTTTTTGCAGGTTGAAATCCAGGGTCGCCTTGCTCGCGTTTGATTCCATAAGTGAAAAGCGCCGGCTCCATCTTTCGAAAATCTACAAATTTCTAACAGTAGCATGATTATAATTGATTTAGGGACGAACAAATATCGGAGGATTGTGCATGCCGACTTATGAATATCGTTGTCTCGATTGCCGCAGGCGCTTCGAGCTCTTTATGAAGTTTTCTGAATATGGGACGAAACCCGTCACCTGCCCGCACTGCCAGAGCAGCCACGTGGAACGGCGCATCGGCAGGGTTCGCGTTGGGCGGTCGGATGAAAACCGGCTTTCCAATCTGGCTGACCCGGCCAACCTGGCCGCCATCGATGATAATCCACGCGCGCTGGGGAAGATGATGCGCGAAATGAGCCATGAAGTCGGTGAAGACATGGGCGGTGAATTCGACGAAGTCGTCTCGCGCCTTGAATCCGGGCAAAGCCCGGATGATATCGAACGGGAATTGCCCGATCTGGGCAGTGATTCCGGCGGCGGCCCGGGGGGCGCCGATCTCTAATTCGAGTTTGGCGTGCTTTTCACCAGACTTTGCAATTTACCGAAGGACGTCAGCCAGGATATCCGGTTGAGAAAATCGGCCAGGGTCGATGATTCGGCGCGCAGTTGGTTCACCGCCGGGCCAACCGGATCGCGACCAAAAGCCCCCACCGGCGCATCGGCGTAAGCCCCGTGGAAGGCAAAATAGGCCTGATTCAAACGCCGGATCTGGTAGCCGTGATCCCAGAAGAAACGCCGCCGCAGTTCCATGTATTGTTCGGCTTCATCGATCTTCCCTTCAGCCAGCAGTTCATCCACCCTGACCCGCGTGGTGTGCATTTCGGCGCGGTAATCAAAAGTCTGAGTCACAGAACTGGATCGCATCCAGGCCGGCGGTGAAATTTTTTCGACAAAATCCAGTTGTGGAACCTGATCGGGATAATATTCACGCATGACCAGCCGCCCCACCTCGCCGCCGACGATCGAAGCCGTCGTTTCATTCATCGTACGCAGCTCGGAGGTCGTCGAATAATTCCAACCCAACGGGCGGAAATCCAAAAAATTATGGGTCCATTCGTGGATGATCGTATCGCTCACCCAGGCCAGGTCGGAGGTGGATTGCACCATCGGAGGGTAGGTGCCCATCCCGCCAATTTCGGTGACCAGCGCTGAAACACCGAGGTTCTGTTCCACACGTTTTTCGAGCTCCGTGATCTGTTCCAGCGTCAAATCCGGCAGCAGTGAAATGAGGGCATCCTGATGGATGGTGTTGCGGGGCGAAATAATCAGGGCCAAAGGCAGGGGAGAAACGTGATACAGCAGCGGTGGCAGGGTTTGGCCGCCAAGCGTCAATCCCATTTCGGCCAACGCCTGACTGGCTTCTTCCTGGAGGATCGATTCGCAGATGGGTTCGAGTTTCCGGCGGCGAGCCTGCAGCTCGGTTTGTTGGATGACCAGATCGTGGGCAGTCTTTTTCGGGTCCGTTACTGTGGGATCGGCGTAGATCTTTTCGATTTGACTTTGGGTATCGTCCAGCTCGGAGATTAACGACATGCAATCCTGCACCGTGCGGGATTGATCGGCGACCGAAAGGTAACGCTGCGCGCCGAGCGCGCTCTGTTCGAGTTTTAGGAAAATCGCGTTCCATTCCCAACTTGTATAATCGAACTCGATGCCGCGCGTGAAACTGCGCACACGTTCGGTAAAATCCGCCGGCATATACACGCTGTTGGCCAACGTCAGGATGCACAGCACGCCTGCCAGAAGGACCGAATCGAAGTAACGCAGGAAGATTTTCATGCGAAGGTGATTATACCTTATGCCTCTTTACCGGTAACCCGCACGGAAATGATATGATAGGGTTATCCAGGCTGTCCTTTTTGATGACTTTTTCAACAGGATGTAACTTTTTCGCCGCGGCTTCGTGTAACAGGTAGACCTATGTCGTTAAGCCTCGCCGCCGAACAGGAACTGATCCACCGGGCCCAGTGGGGAGATGATTTGGCTTTCGAGGAATTGATCGAGGCCAATTCCCCACGCCTTTTTCGTACCATCCGGCGGCTGTGCCAGGATGACGGCGAAGCCGAAGCGGTGCTGCAGGAGACTTTTTGGCGGGTCTGGCGCAATTTGGCTCATTATCATGACGACCGGCCGCTTTTTCCATATCTGGTGACCATCGCGGTCAACCAGTTGCGCGATTCGTGGCGGACGCAACGCTGGCTGGACGACACCGGGCTGGATGAGTCCGCCGACCAGATTGCACAGGATGCGCCATCACCTGAGGGCCAATTGCTGGCGTTGCAGGACCGCGAACAGCTCGCCCGTGCGCTGCAGCAACTGACACCGGCCTATCGCGCAGTGATTGTGCTGCGTTACCAGGCGGATATGAGCTATGAAGAAATCGCCAGCGCGCTGAAATTGCCCGTCAACACCGTGCGCGTTCACCTGCACCGGGCGAAAACGCTGCTGCGCCAATCGATGGAGAATGAGAATGGATGATCTCGACCGTCTGCTCAAATCCCTGCCGCAGACCGATCTGCCGGGCGGGCTGGCCGGTCGCGCGTGCGCCAATTTCAAGCGCCGCCGCCAGCATCAGCAACGCCTGCACGTCGCTGCCAGCCTGACGCTGCTTGTTGTGGGCCTCTGGCTGGGCGGGCCGGCGCTGCTTACCCTGAGTGCCCAGATTCAATCCGGCGCTTCCGGTCCGGGGTTCTTGAACGTGCTGTATGCGAGTCTGTTCGATGCCGGCACGGCGCTGGCAGCCTACACCCACGGCAGCAGCAGCGTTCAGGCGGCGCTCAACAACTCCCTTGGGCTGACCGCCTGGGTCGGAATACTGGCGTTGGCCGCCGGTGCACTGCTGGGCATCAGTGGGATGGTATCGCGTTCTTTGAGGTGATGATGAAACAAAAACGATGGCTTGCCTTCTTATGGTTCGCGGCGGACCTGGCCATTCTGGCTGCCTCGGCGCTGTTCAAATGGCAGCGCTGGGTGGAGCTTCCGCAAGGTTCGTACCTGCCAACCCTCATGCGCGAGCACTGGGCCGGCACACCCGTTCTGGTGACCAATCTGGCGGGCATGCTCAGCTTTTTCCTGACCAGCCTGGTGATCTATTTTCTCTTGCCGCGCACGCTGCGTTCCATCGGCGGCGCACCCGCCAGACGCGGGGGTGTGATCCGGGCGGCTTTATTGGGATTGTTCACCGGCTTGCTGGTGTTCTTCATTGTTCTCAGTTCCGCCGTGGGCAGCGGCACCTTCCCCTTTGCCATGGTCGTTCTCGCGCTGGTCTTACTCGCCAGTGTGGTCGGTATGGTGGCGCTCGAGCTGCGCATTGGCGCCTGGCTGGCCGCTCTGGCCGGCTGGCCGGAGAGCTCGCCGGCGATTCATCTTCTGATGGCCGTCCTCGTGCTGTATCCGTTCACCATCCTGCCAGCCATCGGGGGCCTGTTCATGGTGATCTATGTGCTTTTCGGCCTGGGTACCGTGGTGCTGGCCCGGGTGAATGTACTCTATCCCTGGAATCACGAATTACCGCATTCGAATGAAAAACAGTTGGAAAAGGAATTAACGGAATGAAACGCAAAACCGTCATTACCCTCGTCATTATCGCGGTTGTGCTGGTCGGGGCTCTTCTCTTCTACCGTAGCTATCGCAATGCCCAGGCAGCCGCTTCGCAAAATTACCAGACGGCAGTCGTCGAACGCGGCAGCCTGACCGCCATCGTCGGCGCCACCGGCACCGTGCGCGCCAATCAGAGTGCCGTGCTGGCCTGGCAAACCAGCGGGCAGGTCGAATCCATCAAGGTCAAACTGGATGAGAAGGTCAAGCAGGGTCAGGTGCTGGTATCCCTGTCCAAGGGCTCGCTGCCGCAAAATGTCATCCTGGCCGAAGCGGATCTGGTCACGGCGCAGCGCAACCTTGAAGATCTGAAAAATTCCAACGTGGCCGCCTCGCAGGCTGAAATGGCATTATTGAACGCGAAGACCGCGCTCGAAGATGCTCAGAAAAATCGAACCAGCAAACAATATGGGCGGGCCTCTTCCGACACCATCGAAGCCGCGCGCGCCAGTTATTACCTGGCGGAAGATAAGGTGAAAAAAGCGCAGGATTTCTACAACCTGTTCTCCAGCAAGCCCGATAACGATCTCGGCCGCGCCAACGCGCTCACACTGCTGGCCGGCGCCAAACGCGATCGCGACCACGCGCTGGCCAACCTGAACTGGCTGGTCGGGCTGCCGGATACCGAGGAAGTGACCAAAGCCGATGCGCAGGTCAAATTGGCCGAAGCTCAGGTGGCAGACGCTCAACGCGCCTACGACCGCTATAAGGACGGCGCTGATCCAGACGAAGTCCGGGCAGCCGAAGCGCATGTGGCAGCCCTCCAGGCGACCATCGACCTGGCGCGCCTGGAAGCTCCATTTGCCGGAACGATCACCGAATTGAACTCCATGGTTGGCGATGAGGTCAGCATGGGCAGCATGGCCGTGCGCATCGATGATCTCAGCCATCTGCTCGTCGACGTTCAGGTCCCTGAAATCGACATCAACAGCATCCAGGTCGGCCAGGAAGCCCGCCTGACGTTCGATGGCATCCCCAACCAGGAATACACCGGCAAAGTGACCCAGGTGGGCCGGGTGGGCACCGATGTGGCCGGCGCGGTGAATTTTAATGTCACCATCGAGCTTACCAATGCCGATGAGGCGGTTCGACCTGGCATGACCGCGGCCGTCAACGTCATTGTGAAACAACTCAATGATGTCATCACGGTCCCCAACCGCGCCGTGCGCCTTTTGAACGGCGAGCGCGTCGTCTATAAACTTGTCAACGGCAAGCCGCAGGCGGTCAAAATCACACTGGGCGCCACCGCCGACACCAACAGCGAAATTGCCTCCGGAGATATCAAGGAAGGCGATACAGTCATTCTCAACCCACCCAGTTCGTTCCTGAACAACATGTCTGGTGGTGGTTTTATGAGGGGACAATGAGCGACAACGAGGTCGTCATTCGCGCGATCAACCTTACCAAGACCTACCGCATGGGCGAAATGGAGGTGAACGCGTTGAACGGCGCCTCCCTGGAAATTCGCCGCGGTGAGGTGGTCGCCATCACCGGGCCATCCGGTTCGGGCAAATCGACCATGATGAACTGTCTCGGCTGCCTGGACCGGCCAACCAGCGGCGAATATTATCTGGATGGCGAGCTGGTTTCCAGCCTGAATGATGATCAGCTGGCGACCGTGCGCAACCGGAAAATCGGTTTTGTTTTCCAGAGCTTCAATCTTCTATCGCGAACGACCGCACTGGCCAACGTCGAACTGCCGCTGCGCTACGGAGGCGTTACCCAGGGCCGCACCGATCGCGCCCGGCAGGCGCTGGTGGCAGTCGGCCTGGCCAATCGCATTCATCACCGGCCGACCGAGCTTTCGGGTGGGCAGCAGCAGCGCGTCGCCATTGCGCGCGCCCTGGTGAACGATCCGGCCATGCTGCTGGCGGACGAACCCACCGGCAATCTGGATTCGCACTCCGGCAAAGAAATCATGGAATTGATCCTGACCCTCAACAAAGAGCGTGGCACGACGGTGGTGATCGTCACACACGATCCCGCCATCGCCGCCCAGACCCAACGCACCATCCGCATCAAGGACGGCAAAGTGCTCGAACCGGAGGCGGCGTCATGAACTTCTTGCAGGCAATTCACGAGGCCGTCGAAAGCCTGAGCGCCAATAAGATGCGCTCGGGCCTCACCATGCTGGGCATCATCATCGGTGTCGCGGCCGTTATCGCCATGTTGGCGGTGGGCGCCGGCGCGCAAAACACCATCACCGGTTCGATCAGCGGTATTGGCTCGAACTTGTTGTTTGTCTTCTCCGGCAATACGCAGGGGAATGTCCGCAACCAGCAACCTCTGACCCTGGAAGACGCCGATGCGATTGCCGATCCATTTCAGGCTCCCTCGGTCGCGGCGGTCGCGCCGGTCATCCAGGGGAATGCCGAAGTAAGCTTCTCCGGTGAGACGACCAATACCAGTATCATGGGCATCACTCCCGATTATCAAACAGTGCGCAATTACGAACTGACCGAAGGCGATTTCATCAACGAAGATGACATGCTGGCCCGCGCGTCAGTGACTGTTTTAGGTCCCGACCTGGCCGATAAACTCTTCAGCCGGCACGATGGTATTGTCGGCGAGACCATTCGCGTCGAAGGGCAGCCCTTCCGGGTGATCGGCGTGTTGCAATCCAAGGGCGGCAGCACCTTCGGCAGCCAGGACAATGTATTGTTAACGCCCATGACCACTGCCACGGCTCGTCTCATCCGTCGCACCAACCGCGACCGGGTGGACGTCATCTATGTCCAGGCCACCAGCCCGGATACGGTCCAACAGGCCAGCGATGAGATATCGGAGATCCTGCGCCAGCGCCACCGCACCCAGCTTGGGGAGGATGATTTTACAGTTTTCAGCCAGCAGGATTTCGTTACCACCGCCAAGACGATCACCAACGTGCTGACGATCTTCCTGGGCGGCGTGGCGGCGATCTCGCTGCTGGTGGGTGGAATTGGCATCATGAACATCATGCTGGTCTCGGTGACCGAACGCACCCGTGAAATTGGCCTGCGCAAAGCCATCGGTGCCCGCCGGCGCGATATTCTGATCCAGTTTCTGACTGAATCATCCCTGCTGAGCCTGGCCGGCGGCCTGGTGGGCATCGGCCTGGGGTATTTGATCGCCTTCATCGTTGGACGGATCGCAGCCGCCAGCGGAACACCTTTCACCCCCCAGGTTGGGCTGGGTTCCATTTTGCTGGCAACCCTCTTTTCGACAGCCGTCGGCCTCTTCTTCGGCCTTTATCCGGCCAACCGCGCTGCGGGGCTGGAACCCGTCGAAGCGCTGCGCTACGAATAGTGTCCGCCGGTTTCTTCCGGAGTTGAATTGTCAGGCAAATACCTTACACACGGCATGGAATAAACTCACTTGAAAATGTGACCTCTTCTATGGCACAATAGAAATAATCGGAGGACTCGATGAGGCTTTCGGTGGGCGCAGATGAACGCAAACCCGTTGTCGATGCGGTGCTGAAACTGCTCAAACGCGATGGACACCGCGTGATCTTCTACGGCCCAACCGGACGATCCAGCGTTCCCTGGCCGGAAGTGGCCGCCTGCGTGGCGCATGATGTGGCCGGCGGGGCAGCCGATGAGGGCATCCTTTTTTGTTGGACTGGGACCGGCGTCAGCATGGCCGCCAACAAGGTACCCGGCATCCGGGCCGCCCTGTGCGGAGACGCGGAAACCGCGCGCGGGGCACGCCAATGGAACGACGCCAATCTGCTGTGTCTTTCGCTGCGCACCACCACCGAAGCCCTGGCGCAGGAGATCATCGAAGCCTGGTTTACGACCCAATACCGGCCAACCCCCGAGGATGAAGCCTGTCTGGCCGTGCTGCGCCGGCTGGAATACGAAGCCAGTCACCCCGAAGAAGTACCCGAACACCGCTGTGAGGGGGAAGGTACCCCACAAGAAACCCAAACCAAGTGAAACGATAAGGAGACATTGGTATGAGTGCATGGAAAGTCCTGTTGACGGATGGACTCGAAGAAAATGGGATCGCCATTTTACGCGCCTCGGCCGAAGTTGCCGATAAGAAGGGCATTTCGGCAGACGACCTCCTTCAAATCGTGGGCGATTACGATGCCCTGATCGTACGCGGTCGCACCAAGGTCACCCCGGCGGTGTTCGCTGCCGCCAAGAATCTCAAGGTGGTCGGTCGCGCCGGCGTTGGTGTGGACAACATCGATTTGAAAGCCGCCAAAGAAGCCAAAGTCACCGTGGTCAATTCGCCGTTGGCTACCACTGTCTCCGTCGCCGAATTGACGATGGGCCTCATGCTGTCGGTGGTGCGTGATATCCCGCGCGCCGACGCCACCATGAAGGAAGGCAAATGGCTGAAGAAAGAATTCGAAGGCAGTGAGCTCTACAAGAAGACCCTGGGTGTGATCGGTTTCGGCCGCATCGGCGTGGCCGTAGCGAACCGCGCCAAAGCCTTCGAAATGGACGTCCTGGGTTACGACCCGTTGATCCCGGCGGACGAAATTCAGAAGCGCGGCGGAACGCCGGCGACCTTCGATGAACTGCTCGCCAAATCCGACATCATCACCATGCACATTCCGCTGACTCCCGATAGCCGCGGAATGCTCAACGCAGACGCCTTCGCCAAGATGAAAGACGGCGTGCGCATTGTCTGCGCTGCGCGCGGCGGTGTGATCGACGAGGATGCCCTGCTGCATGCGCTCGAAACCGGCAAGGTTGCCGCGGCCGGCCTGGATGTTTTCACGGCTGAACCGCCCGGCCTGACCGCCCTGGTCAGCCACCCGCACGTCGTCTGCACGCCGCACGTCGGCGCGCAAACCATGGAAGCCCAGGGTCGGGCTGCCCATGACATCGCCACCGAAGTCGTGGCTGCACTCAAGGGCGAAACCTTGCGCTGGAAAGTAGCCTGAGTCACCAAGTTCTCGATCTGAAAGAAGGCGGGCGGCAAATGCCGCCCGTTTTTTTTACCTTATAATTGTGCTATCTCCCCGGCCGGCCTAAAAATTTGCATACCGGGATCGATTTGGAATAAAATAGCTCTTATCCTTGCCAAAACAAATTTCTGGCAAGGCATCGTCAGGTTCATTTTTTCTAAAAGGACTGCTCTCGATGCAACCTCAACTCGATCAATTGAAAAAAATCCTCAACGAAGTCGCCGACCTGTCCGCCGCCACCAGCGTTTTGAGCTGGGACCAGCAGACCTACATGCCGGAAGGCGGATCGGAAGACCGTGGCGACGCGCTGGCGACGCTTTCGGGTCTGGCACATACGCGCTTCACCTCGGAAGAAGTCGGCAAATTGCTCGACGACCTTTCTACCGGTATCGACCAACTCAATCCCGATTCAGACGAAGCCCGCCTCATCAAGGTGACCCGCCATAATTACGAGAAGAATACCCGCGTCCCCAGTGAGAAGGTGGCCGAGTTCGCACGCGTCACGACGGTGGCCCAGAGCGTGTGGGCCCGCGCCCGCGCTGAGAACAATTATGCCCTCTTCATGCCCCATCTGAAGAAAATCATCGAACTGCGCCAGGAATACGCCGGGCTGTTTACACCGTATGATCATATCTACGACCCTCTCCTGGACGATTACGAGCCCGGTTTGAAGACGGCGGATGTTCAGGCCATCTTCAACGTGCTGCGCCCGCAGCAGGTGGCCCTTTTGCAAGCCATTCATGAGCGCCCCCAGGTCAATGACAACTTCCTGCGCCAGAAATTCGACGAGGAAAAACAATGGCATTTCGGCGTGGATGTCATCACCCGCTTTGGCTACGACTGGAAACGCGGCCGCCAGGATCGATCGGCGCATCCTTTTACCATTGCCTTTGGCACCGGCGACGTCCGCATCACCACCCGGTTCGAGCCGGAATACGGCGGTTCGGCGCTCTTCAGCACCATGCATGAGTGCGGGCACGCCTTGTACGAACAGGGCGTCAACCCGGCCTACCGGCGCACCCCCCTCAGCGGAGGCGCATCGATGGCCATTCACGAGTCCCAATCCCGCCTGTGGGAAAATCTGGTTGGACGTTCGCTGCCTTTCTGGAAATATTTCTACCCGAAATTTCAGCGGACTTTTCCCGAAATCCTCGGCAACGTCGATTTGATGACCTTCTACAAAGGCATCAACAAAGTGGAGCCTTCGTTCATTCGCACCGAGTCCGACGAAGCCACCTATAACCTGCACATCATGCTGCGCCTGGAGCTGGAAATTGCGCTCATCGAAGGCAGTCTGGATGTCAAAGACCTGCCCGAAGCCTGGAATGAACGCATGCATGAGTATCTGGGCATCACCCCGCCCAACAACAAAGTCGGGGTTTTGCAGGACGTCCACTGGGCCGGCGGAATGTTCGGTTATTTCCCCACCTACGCTCTGGGGAACCTGGTTTCGGTCCAGTTGTGGGAATGCATCCAGCGCGATCTTCCCAATCTGGATGATCAGCTCGCCCGCGGCGAATTCAGCCAACTCCTGGCCTGGCTGCGCAAGAACGTCCACGTTTACGGTTCCAAGTACGAACCCCAGGAACTGGTGCAGAAAATAACCGGGTCCAGGATCAATCCGCAGCCTTACATCCGCTATCTCCAGACCAAGTATGGAGAGATTTACCAGCTCTGATCCAAGGTGAAGTATGACCCTGGTCCTCTATGTCGATGATGACGCGATGTCGCTGAAATTGTTGGAGAAAACCTCGCTGTTGCTGGGCTACGAGGTGTTGATCTGTCCATCTCCCAAGCGGTCCATCGCGCTGGCATGTGAAAAGCAACCGAATGTCATCGTCGTAGACATGAATATGCATGAAATGGATGGGGTAACTCTGATCCGCGCGCTGCGGAATCAGGCCGACACCCGGCATATACCGGTACTGGTATTGTCGGCCACGGAAACGGCCGTGGGACAACCCTCCTCCATGGCCGCCGGTGCAAATGGTTATCTTTCCAAACCGGTCGACTTCGATGAGCTCAGCCAGGCCATCGACCGCGTGCTGGCGATGCAAAAATGATGAAATTTGGTGTCGTGTTACCCTCTTATGGAGCCCATTCCGGACGCCTGGCCACGGTGGATACCACCCTGGCGGCGGAAGGAATGGGCTTCGATTCCGTCTGGACGACCGATCACATCGCGCTTCCCAAAGCCGATGCGGAACGCTTCAGTCCCCTGCTCGAATCGATCACCACGCTGGCCTACCTGGCGGGCTTGACCTCTCGAATACGCCTGGGCGTGTCCTCCCTGGTGCTGCCGCAGCGCAATCCGTTAGAAGTGGCCCGCCAGATGGCCACGCTGGACGTCTTATCCGGCGGGCGCGCCATGCTGGCCTGTGGGGTGGGGTGGTCGCGCGGCGAATATGAAGCCCTGGGGAGCGATTTTTCGAACCGCGGCCGGCGCATGGATGAATCGATCCGGGTGCTGCGCTCCTTATGGCGCGGCAGCCGGACGGTGTCTTTTCAGGGAGAGTATTACAACTTTCAAGATATCGATTTTGCGCCCGCGCCCATTCAACCCGGCGGTCCGCCCCTATGGGTGGCGGGTGATTCACCCGCCGCGGCCCGACGCGCCTTTCGGCTGGCCGACGGCTGGCATCCCAATCACACCTCGCCGGAGAATCTGGCGAGCCTGCTGCAGCCCATGCGCCCCTTCATCGCCGCGGGCAGGCCCTTCACCGTCTGCCTGCGTTTGAGCCTGAGCTTCGGCGATTCACCTGACCCAGCCACACCGCTTTCCGGCAATCCCGCCCAGGTCGCCGCGCAGATCCGCGCTTATCGCGATGCCGGAATGAATTACGCCTTGATCCATTTTCTCGCTCAAAGCCAGGCCGAACGGGAGCGCGCCATGCGCACCCTGATGACCCGGGTTGCGCCGGAAGTAGACTGAACCCATGAAACCATCCTCAATCCTTCGAAAAAGCGGCTGGATCCTCCTCATCACGGCCGGGCTGGTGCTGGTTGCCGGCTGCAACGCCAACCGGCAGGGGGCGCCCTTGCTCACCCCGCCGGCCCTGCGGACGGAAATCGCGGCCCAGACCCAAAACGCCGGGTATCTGCCCCAGGCAACGGATGAAATTTCCAGCTCCACATCCATTCCGGAAGATCCGTCCAATCCGGATCCGGCCGTCGCGGAAACCGCCACCCCTCAGGCCACGGTCCCGCCGGCTGAAATATTGCCCCCGACAGACGGTCCCACCCCGACCAAGACCCCCTGGCGGCGGCGGACACCGACCATCACGCCCACTCCCCAACCACCGGAAGCCGTGATGTTCATCCACCGCCCGGGTCTGTTCTCGAAGGTCAAATCGCCGCTGACCATCAACGCCAGCGCCATGACGGGCGCGGACGGCATGGTGTGGGTTGAACTGATCGGCGAAGATGGCCGCGACCTGTTTCAAACCCGTTTGAATTTCAGCGCTTACACCGGCCGCAGCATTTCCATCGCGCCGGAGATCACCTTCGAACTTCAGGCGCCCGCCGAATTGGCCCGGTTGGTCATCAGCACCCGCGACCAGTTCAACCGCATTTCTGCCTTGACCTCCACCGATCTCATCCTGATTCAGATGGGCGACGATCAGATCTTTCAGTCCGGCTATTCGCGTGCGGCCTACATCGTACGCGCGCCGCTGGAAGGCCAGGTCATCAGCGGCGGGGTCCTGCAGGTGACGGCCCTGGTGCGCCCGGTCAACGAGAATCCGCTCATCCTCGAGCTGGTGGATGAGCAGGGCAATGTCGTGGGTTCGACCTCTCTGGACCTGGTCTTCCCGACCGGCGACCTCAGCCATACCCCATTCGACGTCGCCATTCCCTACACAGTCAGCCAGCAGACGGATGCCCGCCTGGTGTTGCGTCAGGAAAGCACCGGCCGCATCCCCGGCACGGTGGCGCTGACCAGCCTCGAATTGACGTTACAACCCTAGAGTCTAAAAAGTCGCGGGCGGTGAATTCACCGTCCGCGTTTTTTTCAAGCTCCGCCGGCGCCATAGGCAGCCGGATCGGTGGGCGTTTGCCCGGATGGATCCCAGACGTACACCCAATCGCCTTCATTGGCCCAGTTGAACAGGTAATGGGCGTCGCCAATCGAAAGATTCACGCAGCCGTGCGAGCCCGGGTAACCAAACACGGCCCGCCAGTAGGCGCCGTGCAGCGCGCGGGCCTCGTCATAATACATGGTCCAGGGCACATCCTGCAGGTAATAATAATCCGAGCGGTCGCTTTCGAACGCGCCGCGCATGGTTTCGCGTTCCAGCTTCTTGTAGATATGGAACAGGCCCGGACGTGTGTAGAATGGCTCCTGCCCGCTGGTGATCAGCGTTGCAAATTTGAGTTGGCCGTTATCGTACACCGATAGCGTTTCTTCGTAGAGATTGACTTCGATCCAGCGGTTGTTATCCACGCCCTCGGGCGCCTGCGTGTTGACGGTTACGATCCGAATGTAGCGCCGTTCGACCCACTGGCTGAGTCCGATGCGGTACCATTTCGTACCGTCCTGCTCCACGATTTCGTACACCTGCACGACCGTTTCACGCGGCAGGCTGATGCCGGTTTCAGGGGCTGCGTAGCCCGGTCCGCTGCGCACATCCGCCATGTCGATGATCCAGCCGAAATTGTTGCGCGGTGTGGAACGAAATTCCAGGCCCTGGAAGGTGGAATAGCGTCCGCGGCCGGCGCGCACCCACTCGCCCGTGGAAAGCTGGACGAAGGTCCTGTCATCCACGTCCTGCGAGTTGATGTACGAGACGTAGCGCAAGAATCCCGGTTCCATGTACCGGGTTGGATTCGATTGTGCAACTGCATCCTCGAGCGTGGCATACACCGGGGCCGGTTCGCTGTTTTCCAGGTTGATCCTGGCAAAACCGATATCCACCGTGGTCAGGCCGGGATCCGGGTGGGTCGCAGGCAGCGGGCGCAGCGGGATCGACAGACCCTGTTGGTCCAATTGCGTAACCGTCTGGGAAGGGCCCATCGAAAGGCAGTTGCTGCCATTTTGCGAATAGGCCTCCGGCAGACATAAAGGATCACCCATAAATGTTTCATCTGCCGGGCCGGATTGCGCCGCCGCCGGTTTGATCCACACGGATAAACCGACCAGCGCCAGCACAATTCCCAGCAGCAAGTTCAATCTTCGCATCAAAATCCTCTCTTAAGCGCGCGGTCATCGATCGCCGTTCTGGTTTTTACGCCCACCCATTGTAATCCACTTCAGCCATTTCTGCACACACGCGGTCAACGTTCTATTTAATCCTTGCACCCGGTAATTGTTAAGAGCACGCAAAGTCAACCTAAACAAACGGAATCCAAACAGCGGTATACTTTACGCGTATTTGTCGGAGTCGCCCAAATGGAAATCTCTGCGAAACCCATCCCAAAATTCAAAGTCTGGCTTCTCGCCGCCCGTCCGCGTACCCTGCCGGCAGCCGCGGCGCCGGTCATCATCGGCGCCGCGATTGCCTTTCAAGAATCCACTTTCCGGCTATTGCCCGCATTGGGCGCGCTGGCCGGGGCGTTGCTGCTCCAAATCGGCGCCAATTTTGCCAACGATGTCTTCGATTATCAAAAAGGCGCCGATACGACCGAACGCATGGGGCCCACGCGTGTGACCCTCTCCGGCATGCTCTCGCCCGCGGAAGTAAAAGCCGGCATGTGGACCATGTTTAGCCTGGCTGCCCTGGTCGGCGTCTACCTGACCCTGGCCTCGGGTTGGCCGGTGATCGCCATCGGCCTGCTTTCCATTGCTGCCGCCATCCTCTACACGGGCGGCCCATTCCCATACGGCTACCGCGGATTGGGCGAACTGTTCGTCTTTCTCTTTTTTGGTCTGGCGGCAGTGGTCGGCACCTACTACGTGCAGGCGGTTCGGGTGAGCATCCATGCCATCATCGGATCCGTCCCGGTCGGGCTGCTCATCGTGGCCATCCTGGCGGTCAACAACCTGCGCGATCTGCCCACGGACCGCGCCACCGGAAAGACAACCCTGGCCGTGCGGCTGGGTGAACAGGGCGCCCGCCAGGAATTTATGCTCCTGGTGCTGCTGGCCTACCTGGTTCCGCTGCTGCTCACGCTTTCCAAAGTCGATTCGTGGTGGATGCTCCTGCCGTTCCTGACCCTGCCCATGGCAATCGAGCTGATCCAGTATGTCAATAAGAATTCCGGCAAACCGCTCAACCGGGCGCTGGCGCGAACCGGCCAGCTCACTTTGCTTTTCAGCTTCACCTATGCGGCCGGTGTGATCCTGTCGCGCCTGCTGCCGCTCTAATATCATGGTTCACCAAGATGCCGCGTCAGACCGACGCGGCATCTTTTTTATCCTCACCTTCTTTTCCCTGCCAGTAATTTTTGCTTCTTTTTTTCGCGTGTTTCGCGTTTTTCGTGGTCGACTTCTTCACGCCTGAAACCCACTTCAAGACTTTGTTTTCCAGGGGCACAGGCGGCGTTCCAGTAAATCCACCCCGAAATACAGCCCCAATCCCAGCAGGCTCATCATCACCACCCCGCCGTACATGGCCGGGTAGTTGAACAACGTGCTGCCGTTGAGATAGATGTAATACCCCAGCCCGCGTTGGGTGGCAAAGAGCTCGGCCACGTACAGCACCGCCACCGCCGTACCCACCGACTGGCGCAGCGCGGTCAGAACCGCCGGCAGGCTGGCGGGCAGGTAGACGAAGCGGAACAATGCCCGTCGTCCGGCGCCCAGACTGCGCACGCTTTGAATCAGCTCTGGGCGCAACCCGGCTGCCGAATCACGCACCAGTACCAGAATCTGGAAAAAGAGGATCAGGAAGATGATGATGATCTTCGGCAAATCACCAATGCCGAAGAAAAGCAAAACAATCGGCACCAGCACGACCTTGGGGATCGGGTACAGCAAATAGATTACCGGAGAAAACAAATCGTTCAAACGCTTCGACTGTCCCAGCAGCATGCCTGCCGGCGCGGCGGTCAAAACCGCCAGCAGCGTGCTGGCGAGCACCCGCCACAGGCTGGCGAGGAAATGAAGCGTGAGGTTGCCGCGCAGCAATTCGGTCCCCAGGGTAGCCAGCACCGCCAGCGGCGTTGGCAGGATCTGTCGGTGAATCAACACGGCCAGGATTTCCCAGATCACCAGCAGCGCCAGGGTGGCCAGCAGCAAATCGCGGCGTTTCATGCACCCTCCATCTGCTCGCGCAACGCCCGCACCCTGCGAACGTAAGCGTCGCTCTCCCGAAAGTGCACATCTGCCGCGCCCGGATTCTCGATCACATGCGCGACCCGATTGGGGGCTTTCTTCAAGAGCAAAATCCGCTGGCCCAGCACGGCCGCCTCCTCGATGGAATGGGTGACGATGACCATCGTCAGGGCCTGTTCGGCCCACAATTCGAGCATCAAACGCTGCAAGCCCTCGCGGGTGGGCGCATCCAGAGAGGAAAAAGGTTCGTCCATCAACAGCAGATCCGGCCGCAACGCCAGCGTGCGCGCGATGGCAGTGCGCTGGCGCTGGCCGCCCGAGATTTGCCCGGGATATTGCCCGGCCACTTCCAGAATTCCCAGGCGATCCAACCACGGATTCACATTCAAAGAGGAATCATACGAACGCGGAGCATGCGTGCCATCCGGGCCGTAGAAATTGCGCACCCGCAGCCCGAGTTCGACATTCTCGCGCACCGTCGACCAGGGTAAAAGCCCATAATCCTGAATGATCAGGCCGGTTTGCGGACGCGGCCGGGTTAAGGGCAGGCCGTCGATACAGACCTGCCCGGAAGAGGGGAACACCAATCCGGCCAGCAGAGAGAGCAGCGTACTCTTGCCGCAACCGGAAGCGCCCAGCACGGCCCAGGCTTCTCCGCGGCCCGCCTTCCAGGAAAAATCCTGAAAGATGGGCGCAGAGCGGACATAGCCGAAAGTGACCCGATCCAGTTCGATCATCAGCACTCACCGGGTAAAAAGACCAGGATGATCCGCTCCCGAAGAGCCCTCATTTGGGTAGATATTGTCCGTCCACACAATCCGAATAACTCACATCCTGGGTGAGCAGACCTTTTTCCCTGGCCCAGGACAGCATATCCTGGAACTGGTCTTTGGTGGGCACGCCGGCGGTGGCGAACTGCGGCACCTTGAAGCTTTCGAGCAGGGGCGCCGGCACCAGGTTTTGATCAGAGAGCAGGCTCGTCCAGCGGCTGCCATCGGCGTTGATCAGCGCCACGGCGTCTTCCCAGGCCGCCAGAAAATTGCGCACGGTCGTCGGATTGGCATCCAAAAACGCCTTGCTGAAGGTCAGGGTCGAAAAGCTGTATTCGGGGTGGCTGGAATCGGCCAGAATCACGGTTGCGCCCTGTTGAACCGCCAGCGTCGAAAGCGGATCCGGCAGCATGGCGGCTTTCAACTGGCCGCTGCTCAACAACGCCATGCGGTCGGTGATGCTGGGCACCGAGGTGGTTTGAATCTCGTCGGGGGCGAAGCCCTCGGCCTGCAGCAGCCGCTCGGTCAGGTAAGCGATGATCGTCCCATCCGAAACGCCCACCGGCACGCCTTTCAACTGATCGAGCGTGGTGATGCCCGAATCCTTGGAGACCAGAATGCGAAAAACCGGCGCAGTGGCGGTGGCCGTGCGCGCGTAGCGAACCGTTTGCATTTGAACCGATTGCTTGTTGGCGAACATGGTGGAAAGGACTTCGTTGATCATGGCATCGGCCTGGCCGGCGGCGATCAACTGGTCGCGCTCCGGCGCCGAAGCCACCGGAATAATTTCGACTTTCACGTTGTGTTTCTCGAACAGGCCTTCCTGCTGGGCCACATACAGCGGCAGGGTATCCAGGACAGGAATTCGAGCCACGCGGACCGTGGTGGTGGCGTCCTTCGCGGCCGGCTGGCAGGCGGTCAAAATCGCGCTGAAGATCAGCAAAACAACAGGCCAGGCGGCGCCAACTTTGCGATGGTTCATATGCTCATCTCCTCGTGTGGATGTTTCAATGATCGATGGATGTGATTATAACCTGTCCGCCGTCCGCCCCGGATGACGATGTCGGGATGCTTTTCAATCTCTTTACAATCGCGCCCCTTAGAGCCGTCCTTCGCTTGACATGCCCTTACCCCTGTGCTAAATTAGACTGAGTTTCTTTATAAGAAGATTAAAACCTCGAGATTTCCATCTCTCAAATTATCCTCAGAATAAGGAGTGCAGCCTTGACGAAGACACGAACTCAGTTAATGGTTGAGCGCCTGCGTGAACTACAGGCTTCCTCACCGGATATCGAAGCAAGCGCGATCGTCAGCGTCGACGGTCTGACCATTGCTTCCGCACTCCCCCAAGGCGTGGAAGAAGATCGTGTTTCGGCGATGTCGGCGGCCATGCTCTCGTTGGGTGAACGGATCGCCACCGAATTAGGCCGCGGCTCACTCGAACAAGTTTACATTAAGGGTGAAAGTGGTTACGTCGTTTTGATGTCCGTCGGCGAAGACGCGGTTTTGACTGCTCTGGCTCGTGAACAGGCAAAACTCGGTCTGATTTTTCTGGACATGCGCCGCGCAGCCGAAGCATTGACAAAACTCATCTGAGGCGCAAAATCATGCAACCCATCCCCAAAAGTGGACTTTATTATCCAAACAAATTCGGGAGAATCATGATTCTCTCCCTCGAAGATGTCATGGGGCGAAACGGTGTCAACGCCATCCTCAACCTGGCCAACCTGCCGACGATGATGGATAACCTTCCGCCCGATAACCTCGAGAAGGAATTTGACTTCGCAGATTTGTCCGCCGTCATGGGCGCGTTGGAAGAAATGTATGGTCCGCGCGGCGGGCGTGGGCTGGCGCTGCGCGCGGGTCGCGCCACCTTCAGCGACGCATTACGGAACTTCGGCGCGCTGGCTGGTGTGGGCGATCTGGCCTTCAAGGTGCTGCCGCTGCAGGCCAAACTGCGCATCGGACTGCCCGCCATGGCAAAAATCTTCAGCCAGATCAGCGACCAACTCTCCACGGTTGAAGAAAAAGACGATCATTTTATCTATTCCATTCACCGCTGCCCGGTCTGTCACGGCCGCCACAGCGATAAACCGGATTGCTACATTGCCGCAGGTTTGTTGCAGGAAAGCCTGAAGTGGGTTTCGGGCGGCAGCGAATTCCGCGTCAACGAATCCAAATGCATTGCCATGGGGGATCCAGCCTGCGATTTCATCATCTATAAAGAACCGATCGGTTAGGACACTTTTTCCCGTGGAAGAGAAAAATACGCTGCTGATCGTCGAAGATGATCTGGATATTGCGGACATGCTCAATGCCTATTTTCGCGGCCAGGGCTACGAAGTCTTGACCGTCAATTGGGGCGAAGACGGCGTCCGTGCGGCCCAGACGAACCTGCCGCAACTCGTCATCCTCGATATCCGCCTGCCGGATATCGACGGTTTCGAAGTCGCCAGGCGCCTGCGCGAAAACCGCCGCACACGGGATATTCCGATCATCTTCCTGACCGAAAAACGCGAACGCAGCAGCCGGCTGCGCGGTCTCGAACTGCGCGCCGATGATTACATTACCAAACCCTTCGACATCCAGGAACTGCGCCTGCGGGTGCAGAACGCCATCGATCGCGCCGGGCGCACCTCTCTCACCGATCCGGTCACCCAGCTCCCCCAGGCCAACCTGGTGGAGGAGCAGTTGGAAAATTGCCTGAAAAAAGGCCAACAGGCGATTCTTCTGGTATCATTACAAAATATCGATCGTTTCCGTGAAGTCTACGGCATCGTCGCAGCCGACGACCTGCTGCGCGCCACAGCTCGCATGCTCCAGGAACTGGCGCGTGTCGATGGCCAACCGGACAATTTCGTGGGGCAATATGACCGTTCCAATTTCATCCTCCTCACGTCATTGGCCGAAAGCGCGGTCCTGACCGAAAAGATCCGGAAACACATCGAGCAATCTTTTGCTTATTTTTATAGTGAAGAAGACCGGACGAAAGGTCGCTTCGAAGAGAAGGGATTAATGTTAAAGGTACATCAGCTTCAAGCTTCTGCCTTTGGTAAACAGGGTTTGACCTCACTGAAGGCAGAGTTGGGAAGGCTAGCCCAACAGAGGTTATCTTGAAAACAATCATTGTCATTCCCACCTATAACGAAGCGGAGAATCTACCCAAAATAGTCTCCGCTTTATTTGCTCTACCGGACGCCGCCGTAGACCTGTTGATCGTCGACGATAACAGTCCGGATGGAACGGGAGCCATTGCCGACAAATTGTGCATCGAGACTGCCGGACGCGTTCAGGTGCTGCACCGCGCCGGGAAAATGGGACTGGGTTCCGCCTACATTCAGGGTTTCAAACGCGCCATCGAACTGGGCGCCGATGCAATTGGGCAGATGGACGCCGATTTCTCGCATCCCGTGGAAAAGATCCCCGAAATGATCCACACCCTGTCCGGCTGCGATGTCGTGCTGGGTTCGCGGTATGTCGCCGGCGGCAAGCTGGATGAAAATTGGCCGTTCTGGCGTAAGGGCCTTTCCGCTTTTGGCAATTTCTACTCGCGCACTATTTTGGGCCTGCACATCCTGGATGTCACCGGCGGTTTCCGCATCTGGAAGCGCGAGACGCTGCAGGGTATGCCGCTCGAACGCATTCGCTCGAACGGTTATGTCTTTCAGGTTGAAATGGCCTACGTCGCCACCCTGCTGGGCTATCGGTTCCAGGAAATTCCCATTTATTTCGCCGATCGCCGCTGGGGACAGTCGAAGATGTCGTTCCGCATCCAAATCGAAGCCGCCCTGCGCGTCTGGCAGCTTCCGGGCATGTACCACGATCTGAAGAAGAACGTCGCCTTAACCTGAGACTGCACGCTAAATGAATCTTCTGGAGAAGGGCAATTTTGTTTATAATTGCCCTTTCTTTTATTACCGGATTTGCCGGCCCGCAGGGCAGCCCATTCCCGGCTGCCCCCGTATTCAGGTCCTTAATGGTGTGAGTATTGGAAACGGAAGAACGAATTAATCCTTCAAACAGACCCTTCTCGACGGGCATTCGCGACTGCCTGCCGGTGGTGCTGGGTTACCTGGCCATCGGTCTGGCTTTCGGCGTGGTGGGCCGCACGGCCGGACTGAGCGTTTTGGAAGTCTTCTTACTGTCGACTTTCCTGTACGCGGGTTCGGCCCAATTTATTTTCGCCAGCATGGCCGCCGCAGCTTCTCCGTTGGTTGTCATCGTTCTGACCATATTTCTGGTCAATATTCGCCATTCGCTTTACAGCGCGGCCCTGGCGCCGCATCTGGGCCGCCAGTCCCTCTGGAAAAACATCCTCATCGGAGCCGAAACGACCGATGAAACTTTCGCCCTGACCACCAGCCTCCTGGCCAAAGGCCGCACGGCCGATCCGGCCTGGCTGTTCGGCATCAACCTGACCGCGCAGTTTAGTTGGGTGGCGGCCACCACGCTCGGCGCTCTGCTGGGGCAGACTGTCTCGAACGTCGGCTCGCTGGGCCTCGATTATGCGCTCACCGCCATGTTCGCCGCGCTGATGGTGCTGCAAATTGCCAACCATCCGCGGCTGCGCACGGCGGTGGTAGTCGCGGCGTTGGCCGCGCTGGTCGCCGTAGGCGGTTCGCTGCTCATCCCCGCTGGTTGGGCCATGCTCATCGCGGCCCTGATGGCCGCCAGCGCTGGCCTGGCGTTGGAAGGAAAAAGCGCATGAGCGTTCGCCCCTGGATTTTGATGCTCATTCTGGCTTCCGCGGCGGTGACCTTTATTCCGCGCGTGCTGCCGCTGGCGCTGCTCAGCCGTTTCAATTTACCAAAATGGCTGATCCGTTGGCTGGGTTATGTGCCCATCGCCGTGCTGGCCGCGTTGCTGGCCCAATCGGTGCTTTTGGCAAACGGTTCGATCGATTTGTCATTCCATAATCTGGCCCTGGTGGCCGTGGTACCCACCCTGCTGGTGGCGCTGCGCACCCGCAGCCTGATCTGGACGGTGCTGACCGGCGTGGCGAGCATGGCGCTGCTGCGCTTATTCCTGGGGTAAGAAGAACGGTACGGTCAAATAAACGCGAACGAAGATTATTTGGCTGTTTCGCGATAGACGCACACCAGCCGGGCCCATTCCGCCAGGCTGAGGGTTTCAGCGCGCCGCATCGGGTCGATTTCTGCGGCCGCCAACATCTGGGCGGCCTTTTCAGGCGCCCAATGCAGCCCGGCCGAAAGGGTGTTGCGTAGCGTCTTACGTTTTTGCGCGAAACCCATCTTGGCCAGGCGAAAAAAGTCGTTCAACTGGTCATTCGGGATGCGGGGTTCGGGATACAAATCCACCCGCAGGACCATCGAATCGACGTTGGGCGGCGGGTAGAAAGCGCCGGCCGGAATGCGCGCCACCGGGCGCGGTTCACCGTAAACCTGCACGCTCAAAGCCAGCAGGCTCAAATCGCCGGGTTTGGCGCAAATTCGATCGGCCACTTCCTTCTGCATGGTCAGCACCAGGCGGGAGGGCCTGACGGGCGCCTCGAGCAGGTGACGAATGACGGCGGAGGTAATGTAGTAGGGAATGTTGGCCACCACAAGGTAACCGGGATCGCTCACCAGCGCGGGAATGTTTTGTTCCAAAATATCCCCGTGGAGAATGGTCACATTTTTCTCCGCCGACAACACTTCCTGCAGCGCCGGGATCAGATTCTGATCCAATTCGACGGCCACAACCCGGTCTGCCGCGCGCGCCAGATGGCGCGTCAGGCTGCCCAATCCGGGCCCGATTTCCAACACGGTTGCCTGGGCAGGGATCTCCGCCGCCGCGACGACCTTTTCCAGGGCTGCTTCGTCCAACAAGAAATTCTGTCCCAGGCTTTTCCTGGCGGATAGGCCGTACTTGCGCATCAACGCCGGAACGGAAAGTTCCGCTGATTTCGTCATGGAAGCCTCACAGGTACATAGGATGGCACCGGGGTCAGAAAATACATGGTCACATTTTGCGACCAGGGCACATAATCGGCATCGCTGTAGGCCACGTCCACCCAGTAGCCGGTCATGCCGCCCGTATCGGCCACAACGGCCACGCCGTAGCCCGGAATATACACGCGCGCGCCGACCAGCAGGCCGTACCAGGCCCGCGGCACGGCGATGACGCCTTTTTGCACTTTCATGCCGCTGGCCGTGCCCGAATAACAACGGGTGCCGCCCGACCGGCAGGGCGAATACGAGGTCACGTAAACGTTGACCGCGCGGTAATATTCCAAATTACCTTGATCGGTCTGGACGGTCTTGATCTCGATCTTGGTGCCCAAACCAACGGTTTGTTCCTGGGCCTCCTGGGCCACCCACTCGCCATCTGAATTGCGCGCGACTTCCTGACCGTCCTCGAAGCGCACCCGTTCGCGGGAGACTTTTATACCCAGCACGCCCGGCACGATGACCTGGCGTTGGTCGAGCGCCACCTGATCGGAATTTTCATACCGGGTGGTATACGGAATCGACGTTTGTTTCAAATCCAGCTCTTCGCGGACGCGTACCACGCGCAGGTTCCCGTCCGCGGGCAGAGGTTGGTCTTCGGCAGGTTGGCTGTAATCCAACCCCTGCAGGGAGATGCCCGCTTCCGCCAGCGCGTCGCCGACGTTTTGGGCGGCGGAGCGCGCGATGACCTCATTTCCATCCACCTGGATGGTCAATTCCATCGCACGGCGCAAAACAGCGTCGACTGGGCCGTTCAGGGGTGTTTCCGCCGCCGGCGTCAGCCGGTCGGCCGGTTCCAGAAGGATGCCGGCCTCAGCCAGGGCTTCTCCCAGCGTCGCCGCGCCGGACGTGATTTGCTGCCGCGAAGCGTCGATCTGAAGATCAATGGTCTGTGCGCGGCGCACCTGCAGCGCCAGGTTCGCGCCCGGCGCCAGTTTCTGCTGCGGCTGAACCTGTTCGCCGTTCGCCCAAATTCGATCCTGCGCGTTCAACGGCACGCCCGCATCCGATAACAAATCCGCCGCCGTGAGATCAGCCGAGACCCACTGACTTGTCTCGCCGCCGGGCAGCACCTGAAGGCTGATATCGCGCGCGCGGGTAATTTCGATCCGGGCGCCCTCTTTCAGCCATGTTCCTGTAGAGGGTTCCAAGACATCGCCCTGCGCGAGCGTGATTCTGGCAGCCTGCAATGCCCCACCGACCGTCAACGCCCGCACCCGGGCCGGATGCTCTTCTCCATTGATGACAAAAGTGACCCGCCGCTGCGCCCCCAAAAATAGAATCAGAGCCGCCGCCAGCGCCACGCTAATGACTGTGAGAATGGTGATCTTTTTATGTCTCATCTACGCGGCATTGTATCAGAAATATCCGATTCGTGCCCGCCAAGGCGGCCGCGCCCAAAACTGAAACAAAAACGCCCCGTTGATCGGGGCGTTCGTGTGCCGAGACACAGAATCGGACTGTGGACACTGCGATTTTCAGTCGCATGCTCTACCAACTGAGCTATCTCGGCTTGCTCTTTGCAGAACGTGGAGGAATTTTACCACGCTCCCCCCGGTTGTCAAGAAAACTAAGCTTTTTGTAATGGCCGGCGGCAATCAAATCCTTTGACATAATTCAGGCGCACGGCTAAAATGAATGGGGAAGGTTGTCAAACATCCGCCCTCGGAGTAAACAGGTGACGAAATGGGCTGGTAAGTATGTAATTGGTCTGACCGGTAATATCGGTACAGGCAAAAGCGTGGTGCGCAGGATGCTGGAACATCTGGGTGCTTATGGCATCGATGCTGACGCGCTCTCTCATCGCGCCATCGCTAAAGGCGCGCCCGGTTACCAACCCATCCTTTCGGCCTTTGGCAGTTGGATTCTGATGCCCGACGGCGAGATCGACCGCGTAAAATTGGGCCGGCTGGTCTTCAATGATCCAGACGCCCTTGTGACGCTCGAACGCATCATTCACCCTCTGGTGAACCAGGCTGTGGGTTTCCTGGCCAAACGAGCCAGCCAGAAGGTTATCGTCATCGAAGCCATCAAGCTGCTCGAGTCGGCTCTGGTTGCAAACTGCGACAGCGTCTGGGTAACGTATGCATCTCCGCAGATTCAAATCGCCCGGCTGGTGCAAAAACGGCACATGACCGACGCCGACGCCCGCCAGCGCATCGCTGCCCAACCTCCCCAGGAAGAGAAGATCGCCGCGGCTACGGTCGTCATTCGCAATGAACTTGACTTCGAAGATACCTGGCGGCAGGTGTCGAATGCCTGGCAGAAGTTCATTCCCGAAGACCTGCAGGCCGCGCCAGCCCCGGCTCAGGAAGCCCGCCCTGCTGCCCGCCTGCAAGGCCAGATCAGCGTCCGGCGCGGCCGCCCGCGCGATTCCGAAGAGATTGCCGCCATCTTCAACCGCCTGAGTAAAAACGGCACTCAGTTGACGCGCGATGATATCATGGCGGCTTTTGGGGAAAAGGCCTTTTTGGTGCTGCAAACCGGCAATCAGACTGCTGGAGTGATGGGCTGGCAGGTTGAAAATCTGGTCGCCCGGGCAACGGACATTTACATCGATCCCGCCGTGCCGGCCGAACAGGCGATCTCCGCCTTTATCAAAGAAATGGAACGTTCCTCGCGCGATCTGCAATGCGAGGCATCGCTGGTTTTCGTCCCGAAAGAACTCGCCACGCTCGACAGTGTCTGGCAAAGCCTGGGCTACGAGCCGCGGGAAGCCTCGAGCCTGGGCGTTCAGGCCTGGCAGGAAGCAGCCGAAGAAACCAAAGTAGCCAACACCGTGTTGTTTTTCAAGCAGCTCCGCCAGGACCGCGTTTTGAGGCCAATTTAGTTCCCCTTATCTGTGAAATACACCTGTTTATTTTCGAATGAAATGAGTAGCAAGTGGCTGACCTGCTGAATGAAATTATCTTTATTTTTCAACGCCTGACCTGGTTGAGCCTGCTTGACCTGGCCCTGGTCACCCTTGTGTTTTTCGTCATCTTGATGGTGCTGCGGGATACCCAGGCCAACGTGCTGATGCGCGGCGTGGTGCTGGTGGTCATCTTCCTGACCGTGCTGACCAGCCTGGTCAATCTGCCCGCATTTTCCTGGCTCATCAAGACCACCCTGCCGGCTTTGCTGCTGGCTATTCCGGTCATTTTTGCGCCTGAAATCCGGCGCGGGCTCGAGCGGCTTGGCCGCGCCGGTTACAGCAACCTTTTCAACCGGCGGGATGAAGCTGCCGTTCAGGCCATGCAACAGACCATCAAAGCCGTTGTCACCGCCTGTGCCCGTTTATCCGCCCGCCAGCATGGCGCTTTGATCATTCTGCAGCGCGCCGACGGCCTGCAAGAATACGTGCGAACCGGCGTTCACCTCAGCGCGCGCGTCACGCCTGAATTGCTGCTGCAGATCTTCTATCCCAACACCCCGCTGCATGATGGGGCGGTTATCATCGCTGACAACCGCATCGTAGCCGCCGCCTGCGTCATGCCGCTCTCCTCCAGCGGAATTCTCAACCGGTCTCCCGAACGTCAGATGGGCCTTCGTCACCGGGCTGCATTGGGCAGTTCCGAAGCCTCGGACGCAATCTCGGTGGTGGTGTCCGAACAAACCGGCGCCATTTCCATCGCCCACAACGGCCGCATGATCCGCCGCCTGGACAGCGAACGCCTGGAGAACATTTTGCTGGCGTTCTACCAACCTTCCGAAGAACAGGGCGTTTCCCTGTTCGTACGCATTTCGCATTGGCTGGACTTTCTACGCCGTCCGGAGGATTAAGCGGTGACTGTATTGCAACGTTTGTTAAAATACTTCCCCACCTTCCTCACCGCGCTGGTTCTGGCCATGGCGGTCTGGATCTCCGCGGTTACCTCGACGGATCCCACCGAGGAGAGCCAATTTTCACAGCCCATTCCCATCGAGGTGATCGGCCTCGATCCAGGATTGATGATCACCAACGAACCGGCGGATCAAATCAATGTGATTCTGAGCGCGCCGCGCTCGATCTGGAACGAATTGAACGCGGATCCGTCCGCCATCCACGCGGTCGTCGATCTGTCCGGTCTCGAACCGGGCAGCCATTCGGTCGCGATCCAGGTCCAGGTCAATCTGCGGCCGGTTAAAATTGTATCCAGCACTCCGCGGTCCGTTACGGTCACCCTTGAACGTCTCACGACGCGGAGTGTCCCCATTAACCTGGTCACAAGCGGCGACCCTGCCATCGGGTATCAGGCGGGTCTGCCCACGCTCAGTCAAACTAGCGCGGTCGTCAGCGGCCCGGCTTCGCAGGTCGAACGCGTCCAGAAGGTCGAAGCTACGTTGGATCTGTCCCAGGTATTCGAGAACATCAATCGCACCATCACCCTGCAAGCGTTGGATGCCAACGGCTCGCCTATCGGTGGATTGACGCTGACCCCCGACCGCGTGACGGTCACCCTGCCCATCAACCAGAAAGGCGGTTATCGCAACGTGGTGGTCAAGGTGGTGACGAGCGGTGAGATCGCCAGCGGGTACCGGCTTACCAATATTTCTGTGTTCCCGGCCGCGGTCACCGTTTTCTCCAGCGACCCGACCGTGATCTCCAACCTGCCGGGTTACGTGGAAACCATGCCGCTCGATCTTTCGAACGTGAAGGACGATCTGGATATCTCCCTGCCGTTGAACCTTCCGGCGGGCGTTACCGTGGTGGGCGACCAGACCGTGTTGGTGCGGGTGGGTATTGCCGCCATTCAAAGCAGCCTGCCGCTTTCCAACCAGAAGATTTCCGTCGTTGGACTGGCTCCCAATATGAAAGCGACTCTCTCACCCGAGACTGTCGATTTGATTCTCTCCGGACCACTGCCGCTGCTGGATGCACTCAAGGAAGGGGATGTAACCATCAGTTTGGATGTAACCGGATTATCCCTGGGCACTTACCAACTCGAACCCAAGATCGAGGTCTCGATCGCCGAAATTAAGGTAGAATCGGTACTCCCGGGGACTATTGAAGTGACAATTACCTACGCGCCCAGATCTACCCCGTAGCGTCGATAGTGAAAGCAGGAAAAAATGAGGAAACCCGTTGTGGCATTGGTCGGAAGACCCAATGTCGGAAAAAGCACGTTTTTCAACCGGTTGGTCGGCGAACCACTGGCCATCGTAGACGATACCCCCGGTACGACACGCGACCGGCTGTTCGCCCAGGGCGAATGGCTTAACACCGTATTCGATCTCATCGACACCGGCGGCATCGACCCATCCAAGACGAAGCAAGGCGAACCCCTGTCGGTCGGTTCGGCTGATTTCATCGACCAGATCCGCACTCAGGCTCAAATCGCCATTCAAGATGCGGATGTGGTGCTTTTCATCGTGGATGCCATGAGCGGGGTGACTCCGGCGGATCAGGAAGTGGCCGAAATATTGCGCCGCAATCAAAAAGTCATCGACGGCAAGCCGTATCCCCCGGTGCTGCTGGTGGTCAACAAAGCCGACAGTGATCGCTACCGGAACATGGTTCCCCAATTTTACGAACTCGGCATGGGCGATCCGTATCCCATTTCGGCGTTACACGGCACGGGCACCGGCGACATGCTGGACGCGCTGCTGGCCGCCTTCCCGGAGCAGGTGAAAGAGGAAGAGGACGATTCGATCAAAATCGCCATCGTGGGCAAACCCAATGTCGGCAAGTCCAGCCTGTTGAACCGTCTCGTCGGGCAGGAACGCTCCATTGTCAGTCCCATTCCCGGAACCACCCGCGACTCGCTCGATACGCACATCGAAGTGGACGGTCTGCCGGTGACCCTGATCGATACCGCCGGCATTCGCCGCCGGGGAAAGATCGAACCCGGCGTCGAGAAATACAGCGTCGTGCGCTCGCTGCGCTCCATCGAACGCGCCGATGTGTCGCTGCTCGTGGTGGATGCAACCGCCGGGTTGAGCGTGCAGGATTCGCACATCGCGGGTTTCATTCTGGAGGTGAACAAGAGCGCGGTCATCATCGTCAACAAGTGGGATGCCGTCGCTAAAGACAACTATACCATGCAGGCGTATACCGAACAGGTGCGGCGTGAGCTGAACTTCATGCCTTACGTACCGGTGCTCTTCATCTCCGCAAAAACCGGTCAACGCGTCGACCAGGTGTTGCCGATGGCGCTTCACGTTCAGGAAGAACGTCTGGCGAGATTGAACACCGGACAGATCAACCGCATCCTGCAGAACGCGCAGGAGGTTCACATGCCATCCTCGAAATCCGGACGTTCGCTGAAGATCTTTTACGGCACCCAGGTACGCAGCGACCCGCCCACCTTTCTGATCTACGTCAACGATCCAAAGCTGGTTCACTTCACGTACCAGCGGTTTCTGGAGAACCAGATTCGCCAATCCTATCCTTTCACCGGCACCCCTATTCGCCTGGTGTTCAAAGGACATCACGACTAGCGGCGATCAAGCCATACCCAATCCGGGGCTGTCTATTAAAGACGGCCCCGTTTTTTTTTATTCTTCTTCTTTTCTCCCGGCAGCTTCCGGCAAATCCAAAGGCGCTTTACCGTGAGCGGGTTCGTGGTCGATCATGTCGAAGAAAGCCGTGACCACGTGCGGGTCGAGTTGCTTATTGGCCAATTCATGGATGTAATCCCGGATTTTTTGCTCCTCCCAGGCTTGCTGGTAAGGCCGGTCCGAAATCAATGCGTCCCAGACGTCCACCACGGCGAAAATGCGCGCGGCCAACGGAATTTGCTCGCCCTTCAAACCCAGCGGATACCCCGTGCCGTCCCAGCGTTCGTGGTGACTGTAGGGAATCTCCAATGCCGGCTGAAGGTAGGCAATTGGCGCCAGCAACTGGTAAGCATGGACCGGGTGCAGGCGCATGATTTCCCATTCGCGCTCATCCAGCAGGCCCGGTTTGAACAGGATACTGTCGGGAATACCCATTTTCCCGATATCGTGCAGCAGCGCCCCGCGGCGAACGTGAACCAGTTGGGCGTCGCTGAAGCCCATCCGTCTGGCCAGACGCACGGTCATCTCGGTGACCCGGCGCGAATGGCCTTCGGTCTCCCGGTCGCGTAATTCCAATGCGCGCGCCCATCCTTCAAGTGTGGATTCGTAGGCCTGCATCAATTCCTGGTTGCTCTGCTGCAATCGTTCGAACAGTTCCGTATTATTGATTGCAATCGCCGCCTGCACCGACAATGCTTCCATCAGTTGCAGCCATTCGTATTCGGGATCCAGGGGGGAGCGGTGGAAGATTTCCAGCACGCCCATCAACTGCCCTTTGGCAACCATCGGCAGGCCAAAGTAAGATTGGATGCCTTCCTCGGCGAAGAAACCTGAACGGGGATACGGCGCATCCTCAGCCATGAAGTTCAATACTTTAAGGATCCGGCGTTCCTGAGCGACCTTCCCGGCGATATCTTCTCCCAGTTGGAAGAAGCGCTGCGGCACGGCGCGCGAACGAAATCCCAGACCGGCGGTATATTCCAACATCTGGGTTTCGGGTCGGAAGAGCAGGATGGCTGCGGCATCCACGTGCAGTTGCACCATGACCTGATCCAGGATGATGTGCAGCGTCACGCGCAGACTCATATCCGCGGTGATCGCCATGTCAATGGTGCGAAGACTTTGCACCTGGCGCAGCCGGCGTTCGGTCTGATCGAACAGGTTGGCGCGTTGAATGGCGCTGGCGACGATATCGGCGATGGTCTCCAGGATGTGCAGTTCATCTTCCGAAAGCGCCAGGTTTCGGCCAATCGCCAGCGTTCCAATGACCTGTTCCTGCGCGATCAGCGCAACCCAGGCCAGGGCCTGCAAACCCGCCGTCAGGCGCGGCGAATCATCGATTTTGGTCCCGGCCAGATCGTTGTTCAGGACGGATTTCCCTTCCGAGACCACCTGACCCATCAAGCCTTTCTCGATCGAAAATCGCCGCCCGGTCAGCGGAATCCAGGCCCCACGCCCCAATTCCACCACCTGGTCCGAAGAGAGCATGTCCTTCAGGGTCATCATCGCGCCATCCGCCTGGAAGAGTTTTACCAGACTGTCCAGTATGATCGGGACCACTTCGGACCGGGTCAACGCTGAGCGCAGGTCGGTGGTAATCTGCACCAGCATCTCCATTTCATGCGTCCAACGGTGCGTATCCTCGAACAGGTGGATGTTCTCCAGTGCAACGGCCATCTGATCGACCAGCACGCCCACGGCTTCGAAATCCGAGCTGTCGAAAGCGGCGGTTTCTGCCGATTGCAGGTCGACCACCGCCAGCACCCGATCGCCGCTTTTGACCGGAAATACCAACTCCGAACGCGTCTCCGGGAATCCTTCCCAGGCAACATAACGCTCATCCTGAAACACATCCGGCGACAGGATGGGCTTTCCCTGCTGGGCGCTGGTTCCCACCAGACCCTGTCCGGGGGCAATGATCAAACCAGCCGGACGGGGATTTTCAAGGTCGCCGCCCGTGCCGGCTTCCCAGCGGAACTTGCCATCCTCGGCCATGAAAACGTTGGCGGTGTAGCAGGATGTGGCTTCCTGCAGGGAATCGACCACCTGCTCGGCCAGGGCGTGCATGTTCAACTGCGCCGTCAGGTTGCTGGCCGAACGTCCGATGACCCTTAATTTGGTCGCCAGGCTGTTGATTTCGCCAGCCGTTCGTTTTCGGTCGGTGATATCGCGAACGGCCCCCAACAGGCGGGGTTCTCCATGGATGAAAATTTGCTTAAACACCACCTCGACCCAAAACGGCCGCCCGCCGGTATCCTTGGCCAGCCATTCCACGACTTGCGGGCCTTCGGAGAGGGTCTTCATGACCTTGCGGCGCAAGGCCTGGATCGTAAAGTGCGAATCCGTGGAAACCAGATCGACCGTGGTCATCTGCAGCAATTCTTCGCGCCGGTAGCCCCACATTTCGCACATTTTGGCGTTCACATCCAGGATGGCGCCGTGGATTGGGTCGTGAACGAAAATCGCATTGGAAGCTTCCTGGAATAGAGTCCGGAAGTAATCGGAAGAGTGTTGCACTGTTTTGAACGCGTCTTCCTGTTCGGTGGCGTCATCCGCCAGCACCGAGACGCCGTCCGGGGATGGATGTGCCGAAAATCGAATCCGTCGCAGGGACCCGCCCACCGAGCATTCAACGGTATTGCGCTGAACCTGCTGATTTCCCAGGGCTTCGAGACACATTCTTTGCAGTTCGGCAGCCAGACCGGGCAGGGATACCTGCGCCAGGGGTTTTCCGATCATGCTGGCGCCGGTATCCTGCAAAAGATCAATGCCGTTTGGATTCCACCAGGTCACGAACAAATCGGTGTTCAAGGCGCATAGAAGCGGATTCAGGCGCTCGACGATGGCGTGATCCGAATTCGCCCGGCTTTGCAGGGCGGCGAATTCGACATCAGAGGCTGAGTGATCCGTGCGCAGAACCTCGAATTTTCTTCCTCCGGCAGCAAACCGGTAACCTCTCCAGGCAGCCAGAGCCACGATCAGCCCGCCCAAAATCCAGCTCCAGATATTCGCTGCCGATCGCAGCAAAATCAATAATAAACAAACAACCAGGCCCGACAGGCACGCATTAAACAGCGGCCGTTTCGTCCAGCTACTGACGATATTTACGATCCTGTCAGGAAAAGGGTTCATTGGAACAAATTACTTTCCTGTGCAACGTCAAACAGAAAATGAATGCTCCATTATTGGAGGAACATCATTGGACATTTTCATCTTGATGCAAGTTATGAACCAATAAGATATACAGGTTTCCCCTCTACAGAAGGCCTTTTCATATTATAGTGAAAAACGAATGACCAACAAACTAAAAATAGGTTAATTTTCCTAACAGTTTTAAAACCAATTTACAACAACAACTGGATGATTGGTTATTCTTCTTCCGCCTGGGAACGATCGATCTCGATTTCTTCCAGCGATTTCTCGATTTGAGCCTGCAGCGCCTTGCGGGCCGGTTTTCGGCTGCCCAGGTTGCGCAGTCCCTGCAACAGCGATTGGGTCACCTGGCCGGATAACTTCTTGAGGGCATCCGACGAGAGTTTCTCACCCTTTTCGAACCAGCGCACGGCGGCGTACCCCATTGCGACCGTGGTGGATGAGGCCACTGCGGCTGCCAGCACCCAGCCCGGAATGCCGCCCAGTTTGCTCAGCTCGTAGAATAACGTGCGGCCAAGAAAGCCAACCCCGAAAGCCGCCACCAGCTCGCGCGCGCGTTCGAGCGTGATGCGATAGTTGTAGATGCGCGCGATGCTCAACACCATCAGCGACTGCGTCGCGATCAAAGGCACAAAATCGATTACCGGCAGCGGCGTGAGCGCAACCCCCGCCGAAATGGTGGCCGCGCTGACAATCGAGCGCCAGGCCAGTTGCCAGCGGTACTGCGGCAGGGCAGCGCCTAACGCCGCCACAATCGAAGGTTCGGCCATGGCTACCGCGGCCAGCAGTTGGTTCAGATTTTCACCCGACCGCGCGGCGATGGGGATGACCTGCTCGACCTTGAGCTGCAGGCTGCCAGCCGTTTGCTCCACAATCGCCTTTTTTTCCTTGCGCACAAGGTCGATCTTATTCAGGGCAACCACATGCGGTTTGCGCAGCGCCTTGAGCTGGGTATACAGTTCCAGTTCGGTCTGTTTCACGCCCTGTATGGCGTCGAACACGATAATGAGGATATCCGCTTTCGCCGCGGCTTCCAGGGCCAGTTTTCGTTCGCGTTCGCCCACCTCACCCACTGCGTCCGCGCCGGGCGTGTCCACCAGTGCAAACAGACCGGCATCCGTTTCCTGATTTTCACGGGTGGTCCCGGGTAACGGGCTGACATCGGCGCGCTCGGCCGGAACGCGCACGAACTGGTTGTACAGCGTCGATTTGCCCACATTGGCCGGGCCAACAATGGCCACACAATGTTTGCGCCCGAATGCCAGTTTGAGCTGGTTTTCAGCGAGTTGCACCAACGACCGGCTGATTTGCGGCTTTCCGGGCAGGCCTTTCATCAGGCTGGTCAGACTGGCCTGTTCTTCAGGCGTCAGGGCATCCCAGATCTCTCGAAAACCGCGGGATTCAGGGATCGAAGGTTGCGTCTCGGCAGCAGGTTCATCCGTCATGGTCCACCTCGTATTTGAGATCAAGCATATCATATTCCGCCGCTGCCGTATAATCAAGCCATGCCTAAAAGCGGATGGGTTCGCCTCCTTCCCTTTCTGATCGTCTGCCTGCTGGTGTCGGGCTGCCTGCCGGCCACGCAAAGCCTTCCTCGATCAGAGCCGGCGCCCACGACGCCGGCCATCCCCCCCACCGAAATTCTCAGCCCGTCCGCCACCCCTTCCGCGCTACCGGAAACCCCGCTGCCGGCAGCCCCGGAAAGACCCCATTACCAGATCGATGCCCGTCTGGCGGAAGATCTGCGCACCTTGCAGGTTCAGGAAGAAATTCGCCTGACCAACCCGACCGACGCAGCGCTGGAATCGCTGCCGTTGGTGGTGGAAGCCAACGGCTTTGCCGGGGCTTTCGAATTGTTGAAGGCTTCCGCGTCGAACGGCATCGAAATCCAGGAGAAAACGATCAAAGACAACCAGCTCAAATTGCAGCTTCAACCGGCCCTGCCCGCCGGAGAGACGCTTACCCTGGCCCTGGAATACAACCTGCACCTGCCGCCCATTCGCCCCGGGGAATCTCAAGTATTCGGCTATACGCAAAAGCAGACCAACCTGGCGGACTGGTATCCCTTTCTACCCGCCTTCACGACTGAAGACGGCTGGCTCGTCCACCCTGCGGCTGAAGTTGGCGAGCACACCGTCTACCCGGCAGCCGATTTCGATGTCCAACTGCATCTTCCACAATTGAATCCCGCGCTGGTCGTGGCCGCGTCCGCGCGAGCCGAAACCATTGCCGATGGCTACGCCTACCACGTCGAGGCTGCCCGAAATTTCACCTGGTCCGCCTCACAGGATTACCGGGTCAGCACCCGGCAGGCCGGGCCGGTCACCGTGACCAGTTATGCCTATCCGGCCACCGAACTGCAGGCGCGCGCCGCGCTCGAATATACCGTCCAGGCGGTCGATTATTTCACGAAACAATTCGCCGTTGAGCCGCCTCACACCCAATTGAGCATCGTCCAGGCCGATTTTCCGGACGGTATGGAATTCGACAGCCTGTATTTCCTCTCCCAGCGCTTCTATTACGGTTTCGACGGCTCGCCGCGCAGCTATCTGGCGCTGATCGCCGTGCATGAGACGGCCCATCAATGGTGGTATGCCCGCGTGGGTAGCGATCAGGCGCTGGACCCCTGGCTGGACGAGGCCCTGTGTACCTACAGCGAGCTGCTGTTCTACGAGAACCTGAACCCGGAATTGGCCAAATGGTGGTGGGGATTCCGCGTCGAGCCCTACGCTGCGTCCGGAAATCTTTCGATGACGATTTACGATTTTTCGGATTTTTTGACCTACCGCAACTCGATCTACCTGCGCGGGGTCAAATTTCTGCAGGCCGTCCGCCAAACGGTCGGGGACGACGCCTTTTTCAGCGCGCTGCAGGCCTATGCCAACCTGAATTCGGGCCGGATCGCCAGCAGCCAGGATCTGCTAAACACCTTCACAGCCTCCACCCACCTCGACCTGGGCGAACTGGAAAGCGAATATTTTCAGCCTTGAAAAATCACCCTTCAGCAAAGGCTGGCTTCCCCGGCGGGTTGCATTCGCGCTTCGAAAGTCTATAATGAAATCAACTTAACCCGTTTGCTCCGCCAGCGTACCGGCCGAGCCTCCCTCCATCGCCCAATCCGAACACCGCGCCGCTCCGCCTGTCGCTGACCCGGGAGCGGTATTTCCTTTCTTCGAATCGGATCATCCGGCCTTTGGTGCGGATTGGAGGGCGACCATGATGCGAGCTGTTTGTCTGGCCTGTGGCGCCATCAAAGAGGACGCGTTCGTTCCCTGTCCCAAATGCGGCCATTTGCCGCGCACGGACGATGACAAAGCCAGGCACCTCATGCTGACCGAATGGTATTTTTCGATGGGCAAGCTGGAATATTTCGCGCAGAAAGTCAAGAACGGCGAAAGGCTGGAATTCAACGAGACCATTCTTGGCCGATTTATCGGTTATGTGCAAAACGGCCAATTGCCTTCCGAATAATTCTGGATTGGGAAAGAATCCAGGAGAGGCCTTTGAAAAATCAACGGGCTGACGATGACAGCCTGTTGAGCGTTTTATGGACGAGCCAGGCCGATCAGGGCGGCGTCGATCACCTCGAGCCGGCTATAGCGTTGGATGATCGGCCGGGCGTCCTGCAGGTCGGCCGCCCGGCCCAGCAGGGTGGCGAATCGGGTCGACTCGCCGGGCGGCAGTGCTCCCAGCCGCAGCAGCAAGGCAGCGATGGCATCCTCGCGCAGCATTTGATGATTGCCCAGTTCGGCATCCTCCAGCGCCAGCGGATGTTGCCAGCTTCCATAACCATTGGCGCCCAAAAAAGCGCGTCGATCCGTTTCGAATGAACTGTTGGTGACGCTGGCGGTGAAATAATTGACCGGGCGCTCGCGCGAAGTCGCCGGAGACTGAAGCAGCACCGTGCGCCCATCCAGCGTCTGCGCGCTCGATTGCATGGGCAGCGGCGAATGATCGGCGGTGTGAAATTGCAGCCCATCCGGATAAGCGTATTCGACCACGGGGACGGCGTCCACCTCGACGGTGTCGTCACGCAAGTTGGTAATGCTCACATCCCGAATTTCGACCGGCGCGTCCAGGGGAATGAATACGGTCACCTCGCAACACAGACCTTCCACCTCGGTCCGCCAGCGCGAATATCCCTGGCCGACGCTGCATTCGAAATGGTCCATCGGGGTCAGTGTGGGAACGAAAAAAGGCGAGAAAATCAAGCGTCCGTCGCCCGAATGCATCCGCAGGTACAGGGTTTCGCCCTTGAAATCCGAATCGGGCAGCTGTGAGATGTACTGGGTGATGCGGTCGAGTCTCGGATCGCCCGTGCAAATCAACGCTCCACCGGTGTGGTCGACAAAACCGCCAAAGGCCGGGGTGCCGATGGAATTGATCCACTTCACAGGGATGAGTGGATCCGTAATGACATATTCGCGATGCGCATCGTCAAAAAAGCCGAAGTTCATCCAACCCTCTCCTCACGCGCCAGGGAACGGTTCACAGCAGAAAAGCGGTTACCTTTACCTCGCGCACTCCCACTGCCGGGATGGGGATCACATTGCCCTCCACGCCAGCGCCGTTCACTTCCAACCGCACCCGGTTACCCCGCCCGCGGCGTTCGATCCGGATGACGTAGCTCACCCCGCGATACAGGCGCCGCGCCTCGAACCCCTGCCAGGCAGCCGGAATGGCCGGAGCAATTTGCAAGCCATCCAACGTGGGGCGAATACCCAGAATCCACTGCGTGATGGCCACAAAATTCCAGGCCGCCGTCCCGGTTAACCAGGAGTTCTTGGCCTCGCCGAAGGACGGAGCATCCTTTCCGGCGATGGTCTGCGCGTAAACGTACGGCTCGCTGCGGTGAACTGCGCTGATCGCCTCGCGGGCCGAAGGATTGATGCGCATGTAATAGTCATAAGCTTGATCGCCGTGCCCCAGGCTGGCTTCGGCAGCCATGATCCAGGGGTTGGTATGGCAAAAGACGCTCGCATTTTCCTTGGTTCCCGGCGGGTACGAGGAAATTTCCCCCAGGTTAAGGTAATAGCGGGTGAAGGCGGGTTGGAGTAAAACGATGCCATGCTGCGTTGCCAGCCGCTCGCGCACCGACGCCAGGGCTTTTTCCGCGCGGCCATCCGTAGCCCCCAGTCCGGCCAGGACGCAGATGCCCTGCGGTTCGATGAAGATCTGGCCTTCCGGGCAGTCCTTCGAACCCACGCGCTCGCCCAGGGCGTCGTAAGCGCGCAGGAACCATTCTCCATCCCAACCGTGCTCCATGACCGTGGCGCTCATCTTCTGGGCCGAGAGCCGGTAGAAATCCGCGTCCGCGCGCCGGCCATACCGGCTGGAAAGCGCCGCCATTTCATTCGCCGCCAGCGCGAAGAGCCCGCCGATGAAGACCGATTCGGCCACTTTCCCCTCCCTGTTGGTGGTGGTTTGGAAGGATTGGCCGGGAGTATCCGAAAAGCAGTTCAAATTGAGGCAGTCGTTCCAATCGGCGCGCCCGATCAACGGCAGCCCATGCGGTCCCAGCCGGTCGATGGTATACCGCAGGCTGCGCTGCAGGTGCTCATAGAGGGGTTGTTCGCTGCCCGGTTGATTGTCGTAAGGGACGCGTTCATCCAGGACGCCCCATTCGCCGGTCTCCTTCAGGTAGGCCGAAACGGCCAGCACCAGCCACAAGGGGTCGTCGTTGAAATCGCCGCCCACATCGTTGTTCCCGCGTTTGGTCAGCGGCTGGTATTGGTGGTAGGCGCCGCCCGTGGGAAGCTGGGTGGCGGCCAGGTCCAGGATGCGTTGGCGGGCCTTGGCCGGGATCATGTGCACGAAACCCAGCAGGTCCTGGTTGGAATCACGGAAGCCCATGCCGCGGCCGATACCGGATTCGAAATACGAAGCCGAGCGCGACAGGTTGAAGGTCACCATGCACTGGTAGGCGTTCCAGATGTTGACCATGCGGTTGGTGTGCTCGTCGGGGGTGTTGACCTGGAAAGCGTCCAGCAACTGGTTCCAGTAGTGCTGAAGCCCGTCGAAGGCCTTCTCGACTTCATCCGGCTGCAGGTAGCGCGCGATGATCGGATGGACAGACTGCTTGTTGAGGGTCTGCGATCCGACCGGGTCGAATTTTTGCTCGGGCGGGTTCTCCTGGTAACCCAACAGGAAAGTCACTGTGCGGCTCTCGCCGGGCTGCAGGCGCAAATTCACCTGGTGCGAGCCGATTGGCGCCCAGCCGTGGGCGATCGATTCGCCGGATTTGCCCTCCTCCACGGCGCGTGGCCGGTCCCAACCCCGGTATGCGCCCAGGAAAGCCTCGCGCTGGGTGTCGAAGCCGGTTAACGCTTCGGAACAGGCAAAATAGGCAAAGTGGTCGCGACGCTCGCGGTATTCGGTCTTGTGATAGATGACGCTGCCTTCCACTTCGACTTCGCCGGTGTTGAAATTGCGCTGAAAATTGGATGCGTCGTCCAGGGCGTCCCACAGGCAAAACTCGATCGCCGAGAACAGCGAGAGCTGCGCGGGGCTGGACCGCCGGTTGGTGATCACCGCCTGCCAGACCTCCAGCGTCTGCCCCAACGGGACGAAATAGCGTACGCTGGCTTCGATGGCGCTGTATTGGGATGCAATGATGCTGTAACCCATGCCGTGCCGGCAGGAATAAGCTTCCAGTTCCGTGCGGGTCGGCTGCCAGGTGGGCGACCAGAAGGCTCCGGTGTCGTCGTCGCGCAAATAGAGATACCGCCCGCCGCAGTCACCGGGCACGTTATTGTAGCGGTAGCGCGTCAGGCGCCGCAGGCGCGCATCGCGGTAGAAGCAATAACCGCCGCCGGTATTGGAGATCAGCCCGAAAAAATCCTCGCAGCCCAGGTAATTGATCCAGGGCAGCGGGGTATCGGGATGCTCAATGACGTATTCACGCCGGATATCATCGAAATGGCCAAATTTCATAGGGTTACCTGAATGAGGAAATAAACCGGAGAAATTGCGATTCCGGAGAATTTATTCATTTTTCCATTTGTGGAAGCGCTCTCAATGTTGATTATACTCAAATTCTGCCAAAATACTATATAAAAATTGGGAGAAATGACTTAAAGTTTGTCAGGAATATTTCAAGGACATTTCCAATCAGCCCAAATACCTGTAAGGCAAACGAAACGATGTCGACAGCGCCGGGTTAATCATTTCTGGAGCCTGCCCGCGGGTATTTCCAAAAGGTATAATACGGGCAGGAGAATACAATGCCATCGAAACCTGCCTGGCTGGAAACAGCCGTCTTCTACCAGATTTACCCGCAAAGTTTCTATGATTCCAACGCCGACGGGATCGGCGACCTGCCGGGCATCCTGGCCAAACTGGATTACATCCAATCCCTGGGCGTCACCGGCGTGTGGATCAACCCGTGCTTCGTCTCGCCCTTTCAGGATGCCGGCTACGACGTCAGCGATTACTACCGCGTTGCCCCGCGCTACGGCACAAACACCGACCTGCAAAAATTGTGCGCCGAAGCCAACCGGCGCGGCATGCACATCCTGCTCGATCTGGTGCCCGGGCACACCTCCATCGAACACCCCTGGTTCCAGGCCTCCTGCAAACATGCCCGCAATCCGTATTCGGATTGGTTCGTGTGGACCGATTCGGTCTGGACGCCGCCCACGCCGGGTTTGCAGAACGTGCGCGGTTACGCCGAACGCCACGCCGCCTACATCACCAATTTCTTCTACTTCCAGCCCGCGCTCAATTACGGTTTTTCCGCGCCGCAGGAATCCTGGCAGCAGCCCGTGGACGCCCCCGGCCCGCAGGCCGTGCGCAAAGAAATTCGCAACATCATGCAATTCTGGCTCGACCAGGGCGTGAGCGGCTTTCGCGTCGACATGGCCGGTTCGCTCGTCAAGGGCGCGGGCGGCGACAAAGAAACCGCGCGCTTCTGGAGTGAAATCCGCGCCTGGCTGGACATTGCGTATCCCGAAGCCGTGCTGGTCTCCGAATGGGCCCAACCCGCCACGGCCATCCCGGCCGGCTTCCATATGGACTTCATGCTGCCCTTCGGCACACCCGGCTACATCGCCCTGTGGCGCAAGGAAGCCGGCGACGGCCCCAACAGTGATCCCTACGGCGCCAGCTACTTTGATCCCTCCGGGCGCGGCAATTTGGACGAATTTCTGGATAACTACCTGTTCCATTACAACCGCACCCGGGGCCAGGGGCACATCGCCATCCCGACCGGCAACCACGATGCCGGCCCGCGCGTGGCCACCGGCCGCAGCCTGGCGGAGACCGAACTGATCTACCTGTTCCTGCTCAGCCTGCCCGGCACGCCGTATATCTATTACGGCGATGAGATCGGCATGCGCTCACTGGAAGGGCTGCCCTCCAAGGAAGGCGGCTACCAGCGCACCGCCATCCGCACGCCCATGCAGTGGGACGCAACCGCCAACGCCGGTTTTTCAAGCGCGCCCGTCGACCAGCTCTACCTACCCATCGACCCCGATCCTTCCCGCCCGACCGTGGCCGCCCAGGAATCCGATTCCACTTCGCTGCTGCAGTGCGTGCGCAGGCTGGTCGCGCTGCGCAAGGCGCACCCGGCGTTGTGCGCCAGCGGCGATTTCGAAGTGGTCTACAAGGGCCCGGCCGGTTATCCGTTCGTCTTCCGCCGCGAGGCTGAGGGGGAGAGCATCCTGGTCGCGCTCAATCCATCCGCCCAACCCTGCGAGGTCGTGCTGCCGGCTGCAACGTTTAGCGCGACGCCCGAGGCGCTGCACGGGCTACCTCAACCCTTCAGTCGCACCAGCGACGGCTGGAAGCTCAGCCTGCCGGGGATTTCCGGGGGCATGTACCGCCTGTCAAAATAAACCCACTGACTGCCATTCTGTGTTTGATTTCTCTGGAGGAGAAGATGCCGCAAAATTGGACCCGTAAGATTGCCGTTACCGGTGCATTGAGCGCGATCGCCATTGTTCTCGGGATCACCGGCTGGGGACTGCTGCCCTGGTTCAGCGGGACCTCGGTAACCATCATGCATATTCCGGCCATCATCGGTGCGATTATCGAAGGCCCCATCGTGGGCGCCGCCATCGGCCTCATCTTCGGGATCTACTCGATGATCCAGGCTGCCGTCGCGCCCGGCGGCGCCGGCGACGTGATCTTCACCAACCCGCTCATCTCGGTCCTGCCGCGCATTCTGTTTGCCCCGGCTGCCTGGTTGGTGTGGCGCTCGCTCAAGCGCTGGCCCGTGGTGGGCATGATCGCCACCGGCGCAATCGGCAGCCTGCTGCATTCTGTCCTCGTGCTTGGTATGATCGGCCTGCTGGGGCTCTTCCCCTGGGCGTTGATCGGCGCGACCTTCGTGGCCAACAGCCTGCCGGAGATGGCCGTCGCGACTGTGCTGGTCACGGCCGTCACCGCTGCCTGGATGGGCATCGCCGTGGGCCGCAAGAAGGGCGCAGATTTGTAAATAAATGGAACGCGAATAAACATTCACCCCATAGAAACAGAACTCCTCTCACGAATTCTCGTTGAGAGGAGTTCTTCATTTCCTATTCAGGTATACCCGGATTCGATAATAGGCGGTTTGTTCTTTATCGCACGATCAGCATTTTCCTCCAAATTCAGCGCCTGCCCGCGAAGAGGATTCAACATTCAGCATTCTTCATTCAGCATTCTCATATCAGAATGATCCCCGCCGCCAGCGCTGCACATACGCTGACCGCAACGACGTCCCATCCGGTCAGTTGCGTGGCCATCATCATGCTGCGCTTGCGCGTGCTGCCGTAACCGCGCGCGTCCATGGCCAGCGCCATGCGCTCGGCTTTATTCAGGCTGGAGACGAACAGCGGCACCAGCAGCGGCAGGACCCGTTTGGCGCGCTGCACGAGATTCCCGGACCGGTTGGACCAGTCCACCCCACGTGAAGCCTGCGCCTTGACGATGCGCTCGGCGGCCAGGGCCATGAACGGGATGAAGCGCAGCGTGATCTGGGCCATCATGGTCATGTCCTGGGTCGGAATGTGCAGCCAGCGCAGCGGTTTGAGCAGCGCGTCCACCCCGTAGATCATTTCCGAGGTGGAAGTCGCCAGTGAAAACACGCTGATGCCCAGGATTAACACCGCGAAGCGCAGCAACAAAATGGCCGCTGCGATCAAATCCGAACCATAGATCTGCACCACGCCCCAGTGAATCATCAGCAATCCCTGGTTGGGCAGCGTATTGAAGAAAATGCGCAGCAGCGCCAGCAGCGTTAGAAAAGGCAGGGGTGGAACCAGACCGCGCAGCAGGTAACCCCACGGCAGGCCGGAAATGGCGATGACGACCCCGGTGGCAGCCAGGGCCAGCCCCAACCCGCCCAGCCGCGGCGCGAAGGTGGCTGCGCCCAAAAGCAGCAGCGCCGCCAGCAGCCTGGCGCGCGGATCCATGCGGTGCAGCGGCGAAACGCCCGGAACATACTGCCCGATGGTGACGCGGTTGAGAAACTCGAATTCGCTCACACCGCCTCCCTGGCCGTCAACCCGGCCATGGCCGCCACCAGCCCCTCGGTGGTGATGGCTTCGCGCGGCACGGGCCAACCCCGCGCGCGCAGCCGGTCGGCCACCTGCACTGCAATGGGCGCTTCGAGCCCCCAGTCGTGCAGCGCCTGGCCCTCGCAGAAAATTTCTGCCGCCGTGCCGGTGCGCACATCCCGGCCCTCTTGCAGCACGGTCACCCGCTCGGTGAGCCGCGCCAGATCGCCCATTTGGTGCGAAGAAAGCACTAGCGTCATTCCCTGGCGCTGAAATTCCTGCAGATGGCGCAGCACTTCGCGCCGCGAAAGCGGATCCAGACCGGCGGTGGGCTCATCCAGCACCAAGATCTGGGGCTGCAGCGCCAGCACCGAGGCCAGGGCCACCTTGCGCCGCTCGCCGCCGCTGAGCGAGTAAGTCAGCCGGTCCTTGTAGTGTTCGAAATCCAGGCCAACCAATTGCATGGCCCACTGCACGCGTTCACGCAACGCCGGCCGGTCCAGAAGCGGGCGCGGTCCGTAGGCGATCTCGTCGCCGATGTATTGTTCGACAAATTGGGCCTCCGGGTTTTGAAACACCAGCCCGACCACCTGGACCATCTGCTTGACGGTGACATTGGGATCGTTGAGGGAATGCCCTGCCACCTGGACGCTGCCCTTTTGTGGGCGTAGCAGGCCGTTGAAATGCTGTAAGAGCGTCGATTTCCCCGAGCCGGTCGCGCCGATCAGGCCGTGCACGGCGCCGCGCCCGGCGGTCAGGTTCACATCCACCAGGGCGGTGTGCGTCAGAGGGGTGTCTTTCATGTAGATATGCCCCAGCCCGCGCACTTCAATGGCCGCGTCGCGCTGCGGGTGGGTTTCGGGTTCGGGTAGGCGGCGCATTCTTTCGGCATCCTGCGGGTCGGGTATGGCGTCCGCCAGTTCTTCCGGCGTCAGAGCGCCCACCGGCACACCTGGGAACAGCTCTTCCAGCCCCTCGGCCAGGGCGGTCAGCGGTGGCAGCTCCAACCCCAGTTCGCCCAGCCGTCCGGGATCCGAAAAAACCTCGCGCGGGCTGCCGTCCAGGGCGATCTGCCCGCGGCTGAGCACCACCACGCGCTGCGCCAGGAGCGCCTCCTGCATGTAATGCGTGATGTACACGATGGTCATGCCCGCGCGGTTCAAACGCTGGACCATCTCCATCACATTGCGCCGGCCGGCCGGATCGAGCATGGCGGTCGTTTCATCGAAAACGATGCAGCGCGGGCGCATGGCCAGCACGCCGGCCAACGCCACCCGCTGCATTTGTCCGGCCGAGAGCAGGTGGGGCGGGCGTTTGCGTTCCTCCCACATCTCCACCGCGCGCAGGGCTTCATCCACCCGGCGGCGAATCTCATCCGAGGGCAGCCCGGCATTTTCCGCAGCGAAGGCCGTGTCGTCTTCCACGGTCGTCGACACCAACTGGTCTTCCGCCGATTGAAACACCATGCCGACGGTGGAACGCACGGCCGGCCAGTTTTTTCGTTCCCGGGTATTCAGGCCCATCACACGCACGCCGCCCTGGGTGGGCAGCAGCAGCGCGTTCATGTGGCGCGCCAGGGTCGTCTTGCCGGAGCCGTTCGCGCCAATCAAGGCGATGAATTCGCCGGCTTCGATGCGCAGTGAAAGGTCGCGCAAAGCCGGTTCGGCCGATTTTTCACGGCCGCTGTGAAAGAAGGTTACGTGATCGATCTCGATCAACGCCGGTTGGCTCGTCATGAGAAAGAAGGGAGTTCTCCAGGAGGTTGAATTCGCGACGGTGCGGCCGCCGCGTTTTCATTTTACTACGCCGCGGGCTGCAAAAAGTCCGGGAGCGCTGCCCGATTTACCCAGGCGCGCACGGTTTCCGCAAAACGCTCCGGCGCGGTCAGGCACCAGTTGTGCTCGGACGCCAGGGTTGCGTTTTTACCCAGGTCCACCAGCCGGACCGTCGCCTGGGGCAGGGCCTTCCCGAGGTCCAGGGCGGAGGCGCGCATGGCAGGGTATTCTTTCATTCCGGCCAGCGCCAGCACCGGCAGATCGGCTTTGTCCAGCCCCTGCGGCAGCCGGAAACGCTGGTTTTCCAGCAGCACGTTCGTGAAGCCAGCTTCGGTCATGGCCTGAAAATCGCGCTTGAACTGCGGAAAATAGGCTTCGGGCACGCCGGCGGCGTATTTCATGTTCAGGCGAATCCAGGCGTCGTTATTGCGAAACGGCGGCACCGAAACGCGGTACGACCAGCGAATCAGCCCCGGCGTGAGCATCCAGCCCCACCCCAGCGGACGCAACAGCGCGCTGCTCACGACGGCCGACGCCATCACCTCCGGCGCGCTAGCCAGCATGGCCACGGCTACCTGCGCGCCTTCCGAAAGCCCCACCACGTGCGCCCGGCCGCCCGGGATCCGGTTTCGGATCAACTCGGCCATCCGGCCGGCCGCTTCGGCAATGCTGAAGGGTTTGAGTGCGGCGCTGCCGCCGTGTTCGGGTAGATCCGGCGCCAGGCAGTGGAACTCGCTCAGTCTCTCGATCACCGGATGCCAGGTCCACGCTCCGGCTCCGCCGCCGTGCAAAAAGAGGATCGCGGGCGCATCCTGCGGTCCGTTGGTCTCGACGTGAAGGCCGTTAAAAGTGAAACTTTCCATGCTGTCAGCCTCTTTTTTTCTCGAAATAAAGCCCTTCGGTGATGAGATTGTAACATAAGCGCCCGCTAAACGACGCAACCATCCCATGGTATGCGGGTTATCAATGGATATCGTTATCCCCTTTACACGGATAGGAATCGCATATTCTCATGACATCGCAAACTTTCGCACCCCTTGCCCGGACCGGCGGTTTGAAAGGCCTGGCCTGGCAGGGATCACAGGACGTTTTGAAATTCGATGATAACGGCTGCGTCCAGGCGTTGTTAGCCCTGGAAAGCCCGGTCTGGGCCGTTTCGGCCAATGGACACACCGCCCTGACCGGCGCAGGCCAGTTGACCGTCGAGTCCGGCGACGCCGATTTGCTGGCACTGGCGCCGGCTGTGCCGCTCGAATCGTTGGGCGATCCGGCTTTCTGCACCACCTACGGCACGCGCTACGCGCTCTACGGCGGCGCGATGGCCAACGCCATCGCCTCTCTCGAGATGGTGGTTGCGTTGGGCAAGGCGGGCATGCTGGGTTCCTTTGGCGCGGCCGGGTTGTCGCCCGAACGCGTCGAGGAAGCCATCCGCCAGGTGCAGGCAGCGCTGCCGGATGGGCCGTATGCCTTCAACCTGATCAACAATCCTTTCGAACCCGCCATGGAATTGCGCGCTGCTGAACTCTACGTGCGCTACGATGTTCCCGCGGTCGAGGCCTCGGCCTATCTGGATATCACGCCCGGGCTGGTACATTACCGGGCTTCGGGCCTGGCGCGCAACGCCGATGGCAGTATCGCCATCCGGCATCACATTATTGCCAAGCTTTCGCGCAAGGAAGTTGCCCGGCGCTTCCTCTCCCCTGCACCGCAGGAGCTGCTAGCGAAGCTGGCCGCCGAGGGCAAGATCAGCCCCACGCAGGCCGAACTGGCCCGCCAGGTGCCCATGGCCGATGATATCACCGTCGAAGCCGATTCGGGTGGGCACACCGACAACCGCCCGCTGGTCGGGCTGCTGCCCAGCCTGATCGCCCTGCGGGATGAGCTGCAGGCCCAATTCCAGTATCCCGCGCCGGTGCGCATCGGCGCCGCCGGCGGCATCAGCACGCCGTCCGCCGCGCTGGCCGCCTTCATGATGGGGGCCGCCTACGTGGTGACCGGCTCGGTCAACCAGGCCTGCGTCGAAGCCGGTTCCTCGGCCCACACCAAGGCCTTGCTGGCGCAGGTCGAAATGCCGGACGTGACCATGGCGCCCGCCGCAGACATGTTCGAGATGGGCGTCCGGGTGCAGGTGCTCAAACGCGGGACGCTCTTCGCCATGCGCGCCTCGAAGCTCTACGAACTGTACACGCGGTATAACGCCTGGGAAGAGGTGCCCGCCGACGAACGCAAGAAGCTGGAAACCAGCGTATTCAAACGCACCTTCGAGGAGATCTGGTCGGATACGGTGCAGTTTTTCCGCGAACGTGACCCACGCATGATCGAACGCGCCGAGAAGGACCCGCGCCAGAAGATGGCGCTCGTATTCCGCTGGTACCTGGGACTGTCCTCGCGCTGGTCCAACCGCGGCGAGCCTGGCCGCGAGATGGACTACCAGATCTGGTGCGGGCCGTCCATGGGCAGCTTCAACGACTGGGCGCACGGAACCTATCTGAGCGAGCCTGCCAACCGGCATGTGGCCGATGTGGCGCTGCAAATCCTGACCGGCGCCGCCTACCTGGCGCGCCTGCGCGCGCTGGCGCTGCAGGGCGTGCATTTACCGGCCAATCTCGAACAGTACCGGCCGCAGGGGCCGCTGGCCTGATCCTTCCGGCGAATTTGGTTGAAAACCGGCGTGACATATGTGTGTCATGCCGGTTTTCTTTCAAAAATCGGTTATGATCGAGTCCATGCGATTCTGGCAACGAACCAAAACCATCCTCGTCTTTCTCATCGAATGGAGCACCTTCCTGCTGCTCGAAGCCGTTCTGGGGCGTCTTTTCCGGCCGTACGCGCTCGTTGCGGGCCTGCTGGCGCTGATTTTCTTCCTGCTGGCGGGAATATTCTTTTCAGGGCTGGCGCGCCGCTTCCAGGGAAGGTACAGCCTGCTCGCCCTCGTCCCGATCGGCGTCGGCCTGGCCGGGTTGGATCAGATCTGCAAGCTGCTCGTCAACGCCCATCTGGCGGAAGGGGGGCGCATCCCGGTGCTGCCGCCCTGGATCGCGCTGGGCCACGAACGCAATTACGCCAATTCCTGGCTGCTCAATTCACTGGGAGTCGAAAATGTAAATAAAGCCTGGCTGATTCTTTTCAGCCTGGTGATCCTGGGACTGATCGGTTTCTTTTATGATTATTACATCGCGCAGCAGCGCGGCGGTTTCTGGCCGGCGGCTGCCTTTGTTTTCCTATCCGGCGGGGTGCTCAGCGCGCTGGTCGATCAAACCATTTGGGGGTTTGCACTCGACTTCGTCGGACTGACCCATCTGGTGACCGCGGACCTGAAGGACATCGATCTCACCCTGGGCATCGGCTGCCTGCTGGCCGAGGCGGTCAGCAATCCGCGCATTCGCTGGCGTCTCGACCCGCACCAGGATCTGCGCGACCTGCGCGCCTATCTTGAAAGCCGCAAACGCCCGTCCTGAAACGAAGCCGGTTTACTCCCATTGGATCTCTTCGATCCGGGCCGGCTTCGGGTCAAAGTTCGGTGCGCAGGCCGCCAGCGTGCAGACGAAATCGCCCGCTTCAAACCAGCCGGCCCACCAGTTCAACCCCACACCCCTCGCGCTGCGAATTTGCAGCCCATTCCAAATATCAGCATCCTGATGATTGGCTATGCGCAAAATTTCAACCGCGCGCGTATCCATTCGTAAACCCTGCCCAAGCGCCTTGAGCATGGCTTCCTTGGCGCTCCACACCAGGACCGTATCGCGTTGGCGCTGTTCACCCGCAACCAGCGCCTGCTCGGCCGGCGTGAAATAATCCCGCACAAAGGCTTCCGTGCGCGGCTCGACCTGCTCCAGGTCGATGCCCAGCCCGACGTCAGAGGCGGGCGTCCAGGCGCAGGTCGCCCGCCCACTTCGGTGACTGATCGATAGGCAGCCCGCCAGGCGAACGCCGTCCAGACAGGCAAAGGGCTGGCCGTTGGCCGCGTTGGCCACGCTCCAATCCTTCAGTGGAAGCCTCGCCAGCACGCTGTGAACCTTCCGCAGCAGCTTCTTGGCCGTCCAGCGTCCCAGCAGCCATTCTGCCCGCCGGCGTGGGAAACGCATTCCCGCCAGCCGCTCCAGTTCCGCAGCGGACAGAAACTCCTCCGGCGGCGGGGGTGGGGTGCTTGCCTGGGCCCAATCGATTTCAATGGATTCGGACATAAGCAGGTTCGAGAGGCCGCCGCAGTCGAATGACCGCGGCGGCCCAATGGATGGATCTCGGTTAATTTCCCTGAACCAGGGTCTTGAAGGGCTGGATCACCTCGTCCTCCGCGTGGTATGGCAGTGGGCTGGTGCGGTAATTTTCGACCTCAAGATAGACGTGTCCTTTGGCATCCACCACCCGCGCGTCGAAGGACAGCTCGCCCTCCGGAGACTGAATGGGTGAGACCTCGGCATAGATGGCCGCGCCGTTGGTCTTTCGTTTGTAGATGCGCAGTTGCCCGATCGAACTTGGCAGCGCCAGTGTGCCGGTCAGTCCGGCCTCCCACGCGCCGGCGGTTTGCAGGCACAGCTCCAGCAGAATGGGCGTGCTCGACAACGCGTCTTTTTGTAAGGTGATGGGCGGCAGGTCGCGTTGCAACTTGCCCAGCACAACCTCGCCCGAGCGCTGCACACCGGCCAGCACCTGGAAGGACGGCCCGTGGAAGTAGAGTTTATAGATCTCCTCGGCCGGTACGGTATAGGCTCCGTTCCAGTGCGGGGGTTCGGTGTTCAGTTCGTCTACCGCTGCCAGCGGCTGCAGGATGACCCGGCCGGAAAAGTGGCGCATATGCTCGACGGTCTGATTGTGCAGCAGCATATCCGATTCCAGCACCACCTCGGCCACCAATCCCTCCGGCACGCGCACGGCCCGCGCTTTCCAGGTCGAACGGCGGGGTTGGTTGCGGTAGAACTTGAACGGCGCCAGGAACTGGATATCCTCCAGGCGGGTCACATCGAACCCGGCCCTGGCCGATCCGAGCACCGAGGCGATGTGTTTGGCCGCCACCGTGAAGCCTTCGATGCCCATCACCCCCGGCAGCACCGGGGTGCCGTTGAGCGCATGGTCCTTCAGGAAAGGCTCACTCGTTGGATCCAATTCCGCTTCCAGGAGCACGCCTTCATTCAGGCTCATGCCGGCCACCCGGCTGAGCATGGTGTGGATGGGATCGCCGGCCCGCAGCGCAATATTGGCCTGTTCGAGGTCCAGGCCGCCCTCCACACTCTCAGGCGTTTCGAGTGCGCCCAACGAACCGGCCAGCACCACCTCGCTATCGGCGCCGGCCAGCAATTCGGCGCGCACCAGCGGAGCAGCCTGGCGCGGATCGAGCATCTCGATGCCAGCCATCTGCATCAGACGCGGAATATAACCCCGGGATGCCATGCCCACCTCAGCCCAGGCGCCCCAATCCAGCGCCGCAGCCCGGATTTCGGGATGCTCGGCATGGATGGCCGCCGCCATGCGACCGGCCAGGTCATTGGCCGCGCTGTAATCGGTCTGCCCGGTGTTGCCAAAACGCCCGGCCACCGATGTAAAGACCGCCACGAAGCCCGGCAGCGCTTTGTGAGCTTCCAGCGTCTTCCACAGGTTGAAGAAGCCGCCGGCCTTCACCGCCACCACCTGGCGGAATTCATCCGCCGGTTTGCTCTCCAGCTTGCGGCTGTGATCGATCCCGGCGGCGTGCACGAGCACGTCCACCTTGCCTTCCGCGGAAAGCACCTGCTGCACGGCCTGCTCAACTGCCTGCGGATTCGTGACGTCGCAGGCAAGATAAACGGCCTTGCCGCCCGACTTTTCGATCTGCGCCATCGTCTCCAGCGTGGCAGCCGCGCGTTCGATGGCCGCCAGTCTGGCTTCGACTTTCGAAGGCGTGGCGCGTTCTCCGGACTCACTCAGCCGGCGCACGATCTCGCCCTTGAGGGCTTCGCGTCCGGAACGCAGCAGCGTCAGCTCCGGATCCTGGGCCGAAGGCAGGGCCGAACGGCCCAACAGGTAGAAATGTCCGCGGTTTTCCCGGGCCAGATCCTGCAGCACCGGGGCGGTGATGCCGCCGCTGCCGCCCGAAATGACGAACACGCCATTTTCGGGCAACCGGGTTTGAGGTTCAGGCAGCGCCTGATCCACCAGCGCGACCCCGAAGCGCAGGTCGCCTTCCCAACCCACCTCGACGACAGCCAGATCGCGCAGGGTCTCCTCGATCAGGCAGCCGGCCACGGCCGCCGGGCTGCGGTCGCTTTCGAAATCGACCACCTTGACGGCCATCGATTCACGTTCGCGCGCGATGGCCTTGGCCAGTCCGCGCAGCCCACCGCCGGTCACGGTTGCCATTTTTTGCGGGCCATAACCGTGCAGCCCGCCCAGGCGCGTGCCACACACCAGGAAAGCCGTCTCGGGCAGGTTACGCAGCAGTGTTTCCAACGTGAACAGGCGCGATTCCAGGTGCAGATTCCAGTCTTTCAGCCCCATTTCGCTCAACGTCGGTTCCACATCCAAACCCGGCAGGAAATAAACGCCGCTGAAAGGACCCTGCGCTGAGAGCGCGGTTACCTTCCGCTGCATTTCCTCAGCCGAGGTAGCCACCAGCCGAGTCACGTGCACCTTGAGCGCGCGCAACTTGCGCGCCAGCGCATCCGCGACGCCGCTCCGGTCGGCCACCACCAACACCCGGCTGTCCTCGCCCAATTCGACACCTGTCGGCAGGCACAGGCCCGGTTTCGGGCGCAGCACGGGGACAGGGACGCGGCGGCGGAGTGAAGCGGGAGGGGTGATGTCTGAGACGCGAGTCGGGACGCGTGACTCGTGATTCGCCTCATCACTCATCCCCTCATCACTCTTCACCTCTTCACTCTTCACCCCCTCTTTCACAAAGTTCATCACTTTTGCCAGGGTGTTGTAGTCCGACAGGCGCAAATCTTCGCGGCGCGGGATGCCGTAATGCTCGCGCACCGCGGCAAACAGTTCAGCCTGCTTGACCGTGTCAATGCCCAGGTCGGCTTCCAGATCCAGGTCCAATTCCAGCATCTCGGTCGGGTAGCCGGTTTTCTCGGAGACGAGTGAGAGCAGGTAGGTTTGAATATCCGAGTCGACAACAGGTGACGGTTCTTCTTCGTTCTGAGTGACTGGGTTCTGAGTTGCAGTGGAAGACAAAACAGTTTTCTTTTCTTCCTCCGAACGCATCGACACCGAACTCAGAACTGCTTTTCCCTCCTCACTCTTCACCCCCTCTTTCACAAAGTTCATCACCTTGGCCAGGGTGTTGTAGTCCGACAGGCGCAGGTCTTCGCGGCGCGGGATGCCGTAGTGCTCGCGCACTGCAGCAAACAGCTCGGCCTGCTTGACCGTGTCGATGCCCAGGTCGGCTTCCAGGTCCAGGTCCAACTCCAGCATCTCGGTCGGGTAGCCGGTTTTCTCGGAGACGAGCGAGAGCAGGTAGGTTTGAATATCCAAGTCGACCATCGGTGCCGGTTCTTCATTGTTCTGAGTGACTGGGTTCTGAGTTGCAGTGGAAGACAAAACAGTTTTCTTTTCTTCCTCCGAACGCATCGACACCGAACTCAGAACTGCTTTTCCCTCCTCACTCTTCACCCCCTCTTTCACAAAGTTCATCACCTTGGCCAGGGTGTTGTAGTCCGACAGGCGCAGGTCTTCGCGCCGCGGAATGCCGTAGTGCTCGCGCACTGCAGCAAACAGCTCGGCCTGCTTGACCGTGTCGATGCCCAGGTCGGCTTCCAGGTCCAGGTCCAGTTCCAGCATTTCGGTCGGGTAACCCGTTTTCTCGGAGACGAGTGAGAGCAGGTAGGCCTGAATATCCGAGTCGACAATGGATGATGGTTCTTCTTTGTTCTGAGTTACTGAGTTCTGAGGTGCGGTGGAAGAAAAAACAGTTTTCTGTTCTTCCTCCGAACGCATCGACACAGAACTCAGAACTGCTTTCTCCTCATCACTCTTCACGCCCTTCGCCGCCCACAGCGTCGGGCCCTGACCGAACTCCCACTGTGATTTACGAGGTTCCTGTTTCGGCTGGCCCTGATCGCGTACACGCAGGGTGTGCTGCACGATTTCGGTCTCGACCTCCGGGTACCCCGCCACGGCCGCCATCCACCGCCGGTGAACGGACGCATCGATGCGCTCGCCCACGCCCGGCACCCTGCGCAGCAGCGACATGGCGATTTGTGAGCCAAAGCCGGCTCCCAGCCGCAGGGCATATTCGGGTTCGTACTTCCCGCCGTGCGAGAGGTTTAGATCGCCCAGGTCGGGGTCGGGCTCGAAACCGTCCCCGATGTTCGCGATCGGCGGCACGATGCCGGTCTGCAGCGCCTTCGCCGCCACCACATCCTCGACGCCCACGCCCATGGTGTGACCGGTAAACCCCTTGGTGTTCGAAATGATCACCCGGTTGGCTTGCGCGCCAAAGGTGCGGCGCAGCGCCCAGATCTCGGCCGACGCGGATCCCCCCCGCGCCGGGGTGTAGGTTTCATGCGACATGAACATCAACCGGCTGGCCATCTCGGACCGTTTCAGGCCAAAGCGCCGCTCGGCCATCGCCACCAGCCGTTCCATCACCTCGCTGATGTGTTGCACGTTCAATCGCGAGCCGTGGTAGGCGCTGTTCGCAATCTGAGTGGAGAGCACTTCGCAGATCGCGCGCACGCCGCGTTCGCGGGCGGCGTCTTCACTTTCCACCACCAGCGCGGCCGCACCCATGCCCATGATCATGCCATTGCGCCGCCGGTCGAAGGGCAACGCCGCCAGGCGCAGACTCTCTTCGGTCGTCGTGGCGCCGCTGGCGAAAAGGCCGGTGCCGATCCAGTTCACCGCGTTGCCGTCCGTCACATCATCCCCGGCAATGACCACCACCCGGCGGCAGCGCCCGGTGCGGATCCAATCCTCGGCGATATTCACGGCATGCGTGGTGGTGGAACAAGCCGCGTTGACATAGGTGTTCGGTCCGCGCGCGCCGATATACTCGGCAAACTGCGAATGTCCCATGGCCAGGATGCGGAAAATGAAACGCCGGTCGAAATGATAATCCAGCTTTTCAAGCTGCGCTTCCAGTTCCTGCACGCGCCGCGCCAGGGCCTGCTGCAGCTCGGCCTGCGCCGGGAACTTGCCCTGCAGGTCGCGCAATTCGGTGATTTGATTGTTGAGGGACTGGTACTCGGAGAAGCGTGCCGATTCTTCCGCCAGGCGTTCGATGCCCGGAAACGCCGACGCGAAAATCACACCGGTTTCATCCGCCAGCGGTTCCGGCAGCATCCAGCGGTCGGGCAGCGCCGAGCCGGTGCTGGTACGCTTATAGCGCATCACCAGTGGAATACCCGCGTCGCGCAATGCCTCGATGCCGGCGGCGATGGCCAGTTGGGTGGAAATGTCGGTCGCCTCCACGCGGTCGCGCGGCACGCCGAATTCCTCCGCCAGGTCGAAATCACCGCTTTGGCCGGCCAGTTTGATGGTCTGGTCCAGCGAATCGATGGTCACCATCTGCGCGCCGGCTTCGCTCTTCACCAGGCGGGTGACGCGCCGTTCGAGCATGCCCCTGCGCTTTTCGTCCGACAACGGCTCGATGAACTGGTCGCCGCGCAGGATGCGGTCGACATTGTCCGCTTCGAAAACGTGCTTTCCACGCCCCGGCAGGCCCAGCCCGGTGCCCGTGATGACCACCGAACCGGTCAGCGGCAGGCGCCCGTCCGAAATGATGGCCGGCTGCGGTTCCGGCGCAGCCGTGATCTCCACCGGCAGTTCGCGTTTTTCAGCAGAAGCGCGCGGCCCCACGCCCGCCGCATACAGCCCGCACAGCGCCTCATTGAAACTGGTGCGTGCGCCCTTGCGCGGATGGTTGGTGGCCACGATGGTGACATCCTCTTTGCCCTTGAGAATATCCGTCGCCAGCGCGTTCAGCACCCGCTTGGGGCCGACCTCGGCAAACACCCGGGCGCCCTGGTCATACATCGTTTCAATGCCGCGGATGAATTGGACCGGCGAATAGACCTGTTGGGCCAGGGTATCCAGGATTTCTTCCTTACCGGTCGGGTAAAGCCCGCCCGTCACATTTGCAATCACCGGCAGGCGCGGCTGCCGGATATCCATGCGCGCAATGACCCGGCGCAGCGGGTCGCTGGCCGGCGCCACGATCTGGGTATGGAAGGCATGCGAGACCGGGATCTTCACGGCCTGGAATCCGGCCGACTGGAAGGCTTCCAGGGCGGCATCCACCGCGGCCGTCGCGCCACCGATGACGGATTGCTGCGGGCTGTTGATGTTGGCCAGCACCACGTAACCGTCAATGGTCTTGAGGATGCGTTCCACCTCGCTCAGCGGCGCGGAAACAGCCGCCATGCAGCCATTATCGGCCATCGAGACTTTCGTCATTTCCCGCCCGCGCGCGCTGACCACCTCCAACGCTTCGGCAAAGGTCAGCACGCCGGCTGCCACCAGGGCGGCGTATTCGCCCAGGCTGTGGCCGATTACCAGGTCGGGTTCGAAGCCGAACTTGCGCATCAGCCGCAGCAGGGTCACGTTGGCCGTCAGCACGGCCGGTTGGGTGATCTCGGTGTTCTTCAGGGCATCTTCAGCGCGCTTGATCGCCTCCGGGTCGCCGTCCACGTAGATATAGCTGGTCAGCGGCTTCCCCAGGATGGGCGTCATGACCTCGTCCGCCTCGCGGAAGGTCTCGGCGGCCAGGGGCTCGACCTCACACAGGTCCTTCAGCATGTTGACATACTGGCTGCCCTGACCCGGGAAAAGGAAGGCCAGTTTACCAGCCTTGCCGCTGCCACGGTAGACGGCGTGCGCGCCCAGGGCGTTCCAGGCCATGGGGGTGTCGTTTTCGAAGGCCTTGAGCGTTTTCTCGGCGCGCTTGATCAGCTCTTCGCCATTTTCAAAGTCCATTGCCAGGCGCTCACTGCGGGCCAACGCCTCGGGAGCGGGAACATTCTGCCCGGGGAGTTTCCCCTGGCGGGCATCTTCCAGCGTCTTTTCGAGGGCGGTCCTCAAATCAGCCGTCGAATCGGCGCTCAGGAAGAGCAGACCGCGGTAAAAGGCCGGCAACGTTTCCGGCGCGGCCGGTCGAGCTGCTTCGGCGGGCGTTTTTTGAATCTCGACCGCGGGAAGGATGATTTTGTCGCTGGTCAACATGCCGGGGATATGCTCCTCCACAACCAGGTGAAAATTCGTTCCGCCGAAGCCAAACGAACTGATGCCCGCCCGGCGCACATCTCCGGGCTTTTTCTCCCAGGGGCGCGCCGTGGTATTCACCCGAAATGGCAGGTGAGCGAAATCGATATTCGGATTGGGATGCTCGAAGTTGACCGACGGCGGCAGCACCTGTTCGTGCAAGGCATAGATCATCTTGAGCAGGGCGGCCGCGCCGGAGGCGCTTTTCAGGTGTCCGATGTTGGATTTGACCGAACCCAACGCGATTTTGCCGACCGGCAGTTCCAGCGGACCGAACACCGCATTCAGGCTGCCCACCTCGACCACATCCCCCACCCGGGTGGAGGTGCCGTGGCCTTCGATCATTGCCGCTGTGCGTGGGTCGACGCCGGCGTTCTTCCAGGCGCGTTCGATGGCGCGCTGCTGTCCGATCGGATTGGGCGCGGTGATGCCTTTGCCCTTGCCGTCGCTGCTGCTGCCCACCCCGCGGATGACCGCGTAGATGCGGTCGCCATCCCGTTCGGCGTCCGCCAGGCGTTTGAGCAGGAAAATGGCCGCGCCTTCGCCCATGACGAACCCATTGGCTCCGTCAGCGTAGGGGCGCGATCCATCCGGGCTGAGTGCGCCGATCTTGCTGAACTTGACGAATGCCTCGGGCCCCATGTTGCGGTCCACACCGCCGGCCAGAACGGCGTCGAAATACCCGGCCGCCAACCCTTCCATCGCATTTTGGATGGCCGCCAGCGAGGAGGCGCAGGCCGCGTCGGTGACGTAGTTGGCCCCCGAGAAATTGAATACGTTGGCAACCCGCCCGGCGATGATGTTGGATAGCTCGCCGGGCATGGTATCTTCGGTCACCGGCCGCAGGCGCGCATCGATCTCGGCCCTCAGGCCTTCGAGCAGCGCACGCTGGACATCCGCCGGCAGGCTGCGAAAGGCTTCCGTCTGCGTCAACGCGTCGGTATACTCCGGCACGCGGATGCGAAAGCTGGACATATAGTGATATTCGCCCGCCAGTGCGTTTCCCAGAATCACGGCCACGCGCGCCGGATCCAGCGGGCGCTGCGGGTAGCCGTAATCACTCAGGGCCTGGTGACTGGCAGCAATCGCCCATTGCTGGGCCGGGTCCATCTGGTCCAGCAGGCGGGGCGGGATGGCGATGCCCATTTTGAGCGGTTCGAGGTGGAAATCACGCACCCACGCGCCAATCTTCGAGTAGGTCTTATCCGGCTGGTGCGCATCCGGATGATAATACAAATCCACCCGCCAGCGTTCCGGGGGTACTTCGGTGATTGAATAACGGCCCGCCTGGATATTACGCCAGAAGGATGCCACGTCCGGAGCATCCGGCAGGATGGCTCCCAGGCCAACGATTGCAACTGCTTTGGGGTCGAGCATGAGTTTTCCTCCGTGCGGTCAGCGCACCGCAGGATCACGTGCGCCGGGGATTGGCTTTGCGATTCCACCCGGGTTCCAAACTGAAGCAGGTTTCCAGCAGAAACAGGTCTTCCCTCCAATCTGCCCCCATAGCAGGTTGGTTCGAGGACGATCCGTTCGATTCACGATCCAAATTTGGAACCGGCTGTGCCCGAAGATCGGATTCGATCGCAGAATGGAGCCCAGCAGGTGGCAGGCAAGTCTCTAGAGAGTGTAAACACCGCTTTTCGCCGGAGGTTGCTGGTTGATATGGGGCTTTCAGGTTAAAGAAATACTTTACTTTAATCTTCGAATGCTACAATTAACCCAATTGATCCTTCAACGGAAATTGCCGTACAGTTGGCAAAAGGAGGTAAAGGATGGGCCTGTTATCCTGGGTACTTTTTGGCGCACTGGCCGGTTGGGTCGCCAGCATCGTCACCGGACGCAATTCGCGAATGGGCTGCCTGGCCAATATCGTCATCGGTGTGCTGGGCGCCATCATCGGCGGGTTTCTTTACACGCTGCTCACCGGAAACGGAATTTCTTTTGGTTTCAACTGGCTGAGTTTCATCGTTGCAGTCATCGGCGCTTCGCTGCTGCTGGTCATTACCGGCTGGTATGGGCGCCGCCGCTGAACGACAATTCAAAACGAAGACGTAAAACAGCCGGCTCATCGCCGGCTGTTAGCTTTTGACTAACCCTGCACAATCGTGAGTCCGAGCCTGCGGTAGTCGTCCAATACCGGTTCTGGAAGCCCGGTTTCCGTGACCAGATGAGTCAGCGCGCTGATCGGCGCAACTACAAAAGGAGCAGCCGTGCCCAACTTTTCCGCCGAGACCAGGGCGGCAACTTCGGCCGAACTCTCGATCATGGCGCGCTTGACGTAGGCTTCTTCACTGTCAGGCACACTCAAACCCACTTCGGGGTGCAGGCTGCACACTCCCAGCATGCACAGGTCGGCGCGGATTTGTTTGATCGTTTCGATGGCTGCGGCGCCAATCGCGACCTGCGAGGATTTGAACAACCGTCCACCGACCACGATCACCTCGATGGCGCCGTACGCCGCCAGGGCTGACGCCACCGGCGGGCTGTTGGTGACGATGGTCGCGTGCAAATCCGGGGGCAGGTTTTGAGCCACCAGCAGCGTGGTCGTTCCCCCGTCCAGGATGATCACCTGGCCGTCCCGCACCAATCCCGCAGCCGCGCGGGCGATGGCCAACTTGGCCGCGGTCGACTGCTGCTGGCGGGCGCTGAAAGGAACCGTCGCCGGCGAAGCCGGCAGGGCGCCGCCGTGAACCCGTTGCAGCAGTCCGGCTGCGGCCAGTTCACGCAGGTCGCGCCGGATGGTATCTTCGGATAGTTCGAGGTCGGCGCTCAACTCCACCGCAACCACCTTGCCATCCCGGTGCAGCCGGTTGAGGATATATTGCCTTCTTTCTGCTGCCAGCATATTTTCGCGTTTTTGCATTGATCTCTGATAACCTCTTGATTAAAGCTCGATTTCGTGCAATAATGCGCACATACATGCAAATTCGTGCAACCTCATTTTATAATCCCATTTGCTCTTTGTCAATAGCGAGGCGCGTTTGAAAAACACACAATCCATCGGCATCCTTTCGCTGGCATGCGCGAGCTTCTTCGGTCTGGGCGTTATCACCGCAGCGGTTGGCCCGTCGCTGCCCAACCTGGCGGGCAACACGGCCAGCACGTTGAGCGCGGTGGGCAGCCTTTTCACGGCGCTGTTCTTTGGCGCGTTGGCCGCCCAAAGTTTCACCGGCCTTCTGCTCGACCGACTGGGTCCGCGCTGGCTTATCCTGAGCGGCCTGCTGGTCATGGGCACAGGCATCCTGGGGGTATCATTGGCCCGTTCCCTGCCCCTGGCGCTGGCCTGCGCCGCGTTTGCCGGTTTCGGCCACGGCATCATCGATGTAGTGATGAACGTCTCCATATCCGACCTGTTCCCGCAAAAACGAGCCTCGGTGCTCAATTTACTGAACGTGTTCTACGGCATCGGCGCTTTCATCGCGCCGGCCGTGGCCGGCTACTTCCTGCGCCTCTCCAACAATTCACTGCCGGCGCTCCAACTCGGCGCCGGTCTCGAACTGGCCTTGATTCCACTGTCCGTGTGGCTCTTTCGCGCCCCGACCTTCGCCCGATCCACCGCCCAATCCGCGCAAAGCAGTCAGAGTCTCCTAAGGTCGCCCGCGCTCTGGCTGCTGGGAATGCTGCTGCTGCTTTACGTCGGCACCGAAAACGCCGCCGGCGGCTGGGTCAGCACCTACCTGCAGCAAACAACCTTTCTGGCAGCGGCTACCGCGGCCCTGGGCGCATCCGGCTTCTGGCTGGCGCTCACCATCGGACGCGTGGTCGGGACTATCCTGGGCGCTCGCTGGCAGGCGCGCAGCCTGCTCGCCGCCAGCCTGGGGGTTGCCTTTTGCGGCGGACTGCTGATCAGTCTCAGCACCGGTCACGTGGCGCTTTCGGTCCTGGGTTTCCTGCTGCTCGGTTTTGGCTTTGGGCCGGTCTTTCCAACCACCCTGGCCATCACCACCGCCGCGTTCAGCCAATCCTCCGGCGCAGCCGCCAGCCTGGTGGTGGCCATGGGCAGCATCGGCGGCATGATCATCCCCTGGCTGCAGGGCATCCTGCTCGAGAACAGCGGCCCGCGCGCCGGGGCGCTGCTGCTGCCATTGGGCGGGCTGCTCATGCTGGGTTGCACGGCCGCAATCCGCCGCGCCCGGGGAAAAGCGGGGTTTTCCTCTTCATCGTTCGCCAATATATCGGGTGGGGATAAAATGGATTAGGATGGAATCGATTCCATCTTTAAGGTCGTTTTTTACCCGAATTTCCCGTTCACTTTGTGAGGAATCCCATGCAAGTTTCTGAAGCGATCCGACTCAAACGCGCCGTGCGCGAATTTCAACGCGTACCCCTCGAGGCCGAACACGTTCACGCCATCCTCAATGCCGGACGGCGGGCGCAGTCGTCCAAGAATTCTCAGCCCTGGCAATTCATCGCCATCCAGGACCACCAGACCCTCCTGGCGCTCTCGAAATTGGGCCCCTACGCCGGGCACCTGGCCGGAGCCGCGTTGGGTGTCGCCATCGTCCATCCGGATCCGGCCGAGCGTTTCCAGATCCTGTTCGATATTGGCCAGGCGGCCGCCTATATGCAACTGGCGGCCTGGGAATGGGGCATCGGTTCCTGCCCGGCCAGCATCTACGAACCCGATCAGGCCCGTGAGCTACTCGGCTTTCCGGCAGAGATGCACCTGCGCTTTTGCATTTCCTTCGGCTATCCGTTGGAAAGTGAGCGCTTAACGCAACCGCCCAGACCCGGTGGTCGCCAGACTTTTGAGCAAATCGTCCATTGGGAGCGCTGGTAAATGCAGGCCTGCGCCGCTGAAAATTTCAGCGGCGCAGGATTTACTTCAAGAAATAATTATCCCATCTGCTGGGCCAGGTAGTTCTGGATACCCATTTGATTGATCTGGTCGAGCTGGGCCTCGATCCAATCGATGTGGGCCTCTTCGTCCTTCAAGATCGATTCGAACAATGCGCGTGAGCCGTTATCCCCCAGACTGGCGGCCTGTTGGACAGCCGTATTGTAGGATTTAACCGCGCCCAGTTCCGCGACGTGATCATTCTGAAGCTGATCGAGCACTTCGGCGCCGACATGCATGGGATTGAGTTTGCTCACCACCGGCTTCCCTTCCAGGAAGAGGATGCGGGCGATCAGCATTTCAGCATGCCGCATCTCCTCGATGGCCCGTTTTTCGATTACATTATGCAGGCGATCGAGGTTCCAGTTGGCGCACATTTCCGAATGGACGATATACTGGTTCACCGCAGTCAATTCTTCCGCCAGTTGCTCATTCAGCGTTTCCAGAATTTGATCGTTGCTTTTCATCCCGCACCTCCTTTTCCGGTAGATTAAATCCAGTATAACGATCCATAGATGAAGTGTCAATTTTTATTGGATTTTTCTGATATCCATACTCAAAAATCCCCTTCTTTTTAATAAAGAAGGGGATTTTTTCGGAATACCGCTAAATTATTCCACGACCTGAGTAAAAACATTAAATCGGGGTGGATTCTCGAGCGTCTTTTTTACCTTACATTGATCGGCCGCGCGGATCAAAGCGTCGTAATATTTTTGCGGAAAGCTGGGTGGAACCTGGATTTCAAGGTCGATGATATCCGCCATGCCGTTCATTGGATTGGAATGGACGCGCTCGATGATCCGAATGCCTTCCGTGGGCAAACCCCGCTGCTGGCAAAAACCCAGCACGTAAATACCGGCGCAGGTGCCAATGGATGAAAGGAAAACTGCGAAAGGCGTTGGCGCTGATCCGGCCCCGCCGCCCATGGGAGGTTGGTCCGTTTTTACATCATACGGCCCAAAGTGAGCGTCAACGCGGGCGCCGCCGGGGAAGTCGATTGTCATTTCCATGAATTCCATCTCCTGAGTTGATGATCACTTGATTGGATGCTCGACCTTCAAGAAAGTGACATTTTGTTCCGGTTTCAGCTCCGGACTGCGTCGCAGGAAGAAGCTCCAATACAGGAATATAGATACCGTGTACAGGATAATTGTACCCAGGTAAGTGGGTCCAAAGCCGTAATTAACCTGAATCCAGCCCGAAAGTGTCGGGCTGAACGCCCAACCAAAATTATTGGCCATGCTCACCAGGCTGGCCACCGTGGCGCGCGCTGAAGGGCCGACTTTTTCCAGGACATAGGTCTGGTAGACCGGGCCGTTCATGTTCATCAAAGCCAGGCGGAAATAGTATGCCACGGCCGCAAGACTGAACCAGGGCGAAAATCCCAACATCACCAGGAAGGGGATGGAAAGCCCCTGGGTGATCACGACGAATTTGATCTTTCCCCACCGGTCAGCCAGCGGCGGCGCCACCAATAAACCCAAACCCATCGCCAGCGATCCCCAGGCAAACAGCGTACCGATGACCGAATCGGGTTGGTGGTGCACCTGGCGGAAAAAGATGTTCATGAAGGGCATGATCAGCCCCGCGCCGATCGACGTGACCAGCATGGGCAGAATCAATTTCCCCAGCAAAGCGGGCTTTTGACGAAAGAAAGCGATCGGTGCGAAGAATGACCGTTGTTCTTTGTTCAATCGCGGGGTGCGCATGAACAGCATGGGCACAGCCGCCATCCCCGCGCCGGCCGCGATAACCATCAAGGATGCACCGTAGGCGCTTGTGCTGGTCGGAGAAACCCCCTGGGCGATCCCCAACCAGGTCGGCAGGTAACCGCCAATCCAATTGCCCACAAATTGGGAACCCGTTTGAAAGCCCGAGGCGAAACTGAATAAATACGTCCGTTCTTTCTCGCCTGAGTTTTCCATCAGGAACGGTCCCATCGTCACCCCTGCTAGGCTCTGGGCAAAGCCCAAAACCACATTCATGGCCACGAAGACCGGCGTCGATGGGAAAAGAACCATCATCAACACCGACACGCATGAGAGGCTGGCCCCACCGATCAGGGATGCCTTGCGGCCCAGGAAATCGGCCACATAGCCCATCGGCAGCGCCATCAGCAGGGCGGTGAAACTGGTGGCGGTCACCAGGTTGCCGAGCAATTCCTGATCGTAGCCCAGGCTGAGGACATAAAAATTAAACAGGAACCGGAAAACACCCATCGAAGCGCCCGAAATCACGGCGCTGACCAGGTACAGGCGCGCGTTGGGATGGAAAGCCGCCAGCCGGTCGGCGTAAGTCGCCATTACCTGACCGAAGCGGCTCATAAAATTCGATCTACTCAATCCGTCCTCCCGATTTTTCAGGTGCTTCAGCATCCGGTAATTCACCTGCCAAAAATTCTTCCAGTAAATAATTCATGCTCTGCAGGGCTTCGCGCCGCAGCGCGTAACGTTTTTCGCCCTCCACTTGAAGCGCGACCTGCACCAGCCCCGCCAGGCGCAGGTCTTTCAGGTGATGCACCACGGTGGGCGCGCGCAACCGCAGCCTGCGCGAAAGCTGGCTGGGCGTCGAGGGTTCCTGTGAAAGGTAACGAAGGATACGCAAACGGGTGGGGTCGGCCAGCGCCTTCAGCATCTCCACCAACCCGACGGGCACGTTCTCACCCGGCACCAGGCCGGCCGGATCGGGGCGAACCCCGTACAATAACTGCGCGCGGCCGGGTCCGGTCGGATTGTAGAAGATCAGGGGGCTCGACCAGTAGGAAGGCGCCAGATCCAGCTCGACCAGCTCATTTAATTTCGGTAACTGAACGCCCCGCGACAGCCTTTCGACCAGTTCGGCCGGATCCAATCCGACGGCCATCCGGCGGGCTTCTTCCATGCCTTTTTTCAAGACCGGACGGATACGCTCTTCCTCTTCGGCAAAAAAAGCCTGGTAATAGCTCTGCAGCACCTCTACATATTGCCTGCCGAATTGGGATGCCTGCGCGCAGGCGTCGCAAAGATGGGTTAATGCTTCGCCGTGCAGCGCCGAATAGCGCCGGGCATAGACCGATTTCACAGCCTCCAGGTCGGCGACATTCCACTGACCCTTCGACGAAATGCTTCGAATGATCTGAACCAGATCGGCGGGAGCGTCATAGGGCGCCAGCAGGATCTCGAGCCGTTTTTCGGGAGAGAGATCCCCCAGCGCTTGAATGACATCCAGCGCGTCGCGCTTTTCCAAAGGCAGCGATGCAAGCCAGGTCAGGGGCACATGCGCATACCCCTGCGCGCGCTCGAGAAATTCACGCTGTTCGGCGGGCAGACGCGAGCGCACGCCGGCCGCCCAGGATGGGCGCAGACCAAATTCGTCAGGATGATGCAATACGTACAGGCTGACGAAAAAATCATATCCAGTGCCAGAATGCCAGTTGAGTGTGACCATAATCTGAGTAGATAAATATCTAACGTGTTAGATAATAATCTAACATTGTTTTTCGGTCAATACCTTCGAATATCCTGTCATACAGCCGTCGAAAAGGTGTAATAACCTCAAGGAGCTTTGTCCTACCGAATAGGATGTTTGCCACTACAATCCCACCCCCCGTTTCATTAAGATACCTGAAATGTTCCGACAACAGTTCGCCGGCCTTTCCTTTTTCCAGGGTTTTACACCCGAGCAAATTGCTGAAATTTGCCCGATTATGGAAGCGATCCCCTGTGAAAAGGATGCCGTCATCTTCCAACAGAATCAGCGCACCGATTATCTGTACATTCTGGAGGAAGGCGAGGTCGTGATTCAATATAAACCCTACGATGGACCTCCGATGGTGATTGCCCGCATTCATCCCGGAGGGGTCTTCGGATGGTCGGCGGCGCTCGGGCGGGACGTTTACACGTCCGGCGCTCAGGCGCTCGCGCCGGGCCGGGCCATCCGCATGCAGATAGATTCGTTACAGCAGTTTTGCAGCCAGCATCCAGAAACGGGTAAAATATTATTGGAACGGTTGGCCAGTGTCATCGCTGAGCGCTTGAAGAGCACTTACAATGAAGTGCTCAACATTCTGACCAACGGACTGGATCATACCGGAGATTGTTGGCGGAGGATAGAAAAGCCATGAGCGAACAACCAGTTATCCCCAGTTTCCCCATCGAAGATCAGATTCGCGGACTGGTCGAACAATTGGACGCTTACATCGCCCATTATCACGGCGGCGGTGTGGAATTTGTTTCTTTCGATGGGAAAATCGTTAAGGTGCGCCTGGGCGGCGCCTGCCTGGGCTGTCCGCTTTCGCCCATGACCCTGAAGGGGTGGGTGGAAGGGACAATCCGGCAATTCTTCCCGGAAATCGAGGCGGTCGAAGCTGCCTGATCAAAACAAAACGGTCGGGGCGATTCATGAATCGCCCCGACCGTTTTTTTATTAATAAGTACTATTCCAAAAACACTTCGACGCGCTCGCCGTCCTGTTCGTCGATCACATCCAAAACCTGGCCGGTTGCCCCCGCCTGGATGAGTTCCATCAACTGGTTCATGTCCAGGCCTTCCACTTCAGGAGAAAAACGCGCCCCCATCTTCATGCCGGCGCTGAGCACATTCACCGGCAGGCGCACGTTCACGCGCGTCTTCCCGGTGGAGGTATCCGTCACGCGCACCCGAAACCAGCGCGCGCCCCGCCCGGTCACCTGACTCGTTCCGGCAGGCTTTCCGGCGGCTGCCTGTGAGGCTGAGTCCAGGCTTTCCAGCAGCCGGATTCCTTCTTCGGCTGAGATTTTCCCATCCTGGATCAACTGGAGCACTCGCAGACGCTCTTCTGAAGTTGGCATGCAATCTTTCCTTTCAAATTTCTCAAGGGCATTTTACCCTGAACGGATAAAATTGACCACCGTGCCTATTTGGGGGTCTCAGAACGTCTTTCCCATTCCGCCGCGGCCGCTCGAATGAGCTTCTTTACGTCCGGGTCAGGCACCTCATCCACGCCCACGTAACGCCCCCCATCCAACCACACAATGATCCCCTCGCGTAGATCCTGGGTAATTTTCACGGAATGCTGCAACCGGGTGTGAACCAATCCTTCCTGCAGGATATCGTTGATCTGATCGACCATCGACCCGCCGCCGTCCGGCGTTTTAACCAGAATTCCGTTATCAGGATTGCTGTTCGGCATTTCCGGCTGGTGTGGAACGACGACCGGCTGAACGACCGGTTTCTCTGCGGGAGCAGGCTGCGGTTCGGGTTGTGCCGCGGGCCTGGTCACATTCAGGCGCACGCCCAACCAGTTCTGCCATTGGTCGGTGATCTCTTCGAGTTCTAGACGCTGCGCCGTACTGGCCTGCTTGATATCCGTCAGGATCCGGCCGCGCAATTCGGTCACCAATGCGCCATCCGCGTCCCGCCACAGGCGCAACCTCTGGGTGTACTGCTCGCGATCGATGCCTTCGGGCAGCAGGTCGCCTTCGCTGCGCATTTGTTTCTTTTCACGTTCGGAAAAAAGAGTCGAAACTAACGCGCCGCCGATGAAGCCGACGATTACACAAATGACCGCCAGGATGAGATATACGCTTGAAGGTTGCATCAATCCCTCCCAGAAATGGTTTCTGCACCCGCCAGGACCTGACATTTCGGGCAGAAATGCGTGCTGCGTTGGCCCACCACAAGGCGGGCGATCGGAGTGCCGCAAACCGGGCAGGGCAGCCCCTTGCGGCCATAGACTCGAAACGTGTTTTGGAATTCGCCGCCGCGATAGACCCAATCGATGCTCGCGCCGTTGGTCCGGATGCCCTGGGTCAACACCTCGCGCAGCGCTTGAAGAAGACGCTCGGCCTGTTCCCGGCTGATGTGGGCGGAATTTTGCAGCGGGTGAATCCTGGCCAAATGCAAGGCTTCATCGCTGTAGATATTCCCCACCCCGGCCAGAAAGGTTTGATCCAGCAGTAGAGTCTTGATCTGGCGGCGGCGCTGCGCCAGGCGACGGTAGAATTCATCCCCGGATAAAGCCGGATCGAAGGGTTCCGGACCCAGCCCGCCCACGATCGTATCCGGGTCCGGCGTCAACCAGGCCCGCCCAAATTTGCGCGCGTCATTGAAGACCAGCCGAAGGCCATCCGTGAAATTCAAAATGAGCCGGTCGTGCGGCTGAAGCGCTCCGCCCGGTTCGACCCGCAAATCGCCGCTCATCCGCAGGTGAATGAGCAGAAAATCACGGCTAAGTCTCAGGATGACGAACTTTCCACGCCGTTCGACATTCACGACCTGCTGGCCCGGCAGACGCGCTTCGAATTCCGCCGGCAGGGGTTCGGCCAGGGTTCGGCTCCACAATAAATCGACGGATTGAACCACCTGGCCAACGATGGAAGGTCCGCCGCGCCCGCCGTCGCGCAGCGCTCTGACAATGGTTTCGACTTCGGGAAGTTCAGGCATAACCGGTGCTCAGCCAGGAATCGCGAAAGTGCGGTCTGAATTATTCGTTGAAGAGTTCACCCACGCTGCGGCCTTCGTTTGCGCGCCGGATTACCTCGCCAAGCAGCGGGGCAACCGAAAGAATGCGCAGGCGATCGCCGAATAGGGCGCGCTTTTCAGGAGGGATCGGGATGGTGTCGGTGGCAATGAATTCGGTCACCGGCAACGCCGCCAGGCGATCGGCCGCATTCAATGACAAAACCGGGTGGACGAAAATGACATATACATTGCGCGCGCCGTTGTCCTTGACCAAATTGACGGCCTGGGCAATCGAACCGCCGGTATCCACCTCATCATCGACGATGATCGCATCGCGGTCGTAGACATCCCCGATCAGGGTCAATGCCTGGGCCTTGGCGTCGTTCCCCATGCGCCGTTTTTCGATAAAGGAAAGTGGGATGTTCAGGGATGCGGCGTAGTTCCGGGCTTTCTTGGCAAAGCCCAGGTCGGCGGTGACCACCACCGGCGACTGCATGCGATCTTTGATCGAACGCAAGTAATCAATGTGAATGTAAAATGCCGTCAGTACATCTCCGGGGATGGAGAAAAAGCCTTGAATCTGTCCGGCGTGCAGATCCATCGTGACATAGCGGTCCGCTCCGGCCACCTCGATCATATCGGCCACCAGGCGGGCGGTAATGGGAATGCGCGGCTGGTCCTTCTTATCTGACCGGGCATAGCACAGGTACGGAATCACGGCCGTGATACGGGCAGCCGAATCGAGCCGCAGCGTTTGGATCATGATCAATAATTCCATCAGGTTGCGATGGACCGGCGCAGACGTGGTCTGGATGACGTAGCAATCCTGACCGCGGACGCTCGAATGCAATTTTACGAATAAGTTGTCATTCGGAAAAGTCACCACATCCCGGTCACACAACGGGACATTTAAATAATTCGCGACACTCGCCGCCAGATCCGGGCAAGCTGTGCCAGTGTAAAGCTTGACATCCCCGAAATTCATGCGTTCGTGTCGAAAACGAATAGCAGAGGGCATTTTTCACCAACCTTTGAATCAAATATCTCGATCAGACCATTCGGAACGCAGCACGCTCATCACCAGCATGTCGATATAGCGCCCATCCTGGAAAATTGCCTGCCGCAGACGACCTTCGTGAACGAAACCAGCTTTTTCATAACAGCGAATTCCGCGTGGATTGGTTTCAAAGACATTAAGAAAGATGCGGTTTAAATTCAGGGAGTTGAAGCCATACTTCACCAGTAATCGTAAAACTTGCGTGCCATATCCTTTGTCCCAATAATCCGCATCGCCGATAAAAATACCAATTTCAGCGCTGCGATTGCGTGAATCGATATTGCCGAACCCGCAGTTGCCCACCAATTTCCAGCCTGCGGGGGTCTGCGCTTCGATTCCCAGGGGTTGTTCTTCCAGGGGAAGCTTTAAAACGCGCTCGAACCAGCCGTCTTCCTGGGCCTGCGAAAGCGGCACCGTGACGAGCAAGTTCCGATTCACATTGGGATCATTCAGCCATTGGACAAAGTGAGGCAAATCCTGGCGTTCGATTGCCCGCAGGCGAACGGTAGAGCCGGTGATCATTTCAAGCGCATCCTTTGATCGAACGAGACACTTCCCTGAGGGGAGCCCCCCAGGGAAGTGTTGAGCGTTACGGGATTAAGCGAGTTGGGCCGCGGAAGAGGAAGACCGACTCACGAATGTTGTTCAGTCCGAGCATCACCATCAACAGACGGGAGAGTCCCAGACCGAAACCGCCGTGGGGCGGACAGCCGAAGCGGAAGAAATCCAGGTAGAACTGGATGGGCTCGAGGTGCAGGCCTTTTTCCAACGCCTGCTTCTTGAGAATTTCGGGCCGGTGCTCGCGCTGTGCGCCGGTGGTAATCTCAAGGCCGTTGGCGATCAAGTCGTAGCTCATCGTCAGGTTGGGATTATTCGGATGGCGCATGTGATAGAACGGGCGCGCCGTGATCGGCCAATCGGTCACAAACACAAAATCGTGATTGTATTTTTCCTTCACATAAGCGGCAATTTCGCGTTCGCCGCCCGGATCGATATCGCCCTTCTTATCGGCCGGCAGTTGATAACCGCGCTGCTTGAGGATTTGAATGACTTCGGCCATTGGGATGCGCGGGAAGGGCAGGGTCGGAACGACGATTTCGTGATTGAATACTTCCCGGATTTGCTCGCCGTGCACATCCTTGACGCGCTGGTAAATGTGGTTCAACCAGCGTTCCTGGATGGCCATCACGTCTTCATGGGATTGAGTCCAGGAAATTTCCATGTCCACGCCGGTGAATTCGGTCATATGGCGTGAAGTGAAGGACGGATCGGCGCGGAAGACCGGGCCGATTTCGAAAACGCGTTCGAAGCCAGCGGCCATCGCCATCTGCTTGTAGAATTGCGGAGACTGAGCCAGATACGCCTTGCGATCGAAATATTCGATGGTAAAGAGTTCAGCGCCGCTTTCGCTGGGGGCGCCCACGATTTTGGGGGTGTGAATTTCGACAAAACGATTCTGCTGGCAGAATTCGCGCATGGCGAATTCAGCGGTGGTTTGCACCTGGAACAGCAACAGGTTTTCCTTGCGGCGCAGATCGAGATAGCGCCAGTCCATGCGGAAATCGAGCTGCGGGAGCGTATCGCCGTAGGGTTCGAAGGGCATGGGCGACTCGGCCAGGTTGTTCACTTCCAGTGAAGCCAATTGAAGTTCCAACCCGCCCAGTTTGACGACCGGATTATCGACCACCGTGCCGGTGATGGTCAATGCGCTTTCCGTGGTCAAGGTCGAAATTTGTTCCGCCAGTGCAGCATCGTTGCCCTTCCAGAATGCAACCTGGACGGTGCTGGTGGTATCCCGTACGACCAGAAACTGCATTTTCTTCTGGTCGCGCAGTACTTGCAGCCAACCCTGGATTTTGACTTCTTCACCAATATGTTGGCGAAGATCAGCGATAAAAGTTCGTTCCATAAAAATTATCCTTACCTCTCCTCCAAAATGCTCCACCCTTTGGCGGGGTGTTTTTATACTTTGTTCGGGCTCTCTGCCAGGTCCAGCAATTGCTCGGCGGCCTGGTAGGGAGAGAGATCACGGTCCTGCAAGCGTGAGACGATGTCCTGCAGTTCGGCGTCGCTCACGCCTTCGCGCCAGCGCGCCACCAGAATGGCCTGAAGCAGATTGTTCAGGTCGCTCTCCAGACGTTCGCGCTCACGAGCCTGCCATTCGCCGGTTTCGCGAAGGTGAGCCGCATGGCGCTCGATGGCGGCCAACACTTCCTGGGTCCCGCTCCCCTGCATGGCGACGGTCCGCAGCACGGGGGGAATCCAGATTTGATCTTCCAGCGCCGGAAGGGTGCCGGTCCTGGGTTTATTGCCGTGCCCTCCGCGACCGCAACTGCCCATTTGCATTTGCTCCGGATGGGCCAGCTCGAGCATCGAACGCAGCGCTCGTTCGGTGTTCTCCACTCCCGGGCGGTCTGCCTTATTCACGATCAATATATCGGCAATTTCCAGGATGCCAGCTTTGATGGCCTGAATGTCGTCGCCCAATCCCGGCGCTTCGACAACCAGCGTGGTATGCGCCAGGCGGGCGATGTCCACTTCGGATTGCCCCGCGCCAACCGTTTCGATGAAGATTTTATCGAATCCAGCCGCATCCAGTACCTGCACCACGGCCGCAGTGCTGCGCGAAAGCCCGCCCAACGCGCCGCGCGAGGCCATCGAGCGCACGAACACTCCCGGGTCTCCCGCCAGATCGCGCATGCGCACCCGGTCGCCCAGCAGCGCGCCGCCCGTAAATGGGCTGGAAGGATCGATGGCCACAACCGCCACTTTTACCGGCTGCCGCCCATCCATCGGGTGGCGGTAAGCGCGGGCCAACTGGTTCACCAGGGAAGATTTACCCGTCCCTGGCGATCCGGTTACGCCAATCAGATGCGCGCGCCCGGTATACGAAAAAAGCCTGTTGAGCGCATCGCGCCCTTCAGGCGAACCATTTTCGACCTGAGTGATCAACCTGGCTAACGCCAGTCGCTCACCTGCCAGCACACCTTCGACTAAATTCATCCAAACCGCCCCGCTCAGGCAACAGTCGCGCCCAGCACAGCAGCCCGGATATCATCGATATACTTGCTACTTGGTGTTCCTGGACCGTAGACAGCCATCACGCCCATGTCCAATAGAGGCTGCACATCCGATTCGGGGACGATACCGCCCACAAACACATGAACATCACCCTGACCATTGGCGCGCAATAGTTCCAAAACCCGCGGCACTAACGCCATATGTGCCCCAGAGAGGATGGAAAGTCCGATTGCATCGACATCTTCCTGCAAGGCAGCTTCGGCAATCATTTCAGGCGTTTGGCGCAGGCCGGTATAAATTACTTCCATGCCCGCGTCGCGCAGCGCGCGTGAAACCACTTTGGCGCCGCGGTCATGACCATCGAGTCCCGGTTTGGCAACTAAAACGCGAATTTTTCGCTCGGCCATCTTCTTCTCCATTCAGGTTTGTGATCGATTTTAATTATACCGCGCATTAAGCATCCTTCCGATTACGTAATTCGTCACTATGTGAACAGGCAAATGACGCGGCTCGAAAAATCCTAAGGCGCGAGGAATTGCGTTTCTTTCTGGCTGGCGCCTTTTCATAAATGGCGATATATTTACTGAGTCCCCCCATTTCCCCTCGCCGCTTCGCCATGGAAAGATCAGAATGGTCATGAATTTTCGTATATTTGACCCAATTACCAGTTGTTTTAATAAAATATTATGCGTATAATATTCTCTATGAAGAGGGGAAAACTTCTACTATCTATATTACTGGTTCTATTAATCTTGCCGAATAGCGTCGGCATAAGCCACGCGCAGGCGGAGGATGAATTATATTTCCCGGAGACGGGTCACACCATCAGTGGGCCGTTCCTGGAATTCTTCAATAGCGCCTCCGACCCGCTCTTACTCTTCGGTTATCCGATCACCGATGAGTTCGAACATCCCATCACTCACGTGCGCGTGCAATATTTTCAAAAAGTACGTTTGGATCTGGTCCGGGGGGGCTCAGGGGAGGAGGTTCAACTCGCTCCTCTTGGAGAGGATCTAAAGGACGATCAGGCGCCGCTTGCCAACATACCCACCGATAGCCCGGCTTGCCGGAAGATCAGCGGATATTCGGTTTGTTACGCCTTCCTTCAATTCTATGATGCTTATGACGGTGCGCACTTCCTGGGCGATCCGATCTCGGAAGCCCAGATTTACGAAGGGCGCATCATCCAGAATTTTAAATACTCGCGCCTGGAATGGCGGCCTGAGATGCCCACCGGACAGCGCGTCGGCGTCACCGATCTGGGGCGCATCCACTACGATCGCACCCTGGGCGACACGGCGCGTTTGCTGCCCAATGAATCATCCAATATTGCCGGCCGGCTGGTCCAACCGCATGCCTATGCGTTTGTCAACCACCCGCTGCTGCCGGCCAACTCCGACCAGACCATCTCGGTCATCGTACTTGACCAATCCCTAGATCCCATTTCCGGCGCCATCCTCAAGATCGAAGTCTTGTGGCCGGATGGCAGCACGGGCATCTACCGCCCTTCGGACACGAACAAGAGCGGCATCAGCCAGATGGTCCTTAACAGCGGAGATTACGAGGCCAACCAGATTGTCCGCATCAAAGTCACCGCCGCCTACATGGGAGAAACCAGCGAGACTTCAACCTGGTTCCGGTTGTGGTGGTAGGATCTTAATTTATCTGCCCGTCCATCAATGACAGGCATCCAGATTTTTCGCTCACGGCGCCGGGCCTTAAAAGGTTCAAAGCGCCGTGATCTTTTAAGAGTGCGGGGCGGGGCAAGTGCTATAATTTGGCATTAGTAGAAAAACTTATGAGCTTCGTCCATCTGCATGTCCACACCGAATATTCCCTCCTCGACGGTTTCAGCAACGTCAAGAAGCTCGTCAAACGCGCCAAGGAAATGGGAATGCCGGCCGTGGCCATTACCGACCACGGCACCATGTTTGGCGTGGTCGATTTTTACAACGCGGCCATTGCCGCCGGAATCAAACCCGTTATCGGTCTGGAGGCTTATCTCGCCCCACGCCGCATGGGTGAACGCGACCCCAAGCTCGACAAGCAGGCCTATCACATGCTGCTGCTGGCGGAAAACGATACCGGGTATAAAAATTTACTCCAGATTGCCAGCGCCGCCCAGTTGGACGGCTTTTACTATAATCCCCGGGTCGATCACGACTTTCTGGCGGCCCATTCCGAAGGGCTGATCGCCACCTCGGGCTGCATGGCGGCTGAAGTTCCCCGATTGATCATGGATCGGGGCGAAGCCGCGGCGGCCGAGAAGTTGGATTGGTACTATTCCGTTTTTGGACCGGACCGTTTCTTCCTCGAGCTTCAGCAGCACAATATCAAGGAATTGGCGACCATCAACCAGACGCTGCTGCGCCTGGGAAAACGGTACAATTCCCGCTTCATCGCCACCAACGACGCGCATTACGTCAATCCCGAAGATGCGCGCCTGCAGGATATTCTGCTGGCCATTCAAACCGGCTCGCTTCTCAGCGATCCCAACCGCTTCCGCATGAGCGACAATTCCTATTACCTGCGCTCCCCGGAAGAGATGAGCGCGCTGTTCAAGGAAGTGCCCGAATCGATCTCCAACACCCTCCTCATTGCCGAACGCTGCAACGTCGATCTTTCCCCCAAGGGATATCACCTGCCGGTCGTCGACGTGCCGGAAGGTTTTACCACCGAGACTTATCTGCGCAAATTATGCGAAGAAGGCCTGCTGAATCGATACGGTGAGCATGCCGCCGATCCGAAAGTGCGCGAGCGTCTGGAATACGAACTATCCGTCATCCACAAGATGGGCTTCGACGCCTATTTCTTGATCGTGTGGGATCTTTGCCGTCACTCGCGCGAAAATGGCATCTGGTACAACACGCGTGGTTCCGGGGCCGGTTCGATCGTGGCTTATACGCTCGAAATCACGACCGTGGAACCGCTCGGTCATGATCTGATCTTCGAACGCTTCCTTAACCCGGGGCGTATTTCCATGCCCGATATCGACCTGGATTACCAGGACGACCGCCGTTCCGAAGTCATGTCTTATTGCGCCAGCAAATACGGCTCGGACAAGGTCGCCCAGATCATCACCTTCGGCACCATGGGCGCCAAGGGCGCCATCCGCGATGTTGGCCGGGTGATGGATATCCCGCTCAGTGAGGTCGACCGGGTCACCAAACTGCTCAATACGGCCACCAATAAGACCATCACCATCCAGGAAGGGCTCGAGACTGTCCCGGAATTCAAGCAGGCTTACGAAAGCGCGGACTACTTAAAAGAATTGATCGATACCGCCAGCGGCATGGAAGGCGCCATCCGCAACTGCGGCACACACGCCGCCGGCGTCGTCATCACGGATAAACCCATCGTCGAATACGCGCCGCTCCACCGCCCTACCAGCGGCTCGGAAGACAGCCCCATCAAGACGGTTGTGCAGTTCGAAATGCACGTCGTCGAAAACCAGGGCCTGTTAAAAGTCGATTTTCTGGGACTGGTGACGCTCACCATCATGCAGCGCGCCTGCAAATTGATCCAAGAGCGCCATCAAACTGATTTCAATCTGAACAACATTCCCATCGACGATCCGGAATCTTACGAGTTGATGGGCCGCGGTCATACCGCCGGCGTCTTCCAACTGGAAGGCACGGGCATGACCCGCTACCTGGTGCAGATGAAGCCCCGCGACGTGGATAATGTCATCGCCATGGTCGCCCTTTACCGCCCGGGCCCATTGGAGTTCATTCCATCGTATATCAAGCGCATGCATGGCGAGGAACCCGTCACCTATCGCCATCCCTCGTTGGAACCCATCTTCAAAGAGACGTTCGGTATCCCAATTTACCAGGAACAGATCATGCGCGCGGCGGTGGATCTGGCCGGGTATACGCTCTCCGAATCGGACGATCTGCGCAAGGCGATTGCCAAGAAGCAGAAGGAAAAGCTGGAAAAGCACCGCGACAAGTTCATCAAGGGCGCGGTCGAACACGGCATTCCCCAGGAAACCTGCGAAGCCATTTTCAACGACTGGGAAGAATTCGCCCGCTACGGCTTTAATAAATCCCACGCCGCCGATTATGGCACCATCGCTGTCCAGACGGCTTATTTGAAGGCCCATTATCCGGAAGAGTATATGACCGCGCTGCTGTCGGCCTCTAAAAACGAGACCGCCAAGGTCGCCTATTACATTGGCGACTGCCGGGCCATGGGCATCGACGTACTGCCGCCCAATGTCAACTTCAGCGGCTGGGATTTCGAGATCGAAGATCGGCCCGAACAGCGCCCGGCCATCCGTTTCGGCCTGGGCGCCGTCAAGAACGTCGGCCAGGGCGCCGTCGACCTGATCCAGCAGGCCCGCAAACAGGGCGGGCAGTTTAAAGATCTGAACGATTTTGCGCGGCGCGTCGATTTGCGCGCCGTCGGTAAACGCGCTTTGGAATGCATGATCCGGGTGGGCGCGATGGATGAATTTGGCCAACGCCGTTCATTACTCGAAGCGCTCGACCGCATCATCTCAGTCAGCTCGAGCAATTTCAGGGCTGCAGAGTGCGGCCAGCTTAGCTTTTTCGGTTCGATTGCTGGCATCGAAGAAGAAATCATCCTTAACCCCAGCGATTCGCTGGATCGGCGCGAACAGCTCGAATGGGAACGCGAACTGATCGGCCTGTATGTGTCGGACCATCCCATGAACCCGTACATGCCTGCCTTGAGGCGCAAGATCACTCATTATTCTTCGCAATTGGCCGAAGTGGGCAACAAGGAAAAGGTCATCGTCGCGGGCATGGTCACCCGTTTTCGCCAGCACCAGACCAAAGACGGCAAACCCATGGGCTTCGCGACCATCGAGGATACCCAGGGCGTGGTCGAGATGGTGCTTTTCCCGCGCACCTGGGATAAATATCACCGGTTGTTGGCCATGGATGCCATATTGATCGCCGAAGGCAAAGTCGATTCCGAGAATGGCGATCCCAAGCTGCTGGTGGATAAGCTCACCCAGGCCGATGTGGAACCGGTTGCCGAAGCAGCCGGCAGTTCTTACTACGACGGCTCCACATCCACCAGTTACGATTACGGTTCTCCGGACGGCGCGGATTTTGAACCGACCGTTCCAACCATGATCGCCGAATCACCCTCCGGCCCGGCCGAACCGCCCCAGCCGGAACCCTGGGACTCGGACGATGAATCCGGCGCGCCAATGCCGCCTGAGCCGGACGATTGGCATCTGATCCAGCCTCCGCCCAATGATGAAAAGTGGCAGGCCGCGCCTCAACGCGCGCCGGCCGAAGCTCCGGTCGCTTCGGATAAGCCAGTCGAACCCCCAAAAAGCATCCAGCCGGCTCCAGAGAGCCCGGTCGTTCCATCGGCTCCGGTAGCCGCGCCAGCCGGCGCTTCCCTGCCGGTGACGCCGATCCAGTACATCATGCCGCCGGCTGAACGCACCTCCAGCAATCCGGCCGAAACTGGCGAATTGCGCATGATTACCATTGTTTTACGGGCTGGCGGTGACCGCCAGCGAGATGTGCGCCGCATGCGCCGCGTTCTCGGCATGCTCAAATCTTGCCCGGGACGCGATAAATTCGCGTTGCAAATTTTCGAAAACGGCAAACATTTCTTACTCGAATTTCCGAATGACACCACCGGCTTGAATTCCGATCTGCTGCGCGATTTGAAAGCGTTAGTGGGTGAAGATAATGTCCGCGTGGAGATTATTAAACTCCAATAGGTCGACAGGTCTTTCATATGGTAGCAAAGAAAACAATTCATACAATCGGGGTTATGACCTCGGGCGGTGATGCGCCGGGCATGAACCCCTGCATTCGCGCAGTTGTACGCACCGCATTGGTAAATGACCTTCGCGTCATAGGTGTTGAAGATGGTTTTGAGGGTTTGATCCATGGGCGTTTTCGAGCGTTGGGCGCGCGCGATGTCGGCGGCATCCTGCAGCGCGGCGGCACCATCCTGCAAACCGCCCGCAGCACCGATTTTCGCGAACCTCGCGGCCAACGGGAAGCGATTCGCCAGATGAGTAACGCCGAAATCGATGCCCTGGTTGTCATCGGTGGCGACGGCTCCCTGAACGGGGCTATCAAACTCGCCGAACAGGGCGTCCCGGTCATCGGCATCCCCGGCAGCATCGATAACGATATCTACGGCACCGATATGTGCATCGGCGTCGATACCGCGCTCAATACCATCGTCGACGCCATCGATAAGCTGCGCGACACCGCTTCATCGCACAACCGCGCCTTTCTGGTCGAGACGATGGGACGCGAATCGGGCTATCTGGCCGTGCAGGCCGGTATCATCGTCGGCGCCGAAATGGTGCTCATTCCCGAGGAAAGCGTCTCCGTGGAAGAAGTGGCCAAGACCATCGAACGCGCCTACCTGCGCGGAAAAACCCACGCCATCGTTGTGGTGGCCGAAGGGTTTACCCCGCACACAAACGAGTTGGCCGAAAAGATCAACGCCCTGGATATCGGCTTCACCATGCGCGTGACCATCCTGGGTCACATCCAACGCGGCGGCAAGCCCTCGGCGTTCGACCGGCTGCTGGCTTCCCGGTTCGGTTATCACGCCGTGCAGTTCCTGCTCAACGGCCAGACCAACGTGATGGTTGGTTTGGATGGCCGGGATATGGTCCCCGTTCCGCTGCAGACGGTCGTATCGAAACGCAAGACCCTGTCCGTCGAACACATGCAGATGGCCAAGACACTGGCTCAATAAGCCAACCCGATCCGCTTGACAATCACCCTGGATTTTTATGATCCAGGGTGATTTTTTAAGGTTAACCCCCTGGTCAAACAATGTTTATTTGATATAATCTAAGTATACTCTTCTGTGTATCCGCCGCTTTCCTGCGGGGATGGGCCTTGAAGGGACTGACCGGGCAAAACCTGTCAGTCCCTTCTATTTTCCCGGGTTAAATAAACAAACCCCTTTGGAAGGGGTTTGTTGTGAGTCAATTTCGGATGGTTATGCAGCCGCGTGGCTGTAAAGCTGTTCGCGGATCTGGAGCACCTGACGGCGCAGCCGGTCGTCGCGTTCCATCAAATCCGCCACCTTCTCACAGGCATACATCACCGTCGAATGGTCACGCCCGCCCAGGGCAACGCCAATTTGGGGCAGCGAAACGTTGGCTTCTTCGCGCAGAATGTACATGGCCACCTGGCGCGGCAAAGCCACCTCGCGCGATCGATCCCGGCCCAATAACTTTTCGGCTGTCAGACCGAACGTGGACGCCACCAGCTTGACCACCTGGCGCGGCTCCAATGTGCTGCGTTGCGGCAGCAAATCGGCCAGGGCAACCTGCACCAGGTCGGGCGTCAGGGCTTTGCCGCTTAAATCCGCATAAGCCAGCACGCGTGTCAATGCGCCTTCCAATTCGCGGATGTTGGATTGCACCTGGCGCGCGATCGAATCCAGAATTTCCGGCGGCACTTCGCGATTGGCGCGTTCGGCCTTGCTGCGCAAAATGGCCGTGCGCATTTCCAGGTCGGCGGGTTGGATATCCACCGTCAGGCCCCACTCGAACCGTGAACGCAACCGTTCCTCCAGGGTCAACATGGCCTTGGGCGGGCGATCCGAAGAAATGACGATCTGCTTGTCCTGCCCGTGCAGGGTGTTGAAAGTGTGAAAGAACTCTTCCTGCGTTGACTCTTTCCCGGCGATGAATTGGATGTCGTCGATCAGCAAAACATCGATACTGCGGTACCGGTCGCGGAACGCCTGGGTGTTATGAGTGCGAATGGAGTTGATCAGGTCGTTGGCAAATTCCTCCGATGAAACATACAACACCTGCAGGCCCTGCTTGATGGCCGAATTGCCGATGGCCTGCAACAGGTGGGTTTTCCCCTGGCCAACGCTGCCATACAAGAAAAGCGGATTGTAGGCTCGTGCCGGGTTCTCGGCCACGGCCTGGCTGGCGGCGTGCGCCATGCGATTGCTGCCGCCCACCACGAAGTTCTCGAAGGTGTAGCGCGGATTGACATTGGTGTTCTGGCGCGAGGGCTCGGGCGCGCGGACCTCGGCGGGTTCGTCCGAACCGGCGGCTTCGATTTCCTTGTGCCAGACGTTGAACTGGACTTCCTGCCGCGTTCCCATCATACCCGAAAGAAGTCGCGACATTGTCGGACCCAGCCGGTCGTCCAGCCAGTCGCGCGCGTAAGCGTTGTGTACGCCTACCACAAAAATGTTTTCCTGATATTTGATTAATTCTGCGCTGCGAACCCAGGTATCGAAGGATGCCTTTGGCATTTCGGATTGTAGTTGGCTTAATGTTGCCTGCCAGGCTTGTTCAGCATTCATTAGGAAAGCATCCTCCTACGATGATCAGAGATCTAGGCCAGAAGGCCGGCGAAGACAGCAATAGAGAGACAAGCCCACTGCGGTCTGCAGTGGGAGAGTCGATGAGATTCAACTGTAGTCGGTGTAATCTACACCGGGAAATCGATCCAGTAAAAACCTTTTGGGTTCCCCCCGGCCCCTAAGTAAAAACATTCTAACAGATACAGACGGGGGAAACAAGTTGACAAGCCTACGCCTGCCTAAAAATGTTCCAATCTTTAAGCCTTCTCACCTTAAGGAATAAGCGGAAAACCTAAGATTTAAGACTGTGTTCCATTGACACGTTCTGCCGTATTTATGAGGCTTTTTTTGCCACCCTACCCCCATATATAGCGTTTCGATAAATTCCATCAAATATAATTCCACCCTTGGGGGTAATGGTCTAAAAATTTCCAGGGCTCTACAAAATGCCAGAATCGAATTTGAAAGGTCGATTCTGGCATCTCAAAGGGTTGCTATTTTATTGCCTAAGATTAACGGATTTAAGGTTCTTAACATCGGTAAAAATAACCGCCGGAATCGGTTAGTTTTCCGTCAGCATCCGTTTTGCCGCCCGGCGCGCCAGCAGCACGGCGTAATTCGTCCCGCGGTCCATCGGGTACACCTGGCTCATACTGGCGTAATAAAGCCCGGGGATGGGTGTTTTCAAATCGGGAATGTTCCTGGAATGGTTCAAGAGCGGAACCGGTTGGGCATAATTCGTCTTCCACACCCAGCTCTTTCGCACCCAATCCGGTTTGAAATTGGGATTGATGCGTTCCAGCGCCGGCAGAAAACGCTGCAGCAATTCCTCCTGGCTCAGGCGGAAGTACTCGTGGTCTGTTTCCAGGTAATCGCCGCAGTAAACGATATGATCGCCGCCGTAGTTTTCTGCAGGCAGGTAGTTGGTATGCTCGACCAGGGCCAGGAAGGGAAAGCCGGCTTTTTTGGGCAGGTTGTACCAATAGTAGCCCTTTTCAGAGAGCTGGTGGCGCAGCGCCAGCACCATGACCACCGCGCCCATGCTCTTGAGATTAAGCAGGCCCTGCAGGTAATCCGGCGCCAGGGACGGCGCCATGCGCGCCATCACGGCCGGGAATGTGGTTGAAAGCACGCGGTCGTAGATCTCCACGCCCGAACCCGCCACGTTCAGCGCCAGGCGTCCGTCGGGTTGGGCTTCGATGTGTTCGATCACCGTCGAAAGCCGGATCTTCGCGCCGCCCCGCCGCAATGCGTCCGCCAGGTCGTCGGCAAATTGCTGAAAGCCGCCCTGATAAGTGCCCAGGCGGGTGGTGCGGGATTTCAAACGCGCCCACAGCCAGGCCATGTTCACTTCCTTGGCGTAGCGTTCGCCGAATTTTCCCACGACCATCGGCTCCCACATCTCTTCGTAGACCTTATCGCCTGCCCACTTGCGCATCCATTGGTCCACCGTCACGCCTTCCAGCGGTTTCCAGTTGTTGGTCAGGCGCAGATAGAGGCCCACCAGCCCAAATCGAATCTTGTTGATCCCATACCCCAGGCCGGGATACAGGATGGCCGCCGGGATTGAATCAAAGGGATAGAACTTGCCGTTGTAATACATGACTGTGTAGGGCCGCGGAAATAGAACGCGATTTTCCCAGCCCAGCTCACGAATCAACCCCAAAATCGCCGCATCGCTCTGGAACCAGTGATGGTAGAAACGTTCCACCGACCACTTCCAATTCGGCTCCTTGAAACCCGCGGCCAATCCGCCCACATAATCGGCCGATTCCAGCAGGGTGACTTCATGCCCGGCGGAAAGAAAATCATACGCAGCAGCCATGCCGCCGATTCCGGCGCCAATCACGGCAATTTTCATGTTCGCTCCTTGGTCAAACCGCAGCGGTTTCAGGCTTCGCTGCGCAGCGTTTCCATTTGTTTACCCCAGCGCAACGGCTGGCGTACGTAGTAGTAAGCTCCCAGCAGGGTGATCGGGAACCACAATGCGGCGTGCAGCACCAGCGTATACCCGGCGGCAATGGCCTGCGGAATGCTGTAGGCAACCAGCAGGGCAATTCCGGGCGCGTCGAACGTGCCGACATAACCCGGCGCCGAGGGCAGCGTGGTGGTCAAATTGACGATGCCGTTCATCAACATCAGGGCGAAGAAACTGACCTCGAACGGGAAGGCGTGCATCACAAACCAGTATTTGCCGGTTTCGAGCAGCCAGATGATCACGGTGGTAAAGAAGATCATCAACGCATCCGCCGGCGAACGCAGGCTTTCCAATCCGGTCAGGAAGCGCAGGGCAAAGCCGCGCACCTTTTCACGAATGCGGATCGGAACCAGATGATCGGCGCACCAGTTGACGATCCGCTCGGTCACCCGCGGGAACATGGCCGCCAGCAGGAAAACCGCCAGTGCGCCAATGAAAACCACCGCGCCGATGATGGCGACATCACGAATGTTGAGGTTGCCCACCACGCCCGAATTCTGCGTCAGACGCGCCAATTCGGGCAGGTTAAGGAAGACGAACGCCAGCATGACCACGCCGTCGAAAATGCGCTCGACGATCACGGTCGCCAGGGAAGCCGAAATGGGCACGCCCTCGCGCTGCTTGAGCACCGCGGCCCGCAACAGTTCACCGGCGCGCGCCGGGTAGATGTTGTTGCCCATGTAGCCAATGGCCACGATCGGGAACATGCTGCGGGTGGAAATCTTCTTGAGCGGCCTTAACATGTAATGCCAGCGCCACGCTCGCACCCACACGCCGATGAAATAAACCGCCACACCCGGCAGCAGCCACAGGTATTTGGCGGTTTTCAATGTCTGCCAGAACTCGTTTAAATGCATGCCTCTCAGCGTCAGGTAGAGAAAGACAGCGCTGATGAATATCCCGACCCAAAATTGCCAGCGTTTCATAGGTTGAAATGTGTCCTGCGGATAGGGTAAACGGGCGCATCATCCCCGCCCGCGTCCGATACGAAATGAGATATTACTTTTTTATAGCGAAACGAGCAGTGCAGCGATCCACGAAATGATGAGCAGCACGGAAAGAATGATAAACACCTTCTGCTGCCAGCTCTTTCGGTTTTCGCCATGTTTCGACGCACTATCCCGCCGGCTCAAAGCTTGCTTGGTCATCTTGCACAATCCTCCGAACGGACTGATTTTACACGCTTTCAAACGGCAATGCAACCTTGGCAGCCCGGGGCCGATTAGAATATTCTCATCCACCCACCGTCAGGCAATTCCCCATACCAGGGACGGCTTCCTGGGGAAGAGCGCCTCCAGCAGCAGCCGCCCCGGCTGGTTAGCCCAGCAATCTGCAAAGGCGTAGCGCAGCTCTTCCAGGGTGCGATAGCCAAAGAGCAGCTGTAAGAAAACCTGGTTTGGGAATGCGGCATCCGCGTTGGACCAGGAGGTCGGCTGGTAGGCTTCCACGGAGGTGATCCGGCCGGATTCGAATTTCAACACCAGACCGTTCCGGTAGAAGCCAAGTTTGAGTTCTCCATCGAAACCCGCGGCCGGCGACGCCTCCAACCGCGCTTCCAGGACCGGCACAATCGATCGCAGGAAAGCGATCAGGTCCGGAACACGCACGTAGTAGGCATACGCCTTGCGCTCGATGGGCAATTGTTCCTTGAGCACATCATAAATGGGATGTGCAGTTCCCAGTGAAAAGCCCACCCGATCGCAGGTCTTCTTCAGGCCGGCGGCTACGCTTTCACCTTCCTGGCGCAGGAAGCGCAGTAAACCCGGCGCCACCTTCTGCCAGGACGCCCCGTTTTCCAACTCCACCTGGGTGCAGACCCCAATCGTCCCACCCAACCAGGGCTCGGTCGGCATGCAGAAAAAGCCAACCGGTTTGCCGGTTCGATCTTCGATGACGAACAACTTCGAGCCATTCGCGCTGTCCGGTCGGCGGCCGTTGAGCTCGAAAAGCCAGGTCGTTCGATCCCGGACCGCGCTGATCGCATAACGCCGGCTGCCGCGTTGATAGAGCGACGCGATCCATTCCAGGTCTTGCTCGCGCGCCGGTCGAATGGGAAAGGGCTCACTTTCGTCTTCCTTCAGCTCTTTGACGGCGGAACTCAGATATCCGGTGTGCATCCCACCCAGCTCAAGCCCCATTTCATAGCCGTACTGGCGGTAATAAAAGGGAATGCCGGTGATCGCCTGCATCGATTCGCCGCGCGCCTGACCCCAGGCGTGCACGACCTCGAACTGCCTGCGCACCAACCCGCGGTTGCGAAACTCAGGATCCGTTCCGACCAGCTCCGGCCGGCCGACCTTTAACGGGATGCCTTCATAAGTCCAGATTTGCGGGATCGAGCACAGGCTCGAGACGATACGCCCGCTGGTGGCTTCTTCCACGACCGTGAAATCCTCCGGGCTGACCGTGGGGTGGCGTCCCGAAAGAAGGTCGCGAGTCCAACTGTCCAGGCTGTGTTGGGGCTCGGCCGGGTTGTCGGAATGAATGCGCACATTGAATGCCGCCAGGCGGTCGGCGTCCGCGGCCGTGCTGCGCCGCAGAATCAAGCCGTCGCCAAGGTCAAGCGGGAGGGAAATTGCGTCAGGGTACATGGAAGGCCTCGTTGTGATAAAAAAAACCGCCCGGAGAAGATCTCCGAGCGGAACACTCAAATCTCATGCCTGAACTGCGGACGAAATACTCAGGATTTTTCCTTACCCGTCGTCGGAGTCGCGGGGGTCGATGCGGAATCTTTTTTGGCTTCGGCAGGTTTGGCAGTGCTTTCACTTTCCTTGGGTTCGTTGTGGCTGCTGGTAGTTCGTCCAGCGCCGGAAGGGGAGCGGTTATCGGTGGAGTAAAAACCAGGACCTTTAAAGACGATACCGACGGGTTGGTAAACTTTGTTCAAAGCCTTTTTCCCACATTCAGGGCACCACTGTAGTGGCTGGTCGCTAAATTTCTGCTTCTTATCAAACTGCACACCACAATTTGCACACCGATAGGTATAAATTGGCATTTTTTCTCTTACCTTTCACGTACGAAAAGAAATCTTCCTCAACCTTTGAATTATACATCATATACAACACTTTTCAAGATCAAAGGGTACGTTTTTGACCATTCTTATGAAAGATTTGGGATTATCTCCTTGACATCCCTTCCATATGGGAGTATGATCCGGCCCAACATGGACGCAGTCCGTTCCCACTTCTTGTTTACCCTTTATATTTATCATCTTCCCGCTATGCAATCCGGTGGAGATCTGGCTGCGCATACCTCGTAAAGAACCAGCTTGAAGATCAAAAGGAAGTAGAACTCCCCGGAAAAACCCGGGGAGTTTTTTTTACCTGACTGCATTCCGGGAAACCGGTCCCCTGCAGAATTATCGTTTTAGAGGAGAGAGTGTTATGGAAGAAGTCAGTTCGATAAAGACCCTGCCCGTAAAAACCGGTTCTGTTCGCGCCGGTGAGATTTTTAGCTCCCGGCTGGGCGTCCTGACGGCCACGCTGGGTTCGGCGGTGGGTCTGGGAAATATCTGGCGTTTCCCCTACCTGACCGGCAGCAACGGTGGGGCAGCGTTTCTGATTATCTATTTGATTTGCACGGTACTGGTGGGCATTCAGGTGATGGTCGGCGAGCAAATGCTGGGACGCGCCGGCAAGGGCAACGCCATTGCTGCGTTGCGTGCGCTGGCTCCCGGAAAAGCCTGGTGGCTGGTCGGCGCAGCCGGGGTCATTTCGGCCTTCCTGATCATGGGATTCTACAGCGAGGTTGCCGGCTGGGTTTTCGCCTACATCTTTAAATCGCTATCCGGCAGTATCCTCTCGACCGACCCGCAGGTCACCACCCAGGCGTTTACATCCCTCATCGCCAACCCTACCCAGTCCCTCGTCTGGCAGTGGATTGTGTTGGCCGTCACGGGCGGTATTCTCCTTTTTGGCGTTACCAAGGGCATCGAACGCACCACCAAGACCCTCATGCCGGTCTTATTCCTATTGCTGATCCTGGTCGGCATTCGCAGTCTGACCCTCCCCGGCGCGGCCCAGGGCCTGACCTACCTCTTCAAGCCGGATTTCAGCGTCATTACCGCTGACACCTTCCTGGAAGCGCTCGGTCTTTCCTTCTTTAAATTATCCGTGGGTATGGGCTGTATGATGACCTACGGTTCCTATTTCCGCTCCGATCAAAACATTCCTACCACCGCGACGCGCGTTGCCCTGGCGGACCTGATGGTCTCCCTGATGGCAGGCATCGCCATCTTCCCGGCCGTGTTCGCCTTCGGCTTCAAACCCGAATCCGGCCCATCCCTGCTGTTCATCACCATTCCGGCGGTTTTCGCCTCCATGCCGCTGGGCAACGTGTTCATGGTCGCTTTCTTCGTGCTGACCGCCATCGCCTCGATCGGCGCCATGCTTTCCCTGCTCGAGGTCATCGTCACCTTTTTCAACCAGCAGCTCGGCCTGAACCGCAAGCTCAGCGTCGTGCTCACCGCGGCGGCTCTGGCTGTGTTCGGTTCGGCAGCCGCGCTTTCCAATTCGACCCTGGCCAACGTCAAAATTTTAGGCCTGACCTTCTTCGACCTGTACGATTACATGTCCTCGAATGTGCTCATGCCGCTCGGTGGATTGCTGATCTCGGTATTCATCGGCTGGATTTGGGGTTACCCCAACATCCGCAAGGCGCTCAGTAATGAAGGCATGCTCAAGAACGAGCGCGTCATCGGCATGTTCTTCGGTCTCATCAAGTTCGTCACGCCGGCCTTGATCGTCATCGTGCTGCTGAACAAATTGAACATCCTGTAATAAATCTGCTCATCCAGATTTTCCTGCCCGGAGACGCCCAAAAGGCGTCTCCGATTTTATACCCCCATACCGACCGGTATCGAGTAGAATTACGCTCAAGCAAACCAAAGGAGATCGCATGTTTCGAAAGAATACTCAGCCGATTCCATCCAGCATTGCGCCCGTCGAACGGGTGACCTCGGTTTTGGGACCCGGCATTAACTGGCAGGGAAATTTGCACGGCAGCGGCGGCGTGCGCATCGAAGGCGCCTATGAGGGCGAAATCGCCATTCGCGGCATGGTGGTGATCGGCGAAACCGGCCGGGTCACCTGCGAGAATCTGCGCGCCAACACAGTGATTGTCGCCGGCGCTGTTCACGGCAATATCACCGCCGAAAAGCTGGAAATCCGTTCCACCGGCCGGGTGTGGGGAGACGTGACGGTCACCGCTTTCGCAACCGAAGAGGGCGCCTTCTTACGCGGGCAGGTGCGCATGGAAGACAAGGTGGAACTGGAACTTGAACAGCCCGCTGAAGGCAGCGCTGATGCCGCCGAATCCGCCGGCACCGCTCCCGAAAGCGAGGAAACGGCTTGAGCCGGAACGATCTCATCCTTCTGATCGCCGAAACCATCGGCGTCATCGCGGTCGTCATGCTTCTCGGCCTGAGCCCGCGCGTGCGTGCCAAACGCGAAGTCAAGTTTATCTATCCCCGCCGCGAGGGGCTGTTTGCGCTGGCCGGTTTCGCGGTCATTCTGGCTCTGGCGGTCATCTATTATGCAAAATTGAGCCACACCGGGCTGCAGGATGATTTGATCCTGGCTGGCCTGAGCGCGCTGCCGTTTGTCGCTTTTCTGCTGGTTCGCCGCCAGCCCATGCGCAGCGCCGGTTGGGGGCGCGCCAACCTGAGCCTGGGCCTTCAATTCGGCCTGGTTTTGGCCATCCTGGCGCTGTTCATCTACAATCGCATCGGTACCATCCTGGGCGGTCTGAGCGGCGCCCAGATCGGCAGCCTGCTCTACTGGCTGGCCATCTGCCTGCTCGAGGAAAGCATTTTCCGCGGCTATATGCAGCCCCGCTTATCCGCCTGGCTGGGCGGCCTGCCGGGCTGGATTCTGTGCGCGGCGATGTTCGCGGTGTGGCGTTTGCCCCTGTGGCTCTCGGCGGGTGGGACCTTTGTTTCGGTCCTCCCCAACCTGGGGCTGGCCTTGATCCAGGGCCTGGTCCTGGGATACATCCAACGCAAGAGCGGCAGCGTGCTGGCGCCGGCATTGTACCGGGCCGTGTCGACCTGGGCCAGTCTGCTGGGTTAAAGCCTGGCTGTTTGACCATTCCCTTCCAGGAAACTTCATGGTAAATTTCACGGCATGAACAAAGTTTTTTCGATCGTCCTGATGAGCGTTATGGCCGAACTGCCGGCGAGCGGGATCTTTTCGCGCGCCCGGCTTTATGTTAAGTAAGTTAACTTAACCACTGAATTCCAACCGCGGGCGCGACAATGCCCGCGGTTTTTTTAATTAATCGACAGGAATGGATGCCATGAAAGTGAACTTCAAATTCAAGGGGATGAAGAAATTCTCCTGCATCTGGGCCAGCCAGTTTCTTTCCGTGTTTGGCAGCGGGCTCACCCGTTTTGGCGTCATCATCTGGGCCTACCAGCAAACCGGTTCGGCCACCTCCCTTTCGCTGCTCAGCTTCTTTGCCACCCTGCCCTATGTGCTCATCAGCCCACTGGCCGGCGCGTTGGTCGATCGCTGGGACCGGCGCCGGGTGTTGATTTTCTCCGACCTGGCCGCAGGCGCCGTCACGCTGGGCCTGCTGCTCCTGTTTTTGGGCGGGCATCTGCAAATCTGGCATCTGTATCTCTCCGAAGCCCTGCTCAGCCTGTTCGGCGCCTTTCAGGATCCGGCTTTCGAATCTTCGGTCACTCTTCTGGTGCCCACCGACCAGCTCACCCGCGCCAACGGCATGCTCTCGGTCGCCACCAACGGCTCGCGCATTTTCGCGCCGGTCATGGGCGGACTGCTCGTCAACTGGATCGGTCTGGGCGGTATCATGGGCATCGATCTGGCCACCTGCCTGGCCGCAACACTGGTGCTGGCTTTCCTGAGCATTCCACGCCCGGTCACGGCCCAATCAAACACGCCTGACAACAGGCAGCTCTGGCAAAACATGGCCTTCGGGTTTCGCTACATCCACCAACATTCCGGATTGCAGGGCATCCTGCTGATCTTCTGCGGCGTCAACCTGTTCGCCGCCCTGACCTATTTTGGGGTCATGCCGGCCATGATCCTTGCCCGCAGCGGCGGGAACGAACTGGCGCTCAGCACGGTGCAGGCCGTGCTGGGTGCGGGCGGCGTCGTTGGCGGCGTTCTCATCAGCCTGCACGGCGGCCCGAAGAACCGCGTCAACGGCTTCCTGTTCACGAATGGCATTTCGTTTCTGATGGGCGATTTTCTCTTCGCGGTCAGCCGCAGTATACCGGTGTGGGTGCTGGCTGCACTGGTCTCTTCGCTGTTCATCCCCTACATCGTAAGCTGCTATCAGGCTTTGTGGCAGTCGCTCGTGCCCGCCGACGTGCAGGGGCGGGTCTTTGCCGCCAAGAACATGGTCCAGGTGGGCAGCATGCCGCTGGCGTACCTGGTTGCCGGGCCGCTCGCCGATAATGTCTTCGAGCCGGCCATGCAGCCGGGGGGCAGCCTGGCCGGCATCTTTGGTCCATTGGTCGGCAGCGGGCCGGGCGCCGGCATGGGCCTGATGTTCCTGGGCACTTGCGTGATGGGCGTGACGATCAGCATTATCGGCTATCTGAGCCCGTCCATCCGCAACCTGGAGAAATCGGTCTAGCGATCTTGGGGCTTCGCGCGGCGGATAAGCTTCGGGGCAGCCCGCCGCCCATCCAGCAGGTGCCGAACGGTCAGGACGGGGTGGCGCAGCAGCATGCGCGGCCCGGCGTAGCGCATGACTTCGCGCACCTTCGCGCGCATATCGGCCCTGTAGCAGTGCACCGGGCAATTGGCACAGGTGGGCTTCTCAGCGCCAAAGACGCATTTTTCCAGGCGCTGATGGGTGTATTCCTGCAGGCTGACACAATCCGGGCACAGCCCATCCGGTGAGGCGTGTTGTTCGCGGCAGTAGAGTGCAATCATCTGATCGATCGTCACACGTTCGCGGCGCAGACGGTCGGGAAATTCTGACATGGCGACTCCAATGGTTCTACTTTTATTTGTCCTCATTCTACAGATTGATCAGCCCGCTTCTTTGCGATGGCGCAATGTATAATCAAAATCATCGTTGTGATTTTTGGAGGTATTTCATGCAGCTATCCCATCTTTTCGGCCAGACCCTGCGGGCTGCCCCCGCCGATACCGAAGTCGCCAGCCACCAGCTCCTGCTGCGGGCGGGTTTCATTCGCCAGCAGGCAACCGGCATCTTCAGCACGCTGCCGCTGGCGCGGCGCAGCCTGGCGCGCATCGAGGCCATCCTGCGCGAGGAAATCAACGCCATCGGCGGGCAGGAAATGAGCATGCCGGTGACGCAGTCCGCGGATATCTGGAAGGAAAGCGGGCGCTGGTATCAGATCGGTTCCGAAATGGGGCGCTTCAAGGACCGCAACGATCGCGACATGGTCCTGGCCATGACGCACGAGGAAGTGGTCGGCCAGTTGGTGCGCAGTGAGATCAAATCGTACCGCCAGTTGCCCGCGCTGGTCTATCACATCCAGACCAAGTTTCGGGACGATCCGCGCCCGCGCGCCGGATTGATCCGCGTGCGCGAATTCACCATGCTGGACAGCTATTCGCTCGACTCGTCCTGGGATGGGTTGGAACACCAATACCAGGCCCATTATACGGCTTACTTCAACATTTTCCGGCGCTGCGGTCTGCCCGTGGTGGCGGTCAAATCCGACACCGGCATGATGGGCGGCAAGGTGGCCCATGAATATATGTACCTGACCCCCATCGGCGAGGATACCCTGCTGTTTTGTGATTCGTGCGGCTATTCGGCCAACCGCCAGGTGGCGCGCTTCGCCCGCCCAACCGTTGCGTCCGAGGAACCCCTGGCGTTGGAAAAAGTGGCCACGCCCGGCGCCAGCAGCATCGAGGAATTGTGCGCTTATTTGAATATTCCTGCCAGCCGGACCGCCAAGGCCGTATTCTATACGGCTGAAATGAACGCGCCCGACGGCGGACCGGCCAGCCAGTTCGTGTTCGCGCTGGTGCGTGGGGATATGGAAGTGAACGAGACCAAGCTGGCCAACCTGATCGGCGCGCGCGACCTGCGGCCGGCGACCATCGATGAAATCAAGGTGACCGGCGCCGAAGCCGGTTATGCCTCGCCGGTCGGGCTGCGCGGCATCCTGGTGGTGGCGGACGAAATCATCCCGCGCTCCCCCAATCTGGTGGCCGGCGCCAATCAACCCGGCTATCACCTGCGCAACGTCAACTACGGGCGCGACTTCACCGCCAGCCGGGTGGGCGACATCGCGGCGGCCGGCGAGGGTTCGGCCTGCCCGGAATGCGGCGCCCCCATGCGTTCATCGCGCGGCGTGGAAGTGGGCAACATCTTCCAGCTCGGCACGCGCTATTCGGATGCCCTGGGCTGCAAGTTCGTGGCCGAGGACGGCAGCGAACAGTCCGTCATCATGGGCTCTTACGGCATCGGCGTCGGCCGTCTGCTGGCCTGCATCGCCGAGGAGCACCACGACGACAAGGGTCTGATCTGGCCCGCCAGCGTTGCGCCTTACCCGGTCCACCTGGTGGCGCTGGCCGGAAAGAACGCGGACATCGCCGAAAAAGCCGCCCACCTGGCCCGCGAACTGGCCGCGGCCGGGCTCGAACCGCTCTTCGACGACCGCAGCGAGAGCGCTGGGGTCAAATTCAACGACGCCGATCTGATCGGGCTGCCGCTGCGCCTGACGTTCGGCGAGCGCTCACTCAAAGCCGGCGGCGTGGAATTCAAACTGCGTTCCGGCGGCGAATCCTGGTTTGTACCGCTTGACCGGGTTGTCGCCGAGGTGGGCCGGGTCACCGCGGAGCAGCTCGAACCCTATCGGTTCGAAAGTCATCAAACGCAGTAATGGGTATAAAAGACGTCCAGCGGCGCTTCCAACCACAGCACGGAAAGCGGAAAACACCCCAACGCTTCGGATGGGGTGTTTTTCTGCTCGAAACAGCGCCGGAAACGGGCCGCAGAATCCAGGCGCAGGCTGCCGTCTCGATGCAGGAATTGGCCCCACAACGTCAGGTAGCGAGTCTCCAAATCGGGGCTGGGCCGGGCGCTGGCGAGGAACGCCGGCGGGAACAGGCGCCGGTAGGCCTCGAGATGATAAAGCCATGAACCGCCCACCACACTCTGGGCCTGCGGGAGGTTCGCCCGCACGTCTGCGAACAGCGCCTTGAGTTCGGCCTTGCGGACAGGCGCGCGTGCGCGTGACAGGGGTAGAAATTGGGGCTGCTCGGCGTCTCGAAAATGAAGCCGGATGCGGCCGCCGTCCCAGGGGTCGTAACTGAAACAGCCGAAAGCATGCTGCAGCGGCGTTTTGGGCCGGTAATGGTTCAGGTAGAAGCGGTACGTAAATCCAGCCCGATCCTGGGCCGCCGCCAACCCGCCCAGGAAATCCTGCCAGAGCGGGTGATCGCGGTAAAACTCGCGTCCCAGGCCGAAGGCCAGATAGCAATGAGTCCATTCGAAGAGCGCGTCTGGCAGCGGTTGCCCGACCAGCGCGGCCATTTTCTCGGCAAAAGCCAGGTTGAGCTCGAAGAACTCCTGCGACAGCATTGAAATCATTATAAATCGGATGAAGCAAACGCGATTACCTAAATGCGTTTCGGTAATCGCGTACCCATTGACTTGCGGTAAAATCAACCCATGAGCAAAAGCATTCCCCCTATCGTCCCCATGTCTTCTCCCGACCTGACGGATGCTGACCGCCAGGCGGTGATGGCCGTACTCGAAACCCCCAACCTGAGCATCGGCCCGAAAATTCAGGAATTCGAAGCCGCCTTCTGCCGCCTGATGGGCGCCAGACACGCCATGGGCGTCAATTCGGGCACCGCCGGGCTGCACCTGTGCGTGCGGGCTGCCAGCATCGGCGCGGGCGACCTGGTGCTGACCACGCCCTTCTCCTTCGTCGCCTCCACCAACGTACTGCTTTTCGAAAACGCCACACCCGTGTTCGTGGACGTCGATCCGCGCACCGGCAACCTGGACGTTCAGCAGGTCGCGGCGGCCCTGCACGACCTGTCGGCCGGCGGAGAGAGTGCCAGGCGCCGGCTGCCCCGCAAGGGCGCGCCCGACCGTGGCCGCTTGAACGGCATTTTGGGCGTGGACGTGTTCGGACAGCCCGCCGATTGGGATGTATTGCGCCGGCTGGCGACGGAATATCACCTGCCGCTGATCGAAGATTCGTGCGAAGCCCTCGGCGCGCAGTATAAGGGCCGCACCGCCGGCATGCTCGGCGATTATGGCGTCTTCGGCTTCTATCCCAACAAGCAGATCACCACTGGCGAGGGCGGCATGATCGTCACCAACGACGATGCCGCCGCCGCGCAAATGCGCGCCCTGCGTAACCAGGGCCGCGCCCCCGGCGACACCTGGTTGTCGCACACTTTCCTGGGTTACAACTACCGCATGGACGAACTCAGCGCCGCGCTGGGGATTTCGCAATTGCAACGCCTGGAAGAGTTGATGCACAAGCGCCAGCAGGTGGCGGATTGGTATGCCCGGGATTTGAAAGGCATTCCCGGCATCGAAGCGCCGCAGTACGCGTCCAGCACCACCCGGGCCAGTTGGTTCGTCTACGTCATTCGGGTCGCCTCCGGCGTCGATCGCCAGGCGCTGGCCGGGCGGCTGGCAGAACGCGGCATTCCCGTGCGGCCGTACTTCCTGCCCATTCACCTGCAGCCCTACATGGTCGAACGCTTCGGCTACCAGACCGGTGACTTCCCGGTCACCGAGGACCTGGGTGCACGCGGTCTGGCGCTGCCTTTCTCAGGCGTCATGACCGAAGAACAGGTCGGCCTGGTCTGCCAGGCGCTGCGGGCCTCGCTCTAGGTTCCTCATGAACAGCAGCCGGCCGGTCTCCACCGGTTCGATCTTTCCGCCGCCGCGCAAACGCGGTCTGATCACGCTATCCAGCGTGATCGTGGTGTGCGGGCTGGCCGGCACGGCCTGTCTGTTGTTTTCCATGCAGCAGCAGGTCGGCGCCCTGTTCGTCATCTTCCTGCTGCTGACGATTTTATTCTACGTCCCCATCCCGCTGGCCGCTTACCGCGCCTATGCGTTGACCAATGCCAGTTACACCCTCGAACGGGATGGCCTGCGCCTGCGCTGGGGCCTGCGCGCCGAGGATATTCCCCTGCCCGAGATCGAGTGGGTGCGACCGGCCGCCGAACTCGGCTTTCGCCTGCCGCTGCCCCTTCTGGCCTTTGCCGGAGGGCTGTTGGGTGCGCGCATCCTGCCCGAACTGGGCCTGGTGGAATTCGTGGCCTCCGAGGAAAAAAATCTATTGCTGGTCGCCACGCCGCGCAAGGTCTACGCCATCTCGCCGGCCGACCCGGGCGCCTTCGTGCATGCCTTCCAGCGCGCCATCGAACTGGGCAGTCTGGCGCCGCTGCCGGCCTATTCCTCTCAACCCGAGGCATTTCTGGCGCGCGTCTGGCGGGATGCCCCGGCCCGTCTGCTGCTTTTGACCGGCCTGGGGCTGACGCTGGGGCTGTTGGTGCTGGCCAGTCTGCTCATCCCCGGCCGCGCCCAAATCTCGCTCGGCTTCAACCCAGCCGGCCTGCCTCTGGAAGCCGGACCGGCCGCGCGCCTGCTGCTGCTGCCGGTGCTGGCCGCCTTTTGTTACGTCGCCGACCTGATTCTCGGCCTTTTCTTCTACCGCAACGATCCGCAGCGCCCGGTGGCTTACCTGCTTTGGGTCGCCGGCGTGCTCACGCCGCTGCTGCTGATCTTCGCCGTGATCGGCCTGGTGTAAAGATCTTTCCGGTAATTTTTCTTCCTCTGCCCGTAAAAACTGTACAATACAAATATGCCATTCTTCGCCACCTCTCTCCTGCAACTCGCACTCGGCGCTATTCTGGCCATCATCATCGCCTACCTGGCATATCGTTTTCACACCCTTAATCGCAGCGGTGGAATCGCGGCGGCCGTGCTCGGCGCAGTCGTCTTTGGACTGGGCGGGCTGGGCTGGGCGCTGCTCCTGCTGGGCTTTTTCATATCCTCCAGCGCTCTCACGCGCCTGTTTCGCAAACGCAAGCGCGCGCTGGATGAGAAGTTCAGCAAGGGCGGGCAGCGCGACGCCGGGCAGGTGCTGGCCAACGGCGGCGTCGCCGGCGCTTTCGTCCTGCTCCACGCCGTCTTCCCGCAGGCGGCCTGGCCGTGGGCGGCTTTCGCTGGCGCGATGGCGGCCGTCAACGCGGATACCTGGGCCACCGAACTGGGCGTCCTCAGCCGGGAAATCCCGGTGTTGATCACCACCCGCCGGCCGGTCGAACGCGGCACGTCCGGCGGCATCACCCGCGGGGGCACCCTGGCCGCCTTCGGCGGGGCATTCCTCATCGGGCTGCTGGCGGCGCTGGTCTGGCCGGGCGGCATGGACGGCGTGATTCCGTTTTTCACCCGCGCCGGATGGATCGGTCTGTTCGGCCTGCTCGGCAGCCTGGTCGATTCGATGCTGGGCGCCACCTACCAGGCCATCTACCACTGCCCGACCTGCAACAAGGAAACCGAACGCCACCCGCTGCACACGTGCGGTACGCCCACCACGCTCAAGCGCGGCCTGCCCTGGTTGAATAACGACTGGGTCAACACGGCCTGCGCTCTCAGCGGCGCGGTTCTGGGGCTGGTCGTGGCCCTGCTGCCGGGCAGTCCATTATTATTGGCTCAATCGACCTCAATGGGAGGTGATGTCATGCAAACGATTACGTTCTCCACGCCGGCTTTTGCCAACGGCCAGCCGATTCCGCAGGTCTACACCTGCGACGGGAAAAACATTTCCCCCGCGCTGCAGTGGAGCGGCGTTCCGGCAGAAGCGAAAAGTCTGGCGCTGATCGTCGAAGATCCGGATGCTCCGGTGGGAATTTTCACCCACTGGGTGCTCTATAACCTGGCGCCCAACCTGACCGGTCTCAACGAAGGCGTGCCGCGCCTGGCCACATTGACCAACCTGGGCAAGCAGGGCGTCAATGACTTCCGCAAGACGGCTTACGATGGTCCCTGTCCGCCGGCCGGCAAAGCCCATCGTTATTACTTTAGACTATACGCATTGGATTTGCAGCCCAATCTGGCGGACGGCCTGACCCGCCAGAAGCTGCTCGATCAACTGAAAGGGCACATCCTGGCCCAGGGCGAGTGGATGGGAACGTATCAGCGTTGATCCCCGTGCATCGCCGCCCGCGCTGGCCCGCTGAACGCGTTTACCTGCTCTACAGCGCCGCCACCGCGCTGTTGTTTGGCCTGATCTTCACCGCCAGCGCCATCTACCAGGTCACCCTGGCCCACCTGGATGCCCTGCAATTGGTGCTGGTGGGCACCGTGCTGGAATTTTCGATCTTCCTGTTCGAAATTCCCACCGGGGTGGTGGCGGACGTCAAATCGCGCCGTCTTTCGGTCATCATCGGCACCGTCCTGGTCGGCTGCGGATTCCTGCTGGAAGGTTCCTGGCCCAGCTTTCTGCCGATTCTCCTGGCCCAGGTGGTGTGGGGGTTGGGCGTCACCTTCACCAGCGGGGCGCTGCAGGCCTGGATCAGCGACGAGATCGGTGAGGAAAAAGCCGGCGCGGCCTTTCTGCGCGGTGCGCAGTTCGAACAAATCGGCGAATTGATCGGCATTTTTCCGGCGATTGCGCTCTCATTCTGGCGGGTCAACGTGCCCATTCTGGTCGGGGGCGGGCTGTTCATCCTCCTGGCTCTCCTGCTGGTGCGGGTCATGCCGGAGGAGGGCTTCCGTCCCACCCCACCCGATCAACGCACCACCTGGCAGCACATGGCATCGACCTTACGGGATGGCCTGAGCATGCTGCGCAGACGCCCGGTGCTGGTCACCATTCTGGGAATCGGCCTGTTCTACGGCCTGTATTCCGAAGGCTTCGACCGCCTGTGGACGCCGCTGTTGCTGGAACGCTTTACCTTCCCGGCCCAGGGCACCATCCCCGTGTTGGTCTGGTTTGGCCTGATCAACGCCGGTGCGCTGTTGATTTCCATGCTGGCCAACGCCTGGGCACAGCGGCGCATCGATCTGGCGCGATCCTCGCAACTGGTGCGAACCTTTGCCGCCAGCAGCGCCGCGCTGGTGGCCGGCCTGGCGATTTTCGCCGTCAGCCGCAACCTGGCCCTGACGATCGGCATGTTCTGGTCGGTGTCCATGCTGCGCCGTTTGAACTACCCGCTTTATACCGCCTGGGTCAACCAACGCCTCGAGCCGCAGGTGCGCGCCACGGTGATTTCGCTCAGCAGCCTGGTGGATGCCCTCGGTCAAATCGTCGCCGGGCCGCTGGTCGGCCTGCTGGCCCGCGAAACCAGCCTGCAGAACGGCATCCTCGCCTCAGCCGCATTGCTCTCCCCGGTGCTCCTGCTCTTCTTCCGTGCCAGAAAAGAAGAAAAACCACAGGATAGACAGGATATCCAGGATGGGAAATCGATCAATTGACTTGAAATTTCTTATATTATTTCCACAGTACAGAAGACTTACACCCATTGATCTATCAAGAAAATTCACAGGATAGACAGGACATTCAGGATGGTAAATTGATTCTATGAATTGAGATTATTTATATAATTTCCACATGAGACAAAACCTACATCCGCAACTTTATACGGAAGTTACCAGCAAAATCCTCGAAGCATGTTTCGAAGTTATCAATGAACTCGGGGCTGGTTTTTTAGAATCCGTATATGAGAAAGCATTGCTAATCGCCTTATCCCAAAAAGGATTGGATGCAAGATCTCAAGTGCCCATCATAGTCAATTTTCGCGGTCAAAATGTTGGCCAATTTTACGCAGATATCCTGGTTGAAGGGAAAATCATTGTCGAACTCAAGGCCATAAGTGCAATTACACCTGAACATAAGGCACAGGTGATCAATTACTTAAAATCTACTCAAATCGAGGTCGGATTACTTGTAAATTTTGGGAATCCAAAACTGGAATTTTATAGATTGCACCGTTGAGTATTTTTCGATTGCTTTCTTTATCCTGGATATCCTGTATATCCGGTTTTCTTCATTCTTCCAACGTCACCAGCCCCCGCCGAAGGGCATAACGCACCAGGTCGGTCTGGGTATGTAAATCCAGCTTATGCATCATATTGGCGCGGTGAATCTCGGCTGTGCGTGGGCTGATGGTCAGGCGGTTGGCGATTTCGGGATTGGAAAGCCCGTTGGCTGCCAGCACCAGCACCTCGCGCTCGCGCGCGGTCAGCGTCTCGTACGGATCCAGCGGCCCGGTGCGGCTGCGCCGCAGATAGGCCTCGATGCCGTGTTCCGAAAACGGCGCACTGAGGAAGCGCTGCCCGTTTACGACCGTGCGAATGGCCTGGGCCAGTTCGCCCGCAGTCGCGTCTTTGAGAACATATCCATAGGCTCCGCTGCGCAGCGCCTCGACCACATAGGCTTCGTTGCTGTGCATCGACAAAATGATGACGTGGGTTTGATCGTGCACGCGCCGCACCACCTCCATCCCGCTCATGCCCGGCATGACCAGATCCAGCACCAATACCCCGGGATGCAGCGCTTCAACCTGCTTTACAGCTTCCAGGCCATCCTTGGCTTCGCCGATCACTTCGAAATCCGGCTGCGCCTCCAAAAGAGACCGCAGCCCCTGCCGCACGACGATATGGTCATCCGCCAGTAAAATGGTGATGCTCATTTTCCACGCTCCTCCGCCAGTGGGAAGACAATGCTCAGGCTGGTGCCCTGCCCGGGCGCCGTTTCGATGTTCAGGCTACCGCCGAGCAACCCCACCCGTTCGCGCATGCCGATCAAACCGCTCGAATGCTGTTCATCGAGCACCTTTTCAAGCTCAAAACCCTGACCCTGGTCCTCGATTTTGATTTCCAACGCTTCCGCGCTGCGCCACAGCGTCACTTCGGCCTCATTCGTCTGTGCATGGCGGGCGATATTCGTCAAAGCCTCCTGGATGGTTCGGAAAGCCGCCGTCTCCACCTCAGGGTCATAGCGCTCGCCTTCCGGCAGCCGGTTCTGGAAGAGCACCTGTACGCGCGTCTGGCTCTCATAACGTTCGAACAACCACAACAGCGCCGGAACCAATCCAAAATCATCCAGCATTGCGGGACGCAAATCGAGCGAGAGTTCGCGCACCCGGCCGATCAACTCGTTGACCAGCCTACCCGCCTGCTGCAGGCGTTGAGTCCGGGCCGGTTCCGCCAACGTATCGCTGCCTTCCAGCAGCAATTTCAAGCCGGTCAGGTACTGGCCGATTTCATCGTGCAGTTCCAGCGCGATCTGGCGCCGTTCGGTCTCCTGGATGGCAACCAACTGGCGCGAGAGGACCTGCAGTTCAGCATTATTTTTCTCGAAAGCGGCCAGCATCTGATTGATGGTCATCGTCAGCTGAGAAAGCTCATCCCGCCGGGCCACGGTGACCCGTTTCGAGAGATCGCCGCTATCCGCGATGGTGGTGATCTCGTTCCCCAGTCGCTTCACGCGGTAGAGCACCAGACGGTCGAGCGAAAAGAAGAACGTTACGCCCAGCACGAAAGCCGCAAGGATCATGGCAATCATCAAGTAATTGGCCACGAACTCGCCCTCGCGGTGGGTCGTGCGGGGCAGTTCGATCTTAAGCAGGTAAACCGGCAGATCATTGGCGTCTTCCAACAGGGTATAGCCGGCGATCGTTTCGCTGTCGATCGGGCGGGAGTAAAAATCCGCGCCGTTTTGCAGATTCTGCAGCGCGGCTTGATCCGCATCCGGCAGCGGGGTTCGGATGGGCAGAAACTGGATGTTCAATTGCAGCACCTGGTTCAGGCGGTAAATCTGGTTTTCATTGAGCAGCTTGCCGATCACCACCACGCCGTTCACGGCGCGCCCGGAATCGTTTCCGACCACTCCGGCGGAAGCCAGCAGCAACGGACCCTGGCTGGTGGCGATCAGGCCCTGCCGGCCGGCGCGTGAATTGAGCACGCCCACCAATGGATCGCCCGGCGTCAGGCGGTTGACCAGCTCGATTGGAAATTCGATTTCCTTATCCAGGTCAGCATCGTATCCGCGGCTGAACAGGACCTGGCCTTTTTCGTCCACCAATCCCAGAATATTGAAGTCCTGCTCGGAAAAAGCCTGATTCCCCAGGCTGGCCACGCCATACCTGGCGGAACGCGTCTCGATGAACTGGTAAATCTCTTCGTTATGCGCCCAGGTGCGCGCCATGGCAACCAGCGAATCTTGTTCATTTTCGACCATCAGGAGCGCCCGCCTTACGGATTCGTTTGTTCCGCCAATTTCAACCGTATTAAAATGATTCATGAGGGTCGTCTGCATGGTCGCCAACAGGATGGCAAGCAACCCCAGAAAAGCCAATGCGATCATCACCAATGTAGTTCTACTCAGCGACACGTCACAATCCTTCAACAAGAAATCATCACCGGCGAATCGCCCCCATCTTTCCTTTTATTCTATACCCTGCGGGTGTTCACCGGTGGGTTGAATGGACGGTGGAAAACTTAAATAAGTACAATCCCGAATTGTAACCAGCGTGGAATGGCGCTATGCTCATCCTGAACTAGTGGAGGGAAACTCATGAGCCTGCAATTATTTCAGAAAATCCATCAATCACGGCGCGGGAAAGGCCAGGCAATGGTCGAATTTGCGCTGGTCTTCCCCATTTTCCTGTTGCTTGTTCTGGGCGTCATCGAACTGGGGCATTTGATCTTCATCTACAGTTCGGTGTACGTTTCAAGCCGTGAGGCGGCCCGTTACGGAGCCGCCGCCGGTTTTAGCGGCGCGGGGATGCCGTACTATCAGGATTGCACCGGCATGCGCGACGCAGCTCAGCGCGTCGGCGCTTACGGCGGGGTCACCAACGTCTCCCTGGCGCCGGGCAACATCGACGCCCCCAACACCACGGGGGTCGCCATCCAGATGATTAAGAATGGTTCAAACACCCCGGTCGATTACACGACCTGCCCGGACCTGGATGTCAAGGTGGGCGACCGCATCCGGGTGACCACCCAGGTGTATTACCAGCCCATCGTTCCCCTGGTCCCGTTCCCTTCGTTTGCCGTGAGTCACACCTCCACACGCACCATCCTGAAGAACGTCGACCTGGAAAAAGTCGACCCGGGTTCGCCACCCGTCGCGGATACGTACGGGGTCGATCTCAGCGTGGCGGATAATTCGCTGCTCGGGGCGCAGGGCACGCAGGTCACTTACGATCTGTCGATTCGGAACACCGGTTCCATCTTCGACACTTACACGCTGACCCTCTCCGGCAACTCCTGGACCACCACGCTCGATTCCCCCGTGTCTGTGGCTCCCGGTGCGACGCTCGTTCGCCAGGTGGTTGTCACCGTTCCGCCCAATGCTCCGCACGGCGCTTCCGACATGGTCCTCATCACCGCCACATCGATCGGTGATCCTGGCCTGCCGCCCGCATCCGATAATCAGGCCCTCATCACCTCCGCACCAACCTACGGCGTCAACCTGGCTACCCCAGATGATTCCAAGGGCGGGGTGGCCAATACCACCGTGACCTACGATTTGACCATCACCAATACCGGCAATATCGATGATACCTACACCCTGACGGCTTCCGGCAACCTGTGGCCCACCGCCGTGCCCAATTCCATCGCCGTTTCGGCGGGCGCCACGGTTTCGTTCACGGCCGTTGTATCGGTCCCTGGGGACTACGCCGGTGTCACCTCCGACACTGTCACGATTACGGCGGTATCGGACGGCGATCCCATCTCACCCGCGGTCTCCGATACGCAAACACTCACGACCCGCGCCCCGTATTATGGCGTGCAAGTCTCCACGTGGAACAGCAAGCTTTCCGGAAGGCCGGGCGATACGGTCACTTATACCATTCACGTTTATAATACCGGCAACGTCCCCGACACCTACGATATCACGCTTTCCGGAAGCACCTGGCCGACCAAGACGGACCTGTCTGTGGATGTGGCCGACGGGTCATCCAAAGATGTTCTGGTAACGGTCGGGATTCCATCCACCGCCACCCACGGTTCCACCGATACCGTTACCTTCACGGTCGTCTCGCGGGGCGCCCCCGATAAATCGACGGCCACGGCCAGCCTGACCCTGACCACGAAGGCGTTGGCCTTTAGCGTTAGCCTCTCAGCTGCGCCCGGCACCTACCAAATGGGTGCTCCGGGAACGACGGTGACCTATAACCTCTCGGTCAAGAACACCGGCACAGCGAATGACACCTATACGCTGATACTGAGTGGCAATGTCTGGCCCACCACGCTGAATGGCTCGGTATCCGTGGCTGCTGGCGCCACGGTCGTTCTGCCCGTCGTCGTCAGCATTCCGGCTACGGTCGCCAACGGCGCACGGGACCGGGTCACCGTGACTGCCATCTCCACGAATGATCCGCTTACCCCACCGGCTTCCGCCAGCATCACGCTGACCACGTCTGTCCCGCGCTACGGCGTTCGCCTGACGTTGACAGTTCCGGATGATTCACTCTCCGGCGCCCCGGGGGATCCGATCACCTACTACCTCACGATTCAAAATACCGGCAACGTCAAGGACACCTTCAACATCACCTTGTCCGGCAATAATTGGCCGACCTCCGTCGTTCCCACCTCGGTTACGCTGAACCCGAATGAAAGCATGACCAATATTGTGGTCACGGTCAACATTCCAGGCACTGCGCTGCACAACGAAACCGATGTCGTCACGGTAACCGCTTACTCCGGCGACGCCTTGGCGCCGCACGCCACAGCCAGCCTGACCCTCAGCACAACCGCCACGCGCATCTGCCCGTACGCCGGATCGCTGGGCCTGGGCAACAAGAGCATCAACCTGCTGCTGTATAACAACGGAACCGGCGCCGAGGACGTCTCCATCGAACAAATCATCGTCAACTGGTACATGAACACCGATACGCAGAGTCTCGACTACATCTCCTACCTCGGCCGGAAAATCATGGACACCGACGTCCCCGGTTCATTGCTCGATCCAACTTATCCATACATCACCAGCACCTTCCCGGCGCAAGGCGCCTGGATTGGCGACGCCACGACTCGCAATTTACCACAGGGCGCTTCCAACTACGGCTTGAACATTTATTTTGGGGTCAATATCGATACCACCAAGACCCATTCCATCGAGATTCGCTTCAGCAACGGTTGCTACATCAGCCGCTAATCCTCAGGACCTTAACATGCCTTATCGTCGTAAAACCATTGCATTCATTTTATTGACACTCCTGCTGGTCCTGACCGGACCAGCAGGCAATCTGCCGAACGTCGTCCAGGCCGCACCGCTGGCCAGCCTGCCCAGTGGCGATTCTTTCGGTTATGTGCCTTCCCCGGCCTCACCCGTCACCTTGCCGGAGGATGTCTGCTCCACGGGGACGGTCATTTTCGAGGGTGTCGACAGCGAATCTTTTTCCAGTTTCCTCGATCCAACCGGATTTAGCTTTCCCTTTTACGAAACGACCGCAACGAACCTGCGCGTCAGCGTCAATGGCCTGATCACCGTCACCGACCCCAACACAGACGTTCCGGAGCATTCACGGCTGCCGTCTGACGTCCTGCCCAATGGTCTGATCGCGCCTTATTGGACGAATTTGAACCTGGCTACCGGAAAAGTCTGCTACCGCTCTTTCCCTGAATACCTGGCGGTCGAATGGAACAACGTCGAGACCACCAATGGGATTCCACTGACCTTCCAGGCGCTGCTCTACCCCAACGGAAATATCATGTTCCAGTATTCCGATCCTTTACCCAGTGCTACCGATACGTCCATCGGCATCGAGGATGCCGATGGCATTTTCGGCATGCAGTTGCACTCCGACGAGACCGGATCGCTTCCCGACCAGGCTATCCTGATCAGCTACCCGACGGATAGCCACGCCGGGGCGCGCTTCATCCCTCCCTATTCGAGTGGCTTTCTGATTCAGCACGTGGCCACCCTTCAGATCACCCTCCAGAATATCATGGCGGTGGATTCAGCTTTTCGCCTGGACGTAAACGATTCGACCCCGGAGACTTGTAGTTGGGCGCTGCCTGCCGAATGGACGATGACCATCTACGATGGCGACGCCCCACTCTCGATCAACAACGGTTGCCCCGAAACGGCGATCCTCGCCTCCGGGGAGAAAAAGGTCCTGACGGCGCGCATCACCTCACCCGAGGCGCTGGACGTGGGCGATTACGAGCAGTTCAGCCTGACCGCGTTTCCGGCCGATCCCGCCGTTCTTCCATCCGGGTTCACGCCCCTGCTGGTGTCCATGAACCTCCAGGTGGCCGTCCCGGCCAACTTTGCCCAGGCCTACAAGGATCCCAGCCAGGCCATCAACCTGAACCGGACCTGGAAGGATCAGACCGCCACGACACAGGCCGGCAATTTGCTCTACTACGGCGCCAATCTTGCCATGGTGCGGACGACCGGCGGAAATTACTTCATCGTCTGGGAATATAAGACCGGCTATTCAAGGTTGAAGGGATCCTTCCTGGGACCCAATGGGCAGAATCTGGTCAGTGATTTCTTGATTACCACGCAGACGACCATGAATGACGAATATCCATCCTTGGTCGCATTGCCGGACGGTTCCACATCGGTCGTCTGGATTCGCGGGACCACGAAGCTGTACCTGCGCAGCTATTCGTCCAACGGCGCTGCCAGGATCAATGAAACGCCGTTAAAGGTCTCGACCTGCCCGCGGCTATCTTCTCCACAGGTTACGGCGCTTTCCAGTTCGAAATTGCTCGTGGTCTGGGAATGTGACCGGGCCAGCACGGATATCTACCTCAACATCGTCAGCATTGCCAACGATCAAGTCAGCGACCAGGTCGTGCAGCTCACCCAGAGCGGCACCGCTTACGAATATTACAATCCGCAGATTCTCGCGCTGGATAACGGAACCGCCATGGTCTCCTACATTCGCAAACAGAAGACCACCGGAAAGATCGATCCTTTCGTTTACCAGGTCGTCAATGACAGCGGCGCCACGATACAGGCCGAACCGACCCCACCTGCCTCGGCGGCCATCCCGGCCCAGAAAATCGAAAGGGATCTGGATCTCTTACGCCCCGGCACCGTACTGGCCGGTTGGACCAACGGAACCACCGGCACGGTTCAATACACGACCCTGCGCGGTTCCTATAACAATTGGGCGCAAGATCCCGTGGCAAATCTCCCGATCGATTTCCAGATCGGCGCTGAAAAACTCTCGATCACACATGACTCGGATGGGAATGGCATCCTGACCTGGCTGGAGGCCAAAAAGAACTCCACATTGAATTATGCGCTCGTCGGTCCGGACGATGCGGGGGTCTGTCAATTATTGACCCCGGCGATGATCTTCTTCAACGGACCAAATTCTGTTACACTGGATACGAGTGCAACCGGTCAGGGAAACACCTCATACGATCCCTTTTCTTCCATCTATATTCCTCTTGTCATGCGGTAATCGAACTGCCGTAAGGAGGCCGAATGCGAAAGCTCTTCTCGAACCACAACTCTCAAAAAGGTCAATCCCTGACGGAACTGGCCGTTAGCGTGGTAATTCTGCTGATCCTGGTTGCCGGCATGTTCGATGTGGGCCGCGCAATCTTCACGTATTTGAGCATGCGCGACGCCGCGCAGGAAGGGGCTTCTTATGCGGCTATCATCTTCCTGAAGGACAAGGATGATACCCGCACCGATGCCCAATTTCGTAGCGACGGCTGCACTGCGGTGCATGACCGGACGATGCTCAACGTGGAGGACTCGAATACTTCGGTTGTGACCTTGATCAACGGCATCGACTGCGCTTCCGCTTCGCTTCTGCATGATGCCTGCGCCGGACATGAGGCGCGGGTCACCGTTCAACTTCGTTTACCTGTGACCACACCGTTCATCGGCGCGTTCATTGGACAAGATATCACTCTGAGGGCCACTGCCACCGACACCATACTCCGCCCTTATTGTAAATAATTCGTTTGGGTGCACCACTAGGAGGGAAATATGAAAAGCACTCTAGAGTATCAACGAGGGCAGGTGATCATCCTGTTCGTCCTGGCGTTGGTCGGCCTGTTGGCCTTTGCCGGGCTGGCCGTCGATGGAGCCATGTTGTATTCCGACCGTCGGGCTTCGCAGAGCGCAGCCGACAGCGCTGCATTGGCCGGCGCAGGCGCGGGCGGAAACACCATGCAATTGCGGGAAATCTACTCAAAACCTGATTTTAACTGCAATAACCTGAATTACGCCGGAACAAAGATGAATCTCGTCGAGGATGATATCATCGATGCCGCGATTTCACGCGCCAGCGTCAACGGCTATATTATCGATAATGATATATCCGATAATATGGGCGTCAAAGTAACCTGTTCCGATACCAACACAGACAAGTACCTGGATGTAGAGGTCAGGATTACAGCGCAGATCCAGTCCAGCTTTCTGCACCTGGTCTTCAATCGGCCATTGATGAACACCGTCACTGCTATTGCGCGGATTCGCCCAATTGCACCGAAGGGCGGCGGCAATGGCATCATTGCACTCAATGAGACCCAGTGCAAACAGGGCGGCCAATATGTGGGCGGTATTTACCTGGACGGAACCACCATCGAAGTGGTTTCCGACGGGGGCGGCATGTCATCGAACACCTGCATCATCCGGAACGGCAATTCTGAAATTGTCGTTCTAAACAGCGATCCACCTGCCTATGCCCGAACCAGTTCAGATTGGACCAATGATGGTGTGTTTGTCGATGGAAATGGCGACCCGCTGACGATGGAGCAATCTTCCACCTATAATCTGCAGGTTACGATCGATCCACCCAAATGCACCGGCCTTCCCATCAATCCCGCAAAAATTGGCGGCATTTACCAGCCGGGTATTTATACGAATGGCATCAAACAGGATGGAACGCTGGCGCCAGGCCTATATTGCGTCGATCAACCCAGTAATGGAAAACTTGCTAACCTGCAGGGTAATGGCGTTACGATGTACTTCCGCACCGGGAACGTTGAATGGAACGGGGGATTCTCACACCTCACAGCTCCCGCAGAAGGTAGCGTCGCGCCAGCTGTGCCCGGATTGCTTTTCTACTTCGGCGACGGCGGTTTCACCATGTTAGGCAATGCCACGGCTGAATTGAGCGGAACGATTTATGCTCCTTACGGAACAATTGACCTGGGCGGTGCAGAAACCACCTACACATGGGAGACTGTCTTGATCGGCAACAATGTCAAGATCCACGGCAATCCGTTCGTGGCCGTGAAAGTGGATTATAAGAAAGTCCTGACCGATCCTTCTTATTTGGACCTCTTGAAATAATATTTCAATCGATCCAAAAAGGAATTTAGTTTTCCAAACACAACGCAGCCGGTTGCCCGGCTGCGTTGTGTTTCCCTGCCCAGGTGTTGAGAATTTCATTTTCGCCCTCCCCTTAATAATTCTTAAGGAAAATGGCCGTTAGCTTGCAAACCGATTGTAAAGTGTATTGCCTTTCAGAATGGTTAGAATCTATCGTGAGCAGGTTGTATTAAGCTTTCAATTTTAAAACTGTCATTTTCCCATCCTTTTTTAGATCGCATTCATCAGGCGAATCATTCCGCTCACCGGAAGTTTGTGATCTTTGCTCAGCATCGAGGAGGGCTTATCATGAAGGTCACGGCAAATTCCCAAAGGGGACAAATAATCATTCTCTTCGCCCTGGTGGCAGTCGGGCTGCTCGCTTTTGGCGGTCTGGCAATCGACAGCGCCATGGTCTATTCCGATCGCCGCTTCGATCAGAGTACGGCCGATGCCGCCGCGTTGGCCGGCGCCGGCGCAGCCGGAAACGTGATGCAGACGCGCGATATCTATTCCTTCAAGGATTTCGACTGCTCCGACTTCGACGTTGCCGGCGCGAAGATGAACGCGGTGAAACACGAAGCCATCGACGCAGCCATTAACCGCGCCGCTCAAAACTCGATCACGATCGACAACAACCTTTCGGACCAACATGGCGTGGAAGTGTACTGTCGCGATCTCGGCGAGGAATTCTACGAGAAGTACATTGAAGTGAAGGTCCAGGTGACCACGAATACCCAGACCAGTTTCTCGCAACTGGTCTCCAGCGCGCCGTTGGTTAATACGGTCACCAGCGTGGCGCGCGTTTACCCGCCCACGACCACCGGTTTTGGCAACGCCATCGTCTCATTGGATGACACGCCCTGCGCCTCTTATTCCGGCGGCGGCATCGATTTTCAAGGTAGTATCGACGTCACCATTGACGGCGGCGGCGTTTTCTCGAGTTCGTGCATTTCCGGCGGCGGTCACGTCAATGTCGGCGTGGACGATCCGGGCTTCACCTACATGGATACCTTCGACATCGCGGGCGGCGGCGTCATGAACCCGCTCCCGGCCACCAAATCCCAGGAAGAACTGCCGGCGATTAATATCGCCGATCCGGCGGATAAATGCGGATCGGGACCGTACGTATCGCAGACCGGCAGCGGGACGATCGGGCCGGGCAATTACAGCCGCATCAAGGTCGGAAATAGTGAGAGCCTGATTTTGCAGCCCGGGCTGTACTGCATGAAAGGCGATTTCGAGATCAGCGGTTCGGCGAACATCACCGGCCACAACGTGACCATTTACCTGCAGAAATACGGCTCCAATAGATATTCGAACTTCTCCGTCACCGGCACCGGCACGGTCATTCTGGAAGCGCCGCCAGACTTCGAAGATTATACGGTCGTGGCCAACGAAATTCAAGGTGTCTTGATCCGCTCGGCGGATAACAATACCGCAGGGGTCATCACCCTCGAAGGCGGCGGCGCCGGTCTGTTCGAAGGCACCATATACGGCCCGAACAACCTGATCAAGGTCGGCGGTACCAGTTCCACGAATACGATCCAGTACAACACGGAATTGATCGGCAAGAAGGTCTCCGTCTCGGGCAATACCACCATCAACCTCAACTATGACGATTATGATTTTTCCATTCGAGAATCCTGGCTGACGCTCGTTCGGTAAACATCTTCCTGGAATGTCGAAACAGCGCGGAGAAACAATCTCCGCGCTGTTTTTTTTATTGATCCATTTCCCTGTTTTTCAGGTCAGAATCATTAAAGAATCCTGACTTTTCATTATTTTCCTTTCGAATTGGATATTTGTCGGTTATTTGTCAATCGCATCCTGTATAGTTGGCAGGATTATGTGATGCATTCTGAAAAAGTTATAAAGCCAAAATTATTGAAAGAACTATTCATTCTCAGCCATCGATCTGAGTCATTGGGTCTTCAGGAGAACAAAAAGATGACATCATCGAACACGCAACGCGGTCAAATCATCGTTCTATTCGCCCTGGTTTTGGTTGGGCTGCTGGCCTTCGCCGGCCTGGCCATTGACGGCGCCATGGTCTACTCCGACCGGCGTGCGAACCAGAGTGCGGCGGACAGCGCTTCAATGGCCGGCGGCGGCGCTGGCGCCACGTATATGCAACTGCACGATATGAACGCCAGCCATGATTTCAATTGCTCGGATCTGAATATCATCGGCAAGAAGATGAATCTTGTCAAACACGAAATCATCGATGCCGTCATTTTCCGTGCAAGTACCAACGGTTTCACGATCGACACGGACATCACCGACGATAATGGCGTCAAAGTAACCTGCACATCCACGGATTTCGACAAATACCTGGATATCGAAGTGCGGATTACCTCGCAAACCAACACCAATTTTCTACACCTGGTGAGCAACCAGCCCTTGATGAATACGGTCACCGCAACAACCCGCATTCGCCCCACCCGGCCTTCAGGCGGCGGCTTTGCCATTGCCGCCACGGACCGGACGGACTGCGGGCAGAACAGCGGCGGGGTCTACTTTGACGGCAAAATCGATACCCACCTGGACGGCGGCGGGATTTATTCCGGCACCTGTATCACGATCAACGGCAAGGGCAGCGTGGCTGTCAGTAACAGCGAACCGGGTGTCTTTCGCACCGGCGGCACGCCCAATTTCATCGGAGACGACCCGATTAAGGATCCAAGCATGCAGCTCGATATCGACATTCCCGAACCGGACTGCGCTGCGCTGACCGATACGCACTCGCAGAAGAAACAAAGCGGCACCATTTCCCCGGGAGTTTACTCGAACGGGATCGATTCGCAGGGTGATCTCACCCTGAAACCCGGGCTTTACTGCATCGATGGCGCTCTGAAAATCAACGGGCAGAATAAACTCACCGGCTATGGCGTTTCCATTGTCATGCTCGGGTCCAACACGGTCACCATCAATGGCGGTGGAGAGGTCAACCTGTACGCTCCTTCGGCGGCCTATCCGGCCGCATCACCTGCTGTTTCCGGCGTGTTGTTTTACGCCGAGCAAGGCGACATCAAACTGGTCGGCAATGGCGTGGGCGCTTTTGCCGGCACCATTTACGCCCCCAAGGGTGAAATCGAAGTCGGTGGCACGGGCGATGTCAACCCCACCTATCACACCGAGATGATTGCCGATCATGTGAAGATCCACGGCAACGCGGCCGTGAATATCAATTATGACGGAAACAACGTCTATCTCCACAATCCGACTCTGGATTTGCTGCGGTAGGCCTTTCCCTCGTCTCATCGGGCTGCGGAGCAAGATTTGCTTCGCAGCTTTTTTATACTGTTAATCATTGGATTAATCGTTTCAATTCAGGATGAAAATCAGTGAAAAACATGCTTTTTTCTTCCAGCCACGGCTTGTGAACATGATTACAATTGATGATGCGGGTAGTTTCCTTTTTTTCTGGAATGGCGCCCGCAACTTGCTGCATTTATCTTCTCGAAAAGAGGACTGTTATGCCCGAAGAAGATCCCCGCATTGTTGAATTGCGCTCTATGCGCGAAAAGTCCCGCCAGGGCGGCGGCGCTGAACGCATCGCCAAGCAGCACGCCAAGCATAAGCTGACCGCTCGTGAACGTATCGATCTGCTGCTGGATCCCGGCACCTTCCACGAGACGGAGCCTTTCGTCACCATGCGCGATGACGAGACCAATCCTTCCGAGAAAACGCCCGGGGATGGTGTGGTGACCGGCTTTGGCAACGTGGAAGGCCGGTTGGTCTACGCCTACGCCCAGGACTTCACAGTCCAGGGCGGCGCTTTGGGTGAAATGCAAAGCCACAAGATCTGCCGGGTGATGGATCTGGCGGTCCAGTCCGGCGCTCCGATCATCGGAATGATCGACTCGGGCGGCGCGCGCATTCAGGAAGGCGTGCTCAGTCTGGGCGGCTACGCTGAAATCTTCAAGCGCAATGCCCAGTATTCCGGCATCGTCCCGCAAATCAGCCTGATTCTCGGCCCGTGCGCCGGCGGCGCAGCCTATTCACCTGCCCTGACCGACATGATCATCATGGTCGAGAAGCAGTCTTACATGTTCCTCACCGGCCCCGAAGTGATCAAATCCGTCACCGGCGAGATTGTGGATTTCGAGACGCTCGGCGGCGCCGAAACGCACCTTTCCATCAGCGGCCTGGCCACGTTGACTGCCGACAGTGAGAAAAACGCCATCGCCCTCACCCGGCGCGTTCTTTCCTACCTGCCCGCCAACAACGTCGACAATCCGCCTGCGGTCGCCAGCGACGACAGTCCCACCCGCATGGATGAGGAGCTCAACCATCTGGTGCCCATCGATCCCTATATGCCCTACAGTATGCACGAGGCCATCGAACATATCGTCGACAAGGGTTCTTTCCTCGAGCTGCAATCCACTTTTGCGCGCAACGCCATCGTTGGCCTGGCCCGCATGGGCGGCATGAGCGTGGGGATCATTTCGCAGGAACCCAGTGTGATGGCCGGCTCGATCGACCTGGATGCCGCCGATAAGATCACCCGGTTCGTGCGCTTCTGTGATTCGTTCAACATACCGCTGGTCACGTTTGTGGATTCACCCGGCTTCCTGCCCGGCGTGGATCAGGAACACCGCGGTATCATCCGCCACGGCGCCAAGGTCCTGTACGCGTATTCCGAAGCCAGCGTCCCCAAGATCAGCATTGTCACGCGCAAGGCCTACGGCGGCGCCTACGTGGTCATGAGCAGCAAATACCTTGGCACAGACATCAATTATGCCTGGCCCAGCGCTGAAATCGCCGTCATGGGTCCTGAAGGCGCGGCCAATATTCTTTACCGCAAGCAGATCGAAGCCGCTGCCGACCCGGCCGCGGAGCGCGCCCGTCTGACCGCGGAATACCGCGAGAAATTCCTCAATCCATACGCCTCCGCCTCCAAGGGTTACGTCGATGATGTGATCGAGCCGCGTGAAACGCGCGCCCGCGTGATTGCCGCCCTGTTGGCTCTGCGCGACAAGAGCGTTTCAGCGCTGGCACGTAAACACGGCAATATGCCGGTATAACCCACTCGGAAGAAGGCTGTATCTATGTCGAACATTGTAGCTGGTTTATTGATCACCCTGATCGGCATGGGATTGGTTTTCCTTTCTCTTGCCCTGCTTTGGGGTCTCATGATTTTGATGGTGAAGGTTGCCAACCGTTTCTTCCCGGATAAGGAAGAAGAAGGCGCCGGCGAAGATATCGATACCGGCGAAGAACCGCTGGAAGTCAGTGTGGACGAAGAACTGCGCGCCCAGGCTGCCGCGGCGGCAGTGGCCGTACGGCTTTCAATGGGACCGCACATCAACACCGGCGGTACTGCGGCCATGACCTTTTCACTCACTTCACAGGATAGCGCCCTCAATGCCCTGATTGCCGGCGCGCAAACACTCACCACAAGCTCCTGGCAGGCTATTCACCGCGCAAACCGCTTGAACCAGCGGTTGAATCTCTTTAGCCGGAAAGCAGGAAGGAATTAATCTCATGATTGTTCGCGTCAAAGTACAGAATAAGGAATACGAGGTCGAGATTTCCGACCTGAATGCTCGCCCGGTGCTCGCCACGGTCGAAGGTCAGACCTTCGAAGTCTGGCCGGAAGAGGCCGTTGCGGCCAGCACGCCTGCCCCGGCTGCCGCGCCCGTCGCTGCCCGCCCTGAGGTCGAAAAGCCCGCCCGCCCGGCCGCCGCGCCCGCCAATGGCGGTTCAAGCTCGGCCAATGCCGTGACGGCTCCCATCCCGGGCGTCATTGTGGCCATCGCCGTCAAGGAAGGCCAGAGTGTTGCTCAAGGTGAAGAACTGCTCACGCTGGAAGCGATGAAAATGAAAAACGCCATCCGCGCTGAACGCGCCGGTAAAATTGGCGCCATCAAAGTCTCCGTTGGCGACCACGTCCGCCACGGCCAGGTGCTGGTGGAATACAGCGCGTAACAGGGAGCCGCAATGGATTTTACCCAGGTTATTCAATTCCTTACGAAAGGGTTCACCGATTTCACCTGGGCGGATGGCGTGATGATCATCATCGGTTGTCTGTTGATCTATCTGGCCATCGCCAAGGAAATCGAACCTGTACTGTTGCTCCCCATCGGGATTGGTTGTGTATTTGCCAATCTGGGGATGTCCGCCTATCAGGAAGGGGGCTGGCTCAAGGTAATCTATGACGCCGGCATCAAGACTGAACTGTTCCCGCTGCTCATCTTCGTCGGCGTGGGCGCCATGATCGACTTCCGGCCGCTGCTGGCCATGCCCAAAATGGCCTTGTTGGGCGCAGCCGGTCAGTTCGGCATCTATGGCACGCTCCTGCTGGCCATCCTGCTCGGCTTCACCATCCCCCAGGCGGCTTCCATTGGCGTCATCGGCGCCATCGACGGCCCGACTGCCATTTTCGTTACCACCAAACTGGCCCCGGATATGCTCGGGCCCGTAGCTGTGGCCGCCTACTCTTACATGAGCCTGATCCCGATCATCCAGCCGCCGATCATGAGGCTGCTCACCACCAAGCGTGAACGGCAGATCAAAATGGAATATGCGCCCATCCCGGTCTCTAAGATGGCCGTCGTCCTCTTCCCGATTGTGGTGACCGTGGTGATCAGCCTGATCGCCCCGGATGCCGCTCCCCTGATCGCGTCCCTGATGCTGGGCAACCTGATCAAGGAAAGCGGTGTGATCGACCGCCTGAGCAAGTCGGTGCAGAACGAAATCATCAACGTTTCCACGCTGTTCCTCGGTCTGGCCATCGGCGCCACCATGACCTCCGAGAAATTCCTCTTCAACGCCGCAGCACCCGCGGGGCAGCAGATTCAATATCAGACCTTGATGATCCTGGGCCTTGGCCTGCTGGCCTTCGTCATCGATACGATTGCCGGACTGCTCTTCGGCAAATTGATGTGCGTGATGAGCGGCCACAAGATCAACCCGCTCATCGGCGCGTGCGGCATCAGCGCCTTCCCGATGGCCGGCCGTCTGGCCGCCAAAATGGCGCAGGATGAAGATTACACCAACTTCATCCTCATGCATGCCATGGGCTCGAATACGGCCGGTCAGCTCGGCAGCGTCATCGCTGGCGGCTTGCTGCTGGCCCTGGTAAGGGGTCTCGGCTTCGGCTAAACCACCCCCTGTCGAACCTTCAACAGACGGCGCTTCATACGGAGCGCCGTCTGTTTCGTTAATCGGTCAACGGGTTCAGCGACGCGGATGCGAAAAATGATTGTTAAAAAACGCAGTGTTCCGGTTTGCGCTACCGGAACACTGCGTAATTTATTAACATTTGTCTTACAATAATTTCTTACTGTTCAACGGCGGAATGGGCCGGGTCTTCTCAGGCTCATCCACATCCAATCGATAACCCACCCCACGCACGGTTTTGATATAACGCGGATGACGCGGGTCATCCTCCACGGCCTGACGCAGCCAGGAAACGTGAACGTCCAGGGTTCGCGTGTCTCCGGTGTAATTCGTATCCCACACCATGCTGAACAACCGCTCGCGTTCGATGACCACCCCGCGCTGCTCCATCAGAATTTTCAACAGCGTCACCAGACGCGGTGTGAGGCTGGACTGGCGTCCACCGCAGCGCACCCAGCGCTGGTCGACATCCAGGCTGATCGGCCCGGCGCGCATCACCGCCTTTTGCTCCGTTGGCAGGAGCGGCTTGATCCGGTTCAACAATTTTTGCAGCGTAAATGGCAAATTCAGAACTACATTGGCGTCGATCTTATCGATTGGCTCTGAATTTTGTTCCAAAATCAGCACAATCGGAACGCTCGGCGCTTCCTGGCGCAGCGACATGCAGATGCGTTTGCCGCTGGTGCGCATGGTTGCCGCATTGACGACCACCAGGTCGGGGCGGCTCTCCTGCAGGCGCGTCAGTGCGGCGCTTCCGCTGGCCACTGTTTCCACCTGAAAGCCTTTTTTGGTCAGCCCGGCGACAAAGGAGGGACCGTCGTTGCGTTTTCCTTCGATGAGTAGAATTTTAGCTGTCATGAACATCACCACCGGTTTTGCGCATTTTTGTAACTCCTGGTCACGGGACCCTGGAAAGTATAAACCAAAACTACCGGAAAAAGGGTTCGTTCCGGCGTGTCAGTTCTGAAAAATGCAATCAACAAAAACTGCTCCCTAAAGGAGTGACACCGCCGCCGATGTTAGGTCCCCTATTTATGCGTGGCAGAAGGCTGCGGAGTCAATAAGTAACCTGGTACCCGAGTTCCAGTATTATACCTTATAACTTAAGAAAAGATTTAGCGTTTATTCTCTTAATATTTGTTAATTATTAAATACGGGTTTCAGGCGCCGGCTTCCCGCGCGTGCGCGAGGGTTATTTCGGTTGCATCCCATTTCCCGCCGTGTTAGAATATTGATACGATTTACCTGTAGCCCGTCAAGGGAGGTTTTTTTCTATGCCTAGGATGGTTGAAGTAGTCATCGACTCCGTGCGCGTCAGTCTTACCAACCAACAGCGCATTGTCGTGCTGCGTGAACTGAATACCGACCGCTACCTGCCGATCTGGATCGGGCCGTATGAAGCTGAGGCGATCACGATCGCTTTACAGGAGATCGAGGTTGCCCGCCCGCAAACCCATGATTTATTGAAAAACATCCTGACAAATCTGGATGCCCAACTCGTTCGCGTCGAGGTGCTTTCCCTGCGCGAGGACGTATTCTACGGAAATTTAGTGGTCGAGGTGAACGGCCAGACCGTGAACATCGACTCACGGCCATCGGACGCGCTGGCTCTGGCCGTCCGCGCCCATGTGCCCATCCTGATTGCCCGCGAGGTGATGGACGCGGCCGGCGTCATTCCCGAGCAGGACATCGAACCCACCGAATCCAAACCCGCGCCGTCCGCACCGGCTGAGCCCGAATCCGAAGGGGAAGGCGAAGACCGCCTGTCGATTTTCGAAGATTTCCTCTCCAACATCAACATGGATGATCTTACCCAACCCTCCGATGATGAGGACGACGAGGAAAAACCGGACGAGGGGGGGCCTGAACCTGAAAAATAAGCTCACCTCCGCCGGGGCTCCACGCAAAGCCCCGGTGGTTTTTCAATCATCCAGGCCCTTTTTCTTCGAGTGATCGCAATAACGGAAACAACTCATGACTGATTTCCCTCCGCCCATGGACGAAGCCCCCTCCACCGATTACCAGGCGCAACCCCACAACCGCGAAGCCGAAGAGGCCGTCCTGGGTGCCGTTTTGATCAATTCGGAAGTCTATTACGACGTCGCCCAGCAGCTCCAGGCGGATGATTTTTACATTGTGCGCAACCGCTGGATCTGGGAGGCCTTTTCGCACCTGCACGACCAGCGCCTGCCCATCGATTATCTGACCGTCTGTAATGAGCTGGAAGAACGCACCCAGCTCGCCGAGGCCGGCGGACCGGCCTACATCACGACCCTGCTTAACCAGACCCCGACATCCCTGCACGCCGAGGCGTACGCGAAGATCGTCGCCGAGCAGGCGGTGCGCCGCCGCATGCTGGCCGCCGCCAATGAACTGGCCCGTCAGGCTTACAATCAGGAGCAAACCGTCGATACCATCATCGACGAAGCCGAAAAATCGATCTTCGGGTTGAGCGAACGCCGCGCCCGACGCGATGTCCAGCCCATCCAGCAGGTGCTCAGCGAGTACTACGACCGCGTCGACCAGCTTTCGCAGCGCGATGAAGAGATCTTCGGCGTGCCGACCGGCCTGGCGGATCTGGACAAGTTGCTCGGCGGTCTGCAAAAGTCGGACCTGCTGATCATCGCCGGACGCCCAGGCATGGGTAAAACCGGTTTCATGCTTTCGGTGGCCAAGAACGCCGCCCAGAAGCACAAGAAGCACGTGGCCATGTTCTCGCTCGAAATGTCCGCCGAACAGCTTGTTCAGCGCCTCATCGCACAGGAGACCGGCCTGGACACCCAAAAATTGCGCACCGGCAAGTTGAGCGACAACGAATGGCCGGTTTTCATTCACGCCATCGAAGTGCTTTCCGATACGAACATCTGGCTGGACGATACGCCTGGCCTGACCCCCATGCAGCTGCGCACCAAATGCCGGCGCCTGCACCTCGAGTACAACCTCGACCTGGTCATCGTGGACTACCTGCAATTGATGTCAGGCGATACGCGTAACGATAACCGCGTGCAGGAAGTTTCCTACATTTCACGCAACCTCAAGACATTGGCGCGCGAATTGAACGTCCCCGTGCTGGCGGCGGCGCAGCTCTCGCGCGCGGTCGAGCAGCGCGCCGACAAACGCCCCGTGCTTTCCGACCTGCGCGAATCCGGTTCGTTGGAACAGGACGCCGACATCGTCATGTTCATTCACCGGCCGGATGCGCTGGAAAAGGACAGCCCGCGCGCCAACATGGCCGAGATTATCGTGGCCAAACACCGCAATGGCCCCACGCACCCCGGCATCGAGCTGTTCTTCCGCTCGAACCTGGCGCGCTTCGAAAACGCCGCCACTGTGCCCGGCCCCAATGGCCCACCCCACCGCTAGAAGGGCTGAAGCATGCCATTCAACGGTTTCCCAGACGGCAAGACTCACCTGACGCGCATCCCGGCGGCCTTCTTCAGCGAGCTGCTGCCGCAGATCGATCACCTCGGCGAGCTGAAAGTGACCCTGTATATTTTCTGGCTGCTCGATCGGCAGGAAAGCAGCCCGCGCTACGCGAGTGTGGCCGAGATGCTCGCCGACGAGCGCTTCATGGCTTCATTGGGCGCCACGCCGGAAGAGGCCCAAAACGCCCTGCTGGACGCGCTGGAACAGGCCGTGCAGCGCGGAACCCTGTTGTGCGTGGAAATGGAGGGCGGTAAACCGGAAGAACGCCTGTACTTCCTCAATACACCGCGCGGCCGGGCTGCAGTTCGGGCGCTGCGTGCCGGACAATGGGCGCCGCCCTCGGGCGCGCGCCCACTGGCGGTCTTGGCGGATGAACGCCCCAACATTTTCCGCCTGTATGAAGAGAACCTCGGCCCGCTGACTCCGCTGATTGCGGAGGAACTCCAGGCCGCCGAAAAGGAATTCCGCGCAGATTGGATCGAAGATGCCATTCGGATCGCAGTGAAGCGCAACGCGCGCAACTGGCGTTACGTCGAAGCCATTTTGCGATCCTGGCAGGAGAAGGGACGCGATGAAGAAGATCGGAGAGAATCTGAAAAAGATAGCCGCCGCTACATCGAAGGAGAGTTCGGTGACTTCATCAAGCATTGAAGAAATCCTGCGCCAGAGCCAGCCCGGCGACCCCAATTGCAAAATCTGCGGGGGCCTGGGTTATGTGCGCAGAGACTTGCCCATCACCGATCCCGATTTCGGCAAGATGCAAATCTGCGTTTGCCGCCAGAAGAACGTCGAACTGGCCGCGCGTGAACGCCTCTTCCGTCTGAGCAACCTGGAAGCCTTCGACCGCATGACCTTCGACACCTTCAAGCCGCAGGGCCGCATGGGTCTGGCCGACCAGCATATCCGCTCGCTCGAATACGCGCTCAATCAATCCGCCAGCTTTGCCAAAACCCTCTCCGGCTGGCTTTTTTTGGCCGGGGGCTACGGCTGCGGCAAAACCCACCTGGCCGCTGCCATTGCCAACTATGTCGTCAGCCTGGGCGTGCCAACCCTGTTCCTCACCGTGCCTGACCTGCTGGATTGGCTGCGTTTCTCCTATGATTCGCCCGATGCCAATTTCGAGGAACGCTTCGAGGAGATACGCAACATTCGCCTGCTGGTGCTGGACGACCTGGGTACGCAGAATACGACCGCCTGGGCGCAGGAAAAGCTCTACCAGATCATCAACTACCGCTATGTCAACAAACTGCCGCTGGTCGTCACCACCAACCAGAACATGGATGAAATCGACGGCCGCATTCGTTCGCGCCTGCTGGATGCCGACATGGTCACGACTGTGCGCATCTACGCCCCTGATTATCGCACCGCCCTGCAGGATTCCTCCGAACCCCAGGTCTCGTCCCTGCCCCTGTTGAGCGACCGTACCTTTGGCAATTTCAGCCTGCGCGAATACGAGCGCCATGACCCCGAAAGTCAGCGCAGCCTCGAAAACGCCTTCCATGCCGCCCAACAGTTCGCCGAAAACCCGCGCGGCTGGCTGGTGCTGATGGGCGACTACGGCTGCGGCAAGACCCACCTGGCCGCCGCCATCGGCAATTACCGCAAGGCGTTGGGCGAAGAACCCATCTTCGTGGTCGTTCCCGACCTGCTCGATCACCTGCGGGCGGCATTCAGCCCTTCCAGCACAGTATCCTACGACCGGCGCTTCGAAGAGGTCAAGAACGCGCAATTGCTCATCCTGGATGACCTGGGAACCCAGAGCGCCAGTCCCTGGGCGCGCGAGAAACTCTACCAGTTGTTCAATTACCGCTACATGGCCCGCCTGCCAACCGTCATTACCACCTCATCCAAAATGGAAGACCTCGATCCGCGCATTCGCAGCCGCATGCTCGACAGCCGCCTGTGTGATATTTACGCCATTCTGCTGCCGGCTTACCGGACCAGTCCGGTCGAGAAACCGCGCCGCGCTGCTCGCCGCACGACGACCCATTAAACCGCCTGCGCGGCCCAATGTTTTGACAAGCCTGCCGATTTATGTTAAAATTTATCGCGTAAGGTGAATAATTACCGGGAGACCGGTCGCAGGTTGAAGTCGTACAGATTCACACGGGCTCGAAAGCCTTTGGATTGTCCTAAAACCCCGGCTGGTTTCTACAGCAGGGGTTTTTTGTTTGCAAACCTTACCAAAATGAGAACCGTTTCACAGCCTGGCTGTGCTGTATTTTGAACTTTAGAAATTGTATAAGGTAGAAGAACGAATTATGAAACAACGCACATTACGCGTGATTCCCCTGGGGGGCTTAGGGGAAGTTGGCCGCAATATGATGGCCTACGAATATGACGACGAAATCCTCGTCGTGGACACCGGAATCATGTTTCCCGAGAATGACATGCTCGGCATCGATTACATCATTCCGGATATGACCTATCTCAAACAAAACCGCGCCAAAGTGGTGGGCATCGCCATCACCCACGGCCATGAAGACCACATTGGCGCCATCCACCACGTCCTGGAGGAAATCCAGGCACCCATTTACGCCACACCGCTGACCATCGGCCTGTTGGAAGCCAAATTGGCCCGCCACGGCATGGCTTCCAAGGCTGACCTGCACACGGTGCGGGCCGGCGAAAGCGTGCAAATCGGCCCCTTCAAGGTCGAATTCTTTCACGTCTGTCATTCCATCCCGGATGGGGTTGGTTTTGGCATCGAAACGCCCGCCGGCCTGATCGTGCACTCCGGAGACTATAAATTCGATCATACGCCGGTGGATAACTGGCCGAGCGATTACGCCAAACTGGCCGATTTCAGCCAACGCGGCGTCCTGGCCTTGTTCGCCGACTCGACCAATGCCGACCGCCCGGGGTGGACGCCTTCCGAACGGGTCATCGACGGCGCCTTCGACCAGGTTTTCAGCCAGGCCACGGGGCGCATCATCATCGCCAGCTTCGCTTCGCTGGTATCGCGCATGCAGCAGGTGGCCAACGCCGCCCAACGCTACAACCGCAAGGTGGCCTTCGTGGGCACCAGCATGTTGGATAACATGCGCATCAGCCGCAAGCTGGGTTACCTCGATATTCCCGATGATTTGATGGTCAGCATCGAGCAGGCGCGCAGCCTACCCGCCCGGGATGTGGTGATCATGTGCACCGGGTCGCAGGGCGAGCCCTCCTCGATCCTGGGCCGGCTTTCCACCGGCACCAACCGCCTCTTCGATATCGTAACCGGCGATACCGTCGTGCTTTCATCGCGCCCGATTCCAGGCAACGAAGAGAATGTCTACCGCACCATCAACCGGCTCTTCCAACGCGGCGCCAACGTGATCTATGAGAATATTGCCCCGGTGCATGTCTCCGGGCACGCCAGCCAGGAAGAGATGAAACTGCTCATGCACCTGGTCCGCCCGAAATACTTCGTGCCCATCCACGGTGAAATCCGTCACCTCAAGCAGCACGCCATCCTCGCGGAAACGGTCGGCATCCCGGCTGAGAACATCGCAATTCTCGAAAACGGCCAGGTGCTCGAATTTGTGGACGGCGAGATGCACATGGGCGAACGCGTACCCACCTCCTACGTCTTCGTGGATGGCACCGGCGTCGGAGATGTCAGCGCCGAAGTGATGCGCGAACGCGAAGCGCTTTCACGGGACGGCATCGTGCTGGTCAACCTGCGCCTGGCGCGCGACAACAACCGCCTGCTCAGCGAGCCTGAGATCTTGAGCAAAGGTTTTGTCATCGCCCAGGATTCGGATGAGATTTTCAACTCCGCGCGCCGCAAGGTGACCGAAACCGTGTCCCGCGCCAACGGCAACCTGCAAAAGGATGTGGAAGAATCGGTTGGCGACTACCTCTACAGTGAAACCCACCGCCGCCCGATGATCTTCGTCACTGTCTCGCGTTTCTAGCTCAAGCTTTTCGAAACGGAAAGGAGTTGCTCCATAAATTGGAACAACTCCTTTTTTGTGTATTTCCATGGAAAAGTAGAAATCTCGATCGTGGCGATTTCACTTTTCTTAACTTGTTTTAACCGGCGCGCGAAAGACTTATAATCATTCTAAACGGACCATCCCGGCCGTGGTCAATTTCGATAGGGATAATTCATGAATTACCCCTACAGAAATTGTCTTTGATCTTACCTTTTTGAAGCCGTCTTCTCCACGATGAAAAAGATATCTTCTGGCCTGATTTTCTGCCTGCTCGCCGCGCTCCTCACCGGCTGCGCCTCGCCCACACCTGATCTGGCCGCGACGGTGCAAAAAGCCGTCATCGAGACTTATGTGGCCCTCACGTTTGCACCGACCGCCACGGTTCTGGCCACGCCGACGCCCTTCGCCACCCCAGGCTCAACGATCACCCCGACCGAGACGGCTACGGATACGGGCGTCCCCACCGAAACCCTGTTCCCTACCGAGACCCTCATTCCGATTGATACTCTGACGCCTCAACCCGGTGCGACCCGCACGCTTGGACCTCTGGACGGCACCGTCTGGCAGATCGACCTGCACATGCACACCACCTGCTCGGATGGCGATAACACCTACGAAGAGATGGTGCAGGGAGCGTTGGATTTGGGACTGGATTTGATTGCCATCACCGATCATATCGTCTGCCCGGATGTCACTCAGGCCTGCCTGAATGAAACCCGATTGGTCTGCATCCCCGGCCAGGAAGTCTCTTCGGATCAGCACATCGTCGGCCTGGGCGTAACCCAGTATATTTCCCCCGGCCAACCCTATGCCGATATCGTGACCGCCATCCACAATCAGGGCGGGCTGGCCATAGCCGCCCATCCGTATACGCGCCCCTGGGTGTTCGATGAAGCCACGCTGTACGGCATTGGATTCGACGCGATGGAGTGTTGGATGTCGAATGCCGAAGATAACCAGCATCAGATCGAACTCGGCGCGCAAAATAACATCGCCTGCACCTACGACAGCGACGCGCACGAAGTCCTGGATTTGGGCACCCGCTACATGGACTGTTCCGTCCCAATTTACAATCTGAGCGACCTGAACTCCGCCCTGCACAGCAATCTGTGCGCACCGCGCCAGCAATGAAGCCACCCGAGTACGGATTTATTCCCGTTTGATCACGATCGTGGTGAAGTCATCCTGATGCGGTTTCTCGCCGCTGTGCGCCTGGACCGCATTCCACAGGCGCTCGCAAATCACATTCCCTCTTTCGCGCCGGCTGGAGATCAGGCTTTGCTTTACCGCGGCCAGGCCGAATTCCTGACCGTCTGGATTCAAAGCCTCGGTCAGGCCGTCGCTATACAGCAGGGCCAGACCGCCCTCCGGAAGTTGAACCATCTGCTGGTCGATCTGGATTTCCTCGAAGATGCCTAAAGATTGCCCGTTTTGAACCGGCAACGCGATGAATTCGCCCCCGGGATCCAGGACGATCGGCGGGAAATGCCCGGCGCGGGAATATTCCAAAAGGCCGCTTTGAAAATTGAGGACGCAGTACAGCAGAGTCACGAACATGCCGCCCGCGTTCATGTTTCGCAGGTAGCGGTTGACGTTCCGCAGAATGGCATGTTGGTTTTGGTTCTTTCCCGTCTCGGCGCGCACCAGGCTGAAGGTCAGCGCCATAAAGAGCGCCGCCGGCAGCCCCTTATCCGACACATCCCCGATGACGACGCACAGACGGTGATTGTCCAGGGGAATGAAATCATAGAAGTCCCCGCAAACCGTGCGTGCCGGAATCATCAGGGCGCCGAAATCATAACCGGGCGCGGACGGCAGCCTGGCCGGCAGGATGCTTTGCTGCGTCTGACGCGCGATTTCGACCTCATCTTCCAGTAATTTCAGCAAGCGTTGGGTTTCATTGAACAGACGCGCGTTTTCCAGCGAAATACTCATGCTGTTGGTCAACGCGGTCAACAGGTCGATATCCGACTGGCTGAAGGCGTTTTCGATATCCAGATTTTGCAGGCTGACGATCCCGCGCACCTCTTCGCTGACCAGCATGGGTACTCCGAGCCAGGTTTTCGGCATTTCGGTGCCGGGAACGACGTGCATTTTTCCGGCATCGACCAGCGCCTGCAAATCGCCGTAATTGAGGATCAGCGGCTTATGGGTGCGCGCGATGGCTGAACGTGAGCTGTCGATGGGCTGCCAGCCCGGGATTTCGAGGTGTTGTCCGCGTTCGATGGCATAGTGGTGATGAATGCGACCGGTTTGAGCGTCGTACTGCGAAATCATCACCACCTGGGCGTTGAAAGTGTCCCGCAGGATGTCACCCACCATGTTGTAGATGCTTTCCATGTCGCACTGGCAGGACAGGCCTTCCTGGACGCTGTTGATCAACGCCAGTTCGGCCGAGCGGCGTTTGACCACCTGGGCGTACATGCGCACGGCCAGCTTCCAATCATCCAGGCTTTCTGCTTCCATGAATTGATGAATGGTATCCTGGATTGGCGCGCGATCGGTGTGGATCTTCGATGGGTCTGGCGAGGTTGTTTTCTTGCGAGGCATGGCGTTTCTCCTCTCGATCACAACCGTAATCTTTCAGGGTCAGTTCCCGAAGGTCACTTCAGCGGTCATTCCCCAGCGAATTCCAGCCGGCGGAGCATCGATGCGGATGCGCACTTTGTACTGCACATCCCCTGATTTCTCATAATACACCCTTCCGACCGAAATTACTTCACCCGTTAATGGCACATCCGGCAGGGCATCCAATCGAATGTCGGCCGCCTGACCCTCTTTGATCTCCACCACCTTCAACTCCGTCAGGTCCGTCGTTTCGATTTCCCAGGCGCTGGTATCGGCCAGATAGGCCACCGGCTGCCCGGCTGAGAGCCACACGCCCGGGAGCATGCCGTCCGCCCAATCCATCAGCGTGCCCGCGAACGGGGCCGTCAGATCCATGTTCGCCAGCGCCTTTTGGGCGGCATCGACTTGAGCCTGAGCGGCGGCGAGACGTTTTTCAGCCTGCGCGAGCAGATCCGGGTCCGGTTGGCCATCCTTGACGTTCTCCAGAGTCCGTTGCGCTTTTGCCAGCGTTTCCTGGGCCAGGGTCAGGCCGCTTTCGGCGGCTTTTTGCCGGTTCAACAACCCGTCGCGCTCATAGAGCGCCTTCTGGTAGTCCTCTTTGGCGTTGTCATAGGTCGTCTGGGCGGACTTGCGGGTCGAGTTTTCGACATCCAGGTCCTTGTACTTGTCCAGATCTTTTTGAGCCTCATCGAGATCCGTTTTCGCCTGCTGGTAGGACTCTTCTTTATCATCCAACTGGTTACGGTAATCGCGGGTGTGGGTATCGTCGTATGCCTTTTGCGCTTCCGTCAAATGGCTCTGCGCGTCAGCCGCGCCCTGTTCGGCCTGCGCCTGCGCCAGGCCGGCGTCTTGATCCAGGTTGTCCTTTTGCTGCCGGGCAACTTCGAGTTCCAGTTCGGCGTTCTTCAAGGCGGCATCCGCCTGTTCGCGGTCGGTCAGGCTCGCCAGCACGGTCCCGGCATCGACTTTCGCGCCTGCCTCGACCGGTTGATCGCCCAGCCTGCCGCCAACGGGAAACGCCAGCGTGGCGGATTGATGGGGCACCACCCGCCCCTCCGCGATCAGGCCGGCGCCGACGGTCACGGTTGGCACCGGCGTGGCTTCAGCTCCCGCCGCGTTGAATGAAATTCCGGAGCAGGCGGTCAGGCACGCCACCCCAATCATAGAAAGAAGCAGTGCCATGATTTTGATCATCCGAAGTGCTTTCATCGTTCACCTACCTGGATGCGTTATTCATACGCCAAGATTTGCCGGATCGTCAACCGCGAGGCCGTCCGCGCCGGCATCAAAGAAGCAAGGATGGTGAAGATCACCATCAGTCCCAACCATAGGCTGATGCCCGTAAGGGTGTAGGTAACCGGAATTGGGCTGCCAAAAATCGCCTCACCGATCGCGCTCGCCAGGCCGTTGCTGACCGGGATTGCCGCCGCAAGGCTGGCCACCCAACTGAGCAAGCCCACCAGCATGCCTTCCACAATGACCATGCGTTGAATTTCGAAATCAGAGGCGCCGATGGCCCGCATGACCCCAATTTCGCGCGTGCGTTCCATGACATTCAGGCTCATCGTTCCCGAAAGGCCGATCGTCCCAACCACTGCCATCAGAATGGCCAGAAAGAGCAAGAAACCGGTCAGGGCGTTCAAGCCGGTGGCCGAATTCTTCAGAATGGATTTTCCGGCCCTCGCCTCGGATACCTGGTAGCCTCGATCGGTAAAAGCGGTTTCCAGTTTTGCCGCCAGGTCGTTCTGCTCATCCAGCGTCAGGCCGCTCCTTCGAGCCACGATCCGAAAATCCGTCGACTGGTTCCAGGTATGGGTGGCCTTTGCCAGCGGGCTGTAATTGGTAAAAGCGACCAGGCCTGTATTTTTTCCGGCAAACTGGAAAAAGCCCACCACCTGCCAGCGTATCTCCTGGCCGCCAATTTTGATCTTGATCGTGTCGCCGACCTGAACGTCCGGATACAGGTCCATGAACACCTCGTTGAGCACGATGGCATTCGCATCCTGTGGATTCAACCAGCGCCCGCGGACCAGAATCGGTTCCAACAATGCAGAGTCTTCCGGCGGGCCTTGCATCAGAATGGTCTCGCCGGGCTGATCGTCCGCTGTGACCATTTGCCCGATTGACGCCGCCCAGCCTTCGATGGATGCCACATCCGGAGATTCGCGGGCAATCTGTTCGATCTCGGTCAGGTCATACGGCTGGCTGAACGAAAGGTTTACATCGGCCATGAAGTAATGCCCAAGGCGTTCGATGTAATTCTCGATGCTGGCCCGCATATTGAAAGTCGCCACGAACATGGCGCCGCCCAACGCCAGGGTGATCAGCGTCAGGATCAGGCGCAGGCGCTTGCGGAAAACATTGCGCAGCGAGATCGAAATCGGCCGCGAGAGATGCAGGCGCTTCACCCACGCCGGTCGCCGGACCGGATTTTTGACCTCATCGCTTTCACTGCCGCTGAGCGCCTGTTGAACGGTGAGGTTCGAACCGTGCAGAATGGGGATCAGGGCCGCCGCCTGGGGGACGATCAGGGCGATCAGCGCCTGGCCCAGCACGGCCTGCGGCACCCAGCGAAAGCCGCGCGAGATGTAATTCAACTGCGGCGCCAGCCCGTCCAGTTCGCGGAAAGCCACGGCATTGGTCAGCGGGATGGCGATGAGGAAGCCAAAGGCGCTGAACAGCAGCACCAGGCCCAGGTACATGAAGATGATTTGCCCGCGCGTCGCTCCGTAACTCTTGAAAATTCCAATCTGTTCGATTTGCTGGTTGAGCAGCGCCGATAGCGTGTTGATGATCAGGAAAGCGCTCAGGAAAATAACCAGCAAACCCAACAGGAACAGGATGGCGGTCATGGCATTGACGTACAGCAGGTTGGGATGCTCCGTGGACAGGCGCACCGCTTTACTGATGGTCGGAACCCCGTTTCGACGGCAATCTTCCAGAACCGTGTTAGCCGCCACCTCGATGGCTTTCAGGTCCGATCCGTCCACGGTCGTCAACTGCAGGGTGGTCAACTGCTCGGGCAGTCTAAACAACGGAAGCGTATCCAGGGTGACATATCCCTGAATGGGCGCCAGAAAAAAGCCTGCTCCGCCGCGGTCGGCGCCCAGCGTCTGATCCTGCACGATGCCCACCAGCTTTGCCTCACGTATATCCCCGCTCGAGAGCTGAATCCGCACCTCGTCGCCGATTTTATAGGGGGTTTCATCCGCGCGGTTGACCTCGAGGACAATTTCCCGTTCCTTCGGCGGCCAGGTCCCTTCCACCAGTTTGACCTGATTGATGCTTCTTTTGGAAAAATCCCTGGCAGCCAGGATTTTGATCGGCTTCGATTGATTCGAACCGGTTTGGATGCGCAGGGTTTTGATGGCCACCCCTTCGGCCTGGCGAATTTGGGGCAGCCGCCCGAGATGGTCGATGAAATCCGGATCGAAACTCACACCCTCGATTTGAATATTCGCCGGGTTGACCGCCGCGTAGCCTTCCTTCATATCGTCGGGCATGGCCACCATAAGGACCAAGATCATGCCGACCGCAATCAGGCCGACCGCAATGGATGCCACCACCATGATCGATCGGGCGCGGTTGCCTGCGAAATCGCTCAGGATTTTCCGGGTTCGCGGTCTCACGGCTGAGTCGTCTCCTCGCCCGGGTTCGGCAAAATCTCACCATCCGACATGTGGATGATCCGGTCCATATGCTGCGCCAGGTCAGCATCGTGCGTGACCATGAGGATCGTCTTGCCCTGCGCGATCAACTCCTCGAAAAGCTGAATGATATCCTCGGCGGAACGCGAATCCAGGTTGCCGGTGGGTTCGTCCGCCACCAGAATCGGCGCATCGTTGGCCAATGCGCGCGCCACGGCCGCGCTCTGCTGCTGCCCATTCGATACCATGCCCGGGAATTTTTCCGCCTCCTTCTCCAGGCCGACCCGCGCCAATAATCCCAACGCACGGTCTTCCCGTTCGGAGGGTGTGTACAGGTGACAGAAATCCATCGGCAGCATCACATTTTCCAGCAGCGTCAGGGTGGGGAGCAACTGGAAGAATTGGAAGACGATCCCCAACATCCGCCCGCGCCATTCGGCCAGTTTGCCCTCGGCCAGCGCGTTCAACGCCTGCCCGGCCACCCACACTTCCCCGCTCGAGGGACGGTCGATGCCCGTGATCATATTCACCAGGGTCGATTTTCCGCATCCCGAGCGCCCCACCACCCCGATGAACTTGCCCTTTTCGAGTTCCAGGTTCACCTGTTTGAGCGCGTGCACCTCTCCGGAAGCCATTTTGAACACCTTGTTCAGGTCGCGCACCTCAATCAACGGGCGCCGATCGTCCCAGGTGAACTCCTGCTGGCGGAATGGGAATTTAGTCTCCATCCGTCAACGCTCCATCTCGAAGCCGGACCACGCGGTCGGCCACATGCGCGATGCCCCGGTCGTGGGTCACCATCACAATCGTCTTGCCCTGGCGGATCAACTGCTGAAATATGTCAAAAATGACCTGCGCCGTGACCGAATCCAGCCTTCCGGTGGGCTCATCCGCCACAATCAACGCCGGATCGTTGGCCAGTGCGCGCGCGATGGCGACCCGCTGTTGCTGCCCGCCGGAAATCTGGGACGGCAGCTTATTGGCATGGTCCTGCAGCTCCACCGCGCGCAGCAGATCGGCCGCGCGTTGCTGGCTCAGCCGCGGCCGGTACAGGCCGCACAGGTCCATGGGCAGCATCACGTTCTCGAGCAGCGAAAGCTTGGGAAGCAGATGAAAGGATTGGTAGATCACGCCGATGTTCTTTCCGCGCCAGCGCGAACGCTGATCTTCCGGGATCGTATGCACGCAAACGCCATCCACCCAGACCTCGCCGGATGTCAGGTGATCGGTGCCGGTAATCATGTTGACCAGCGTGGTTTTGCCCGCGCCGGATTTCCCGGTGATGGCCAGGAATTCCCCGAGCTTCACCTGTAACGAAACCTGGCTCAGGGCGCGAAAAGGCCCGGCTGGCGTTGGATAATCCTTGCACACGTTCGTGAGCTGGATCAATGCGGATGACGGTGGAGTTGTGGACATGTGAAACCAGATGCGCGTAGAAATTCGATGAAAACAAAAGACCCCGTTATGCATTAAAAATTCTACAACAAGAGTGTAAGAAATAGATCATCATTCCAAAACTTCATACCTGAAGATATTGACGTGGGAGAATATCTTCCTTATAGTGTAGAAATCAACGAGTCAAAACCGATCGAGGTATGCATGGCTTTCGAAGAAGTCAATTCCACCCTCCTCACCTCACAATTGCTGATGAATGATAGCGACGAGCGCTTTTTCGAGCAATTCAAACTGGGAACCACCCGGTATTACACGCTGCTTCACCTGGAACAGTCTCCCGGCCTGACCCTGAGCGAACTCAGCCAGCGCCTGATCTGCACCAAGGGCAACATGACGCGCATTCTCAAAAGCATGCAGGCGGACGGCCTGCTGGAACGCTATAACGATCCCAGGGACGGACGCGCCATTCGCCATACCCTCACACCGCGCGGGATGGCGCTGCTGGTCAGAGTCAGGGCCGCCTATCGGAACTTCCTGGACCAGCGCTACGCGGGCCTGGAACTCTACGAAATCGACTCGCTTCAGCGCATCCTCTCGCGCTTCAACCGGCGTTTGGAAGCATCTCTGCGCCCAACGGAATGAGATTCAAGCGTCTGGCTGTGGGAGAGGAAGAATATTAATTGATGTATAAACTAATTTATTGTTTAGTCTGTTGAATATAATATACACATCAACCAATTTGCTCGAAATCATCTTAATCCGGCGCGGAGAGGATTCTTTACGGCAGCCGCGGCTTCCATGATTTGAACGCCCAGCCGGAGGCCCAGCACATGTCCGATCAATTCTTCGACTATCCTTATTTGAACGCCGAGGATGTTTTCTCTCCGCCGGCCTGGGCCAAGGATACGGTGGGATATCAGATCTTTCCGGAGCGGTATGCCCGCGGCGGCAGCCCAGGCTGGTAAAACGGCGAGGACGGCGGCATCGATAGGTTTGCCGGCGCGCCCAGCATTTATTACGGTTCCGAATTGGGTCTGACCGGCGATGACGACCACAACCGGGCCCCCTATCCCTGGAGTGACTCTCAAAACCGGGTTCTGCACGACCTGGTTAGCCGGTTGATTCACCTCCGATCCAGGGATTCCGTAATGAGATCCGCAGACCTGATCTGGCCGCTGGTCGATCCCGCGATCAATACACTGGTCTTCCGTAAAGTGTCAACCGGCAAACGGCTTTAGGTGTTCATAAATGTGAATGCCCAGGCTCAGGCCGTGCCGTTTCCGGCAGAGATCCGGCATCACCGCCTGATCGATTTATTGCGGGAGGACGAAATCGTTATCCGATTCCATCCTCCTGCTGCCATACGGGTGCGCCATGCTGTCGAGACAACCGTCCTGAGAGATCAGAAAAGGCCGGCCATCAACAGCGCGTCATAAGTAAAGCCCAGGGCGATCCCGCCCAACCAGAGGACGCCAACGACCAGGGCTACCACCCGCCAGCGGGCAATGGTCAGAGCGCCGGCGATGGCGCCCAGGGACGTCCCCGAACCGCACAGCAGGAAAGCCAGCGCAGCGCCCTGACTCATGCCGCCCTGGATCAACCCCTGCACCAATGGCAGCGAAGCTTCGCTGTTGATGTACAGCGGCAGGCCCAACGTTGCGGCTAGCGGGACGCTGTATACCTTACCGGCCCCGAATACCAACCCGATCCATTCCGAAGGCACCAGGCCGTTCAAGAAAAAACCGATGAAGGCAAAGCCGAAAAACATTGGCAGCAGCCTGCGGGCCGTGAGCGCGGATTCTTTGCATAATGCGCTGATTTGAAACCGCTGACCGAAGGATTGGATCCGCTCGGCCAGGCCAAGAGGATTACTGCTACTACCTCCCGAACATTCGCAGCCCACCTGCGGCGTGGTTCGAAAGGCAGCCTCATGCGCGCCGCAATCGCAAGTTCCCGCCAGGACCGGGACCGCCGCTGGTACAGCCAGAGCCGGCTCACCGCAGCAGGCCGGTGCTGCGCGAAGCGAGAGAACCGGTTTGACCGTGCGGCCGCAGCCGCAAGTATCCGCCGGCAGGGAGGGCTCGGTTTTGGGCGGATCGTTTTTCACCAGCCCGGCCAGGCGCGACTGGCCGTGGAACCAACCCCGGTTTTCCAATCCAGCGGCGATGCCCCCGGCCACCAACCCCAACAGGATCGAGGCAACGAAATAGGTCACTGCGAAAGGCCAGCCGAACAACCCCGCGCTGTAGATCAATTCTCCCGGCGAGCTCAGCGGTGAAGCCACCATGAACGCCACGATCGGAGCCCACGGCATCATCCCGGCCATCATGCCCAGGAGGATGGCCGTGGTGCCGCACGAACACAGCGGCGTACCGACTGCGGCTGCGGTGGCAGCCACCACCCCCGCCTGCCGGTAGCGCAATAGAAATGCGGAAACTTTTTCGGGTTTCAAATAGGCTTTGAACGCCGCCGCCAGAAAGATACTGGCGAGTAGAAAGGGCCAGTTGTGCAGGAAGCTCAGGCCCACCTGCGAGATTGATTTTAAGAAAGCCTGAAGAATAATTTGCATCCGAATTCTCCTGATGTTGTGTGATTACACAAGATAGACGGAGCGGACGCAAAAAGGACGCAAGAACGGTCTTAGAAATCGAGCTCTTCTCCGTCGCAGCAGCAGCAATGCGAACGGTAGCAGCACAGCACCCCGCGCACATCGAACTCGAAGTGGCAGCAGCTTAGCAAGGCATCCAATACCATCTGGCGAGCGCGCTGGACGCGCGATTTGGCGCCCGAGAAGGAAATACCGAGCCGCTCGGCCGCCTGCTTCTGGCTCAGGCCTTCATATTCGGTCAGAATCAGAGCCTGGCGGTACAGTTCGGGCAAACCTTCGACCAGCTCGCGCAGCGCAGGCGCCAGTTCGGCGGCGGCGTCGGGTTCTTCGGGTTCATCCGCGATCAGTTCGTTTTCGATCCCTGAGCCTTCGAGTGGCACCACCCGGCGCCGGGCGCGATAATAATCGGTGATGCTGTTGCGGGCGATCTGGAAGATCCAGCTCTCCAGACGGTCCATATCACGGACGCCATCCAGATGGGTATGAATACGCAAGAAGACTTCCTGCAGGATGTCATCGGCAACCGTTTCATCCGGCACCCGGCTGAGGATGAAACGGTGCAGCCGGTCATGCATTTGTGTCCAGAGAGATTCCAGGTTCGAACTTTGCATGATTCCCGATTCCTGATCCCAGAATTGATGACGAACCCAAAGGAAGGCTCTGCTTATGCAGGGACGTTAACAATCTTATCATTTTTCTTGCTACAATCGTATCAAACGACAAGTGGAGCTGAAAGCATGATCCCAATCCGCGATCAAACCCCGACCCGCAATTTTCCTCTGATCAATTATGCTTTGATCCTGCTTAATGTCATTGTCTTTTTATTCTTCCTGATGGCCGGCGTAAACCAAAACGCGTTGGTGGAAAAGTATGCCCTGATCCCGGCTAATTTTACGGCTCATACCAGCCTGGCCAGTTTCAGAAATATTTTCACCAGCATGTTCATGCACGCCGGTTGGGCGCACATTATCGGCAATATGCTTTACCTGTGGATCTTCGGCGATAACGTCGAGGATCGCATGGGCCATTTCAAGTATCTGGTCTTCTATCTGCTGGGCGGCCTGGTGGCGTCGCTGGCTCACGTCTATACCAATCCAATCTCCCAGATCCCTACGGTTGGCGCCAGCGGCGCCATTGCGGCCGTGCTGGGCGCCTACCTGGTGCTCTACCCGCGCAGCCGGATCCTGACCTTCATTCCACTGGGTTTCTTCTTACAATTGAGGCCGGTGCCGGCCAGTATCGTGCTGGGATTCTGGTTCGTCCTTCAGCTCTTCGAAGGCTTCCTCAGCCTGGGTGGGCCCGACGTGGGCGGTGTGGCCGTGTGGGCGCACGTCGGCGGATTTATTTTTGGCGTGGTAATTGCCTTCCTCTTCGCCAGACGCCACGAACCCAGCAGCCCCGTCGCCTGGTAAGCGCAGCTCGCTGATCGAATCGGCCGCCGGACCTATTCGACGGCAATGCGCCATAAATACAGCGAGGCCACGGACCCATAAGGAGAATAGCGCCGCCGGTAGCCATCGAATTGCGCCCGATCGAGCGAATCCTGCCCGTACAGAATTCGCATGCCGCGCCGGATGCCCAGATCACCCCAACTGACCACGTCCGGGCGCTGCATGGAAAAGATCATCAACATTTCTGCGGTCCAGACCCCGATGCCAGGCAGGGAAGATAAACGCTGGATCACTTGCCCATCCTCCAAAGCCGGCAGCGCGCTCAGATCCACCTCGCCCTGCTCGATCGTGCGGGCGGACTCCCGAATATATCCGGCTTTGCGCATCGACATGCCGCAGCCTTGAATTTCTTCGACCGGTAAGGTCGCCAGGTGCCCCGGCGTGATCGGCGCGCAGCGCTCTGCCACCCTGCCCCACACCGTGGCGGCTGCTTTGGCTGAAATCTGCTGGGCGACAATGGCGCTCACCAGCGCTTCGAACAGATCCGGGATGACGCCGCGCTCGATCCTGCCGATTCGATCGATGGCCCGCCCCAGTTCGGAATCCCGCGCCTTCAGATAATCGATCGCCTCGCCGTTGTAGCGGAAATAATCCATCTCAGGTCTGTTGCTCCCGCCAGGCCCGGATTGCCGCGGCGTGAATCGGATAGTGGCTGTAGGTGTCCAGGCGTAAACGCCGCCGGAAGCGCGTGTCGCTGGCAAACGGCTCTTCCGGGACGCCGTTCAAATACACCACCAGGCGCTGGTGAGTGTCCAATGCCTGGCGGCGCACCTCTGCCAGGGTCAGTTTCTGCTTCAGCTCTGTCATCCGGGCGTTGAAGGCATCGATGCCGCCGTACACGACCGAATAACGCGGCGGACGGATGCCCTGCAGGATCTGCGGGAGATGCTGCAACGATTCCTCCTCCCACCAGGCCACATGCGCGATGAGATCCCTCACCGACCAATGCTCCATCACGCCCGGCTGCAGCATTTGATCGTCGCTCAAACCGGTGTAAGAGTCGTTGAAGGCTGCCCAGGCGGCTTCCAGTTTTGCCAGCACCTGTTGTCTTTTCATGTATCCCTCCTTTCCCGAACCTTTACTCGACATCGACCCATAAAAGCTCGTGTCTGACGGGCCCCGGCTCGACAGGCTCATTATACAAAATAGTCCTTGAAAGAACAAAGTGCTGCCCATAACCGGGCAGCACTTTGTAGATTGTGAAAGGGTATTTTTTATTCGGCCAGGGCCTGTTTGACGACGGAACCGTCGACCGTTTCGGTCTTCAGCAACTGGCGGGTCAACCATTCCAGCGCCGAATGGTGTTCCTGCAGCAGATTCTGCGCGCGTTCGTACTGCTGGGTGATGATGCGCTGGACTTCCTCGTCGATCATCTTCAACGTTTCGGGACTGGCGGTGGCGGTGGTATCTTCGCTCGCCAGGAACTGGTACTGCTGCGTGGCGTAGCGGACCGCGCCCAGCTTATCGCTCATGCCGAATTCGGTCACCATGCGCCGTGCCAGCTCGGAGGCGCGTTTGATGTCGTCGCTGGCGCCGGTGCTGATCATGTTGAACACCACCTGTTCGGCCGCGCGCCCGCCCAGCATGACCGCGATTCGATCTTCCAGTTCAGCGCGGGTCATCAGGTAGCGGTCCTCGGTCGGCATCTGCATGGTGTAGCCCAGCGCGCCGCGGCCGCGCGGGACAATGCTCACTTTGGCCACCGGATCGCCGTGCGGCACCAGTTCGGCCACCAGTGCGTGTCCGCTCTCGTGATAGGCGACGGTGGTGCGTTCCTGTTCGTTCATCACGCGCGATTTCTTTTCCAGACCGGCCACCACACGTTCGATGGAGGCTTCGAAGTCGGCCATGGTCACACCGTCCGCGTTCCGGCGAGCTGCCAGCAGGGCTGCTTCGTTCATGACATTGGCCAGATCGGCGCCGGTGAATCCGGGAGTGATCCGCGCCGCCCGTTCGAGATCGAACTCCGGAGCCAGCTGGATATCCTCACTGTGGATGCGCAGAATCTGCAGCCGTCCTGTCAGGTCAGGGGCCGAGACGGTTACCTGGCGGTCGAAACGCCCGGCGCGCAGCAGCGCGGGATCGAGAATTTCGGGCCGGTTGGTGGCAGCCATGATGATGACCGGTTTACCTTCTTCCGAACGAAAACCGTCGATCTCGGAAAGCAACTGGTTGAGGGTTTGTTCGCGTTCGTCGTTGCCGCCAAAGCGCGCGGCGCCGCCGCGGGATTGACCGATGGCGTCGATTTCATCGATGAAGATGATCGAAGGCGCCGCCTTGCGAGCCTGTTCGAACAGGTCGCGGACACGGGCCGCGCCAACGCCCACAAACATCTCGACGAATTCAGAACCGCTGGTTTCGAAGAAGGGCACCTGCGCCTCGCCCGCGGTAGCCTTGGCCAGCAGCGTCTTTCCCGTTCCGGGAGGGCCAATCAGCAGCACACCCTTCGGGATGCGCCCGCCCAACCTGGCGAACGACTCAGGCTGCTTGAGGAACTGGATGATCTCTTTCAGTTCCTCGATGGCTTCATCAGCGCCGCCCACATCCTTGTAAGTCACGCCGATCTCTTCGGGCTTGACCTCGGTTGCCTTGCTCTTGCCGACGCCCATCACGCCACCCATGCCGCCCATGCCAAAGCCGCTTTTCGAGAGGCGGCGGTAACCAAAATACCAGATTCCGCCGATCAAAACCAGCGGCAGAACATAAGCGATCAGGAAATTACCAACCGGGCTGGCCGGCTCGGCGACACTGTATTTCACTCCGGCCTGATCCAGGTCCTGGATCAGGGCTGGATCCCCGGTGGGGATGGCGGTCGTGGTGAAATTTACCGGTTTGGCCTGCGCTGAGGTGTCGTTTGGATTCTTCATCGTTCCCACGATCCGGTCCGTGCCCAGCGTCAACTCAATAACGTCGCCGGCTTTGATCTTCGCCTTGAGTTCGCTATATGGAATCTCGATTTCGCGGATCATCAACGGCGTGAGGATAAACTGCTGGAATAACCACATGCCGATCAAGGCAACGAAAAGGTAACTCAGGCCAAAATTTAATTGGCGCTTTCGAATTTCGTTATTGGAATCTGAATCCTTATCGGATTTGCCTTTATCGGGTTCAGGAATTTGTTTTTTCATCTTTCACACCTTTTAATCATCAATGAGTGTAGAATACACCTCATTTTTCAGAAGCGGATCTGGCAGTTTCGCCTTCGGCCTCGTGAATTTGGTCGATCAGGCGGGTCATTTCAGCGACAGCCATTGCGCTCATCCGTTTTACCGCCAGCAGCCGCTGGCGATCCTGCGGGCTTTCATCTTCCAATTGATTCAATCCCTGTATGGACAGGTCATATAAACGTTCAAATTCCGCCTGCCGGGCCAACAACATGCTTTCTGTGGCGTTAGGATGGATCCGGTAGAAGTCGCCGCGCGCGCCAATTTGTGCGACTTTTTCGATCAGGCCCATCTGCCTCAATTGGCGGGCGATGGTGCTGACGCTGCCCTTGCTCATTTGGAGCGTTTCACCGATCTCTTTGGCCGATTGAACAGGCGGAACGCAAATCAACAACCAGCCCAGCAGTCTGCCGGCCATCCGGGGTAGATGCTGGGTTTCGAAAAAGGTTTCGGCCTTTTCAACGAATTCTCTTTTCGGGTTGTCATCATTCAATTCGGTATGCTCCTTTCTGTTTTCACCAGAGGTTGCATTCGTTTGTTTATTTCTATATGTTTCGTACGTACTGAACTAATTTTAACGAGGAACCATTAATCCCTTAATAGAGTCTTGTTAATTTTTTATTTGAAAACCCGCAATGGGACGATTTATATACAAATTTAAGATATTCATGCTATTGTTTAGTATATTCGTAGCGATATAGACGTAAAGGAGAAAAAATGGAAATCGATCCCGTCTGTGGTATGCAAGTCGACCCCAAAACGGCCGCTGGCAAGTCCGAATACCAGGGCAAAACCTATTACTTCTGCTCACCCGGCTGCAAGAAGTCCTTTGACAAGGAACCTGAAAAGTACCTGGCCAAACCGGGCAGCGGGCACAGGATGCACTGAGTACGCGCCTGCGCCAGGGAGAGTTCCACCCTGGTTGGAACCAGCGTATATTAACGAAAGGCCAGTGGGGGAACCATTCCCTCCTGGCCTTTTTGGCACAAGTCGCAAAAGAGATGAGCGATCGTATGGATTGACCTGGCAGGTCGAAAGGTGGGAAGATGAACGATCATCATCAGCATCCTTCAGCACACGCTGAGCCTGAAAAAACCGAAAGGGTCGACGCGCATCACGGCATGCCCGAAAGGCCAGAACCACAGCCCGCGGCGTATGAGCAGGAACACGTCGGCATGGATCACAGCCAGCACAACAGGCACCCGGATATCGAAGCCGGAAATGCCGGGCATGCCATTCCCCTTGCGGCCGGTCAAAACATCGGGCACGCCGACCATGGCGAGGCGCACGCCGATCACACGGGTCACGAGCAGATGTTCCGGCGCCGCTTCTGGGTTTCGCTGGTCCTCTCGCTCCCGGTCATCCTGTACAGCAGCGGCCTGCAGATGATGCTGGGTTTATCGCTGCCGGCATTTCCCGGCAGCCGCTGGTTGGCGCCTGTCTTCGGCCTGATTGTATTCATTTATGGCGGCCTGCCTTTCCTGCAATTGGCTGTGCCGGAAATCAAAAATCGCCAACCCGGCATGATGACGCTGATCTCGCTGGCCATCTCGGTCGCCTTCCTGTACAGCGCCGCCACGCTCTTCCTGCCCGGCCAGATGGACTTCTTCTGGGAACTGGTCACATTGATCGATATTATGCTGCTCGGGCACTGGATCGAGATGCGCAGCGTACGCCAGGCCTCTGGCGCATTGAATGCGCTGGCCAAATTGATGCCGGATACCGCCGAACTCATTCGAGCAGACGGCAGCACCGAAACCGTGGCGGCCAGCCAGCTCCGCAACGGCGAGCGAATTCTGATCCGGCCTGGCGCGGGCATCCCGGCGGATGGTGAAGTGCTCGAGGGTGAGTCATCCGTCAACGAAGCCATGATCACCGGTGAATCCAGACCCATCAACAAAGCACCCGGTGCCCGAGTCATTGGCGGCGCCATCAATGGCGAGGGCAGCCTGCGCGTGCAGGTCACCGCCACCGGCAACCAGACCGCGCTGGCTGGCATTATGCGTCTGGTGGAGCAAGCCCAACAATCCAGGAGTCGCACACAAATACTGGCCGACAAGGCTGCCGGCTGGTTATTCTATATCGCCATCGGCGTGGCAGTCCTGACTGCGATTGCCTGGACGATCGCGACCGGTTTCAACATTACTGTGATCGAACGCGTAGCCACGGTGCTGGTCATCGCATGCCCGCATGCACTCGGGCTGGCCATTCCGCTGGTGGTCGCCATCACCACCAGCATCGGCGCCGCCAACGGCATCCTGGTGCGCGACCGTCTGGCGCTCGAAAAGATGCGTTTGGTGGATACCGTATTGTTCGATAAAACCGGCACGCTAACCGAAGGTCGCTTTGGTGTGGTCGCCATTGCGGTGACCGGCAACTTGAATGAGGAGGAAGCCCTGGCGCTGGCCGCTGCGGTGGAAGGCGATTCGGAGCACACCATCGCGCGCGCCATTCGTGAGAGCGCCGTTGCACGCAACCTCACGCTGCCGACCGTGAACATGTTCGAAGCCATCCCCGGTCGCGGCGCCATGGCGCACAGCGAAAGCGGACGGCTGTACGTCGGCGGGCCGCGCCTGTTGGAAATGCTGCAACTGCGCCTGCCCGAACGCCTGGAACCATTCGAGTTGCAGGCCAGCGGGAAAGGCCACAGCGTGGTGCATCTGCTGCGTTCCGCTCATGACGGCAGCCATCCGGAGGCAGTCGCCTCGTTTGCCATGGCGGATGTGGTTCGCCCGGAGAGCCGCGCGGCGGTAAGGAAGCTGCATGAAATGGGGGTGCATGTCGCCATGCTTACCGGCGACAGCGCGGCAGTCGCCAAAGCCGTGGCTGAAGAATTGGGCATCGACACCTACTTCGCCGAAGTACTCCCCCAAAATAAAGACGCCAAGGTGAATGAACTGCAGAGCCAGGGGAAAACCGTGGCCATGGTCGGCGACGGCGTGAACGATGCGCCAGCACTCACCCGCGCGGACGTGGGCATCGCCATTGGCAGCGGCACCGATGTGGCCGTAGAATCGGCCGGTATCATCCTGGTGCGCAGCAATCCGCTGGATATCGTGAAAATCATTACCCTCAGCCGGGCCAGTTATCGAAAGATGATCCAGAACCTGGTCTGGGCGGCCGGTTACAACGTCGTGGCATTGCCGCTGGCAGCGGGTGTACTGGCACCCGTCGGGATACTGCTTTCACCGGCGATCGGCGCCATTTTGATGTCGGTGAGCACCGTGATTGTTGCCATCAACGCCCAACTGCTGCGGAAAGCAAATTTAACCTAGCTCTGGTATTCGGCCCGGCAGAGAGTCTGTCAGGGGCTGCAGGCGCCGGTCCGCTGAAATGGACGGCTTCGGCGGATTGCAGAGTCTCAACCACCGCTTGCAATGCTGAAAGTCAGGGTCATGGTCGTGCCCTGGTCTTTTCCGGCCGATTCGGCAGAGATCGTCCCGCCCTGGGCAGTCACCAGCGCCTTGCAGATGGCCAAACCAAGGCCCATCTTGCCGGAACTGCCGCCGCGGGATTTGTCAGCGCGGTAGAAGCGGTCGAAGACATACGGCAGATCTTCCGCATCGATCCCGGCGCCGCTGTCGCGAACGCTGATCTGAATGTGATCGGCCTGCAATTCAGCCCCCAGACGGATCTCGCCGCCCTGAGGGGTGTATCGCAGGGCATTTTCGACCAGATTTTTTAGCACCTGAAGCATCCGGCCTTCATCGATCCGGATCACGGGCAGTTCCTGAGCGCAATCCAGCTTTATTTCGACGCCCTGGCGGGCCGCAATGGGCTGGTAGGCCAGGTAGACTCTTTCCAATAAATCGGGCAGTTGCACCGGGGCGAGTTGAATTTCCAGCCCACCGGCTTCCACCTGGGATAGCGTGGTCAGATCGCCCACCAACCGGCGCAGATGCTCGATCTCAGTCTTGATGATCTCGATGCGCTTCGGCGTCAGAGTCACCTCGCCGCCTTCCAGCATCTCGATATAACCGGAGATGATCTGCAGCGGCGTACTCAGATCGTGGGTGATGTCCGCGGTCATGCGTTTGCGCTGCTGATCGGCCTTGAACAGATCTGCGCTCATCGTATTGAACGTCGTCGTGAGCTGCCCCAGCTCATCCTGTGAAGTCACCGGGACCTGCTGCTGCAAATCTCCGCTCGAAAGGGCCTGCGAGGCCTGGGTCAATCGGCGGATCGGTTTGATCAGGCGCCTGGAAAGGAAGAAGCCCATCCCAACCGCGACCAGCACGCCCGCCAGCGCTGCCAGCCCAATGGCAAGGGTGGTGCGCTGAAGGAAGAGCTCTTCTTCCGAATTGAGCTTGAACTGGAATTTAGTGTCCGGCAGGATCCAGGCCACCGTCTTCCCATCCACTTCCACCGCCACCGCATTCTGAACTTTATCGGCCGGCACGATCTGGCCCACATCGTACCCCAGAGTTGGAAGCAGAGCCCGGTACTGAGTGTCCACCAGGCCGTGCAGTCCGCGGATATCGTGGCTCTGGTTGGGCTGTTGCTGTTGGGGCGGGTTGCCCGGCTGCTGAGCGGAGTTAGGCGCCCCGCCTGGATTGAATTGAGTATAGTATTCAATAAAGTCGTCCAGCGAGCCGTTGGCGGCGTAATACGTCTGCACGGCTTCCTTCAAACTGGCGGTCTGCTGTTCGACCACCAGGTTCATCAGGGATTGCCCCGAGGTCAATCGGATGAGCGCCGAGACGACCAGCACGGTGATCAACGCCACGACCAGGTAGGAAAAGATCAATTTCCCCTGCAGTGATCGCTTCATTCAGCCGCCTCCAGAAAGCGGTAACCGATCCCAAAAACAGTCTCGATATACCGGGGTTGGTCCAGGTCGTCATCCAGCTTCAGGCGCAGGTTGCGAATGTGGATCTTCAGGGTGGATTCGGAGCCGGCGTACCCGTTTTCCATCAACCCAATCGCCAGATCCGCGCGCCGGATGACCTTGCCTCGAGCCTGCATCAGCATGGCCAAGACTTGAAATTCCAGGGGCGTCAAATCGATGGTCTGGCCCCTTTTCTTGACTTCATGCTTGTCGAAATCCAGTGAAATGTCACCCACAATCAATTCGGGTTTGCATTCCTCACGCGTTCCCACCCGGCGCAGGACCGCGCGCATGCGCACCAGCAATTCGCGCAGCCGGAAGGGTTTGGTGATATAGTCATCCGCCCCCAGATCGAAACCGTGGATGATATCGGCTTCCTGCTGGCGGGCGGTGATCATGATGACCGGGATACCCGACTCGCGTCGCAACTGGCTGATGAACTGATAGCCGTCCATGGTTGGCATCATGATGTCCAGCAAAATCAAATCCGGTTCGCGCTGGTGCACTACATCCAACGCCTCGCGCCCGTTGGACGCGGTCAGCACCTCGAAATCCTGCCCGCTCAGGAAGTCGCTGATCATCACCTGCACATTTTTCGTGTCGTCCACCACCAGAATTTTTCTTGACATAAGGATATTATAGCCAGCCTTTCGTTTTCTTTTCTTCCCAAATGCGAAACGGATGGGCGCCCAACCCATCCCATTTCGTTGTTATGGAGGAGAAAAGAAGATTGCTTTCCATCACCGCCGCCGTTCCCAAACCGCCTTAGTCGCCCGAGTCGTCTCCGTTGTAATACATCGCGACCGGTTCGCCGGCGTTCAACCAGCCCTCATGCGCCACATCGTCGTAATAAACAGTCAGATCGGCGGTATCGCGCAGGAAATTGACCTTGCCCACGACCACGCGCTTGATCTTCAACCCGGTGCGTTGTTCCAGGTCCGCCTTGAGCTCAGGGAAACGGTCGGGTTGGATCCATTCGATCTTCTCGTAAACGATGCGCTTCGAAGCCTCGAAGTGAAAACCCCATTCCTTTTCGAGAACGTACATGATTCCCAGGATCGCCATATTGGCCACCACGAGCTGCGGCCATAGCTTATTGCTGGAACTGGCCGAGTTCATCACCGGCAGGGCGACGATCACGAAGAGGTAAGTCATCTCACGCACCGGGATGGGATCGGTGCGGTAACGCAGGATCGAAAAAATGGCAAATAACCCAAAGCCCACACCCACGCCAATTTCGATGCTGGTCATAAAACTCAATACAAAAAAGATCATGGTGTTGAAGGCCAGAAAAGTAAAAACGTAGCGCTTGTTGTGGGTCGATGGATAATAGATGAATCGCACCAACAGAATCGCGACCAAAAGATTGAAGCCGAAGCCCAAGATAAATCGCATAAAATCAGTCATGCTGAACTCCAATGGAATTTCGTTCCAGCCAGAGCAACCTGGCTTTCAAACTATTCTTTTTAACCTGATCGTTGAGTAAGGCCGTCCCGATGCAGTACTTGCTGAAACCCTGTGGGTGAACCCGGAGGGCGCGCATCTGCGCCAGGAAGGACGACGGGCAGGAACGCCGGTCTTGTTTGACTTCCGCCACCGCGATCCCGTCCAGGTGGGCAATGCGCCGGGCCGTATAGAAGGCCAGGTCCACGTCGATGGTTACGCGTTCGCAGGTGGATTTGTTCACCAGGGTAACCCGGGTGAAGGTATTCCACAACTTGGATTCCAGTGTTCCAGAGTCATAGGGAAACACCTCCTTCAACCAACGCTGCGCGTCGGTATCGAACCAGACCGCCGGCCGCTCGGTCGGCATCCGGCTCTTGATGACGCGGTCCTTGCGCGTCCGGTGTTTGACCTCCAGAAAAGACTGGCCTGAATCGAGGTACTCGCGGCTGCGAACCTTGAACCGGTCCGCACGTTCGTTGGCATGCAGGTTGTAAAGCGCGAAATCGGGGGTGTCGAAATACAGCGTTCGATAATGGTTCAGGCGTCCTCCGTCCACTTCCAGGGCGCGATATTCCGTTTGCAGGGCAACCAGTGCCTTCAGCAACTGTTGGACGGGCATCACGAATTTGGTGTCGATGCGGTCGAGCAGCGCCACCGATTCCATTTCCTGCAGGCTGATGGGCTCGAAACCGGCCGCCAGAGTCTCCAACGAGCCAGTGAACTCGCCATCGCCAGCCTGAACAGACGGTAAAATCCAGGGTTTCAGATGGGTTTGTTCCTGTGTTGGATAAAGCATCCATGTATTTTGTTTCATTCCAATCCTCCACCGGCCGCATGGGCGTATCGGTTAGCCTGAATATAGCGTACCTTCACAAACGAGTGGTTTATTTTTTGTATATGCCGCAAAAACACGTCGCGCCTGAGAAAGGTAATTCGAATCGCGGCGGGCCTGTTTGCCCGCCGCGATCTGGATTGAGTCTTCCCGGTTATGGCTTCATGCCGCCCCCGGATCCGATCTGGGTAACTACGCTCGAGATGGTGAAATCGGTGTACGAGATCCCTGGCGTATAGGTTCCATCCTGAATCAGGCCGCCATTTTGCGTGCCCGAATCGCTGCCGCCGAGGGAAACGGCATAATTGGCACCCTGCGCGAGCTGCGGCGATGAGAATGCGATCGATTGGTACTCCTTGGCAGACGCGAAGGTAAAGATCTCCGCCCCCGCGCTATCTTGAACGTGAACCAGCGTTCCGGCTTGCTGCTTGGAATTGAAATTGATCAGCACCGAGTTCTGGCTGGAAGTGGCGCTCGGGGCCATGGCCATGCCCGCGCTGCCCGCGGCGATCAGGAAACCGCCGGTCATATTGAAGGTGCCGTTGTAATCCAGGGCGCCGTTCATGTTTTCGACCGGGCCGCTCACCAGCAAAGTGCCGCCGCTCATTTCGATCGAGCCGTTGACATCCACGCCATCTCCGTACGCATTGACCACAATCCAACCGCCGTGAATGTACAGGGTGGCATTGCTGCCGCCGCTGAACGTATCCTGGCCGCGGCCACCGCCCTGGCGACCGCCAGGCCCGCCAGCCGGCTTCTGCTGCCCGCCCGGCAGTGTACCCTGGGTCTGGCCTGTGGTCTGCGCCTGCGTGCCTGAGCCATCATTCCCGCCCGAGCCGTTGATGCCGTCATCGCTGGAGTTAACCTGAATGCTCCCGGCGTTGATGGTGATGATGGTGCTTTCCAATCCTTCGTACGATTGGTTGATCTGGATGCTGCCGTTGTTGATCGTCAAAGCCGCATCGGCGTGCATGCCGTCGTCGCCGGTCGAGATATCGAACGTGCAGTCATTGACGGTGATGCTGCCATTCGAGTGCAGGGCGTCGTCCGCGGCGTCGATTTTGAAGGTTCCGCCGTCGACCACCACGCTGGCCACGCCCTTGATCGCCTTGGCCGACAGGGTCGCATCGATCTTTGCCTGGCTGCCACCGGCAGTGGTCAGGTTAAATTCACCCCCTGAGATCATGACGTCCGTCTGAGCCGTGATGGCATCCCCACCCGCGCTGATATCGAAGACCCCGGCTGCGATCGTGATGTACCCCCGGGTCGTGTCTTCCTCATTATCCGATTTCAACCCATCGCCCCCGGCGTTGACCGTGATGGTGCCATTTTCCACATCCACATAATCCTTGCCGCGGATGCCGTCATCCGTCGCGGTTACCGTGATCGTTCCGCCGGCAATGATCAATCCATCCTTGCTAGTGATGCCGTCGTTGGAGTTCCCGTTCACGACCAGGGAACCGCTTCCGGATAGGCTCAGATCCGCCATGCTGAACAGGGCCGCATTGGGTTCATCCTCCCCGGAACTGGCGTCCCCGTACGTCAGGGCATCGTCGAGCGTGTTGGTCGTGCCATCGGCCAGGATGATGACCACTTTCCTGGCGTTCTTCACGTAAATCGGCGCGCTGGTCGAGCTGTGCAGATCGACGCCGTTCAATATGAGTTGAACCAGGGTCTCGTCCTGGGTATCCACGATGATCTGGCCGTCGGTCAGGGTTCCGCTCAGGCTGTACGTCCCCGCGGATCCAATGATCGCGGTGCTGCCGGTGATGTTTACATCCGTGGCATCCGCGCTGATCGAGTCGCCGTTCAGGGTGATCGGAATGACCACCGCAGGATCCCACGTATAATCCGAGGCCTCTTCGTGCAGTTGGCTGTTCTCAGCCTGGGCCTCTTCCACCGATTGCGCGCTGGCGACGACGACGCTGCTTTCGTTTACAACCGTGCTCGAACTCAAGCTCGTGTCTGCCTGCGTCAACCCGGTACTGTCACCTGCCGAACAGGCCGCCAGGGATAACGCTAAAAAGATTGTGATCCAGATCCATGCAAATTTTTTCATCCGTTCTCTCCTCATACGCGATTCAAGACCGGTTCCGGTCCGAATTTTGGTTTGGTTTTTCTGATTTTAGGGTCTTCCTTCGGCAAACAGGTTTAGATTTTGTATAGACTGCCGGTCCCGGTGAGTCCTGCATCCGCTGCGTCTTATTCAAGTCCTCCCTGAAAGCCGAATTCGAACCCGTGCTATAATTTATTAAAATTAGTTAATAACCAAACTCGGAGTATCTATGAAGCTACGCCCCATCCATGTACTCGCCCTTCTGGTGCTGGTCTCATCCCTGCTGTCCGCTCCCCGCCAATCCGCCCAGGCTGATCTACAGGTAACCGGCGGCGTCATGATCCATTCCGTCCTCCCGGACAAGGTTTGCGTCGGAGATCAGTTGACCCTCCACGGCGCGGCCGGCATCACCCTCATGGAAGATCTGCCCGATTCGCTTGCCTGGCTGCCAGTCACCCGGGTCGACATCCATGCCCAACTGGGCCAGGTCACCCCGCAACAAATCATCCAGGAAAACGACTTTTATTATTTCCAATTTACCTACACGGCCACAAAACCCGGCCAGGAAACCCTCACCCTGACGCTGAACGACGATCTGGCTTCCACCCAGGAAACTTTTCAGGTGGAAGACCACTGTGACTACGACGCCTATCTGACCGAAGTGGCGCTATTTACGGCCGATATGGAGGGCGAACATTTCCAGAGCCTATCCCATATCACAGGATCCGGCACCCTGAAACGCGATCGCCAGGGTTCGCAGATTTACCAGGGCGATGGGACCTGGCATCTGGAGGAAATCACGCTCAGCAAGCCATCCGAATGCGTCCAATATTCGGTCCCGCCGTTGATCATGAGCGGCCCGTTCGAACTGGACGGACGCCTGGCCGATGAAGGCGACACCATCGATGTACTCCTCAGTTTCCTGCCCAGGCAGGGTGACCCGATCCGGCACGGCGATGCGATTTGCATCGACGCGGACGGCAACGTCGGTACCGCCTGGGGTTTGATCACCGAAGGCGACCCCGCCCTGGCTTCGAAGATCAATGCCACCTTCCCGGCCGGCGGCGGCAGTCAGGCCGTCGAAATGACCGGCGCCGGATTGGAAATGGTCCAATCGGTCGGCGATCTGGATTACACCGCCACCCTCACCCTTCTTCCGCACTGAGCCAGGATTACCATGATTTCATATCTTCACAAGATTTATCGTACCGCAGTCATTCTCAGCCTTGCCCTGGGAATCGTATCCTGCCAGGGCGCCAGCCAGGCCACCGCGGTCAGCCCGTCCCAAACGGGAACGACCTTCCAGCGCCCAACCGGTGTCGCAACCGGGGATATGGATTTAGCCAATCCGGGGCAGGGCTTGGAAACCCTGCAGAGCTATCGGCAGAAGCTGGAGGTGACCCTGACAGGCTCCAAACAGGGTTCCGCGTATGAAACCAGCCAGTCGATCGACCGCTCCGTGCTGGGCGCGGATGAATCCGTGCAGGTCAACCAGGCCGGCCCGGACGGCGCGGCCCTGCAATTCGCCGAAGCGTATCTGAGCGGATACCACTACTCTCAGGACGACGCCGGCGCCGCCTGCCGGGCGGAAGCCAATTCAGAAGATGAAATCCCGAGCGCTGACCCGGCTTCACGCCTGCCGGCCGCTTATGGGCTCAAAAGGGTCGGGCAGGAGACCGTCAACGGCCTGAACGCGACCCACTACACCTTCGACGAACGCTCGCTGGTCGATTCCGAGGGCGTCTTGAAGAAAGCCGCCGGCGAGGTCTGGTGGGCGGAAGAGATTAACGCCGTCGTGAAATACCAGTTGAGCGCCGAAATCGCCTCATCCGGGTTCACCGGGACGCGCAGCTGGACCTACGAATTGGATCAGGTGAACCAGGTCCAGTCGCTGGCCCTACCGGCTGCCTGCCAGCCCGTGCTGGCCGACCTGCCCGTGCCGTCCGGGGCAACCGATCTTCTCACACAACCCGGATTTCTGCGGTATACCGCCGCTGTCACCCGCGCGCAGGCTGTGGCATTCTATGCCGAACAGCTTCCCGCGTTGGGCTGGCAGTCCCTGCCCGGTTCGACCCCCGAAACGGCCGATCTGACCTCTGCGGTCACCGTGCTTTCGTATTCCCGGGACGATCCGGCAGGCGGGCGCATTCTGGTGCTGCGCCTGGAGGATGGCAGCGGCAAGTTGCAGGTCATCGCTCAAACCGTCCTGACGAAACAGCCCATCCGGCTGGAGACCAGCACCCAAACCGTGAACCCATCCAACGAAAATCCGCAACCGACCGAATCCGCCGTGGTCGAGGCACAGCTCCCGGCCGATCTGCCCTCCTACCCCAACGCAACGGTTCTGATGCAAAATGAAAACATCCTGGCGCTCGAAACCCAGGATTCGACTTCGGATGTAATCGATTTCTACCTGCGCGAACTGAATAAAACCGGCTGGCAAAAGGATCAGCAAATCGAGAACGCCGGTTTGACGATGCTGACCTTCGTGCGGGAGGAAGAGACCCTGTTAATCAACCTCATTTCATCAAACACCGGCGCCACCCAAATCACCATCACGGCCATGCCGGGATAAAAGAAGGGTATTCTTTGCCGGGTTGGCCTATGGATTCGCAATTATTAGCTATACGCAATCATTGATCGGCTAACCAGACCTAACCCGGCGTTGTTCCTTGGGCTTATTTCCGCGCCTTATTCTTGCGGGTCCTGTACCACACCAACCCTGCCACGACCAGGATGGCCGTCATCGCCCACAGTACCATCCGCACGCCGGCCGAAGCCTGCTCAATGGCCTGGGCGTACAGGTAGCCGACGCTCACCAGGGCAGCCGATTTGAGCAGTTCGCCCAACACCAGCATCCCGGCCCAGCGCCGCACCGGCACCCGGCTCAAACCGGTCGCCACCAGGGTTGGAATGGGCAGCCCGACCGAAAGCTTTGCCAAAAAAAGCAAACGCGGCGCGTTGCGCTGAATTCCCAGCCGCAACTGGTCGATCGTTTGAGGTTTGATGCCCAGCCGGGGGGCAACTCGCAGCAACCATTGCATCTTGCTGAACCGTCCCAATAGATACCAGCCCATGTCCGCCGTCAGGTTGCCGACCACGACCGAAAAATACGCCGGCACCGGCAGCAGGATGCCGTTCGAAGAAGCTGCGCCGCCCAACAGGGTGGCAAACGGACCTTCCGCCATCACCAGCAAACCCAAAATACAGTAAGGCAACAACCCGAATGAGGAAAGTTGCAGAATTTCAAACGCCATTTGGGTTACCTCCCATCTGGTTCGATGATTTGCATTTCCAATCCGACCGGGACTGCCCAAAAGGAAAGATCGATCGGGGCAACCTGCAGAGTGCCTGCCCCGGGCAGGAGCGGCTTTGCGTGTCTGCCTGCTTTTCGAACCGTTCCGGGGTATCGTCGACAAAACGAAGGTTTCTCATAAGTCGAGTGTAGACAGTTGAGAACCGGAATTGGTTTAAAGTTGGTTTAGATTCTTCGAGGATCGAAAGCCGGAGCGGCAATTTTGAGGATTTTTCGCCATAAACACTTGCTTTTTATACAAAATTTAAACCCGTTGCAGAGGCTTTCTCCATAAAATACGGCATATAGGGTTCATCCGGAGGACATATCCCGGCCAGGCCGGACCTCCAATCGCATTCGAGATTCAGAAAGAACTTCCACTATGCATTCCCCAAAAAGAAAAATCTTCCAGATTGTCAGCGCCGTTCTCATTTTATTGGGACTTATTGCTTATTTATTAGCCGATCGATACTTGATCCAGCATGTCGAAATTGCAAACGTCAGCGCGTACTCTGAGACCATTTCCGAAACGCTGCCGGCGCTGGCCGGTAGCACGGCCACAGCCGGGGCCGCCGCGCAAAGCGCAACCAACGCCGCCGTCAGCTCCGATGATTGGAACTATGTCAGCGATTCGGTTTCGATTTCGATTAAAGAAGTAACCACCGGCAGCGGTCAGGATAAGGTGACCTATTACGTGGCGGATGTCACCCTTTCAGACGCGACCGATCTGGCCAGCGCTTTTGCAAACAACCAGTTCGGCCGCAACATCACCGAATATACTTCGGTCATCGCTGCTGAGAACAACGCCATCTTTGCAGTAAACGGTGATTATTACGGTTTTCGCACGGATGGCATTCAAATTCGCAACGGCGTCATCTACCGCGATGAACCCGCTCGCACCGGCCTGGCGTTCTATCTTGACGGTAGCATGAAGATCTATGATGAGACCCAGACCAGCGCGGAAGAACTGCTGGCCGCCGGGGTCTGGAATACGCTTTCCTTTGGGCCGGCCCTGCTCGAAAATTCTCAGATCGCCGCCAACCTGGGCAATGTCGAGATCGACACCAACTTCGGCAATCACTCCATCCAGGGCAGCAATCCGCGCACCGGGGTGGGCATGATTTCAGCCAATCATTTCGTCTTTGTGGTGGTGGACGGGCGCAGCCCAGGTTACAGCCGGGGTGTAACCCTGGCCGAATTTGCCGGGATCTTCCAATCCCTGGGCTGCACGGATGCCTACAACATCGACGGCGGCGGCTCTTCGACGATGTACTTCATGGGCCGGGTGGTCAACAATCCGCTTGGCAAGAATAAAGAGCGCGGCACAAGCGATATCCTCTTTATCGGGTCGTAAAGTATCAATCAAAGACTTTACGCAGCAATCCGAGAACCCGGGCCGAGAAATCTGTCTGGCGCCTGGCCCGGGTTCGCCAGTTTTCTGAGAGCGGAAACTCGGCGCAGTGGGCCAACTGCGGGCCAAAATTCCAACGGCCGCTCTCATCCCGTTGTCGCCAAAGCTTGTTCAGGGCCGGCATGGCCACCTCGCGCCAGCTCGAAAAGCCGCTCAACAGGTCCATCGAACGAAACCAGATGCTCGCCTGCTCTTGCTGCCAGTCGTTTAGGCAGACACCCATGTAATAGATGCCGTCGGGTCTATTCCAGATCCAGTTCGTAACTTCCGCATCCAGGTCCGCCGGCAGCGGCCGCGCCGCGAGCATCCACAGCGCATACTGGCTGCGCAGAAAACCCTTTGGCACCTTAACCCCCGAAAGGGTTGGATAAGCCGTTTCTTCATCGGTTTGGGAGTAGCGCCCCGATGCGAAAGCCCGCCGGGCGACGTCGAACCAGTACCGCCAATGCCTTTCCATCTCCGGATGGCCGGAGTCGAGTCGCGCCAGCCAGCCACCCGTCATCAGTTGAATGCCAAGCGGAACGCGGTCGTTCTTCTCGGGCGGATCGGAAATCGTTATCTCCCCATTCATGACCTGCAAAATATATGCTTCAGCGCGCTGCAGGACTTCGTCGTGAATGTCCAGCCCCAGCGCCAGAGCGCGATGGAGGGCTTCTTCGCTGGTGCGAAAAACAGGGTTGATGCGCGAATCCTGGGTGTGGAAGCGTCCCCAACTACCATCCTCGAGTTGAGTGGCCTCCACCTGCCGAACCCAGCCAGATTGCCTTGCCGCCGCCCGCAGACGTTGCATCTCTGGGGCGGTTTCATCCAGGCGGAGAACATCCCTTTGTAAACGGTAAGCGGCCACAGCATCCGGCCGGGCAGCCAACAACATTTCAGTGGATTGATAAAGATCCTTCAATGAAAATTCAGTGGGGCAGCAGTGACTCATCCTTCATCCTTCAGGTTTTTTTAAATTCTTTCAGGAATTATTCAAGGCGCCTCGCAAGAAGAAAAGGGTGGGACGAAAACAAAACCTGCCCATCCTCAGAACGATTAAAAAATCGATCACAGGAACAGGATTCCCAAAACTGGATCTATATCAATTGTTCTGCCAGGCCTTCCGCCCAGGCGCGAATTTTATCCCAATTGCGGGCATCGCTGGCTGGCATGTTGTGGAGGGGGCTGGCTGGCAGGAGGGTGAGCAGGTTGTCCGGGAAACGAAACCGCGCCGGATCCATTTTCCCGCCGAAAAGTTCCCGCGCAAGGGGATTGAACCAGGGCATATTCGCCAACTCCTGATCGAACTGCTTGCGCGTCTCAATCCAATCTTTTTCGTTGTCTTCGGTGGGGCCCAATGCAAAGAAAGCCGTCTTGTGGGTCGCAAGGGCTGTTTGATGACGGGCCAGAAACTTGCGCGCGTCGCCGTGAAAGTGACCGATATACATCGGCGCGCCCAGAACGACCGCGCTATAGGGTTCGATGGTCTGGACTTTTGCCGCGCGCTGCAACTCGACGTTCAGTCCCTTCTCGCGTAACGTCTTCGCAACGGCTTCGGCCACTTCCTGGGTCGAACCATATTTGCTCGCATAGGTCACCAGAATTTTGTCGTTCATTTTTCGTTTCCTTATTCCATCCATCTTCTTCTAAAAGTATACAACACGAGTCTACAACTCGCTCCGCATCCATAGGAAAATGCTTGCCGCCGAACAGATGAGCAGTAAGAACGGCGCGATCCCGTGGATGCGCAGGACAAACACTGGCGCCGGTTTCGCCAGGCTGAGAAGCGCGCCGGTGACGAACAACGCCAGCGCGCATAACCCCGCGACCACCATCAGGGTCAACCCGGCCAGAGGCGCCTGTTCTTTGAACAGCCGGGCGAACTGCAGCCCGGCCGTAACGACAGCGCTCAAAGCGATCAGCTTATGCAGGTTGAAAAGCAGGGCATTGAATGACCGGCCGGACCGGCTCAGCCAGAATCCGAAGGCCAGCGTGAGCCCGAACAAAATCGCCGGAGTCAAGAAACGAGTTAACGTTTGCATCGCCAATTCCCTCCTGTGAGCTTCTCGATCGAATCAACGCGCCCCTTGCCGCGCCCGGTCATGCGCGTAAGCGACCAGGACGGACAGTGGCAGCAAAAGCAGGATCAACACCACGCCAAAAGCCATGAATCTTTGCAGGAAATCATTGAAGAAATACCCCACCGTGAACTGGTTCACCAGCCAGACCATCAGCAGCGCCAACGGCCAGGGCCAAATTTTCGCCGCAAAAGCGATGAACTTGCCGGGCGCGCCGGTATCCAGCGGCTTATGGATTGCCAGGCCGCACAGGCCGCCCACCAGGCCGATCAAGGGTGGAAAAAAACCACCCCCACACACCAGCAGTGCGCCGCACAATCCCATCAAAATCCAACTGCCGGATTTCCGCCGCAGAAACGCCGCCGACCAGACCAGGATGACCAATCCAAGGATCAAGGCCGCAATCCCGGTGACCAGAAAAGTCGGCAGCAGGGTAAGGGCCGGTTCGCAACGGTTCCAGGCCTGCTCGGGAATACACGGCGTTCCCATCGATGCGATCATCAGGCTCTCAGGGCGGGCGCCGCCCTGTAGAATTTCGAAATATCCATGCTCGATCCCGGCCAATCCGGCGGCAATGCCCAACCAGGCCGCGACTTTTCCTGTCGCCTCTCTCATCATCCCTGCCTCCTTCTTTTGTTTCAAAAACCAGAATTCTCACATCTTGATCATAGGTCAAAAGGGCCGATTTGAGGATGATCTTTTGTGCAGGTTTTGTGACGATTCGCGCAGTTAATGATAATATCGAGCATATGGTTCAACAATTATTCTCTCATGAACCGATCACGGTCTCGGTGAGCGTCCTGTCGCAGATGTTTCTTTACCTCAGCGCATTGAAGGTGGACATCGACGAATTTCTGCACTCGATCGGCGTCGAACCGGCCAGCGTTAAATCTCCGGATGCGCGCATCCCCATCGAGGTCTACCTGCATATCCAGGATCAGGCCGCGTTGTACACCCATGACCCCTGTTTTGGCCTGCACATGGGAGAATACGCCGAGGCGGGAAGCTGGTCCATCCTGGGCTACCTGATGATGAATTGCCGCACGCTCGGCGAGGCATTCGAAAAATCAGGGCGTTATTCACGCATCATTGGCAACCTGATCGATGCCAGAGCCGAGCCGGGTTTCAACCGGATGCGGTTTATCTTTTTCTCCCCGCCGCACGCCCCCCACATGACCCGCCACTGTTACGAAGCCACCTTTGCCAGTTGCGTGCGCATCCTGCGCAGCCTGTCCGGCCTCGATCTCAACCCGCTTCAGGTTACCTTCATCTACCCGCAGCCCGACTCCACCGCGGAATACGATCGCATCTTTGGTTGCCCGGTGTTGTTCAACCAGAAACACAATTCGGTGACCATCGATCCGGCCATTGCCCGGATCCCGGTTAAGATGGCCAATCCTGCCCTGTTGCAATATTTCGAGACCTACGCTCAGGACTTTCTGGCTGAAATGGATTGCAAGACCGCTACCACCCGCGCCGTGACCAGGATCATATTGTCGCGGCTGGACGACCGGTCACTGTCGATCGAGAAAGTGGCCCGCGAAATGGCAGTCAGCGTCCGAACGCTCCAAATCCGGCTCGAAGAAGAAGGCGTCGTGTTTAGCGATCTGCTCAAAGACATCCGCGAACGACTGGCAAAGAAATATCTGCGCGAGAATTACACCGTGGAACAAATCACCTATCTGCTCGGCTTTTCTGCTCCCAGCGTCTTTCGCAAAGCCTTCAAGAAATGGTCAGGCGTCACCCCGCGGGAATATCGCGAAAACACCTATCCGACGATTTACCAGTAGCTTCAATGGGATGGAAACGTAAACAGCAGAGGTAAATTTCCTCTGCTGTTCGCGTTTACATCCGATCGCTGTTACTTACCCAGATCTTCGAGCATTTGCTGGTATTGCTCGCGGGTAACCTCACCCCGGGCATACCGCTCCTGCAAGATCTCCTTGGCGGTTGATTTCGACGAAGAAGTCGCTGAACTTGAGCCCCGGCTCAGCCGGCGGATCCCATACACAATCAACAGGATGATACCCACCAGCAGGGCCAGCCAAATGACAGCGCCCAGGATCATTCCGATCCAACCAAAACCACCATACCAACCGTGCATCATTTGAAACCTCTCTTTCGAATTCCATCCAGGTCTGGATGGACCCTTTAGAGAATAATATAGCAGGAAATTGTGAAGAATTTATAAACAAATCGTATAGAATTTGTAAAGATGCATCATCCTCGAAGATCCAATTCGAAAGGCGTCAGGCAAATTTACCGGTATACGCCTGGAAGGCTCGCTGCCGGGCGAAATCGTGTTCGACGATCGGGGTTGGATAATCCTGCCCCAGAATCACATGGAACTCTTGCTGACCGGTGTTGGACATCTTCCAGGGGGTGTGGATATACTCTGATGGAACATCCGCCAGTTCAGGCAACCAGCGGCGCACGTAATGACCGTCCGGATCGAATTTCCTGCCCTGCAATACCGGATTGAAGATGCGGAAATAAGGCGCAGCGTCTGTTCCGGTTCCGGCAACCCACTGCCAGCCGCCGTTATTCGCCGCCGGATCGCCATCGATCAAATTCTGTATAAACCAACGCTCCCCGGCCTGCCAGTGAATCAGTAGGTGCTTGACGAGAAACGAAGCACAGATCATGCGAGCGCGGTTGTGCATCCAACCCGTTGCAGCCAACTGGCGCATGCCCGCATCCACCACCGGGTAACCCGTCAGGCCGCTCTGCCAGGCCTGCAGATCCCGCATATCATCCCGCCAGGAGATGCTGTGCGATCCCGTCCTGAAAGCATTCCCGAGCACATTCGGAAAATGATACAGGATAGATTGGAAGAAATCGCGCCAGATCAATTCATTCAACCACGCTTCGCAACCCGCGCGCGAAGCGGTATCCGGCGCAACTCCGGCAGCCTGCCGCACCGCCGCGGCTGCCTGACGCGCCGACAGCATGCCAAAACGCAAATACGGCGAAAGCGCGGATGTGCTGTTCCGATCGAGCCGGTCGCGTCCGACAGCGTAATCGTAAATCGGAGCATCCAGGAACTTCGCCAGACGGCGCCTGGCCTCGCGTTCACCCGCCGGAAAACCGTCTGGCGCCGGCCAATCGGGTAAATCGAGCGAATTGATGTCTGGAACCAATGGCAGTGTGATTGGAGCCGGTAATATGCAATCGTTGGCCGGCAGCGCCTTCCAGGCGCGGCTATAGGGTGTAAACAGGGTATACGGCCTTCCATCGGCCCGCAGGACGGCCGATACCGGCTGAATATTCAAACCCGCAACCAATTGCAGCTTCAGTTGCCGGGCAACGGCCGCATCCCGCCGGCGGGCATAGGGTGAGACATCCTGCTCGGCAAAGATACTCTCGATCGGAACTTCCCGGCCCAGGCGTTCGAGTTCGACCACAGGATCGCCGCTGCGGACGATCAACCTGGATCCCAAACGGCGTAAATCGGCGTCCAATTCGCGCAGCCCGGCGAAGAGAAACGCCTGGCGTTTTTCCGCCGGATTCGCCAGCAAGCGTTCATCCAGGATGAAAACCGGCAGCACCCCGGCGCCATCCCTGATTGCAGCACTCAGCGCCGGGTTATCTTCCAGCCGCAGATCGCGCCGGATCCACCAGATGTTCATTTACTGCCGTTCGCCCCTGGCCAGGGATAAGATCTCATCCCGGCTGGCGAAAGTGCGCACCAGCTTGCCGTCCTGCATCTGTAATATGCGGTCCACATATTGGCACATGCGCAGATCGTGAGTGACCATTATGCCGGCGCGGCCCTGTTCGTGGATCAGGCCAGCGAATGTCTCGACCACCTGGAATGCGCGTTCCGTATCCAGGTTGGCAGTGGGTTCATCCGCCAGGACCAGGCTTGGATTATGGATTAATGCGCGGGCAATCGCCACACGCTGCTGCTGTCCGCCCGACATCTGCCCCGGCAGGTTGTGCAGGCGCTCGCCCAGACCCAGGCGGGCCAACAGCTCACGAGCCCGCAGCCGGCCAGTCTTATCAAGCTGGTTATTCAGGCGCAGCATCAATTCCACATTTTCCAGCGCGCTCAGGTAGGGTACCAGGTTATTGGCCTGGAATGTGAAACCGATCTTCTTTCGGCGCATGGACACGCGATCCACCTCACCCATGGCAGCCAGGTTCTGCCCGTCCAGCAAGATTTGACCGGAAGTAGGTTGCAACAGCGCAGCCAACATGGAGAGCATGGTCGTTTTTCCCGAGCCGCTTGGGCCCACCAGGGCAACGAATTCGCCGGCTGAAACCTGTAAGGAGACGTCGTTGACAGCCTGAATGGTCCCCGAGTCGCTGGTATAGGTTTTGATCACCGATTTGGTTTCAAGAGCATAAACTGTCATAGTCGCATCCATCAAGAAGATAATCCCAGCGCCTTGAGCGGTTCGATGCGCACGGCGTGACGAATGGAAACCAGCCCACCCAGCGGCCCGATCAGCAGCAAAGCAATCACAGCCAGCGCGGATGTCGTGCCATTGAAGACGATCGGTATGGTGGGCGGGAAGGAGAGAGAGAACAGGAATGTCAGCAGCCCGCCAATCGCCACCCCGGCAATCGTGACCACGGCAATCTGGATCACAGACGCAGCCGCCACGATTGGATTGGTTGTGCCGATCGCTTTGAGCACACCAATCTGGGATACTTTTTGCAAAATCTGAATCTGGAAGAAACCGCCGATGACCAGAATGCCAATGAACAGGGTGAATCCCCCCTGGGTATTGAGCGTGCTCTGCTGGGCTGAATAACCCGGCAAGGCCTGGATGGCTTGTTGAATTGTGGCAATCTCAATGTTATCCACCTGGGATGCCAAGCGGGCGCTCACGGTTTCAATTTGAGCTGGATCTTTCAACTTAACCAGGATGACATTGGCAACCGGGTTCGAACTGTTGACCTCGGCCTCGGATTTCGGACGGATTCGATCCCAGGTATAGAAGGGAACAAATATGGAGGGTTGCAGGGAAAATTGCTGGCCGTCGGCGATTCCAACCACCCGCAAATCGTAAAATTCATCCTGGGTGCCCTGCGTCACCCGCAGCGTCAATGTGTCGCCGACGCCGAGTTTGCTGCGCAGGGCTGTATTGCGATCCAGGATGACTTCTTGAGCCAGATCGGTGCTGAGTTGGCGGCCTGACGCAACCTGCGGCTCGCCCGGCCTGCCAGGTTCCACACCCAGAAGCGCCACCTTCAACTGAGGTACATTCGCCGTCAATACCACATTGGTGCTGGCTGTGCCCAGCATTCCGGCGTCCGCAACGCCATCTACGCGCCGTACAGCCGCCAGGCGGTTACGCCCCAAACGGCTGGCCTGAATGAGCGTATCCGACCTGGCCTGATAAACGATCAACTGGGCATCTATTTTGGAGATATATTCACGGTTTCCGTTACCCAGGCCCTCCCCAAGCGCTGCAATGAACAACACCAGCAATGTGATCAGGGCAATTACCAGGCTGACCAACAAAAAACGTCCGCGGTTGCGCCAAATTTCCTTGATCGCGAGGAAACTTGATATGGATAAAATCTGTCGCATGGTCTTTTTCCTGTCAGTCTAGGGGAGAAAATGAACGGCGGCGGTCATGCCCCAGCGCATTCGCGGATCACTTTGCTCCAATCGGATCGTCGCGGTATATGTGATATCACCGCGCTTTTCTTCAAAGCGAGCATTGATCTGGGTCACTTCGCCCTGCAAAGGAATGTCGGGTAACGCATCCAGCACGACTTCCACCTTTTGGCCGACACTGACCTTCGGGATTTCCATCTCTGTCAAATTGTCTGTTTCGATGTTCCAACCGGAAAAATCCACGATTTGCAAGATTGACGTCCCGGCGGCGACCCGCTGCCCGCTCTGCACTGCCAGGTCGACCACACGGCCAGTGATCGCCGCTTTTAGCACATGGGCATCGATAAATTCCTGAGCGCCGTCCACGGCAGCGGAGGCTGTTTTTACTCTCGCCTGGGCTGCAGACAGTTGATCCGGGTCGACACCCTGGCCATCCTTAATTTTCTGGTAGGCCTCTTCGTTTAATTTTTCGGTAGCTACCGCAGCATCCAGCAAAGCTCTGTTCTCATCCGAGCTGTTCGCATCGAAACTTGCCTGAGCCTGATCGACCCCGTCCTGGGCCCTCAACCAGCTCAATTGGGATTGCGCCAGATTGAGATCCGCCGAAGCCTGCAGGGCATCCAATGCCTGCTGAGCGGACAAAGCTTCCTGCTCGGCGCGCGCTAGTGCTAATTTCGCATCCGATGTTACCATCAGACGCGCCAGAACCTGCCCGGCTTGAACTTGTTCGCCGTCCTTGATCAAAACATCGATCACCTGGCCCGAAAGGCTAAAGGATTGTTCCATCGAGTTGATTGGAATCAACCGGCCTTCAGCGATCAATCCTTGCGGTTCAGGCGTCTGTGTCTCCGCCGTTGTTGTATTGGAATTGACGTTGCAGGCCGTGAGGCTCAGGACCGCCGTAAAAATAATCATGAATAAAAACGATTTCTTCATCTGATTCTCTCCAGGTAATTAAATCAAGATTGGACGCCTGGCCCAAGTGGGCCATCGAAGGGTTTGTTCCAGCCGGTTGATAATACGCCGCTCAATAACAGATCCAGGGCCGGGTGGTCGGCAATGTGATCATAGTAATAAGGCAAAACGATTTTGCCATCTCGGTTGATAATAAAGGTGCCTGACATTTGCATGGCATCCTGCCCGGCTGGCGGCGGTTCGACGATATATCCTTTCTTGCGCGAACGGGATACCGCCGACCAGACTTTTGGGTTCAGAAACGTCTGGAAAAGATCGCCGCGTTCCAGGCCATAAGCCCGGAAGGCCTTTCTTTCCGGATCCGCCAGGCAGGTCAATCCTGGAGCATACTGGCGGGCGAATTCGGCGCTTGTTTCAGGTGTTCCCTGCAAGATGACCACGATCCCCAGACCTGCCCGAGAAATCTGCTCCGTTCCGGAGACCAATTCTTCGAGCATTTCCTTACATTGGGTGCAACCAAAATGTCGCGTGAAAGCCAGCAGCAGGGGACGTTCCTTCCACAGGCTGGAGAGGGTAACGGCTTCTCCGACGGTATTTAGAAGCGTTACGTCCGGAGCATTATGGTTGAAATCGAAATGTTGTTTTTTAGGCATGTTATTTTCCCTTCCAGGAACGAGAATGCTTAATTCCCGTCCAGATAATTGCGCAACCAGCCGGTAATTCGCATACCCGACTCGCCCATTTCGGATTCGATCGCCTCCCGATAGGCATCCAGGTAGGGTTTCAACCGTCGGATGGAAATCTGCCGGCCGGTCAGCAGTTGGCCGACCCACGCGAGGTCGTTTTCCATCCAGGCCGGATCGCCCAACTCAAGCGCTGCTGCCAGGCCCTCCGCAAAGAAAGCATTGACTGTGGCCATGTATTCGCTGGCCAGGCTTTTTTCTTGCAAGCCTGCCATCAAGCGCATTTCGATTTGCGGCCATTTGGCTCGGAAGCGCGCGGCAATTTCCAGGTCGGTTTCAGATACGAAAGTCGACTCGGGATAATGCACCGGATCAGCCAACAATTCCTCCACCCTTTCCACGCAGTTTTCGAGTGTGTCGCCGAGGTAAAAACCCGGGATTTTCTCGCGTAACCCCGGAATGCGTTTGAAAATCAATCCGCCGTACGCCATGGGGATTTTAGCCTGTTGAAACAAAACAGACGCGGATCGCAGGGCTGCCGCAGTGGTGAGTTGTTGGGCTGCCAGCACAACCAGGTCCGGGCGAATGGATGCTGCGGTTTGCTGCATCTGATCCAGCGGAATATTGGCACCCAATGAGATGACATTCAATCCCCGCCGGCGCAGGAGCAGGGTTAACAACCGGATCGGGAAGCTGTGCCACTCACCTGCCGGACAGCCGACCAACACGGTTTGCTGTCGGGTCGGGTTGGGGGTGGTGCTGACTAATGTATCGATGCGGCGAATCGCTAGCCCCGTGGCGAAATGTTCCTGCTGTACCGTTGCCTGACCTTGATGCCACCAATCGCCCATCTGCCGAACGCCTTTCTGTAAGATCTCAAAACATACCGTCTCCACCGACGCAATCCCAAATGCCTGATTGACGGTGTTTTCCGCTTTAGAGTCGTCGAAAACCAGGCAGGCGTTCAGCCATTCCGTGCGCAGCGTGTCCAGGTGATCTTCTTCGGCAGGTGGCGCTGGTTCGCGGACCTCAATCGTCGGCAGGTACCCCTGGAGTGGGTCATGGCCGGCTGCGGAAAGCTCCTTCCACAATTCAACTGCTCGACTGATGCTCAAGCCTTCTATTTGGCGCGCGTGAAGCCATTTGAGAGTCGCCACATCATATTCGGAATACAGCCGATGGCCGCCGGCAGTTCGCTGTGGTTTGGGTAATCCATAACGCCGCTCCCAGACGCGGATCACATCCGGCTGCAGCCCGGTTTCCTTCATGACAGCGCTCAGGTTATAGATCGCAATTCGGCTGATGGGTTCCATAACGTTTCTTTGAAGCGTTCTTTCTATCCTATTTGACGTTTTGGTGAAAAATCTGGCTTTACATTGTCGATTTCCTTTTTATTATAAGGAAAAATCCATATTTTGTCAATATAGTATTTAGACAATATATTGACAAAAGGTCCGATTTTTGTTATCCTTGATTTGTACAGGCAGAACGATCACCTTTCGATCCAAGAATGAGAATTACGAAACGAGGAAAGCAATGCCCAAAGTTGACCTGAATGCTCCGGCCCCCGATTTCATCCTTCGAGATTTTCGCAACCAGGAAGTTCGTCTGTCGGATTTCAAAGGACGCTCGAACCTGCTGCTGGTGTTCAACCGCGGTTTTACCTGACCCTTCTGCCAACGGCATATGGCGCAGTTGCGTCAAGACTATGACAAGTTTGTCCAGAGGAATACACAGATCGTGGTAATCGGTCCGGAAGATGCCAACGCCTTTGCTGCCTACTGGCGCGACAATCATTTACCGTTCATCGGTTTACCCGATCCGCGGGCCAGCGTGCTCAAAAGGTACGGTCAGGAAGTCAACCTCTTCAAATTGGGACGTATGCCGGCCCAGGTAATCATGGATCGGGAAGGAATTGCCCGATTCGTTCACTACGGCCATTCGATGTCCGATATTCCGGAAAATGAAGAATTATTCGTATTGCTGGATGGTTTGAATACCATGGAAGGAACAAATCCATGAACCTGCTGACGATCTTTAAAATGATCGCCGCGCTGGGGACTGCCGCCACAGGCTTTCTGGCGTTGGTCAGGCCAACTGCCATCTATGGATTTACAGGTCTCATTGCTGAAGGGCCGCGCGGCATATCCGAGATTCGCGCCATTTTCGGCGCCCTTTTTATCGCTCTCGGGATTGCGCCATTCCTGTTCGGGGCGACCGCCTACCGGGTCCTGGGCCTTGGCTATCTGACCATCGCTCTGGTGCGGCTGGTTTCGATCTTTATCGATCGTTCCACCTCCTCATCGAACCTGATCAGCCTGGCGATCGAGATCGTTTTCGGGATCATTCTCATTCTGAGGTAAGAAGATGAGCGTTCGAATACTCACCGACAGCACCTGTGATCTACCAGCCGAGATCATTTCCCAATTGGGCATTACCGTTATTCCACTCTATATCCACGTGAATAACCAGGATCTTGCGGATGGAATCGATATCTCACGTGAAGCCTTTTATCAGAAGCTGCCTCATTTTTCTCAGCATCCCTCAACGGCCGTTCCCTCTCCGGCCAAATTCCATGCCATCTACGATGCGCTGGCCGAGGAAGGCGCCAGCGAAATTCTGTCCATCCACATCTCCGAAACGCTCAGCGCGGCTGTGAATGTGGCTCGCACGGCCGCTGCCGAGACCACATCCGTACCGGTCACTGTATTCGATTCACGCCAGCTCAGCCTGGGCACGGGCTTTCTGGTGCAAACCGCCGCTCAGATGGCGTTGGCCGGCAAATCCGTAAGCGAGATTCTGCCCGTACTGGAAGATCAAATCCAGCGCACGCATGTCTGGGCTGCCCTGGATACCCTCCACTTCCTGCGGCGCAGCGGTAGGATGAACGGCGTCATTTCCACCATCGGTGACCTCCTGCAGATCAAGCCCATTCTAAAAATGTATGCCGGGGTTTCAGGGGTGGAACGCGTTCGCACCCACCGGGTTGCACAGGCTCGCTTGCTGGAAATGCTGGTTATACTCAGTCCCTTCGAAAGAATAGGCTTCCTGCATTCAGGCACCCTCGAACAGGCGTTGGAATTACGCGATAAAGTGCGGCACCTGCTGCCGGAGAAGGAAACCTTGTTTGAGATGATCAATCCGGTGTTGGGTGTCCATATCGGTCCCGGGGTGGTCGGCTTCGCCTGCGTTTCGAAAGAATAATGGAGTAAAACGTCATGTCCATCTCCTTCCTGGAAATCTACGCCATCGGTCTGGCAGTTACGCTGGGGTTGATGACCCTGCTCTGGTTGGTCAGCCTGCGCCTGAATAACGCCAGCATCGTGGATATCTTTTGGGGAAGCGGTTTCGTCATTGCTGGCTGGCTGTTCTTTGCACTCACACCGGCGGGATATTTAGCGCGTAAATTGTTGATCGCCGGCCTGGTAACGATTTGGGGGCTGCGGCTGTCGATCCACATCCTGCTGCGCAATTGGGGAAAACCCGAGGATTTTCGCTATCAAAAATGGCGCAGAGAGGCTGGCGGCCGGTGGTGGTGGCAAAGTTATTTTCGGGTATTCTTGCTTCAGGGTATCTTATTGTGGATGATTTCCGCGCCTCTTTTAGCAGCCCAATATTTTCCACAGCCTTCCCCAATGGGTCCCCTAGATTTTCTGGGCGTCATTTTTTGGGCGGTGGGTTTCTTTTTCGAAGCCATGGGGGATCTTCAGTTGGCGCGTTTCAGAGCCAATCCTGAAAATAAAGGCAAGATTCTCTCCAGCGGCGTGTGGCGATACACCCGCCATCCCAATTACTTCGGCGATTCGGCCCAATGGTGGGGTTACTACCTGATCGCAGCCGCAGCAGGCGGCGGATGGTCCATTTTTAGTCCCGTTTTGATGACGCTCTTCCTGCTGCGCGTCTCGGGCGTAACGCTGCTTGAAAAAACGTTAATCGACCGGCCGGGGTATCTGGAATATATCCAGTCGACCAGCGCATTCATCCCCTGGTTCCCACGAAAAAAGTAAACCCGGTTTGTTCGGATTTACAAAGATCCGCCGGCAGAGGCGGATTTTTGTTTCCTCAGACAATGCTCCCCGATGGTTGATGTTTATCCTCTCCGGGCCAATGTTCTTGACAGAAACAATCGTCCGGAATACGATTCAGCCAGTTAATAGTTAGCCACCTAAATATTTTGGACAGGTTGAAATGAAAATCGGAGATTTGCATAAATTACTGGCCCGGGTCTACCGCATCCATCGCAAGTGTTCCTACACGCGCCTGGCGCAATTGGATGTCACCCCCGGCCAACCGCGCCTGTTGGATTATTTGATCCAGCATGACGGCTGCATCCAGAAGGACATCTCGACCGACTGCGATCTCGAACCGGCCACGGTGACGAACATCCTGATCGGCATGGAAAAGTCCGACCTCATCCGGCGGGAATGCGATCCGAATGACCGTCGTTCGATGCATGTTTATCTGACCGAAAAAGGAATGCAAACCCACAAACAGGTGGAAGCCGTGTTTGCGCAGCTCGAGGGAGAATGTTTCGAGGGCTTTTCGAAAGACGAAAAAAAGCTTTCCATGCAGTTGATGCAGCGCATGTATGAAAATCTAAAAAAAGCCGATGGAACGAGCCTAGATGCTAAATCTGATCAATAAGTACCTCAAGGGCCCCGCCCGATTTTTCGCGGTCCTGGCGCCGCTGACGATGCTGGTGGAAGTGTTCATGGATTTGCAGCAGCCGACGCTGATGTCGGATATCATCGACGTCGGGGTCGCCAATGGAGACATGGCTTACATCCTGCGCATCGGGCTGAAGATGGTCGCGTTTGCCGTCATCGGCTTTATCGGCGGCGCCTCCTGTTCGCTCTTCGCCTGCAAAGCGGGCGTCAGTATGAGCGGTGAACTGCGCCAGGCGTTGTTCGAGAAGATCCAAAGCCTGTCCTTTTCGGAAATCGATCATTTCAAAACCTCCTCGTTGATCACCCGGATGACCAATGATGTCATTCAGGTTCAAAACATGCTGCTGATGATGCTGCGCATCATGGTTCGATCGCCCCTGCTCTGTCTGGGCGGCATCGTCATGTCCTACTTGCTGAGCCCCCAGCTTTCACTCATTTTTTGCGTCATTCTGCCCATCCTGATCGTCAGCATCTATTTCGTGCTTCTAAAATCGATCCCGGTGTTTACACAGGTGCAAATCCGCCTGGATCGGGTGAACACGGTCATGCGAGAAAATCTCCTGGGAATCCGGGTCGTAAAATCCCTGGCCCTGGAGCCCAAACAATTTGAGCGGTTCACTGGGGTGAATGATGCCCTGACCGAAAAGAGCATCCAGGCCCAGAACATGACCTTTCTCCTGATGCCTGTCGTGACGCTTTTGATGAACGCGAGCACCGTTTTCATCCTGTGGGCCGGCGGAAATATGGTCATCCTGCACAATTTCGAAGTGGGCAAGATCATGGCCTTTGTCAATTACATGGTGCAAATCACCAATTCTCTGATGATGACCATCGGCCTGGTGATCAATATTTCCCGCGCGCAGGCCTCCGCCGAGCGGATCGACGAGGTGTTCGCCACCCAACCCACCATCCGCGAAGACCCCAGACCCCAGGCGCCCGGGAATTACGACATCGAGTTCAGGAACGTAAGCTTTCGCTACGGCCAGAGCGGTGAACCCGTCCTCAAGAACCTGAGTTTTACCGTTCGCCAGGGCGAGACCCTGGGCATCATCGGCGCCACCGGGTCCGGGAAGAGTTCGCTGGTCAACCTGATCCCCAGGCTGTACGATGTCAACACGGGGCAGGTTCTGCTCGGGAACGTGGATATTCGTAAGGTCGGTCTTGAAGAACTGCGCCGGAATATCGGCATCGTGATGCAGGAAAGCATCCTCTTCTGGGGGACCATCCAGAGCAATCTGTGTTACGGGGATGAGAATGCATCGGAGAACGATTTAATACGAGCCAGCGCAGACGCCCAGGCGCTCGATTTCATTCAGGCGCTTCCGCAGGCGTTCGAGAGTCCGGTGGAACAGCGCGGCCGGAATTTCTCGGGCGGCCAGAAGCAGCGCCTCTCGATTGCGCGCACCCTGCTCAAAAAACCCAAAATCCTCATCCTGGATGATGCCAGCAGCGCGCTGGACTTGAAAACCGAATCGAAATTACGCGCTGCCCTGATCGCCCGGGCACGGGGCAGCACCCTGATCGTCATTGCCCAGCGCATCTCGGCCGTCATGGAAGCCGACCAGATTCTGGTGCTCGATCATGGTGAAATTTCGGCTGTCGGCAACCACAGCGAATTACTCCAGACCAGCGAGATTTATCGCAGCATCGCCGTTTCACAACTGGGGGAGGAGGTCGTCACCTATGGCAGTCGCTAATTTACCCGGGAACATCATCGGCCGGCCGCCAGGCCCACCACCCAACGAACGATTCTTCAGGCAAAAGGCCAAACCCCGGAATACTCGCCGGGCCGTCCAAAGGCTGCTGAATTACCTGGCGAAGAAGAAACTCGCCCTCGGACTGGTGTTTGTATGCGCCGCGGTCAGCACACTCATCGCCATCCTGGGCACACGCCTGAACGGCTATACCGTCGATCATTTCATCAAAACCGGGGATATCCGCGGACTGGGTTCGATTTGCCTGGTGATGTTGGCCATCTACGGGGTGAATGTCTTTTCGACCTACGCACAAAACATCTTGATGATCTCCACGGCTCAAAAAACGGCCGCCGACATCCGGCGCGACCTGTTTGCCAACCTGCAACAGCTGCCGCTGCGCTACTTCGACACCCATTCGAGCGGCGATTTGATGAGCCGCCTGACCAACGACGTGGATAACATCAACCTGGTGCTATCCCAGGGCGTCGTCCAGCTTTTTTCCGGCATCGTCATGATCGTTGGCATGCTGATCGCCATGCTGCTGCTCAGCCCTTTGCTCACCCTCATCGCCCTGGCCACGACGCCGCTGATGTTTATCGGCACCCGGTTCATCGCCGGAAAGACCCAGCCGTATTTTACGGCCCAGCAGCAGGAACTTGGGCAGATGAACGGCTTCATCGAGGAAACCCTGTCCGGCCAAAAGGTGGTCAAACTCTTTTCGCACGAGAAGAAGGCCCAGCAGGAATTTTCCGAGATCAATCAGCGCTTGACCCAGAGCGCTGCGATGGCGCAGGGCTTATCCGGCGTGATGGGGCCAATCAACAATGTGACCAATAACCTGACCTATCTGGTGATCGCTGTTTGCGGTGGAATCTTCATCGTCAAGGGCATGAACATGACAGCCGGCATCGTTTTTTCCTTTTTGCTGTACATGCGCAATTTCACCCGGCCCATCAACGAAATTTTGAACCTCCTGAATACCGTCCAGGCTGCCCTGGCCGGCGCCGAACGGGTTTTCGAAGTGATCGACGAAGAAAAGGAACACGATCGTCCCGATGCGCAGGCAATCTCGCATATCACTGGGAATATTTCCATCGACCACGTCGGTTTCTCCTACATTTCGGACAAACCGGTTCTGAAGGACGCCGTCCTCAGCGCCATGAAAGGCCAAACTGTGGCCATCGTCGGCCCGACCGGCGCCGGCAAGACCACCATCATCAATCTGCTGACCCAATTCTACGATTTCGACTCCGGCCGGATCTGGATCGACGGGATGGAAATTCACCGGATTACTTTGCGCAGCCTGCGTGAGAACATCTCCGTGGTCCTCCAGGACCCATTCCTGTTCTCCGAAACCGTCCGCGAAAATATCCGCTACGGGCGGCTGGATGCCACCGACGATGAAGTCGAAGAGGCCGCCAAAAAAGCCCAGGCGCACGAGTTCATTCTGCAGCTCCCGCAGGGCTACGACACCATCCTGACCGATAACGGCGGAAACCTGTCAGAAGGGCAGCGCCAACTGTTGAGCATCGCCCGCGCCATCCTCGCCCAATCCTCCGTGCTGATCCTCGACGAGGCCACCTCCTCCATCGACACCCGCACCGAGGTCCTGATCCAGAACGCCCTGTTGACGCTCATGCAAGGGAAAACCTGTTTCGTTATCGCCCATCGCCTTTCGACAATCAAGAACGCCGATAAGATCGTGGTGATCGATGACGGCCGGGTGGTCGAAACCGGTACACATTCCGAACTCATCGCCCGAAACGGTTTCTACGCCGGCCTGTACAACAGCCAGTTTACAACCGGGATGGCTCTGTGAACGTCGGGCCTGCTTGGATGGTAGGATTGCCCGCCGGACTGGCTGTTCATCTGCGCGAATCAAAATATAATTGCTTAGCTTCTACCGGATCTTCTGACCATCTGCACTTCACTCCATAGCAATGAAAGGATCGTACCCGTGCTTCAAGAACGCGTCAACCAATATTTCGAGAATAAGGAAAGCACGTTTGTCGACGCCATCTCCAGATTGATCGCCGTCAAAAGCGTTCAGGAGAAACCTTTACCCGGCATGCCATTCGGCAAAGGACCGGCGGATGCCCTGGCTCTGGCCCTGAATATGGCCAATGAATTGGGCTTTTCGACCGCCAATTTCGACAATTACGTCGGCACCGTCAATCTCAGCGACCGGGAAACCCGCCTGGGGATGCTGTGCCATCTGGACGTGGTCGGCGAGGGCATCGGTTGGAGCACCCCACCGTACGAGGCGGTCCTCAAGGATGGCATGCTCTACGGCCGCGGCTCGAGCGACAATAAGGGCCCGGCCGTGGCGGCCCTGTTTGCATTGAAAGCCGTGAAAGACCTGGGTATTCCGCTCCAGTACAATGCCCGCCTGATCCTGGGCACGGATGAAGAAACCGCATCCTCGGATATCGTTTATTATTTCGAACGCCAGCCCGCGCCGCGGTTTGTCTTCTCACCCGACGGGGCCTTCCCGGTCACGAATACCGAGAAGGGCGGCTTGAAAACGACCTTTACAAAGAATTGGAGCGTTTCCGAAGCGCTCCCCCGCGTCACCGCAGTCAAAGGCGGCGCCATCATCAATGTCATTCCGCAGCAGGCCGAAGCCTGGGTGGAAGGGATGAGCGTCGCCGAACTCCAACCCATCTGCGAAGGGGTTGCGAAGACAACCGGGGCAGAATTCAACATCACCCGGGAAAACGGTTCGGTCAGGATCCTCGCCGTCGGCAAGGGCGGACACGCCGCCATGCCAGAGAAGAGCAACAACGCTCTGACCGCCCTGCTGACCCTGTTGTCGGCGCTGCCGCTGGCCGAGAGTGAAAGCGCGCAGGCCATTCGCGAACTGAACCGGCTCTTCCCGCACGGCGATTATTACGGCAAGGCCATCGGTATTGCCCAATCGGACGAGATCTCCGGACCGCTGACCCTGTCGTTCGATATTTACGAACAGACCCTGACGGGTTTCTCGGGCCGCTTCGACAGCCGCACCCCGCTGTGCGCCACGCGTGAAAACTCGTTGGACGTGGTTGCCCAACGCTTTGCCGGGCTGGGGATCGCCCTCGAAAGCAAGGTCACCGCGCCGCACCACACGTCCTGCGACTCACCCTTCATTCAGACTTTGCTAAAGACCTACGAACAGTACACCGGGCGCAAGGGATTCTGCGAATCGACCGGCGGCGGCACCTACGTTCACCACATCGATGGCGGCGTTGCCTTTGGCGCCATGATGCCCGGCTTCGAGTCCAAGATGCACGGCGCCGATGAGCACGCCAGCATCGCCGACCTGGTCACCGCATCCAAGGTCTTTACCCAGGTGATCGCCGACGTGTGCGGTTAGGAATCTGCCCGGGCTGGATTCGGGGGACCGGGATCCGGCGGCGAAGGGTTGGCAGTAAATTCACGAAAAATAAAGCCCAAAAAAGATAAAAGCGCCCGAAAGCGCTTTTATCTTTTTTGCCAATCCAGGTTCACTTACTTCTGCACGAAGGGAATGAACACCTTATTGTCATTGGCAGCCTGCTGCAAAATCGTACAGGTCCCGCTCGAGACCAACAGTGTACCGTTGATCGGATTTTTCAAGACGAAATAGAAGAACTTGTCCGGGTCTTCCGGATTGGACGGCAGAATTTCGACGCTGACCTTCTGCGTGAGGCTCTGACCGGCCAGGAAAGTCAATTTAGCTGACCATCTGACGTAATCCACGCCGTCGACCGCCGAAGCCGCGTAGGTATAGTATTCCACGCTGGCGGATTTTCCGGCTCCAAGCGCCTTGTCGATGCTCACGGTAAAGGTACAGTACGTCTTGGGTGTGGCGGACGTGGGACGGATGACCTGAACGCTGTCCACCGCGAATGCCACGTCTGCGAGGCTGATGGTGCCAATGAAATTGGAATCCAGGGCATCGGCTCCGGCCAGTGTGATGTTGATCGAGGTGGGTGTGAAATTGTAACCCTGCAAACCGGGGGACACAAAATAATTCCCGTTCTGCAGCCCTGAGAAGCTGTAATAACCATTTTCATCAGTCACCGTGTTGAGTTCGTTTGGCAGATCTCCCTGCAGCAGGACAGATACGCCCGGTAAGCCGTCTCCAACCGCGGTGTCCTTGGTGATCCGGCCGCTGATCGTATAGGTGGCGGGTGGGATGACGGCATTCCCCAGCCAGGGATCGAAGGCCACCCGGTCGCTGACCCGGCTGCCGAGTCCGGGGATGTTCAGCGTTGGATGGTAGGGCCCACTTGCGTCGCCCCAATAATTGGACGTGGCGTCGAAGGCCGGCGCCGCGCAATCCGGCAGCGCGGGAGAATAACCATTCAGGTTGTTATTCTCGATCCCATTTTGGGTGGTTTTGGTGCCGAACAGGTCGTTGTTGTGCGCTTTGACGCACAGGTGACCGGTCTTTCCGGCGCCGCTGGGGTTGCCCTGAATGTGAATCGTATTCAGGTAGAAGGTCGAATGCGAGATCCCCGCCGATATATCGCCGTTATCCAACGCGGTGAGGCTGATGCCGGTGGTGTTTTGAGTGAAGGTGCAATGGTCGACCGTGGTCAGGTTATTCAGATTGACCCCGCCATCGAAATAAATATGCAAACCCTTCGTGGCATACCGGACGACCGCATTGTGGAAGGCATTGGAAGCTGCAAGCTGCACTTCGCCCCAATCTCCGATGGTCGGGCGAGTAATGCCATCCCGATTCGTATCCCCGTCTGCCGAATCATCCTTGATGGAGGTGAAGATAACCGGTTGGGTATCCGTGGACAACAGATTCAAAGTCCCCTTGACCACCATCATCAACCTGGTGGCAAATTTGAATACGGTTCCGGCCGGCACAGCGACCGCCGCATTCGCCGCATTTGTGGCACCGACGGTGACATTATCCTGGGGTTTATACGAAAATCCATCATCACTGACCGTCAGCGGGAAGTTCCCGACGATGGCGTAAGGAACGCCTTCAATACGGACGAGTTCGCCGGCGTTGTTCCACGTGCCGGCCATGCCAATCGCGGGGAAGAGGTTGGGCGATGCGGCCAGATAGGCCTGCGGGGCGGCGGGAGCTGCGAGGGGCTGGTCGCCGGGTTTCAGGCTTTCCAGGACGGCCTGGGTGCCTGGTGCATCCAGCCCGCCGATGGCTAGATCTTCCACCGGGTTGGTCTCATTACCCGAGGATGCCAATCCATCGGCCGCCAATCCGTTTCCAAGGGCGGACCGACCGTTGATCTGGTTGGCGCCGGTGAAGGAGGGATAGGAAGTGCCCCCCAGGAAGATCGGGTAGTAGGCAATGTTGGTAAAGGTGTTGTTCTCCAGCACCGGGTTTATGATGCCCGTGGATTTATCGTGCGCGACGGTCAAAACGCCGTAGTTGCTATCGTGAATATTGTTATTCCGCAGGGTGGCGTTGATATTGCCCTTGCCCGGGTAAATAACCGTACTGGAAACCTGGCGCCAACCGACCACGAGGACGATGGCCGAATGGCAGTTGGTAAACTCGGTGGTTTCGATCAGGGTCGCGATTTGGGTGTTCTCCGGCCCATCGTAATACACCCCCAATCCGGCGGTCGAGTAATAAACCTTTAAATCGTGGATGTGGTTATTCTTGCCGGGATAATCGTTCAGCCAGACCGTCTTCCAGGCCGAGCGCGAGATGGACTGGGGTTGCGGGGCTGCATCGATGTTGCCGCCGTAAGCATCGTCCAGATAGGATGTAAAAATGATCTCCTTGCTGGGCGAACTTTGCAAATTAAGATAACCATCCGCGTAGATGTATTTATCCGCCATGAATTTCACGATCAGGCTCTCGGGCAACGTGATGGTTGGCGTGTAATACACGCCATTTTCCTGGATGAGCGTTTCCTTCACCACATAGGGCATGTCCTGATTGAAGGTATTGTCGTGCACCTTCGACCAGGTCGCATCGCGGCACCAGGTGCCGCCCACCGCAATTGCCGGATGGGTGTTGGACCAGAAGAGGTTATCGGTGTACGTCGGGTTCGAAGACCCCTGCAAGTACAGCGGGAATTGGCTGTGCAGGCTGAAATTATTTTGAGTCAAAGTTGGATCGGCCGTACCGCAGTGCAGCGCAACGCTGGTATCCGTCAGGGTGTGGATTCCATAATCGTTGGATACGAAGATGTTGTTTGCCACATTCGACAGGATGTCGTAATCGGATCCGATTTTGAAAGTCAAACCGTTTGTATTCAGCTGGAAGGTGTTGTTCGTGATTCCCAAATTAAAATCGTCGGGAGACGGGTTTGTAGCAGACTGATGAATGACCAGACCGTCTTTCGCGTATTGAACGGTCGCATACGAGAAAGGCCCGGAGGCCGGGTTGGCCAGATAAATGCCGCCCCAATCTCCGCGCGCCGGGGCCGGATTGGGCGTGGGCGCGCCGTTCGTATCACCGCCCACCGAATCATCCCGGTAGGACGTGAAGTAATTTTGCGCGCTCGGACCGGTCGTCATGTTCAGCGAACCATAGAAGTGCAGTTCTTTTGAAACATCGAATTTAAAGACCACCCCACCGTCCATGGTGGTCGGGGTATTCCAGTCGAAATTTGTAGTTAAAGAGACAACATACGGGACCAATTGCCCGTTCAAGGGCGCGTCCGGCCCGGCCATGATCCGGGGCAGCCGGATACGGAACAACGGATCGCTGCTGACCGCGCCAAAGTAGCCGCCCAGCGCGATGGCTGTGTGGGCGTTATTGACAAATTGGTTGCTGGGTTCGAAATATTCGAGGGTGGCCGAACCATTCAGGAAAATGGGGAAAGTGGTATTGCCGATGAACTGGTTGTTGCTCAGGGTCGGCCGCGAAAGGCCGGTTACCTTCGGGGTGCTGTTCAGGGTATCCCTGGCGAAAGTACCCAAACCGTACGAATTGTATTGGAAGACATTATTGCTGATGAGGCTGGTAATGTCGTTCGTCGCCTGGATATCCAGATACAGGCCGAAATTGTTATATTCAAAGACCGAGTTCCCAATGGCGGCATCGAATGGAGCGGACACGGCTGTATTCTTGTTTTCCACGTGCAAGGCTTTATCGCCGTAGCGGAAAACCGTGTTGAGGATTTCACTATCCGGATGGCGGATTAAGAATTCTCCCCAATCTCCCGGCGTTGGCGAAATGCCAACCCCGCCATCCGTTGCCCCTCCAAAAAAGCCGTCATAATACGAAGTAAATATGATCGGGGCCTCCGGGGTGCTTTGTAATTGCACCTGTGAGGCTGCATACAAGTACGAACGATTATTCCGTTCGAAGTTATTGACAAAGAATTTGACGATCGTCCCGGCCGGGAAGGTAAATACTCCGGTGGTATCAACGCCTCCGGCAATGTCTTTGTTTCCAAACCACACCTGCCCGATCACGAGATAGGGAAGCGGCGAAAGGCCCTGCCCGTCGACGGACGAAAATTCGACGGATGAACGCCACTTGCCCATAATGCCAATGGCCGGATGAAGGTTATCGATAAATGTATTATTGACATATGTTGGCTGGACGGTATTTTCCAGTAAAATCGGCACACCGGGGTTCGTATCCGTCTTGACAGTCGGAACGATGCCCTGCTTTTCGAATGTGCAATCTTGAATGGTCGGTTGAATGCGCGAATTCGGGTTATTGGAAACGGCGCTAAAGTGCAAACCGTTTTGATTTCCAAGAAATGAATCCTTGACGATTACCGGTAAGCGGGGATTATTCTGGGTTGTGGTCGTTTCATACCACAGGCCGTTGACGGCATAGCGGAAATTAATCCATTGGAAGAGATAGTTTGGATCGGTCGGTGCGCGTTGGTCGCGAAAATCAACGCCTAACCAATCGCCGGCCAGGGGTTCGGTATCGAGATCATCCCCGTTCGTATCTCCACCGATGCTGTCATCCCGATAAGAGGTAAAGGTGATGGGGTCCGCCTCGGTGGATTGGAAAACAACCCCGGAAGAATTGGTGGCATAGATCGTCAATCCGGGCACCGGGTCGGTGGTCTTTGCCAGGTTGTAGCGGGTGAAGCTCTTGATTACAGCACCGGCCGGAATGGTCAGAGTCGCCGACCCGGAGACTTCCATCGGTGCCACGATGACGAACGGCATGCCGTCCACGATGGTCAACGCGCCGCTGCCGTTGAAAACACCCCCCAGACCGATGCCCAGTTTATCCGCGGGATCGATATAACCGCTGATCGTATTGCTGTCGTAGGTTGGGAAGGAGGTGCCATAAAGATAAATCGGCAGAATCGAATTATTGTTGAAGTCGTTATTCGCAAGCGTCGGATTGACCTGGCCATTTCCGTTCGTGCGCCGGGTGCAAAAGCCGTATTTATTCTCGGTAAAGGTATTTCCGCTGACCAATCCGGTGATCGAACCGTTGTTTTGGAGCGACAGGGTAAGTCCGCAGGTATTCTCTACGAAAATGTTATCCGAGATCACCGGCTGGTATGTGACCGCCCCGGCGTTGTGAATGTTCAATCCATCCTTGCCGTACCGAACATTCAGATATTGAACGGCCGGGTCCAGGGTATCCCAGGCAGCCAGTTGAACCGAATCCCAGTCACCCGGGGCCGGCAACGTCTGCTGAATATCGCCATTGGTGTCCCCACCCGCGGAATCGTCGCGGCCGGAGGTAAAAACAACGCGTTCAGCATCGAGAGGCGGAAGCTGACTAAAAGTAAAGCGTAAATCCCCGCTCACCTTCAGGCCTGTTAAATTGGTCGCGGTTGCCGGGTCATAAGGAACCCAGAATTTGACGATCGTCCCGCCCTGGATGGTGAGCGTGGCGCCAGCCAGAACTTCGATGTCATTCATTACATAATAAACATTGCCCGCAGTCCAGATCGTATTCGCTGCAATGTTGCTGTTCACAATCACCACTGGCCATGGAGCATCCTGGTGCTGGCTGGAAGCCTGAACAGGCCATGCGCTCTGTAGGGATAAAAATAAAACAAGGACAAGAATAACCGGCAGGAATGGACGATGGGTGGTCTTATTCATTTGACTCAATCCTTTTATATGGAAAAACGAGCAAAAAATACTTGCCTCTGAATAGTATATATTGCGGCACCGGGTTGTCAACTTATCAACACCTTTCGATTTTATAAGGCTTCCCGGTGGCATCCCAGGCGCCAATGACCCCGGATTGGATGTTATTATCCGCCGATCCGGCTGGCGTCAGAGGCCGGTTCCGTGAAGGTGCAACAATTGTTGCATTTCAAATTGATTTGAGCTATACTCAAATGCAACAATTGTTTCAACCGAGGTTGCTATGAACTGGCTCCTATTCTCATCCCAACTTCCCACTCATCCATCCAGCCTGCGCGTGAACGTCTGGCGAAAGCTGCGCGCGGTCGGCGCGTTGGGCCTGCAAAACGGCGTCTGGCTGCTGCCAGACCGGCCCGATCAAACCCAATTCCTCGCGGTTTTATTGGAGTGGATCCAGAAGCAAGGCGCCAGCGGGCAAATATTCCGTGTAGCGCCGCTCGACGCGGCCGTCGAACAGGACATCTTGTCCCGGTTCCGCACCGAACGGGAAGAAGAATATATCGAATTTCTCGAACGCTGCCAGGAATTTCTGGCGGAAATCGAAAAGGAATCCGGAAAGCAAAAATATACCTTCGCCGAGTTGGAAGAAAACGAACAGGATCTCCAACGCCTGGAGGGTTGGTTCGAAAAAATCGTGAAACGGGATTTTACAGGTGGCGAGGTGGCGGGGCAATCCGCTGTTGCACTGGAAAAATGTCGAGCGTCCTTCGAGGTCTTTTCCAACGAAGTGTACGACCGCCAGGCCTCCGTACCCGGGCAGAACTTGAATTTGACGGAAAAATAGTCACAAAAAAAATGATCGAACATCCCCTGACAAATGACTTCCCCTGGCACACGGCCAGCGTGGATGAAACAATCGCGCGTTTGCAAACCAACCAGACCAACGGCCTGACCGATCCGGAAGCCGGCCGGCGTCTCACTCAAGCCGGTCCCAACACCCTGGCCGTTGAAAGGCCGGAGTCCTTCTGGCATGAATTCTTCGAGGAGCTGCACGAACCGATGGTGCTTATGCTGCTGGTCACCGGCGTGCTGTATGCCATCTGGGGGGAGGTTTCCGAGGCCATTACCATCTTCGTGATCATTTTGACGTTGAACACCGTGGAAGTAACCAACGAGCAGCGCTCGAAAAGAGCCATTGCCAGCCTGCGCAAATTGGCCGAACCGACGGCTTCGGTCCGTCGTGGAGGGCATTTTACAGAACTACCCGTCGATCAAATCGTCCCGGGCGATGTCATCCTGCTTCAGGACGGGCGCCGGGTTCCCGCAGATGCGCACCTGGTGGAGGTGTACAGCCTCTCGGTTGACGAATCCGCGCTGACCGGCGAGTCTCTACCGGTGGAAAAAAGCGCGGCCTTCATCGCCAATCCTGAAACGCCTCTGGCCGATCGCCAGAACATGGTCTATTCGTCCACGCTGGTCAGCCGCGGAAAAGGATGGGCCGTGGTCGTCGCCACCGGCATGAGCACCGAGATCGGCCGCATCGCCGGCATGGCCCGTGAGGTCCGCGAACCGCGCACGCCCCTTCAGAATATGATGGAGGAGTTGAGCAAGATCCTGGTCTGGTTCGCGTTGGGATTCAGCATCCTGGTGCCGCTGGTGGGGATACTGCTGGCTCACCAGCCCCCGAAACAGATGCTGCTGACTGGCCTGTCCCTGGCATTCGCCACCATCCCGGAAGAAATGCCCATCATCATCACCATGGTGCTCTCCCTGGGCGCCTTCCGCCTGTCGAAGAAGCACGCCATTGCCAGACGCCTGAATGCCGTGGAATCGCTGGGATCGGTGACGGTCATTGCCACCGACAAGACCGGCACGTTGACCGAAAACCGCATGGCAGTCACGCGCTTCGAACCCGCCGGAGCAAAAGAACGCCTGCTGGAAATCGGCGTATTCTGCAATGACGCTGTCCCGGATGGGATGGATTTCAGGGGCGACGCGGTGGATACGGCCCTGCTGCGCGCGGCCCAAACCGCGGGCATGGACGTCAGCGCCAGCCGTAAGGCGCGCCCGATCGTGGCTGAATTCCCCTTCGACAACAACCGCAAATGCATGTCGACCGTCACGCGCAAGGATGATCATGCCTGGGTGGCGGTAAAAGGCGCTCCCGAATCGATCCTCCCACAGTGCATCCTGAAGCTGGATGGGAAAAAGGTCGTATCCTTCGATACCGCGGCGAAACAGGCTGTTTTGGATTGCGTGGATGGAATGGCAGCCGATGGTCTGAGGGTCCTGGCCCTGGCAGAACGCACTTTGGACGCCGAAAATCTGGACTTGGAAATCGTAGAAAGCGGATTGGCATTCATTGGCCTGGTTGGGCTGCAGGATCCGCCCCGCCCGGAAGTACGTCAGGCCATTGCCACCTGCCGGCGGGCCGGAGTGCGCGCCATCATGATCACCGGCGATCACCCGCTGACCGCCCGGGCCATCGCCCGCCAGGTTGGCCTGGATGGCGATTTCGGCGTGGTCACCGGTCCGGAGTTGGATCAGCTTTCGGACCGGGAATTGAAAGAAACCGTCCGGCGCGTTTCGATCTTCGCGCGCGCCACTCCTGAACATAAGTTGCGTATCGTGCAGGCCCTGCAGGCCCTGGGCGAACGGGTGGCCGTTACCGGCGACGGGGTCAACGATGCTCCAGCTCTGGCAGCGGCGGATATCGGCGTAGCCATGGGCGAAACCGGCACCGACGTGGCCCGTGAAGCCGGCGATCTGGTACTGGCGGATGACAATTTCACCACCATCCTGCACGCCGTCGAAGAGGGCCGACTGATCTTCGAAAACCTGAAAAAAGGCGTGCGCTATTACCTGGCCTGCAAAGTGGCGCTGATCATGATCAATCTGCTGCCAACGCTGCTGCTGGTACCCGTCCCCTTTGCTCCTGTGCAAATCATCCTGATGGAACTCTTTATGGATCTGATGGCGGCGGCCTCTTTCGTGGTCGAAGGGCCCGAATCGGATCTGCTGGAGCGCAAACCGCGCGACCCAAAAGCCAAATTCATGGATGGGGCTATGATCGGCGGAATTCTCACCTCGGCCCTGGGTCTGTTTATCGCAATCACCACGGTTTATCTGGTCACCTGGTACAACACGCACGATATCGCCGTTTCACAAACCACGGCTTTCTTTGGCTGGTTGATCGGGCATGTTCTGTTGGCTTTCAACCTGCGGTCTGAGCGCCAGCCTGTTTTCCAGGCGGGTCTGAGCAGCAACCGGATGATGTTGGCCTGGGCTGGAGCCGTTGCAGTGTTCCTGCTGCTGGTCTCGGTAATTCCGGGCGCCCGGCAACTCATGAAAGCGGCTCCACTGACCGGTTCGCAATGGTCGATGATTCTGATTGCGACCTTTATCGGCACCTTCTGGATGGAGGTCAAAAAGAGAATCACATTTAAAAAATGACCTGCAATTTCAGGAGGATCCATTCGTCAGAGTTACCCGCTCTCTCCCCGACCGGCGTCCGGCAGTCGAAGCCTTCGATCCGTTCAAGACCATTGGGACGATCTGGGAGGGTTCGAACGAGTCGGGTTTGCCGGTTTGATCCTGCTGGTCGCCCGAAAAAACTGCATCGAACGGGCGATCAGGAACACTCTATTTTCTCTCCTCCGGGCCGGTTGACATTTACCGAAGGTCGCATCAGATAAAACGAAACCAGAAACACACAACCGAAATTCTAGAAGGCATCCATGTCCGAAACGATTGAATATTCCAAATCAGCTCCATCCCTCAAAAGCCTGCCCCGCAATGTATGGGCGGTCGGTTTTACCAGTCTCCTTATGGATATTTCCAGCGAGATGGTGCTCAATATCCTGCCGTTATTTCTTTCCAATGTCCTGGGTGTGCAAACCAGCATCATCGGTCTGATCGATGGCGTCGCTGAAGCCACAGCCAGCATCCTGAAGCTGTTTTCAGGCTGGCTTTCGGATAAACTCGGTGAGCGTAAATGGCTGGCGGTCGTCGGATACGGCCTTTCGGCCATCACCAAACCCTTTTTCTACATTGCCAGCAGTTGGGGATTGATCGCCGGAGTCCGCTGGGCGGACCGGGTGGGCAAGGGCATTCGTACCGCGCCGCGCGATGCGTTGGTGGCGGATTCGACTCCCAAAGAAATGCGCGGCCTGGCCTTTGGCTTCAACCGCGCCATGGATAAGGGCGGAGCTTTTCTGGGTCTGCTGATTGCGGCGTTGGTGGTCTGGATGACGCAATCCACCACGGTGGAATTATCCAAAACCACCTTTCAAAAAATTGTTCTGATCAGCCTGGTTCCGGCCTTCCTGGCGGTACTGGCGCTGGCCTTTGGCGCGAAAGATGTCGAAATCAACGGGAAACGGGCTGCGCCCAAGTTCTCCTTCCGCAGTCTCGGAAAACCTTTCCAGATCTTCCTGGTGATCGTCAGCGTCTTTACCCTGGGCAACTCGGCTGATTCTTTTCTGGTCCTGCGCGCTCAAAACCTGGGCATCTCGGTCACCGGCATCCTGATCATGCTGGCCTGTTACAATCTGGTGATTACCGTGGTGGCCACCCCGGCCGGCTCACTCTCCGACCGGATCGGCCGCCGCCGCCTGATCATCGGCGGTTGGCTGGTCTATGCAGCCATCTACTTCGGCTTTGCCATTGCGCACAACGCCTGGCAGGTCTGGCTGCTGTATATGGCCTATGGGTTGTATTTCGGTCTGGCGTTTGGAACGGCGAACGCCATGGTCGCAGACCTCGTTCCGGAGAACCTGCGCGGCACCGCTTACGGCACCTACAACGCTGTGATCGGTTTGCTGGCCTTCCCGGCTTCCTTCATCGCCGGTATTCTCTGGCAGGGCATCGGCGCCTGGAACGGATTTGGACCGTCCGCGCCGTTCTTCTTCGGCGGGACTCTGGCCCTGATGGCAGCTCTGTTGATGGCTTTCTGGATGCCGAAGCCCGATCTGAAGAACTCGCTATAATGAAATGAAGCGCCTCGAATTCATACCCAAGCGCACGGTTTGATTCCGGGTGAAGTGAGAGGGGTCTAAATCATGTCCTTTAAATCCCATTCTGCGTCGCAGCAGCCTCTTCTTCGGACCAAAATTTCGGTTCCCAAAATCCCGCCTGAATTTGTCCACCGGCCACGCCTGACCGAGCGGATCGACCGCGGCGTCCTGGGACCGCTGACGTTGTTATCCGCGCCGGCCGGTTTTGGGAAAACCAATCTGCTGATCGAATGGGCGGAACACACCCGCTTACCGGTCGCCTGGTTGACCCTCGACAGCGACGACAATGATCCCAATCGCTTCTTCCGCTATTTCATCAGCGCATTGCAGACCCGACAGCCCGGTTTGGGGGAAGAGACCCTGGATTTCATCCTTTCCACCCGCGGCGGTGGTTTGGAAGTCGGACTGACCCTTCTCATCAATGAAATTTCTGCGCTTTCGAATGAGATCGTTCTGGTTCTGGATGACATCCAGGTGCTGGAAAACCCGATCATTCTCCGGACCCTGGATTTTTACCTCAAACATTCTCCCTACAACCTGCATTTGATCCTGGCCAGCCGGTGTGAGCCGGACCTGGACCTGGCTTTTTTACGCGCAAAAGGTCGAGTCATCGAATTGAACGCCGATGACCTGCGCTTTAGCGCCGCTGAGGTCGGGTTGTTCTTCGAAGGGGCGATGGGATTGCAGTTGCCTCCCGAAACCATCCGGATGCTGGAGGAGCGCACCGACGGATGGATCACCGGTTTACAAATGGCGGCCATCAGCCTGCGTCATCGGGCTGATCCGAACACCCTGCTGGCCAATTTGCAGGGGGATGCCCATTTCCTGGTCGATTTTCTGGCTGAGGAGGTCCTGGACCGTCAACCGGAGGAAATTCGCCAGTTCTTGCTGCGCACCTCCATCCTGGATCTGCTGACCGGCTCTCTCTGTGAGGCAGTTGCCATGCCGGAAGCCCAACCCGGTTTTGGCACGGTCATGTTAAGTCGTCTGGAACATGCCAACCTTTTCATCACCGCGCTGGACGAAAAGCGCGAATGGTTCCGGTATCATCCCTTGTTCGCTGATTTCCTGCGCCACATTCAGGCCGAGATCAACCCGGCAGAAATATCCGTGTTGCAAAAACGGGCATCTGAATGGTTCGAGCGGAATGGCAATCTGACTGAGGCCATTCGATTTTTACTGGCATCCAAAGATCTGCAAGGCACCGCAGACCTCATCGAAGGGAATATCCAGTCCATGGTGAAGACCGGGGATATTTCTTCCCTGACTCACTGGATTGGCCAACTGCCGAAGGATATCATTCGCAGCCGTCCGGGACTTAGCATCGTTTACGCCTGGGGGTTGATGTCTGCTTATCGATTGGATGAGGCCAGATACTGGATCGATGATCTCCAACAGGGCCTACCGCTGATCGAGAACCAGGCTGGACCCAAAAATGAAGAACGCCAGGCCACTTCCGGCGCGGATGATACCGGCCCGTGGAATTTTCACGGCGGCTTGGCTATCTGCGAGTCTTTCCTGGCGGTATTGCAGGGCGATACTGAAAAAGCGACCGAGTATTCCAGACTGGCTGCAAATTTTCTGGATGCAGAAAATCCATTCATCCACAGCCTTTTTGCCTTGGAGGACAGTCTGTATTTCATTCTGTCCGGGGATACCCCAAAAGCCATCGATGCCCTGCGTGATACCATACGCATCGCCCTGCAAGCCAACAATCTGCTGGTATCGATCATTGCCACCTGCGAATTGGCCGACATGCAGGCCTTGCAGGGCCATTTAACCCAGGCCTGGGCGACCTTACAAAAAGTACGCTATATGGCCGTTGATCCGGATGGAAAACCTCTTTCGCTGGCCAGTCTGGCGGATACCGGCTTTGGAGAAATTTTGCTCGAGCGCGGTTCGCTGGATGAAGCTCAGGTATTTTTGGAAAGCAAAGGCCAGACTCCACAATCCTTGCGCTGGCTCAGCAACCTGGACGGCCTGATTTCGCTGGCTCACCTTCGCCAGTTGCAGGGGAATTTCTCGGGAGCACAGGATCTGATCACGCAGGCCTCTCAATTGGCCCTGGGGACCGAATCCAGCGAGTGGGATGATATTCTGGTTTCAGCCGTTGCAGTCCGCCTGGCATTACAACGGGCTGATCTGCCGGCAGCGGTTCAATTGTGGAACCGGTCCGGTTTTTCGGATTTCAATCAGAAAATTCATCTGGAGAATTATCCCTACCATGTATATGAGTATCTACTGCTCACCCAGGTCAGATTGTTGATGGCGATGGGCCGAAATCGGCGCGATAAAGCCTGTTTACAGCAGACGTTGGAATTGATGAACTCCATCCAGCCGGATGCGGAATGCTTCCAGCGGGTGACCTCCCAAATCGAAATCCTGGTTCTGCAGGCAATTGCCTGGGACGCGCTTGGAGATCAACCACGAGCCGTTAAGAACCTCTTACAAGCCCTGACGCTCGGTGAACCGGAAGGTTACCGGCGCGTCTTCCTGGATGGCGGACAACCGGTGGCTAACCTTTTGACCTCTTGCCGTTGTGTTGCGATCGAAACCGGCAGTCTTCTCCCGACCGCCGGTTACATCGACAGCCTGCTGGCAGTATTCACAAACGCGGCCAGGCCGGCTCAGACGCCTCCATCGAGTGAGATCATTCCGGCGCCATCTTCATCCACCCTGGAAGAACCACAGACGGCTTTTCTTTCTCCGCGAGAGACCGAGGTACTGATTTTGGTTTCCGAAGGGAAATCCAACCGGGAAATATCGGCCCAACTCTACCTGGCGCTGAATACCGTCAAACGCCACGCCTATAATATCTATGCGAAGCTCGATGTGAATAACCGCACCCAGGCGGTCTCCAGGGCCCGGCAATTGGGCCTGATCCCCTGAGAACCCTCACAACCGGAATTCACAACATTATCGCGGTAGCATTCCGCCCCACCCGTTCAACCGGCAGGTCATTGCCTTGGGAGGGCGTTTTTGAATTCCGTTCAAATCGCTGGTGCTCAACCCGGTTCCGGCTAAATGACACTTAAATGACACTTTGGATGCATGACGGCGGGCTCCCCGCCGGGTAAAGTATTGTTAATTGCAGCTTCGATGATTTCCCCCGGGTCATTCGATCCTGGAGGCGACCTGTCAGTGCAGGAAAATTTCGATTTCGAAAGGCCGATCTGGCATGCGTGGTCTGATTAGCGACCGGTTTTTGCGCAAGTTTGGCGGATCGCTCAAGCCAAAGCACGTGGGCAAAATTCTCAAAATCGAAGGCTTGAAGCCGGAGATTGTTCTGGAAAAGGTCGATCGATCAGGCCAGGAGGAGGAAGTCAGCGTAGAAGACAAGCCAACGGGTGATCCGAATTCCCCAAAAACCGGGGGGAATTCAGGAGAGTCTATTTCCACCCGATCTACGCGAAACACTGACCTGGCTGATCCGAACCCCCCACAAGGAATAAAGGAGTAAGATCGATCCCTCCGGTTCAATTCAATCCAACCAAACAGGAAAAACAGACATCCAAAGCCCGATGATTAGCGACCGGGCTTTTCGAGCAAGGATAAAGGACAGGTGGTTTATGGCAGCAAACGCACAACTTCCGAAGACACTCCAGGAGGTGTTGATCAGAGCATCAACGGCTTCAGGCCCCCAACTGGTACAAATGGTACAAAATCCATGGGTCCGAAAAGCGGTCTTCCATGAAGTCGAGAAAATGCTGATGACCGGGTTGAGAGAATCGCGTTCAGATCCCGACAAACTTCCCGGAATCGAAGACGATCGCACAGCCATGAGCCTCGCGATCATGGGTTCACTGGAACGGGCTTTGGCGGAAAAACGGATCTCCGAAGGCTATTTGCGGACCATCCTCCAGATCCTGGTCAAGACCCTCTTCATGGAAGGTGGAGATACCGCAAAGGTCGAGCAGTTCAGGGCAACCTACGGAATGCGCTCGCCGAGTTTCCTGTTATTGAGCCCGAGCAAGGCCTGCAATTTACACTGCACGGGTTGTTACGCCGATTCGACCGAACAGCCCAAAACGCTGGCCTGGAGCATCGTCGACCGCATGGTGGACGAGGCCAGGGACCTGTGGGGCGATCGCTTCTTCGTGATCAGCGGCGGTGAGCCCTTCGCCTACCGTTCCGAAGGCAAGGACCTCATCGACCTCATCGAAAAACACCCCGATTGCTTCTTCATGGCTTACACCAACTCCACTTTGATCACCGATCCGATCAGCCAACGGCTTTCCAAAGCGGGGAATCTGCTGCTGTGCATTTCGGTGGAGGGCTGGAGAGAACGCACCGACGAACGCCGGGGGAAGGGTGTATTCGACAAAGTATTGGAATCGATGAGCCGGTTGCGGCGTGACGGCGTTCCGTTTGGCGTTTCGCTGACCGGCACACGCTACAATGCCGAAGAAATCCTCTCGGAGGAGTTCATCGATTTCTTCATCCAGCAAGGCGCATTGTTCGCCTGGCTCTTCCAATACATGCCGATTGGCCGGGCATTTACCCTGGATCTGATGGTCACCCCCCAGCAGCGCGCCTGGATGTGGCACCGTTCCTGGGAGATCATCCGCGAGCGCCGTTTCTTCATCGCGGACTTCTGGAACCACGGCACCGCTTGCGACGGCTGTCTCTCGGCCGGTGGGCACGGTGCGGGCGGGTATTTCTACGTCGATTGGAATGGGGCTATGACACCCTGCGTCTTCATGCCGTATTCTCCGGTCAACATCCAGGATATCTACGCGCGCGGTGGCAACCTCAACGACGTCTGGCAGGAACCTTTCTTCCGCTCCGTGCGCCAGTGGCAGTTGGATTATAAGAAGGAGACCCGCAACGGGCTGGCGCCTTGCCCCAATCGAGACCATCATGCTGAACTCGAGGCCTTGATTCGCAAATATGAACCCGAGCCGACCGACGCCAATGCAGCCGAAACGCTGACCGACCCGGCCTACACCAATGGACTGGTGGCCTACAACCGCGAATTCGAAGACATCACCAACGGCATCTGGCAAAATTACTACATTCACAGAGCCGTCCCGTCGAACAACAAGATGGCCGATTTACCCGATCTGCCCGCGGCCGGGGGCAAAGACGGTGAAGACCAAATTGAGGAAAACGAACCGGTTGCCGCCGGTTAGGACAGTTTGAACGACCAGACAAAATCGCAGCGCGCCATGGTGAGAAGGACAAACCACATGGCGCGCTGTGGTCTGGAAGGATGGAGGTTCGCTCAGGTCAGGCCTGTTCATCGAATAAGCTCAAAAAAACCATCTCGCCCGGCGGGGCTGTGCAGACTTTCCAGGTCTGGCAAACAGGTTCAACCCCTGTTGAGATGACTGATCGCCCCGTGATCGTCTAGGGTTGAACATACCCGGTTCGTTGATCGAACCCAATCGACGATATCTTTGATTTACATAGATTATTATTATCAATTAGTGCGCTATAATCTTTGAAAGCGGTTTATCGAAACCTTATGAATCAGCTCGAAAAAGGCGTGGGGGAAAATCGATTACCGGCTGTCGAGTATTTTCTTATGGACGGTCATTTGACTTACTTGTGTAATTTTACATACCAAGGCCTTCATTGAGATAGCCATCCCAGTTGACCTGACTTTAGGTTTGGTCGCAATGCATTCCCATACCGATGACATCCTTTGCGCCAACCAGGAAACGGCGCCCGCGCCAGACAAGAATGCCAACCCCAGCCAAATGGGTTGAAAGATCCATCCAGACAGATCAAATAGCCGAAACTCAAAGGGTAAATTGTATCGAAGGGCACATTGGGAGGAACGATGCTTGAAAAACGAGAATACTACCGTTTGCCGTGGTCGATGAACGACAACCCCATCGCGTGGATCGAAGTCACCGATATTTGCAATATCCATTGCGAGGGTTGTTACCGCCAGTACATGACCGGACATAAACCCCTTGAACAGCTCAAGGATGAGGTGGAATTCTTCATCAAGTGGCGCAATCCGGATAATTTCTCGATCGCCGGCGGTGAACCGCTGCTCCACCCGCAGATCACCGATCTGGTAGCCTACATCGCTCACAAAGGCGTCAAGCCGATCATCCTGTCGAATGGCCTGGCGCTCGAGCCCAAACTGCTGCATGATCTGAAAAAGGCCGGGCTGGCCGGTTTCACCATGCATGTCGACAGCCATCAAAATCGCCCCGGCTGGAAAAACAAGACCGAAAAAGATCACAACGCACTCCGCCAGCACATTGCCGACATGGTGGCCGCCGAAGGTGGCCTGTTCCTGATCTTCAACTCGACGGTCTATCCGGAAACGTATTCCGAAATCCCGGATATCATCCGCTGGGGACAGGCGAATATTCGGATAGTCCAGGGGTTGGTGTTTATCACCTACCGTACCGCCACGACTGAGGATAACATTGCCACCGACCTGAAGGATCAACAGGTGGATTTGAAGAAACTGAGTTACACGCGCGCATCCTTCCACGAGCACTTCATCACAGCCCCGGAAGTTCACCAGATCATCCAGGATAACTTCCCGGAATATGAAGCCTCCGGATACCTGGGCGGCAGTATCCGGCACGACAGTTATAAATGGCTGATGGGCGCGATGATCGGCAGCCCCCATCGCATGTACGGATCGGTGGGCAAACGGACAATGGAATTTGCCCAGGTCGGCCACCACCTGCAAAAAGGGCGCTATCTGGCTTATCTCACCTCCAGCCGGATCGGCTCCAAAATCTTCTGGCTTTCGGGCTGGGACAGGATGGTCCGTCGCGCAAGGTACCAGCGCTGGATGGATGTGTTGCATAATCCCTCGCATCTGTTCGATGGCGTTTTTGTCCAGAGCATCGGCATCATTCAGGCCCCCGACATCCAACCCGATGGCCGCGCCGATATGTGCGACAGTTGTCCCGATATCACCATCTACGACGGCAAGTTTGTCAACTCCTGCCGGATGGATGAATATCGATTGTTCGGCGGTTTCGTCTCGGTACTGGGGAAGGGAAAGAACAAAGCGGAAATTGAGCCATGAAAACCAATCTCGGCTTGGCCAAAACCGTCCGCAGCCTGGTGAAAATTCTGTGCGGCAGGCCGAACATGCCGCCGTCGCTGGCGGACAACGAATTGTTGAAGGTGATCTATCAACGGCGCAGCATCCGCTCCTTTTCACAGCAGCCGATTCCCGCGGATGTATTTGCCGCCATCCTCGAAGCCGGCCGCCTGGCGCCTTCGACGGTCAATTTGCAATCCTGGACCTTTGCCGTATTCGATAACGACCACTGGCGACTGACCTTCGGACATTCGATCCCTTTTCATGGCGATCGGGCCGTCATCGTCATCAGCGATACGCACCGCCACCACCAGGTGATCGAAGATTTTCCATTCCGTCCGCTGACGGAATACACCACCGGGGTGATCAATGCTTCGCTGGCGGCCATGAATATGAACATCGCCGCCGAAGCACTGGGCGTTTCTTCGGTGATGCTGTCCGAGACCGGGCGCAGCGGAATTCTGGATGCAAAATACCTCAAGGAAACGCTGAACCTGCCAGACGGCGCCGTGCCGTTGATGACGATCGTCTTTGGTTATGCCCGGGGTGCCTATCCGCCCATGCCGCCCAGGCTTCCCATGGATCAAATCCTGCTCGACGGCGCGTACCGAGCTCCGGACCCCGAGACCATGCAAAACTGGCTCGACCAGATGATCGCCGGTTATCAGGCCAGCCATCCGGGGAAAACCCTCCAGGACCAATTGGATGTCTATCGGAGTAAGATCAGCCAGGCCGAGACTGACCTGAACGATATGGTTTTTTACAATCGAAAACCGGATTGAACGATCATTCTTTTGAAACCACAGGTCATTTGTAATCAAAAAATCACCTGAGAAAATTCCTTCCCCGGGTGATTTTTGTAATCCATTCATAAAATAAGAATTTCAACCCGGGAGTCCGGGAGTATACTGTTAGCCGAAAATCAAAGGTCTGTTCGATATAGATTCTTGACCTGAAGTTCGGCATGCGATTGGTGTTTTAACAGTAGAGTATCCATAATACTTTGGAGATGCTTGGATGAATATCCTGATCTTTAATTGTGGCAGCTCGTCGCAGGGGTTTAAAGTTTATCAAACCTCCGGTCATGATCAACCGGTCGTGCTCGTCTCTGGAAAGGCCAAGAATGTCGCCACCCAAACCCGGGCAGACGCGTTCATCGAGTGGAAATCCAAAATTAGCGCCGGTTCGCAAAAAACCGATCTGTCCAGCCATCGCCAGGCTGCGGGGAAGATCATTGCTATCCTGAAAGAACTGCAGGTCAGCGTGGATGCCATCGGCCACCGCTTCGTACACGGGGGCACCTTCTTCGACAAAACCGTTCAAATCGACCCACCGGTCCTGCAGAAGTTGCAGCAGTGCCTGCCCTTTGCGCCGATTCATAATCCGAATTCCTACAGCGTCATCGAAGTCTGCCTGGAGCAATTTCCGGACGTTCCGCAGTTTGCCGTCTTCGACACGGCTTTCCATGCCAGGATGCCGGAAGTCTCCAAACAATACGCCATCCCGCGGGATCTGGTTGAAAAGTATGGCTACTATAAGTACGGCTTTCACGGCCTCTCCTACCAATACGTTTCTTCCAGGATGCTCGAATTGATGGGAAAGCCTCTCGAGGAGTTGAAATTGATCCTGTGCCACCTGGGCACCGGCGGTTCGAGCGTGGTGGCGATGAAAAACGGCCTGCCCCTGGACACCTCGATGGGTTATTCACCGCTGGCCGGGTTGGTCATGTCCACCCGCAGCGGGGATATCGATCCCGAAATAGTGCTCGAGATGATCCGCAATGGATCGTCTCCGGATGAGGTCAGTCAGATCCTCAACAACCGGTCCGGTCTGATCGGCCTGTCCGGGTTTTCATCCAGCCTTCCGGAAATCATCGAGGCGAGCGAAAAGGGCAACGCCGACTGCCAGTTGGCGTACGACGTATACGCCCACCGTCTGGAAACCTACCTGGGCGCGTATACCTGGCTGCTCGACGGCGCGGATGCCATCGTGTTCACGGACGACGTGGGCTTGAAGTCCTGGAAGCTGCGCGCCAAGGTCTGCGGCGGGGTGCAAAACCTGGGCGTCGAAATCGATGCCGCGAAGAACGTAAATGCCCCGCTCGACAGGGCTTCGCGGGTCAGCAGCGCCCGTTCGAAGACGCAAATTTGGGTCATGCCGACGGACGAAGAAAGCGTGATATTGCAGGAAATCCTGGCCCAATTTTGCCTCGCGTAGCAGGCGTAAAGCCATGACGCTATCCCGTTTTGGATAGCGTCATGGTACTGGTAAGGGCAATTCATGAATTGCCCTTACCGGTACCAGGAGACTCTCATGGGGCGGAAGGTACACACCCCGATTCCACCCAGTACAGGCAAGGGGAACGGCAGGCGACGGATTCAATTCGAATTCTCTTTAGCCGGCTTGGGGGCTATGCCATTTTGATCCTTATACTAAATGACTATAAATTACAATTTGTGTAATAATCAATAGTATCCAATCCATAACAAACAGACGGCGACCGGGGGACAACGAGTCGCAATGGTCTCATCGAAATCCTTCAGCCATCGATGCGGAGGTACCCCATATGGTCACGATCACGCATCCATCGCTTCCCGCTTTCGAGTACATCCAGCCCAAAACGTTGGCCGAGGCCAGCCGGTTTCTATCCGAACATGCGGACGAGGCGCGCCCCTTTTTGGGCGGGACGGATCTCTTCGTTCGCATGCGCGATGGCGTCCTGTCGCCGCGCTTTTTGGTGGACGTCAAGAACCTGGACGGGACGAATGAACTGCGTTTCGATCCTCAAACCGGGCTGACCATTGGCGCGGCCGTCAGCATGAACCGGGTGATCGCCTCGCCCGACGTGCAGGGCATCTATCCCCTGCTGGCCGAAGCCTGCCGCTCGGTGGCCGGCTATCAACTGCGCACACGGGCGACCATCGTCGGCAACCTGTGCAACGCCTCACCGGCCGGAGATACCCTTGGCGCCTGCCTCGCGCTTGACGGTTTTCTGCACATCCACGGAACGGCCGGACCGCGCCGCGAAATGCTTTCCGATTTCTTTGTGGGGCCCGGAAAAACCACACTCAAACCCGGCGACATCGTCACCGCGGTCGGTTTCCCCCTGCCGCCCAGGGGCTGCGCCGGGGTTTATCTCAAACTGGGCCGCAACCGGTTGAGCGATCTGTCCATCGTGGGCGTGACCGTGTTGGGCAGCCCGGATCCCGGCCTGCCGTCCGGCGCCCATTTCCGCATCGTATTGGCATCGGTCGCGCCGGTGCCGCTGGTCGCCGTGGAAGCCGAAACTTATCTACTCGGGCAGCCGATCACACCTGAGACCCTCCATCGGGCCGCGCATTTAGCCAGTGAAGCTACAAAGCCCATCGACGATATCCGCAGCAGCGCCCGTTACCGCAAGCTGATGGTCGCCAGTCTGACCGAAAAAGCGCTCACCGCGGTGTGGAAGAAAATCCTTCAATAAATTGTGAAATTCTGGGAGGAATCCATGGCAATCCACCCGGTCCACCTTACCGTCAACGGCCATCTCGAGCAGGTCAACGTGCCTTCCAATATGACGCTTTTGGTTCTGCTGCGTGAAGTGTTGGCCTTGACCGGCACAAAAAACGGCTGCTCAGCCGGAGAATGCGGCGCCTGCACAGTTTTGCTGAACGGCGAGCCAGTGAACAGTTGCATGGTTCTGGCCGTCGAATGCGACGGCGCCGAAGTGACCACCGTCGAAGGGCTGGCAAATGATCGCCAGCTCGACCCCGTCCAGGAAGCCATCATTCAGGCCGGCGGCGTGCAGTGTGGTTTCTGCACGCCCGGAGTCCTGATCAGTTCGCGCGCGCTGCTCAACCGCAATCCGGAGCCGAGCGAAGAGGAAATCAAAGAAGCCCTGGTCGGCAATCTGTGCCGGTGTACGGGTTATTTCCGCATCATCGAAGCCGTCAAGCAAGCCGCCAAAGGGTAGGGTGGGCTGGTAGGGTTGGTAGAGTGGGTAGGGTGGGCTTTAGCCCACGAGACCCACCGAAGAATTGAAGAGGTGCTGCATGGGAAAAAACTTCGCTCGAAAATCAATCGATCCCGTAGGCGAGAGCAAACCGCGCATCGACGCGCGTGAAAAAGTTACCGGCGAGGGGCTCTACGCCGACGATATCCAGTTTGGCAACAAGTTATTGCATGCGCGCATCAAACGTAGCTCCTATCCGCACGCGCTGATCAAGAAAGTGGATATCTCCAAAGCGCTCGCCCTGCCGGGGGTGAAAGCCATCGTCACGGGCGACGATTTCGAGGGATACATCGGCCTTTACCTCAAGGACCGGCACATCTTCTGCCGCGACCGGGTGCGCTACGTCGGCGATCCGGTGGCGGGCGTGGCCGCGACAACCGAAGCCATTGCCGAGCAGGCAGTGGCCCTGATCGATGTGGAATATGAACCCCTGGTGCCCGTGTTCGACCCCGAATTCGGCGCCAGCCCGCAGGCTCCTTTACTCCATCCAGATCTGGGCCAGTACGCCGTGGCCAGTTTCATCCTGCCCGAAGCGGGCACGAATATCTCGAACCACTTCAAGATTCGCAAAGGGGATGTCGCCTCCGCCTGGGGAAAATGCAAAGCGGTCATCGAACGCCATTACCGCATTCCGCATATCCAGCATGTGCCCATCGAACCCCACGTAGCCATCGCGAAAGTCGACGAAGATGGTGAAATCACCCTGTGGGACAGCTCGCAATCCCCCTTCGCCCAGCGCGACCTCATCGCCGAGGCGCTGGGCGTCAGCCAGAGCAACATGCGTGTGATCGCGCCGCTGGTCGGCGGCGGCTTCGGCGGCAAAGCCGGTGTGAGCATGGAATCGCTGGCGGTGGCCATCGCCACCAAAGTCAACGGCTACCCGGTCAAGCTGCTGTTGACCCGCGAAGAGGAATTCTATACCGCCTTCGTGCGTCAGGGGATGGTGGCGCACCTCAAGATGGGCTGCGACGAAAGCGGCAAGCTCCTGGCTATGGAGAACACCTTCTACTGGGATGGCGGGGCTTACACGGAATACGGCGTAAACATCACCCGCGCGGCCGGTTACAGTTGCACCGGTCCCTATGAAGTGCCCAATGTCAGGGCAGACAGCTATTGCGTTTATACGAACCATCCGGTCGGCGGCCCGATGCGCGGTTTCGGCATGCCCGAGATGCACGCCGGTCTGGAACAGTGCATCGATGACTTGGCGCGGCAAATCGGCATGGACGCGGTCGAATTTCGACGCAGGAATTGTTTGAAAGCCAACAGCATCCTGCCCACCGGCGGAAGAATGCACCCCACCGGCCTTTCAGAATGTCTCGAAAAGGCCGCTGAAGCCATCGATTGGGGCGAAAAGTCCCCACCCAGCGCGCCCAACAAACGCCGCGGCAAGGGTCTGGCGCTGATGTGGAAGGCCCCGGCCATGCCCGGTAACGCCGGATCGAGCGCATGGATCAAGTTGGCTGAAGATGGCGTGCTGACCGTGGGCATCGGCGCGCAAGACCTCGGCCAGGGCGCCTTCACGGTGATTGCTCAAATGGCCGCGGCTGCCTTCGGCGTGCCCTACGAAAGCGTGCGCCTGGCGACGCCGGTGGACACGCGCTACAGTCCATACGAATGGCAAACCGTCGCCAGCCGCATCACCTGGAGCACCGGCAACGCCATCATTAAAGCCGCCCAGGATGCGCGTCATCAGGTACTGGAGCTGATTGCGAAAGCCTGGGATGAATCCCCGGATGATCTGGATATCGTCAACGGCATGGTGGTCTCATATAAAAGTGAGCGCGAGATACCGGTCAAGAATTTTGCCGTACAGGGGCTCCCCAAGGAAGGCGGCAAAGGCTGGATGGGTGGGCCCATCATCGGGCACGGTAATTTCATTCCCAGCGATGTCACCGGCCTGGATCCGGAAACCGGCCAGGGCGAGCACGCCGTCGTCCACTACACCACCGGCGCCCAGGCCATCGACCTGGAAGTGGACCTGGATACCGGGCGGATCGAAATTCTCAAAGGCGTGGCGGCTTTCGACGTCGGCAAGGCCATCAACCCCGAACTGGTGAAGGCGCAGATGGAAGGCGGTCTGGTGCAGGGCATGAGTTCAGCTTTATTCGAATGTCTGAAGCTGAAGGATGGTTACGTACAGAATCCCAGTTTCGTGGATTACCGCATCGCCACCGCCGCGGATATTCCGAAGATCGTCCAATCCATCCTGGTCGAAGTCCCGCAGGATGACGGCCCCTGGGGTGCGCGCGGCATTGGCGAACATTCGATGGTGGCCACCGTCCCGGCGATTGCCAACGCCATCTACAATGCCATCGGCCTGCGCTTCGACGGGCCGCCCTTTACCGCGGAGAAAATCTACCTGGCCATGCTGGATGCCGGCATCGTGAAAGGATCAAAATGATTATCCAGGCAATGATCAAACCAAGCGAATACCACGATTCGGTCAGCCTGATGCTGGTGGCCAGCGAGCTCTCCGGCCTGGAAGGCGTGCTGGACGCGGCCGTGGTCATGGCGACCGAAGCCAACAAAGCCATCTTGGCGGGCGCCGGGCTGCTCACCCCCGAGATCCGATCCGCCAACGCCAACGACCTGGTCATATCGGTCAAAGCCGGGGATGCCGGCCGCGCCGCGCAGGCCCTGGAGAAGGCCGAAGAGCTGCTGAAAAAGAAGGCTGCGCCGGAGACAGGCGGTTCGTTCAAGCCCAAAACACTGCGCAGCGCGCTGTCGCTGCAGCCGGACGCCAACCTGGCCGTGATTTCGGTGGCGGGGCGTTATGCCGCCGACGAAGCCTGGGAAGCCCTGCTGCACGGCCTGCACGTGCTGCTCTTCAGCGACAACGTCTCGCTGGAGGATGAAATCGCCCTCAAGGAATACGCCTGCGACCAGGGCCTGCTCCTGATGGGCCCCGGCGCCGGGACGGCCATCCTCAACGGGGTGGCGCTGGGCTTTGCCAACGTCCTGCCGCACGGCCCGGTGGGCATCGTCTCGGCGGCCGGCACCGGCCTGCAGGAGGTCAGTTCGCTGCTCGCCCGGCGCGGCGTGGGCCTCAGCCAGGGCATCGGCACCGGCGGGCGCGACCTCAAGCAGGAAGTCGGCGGGCGGATGTTCCTGCAGGCACTGCGCGCGTTGCAGGCGGATCCGGCCACGCAAGTGCTCGTCCTGATCTCCAAGCCGCCGGCTGAGGACATTGCCCGCCGCATTCTCCAGCAGGCCGCCGCGTGTGAGAAACCGACCGTGGTTTGCTTCCTGGGCGGCGATTTGAAATCCATGCCGCTGGTGGCCAATGTCATCCCGGCTCGCACCCTGCAGGAATGCAGCCTGCTGGCGGTGCAGGCCCTGCGGCCGGAAACCGGCGATATTCAGCCCCAGCTCGAGGAAGAGAAAATCCGACTGGCACGGCAGGCCCGCGAAATCAAAGGCCGGCTGGCCGCCTCGCAGCGCTACCTGCGCGGGCTATATTCCGGCGGAACGTTGTGCTACGAAGCTCAGGTGATCTGGAAAGACCTGCTGCACGAACCGGTCTCTTCGAACGCCCCCCTGCCAGGCGGTTTGACGATGCCGGATTCGACCCGGAGCAGCGGCCACTGCGCCGTCGACCTGGGCGAGGAAGAGTTCACCGTCGGGCGTCCGCACCCCATGATCGACAACAGCCTGCGCATTCGCCGCCTGCTGCAGGAAGCACGCGATCCGCAAACCGCCGTTATCCTGCTGGATGTAGTGCTGGGCTACGGTGCGCACCCCGACCCGGCCGGTGAGCTGGCCCCGGCCATTCGCCAGGCGCGCGAACTGGCCAGGACTGGCGCTCGCGAACTGGCGGTGGTGGCGTCCGTCACCGGCACGCAGGGCGATCCGCAGGGCCTGGGCCGGACGATTGCCACGCTCGAAGCCAGCGGCGCATTCGTCTGCGACTGCAACGCCGCCGCGGCTTATCTCGCCGGGTCGATCGTTTCCGGCTGAGCGGAGAATAAGACTATGCGCAAGGTCAACGACCTCTTTGGAAAAGAACTGATCGTCCTCAACGTCGGACTGACCTCCATGGCCGGTTCGGTCAAAGACCAGGGCGTCAAGGTGATCGACCTGGACTGGCGACCACCGCAGGAGGGCATCCCCCACCTGCGCCGCACCCGCAGCGGCGTGGATATCGACGCCGCCAACCGGGAATGCATCGAGCGCATCCAGCGCGGGCAAGCCGCGCTGCGCGGCATGGGCATCGCCCGCGACGTCATCCCAGGCATGCACGACCGCATGCTGTTGCACGCCGGGCCGCCGGTCACCTGGGAGCGCATGTGCGGCCCGCAGCGCGGCGCGGTGATGGGCGCGTTGATCTACGAAGGGTTGGCCGGTGATGAAGCCGACGCAGCCCGCCTGGCCGCATCAGGGGAGATCGAGTTCTCCCCCTGCCACCACCATCACGCCGTCGGGCCGATGGCCGGCGTCGTTTCGCCCTCCATGCCGGTCTTCATTCTCGAGAACAAGACCTTCGGCAACCGGGCTTTCTGCACACAAAACGAAGGCCTGGGCAAGGTGCTGCGCTACGGCGGCCTGGGGCCCGAAGTGACCGCCCGCCTGAAGTGGATGGAAACCGACCTCTACCCGGTGCTCGACCGCGCCCTGCAGACCCTGCCGGACGGCATCGATATCAAGAGCCTGATCGCGCAGGCGCTGCACATGGGCGACGAATGCCACAACCGCAACCGCGCCGCCACGTCGCTGTTCCTGCGCGCCATCGGACCGGCGCTGGCGCGCACGAACCGCGACAACGAAACGCTGGCCCGGGTGATCGAGTTCATCGACCGCAACGATCACTTTTTCCTGAACCTGAGCATGCCCACCGGCAAGGCCCTGCTCGAACCGGCCGAAGGCGTGGCCGGCAGCACCCTCGTCACCACCATGGCGCGCAACGGCACCGATTTCGGCATTCGCCTGGCCGCGGCTCCGCAGCGCTGGTTCACCGCGCCGGCCGGGGTGGTTCAGGGACTTTACTTTCCACAGTACAACGAGAAAGATGCCAACCCGGATATCGGCGACAGCACCATCACCGAAACCGCCGGTTACGGCGGCATGGCCATGGCTGCCGCTCCGGCCATCGTCCAGTTCGTCGGTGGCAGCCCACAGCTTGCCACCCAGACCACGCTCGAAATGTATGAAATCACCGCCGGAGAACACAAGGGCTTCACCATCCCGGCTTTGAATTTCCGCGGCACGCCGCTGGGCATCGACGTGCGTAAGGTTATGGAGACTGGCATTCTGCCGCAGATCAACACCGGCATTGCTCACAAGGATCCCGGCATCGGCATGGTCGGCGCGGGCATTCTGCGCGCGCCCGAGAAATGCTTCCGGGATGCCTTCGACTATTTAATGACCCTTTAAAACGACCTGGTTCTTCCGAATCCACCCAGGTTTCATCCTACCCGAAAGGAGAAATGATATGAAATTCCTGGATTTGACCATCCCGCTGGGGATTGCCACACCTCCCTGGCCAACTTACGAACCCCTGCAGATCAAGTATTTCAAGCGCCTGGCGCCCAACGGCGCCAACGGGCAGGTCATCACCCATTCCAACCATCTCGGCACACACCTGGACGGCGAGATTCACTTCCACACCCCCGGCAAGGACATCGCCTCGCTGGAGATGGATTACCTGGTGCATGAAGCCGCAGTCGTCGATTTGAGCGACGCCTGCGGCGATTACGACGTCTACACCAGCCGGATGGTCGAGGAGCGCGTCGAGGTGCGCGAGGGGGATATCCTCATCATCCACACCGGCTACCACCACTTCGGTTGGGACATGCCCACCGCCGACGAAGTGCGCTATATGGTCATGCACCCCGGCCCGGACCGCGAGTTCGCCGAATGGGCCAAACGTAAAAAGCTGCGCTGGATCGGCGTGGACTGCGGATCGGCCGATCACCCGATGAACACCATCATCCGGGATTGGATGCCGCGCCAGGCCCGTCAGGCGGACCGCGTGTTCCGCAAGAAATACGGCAAACCGCTGGCCGAATTCTTCGATGACAGCAAGTACCAGCTCATGCACCTGGAGATGTTCCCCTACGGCATCGTCCACGCCGAGTGCATCGGCGGGGATATCGACCTGATCGTCAACCGGCGCGTGCCCGTCGGCTTCTTCCCCTGGCGCTTCGTGGACGGCGAATCCTGCATCGGACGCTGCGTGGCCATCCTGGAAGACGATGAATACGCAGACCTGATGGCGAAGAAGGCCGGCATGCCGAAGACCAAGTTCGGCGACGCGATGGACGGCGCGCACATCGAACGCATCAACCGCATCAGCCAGGAGAACCTGGATCTGAAAGGGGAGTAAACCCTATGCCCATCGACATGGAACTCGAAGCCGTCTTGCGACCAGAACAATTACCCATGGCGCCTTACCCACCCAAGGTGATCACCCTGGCGAACGGCAGAAGAATGGTCGTGCGCCAGGCCAAACGCGAGGACGTGCCGGCCATATTGCATTCTGTGCGTCCGTGCCTGTCCATCGAGCGCGATTATTACGATATCGTCAGCGCGCGTCTCTACGGCGAGCTGCTGGCCTGGTACCGCTACCGGGTGAAGAGCGAGTTCTGCCTGTTGGGACAGGTGGACGGCTACCTGGTGGGCATCGTCAACAGCCGCATGGTGGATGAAAAGGTCGGCATGAGCTACCACACCCTGGCCATCGACCGCGGTTTGCGCATCGGCTCGCACCTGTTCGCCGCCAAGATGGAGCATCACATCGAATACCTCGGCCAGGAAGAGGTGCTCATCGTGGCCGAGAGCCCGATCGGCTTCCGGCGCTGGATGATCGAATACCCGCTCGAAAAGACGAACATTCCGCACGAACTGGGCGGCGGCGATTCCTACCGCCTGACGCGCCAGATCTACTATGCCGCCAAACCCCGCCTGGTGGTCGGCGACCGGCCCGTGCCGCCGGATTTGCTGGCCGAAGCCGAGGCGGAGATCAAGTTTGCCGACGACGACACCATCCGCGAGCGCATTTCCGGCTTGAAAGGCAGGTGACACCATGCGAGACGTTGCGATTATTGGCGCCGGCATGATTCCCTTCGGGCGGCGCGACGAAGACAGCCTGATGGATATGCTGGCCTACGCCTCCCTGAAGGCCCTCGACGACGCCGGGCTGGGGGACAAGTCCGTTGACGCGGTTTACGTCGCCAACATGGGCGCCGGCATCCTCCAGCACCAGACCTCGATTGCCAGTTCGCTGGTCGACCGCCTCAGCCTGCTGCCGGCCGCCGCGGATGTGGTCGAAAACGGCCCGGCTTCCGGCGCGTCCGCCATCAAGAATGGACTGCTGGCGGTCGCATCCGGGTATTATGACTACGTGCTGGTGGTGGGCGGCGAGAAGATGCGCGAGGTCACCGGCTGGCGCGCCACCGATTTCGTCGCCACCATGACCCACCCGCAGGCCGAATATCCCTACGGCATCACCCTGCCCGGCATGGCCGGCATGTTCACCCGCCTGTACATGGAAAAGTACGGCGTCACCCGCGAACACCTGCTGGCGGTCACATTGAAGAACCAGGCAATGGGTGCGCTGAACCCATACGCCCACGTCGAGATGACTCTCGACCGCGAGGGCATCTTCGACAGCCCGCACGCCGTGGTCAACAACCCGGTCGCCGCCGACCCGCTGCACCTGTACGACCTGTGCCCGGTCAGCGACGGCGCTGCTGCCGTGGTGCTGTGTCCGTTGGAATTGGCCAAAAAGCACGCCAAAGCGCCGGTGCTGATCGCCGGTTTCGGCCAGGCCACCGACACCCACACCCTGCAGGAGCGCGGAGACCCGACCGACCTTAAAGCCGTGACGCTGGCCGCCCAGCAGGCCTTCGAAATGGCAAAGATGAAACCGGCGGATATCGACGTGGCCGAACTGCACGACGCCTTCACCATCCTGGAAATCGCCGAGAGCGAGCACGTCGGCTTCTTCAAGAAGGGCGAGGGCGGCAAGGCCGCCGCCGCGGGCAAGACGCGCCTGGGCGGGCAGCTTCCCATCAATATGTCCGGCGGCCTCAAGGCGCGCGGCCACCCGGTCGGCGCCACCGGCGTGGCCCAGGTGGTGGATATCGTCTATCAACTGCGCCACGAGCTGCCCGAGAACCGCCAGGTGAAGAACGCCAAAACCGGCTTCACCATCAACTTCGGCGGCTTTGGCAACAACGTCGTCTCGTTCGTGTTGAAGAGGGTGGAACCATGAAAAAGACACCTCAAAGCGAGATTCCCATCACGGCGTATCGCTGCAAGAAGTGCGGCCGCATCCACTACCCCTTCCACGACCGCTGCCTGGATTGCAAAGGCCGCGAATTCGAGCCGCTGCATCCCCAGGGGAACGCCCGCCTGCTCACCTATACGGCCATCTACAACCTGCCGTGGGGCTTCGACCAGCGCTTTCTGCTCATCGGCGTGGCCGAGTTCGAGAACAAGGTCAAAGCCATGGGCCAGATCAAGGCCGAGTCGATCGACGTCCTGAAGTTGGGCATGAAAGTGCGGCCCAGTTGGGAACCGGTGCGCCAGCAGGCCGGAGAAGATGTGTATGGATTGAAGTTCGAACCGATCGAATAGATTATCGCTTCACCAATCCTCCGATAATAAAAAGGGGCTTCTTTGGACGGCGTTTGTCCATCAGAAGCCTCTTTTTGTGTTCTCAAAATGTAACAAAATCCGGGCAGTCTACTTTGTATCCGTCTTCCACAGAATCTTGGCGTCCACCGCCACGGCCTGATCCGGCTGGACGATGACCGGGTTGAGATCCATCTGCAGGATATCCTCGCGGTATTGTTCGCCCAGTTGCGAGACTTTCAACAGCAGTTCGATAAAGCCCTCGCGGTCGGCCTGGATACCGCGGAAACCCTCCAGCATCTTGTGCCCCTTCAGCTCGCGCAGCATTTCATCCGCGTCCTGGCGGGTGATGGGCAGGCGGCGGAAGGTGACATCCTGGTAGAGCTCGGCGGTGATCCCGCCCAGGCCGCACATGATCGATAGGCCGAAGGTGCCATCCTGGATCAGACCGACGATCATCTCGACGCCCTTGCCCACCATTTCCTCGATCAGGATGTCGCCGGATGCGAAGCGGCTGCGCATGTCGGCCACGGCGGCGTCCAGTTCGGCGCAATCCTTAATGCCGAGCAGCACGCCCTTCTGTTCCGTCTTGTGCAGGATCTCAGCCGAGCAAATCTTCACCACCAGCGGGTAGGCAAGGGGAACCGAATCCAGCTTCTGGCCAGCCTTCAACAGGATGGATTTTGGCACCCGGATGCCCAGTTCGTTGAGCGCTGTCTTGACCTCGTTCTCGGCGGCCGGAACGCCGGCCTTCAAGGGCAGCTTTGCCACCGGTCGCGCGGGTTGGGCAACGGCTTCTTTTGGATAGGTTTCGATCTTCCGCAGGAACTCGCCGCGTCTGGCGAGGGTGTCGATGGCCTGCACGCCGCGCCAGATGGAAGAATACGCCGGAACGCCGGCTTCGTTGAAGCGCCGCATGGCCTTGACGACCACATCCGAACCGATCGGGATGACGATGATGGGCTTCTTGCCCTTCCTGGCCCAGTGAATGATGATATCCGTCAGGCGCTCATCGACCGCCGGCGGCTGGTAGCCCAGCGTGCACAGGATGACGTCCACGCCCGGGTCATCCTGCAGCGCCGCAAACGACACATCCGCCATTTCGTTGTTCAGGCTGGCGGTCAGGTCGATGGGATTGCGAAACGCGGCGTATGGCAGCGCCACGCTGGCCACCTTCTTCTTCGTCTCTTCGCTCAATACAGCCAGCTTCGCGCCGATGCCGCGGTTGGTGGATTCGATGAAATCCGAAGCCACGATCCCCCAGCCGCCGCCGTTGGTCAGCACCGCCACCCGGCGATCCTGGATGGGTTTTGCATATGCCAGGACGTGAGCCGCGTCCAGCAGGTCGGGCGTGTCGAAGACGCGGATCACTCCAGCCTGGCGCAGCACGCCATCCGTGACCCGGTCGGAACCAGCCAGCGACCCCGTGTGAAGCTGTACGGCGCGCGCGCCGGCTTCAGAACGGCCGGCCTTCAACAGGACGACCGGTTTGTGCGGGATGATCCGGCGGCAGCGCTCGATGAAGCCCTGCGCGTCGGCAAAGCTTTCCAGGTACAGTGCAATGACGGCGGTCTCCGGGTCATCGGCAAAGTAATCCATGAATTCATTTTCGTTGACGTCCACCCGGTTGCCGAAACCCACGAAGGCGGAGATGCACGCCCCGCCCGTCAACCCAACCGCATCCAGTTCGCCCATGGCCGCTGATCCGCTCTGGGAGAGGACCGCAATGTTCCCCCGGATGGGACGGCGCATGTGTTCGATGGGCAGGAAATTCGTATCCAGGCCGCTTGACGGGACCTGAACGCCCAGCGTGTTCGGCCCCAGCAGGCGCGTTTGGCTGTTGCGCACCATCTTCACTAATTGTTCTTCGAGCGCGCGGCCGGCCTCGCCGGTTTCGCCGAAACCTCCGGCGACGGCAATGATGGCCTTCACCCCCATCTGGATACATTCCCGGGCAGCGCTCACGGAAGGCCCGGCCGGCAAAGCCAGCACGGCCAGGTCGGGAACTTCGGGTAGATTCAAGACCGAAGGATAAAGCGGCAGCCCGCAGGCAGTGGAGCCTTTGGGATTGACCCCGTATACGCGAAATTTACCGTTGATGACCTGTTTGAGGATAATGTTGCCGACTTTGCCCTCGGTCGCCGACGCGCCAATGACGACGACGGATTCGGGCTTTAACATGGCTTCGAGATTGTTTCCCATAGCTTCTCCACTTGAGGTGATCGTGTTAATCAATCGGTACCGGATCGTTGCAGGATGAGGTATCGATGAAGCGGGCGTCATCCTTGATCCGATTATAAAGGATTTGGGAAGTCCGGTGAAATCATTCGGCCGTATCAGGCCATTCATCACGCGATTCTCATTAAAAATAGCGCCGGTGAACCTGATCCGGCGCCGTTTGATTCGCGATACAACCGATCGGTTTACGGCTTTTTGGGTCGCAAGAGGAACAACCGATAGATGCTGAAGAGCAGGATCACCGCGGCCAGAATGGCACCCGCAAACGGCAGATCGACGCGCAGGACCAGGCCCAATTCAGCCAGGAGCAAACCCATTGCGGTGCTGATGCCCAGGTAACGCAGACGCTGCCGGTAAAACAATCCTGCCAGGGGGAACTCGTCAGCGCGGGAACCTTTGGCGAGCGGTTCGCTCAACTCCCAGTGAAACAGGGCGGCCGCCGCCCCGGCAATCCCCAACGCGGGAGAAATTCCAATGAACAACCCGCCGGCAGCCAGGGCAATATACGCCAGAAGCAGGGCCGCCGGGCACCAGCTCCAGCCGAACCGGCGCGACAGTCCATCCAATATCGCAATCGGTAAGATGGACAGCGCATAGACCCAGTTCCGCGCTGTTGCGGCGCCGACCGCCAGCAGCGCCAGCGCCGCGACGAGTGAGAGCCAAAAGGGCAGATTGCGTTCCGGTTTCTTCATGGCCGGTGTTCCCGATATCGCATGCGAATAAACGGCCGGTCGACCGGCCAATCCATGACCTGTACGCCCAGCCGACGAATTTTCCAAAACAGCGCGGCCCGTTCCAGTCGGGCGGCGCGAACCGCGTAGGGCGTAACCTCGCTGCGCCGCCGCTCCAGCGCCGAAAACCGGACCGGATCCGGGGCCAGCACAACCACCTGGTAGCCTTCCGAACGCATGCGCGTCAACGATTCCAGATCTTTGGCCTGCAGGGGACTGATCAGAACCATCAGCGAACGGCTCGGAAACATGCGAATTGGCATATAACGAAGTGTGTTGAAGGTTTCGTCGCCATCGCCCGTGCAGGCCGCCAGTTGGTCCAGAATCCGGTTCAGATGGACCTTGCCCGTCCCCGGGTAGACGTAACGCATGCTGCCCCCAAAGATGAGCAGGGAGACGCGGTTGCCGGCCCGGATGTACGCGCGAGCCAGTGCGGCGGTCGCCTCGACGGAATATTCGAACAGGCTTTTGGATCCGATCTTCAGGTTGGAAATCGCCCGGGCATCCAGGAGCAGGCCGATATCCGCCATTTCCTCGCGCTCGAACTCCTTCGAGAACAACTTGCCCGGGTGACGCGCCACCCGCTGCCAATCGATCCAGCGCAGGGAATCACCCGGGGAATATTCGCGCACGCCCCAAAAATCCACACCCGTTCCCGGCTGGCGCGAGAAATTGGAGCCTGGGGCGTGCAGGGTATGCTGCGCATGCAGCGGCAGTTGCACGATCGAGGATTCGGCAGGCAGAACCACCACCTGCGCCGCAGCCGGCAGTTGGACGGTTTTTTCGAACAATCCGAACGGGTCGCTCGCCACAACCTCGACGGCTTGCCAGGAATACCGCCCGCGCGAAGCCTGAAAGGTATAACCCAGCTCCAACGACTGTCCGCCGGGCAAATACACGCAGCGATCGATGATCCCGTTGACCAGGGTCATCTTCTCCTGCATCGGTTCCACGAACCGCAATCGTGGGATCGCCTGGCCCTGGTTTTCGAGCTTCAGGGTCATAGGGATGGGTTCCTGCCCGCTGCAGCGCGCCTGATCCGGCGACCGTCGCGCAACCAGGTGTGGATTTTCCGGGCTGGTCAGCCGCCCCACGCCCAGATAGACCAGGAACGGCAGCGCCATGAGCGCCAGCGCGCCGTTTCGGCTGATCAACGCCCCCAGCAGGAGTGCGATCAAGACGAGCAGGACCAGGTTGGACTTGGAGTTCATTTGGCCGGCGAGGTGACCGGAACCGGCACCGAAGCGGCGATGCCATCGATGACTTCATTCACCGCGTTTTTGCGATTCCACAAGTTCGGATCCAGCAGGATGCGGTGACCCAGCACGGGCAGCATGAAGGTCTTGACGTCATCCGGGATCACGTAATCCCGGTTATGAATGGCCGCCCAGGCGCGGGCGAGCTTCAGCAGGGCCAGCGAACCGCGCGGGCTGGCGCCCAGTTCGATCTGGCGGTGCTTGCGGGTCTTCGCAGTCACCTGGACGATGTAATTTTGAATATCCGGGTTCACGAAGACGTCCTCGACCGCCGCCCGCATCGCCAGGAATTCTTCCGGGTTGACGACGGCCTGCAGGGCAACTGCGTCCTCCTTGCGCTCGGCTCTCCGGGCCAGGATTTGCTGCTCATCTTCGTTGCACGGATAACCTACCGACAGCCGGATCATGAAGCGGTCGAGTTGGGCCTCCGGAAGCGGGAAGGTGCCCTCGTATTCGATCGGGTTCTGGGTGGCGATCACGATGAACGGAAACGGCAGCTTCAGGCTTTCACCTTCCAACGAGACCTGATATTCCTGCATGGCCTCCAGCAGGGCAGACTGCGTCTTCGGCGAAGCGCGGTTGATCTCATCCGCCAGGAGGATATTCGTGAAAAGCGGTCCTTTGCGCAGTACGAACTGATTCTGGCGGGTGTCGAGGATGAAACCGCCGGTGATATCCCCGGGCAGCAGGTCGGGGGTAAACTGGATGCGCTTGAAATCCAGCCCCAGGGCGGTGGCGAAACTGTTGGCAATCAGCGTCTTGGCCAGGCCGGGATAATCCTCGAGCAGAATGTGCCCGCCGGAGGACAGAAAAGCCGCCATCATGCGGGTCAGCACATCGCGCTTGCCGATGACCGCTTTTTCGACTTCATCGAGGATGCATCCGGTCCTGCCGGCTACATCATCGATGCTCATGGTTTTCGTCGGAGACATCATCATTACGGACCTCCAAAAGGATTTCGATTTCAGCCAGAAATGGCTCCAGGATTTCAGCGTAAACAAAATGCCGGCGCAGTTTTTTCACCCCAAGCCAGCGGCGAACGGCTGCGCCGCGTCCCTGGACAGCCTTGGGTTCGAGGACGAATTCATCGACGCCGCGGTTCGTGACCAATTCGTCGGCTTTACGGTTCAGGGAATTGAGCCGGTACTGCAGCGCCCTGCGATTTTCGCCGGATTTCGAGGCGCCTTCGAGCAAGTGCTCCCATTCGTCGACGGCATCCTTCGGCCTGGGCGGCGCCGGTGTGAACGGTACTGAGGATGGGTCGGAACCCCTGGGGAGGATCAGCAGGCTGAACGCAAAAACAACGATCGCCAACAGTCCCCAGTAGACTTGCTGATCGACCATGCCCACCAACCTGAAGAGCATCCACAGCCCGCGGGTGATCGGGTTGATAAAGGCGTTGAGGGCAATCGAAGGAAAGACGAGCGACCCGCCGATGAGCCCGGCGATGATCAGGAAGGCAATCAGAAAGCGCCAGCGAAGCTTCACGTTGCCCTCGCATGGGCCGCCAGGCAGGATTCGCGGATGGCCGTCAGGCAGCGCACGGCCGCCTGCTCATCCTCGGGTTCCGGGGCCTTGTTGCCGTAACGCGCCTTCTCGAACAGGCGCGTGATTTGTAAAATCGGCTCCTGCGGGATGCCACGAGCCGTGAGCAAGGCTTCGAATTCGCGCGGAGTGACCGATTCTTCGCGCTCGATGCCCTGTTCCTCTTTGACGATGCGCAGCATTCGCAGGTAGGCGTTCAGAATCACATCCCTGAAATCGGCTCCATCCTCGATGGCCTTCAGGGCGGCGCCGACCTCCAGCGCCAGCGCGTCCTCCGGCTGCGAAACGCGGATGGATTTGAAGATCAACCAGGCGCCCATCAGGCAGCCGGTCACGATCAGCAGGACCTTGACCACCTGAAACCAGCCGGTGGGTGGGTCGCCCAAGGCTGTGAATTCGTAACCCGCCCCGGCGTCCGTCGATACCGGACTGAGGGTGACAGAATTTTCATTCACCGGCAGGCTGACATCCAGGCGGCTCAAAAGGTAACCCATTGCAATCAAAGCCAGCAGAATGCCGGCCCGGGCGAGCAGTTGCTTGAGGGATGTGTTCTTGACGATGGCGATCAGGATGTTGATCACCACCACCAGAATCCCCAGCGAGATCAGCCCCTTCAAAGCCCAGGGAATCACGAATTCCTCGACCGTGGGATCGATGGGCTGACCGCCCGCGGCCGGCGAGGAGATCTCTCCGCCGACGGGCATGTGGGTTCCTTCCTGGAACCGCAGGTGATCCAGGCTGCCAGCCAGGAGGATCAGGCCGACAACCGCCAGAGCGAGATAAATCAAGGAAGGCTGCCGCTTCGTACGAATTCCTCACTTTCCTGTACATCGAAAAGAAGACAGGAGAGATATCAGCATTGAAATGGGATGATGGCGCGCGTGTAAAGACAGGCTGTGCGCCAGGTTTGTGAATAAGTAATTATATAGGATGAAAACAGAGTCCTGGGACAGTTTTTAACGCACCAAAAGGCCAGGTTTTGACATCCATTTTTTACATTTACTCAAAATTGCGCCTGGGGAATCCTGCCAACGCCGGCGGCTTTCCCGATCCGGTCATTAAATTTCAAACTCGGAAGATAACTCCTTGATGAAATCCGGCGAGAGGATGCCAACCCGGATGGCGACCTTCAACAAATTCAGGAGTTCTTTTTCGGTCAATTCCAGGGGTTGGGATAGTAAACGCCCCTGTTCCCAGCACGAGAAGCGCACCTTTTGTGGTTCCTCCTGCACCGCCGGAATTTCCTCGATCCGTCCTTCGGTGTCACCCAGATTGATCGATACCGCGCGGGACTTCCTGGAATCTCGATGATCGCTCACGTTCGTCTCCTTTTTCAATGCACGGGCTGACCCGCTTCCTCGATTTCGATATAGGCCGAATCGACAATGCCGACGATGACCGAAATGACGCAGGCGTCCGGGTTCCTGAGCACCTGACGGGCGCCGTTCCCTTCCCGGTTCACCAACACCGTGTCGCCGATGCCGGCCTGGCTGTTGTCCAGCGCGATGAAGTCATCCTCGGGGGATTCACCGGCCAAACCCAGCGGCTGCACCACCAGCAGCCGCCGGGTTTTATAATCGCGGTGACCGATGGTGGTCACGACTGTCCCAACCACTTTGCCCAAAATCATCGTTATCTCTCAGGTAAAACGGTTATTACCGCGTTTCAGGGTGAAATCGAAGCCCTCGTCAGGGCGGACGATCAACTCGTCCACCACTCCCACCAGGGCCAGGTCGACCGGGACGAATTTGACGGCCGGCAGCGCCAGCGAGGCCTCGCGCGAGCGGACCATGACGCACAGATCGCCAATGCCGGCATCCACCACGTCCGCGGCCACCTGATATGCGCCCAGCGGCCTGAGCTTGCGATCGAGCGGCTGGACGATCAACAGCTTCAGGCCTTCGGTGCCCGGATATTTCAGCGTGCAAACCGCCGTCCCTGTCACTCTTCCGAACAGCATCCCTTATTTGACTCCTGTATTTTGGAGCACGCGCGTGATGATCACATCCACCAGGTTCGCGTCGACCTGGCTGCCCAAGCGCGCGATCACGGCGTTGCGAATGCGATCATGAACCGCTTCGCCATCCGCCTGAGCTGGTGGGACCGTCTGAGCTGCGCCAGCCGTAACCGGAGCAGCGAACGCCGGGGGCGAAGCCGGCGAAACCGCGGGCGTCGCCGGGCGGGCGAATTGTTGGGCGATGTAGGGCCGCACCGGCGCGGCCGGTGGGGCATCGGGCCGGTCACGCACCAGCCGCATGCCCAGCCGGTTGGCCTTCTCGTAGGCCAGATCGGTCAGCACGACCTGATCGTTGAGTTCGAGCGACAGGATGCCGCGTTTCACCATGTCCTCGATATCGCGTTCTGTAAGAAACTCTTTGGGCATTGATCGCTCCTATCCTACCTCCCGTCGATCCTCGCTCAGCCGCCTTCCCGGCCATGCAGGCTCTCCAGGGCGCGGGTTGCGGCATCCCTGGCGGTCTGGATCTCGGCCTCGCTCCCTGACAACCACATCCGGCCGAAGCGCCCCACCGAAGAGACATGGATGAGCTTGATGCTGGCCGTCTTTTCGGCTTCGTTGCAGGCATAGTTGATATAGGCAGCCGGCGCGCATTCCAGGACCAGCATGGTTTCACCGGGCACCAGGATGCTGCCGCGCCGGAAACGGTTCAGCAGTTGGGACTGGTAGGGATCGATGTGCGTGATCACCTGCGTCGAAACCACCTGCGGGCGGATGCGGTCCTCGATGTTCAATCCCAACCGCTCCAATACAACCCGGCCGGCTTCCTGCACGGCCGCCTGGTTGGGCGAATGCACCTCGAACATGCCGAACTCACGTTCGACGATCTGCGCGCCCGGCCGGGCTTCGGTCGCCTTGACGGCGATATCCAGCACCCGGAAGACCTCGTTGCCGGGTGACATCTCGACGTACAGCGCTGCCATACCCTCGGTCGGCAGGTCGCCCTGCGTGACCGTGCCCACAAAGGCGGCGTACTGGGGCTGCATCCGATCCAGATAACAGTAGCAGCGTAAAGAAAAGACTTCAGCCATGGGTTTCTTTCTTCACTGGATTGTGATCGAGGTTATGCGTTTCTTCCGCCGATGCTCCCCTTGGTCTGCTTGGGCAGGATCATTTCCACGTCATTGTGCGGGCGCGGGATGACATGCACCGAAACGATCTCACCGACCCGCTTGGCCGCGGCTGCGCCGGCATCGGTGGCGGCCTTGACGGCGCCCACATCCCCCCGCACCATGACGGTTACCAGGCCGCCGCCCACGTACTCGGAGCCAATCAGGGTAACGTTGGCCGCCTTGACCATCGCATCGGCGGCTTCGATCGCGGCCACCAGCCCGTGCGTTTCGACCATTCCAAGTGCTATCAAAGAGGTGTCTTGAGCCATTTTGTTCCTTCCTTTGCGGTTTGGGAATCAGATACGGTCAATAGGAGGTTTTACTTTCCAACAAATCATGAATCACCTGCTGGACGACGCGCTCGATTTCCTCGGGCGCGGGGCCGGCCGGAATTTCACCTGCTGAAAACGCTTCGGGCGGCGGCGACAGGGTCTCATACGCCAGGCGCTTGATGTTGATCAGGTGATAGGCGGTGATGTTGTCGCCGGTGATCGATCCGCCCACGCCACCCGAGCCCAGCGTCATCGAAGGCATCAGCCCGGTCGTAAAGCCGATGGCGCCGAGCGTGCCCATGGAGTTGACCAGGATGCGGAATACGGGTTTTTCCAGCCCGAAGGCCATGATGACGCGCTCGTCATTGGCATGAATAATCTGGGTATGCCCGCGCCCACCGGCCTGGATCAAAGCAATCGAGGTCTCGCAGCCCTGTTCCCAGCCGTCCACTTCGTACCAGCCCAGCACCGTGGTCAGTTTCTCGTGCGAGAGCGGCTCGGCCCGCCCGACCTTCAGCAGCGGCGCCACCAGGACGCGCGTCTCCAGCGGCACGTGAAAACCCGCGTACACCGCCACATAGCTGGCTGATTTGCCGACCACGGCCGTGTTCATGCTGCCGTCCGGATGGAAGAGCGCCCGGCGCAGGGCGTCCGTTTCCTGCGGGTTGGTAAAATAGGCGCCTTCCGCGCGCATGAGCTCGGCCAGCCGGCTCGCCACCGGCCGGTCGGCGATGACGGATTGCTCGGTGGCGCATATGGTCGAGTAATCGAAGGCCTTGGAGGCCACGATGTAGCGCGCGGCCTTCTCGATATCCGCCGAACGGTCCACGTAAACGGGCACGTTGCCCGGGCCGACGCCGTAAGCCGGCTTGCCGGCCGAATGCGCGGCTTTGACCATGGCCGTTCCGCCGGTCGCCAGAATCAGGGCCGTGTACTTGTGCGACATCAATTCCTGCGTGCCCGGCAGGGAAACCTGCTGCAGGCAATTGATCAGCCCTTTGGGCGCACCGGCGTTCTCAGCCGCCAGCGCCATGGCCTGGACTGCCTCGTAGATGCAGCGTTTTGCGGAAGGATGCGGCGAAAAGATGATCGCGTTGCGCGCTTTGACCGCGATCAAAGCCTTGAAGAAGGCGGTCGAAGTCGGGTTGGTGGAGGGCACCAGGGCGGCAATCACGCCCATTGGCCAGGCGATCTCGTACAGGCGGCGATCCGGGTCGTGCCGGATGACGCCGACTGTCTTCTGGTCGCGGATGCTCTGCCAGACCACCCGCGAGCCGAATTCATTTTTCAGTTTCTTATGGGCCGCTACGCCATAGCCTGTCTCTTCCTGGGCCAGGCGCCCCACGCGTTCGGAGGCCTGATAACCGGCTTCGGCCATGGCCGCGCACACCCGGTCCACGTCCGCCTGCGAGACACGGCTCCACGCCTTCCAGGCCTCATAGGCTCGGACGACGGTATCGCGCGCTTCTTGAATGGAAGACAGGTCTGGATCCAAGTTCAGGTCCCTTCACAGGTCGAATCAGGTCTTGCGAAAAACCACTTCGCCGTCCACTTCCAGCGAATCGATGATCGACATGATGACCGCGTCAACCGGGGTATCTTTGGTGATGGCCGTCTGGCGCGCCGAGGAGCCCGCGCAGGTCAAAACCAGGTCCCCGATGCCGGCGTCCACGGTATCCACAGCGACGTAGGGTTTCCCCACCGGGCTGCCGCGTTCGTCGGTCTGGCGAACGATGAGCAGCTTGCGCCCGAGCAGTTTTTCGTCCTTGATGGTGGACACCGTCGTTCCGATCACTCTGGCAATCAGCATAAGATTCCCCTCAGTACGTTTTAGCCGGCGCAGCGGTTGATGGCGCGGCCGGTTTTTCAGCGGGGCCCTGGATGATTTTGACGCCGGCGCTGGCGCCGATTCGCGTGGCCCCGGCCTGGACCATCTTTTCGGCGTCCTCGAAAGTTCGCACCCCGCCCGAGGCCTTGACGCCCATCTCGGGGCCGACCACACGCCGCATCAGGGCCACATCATGCACGGTCGCGCCGCCGCTGGAGAAACCGGTGGAGGTCTTGACGAAATCAGCGCCGGCCTCCTTGGCAATCAGGCAGGCAATCGTCTTCTCCTCATCCGTCAACAGGACGGTTTCAAGGATGACCTTCACGATCGGGCCACGGGAGTGGGCCGCGTTTACCACCCCGCGGATATCTTTGGCCACCAGGTCCAGGTCGCGCGCCTTCAACGCGCCGATGTTGAGCACCATGTCGATCTCGGTTGCGCCGTGATCGATGGCGTTTTGGGTCTCGAAAACTTTCACCGCAGAGGCGGTCGCGCCGAGCGGGAAACCGATCACAGTACAGACTTTGGCCTGTGAGCCCTGCAGCAACTGCGCGCATAAGGGAACCCAGGTCGGGTTGACGCATACGGATGCGAAGCCGTACTTGCGGGCTTCGAAACACAACTGGGCGATCTGGTCGGGCGTGGCATCCGGCTTCAGCAACGTATGATCGATCAGGCCCGCCAGGTTCAGGTCGTGCGGGACGCCGCCCAGGGTGGACGAAAGCCGTTCAGCGCCGGCGCTCACCACCATCCCCGCCCGGTCGAAGCAGGTTTTGACGCACAGTCCCTCGGCACAATTCAGCTTGCACTGCTGGCCCTGTGGAAGTGCGGCCCGCGCTTTCTGCTCGACCATGGCAACCAACACTTCGCGGGTGATGATCTCGACCAGTTGCTCGACCGTCTTCAAGTCAGGGTCCATCGTGGCCTCTACTTCGTATAAAGCTTTTCGACAGCGGTAATCTTGTTCACGCGGCGCTGGTGACGCTCGCCGCCGAAGGGGGTCGAAAGCCAGACTTTGAGAATCTGTTTGGCCAGGGCGACGCCGATCAACCCGGCGCCCAGGGTGAGCAGGTTGGTGTCGTTGTGTTCCCGGCTGTTCAGCGCGGAGGAATAGTCGTAGGCCATGCCGGCGCGCACGCCCGGCACCTTGTTGGCGACGATGCAGCTCCCGATGCCGGCGCCGTCGATCATGACCCCGCGCCAGGCCTTGCCGCTGCTGACCAGTTTGGCGACCTCATGCGCGAAATCGGGATAATCGACCGCGTCCTTGGTGTTGGTGCCCACGTCGATGTAATCATAGCCCAATGCGGTCAGCTCGGGCTTGAGGATCTCTTTGAGTTCGAAACCGCCGTGGTCGGCGCCAATCGCGATCACCTTGCGGAGAGTTGGATTCGGATCGGTCTGGGGAAGGGTTACAGGCGTCGAGGCGCCGGCGGATGCAGCCGGGCTTTGATTCGAAAGCCCCGCGTAGCGCTTAAGCACCCGCTGGACTATCTGATGAACTTCGTCATCCGCCGGATCGCTCACCTTCGACTCCATGGATTCAAAGGAAAGATGTTAAATCATTGACAATATTATCGACTTTTCTATCTAATTAATCAAGTAGATCAACGATGTTGATCATTGCGATCACTCGAAACCCTGCGCAGTCAAAATCCAACGCGTCCGGAAAGCAAATCGCAGGTCAAGTGTCCCCCGATTTGCTTGTATTTCGGTCGTAAAATACCTAGACTGGAATCAGAACCCTTGATCATTGGGAGCCCCCATGAAAACGGATCGCTTTCTCCTCTTTCTATTGATCGGCATCGGCCTGCTGGTCGTGCTGGCGGTTGGGTTGTTTTTGGCGCGCGGCGGTGTTCAGCAGGCGTACGGCGATGAAAGCACCCCGGAAGGCGTGCTGCGCAATTACTTTCTCGCCGCGCAAAAGCAGGATTTCGACCGGGCGTATTCTTATCTCTCCGACACCACGAAGGGCAAACCCACCCGCGCAGCCTTCCAGAGCGCGATGACCGAGATGCAAACCAGTATCCTTCAAACCGGGGTGGAAATCGGGGATACCCAGGCACCCGGCGAGGATACGGTTGTGATCACCATCACGCTCATCCATAATTCGGGCGGGGTATTCGAAACGCCGTACCGCGATATCCAGACGGTGGCCCTGGTGCGTGAAAAGGGGAAATGGAAGATCGCCAGCATGCCATATCCGTATGGCGATTACAGTTGGTTCGGGGGATATACCAACAAGTTCGAACCTGCGCCCGTGCCGGAAGAATAATCGGAGGCCGATATGCGAACCATCCGTCGAATTTATGTGTATCTGGTGTCATTCGTCAGCCTGGGGGTGATCGTTTGGGGCGTCATCGGGCTGGCGCGAACCACCGTTCACCTGCGTCAGATCGGCGGCACGGCCAGCGATCTGGCCGGCTCGCTGGCATTGACCCTGGTGGGCGTGCCGGTCTTTCTGCTGCACTGGGGCATGGCGCAGCGCAGCGCCGCCCGGGACGTGGAAGAACGCCTCGACCGCACCCGCGGCGTCTTTTTCTATGCGGCCCTGGCCGGAACGCTCATTCCCGCCGTGCAGAGCGGCATGGCACTGGTGAACCGTCTGCTGCTGATTCTATTCAGGCTTCCGGTGGCCGGGCGCCTGGTGGGCAGCAATCAAGACCCATGGGACAACGGGATCGCCCTCCTGATCAACGCGCTGGCAGCCGTCTACCTGTTCAGCGTTCTGCTGCGCGACCGGCGCCAACCCGAAGTCCTTCCGGTATCGAACGAGGTGCGCCGCCTGTATCGGGCGGTGTGGCTGCTCTACGGCCTGGGACTGACCATTCTGGGCGTGCAGATGCTGGTCACTTATATTCTCACACCCGGGAGCGATATCATTCCCGCCCGGGGCGTGACGGTCGCCAACGCGGTTACCTTGCTGGTCGCCGGGCTGCCGATCTGGCTGCTGACCTGGCGCAGCATGCAGGCCGCCCTGGACGAGTCCGGGGAACGCGATTCGCTGCTGCGTTGGGTGGTTCTTTTCATCCTCTCGCTGGCCGGCGTGGGCACGGTGCTGACCAGCGCCGGGTTGGTGCTGGCTGGAGTGTTGAACAAATTGTTGGGTGCGTCCATGAACTGGACTCAAACGCTATCCAATATTCGCCAGCCGTTTTCACTGGCGTTACCTCTGGGCGGCGTTTGGGCTTATTACGGCAGTATTTTGCAACGCCAGATTGCAACGGTCCCGGCTACGAACCGCCGGGCCGAGCTTCGCCGACTTTATAATTACATTCTGTCCGCTTTCGGCATCGGCACGCTGGTTTCGGGGTTGATTTTGCTAAGCGGTTATCTGGTCGGTGAGATGATGCAGTCCCCCGCTGTGCATATCGCTCAATCAGGACGCCTGGCCAACGCCCTGGCGGTGCTGGCGGTCGGCCTGCCGCTCTGGTTGATCGCCTGGCGCCCGATGGCGGTCGAAGCCGCGCTGCCGGGCGACGATGGAGACCGCGCCCGCCGCTCGCCCATCCGCAAAGCCTATCTCTACCTGGCCCTGTTCGCCGGGGTGATCGGCTCGATGGTCAGCGCCTGGGGCGTGCTGTCGCCGCTGTTCAAGGTCTGGTTCGGCAACGCCAATGCGACTCTACGCACCGAGTCATTGACGAACCTCGCCTATCTGGTGATCTTCCTGGTCTTTCTGGCCTACCACTGGGTTAGCCTGCGCGCCGATGGACGGGCCGCTTCCGAGGCGCTGGCCCTGCGCCAGAGCCAGTTTGGCGTGCTGGTGCTGGCAACCGAGGAGGAGTTCCTCGGCGCGGTTCAAACCGCCCTGCACAGACAGGCTCCGCACATTCCCGTGACCGTCCATAACCTGGCTCAAGGGATGGCCGGGGTGGAACAGGCGGCTTTTCAGGCGGTTGTCCTGCCGGCATCGCTGGCCATCCACCCATCTCCCGATCTGCGTGCCTGGCTGGATGGCTTCCAGGGCGAGCGTCTGGTGCTGCCGGCATCCGCGGACGGCTGGGCATGGGTCGGCAGCGGCGAGCGTTCGCTGCGCGAGTGGGCCGAGCAAACCGCGCATGCCGTACGCCTGCGCGCCGAGGGACTGCCGCTGCGCGCCGCGCCTTCGTCCAGCCCGTGGGTGATGGCCGGCTACATTTTCGGCGCCCTTTTCGGCGTGGAAGTATTGATCCTGCTGGCGTCGCTGCTGTTGAGCACCGTTTTCCGCTGAGAAAAGTTGCAAAACAGGATTTTTCGTTGCATTTCCCTAGATTACTCTTTTCGAGTATTGACAATTTCACGTCCGGTATTTAGAATTGCGCCCAATATGTATAGACATCTTGTCATGCCCCGCTCCCGTCGTCCGCATCCCACCTCTCCCCGAAAAGGTTGGGAGTTTTGGCTATGGATGTCCGCATAAGCGTCGCCGCACCGTACTTTTACCGCAAGTCCACCCAAGCAGCCCTCCTTTTCGGAGAGCTGCTTTTTTTATAAATTTCCGGGGTAACCCATTATTCGCCGGAGAGTTTATCCAAAAGGAGTAACCATGATTTCCAAACCAAAACCGTCTGTCAAGAAAGTCGTCCTCGCCTACTCGGGTGGCCTGGACACGTCCGTGATCGTTCCGTGGTTGAAAGAGAATTACGGGTGCGAAGTGGTCTGTTTCTGCAGCAACGTCGGCCAGGGGGATGAGGACCTGACCAAACTGGAAAAGAAGGCCATCAACAGCGGCGCCAGCCAGCTCATCTGTCACGATCTTCGCGAAGAACTGGCCAGCGATTACATCTTCCCGATGCTCAAGGCCGGCGCGATGTACGAACACAAATACATGCTTGGCACCTCTGTGGCCCGCCCGCTGATCGCCAAGCACCTGGTGGAAGTGGCCCATGAAGTCGGCGCGGATGCGGTGGCGCACGGCGCGACCGGCAAAGGCAACGATCAGGTGCGCTTCGAACTGACCGTGATGGCCCTCGATCCGCGCCTGAAGATCATCGCCCCATGGCGGGAATGGGACATTCGCTCGCGCGAGGACGCCATCGCTTATGCCGCCAAGCACAACGTTCCGGTGACGGCCACCATCAAATCCATCTACAGCCGCGACTCGAACCTGTGGCACATCTCCCACGAAGGCGGCATTCTCGAGGACCCCTGGAACGAACCCGAAGAAAGCATGTACCAGATCAGCACCTCGCCGGAAAGCGCCCCGGATGAACCGGTCTACGTCGAGATCGAATTCGAAACCGGCAACCCGGTGGCCGTCAACGGTGAAAAACTCTCGCCCGCCAAGATCATCGAAGTGCTCAATGCCATCGGCGGCGCACACGGCATCGGCCGGGCGGACCTGGTGGAGAACCGGCTGGTGGGCATGAAATCGCACGGCGTCTACGAGACCCCCGGCGGCACCATCCTGCTCTTTGCCCACCGCGAACTCGAATCGCTGGTGCTGGACGGCCAGACCCTGCATTACAAGGAAATGATGGCCATCAAATACGCCGAACTGACCTACAACGGGCTGTGGTTCACGCCGCTCCACGAGGCGCTGGACGCCTTCGTCAACAGCACCCAGGGACCCGTCACCGGCACGGTGCGGCTCAAGCTCTACAAGGGCAACATCATCAGCGCCGGACGCAAGAGCCCGTTCAGCCTGTACCGCGAAGATTTCGCCACCTTCGGCCAGGAAGATGTCTACGACCAGAGCGACGCCGAGGGCTTCATCCACCTGTTCGGCCTGAGCCTGAAGGTGCGGGCGCTCAACGGTCTGCCGGTCTCCGGGCTGGATATGCCCAAACCGGATTACTCGAAGTTCAAACGCGACTGAGCATCACTTCCCGAAGGAGTTGCCATGACCCTGTGGGGCGGACGTTTCTCAAGCAAGCTCGATGAAAAAGCCTGGGCGCTGAATACCTCGCTGCCCATCGACCGGCGGCTGGCCGCGCAGGACGTGCGCGGCAGCATCGCCTGGGCGGGCGCGCTGCGAAAAGCCGGCGTGCTCAGCGCCGAGGAACACACGGCCATCGTCACCGGGTTGAACGCCATCGCGGCCGAATTTGCCAGTGGAACCTTTACCTTCAGCGCATCGGATGAGGACATCCACACCGCCGTGGAAAGACGACTGGGCGACCTCATCGGCACGGCCGCGGGCAAGCTGCACACCGGGCGCAGCCGGAACGATCAGGTGGCGACCGACTTCCGCCTGTGGCTGTTGGAAACCCTGCCGCAGTTGGATGCCGCCCTGCACGGGCTGCAAAGCACGCTGGTGAGCCTGGCCGAACAAAGCCGGAATGTGTTGATGCCCGGTTACACCCACCTCCAGCGCGCCCAACCGGTCACGCTGGCGCACTGGCTGCTGAGTTTCTTCTGGCCGCTGCAGCGCGACCGGGATCGCCTGGCCGACCTGCGTGAACGGACCGCGATTCTGCCGCTGGGCTGCGGCGCCCTGGCCGGCACGGCCTTCGACATCGATCGCCAGGCGCTGGCCGCGACGCTGGGTTTCACGGAACCCGCGCCGAACAGCCTGGACGCCGTTTCGGACCGCGACTTTGCCGCCGAATTCCTCTTCGACGCTGCGATGGCTGGTCTGCACCTCAGCCGGCTCTCCGAAGATATGGTGCTCTATACCAGCGCCGAATTCGGCTTCTTCGAACTCTCCGATGCCTTCTCCACCGGCTCCAGCCTGATGCCGCAGAAGAAAAACCCCGATCTCTTCGAACTGGCGCGGGGCAAGAGCGGCGCCTTGATCGGGCTGCTGGCCGGGTTCATGGCCACCCTGAAGGGCCTGCCCTCAAGCTACGACAAGGATCTGCAGGAAGACAAAGCCCCCGTTTTCCAGGCCGTCGATACCCTGCTGGCGATCTTGCCGGTGCTGGCGGCCACGCTGGCGACCATGACCGTTCGGCCGCAGAAAATGCTGGCGGCGATCGATCCGACCCTGCTGGCCACCGATCTGGCGGATTACCTGGTGCGCAAGGGCATGCCCTTCCGCGAAGCCCATGCCGCGGTCGGGAAGGCCGTCCAGTTGGCCGCCCGGAAAGGCATTCCCCTGAAGGATCTCGAACTGGAAGAATGGCAAAGCATTGCGCCCTTTGAGGCGGATGTGTACGCCGTTTTCGATCCGATGGAAGCCGTCAAACGGCGCACCGCCGAGGGAGGCACCTCCCCGGCCGCCGTCGAAAAACAAATCCAGAAAGCAAAATCAATTCTTAATCAAACCCTTATAGGAGAAAAATCATGAATACCGTTACCTGTACCGAATGCGAAGCCGAAATCACCCTGACCGATAACGTCGAAGTTGGCGAAATTATCGTCTGCCCTGAATGCGGCGTCGATCTGGAAGTCACCGGCCTCAACCCAGCGGTGGTCCAACTTGCCCCCATGGAACAGGAAGACTGGGGAGAATAATCTCTCCCTGCGCGGCGACGCGGAAGTCCGGAGGAAGGATTGGAGTTGAGGATGCAAAAACGATTACGAATTGGCGTAATTTTTTCCCGGATGCGGGTGGAAGAAAAGTGGATCTTTGGGGCGCTGGAAAAACGCGGCATCGATTACGAACGACTGGACGATCGGTCGATCGCCTTCGATCTGGATCATCCGGAACCCTGGCGCATGTATGACGCCGTCATAGAACGCAGCATCAGCTACACCAGCGGCTTGTACTCGCTGCGCATGTTGAACGCTTTCGGCGTGCCGACTGTCAACACAGCCGCGGTGGCCGAGATCTGCGGCGACAAGCTGGTGACCAGCGCCATGTTGGCCCGCGCCGGCCTGCCGCAGCCGCACTGCGTCACAGCCTTCACGCCCGAAGCCGCACTGGATGCGATCGAAGCCTTCGGTTATCCGGTGGTGCTCAAGCCGGTGGTCGGCTCGTGGGGCCGCCTGCTGGCCAAGATCAACGACCGGGACGCCGCCGAGGCGGTGGTGGAACACAAGGCCACCCTGGGATCGGTGCAGCATTCGGTCTTTTACATCCAGGAATACATCGAGAAACCCGGCCGCGACATCCGCGCGGTGGTGATCGGCGACCGCGTGCTGACGGCCATTTATCGCAAATCGGCGCACTGGATCACCAACACGGCCCGCGGCGGCGAAGGTGAGCTCTGCCCGGTCACGCCTGAGATCGAAGAACTCTGCCTGGGCGCTGCCAAGGCGGTTGGCGGGGGCGTGCTGGCCGTGGACCTGGTGGAACATCCCCAAAAGGGCATGCTGATCAACGAGATCAACCACACCATGGAGTTCCACACCCTCCAGCCGCTCAGCGGCATCGACGTCGCCGGTGAGATCGTCAACTACGCGATGGAAGTGGCCAAAGCGAACCCGCAATCCTGAACGGGGTTCGCGCAAGGCGAACGCTAAAGGAGAAAAGCAATCATGGTGAGTGTTTCGATTATTGGCGGTTCCGGTTACGGCGGCGGCGAGCTGCTGCGCCTGCTGCTGGGGCATCCCCAGGTGGAGGTCAGGCAGGTCACTTCGCGCTCGCACCTGGGTGAGTACGTCTACCAGGTGCACCCCAACCTGCGCAAGCGCACCCAGCTCAAGTTCATCGATCCCGAACAGGTCGAGCCGGTGGACGTGCTCTTTCTGGCCCTGCCGCACGGCCAGGCCCAGTTGAAGATCGATCAATACGCCGCGCTGGCCCCGAAGATCATCGATCTATCGGCGGATTTCCGGCTGAAAGATATGGCCCTGTACGAAAAGTGGTACGGCCAGCCGCATGCCGCGCCGGGTTGGCCGGCCAAATTCGTCTACGGGCTGCCGGAACTGCACCGCGCCGAGATGGCCGCGGCCAATTACATCAGCGGGGTGGGCTGCAACGCAACCGCCAGCAACCTGGCGCTGCTGCCGCTGGTGAAGGCCGGTCTGATCGACCTCGACGCGCCGGTGATCATCGAGATCAAGGTCGGTTCGTCGGAATCGGGTGCCGAGGGCAACGCCGGCTCCAATCACGCCGAGCGCGCCAACGTCATCCGCACTTTTTCAGCCTATGGCCACCGCCACACCGCCGAGGTCATTCAGGAACTCGGCCTGAGCGACGTATCCCTGACCATGACCGCGGTCGACCTGGTGCGCGGCGCCATGGCCACCGCCCACGCCAGAGTCAAGCCCGGCGTGGCCAACAAGGACCTGTGGAAGGCGTATCGCGCCGTCGCCAACGAAAATCCGTTCGTGCGCGTGGTAAAGGAACAGCGCGGCATCTACCGCGTCCCGGAGCCCAAGATTGTCGCCGGCTCGAATTACGCCGACATCGGCTTCGAACTGGATGAGAGCAACGGGCACGTCATTTCGATGTGCGCCATCGATAATCTAATGAAGGGCGCCGCCGGTACTGCGGTGCAGTGCCTGAACCTGATGCTGGGCTGGGACGAGTCGGCCGGGCTGGACTTCGCCGGGCTGCACCCGAGTTAAGAGGGATCACCACGGAGACATTATGCCCGTAAGGGTACGGAGAACACGGAAAAGAAATTTTGAAAGAGAAGATGTAGGTTGGGTTGAGGGGTGGTTAGGAAAATACCTATTGAGCATTTACCTCACCCCGAAACCCAACGTTCCAGGCCCTCACCCCGAAACCCAACGTTCCAGGCCCATGTTGGGTTTCGTTCCGGCAAATGTCAACACCGGTCCGGGTTCACATCACTCAACCCAACCTACAAGACTAAATCCTCTTCTCCGTGATCTCCGTGGTGATAATTCTTAAAAAAATACCACTTTGACACAGCAAGGGATTTCTTCACTCTTCCCTCCTAAAAACCTCTTCTCTGCGAGCTCTGTATCTCTATGGTTATCCCCTCCTTTGAAAGGAAACGATAATGGCGAATACAATTGTGATCAAACTGGGCGGCACCGAAGGCGTCGATTTCTCCGCCATCTGCGCGGACGCAGCCGAACTGCTGAGACAGGGCCGCCAACTGGTCTTCGTGCACGGCGGCTCGGCCGAGGCAAACGCCCTGGGCCAGGCGCTGGGGAAACCGCCTAAATTCATCACTTCTCCCTCCGGTTACACCTCGCGCTATACCGACCGCCAGACCCTCGAGATCTTCCTGATGGCGGTCAACGGCAAGGTCAATTCGCTGCTGACCGAGCAGCTTCAGAGCCTGGGCGTCAACGCCTTCGGGCTGTGCGGCCTGGACGGGCGGCTGATGCTGGCCGCTCGCAAGGACGCCATTCAGAGCATCGAAAACGGCAAACGCAAGATCATTCGGGATGACTTCACCGGTAAGATCGAGCACGTCGAAGCCGGGCTGCTCGAAATGCTGCTGGCGGCCGGCTGTCTGCCGGTAATCGCGCCGGTGGCGGTCAGCGCCAAAGGCGAGGCGCTCAATGTGGACGCCGACCGGGCAGCCGCCATGGTCGCCGTCGCGCTGAAAGCCGAAACTCTGGTCCTGCTCACCGCGGCGCCGGGATTGATGGAAAAGTTCCCGGATGAATCCACGCTCATCCACACCCTGCCGCAGGCCAGGCTGTCCGCCGCGCTGGAAATGGCCCAGGGCCGCATGAAGAAGAAAGTCCTCGGCGCGGAGGAAGCTCTGCAGGGCGGCGTCGAAAAGGTCATCATCGCCGATGGTCGGACTGAAAAACCGATCTCGGCCGCCCTGGCCGGCGCCGGCACGTTGATCCAGTAAAGCTTTATTCGGAAAGCCTCGTCTTATTCGTAAACCCGAACAGGAAACGGTAAATTATTGTGAATCAGGCCACACTCGTACTGGAAGACGGAACCACGCTGCAAGGTCAGGCCTTTGGCGCCCAGACCGACGCGGTTTTCGAGCTGGTGTTCAACACCAGCATGACCGGTTACCAGGAAATCATGACCGACCCATCCTACCGCGGCCAGGGCGTGTTGTTCACGGTTGCCCATATCGGCAACGTAGGCATCAACCTGGAGGACGATGAATCCGGCGCTCCGCAGATCTCCGCGGCGGTGATCCGCTCGCTCAGCCCGGTTACCTCCAACTGGCGGGCGGCCCTGGCATTGTCCGACTGGCTGGCGCTCTTCGGCGTACCCGGCATCAGCGGCATCGACACACGCTGGTTGACGCGCAAGCTGCGCGACGGCGGCACGCAAAAGGCCGCCCTCTCGACGAAGGGTACCTCCGCGGCTGAACTGCTGGCGCTGGCGCGCCAGTGGCCCGGCCTGGATGGGCGCGACATGGTCCAGGAAGTATCCTGCCCGGCGCAATATGTCTGGCCGGGCGACGCCGGCAGCCAGTGGGTTCAGCCGGCGGGCGATCAAAAGGCGTCCATCGTGGCCTACGATTTTGGCATCAAAGAGAATATTCTGCGTCACCTGGCCAGTTACGGCGCGCAGGTGACCGTCGTCCCGGCCGGAACCCCCGCCCGGGATGCGTTGGCGCTGCACCCGGACGGCATTTTCCTTTCGAATGGGCCCGGCGACCCGGCCGGCCTGCCCGGTCTGGTGGAGACCGTGAAGGCATTGATCGCCAGCGGCGTCCCACTGTTCGGCATCTGCCTGGGCCACCAGTTGATCGGCCGCGCGCTGGGCGCCGACACCTACCGGCTCAAATTCGGCCATCATGGCGGCAACCATCCTGTCCAGCACCTGCCGGGCGGCGAGGTGTTGATCACGGCTCAAAATCATAATTACTGCGTCCAACCCGGCCAGCTCGACCCCGCCGAGGTGGAGATCACTTACCAAAGCCTGAACGACGGCTCGCTCGAAGGGCTGCGCATGAATCACCGGCCCGTTTTGAGCGTCCAGTTCCACCCCGAAGCCGCCCCCGGCCCGCACGATGCGCACGACATCTTTGGCGACTTCTTCGCCCTGGTCGGCGAAAGGAGAACCCATGCCTAAACGCAGCGATATTCACACCATTCTGGTGCCCGGCTCGGGCGCCATCGTCATCGGTCAGGCGGCTGAGTTCGATTATTCCGGCACCCAGGCGGTCAAGGCCCTGCGCAGGGAAGGCTACCGGGTGGTGCTGGTCAATTCCAACCCGGCCACAATCATGACCGACAGCCAAATCGCCGACGCCACCTATATCGAACCGCTTATCCCGGAGGCGCTGGAAGCCATCATCGCCCAGGAAAAACCGGATGCCATGCTGCCCACCGTCGGCGGACAGACCGCCCTGAACCTGGCGCTGGCGCTCAGCGAAAACGGCGTACTCGAAAAGTACGGCGTCCCGCTCATCGGCGCCAATCTGGCCTCCATTCAGGCCGCCGAAGATCGCCAGCTCTTCCGCGAAACGATGCAAAAGGCAGGCATCCCCGTGCCGCGCGGCGGCGCGGCCTATTCGCTGGCCGAGGCCGAAGAACTGGTCCAAGCGACCGGCTTCCCGGTGCTGGTGCGGGCGTCCTTTGCGCTGGGCGGCAGCGGCGCCTCATGGGTCTACAAACCCGGGGAACTGCCTGAAGCCGTGCACAAGGCTATCGCCGAATCGCCCATCGGTCAGGCCTGGATCGAAGAATCGGTCCTGGGCTGGAAGGAATTCGAGCTCGAAGTGATGCGCGACCGGGCGGACAATTTCGTGGTCATCTGCACCATCGAAAACATCGATCCGATGGGCGTTCATACCGGCGACAGCATCACGGTCGCCCCGGCGCAAACGCTCACCGACCGCGAATTCCAGATCCTGCGCGACCTGGCCCACCGCGTCCTCAGCGCTGTCGGGGTTGAAACCGGCGGCTCGAACGTGCAGTTCGCGGTCGACCCACGCACCGGCCGCGTGGTTGTGATCGAGATGAACCCGCGCGTCAGCCGCTCCTCGGCGCTGGCCTCCAAGGCCACCGGCTTCCCCATCGCCAAACTGGCCGCCCTGGTGGCCGTGGGCTACACCCTCGACGAAATCACCAACGACATCACCCGCCAGACCAAAGCCGCCTTCGAACCCGCGCTGGATTACGCGGTGGTTAAGATCCCGCGCTGGGCATTCGAGAAATTCCCCGGCGTCGATCCCACGCTCGGCCCGCAGATGAAATCGGTCGGCGAGGTCATGGCCCTGGGGCGGACCTTTGCCGAAGCCCTACACAAGGCCGTGCAGTCGCTGGAGATCGGCATCGACGCGCTGGACGGCAGCGGGCCCAGCCACGGCCTGCCCGCCGCGCCGGAAACGCTGGCGGGGTTGGAAGTTCCCGGCGCGCTCCGGCTTTTCCAGGTCTACCGCGCCATCCGGCAGGGCTTTGCGCTGGAAGAGATCAGCCGGGCCTCTGGATACGACCTGTGGTTCCTGGCCGAAATGCAGCAGATCGCGCGCCAGGAAGCCAGAATCGCCGCCGGCGACGTGCAGGGTCCCGACTTCCCGATCCTGCTGCGCGCCTCCAAGCGCATGGGCTTCTCGGATGGACAGATCGGCCGGCTGCTGGGCAGGTCGACCGCGGAAATTCGAATTCTGCGCAAGAAACTGGGCATCCTGCCCACGTTCCAGCGCGTGGATACCTGCGCGGCGGAATTCGAGGCCCAGACGCCCTACCTGTACAGCGCCTACGAGACGGAGGATGAGTCCCGCCCGACCGGCAAACCCAAAATTCTCATCCTGGGCGGCGGCCCAAACCGCATCGGGCAGGGCATCGAATTCGATTACTGCTGCTGCCAGGCCGCCTTCGCGCTGGGCCGGATGGGCTACGAGACCATCATGTACAACTGCAACCCCGAAACGGTCTCGACCGATTATGACACCGCCGACCGCCTGTACTTCGAGCCCCTCACGCTGGAGCACGTGCTGAACGTGGTCGACTGCGAAAAACCGGAAGGCATCATCGTCCAATTCGGCGGGCAAACCCCGCTGAACCTGTCGGCGGGGTTGGAAGCGGCCGGCGCCAAAATTCTGGGGACCTCGCCGCACGCCATCCAGCTTTCCGAAGACCGCGAAGCGTTTGCCCAAATGCTTTCCAAACTCGAAATTCCGCAGCCGGAAAACGGCATCGCCCGCTCGCTCGAAGAGGCGCGCGCCGTGGCGCGGAGCATCGGTTATCCGATTTTGGTGCGGCCCTCGTTTGTACTCGGCGGGCGGGCCATGGCCCTGGTGGAGGGCGAGGATAGCCTGGGCGGTTTCATCCAAAATGCCATCGAAGCGGCGCCCGGCCAGCCGATTTTGATCGACAAGTTCCTCGAGGATGCCTTTGAAATCGACGTGGACGCGCTGGCGGACGGCGAGCGGGTGGTAATCGGAGCCGTGATGCAGCACATCGAAGCCGCCGGCATCCATTCCGGCGACGCCGCCTGCGTGCTGCCGCCGTATAAGGTCAGCGCCTATCACCAGGGCATCATGCGCGAGTACACCGAGCAGTTGGGGCTGGCTCTGGGCGTGCGCGGCCTGATGAACGTGCAATTCGCATTAAAGGACGAAATGGTCTACGTGCTGGAGGTCAACCCGCGCGCCTCCCGAACCGTCCCCTACGCCAGCAAGGCCACCGGACTGAACCTGGCCTATATCGCGGCCCAGGTCATGGCCGGAAAGAGTCTGGCGGAACTGGGTGTGCTGCACGAACCGCGCGTGGAAGGATTCTTCGTCAAGGAAGCCGTGCTGCCCTTCAAGAAGCTGCCCGGTTCGAGCGCGGTGCTCGGTCCCGAGATGCATTCGACGGGCGAAGTGATGGGGCATGCCGCTCACTTCGGCCACGCCTTTGCGAAATCCCAGCTCGCGGCCGGGGTGGGTCTGCCGCTAAACGGCGGGGTGTTGATCAGCGTCAATGATTACGATAAGAGCGCCGCGCTGAAGATCGCCCGCGACTTGTTCCGCCTGGGCTTCAAGCTCTACGCCACCTCTGGGACGGCGGATTTCTTCGGCAAAGTGGGGCTGCCCGTCGAGCGGGTCAACAAATTCAAGGAAGGCTCGCCGCACACCGTGGACCTGGTCCGGACCGGGCAGGTACACATGGTCATCAACACGCCCCTGGGGCCGAACGCGCGCACGGACGGCGCCGAAATTCGCGCCGCGGCGATTGCCATGAACATCCCGCTGCTGACCACGCTCTCGGCCGCGACTGCCGCGACCGGAGCCATCGTCGCCCTGCGCCAGAAGACGCTGCGTTACCGCAGCATGCAGAGCCTGTTTTCACCCAATCAAGCCTGATTTCTCCGGGAGGGAATATGGATATTATCAGTATGGAAGCCAAACACACATCCGGATTGTATGCCAAACAACCCATCGCATTTGTTCGCGGGCAGGGCGCCACCCTGTGGGACGTCGACGGCAACGCGTACATCGATTGCTCGTCCGGACACGGCGTGGCCAATCTGGGGCACGCCAACCCGAAAGTCGCCGCCGCCATCGCCGACCAGGCCACCAAATTGCTCACCTTGTTCGAGACGTTTCCCAACGATCAGCGCGCGCTGTTGATGGAGAAGCTGACCGGTTTCACGCCGGGCCTGGACCGGGTGTTTTTCTGCAATTCCGGCACTGAATCGGTGGAAGCTGCCTTCAAATTCGCGCGCATCTCCACCGGGCGCATCGCAATCATAGCCACCATGCGTGGTTTTCACGGACGCACCCTGGGCGCTCTCTCGGCCACCTGGAACAAGAAATATCGCGAATATTTCGAGCCCCTGGTGCCGGGTTTCAGCCATGTGCCCTACAACAACATTCAGGCGCTCGAAAATGCCGTGACGAACGAGACCGCCGCCGTGATCCTGGAGGTTGTCCAGGGCGAAGGCGGCGTGTACCCGGCTGATCCCGAATACCTGCAGGCGGCCCGGCGCATCTGCACCGAGCGCGGCGCCCTGTTGATCATCGACGAGGTTCAAACCGGTTTCGGCCGCACGGGGAAATTCTTCGCCTACCAGCATTACGATATCGTCCCGGATATCCTGTGCTGCGCCAAATCCCTGGCGGGCGGCCTGCCCATGGGCGCCGTGTTGATCGGTGAGCGGGTCAAGAATCTGGTGCCGGGGGCGCACGGCTCGACCTTCGGCGGCAACCCGCTGGCCTGCGCGGCCGCCAATGCCGCCCTGAGCGTCATCGAAGAAGAGGACCTCCCCGGACAGGCAGCACGCAAAGGCGCTTATCTGATGGAGAAGCTGAAAGCCATCCAATCCCCGGAAATTCGCGAAGTGCGCGGGATGGGTTTGATGGTGGGTATCGAACTCAAACAAAAGGTGGCGCCTTATCTCAAGGCGCTGCAGGAAAAACACATCATTGCCCTGAACGCCGGCATGACCGTCATCCGCCTGCTGCCGCCGCTGGTGATCACCCAAGAGCAGCTCGATCAGGTGGTCGCCGCCCTGGCCGAAGTGCTGGGAGCTCAGGCATGAGCCAGACCCTGCTCGGGCTGGTCTCGCATTACAGCCCTTCCCGGCAGGAGCGCGCGGCCTGTTTATGGCTGACGGAACACATGCGCTCCCTGGGCTACGACCGGGCCTTCATCGACGCCGCCGGGAATGCGGTCGGCGTGCTTGGAAACGGGCCGCGCCAGGTGGTGCTGCTCGGGCATATCGACACGGTGCCCGGCGAACTGCCCGTGCGCGTGGAAGACGGCGTGCTCTACGGGCGCGGGGCAGTGGATGCCAAGGGACCCCTGGCCTGCTTCACGGACGCAGTCGCCCGGGTCGGGGCTGTGGAAGGCTGGCAGTGGGTGGTGATCGGCGCGGTGGACGAGGAGCGCGATTCGCTGGGGGCCCGCTTTGCGGCCGGCCAGTACCATCCGGATTACGCCGTCATCGGCGAGCCCAACCGCTGGGAGCGTGTGGCCCTGGGATATAAGGGCTCAGCCGGGGCGCATTTGACCGTACGCCGCAGGCAGGTTCACTCGGCCAGCGGCGAGCAGACCGCCTGCGAAGCAGCCGTGGCCGCCTGGCTGGCCGTGCAGGCCTGGGTCGAAACGTTCAACATCGGAAAAACGCGCGCCTTCGACAAAATCATGCTGTCGCTGCAGGGGATGGAATCGGGAGGCGACGGTCTCGAGCAGTGGGCGCGCCTGAAACTGGGCGCGCGCCTGCCGCCGGACCTTGCCCCGCAGGAGTGGTATCGCCGCCTGGTTGAAATCGCCGCCGGTGCTGAAATCCAGGAGGCCGGTTATGCTGTCCCGGCCTGGGCCTGCGAGAAAAATTCGGCCCTGGTGCGCGCTTTCCTGAGCGCCATCCGCGCCCAGGGCGGGGCGCCGTCTTTCGTCTATAAAACCGGCACGGCGGATTTGAACGTCGTCGCGCCGGCCTGGGGCTGCCCGGCGCTGGTTTACGGGCCGGGAGATTCGGCGCTGGACCACACACCAGATGAGTGTGTTTCGCTGGCTGAATTTGAAAAAGCGGTTGCCGTTCTGGCAGCCGCGTTCCAGGGAATCGCCGAAAAGGGTTAAACTCGCTGGCTCCGGTCAGAGCCCGGAGCCAGCAGGGGGAGGTTACCCGCCAATCACATCAGGTCACCTCTATTGCGAGGATGGCAAAGAAAATACCCGTAATCTTCTAAGATACCTTTTTACCTGTATAGAACCCACTCACGCCAGGGCGAAGTGAATCTTATCCATATTCAATGCCCCGCGCGGCGACTTTCCGCTCTCGAACAGCGGAACCAGGTTATTGGCCAGCAGCAGCGGTGAATCGGTCATGGTGTTGATCGTGCCGCCCGCCAGATGGGGCGTGATGGTCACGTTTTCGAGCGTGGCGATCGGATATCGATTATCGATCGGTTCCTCATCGAACACATCCAGCGCGGCGCCCATGATCTTCCTGGCCTTCAGGCATTCATACAGCGCCTTCTCGTCGATCAACCCGGATCGGGCCGTGTTGATGATGTAAGCGTTGGGTTTCATGAGGGCCAATTCGCGCGCCCCAACCATGTGGAAGGTCTCCGGGACCAGGCGGGCGTTCATGCTGATGATATCGGACTGGGACATCAATTCATCCAGGCTGACCATTTTTACATTCAAATGATCCACGCGGTCCTGAGTGACGTATGGATCGTATCCCAGAATGTGGGTCTCGAATCCCTGCAGGCGTTGGGCCACCTTCTGGCCGATTTCGCCCAGGCCGATGATGCCAAAGGTCCGCCCGAACATATTGGGCACGCGGTCCTTGTTGGTGTAATCGCGCACCCACTTGCCCTGCTTCAGATTGTGGTGCGACCGGGCGATGTTGCGAATTTCCGCCAGCGCCATGGCCATGGTGAAATCGGCCACCGCATTCGCGGTGCGCCCGGGTGTATTTACACACAGGATATTCTTCTGGGTGGCGTACTCGATGTTGATGTTCTCGACCCCACCCCTGAGAACGCACACCATCTTCAGATTCTTGCAGTGATCGATCAAACGTTTGGTAATCGTGCAGAAGTGGGTAACGATAATATCGGCATCCTTGACGGCAACGTAGACTTCCGAGGTGGGTTCGATGGTTTCGCTGCCGCCTTTTTCGACTGCCAGATTGATTTCTTGAAAGTGTGGAATATCCCCCACCACCCATTCGACCGTCTCCACCTGAATGCCGAATTTCTTCAGGGGTTGCAGGCCGGACTCCATATATTCTTTCTTTACGAACAGATCATAGATCGCAACGAGTTTCATTCCATCGTTCCTTTGATTGCGAGAACAGGGTCCTCGAAGTACTATTTTATTGAAAGTGGATGGAGAACCTTCGGAAATCCTCAGGTTCTCCATCCCATCCAGTAATGGCTACCGATAAAGCCCCGCCTTATTGACGGAACCGAACAGGGTGTTTTTTTGATGAACGACTTCCTGGGTTACCTTGCGGGTCAGGTTGTCGATATCGGTGATGTCGAATTTTTCGCAGGGCTGGGCGGCCAGCGGCTGGACCTTCTTCAAGACGGCCATGCGGATGTCGGTGTAGACGTTGATCTTGTTGATTCCCAGTTTGACGGCCTTTGCGATTTGATCCTCGGGCGTGCCCGAGCTGCCGTGCAGTACCAGGGGGACGTCGATTTCATCGCGGATGGCGGCCAGGCGTTCGAAATCGAGATGGGGTTCGAATTTGTACAGGCCGTGGGCGGTGCCGATGGCGACGGCCAGGGCATCCACGCCGGTCTGATCGACGAATTTCTTGGCTTCTTCGACGCGGGTATACAGCGCCTTCATTTGATCCTCAGGAAGGACATCCAGACCCACGCCGACGTGGCCCAGCTCGGCTTCGACCGTCACGCCCTGCTTGTGCGCCATCTCGACCACCTGTTTGGTGATGGCGACGTTCTCGGCAAACGGTTTGGAGGACGAATCGATCATGACGCCCGTGAATCCGGCCGCCAGGGCAGCCTCGACTTCCTTGATGGAAGGGCCGTGATCCAGGACCAGCGCGGCGTCTACGTTGCGACGCTTGACTTCCGCCTTAATAAAGGCAGCGTAAGTGGGGTAATATTCGGGTGGAATCATGGCCGGATAGATCAAAATGATGACCGGCGCTTTATCCGCTTCCGCGGCATCCAAAATACCGTAAGTCGTTGCCAGGTTGGGTGTGTCATAAGCGCCAATACCCCATCCTTTGCGCACGCTGGGCTGAAGAATTTCAGAAAGACCTAACATTGCCATAATTTGCTTCTCCTTGATACAAGCGGTTTATGATTTTTCCAGTAATCGAAACCTTGCCTGCTTTGTCTGGGATTACCTCACCCGATATTCTCCCAGACAGGCAAGAGGGCTTTCACAATGTCGCTGTACTTCGCGTAAGCTTCCGCCAGTTGCGCATGCCGTTCTGGATTGGGCGTATGCGTACGCGTAATCTTTACGACCGCGCTGGCGGCTTCTTCGATCGAGCTGTAATAACCGGCGGAAGTTGCCGCGCACAGGCTGGCGCCCAGCGCCCCGGCTTCGTCGATATCCGGAATGGCGATGGGGACGTCGAGTGCATCGGCGAATAACTGGCTCCAGATCAGGCTCTTGGCGCCGCCGCCGGAGAGGCGCACTTCACTGAAATCGCAGCGCTTCTTGAGCGAATCCACGTGGTACTTATGGTTGAAAACCACGCCTTCGTAGATGGCCTTCAGCAGATGGGCGCGCCGGTGCCAGCCTTTGATGCCGATGAAGCACGAGCTGGGCTTGTCGCCGAACGGAGAACCGTATAGAAACGGGATAAAGAAGACTTCGGTCTTTTCACGCAGAACTTCCTCGACCTCGCGGTTCACGAAATCGAACCGGGACCGCTTCTCCAGCTTGGCCTTTTCGCATTCGCCCTGGCACAGGTTCTGAACCATCCACTCCAGATTCGCCGCCGAGGCCGGCGAACAGGCGCAGTTCAACCAATATCCGGGTTGGATGAAATTCCGGCAGATCCAATCCGGATCGATCATGGGCTGGGTGGTAACAACCTGGTTGATGCCCCAGGTTCCCGAAATGATCGAAAGCTGGCCGGGCTGCAAACAACCCATGCTGACCGCGCAGGAATCGATATCATGTAAACCGGTCGCCACCTGGGTGCCTTCGGCCAGGCCGGTCTCGGTCGCTGCCTGTCGGGTGACCTTTCCGGCCGGTTCGAACGGCATCCTGACCGGCGGCAGTTTGCCGACCATTTCATCCAGGCCGGAATTACGCAAAATGGTGTTTTCGATCATCTGCGTGTGCACATCCGTGGCGGTGCTGCTGGATTCGGTGAAATCCGTAGCGACCTCGCCGGTCAGCTTGAAACGGATCCAATCCTTGCAGTACAGCAGCCAGCGGACCCTGGCGTAATTCTCCGGCTCATTGCGTTTCATCCAGGCCAGCACCGGTAGCGAGGAACCCACCAGCGGTCTTTGGCCCGAAATACGCATGTTCTTCTCGATGATGCCGGCCTTTTCCCATTCGTCCATCAAGTCCGAACTGCGGCTGTCCAGCGAAAGGATGGCCGGCCGCACCGGCTTCAAATCGTTGTCCAGCAGGAAGGCCCCGTCGCCGTGGGCGGCCATGCTGACCGCCTTGATGTCCTTCGGCGAGACCCCGGAGGTTTGGATAGCCTGGCGGATGGCCTGGCAGACCCAATCCCAGACCGAGTTCATATCACGCTCGACCCAATGCGGCTTCGGCGAGGTATTGGTTCCCATCACGTGCCCCGAACCGACCTCCTTGCCGTCCACAGTGAAGATCACCGCCTTGATCATGGTCAGGCCGCTGTCGATTCCGATGAAGTAGGGAGGAGCCAGTTTTGCTCCCGGATTACTCTTCATAAGGATTGTCCTTTATGCCTTCGCCTGCTTGCTGACGCGCTTCTGCAGACTGGTCAGGATGATTGCGATCAGGAGGATGATGCCCTGGACGACCTGGCGAATGGATGGGTCGATACCCAGCAGATTGAGCATGTTATCGATGATGGTCAGAACCAGGACACCCGCGAACACACCCGTGATGCGTCCTTCGCCGCCCGACATGCTCGTTCCGCCCAGAATGGTGGCTGTGAACACGTTCATGATGGTCCCGGAACCCAGGTCGGCGATGACGGACGAAATACGGCCGGATTCGATCAAACCGCCGGTGGCCGCGAACAGCCCCGCCAGGACGAACGCCAGGATCTTGATCTTATCGATGTTGAGGCCGGCGATGTAGGCCGCGTGCTCATTGTTGCCGATGGCATAGATGGCCTTGCCGATGCTCATCTTTTCGGTCAGGAGATAACCGAATACATACAAAAGCAGGAAGACAATCACCGCCACCGGAACCAATCCGCCGATCTTCTCCTTGCCCAGGAACAGGAATACCTTGGGCAGGTAATAGATGCCTTCCGGGATCCAGGAAACCAGTAAACCGCGGAACAGGGTCATGGTGCCCAGTGTGATCAGGAACGAATTGACGCGCAACTTGACCGAGAGAAAACCGTTCAGCGAGCCGATCGCGGCGCCGACCAGCAGGGTAATGATCACGGCCATCCAGGGCGTAACGATGCCCTTCATCCATGAGGTCATGAGCAGCACCGCAAAAGCCGGCGCAAAGCCCAGGGTGGATTCCAGCGACAGGTCGGTCCCACCGGTCAACATCACCAGGAACATACCCAGCACCATGCAGCCCAGCGAAGTAGCCGCCCAGAAGATATTGATCACGTTCTTCACGGTCAAGAAGCCGGAAATGCTCGTGGCGCCAATGCACAACGCGACCAAAAGAACCCAGATCAAATGCTCGGAAAGGAGGGTGCGGCAGAAACGGCTGACCGCTGCCCTCGGTTTGGATATTGCTAGGGTAGTCATAACAGATTTACTCCTTGGACAGCTTTATATACTTCAGCAAAGCAGAAATTGGGATCGCCCCGATGGAATACTTTTCGGATCTCGCCCTTATAGAAGACATAGACCACATCGCTCACGTCGACCAGTTCTTCTTCGCTTTCGATGGTCAGAATGACGCCGCTGGTCTTGCACAATTCATGGCGAATGGTGCCCAGAATTTCAGGTTTGGTCGAAATATCCACCCCGCGGGTGGGTTCGTTCAAAAGGTAAACGTTGGGATTTGTGTTGCTGATGCGATTGATCACCACTTTCTGGCGGTTACCGCCCGAAAGGGTATCGATGTTCGAATGCCGCGAAGGAGTTTTGATGTTCAGGCTCTTGATGTTGCCTTCGACGATTTCTCTTGCTTTCCGGTTATCGATCCAGTTAAGCCAGCCGCAAATCCGGTCGTAGATCGAAATCAACGCGTTTTCTTCCACCGACCGGTTGTGGATGATGGCCTGCTCTTCGCGTTTCTTCGGCAGGTAGGCGATCCGATGCTTGAGCGCAGCGGTGGGGGAAGAGATGCTAATCTCGCGATCCTTGTAGATCAGTTTTCCCTCATTGGGATGGATCAAGCCGGTCAACGCCTCGAGAAATTCGTACTTTCCAGATCCATCCAAACCAGCCAGGCCAACCACTTCACCTTCAAACAGGTCAAAACCAATATTATTGAAACAGCCTTCTTTATTCAGGCCAACAATTCTCAAAAGAGGTTTTTTCGTTCGATCCAGATTTTTTCGATCATTCTGGAAGCTGATCGGGGTTGCATTCGGCTTGACATCGCCAACGATGTAATCCGCCAGTTCCTTGGCGTTGGTTTCGGGCACGTTCAGGGTTTTCACGACTCTGCCGTCGCGCAGGATCGTCACTCGATCGCAAAACTCGATCACTTCATTGATGTAATGCGTGATCAACGTAAACGAGATTTCAGGGTTTTCCTTGATCGTTTTCCGCAGCAAGTTCAACAACTGAACCTTGCGATCTTTCGGTAGAGAAGCGGTGATTTCATCCAGTAAAATGATCTTCGATTGATTGATAAATAAAGATTTTCCAAAGAATAAGAGCTGCTGGTCTTCGATCGGCAGCGACCCGATACAGGCATCCGGAGATACTTTTACCGACATCCGATCCGCAATATCGAGCACAATATTCTTCATTTTTTCACGGTCCAGCAGTCCGAATCTGGTCTTCAGTTCAGAATTCAGAAACAGGTTGTCGATCACGGACATGCTGGGCATCAATAAAGGCTCTTGAGGAATCAACATGACACCCATCTCGCGCGCCATCGTCGGGGTGTACGTGCGCATATCGATTTCTTTGCCCTGGATGGTGATGGTGCCTTCATTCGCCCGTGAGATTCCGGCGATGAGGGTCATCAAGACGGATTTGCCGGCGCCATTCTTTCCGATGATCCCGTGGATTTCGCCCTGTTGGACGCTCAAATCGACTTGGTCGACTGCCAGGACCCCCGGGTATTTCTTCTGTACGTTCCTCAAGCTGTATGCGACTTCTGGAGAACTATTCACTTCTGACCTCATGCCCTTTGACCTGGATGGTTCGGTCTTGTGGCTGGGTGATTGCTCACCCAGCCACATCCTAACAGTAAGCAGAACAGGAATTATTTGCCGTAATTGCCGTCGTACACAGGATCGGAGCCGTTCTGGTCGACGTAGATCAGGTTGCCCCAGTTGGATTTATCTTCAACCTTGCGATCCACAGGGACGCCGTAGGTCTGCAGCTTGAACCAGGGGCCTTCGAAGCCAAGGCTTGCGCCGGAGGTCTCGACAACCGGTTCCCAGGGCTCATCGCCGGTCAGGTAGTCCGAATCCGCAGTGGGGGTATCCATCTGGGCGCCGCCGTTCTTGATCATGTCCCACAGAACGTGCATGGAGGTGATGCCCTCGCCAACGGCCGGCTGGACGAAACTCACATCGGTGTCGCCCTTGTTGATGGCCTGCAGTTCAACCTGGGTGCCATCCACGGTCGCGATCACGATGTGCTTCGCATCTTCTGGCGGAACCAGCATGCTCTGAGCATCCAGCGCGGGGACCGCACCGCCAACGCCCATGGTGCCGTCGATGCTGACGATGGCCATGATCTTGTCGCCGTAGCGCGAGATCATGTCATCCACGTACTTGCGGGCCTTGGCGCCATCGCAACCAGCTTCGGTGGTTTCCCAGGTCAGGTTCTTGTTCTCGGCCAGGATGGGATCGAACACCGAGTGATAACCATCATGGCGGCCGATATCCGCGGAAATGGTCACAATGCAGCGCAGTTCAACCAGAACGCCGCCTTCGGTCTTCGCCCAATCAGCGCCGCGAACTTCCTCGAGGCGTTGTACGACGTACTTGGCAGCGCCTTCACCGGCTGCGAAGTTGTCCATGGCAACGAAAGCGCTCTTTCCACCCGGGATGGCATTGTTGTGCGCCACAACCGGGATGCCGCGCGTGTTGAGATCTTCCACCAGGCTGACCATTGCTTCACCGCGCCAGGGGGAGATCAAAACGCCATCGATACCCGTATCCATCATCTGCTGCAGAGCGGTCACCTGCTTGGCAGCATCATTGGCGCCAAACACATTGAAGTTAATGGTGACGCCTTCTTCGGTCTGGATGCGATCGCGTTCCATTTCCTGACCGAGTTGGACACCGTTGAAGTAAATGTCGTTCGGATCCCAGCGGATCACAGCGATGTTGTATTCCTTCTTCTCAGCGGCCGGGGCAGTGGTTGCTTCCGGAGCACTGGTCGCCTGTTCCACAGCGGGTGCAGTTGTTGGTTCAACAGCTGCGGATGTCGCAGTGGCAGCCGGCGCGCATGCAGTGAGGAACATGCAGGCGACGAAAAGTAAAGCAACGAACGTTACTACCTTTTTCATGCAATCTCCTCCATTAAGAATTGGATAGGACTCTGACACGGGATTTATCAATGTTCTGACTAGTATGAACATTGTTGTGTCCATCGGATGGTCCCCGAAATTGGGGAACACGAAACCACGCCATTACCGGGATACGGAATGGCCCTTACTGAACACGGTTCGATTTCTCAGTGTATTGGGGTCGGGGGGGGGGGAATTTCGTTAAGGTCGTCCAGCCCTTACAGCTAAACATGTAATTTCATAACGATATTGTATTGGTCTCCTGGGTAATAAGATTGGGTCGCTTCGATCGGTTTGCGATCGATTCCACGGGTAATCCGTTCGACGTAAAGAACGGGGGATTTTTTCGGAACCTTCAGGTAACTGCTGATGTCGTTGTCTGCGGCGATGGCCCTGATTTTTTGGTCACCGAAAGTCGGGAAATAGCCGTTCTTGCGATAGAGCGCATACAAAGACAGAGTCACAAGATCCTGAGTCGTCAGATCCGGGACGATAAACGCCGGGAAGATATTGACCTGGTAGGCGATCGGTTCATCGTTCGCCAGGCGGATCCGCTGGACCTTGTAAATCGGATCGCCCACCCGGATTTCGAGCCGCTTAGCGAAATCCTCCGGCGCCGGGTTCATCTCGCAGTTGACCACCCGGGAGGATGGCTTCATCCCGAGCGCGACGATCGTCTCCCAGAAACTGGTCAGGTGGGTTTCTTCGTTCAGGCACAATTTACGGTCGATGACGTATGTGCCGCGCCCGACCTGGCGCGAGAGGTAGCCTTCATCCACCAGGCTGGTGATCGCCCGCCGGGCTGTCAAACGATTTACCTTCCATTTGAATGCCATTTCCGCTTCCGTGGGGATGCGGTCGCCCGGTTTGTACAGGCCGGAAAGTAGCTGGTAGCGCAAGTTTTCCCGGATTTGTACATACATGGGGGCATCCTTGGCGGCCAGGCTAAGGTAATCCATTTGGCTTCCTTCAAGTGTCCGGTTGGGGGATTCCATGTGTAGTCCTTTAGACAAAGAGATGATTTGTATAATCATCTACATAATTCTGATGATGATTCTATCCCGGAATGAATGAGCGTCAATCAACAATATGTGTAATTGTCTACTCAAATGCGCCCACTTTCATCACATAAACCGCATGGCATTTGTCATGTAAAAAAAGCCGGATCGTATGCGTTGTAAAAAATAATTTGCGCCGTATTCGGACCGACCGCCCGGCCCACAATCGCATGTCGTACGATCGGAAGGTTAATCACGAAGAGCTGTCCGGGGGACAATCCGGACAGCTCTTCGATCCAATGATTCGACCGGATGGAATGATGACTTTATGCGGGCCAGAGGGTCTTTGCGTTATAAACCCGTTCAGGGCGTTTGCCGTCCATCCAGGCCACCAGTTCCACACCGAGCTCAGCCACTTTGGCCGGTGACAGGTAGGGATCGTAGGCAATGACGCGCCTGTTGCGCATGAGGACGGTATCCATGCTGAACGCGCCGATGCTGTTAAAAGATCCAATAAACTGCCGGATTTTCCCGCAACCACTAAATCGTTATTTCTTCTGACCGTAGGTCTTGAATTTCTCGCCAACGACAGCCATCTGGTCATTCGACAAAATGACCGGCTCGCCGATGCATTTGGTCTGGTAGTAAAGCCGCGCCACCAGTTCGATTTCCTCCGCGGCGGTAAAAGCAGTGGCGATGTTTGCGCCAACCGTCACCAGGCCGTGGTTTTGCATCAGGCAGGCGTTATAATTCCCAATCGAGCGAATGATGTTGTCGGCCAGCTCGGGTGTTCCAAAGCAGGCATACGGCGCGATCGGGACCTTGTTGCCCGAAAATCCCACCAGGTAATGCACGGCGGGCAGCTCCCAGCCCAGGCAGGCAATGGTCGTCGCATACACCTGGTGGGTGTGAATGACTGCGGTGATATCGGGTCGGGATTTGATCAGGCCAAGGTGAAAATTGAATTCACTTGAAGGCAGCTTGTTGCCATCGACGACTCGGCCATCGATCGTCATCACCACCACATCCACCGGCTCCATATCGAAATAGTCGATTCCGGTCGGCTTGATGGCCACCAGGCCTTCTTCACGGTTGTAGATGCTCAAGTTTCCGCCCGAACCGGTGGTGAGGTTCGATGTGATCAACTTTCGGCCGTACTTTACGATTAACTCACGTTCACGCTCTAAAAGCATCCTTTTCTCCTTTGGGGCATTTTACTTTCCACTTTATCGGCAACATTACAAATTTTCAATAGTGAACAATTGTAATGCTCAGGGTAACAAAAAACACCTCTATCCCGGTCGCCCGGGCACAATTCAATGGTGTTTTTGATTCTGAAATCTACTTGCGGTCTTACAGTTGATACGGACCTTATAATAAAGAAACGATCCTAATATTAAAAAGGTGGGGCTTGAGCGATATCGTTCTCGTCACGGGGGCATCTGGATTGGTCGGTGCAAATCTGACCCGCGCTCTGCTGAAGCAGGGGCGCGACGTTCGAGCGTTGGTGCACGAAGATCGCCGGGCTTTGGAAGGTTTGGAGGTCGAGGCCGTTCAGGCGGACATTCGTGATCTGGAAGCGCTTGAACGAGCGCTGGCCGGCGTGGATGTGGTCTACCACCTGGCCGGATCCATCTCGCTAGAGATGGACTCCGGCCCTGAAATGGAAGCAGTCAACGCGATGGGAACTCGAAACGTGGTGTCCGCCTGCCTGCGCTGCGGGGTACGGCGGCTGGTGCATTTCAGTTCGATCGATGCCCTGAGTCCGCAACCTTACGATGTGCGGGTGGACGAAACCCGGCCATTGATCGATGAGGATCGTTCGGCGGCTGAATTCGAGCGAATCTCGCCCTACCAGCGTTCCAAAGCGCAAAGCGAGCGCGAAGTTCACGCCGGCATCGATCGGGGTCTGGATGCCGTGATCCTGCGGCCCACCGCGATATTCGGCCCGAATGACTTCAAGCCCTCCTTTATCGGCCAGGCGCTGATTCAACTGGCCCGCGGGCGCATCCCTGCCCTGGTGCGCGGCGGTTTCGACTGGGTGGACGTGCGCGATGTGGTAATGGGCGCATTGCGCGCCGAACAGATTGCCCCCACCGGCGCCCATTACCTGCTTGGCGGCCACTGGCAATCCATCCGCGAAGTCGCCGAACGAGTGGCCGCCGTGACCGGCCAACCCGCCCCGCGCTTCAACGTCCCGATAGAGCTGGCAGATGCCTTCGCGCCGGTGATGCTGAAAATGGCCCACTTCAACGGCACTCACCCGATCTATACGAAAGTGACCCTGGACGCGCTGCGCGGCAATCGCCAGGTGAACTGCGCGCGCGCAACCCGCGATCTGGGATATACCGCCCGCCCGCTGGACGAAACGGTGCGCGATACGCTCAACTGGTTTCATGAACACGGTTACCTGGCAGCGAGACATCCATGATCGAAGGCAAACTGAACTTCTTCGTCGTTCTGGCAGGATTGGCCGTGGCCGCGGGCGTCTTTGCGGCCCTGTTTTTCATCAGCGCGCCTTACGGGCGGCATCTCCGCCGGGGCTGGGGCCCGCTGATCGCCAACCAGTCCAGTTGGATCATTATGGAATCGCCGGCCGCGCTGGTATTTGCCGTCTGCTTCGCCCTGGGCAGCGTTCCCCGGAATTTGCCCATCCTGGTCTTCTTCGCTTTGTGGGAACTGCATTACATCCACCGCGCATTCATCTATCCCTTCACCATCCGCGACGGGCACAAGAAAATGCCCATCGCGGTGATGCTGATGGGCTTTGCCTTCAACCTGGGCAACGCCTATGCGAATGGTCGTTTCCTGTTTACTTTTTCGGGTGGGTATCCGCAGCGCTGGCTCATGGATGCGCGTTTTTGGGTGGGAGTCATTCTGTTTCTGACGGGTACCATCCTCAACCGCTGGGCCGACCTGACCCTGCGCAGTCTGCGCCAGCCCGGCGAAACCGGTTACCGGATTCCCTACGGCGGTCTGTTCCGCTGGATTTCCTGCCCCAATTACCTGGGCGAAATCGTCGAATGGTGCGGTTGGGCCCTGGCGACCTGGTCGCTGCCTGGGCTGGCCTTTGCCGTGTGGACGATCGCCAACCTGGCCCCGCGCGCCCGTTCACATCACGCCTGGTACCATGCCAACTTCGCGGATTACCCGGGCGAGCGCAAAGCGCTGATCCCGGGGTTGTGGTAGGGCACTGGATGTCATCGGGATGCTGGCGGGTGTGAAATGAGAGATCACCCGCCCCCAACCGATTGATCTTAAGCTGTAGATCATATTCGGCGGGAATGTTGATTATCCCGCGCGCCTCAGCGAATTTTCGCCATTCCGGAACAGTTGAGTCATACGCATCGCGTAAATTTAATCTACCAATCAAACGGTCATCCCCGAATTTTAGGATTCGAGTTTCTCGAAGGGAATCAGCAATTTAGGCGCACAATGATGGCCGTCTCCATCAACGCTTCATAAGTACCTGACTATCCAACCTTGCGAGCACTGAAGTTCAACTCTTACCTGTGCTTTTCCAAACAATGCCATGGAATACCTCCTATGGGAAATTTCAAATGACATCTAACAGTTCTTGGGCAGCCCTGTCTCTACTCGGATCGGCGTAGCCGGCGCGCAGGCTAAACCATCCGATCAACGAACCGAACTGCTGGCCGGTATACAGGTAGGCAATAAAGGTCGTTCCAGTTTACGCGTAGAGTTCCCCAAAGGCCGTGTCTGGATCGATAACAGCTCCCGAACCATGGTTCGTCCCGGAAGCAAAAAAGGCGCGTCCAGGTTTGGACGCGCCCTTCGAATGAACCATGGACCAGCGCATCGCTCTGCGATTTGACGATGCGATCCTGCTGGATTTTTCAGCCCTTCAAATTCTTAGCCCTCTTCCAGGGTCTCACCACCGGCAAGGCCGTTCAACACTGCCTCGGGAGTCAACGGAAAATGGTCGAACCAGACACCGGTGGCGTCATAAACGGCGGCCGTGACCGCCGGCGCCAGGCACATATTCATGACCTCGCCCAGGCCGCGCGCCCCCCAGGGACCACGCGGGTCGGGGATTTCCAGCACCTGGATGTCCATTTCCTCCGGGATATCCAGCACGGTCGGCACCAGATAGGTGGACAGGTTCGGCGTGAGAACCCGGCCGTCTTTCTCGACGAAGTTCTCCAACACCGAGTAGCCGACGGACTGCACCAACCCACCCTGGATTTGCCCGACCACCTGCTGCGGATTGATGGCTTTGCCCACATCGATGGTGCAGTAGATCTTTTCGATTTTCACCTGGCCGGTTTCCAGATCCACCGCCACCTCGGCGGCCTGGGTGGTATACGCATAAGCCACGTTTGGGTCGCACTGCCCGGTTTCCGGGTCGGGCGCGGTGGTCTGGTGCGGCCAGTAGGTATGGTCCAGGTGCACAGGGCGTTCTTCATTCGCCCACATTTCCAGGGCTTTCTCGGCGCCTTCTTTGATCGCGTTGCCGATGAAGAAGGTCATGCGCGAGGCAGAGACCGAGCCCGCATCCTTCACCTGGGCGGTATCCGTAGAGACCAGTTCGATCTTTTCCATCGGCAGCCCGAGCGCGTCGGCGGCCATCTGGGTGATCACCGTGTGTGCGCCCATGCCAACTTCGCTGGCGCCGTGGCGGATGACCGCCCGTTCGATCTCGTTTTCACCGAACAGATCGATGCCAATGGTGCAATTCTCCGGGTAGCCGTACGAGAAGCCGACGTTCTTATGCGCGCAGGCGAGCCCCAACCCGTGGCGCACATACGGTCGATCCGGATCGGTTTTCGGCAGAGGATGGGTGCGTTTCCATCCCGCGGAGGTGTCGCTCCAGCCGGCTTCCTTCGCGCAGGCCCGGGTGACTTCTCGGATGGTCACGCCCGGCGGGAAAGGTGTGCCCATGGTCTGGAGCGAGCCTTCCTTCGCCAGATTGCGCATGCGCAGTTCCATCGGGTCCATATGCAGCGCGGCGGCCAGTTTATTCACCATCTGCTCGGCGCAGTAAACCCCCTGTGGACCGCCAAAGCCGCGGAATGCGCCGCGCGGTACGTTGTTGGTGTAAACGTCATAGGCGTCGACTTTGACGTTGGGAATTTCATAGGGCCCCAGCGAATTGATCACGGTGTTGCTGCTGACAATGCTGGTCGTGAATTTATAAGCGCCGCCGTCGGCTAGCATTTTGACCTCGGCTGCGACGATCTTGCCTTCCCTGGTCGCGCCCCAGCGTGTGAAGAAGCGGAAGGGATGGCGTTTGCAGTGCCCCAGGATCGATTCTTCCCGGGTCCAGACCACCTTGACCGGCCGGGGATTGCCCATACGCTTTAACTTCAGGACAGCCAGGGCCACGATGATCTGGACGGAGATATCCTCGCGCCCACCAAAGGCCCCACCCGTCATCGGGTAGATCACGCGCACCTGATCCTCGGCCAACCCGAGGGCGTGCGCAATCTGCTTGCGATCTTTCGTACCCCACTGACCGGTGGTCACCACCGCCAGGCGGCCTTCCTCATCCAGGTAGGCCAGGCCGGACTCGGTCTGCAGAAAGGCGTGTTCCTGGGCGGGCGTGTTCAGAACGGATTCGACGATCACATCCGCCTGCTGAAAACCCGCTTCGATGTCCCCGTTGTACAGTTTGTGGTGACTGAATACGTTACTGCCCACGTCCGGGTGCAGGATCGGGGCGTCCGGCTGCATGGCTTCTTCCACATCGCAAACTGCCGGCAAATCCTCGTATTCCACCTCGATCAGATCGCGGGCCTTTGCGGCGATGGCTTCGGTTTCCGCAACCACGGCCGCGACCCGGTCGCCCACAAAACGCACCCGATCCGTATAGGGCTTGTCGCTCTGGCCGCAAAGCACGGGCTGATCGTACGTGTAATAGCCGAACTCATTGCAGGGCACGTCTTTGGAAGTAAGCACAGTGAGCACGCCGGCCAGCGCCTCTGCCTTTGAGGTATCGATGCGCTTGAGGATGGCATGCGGCCGGCGGGCCATCAGCATCTTCATGTAGGCCTGTCCGGGCATCACCATGTCCGAAGCGAAGACGGCTTCGCCTTTTACCTTTGCTACCGCGTCAATCCTTTGAACAGACTGGCCAATATATTTCATGATCTTTTTGTCCGATCTGAATATTCGGGGTTAAGAAATTACCTCATTTGTAGTGTAGTCGAATATTCAGCGCAAGATCAATTGAGGATTGCAAGGAAATTAAGGGTAATATGCACACTTGACATTTTGATTGTCATTCATGCGATTTGTCAGACAACATCGGGCGCTTCGACCTAAACCGTTACCTCCAGCCATTCCACCTCGCCATCCCGCAGAAAGATATGCCGGCTGGTTTCAGCATCCAGACGATTGTCCGGAACGTGGCGCTGGCCACCCTCGCGCAGGTGAACGCTGATGCCGGGTTGTTCGGCTATGCGCAGAACGATTGGGACCTGACAGAATGAGTAGGCCAGTGAACCGGCCGGCAGTTCGATCCGGCGGGGCTGTCCGGCCGGATCCAGGTATTCGTACACGGACGGTTCGCGCAGCAGTTCGCCGCGATCGAACAGCAGGAAATCAAAGGCGACGCAACCATCCATGATGACCAGGCCCAATTCGGCCTGCCGCGCCAGAATTTCCTCTTTGACCATGCCGGTCATGCCGGGCTGTTTCGCGCCCTGGCCGCGGGGGGTGTGCGAGTAGGGGTCGGTGGGAAAAGCGCCGTACTCCGCCGGGGTTTTGTTGAAGCACTGACCGGCGCGAATGTCGGCATAGCAATCCCGTAATTCGGAAAGACTCGAGGCGTTTCGGGTGCGCAGAATGGTCTCCTGCACAGCCAGCAGCAACTTGGAAACCATATGCCAGTAGATGCTTCCCAGGCCTTCATAGGCGAAGAAAGTACCCGAGCGGCCGGTGAACTGATCGTGATGGAAAGTCGATTCGAACAACACCTCGATCGCTTCACAATCCCGAGCTGCCAGGTCGGCGAAACGCGCCTGGTGTTTCAAGGCCTCCAGTGCGCGCCGCACATCCTTCAGGTTGCGAATCTTACCGGCAAAATGAAAGTCGCCGTTTTCATCCCGAACCAGCAGGCTGTCATCGCCTGCGCGCATCAACTCACTCACCAGGGCCAGATCTTCGACCTGATCCGGCGCGAGACAGTTGCGTTCGACAAAGCCTTTCAGTTCCCGGTCCGGATAAAGGATGTAACTGTACTGGCCCGGCAGGAAGAGCGGTCCGCGGCGCAAGCTTTTTAACAACGCCAGCGACTCGGCGCCGTCGAGCAGCCCGGACGACAGGATCGCGACCTGACCTTCCAGCATCTCGTACAGAGGACTGATCCTGGCCGCGCCCGGCTCGAGGTGCAGAACGTTGTAAGAGTGATATAACCCATCCTCGCGGCGGTTGGCGCGCAGGGTGTGGTCACAGTAACGCAGCGTCCGATCGAGAAAATCGATGATTTCCGGCGCGGATAATTGAGCATTTTCTCCGCTGAGCCCATGCTCGTAATAATTCCAGCGGTAGTCGCTGCCCGCCTGCCCGAGTTCGTCCATCAATGCTCGCCGTGTTTCCGGGGTGAACCCGCCCTGCAGGCAGGATTCCGAATCCTGGAGGATTTTCCCGACCCGGTCGAAGAAATCGCGGATCTCGGCGCGCACCGCCAGATTTACGCAGCCGCTTTGCTGTAACAGGCCGCGCGCGAAAACGATGTAGCGGCGCAGATAAGCCAGCGTGACCAGCGACAACCCCTTGCCGACCAGCGCGTTGTTGGCGTCGTTCCATTCCGGGCGCTGCGTGTTCATCCAGATGCCGCCCTCCGGTACGAAATTCGCCAGCTTGGCCAGCAGCAGGGTGAGCAGTTTTTCAATCAACGTCGCGTGCAACACCCGGCCATCGGTCGATTGAACCAGCTTTCCGTCGCCGCCCTGTTCCTGGGCACGCTTTTTGATCGCCTTATCCAGTTCCCTATCAAAAGAGATCGTGTTGTACGGATCGCGCTGCAGCTCGGCATAGGGTTTGATGCGGTATGGCACATTGGCGTAACTGAACAGCGCCCGTGAAAGATCGTTCTGCAGGCGTCCGGGATGGAATTTAACGCTGATTTCCATCAACTTGAGCAGATAGATGATCTGGTGATCGCTCCAATAGCCGATGTTGGCCCACGGATTGTTCGGCTCGGGCACCTCCCAGTCGATGCCGCGCCGGGTGATGCGGTAAGGGTTGTAGCCATCCACCGTGGTGGCATTCAAAAAAGCCGAGATCATGCCTTCGGTATATTCCGGATAGGAATAAGTCAGGGCCTCCCAATTTTGGAAGATGTCGCGCCAGTTGCCTTCGTAGTCGTACTTCAGCGAACCGTCCTTCTTTTTGAGATTGATCGAGAATCGGTTCCACGGGCGGCTGGGATCGCCGTGACGGCGGGAAAATGCCAGCGGCAGATAGGCATGGGTAAGGCGGGTCAAATCCGCCGAACCGGTTCGTTCGGCCAGGCTGCACAGCTCCTGGATGGACAGACGGAATGGAAGGCTTTCAAAGAAAGCCGCCTGATCGGCCAACACCTGCCGGTTGAGCGCGCCAACATAATCGCCAAAGTCCTCTTTGCGGATCGTGTATTGATCCGGAAAATAACCGCCGCGCATTTCATTGAACATCACGTTGCTGAAATGATGCGCCGCGTGCAGGGCATGTTGGGATACCTGCAAACCGTCCGCGCTGGCCACGATCCGCACCAGGCCGGCCGTATTTTCAGCCAGGTCCTTTTCCAGCAGCGCCGATAACTCGAGCGGATTCTTCTTCAGCAGATTGCGCAAGTGCACCACCGCGGCTGCATCCTGATGGACATCCGCTGCCAGATGCCAGGCTCTGCCTTCGCCGGCCGCCAGTTCGAGGTGGCTGTTCACGAAGTAAGCGCCGCGCGTTCCGCGCATCTCCGTCTCCGTTTCCATGCGCTGCCCGGCGCGGAACGCATCCAACTGGCGCGAAGAAAGCAGATAAGCCCTTGCATCCAGCCCAACCTGCCAGACCACGCTGGACAGTAAGGATTCGCTCGGTTCCGCCAGATCGGTCAACGCTGAATTCAGGGTGTAGAGACCCAGCCCGTCGGACGGGTTGAGTTCGTTGCGTTTGTACGCGTCCAGCAGCGGACTCAGGGCGGTTTGCATCCAATCCGAAACATTCGCCGGCAACAGGTTTTGCAGCCCATCCAGCACTTCCACCCGGCAGGGCGCCGGGCTATCGTTGAGCAACCAGCCGGTCTTCACAAAGCCGAAGGTGTCGCCGGTGCGCCAGGCGTAGCGGTAAGTCAGGTTCAGGTGATGGTTGATCTCCTCGAAGACCAGCATCGTCCCGGGCACATTTTTATACAAGTTCCGTTGGATAGCGTAGAACCCCTGCTGGCGTTTCGAGAACGGCTCCCATAGGTACGTTTTGCCGGCGCGTTCGACCAAAAAAATTGCCTTGGCGCCGGTGTTTTCGTTGTTTTCGCTCAGTTTATCGACCGTGTAATATGGAAACAGCGCCTGCTCGACGTTGACCCGCCCGGCCGTAAGCCCGCCGGTGGACGCAATGAACAGCCAATGATTGGAGCTGCTGACCAGGCTCATGAAGAACGGCGGCATGGCGTCGTAATCGGAGATCTTGAAATACTTCTCGCCCTCCAGGCGGACATATTCACCTGAAACGCCGTGTTCCACCTGTTGTTGTAAGGTTTCACCCAAAAAGATCGGGCGCGATGTCGCGTTCATATTCTTTACTCCAATTTCCGGATTTCTTCTCAACCTGAACGCGGTGTCATTTGCGCCAGGAAAATCCCGATTATCCTCTTCAGAATGGCCTTCATTGGGTCACTTTTACCCAATCGACCAGCATCCGGGCCTCGCCCCGTTGAATCGACTGCACGGTAGATTCAGGCAGGCCGAAATAGGGCTGGCGCACGCCGTTGACCTTGAATGGGTAATTGCCGCCGAGCGCAAAATTCAGAATGAGGAATTTCGGGTTGTCATAGGCCCACGGGCCAAAGACCTCGACCATCGGGCGCGTCACCCGGTACACCAGTTCACCATCGATTCTGAATAGCAGCCCATCCGCCGCCGTCCAATCGACGGCATAGACATGCCAGGATGTGGCATCGTTCTGTGGCGGAAAATAGCGGTTGTTGACAAGGCCGGCGTCGCCGGAATACCCCGGCCCGTGCGCGGCCACGCTGGCCCAATCGGGCTCGCCGACATTCTCCATGATGTCGATCTCGCCGCTTGCAGGCCACGTTCCCAGTCCCAGCAGCCAGAAAGCCGGCCACAATCCAACCCCGGCGGATAACCGGATGCGCGCCGCGATGCTTCCGTAAGTAAATTCCACCCGGCCGCGGGTGTGGAGGCGCCCGGAGACAAAATCGAAGCTTTGTCCCCCGGTTGTGCGGGTTCCCGGCCGCCAGCGTGGGTGCAAAACCAGCGCCCCATTGGCGTTTTCAGACTCACCGGAAATCAAGTAGAGTGTCTCCGGCGAGTCGATATACGCCTGCTGCTCGTGATTGGTCACCTCGCCGGTGATCGCCACGTTCCACTTGCTGCGGTCGAGCTCCCCGGCGGTGAAATCGTCGAAGAAGATCGTTTGGCCGGCGCCAGAATTTGCATGCATGTCGGTTGTTTCCATATCCCTCAGTAATAAAAAGCCAATGAATAAGATCTTAAAGGCGGTTGGCTCACTGCGCCTTTTCGAAAACGCGCACATAGTCCACCAGGTACTGCCTGGGGAAAGTCACATCCAGGCCGATCGGTCCGGGCAACTGCCCACCGACCGCCAGGTTGAGGATGATGAAAAAAGGCTGGTCGAAGACCCATTCGCGGTCGCCCACGTCGGCGCGCTTGACGGTGTGGTACAACTGGCCGTCGAAATACCAGTCGATTTGCCCTTCCTGCCATTCGATGGCGTAGGTATGAAAGTCGTCCGCGATATCAAACGTTTGCCGGTTCCACATGGAGATACCCAGCGCGCCGGAATAACCCGGTCCGTGGGCGGTGCCCATGATCAAATCCGGCTCCTTACCGATGTATTCCATGATGTCAATCTCGCCGCAATCCGGCCAGTTGGAGCCATCGAAAGTCGAGCCCAGCATCCAGAAGGCCGGCCACATTCCCTTTCCCGCCGGCACCTTGAGGCGCGCTTCGATCCGCCCGTACTGGAAATTTTGCAGTCCCTTCGTCTTCAGGCGCGCCGAAGTGTAATAGGAGCCTTCATACTTTTCCTGGCGCGCCTCGATGACCAGCATGCCATTCTCGAGGCGCGCGTTTTCAGAGCGGCCGGTATAATATTCCGCTTCGCCATTGCCCCATCCCCCGGCGCCGAGATCGTAGGTCCAGTTTTGCGTATCGATCTCCTTGCCGTCGAACTCATCGCTCCACAGCAGGCGATAGCCCGGCGGAGGGGTGATCTTTGACACGGTCGCGGTCCCGGCGCAGGCGGCCAGCAGACTGACCAAAACAAGGACGAGCGTGACTCTGGTGAACTGGCGAACGAATAGACGGTGGGGCATGGCAATCTCCTCACGAAAAGAATTCGAATCGGTTGAACGGAGCTGGGGGCCTCCCGGGATCGTTCCATTGGAGCGGACCGGGGAGACCCTTTGTTATCCGGATTTCTAGCCTTTGACCGCTCCAGCCGTGAGGCCGGAGATGATGTAGCGCTGTAAGAACACGAACAGGATCAGCATTGGGAAGGTCAGCATCAACACGGCCGCCGCCAGGGTGGGCCAGTTGCTGCCATAGACGCCCTGGAAGACAATCAATCCGCGCGTGATGGGATAATAATTCTTGTTGGTCAGATAGATCGTCGGCGCGATGATCTCGTTCCAGATGCCGATGGCGTGCAGCACGATCACGGTGGCAATGGCCGGCCGGATCAGCGGCAGGACGATCGCCCACACAAAGCGAAAATAACTGCATCCTTCCAACGCCGCGGCTTCATCCAGTTCGCGCGGCAGGGTCTTGATGTAGTTCACCAGGATGATGATGCCCATCGGGTTGACCAGGAATAACAGGATGTAGCCAATCGGATTGTTGTACAGGCCGATGTTGAGAATGAGCTGGAACTGCGGAATGAGGGCCGGCGGCAGGAACAGGGCGATGACGAACAGGGTGAGCAGCCAGTTGGCGTGCTTGACGTAACCGCGCGCAATTGGAAAGGCCACGAAAACAGCGGCCGCGATGTAAATGGCGGTGGCTGAGAAGGTGTACAGGATGGTGTTCACCAGATATTTGGCGAAATTGGCCTTGTTCCAAGCATCCACAAAATTCTTGAAGTGCAGTTCCGTTGCCAGGTTGGTGGCGTCTTTCATGAAGGACGGCATGGTCTTCAGCGAGGTGTTCACCAGCATGAGCAGCGGGCCCAGATAAGCCAGCGCCAGCAGGAACAGGAAGAAATAGGATCCGATGAGGCCCCAATCGACGGGCTTGCGAGACATGGATTTCGAAGGGGTTATCGCGCTCATCCCATAATCCTTTCTTCCCTGCGGCGCAGCAGAGTCTGCGTCAGCATGCCAATCACCAGCACCAACGCGAACAGGATCATCGAAGCCGCCGCGGCGTAACCCTGGCGGAAGCTGGAGGTGACGCTGCCGGAGGTCTGGCCGAAACCGGTGGCGTAGATCAGATAGCCCAGCACCTGCGTTCCGTTGCGGTAACCCAGCAAAACCAGGAATAACTGCCAGGCCTGCAGGCTGCCGATGATATTCAGCAGCAGGTTGGTGTTAACGCTGGGGGTCAGCAGCGGCCAGGTGACGTTGCTAAATACCTGCCAGGTGTTGGCGCCGTCGATGCGCGCCGCCTCGTACAGCTCAGAAGGAATGGTCTGCAACCCGGCCAGGAAGATCACCATGGTGACGCCCATGTTGGCCCAGATTTGCACCACGATCACCCAGGCGAAGGCCTCGGATGGTAAGCCGCCAAAGAATTCGGAATGCGCGCCAAACAGCGCGAGTAGCTTCGCGACCGGCCCGCCCATCGGATACAGAAACAGCGACCAGATCATGCCCTGGATGACCGCGCCCAGGATGACCGGCATGAAATACAACGTGCGGAAGAAATTGCGGAGCCGGATACGCGGGTTGTTCAGGATGACCGCGGTCGCCAGGCCCAGCCCAAACTGAAGGGTGGTTACGAAAAAGCAAAAGATCAGCGTGCGGCCCAGCGCGGCCATGTTATCTTTCGAGGCCTGCCCCATCATCAGGAATTCCTTGTAGTTGGCCAGGCCAAGCCAATGTACGGCCGCACCTTTTAGACCGGTGGCATCGGTCAATGAGTAGACGGATGTTGCCAGCGACGGCCCCAACGAGATCAAGAAGTAGAAAGCGATCCCTGGTAGCAACATCAGATAGGGGGTCAACCTGGACCAACCCCGACCAAAGTGGTAATTCATACGGACCCTCCTCCCTGGCATCCATAAGTCAGGCCTCCCACTGGGCAGTGGGAAGCCTGACTGCACGATAGGTACTATTTTATAGCGTCGAGGCCAGCCTGCAAGTCGGCCTGGACTTTATCGGCAAGGGTCTTGGGATCATCGTAGGTGCCGAACGGCTTGAAGTAGGAAGCATACGGGTTGGCGAACTGACCGGCGCCCTTGGGAGCAACCCAGTACTGTTCGTAGCCCACGCGGAAGTTGGCCAGGTAGGGGGCCACTTCACCGCCGATCTTGGTGTCGAGCTTGGCGGTCGGCTGGGTGGGGATGAAGCCCACGGCATTGGCGAAAGCCTGGTAATTCTCAGGAGCCGAGAACTCGGTCAGGTAGTTGATGGCAGCTTCCTTGTTGGGGGTCTTGGCGGCAATCGCCCAGCCCTGGTCGTACTTGCCGAACAGGTACTTGTTATCATCGGCGTTGTCGGAACCCGGGAAGGGGATGTAACCCCAATCAAAAGCCGGTTCAGCAGCTTCGATGGCGGAAGCATACCAGGTGCCGCCGGGGAACATGGCCACGGCGCCCGAAGCAAAGCGGCCAGGAGCCGCATCGCCGGCCACGCCGGAAGCGCCCTGTTCCATCATATCGCGGGCGTAGATCTGCATCTTTTCCCACATACCCAGCGACTTCTCATCGTTCCACTTGATCGTGCCGGTCCACAGGCCTTCCACCAGGGCAGCCTGATCGGGGTAGGTCGCGCCGAGCAAACCGTAGGCGCCCACAAAGATGGGCCAACCGTCTTTACCGCCGGCGGTCATGCAGGGGGTGCCCGCGGCAACGAAGGTCTTGCAGGCGGTCACGAGTTCACTCCAGGTGGTCGGGACGGCCAGTTTGTTGGCGGTGAACAGGTCTTTGTTGTAGAAGATGCCGCTGTAGGAAACGCGCCCGAGGTTGACCTCATAGACCTTGCCGTTGTAGCTGCCGGCGTCCTTGAGGGTGGCTTCGTCGTAGTTCTTGGTGAAGGGTTGGTCGGTGATGTCCATCAGCAAACCAGCATCGATCAACTGCTGCCAGTTGGGGGCATCCACGTTTTTCATGTAGGACTGCGCGCCGTTGGCGAAACCGAAGATATCGATCACATCGATGTCGTTGGCGGTCAGGCGGGTCTGGGTGACGGTGCTCAGGTCGTTGGCGTTCACGACCGCCATATCCACGGTCACGTTCGGATACTTTTCCTGGAATTTAGCGTTGAAATCTTCCATGAAAGTGACCATGGGCGGATTCTGGTGGACCAGCACGCGCAGGGTCACTTTTTCGGTGGAGGCCGCCGGAGCCTGAGTGGCTGCGGGCGCCTGAGTGGCCTCGGGGGCGCCGGAAGTGCTGTCAGCCGCAGGCGCCTGGGTGGCGGTCGCGGCGGGGGTCGAGCAGGCCGTTAAGGCCATGCTCAGGACGACCAAAATGGCCATGACGAACAAAATCGACTTTCTCATCTTCTTTGCTCCTCTTGAAAATCGAACCGGGTGAATTAGAAGGTACGCATCACGGATTGCGAATGCGTGGAAGTGGAAGGGGATCCGAGAGAAATTTCGATCAATCTTTCTCCTTTCGAACCGTTATGCGTGCTTACGAACAGGGGAGAGAAATAGCCAGGGTTCCTTGCGGCTTGCCGCGCAGTTCTCATGCAGTAATTTGGAACCGCTTTAATTTCATATCTATTATAGGAAACCACCCCGCCGTGCGCATGGAGGAATCCGTGCGGAAGGTGGAGGATTCATAGCAGCCGGGCAGAGCTGCACGGTCCAGTCGTTATAACGCCGTAATCGTTTTCTGCGTCATTGGCAGCCCATCCGCCGGCAGGGGTGAGGCAGGAAAAATCAAGAGAGCCTTGCCCGGAAACGACATGCTCCGCCCTTACCAAATTGCCTTTCAGGGCACAGGCTGCACTAGCCTCCTCAAACCACGCTCTTTTCAATCAAAGTACAAAAACAATAAAAGTACCTTGACAGACATAGTAATATGTTTTATAATACCAATATCGAGGTGATCCTATGAGTGACAACAAAATCACATCCGATCTGCTGCGCGGGCATACCGATACGATGATCCTGCGGCTCCTCTCCGAAGCGGATCGCTACGGTTACGAGATCGTCAAGCTGATCGCCGAACGCTCGGGCGGCGAGTATGAACTGAAAGAAGCCACGATGTATTCCAGCGTGCGGCGGCTTGAGGAGGACGGTGATATCGAGTGGTACTGGGGCGATGAAACCCAGGGCGGAAGGCGCAAATATTTCAGGATCACCGAAAAGGGTAAAGCCACTTATGCCCGCAACAAGGGCAACTGGGAGTACGCCAAACGCGTACTGGGCAACTTATTGTAAAGGAGATCCGATTATGAACGAAAAACTTAGCGACTACTTGAACGGCGTTTTTGCACCGTATGATGGGTTGAAAAGTGTGGATGACCTGAAGGCCGACCTGCTGAACGATTTGCAGGAGCGCTTCCGCGAACTCAAAGCCGAGGGCAAGGACGATGAAACGGCATACGCGATGACCATCGACAGTATCGGTGACATTGAAGAAACGGTACGGGAGGTGGTCAACCTCTCCCGTTCGCTGGAACGTCAGGTGCTGACCAACTTCAGCGCCAGCAACCTGCCGGGCAGTGATTTCGCAGGCATCACCGCGCATCATGGAAAATTTGACGCGAGCGCGTTACGCGGCTCCGATTTTTCAAGCGCAGATCTGACCGGCAGTTCGTTTTCGGCCAGCGACGTTCGCGAAGCCAACTTCAAGGGCGCCAACCTGACCGGCAGTTCTTTTTCAAGCAGCGATGTGCGCCAGGCCAACTTTGATGGCGCAAACCTGACGGACTGCACACTGTATGCCAGTGACTTTACCGGTGCAAGCTTCAATAAAACCATCCTGGTGCGCACCAGTTTCAACGCGATGGGGCTGACCGGCACAAAATTCACCGATGTAAAACTGATCGATGCAAAGATGAACGCGGCCGACCTCCGGGAAACCACCTTCGAAAATTGCGTCTTTACCGGGGTGGACTTTACGAATTCCGATTTGCGCGGGGTATGCCTTGATGGGCTGACCTTTATCGGGGTCAAGTTCAACAAGTCGGCGTTGAATGAAGCCACGTTTAAGGGTGCGACATTGAAAAACGTGTCCTTCCTGCCGGGATTTGTCTTGACGAATAAATTCTACCGTGCCCTGAAAACCATCCGGTTTGAAGGCGCGAGGATGGATAAATTGACTTATGCCGCGCTCAAGGGTCTGGGAGTCGATTTAACCGGGGTTACCGTTATTTAGGGAGTAGCGCAGATGCAAAACATAGCGATTCAAACCCAGGGACTGCAAAAGTCCTTCAAGCAACTTCACGTCCTCAAAGGCGTGGACATCCTGGTGGAAAAGGGCACCATCTTCGCCCTGTTGGGTTCAAATGGCGCGGGCAAGACGACGATCGTCAAAATCCTCACCACGCTGCTGCGACAGGACTCTGGCACGGCCAGCGTCAACGGATTCGACGTCACCTCAAAACCCGACGCCGTGCGGCAGTCAATCAGCCTGACCGGGCAATTCGCAGCCGTGGACGAAATCCTGACGGGACGCGAAAACCTGGTCATGATTGCCAGTCTCCGGCACTTAATCAACCCACGACAGGTGGCCGCGGAAGTGCTCAAGCGCTTCGGTCTGAACGATGCCGCCGACCGCAAGGTATCCACCTATTCGGGCGGCATGCGCCGCAGATTGGACCTCGCCATGAGCCTGGTGGGAAAACCGCAGCTCATTTTCCTCGACGAGCCAACCACCGGGCTGGATCCCGAAGCGCGCATCGAGGTCTGGAAGATTGTCAAAGAACTTGCTGACGGCGGGACGACGGTGTTTTTGACCACGCAGTATTTGGATGAGGCCGAACAGCTTGCCGACCGGATTGCCATTCTGCACGAAGGCCGGATCATCGCCAACGGCACGCTGGCGGAGTTGAAGCAACTGTTCCCGCCCGCGAAGGTTGAATACGTTGAGAAGCAACCGACATTGGAGGAGATCTTCCTTTCGATCGTCAGCAGGAAAGAGGAAAACTAAATGGGAGCAGTGAAGAATCACTTTTTTAGCGATATGAGCGTGATGCTTGGACGATCCATGCGCCATGTTTTTCGCAGCCTGGACACCATCATCACGGTGACCATCACGCCGATTGCGATGATGCTGCTGTTCGTCTACGTATTCGGCGGTGCAATTCAAACCGGCACGGATCACTATGTGAATTACCTGTTGCCTGGAATCCTGCTGATTGCCATTGCAAGCGGCATCGCCTACACGGCTTACCGCCTGTTTATCGATGTGCAACAGGGGTTGTTCGAGCGTTTCCACTCCATGCCGATCGCGCGTTCAACGGTGTTGTGGGGGCATGTGTTAACCTCGCTGGTCTCCAACGCGATTTCGGTTGTCGTCATCATCCTTGTGGCGTTGATCATGGGCTTTCGTTCACCGGCGGGGGTGCTGGCGTGGCTGGCCGTCGCCGGCATCCTGGCATTTTTTACGCTGGCCCTCACCTGGGTGGCGGCGATCGCTGGACTATCCGCCAAATCGGTGGATGGCGCGGGCGCCTTTTCCTACCCGATCATCTTCCTGCCATTTATCAGCTCGGCTTTCGTGCCGACCGGGTCGATGCCGGCGGGCGTGCGCGCCTTTGCCGAAAACCAACCGGTGACCTCGATCGTGAACGCCATCCGCGCGCTGCTGTCGAACCAGCCGGTGGGCAATGAAATATGGATCGCCCTTGCCTGGTGCCTCGGGATTACCCTGGTGGCTTATCTTGTTGCGATGCGGATTTATAAACAACGGGTGTGACTAGGATGGTTACCGGCAATCTTTCTCGCTGGAGGCTGTCCGGTTCAAAACAAATTAATGACCCTGGCGGGCATACTGTCTTCCGTGGTCGTCTTTCTTCTACGCCGAGCGGCGGAAAGTCTCCGGTGACATGCCGCTGATACGCCGAAAGATGCGGCTGAAATAGCCGCTGTCGGAAAAACCAACGTCCAGGGCGATCTCGCTGATGCTGCGTTCGGTATTCTTCAACAACAGGCGCGCTTGTTGCACGCGGTAGCGCTGCAAATATTCGATCGGTGTCGTCCCCAGTTCCTGGCGAAAGCAAAAGGTCAGGTGGTCTTCCGATATGCTCACATGCTGGGCGATCTCGGGGCGCGAAATGCTTTCGGCGGAATGCTCGTGAATGTAAGCCATCGCCTTGCGCACCAGACGCTGCGCCTCGCCGCTCAGGCGTCGTTTCCGTTCCAACGCGGCGTTGATGTGCTCGACGGTTTCATCCAGGCTGAATAATCCCTTCTCCAGAATGGTCGCCACGCCGCGGTTCAAACGGGCCATTTCTTCCTCGGTCAGCACCTTGCCGGTTACCACGATCACCGGAATCCGGCTCAAGTTCTCGTTTTCACGCATGCGATCCAACACGCCGAAACCGTCCATCTCCGGCATCTGCAGATCCAGAAGCACCAGATCGATGGCCTCGCGCTCCAGAATTTCCAGCGCCTCGCGGCCGTTGCGCGCCTTAAGCACGTGATTGGCGGCCGAATGCGACTGCACGATGCGCGCGTTCAGATCCAGGGTGTTGGGTTCGTCGTCCACAACCAGAATGGCGCGCGTTGGACGCTCGCCGTTGTTGAGCGACAACTGCTGATCCAATGCCCGGGTCAGCTCGCCTAATTCGATGGGTTTGGTCAAATAGTTCAATTCGAGCAGGGCGCTGTTTTCGGTTGAAGATTTAAAGAAGAGCACCGGAACATCGCGCGACTGCGGAGAATTCTTGAAAACCTGCAATGCCTTCCAACTCGAACCGGCGGCCAGGTTGGCATCCACCAGAACCGCGCCGAGAGCCGGATTGGACGTACCCGGATTCCAGCCGTCCGCATCGTTCACAGCCTGGACCTGGACTTGAAAACCACGTTGGTGTAAACATTTCACCAGCAACTCGTTGGTGGAGAATGCATCCGTGAGGACCAACACCGAGTGCGCCGCCTCGGGCAGGCCGGCCAACGAATTGCCGCCCTCGACCGGCGCGGGAACGGTCGGCAGCGTGAAAAAGAAGGTCGAGCCGGCGCCGGGGATGCCGCTGGAGCGAACGCCGATCACGCCGCCGTGTAACTCCACCAATCGTTTGCTGATCGCCAGACCCAATCCCAGCCCGCCGTAGCCCAACGCCACGCTGTGATCGGATTGGCGAAATTCATCGAAAATGACGTGCTGGTCCGCGGCTGAAATGCCCAGCCCGGTATCGCTGACCAGCACGGTGACCGACTCCGGGTGGGTTTCCATTCGCAGACTCACGCTGCCGTGTTCGGTGAATTTCACCGCATTGTTGATCAAATTAAGGGCGACCTGACGCAGCCGGGTGCGGTCCCCCCAGATCCAGGGGCCGTTTTCCGGCAACTCGGCCTCCCAGGTCAACCCTTTATCGGCGGCCAACTGGCGGCCGCTCTCAGCGATGACATGCAACGCCTGTCCCAGTTCGACAAAATCATTATTCAGGCGCAGTTGTCCGGCGTCGCTGGTCGCCAGGTCGAGCACGTCGCCGATCAAACCGCCCAGGTGCTGCGAATAGGTGTGGATGCGCTCGATGTCCTTTTGAGTGGTTTCCGGCAGCACCGTTTCATCTTCATCGCTGGTCTTCAGAATGATTTCGCTCAGGCCCACGATCAGGTTCAGGGGTGTGCGCAGTTCATGCCCGATGACGGATAATAAACGGCTCTTCATGCGGTTGGCTTCTTCAGCCAGCCGGCGGCCTTCGGTGGCTTCGCGGTACAGGCGGGCTGTATTGAGCGCCCCGCCGATCTGCTGTACGATGGCGCCGTACAGATTGATATGGTCGCTGTTGAAGACGACATAGCCGGGCGGGCCGCTGCGGTGCGCCAATGGTACCAGCGTCAATTGAAAAGATTGCCCCCTGGCCACAAGTTCGCGCGGCGGAAAATGCTGGCTGCGAAAACGCAGCGGCGCATCCTCCGGCGCGAAGACATTCCGCATCCGGCTCCAGACGGTCGGATCGTCCTCACCCGATTCATACAACGCGATCGACGCGTCGTGAATATCCATGGTCGGCAAATGCTGCCGCAATACCGCATAGATCTGGTCTTCATCCAGCGCGGTCAGCAAGGCGGCGGTCAAAAGGCTGAGGCGATTGGAGATCCAACCGAGGCTGGAGATGTACTGGCGATGCTGGCGCTGCATGTGCGAGCTGATGGCCAGCCGCGCCCGATCCAGCAGTTCATCAGCCCGAACGAGCGCGGCTTGGCTGATCCCCGGGGTGCGTTGATATTCCGCGTTCATCAGAGTCATGGCATCCTGCCAGATGTGCGCGTCATCTTCTTCACCGGTCGAGCGCTGCAGCACATCTTCCAGCGTCTTCTCGAAAGATGCGATATCGCCGGTCTCCGCGCCGGACGAAAAGGCGTCCAACAGGCGCTCGCAGAAGGCGCGGCAATCGTCCGGCTCCAGGTTTTGGGTCTGGCGCAGAACCGTCGCAGAAATCCCGGCGATGTCCGCCTGCGCGCCCGACGCGACCTCCGGATAGCTGTCCGGTGTGTGGGTTCCACCACAACCGCAGGATTCGCGGGCAATCAGGTGGGTCTCCACCCGGGTGTTCACGGGAAGTTCCTTCTGGCTCGTGATACGCCCGAAGAGCAATTCCAGGGCGCGTTTTCCCATGGTGTGCAACGGGATATGCACGCTGCTCAAGGACGGCCTTTGGGCGGCGTCCTCGAGACGGTTATCGAAGCCGATGACGGCCACATCGCGTGGAATTTCTCGTCCGGCTTCCTTCAAGGCTTGCATGGCGCCCAACGCCATTTCGTCGTTGCTGGCCAGCAACGCCGAAAATGGAACGCCGGACTTCAGGAATTGTTGAACGGCGGCATATCCGCCGTCGTAAACATGCCCGCCGTAAGCCATGCGGCGCGGATCCCACGCCAGGTTGTGTTCTTCCAACGTCTCGCGGAAGGCATTGAAACGCTCGCCGGTATCCCCGGCCAGATCATCCCGGCTTCCGGCGATGAAACCAATCTGGCTGTGGCCGTGATTAACCAGGTGGCGGATCGCCTCGCGCACTCCTCCGGCGTTATCGGCAGCCAGGGTCGGCCCTTGCTCGCCCGATCCGATGAACAACACCGGGAAACCCTGCCCCAGCAGGCCCTGCACGTAAGCCGAGCGCAGCTCGGAATGTAAGGGCGTGAAGATGATCAGGCCATCCGTGTTCCACGGCCCGATCGGCACGAAATCGTCGTCGGGCGTGTTGGCCGGCCAGGCCGGACGGTTCGGTTCGACCGGCCCGGCGCCGATCCCGATGCCGCAGCCCAGCAGCAAATTGCAATCCCGTTCCTGGGCTGCCCGGATGATGCCCTTGTAAACCGGCATCAGGTAATTCAGGCTTGTCGCGATATTGTAAAATTGCCAACCGGCCAACACGCCGATTGTCGGTTTACCCTGATGATAAATGGGAGACATTCATTGACCGACCCGAGGCGGCTTACTTGAATTATACAAAAGAAACGACTTCGAGAAGGCGAATCGGGGTCGGGAAATTTCTTATTATTGAGGTTTTACCATCCGTCGGTTATCAATCCACCGAGAAGAAAACAAGTTCGATCGATCACCCCCATCCAATACCGCGGATGCCCTTCTCATACCAAGTATGATCCGGGCATCCGAGGCTCATCGAAAAAACGCCGTCTGGTTGGGCGAATTACGAAAAACCGAGCACCGGGTGGGGCTGGTAGGCTTCTTCCAGATGCCGGATCTCATCCGGGATGAGTTGGACAGCAAGGGACGCCACGGCGTCCTCCAGGTGATGCGGCTTGGTCGCCCCAACGATGGGGGCAGTGATCACCGGCTTGGTGAGCATCCAGGCCAGGGCCACCTGCGCCATCGGTATCCCGCGGGCCTCCGCCACATCGCTGACGCGCTGCGCGGTTTTCAAATCCTCATCCGAGTACATATTCTTGCCAAAGGCATCCGTCTGCGAGCGCAGCGTTTCATTCCTTTCCTTCGACGGCTTGCGGGTAAGCAGACCGCGCGCCAGCGGCGACCAGGGAATCACACCGATCTTCTGGTCCTGGCAAAGCGGCAGCATTTCGCGTTCCTCCTCCCGGTAAGCCAGGTTGTAATGGGGTTGCATGGAGACGAAGCGCGTCCAACCGTGCAGATCCGCCGTGTACAGGGCTTTGGCAAACTGCCAGGCGTACATCGACGACGCGCCGATATAACGGGCCTTGCCGGCCCGGACCACATCGTTCAGGGCTTCCAGGGTTTCTTCGATCGGGGTTTCATAGTCCCAGCGGTGGATCTGGTACAGATCGACGTAATCCGTGCCCAGACGTTTGAGGCTGGCATCGATCGCGCTGAGGATATGTTTGCGGGAAAGTCCACGCTCGTTCGGCCCGGGTCCCATATCCATAAAAACCTTGGTGGTGATCACCACTTCATCCCTGGAGGCAAAGTCCCGCAGGGCTTTACCCACCACCTCTTCGCTCGCCCCGTGCGAATAAATATCGGCAATGTCGAAGAAGTTGATGCCCAGTTCCAGCGCGCGCCGGATAAACGGGCGGCTGGCCTCTTCATCCAAAGCCCACGGCCAGCGATCGGTCGACCGCCCGTAGCTCATGCAACCCAGGCAAATGCGCGATACTTTCAAACCGGTGGATCCCAATCGAATGTATTCCATTGTTCTTTCTCCTTTCTGTACCCAATCCTGCACGCGTTGCTAAAGCTCGAGACCAGTCCGATTTTTCGGTTCATCGGGGTGCCGGTCTGTGTATGGATTAATCTTCGATGGAGCTGATCGATCACAATGCGGTCATCGGGCTTCCATTGGGCGAGGTTTATTCCGGATCGTTCAATCGATATCGATCCGCTCGTACTTGCGGCTTCCCAGGCCGATCTCTTCGGCGTGTTCCAGGGTATGGATCGCGTGGCGAGATTCCATGCGCTCGATCAAATCCTTGCCATCCGGAGCCGCATAGACCAGGTCCACGCAGGCCTGATCCAGTGCGACCGGATCCAGCGAAGCCAGGATGCCGATATCCTTCATCGTCGGATCGGCCGGATGGCTGTCACAATCACAGTCCACCGAAAGATGGTTCATCACGTCGATGTACAGGATGTTTCCGCCCTTGGAATCGGCCACGCCCTTGGCGGCTTCCGCCATGGATTCCAGAAAGTCATCCTGAGGGGTGTTGAGGCCGTATCCGGTTGTTTCTTTGCCGGCGCTGTGGATGAGGCTCTTCCCCATCGACGAGGCAATCCCGATGGACATATTCTTGATGACGCCGCCGAAACCGCCCATGGCATGGCCTTTGAAGTGCGCCAGGTTGACCACGGAATCATAGTTGGCAAAATGCGAACCAACCACATCTTCCTTGAGGTGGCGGCCGCCGGCGATCGGAAGATTCAGGGTTCCTTCTGCATCCATGATGTCGACCGATGCTATAGCCGTGAAGCCGTGCTCTTCCATCACGCGCAGATGCGACGTCGTGTCGGCGCGCCCGCCGCCGTAAGCAGTATTGCATTCCACGATCGTGCCATTCACTTCGCTCACCAGCGGCGCGATCAAATCGGGCGATAGATAATAATGTCCGCCCGGTTCACCGCTGGAAATCTTGACGGCAACTTTTCCTTCGGGCTTGCGGCCCAGAGTTGCGTAGATCTTCATCAGTCCGTCCGCGCTGATGCTTTTCGTCATAAAAACTATTGACATGCTCTGACTTTCCATGGTTGGTTTGGTTTCTTGAGGAATTTGGGTTGGCGGGGTTGTCGTGGGATCCGGAAGCTGCGTGGCAGTTGGCGATGGCGTTGCGGTCCGGGCGACACCCCCGGGCAATCCGGTAACTTTCTGACAGGCAGCCAGAAAGGCAGCCGCTGTCATGGCCATCCAGCGGATTGCTTCCCGACGGGAGATATTCTTACTCATCGGCGCTTTCTTTCGAAATCATTTTCTTCTCTTTTTTCAGAATAATATCCTCGTACACGCTGATCTTGTGGTTCAAAATGTCCAGCGTTTTTTGCATTTCCTGCATTCTGGTCACGAGCAGATCGCGCTGCTCGTTCAGGATATCTTTTCTGGCTGCGATGGTCGGGTCGCCCTGTTGAACCAGGCCGACATACTCGATCAATGCTTCGATCGGAAGCCCCGCGCTTCGCATGCACTTGATAAAACTCACCCAGGTCAAATCGTTTTCACGGTATTCCCGGATGCCGCTTTCATTTCGGTTGACGGTTGGAATCAGCCCGACCCGTTCGTAATAACGCAACGTATCCGTGGAAATGCCATATTTTTCACTGACTTCTGCGATTTTCACAGCTCACCTCTATCCAACAGTCTAGCACATGGAGTGGACTCCAGGTCAAGGGTTGTGGACTGTTTAGACGTTTTTGCCCATTTCGTAAGCCTGCTGCATGGCAGGGCTCCCTTTGATTTCACCCTTTTTCCACGCGCCGCTCCCATAGATGACGCCTTTTTCGACCGCACCGCCCAGGCAATCGGTGAAACCGCGCAAACCGTCGATCGTGCGTACCAATGCCTGCTGCTCACCATCCGCGGCCGTGGCAATGAAATAGAATTCTTTGTCTTTGATCTCCGTGTAGCGCGGAACCGTCCGGTCGATCAGCATCTTCATCTGCGCGTTCATGGTGTAGAAGTACACCGGCGTCGCCATGACGATGACATCCGCCGCGATCATCTTCTCCAGGATTCCGGCCATATCGTCTTTCAGCACACACGCATGATTCTTATAACAGGCCTCACAGGCAATGCATGGGCTGATCTTTTGGTCGCGCACGAAAATCTTTTCGGCCGGGTTTCCGGCTTCCTGCGCGCCTTTGATAAACTGGTCGCATAACAAATCGGAGTTGCCACCCTTTCTGGGGCTGGCGGATAATACCAATACTTTCTTGCTCATTTTAATCCTCTGGTTTATTGTTTCTTAACCAAGCTTACTACCTGGAGTGAACTCCAGGTCAAGGGTTTCCCGGAAAATGGATCGTTCAAGGATGGGTGGACGCACAGATTCGCCCCTTCCTTTCCCAACCGGAGGGGTCAACCGCCCATCCCCGTCTGGCGCAGCCAATCGGCAATCTCCACCCGGGCGGCATGGACGTGAGAGCCGCGTACGGCGAAGCCTTTCAGGACCGTTGCCCCCGGGCAGAGCTTCTGGATGTCACTCTCGCTGCGTCCCATGCCGCTGCCTTCATGTGTGCAGAACGGCAGGATCCTCTTGCCGGAAAAATCAGATTGCCCCAAAAAGGTGAAAACGGCCATCGGCATGGTTCCCCACCAATTCGGGAAACCGAGGAAAATCACATCATAAGCAACCAGGTTTTCCACTTTTGCGGTCAACTCTGGACGGCGGTTGGCGGTCTGTTCCCGCCTGGCTACATCGACAACCGTGTTGTAATCCCGCGCATACGGATCGATGGTCGCGATTTCGAACAGATCGCCGCCAACGTTCTTGCGAATTTCCTCCGCGATGGTCCGCGTATTGCCGGAGTGTGAAAAATAAGCGATGAGAATTTTTGATTTCTCTGAGTTCATTTCGATTCACCATTTTTTCCAAACAGACAAACGGTCCGTTTTATTTCAAGTTCCTATAATCAGCATCGGGAAGGGGCTCCAGCCATTCAGCGCCGCCTTTTAGCGGATTGGTGCCGATGGCCAGGTGCGTAAACCAGCTATCCGGGGCCGCTCCGTGCCAGTGTTTCACATCCGGTTGGATTTTCACCACGTCCCCCGCGTGCAGTTCTCTGGCCGGCTGGCCTTCCCCCTGGTAATAGCCCCTGCCCCCGGTCACCAGCAGAATCTGGCCGCCCGGATGCCTGTGCCAGTTGTTTCGGGCCCCCGGCTCGAAGGTCACGTTCCAAACCATGCAATTGAAGGTGCCGGCGTCCGAAATCAAGGTCTCGGCCCAGGCAGCGCCCACAAAGTGGTCTTGATCGGCTTTGGCCCCTTTCGGGAAGATAATGCTTTCATGGAGTTCATTCGACTGATTCATCGTTTATTCTCCGTGTTTCCTAAATATCCAATTTCACGCCGCTGACCCTCTTGACGGTCTCCGGGTCTCGATGAGAGAAAAAGCTGCTTTCCTTCGTATCCAATGTTGCGATCTTTTGCATGTCTTCACCGCCCAGTTCAAAATCGAAGATGTCGAAATTTTCGACGATCCGCTCTTTGCGGACTGATTTTGGAATGGCAACGACATCCCGCTGAATCAACCAGCGCAGGATGATTTGCGCGACCGAACGGTTGTGTTTGGCAGCCAGGGAAAGCAGGGTTTCATTCTGGAACAGGTTGTTTCGGCCCTCGGCGAAGGGTGCCCATGACTCGATCTGCACACCGTATTCTTTCATCCATCGGACGCTTTCGACCTGCTGGCAGAACGGATTGGTTTCGACCTGATTGACAGCCGGAACGATCGCGTTGTGCAGGATCAAATCGACCAGGCGGTCCGGTGGGAAGTTACTCACGCCAATCGCGCGGATTTTCCCCGCGCGGTTTAGTTCTTCCATTGCGCGCCACGAACCGTAATAATCGCCGAAAGGCTGGTGAATGAGGTACAGGTCAAGATAATCAAGCTGCAATCGCTCCAGAGATTTACCAAAGGCTTTCCGGGTATTTTCATACCCTGCATCCTGAATCCAAAGCTTTGTGGTTATGAACAATTCTTCGCGCGGAATGCCGCTGCGCCGGATGGCGCGGCCGACCGCTTCTTCGTTGAGATAGGCTGCAGCGGTATCGATCGAGCGATAACCTGCCATCAACGCATCATAAACCGCCTGTTCACATTCTGTGGCATCCGTGATTTGGTAGACCCCGAAGCCCAGAACCGGCATTTCAACACCGTTATTCAAAATTACGTTCTTCATGTGCAAATCCTTCAAGATAAAATGGAACTCCAGACATCTGTTTTCAACTTCGTCAAAAAGAATAACACCTGGAGTGAACTCCAAGTCAAGAGTTTTTCGAATATTGATTCGAAATCTCGGGGGAGAATCCTTTTTTATCGAAAGCAATGGCGGAGGATGATACCCACCGGTGGCCCGGATGCGGAAAAACGGCCCGAACCAGGCCTTCCCACTTGTTGGAATTTACATTCACAGCGATAATGACAGCGGATAGCAATTGTGCCAGAATTCTATCCAACGGATTGGGGATGAACGAGTCATGCGCAATCTGAAGCTGTCATTGTTGCGGGTATTGGTCAACCAGGTCTACGGAAAGATCGTAGGCCGGACGCCGGACGTAAAAAATGTGGCGACGGTTCCGGACGTTGCCTATGTCGAGGATGGCCTGGATTGGCATAAGCTGGACGTCTATTCGCCCGTTTCACATCCTGAAACACTACCCGCCGTGATCTACATTCATGGCGGCGGCTGGTCGATCGCCGACAAGAGACAATTCCGGCACTTTTGCCAGGCCATCGCAGCTGGCGGTTACGTGGTCTTCAATGTCAACTACCGCCTGGCACCGGATTATTCGCACCCGGCCCAGTTGGCGGATGTCCTTTCAGCCATGGCATGGGTCAAGTCGCATGCCCGGCGATACGCCGCGAATCCTGCCGAAGTGTTTCTGGGCGGAGATTCCGCCGGAGCGCATCTGGCCGCGCTGGCTGCCTGTGTTTGTACAAACCCGGACCTGGAAGATTTCTACCGGATACCGGCGCCCTTTACTGAGAAAGAGATCCGGGGCTGCATCTTGTTTTGCGGCACTTACGATCTGCGCACCAGCCTCAACACTTCCTTCCCGCTGATCCGGGATTTTGTACAGGCACTCCTCGGGACGCGCGACCTCGAACAGGTTCCCGATCTGGACCGGCTCGCGCCGACGAAGAACATCACGCCTCGCTTTCCACCCTGTCTCGTTTCGGATTCGGTGAAGGATGCGTTGATCGGTGAAAGCCGGACTCTGATCCGGCTGTTGGATCAAAACGGCGTGAAACACAGCGATTTATTGTTCGAGGACGTTGGCAGGGCGTCCGCTCACGATTATCAGATCGAGTCGGACAAGCCCATCTTCGATCGCTGCATCAAGGAGTGCCTGGCATTTTTGGCGGAAGATCGATCCTAAAGAAGATCGCCATCAGGTGGTTCTCAGTTGCGAGGATTGGATCAAACATCGATGGGATTCGAACCACCCAAAGTAAAAAACGGCCTCTCGGCCGTTTTTATTCGTCGCGGGGGGTGGATTCGCATGCCCGAACGGCCAGTCCCGGGAACCACTACACAGGCGAATACTTCGTGATCTCTGGGTTATAAGCAAAGATCCTGCATCCGTGCCACAATGTCCTGTTCTATAGGATTTGTGCAGTGAATCTTGATTTATTCTCTGTTTCTTCGAATAATATTAATAATTGGGATATAACCTGCTCCTTTGTGTGACAAACCATAAGCGCTGAAGGCAAATTTATATTTGAAGATTATCAACATTCTCTCTATAATCAATAAATAGACACGACCACCCATCTGATGGGATATCGAAAATATCAGGAGAATCAATGATTGATTTCCTTAACCGCCCCGGGTTTCTCGGGACTCATGCTTTTTTATTATCCGATATTTCGCTCATCCTGATATTGCTGACTGCAATCTTATTCACCATTGGTCGGGGATTAATCCGGCGTAATCATGTCGAGGCACACCGATGGGTTCAAACCGTCGCCGCTATAATAAATGCCATAGTTGTTCTCGGCGTGATGATTAATTCATTTTTTGTCCATATACTTCCCGGACTTCCGGACAAGTTTTTTGAGGGTTCTTATGGAGTCACAACGGTTCATGCTTTTGTGGGTTTGATCGGTCTGGTCCTGGGCATATTTGTCGTTTTGAGAGGTAATCAACTGGTACCCCAAAGATTGCGGTTCAAAAATTACAAGTGGTTTATGCGGACTTCTTACGCATTGTACATGTTGGCAACTTTACTTGGCGTAGCCGTATACATTGAAGCTTTTGTGATTGGTATTTAGGTCAAATTCTCCTTAATCCGATCGATGGAGAAATCACGGATGCCCCGAATAGCCTTGATTTATCCTTATTTCCGCACAAGATCAGCGAACGAAATCTTGTTCCCACCCCTCGGGGAGGCATATCTTGCCAGTCAGCTTCATGGACTCGGAATAGAAACAAGGATTTTTGATTGTACCTTCGAGACTTTCGAAATTACTCAAAAGAAACTCGAAGATTACCACCCGGATATTGTCGGCATTTACGTTATGGTGACATTGAGCCGAAATGCTTTTCGGATTGCTGAAATGGTGAGAAGGAAATTATCGGAAAGTCTACTGGTTGCAGGTGGGCCTCTACCCACGCTCTACCCTGAACAATATTGCGATTGCTTTGATGTTGTTTTTCGAGGGGAGGTTGATATTAGTTTCCCCAGTTTTTGCAGGGATTACTTTGATCTCCACTTGATCAGAAACCAACTTGGCGAACTTCCCCTTGACACTTATGCAGGACTCTTCATCCAAAATGAGAATTTCCGGATTAATAATCCTGTAGTCCATCACAATGAAAATGAACTTGCCTCTTTTGCACTCCCTTACCGCGATGACTTTGACCATGCTGCGTATCAAAAAGTCTGGCAACAGCAGGATGGCTCGAAAACCACTTCTCTCATGACCACATTTGGTTGTCCCTTCGATTGTGATTTTTGTTCGCGACCTGTTTTTGGCGACCAGTTTCGCCGCAGGAATCTGGATAAGGTATTCGCCGAGATCGAGCAAATTCGATCCCTGGGCTATGACAGCCTGTGGATCGCCGATGATAACTTCACGTTGGATCAACGCTTCCTCAAAGAATTTTGTAAGCGCATGATTGGAAGCCAGATGCAATGGAGTTGTTTATCGCGGGTGACAGGTATCAATGAAGAAATAGTGGGAATCATGAAAGATGCTGGCTGCCGCAGGGTCTACCTGGGTTTGGAATCCGGTAACCAGGGCACCCTCAAATTGATGAATAAACAGACCACGCTCGAAGAAGGGCAAAATGCAGTTCACCTGTTCCATAATGGAGGCATCGAAGTTGCTGCTTTTTTCATCGTCGGTTATCCGGGTGAAACAACCGCATCCATTGAAGACACATTTCGTTATGCCCTTGAACTCCCCATCAATCTTATCTCTTTTAATATTCCCTTCCCGTTACCTGGATCACAACTGTATGAGCATGTCAGTAAACTGGATAAGAATAAGGATTGGAACGTGGAAAACGAAGTCACCTTTGTTTATGAATCGGAATTTGACTCTGAATGGCTGCAACGGCGTATCAACCAGACCATGCAGGCATTCGCAGAGAAGTATAAAAAGAGATAACCCCCCTGGGGGCCAACAGAACACTATTTTAATAGCTTGAAGAGCACATCAGTTGGTTTTTCGAAAAGCGGAAGAAAGAAAGGCGCAAATTTCCCAGTTCTTTTCTTAATTTCAAACTGCATATGCCCTTTCATGATCGCAAACCACACCTTTGCTTCTGAAAAATCCGCATCAAAAATGAGCACGTGGCTTGAAAATGGACTTTCACCCTGGTGCCAATCCCGGTTGATTCGATTTTTGACCCTGTTAAATAGACCCGTTCCGGGGAGCGGATATGGCATACTAAGTCCAAGATAATCGATGGGTAAACTAGTGGCAAAACGCAACGTTTTGAGGACGGTCTCATCCGTATCCCCCGGGTAGCAAAGGATAAAGAAAGCCCCCACCTGCAAACCTGCCCGGTGGGCGTCATTCACTGCCCTGCGTGCCTGCGCGCTTGTGATTTGTTTGTGCATCAATTCCAGCATCTGGTCATCCCCGGATTCAACGCCAAAATAGATCCTTGTGCAGCCAGACGCTTTCATTTCCAGCGCAATGGAATAATCGATTGCATCGACTCTGCCCAGGCATTCCCATTTAAAAAGCAAGCCTCGTTTTTTGATTTCCTGGCAGATTAAAATCGTCCGCTCTTTCTTCATCGTAAAAACATCATCAGCAAATGAGATACGGTCGTACCCCAATGCCAGCGCAGCCTCAATTTCGTCAACAACATTTTCAGGCGAGCGCTCCCTGTAGGAGCCGCCAAAAACGACATTACTGCAGAACTCACACCTGAACGGACACCCCCGGGTGCTCATCACTGTGGTGATCGAATATCCATATTTTTTCTTGCCATAGGAGATGTAGCTTTCATTGGGCAGCAATTCGCGCGCAGGGAATGGGATCCGGTCAAGATCCTTAATAAAACTTCTTGCAGGAGTGCGAATTAGCTCACCTTTAGCCGGCCATTCAGGGTCTGATCGATATACGATCCCCGCGATATTCCTCAGGTCGGAGCCCGCCTCTATGGCACTCATCAGCTCAGACATGGTGTGCTCACCTTCACCGCGGACCACGATGTCAAAATCCTCCAGAAATGAATCGGGATTGCAGGTAGGTAGCGGACCTCCCGCCACCAAATATCGGCAGTGAACGCGTAAATGCTTCGCGAACCACCGACACTCCTCCATCATGCTGGTCATGCAGTAAATTCCCACAACATCCACATCAACCGCCAACGCTTTTTGGAGAGCCTCTTCCTTCTCCATGAATGTGCAGTCGATTAGATGGACCTCATACCCATCCCTTTTCAGGCCGGCAGCGATATAACTGACCCCGAGCGGAGGGAACCTAAAAACCGATCTGTCGCGCCGGGGAATAAAAAAAGGATAGATGAGTAATATGGAAGTCATCGAGTCTCTTCGATTTCAATTTCATATTGGATGTACTTAATGGATGACGGAAAAGAATAACCAAAGCCAGCCCATGCAAGTCGATTGCCGACCAACTCTCTCCCCCGGAAAAGCCGGGCGCCTTTTATTTGCCCGAGTTTGAAAGATACTTTATGTTTACTGCTCGTAAACCAGGCCTTTTCGCCATTGACCTCATCCCAACAACCAATCTCATCGCCCTCAAGCGTTGTCCCCGATGTATCAGTATACCTATCGAACGCTCGGGCGCCTTGTTCATTCATCACCACCACTTCCGTCACCTCCGGACGCAAGTTACTGGCGTCAACTTTGATTGCCACTTTTCCAGTTCCGAACTCGATTCTGTATTCTATTTTCACAATTTCTGAAAAATCCGTAAAAGAATAAGTGGTCTCCCAGTTGAACATCTTCCTTAATTTACTGGATGTAAAGGTCAACAAACCGCGCGAGATTGGCAGCCTGCGGATGGTGGCAGCGAGTAGATTCTTAACGCCATACAACCACCTGTTCTCCACCAACTCGTTTTGTCCCGCCGAGATTTTTTCAACCAGATTCAACTTGAAGTAAGCGTAGACGATGTAAGTCGACTCCTCCTGCTGCAGGGTAAGCTCCACCGACCCCGGAAATATGGTGTTCAATCCACGTTTAAGCAGAGGAACTCCGAACCCCACTCCTTCTTCATCGAGCTCCATTCCATGGTCAAGTAATATCAACCCCTTTTGCAGATAAGCCGTTGGATACTCTTTTCTATTGAGAGGTACGCCGTTCATTTTCAAAGAAAATCCCTGGAAAAGCGGAATCTCGATCATCGTTGATTACGATCCCCCTCTCCTGAGTATGCCACGTTCAATGTTTCAGAATGGCTGGCAGGTGTCTTTATTAAACACCGGAAAACGACCCGCCAACCCACAATTTGCCAAGGAATGACGATGATTATTTTCGAAATTAGCCTGAACTTTCGAAACTCCTCCGCCAGCGCAACCAATTTTTCCATAACCGCTGGTAGGCTGGGAAAAAACAGTTGAGCAAAGGCAGTGTTGAAAAAACTAAAAACCAACGGCAGGATCCAAATCGCTGCCAGTGTGAATCGGTCAAATTCATCAACGGAGGTCAATATCACAATGAACGGCAGCACCAGGATAATATTTGGCTCGGATAGCCAGGCCCGTGTGAGAAAGAGAACCATGATCAGGGCAGTACTTTTTATGAGAAGGTTCTTTAATCCACCCGTACTTCTACCGATAAAAAATGAAGTAACTGCCAGAGCAGGGATCCATAACATCCCCAAAAACCACCATGCCGGGACCAATTGATACGAGTTTCGGGTGAGCTCAAGGAACACCAAGAAAGACATTCCTCCACCGACGATGACATGGGCATTCCAGTTTTGGAGGATCGGGCTCGGATCCCAACCGAAAACAATAAACGGGACGATACAAAACAGGACGCCGCTGATAATTAGGACCCCATAATAATTCAACGTCTGCCGAATGGAGTCGAGTTTTAAATAGAACAGGGGGATAAGCACCAGTGGGAGCGCAATCGGTTTGAAAGAAATTGCCATTGCCAGAAGGATGGCTGAAAATTTGATTTTTCCCGTATCAAACAGGACGAGCGAATAGAGGGCCAATAGCGCCACGATCGAATCAAATTGCCCCCAGGCTGCTGTGGCATAAAGCATGAATGGATTCAGCAACATGAAAAGCCAGGCTTTTCGGGCAGCCTTGGAATTTGGATTGATCTTTCTGATTACGCCAGATACCAGGTATGCCAACCCGATGTTGGCTGCAATAATGGGTATCTTGAGCGCCAAATTGTAGACCAGAAAATTGGGAATGGCTGTATATACAACCCGATAGATTAGTCCCAATACCAGTGGCCAGGGGGGAGGATATCCCACGGTAGTGATGTTCTGAAACGTGAGATTGTGAAAAACAGCGCTGAGATCCTGAGAAATATACGGGTTTTGCCCTGTCCCCACCAGGTACCCTGTGGCCATAAAGATACGCATGTCGTAGAGATGCCCAAACAGGACACCTAAAACCACTTGTATGGCAATGCTCAACACCAGGATTCCCAGGTCTCTTTGGAAGAATTGGTTTTTGGGGTGAAGTGGGCTTACCGTCGAACCATGCGAAGCCATATCAGGCTGCCTTTTCTTTCCGGCTTTGGAAAACAGTCAGCAAAAATACGAATAAGTAGGCAGCAGTGTGAGGGATTAGAATCGCTAGCGCGCCGTAATAATGATTCAAAACGCCTATGCCAATGGAAATTCCTCCCAGGCAAATCAACGCGAATTCCAAAACCCAGGTGAAATCCAAAGGAACCTGGTATTTTTGTTTTTTCCAACTTTTATCTCTCTGTAGATCGGCGTATTTTGGAGTCCGGGTGAAATTCCAAACCCGGTTTGAAAGCAGCCCTTTACCGGCTTCTATTGTGTTGCTCAAACTGATCCCAAACCCGAGCAAAAACGTGATCAATAGGCTAACCAAATTCCGCGCCACAGACAGGTTTTGCGATTTCAAAGAGACGATCATTGATATCCAGGGGGCGATTGTACAAATGACAATTCCCAGTAAAAGAATTTCCCCACCCAGAGTCCTTAGGATTTCTGCTACAGAAAGACCAGACATTCCCTGGAGGATACCCGGCAGTGGAATAGGCTTGGGGTTCGAAATTCCGACGTTTTTAATTTCCAGTAGTGTGACCATACATAGTAATAAAAAGGAGAATAACATCAAGGGATGCAAAAAGTAACCGGTCAGATGAATAAATGCCTGGAGACGGAGTTTGAAGCCGAGTTGAGGGTTATTAAAGACACCTGGCAGAACTTTCCTGGCGGTTCGCAATGACCCGCACGCCCAACGCCCTTGTTGTTTTTTAAAACTTGGCACTGTAGGAGGGATTTCGCCTGGGCTCAGAAGATCCTTAAGGAAGAGGATCTTGTACCCGTGATTTTGCATCCGATAACTCAGGTCAAGGTCCTCAGCGAGGGTGTCTGATTGCCACCCGCCTGCCTCAAGGATGACGCTTTTACGTAAAACGCCTCCACTGCCGTTGAAGGTTTGGAAGACTCCAGCAGCAAACCTTCCTGTTTGTTCAACCAGGAAATGTACATCAATGCCAATGGCTATCGCCTTAGTCAGCGCGTTGTAGTCGCGGTTGAGATGCGTCCATCGGCTTTGGACGATCCCCAGGTGTTCATCTTGAATAAAATACGGTAGAGTTCTCAGCAGAAAGTCGGGCGCAGGAATGAAATCGGCATCAAAGACGACTATATACTCTTCCTCGGTTTGTTCCAAGGCTGCCTGCAAAGCCCCGGCTTTAAAGCCAGTCCTGTTCTTGCGACGCAGCACCTCGATATTCATATGCTTTTGTTTGTATTCCTCGATAATTTTATCGATTTCAAGGATTGTGTCGTCATTTGAATCATCAAGAATCTTGATATTCACTTTATCCATTCCGTAGGATTCAGCCATCACGGCACAGGCAGCAACCAGCCGGTTCACCACATATCTCTCATTGTAAATCGGCAGATGAATTGAAACGGTTGGACGATTCGTTGAAATGTCCGGCAGGATTGGCTTTTTATACTTGCGTGTGGCGGATAGCAAATAATAATGATTAAATCCGTATACAAAGAAAGTCAAGGTCAAAAACATCGACAGGACGAAGAAAAATATCTGCATGAACAACCTGTTACATCCACCGACTTAAGTCATGAAGATATTTGAACCCATCTAAATTAACGAAGGCCACAAAGTAAATCTGATTTAGATATGAATTTGCCTTCGACTATTATGACACAAAATATAAAGACTAGCTCGAATGGAGTGATGAAATAATAAGTTCCTCCGATTTCGCCGGCGATTCACCATGCAGTCACTGAATTTTTCAATACGGCAAATTGGAAAATTTCACAAAGCCGGGGAATCACTGACCTCCAGGTTACGCCAGCACCCGGCGCGGTGTGAGTCAAAATCCCGAATCCGTGGCGTTTGCCTGGGTGGGCTCTCCAAATACCTGCGCCAGCCGCACACTCGACCTGGATGCCAACGCCAGAGAGTGCAGGTGTCAACACCGACCTGACGAACTTGGGTCCACGCTTGCCGGGCACATGGGGGTGGGCCTTAGCGGTGAATCCGTTTGAAAAGATTCATCACCATGGTCCCCGCCCACGGAAGAAAGGACAAATGGATTTTATTAATGCGACTTCTGTTCAGCGTCCTGGGAATATCGCCATTATCGTAAAAATGCTCGCGTGTATGTGTGAAGTTTTCTCGAAAGAACAAAGGCTGTAATGGCGGTGGGCATACCACCGGCGTCTGTCATTCGACATTTCGGAACTAAATGATAATGAAGAAATTTGCGCGTATCATCACAATGGCAAAATACGACTCAAATTTGGGTGCTCGAATGATTCCCTGGGGGGAGTGGTTTGTCAACTATAACCTCACCAGATTTCACCTCGAGCTTTTTCATCTCCCGCCAGGTGGCAACCTGGGGGAATAAAATGGGGTATCACGATGCTGCACATCGTGATTCCGCGTCAGGATAGGCACATGGCTTTATTCATAATTTGTGACCTGCCAGCATGCAACGCGGTGTTTATCGTTGATCTGACTTAATTCCGGTTCGAGCCGGGTACAGATTTCACGGGCCAGCGGGCAACGCGGGTGAAAACGGCAGCCGGCAGGTGGATTGAGCGGGCTGGGCACGTCCCCGGTAAGGATGATCCGCTTGCGGCGGGCTTTTGGGTCGGCGATCGGGATGGCTGAGAGCAGCGCCTGCGTGTACGGGTGGAGCGGATTGTTGAACAATTCCTTCTTTCCCGCCATCTCCACAATCTTTCCCAGATACATCACCGCCACGCGATTCGAAATGTGCTCGACTACGCTCAAATTATGGGAAATAAAGAGGTAGGTGAGGTTCAATTCCTGCTGCAGAGTCTTTAGCAGATTCAGGACCTGTGATTGGATGGAAACATCCAATGCAGATACGGGTTCGTCACAAACAATAAATTCCGGTTGGAGAACCAGGGCGCGTGCAATGACGATCCTCTGACGTTGCCCCCCTGAAAACTCGTAAGGATAGCGTTGCAGGTGATATTCCTGCAGGCCAACCTTTCGCAACGCGTCGATGACCATTTCTTTGCGTTGTTTCGCATCACCGATATGGTGGACATTAAGCCCACGTTGGATCGAATCACCGATCACCACCCGGGGATCGAGAGAGGAATACGGATCCTGGAAAACAACCTGCATGCAGCGGCGCATTTCTTTCATCTGGGCGCGGTCCAATTTCGCGATATCCCGGTCCTTGAAGCAGATCGAACCCGAGGTAGGTTCGGTCAAGCGCAGGATTGCCCGCCCGAGCGTCGTCTTCCCGCAGCCCGATTCACCCACCAACCCTAAGGTCTCGCCGCGCTCGATATCAAAACTGACGTCATCCACTGCCTTTACGTATTCTTTCGTCTTCTCGAATAACCCGCCTTGAACGGAGAAATATTTCTTAAGGTGCTGAACAGATACGAGTGGTGTCTGAACTGGGGTGGCAGGAGTGTTTTCATTCATACGGAAGCCTTTTATTGTTCAATTCGATCGTCGATACTATCCCGAAAATTCATCTCACTACCGGCTTACTCCACGTATTGCCAGCAGCGCACGGAATGATTCTCGTTTATTTGAATCAACTCCGGGGTCTTTTCTGTGCAATTACTGCCCGGAGCCCGGATGCAATCCCGGCAACGTGGCGCGAAACGGCAGCTCGGCGGCAGATTGACCAGGTCGGGCACTGTGCCCGGGATAACATCCAGCAGATCCTTTTCTCTGCCTAAAATTGGGATCGATCCGATTAATCCACGGGTATAGGGGTGCAGTGGATTCTCGAAGAGTTCGTTCACGTCGGCCTGTTCCACAATCTGTCCGGCGTACATGACGGCGACCCGGTCTGCCATTTCGGCAATTACCCCCAGATCGTGAGTAATCAGGATGACCGACGTCCCCAGACGGTCGACCAGGTCCTGCATCAGGTCGAGGATCTGAGCTTGAATGGTCACATCGAGCGCGGTAGAAGGTTCATCGGCAATCAACAGTTGAGGACCCAACGCCAGCGCCATTGCAATCATTACGCGTTGGGCCTGCCCGCCGGACATTTCGTGCGGGAAGGAACGGCACCGTTTTTCTGGGTCTGGCAACCCCACCAGGTGCAACAACTCGATGGCTTTCTTCCAGGCCTCTTCGTGTGAGAGCTTTTGATGCACCTCGAGCACCTCGGCCACCTGTGAGCCGACCTGGAACACCGGGTTCAGGCTGGTCTGAGGTTGCTGGAAAATCATCGAGATGCGCTGCCCACGCATGTGAACCATGTCGGTCGTGGATAGCTTCAGCAAGTCCTGGCCATCGAAAATGATTTCGCCGGCCACGATCTTCCCGGGGTTGTCGACCAGTCGCAGGATCGATAGGGAGGTGACGCTCTTTCCGCAACCCGATTCGCCGACCAGGCCGAAAATCTCCCCCTGCCTTACCGAGAAACTGACATCATCCACTGCCTGGACAGCGCCGTCCACGGTGTTGAAATAGGTCTTCAGACCTTTTACTTCCAGAATATTCGTGCCTTTTTCTGGCTGTTGGGCATTTGTCACGGTTGTCTCCAATAATAAGGGCTCAAAGACCGCCAAAGGCTAGCAACTCTTCAACGGTGGCACCATCCCGGATCATCTGCCGCGAGGTGCTCTCGCGCGAGATGACCTCTTGCACCTTTTCGAATACTTCGTAGAGGATTTCTTGCGGAATGACGACGACGCCGCCGAGTTCACCTACGATGAAGTCTCCCGGCCTGATGGCGACGCCATTGATAAAGATCGGCTTCTGGTAACTCTCCAATTGCGAACGGCCGTTGGCTTCATGCGGGCAGATGAACGTATAGAACATATTAAAGCCCAATTTATAAATGTAATAGGGATCCCGCACGCCGCCGTTGATCACCGCCCCATCGATGCCCTTGCGCAGGCACATGTTGCACATCAACTCGCCCCAGTAACCCGAATTCTTACAATTGCCCGAATCGATAACCGGGACCATCATCGGCTCAAGGTGGTTGACCAGCTCGGCGATGTATTGCTTTCCCTGTTCACCTAACGGAACAGGGTCGTTGATCCAGCGCATCGTGAACGCCGGTCCCGCAATGCGATTCTCTGGGTTCAAGGGTTTGATCTCGGGTCCCAACCACTGGTTCCATAGGCCATAACCCTCGAGGATGTCGGTGACGGCCGCCGGGTAGATCTGTTTGAAGCTTTTGATCATCGTTTCGAATGATGGTTTTTCCATGATCATCCTTTATTCACTCAACCGATATGAACCATCCGGTGGGTTTGCTGTGATTGGTACGCAGCCAGCACGATTTCCACCGCGGCGCGGCCGTCCCCGCCGGTGATTGCGGGAGCGCGGTTTTCGAGGATGCTGTCAACGAATTCCTGATCTTGCAAGGCAAAAGACTTCAAGCGCACAGGCGAGAGGGGGTCTTTTTGAAAGTCGAACGGTTCCTGTTCGTACATCACCTGCCAGCCGTTCTCCGTGCCCAACTTCACCATCCCATAGCTATCGATATCCAGGAGCCCTTTTTCACCGATGATGCGCGCGTGAAACGCCGAGGTTGGAAACAGCGGAGGAGCGCTCTCGAATGTTACCCATACCGTAGCCATCACTCCCCGGGAGAACTGTATCAGGGTCATCGAACTGTTTTCGTGCGGCGATTGGATGGCGTAGTTTCCCGAAAAGCCGCACACCCACTCGGCTTCATCCTCCAGGAACCAGCGCAGGCGGTCGGGGCTGTGGATGCCATGCCCCAACAGGCGGCCGCAAGTCTCCGTGCTGTGTGAAATATCGGCGGGCAATTGGGCATGTTGTACCTCTTCAACCATTCTAATCCGCCCGATCGCCCCGGAGTCGATGAGCGATTTGGCCACCCGGTTGCCATCCCGATAACGCTGAGTCTGGGCAGTCATCAGATTCAACCCGGCTCGGCTGCAAGCATCGATCAATTGGTCGATATCGGGCAGGGATGTCCCGATGGGTTTCTCCATCAGAATGTGCTTGCCGTGTTGAGCGGCGGCCAGCCCCTGTGGAAGATGACAGTCGTGTGGAGTGGTAATGATGACGGCGTCGATGTCATCGCGGTCCAGGAGGTTCTCGACGCTCCCTTCGAAGTCGACCTGATATTCAGCCGCCAGCTTTGGCGCGCGTTTTCCCCCGGCGATTGCCACCAGACGCGCGTCGTGACAGTATCTGCTGGCCACCTCGGCGTGCGTCTTGCCCATGAAACCCGCTCCGATGATGCCTATCCTGACCTGTGCCATCTCAGCCTACTCTCCTGCCAGCACTCTTGCGGCGTTGCCGCCCAGAATCATTTCTCTATCCCGCTCCGTGATTTGCGCCTTCTGAATCTTGTAGAGACCCGGAAGCGGATACATCAGTGGCAGCCCAGTACCCATGTAAACGCGTTCGGCACCGGCTTTATTGACCAACGTTTCGATCCCATTCACCATCTGCATGCATGAAGTCTCGAAGCCTACGTTTTCGTGCCGGCGCATCACCGCGAGGGCGTCGCGAAATTCGCCGTAATTCACGCCACCGATGATAATGTTCAGTTTCGGAAAATTTTGGGCGACCGTATTGATCTCGCGCACATCCAATTGCGGCAGGCCCCAATGCAGGATCATGCGGATCGGAATGACCACGGTCATGCCCAGGTCCTGGCCAAGTGCCAACACTTCGTTCAGGCAAGGATCGTCGTCCAGGTGATAACGGTGATGTTGCGGGAACAGGCGGAAACCGCGCATGCCGGCCTCATGCGCTGATTTGAGGATGTCGCAGGCGTTCTTTTCATCGCAAGGATTGATCACCGCGAAAGCATGTACACGACCGTTCGACGCGCTTGCAAAGCTGGCTGCGTCCTCATTTCCCTGGCGGGGTTCGAAGAAAACACTGCGCGTCGAGGCCACCACTGCCTGGTCGATTCCCTCTCGATTCAGCAAATGGATCAGATCGGCCTGCGTTGTGTACTTGATCTTCCAATACGGCCACAGCCCAAAGTACGCGGAAAAATCGATGATTGCCATGTCAGGCCTGCCCTTTTTCTTTTCGATCTGCGATTGCGGTAGATTGACCGACGAGTCTGAGGATGTTCCCCCCCAAAATCAGGGCCTTTTCTTCATCCGACAACTCCGCGCCCTTCACTTTGGAAAAGCCAAAGAAGGGATCGATCAATGGCATATCCGTGCCGAAAATAACCCGTTGAGCACCGACCCCGGCGACCATTGCCTCCAGATACCCCATATCGGACTGTGAACTGGCTGTATCGAGGTAGATGTTGGGGTAATGCCTGGCGACCTCGATTGCGCGGAACCAATCCCCCATCGCAGTCGGATGCCCGCCGGTGTGAGCCATGATAATGACCGCCTCGGGAACAGCATCGCACAATCCCGCGCATTCTTCGGCGGTCGCATGCGCCAGGATAGGCATCTTCAATTCCGCCGCCTTGGCGACGATTGGATACATGGCGGGTTCGTTGACGGTTGTCAGCAAGGAGTAGCTGCCGAGGCCCGCGGTTTGGTGAATGATCTTCAATCCCCGCATTCCATAGACTTCAAAACAGCGCTGCACTTCTTCCACGGCCTCGCGTCCAAATCGGCCGTTGACCAGCGATGCATAGCCGATAATGCGGTCAGGATGACGTTTCATGTCCGCTGCCAGACGGCGGTTGCCTTCGGCAGGATCATAGTGAAGCGCGTAACTGTCAGTGGCAAATATCTTATCGATCCCCACGCGATCGGCCAATCGCAGGACGTCGTCTGTCGAATAGCCGTCGTAGCCTCCAGTATGTACATGCGCATCAACGATCATAAATCCTCCTCATCATGCAAATCCCTGCTGGCGTTCTCATTTTCCGCGCTGCGTTCGCGTCCTGCGTGGATCCAGCGCATCCTGCAGGCCATCAGCAAAGAAATTCATTCCCAACACGACCAGAGTGAGCGCCACGCCCGGGAAGATCCCGTACGTCGGGGCGCGGCTGATGTAAACCTGGGCCGTTTGCAGCATATTTCCCCACGAAGGCTCGGGCGGCTGGCTACCCAACCCCAGGTAGCTTAAAGATGCTTCCATCAGGATGGCGCTTGGCGCAGCGATGGCGATGTTGACGATCACCGGCGTCAGGCAGTTGGGCAGGATGGTGCGGAAGATGATCTCGAAGTCCGATACACCCAGTGCCCTTTCCGCAGTGACGAATTCCATTTCCTTTGTCGAGATCGCGATGGAACGAGTCAGGCGGGCGAAGGTGGGCATGCTCGTCAGCGCGACTGCGAAAATTGCCACCGAAGGTCCCGGACCCAGAATGGAGACCATGCCGATGGCCAAAAAGATGCCCGGAAAAGCCAGGATGGTATCCCAAACGCGCATGATCACCGAGTCCACTATGCCGCCCATGTAACCGGCAATCAAGCCGGTGGTTACCCCAATCAGGGCCGCCAGCGACACCGCGAACAGGCCAATCTCGAGTGAGATGCCCGATCCAAAGATGACGCGACTCAAAATGTCGCGGCCCAATTCATCCGTCCCGAAAAGGTGGGCAATCGAAGGTTCCTGGAGTTTGTGCCGCACGTCCAGAATGTAAGGATCATACGGAGAGATTTGTTTGGCAAATACCGCCATAATGATCAACAGTAATAACACGACGACGCCAAATGCGCCCTTGCGGCTTCGTAACAATCGCGTAACCACGCCCAAAAATCCTCGCCTTCGGAGGCGGTTTGGCAGGGCTACGACACGGCCAGTGGAGTTAATTGGTTCAGCGGGATTCAAGGTAAATCCTTATCTCAGGCGATGAATGCTGGCGAGAATCCAGAATGCGCTCAATATCCACGCGCCACCCGTACGCGCGGATCCAGGAAACCATAACTCATATCGACCAGCAGGTTGGTGATGATAAAAATCAACACCACCAGCATCAACGAAGATTGGACCACCGGGTAGTCGCGGTTCATAATGGATACCAGGATCAATCGACCTATGCCGGAATAAGCGAACACGGCTTCGGTGATCACCGCTCCTGCCAGCAGCCGGCCGAATTGAATGCCAACGATCGTGACCACCGGGATCATGGCGTTACGCAGCGCGTGGTGGCTGATGACGCGCGATTCGAACAAACCTTTCGCGCGCGCAGCGCGAATGTAATCCGTCGAAAGCACGTCCAGCATCGCCGAGCGCATATAGCGGGCGAAGACTGCGATCTGCGGCACAGCGATGGAAATTACCGGCATCAACAGGTACTTAAAATTCAGGATGTACGTTCCTTCGATCTCTCCCGTTCCGGAAGGCGGTAACCATTTCAAGCGCACGCTAAACACCAGAATCATCATCAAGCCCAGCCAGAAATTGGGAATTGCCAGCGCAAGTGAGCTCAATGATGTGATTGCCATATCCAGGATTGAATTCGGTCGCAAGGCAGACAGGATTCCCAAGAGGAACCCGAGAAACACAGCAATGATCATAGAAATGACGGCCAGTTGCAGCGTCTTTGGGAACGCATTCCCGATCTGGTCGGCTACAGGTTGCCCGTTCGTCAGCGAATAACCCAGGTTGAAATGAAGCATGTCCGAAAGCCAGACAACATACCGGACGACGATCGGTTTGTCCAATCCCAGTCGCGTTCGTTCGGCCTGAATCTGTTCTTGCGTCGCTTCTGTGCCGAGCTTCATGGCAACCGGATCGCCCGGGGAAAGGACGATAATGGCGAAGATAAGGATGGAAGCAATGAATAACGTAGGAATCAATTGTAGAAGGCTTCTGACCAGAAAACGCCGCATCCAAACCTCCTGACAGTGAACAAAGGTGTTGGCTGCCGCCAGTAGTTCGGGGGAACTAACCAACGGCAGCCCCTATTATTTGGATCAATCCATCAGGAGTGGTCTAGCGGTCCAACCACACCTGTTCGAAACCATAGAAGCCCAGAAGGTCGGCATAGAGACCCTTGACCGTCTTGCTCAGTCCAGCCACATACGGATTGGTGACGACCTGGATCATGGGGAGTTCATCCACCAGGATCTCGTTCGCCCGTTGGTAATATTCCGCCCGTTTTGCCGGATCAAGTTCGGTGCGGCCTTTGGTTACACAATCTTCATATTCCGCGTTGTACCAACCGTAAGGATTGACAATGCCGGATTTCTCGCCGGCGCCATATTGCGGTTGGGTCTGGAAGAAGATCGCCGGGTCGCGCTTCGTACGACCGGTTCCCCAGCCCGCCAGGTTGTAGCCGCCCAGGTCAGCGCTCTGAGCAATTTCATAAAACTTGGCGTTCTCGAACTCATCGATCTTCAATGTAATGCCGATCTTTGCCAGGTCAGCCTGCCAGATCTGGGCGTAGATCTTCCATTCCGGGAAGCCTGTTCCGGTCACAAAGGTCAACGAAAAATCGCCGACGCCAGCCTCATCCAACAAAGCCTTCGCCTTATCCAGATCGAACTGGTGAGCCATCACTAAGTCTTCTCGGTAGGCAATCGTCGCCGGGCTGTAAAAGGGAGAGGTGATCGGTTCGGAGATGCCGTAGTAAACTTCGTCGGCGATCAATTGGCGATCCAGCGCGTAAGACAGCGCCTGGCGAACTTCCTTCTTATCAAGCGGTGCGAGTTTCGTGTTTACGATGACATTGACGATATTACCGGAACCTTCATTGATCATCACGTCATAATTAGGATCGGCTTTGATGGTATCCACATAGGATGAGGGTACTTTACCGATTCCATCAACCGCGCCACTTAGCAAATTCGGAACCAGTGTCTCCGCCTGATCCAACCGTCGGACAACGATTTCATCCAGGTAGGGCACGTCCTTATTATAGTATTCTGCAAATTTCTCTAGACGAACGTATTCTTTCGTCTTCCATTCTGTCATCTTGAATGGGCCAGTACCAACGGCTAAAGTCTTGGTCAGGTTTCCATCCGTTTTATCAGGGATCAAGATGGCATACCAATAATCCAGGATGTCATAGATGAATGGGACTGGCTGGGCGAAGGTGAGCTTTAACGTGTAATCGTCTACAGCAATCACATCTTCGATCGATTTCAATAAGCCATTGATTTTTTGAACACCGGCGATGGTTTTCAGGGTTTCGTCTTTGGTGTACCCGAACATTTCAACGAAATCATTGGCTGTAAAAGCCTTACCATCATGCCATTTGACGTCGTGCCGCAAGTTCAAAGTCATCGATAGACCATCATCGGCAATTTTCCAATCCGTCGCCAGATCGGGATGGATTTCTCCCGATGCATCTTTCCAGAGCAAGCGGGAATAGACCATGTTGTGGATGATATCGTTGGTGCCAGACATCGCCCAGGCGTTCCAACTGGTGAAATCGCCTAACTCAGCCCATGTCAAGGTACCGCCGGTTTTAACACTCGGCTCGGCAGTTGGGTCGACGATCACCTCGGTCGGCAAAACAGTTGCCTGTTCAGTCGTTTGAGGTTCTTTGGTATCAGCGGGCGCAGAGGTCGCGGTAGCGGCAGCAGGAGCGCATGCCGTCACCAGAAGTACCACGATCAGTAAAATGGCTGAAATGGTAAACACCCTCTGAATTTTTGGTGTCTTGGAATGCTTCTCCATCTTATTCACTCCTATGCTTGAATACGGTTCGTGGGAATTGAAATCGGGAAAAGATTGCGATGGTTTCGGCATCGCAGTTGAGCGCTATGAAATCGTTACAGGCTCACCTCCTCTTGGAATCTGACGGGATGTGAAAGTAACCGGTAAGAAGAGTCTGATCTCGCTATCACTAAGGTTTTTCCGGAACAATAATGGCGTTAATTCGTTCTCTTTGTTCCGCGGTCAGCACGAATCTCCCGGCTGCAGCGTTGGACTCGAGTTGTTGAACGGTCGACGAAGCGGGAATGACCGGCCCCATACCGGGCAGTGTGAGCATGTACGCCAGCGCCAACTGGTTGACTTCGAGGCCCAATTCGGTTGCCACGGCGGCCAGTTGAACCAACCGCTGATAGGCCTGGGGCGTCAAATCTTTATCGAGGGTGCCCTCGTCAAACAACCGGTCCCCGGGGCCAATTTTGGTTTTGTTCAGATATCGTGAGGTCAATAAACCGCGCGCCAGGGGTGAGAAAGCCACAAAGGAAACACCGGATTGGCGGCAATGCTCGAGCACGCCCGGCTGGCCGGTTTCGAAGTTAAGAATGTCGTACTGGTTTTGGACGGCAACGACCCGGCATCGGATCGAAAAACTGCTTTCAAGCGACTGGTAAAGTTGCAATTGGTCCACGGTAAAGTTGGATACGGCGAAATGGCGGATCAAATCCTGCCGGACCAGATCTTCGATGGCGGACAGGCTTTCCTCGGGAGGGGTATCCGGCTCATACGAATGGAAATAAAGCAGGTCGATGCTGTCGCTTTGAAGACGGTCCAGGCAAGCGTAAACCGATTCCAGGATGTTGATGCGCCCCAACCGGCAATGGTTGGGGGTGTAACCGTCCATACCGCCAAAGATCTTGGTGGCCAGCACGATATTGCGGCGCTGATCCGGATTGTTTGCCAACCATTTGCCGATCAGGCGTTCTGAATTGCCCGATCCGAAGTTATACCGATTGGCGGTATCCCAAAAGGTAACGCCCAGTTCAATCGCGCGATCGAAAATTTCAAACGCCGTCTTTTCATCGACTCGAGCTCCGTCGCCGGTCTCCGGATACCCGAATTTCCAGGTGCCCAGGCCCACATTGGAGACCCGTAATCCGGATTGGCCAAGCCGCCGGTAGGGCATCTTGTGGAAATCATCGATTACGAAAGGCACGTCGGTTTGTGCAGGATTGGGAATGCTCGACTCCATGGGATCTCTCCTTAACAGTGGTTCGGTCAGGATGCGAGTGTCTTGAATACACCTTCAAAAACATTCAGGGCAGCGTCCAATTCCGGCTGAGTGATGATGAGCGGCGGGGCGATCCGAATGACATTTCCATAAAGGCCCAGCTTACCCAGCAGAACGCCGTGCTCCGCGCAGCCCATGACCACCTTACGGGTAATCTCCTGGGACGGCGTAAAGCGGTCGACAGGATCAACGAATTCGATCCCGATCACTAATCCCTTACCGCGAACATCGCCGATGAATGAATACCGGTTTTTCATCTCCAGGAAACGGGATTTCAAGTATTCACCCATGACCCGTGAATTTTCCGGAAGATTCTCTTTTTCCATGGCATCCAGCACTGCCAGCACGGCCGCGCTGGCCATGGGATTGCCACCCCACGTGCTGGACAACTCGCCCGGTTTCATGCACTTAAGGACATCCGATTCGCCGCAAACAGCCGAGGCGGGAATGCCGCTGCCCATGCCCTTGCCCAGGCAAAGCAGTTGGGGATGGATATCCTCCCACTCGATGGCGAACATCTTGCCAGTGCGGCCAAAGCTGGCCTGCACTTCGTCGACGATGAGCAGCAGGTTGCGCTGCCGCGCCCAGGTCTCAAGCCCCTTGAGCCAGCCTTCCGGCGGGAAGATAAATCCGGCCGTCCCCTGGTAGGGTTCGACGATCACAGCGCCCAGATCGCCGGATGAAGAGGATTCGACCACCCGGTCGAGAGCCTTCAAACAGAACATGCCGCAATCGGGATAGGTCTTTCCATAGAAGCAGCGATAGCAATAAGCATAGGGAGCCATGATCCCGCCGGGAACCGGAACACCAAAATGGCGCCGGGTGTTCATGCTGCCGGCTACCCCCATCGCCCCATAGGTGCGACCGTGAAAACCGCCGTAGAAGGCCAGAATTTCCTGCTTCCCTGAATACCGCCGGGCAATTCTCAAAGCCGCTTCGGTCGCGTCTGCACCTGTGCTCAGCATGAACACCTGGTTCAGATTTCCCGGCAATTTCTTCGCCAGGCGATAGGCAGCCGATACGCGTTCGGGGGTCGGGAATGAATAGCAGTTCATCATGCGCGGCGCCTGGTTTTGAATTGCAGACACCAGCCCGGGGTGGTTATGCCCCAAATTACTCACCAGGACTCCGGACGTAAAATCGATGTATGGGTTTCCGTCCACATCCCAGACCCACACACCCTGTCCATGATCCCAAACGATCGGAGTCTGGTCCACCGAGCATGCCGGTTCACACTGCCGTGATTTTTCGATAATCTCTGCCGACTTTGGGCCGGGGATGGATCTGTAATCCAATTTTTCCATATCAAACCTCCAGATTAATTACAGGTTGAAGAAAAGCGATCTAGCGCTGCACGCGGCCGGATGCATCACCTTTCATCAATCGTTCCACTTCGGTGACGCTGATTCGATTGAAATCGCCGGCGATGGAGTGCTTGAGACAGGAAGCTGCCACTGCAAACTCGAGGGCATCCGAATCCGGCATATTCTTTGTCAGACCATAGATCAGGCCTCCGGCGAAAGCGTCACCGCCGCCAACCCGGTCGACGATGTCGCTGATGTCATACCTTCTGCTGACGTAGAACTCCTTGCCGTTGTAAAGGCAGGCTGACCAACCGTTATGGTCGGCGCTGATGCTCTCACGCAGCGTGATGGCCTGTATCTTGAGATTGGGGAACGTTTCCAACATCTTCTTGCACAGCGCTTCGTAGTGCGCCCGATCGAGATGTCCACCTTCAATCGATTGGCTTGATCCGACGGCTTCGACTTCGACTCCCAGAGCCTTCTGACAATCCTCTTCGTTGGCGATCCCCACATCCACCAGCCGGACGATTTCTGTCATGACCGATTGGGCTGACTTGCCGTATTTCCAGAGATTCTTGCGGTAGTTGTAATCGCACGAAATCGTAATGCCGTGCGCTCGGGCTACATGCAATGCCTCCAGGCACAGGTCCGCAGCACTTTGGCTGATGGCGGGCGTGATGCCCGTCAAATGGAACCAATCGGCATCTGCCAGGATGCGTTCCCAGTCCAGGTTGCCCGGCTCGGCCGTGGCGATCGAGGATTCGGCCCGGTCGTAAACGACCACGGAAGGGCGTTGGTTGGCCCCGGCCTCCAGGAAATAGATTCCCATGCGCGATCCCTGGCGAAGAATCTCCGCGGTGTCGACGCCGAATCTGCGTAACTCGGCGATGCACGCGTCGGCTACGAGGTTCTTGGGCAGGATGGTGACAAAGGATACGGGTAGTCCAAAATTCGCCAGCGAAACCGCCACGTTGGCTTCACCCCCGCCGAAAGTCGCCTCCAACATGGGCGATTGGAAAAAACGCTCAGTGCCTGGAGCTTTGAGGCGGAGCATAATCTCACCGAATGTGACGACATGTTTCATCATTCTTTTTCCTCTGGAACTCGACCGTTCTCTCTATTTCCGCCACAACAGGTGCACTCTGTGGCCGGCAGGATCCGTCTGTTTCAGGTAAACGGCTTTCGATGTGGGCTTGATGATCGGCGTCTCCAGCTCGATGCCGCGCGCCATGAGCGTCTCCACAGCGGTTTCGAAGTTGGAGACCGAAATGGCTACGTGCGCGGGCTGACCATCAGCGGATTTACCGATCTCGATCCGCCCCGAACCGCTGCCCTGCACGAAGATGCTCGAGTTGCCTTCCTTGACCTCGAACCCAAAGGTATTCTGGTACCATTCTGCCATCTCCATGCCTTTGTGGTCAGCCAGCGGATATAACCCGACGTGTTCAACGCCGTTGAAAACGTTCAACCCGCGCGCCGCCCGCGACCAATCGAGGCATTTGGCGGTGAGCTCGGTGATCGCGGCGTAATTCTCCGCCAGCACCCAGTCCTTGCGGATCAGATCCGATCCGATGCCAACCGCAGCCACCCCAGCCTTGAACCAGGAGGTGATGCTGGCTTCGTTGGCTTCCACACCCCCGGTTGGCATGATGCGCGTCCATGGCGTCGGGCCAAGGATGCTTTTGACAAATTTGGGTCCGCCGACCGAATCGCCGGGGAAAACCTTGACGATTTCCACTCCCAATTCCTCGGCCTGCGAGATTTCAGTGGCGCTGCCGCATCCGGGGCAATAAGTGACTTTGCGCCGATTACATATCTTCGCCAGTTCGGGATTGAACACCGATCCGACCACGAAATTGGCGCCGCTGGCCAGGAAGATCGATCCGATTCCTGGGTCTCCCACCGACCCAACTCCCAGAATGACCTCGGGGGCTTCCCTGGTGTAGTACATCACCAGATCGGAAAACACACGGTAAGCGTTGTCGCCGCGGTTGGTAAATTCGATGGCCCGCGCACCGCCTGCAACACAGGCGTCGATGATCTTCCTGGCGGTATCGAAATTCGAGTTGTAGAAGACCGGGATGACCCCCAGCCGGTTGATCTCATTGAGAACTTCCAAACGTGAAAAACGCGCCATCTTTTCCTTCCTTACTACGATTGCGATTTTTTGAGCAGTTCCATCTGCGTATCGCCCTGGACGTAGTCCGCTAAAATTTCCGCGGCTTTGAGGATGTCATCTATCGAAATCTGTTCTTCCTTCGAATGGGCATGCAGGATGGATCCCGGGCCGAATACCACGGTGGGGATGCCAACCTGGTTGTTGTAAAGCCAGGCGTCGCAGGCAGCCGTCATTGCGTGTATCTCACCGGGCAGGCCCATTGCCTGCACTGACTTGACCAGTCCGGTGACAAGCGGGTGATCGACGGGCAGACTGTTGCCGTCGTTATTCAACATTGGGAAGCTGAGCTCAAAGTGCTCGCGCAGCCATTCATCGCCTTCGTCCAGCAGCGCCTGGCGCAACCCGGCCTGCACTTCGTGGCGATTCTTGTTGGGCAGGAATCCGATCAACCCCTTCAAAACGGCAAGGGATGGGACGCTGGACGGCCATGTGCCGGCCTGGCATTGCCCAATGGTTAACGGCATGGGGTCGGCATATTTATCGAAGAGCGGAAGATGGTGGGATTCAGCCAGCAGGCGGTCGTGATAACCGCGCCAGATCTGGATGGCTTCAAAGGCCTTATCGAGTGCGCTGATTCGCCCCTGGGCGTTTCCGCTGTGCGCCGCCCGCCCGAAGACCTTCAATTCGAACCACACCGCGCCACGTACCGCTGGAATTACCGCCATGTTGGACGATTCGAGCACGATGGCCGCGTCAGCTTTGACCCCGCGGCGAATCATAGCCAACGTCCCATTTCCGCCGTTCTCTTCCTCGATCACGAAATGGAAGATCAGATCGCCCTTTGGCCGGATACCCCGCTCGCGAAGGAGCAGCGCCAGGGCGTACATCGTCGTCACCTGTCCTTTATCATCGCTGGCGCCACGGCCAAAGATGACTCCATTCTCATCTCGCGGGAAGAAGGCATCCTCCTGGCCTTCCGAGGGCGGCACCACATCCAGGTGAGCGTTGAACACAATCGTCGGGCCTTCGCCACTGCCCTTGATGACACATTCAACGTTGGGGGTGTCTTGATAAGTGAAACCCGGCAGCGGGAAGGCGTAATCGGGGTCCTGAATGATGCTGTCGTCGATCGGCACGAGCTCGCACTCATCCACCAATGAGTGAATTTTGCTATAAACGTATCGACTTGCCGGGCCTTCATGCCCGCGAGTGGACGGGATGCGGATCAAATCCATCAGGAATTGTTGAGCCTCATTGCGAAGTGCGACGGTCACAGCCATGTCAATCCTCCTGAAAGGTAAAAATGACTTTCAAGGCTTCCTGCTTTTCAATCAGATCGAACACACGTTCCCACTCTTCGAGTCGCACCGTGTGGCTGATGATCTTGCGGACGTCCATTTTCTTCGAAGCGATCAAACCGATCGAACGGTCCCAGCAGGAAAAACCGGTGCTCATATTGAAATACAGATTGCAAACTTTCCAGGCAGCCTTATCCCAGGGGATCTTGATCTCATCCCGGCCGGTCAACCCGATCTGGCTGATCCGTCCCATACGCCGAACGACATTGAATGACGTTGCAATCGCCTGAGGTGCGCCGGAGGCTTCGACCACCAGGTCCGCACCGCGGCCATGGGTCAGGCGCATCACTTCATCCACAGTATCCTGTTGGTCGGCCAGGATAATTTCATCGACACCGATTTCTGCGGCAACAGGCAGGCGCATCTTCTGGTCGACGGTGGTGCCGACGATAATGGTCTTGCCAGCTCCGCCGGCGCGGGCTGCCATCAATGCCAGCAGACCGATGGGACCGGGGCCGAAGATGACCACAGTATCATTGGCAAACACCAATCCACGTTCCAACACATCCTGGACGACGTTGGCCGCTGGCTCGACCACCGCGCCTTCTTCGAATGTCATCGAATCGGGGATTTGATGAAGCAGGTGTTCGGGCATGACCAGGTATTTTGCGAAAGCGCCGTCGATCCCCCATCCTGGCGAACGTTTCGAGCTGCACAATTGCGGATTGCCCGAACGGCACATTTCGCACTTGCCACAGGCGCGCGTGTGAGGCTCGCCGACGATGCGGTCGCCGACTTTGAAATTGGTGACTTCGCTCCCCACCTCGACGATAGCGCCGGAAAATTCGTGTCCCAGGATCACTGGCGGCCAATAGGGAAATTGGTCATGCCGAATGTGGACATCCGTACCGCAAATCCCGGCTGCCTTGATCTCGATCAGGACCTCGTTTGCCTTTGGTTGAGGAACCGGCGCCTCACGAAGCTCCATATTCCCCACCCCTTTGGCCGTCTTATAAAGTGCCAGCATCGTATCGGCTCGTTTCATGGCTAACTCTTTCTTCCTTGTCCCTGCATCTCGACCCCGGTCGGAAATACCGGGTGAAGTTGTTCTTCGCCATTGCGAAAACGACGGATGTCCTCCACGATCTTCTGCCGGATGGCGAGGCCGGATTCTTCGGAAAGCCACGATAGATGCGGGGTGCAGATGACCTTCGGGTTATTGGTCAAAGGATGGTCCGGCGCGGGTGGTTCTTGTTCGTATACATCGATTCCGGCCATAGCCAGTCTTCCCTGGTTCAATGCGTCGTTCAATGCCTCCAGGTTGACAACCCCGCCGCGCGAGGTGTTGACCAGGATGGCGGTGGCCTTCATCTGCTCGAATTGGGCGGAGTCGAACATGTGGTAGGTCTCGCCCCACTTCAACGGCACATGTACTGTGATGGCATCCGCCTCACGCAGCAGTTGTGTAAAGGGCGACGTCTTTATGCCGAACTCCTGCTTGCGCACTTCACTGATGTATGGATCGACGATGATGAAGCGGGTGCCAAAACCCTGCAACATCCGAAAAACTGTGCTGCCGATGCGCCCAAAACCGACGATCCCCACCGTTTTTCCGGCCAGGCGAAAGACTGGATTGATGGAATTGAAATCCCATTGCCCATGGTCTACCGATAGGCGAAGTAACTGGTTCTGTAACAATAATTTTCGCTGGCAGGCCATCATCAAAGTCACAGCCTGCTCGGCCACTTCCTGCACGCAATAATCCGGAATGTTGACGACCTGGATTCCTTTCCGTGTTGCCGCGACAAGATCCACATTGTCATATCCGATACCGTGACGGATGATCAGCTTGCAGTGCCGCAACCCGTCGATGACTTCTGCGTCGATGCGGGCCATGTTGACCACCATAATGTCGGCATCCTGCGTAATCTGGATTAATTCATCCGCCCCGGCCGTCTTCAATTGGAACGCATTCAGGTCGACCCCCATATCTTTACATTGTTCGGTTTCCCATATGAGGTCCGGCTCGATAAAATCTGTGACAACAGCGGTAAGGTTAGGCACGAGCTTCTCCTATTGCGAAGATAGTTTTTACAGACGTCCGCCTGCTTTTAACATTTCCTTGACACTGGCTCCTTCACGGATCAGCTTGCGGGTGGCGCTTTCTTTTTCCATCAATTCCTTCGCCTTGTAATAAACGTCCGTGACGATCTCTTGCGGGATGACCACCACACCGCCGAAATCTCCCATGATGAAATCGCCGGGACGAATCTGCACGTCATTGATGAAAATGGGTTTCTGAACGCTCTCCAGCCGGGAACGATTAAAATTTGCTTCCAATGGGCATGGAAAAGCAGCAAACATGTTGAAGCCAGCCTTGTAGATATAATACGGATCGCGCACGCCACCGTCGATGATTGCACCCTCCACACCGTGTTCGGCGCAGATCGTACACATCAATTCCCCCCAGTACCCGGCATTCTTGCACTTCGAAGAGTCAATCACAGGAACCACACAAGGCTTTAACTCGTCCACCAGCCGGCGGGCCATTTCCTCATAGGCTGCGTCCTCAACGATCTCCGGGTCATTCACCCAGCGCATGGTAAAAGCCAGGCCGGCGACCCGCATTTCAGGGACCAGCGGCCGGATCTCGGGCCCCAACCATTGGTTGTGAAGCTTGAAATCGGTATCCATGATGTCGGTAAGCGCCGCTGGATAGGACGCTTTCAAACCCTGGCAAAGTTCTTTCAAACTTGGTTGCTCCATGCTTGCCTCCATTTATTCGATCGACGAAATATGAGGTTGATAAAGGTGATACCCAGGTAAGAGGGAAATCGATGAAAATAACCGATCAAGAAACGCCGGCAAGACCCAGTAAGCGCCGGATGTTACCGCCGAGAACGAGGGAAAGATCTTGTTTTGATAAACCGGCAAATAATAATCTGCCGAGACTGTAACGCGGGTCGATAAAAGGCTGGTCTGAACTATAGAGGACCCGATCGGCGCCAGCCATAAGAACCATGCGGCGGATCCATTCTCCAGTGATGAATGATCCACTGATATCCAGGTACAGGTTGGGGTGCTTTTTTACCAGATCGATGGCGCCGTTGAATCCAGCCGGGAGCGCGCCGCTATGAACCATGAGGATCGGGACATCGGGATAGCGTCCGGCAACCTCGCCGAATAACTGTGGATCGTCGAAGTGCGAGCTGTGATAAGTGTGCACGAGAACGAAGGCGTCCCTTTTGGACGCGAACTCGAAAACCGGCTGGTAGCCTGGGCCGCCGATGGGCTGCAGATGCGTATCCGGAACCAGCTTGATTCCTTTAAATCCCCATTCGTCGAACGCGCGTCGCATTTCATCCTCAGCCAGCTCAGGTTCGTTTGGGCTGACGACGACGTACCCAATAAAACGATCAGGGTATTGCTGGACAGCCTGGGCGGTCAAGCGGTTCCCGGTGTACCAGTCGCCGGAGATGGCCAGGTGGCTCGAGATACACGAACGCGCGATCGATAAGTGATCCATCACACGCAGCATATCCTCTGCGGAATTTTGTGGAATGTAAAATTTATGGTAGGGTCCCATGTGAACATGGGCATCGGTGATTTCGATATCCTGTGGAATTCTTTCAGTGCTTAGGTCCGCCGATTGGGTGATAATCTGAACCGAAGCTTCCTTGTGCATTCCGGGAAGAGGCGCAACCTTAACACGATCGAGAAGTTGCTCCAGGTTCTTGCTTGCAATCCGTCGGATTGCCTCCTGAGGTATTCCCGCTTTCACCAGCCGCAGCATAGCGCCACCGGCATCGACAAACGGTTGTCCCGTTCCAAAGAGTAAGCGATTTTCCCCCAGTCTTTCGGTCACAGCCTCGACACCCTGATGGGTGGCAAAAAATGACAGATCCAGGAATAAATTGGGGTTGGTCTGCATCATCGGCATCAAAATGTGAAACGCTCGATAACCGACCCGCGTTAATAAGATCGAAAGTTGAGGGTAAGTCCGACACAGGGTGTCCAGTACATCCAGGCTGGCAGCGCTGTAATCATACAATCCACTCTGCGTGAATATTTGATCGAGATCGATGACCACCAGATAATTACGCCGGTCGAGTTCACTCAACAATTTTTCAGTTGGTCCATCGTTCAGCGAAAATACGTGCTCGCGGGGGTAGAGACGGACAGCCCTGACTCCGTTTTGAGCCATTTGTTCGCAGAATGCAACTTCGCCCCCCAGATCCTCGACCTGCAGACCAGGAGTAACCACCCAGCAAGGTTCCAACTCAGGGTGGCCCGAAATGGCTTCCATCAGTAAGCGGTTCCCCAATGCCGGAGAGTTTTGCCAGGCAAGGGTATGTGTCACCAAGGCGCGATCGATCTCCAGACGCCGCATATTGGACAATAAGCCATCGACGCTGTCAAAAGCCAATTTTTCACCCGGCCAACGGCCGATGAACGCGCATGCATCAAAGTATGTCATTTTTACTCGACGGGGGAAAAAGTCGTTGCGCATAAATCGAATTTCTTATTGCGCATTGCACAATACCATTGTATAGTCTATAAACCGTTTGTCAAGCAGAAAATGAAAACTCGTATCCAGAATGTGCTTTTTGTCAGGTGGGGTGGGGGATTTTATGCAGGTACATCGATATTTTGATTGGAAATCGGTAATAAACACGAAAGAGACATACAATATAACCAATAAATATGCAAGGAGGCCTGTTTTGGATCATTTTCTGGGAAGAATCCCGGTGAGGTGATATAATTAAAAAGAAACGGCGTGGCAATGAAAAGGCGAGATTTTCAGCCCCCTCTTGAAAATTTACGAATTCTATTGCATAATATGCAACGAGCGGTCATCCTCTTAGGAAAAATTCAAATCCCCAAAAGGTCCTATGGATACAGAGAATAATTCGCCCTATCTTCACGATCAAAAAAGCCTCATCCAATCCCTGGATCGAGGTCTTCAACTGCTGGAAATCATCAGCCAGGCAAAAGAACCCATGGGCCTTCCTGAACTATCCGAATTATTGAACGTCGACCGCAGTACAGTGCATCGGTTGCTGGGGACGCTGCAAAAAAGGAATTACGTCGTTCAGGATGCAGTGACTAAACACTACTCGCTCGGTTTGAAGGTCATCGAATTGAGCCGTAGAGCGTTGGATGGAATCAACTTCCGTTCGATTGCCAAACCGTATTTGAAACGGCTCTCTAAAGAAACGGGCGAAAGCACAAATTTATTCATTCTGACCAACAACCACGCAGTTTGTGTGGATTACGAAGCCAGCCCCTCCCCCCTGGCGGTAACCAATGACACCGGGATTATTTACATCATGCATGCCACCGCCGGTGGCAAGGTATTGCTGGCATTCATGCCGGAAGCGATCCAGCAAAAGGTCATCAACAGTTCGCCGCTCCCAGCATTCACGCCCCGGACATTCACCGATGCAAGCACATTGATGATGCATCTACAGCAAATTCGAGCCCAAGGCTATGCCATCGATGATGAAGAACGCTATGTGGGGGTACGCTGTATTGCCGCGCCGATTTTCGATCATACCGGTAAGAATATCGCCGGCATCAGTATTTCCGGGCCTGCTTCGCGTGTCACCCTGGACAAGATCCCTGAATTGGCTCAATTTGTTGTGCGTGCCGCAAATGATATCTCCGCTGAATTAGGCCTTGGCAGGTTTGATTAGGATCATTAAATTAAACTTCAGCCTTTTGGAAAGGCCTCAAAGGGGCAAAGATGAAACTGGTCTCTTATTACCTGGATGGAATGCTGCGAGTAGGCGCGCTTATCGGGAATGGATGCAACGATCGTGTCATCGATTTGAACCTGGCCAATCCATTCCTGCCACCGGACATGCTGACTCTTCTGAGAATGGGAGATGCAACCCTGAGCCAGGTCAGAGATGTGCTTGCCGAGCCTCAAAACCATATGAGCATTCCGCTATCCGAGGTGCGGCTGGGGCCTCCTATATCGAATCCTTCGAAAATCATCTGCCTGGGATTGAATTATCAGGATCACTCTCCAAAATCAGATCCATCTACGCCGGTTTTCCCTACCATTTTCGCCAAGTACGCCAACTGCATCGTTGGGCCCGGTGATCCAATAATAATCCCGTCAGTAAGCGATCAGGTGGATTACGAAGCAGAATTGGCTGTGGTGATTGGCAAACGGGGTAAAGATATACCGCTCGATCAGGCAATTCATCATATCGCTGGGTATACCTGCTTTAATGACGTCAGCGCGCGTGACTACCAATCACGAACCAGCCAATGGCTGCAGGGGAAGACTTTTGATACGTTTGGCCCGATGGGGCCCGCTCTGGTAACCAGCGACGAGATCTCGGACCCAGGGACACTCGAAATTTCGCTCGCCTTGAACGGCCAAACCATGCAGCATTCTAATACCAGCCACCTGATCTTCTCCATCCCTCAGATCATCGTTTATCTATCCCAGATCATGACATTGGAAGTCGGTGATGTCCTATCCACCGGGACTCCCGGTGGAGTCGGCGCGCTGCGAAATCCCCCTGTTTTCCTCAAAGCGGGTGATCAGGTTGAGGTACGTATTGAGGGTGTGGGTATTCTTTACAATCCGGTTTCAGTTGAATCCCTTCAAAAGAACCGCTAATCATTTTTTATACAGGACTATCGCCTTATTGTTTTCATGAATAACGCCTATTCATCATAATCACCCGATAAAGACCTTTCTTCGTATAGGGTTTGCCAGATCTGACCAGATAAAAATTCGACTTTTTTATATTTACAGTTCTAGAATAAAACGGTTTAGACCGCCAGGATGGGTCATCTCATTATCAGTGTGCGCATCCTTGATAAGAAAACACTAACCTCAGGATGGTCTTTAAATAACTCACCATTGAATTGAATAAGTGTCCGGAAATATGGGAATTTAACGGTAATAAAAAAGCCCATCCAACGATGGGCTTCGTGTGACTCACCAGGGACTTGAACCCTGAACCCACTGATTAAGAGTCAGTTGCTCTGCCATTGAGCTAGTGAGCCGTGCTTTTCACGCAGACCAGATCGTTATTTTCCTGCTGGCGCGTTAGCGATAGCTATTATACCGCAGAGTCCGTACCTGTCAACAAAATACACCTGTTTTCCTCCTCAATCTGAACCCTAATACCGCCTATCTCCGAGTGAGTAATAAAAAGCAAACAATTTCATTCCCTTCAGAGGAATTACCTGAGGGAATCGACCCGGTCTTTCGGATTTTCGAAAGCTGTGGCGAAGCTATTTCCACAGGTGTCTCAGAAATTTGATCTGCTCAATACCTTGATAACTACTGCCGCCTTCATGGCCGTTGTAGGAGTAAATTCGGATCTCTTTTTCGGCTTTCCAGTTGTTATAGGCTGCGAAAACGGTCGAGGGCGGGCAAATTTCATCCATCAGAGCGACAGAAAACAGCGCCTTTGCGCTGGCCCGGGCGGAAAAATTCAAGCCATCGAAGTAGGAAAGGGTATGGAAGACTGCATCGACTTTATTGCGATGAGCGTGGCAATAATCCACGATTTCTTTGTATGGATAGGTATTCACAAGTTCGGTTGCGCGTCGATAATGGCAGAGGAATGGCACGTCCGGCATGGCAACGGCCAGATCGGGCACGAGCCCGGCGACGGCGATGGTGATGCCGCCGCCTTGCGAACCGCCGGTGACAGCAATCCGCGCGGGATCCACCGCTGGATGGCTGCGCGCCGCTTCGATAGAACGAACGGCGTCGCTGAAAACGCGACGATAGTAGTAATGCTGCGGGTCAAGAATTCCATTGGTCATGCTGCCGGGCGTTTGAGGATTGCCGCCGCCAGCATACAGGTCAGGCGTGTCTCCCGTAAGCCAACCGCTTCCCTGGCCGCGTGAATCCATGATGAAGTGCGCATAACCCACGCTGGACCAGAGCAGCCAATCAATTGGGAAGCCGCGCCCGCCGCCATAACCAATGAATTGAACCACACAGGGGAGCTTACCCATGCGCTGTTTCGGAAGGAGAAGCCAGCCTTTGATGGGTTGCCCGCCGAATCCGTTGAACGTAACATCGAAAGCATCTTGCAGGACGAGACCATAATCCACCGGTTCGAATTTTACCTCCAGCGGATACGAACGAGTTTCGTCCAGTGTGTTCCGCCAAAAGGCATCGAAATCCGCGGGTTCATCGCGGGTCGGGAGATAGTCCTTGAGTAGTTCGAGAGGGAGATCGAAGATTGGCATTCTTTTCCTTTGACCTTCGCAAAATTTATTACTCGCATGGATCTGCGGGGATTTGAATTACCCGGCCAAAAAATTCCGATATTGCATCCCGATATTTTAACGCACACTTTGCTTGCCATACGAACTTACCCATACAAAAGCGATCCTCACGCCCGATGATGGCAATTCAAGAATGTGAATGAAATCTCAAGGGAACAACGAAGATTTTATCGCCAACAGGCCGATTGAACTACTGTTCCAGCCGGCCTGTTTCAGATTAAGAGACGATAATGTTATCCGCCCGAAATCGCCGGGATCAAATCCAGCCGATCGCCATCCGCCAACCACGCGTCCGCGTCCACCACGCGCCGGTTGAGCACCAGCAGTAAATCCGCGTCGTTCGCGGTCAGGTTCAGCCTCGCCAGTACATCCTGCACGCAGGCGCCGGGAGGCAGCGCCATCTCCAGCAGGCCGGTCTTCTGATCGGGGCTCACCCGCTGCAGCGTGGTATGCAGCCGGATGAGCACGATCACTCGAACACCCCATCCAGGTCCCCGGCCGGCACATCGAACACTGAGCCCGTCGGCGCCAGAGCTTCCTCGGTCATCCACTCCGGCAGGCGATCATCAGCCGCGGTAAAACCCGCCTGGCGGTTGAATTCGCGCTCCAGCCGGATCGTTTCGCGTCCCAGTTCCTGCAGGATGCCATCCCCCACCTGCCAGCCGTAACGCGCGTTGAGCAGGTCGCGCACGGTTTCAGGTGCGGCCCCAAAACCGAACCCGGCAAAGATACACGCGCCCAGGGTATCGTACCCGGCCATGTTGAGCTGCGCATTGCGCGAGACTTTGGCCTGGCCCTCCGGGTTGAGGTGGTCGATCCTGGCGCGGATGGTCAGGCCGGCGGTATGGTCGGCGCCTTGCGGGGTGGTTGCATAAGTCACGCCGGTGCCTTTGATGGCGCGCGGATCGTAGCCCGAGATGGCCTGGTTCTTCACCACCGGCACGCGCCGCACGCCCAGCACCTTGCCCGCCAAGGCTGCGCCGCTGCCGATCACCCGACCGAGTGGGGTGTTGCGCCGCACCTCATCCAGCAGCGCCAGCGCGCGCCCGGCATCACCGAACTGCATCAACCCGGCCTGGGCCGCTACACCCAACGCGGCGCCGGTGTCGATCGAGTCGATTCCCAGGTCATTGACCTCCCAATTCAAGCGCGCGATGTCGTCCAGGTTATCCAGCCCCAGGTTCGATCCCATCAGGGCGATGGTCTCATATTCCACGGGTGAGACGATTTCCTTGCCATCCTCGCCCGCAAATACGTTCGAACACTGGATGGTGCAGCCGGCCATGCAGGCATGGGTGGGCTGTGCGTCGCCACCGTGCTGCAGCACCGTCTGGCGCAGATGCTCTCCGGAAAGCGTTTCTACGCCCTCGAACTCGCCGGCCGAAAAACCGCGCGTGGGCAGCCCGCCCAGCGTGTTGCACAGGTTCGCGATGGCGGCCGTACCAAAGTCACGGTAAACGCCGCTCTGCGGATGCTCGATCACGGATTTTGTGAAGCTTTTCTGGGCAGCTTTGAAAGCCGCCGGATCGGCGATGGGCGGTTTTTGCCCGTCGCCGGCGTCGAAGATGATGGCCTTCAAGCCTTTTGAGCCCATCAACGCGCCCAGCCCGCCGCGCCCATTGATGCGCGACGGCACGCCGTCTTTGTCCAGGTTCAGGATGCCGGCCGCCAGGAGTTGGTTCTCGCCGCCCGGACCGATCAAGGAGATGGCCACTTTTTCTCCAAAGCGTTCGCGCAGCGCCCTGGCGCAGGCGTACGCGCCCAGCCCGGCCAGCTCACCGGCCGGTTCGAAGCGTGCGCCGTCTTTACTCAGGTACAGCAGCCACCACCCGGCGGTTTCGGGTTGGTCCTCGAGGATGAGTGCTTTCAATCCCAACCGGCTGATCTGCAGCCCCGTCGAGCCGCCGGCGTTGCTCTCTTTTACGCCGCCGGTCAGCGGGCTCTTACCCCCGGCCGAGATGCGGTCGCAGCTCGAGAGCATATGCCCCACCAGGAGTCCCGGGGCGAATATGAGCTTGTTGTGGCGGCCCAGCGGATCGCACGTTCGTGAGACTTCATCGACCAGGATGCGCGCAATCAACCCGCGTCCTCCCAACCGCTCCCAGCTCTCGGGAACCGGCTCGCGCGACAGACTGTGCTTGCGAACGTCGATCCGCCAGACTTCCATGCAATCCTCCTGACCTTCGATGCAATGTACTTATTATGACACATACGGGCGCTGCAAGTAAATCGCCCTCGCAGCGCCCGCTCCCCCTGATCTTCTTGCCGCTTCACCGCCAGATTTTCAGCTTGCAGCCGCCTCTTTGAGCGCGGCTTCGAAGATGTTCAAACTCTCAGCGATTTGGCTTTCACTGACGATCAACGGTGGGATCCAGCGAATGACGTTGTCCCACGGCCCACAGGTCAGCAGCATCAACCCGCGTTCGTGACAGGCGCGCGCCGCTGCCTTGGCAGTCTTCTTATCCGGTTTGCGTCCGCCATCCCGGAACTCCGTGCCGATCATCAACCCCAGCCCGCGCACGTCGCCGATCACCGGGTATTTCTGCTGCAATGCGCGCAGCCCGGCCGTCAACTGCGCCCCGCGCTCCTGGGCATTTTCCAGCATATGTTCATCGCGTATGGCGGCGATGGTTGCCACCGCGCCGGCGGCCGCGACAGCGTTGCCGCCAAAGGTGCCGCCGTGCGAACCCGGCACCCATTTTTGCATCAATTCCAGCCGGCTGAACACGCCCGAAATCGGCAGCCCCGAACCCAGGCCCTTGGCCACCGTCAGGATGTCCGGGCGCAGGTCAAAGTGTTCCACGGCGAACCAGCGCCCGGTGCGGCCGAAGCCGGACTGGATCTCGTCGGCGATCAGCAGGATACCGTGCCGGTCGCACAATTCGCGCAGTCCGGTCAGGAAGGCTTTGGGCGGGACGACATACCCACCTTCGCCCAGCACCGGCTCGATCAGGATGGCGGCCGTCTCCTGCGGAGCCGTCTGCGACATCAACACAAAATCCAGTTCGTCCAGGCACCACTGCGTGGTCTGTTCCTCGCTCCAACCGTAGCGGTAGGCGTACGGATAGGGCGCGATGAAAACGCCGGATGGCAGGGGCTGATAACCGGCGCGGTAGACCGTCTTGGAGGTGGTTAGCGCCATGGTGCTGGCCGTCCGCCCGTGGAAACTGCCCTGAAAAACGATGACATTCGAGCGGCCGGTGGCATGCCGCGCCAGTTTGATGGCTCCTTCCACCGCCTCGGCGCCCGAATTGCTGAAGAAGAAGCCATCGATGGTGGACGGCACAATGGGCAGCAACGCGCGCACCAGTTCCAGCATGGGTTGGTGCAGGATGATGTTGGCCTGACCGTGCAGCAGCAGACCGGCCTGCTCGCGGATGGCCGCCACCACTCTGGGGTGGCAGTGGCCGGTGTTGGTCACGCCGATGCCGCAGGTGAAGTCGAGGTAGGCGCGCCCGGCCAGATCATAGACGTACGCGCCTTCCGCCCGGCTGGCGATGATATCCGTGCCGTGCGTCCACACCGGTGAAAGGTGCGGCAGCACGTCCGCGTAATCCTGATTGGAAGTCGTCATGGCTCCTCGCTCGGGTTAATCCGTCTCCGGTTCCAGTTTATAAGGATCGACGTCCGGGATTCCCTTCTTGACGTACTTTCGAATGGGCAGGTACACCAGAGCGCCCACGGCCATGGCCGCCAGCGCCATCCAGATGGAGCTGAAGCCTTCCTCGGAGATCTGACTGACGATGGCCAGCGTGATGATGAATGCCGGAGCCAGCGTAATCAGCGTCAGGCCAACGTAACCGCCCGGGACCCGGTTGCGCGGCAGGTCGGGTTTCTTGAAGCGCAGCACCCACAGCGCGATGAACTCGGCCAACAACACCAACATGTTGAGGAAGACATCCACCACCACCAGGAAGGCAAATGCGTTCAATGAGAAGATCGAGAAGATCAGACCGCAGAACAGAATGGATACCCAGGGTGTGCCGTATTTCGGGTGGACTTTGACCATGAAGGAAGGCATCATGCCGTCCTCCGCCATGGCAAAGGGCACCCGCGTACCGCCCAATCCATTTCCGATGAACAAGCCGATCATCGAGAGAATGGCGGCGAAGGAAACCGAAATACCCAGGAAGCGCGCCAGCGGGCTGTTGGGATCGCCGGTGGCCTTGGTGCCAATGACATGCGCGATATCCGGGAACTCCCAGCCCACCGAGGAGGTCGGATCGACGCCCCATTCCTGCAGCCTGGCTGCATCGACACCGTATTCTGCCATCGCCGGGCCAATCCCGGCGCCTTCATCGTTTTCCTCGATGCCCCACAGCAGGTAACGTCCATCCTCGCCAGCGCCGCCGTACAGGCCGGCCACGGTCGGGATGGAGTAGGTGGCAATGGCGGCCACCAGCACCAGGACCATCGCCAGCGGATAAGTGCGTTTGGGTTTGACGATTTCATCCCCGGCTGCGGTGGGTAATTCCCAGCCCATGAAGTTCCACATGGCGATGAACAAGCCCGTACTGAGCGCGCCCATCAGGTTTTCGCCCTCGGGCAGGAACGGCAGGCTGACCGTCACCCCACCTTTGATCCAGTTGTAGAAGCCCACGATCGACATCAGCACCAACGGGATCAGCATCACAATGCCCAGCCAGTTGGCCGTCATCCCGGCCAGGCGCGCGCCGCGTACGTTCAGGTAAGAAATCGACCAGATCAGGATGAGCGCCACGATCCAGGATAACACCCAGGCAGGCACAAAAACGCCGCCGATGGTCGCGCCCGTGCGCAAGGCCGGGATGAAGAAGCCCAGGTAGTACGCGCCAAGCACCGGGTAGATGGATACATCCACCCAGGAAACCACCCAGTTCATCCAGCCGGCCATGAAGCCAACGAACGGCCCGAAGGCCTGCTTGACCCAGTGGTAATACCCACCCTCCACCGGCATCATCGAGGACATTTCACGCACCATCAGCATGTTGGGAATGCTGAACAGAATGGGCGTAAGGACAAACAGCACCAGGGTGAACAGTGGGCCTGAATAGCCCACCATCGGTTCGGCGCCGAATGAACCGCCGCAAACCGTGAAGTAGATCAACCCGAACAGCGGCAGAAGCGTCAACTCGCGTTTTAGCTTCTTGGCTTCGGATCGAATAGCCTTACCTTTGACAGCAACCTCAGCCATTGATGGACCTCCTCCGATGGACTTGATTTGGAAAGGCGATCGCCATTCCGAAGGATGTAAGATGATTACCAAAGAATGTGCGGGACGGCGAATTATACCGACCGTCCCGCCGGGGCACAAGCCTACATCTCCTTAATTCCGTATGGGAAGCCGAATTCCGCCATTCTATCCATAAACGGCAGGGGATCGAAAGCTTCCGGCCCATAAACGCCGGCTTTCTTCCAGATACCCTTCTCGATCAATTCGAAACCGATCACGGGATTGAAACCGGTTTGAGCCACCACGGCCTGCACTCCGAATTTTTGCATACATTCTTCGTTATCGGCCACCTGGTACAGGTACACCTGGCGAGGTTTACCGTCCTTGACGCCCTTCACCCAGGTGCCGGCGCAGGTTTTGCCAAACATGCAGTCGCCGAGATGAGCCGGGTCGGGCAGGCAGGCCGCCACCACATCGCGCGGCGCCACATTCACGCCCTTGACCTTTATCGGTTCCTTATTGTCCAATCCCAGCATCTTGATGGTCTTCAAAACGCCGATGAACTGGTCGCCCAGGCCGTACTTGAAGGTCACCCGTTTGGTTTTCACCCAGCGCGGCACCAACAACACCTCTTCATGCTCCACATTGACGCATTCCACCTTGCCAATCCCATCCGGGAACTCGAAAGTTTCGGGTTCGGAGAAGGGCGGGGTCGTAAACCAACCCTTGCCCTGCTCCCAGATGATCGGTGGATTGAGGCATTCCTCGATGGTCGTCCAGATGGAAAAGTTCGGGGCAAATTCATAGCCGCGCACTTCCAGGTTGGCCCCATCCCGCACACCGATTTCCTCGATTTCATCGAAGAGGTGATCCTGGGCATAGCGCGCGAAAATATCCGCCATACCGGGTTCGACTCCCAGACCCACCAGCGCCAGAAGGCCTTTCTTCTCCCATTTTTCAGCCTGCTCAAACTGAAGATCGCCCAGCTTGATGCCGGGCGTGTGATACGGATCCGTCTCGTGCGGCTCGGAAAGGGACATGGCCATGTCCATGTAATGGCAGCCCACTTCGTAAGCCGCGTTGAAAATGGGCATGTTGAAAACCGGGTCGCAGGCGTTCATGATCAGATTCACACCGTGCTTGCGCGCCAGGGCTTCGATCAGCTCCTGTTTGCCGGCGTCCACCCATTCGACCGGGAAACGCTCCGGATCCTTGAGCTTGGCCTGAACTTCTTCTGCGCGGGCCTGGTTGTAATCCGCCAGAACGAGCTTTTCGCACCAGGCATGGCGCGCCGACATGACTGCAATCGATTCTCCAACGCCGCCGACACCGACCAACAAAATCTTCATCGCTTCCTCCAATCACAGAATAGAGTTGGTTGTTATGCCCATCGGGCTCAATCGCCAGGTTGAACGGATTCCTCAGCCAAACCAGGCTCGGGTTCCAATTCGGGTTCGATGCCCTCTTCTTTCTCGAGTTCGTCCGAACGCAGTTTCCTCAAGGCATCCTTCAAAGGCAGGATACCCAGGCGGTCCCTGAATTCCATTGACCTGCCATCCACGTCGGCCAGGGGTTTGGGCACCTCCACCTTTTGAGTCGCCAGTGAGACGGCCACCACCAGCACGACCGAAACAAAAAATGCCGGAACGGAACCGATGTAGGTGGCGTCCCAGATCGCCAGTTCGGTATCACCGGCATTGATCGCCAGGGTAGTGGGATACAGGATCGGGAGTGAAATCATCCAGGCAATCCAGCCGCCGGCGAACCCGGCCAGCGCGCCCCACTGGTTGGTCTTCTTCCAGTACATGCCGAAGGCAAACGGCGCAAACAGCCCCACCAGAATGATCGTCCAGGCGAACACCGAGAGCTTGTAGATGGTCTGCGCCCACAGGGCCATGGCCAGACTCATCAGGCCGATGACCAGCACCATGAAGCGCGTCCAGCGCAGTTGGGCTCGATCGTCCAATTTCTTCTGGCTGAAATAAGGCAGGATGTTCTCGGTGAACACCGAGGCGCCCGCCAGGATGGAACTGTCCGAAGTGCTCATCAGTGCCGAACACAGGGCGGCGATAAAGACCCCGGCCAACACCGGCGTGAGGTGATCCGTGGCCGCCGTGACGAGCAGAAATTCCGAATCTCCCGGGGCAATGCCCGGATTCATGGCGAACATGGCAATGCCGATCAACGGCGAGAGCACGCCAAAGCCCAGATAAAGGATCGAAGCCAGATAGGTGCCATGCACTGCCGTGGATTCGTTGCGCGCCGACATCGAACGCTGCATCAGGTCCTGCGCCGCGATCGACCCCAGGCCCAGGGCCATCCAGGCGCCCAGCCAGTAGGTCCAGCCCAGCCCACCCTGGTAACCCAGGTAGCCCTCGCCCTGGATGGGCATCAGGGTAAACGGTTTGGAGACGTACAACGAACCACCGTTGGCGAACAAGCCCTCCCAGCCGCCCACGGCGCGGAGCACGCCCACAAAAATCAGGGTAATGCCGCCGGCGGTGAGGAACATCTGAATAAAATCGAGCAGCGTATCGGCCCACATGCCGCCCATCATGGTGTAGGAGATGACGATGGTGGTCACCAGCAGCATGCCGGCCGCCACCGGCCAGCCGAACAGGGCGTGCACGATGTTTCCGCCGGCCACAATTTGGGCCGCCGTCCAGCCGAAATAGGTGATCATCTGAATGACCGCGCCCGCCAGCGCCATGCGCTTGCCAAAACGGCGTTCGAAGAAGTCGATGATGGTCAGATAACGCCCGCGGCGCATCAGCCGGATGAAAAAGAAACCGGAAAGCAGCAGGCACAGCGCCGCGCCGAACGGGTCGAACACCACTCCCTGAAAACCGTACTGATAGGCGGTGGAACTAGCCCCCATCAGGGTTTCGGCGGCGAACCAGGTGGCCATGATCGAAGCGCCGGTCAGATAAATCGGCAGGCGCCGTCCGGCCACGATGTAATCGGTGGTGTTGTTCACCTTGCGCGACGCCAGATAACCGATCAACAGGCGAACCGCGAAGAATACGACGATCAAAACCACGATGATCGTGACTTCACTTTGCGGAAGTCCCATTGAGCACTCTCCCAGGCAGACACCAGCAGGCATGAATTGCGAGGAGCGTTGCACAACCTGCAACGCGTTGTCCGGATGCGGAGCGCCGGCCTGGTGGATGGACAAATCAGCGAACGACTTGCGTTACCCCGGCATCGATCCACCCTCACCGGGATGCAGACATTCCGGCCGCTCCAATCTGGAGAGACAATTGATCCGTCAACCTGTACCCCGGAGCCAGCGACTGTATACTCCTGCGCTTCGAATGGCTCAGAGGTCGATCCTGGAGATGGGCAATGTTATCGGCTAAAAAGGATTAAGAATTATGCGTCACCATTAACCAACGCATCCGGAATCCGCCAGCGTGCATCGTCCTTGACAATGAAAGGGACGATAGAGGTCGTTGTTCGCCGGACCCCGGTGATACGTCCTAAGACGTTGGAGACAAAATCATACAATTCACGGTTATCGCGCGCCACCACCTGAATGGAGATATCCCGGTCGCCGGTCGAACAGGCAACGTAGGTCACCTGATCGAAGGTGGCCAGCCGGTTGGCCACTTCGTTCACCAGGCCGGGTTCGATTTCGACAAACACATCCGCGATCACCGGATAACCGATGACCGCCGGGTCGATGACGGCGCTGACCACGAAGACTTTTTCCGCGAGCATCCGCTCCAGGCGATAACGCACCGCGCGTTCGGAGATCTTGCCGACGCGGCGGGCAATCACCGCGCACGACATGCGCCCATCTTCCGTGAGCAGGTCCAGAATTTGTTTGTCAATGCGATCCAATTTTGTGATCATGGCTGAAAACCTGTGAATGAATTGAGTATAGCGACTCTTGTTTCACATTTCAACATGATAATGTCAATTTTACTTCCGAATACGACAAAATTACCTTAAAATATTTCCAATATTGAAAATATCACCCTGAATACCCCCCCCCCCCAGAAAGGAGAAGCGACTGTGGCACACTGCTATACCGGATCCATCCTGCATGTTGATTTAACATCAGGCAAGTTGTGGGTCGAGAATCCACCCGAAGCCTTTTACCGCGCCTATGCGGGCGGCAGCGCAATGGGCCTGTACTACATCCTCAAGGAAACCCCGCCCCACGCCGACCCGCTCGGCCCCGCGAACACGCTCACCCTGTTTTCCGGCCTGCCCACCGGCCTGGCGATCGCCGGTCAGGCCCGCCTGGCGGCCAATGCGCGCTCGCCGATCAGCGGCGGCATCGGCGACAGCCAGTGCGGGGGCTTTTTCCCGGCCGCGCTCAAATTTGCCGGGTTCGACGGCATCGTCATCCGCGGCCAGTCGCCCCGACCGGTCTACCTCTATCTGCACGACGGGCAGGTCGAACTGCGCGGCGCGGAGCACCTGTGGGGCAAGGTTACCGGGGACGTCGAGGCCCAGATCAAAGATGAACTGAACGACCCCAGGCTGGAGGTGCTTCAAATTGGCCCGGCCGGTGAAAAGCAGGTGCGCTTTGCCGCGCTCATCAACATGTGCAACCGCGCCAACGGACGCACCGGCATGGGCGCGGTCATGGGCTCCAAGCGGCTTAAGGCGGTGGTCGTCAAGGGTTCGGGCAAACTCACGGCGGCCGATCCGGCGACCATCACGCGCATGCAACGCGCAGGCGTGAAGAATCTCGAGGAAATTCCGGATGTAAAGGGGTTGGGAATCAATGGCACCGCCGATGTGGTCGGATTTCAAAACAGCATCGGCTCGCTGCCGGCCCATAATTACAATCAGGGGCAGTTCGCCGGCGCGGACACCCTGATGGGCGACGTGATGAGCAGAACGATCCTCAAGGAACGCGATACCTGCTATTCCTGCGTCGTGCGCTGCAAGCGGGTGGTGGAAACTGAATTCGCCGGTCAGAAAGTGCTGCCGCTGTACGGCGGGCCGGAATATGAAACCATCGCCGCCATGGGGTCTTATTGCGGCGTGGATGACCTGAACGCCGTCGCGCTGGCCAACCAGCTCTGCAATATGTACGGCATGGATACCATCGCCTGCGGCGCGACCATTGCCTTTGCGATGGAATGCTTCGAGAACGGGCTGCTCAGCCTGCAGGATACCGGCGGCATCGAACTGCGCTTCGGCAACCCGGATGCGGTGGTGACCCTGGTGGAAAAAATCGCCAGGCGCGAAGGACTGGGCGATCTGCTGGCCGAAGGCTCAGCGCGCGCCGCCGAAAGGCTCGGCCCGGCGGCAATGGAATATCTGGTAACCGTCAAGAACACCGAACTGCCCGCCCACATCCCGCACGCCAAGAAATCCCTCGGCCTGGTGTACGCCGTCAATCCCTTCGGCGCCGACCACCAATCCTCCGAGCACGACCCGATGTACGAGGAGGGCGGTTCACAGCTCTATTACGATCGATTGGCCCTGCTTGGACTGACCAGTGTGCAGGCGCCCGGCACAATGACGGATGAGAAAGTGCGTTTTGCCTATACCAGCGAGGTCTTCTATTCCGCGCTGGATACCTACGGCCTGTGCCAGTTCGTCTGGGGTCCCGCCTGGCAGCTATACGGCCCGGCCGAATTGGCCGAGTTGATCTCGGCCGCCAGCGGCTGGCAGGTCGGCATGGCCGAGATCATGCAGGTCGGCCAGCGCCGCCTGAATATGCTGCGCGCCTTCAACGCCCGCGAAGGCTTCACCCGCGCCGACGACCGCCTGCCTCGCAAGTTCAGTCGCGCCCTGCATGGCGAAGGCCCCACCGCCGGGGTCGCCTATGCGCCGGAGGATCTGGAGCATTACAAGGATGTTTACTACAACCTGGCGGGTTGGGATCCGGCCAGCGGCAACCCGACCCCGGCCCGCCTGGCCGAACTGGGCCTGGAGTGGATCGATTTACGGTAAACTATGCGCATACGCGTAATCCTGTATTCCTATCTGCGCGAAAAGCTGCCGGTCGAATCCAACGGCCGGGTTGAGCTGGAGCTGCCCGAGGGCAGCCCGGCTGCCGCCCTCTTCGAGCAACTCGGACTGCCCGGGCAGGTGGCCTGGGCAGTCAACGGCATCGCGAGGCGCGATTTCAATTTGATTCTGCACGACGGCGATGAAGTGCGCGTCTTTCGGCCCGGCGCGGGAGGATAATTTCCTTTTCAAAATCAACAAGGATTCAAAAGCGGAATCACTCCCCCAATCGAAAAATGGTATTATTTACATTGATATTCTTTAATATTCTCTATAAATGCACTTGACATTCTATGGACAGTGGGTATACTAAATTTAGTATACCCGCCAAGCCTCTACCCTTTTGGGCACGCTCAAATGTGGCGGGTGTTGTTTTACTAGAGGGGAAAGATGAGATACCAAAAACGTCCTCTTTCATTTCAACAACAAGCTGATTTGTTAATTTCCAGAGGATTAATTGTCGAAGATCGACAGGAATTAATGGATTATCTCAGCCGGGTTAGTTATTATCGTTTGAGTGGATATTGGTTTGTATTTAAACAGATCGACCCTTTAACACAAGAGGAAAAATTCAAGCCCAATACCACTTTCGACCAGATCAAACAACAATATGAGTTCGATCGAAAATTAAGGCTTCTATTACTGGGCGCAATTGAACGTATTGAAGTTGCCATCTTTCGCACACGGATGGTTGAAGCATACACACTTCAATATGGGGCCTTTGGTTATACAGAATATCGGAATTATAACCCGCGGAAATTCCAACCGGATGCATTTTCAAGATTAATGGGTGAAATCTCAGAAGACCAGAAGAGAAGTAATGAAGAATTCATTCAACGCTATCGTTTAAAGTATGCCGATGAAAAATACCTTCCAATGTGGATGGTAACAGAATTAATGTCTTTCGGTTCGCTGTTAACGATGTATCGAAATTTTCCGATGGATATCAAGCGGAAGATCGCATCTGATTTTGGACTTTATTCGATTGTGTTAGATTCATGGTTATTGAGTCTGAACACAATCCGGAATGCCTGCGCCCATCACGCACGCATTTGGAATCGGCCCCTTTCCACGATACCCAAACTGCCTGACCTGGCAAACGATCCAAGATGGTATTCGCCAGTACCCATGCAAAACAATCGAATTTTTACGATTCTCATAATTGTTCAGTATTTACTGGCATTTATCGCCCCTTTGGACAAATGGGAATCGTCTCTCGAAGACTTGATGATGGATTACCCCCAGGTTTTGCTGAAACCGATGGGATTTCCCGTTAATTGGCGAGATTGTCCGTTGTGGACGTCCCTATAAGAAATTTGAAAAGTGGGGGGTGAATAGATTGATATTCACCCCCCACTTTTTTTTACTTCTCGTCCATTAATCCATGGCTGTAAAACCCTGACACGTTCGTTCGACTGCGCCGACCTGCACCTGGTAACCGCCGCGCTCGGAATCCTGGCGTACCGGATACTCGCTCAATTCGGGGGCAGCCCCCACAAGCAGGCTGGCAGCCCGCGCCGCAGAAACCGTGTACGCCGTCCAGCGTGCGTCGCGGTGATCCTGCTGCCAGAGGGCGGCATGGCAGGCCAGCGAGCTGCCCAACGCATCCCGTTTGGCGCCCAGCGGCGCCGCTTCGAACTGGGCCAACAGGGCCGGCACCGCGTCATCCGACAGGCCGTCCAGGTAGGCCATGTCCAGTTGGCGGCTGTCGGATAAGCCCTCCCCGCTGGTCGGGATCACAAAATAATCCTCCGAACGAGCCGTGTTCTGGTTGACGATAAAGCCGTCCACGTTCATCACCGCCAGGGTCACAACGAACCCGGCCGCCACGGCCAGGGCCGTCAGCCCGAAGGCGCGTTGGCGCCCGATGAGCTCCAGAACCAGCGTCGCCAGCAACAGCACGCCCAACCAGATCATGAACATGTGGGTGTAGGTGCGCAGGCGGGTGAAGCCGTAAGCGGTTTCATACAACATGAGACGCTGGTAAGCCGAAACCAGGATCACGATCACCAGGGCCACCAGTAGCGCGCCCAAAATCGAAAAAACGCGCCGCTGGAGCCTGCTTTCGCGCCTGGAAAGTGTCGTCAGCCCCAGGTAGATCAGCAGGCTGATCAGAGCCACCCACACCAGTTCGCCAAAACCCCGCCGGGCATACTCCGAAAAGGTGTAACCGGCGCTATTGACGTTGGCCTGCCCGCCGAAGAAGTATTCGAACTGCAGGATCACGAAGAACAGGAACAGCAAATCCACTGCGCCCAGCACGATATCGGCCTCGATCCAACCCAGGAAAGGCGGTACGGGAGGCTTATCGACGCCGATCAATTTTTCATTCTGGCTCTTGGCCAGCACGTGCGCGTAGACGCCGGCCAGCAAGTACCCGATCAGCACAATGTAGAAGGCGCGCAGCAGGTATTCCACCCACTTCTCCGGCCGGAAGATATCCAGCAGCGCGCTGATGCGCTGCTGAAAAATCGGATCGGCCGAAGAGAGCAGCAGCGCCAGCACGATCAGCGCGGGCAAAGCCAGCAGCAGCCCGCGCAGCACCGGCAGCAGCGTGCGCCGGAAGCCGCCCCGGGGTGCGGCAGTTTTTTCCTCGCCTTCACCCGCCGCCGCAGCTTCCGCGCCGCCCTTCACCTGCATCTCGCCCGCGCCGATCAGGCCGCTGCCGGCCAGACGCAGGGCCGCGGCGAACATATCCGCCAGGCTGTAGCGCGTCCACAGGCCGGAGCGAAATGTGGCCGCCATCAGTCCCAGGCAGACCAACGCCAGCAGGTAACTCAACGCCGCTGTCATCGATTCCGCGCGCAGGAATGACACGGCCGCAAGGCCCAACGCCGGCACCGCCAGCAGCAGGCTGCTGCGCGCCGGGCGCACCCCCTCCAGGCGTGCCAGGAGCAGTCCCATCCCCAGCGTCAATGCGAAGAACAGGAAAAGAGTGATCCCAGGCCGCCGGCCCCAGAAGAGCAGGTCGAAAGCCCAACCCAGCAGCAGGGCAGCCAGAATAATGCGCCCACGATTCTTAATCCCCATGGTTTACCTCCGATTGTGGTTCATATTTTTTCGATTCCGGCCAGACCGCCGCCAGGGACGGTGCGGCCATCAAAATCAACGCCATGATGAATAACGGCCAGCGGAATTCGCCGGGCGGGAGTAGATTCCAGTCCGGCCGGCCGGCCGCGAGCGCCAGCAGCGCGTCCGACATAAACACAAACAGCGCCAACAGCCCGCCCATCATTCCGACGAACAGCCGCGGGCCGGTAAGGCCCAGTTCATGACCCCGTTCCAGCCGGACCAGCGCCAGCACAGCCGTCACGCACATCAGCGCCGAAATCAACACCGGCGCCAGCACCGGCCCGGTCCAACGCACCGGGATGAGGAAGAGCACATCCGGGCTTAAGAACGACTCCGGCCAACCGATCAACACCTTCAGGAAGAGGTAGTAGCTCATATCCCAGACGCCGAAAGCAATCGCCCAGTATGCGCCGCGCTCGCGCCAGTTACGCCCGGCCAGCCAGCCGACCGCTGCCAGCATCACCAATGTGGCCGCCTCACGACCGATCTCGATACCCATGTAGCCGTGCAGTTCGACCGTGGCATTGGTGATATTGAGCAGGCCGCGCAAATACACGACCACCGCCGCCTCCAAATAGCCCATCCCCAGGGCATAGGCCGTCGTCCAGCCGATTCGTTTCCATAAGTTACGCATCATTCTATAATCATCTCCCAAAGAGGTTCCACAGAGCATGGATGACGAGCGAACCGTATACACTCCGGCTGCTGCGTCTGGCCAGCCCGGTCAGTAACCCCACCGCCAGCCCAATTACCACCTTCATGCCCAGGATCAAGCCCAGCGGCGCCGAGTTCTCGGGGTGCGCTGCCATGCGCAGCCCGACCACGTCGAAGTATCCCAGATGCCACAGGCCGAACAAAATTGTTACCAGCGCCAGCGTCCCCCAACCCCGCCAGCGCGCCGGCAGAACGGCATCGATGCGTCCCCAACCCCAGCCCCGAAAGATCAGCTCCTCGAACAGCGGGGTTATGACGCAGCCGTGCAGCACGACGATGGCCTGGGATGGATCCAGGGCGATGTTGATCGCCGCCATCACCCCCAGCAGCGCTCCGCCAGCCAACGTGATCAGGCGTTCCTTTCGGGACGCCGCGGACCAATTCAGGCCGAGCCGCGCCGCGCGGGGCTGCAAAATAATTAGCAGGATCACGCCGGTCAATAGCATGGCCGCGATGCTGATCGCGTCCCAGAAGATCTCTGTTCGAGCGACACCCATCCTGGGTAAAAGCCGAAACAGCAGTTGGTAGATCACCGCGCGCAGCGCCTGCGTAACGCCCAGCAGCAGAACAAAATATCCGGTCGCAGCCAGGGCCGGCTTCCAGGAAAACTTGTCGCTCGCGATGTCCAATTCTTGCGTCGATGTCATGGATCATTGACCTTCTCAGATAGTATGCGACCAGTTTACGATCTTCCACCCTGAAAGGCGACCGCTTGAGATGCGTTTTGGACGCACTCAGGTGCTTGTCGGGAAAGTGCATGTAGAATATGATTAGCGATTAGCCATTAGCCTTTAGCTTTTAGCTCTTAGCGGTTAGGTGTTAATCGTCAAGTTTTGAAATGCGTTTTCGAAAAAAACGATTACGAAGATCCAATCACTAACCGCCAAATACTAAGAGCTAATCGCCAATAGCTAACCGCTAATCGCTAACCGCCAAATGCTAACCCTCCTCATTGTCGAAGATAACGCCAACCTGCGCGCGGCGCTGCAAAAAGGATTGCAGGCCACCGGCGAAGTGCAGGTGTTGGCCGGCTGCGAGCGCGGCGAAGATGCGCTTGGCCTGTGCCTGGAACACCAGCCCCAGGCCGTGCTGATGGACGTCCACCTGGCTGGCGAGTTGAACGGCATCCAAAGCGCGGTCGAACTGCGCCGTGAATTTCCGCGCCTGCCGGTGGTGTTCTATTCCATCCAGGACGACGACGCCTACTACCGCGACTTTCGACGCTCGGGCATCCTCAGCCACTACGCCTACGTGCGCAAGTCCAACTATCTGCTGCCTGCCATGATCGTGCCGTTGCTGCGGGATGCCGCTGCCGGGCGCAGTTTCATCGACCCGGAGATCGAGGCCCGCGTCCAGGAAGTGCGCCACAAAGACGAACAGTCCCCGCTGGCGCTCCTCGAGCCCAACGAACAGGTGGTGGCGCGCATGATCGCGCGCGGCCTGACCAACGAACAAATCGCCGCCCAGCTCGGCTTCCGCGACAAACGCACCATCAGCCGCACCAACGGCCAGATCTACGCCGCCTGGGGACTGGATGAGAGCGCCACCGACGAGAAAATAGCCCGCACACGCGCGGCCATCATCTTCAACGCCGGACGGTTGCTCACCTGGAACGCGGACGGCATGGCGCTGTACCAGAACGAACGCGGCGAATGGCTGCCCTGGGAGGGTGCATGAGCGGCCGCCTGCTGCTGGATTGGGCTGCCCTGAGCATTTCGCTGTTCAACACGCTGGTGCTGATCTGGCTCGGGTTGACCGTGCTGCTGAATGCCGAACGGCGCACGGCCGGGGTATGGCTGGCCGGCCTGGGCCTCCTGATGGGCGGCGCGTTCTTCATCAGCCATTCGGCCATCCTCGGGCAGCGCTTGGATCCGTCCAGTCCCGGCCTCAATTTCTGGTGGTCCGCCGCCTGGCTGCCCGTCATTCTCTCGCCCTTCGCCTGGTATATCGTCATTCTCTGGTATACCGGTTACTGGGACAGCCCCAGCACCGACCTGCACCGCCGCCAGCAGCCCTGGTATATGGTCGCCATGCTGTGCACGCTGGGCATGGGCGCGCTGCTGATCTTCACCCACCCCATCCCCACCTTCGCCCAGATCGCCGAACTCGATCTGAGCGACCTGCCCTCCGTGTTGGGCATACCGGTCATCTTCCTGGCTTACCCCGCCTATATCCTCCTGTGCATCCTGCTGGCGCTGGACGCGCTGCTGCGGCCCGGCCCGAGTATGCGCCCGATGGGCAATCTGGCCCGCCGCCGCGCACGCCCCTGGCTGGTGGCTTCGACCTTTGTCTTGCTGGCGGTCAGCCTGTTGGTGGCGGCGGCGTTGATGTGGGTGGTGATGGATTCGGGCGACGAATACGGCAGCGTCGATATCTACCAACGCCTCAGCCAGACGCTGGCCTGGTTCGACCTGATCATCGCCGCCCTGATCGGGCTGGCCGTACTGCTATTGGGTCAGGCCGTTGTCGTGTATGAGATATTTACCGGTAAATCCTTGCCCCGGCGGGAACTGCGCCGGGCCTGGCATTCAGCGATTTTTTTGGCCGTCAGCATCAGCCCGGTGGCCGCGGGCGGTTACCTGTTGCAGGTCAAGCCCATTTACAGCCTGCTCGCCAGCCTTATGCTGGTGACCGTTTTCTTCGCGCTCTACACCTGGCGCTCCTTTTCCGGGCGCGAAGCCGCCCTGCGCCAGGTACGGCCCTTCCTCTCCAGCCAGCGCCTGTACGATCAGCTCATCCAGCCGGGCGACGTCGCCTCCGATTTGGATGTCCAATCTCCCCTCGCCGCGCTGGTAACGGGATTGTTGGGCGCCGAACGCGGCGCGTTGGCGCCGCTGGGTTCGCTGGCCACCCTGGCCGGCCCGCCCATGTTCCATCCACCCGGGTCCGCCGCGCCGCTGCCGCGCCTGCATGAACTGGCTGCCCGGGTGCAGTCTCCCGGAACCAGCCTGGTGCCCATCGAACCGGCTGACTTTGCCGGGCTGCGCTGGGCGGCGCCGTTGTGGGGCGAACGCGGCCTGATCGGCCTGCTGTTGCTGGGCGATAAACCCGGCGGCGGATTTTACACCCAGGAAGAGATCGACCTGGCGCGTTCCAGCGGCGAACGCCTGCTGGATATACAGGCCAGCGCCGGGTTGGCGCGCCAACTGGTGGAACTGCAGCGCCAGCGCCAGTCCGAATCGCAGACCCTCGAACTGCACACCCGCCGGTCGCTGCACGATGAAGTCCTGCCGCTGCTGCATACCGCGCTGCTGTTGATGCAGGCCGATCCGCAGGACGCCCAGGCCCGATTGAGCGAAGCGCATCACCGCATCTCGGATCTGCTGCACGAACTGCCCGCGCCTGCCGCGCCAGAGATCGGCCGCCTGGGGCTGCTGCCCGCGTTGCGCCGCCTGGCGGAAAGCGAACTGCGCGGCCGCTTCGATGGCCTGGAATGGCAGATCTCACCCGAGATCGAATCGCGCACCGCGACGCTCCCGACGGCCGCGGCCGAAGCTCTTTACTACGCCGCGCGCGAGGCGCTGCGCAACAGCGCCGCGCACGGGCGCGGTTCCACGCCCCAACGCAGCCTGCACGTGAAGATTTCCGCCGCTGCAGGCCGTGAATTTAGCCTGGTCATCGAAGACGACGGCGTCGGGCTGGAGAACAGCGTTCCCGGCAGCGGCAGCCGCTCGGGCCTGGCGCTGCACGGCGCGCTGCTGGCGGTGGCCGGCGGCGCATTGAGCATCGAAAGCGAGCCCGACCGCTTCACCCGCGTGACATTGAGCATGCCGCTGCCCGAATCCTGAGGAAACACACATGGAAAACAATCTTCCCCGCATCGATCCCAACACCATCCTGACCGCCGAATACGATTACATCGTCCAGACCGCCATGCAGGCCAACGAAGACCGCGCGCGGGTTTCCAATTATTACCTGGCGGCTGCCGGCGCGGCCGTGGCAGCCATCATCGGCGCCGGTTTCGATTCCCCCACCCCACCGGGTGTGACCATCGGTTTTAGCCTGCTATTTGCCGGGCTCGGCGTGATCGGCATTCTCACCCTGCTGCAGCTCGCCCGCCTGCGCAGGGCCTGGCGCGAGAGCGTGGTGGCCATGAACCAGTTGAAGGATTACTATATCGCGCACTGCCGGGAAATCCAACTTGAGAAAGCCTTCGCCTGGCGCGGTTCCACCATCCCGCCGGCGGCGAAGCGCAACAGCCTGGCTTATCTGCTGGCACTTTCGGTGATTTTGATCGCCAGCGCTTCTCTATCCGCCGCCTATGTTTATCTATGCCTGACGCTGGACCTGCCCTCGGCTGCACAATTCATGGGCGCGGCGGCTGTTTTTATCGCCGCCGGCTGGTTCCAGTTGAAAATCTACGATCGATGGGTTGGTTGAGCCGGTAACGACTGACTTATTTCACTGAAACAGGAAAACGGAATGGGTAATGGACAGCAATGGCGTCACCGTAACGAGCATCAGATGGATGGCCTGTGAAGACAACGCGTTTGGCGCGAAATTTCGGCGTCAAATTGGTAATGTAGTATAATCACAAGTTTGAAGGCCAAGCATGAAGTTGCGGATGTGAGTAAGCGAGTTGGGCTGCTGATCGGCACAACCAGCCAATTTTTGTTTGAGGTAATTGATTTCAGCCGCAAGTGATCGCCCGTAATCCTGTCAACGAGGGGGAAGATCATCTCAGAGTACCGGGTACCTGAATGAATCGAGCCGATAATTGGTTGTGCAACTGTGAAAGATCAGGCGTCCAATTCAAAGGAATTGTGTTGCTAACCGGTGAGAATGGAATGCAAATTCAGGCGGCATGTTTTATTAATATTTTCCATCATGCGTTAGCAATTCCTAACAAAGCGAGTTAAAAAAAGAAGCGAGTAACCCTGGGAGTCATTGATGACTTGGTTAATTCTTTTAATTTTCATCCTGTTGACCATCTTGTGGACTGTGCACAAAATTGGGGCATTTAGGAAACTTAATAATTTACACTGGTTTACTTACCTGATCGCTTCCCTCGAGTCTCTGATCATGGCTATTCAGGTCGGCGTCTATTGCTGGCCAAAATTTCTAATAACCCCCCAGCAATATTCGGATTTTGTTGTTGGAAGTATTGGATTTGCGAATCAGAATAAATCCGTGGAATTTTACACATTATATGTAACAATTTTCTCCTTCACAATCTTTTTTATTCTATTAATCATTCTATTTGCCAACGCCTCTGAAAACCCAAAGTTCTTTGACGGAGTAAATAGAATCGCAATTTATGGGTTAACCCCCGCATTGATCATGCTGGGACAATCCCTGCGGTTCTCCAGTACCCATTTTTTGCTGTTAGTATCTTCCGGGACAACCGCTTTGTCAGTTGGCATAATTTTCATTTTGCTTATTTTATTTAGGTTTAAGCTCTTACAACCCGATCAAGCCAGGAACCTCGGGATTAAATTCATGTTGATTGTTGTTTTTCTTGGAATGTCTGAATTAGGGTTGGGAATTTTCCTCAGACGATTGGGCATTATGTCCTATAGGCGTGGACTGATCACCGGTTTATGTGTTCTCATTTATCTGATCAGCCTGTTCCTATTTAAGAAACAAACGCAGGGTATTGAACGGAAAGTAAACCTAGGAGTATTGCTCAGCCAGTTAGGTGTTCCGTTATTATTTGCGGTTCTCTTTACCCCACCTGCCAGGTTACTGGATGGAACGACTGTCATTCTTCCATATAAGCCAATTCTATTGATCTTTCTTCTTAGCCTCATCATTGGTACTATTTTAGATATTCTCCGGCGCTTCATCCGGGAAAATAAGAGGGGAAACAGTGCGATTCAGATAATATCTCCATGGGCGCTTTTAGCAATACTGATATTCCTGCAAAGCAGTAAAATCTATTGGCCTGGGATCGCAACCGACGAATATCATTACGGCGAATTTTACTTGCCCTGGTGGTTATTCAAGCAATTTGGATATTTACCGTACTTGGATTATGAACCAGCGCGTGGGTTAGTAAATTACGTGCCTGGCTTCTTATCCTGGTTATTTTATGATAATTCCTTTGGCGCCCAGAATTTGGTGATCAATCAGTTTAGCGCCTTTTATGTCTTTATTGCTTTCTTTACATCTCGATGGATACTCGGAGATTTTTTTGCCTTCCTAATGGCAGGATCCTTATTTTATTACACCGGGCAACCTACCGGGGGCATCATAGTGGCGATAGCAGCGCTCGTTATTTTTTACAAATCAGTCACCTCGGGGAATCCTGTTCGAGCTCTTTGGATTTGGTTTGGTTTATCCTGTATTATTTCGTTCTTTCAAATTACCGAGTGTCCGATATTTGTGGTAGCTACCTTGCCAATTGCGATTTGGTTACTCATACAGGCGTTTCGACAATCCAAAAAGAATCTTTGGCTTTCTCTGGGGATTCTATCAGTCATAGGAATCTTTGTGTTCTTTAATAAAACCACAAATGCACTCATCTTATCCACTCTACACTATGTCTTGGATCAGGGTGGAGTGAATGAAGTGGCGCATGGCATTGTATGGCAGCTTTCAGAGAATCTTACCGAACGAGTTACCAGTGGATACTTCTGGCAATTGATCCGTTTTTCCTGGCTGTTTTTATTGATTCCAACCATTGTTCTCTTAATCCGAAACCGATTTGATGAAGCAACCAGAATAAACCGAATTCTCTTGATGGCTTTACTGCTCATGTGCCTGTTAATCATTCCACGCGCTGCCGGACGAATTTATGCAGATATATACTCAAAAATCGGATTGGCGAGCATAGGTTTCGTCATCTGCGGATTACCGCTCGTTATCATTCCCAATACCCACAACGCTAGATTACGAACAGTCTTACCATTATGTTTTGCCTTTATTTTTGGTTTAATTGGAATGCAAGAAGTACAGGTCCAAACCGCATTGAGCATACGCGGCCAAATTATCGAAGAGCCGGCGCTTGCCGTATCCGGAGATGATTATGGATTTCCCAGCCTGGGTTCGAAGGTAATGATGGATGGCAATCAATTGACCCGGCAGATCCAATTGAAAAAGGTCATCGATCGTATCCTGGAACCGCAGGAAACCTATTATGATGCTACCAATCATACGCTTGATTACGGCATCCAAGGGCGAGCGAGCCCGGTGACTAACCCGGCTCCCTATAATACCCCAGCATTCGTTCAACAAGTACGCGTCGTTGAGCAACTCAAGCAAAAACAAATACCACTAGCTCTCATTCAGGCTGAAAATATTTTCCACGATGGTGGAAAATTATCAATGCGAGATTTCACCATATACGAATACTTGATAAAGGAATACCTGCCATTTCAGGATGAATTTGGTCGCATCTGGATGATCAAACGTGGTGAAGAATCCCGGTTATCTGGTACAGAATATCGCATCGGAACCGAAAACGAACAATTAGCCTTGTTGACGCAAGCCTTCTGGAATAGAGATATTCAAGGTATTCCCGCTGCCTGGGGTAATTCTGTTAGTGGTCTTTTGAAACATATGAGCAACCCAAGAAACCTGTTAGCTGACCAGAACACAATTGAAGCAAATGCCATGCAATTACTGAAAAACGATCAATGGGAGGTAACTGGCCCGGATCCATACATCGTTCTTAATTTCCCAAAAGATTTCAAGTGCGATTTGATCTATATTGAGACTGATAATAATATTTCTGGAAATTCCATGACTGTTTATTGGACAGACAATCGATTTCCAGAATTTTCTGAAGATCAAAGTGTATACTTTGCAGCCAATTCCAGAAAATTCTTAATTCCGATGTCCTCGGAGCCATCCTGGATGCTTTCAGATGGAATCACATCGCTACGGATCGATTTACCCGACAATTATAAAGGGGATATTCAACTTCTCAAGGTGTACGCATATTCCCGACCGGGGTTTTAAAAATTAGGAGAAGGTATGCCCGTAAAAGTCAAATACCTAATATTGGGTGGCGGACCAAGTGGATTAATCCTGGCAGCGAATCTTTTAAAATCAGGGGAAAAATCTTTCTTAATTCTTGAAAAGGAAAATGAACCGGGGGGTTTATGTCGAAGTCGCGAGATTGATCATAGCATGTTGGATATTGGTGGGGGGCATTTTCTGGATGTTCGTAATCGGAAGGTGTTGGATTTCGTTTTTGGTTTCCTACCAGAAAATGAATGGGAACGTTTCGATAGGATATCGAAAATCAGGACCCCAAAATTTGAAATTGACTATCCATACGAGGCAAACATCTGGCAATTACCTGTTGACGAGCAAATTGAACATTTGAAATCCATTTCGAATGCCGGGTCTAACATCGGTCGGCGCCAACCCGAGAAATTCAGCGAATGGATCACCTGGAAATTGGGGTCTGTCATCGCTCACAATTATATGCTGCCCTACAATTCCAAGATATTCTCGGATGTTCGACTGGATAAATTGGGGACCTATTGGCTTTATAAACTTCCCAATGTGTCGTTTGAGGATACCCTAAGGAGCTGTCTTCTCAATAAGCCTTGCGGAACCTTACCGGCCCATTCACAATTTTACTATCCCAGAAAATATGGCTACGGTGAGGTGTTTTCCCGTATAGCCGATTTTATCGGAAAGGATAAAATTCTGCTAAATTATTCAGTAAAAACGATCGAGGTTGATCATCTAGGGGTTAACAATGAAATTTTTGCCGAGAAAATTATTACAACAATTCCATGGCCTGAGTTACTGACATCGCGATCGATCCCAGTCGAGATCAGGCGAATAATTAGACAATTAAGATATAGTTCGATAGATATCACCTACCGCTCTTCAAACCAATCGACTAATGCTCATTGGACATATTTTCCCGACGAAAACTTGCCTTATCATCGATTGTTATTTAGGCATAATTTTATTGCTGGCGCAAAGGGGTACTGGGAGGAAACGAACTCTCGACGTGTTGTTGATGGACAACCATGTACACACCATAACGAATACGCCTATCCCATCAACACCCGACACAAGCCGGAGGTCATTTTGAAAATCATGGATTGGGCAAAATCTTTTTCCATCTTCAGCCTTGGCCGCTGGGGAGAATGGGAGCATATGAATTCCGACGTGGCAATGAACAGAGCAATCAACTTAGCTGATCATCTCGTAAGTGCCTAAGGATTACCAATGCGAATAACTTTATGTATTTTAACAAGAAATGAAATTATTGGTTGTAAACATGACATCCCTTTACTTCATAAAGAAGCCTTCGATGAGATTTTCGCCATCGACGGCAATAGCACAGACGGTACAATCGAGTATTTGACTGAGCTGGGTATCCCTGTTTATATCCAGCCGCGAAAAGGGTTGAATGCGGCCTGTGTTTATGCCTTCGAAAAATGCAACACGGATGCACTTATTTTTTTTCATCCCAAAGGCAGTGTACCAGTTAGCGATACTGAGAATTTTCGGTTTCTTTTCGAGCAGGGATATGATCTGGTGATTGCCAGCCGGAATATAAAGGGTGGGAAAAATGAAGAAGACAATAAAATTATCAGGTACCGTAAATGGTTTGTAACATTTTTAGCGCTAGCCAGCGCGGTTTTCTTTCGGAGAGAGGGACCAATCGTTTGGGACGTCCTGCATGGTTTCCGTGGAATGACCGTCAGATGCTTTACTCAAATCAATCCATCTGCAGAGGGCGTATCGATCGATCTGGAAATGGTCTGCCGTTCCTATAAGAAGAGATTGAAACGAATCGAATTTCCAACCACCGAATCGCCGAGATTGGCAGGAACGTCAAATTTTAAGGCATTGCCAACCGGATGGAAATTATTAAAATATCTGCTAACGGAAATAATGAAAGGCGATTGATCGCGAGCCCGAAATTCAAGTGGTTCATATCCAGTAGCAGGAAAGGGATCGGATAAATGCTTTATTCAACAATTTCCGCGGCTAATGCTCTCCTCCTACAATATAAAGCGATGGAAAAAACGAAGGCATCAGGTTCTGCCAGATGAAAGGTCGGTATAAGGTGTAACCCTCACATGATCGTGAATCACACAAAATCCGCTAGCCGATACCGTCTGCAGCTAGAACAACATCAGTAAGTGCTGTCCAAAAATTAACCCAATTTGCACCGGGATCAGTTCTTTATTCCTCAGCGGTATTTTTCTCGTTTCTTCTCGGCGAATATTTCTCCAGCACGGTTTTCAAATCCGGCGCGCTGAACAGCTTCGATTTGAGCACCTTGCCGTCGGCGCGAAAGATGGGCAAACCGTTCTCGTCCAACTTGCTCATGTTGCTGCGCTGAACCTCGGCAAACAGATCCTCGGCCGCATCCTGCAGGCCGTGCGCCAGGTAAGTTCCCAGCACCACATACATCAAATCCGATAAGGCGTCCGCGATCTCCACCAGGTCGCCGGCTTCGGCCGCCGTGCGGTATTCGTTCAGTTCTTCCTGGATCAGGCTGACACGCAGGGCAACCACCTCGGGCGGCAGGCTGGCGGTCGGTTTTTGATTGTAATAGGCGTGGTAGGTCTCGTGAAACTGCTGCACCATGTCGATTTCTTTTTTCATTGTTCGCTCCTGCGCTTTAAAAATCGCTACTGCTACCCTGCCCGTTGATTCACCCGCTGACCGCTTCCAGCAGGAACCGTCCCACCGGAGTCTGTATGAAGGTCACCGCCAACCGGTAGAACCAGCCCGGCACCACCACCACCGGCCCACCCAACCGCAGCGCGCGCAGTGAATCGCGCACCACCCCATCCGCACGCAGCCACATGAAATCGGGCAGCCGTTCCTGCCGGAAGCCCTTGAATTCCTCACCGTCGTGAAAATGCGTACGGGTGAAACCCGGGCACAGGGCTTGCACGCGCACGCCCGTGCCGCGCAGTTCGCTCTGCAAGCCGCGCGAGAAGTTGACCAGGGCCGCCTTGCTGGCCGAATAGGTGGGTGAATGCGGTGTGGGCCCAAAGGCCGAAACTGAGGCCACATTGATGATGGCGCCACTGCCGCGCTCGATCATCCTGGGCAGGGCAGCCCGGCACAGCCGCAGCGTGGCGTTCACGTGCACGGCCACCATGCGCAACTGCCGATCGATGTCGCTCTCGGCGAAAAGGTCGGTGGTGCCAAAACCGGCGTTGTTGATCAGGTAATCCAACCCCGGCAGCGCCTGGATGAAGGTTACCACGCCGGCCATGCCCGATTCTTCGCTCAAATCGGCCGGCAATACCTCGACCGCCACCGGAAAGGTCGCGCGGATTTCTGCGCGCAGCGCGTTCAGGCGTTCTTCGTTGCGCGCCACCAATGCCAGGTGAACGCCCTGCGCGGCCAACTGGCGGGCGAATTCCGCCCCAATTCCACTCGAAGCGCCTGTGATCAAAGCATAGCGATCTGCCATAATGCAACCCCTTTTAAGAGAATTCACCACAGAGCAACTGTGTAGAATGTCAAGAAAGAAAATCAGGCTAAAACTGAGGGAAAAGGCTGCCAGGGACGCACCACAGAGCAACTGTGTAGAATGTCAAGAAAGAAAATCAGGCTAAAACTGAGGGAAAAGGCTGCCAGGGACGCCGATCACGAACCATAGCGTTAAGGATCACCAAGAACTTCCGCATACAGGCGACCAACGCCACTTTTTTCTCCTTTCCCATGGCCAGGAGGTGATGATAGAAAGAATGAATGATAGGGTTATATTTCGTGGCACTCAGGGTAGCCATGTACAGAACCGTGCGGACACAAGGCCGTCCGCCTTTGATCCGACGCTTCCCCCGATGACGGCCACTGTCATTGTTATAGGGAGCTACGCCGACCAAGCCAGCAATCTCCTTGCGGCCCAGGGCTCCCAACTCAGGCAGATCTGAGAGCAGAATGGCAGCCGTAACTTGGCCCACCCCAGGCGCGGAACGAAGAATGTCATTCTTTTCCTGAAAGTCAGGCGTATGCCCAATCAAGTCATCAATCTGATGGTTGAGCTCAACCAACTCCTGCTGCAGGGCTTGCATGATCTTCTGGATGCTGGTCTGCATGCTCGGATGGGCGCTGCACAGGTGGTTTTTCTCCATGGTTAGCATTTCAATCACCTGGCGACGTCGGGTCATCAATGCTGTGAGCTGCTGTTCTTCTTCACTGGGTAAGCGGGTCGGCTCGGGCTGGATGGCTTCTCCAAACCGAACCAGTAAGCGTGCATCGACTTTGTCGGTCTTGGCCAGCAGGCCAATCGAGCGGGCAAATTCGCGGACTCGGCGAGGATTGACCACCGCCACCCGAAAGCCGTCCAGGGATAATAACGAGACCACCGCTCGTTCCAGTCCTCCCGTGGCTTCCACTACGATCAATCCAGGCGCTAGAGGTTTCAGCTTATCAATGAAGGCCTCGATCCCGATGATATCGTTGCTTTCTGCCCAATCCTGGCCCGCGATTGAGACATCCAGCCGGTTCTTTGAAACATCAATCCCGACCACACTTACTGAGATTTGCTGCTCCATTCTGCCCTCGTCTGTTTGTATAATGGATGTGCCCGTTCTAGCAGAATACGGTCTCTTGGACCCCACAACTGTTCGGGCAACATACACGACGGACCCGGCGACCCTGCTCTGTGACGGCCTCTTATGACCTATACCCGATCGGCCTGCCGGGTCCCATTGTATGGTATCACTCATCATTTTCATCATACTAGACACGGAGGACACGGAGAAGAAAGATGGAAAGAGGAGAAGAGTAATTCTTCTTTTCCGTCAGCGCCTGTGATCAAAGCATAGCGATCTGTCATAATTTAGCCTTTTTAAGAGAAATTCACCACGGAGATGAGATTTAGGAAGAGGAGAATATGCCTGTTTTGTGAATATTACTGAATTTTGAGAAAATAATAGAAAGGAACGATTTCCCATAATTATCCTGGCCATACAATTTTCTTCCATTCTAAATTCCCAAAACACGGGTATAGATCAAGTGATCTCCTCTTTCTGAGATATCTTCTCCGTGAACTCCGTACCCTTACGGGCGGGATGTCTCTATGGTGAAACCCCCTCTTTTCTTCTCCCCACACAGACTCTTCTCCGGGTCTCGGTGGTTATCCCTCTTTTTCCTTCAACAAAGCCTGACCGGCGGCAGCGGCGGCGGCCAGCACGCGCGCCGGCGAAACGCCCTGCGCCTGGGCGGCGCGCAGGCAGTCCTCGTATTCCGGCGCGGCCTGCAGGGCCCGGCCGTCCAGCAGTTTGAGCTTGACCTTGAGCGGACCGAATTCGGTATCCACCGTGCGTATCTCGCGCCCGGCCTCGTAGCGCCCCACCGGATGCACGCGCACGCCCAGCGTCGAAGTCTCCTCCAACACCAGGCGGGCCAGACCGGCTTCGTCCTGTTTGCGGGCAATCACGCCCAGCAGCGTGGCGGGGCGGTTCTTCTTCATATAGATCGGCGCCAGATACACATCCAGCGCGCCGGCAGCGAACAGGCGCTCCATCACCGGCGCGAACAATTGCGGGTTCATGTCGTCGATGTTGGTCTCGATCTCGACGTACTCGGCCCCATCGCCGGCCGATTCGCCCACGATCAGGCGCAGGATGTTCGGCCAGGGCAGATCGCGCTGCCCGGCGCCCACCCCGCGCCCGCTGACCGTCATGGCCGGCTGCGCGAAAGTCGCCAACGCCGCCAGGATGGCCGCGCCGGTGGGCGTGACCAGCTCGACCTGCGCCGTGGAAGGCACGGTCGGGGCATGCGCGTCGCTGAGCAGCTCCAACGTGGCCGGCGCCGGCAGCGGCAGGGGGCCGTGCTGGCTCTGCACGGTGCCCGAGCCCATTGGCAGCGCCGAAGCGTACAGGCGCTCGATGCCCAGGGTATGCAATCCGATGACCGCGCCGACGATATCGACGATCGAATCAACCGCGCCGACCTCGTGAAAGTGGACCTCTTCCGCCGGGACGCCGTGCACGCGTCCCTCAGCTGCTGCCAGGCGTGAAAAAATCGCCAGGCTGGTCTGCTGGACGGCCTCGGGTAGGGCGCTGGCCTGGATCAGTTCGCGGATCTCGCGCCAACTGCGCGGGTGGGTATGCACATGTTCATGCGCGTGTTGATGTCCGTGATCGTGCTCATGTTCGTGATCGTGCTCGTGCTCAGGATCCTTTCTGTGTTCATGATCCTGATCCTGAGCATCCTGTATATCCTGTTGATCTATGTCCACCTGCATCAAGCAGGCGCGCAGGCTGCCCTTGCGGGTTTCACTGACCTCCAACCTAAAGGCTTCCGGCAGCGCCAGCTTGGCCAATTCTGCCCGAAGCGTTTCCAGGGGCAGGCCGGCGTCAAGCAGCGCCGCCAGGAACATGTCGCCGCTGATGCCCGAGAAGCAGTCGACGTAGGCAATTTTCATTTTTGTTTCAGCACCTCATTCAGGCTTCCGGAACGAAATCCACCTAGGTCGACGGCCACGTAGGTGAAGCCGATGTCTTTGAACTTGGCCGAGACCTCGGCGTGCAATTCCGCCAGGCGCACGATCTGCTCGGGGGCCACCTCCAGGCGGGCGGTGGCGCGTTCGTAACGCACGCGCACCGGCGAAAAGCCCAGCTCGCGCAGGAATTTTTCACCGGCGGCCACTTTTCCGATATTTTCGCGCGTCACCTGAATGCCGTACGGGATGCGCGAGGCCAGGCAGGGCGAGCTGGGCCGGTTCCACACCGGCAGTTCGAGCGCCTTGGCCAGGGCGCGAATTTCGCTCTTGACCAGGCCAACCTCGGCCAGCGGAGAACGCACGCCGATCTCATCCACGGCGCGCATGCCGGGCCGGTAATCATGATGATCATCGGCGTTGGTGCCCTCGGCCGCGCACACGAAACCGCGTTCCCTGGCCATTTTCTGCAGGTTCGTAAAGGTTTCCTTTTTGCAGAAATAGCAGCGCTGCGGGGTGTTGGCGACGAAATTGGGGTTGTCGAACTCGTGGCTCTCAACCTTGAGGATCGGGAAACCGACCGCGCGAGCCGTGGCCTGAGCCAGCTCCCAACTCTCATCTTCCTCGACCGGCGAATTGAAAGTCACCGCCAGCATTTGATCCCCCAGCGCGTGGTAGGCCGCCGCGGAGAGCAGCGCGCTGTCGACGCCGCCGGAAAAAGCCACCATCACGCTGCCCAGTTTGCGCAGATTCTCAAGCAAAGCCTGCCATTTGGCCTGCACGGCCGGATCGAGTTGAGACAGGCGAGTATCGATTTGCAATTCCATACCAGTACTCCTTACTCTTTAAGTGGAAGGAATTAATCACAGAGACTCAGAGGACACAGAGAGTTCCTTGATGTAGAAAAGAGTCTTTTATCTTTTCTCATCGTAAACTCTTCTCCGTGATCTCCGTACCCTTATGCGCATAATGTCTCCGTGGTGTTTCCTCTTCTCTTATCCCGACAAAGACTCTTCTCTGTGTACTCCGTGATCTCCGTGGTGACCCCCTCTTTTTTTCCTCCCACAAAGACTCTTCTCTGCGTGCTCTGTGTCTAGTATGATGAAAATGATGAGTGATACCATACAATGGGACCCGGCAGGCCGATCGGGTATAGGTCATAAGAGGCCGTCACAGAGCAGGGTCGCCGGGTCCGTCGTGTATGTTGCCCGAACAGTTGTGGGGTCCAAGAGACCGTATTCTGCTAGAACGGGCACATCCATTATACAAACAGACGAGGGCAGAATGGAGCAGCAAATCTCAGTAAGTGTGGTCGGGATTGATGTTTCAAAGAACCGGCTGGATGTCTCAATCGCGGGCCAGGATTGGGCAGAAAGCAACGATATCATCGGGATCGAGGCCTTCATTGATAAGCTGAAACCTCTAGCGCCTGGATTGATCGTAGTGGAAGCCACGGGAGGACTGGAACGAGCGGTGGTCTCGTTATTATCCCTGGACGGCTTTCGGGTGGCGGTGGTCAATCCTCGCCGAGTCCGCGAATTTGCCCGCTCGATTGGCCTGCTGGCCAAGACCGACAAAGTCGATGCACGCTTACTGGTTCGGTTTGGAGAAGCCATCCAGCCCGAGCCGACCCGCTTACCCAGTGAAGAAGAACAGCAGCTCACAGCATTGATGACCCGACGTCGCCAGGTGATTGAAATGCTAACCATGGAGAAAAACCACCTGTGCAGCGCCCATCCGAGCATGCAGACCAGCATCCAGAAGATCATGCAAGCCCTGCAGCAGGAGTTGGTTGAGCTCAACCATCAGATTGATGACTTGATTGGGCATACGCCTGACTTTCAGGAAAAGAATGACATTCTTCGTTCCGCGCCTGGGGTGGGCCAAGTTACGGCTGCCATTCTGCTCTCAGATCTGCCTGAGTTGGGAGCCCTGGGCCGCAAGGAGATTGCTGGCTTGGTCGGCGTAGCTCCCTATAACAATGACAGTGGCCGTCATCGGGGGAAGCGTCGGATCAAAGGCGGACGGCCTTGTGTCCGCACGGTTCTGTACATGGCTACCCTGAGTGCCACGAAATATAACCCTATCATTCATTCTTTCTATCATCACCTCCTGGCCATGGGAAAGGAGAAAAAAGTGGCGTTGGTCGCCTGTATGCGGAAGTTCTTGGTGATCCTTAACGCTATGGTTCGTGATCGGCGTCCCTGGCAGCCTTTTCCCTCAGTTTTAGCCTGATTTTCTTTCTTGACATTCTACACAGTTGCTCTGTGGTTTTCTTATTTCTCTTCGAACCGTTGCGCGTTGATCATCGCCGCCAGCGTCCCCGCGCCGAAACCGTTGTCGATGTTGACCACTGCCACACCCTTGGCGCACGAATTGAGCATGGCCAGCAGCGCGGCCAGCCCGTTGAAACTGGCGCCGTAACCCACACTGGTCGGCACGGCGATCACCGGCGCCGAAACCAGTCCGCCGACCACGCTCGCCAGTGCGCCTTCCATGCCGGCCACCACAACGATGACCCTGGCGCGGCGCAGCGCTTCCATCCGGTTCAGCAGGCGATGCAGCCCGGACACTCCGACGTCGAAGACGCGTTCCACGGCATGGCCCATCAGTTCGGCGGTCAGCGCCGCCTCTTCGGCCACCGGGATATCGGCCGTCCCGGCCGTCAGCACCAGCACGCCCGGGTGTTTGAGGCGGTCCGCATCCCGGTTGAGCGCCGCCACGCGCGCCCGCGCATGGTAAACCATGTCGGCCGGCAGCTCCGCGCGAATCTGTTCGTACACTTCGGCGTCCAGCCGGGTCACCAGCACCTGGCGGCTATGTTCAGCCAGGCGGTTGGTGATGGCCAGAATCTGGTCCGGTGCCTTGCCCTGGGCGAAAACCACTTCCGGGAAACCACAGCGCAGGTCGCGGTGGTTATCCAGAAGCGCGAAATCGCCGACGGCTTCATAAGGCAGCCGGCGCAGTTGATCGACGGCCTCATTCACGGGCACCTGCCCGGCCTGCACAGCTTCCAATAATTGTTTCAGTTCCGTTTCATTCATACCTGAGTAAATTTATCCTTCCGCCGCCGCGCTCGAGAGCGCTGTCCACGCCGGCTGAACGTCATCGCTTGACTCCAGCCGGTGCACCTGCGCCTTCGGCCAGCGCTGCAGCGCGGTTTGCAGCAGGGTGGGTCGCACCGTTGCCACCGCCATACGGTACTTGCGGCTGTCCAGTGCATCCAATCCGGCCATCCAACCCTGTCCTTCGACGAATTCCAGCGGCCCCAGTTCATCCACGATCAGCACCCCGCAGGGGACAGCCTGGTGGAGAAGCTCATTGCCCCAGGCCAATGCTGCTGCATCGAAGGCCCAGTCCGCGGTGGCCGGAGCCCCGCTTTCCAGGGGTTCATCGGACGAACGCAGCCCTGCCAGGCTCCGGCGCTGTTGGGTGCGCAGGTCGTAAACCTCGATCCCCGTTTTGCGTCCCCGCGTGAAAACAGCCGGCGAAATCACGCCACCCATGTCTTCATTGTACAGGCTGAGCAGTTGGGCCAGACCGGCGCAGACCTGGGTCTTCCCGCTACCGTGCTCGCCGCTCACCAGGTGCAAATTAGGGTAATCCATCGAATTCGACTTGGAATTTTGCATATGTTGACCTCAAAGATAACATAGCGCGGGGGATGTGTCAATTTGAGTCCGCGCGGGGGTATCCGCGGAAGGACGCTGGCGCTGTATCCGGTATAATCTTCGTTAATCGGGTCGAAAAAGGAGAATTGGATGCTGCGCCGATCTGTATGGATCTTCCTGGTTCTCGTCCTTGGGCTGGCGGCCTGCTCGCCTTCCACGCCATCTGTCCACCCCACGGCGACCCATCCACTGGTACCTTCGCCCAGCCAAACGCCGGCACCCAGCCGGACGCCCACGGCCCTGCCCAGCCCCACCCCGACCTCCACCCCAACGCCTGATCCGTATGCCGATGTTACGGTGGCCGGTCTGCGCAGCCGGACCTACGGCAGCGGTGAACTGGAGGTCGTGCAGCGCTACGGCAGGAATGCCGATTTCACCCGCTATGAGATCCGTTACCCTTCCGACGGATTGTCCATCGCCGGCTTCATGAATGTGCCCAACGGCGAGGGTCCCTTCCCGGTCATCATCGCCATCCACGGATATATCGAACCGGGGCGCTACAACACCCTCGATTACTCGGCCACCTACGCCGATTCGCTGGCGCAGGCCGGTTATCTGGTGCTGCACCCCAACCTGCGCGGCTACACGCCTTCGGACGATGGCCCCAACCGTTTTCGCGCCGGGTATGCCGTGGATGTGCTCAACCTGATCGCCATTCTCGAAGCCCAGGCCGGCCGGCCCGGGCCGCTCGAGCAGGCTGACCCGGACCGGCTGGGGCTGTGGGGGCACAGCATGGGCGGCGGGGTGGCCATCCGGGTCATGGTGGTCAGCCCGGAGGTCGACGCGGTGGCGCTCTACGGTTCGATGAGCGCGGATGATGATTTGAACTTCGAGCGCATCAACACCTTCTTCAAGACCGGCAACCTGGGCATCGAGGAGCTTCAGGCCAGCCCGGAAGACTTCGCGCGCATCTCGCCGGTCAACTTTCTGGCGGATGTACGCGCGGCGGTCAGCATCCACCACGGCGGCGCCGACCTGGCCGTGCCGCCCGCCTGGTCAGACGACCTGTGCCAACGCCTGCAGGATCTCGGCAAGGACGTCGAATGTTTCAGCTACCCCGGCCAGCCTCATACCTTCATTGATAAAGGCGATACGCTTTTCCGGCAGCGCGTCCGGGACTTCTTCGACCGGGTCTTGAAAGCAGATAATTAATACGATAACGCAATTTACCAGAGGTTGACATCCCATTCCATATCGTGTATATTGCACACCATGCAACGCAACGTCTGCCAGTTCCATCATCATACCCACCTCCCCCACACGGACCGGAGGTCTGGTTGCGTTTGCTAAAAACCTGAAGTACGCATCCTGGCTCCACACAAGCCCCCGGTTCCGCCGGGGGCTTTTTTTATCTCCCTGTCCTTAGCGGTGATTTTGATCCATGAAAGGAAGTCATGCTCAACCAATCTCCACCTGTCGCGCGAATATCCTTACCCTCGAAAGGCCGTCTGGCCGAAGACAGTCTGGCCTTTCTGCAGGCCTGCGGATTGACGGTTTACAAGCCCAACCCGCGCCAGTACGAAGCCGTGATTCCAACCCTGCCGGGATTGAAAGTGCTCTTTCAACGTCCCGCCGATATCGTCGTCAGCGTGCGCAACGGCAGCGTCGACTTCGGAATTTCCGGGATGGATGTGATCGAAGAACGCCGCGGTTCGAACGGGGATGTGCTGGTGCTGCATGATGCGTTGGGCTACGGTGGTTGTTCGTTGGCTTTTGCCGTGCCCGAAGAATGGGACGACGTGACCCGGATGAACGACCTGGTGGCCCGCGCCGCCCGGTTGGGACGCCCGCTGGGCGTGGCCACCAAATATCCCATTCTGGCCGGACGCCGCCTGGAAAAATACGCCCTACCCTATACCCTGATTTCAGCCGAGGGCACCCTCGAAACCGCGCCGGCCATCGGTTACGCCGACCTGATTTGCGACGTCGTCTCCTCCGGTCAAACCCTGCGCGACAATCACCTGCGCCTGCTGGAGGACGGTGTGATTTTGCAGTCGCAGGCCTCCCTGATTGCCAACCGGGGCTCGCTGCAAACCCGGCCCCAGGCGCTGGAGATGGCCCGGGTCCTGCTCGAATATTTCGAGGCTCATCTGCGCGCCAGCGGCAACCTCTCGGTGTACGCCAACATTCGCGGCCAGTCTCCCGAGACGGTGGCCCAACAAATATTCACACACTGCAATATCCGCGGCCTGCAAGGCCCGACCATCTCACGCGTGATTGTGGCCGAAGGCGAGCAGTGCTGGTATGACGCCAACCTGATCGTTCCGCGCGATCAGTTGTTCACCACCATCCAGGGGCTGCGCGCCGCCGGGGGCAGCGGGGTGGTGGTGCTGCCGGTGACCTATATTTTCGACGAAGAACCGCCGCGTTACAAGGCCATGCTGGCCGCGCTGGCGAAAGAGGATTAAAGGAACGGAGGAAAGATGTTATCCATTTATTCTGTCGAAGAAGCCAGCGCCCGCATCTTGAAACGCCGGCCGTTCGATGAGACGGTTGTGCCGCCAGCCGTGGCCGAAAGCCTGAAGGCGACCTTCGGCCGCCCGCTGACTCCGGCCGAGGCCGTAGCCCAGATTCTGAGTGAAGTGCGCCGCGAAGGCGACCCCGCGCTGCTGCGCTGGACGGAAAAGCTGGACGGCCGGGCGCCGGACTCGCTGCGCGTACCGCAGGAGGAGTTGGACGAGGCCCTGGCGGCCCTGCCCGGCAACCTGCGCTATTCGCTGGAACAATCCATCGCACGCGTGCGCGCCTTTCACCAGCGCCAGCCGCTGACCTCGTGGATCAGCCAGGACCTGGGCGGGACCCTTGGCCAACTCATCCGTCCGATCCGCCGGGTGGGATTGTACGTCCCGGCCGGCACGGCGCCGCTGCCTTCCAGCGTCATCATGACCGCCGTTCCGGCGCAGGTGGCCGGCGTGCCGGAGATCGCCATCGTCGCGCCGCCGGTGCGCGGGACGGGCAAAATCGCCGGGGTGATCCTGGCGACGGCTGCGCTGCTGGGCGTCAGCGAAGTGTACACGCTGGGCGGGGCGCAGGCCATCGCCGCCCTGGCCTACGGCACCCAAACCCTGCCCGCGGTGGATAAGATCTTCGGGCCGGGCAACCTGTTCGTCACCCTGGCCAAGAAGCAGGTCTACGGCGCGGTGGGCATCGACAGCCTGGCCGGGCCGACCGAGACCGTGGTCATCGCGGATGAAAACGCGCGCCCGGAATGGGTGGCGGCCGATCTGCTGGCCCAGGCCGAACACGACCTGCTCGCCTCGGCCATCCTGCTCACCCCCTGCCGCCGGCTGGCTGAAGCGGTGTCTCAAGCCGTGGGACGCCAGTTGGAGACGTTGAGCCGGGCCGAGATTGCCGCCAGCTCGCTGGCCGCGCGCGGCGGCGCAGTGATTACACGCCACCTGGAGGAGGCGATCGGGCTTTCCAACGCTTACGGTCCCGAACACCTGTGCCTGGCGGTCGCGGATCCGTGGCGCTGGGCTGAACGGGTGACCAGCGCGGGCGGCATCTTCCTGGGTGAGAACTCATTCGAGGTATTGGGCGACTACATCGCCGGTCCCAGCCACGTCATGCCAACCGGCGGCTCGGCTCGTTTTGCCTCGCCGTTGAATGTCTGGGATTTTATCCACATCATCAGCCTGATCGGCCTGACGCCCGAAGACGCGCGCCGGTTGGGACCCTCGGCCGCGCTTCTGGCGCGATCCGAAGGCCTGGATGCCCACGCTCGGGCAGCGGAGGTGCGCCAATGAAACCGGCCGCCCGCTTTGAATCCCTACCACCCTACCAGCCCATCGAACCCTTCGAAGTGCTCTCGGCGCGCCTGGGCCGCCCCGCGGCGGATATCCTCAAGATGGACGCCAACGAGAATCCCTATGGGCCTTCTCCAAAGGTGCGCGAGGCGCTGGCAGCCCTGCCTTACACGCACATCTACCCGGACCCTGAAAGCCGCGCCTTGCGCGCTGCGCTGGCGAGCTTTAGCGGCGTTCCGGCCGAAAATCTCATGGTCGGGGCCGGCGCGGACGAGCTGATCGACCTGCTGCTGCGGGTGCTGCTCGAACCCGGCGACCGTGTGTTAATCTGCCCCCCGACCTTCGGCATGTATTCCTTCGATACGCTGCTCAACGCCGGCCAGGTGGTCAGCGTGCCGCGGCGCGCCGATTTTTCACTCGACCTGGCGGGCATCCGCGCCGCGGTCGAACGCGAGCAACCCCGGCTGATCTTCATCGCCAATCCGAACAACCCGGACGGCCGCCTGCTGACGCAGGCTGAGCTCGAGACCCTGCTGGGGCTGCCGCTGCTGGTGGTGCTGGACGAGGCCTACATTGAGTTCACCGCCGGCGGCGGGCGGCTGGGCGAGCAGTTCAGCCGCATCCAGGAAGCGCCGCGGCGTGACAACCTGGTGGTGCTGCGCACCTTCAGCAAGTGGGCCGGGCTGGCCGGGCTGCGCGTGGGTTATGGGGCCTTTCCGGGCTGGATCTTGCCCGCGCTCTGGAAGGCCAAACAACCCTATAATGTAAATGTCGCCGCCACCGCCGCCGCGCTTGCCTCGCTGGGCGACGTGGAAACCCTGGTGGCCAACGTGGAAAAGATCCGCGCCGAACGCGCGCGCCTGTTCGCCCGGCTCAAGGATATCCCCTACCTCGAGCTCTCCCCTTCCCAGACCAACTTCATCCTTTGCCACGTTCGCGGACGGCCGGCGGTCGAAGTCCGCGCCGATCTGCTGAAAGAAGGCATCCTGGTGCGTTATTACGACACTGCCCTGCTGCGCGACTATATCCGCGTGACGGTGGGCAAACCGCAGGATACCGACCGGCTGGCGCGCGCGCTGCTGGCATTGGAACCCGACCCCGACCTGCGGGATGGCATCGCCGCCGGATGGACCCCGGCCGCGTCCGAGCCCATCCAGAAGGAAGGGCGAATGGGGGCGGTGAAGCGCCAGACCGGCGAAACGCGCGTTTCAGTGGAGGTCAACCTGGATGGCACGGGCCAGCATTCGACCCACACCGGCCTGCCTTTTCTGGATCACATGCTGGCCCAGGTGGCGGTGCACGGCCTGTTCGACCTGAATGTCGAGGCCCGCGGCGACCTGGACGTGGATTCGCACCACACGGTCGAAGACGTGGCCCTGGCGTTGGGCGAGGCCTTTGCCCGCGCGCTGGGCGAGCGCAAGGGCATCGTCCGGGCCGCTTCGGCGCTGGTGCCCATGGACGACACCCTGGCCGAAGTCGCGCTTGACTTCTCCGGACGCCCCTATTCAATCATCAACGTAGACTGGCACACCCCGTCCGTGGGCGGCATCGCCAACAGCCAGTGGCCGCACTTTTTGGAGTCGTTTGCCCTGCGCGCCGGCCTTACCCTGCACGTCGCTGTACGCTACGGGCGCGACGATCATCACCAGATCGAAGCCATTTTCAAAGGATTGGCCCGCGCGCTGAACCAGGCCACCCGCATCGACCCGCGCCGTTGCGGCGCGACGCCTTCGACTAAGGGAACCCTGACCGTATGAAGTCGAAATCGATCCTGTTGGTGGATGCCGGGACGGGTAATTTGCGTTCGGTGGCTCACGCGCTGGAAGCGCTGGGCGCGCCGGTGCGCCGCACAAGCGACCCCGCCGACCTGATCGCCGGTGCGCGCATCCTGCTGCCGGGCGTGGGCGCGTTCGGCAAGTTCATGGCCGGGCTGCGCGCGGCTGGTCTGGATGAAGCTCTGCGGCAGGCGGTGCAGCGCGGCGACCCCGTGCTGGGCATCTGCGTGGGCATGCAGGCTCTGTTCGAAACCAGCCGGGAGATGGGGTCCTTCTCCGGCCTGGGCATTCTGCCCGGGCAGGTGCTGCGCTTCCCGGACCAGCCCGGCTTGAAGGTGCCCCATACCGGTTGGAACCAGCTCTGGCCGCAGAACGGCGGCGGGATCTTGTTCGCCGGACTGTCGGGCGGCGACTACGCCTACTTCAATCACTCCTATTATTGCGCGGCAGACCGGCCGGCGGACGTCAGCGCCGTAACGGATTACGGTCTGCGTTTCGCCAGCATGGTGCAGCACGAGAACGTGCTCGGGGTGCAGTTCCACCCCGAAAAGAGCCAGCGGGTTGGGCTGCGCCTGCTGCGCAACTACCTCGAAATGTGAGGTTCCGAATGGAATTCGAGATTTATGTGGCGATCGATCTGCGCGCCGGGAAGGTGGTCCGCCTGCGCACCGGCGATCCCGCTCAACAAACCCTGTATTTCACCCATCCGCGCCGGGCGGCGCTGGGCTGGCTGGAACAGGGCGCGCGCTGGCTGCACGTGATCAACCTGGATGCCGCCTTCGGCGGGGACGACGCCGCCAACCGCGTCGCGCTGCCGAAAATCGCATCCGTCGCCCGTGACTGCGGGGCAAAGGTTCAATACGGCGGCGGGATGCGCACGCTGGAGGCCATCGCCTGGGCGCTGGATCAGGGCGCGGCGCGGGTGGTGTTGGGCACGGCCGCCGCGCAGAATCCGGGCCTGGTACAGGAAGCGCTGGCGCGTTGGGGTAAAGAGCAGATCGCGGCCGGCCTGGACGCGCGCGGGGGCAAGCTCAGCGTGCGGGGTTGGACCGAAGATACCCCGCTGAGCGCGCTGGATGCAGCCCGCTCACTGGCCGGGCTGGGTGTACGCCGGCTGATCTACACCGATATCGCCCGCGACGGCACCGGGCTGGGCGGCAATCTGGCAGCCACCGCCGAACTGGCGCGCGCCACCCAGATGGCGGTGATCGCGTCCGGCGGCTACAGCAGCCTGGCAGAAATTCGCGCGGCGCGGGCGGCCGGGCTGGCCGGGGTGGTGCTGGGACGCGCACTTTACGACGGCCGGCTCGCGTTGCGCGACTGCCTGGCGGCCGCCGAAGGAGGCTGAGACATGCTGGCGAAACGCATCATTCCCTGCCTGGACATTCGTGACGGCCGCATTGTGAAGGGCATTCACTTCGTCAACCTGAGGGATGCCGGCGACCCGGTCGAACAGGCCCGCATTTACGACGCTGCCGGGGCGGACGAGCTGGTGTTTCTGGATATTTCCGCCACGCCTGAAGGCCGCGCTACGGTAGTGGACGTGGTCAGGCGGGTGGCCGATCAGGTTTACATGCCCCTGGCAGTCGGCGGCGGGATCCGCACGCCGGAGGATATGCGCCGCCTGCTGCTGGCCGGTGCCGACAAGGTCAGCCTCAACTCGGCGGCGGTGCGCAGCCCGCAGGTGCTCAGCCAGGGCGCTGAACTGTTTGGCAGCCAGTGCATCGTGCTGGCCATCGATGCCCGCCGGACGGCGCCCGGCCGCTGGGAAGTGTTCGTCGACGGCGGGCGCACGCCCACCGGGTTGGACGCGGTGGAATGGGCGGCGCGCGGCGTTTCGCTGGGCGTGGGTGAGATTCTGCTGACCAGCATGGACCGCGACGGCACCCTGGCCGGTTACGACCTGGAGTTGACCAGGGCGGTGGCCGAGGCGGTCAATGTGCCCGTGATTGCCTCGGGCGGCGCCGGTAAGGTGCGCGACTTTGCCGACGTGCTGACCACCGGTCAGGCGGATGCCGCCCTGGCGGCGTCCCTGTTCCACGATGGGGTGCTATCCATTCCGGTCCTCAAGTGTGAACTGGCCGACCTGGGCGTGCCCGTGCGCCGGGTTCGGGAGGAAGAGGATGGCCGAAATTATCCTGAAGTTTGATGAAAAAGGACTGATTCCGGCGGTGGTCCAGGACGACGCCAGCGGCCGGGTGCTGATGGTGGCCTGGATGAACGCCGAGGCGCTGGAGCGCACGCGTTCGACCGGGCAGGCCCATTTCTGGTCGCGCAGCCGGCAGGAACTCTGGCGCAAGGGCGCCACCAGCGGCAACACTTTACAGGTGAACGAGATTTGGGTCGACTGCGACGGAGATACGTTGCTGCTGCGCGTCCGCGCGGCGGGTCCGGTCTGCCACACCGGTGAGGTGAGCTGTTTTTATCGAAAATTGGATTTATGGGGCTGAACCCGGCGCTGTCTTTTTTTTACGACAAAAGCACCTCAAGCCGGTGGAAAAGAGAATGGCGATGGATGCAATCGAAGAACTGTACCAGCGAATCCTGACGCGCAAGAGCGCATCTCCGGATATTTCCTATACCGCCCGCTTGTTTACCCTGGGCGAAGATGAAATCGTCAAGAAGGTCGGCGAAGAGGCCATCGAGGTCATCCTGGCGGCGAAAAGCCAGGGGAATTTACGTCTGGTGGAGGAAGTGGCCGACCTGACCTATCACGTCCTGGTGCTGCTGGCCCTGCGCGGCGTCTCCCCGACGGATGTGGCCGCCGAGCTGGCCCGGCGCCAGAAATAAACCTGCCTGTAAACCCGGCCGAGCCTGCGTACGCTGTCTCGTTCCGCCCTCCGGGCGTATAATCAAGGCTGAAAATTCGTACGTAGGAACCGGTGCATGAAAAGCAACAAACGCGTTGTCTATGAATTAAAAGAAGACCTGACCGAAGCCGACCTCGAGCGGCTGCGCTCGGCGCACACCGCTGCGCTGGACTGCGAAATGACCGGGTTGAACCCCAACCGGGATTTATTGTGCCTGGTGCAAATCAGCGACGGCGCCGACCCAACCCTGATCGTCAAGACGCAGGATTGGAGCAAGGCCGCCAACCTGCGCGCCCTGCTCGTCGACCCGGCCGTGACCAAGATTTTTCACTTTGCGATCATGGACTGCGGTTTCCTGCTCAAGTACGTCGGCGCCATGCCGGTGAATGTCTACTGCACCAAAATCGCCAGCAAACTGGCGCGCACTTATTCACCCGAACACGGGCTGGCGGCGCTGGTGAGCGAACTGCTGGATATCGAAATGGACAAATCCCAGCAGACCACCTTTTGGGGCAGCGACGAATTGAGCGAGCGCCAACTGATCTACGCCAGCCGCGACGTGGCCTACCTGATCGAAATTCGCGAGAAGCTGGAAAAAATCCTGAAAAAGAAGGGCGTGCTGCCTACCGGCACCACCTATAAAGAGCTGAATTCGAAATGTCAGGCCTTCATTCCCACCCTGACGCACCTGTGGGTGAACGGCTGGGACTTTGGGCGGGAAGACCGATCCTCGGTGTTCGGGCACTGATAGCGGCTGCCTGTGGACCGAACAAAGATGGGCAGCTAGCATGATGAGAGGGGAGCACTCTATGGAAGCGCCCGACCTTTCTACCGGGGAAATCGAAAACGCAGCTCTGCGCCTGGAATACATGACCGGCGCGGGTCCGCGTGTGCTGCGCCTGATCGATAAGCACTCGAACCAGAATCTGTTCGCCGAATTGCCGCAGATTTTCTGGGAAACCATCCACGGCGCGTATCACCCCTTCGGCGGACACCGCCTGTGGCTTTCACCCGAAATTCCCGAGATCACCTATATCCCGGATGAGCTCGCTCCGCAGATCGAAGCGCTGCCGGACGGCGTTCGCCTGACCGGCGCGCTGGAAGCGCCGACCGGGATGCGCAAGGTCATGGAAATTCACCTCGACCTGCTGCGCCCCGGCGTGACCCTCGAGCATCGCGTGACCAACCAGGGCCAAAACACGATCGAAGTCGCGCCCTGGGCCATCACCCAGATGGCGCCGGGCGGTTGGGCGGTCCTTCCGAACCCACCGTCTCGGACGCAAGCATCGCCATTTCTGCCGGATCGTGCACTGGCGTTGTGGCCTTATTCGCGCCTGGAGGATGCGCGCCTGCGTTTCCAAGATTCCCGGATACTGGTACATTGCGACGCCTCAACCGAACCCTTCAAAATTGGGGTTCGCAATCCGGCCGGCTGGCTGGGATATTACCGCCAGGGTACCTATTTTCGGAAATCGACTGCGTGGGCGGCGGACGCGAATTACCCGGATTTCGGCTGTAATCTGGAAGTTTATGCCATCAACCGCTTCCTGGAACTGGAAACGCTCGGACCGCTGACGCGTCTGGCGCCCGGCGCCAGCCTGTCACACACCGAGACCTGGCAGGTCTGGAGCGGCCTGGACGGACCCGAAACGCCCGAGGCGCTGGGCGAGCGGATCGAAACGTTATTCTGATTTTGCAATTTGAAATTTTATTCCCAAGTCGTCTCACACACTACCGATCATCGAGCAACCCAAAAGGGACGCACATGAAAACGAATTGGCAGGATCGTCTTCGTTACAGGTTCGATAACTACATGGCGCGCGGAACCGGCGCGTTGATCTGCGGATTAGGGCTGGCATCGCTGGGGCTCATCGTCGTGGCGGCAACGGTGGTCAGCCTGGTGGGCATTTCGCCCGAGGACGGCGCCAGGATCGGCTTTTCGGAAGCCGCCTGGTTGAGCCTGATGCGCACCCTGGATGCCGGCACGATGGGAGGCGACACCGGCTGGCGGTTCCGGATCGCCATGTTCATCGTCACCCTGGGCGGCATCTTCATCATCAGCACCCTGATCGGCGTGCTCACCAGCGCCATTGAAGGCCGGATGAGCGAACTGCGCAAGGGACGCTCACGGGTGATCGAACGCAATCATACCATCATTTTAGGCTGGTCCTCGCAGGTCTACACCCTCCTCTCCGAACTGGCCATTGCCAACGAAAACCAACGCGATGCCTGCGTGGTCGTGATGGCCGACCGCGACAAGGTCGAAATGGAAGACGACATCCGGGCGGCGCTGCCGCGCAACAGCAAACTGCGCATCGTGTGTCGCAGTGGCAACCCCATCGATCCAAACGACTTGAGCCTGGTCAGCCTTGAAACCGCGCGCTCGATCCTGGTCGTTGCGGGAGAGAGCGGCCAGCCGGACTCTGAAACCATCAAGACCCTGCTGGCGATCACCAACAGTCCCACCCGGCGCGCCGAACCGTATCACATCGTGGCCGAAATCCGCGAAGCCCGCAACCTGGAACCCGTCAGTATGATCGGCGGAAGCGAGGTGGAACCGGTGCTGGCCGGCGACCTGATCGCGCGCATCATCGCGCAGACCTGTCTCCAGTCCGGGCTTTCGGTGGTGTATACCGAACTGCTGAATTTCGAAGGGGATGAAATCTACTTCAAAGAAGAGCCGTCCCTGATTGGCAAGACCTTCCACGACGCGTTGTTCGCTTACCCCAAGTCCGCGGTCATGGGGCTGGCTTCCTCGAACGGCAGCGTGAAACTCAATCCTCCCATGGATACGCCCATCTCCGCCGGAGACCAGGTGATTGCCGTCTCCGCGGATGACGATACTGTGGTTCCGGGCCGGGATGGACAGCCGGCCGTTCAGGCCAGCCGGATCGCAAACCGCGCATCCCTGCCCCTTAAGCCCATCAATACCCTGGTCCTGGGCTGGAACTGCCGGGCGTTGCGCATCATCGGCGAACTGGATCATTACGTTGCCCCCGGTTCCGAAATCATGCTGCTGGCGGATCGCAAATGGGATGAGACCGAAAAAACCGAATTTGGCGGCGGGCTGCAAAACGAACGGCTGCATTTTCGCAGCGCCGATACCACCGACCGCCGCGCCCTGGATGACGTGCATCCTGAAAATTTCGACCATGTGATCGTGCTGGCCTATTCGGATTCGCTGGACGGTCAGGCCGCGGACGCGCGCACCATTATGACCCTGCTACACCTGCGCGACATTGCCAATCACAGCGGGCGGAACATCCCCATCGTGAGCGAGATGCTTGACCTACGAAACCGCAACCTGGCCGAAGTGACCCAGGCGGACGATTTCATCGTCAGCGACCACCTGGTCAGCCTGTTGATGGCCCAAATTTCGGAGACCAAAGCGTTGAATCAGGTCTTCGCCGATCTCTTCGACGCCGACGGCTCGGAAATTTATCTCAAACCGGCCGGCGAGTACGTCGAACCGGGCCAGGCGGTCAATTTCTACACCCTGCTGGAGGCGGCAGCCCGGCGCGGTGAGGTGGCGTTGGGTTATCGTTTGAAAAAATTCGCGCATGATTCAAAGCAGTCCTATGGGGTGGTCATCAACCCCCTCAAATCGGAAGAAGTGACCTTCAGCGAAGAAGATCGCATCGTGGTACTGGCTGAAAATTAAGGGGCATCCGCCGGTGATCGATTCCCACGCGGATGCCTCGGGCGGCTGGTTTACCGTTTTACTCTTGGAGGTTGTATGAAACAAAAAGGTTGGATCGCCGGCGGCATTCTGGTCCTGTTGGCGCTGGCAGCCATGGCCTATTTTTGGGCAACCGGCCTGTTTGCCTCGCTGGAGGCATATCGCTCTCCACTTCACGCCAGCCCGCCGCAGGCCGGACCGGCGCTTGGCCAACCGGCCACCCGGCGGGTGGTGTTCGTCCTGATCGATGCGCTGCGCGCCGACACCGCTCAAAACGCCGAGGTCATGCCCACCCTGGCAAAATTGCGTGCCCAGGGGGCTTCGGCCACCGATCACAGCCAGCCGCCTTCTTATTCCGAACCGGGTTATTCCGTCCTGCTGACCGGCGCCTGGCCCGAATTGAGCGATGGTCCGGCGGTGAACCTCGATTACGCCGACATCCCGACCTTCACCCAGGATAATCTCTTCTCGGCAGCCCACCGCGCCGGCCTGCAGACGGCCGTCTCTGGGTATTACTGGTTCGAAAAGCTCATTCCGCAGTCCGCGGTCGATCTGTCCTTCTATACCCCTGGAGAAGACCGCGTCGCCGACCGGGCGGTGGTGGATGCAGCCCTGCCCTGGCTGGCGGGAGACCAGGCTCAACTGGTGTTGGTCCACATCGACCAGGTCGATTACGCCGGGCATCACGAGGGCGGGGCCAAATCCCCGGCCTGGAACGAAGCTGCCCGCCGGGCTGACGACCTGCTGGCCGAGATCGTCGCCCAATTGGATCTCTCACAGGATACGCTGCTGGTCACCAGCGACCACGGCCAGATCGACGCCGGCGGACACGGCGGCGACGACCCGGTGGTGCTGGTCGAGCCGTTCGTGCTGGTTGGCGCGGGCGTAAAGCCGGGCAGCTACCCGGACATTCAGATGGTGGATATCGCCCCCACGCTGGCCGCCCTGCTGGGCACCAACCTGCCCGCTTCCACGCAGGGACAGGTCTTGACGGACATGCTCGACCTGCCTGAGCAGACGTTGGCCGCTCTGCCGGCAGCCACACAGGCTCAACAAACAGCCCTGCTGAAGGCCTACAGCGCTGGGATGGGCGTGGCCGCGCCGGCAGTGGCCGGGACCGATGTAGCCGCCTACCAGGCTGCCATCGCATCCATCCGGGCGGATCGGATTGCCTGCGAGCGCCTGCCGCGGATTGGGCTGGCTGTGGTGCTCGGGCTGATTCCATTGGTCATGTTGTTTCTCAAACGCCGGTCCGGTACGGCCTGGTTCCTGGGCGGCGCCATCCTCTTCCAGGCGCTCTTCCATTTCCGGTATGCCTTTTTGGATGGCAAGGTCTATTCGCTCAGCGGCATCACCAGCCAGGCGGATTTCACCTCCTACATCGTCACCACCGGCGGAATCGCGCTGGTAATCTCCTGGACCGTGATCATGCTCGCCTCCGGCCTGCTGCGGCGCGGGCCGGCCGCGGCCGCACGCGGGACGCTGGCCCTGGCGCTGACCACCGCCTATCTGCTGCTGATCCCCATTCTTTACCATTTCGCGCTCAACGGCGCGGTGGTCACCGGGTTCCTGCCCGAAATGGCGCCGGCTTTCATGGCGTTGCTCAGCCTGGTGGCGTTGATCATCGTCAGCGCCGGCGGCCTGCTGCTGACCGGTCTGGCCGCGCTGCTGGCAACCCGATCCCAGCCTGAAAACAATCGAATGGAAGGATCCATTTAGGGATTGTCTGGAAAGGCTCAGGGGTGATCGTTGACGAGACACGTAGAGGCGATTCATGAATCGCCTCTACGCTTTTTAATTACCCATAATGTACCTGTAAACTCATTCCGCGGGAGGGGCTTCTGCCCTGAGTTTCCTGCTTCGCCGGACCAATTCGTGCGCCTTCTGGATCAGGATCACCCCGCCCGTTACCACGATGATGACGCCCAGGCTTTTGAGGACTTCCATCCAGCCAAAGGCCGAACCACCCTCGCGCCCGCCGCGGAACTCCCCGCCGCCGGGCAACAGTCCCTGACTGTCCGGGGATCGTTCAGGCCCGGCCTGAGGCGCGGAGCTCCCATCGCTCAGGCCGGCGCGTTCGCCAAAGCCGCCCATTCCAGGCCCGTCGGCCGTGGACAGTTGAGAATTCAACGAAACCGCGTAGGTTGCCCCAATCACCAGCCCGGTTGCCAGCAGGATCAACAAAACTCTGCCCAATATTTTTAACATAAACAGGCTCTCCTAAAAGGCTTCTTCGATCACGCTCGATCGTCAATCCGGACGGTTTCCGCTGCCGGGTTGAGTTGGGGCTCGATCCCCCGCAAACGCCGCGGCAGTCGCAGCAATTTCCGGATCCAGCTCCGGATCCAGCGCCAGTGCACGCCGATGTGCAGGGCTGTGAGCCACAGGGTCAGATCCAACCCGAGCCGGTGCAGCATTTCCCAGAAGCGGTTGTTGGATGCTGAAAGGCCAAACGTCTGCAGGACGTAGCGCGACTCCATCCCGCCGCTAAAAATGATCACGCTAAAGGCAATGAAAATACCCACATTGAGCAGGTAGCTAAAACGCGCGCTCCAGCTCGCCCGGGTGAAGAACCTGCGCGTAACGCCGGCCACCCACTGCCAGTGCAGCAGGATGTGCACCCACAGGGTAATTCCAAAGGCCAGGCCAAGCCATTCATGCAGCCGCAGGCCGATCAGGTTGGGGGCAAAAGCGGCCAGCAGGCCGGCCAGCACAATTCCATCCATCCACAGGTTGGTCAGGTTGGAATTAATTCGTTTTGTACCATTCATTCGTTCCTCCGTCCAATCCAATAAATCAGGGGTTCTTGCGAAACCTTGCCTGGATTGTAGGTGAAATTGATTTCGATCTGGTTTAAATTCGGTTTAGATCGGGTTAATTCCAGGGCTCTAAATCAAAAATGAACAAATTTCAGGTATGATCAAAGGCATGAAGACGATTCTGGTGGTTGACGACAAATCCAGCGTGCGCATGCTGCTGCAGGAATATCTGGGCGAACAGGGATATCGCGTCGTGCCGGCGGTCAACGGTCGCGAGGCGATTTACGCCGCCCGGCATGAAAAACCCGATCTGATTCTGCTGGACCTGATGATGCCCGAGATGGACGGCTATACCTTCCTCAAGCTGTACCGTCAGGAGAGCCAGACCCCGGTGATCATCATCACGGCAAAAGAGGAAGAGACCGACGCCGTGCTGGGCCTTGAACTCGGCGCGGATGATTACGTGGTCAAGCCTTTCCGTATGCGCGAACTGGCTTCGCGCGTGCATGCCGTGCTGCGCCGGTATGAAAGCGCAAGCCATACCGGACGCGTGCACAAGGTAGGCGAACTGGAGCTGGATGAAAATCTGCACAGCGTCACCCTGAGCGGCCGGGAAATTTCGTTGACCCCAATGGAATTCAATCTGCTGGCCACCCTGATGGGCGAACCCGGGCGGGTCTTCACCCGCGAGCAACTGGTGGATAATCTGGCCGACAGCGGTTTCGCCGGTTTGGAGCGCACCCTGAACGTGCACGTCCGAAATTTGCGCACAAAAATCGAAGCCGATCCCGACCAGCCGTGCTATATCGAAACCGTTTTTGGCGTCGGTTATCGCTTTCGCAGCCAATCATGAAACGCAATCTCGCAACCAAACTCATCCTGGCGTTCACCTGCATCGCGGTGGTGACGGCCGCGCTGGTGGCGGTGGTCATCTGGCTGACCAGCCCGGCGCGTTTGAGCGATCTGGTGACCAAACAACAACTGGCCACCTTTAAAAAATATCTGATCAGCTATTACCAGGACAACGGCACGCTGAGCGGCATCGACCGGATTTTCTTTCAGGTCGGCGAACCTTTTCCGGAGCTTTCGAACCAGAACACCAACACCAACCCTGGAATCGACCAGCGGATTCCATTTGTCGTCCTGGATGAAAACCGCAAGGTTGTGCTGGCCAACCGCCCGAATTACATGCTGGGCATGATCGTTTCCACGGATACGCAGATAAAGGCCGAGTCGATCCAGGTCAAAGACAAAGTGATCGGGTACATCCTCACCCTGCCCGAACGACCCGGGTTCACGGCCGAGGAGCAGGCCTACCTGGCGCAAATGTACCGCGCGCTGATCGTGGCTGCCGTGGTGGCCGTCGTGATTGCCCTGGTGGCCGGCATCCTGCTGGCCTCATCGCTCACCCGCCCGCTGCGCGATTTGAAACAGGCCGCCCAGCGCATGGCCGGCGGCCAGTTGGAACAGAAGGTCGCCGTCCGCTCGCAGGATGAGATCGGCGAACTGGGACAGGCCTTCAATCAGATGAGCAGCGAACTGGCGCGTTCGAACCAGTTGCGCCGCCAGATGACGGCCGATATTGCTCACGACCTGCGCACACCGCTGACGGTGATCGCCGGCTACATTGAATCGATGCGCGACGGCGTTCTCGCGCCCAGCCATCAGCGCCTGGACGTGATCTACGCCGAAATCGAGCGCCTGCAGCGCCTGGTGGAAGACCTGCGGACCCTTTCGCGGGCCGAGGCCGGTGAACTGACCCTCAGCCGCCAAAAGATATCCACCGCCCGGCTGCTCCAACAATCGGCCGCCGCCTTCCAGAACCAGGCCGACCATCACGGTGTGAAAATCACGGTCGAGGTGGCGGAAAATTCGCCGGAGATCTGGGTGGATGAAACCCGTATCATGCAGGTGCTGGGGAATCTGATCACCAACGCCCTGCGCTACACCCCCCAGGGCGGCGAGGTCACGCTGAAGAGCGAGCGGGATGCCAACTCGGCGGTCCTGAAAATCAGCGACACGGGATCGGGTATTGCCCAGGAAGACCTGCCGCGTGTCTTCGACCGTTTCTACCGCGGCGATTCCGCTCGCAGCGAACAGGGCGGCGAATCGGGATTGGGGTTGGCCATCGCGCGCGCCTTCGTGCAGGCGCACGGCGGCGAAATCAGCGTCGAATCGCAAACCGGTCAGGGCTCGACCTTCACCATCCGCCTGCCGATCGACCTCCCGGACCCGACCGCCCGGGCGTAATCCAAATGGTATCCAGAATCGTTTCCATCCACCGGCTGAATTCGATCTGTGGACGAATGTGACGTTCTTCACGAATTTTAACGGCGTTCGTCTTGACTCGGGCACATCCTTGTAAATTCATAATAGAATAACATAATGGCGGAAATTTGCAATTATTATTCTTAGGAGATGGTATGACGACACGAATACAATTTAATGATGTTACCTTGCGAGATGGTAACCAGAGCATCGCTGCAACCCGCATGACCCGCCAGCAAGCCTTGCAGGTGCTCAAATTGATCGTCGATGCAGGTTATCCCACCCTGGAATTATGGGGTGGAGCGATTTTGGATAGTTGCGTGCGGTTTTTGGACGAGGATCCCTGGGAGCGGTTGGAAACTTTTTCCGGCGTGGTCGGCGATAATCGCAAGATCATGGCGCTGCTGCGTGGACAGAATTTGTTTGCCTACCAGCCTTACCCGGACGATCTGGTCATTTCATTCATCAAACAGGCTGCCCAATCGGGCGTTGGCATCTTTCGCATGTTCGATGCCCTCAACGATGAACGCAACCTGTCGATTCCCATGCTGGCCTGCAAAGCCAACGGCATTCAGGTCGAAGCCGCGCTTTCGTATACGGTCAGCCCGGTGCACACCACCGAGTACTTCATTCAATATGCCCAAAAGCTGCGCGAGATGGGCGCGGACCGCATCGCCATCAAGGACATGGCCGGCATCCTGACGCCGTCCGCCGCGGTTGACCTGATCCGTGGGTTGAAGGCCAGATTGGATGTCCCGCTGACGCTCCACAGCCATACCACCACGGGCATGGGCTTCCTGGACGCCGTCATCGGCCTGCTCAACGGAGTGGACGCGATCGACACGGCCATCACGCCCTTCGCGGGCGGCAGTTCGCATCCCCCGGTCGAAGTCCTGCAGGTTTTCGCGGAAGAGCTGGGATTGGACACCGGGTTGGACAAGGACCTGATTCTCGAAGCCCAGAAACGCCTGTTCGTCGTCTTCGATGAACTCAAGGCCGTGATCCCGTACGCCGGCAAATACTACCAGCCGGTGCGCTTCGAAGACGTCGACCGGAATACGGTGAACCAGATCCTCGCCCTGGTGAGAGACCCGGACGAAGCCAACCTGGCCAAAGCCCAGGACCTGTGCAACGGGCTTCTCACCCAGCTCCATTACCCGGCCAGCAACAACCGCATCAACAAGGCTCAAATTCCCGGCGGCATGTTGACCAACCTGCAAAATCAACTCCGCCAGATGGGCCGCGAAGATTTGCTGGATAAACTGTACGATGAAATCCCGGCCGTGCGCCGCGAATCGGGTTATGCCCCGCTCGTGACGCCCACCAGCCAGATCATCGGCGCGCAGGCCACCTACAACCTGATGACCGGCGAGCGTTACTCCTTCGTCAGCAATGAATTCCGCATGCTGCTGCGGGGTGAGTTCGGCCGGACGCCGGTTCCGCCGGATGAAACCCTGGTCAATCAGGTGCTGGGCATGGACGAACCGCGCGTGAAATACCGCCCGGCATCTTACCTGCCCCCGGTGCTGGAAGAACCCATCAACCTGCCCTTCATTCACTCACACAAGGACGTTCTGCTGCACCTGCTGTTGGGCAAATCGGCTGATGATTTCATGATCCAACGCAACGCGGCCACGCAGAAATAACCCCCTTTGTCTGGCCAATCCAAACGCAGCGAACCCATCCGTTCGCTGCGTTTCAAATTAAGACAAATTGCATAGAGGGATATTACACTGAGTAGGTGCTTATAAAAGATATTGCCGGTAAAATAAGGGTGCTTAAATAATAATTCCCCTGGAGAAAGAATATGCGGAGAATTTCTCGTTGGATTCTGTGGATGGCGGTTCTGGCAGCGTTCGCCCTTTCGCCGGCCAGCCGGGTTGCAGCCCAAAGCGGAGAACCCACCCCTGAGGTCGTCGTGCTCCATATGCAAGAGTCAGCCAGCCTGCCCTGGTATGTGGGTATACTGCTGCTGTTGGCCATCTTCGTCGGCCTGACGATTTATAAAAATCGCTATCAGGCCGCGCGGAAAAAGAAGGTCCTCAACGCCGCATGCTGCGCGCCCATCGTCGAAGACGGCGAAAGCCCGTTTCATCCGGTCGAAGATGAAACCTGGAAGAATTCCTGAAATCCAGATCTCTTCTTTCAACTTCCTGGACTGAAAAATCGGCTCGCAGACGCGGGCCGATTTTTTCTACCAAAAAGTCAGACTGCCTGATCAACCGCCCACGACCGGCGGAAAGAAATCCAGTGTATCGTCCGGATGGAGCGGCATATTCCACTTGAGCGGCAGGGTCGCCACGTCATCCCCGTTGAGCAGGCAGTGCACGTGGGCGTGAATCTCGCCGGCGTCGTTCAGCCAGTGGACGCGCAGCGCGGGATATTTCTCCACCGCCGCCTGCACGGCCTGATAGACTGTCGCGCCGGACGGCAGGTCGATCTGGATCGTCTTCACCCCGGCAGCCAGCCGGAACGTGGCGTATAGGTTGATTTGCAATGCAGGCCTCTTTACTGATCTGTGAACTCGGTGTCCCCTGTGACTTTCTTCGGTGTGAAGAATTTAACCACAGAGCCCACAGAGATAAAAGAGGTCACAGAGAAAGAGATTGGAGAGAAGATAAATGCTTATCTACTTTTCTTCTCTCGTTCTTCTTCTCATTTCCTTCTCTGTGATCTCTGTGTCCTGTGTGGCTTTCCTCATCTTAAAATCGCCGGCAGCACCACCGGATACCCGCTGGGCGTGTTGCGCATCACCTCCAGCGGCAGGTGATAGGCTTCGCTCAAAATGCGCGCGGTCAGCACGCTTTCGATGTCGCCCATCTTCACAATGCGGCCCTCCACCAGCAGGGCCGCCTGATCGCAGTAGCGCGCCACCAGGTTGAGGTCGTGCATCACCATCACCACGCTCAGTTCGTCCTGCTGGGTCAGCCGGCGGACCTGTTCCAACAGGCTGATCTGGTACTGCAGATCGAGGTTCGAGGTGGGCTCGTCCAGCAGCAGAATGGGGGTGGCCTGGGCCAGCGCGCGCGCCAGCAGCAGACGCTGCTGCTCGCCGCCGGAAAGCTCGCCCACCCGGCGTTCGGCCAGCTTCAGTGTGTCGGTGCGGCGCATGGCGTCCCGGGCGATCTCTTCGTCGCGCTTCGAAACCTGTCCCAGCCAATTGAGATAAGGCGTTCGTCCGAGCAGAACCGTCTCCCAGGCCGTGAAGGCCGGAGGCAGGTTGTGGGCCTGCGGCACCACAGCGATATGCCTGGCCACGTCCGGCGCAGTCATTCCGCTCAGGCTGCGCCCATCCACCAGCACGCGGCCGGATTGCGTCGCCAGCACGCCGCTGAGCGCCCGGATCAGCGTCGACTTTCCCGCGCCGTTCGGGCCGATCAGCCCCAGAACCGTGCCGCGTTCGACCGAAAAACTGACTTCATGCAGCACGGCGCGCTCACCGTAGGAAACCGAAAGCGATTCGACCTGTAACATAGGCATCACCAGTAGGATTGCTGCTTGTTGCGGCGCAGCACCCATAAAAAGAAAGGCGCGCCTGCCAGGGAGGTGATCACACCCACCGGCAGCTCCTGCGGAGCCATCAGCGTGCGCGCCAGCACATCCGCGATCAATAGGAAGGCCGCCCCGCAAACGATTGAAAGCGGCAGCAGCCGGCGGTAGTCGCCGCCCCATACCATCCGCACCAGATGGGGCACGACCAACCCGACAAAACCGATCACGCCCGAGAATGCCACCGCCGCGGCCGTGGTCAGTGTGGCGGCCAGGACGATGATGCCGCGCACGCGTTCCACCGGCAGGCCTAGCTGTTTGGCCTGTTCATCGCCAAACTGCAGCACGTTGAGCGCGTGTCCGTTGGCCAGGAGCACAAGGCAGCCAACCGCCAGATAAGGCAGCGCCGCAACCACCGGCCCCCAACCCGAAAGCGTCGTGCCGCCCAACTGCCAGACCAGCGCGCGGCGCAGCTCGCCGGTGGAGTTGAGCATCAAGTACGAACTCAAAGCCGTGCAAAATGAACTGACCGCCACGCCGGCCAGGATCAGCGTGGTCGTGGGCAGGGTGCGTCCCACACGGGCAAGCTGATAAACGATTCCGACCGCCAGCAGCGCGCCGGCGAAAGCCGCCAGGGGTACCGCCAACATCCCCGCACCCCCGCGTGCCCATTGGGCCGTCATGGCCAGCACTGCGCCGAGCCCGGCGCCCGAGGCAACCCCGATCATGTAGGGATCGGCCAGCGGATTGCGAAACAGGCCCTGGTAAGCGCCGCCGCTGGTCGCCAGCGCTGCGCCGGTGAAAGCCACCAGCAGGGTCCGCGGCAGGCGCAGCGAACCCAGGATGATCCGGTAGGTATCCGCCTGCGGCAACACGGAGTCGCGTCCCGTGAGCGCAGCCCTGGCCAGATCCCACAAGGCGGCCGGCGGGATGAACACGCTGCCGACCGCCACGCTGAGCAGCAGGGCCGCCGCCAGCAGGAACAGGCTGTAGAAGAAAGGACGGGAGGTGGTTTTCATAAAAGGGTCGAAGAGAGGATTAGCCACAGAGCCCACAGAGTTCTCAGAGAAAGAGGAGCAAATAGAAAGAAAGAGAAAAAAGAACCAGAGGTGTCGATTTCAACCGGGAACTTCTTCATAATGATCCTGGCTCCCTCTTCTTTTTTCATCTCTTCTTCCTCTGTGTTCTCTGTGGCTTTCTTCTTCCTCTGTGATCTCTGTGGCTTTCTTTTTACTTGAACAACTCGGGATGTAGCAGTTTGGCCAGGGTTTCCAGGCCATCCACCAGGCGCGGACCGGGCCGGCTGACCAGATCGTCGTCGAAGGTGTAGATGCGGTTATCCTTGACGGCCTGCAGCGCATCCCAGCCGGTGCGAGCCGCCACCTGTTCGGGGGTCGCGCCGTATGCGGCGTCCCCGAGCAACAGGATGGACGGATCCTGCACCAGCAGCTCTTCCAGGCTCATCTGGGCATAGCTGCCCGCCAGGTTGTCGCCGATATTCGAACCGCCGGCCATGCTGATCAACTGCGACAGGAATGTATCCTTGCCGGCCGTCCAGGGCTTTGTGGGATCTGTGGTGCCGTCCAGTTCATAGAATACCGTGACCCGGGCGGCGTCGGGGGTGATCGCATCCTTGACGGCCTGGACACGTTTCTGCAACGAGCTGACCAGCGCATCCGCTTCGCTTTCCCGGCCGGCAAGCTGCGCCACGGTCTTCAAATTGGCGTACATGCCGTCCAGATCCTTGGGGTTGGACAGGTAATAAACGGTCAGGCCGAGGTCCTGCATGGATTTGACCAGTTCCGGAGTATTGATTTCAGCCGCCAGCACCAGGTCGGGCTTCAGGCTGGCGATGGTTTCGAGGCTGTAGGTGCCCATGTTCCCGCCCACCGAGGGCAGTTTGCTGGCTTCGGTCGGGTAATCAGAGAAATCATCCCGGCCGACCACCTGCGAACCTGCGCCGATGGCATACAGGATCTCGGTGTTGGAAGGCGCCAGGGAAACGATCCGCTGCGCCGGCGCAGCCAGCGTGATGGACCGGTTCAGGCCATCGGTGAGGGTGATAGGGGCGGCGGTAGGCGTCGCGGCGGCGCCGCAGGCCGAAAGCAGCAGGGCTGCCAGAATGCTGATGGAAAGCAAGATATTCAAACGTTTCATGTGGGTTCCAATGTCTTGATTAAGGTCGAATACGATACAGGCGAACCGTCTGACGGTTGGCTTCAATGCATTGCGGGATCATCGCTGCGAAGTACCGGCCGCCTGAAAAAGAAAACCCTGTCCGCGGGGACAGGGTGATGTGTGGATTGGCCAGGCACGTCTCCACCTCCTTTCCGCGAGGTCGTGGATCATACCTGCCTGGGCGGGCGACCTGGCTTGCCGGGATTGGGCAGATCATCTTTCGTTACACGCTGATCCGTCGTCCCAGGCTCACAGTTGCGCGACAGCGCCGGACTTGCACCGGCTTCGCCTTTGAGCATTCCCATCCGGGAGATGATGCACCCGGCAGGTCTATGAAATTATCATCGTCATTGTATGTGCAGACAGCGGCTCTGTCAAGTCCAAACCGGCCCATTAACGAAAAAGCCCCTCGCCTTTCGCGAGGGGCATAAAGAGCGCGACTGGATTAATACGTGATGACGCGCGGCAGCTTTTTGGCCTGATCGATCCAATCCGCCACCATGGCTTCGGTGGGTAATTTGCGGACGAGTTTCTTGGTTTCGTTCACTTCCACGATCTTCTGGAAGAGATTCTTGGCAACGCGCTGGGCCAGTTCAGGCACGGTATCCACACCGGCTTCTTCCAGCAAATCGGCGTATTCTTCAGCAACGCCCTTGATGCGGAATAAATCCACATGGTTGATCCATTCGAGGATCAGGGCATCGCTGATGCCGGCTTTTTCGGCCAGTTCCTTGCGGCCCTTGGGAGTGGAGCCAACCTTGAGCAGGGCATCCGTGTTGGCGATGCCGGCTGCCTTGAGTTTGGCTGCATATTTTTCCCCAATTCCTTCGACATCGAGTAAATTAGCCATGTTATTCTCCTCAATTTGCATTTTTGATTGGAAAAGGAAGGAAACGAATTTCCAATGGGATTATTTCCCCAACAAATCGCCCAGTCCCTTAAGCACGTCCCCGCCCTGACTCTCGCCCTTCAGTAAGGCATCGATCTGTCCGGCGATGGGCGCAGGCAGTTTCTGCTTGATGAAATTGAGCACGGTTTCAACGGCCACGCGCGCCGTCTGTTCGGGAATACCGGTTTTTTTGCTGACCAATTTGACCAGTTCGTCCATTCATCCTCCCATAAAAAGGTCACTTGTCATTATAAGATTTAAAGTAAAATCGGGATGGTTAAAATATAGGCTACTTGCAACGGTTCGTCAAGCTGTTTGTTGAAACGAAATCGCTGAAATCATTAACGAAAGACCGAGGAGCCCTGCATCCCGCTGGGACTGGCGGTGGCCAACTGATTGCCGCGCACCAGGCGGCCCTGGTAAGGTTTTTCACCGGCTTCGACCTGCCAGCCGGAAAGCACGAAGGGGATGCGGTCCAGGCCGAGCCACTCGCCGTTGTATTTGCGCGCCAGGTGAACGTGCGCCCCACTGGCGTTGCCGCCCTCGCAGGATGGATTGCCGAGCGGATCGCCGGGGGCGACTCGCGTCCCAACCGGCGCGCGGTTGGCCAGGTGCATATAGATCAGCACCCAGCCGGTCTGCTCGTTCCCGTCACCGTCCAGGTCCAGCGCCAGCGCGCCGCGCTCCGAACGCGCCACCACCCCGGAAGCCGCCGCCAGGGCCTGCTGGGGAGCCGGTTTGCAGCCTGTCCCAGCGATGGGCGCCAGGTCGATGGCGCCGAGCGGACTGCCCACGCCCCAATCGATGTGCGGGCCGCCGGTGAAGGCCCAGGTCTCGCCTGCCGCAAAGGGCAGATCGAGCTGCGGCTGGGTAAGGCCGGCCGGCGACAGCACCTCGACGGCGCGCTGCCAGGGATCGCCAAAACGCGCCGTGTAAAATCGAATGAAGCCGTCCGGACCGGTGATGGCCGCCTGCCAATCGACGAACGGCAGCAGGCGCGAAAACAGCGCGTACAGCGCAGCCGTGCCCGGATTGGCGTTCGCGGGCAGGTCGATGCTGACCCCGTCCGGGAAGACCAGTTGACTGAGCTGGCCGGCGCGCTCGCCGTAATAACCCTGCGACAGATAGCGCACCGCCAAGCGCAGCTCCGCATCCAGTCCCTGGATGGCCGGGTTTTCGAAGCCCAGCGGATATTCGGGTTCGCTGTCCGCCCTGGGCTGGCCGAACACCCAGCCGGAACGAAATTCGAGCAGCCCGAGCAGCAGGCGCGGGTTGGTGGAGGTCTCATCGGCGATGCGCTGCACAATCTGCGCGCCGCTCATCGTTTCATCGTCCACCGTTTCGGTGTAGGTGCTCAGGTAACCGCCGGCTGAGGCCACAACGGACGCCACGTCGAAGCCCAGCGCGGCCGGTGAATTGACAACCTCGCTGTCCGGAAAGATCTCGCCCTGCTGCGCCAGTTCGGTTCCCAGCGGCGATACCAACGCCACGTCCGTGCTGGCCGTCGCAGCCGGCGCCTGGGTGACAATTTCGAGGTCAGCGGGCGTTTCGCGAGCCAGCATGCGGGCCCGCGAAGGCAGGTTGCAGGCCAGCGCCGGCAGCAGCCAGACCAGCACGAGAGCCAGATAAATTCGATGGTTGCGCATGAGGGAATTGTACCAAAGAGAAAATCAGCCGGATGGGAAAAGGCAATACTCGATTCCACCTCCCGGTGAACGGATATTCTAACGAATTAGAAGATCCGTCAGGGTTAAACATTCCTGTAGAAGGTGGGCTCGAAATGCATTTTCTTCCGGGATCAGGCCTCTGCCCGAGATGTTGATCGACATCTCGCCGTATAAATAACAATGTACCTCATGCAATAAATGATAAGCCTCAGTCTGGGGCAGGTTGATTCCGCAGGTCTCCTGGACGGCGTCGCCGAAAAGCAGCGCCAGCGATGCAACCCGTTTTTCGCCAAGGGCCGCACTTTCAACCGGGCGAGGGCCTTTGAGGGGATCAGCCCAGAACAACCTCAGCCAGCCCTTGTGGACCAGGTAGAAATCAATGATCCCGGCAAAGAACCGGTTCAGGCTGGTTGTCGTTTCACGGGTTGACTTCACCCCGGCGGTGACATCCGCGATGAATCGATCCCCGGCTGTATCCAGCGCCGCCCAGAGCAGATCGTCGAAGTCATCGAAATAGTTGTAAATGTTGGTATGCGCGCACCCCAGGGCGCGGGCGACTGCCCGCAAATTGACCCGACTCGCGCTTTCCTTCTCCTGAATGAGTTCCAGGGTGGCTTGAATAATGTCCGCTCTTTGCATCTTCGCCCTGCTCAAGCAATGCGCCGCTGCATCCAGACCACATCGAAACGGGTCTGCTTCTTCTGCCCCACCCCCAGGAATCGGCCGCATTCCTGAAACCCGTGCGTCTGGTGGAACTTCAAACTGGGTTCGTTCAACGAGCAGATTTGCGCCAGAATATTCGTAATCCCGATCCTGGCGCCTTCCGCGATCAGATAATTCAACATCTGGTTGCCCAGTCCCAGCCGGGTATATTCCGCCCGGATGAAATAGGAGATTTCAGCGGTCTGGCGGAATGCAGGCATGGGGTGATAGGGTTTGATGAACCCAAAGCCAATCACGCCATCCTGCGGCGACTCCAGGGCTGCGGTCGGATATCCCTGCGTGCCGGCCAGCATGCGTTCGTAGAATTCATAAGGAAACGGCCGTTCGGGATAGGCGGCGAATCCATTTTCGACGTAATAGTTGAAGATGTCCATCACCGGGATTTGATCGGATGGCGCCAGCGGGCGAATCAAACAACCGGATTCAGTCATGAGTTCCCTCCAGGGTTTAGATTACCAATGGTAATTACCATTGGTAATCATTATACTGCCATTTTCGGTTCTGTCAACCAATAGCCAAACCATTCAATCTACGAAACATTCCTTCAATCGGATCGTTTTCTTTTACTTTTTCACAGGATCGGAGTGCGTCAAATATTGTTATCGCGGTTTCTTCATCGAAAGGTGGTCCATTCCAGATAAATATCGCTGACCGCTTTGGACATTTCGGTCACCCGCACCCAGGCGATGGTATTCTTTCGAATGGCGACAAATCGGTAATACTGATCCTCTCCGGGTGCATGAAGAACGTAGATCTTGTTTTCCCCGATATCATAAATATAGATCGCGTTCGTAATCCCATGAGTGGACCGAATACTCCCGGTCCAATACACCCTGGTACCATCGATTTTCGGATCGGAAGGCTCAACCCCTTCATTTCGAATATAGAATTCCTGGCCGTTCGACAAATTATGCAGCACAGCTTTAATCCAAAATGCGTACCTGGCGCCGGATTTCCACACCGCCCACGGGTAAGCGATCTCGGGCATGCAGCTTTTCTCGCCCAGCGACAAATCCTTCAGCGTTCCATCGGTGATATCCATCAAATGAAGGTCGGTCCCTCCGCCATAGATATCTTCGAAGTCCTGTTCGACGATCGCCAGGTTCCCGGATAGGCTCAGGACAGGCCAGATGGAACCCTCGATCTTCGTGCGCATGAGTTCGCGCCTTTCGCCCGTGTCAAAATCGATCGCTTCGATCACCATTTCATCCAGGTCTTTTAAATCTGGCGTGGTTCTGGCGTACGTCCAAATGGCGTTATGCCCATTAAGAGAGATATCAAACATGCTGAATACGATCCTGCCGTTTTCATCATCCAACAAAAGGATTTCTGCTTTATCTTTCAGGTTCACGGCTCGAATTTTCCATTCGCCCAGATCGTTTGAGGTGGGCGTGTCACACACGACGAGCCAATCTTCGCTGATTTGAAATTTATTACAATCCAGACGGCCATCTGAATAGACCGATTCGATAATTTTTTCAGAAGCACCGCCGCCGAGGGGTGTCCGGTAGAGTGCCTTGGGATTTTCGGTGTCAACCCAATAGATAAAATCATCATCCAGTGCAATGGTTGCAGAAACTATTTTTCCCAGTGGATAGGCGGAAACGTGCTCCAGATCGATTATTTCTGATGCGTCAACCAGGTCGGGGGACATTCTTTGCAGGGTAGGGGTGGGCGTGATCGCGAAGGTGGGCGTTCCGGCAGGGGTTTCGCCGCCCTTTTTGGACGGCGGTAAATCGAATGGGGTAGCCGGGTTGGGCGTTGCAGTTGCCGACGCCTGATCGGGGGGCTGCGTCGAAGCGATTGGTTTTTCCATGCCGGATGTACAGGAAGATAGGACAAGGATGATAACGATTGAAAGATAGAGGGTCGAGTATTTCGGATTTGTGAGCATGGATCGTTTCCTGGAGGATATTTATCTTTTGCCCGCCAATGGGGAAAGGCCAAAATACCTGATTTAAAAATCAAACACTGGCCGGGGTTTATCTTTTATATACCCGGATGATTGTAACTATCTTCAACCTGTCAACTGGGGGTTCCATCTTTTGTGGCCGGGTTTTCGGTGCGAGAAACACGAATTTATCCAGAAAATTTACAACTTAAGTACAATATAGCCAGGAAAGAATCACATTTCAAGCGGAATAACAAACATTTACCTTAAGAATTGACCAGAATCAATATAAAAATTTCGCCATTTTCGCGGTATAGTATTGCAGTAAATCGGATTGGCCCGGCTTCTTCACCCTCCAGAGCAATCTCCATTTTCCGTAAACATTGCGATCCTATAAGGCACATTCATGAACTCGTCTACTCCTGATTCATTTGAATCTTTCTGGCTGAGCGTCAACGGTCTTCAAATTCGCGCCTACGCGCTCGGCAACGGCGAACCGCTGCTGCTGTTGCACGGCGGCGGCGTGGACGGCGCGTTGCTCTCCTGGCGGCTGGCCATGCCAGCCCTGGCCGCTCACCGGCGCGTAATCGCTTTCGACTGGCCAGGCTACGGCGAAAGCCAGCCTAATCCGCTGCCCAACAGCATGGATTTCTACATCCAGTTCACTGGCGCGGTGCTGGACGCGTTGGGCTTGCAGCGCAGCGGCCTGATGGGGCTATCGCTGGGCGGCGGCGCAGCCCTGGGCTTCGCGCTGGCCCACCCCGAACGGGTGGAAAGCCTGGCGCTGGTGGATGCCTACGGCCTGGCGGAAAAATTGCCGCTTCAACGCCTCTCCTACGACCTGGTGCAGGCCGATTGGTTGATGCAGTGGAGCTACGCTCTGTTGCGCAAGAGCCGGGCTCTGACGCGCTGGACGCTGAGTTACATCCTGGCGCGCAAAGAGTCGATCACAGACGAACTGGTCGACGAGGTGTTCAGGATCATTCAGCAGCCGGATGCCGGCAAAGCCTTCCTAGACATTCAGCACGCCGATGTGCTGCCCGACCGGGTGCGCACCTGTTACATGGAGCGTATCGGCGAACTGCACATGCCCACGCTCATCATCCACGGCGAAAAGGATACCCTGGTTCCGATCGCGGCCGCGCGCGAAGCCGTGCGGCGCAATCCGGCCATCCGGTTGGCCGTGCTGCCGCGCTGCGGGCACTGGCCGCAACGCGACGCGCCCGATGAGTTCAACCGCGTCGCCGTGGAATTCTTTGGGTGAAAAGAGTATTCACCACGGAGACATTATGCCCGTAAGGGTACGGAGAACACGGAGAAGAAATCATAAAAAAGGAGAATTCCTGCTGAATGTTGCCAGAGATGGTACGAGAGATCGCATTTTCAATGCTCCCTTGTTCCTGGTGCCTTATCTTACTCTCTTTTTCATCTTTTCTCTTTTCATCTCTGCTACTTTTCTTCTCTTCTCCGTGTCCTCCGTACCCTTACGGGCATAATGTCTCCGTGGTGATTTTTATTTTTTCAACCACCGTATACCATAAGCCTCCAGCACCTCGGGTTTGCGGCTGCCGAGCAGATCGACGCCGCGCCGCAGGGCCGCCGGAATTTCGACGGCCCGTCCGGTCACGTTGACCAGGCAGGTCAGGTCGCCGCGCCGCAGCGCGAACAGGCCCGGTCCCGCGTCCAGCACCTCCTGCCCCACCTGCGGATCGAAGGCCGGCTCAGCAGCCCGCAACCGCAGCATCGTCGCCAGCCAGTCATACACCATCCGGCGCCGCCCGCTCGGGTTAGCCAGATCGGCTTCCAGTTCATCCAGCACCAGTTTCTGGCGGTTGATGCTGCGGTTCTGCCCGGTTTTGGTGATCCCTTCCGGCCAGCCCCGCGAGCCGAACAGGGAATGAAAGTAGATGCCGGGCACACCCTGCAGCGCGAGCAAAATGGCGTGCGCCGCCACGAAGCGCCGTACCTGTTTACCCTCCTCCTCGCCGCCGGCCGGGTCGGAGAGGGCGTCGAAATAATTGATGTTGAGTTCGTACGGGCTTTGCGAGCCGTCCGGGTTGTGCTTGTAGGATACCCGCCCGCCGTGCGCCAGCGCCGCCTGCACCAGCGCTTCGATCTGCGCCGGCGGCAGAATGCCGCGCAGCGGATTCAGCCCGATGCCGTCGTGCGAAGCCAGGAAGTTGAAAAAAGTTGTCCCCGGCGAGGGCGGCTTCAGCCCGGCCGCCCAGGCGCTCAACGCAGAGGCGTTGCCGCTGCGCAGCGTATGCAGCACCAGCGGCGGCTGCGGGAAGTTGTAGACCATCTGGGCCTCGTTGGCGCCGTCGCCAAAATAGGAAATGTTGTCGGCGTGGGGCACATTCGTCTCCGTGACCAGCATCACGTGCGGCGCCACCCCATCCAGCACGGCGCGCATGAGCTGCACAACCGCGTGCGTCTGCGGCAGGTGAATGCAGGGCGTGCCGATCTGCTTCCACAGGTAGGCGATCGCGTCCAGGCGGATCAACTCCGCGCCCTTCCCGACGTAAAACAGCAGCACGTCCAGCATGCTCAGCAGCACGCGCGGGTTGACGTAGTTCAGATCCACCTGGTCGGTCGAAAACGTCGTCCAGATCTGGCGCGGACCGTCCGCGGCGGTGAAGACGGTCAGCAGCGGCAGCGCGCGCGGCCGCACCACCTGCGACAGATCGGGTTGGTCATCCACGGCAATGAAGAAATCGCGGTAGGCCGGGTCGTTGCGCAGGTAGGCCTGGAACCATTCCCCCTGCGCCGAAGCGTGGTTGAAAACCGCATCGAACATCAGCCGGAAATCGCCGCCCAACTGCCGGATGTGTTCCCAGCCGCCCAGCGCCGGGTCGACGCGGGTGTAATCGCTGACCGAAAAGCCGTCATCCGAGGTGGAAGGGTAGAACGGCAGGATGTGCAACCCGCTGACCACGCCCTTCAAATAAGCGCGGCTGAAATCGGCCAGCGTGGCCAGTGGCGGCTGACCGGGCTGCTGCACCTGATCGGCGTAAGTGATCAGGATGGCATCGCGCTGACTGAGACCGGTCGAGCGCGGCGCAGGGATGCGCCCGCGATAGCGTTCAAGGAGATCCTTCACTTCGGGCAGCAAATCCGCCCCGCGCCGCGCGCCGTACAGTTCGGCCAGCAGTCCTTCCACGCGTTGAAGCCGTTCGTTCATGAGCGCCACCTCCGGATACAGTCAGATTGTAGCAAATCGGGGCCCGCTTTCCAAATCGGAAACCATGACAACCAGGTGCGCGCTCACGAACGGTCAGATATGCTATAATCGCTTGACACGGCAATACAATCCTCACACTGGAAAAATCGCGTATGCGTTATTTGATCACTGGAGCCGCCGGCTTTTTGGGCGCGGCGCTCTCGAACCGTCTGGCCCAGCAGGGGCATACCGTCCGCGGGGTGGACGATCTCTCCACCGGCGATCCGGCCGCTTTATCCGAAGAAGTGCATTTCACGCGCGGCGATGTCAACGACCGTCCCAAGCTGTGGACGCTGCTGCAGGACGTGGACTGCGTCTATCATCTGGCAGCGCGCGTGCTGGTGCCCGAATCGGTGCTCTACCCGCGTGAGTACAACCAGGTCAACGTCTCGGGTACAGTGTCGCTGATGGAAGCCATGCGCGACGTGGGCGTGCGCCGCGTGGTGTTCATCTCCTCCGGCGCGGTCTACGGCAATCAGGAGACCCAGCCGGCCCGGGAGGACGCCCGCCCCGATCCGCGCTCGCCGTATGCCGTGTCCAAACTGGCCGCCGAATACTACGTCAACACCATTGGCCGCCTGTGGGGAATCGAAACGGTCTGCCTGCGCGTCTTCAACGCCTACGGGCCCGGCCAACACCTCCCGCCGGTGCACGCGCCGGTCATCCCCTATTTTCTGCGCCAGTCCCTGCAAAACGGCACCCTGGTGCTGCACGGCGACGGCAGCCAATCGCGCGATTACGTCTACGTCGACGACGTCGTCTCGGCCATGGTGGCGACTTCCACCGCGCCGGGCGTCAACCGCCTAACCATCAACGTCGGCAGCGGCCAGGAGACCAGCGTGCGCAATCTGGCTCAGCTCGTCAACAGCATCACCGGCGGTAAACCGGAAATCGTTTATAACGCGCGCAACGACGGCGGCCCCTCGCGCCTGTGCGCCGATATCCATCTGGCCCAGGAAAAACTGGGCTACCAGCCCCTGACCACGCTCGAAGACGGCCTGCGCCTGACGCTGGAAAAAGACCCGCATATCCGCCAGAAGTAAGCGCATGGCCGAAGCGCTGCCCGCTGAATTTTACGCTCGCGACGTTCTAGCCGTGGCGCCTGACCTGTTGGGCACCCGCCTGATGCGCTGCCTGAACGGCGTTACGATCTCCGGCATCATCTGTGAGGTCGAGGCGTACCGCGGCGAGGAAGACCTGGCCTGTCATGCCCGCGCCGGACGCACGCCGCGCACCGCGGTCATGTACGGTCCGCCCGGACGCGCCTATGTGTATTTTACCTACGGCATGCACTGGATGTTGAACGTGGTTTGCATGCCCGAAAACGAGCCGTCCGCCATTCTCATTCGCGCCATCCGCCCCTTGAGCGGGCTGGATCTCATCGCTGCGCGCCGCAGCGGGGTTGCTGCCGGGCACTGGACGGACGGTCCGGCCAAATTATGCCGCGCGCTGGGCATCGACGGCGCGCTCAACGGCTGCAACCTGACCGTTCCAAATGGCGGCCTGTGGATCGAGGCCGGAGAGATCATCTCACCCGATCGAGTTCATACCAGCCCGCGCATCGGCATCGATTATGTCCCAGAGCCCTGGAAGAGCCGGCCCTGGCGCTATACATTTGACATATCTCACTAAACGGCTATTACATTAATTGCTTACAATTAAGAGTGTGATTTATCCGACCTAGACCACCTCTGATTCAGAAGAAACGGGTGCGCCATGGCTGAATCCCTTGCAGATCAATTCCATACCAGCTTCGATCCCACCGCCATCCTGATCTTTGGCGGCGGAGGGCACGGCAAGACCCTGATCGAACTGGTGCAATCTCTCGGTTTGTACCGCGTTGTCGGCGTGATCGATGATGTGCTGGCCGCCGGCGAACACATCGTCGGCGTGCCCGTGCTGGGCGGCCCCGATATGCTGTCCGACCTGTACAAACGCGGCGTTCGTCTGGCTGTCAACGGCGTGGGCGGCATCGGCAACCCGGATGTGCGCATCAAAATTTTCGAACAACTGGCCGAGACCGGCTTCGTTTTTCCGGCCGTCGTTCACCCCACCGCGTATGTGGAACCCAGCGCCGTGCTGGAACCCGGCGTGCAGGTGCTGGCTCAGGCCTACGTCGGCAGCGATGCGCACATCGGATTCGGCTCCGTGATCAATGCGGGTGTGATCATTTCTCACGACTGCCGAATTGGGAATGTGGTCAATCTCTCGCCGGGCGCCATGCTGGCCGGCAACGTGACCATCGAAGACTATGCGCAAATCGGGATGGGCGCGACCATCAACCTGCACCTTACCGTGGGCAAACTGGCCCGCATCGGCAACGGCGCCACCGTCAAGGCGGATGTGCCCGGTGAAAGCCGCGTTTACGCCGGGACGATCTGGCCGCCGAGGATTTAGCTTTTAGCAATTCGCTTTTAGCAATTCGCTTCTAGCGAATAGCTTTCAGCTGTCAGCGATTGGCTACTTTTGACAGCCCATTATTCTTCCCGAATGGACTCATGATCATTTGGCAGGATTCTTCTTTTTTCATGTCTTTCGTGACTTTCGTGGTTAATCTGCATGGATATTTCCTCTGAAATCTTCACCACCGCGCGACTGCGCATTCGTCGCGCAATGCCGGAAGATGCCACCTTCCTCGATCGCCTGTGGCACGACCCGCGCGTGATGACCAATGTCGGCTTTCCAGACGGCCTGCCCATCAACCGCGTCCAAATCGAAAACAAGATCCGAGGGTACGACCCATCCGAATATGACAAAACCCTGATCGTCGCCCTGCGATCCAGTGGCCAGCCGATCGGCGAGTGCATGCTGGGCTGGCCGGATGAGCAGGGCATCAGCCTGACGGATGTCAAATTGAGCCCCGAATTCTGGGGCCAGCGCTACGGCGTCGAAGTCAAGCAGGGGTTGCTGGATTATCTCTTCACGCACGCCCCCGTGCTGGCGGTGGAAGCCGATCCGGCCTGGACCAATCTGCCCTCCATCCGCATGCAGGAACGGGTCGGCGGGCTGCGCGTGCGCGAATACGACTCGGACTTCAATCGCCACCTGGTTTACCGCGTGCACCGCTTCGACTGGGAACGCCTGCGGGCCGGGCTGCCGGTCGCGTCCGAACCGCTGCGCAGCCTGCTGGCTGGCCTGTTACCCGGGCTGGTGCCCGGCTGCCAGGCGCTGGCCCTCACCGGCAGCTTCGCGCGCGACTGCGCCGGCGAAACCAGCGATATCGACCTGTACCGCTTCGTCGAGCCGCCGGTCGCGGAACCCCACCGCTACAGCCTGAAATTACCCCAGCGCCGCCTGGTCAGCCTGACCACGGCCGTGCTGAGCGAAAAAATGGCGGAGCTACAGAAGCCGCAGCGCGCCATCTGGGCCGCGCCCGGCTTCCGGCAGGCCTGGGTGCTCTTCGACCGCTCCGGTGGGCTGGCGCAGCTCAAGGCGCAGGCCGCGGCCTACGATCCGGCGGCCCACCCGGTCGAAGCCGCCGCCTGGATCAGCGAAACGTTGTTGAACAACAGCGAAGAAGTGACCAAGGTCTTCGGCGCGCTGCAGCGCAACGACGAAGGCGCTGCGTTGTACGGCGTCATCGGCCTGGATTACAATCTCAATTTGATAGCGGCCGTACACCTGGGCGTGCTGATCGAAAGCGAAAACCGCTTTTTCGAGCAGGTCCAGCAGGCCGCGCCGCCCGAATGGACGCGCCTCGAACGCATCCTGATGGGCTTCGAGCCGGCCGACATCGGGCAGCGCGCCCGCGCCGGGTTGGGGCTTTACCGCTATACCTGCCGCTGGCTGGATGGACTCATCCAACCCCAACACCGCGATATCATCGCGTATGCGGTTGGCTTGATTCCACCCGAGTGGGAAGAAATTTGAGGTTTGTCCTGGTAGTCACGACGTCAGTCGTCAAGAAATGGCTTCCGTCATTACTACAGGTCTTCATTTCTTATACTCTTACTCTATCAAAAATCTCTTCTCAGTGAACTCTGTGATCTCTGTGGCTTCTTCTCCTATGCCTTACTGGCATAATGCAGCGAGCCCATCATTTGATCGAAGATCGCCTTCGAACGCCGCAGACTGGGGCTGATCTGGGCCTCGAAAGCCAGCCTGGCCTGCACCGCCTGGTTGGGGCGCCCCTCCTGGATCAAGGTCCAGATATTCTCGACGGCCGCGTCCATCTGATCCAGGAATTCGCGAAAGAATTTCAGCAAATCGAAGTCGCTGCTCTCCTGCACCTTCAACTCCTGCTGCAGCGCATCCCTCTGCTCGGGCTTCAGGTACGGGCCGACCGTCTGCATGACCTTGTTGCCGAGTATGCCGATCTCGAAGCAGGAACTGCCCGCGTGCGTCCAGGTTTCGCCGTCATATAAACCCTTGAACTGGTAATAGTACGGCTCGAAGGCCTGGGCGAAGGTGGCCGGATCGCGGCCGAGACGCCGGAAATCACCCGTCAGGTCAGCCAGCAGCCGGTGGCTCTTGCTCAATTCCTTGATCAAGGCGTTGACCTCATTCAGGCTGCTCAAACCCTGCTCCTGAGCCGCCTGCTGCGCGGAACGCAAGACTTCGAAAGCCTGGTCGTTGTGCTCCAGCACATTCGCATAGATCTGGCCGACCGGAAAATCGATCAGTTGATTGTCCTCCAGGCGGCTGAACAGCACCGGCGCGCCCCAGTCCCAGCGTTCTTGAATGACCTGGCGGGCCTCGTTGGCCGCGGCGTCCGCCATGCCGTGCAGAAACAGGCGCGTGTAGAACTGCCCGGCAAAGGCGTGCGCGGTATCCTTGCTGACCTTGTCGAACATCGCCAACGCCGCCGCCGCGCCGCCGAGAGTCACAAGCTCCAGCCCGAGGGGTTGGAATGGCGAGCCGGTATCGAAGCGCGCGCTTTCGCAGGCCGCCAGGAAGGCGAACAGCGGCGGTTGGTTTACCGTCGAAAAAGTCTCCGCCAACCGCCCGGCGGTGACCGGATCGGCGCTGCGGTCGTCCTTTTCCAGGAAGAGCACGCTGCCGGCCGGGACGAGCGCGCCGTGGCACAGGAAATGGATCAGGTGAACGCCCTGCTGCAGGGCTGCCCGCAGCGCGTTCAGGGTGGGCGGGTCCGGCGTGCCGCTTTCCAGGTAGGTGACACTCAGCTCAGCCCGCCCATCCAGTTTCTGGCGCAACAAACGGCGTTCAGAGGGTGCGATCGGCGCCAGGTTGTAGTCCTGCTGAATGCCTTCCGGCGAGGAGATCACCACCAGCATGCGCAGCGGGCGCTCGTGGACCGCGGCTGGCCGCGCCCACGCTCCGCTGGCCGCCTGGCGGCAGAAAGGCGTGTCGGCGGTGACGGCCAGCGGCTGCCACTTCTCGCCGATGGGTTGGTAGACGCGTTCCCAGCGCACCGCCTGCAGTTCAGCCGGTTCGACGGCCAGACGCAGGTGCAAATCCTCGTCCCGGGATTGCATCACCGCCAGCGTTTCGCGGTAATCGGCGCCCAGGCCGCCTGCTGCGAAGAGTTTCCTGCCCAGCAGTTTACCGTAGGCCTGCGGATCCGCCTCCTGTGAGGCCAGGCGAGCTAAATCAAGATGCAGGTTGCGCGGCGGGAACTCGCGCCAGCCCTCCACCCTGAGCGCGGCCCGGTAAGGCTTTCCCTTCTGGGCCGGCGCCAGGATCCGGATTTCAGCCATACTGAAGTTGGGACGCGCGGTCATGCCGGTGAGGATCATGCGAACTTCTCCTTCCCTGTCGCGGGTTGCCGGCCGGAAATCAGCCGCCGAAAAGCCGGCGCAGCCAATCGATGAAGGCTTCCCACCAACCCTTGCGGGTCTCCGGCAACGGTTCAGTCGAGGCTTCGGCTGTGAACGCCGAGTTGGCGTACTGGTAGATGTAGGCAAAGGGAATGCGCGCGTAGCCCGGCGCGATGGTGCTGTTCGAGGCCCAGCCCTCGCCCCAACTGTTGCGCACCATGAAAAAGCCTCCGCCGGGCACGACCTCATTCTGCTGGTAACCGACCATGCACATGGCGTGCCCGCCGGCGACCGGCTCGCCGGGCAGCGGCAGGCGCACGTCGCCCGAGGAGCGCACCGGTTCGGCGAACCAGTAGTTGTAGACCGGAACGGCAAAAGCCACCGGTTTGCCGCGCGCGAGTGCGGAGCACAGCCCTTCGATATCCGTGGGTACCAGCCGGGTGGAAGCGGTGATGCGATATTTGCCGGCGCCGTCCACGGCGGTTTGCGGGGCCGGTCCCTGGCCTTCGTTGCCGGGGATGGGATTGGGATTGTACGGCCAGGCTTCTTCCAGGCAGATGCCGTTATCCTGCAGGCGCGCCATGGCCGTGCGGATGTAGGTGCCCGGCAGGGTGGGAATCAGGTCATGCTGTTTGCAGTCCCAGTAATGGAACTGCTCGGAAAACTCCAACGCAGGCGGCTGCTGCCCCAGCAGATATTCGCGCACGGCGGCGCTGGCATGCGCCACGCAGGTGCCGCGCTGGCCCTGGTTGCGCACCGGCCCAAAGCCGCTGCGCAGGTCAATGCCTGGGGGTAAAGGGGCAAAGGAAGGCGGCTCCTTCTTCTCCTCACCGGGTTCGCGCTCATCCAGTGCGCCCAGACCATGCGGCTGCAAGTCGCCGGGCGCGAAGGAAACCGTGGGCGGCAGGGCCGCCTGGGCAGTGGCAACCAGCCTGACCACATCGTCCTGACTCATGCCGAGCGCGTTTACCAAACCAGCCAGGCCGCCCTCACCGACGGCTGCGCTGGCCAAGTCTTCGCAGGTTTCGATCCAATAAGCGGCCAGCTTGGCCAAAACCTCTGCCGTAAAGCCGGACAGTCCGGCCAGCGGCGTACCTTTCTTTTCAGCCATGGTTCCACCTCCTTTTAAGAGAAATCACCACGGATACATCATGCCCGTCAGGGTACGGAGGACACGGAGAGAAGAGAAGAATGACTTACATATCCCTTCTTTATCCTTATTCTCCAATGAAATCTACGGTCTTGTTGATCCCATCACCTTCCTTCTTCTTCTCCTTTTTCTCTTTCTTCTCCGTGAACTCCGTGTCTCCGTGGTTAATCAATTTCCGAGGAACGTAAGCGCACCGCGGGGTCGCCGAGGACAACATAGCCTTCGGCGTCGTTGCGCTGCACCCAGGCGACGGCGAGCTTATCGTCTGGCACGTTCTTGTGATAGTAAAGCTTCTCCTCCACGAAGCTGCTGACCTGGATGGATAGATCGGCATAGCGAAAATTGAAATCCTGAATGGCGTATCCGACCGGCTTTCCGCTCAGGATGCGCTGGATGGTGTTGCGGAAGGCATCGATCTGGGGCAGCGCGCCCGGGTTCTGGATCGAAAAGCCCCAGGCCCGGTCGACGTGGGCGATGACGGCCAGCGCGCCGCCGTTGGGATGAGCCAGCAGCGCCCTGGGCAGCGCGGCAAAGAACGGGCGCGGGGCCAGTTGAACCGGTTTGCCATGCTCGAGCGCGGTGAACCTGTCGAACGCCGGGGTGCCTCCGCCAAAGCAGGCGAACAGGAAGGCGACCAGCCCATGAACGCGGGCTTCGGCCGGTAAATCCGCGGCGGCGAAATACTGCGCGGGCGTCACGCTGTATCTCAACTGCCAGTCCTGGCACAGCAGCGCGCCCTGGCGGGCCGTCTGGTCGGGGTCGCCGCTGGCGAAACCCAGGCCGTGGCTGGCGGTGAACAGGAAAGCCGGCGGTTTTTGCCCGGCCGGCGGCGCCAGGATGCCGGTCAACCCGGCCTTGGTGGCCGGTTCGCCGATCCAACTGCGCAGCCGGTAATTCGCCTCCGCGGTCACCGGAGGATACGCCGGCAGGGGACCCACCGCCGGCGCGCCCTCGACCAGCGGCCGTACCAGCCCATCCGCGCTGAGCTGGGTGGCCCGATCCAACAGGTGGCGCGTGCCGAAGAAGGCCGCCTCGCGCCCGTGCGGCAGGTCGGCCGGTGGGGCGCTCTCGTAGGCGACCACCGAGCGCGCGTAGGCGGCATACTCATCCGGACTATCGAAGTGCAGGCGCCCGACGGCGTATTCGAAATCCAGGCTGTGCCCGAAGAACAGGGGAATGCGCTCCGGGCTGCCGGCCAGCAGCAGGTAATAAGGCACGCGCAGCGGATCGCGTGAGCCGGCCGTGATGCCGAAACGCGCCAGCCAATCCTGCTTGCTTTCGCCATCCCGGTAATCCAGCACCTTGACGCGGTCCGCATCGATCTGCGTGCGGCGGTGATCGATGAGCGGCTGCAGCGCCTGCCGGACGCGGTCATCTTCAGCCTCATGAAAAACCACCCCCCAGCCCGCTTCGGCCGGGTTGGACCAATCCGGCTCCGGGCCGAGGTGCTCGGTGCCCCAGAACGCGCGCAGGAAAATCGGGATGCGCCGATCGCGCTCGCGCAGCGCCTGGCGCACCACCTGCCTGACGGTCATGGGTTTGGTGAAGTAATCGCCTGTGGCGGCATTGATGCCATTGATATAGATTTTCTCGGCCTTGGGCATGGTTGGCTCCGACGCTGGGAATTGAAATTAACGCCCGGCGATCATATCGATCAGGCGCGGCCCGGCCGCCTGTCCGGCGGAGGCCTGCGCCGGTTGGATGGGAGTCACTGCCGCCAGCGCCTTGAGGATGAGCGGCGCAGAAATGCCGATGTTGATCGCCAGCAGCGGGCTGGTCACATTTTGCACGGCGGCCAGCAGCCCGCCGGCCAGCACCATCAATACGGTCAGGACCCAATACTTCAGGCTGCCCAGGTACGGCGGTTGGGTCGGGCTTTCGCGCATCTGGTACCACTTGAGCAGCTCGGCCAGCGCACCGCCCAGCACGCCGTATCCGAAGATCATCCAGTTGAAGGTCATGCGGTTCCTCCCGGGGATTGGGTTACAGTGCAATGCAATGCTGCCCGGCGGGCAGCAGGGTCAATTCGCAGGCCAGTTTCTCTCTCTGAATTCGGCGCCGGATCTTCTGAAGGGTGGGCGTCAGATTGGTGGCGACCAGCCGAATCGGGCCGTTGGGATGGGGCGCGTCCAGAATCCAATTGAGCGTATCGAGATCGGGATTGCCGTCCTGGTGGTGCTTGTTGGCCGAAATCACGTAAGTGTCGGCGGTGATTTTCTGGAAGAATTCCGGCGAGGCATTGCGCAGGCTGCCATGGTGCTGGACCTTGAACACGTCCAGATGCAGGCGCCCATTCGCGTCCGTCAGGCCGGCCTGCTGCAGCGCGTAGAGAATATCGTCGCCGTGCGCGTCGCCGGTGAGTAAAATGCGCCGCCCACCGCCCTCGACCAGCAGGATGACCGAACTGCGGTTGGCGACCGTCCGGTCGATCGCCCGAGCCGCCCGCTGCGCGCCGCTGCCGAAGCTGGGTTTCTTCTTGCGAGTCTCGTACCACTTGAGCCAGTCCTGCTTCAACCGTTCCAGATTCTGCGGGCGGGGACCCAGCACCCACAGGCGCAGGCCGTCCGTTTCGATGACGCGCGGCTGGGCCTCGAGCTGGATCACTCCCTGATCGAAACCCGGGTTGACCGGCAGGTCCAGATCGCGCGCGGCCGCCAGCAGCAGTTCTCCCTGGGCGATGCTGAACGCCACCGGGTTGACATTCCCGTCCGGCGCAGGCGTGGCCAAAAAATCCTGGAACTGGTCGTAGGCGAAGTCCGGCAGTCCCAGCGCCTGGCGGAAGGTGTTGTACCACAACGCCCGGACCGGGATGAGCGGCGGCAGGCTCTTCTCTTTGGCTTCCACCAGGTCATAAGCCAGGTCCACCAGCCCGGCCACATGGTCTTCGTCGACATGCGTCAGCAGAATGGCATCCAGCGCCGCGCTGCGCTGGGATAACTGCTGCAGGGCCGGTTTGAGGTGGGCGGCATACACGCCGGGCGGCCCGCCGTCGATGAGCAGGGCATGCCGGGCGTCCGCCCGGCCGTATTCGAGGATCAGGCTGTCGCCGTAGTCGGCCTGGACCACATTCAAACGCAGGGTGCCGGTTTGGCCGGCCGGAAAATCGCCCATGAGAATTCCTTTCAGACTGCGTTCTAAAAACCGGATCCGAATCCTGAATTGTGTCTTTATTGTAGAGGGGCAGGCAGGCCATTTCAAGCCCTAAATAGGACTGATTCTGTCAACAGTAAAACAAAAACCGCCCGATAGGGGCGGTTGAGAAATTCGTGATTCCAGGAGCAATCAGGGTTGGCTGCGCTGGTTGTATTTTTCGAGATTCACCGAGCAGATGTAGGGTAGGTTGCGGCCGTTTTCGTCGATATCCAGACCGTAGCCCATGACGAAATAATCCGGAATGGTAAAACCGCAGTAATCGATGGGCACCGCAGCCTTACGGCGTTCCACCTTATCCAACAGGGCGCAGATCTTCAGACTGCGCGGGTTGCGGTCGAGCAGCAGCTTGCGCACGAAGTTCAACGTATAGCCCGTATCGACGATATCGTCGACCAGGATGACGTCCCAATTCTGGATGCTGGTCTTATGGTCGGCTTCGATGCGGATGAATCCGCTGCTCTCTGTGCCCGAATAGGATGCCACCGACATGAAATCCATCGTCATCGGGCGCTGGATATGGCGCATCAGGTCGGTGATGAACATGACGCTGCCGCGCAGCAGGCCCAGGATGAGCAGATGATCCGAATTCTGGTAGTCGCGCGTAATCTGCTGGCCGAGTTCGCGGACGCGGTCTTCGATCTGCTGCGGCGTGATGAGCACATCGCCGATAAAATCATAGGGCACAGGGGTGGTGGGCATTCCCATGGGATAATCTCCTCAAGGTCAAAACAAGCTCAGGCAAAACCGGTTTATTTTACTCCAATCCGGCCGTTTATGCGGTGAGTCTTGTCTGTATAACAGAATTGTAATCTACAAAGAACAGATTTTTCGCGTCTGCAGAATTGGATTTTTTCGATCTCCAGCGTCCCGATTATGGATTAAGATAGATATGGCATTATCATCCCCCTGGAGGTTTCGATGGAAGCAAGCTTTCGCCCGGCTTACCTGAACCTGTTGGAAAGCGGCGCGCTCGAGGAACGCATCCGGCAGGCAAATGCCCTGCTTTCGCCCTGCAGACTTTGCCCGCGCAAATGCCTCGCCGAACGGCTGGTCGGGAAAGCAGGCGTCTGTCACACCGGCGCACTGGCCCGGGTGGACGGATGGTGTGCTCATCCCGGCGAGGAACCCGTCCTCAGCGGCCGGCGCGGATCGGGTACGATCTTCTTCTGCGGCTGCAACCTGCGCTGCGTCTATTGCCAAAACTTCGAGATCAGCCAGGGCGCGGCCGGGCGCGAGATGAGCGCCGCCGAACTGGCCGCCGGCATGCTCGATTTGCAGGAACGCGGCTGCCACAACATCAACCTGGTCTCGCCCACCCACGTTGTGCCCCAAATTCTGGAAGCGCTGCTGATCGCCGCCCGCGCCGGGCTGCGCCTGCCGCTGGTTTACAACACCGGCGGCTACGACGCGCTCGAAACCCTGCGCCTGCTGGACGGCGTGGTGGATATCTACCTGCCGGATATGAAGTACGCCGACGCCAAAACCGCCGAGCGTTATTCGCAGGTGAAGAACTATCCCGCACACAACCGCGCCGCGGTGCTCGAGATGCACCGTCAGGTGGGCGACCTGCAGCTTAACGCGGAAGGGCTGGCCGTGCGCGGGCTGCTAGTGCGCCATCTGGTGCTGCCCAACCACCTGGCCGGAATCCGCCAAATCGCCCGCTTCCTGGCAGAGGAAGTCTCGCCCAACACGGCCCTGAACTTGATGGGACAGTACCGGCCCGAGTTTCATGCCGGCGAACACTTCCCGCTGAACCGCCCGCCCACCGCCGCCGAATTTCAGGCAGCCCAGCAGGCCGCCGGACAGGCCGGGCTGACCCTGCCTGCCGGGTGGAATTAACCAAATCTTTACAACTTTTTCATCCGGGATTAAGAACCCGATTCTATACTTCGAATGGATCGGAAAAATAAGGGCGGCGCCGGCAGCGAAACAAATAGAGGTTGATTGCCTGTAAATCGATTCGCTGTACAGCCGCCCTGGACTAGACTGATTTTCCTCTCCGCACCGGTTGCGAAGAGGTTTTCTTTTTAAAACGTTGGCGTCTCTGCGACCGCCGGATGGGTCTCGCCCAGGATTTCGATCACCCCGCTCGAGCCGTTCAGGCGAACCCGCTGCCCGGTGCGTAACTGCGACGTGGCCCGATCCACGCCGACGGCGGCCGGGATGCCGTATTCGCGCGCCACCACCGCGCCGTGGGTCATCATGCCCCCCACCTCCATGATCAGGCCGGCCGCGGTCAGGAACAGCGGCGTCCAGGAGGGATCGGTGCCGGGGCACACCAGAATTTCGCCCGGCAGCAGGCCGGCTTTACGCGGATCGAACACCACCCGCACGCGCCCTTCCACCACACCCGGCGACACCGGACTGCCGGTCAGTTGCCCGGCATGCCCGTTGCCGGCCATGCCGTCATAGAAGGCGCGTCCGTCCGAAAGTAGCAGGCGCGGCACCTGGCGGCGGAGCAGTTCACGTTGATAGGCCTCGCGCCGTTCTACGATTCGCCTGTGCCAATCGCGCCCGGATTGCCCCTCCGGTTCGGTTGCGAAATCGTGCAGTTCACGAAAGTCAAGATAGAGCAGGTCATCCGCGTGCGCCAGATCGCCTGCCTTTACCAACTCCTCTCCGATCCTCAACAGGGCCCAACGGAACTGTGCGAACAGTCGCACCATGAAAAATTTTGGAGATTCACGCGTTCCCATCAATTCGCGAATCCGCCGACCCAGGAAACGCGCCTGCTGAGCCTTGATCCAGCCGCCGTGCGTCTCACCCAGCGCGTTTGCCAATTGCTCCAGTGCCCGCTGGCTGGACGCCGCTCCGCGTGCAAAAGTCTCATCCGGCGCATGTTCACCCGGTTGAATTTGCAGGTAACCGCTCAAGATCTCGAAAACGTGCGTAGGATCCTCGACCCAGCGTGGTCTGCCCAGGTCGATCTCGCCCAGGCCGCGCCCGCCGTAGCGTTGCATGAAACTGGAGAGTGCCGCCTGAGTGGCAGGATGCGACCCGCCCGCCATCCAACGCTGCGCCATTTCAGCTGCCGAATGATCTGCAAACTCCGCCAGAGCCGCCGGATCCTGGCGGATGGCGCAGGCGGCGGCCCATAACGCCAGATCCATCTCGGTTGTGGGGTTGTACGCCAGCCCGCGTGTCAGTTCCAGCAGCGTATCCGTCCAGCCGCCGTTCTGGGATGGCAGATCCTGAAGGCGTACGCGCAGCAGATTTAAGGATGCCATTCCGGACGCAACCAGAGAAATGAATAGGATCAGGTTATGCGGCAGGAATTCTTCGATCATTTTGGGGAATAAGCGGGAAAGTTGCGCCAGACGTTCGCGCGGGCTTCCTTGAACCGCGGCCATGCGCGTTCCGATTTCTTTCAGCACGGCTTCCGTCCGGTTCAAAATGGCCTTACGGCGCGCGGAGGGCGAGAGCAGGTTCAACACCACATTTCCGGCCAACGGCAGAAAAAACCTTGCAAGCTGCCGGCGCGCCCGCCAGGAGATTCCTTCACGCTCTGGCCGCAGATTGGGTTCATCCAACAGTTGCAGAATAATCTGGCGGGTGGAAGGTTCGATAAAAGCCATCGCCATCGGGACAAGTTTACGCCCGACCGTGTTGCGCAGAAGCGGTGTCAGGCGAATCCATAAGCGCTCACCGGCTTCGAAGAGAATCGTCTGAGTTTCGGCGGTGTAATGAGCGTCGATGATGCGAGCGCCCGCGGTCAAGAGCTGGCGAATGGCATCCCTACCGCATGGAGTCATCGGGTCGAGCATGCCCTGCACGGCTGCAAAGGAGAAGAACACCTGCAGCGGTTCGGCCGGGACGGCGGATGGAATTGGAAAGAGCGAGGTCACCGTGCGGGATTGAAGCAGCGACAACCGCCCTTCCGCCCAGGCCCACTCGATATCCTGGGGCTGCCCGTACATCGCCGCCACCCGCTGCCCGAGCGCGGCCAATTCCAAAATCACCTCATCCGGCAGCGCCTGGCGGGTCACCTCCGGGTTTGCCTCGCTTTGAACGCCGCCGCCATCTCGCGGCCTGACGGCCAGCGCCTTGCGGCCCAGCCGGCGTGAAGTGACCCGCCCGAACTGGGTATCCACCCCAAAATGATCCGGCTCCACCTGTCCGGAGACGATCCCTTCGCCCAGGCCGAAAGTGGCGTCGATGACCGTCTCGCTGCGCAGCCCGCTGAGCGGATTGGCCGTGAACAGCACCCCCGAAACCTCGGCGGGAACCATGCGCTGCACCACCACCGCCAGCGCCATACCCTCCTGCGGCACGTGGTTGCGCATCCGGTAACCGATGGCCCGCGCGGTCCACAGGCTGGCCCAACATTTCACCACCGCATCCAGCAGGGCTGCCTCGCCGATCACGTTCAGGTAGGTATCCTGCTGCCCGGCGAAGGACAATTCGGGCAGGTCCTCGGCGGTCGCCGATGAACGCACCGCCACGGCCGGGCCGCCCAGCGAGCGGTAAGCGGCGCGAATTCCATTCGCGGTTTCCGCGGGTATCTGCCCGTCCGCGAATAACGCCCGGATGGATGCCGAAGCCGCTTCCAGCGTCTCCATTTCTTCTGCGCCTTCCGGCAGCGCGGCCAGGATGCGCGTTTCCAGATCGTTGGCCGCGATGAACGCCCGGTAGGCCTGCGTGGAAAGGATAAACCCGCCCGGCACCGGCAAACCGGCCTGCGCCAGCCGGATCAGGTTGCTGCCCTTGCCTCCAGCGACAGCCAGCCAATCACCCGGGTTTGTCTTCTCATTATCGGAATGAATTTCCGATTTTTCAAATGGAATGATCAGCAGCGACTCTTGACTCATAACTCGTCGACTCATCAACGACCTCGTGGGATGGAATGATTGTACCAGCAAGCCGCCTCACCCGAGGGTCTGTGATATGCTTAATCCGATGGACGCCGCCTTCGTTCCGCTCAACCTGCATTCGAACTATTCGCTGCTCGAGGCGCCGCCCTCGCCCGGCGAGTGGGTGCAGGCGGCGTCCGCGCGCGGCCTGCCCGCCCTGGCGCTCACCGATCACCGCCTGCTGACCGGCGCGGTCGAGTTTTACACCGCCTGCCGCAAAGCCGGCCTGCAACCGCTGCTGGGCTTGGACCTGGAGCTGAACTATCCGGATGGTCCCCGGCCCATCACCCTGCTGGCCGCCGGCGAACAGGGCTGGCCCAATCTGTGCCGCCTGAGCAGCGCGCTGATGCTGCCCGGCGAGGATGAGCCCTGCCTGCCGCTGGCGACGCTGGACGCCCACAGCACCGACCTGCTGGTGCTGGCCGGAAACCTCGGCGACCCCACCGGGCGCAGGCTGGCCGGGTTGGCCGAAGCCTTCCCGGGGCGCCTGTACCATGCGCTGGCCGCGCCCCCCGGCGGCCGCGAAGAATTGCAATACCAGGCCGAAGAAGCCCGCCGCCTGAGACTGCCTTTCGTCGCCGCGCCGCCGGCCTATTACCTGCTGCCCGAGCAGGCCGCCCTGCAGCGCACGCTGGCCGCCATTCGCCGCAATTGCCCCATCGGACGGCTGGCGCCGCAGGACGTGGCCCCGCCGGGCGCCTGGTTCCTCAGCCCGGAGGAGATGCGCCGCCAGTACGGCGCCATCCCCGGCGCGCTGGAGGCCACCCTCGAAATCGCCGCCCGCTGCCGGATGGAGCTCCCGCTCGGGCAGCCCTTCTACCCGCAGGTGCCCCTGCCGCCCGGCCTCAGCCCGCAGCAGGCCCTGCGCCAAAAGGCGGAAGATGGCGCGCGCCGCCTGTACGGCCACATCACCCCCGCCATCCAGGCCCGCCTGGACCACGAGCTGGAGGTCATCGCCGGGCGCGGCTTCGAGCCCGTCTTTTTGATCGTCGAAGAGGTCCTCAACTACGCCCGCCGCAGCGGGACGCCCTTCTCATCGCGCGGCTCAGCGGCTTCCTCGCTGGTGGCGCACTGTATCGGCATCACCGGTCCCGATCCGCTGGCGTTGGATCTGTATTTCGAGCGCTTCCTCAACCCGGCGCGTTCCACCCCACCGGACATCGACACCGACCTGTGCTCGCGCCGGCGGGATGCGGTCATCCGGCACGTGTTCGAAGTGTACGGCGCCGACCGCACCGCCATGGTGGGCATCATCAACCGCTTCCGCCCGCGTTCGGCCGTGACGGACGCGGCCAAGGCCAATGGGTTGGCCCCGTCTGAGGTGCGGGCCCTGGCGGATGCCCTGCCGCACGCTTTCTGGGCGCGCCGGGATGGCGAGGAGGAAGGCGGCGAGTCGGCTTCGGCGTTTGCCGAACTTTCCGTGGCCTACACCGACCCGCTCCACCAGCGCATCTTCCAGCAGGCCCAGGCGCTGCTGAGACTGCCGCGCCATCTCTCGGTGCACGCCGGCGGGTTGGTGGTCGGCCCCACGCCGCTCACCGACCGCGTCCCCTTGATGCGCTCCGGCAGCAAGGGTATTTCCATCACCCAGCTCGACCTGGAGGCGGTGGAAGCCATGGGGTTGGTCAAGATCGACCTGTTGGGCATTCGCGGCCTGACCGTGCTGGGCGATGTGGCCGAATCGCTGTACTCCTGGCAGCGCACGCGTTACCAGGACCCGCTCGAAGTGCTCGAGAACATTCCCGCGGACGACCCGGAGACCTCGGCGCGCATCGAACGCGGCGAGACCATCGGCTGCTTCCAGATCGAAAGCCCGGGCATGCGCGCCACGCTGCGCGATATTCACGCCCGCACGCCGGCTGACCTGATGGTGGCGCTGGCGCTCTACCGGCCCGGCCCGCTGCAGGGTGGCCTGCGGGATGCCTTCGTGCGCCGTTTCAAGGGTGAAGAAGCCGTCGAGCACATCCACCCGGCACTGGCTCCGCTGCTCGAGGATACCTACGGTGTCATCCTCTACCAGGAGCAGGTGCTGCGCATCGCCAACCAGTTGGCCGGGCTTTCGCTGGCTGAAGCCGACCTGCTGCGCCGGGCCATGTCGCATTTCGACCCCGGCAAGCAGATGATCACGCTGCGCGAAAAGTTCATCGCCGGCGCGCAGGTTCACAGCGGCGTGCCGCCCGAAACCGGCGCGCGGGTGTGGGAATTGATGGCTGCCTTCGCCGGTTACGGCTTCCCCAAGGCGCACGCCGCCTCTTACGCACAGGTGGGCTGGCGCGGCGCGTGGTGCAAAACCCACTTTCCGGCCGAGTTCATGGCCGCCGTGCTGGCCAACTGGGGCGGCTATTATTCGCAGCGCGTCTACCTGAGCGAAGCGCGCCGCCTGGGGCTGGTGGTGCGTCCGCCGCACATCAACCATGCCGCCGAACAGTTCAGCGTATGCTACCCGGCCGGCGAGCCGGTCCTTTACATGGGCCTCGACCAGGTACGCGGGTTGACCCACCGCGTCATCGAACGCATCCGCCGCCTGCGCCCCTTTTCCTCGCTGGACGATTTTCTGGCGCGCGTCGATCCGCGCCGCCAGGAAGCCGAAGCCCTGGCGCGCTGCGGCGCGATGGAAGGCCTCGGCAATATTCCGGCCCTGCTGGAACGCATCACTCCGGGCGGCTGGCGCGCCGGGCAGCCGGCCCTATTCGAGATGCAAACTGAGAGCAGCGGCGACTGGAGTTTGGAGCAAAAAGTGGCCGCCCAGCAGGAAATCCTCGGCGTCAGCCTGGAAGCGCATCCGCTGGAACTGCTGGCCGAACGCATCCAGGCCGCACACGCCGTTTCCACCCTCGAGGCCATCAGCCACCCCGGGCAGCGCGTCACCGTGGCCGGCCTGCGCCAGGTCAGCCGCCGCAGCCGCACGGCCAAAGGCGAGTGGATGATGTTCCTCACACTCGAAGACCTGGACGGTCTGCTGGATGTGGTGTTCTTCCCGGACGCCTACCGCCGCAACCGTTCGGCCCTGCAGGCCGGCGGCCCCTGGCTCATCAGCGGCACAATCGAAATCGACGCCGAACACGGCGACCCCGTGCTGCGCGGTGAACGGGTCACGCTATTGAAATAGAGCGGGATCGCCGCTGTTTCAGCGGTTATAATCCCGCCCCAGAATGTAATTTTCCAGACCGGTGATCGTGGAGGCCTGCTCGCCGATCAACGCGCTGACCACGTCGCCGATCGAGATCATGCCCGCCAGTTGGCTATTTTCGATCACCGGAAGATGGCGGATGTGCTCGCGGGTCATCAACTGCATGCATTCCGAGGTGCTTTGGTCCGGCCGGACGACGATCACGTCCAGGGTCATGAATTCGCTGATCTCCGCGTCCAACGGGCAGCTTTCCACCTCGGCGATCCGGCGCGCCACGTCGCGTTCGGAGACAATTCCAACCACCCGCTCACCATCCTTCACCAGCAGTGCGCCGATGTTCTTTTCGGCCATCAACTTGAGGGCATCCAGGAGTGATGTGTGCGGGTCACAGGTCCAAACCGCGCGGCCTTTGATCTTCAAGAGATCGTTGACGGTATACATTTCACATCCTTTCGGGTCAACTCAAACCAATTCGAATAGCGATCAATTCCCCTTGTACAAGTATTATAGATCATATTTACCCAATTTGAATGTTTTGTCATAAATACTGCCCTGAGGGTCTCCCCTCAGGGCAGTAATGGTTTGTTTCAGCGCGGCTGCGCTAAAAATCAACCAGGTTGTCCGGTTTTACCGGCCAATCAATGGCAGATAGATGGTCGGAATGCCGGTGGCATCCAGGTGAATAACATAAGCCTGTCCGGTTCCGGGTTGTCCGTTGAAATCGGCCAATAAGACACCCAACGGTTTGGCTGTCAGATAACCAGCGCCGCTATTCATGTATACGGATAACTGTATTACAGCTCCATCCACCGGTGGCATACTATTAACAGCTGAAAGATCCGATATATAAGGATCCTGGAGCATATCGAAGGTTCCTGCCGGACCCTCATCCTCTGCGCCGGTGCCATCATAACTATAAATGGCATAATCGAAGCGGCTGTTCGTGTCAGACAATCCCACAGATTTATCAAACAACCACCATGCCATTACGCCTGAGTCGAAATCAGCATAGGCATAAACCGGGCTGGCCAAATCGAATAAAGCATTTTTCAGGTCGTAGGCCAATACAATCCACTGATCATCATTATCATTGGCATCCTTCAACTTTGCAGCATTGTAATTGAACAGCACATAATCGGGCACACCGTCTCGATCTACATCGAGGTAAACATCCGTTTCGCTAAAGACATTCTGCGGCGTATGCACAGCCCCCCAATTGGCAAAGACCATGTCCAATTCATTGCCCTCATCCCATGTGCCTGAATAGCGCATGCCCACAGCACGCAGATCGCCGCGATCGAGAATTTCGGGTTCATTTGGATCAATCCCTACCAGAGTCGTGGGATACAAGTTCGACACCGTCGAACCCGATATTGCGAAATCGATGACAGCCGGAGTGACTCCATCAGCAGATACGGTCTTGGTGCTGCTTAATTCAGTCAACGTGTTGTACGGGCGTTGAATGAAGTAGAACGGCACGCGCACGATGTTGCCGCCATCGGTAGGGGTGAAAGTAATGAAACCGTAGCTCTCTTCCAAAGTATTGTTAAAAACCATACTAGGGTGTAAGGTCAAGGTAATCGGTAAAGCTACCATTCCTCCCTGCGGGACGGTCACAGAAGATGCTATTTGTAAGTCGACTCCTGCGCTTGTGCTCGTAAAATTCACTGCGATGTCGTAAGTCCGATCCGTTTCTGCTAAGTTCTGCAATCGAATTTGCTTGGCTTCCGGAACAATGTAATTTGCAAAACCTGCGTCGAATTCGATCGTACCCCAGCTTAAACTGACCAAATCAGCGTCGCCGGTGGCGATCGATGTTGTATTAACCGAGCTGAAAGCGTTCACCCGACCTGCACCGGTGCGTGGAATCACCTGGTAACCCTTCGTATCGGTAGCATTCAGATCATCGGCGGTATTCATCATAGCCGCTTTGATTTGCTCGACGGTCCAATCGGGATGCGCCTGCTTCATCAAGGCAGCCACACCCGACACATGCGGCGCAGCCATCGAAGTGCCGTCATAACTCACGCCATCTGAACCGGTTCCCATGGCTGCTGCGTAAATTGCTACACCAGGGGCGGTAATTTCGGGTTTAAGTTTCGAGTCATAAGCACGTGGCCCTCGGCTGGAGAAAGAGGCCACCTTGTCAGCGGCATCGAATGGCACAATTTTAACTACTGAATCCGGGCCAACTGTTACGGTCGTGTTATGAAACGCTTTGAGCGCCAGACCAATTGAGTGAACCGTGGAACCCGCCGGCAGGGTCGCTGGAACGGTATTCATGCCAAAGAATTCTTCTGCTTCCGGCCGGCCATCGTTGTAGATGATTACACCCAATGCACCCAGGTCATCCGCATTCTGAATTTTTTCAGCGAAGGAACAAATACCCCGCTGCACGAGGGCGATTTTGCCTTCCAACGCGGTCGCATCGGTAATCAATGATGGAAAGCACAATTCACCAGTGGCAAAATCAAGAGGATCGTCATTTTCATCCAGCACTGGTGTATCGCCATCCAACCTGTCGACATCCACTAGCGGCGCTGTAATTGCAGTGGTAAAGGAATTCCCCGTTTGGTAAGGTGCCATCTGGGTATCGTTATTATATTTAACGACCGGCATCGTGACATAACCGGTCGTGCTGGCCGCCACCGTAATCGCCGAATCCGCAACACCTGGTGCACCGGTGACATAAGACGCGTTGCCTGAGTTCCCGGATGAGATAACTACCACGGTGCCCATCTGCGAAATCAGATCGACCGCCACCTGTTCGGGATCGTTCGGATCAGCCACGCCCCAGGAAGAGCCAAGCGACATGTTGATCACATCCACGCGGTCCGAGAGATCGCCATCGCCGTTCGGGTCCATGGCTCTTTCGAGCGCATCCACCACCAGGTTGGTGCTACCCTCTGCGCCAAATACCTTGAAAGCGTACAAACTTGCGGCGGGCGCTACGCCTTTGCCGATGACGCCCTCGACGCCCATACCCGCGGCCGTCGAAGCTACGTGCGTTCCATGCCCACCCTCATCGAGCGGATCATCATCCGGTACCGGGATCAATTGTTCGTCGGTATCGCCACCGGCATCATAATTCGTGCCAGCGAAGTCATACCCGCCGATCACCTTGGCGGTCGGGAAGCTGCCGGCCTCGATGACATCCGGGTCATTATCCGCGTAAGCAGTCACCGTACCCGCACCGCCCAAAGCGGCATGCGTGTAATCGATACCGGTATCGATCACGGCAATGGTCACACCCGTGCCGTCATAACCGGGTGTAGCCGCCCAGACATCGTCGGCCTGAATCAGGGGAACGCTGGCTGCCAACGTCGGTTCGTAAAGCGGCGCATTGTGGATGGCCTTCACGCCCGCCATACCGCGCAGCGCATTGATCTCTTTGCCCGGAACCATCGCTAACACGCCATTGTAAACCTTGGTATAGCGGCTGATGACGTTTCCGCCCACCGTGGCGATCTTGGAGACCAATGGATCTTGAGCCTTCATTAATTGCGCCGAGTAATTCTGCTGGGTAAACGCAGGAGCGGATTCAGGGGTTTTCCCGCTCGCCATTAAGTTGGATAACAGCGCAGGCGCACCCATCTCGATGACAACCGCGATCTTTTTGTCTGTGAGATCCCATAAGGCCATCGGGATCGGGCCCTTGTTTTGGGCCAGGAATTCGTCCACGGTCATGCCATCGGCAAAGGCATCGATGACTTCCTGGGGGAGTTCTTCATACTGACGTTCGGGTTGCGGGGGAACGGTTGTCTGGGCTTTGACGCTGCCTTGCAGGGGAGCCATAAGCAACGTCACGACAACCAACAGACCCACTACGCTTAACAGGGTCTTGCGCATATCATTCTCCTAAGGGACTGGTAGGGTTGGGATGGTTGATGGGCGGTCAAAAACGGCAAAGAATCGGCAACGCCTTCAGATCGGCCTACCGGCCGTCCTGACCGAGCGCTCGGTACGGGAATCAATACACGTTGAGCGCGGCTACGATGGTGCAATCATTTTGGGCAACGATAATCCCGATGCCATCACCCCCTTTGGGTGGGATGTTTTAACCGGCTGCATGGAATCCACGAGCTTGTTAACAATTCCCCGAAGAAGCTCTTTTACTCAAACCATTATTTACTTCTTGATCATAAATAACAAATAATAATAGCCGTATTATACACACAATATATTTATACGGATGGGAAATCTTAGTAGAGGATTTTTCGCCAGTCTCATGAGGTGACCGACGCGGGTATGACTTTCAGGTGCCCCCGGAGAGGCTCGAACTCTCAACCCCTGGATTCGAAGTCCATTACTCTATCCAATTGAGCTACGGGGGCGGACAATCGCAATTTTACCACACAACCCTTCCGCCAGATCGATTCCTGGCTTCCACGGAATAAGCGCGCCTTTCCTTCGCCACACCTGCATCGATGCTCTACTTTTCGCTCAATCCGTCCCGGTTATCTACTCTGGATTCTCTGGGTCTCTGGGGTGAGTTTCTATAACAGCCGCATCAGCGCCTGTCTGGCCAGTTCCAGCAGCGTGTTGGGCACGAAGGCCAGCCCAACCACCGCCACCGCAGAAACCAGCGTCACCAGCGACAGGGCTGCGTCCCGGCGCACGACCGGCTCACCCGGCCGCATGAACATGATCACCACCACCCGCAGGTAGTAGTATGCCGAAAGCACCGAGGTCAGCAGGCCGATCAGCGCCAGGCTGATGAAACCGGCCTGCACCGCCGCGCTGAACAGGTAGAACTTGCCCCAGAAACCGAGCGTCAGGGGTACGCCGGCGAACGAAAGCATGAACACCAGCATACAGACGGCCAGCCAGGGATATTTCCTGCCCAGACCCGCATAATCGTTCAAATCCAGGCCGCGCCCTTCGGCCCCTTCCATCGCGGTCACCACCGCCCAGGCGCCGAAGCTGGTCAGGCCGTAAGCCACCAGGTAGAACAGCATGGCCGCCAGCGAGTTGCCGGCTACTTCGCCGTTTCCGTAGGGCACGAAGGCCATCAGCAGGTAACCGGCATTGGCGATGCTGGAATAGGCCAGCAGGCGCTTGATATTGTTCTGCGCGATGGCCAGCAGGTTGCCGACCAGCATGGTCAGCACCGCCATCGTCCACAGAATGGGCGTGAGCTGAGCCGACAGGCCGGGGAAAATGGTCAAGAAGACGCGCAGCAGCGCGGCAAAGCCGGCTGCCTTGACCGCCACCGCCATGAAGCCGGTCACCGGCGTCGGCGCACCCTGGTAGACATCCGGCGTCCACATGTGGAAGGGCACGGCCGCGACTTTAAAGCCCAACCCCACCAGCGCCATCGCTGCCCCCGCGGCGAACAACGCCAGGTTGACCGGCCGGGAGCTATCCACAAACGCGTGTTGGATACCCACCAGGTCGGTGTGCGCCGTGGCTGCGAAAATCAGGGCCACCCCATACAATAAGAACGCTGAGGCCAGAGCGCCGAGGAAGAAATATTTGAGCGCCGATTCTTCCGATTCGCTGCGCGGGCGGGCAAAACCGGTCAGCACGTACAGCGGGATCGAGAGCAGCTCCAGCGCCAGGAAGACGATGATCAGGTCATAGGCTTGCGCCATCAGCAACATGCCGCTGATCGAGAATAGCAGCAGGACGTAATATTCGCCGCGCTCGATCTTCATGCGCTTGAGGTAGTCATACGCCAGGGCAATACCGGCCATACCTGCCGACAGGATGATCACGTCCAGGAAGACGGTGAAGCCATCCAGCACGGCCATGCCGTTGAAAGCCGTCTGGCTGCGCCCGCGCATGGCCAGAGTCAGTCCCAGATCGGCGCCCAGCCCCAGCACTGCCAGCAGGGCGATCCAGCCCTTGTGTTTTTCGGGGATGAATAAATCCACCAACAATAACGCCACCGCCCAACCCGCCGTCACCAGCACCGGGAGAATGGTATAGAGGTCATCCAGGTTCAGTGTCATTCGTTTCCTCCCTTAGGGCAGCCCGACCAGGGTCAGCAGGCGTTCCACGGATGGGTTGATCAAAGCGAAGAACGGCTGCGGATACAGGCCGATCCAGAAGATTAAAACCAACAGGGGTATCAAGGTCGCCATTTCGCGCAGGTTAAGGTCCTTCAATGTCAGGTTTTCAGCATGTTTGATCGGCCCCAGAAAGACTCTCTCGAACATGTGCAGCAGATAAACCGCCGCCAGGATCACGCCCAGCGTCGCCACCCCGCCGAACCACGGGCTGCCCAGCGCCTTTGAACCAAACGCGCCCACCAGGATGGTGAATTCACCGATGAAACCGTTCAGGCCGGGCAGGCCCATCGACGACAGCGTGATGACGAGCGCCAGTGCGCCCAGCACCGGCATCACTTTCCAGATGCCGCCGAAGGCTTCCATCTCGCGCGTGTGACGGCGTTCGTACAGCATGCCCACAAATAGGAAGAGCGCACCCGTGCTCAGGCCGTGGTTGACCATCTGCAAAATCGCACCGCTGAGGCCCTGCGGATTGAGCGCCGCAACGCCCAGCATGACAAATCCAAGGTGGCTGACGGACGAATACGCCACCAGCTTCTTGACATCCTTCTGCATGTACGAAACCGCCGCGCCGTACAGGATGCCCACCACCGCCAGCCCGCCGATCCAGGGCGCCAGTTGGCGGGTGGCCTCGGGGAAGAGGGGCAAATTGAAGCGCAGGAAACCATAGACGCCCATCTTCAGCAGCACGCCCGCCAGGATGACCGAGCCGGCTGTCGGCGCCTCGACGTGCGCATCCGGCAGCCAGGTGTGCAGCGGGAACATGGGCACCTTGATGGCGAAGGCAATGCCAAACGCCAGGAAGAGCGTCGTCTGCGCGCCGGCGAACAGGGCCCGGCTGTTGATCAGTTCATCCATGGCAAAGGTGCCGGCCTGCCCGGCCAGGAAGATGATCCCCAGCAGCAGCAAAATGGAGCCGGCCATGGTGAACAGGAAGAACTTGACCGCGGCGTAAATGCGCCGTTCGCCGCCCCACACGCCGATCAAGAAATACATCGGCACCAGCGTGAACTCCCAGAAGATATAGAACACAACCAGGTCCTGCGCCAGGAAGACGCCCATCATGCCCACTTCCAGCAGCAGGAAGAAGAGCATGAAGCCTTTCACGCGTTCCTGCACCGCCGACCAGGTGGACAGAATGGCGATGGGGGTCAGCAGGCCGGTCAGCAGTACCATCAGAATACTGATGCCGTCGACGCCCAGGAAAAAGTTCACCGTCAGGCCGCCCAACGAAAGCCAGGGCTGCTTGATCACCAGTTGCAGCCCAGACTCGCCCGCCTGGAATAGGGCCAGCAGCCACAGCGCCGCGCCGAAATCGGCCAGCGTTGTGATCAGGGCCACCCAGCGAATGGCGTTCTTCTGCCCGGCGTTCAACAAAAGGATGATGAAAAACCCGACCAGCGGGAGAAAAGTCACCAGGATGAGAGGATTTCCTAAGTTCATAACCTGTCCTCGACGTACAGTATGTCCTCAGTCGGGTTCAACAGCCTGCGGCTGTAAACAGCCTGCGGCTGTCAACAGCCCGCGGCTGTCAACGGCCGGCGACCGTCGCCAGATAGGCCAGCACGGCCACCACGCCCACCAGAACGGCAAATGCATAGGTGCGCACGTAACCAGTTTGCAGCCTGCGCACCAGGCCGGCCAGCCAGGCCAGCAGGTCGGCAATACCGTTCACCAATCCATCGATCAGTCCCTGGTCCACCGGACCGGCCAGGAAAGCGGACAGCGCCTGATACGGCCTCACCAGGATCCAGTGGTAGAGCTCGTCCACGTTCCACTTGCGCTCCATGCCGCGGTAGACCGGGCCGAGCGATCTGGCCAGCGGATCGGGCGTCTTGGCATCCGCAAGAGGCCTGCGCCCGTAGATCCACCAGGCCATTCCAATCCCGAGCAGCGCCACGCCCAGCGACCCGGCTGCCACCGGCAGCAAGAACTCTCCGGCGCGTACCCCGTTCAGGCTGTGCTCAAGCCAGGTCTCCAGGGTAGAAATTCCCGGCAGGTTGAGCGCGCCGCCGCCGATCGAAAGCAGCGCCAGCCCGACCAGCGGGACGGTCACCAGCGCCGGGCTCTCGACGGCCTTACCGGCGGCCGGACTGCGCGGCTGGCCGAAGAAGACCATGAGCACCTGCCGGCCCATGTAGAAGGCGGTGAAAAACGCCGCAATCACCAGGACGATGAAAACCGCCGGAGCCTGCCGGCTGGCGGCCGCCAGAATTTCATCCTTCGAGAAGAAGCCGGCCAGCGGAGCCACCCCGGCCAGCGCCAGCGCGCCGATCAGGTAGACCCAGAAGGTCAGGGGCATTCGCCGGCGCAGCCCGCCCATATTGCGCATGTCCTGCAGGTCCAGATCGCCATGTTCGGCGCCGTGCTCCATGCCCAGGATCACCGAACCGGCCGAGAGAAAGAGCAGCGCCTTGAAGAAGGAGTGCGTCACCAGGTGAAACATGCCCGCCACAGTCGCGCCCATGCCCACCGCCGCCACCATGAAACCCAACTGGCTGATGGTGGAGTAGGCCAGCACCTTCTTGATGTCGTACTGCCCCACGGCGATGGTGGCCGCGAACAGCGCCGTGCCGGCGCCCACCCAGGTAACCGCCGTCTGCGCCGCGGGCACCAGCGTGAATAGCGCCTGCGAGCGCGCCACCAGATAAACGCCCGCCGTCACCATCGTGGCGGCATGGATCAGCGCCGAGACCGGCGTCGGGCCGGCCATGGCGTCCGGAAGCCACACATAGAGCGGAATCTGGGCCGATTTGCCGGTCACGCCCAGCAGCATGAACAGGGTGATCGCCAGCACCACCCACGGGGCTGCCGCGGCCACCTGAGGCGCCTGGGCGAAGATGGTGGCAAAATCGAAGCTGTGAAAATTCCAGAACAGGAAGAACAGTGCCAGCAGCAGGCCGAAATCGCCAATCCGGTTGACGATGAAGGCTTTCTTGGCGGCCAGGGCGTTACCGATCCCATCCTTGCCCTTCTCGAACCAGAAGCCGATCAACAAATAGGAGCACAGGCCCACGCCTTCCCAGCCCACGAAGAGCATCAGATAGTTGTCGGCGCTGACCAGGATCATCATCAGGGTGATGAACAGATTGAGGTAAACGAAGAACCGGCGAAAGCGCTGCGGATCGCCGTTGTGGCGCACGTCGCTGTGCATGTAACCGATCGAATAGATGTGAATGATCGTGCCCACGCCCGAGACGACCAGCATCATGGTCACCGCCAGGGTGTCCACGCGAAAAGCCCAGTTGACGCTCAGGTCGCCGATCGTGATCCAATTCAGCAGCGGGACGGTCGCGCCTGCGGGGTGGCGAGCCAGTGCCAGCGTCAGGGCCACCGCCACGCCGAACGCTCCGCCCGAAGCCAGGCTGGCGATGGCGCCGATGCCTTTCTCGCCCAGACGTTTGCCCACCAGCAGGTTCAAAATCAATCCGATGGCCGGTAGGAACACCACCCAGGGCGCCAGGGCAAAGATCGGGTCCGGCAAAATCGTTTCCAGGTGCATATCACACTCCTCGGGGACCTGAAATCAGCCCTTCAAGCTGCTGAGTTCATCCACGTTGATGCTGTTCTTGCTGCGGAAGATGGTCACGATCAAGGCCAATCCCACCGCCACCTCGGCGGCGGCCACGATCATGACAAAGAACACGAACATCTGGCCGCTGAGGACCTGGTAATACGCGGCGAAGGCCACGAACAGGATGTTGGCCGCGTTGAACATCAATTCCAGCGACATGAAAAGGATGATGGCATTGCGCCGCAAAATCACCCCCAGGATTCCCAGGGTGAAAAGGATGCCGGAAAGGATCAAATAATAGGTGATGGGCATTTCAAGCCTCCGACCGTTTCTGTTGGGGGCGACACACAGGTCGCCCCATTTTCCAACCTGTGTCCCGCCCCATTCTCAAATCCGCGTCCCGCCGCGGGTTTCAATCTTTCTTTGGAAGCGGCTGCACGCGCCGCGCCTGGCGGTCTTTCAAATCGCCGCGCGTCAGGACGATCGCCCCCACCATGGCCGCCAGTAAAATCACCGAGGTGACCTCGAAAGGCAGGGCGTACTGTTGAAAGAGCATGAGCCCCACGGCGCGTGGGTCGCCGAACGTCAGGGCCGGCTCGGCCGGGATGGCCGCCACGCCGCCGCGCGCCACCAGGAACAATCCGATCTCGGCTGCCAGGACGACGCCCAGCACCACGGTCAGGCCGCGCAGGCTGCGGATGTTCAGCGAGGTGGGGGTCAGCTTTTCGGCGCCCAGCATCATGATCACGAACAGGAACAGCACCATGATGGCGCCGGCATAGACCGTGATTTGCGCCAGGGCGATGAACGGCGCGCCCAGCAGCAGGTACAGCAGCGCCACCGTCAGAAAGTTCAGCACCAAAAACAGGGCCGAGTAGATCGCGCTGCGGCTCACCAGCAGCCCCACCGCCGAGCCGACCGATACCAGCCCCAACAACCCATACAAAAGCGTTACACCCAGAGGCGGCATGATGTTTCCTCCCTAATCTGCTGGATCTTTCATCTCAGGCACCGAACGCGTGAACACTCCCGGCGGTGTGACCTGCGGCGTGGGCTTACCGCCTTCCTTGACCGGCTCGATCAGCATTTCCTTCGTATAAATCGCGCTGCCGCGGTCAGTGAAGGTCAACTCGTAGTTGTCACCCAACACGATCGCCTCGGTCGGGCAGGCATCCTCGCAAAAACCGCAGAAAATGCAGCGCAGCATGTTGATTTCATAGGTGCTGGCATAACGCTCGCCGGGAGAATAGCGCTCTTCGTCCGTGTTTTCAGCCGCTTCGACGAAAATCGCGTCCGACGGGCAGGCCGCGGCGCACAGCGCGCAGCCGATGCATTTCTCCAGGCCGTTCTCGTAGCGTTTCAAGGTGTGCCGGCCGCGAAAACGCTCGCGGACCGGACGTTTCTGTTCCGGATACTGGATGGTAACCGGTTTTTCGAACATCGATTTGAGTGTGGTGAGCAATCCCTGGAACATTCCAGCCTCCTTCCTACCGTTAATCTCAATGCGGCCCGGTCAACACGACCAGAATGCCGGTGGCCAACACGTTGAGCAGCGCGACCGGGTACATGACCTTCCAACCCAGCGCCATCAACTTGTCGTAACGGATGCGCGGCAGCGTTGCCCGGATCCAGATGTCGACGAACAGCCAGAGGATCACCTTGCCGAACAGGTAGATCGGTCCCAGCCAGGGCAATTGGTCGACGAACGGGCCTTGAAAACCGCCCAGGAACATCGTCGATCCGATCATCCCGACCGCGATCATCTTGATGTACTCGGCCATAAAGAACAGGGCGAATTTCATGCTGGAATACTCGGTGTGGTACCCGGCCGTCAGTTCCTGCTCGGCTTCCGGCATGTCGAAGGGCGCCCGGTTGATTTCGGCCAGCGAGGCCATGAAGTAGACGATGAATCCGGCCGGCTGTAATAGCACATAGGGCAGCGTCTTTTGGGCCGCGACGATATCGTTCACGTTCATCGAACCGGTCAACAGGATCGGGCCGACCAGCGAGAGGCCCAGCGCCAGTTCGTAGCTGATCATCTGCGCCGTGGAGCGCAGGCCGCCGAACATGGCATATTTGTTGTTCGACGACCAGCCCGCCAGGGTGATGCCGTAGACCGAGATCGAGGTGACCGCCAGGATGTACAGCACGCCAATGTTGACGTTGGCGATCACCAGCGAGATTTCGCGCCCGAACAGGCGGATCGACGTGCCCCACGGGATCACCCCGGTGATGATCAGAGCCGGAATTACCGTGATGACCGGCGCCAGTACGAACATCAGCCGGTCCGCGCCAGCCGGAATCAATTCCTCTTTGAAAATCAGCTTGACGGCGTCCGCGATGGGCTGCAATAAGCCGAATTTACCCACCCGGTTCGGCCCGATGCGCACCTGCATGCGCGCCAGAACGCGCCGTTCCAGGAGGGTGACGTAGGCAAAACCGGCCGTCATAAACAAAATCAAGAACAGCGATTTCAAGATTGCTTCCCAAATCATGCCAGCGTCCATGCGCATTCCTCGCTTCAGGCTTTCATCTCGATATCCACAGGTTCGAGCCGGACCGCGGTCGGTCCAAAGACTGGCACACCCGCGCTGCGCGGCACCAGGCCCAATCCCACCGGCAGGTGCGGCGCCAGC
>NZ_DF967972.1:4138321-4145241 GCF_001050235.1 Longilinea arvoryzae
AGGTCCTGCATTTTACAGAAACAATCCTACACTACTGCGGCGACGGCTACGGCTACGCCGGAGAGTGCATCACAATCTTGACCTTTTACTAAATTCGCACCACTCCAGCCTAATAAATCATATATACTTATGATATCTCTCTTGTGAAAATTGACACCATTTGTTATACTCATACCAAAATCAGACCAAGTTGGTAGACTTTACACAAAGGGAATCCCATGCTGCAGGCTTATCTACCTCTCCTGATCCTTTTGGTGTTGGCCGTGATCATCGGCCTGTTTGTGGTGCTGCTGGGGGAATGGTTCGGGCCCAAACGGCCCACCGCGCGCAAGAGCGCCCCGTATGAATCGGGCATGGTGCCATACGGCCCCGGCACCCGGCGCATCTCGGTGCGTTACTATCTGGTGGCCGTGCTTTTCATCCTGTTCGATATCGAAACGGTATTCTTCCTATTGTGGGCGGTTGTGCTCCGCAACCTGGGCGTGCTGGGTTTGATCGAGATGGTCGTCTTTATCAGTACGCTGATTGTCGGTTTTGTCTACGCCTGGAAGAAAGGAGCGCTGGAATGGGAATAGAGCAGAAAACCGGCGAGATGGGCATCGTGACTGCCAAACTCGAAGACCTGGTCAATTGGTCGCGCACGGGATCGATGTGGCCGATGCTGTTCGGCCTGGCCTGCTGCGCCATCGAGATGATGTCGGCCCAGGCCGCCAGTTATGACCTCAGCCGTTTCGGCATGGAGTTGAACCGCGCCAGCCCGCGCCAGTCGGACCTGATGATCGTGGCCGGGCGGGTCAGCCGCAAGATGGCGCCGGTGGTGCGCCAGCTTTACGACCAGATGCCGGATCCCAAGTGGGTGATCGCCATGGGTGACTGCGCCGCCTGCGGCGGGGTGTTCAATAATTACGCCGTGGTGCAGGGGGTGGACGAGGTGGTGCCGGTGGACGTGTACGTTTCGGGCTGCCCGCCGCGCCCCGAAGGGTTGATTCACGGCATTGTCACCCTGCATGAAAAGGTCAAAAAAGAGAAGCTCAAGGAATGGGCCTGATGGACGAGACGCTGCAAGCTGTGGTGAAGACTCTGCAGGAACGTTTTGGGGCGCAGCCGGCCGGTGCGCGCGGCGAGGTTTCACTGCTGATCGCGCCGGAGCACAACCTGGCAGCCGCCCAGACCCTGCGCGACGAGTTCCAGTTCGAGATGCTGCTGGATGAGACGGCGGTGGATTACTGGCCGCAGACCCAGCCGCGCTTCCACGTGGTGGCCGAGCTGTATTCCTTCGCGCACAACGCGGTGGTGGAGCTGCGTTTCCCGCTCGACAACGATTCCGCCAGTCTGCAGACGCTGACCCCGATCTATCCGGGCGCCAACTGGCGCGAACGCGAGACCTGGGATATGTTCGGCATCCGCTTCGAGGGCCACCCCGATCCGCGGCGCATCCTGATGCCGTACGAGTGGGAGGGCCATCCGCTGCGCAAGGATTATCCGCTGGGTTACGAGGAAGTCCAGTACACGTTCAATAAAGAGCAAATCGACCATCACAAACGCTACGCCAAACGCTGAGGAGGAGTTCGATGGCGGATTTTCGGGCAACGACTGTTGATGAACTTCGCCACCTGGTTTCAGAACGGGCCCTCAGCGGCGAGACTGTTTTGCTGAACATGGGCCCGCAGCATCCCAGTACGCATGGCGTGCTGCGCCTGCTGCTGGAGCTGGACGGCGAAATCGTGGAAACCTGCATCCCGGATATCGGTTTTCTGCACACCGGGGTGGAGAAAAACATGGAGTCCAAGACCTACCAGAAGGCCGAGGTGATGACCGACCGGTTGGATTACCTCAACCCGCTCGGCAACAACCTGACTTACTGTCTGGCGGTCGAGAAATTATGCGAGCTGGACGTGCCTCCGCGGGCTCAGACGCTGCGTGTAATTCTGGCCGAACTGCAGCGCATTTCGTCCCACCTGCTGTGGCTGGGCACTTCCGGGCTGGACCTGGCGGCCATGTCGGTGTTCCTGTACGCGATGCGCGAGCGCGAGATGATCCTGGATATCTTCGAGATGGTTGCCGGTCAGCGCATGATGACCACCTACATTCGCCCGGGTGGGCTGTGGCGGGATGTGCCGCCCGAGTTCAACGCGACCGTAAACACCGTACTTGAAGTGATCCCGCGCCGCCTGGACGAATACGAATCGCTGCTGACCCACAACCCGCTCTTCCTCGAGCGCACCCAGAACATCGGGGTGATTTCGACCGATCAGTGCCTGGGCCTGGGCCTGACCGGTCCGGTGCTGCGGGCGACCGGCAAGGCCTACGACCTGCGCAAGGCGCGCCCTTACTCGGGCTATGAACAATACGCCTTCGATATTCCCACGGCGCAAACCGGGGATATCTACGGGCGCTACCTGGTGCGGATCGCCGAGATTCGCCAGTCGGTGGCCATCATCGAACAGGCGCTGGACCGGCTGCCCGCCGGCCCGGTACGCAGCAACAACCGCAAATACGTTCCGCCGCCGCGCTCCGAAATCGGCGTCAGCATGGAAGCATTGATCCACCACTTCAAGCTGTGGACCGAGGGCTTCAGCGTTCCGGCCGGGCATGTTTACGCGGCCACCGAGAGTCCGCGCGGCGAATTGGGCGTGTATCTGGAGAGCGACGGCGGTCCCAAACCCTACCGCGTGCACTTCAATACACCTTCCTTTGCCAACCTTCAGGCCATGCCATTGCTCACCAAGGGCCATTTCGTGGCGGATGTGGTGGGCATCATCGGCAGTATCGACATCGTTCTGGGAGACGCAGACCGGTGAACCAACTTCTCAACCAATACCCACAGGAAATACAGGCCATCCTGGCCAAATACCCGGACGGGAGCAAACGCGCGGCGGTCATGCCGCTGCTCCACCTGGCGCAGCGCGAATCGGGCTGTATCACCAAGCTGTCCATGCAGGAAATCGGCGAGATTCTGGGCATGTCCATCACGGACGTGGATTCGATCGTCGGTTTCTACACTCTGTTTCATGAAAAGGAAGAGGCAAACGCCGGCGGCCGTTATTATGTACAGGTATGCACCGATCTGCCCTGCGCGCTGCGCGGCGCGGACGAATTCCTGCGCCAGGTGTGCGATCGGATCGGCCTCAAGGTCGGCGAAAGCACCCCGGACGGCAAAGTGACCATCGAAGAGGTCACCTGTCTGGCGGGCTGCCACCGCGCGCCTTTATTCCAGGTGCAAGGCGACGGCGACATCCAGTACCACGAGAACCAGACCGTCGACTCAGCGGTCGAGCTGATCGATGAGCTGCGCAAGCGCGGGGAGGCGGCATGAGTCCTTATCGCATCTTACGCCACCGTGAAATTCCGGACCTGGCCCGCCTGGACGTCTACCGCGCCAACGGCGGGTTCGAGGGTTTTCGCAAGGCGGTCACGGCCTTGCAGCCGGGCGAGGTGATCAACGAGGTCAAAGCCAGCGGGCTGCGCGGGCGGGGCGGGGCGGGCTTCCCGGCCGGGGTCAAGTGGAGCTTCCTGCCCAACACGCTCTGGCCGCATTACGTGGTCGCCAACGCGGACGAGTCCGAACCCGGCACGTTCAAGGACCGCGAAATTCTGGAAAACAACCCCTTCCAGTTCCTGGAGGGTTTGATGATTGCCTCATTCGCGGTGCAGGCCCGGGACGCCTACGTCTATCTGCGCGGTGAATTCTGGCAGATCGCCCATTTCCTCGACGAGAAGATTGCCGACCTGGAAGCGGCCGGTCTGCTGGGCGACGGCCTGTTTGGAACGGATTATTCGCTGCGCCTGCACACCCATTTGGGCGCCGGCGCCTACATTTGCGGCGAAGAGACGGCCCTGCTGGAATCGATGGGCGGCAACCTGGGCCAACCGCGCCTGCGCCCGCCTTTCCCGGCCACCTATGGCCTGTTCGGCAAGCCGACCGTGATCAACAACGTGGAAACGCTGGCCAACGTACCCGGCATCCTCGCCAACGGCGCGGCCTGGTTCCGCGAGACAGGCACCGAAAAGAGCCCGGGTGTCAAGATCTTCTCGCTGTCGGGCTGCGTCAACAAACCGGGCAATTACGAACTGCCCCTGGGCACAACCTTCCGCGAGCTGATCTTCACCCACGGCGGCGGACTGGCCGAGGGGCGCACCCTCAAGGCCATCATGCCGGCCGGGGCTTCCTCCAGCCTGATCACCGCCAACGACAAAGCGCTGGACACGCCCATGGATTACGAATCGGTGGCCGCGCTGGGTTCGACGCTCGGTTCGGCCTCGGTGATCGTGCTGGACGACAGCGTGAACATCGCCTGGATGGTCAACAAGACCGTGCACTTCTTCAAGCATGAATCGTGTGGAAAATGCACGCCCTGCCGCGAGGGCACCTACTGGATGAATCACATCACCGAGCGCATTGTCAACGGCCAGGCCAGCAAAGAGGACGTGGATTTGCTGAATAACGTGGCGCGCCAGATGCAGGGCAAATGCCTGTGCGCACTGGGCGAATTCTCCACCATGGCGGTGGTCACCGGCATCGAGCAGTTCCGTTCGGACTTCGAAGCGCTGCAGAGGAGATAAAGGGATGCCAAAGAAGCTGATCACTCTGCGTATTGACGATCATGTATTGCAGGTCCCCGAGGGCATGCTGGTGGTGGATGCGGCCAAGAAGGTCGACGTGGACATCCCGGTCTTCTGCTACCATCCCAAGATGGAGCCGGTGGGCATGTGCCGCATGTGCCTGGTGGAAATCGGCCGACCGGTGATCGACCGTACCACCGGCGAGGTGGTGAAGGAGGCGGATGGCTCACCCAGGATTGCCTTTGGCCCCAAGCTGGATACGGCCTGCACCACGCCGGTTTCGGAAGGCATGCTGGTGCGCACCACCAGCCCGGCCGTGATCGAGGCGCGCAAGGGCATGCTGGAGTTCATCCTCACCTCGCACCCCCTGGATTGTCCGGTTTGCGACAAGGGCGGCGAATGTCCGTTGCAAAACCTGACCCTGAGACACGGTCCGGGCACCAGCCGCTTTATTTTCGATGAAAAGATGCACCTGGCCAAGCGTGTGCCGCTGGGCGAATTGATCTGGCTGGACCGCGAGCGCTGCATCCAGTGCGGACGCTGCGTGCGCTTCCAGCATGAGGTGGTGGACGACCCGGCGATCGATTTCTATCAGCGCGGGCGCAGCCTGGAGATCATCACCCGATCCGAATTGGGCTTCGACTCGATTTTCTCGGGCAACACGACCGATATTTGCCCGGTGGGCGCGCTGACGACGGCCGATTTCCGCTTCGGCGCGCGGCCGTGGGAGATGGTTTCTTCGGCGTCGGTGTGCTCGCACTGCCCGGTGGGCTGCAATATCACCTATAACGTGCGCCGCGAGGCCAAATCCGGCGGCGGCATGGTGATCAAGCGCGTCATGCCGCGCCAGAATGAGGCGGTCAACGAAATCTGGATGTGCGACAAGGGCCGCTTGGGATATCACTTCACCGAAAGCCCGGAGCGTCTGCGCGAACCGCTGGTCCGCAGGAACGGCGAGTTGGTCCCGGTGGGTTGGGATGAAGCCCTGGATCTGGCCGCGCAAAAACTGCGCGAGGCGGGCAGCCAGGGAATGGTGCTGGCCGGCGGGCGACTCTCGAATGAGGATTTATTCAATCTGCGGAAGCTGGCCGAGGCAGCCGGCGGCCAGACCCTGCTGGACGGCTCGATGGGCGGCGGCGACCTGGCAATGAAATTAGGCCCGGGATCGGGCACCAACCTGGGAGATCTGGGGGCCGGCAGCGCCATTCTGGTGGTGGCCAGCGATTTGCACCAGGAAGCTCCGCTGTGGTGGCTGCGCATCAAACAGGCTGCCGAACGCGGCGCGACCCTGATCGTCGTCAACCCGAACGAGACCCGCCTGGACGAATACGCCACCTTCAAGATGCACTACAATCCCGGCGAGCTGCTGCTGACCTTTGGCGGCTTTCTGGAGAGCGAAGCCGGCCGGGCCTTTGCCGCGGCCGAAAACGGGCTGATATTCTACGGCGGCAACGGGCTGGGCCTGCAGCAGTCCACCTATGTGGCCAGGGCGGCCGCTGAACTGCTGGTGAAGACCGGTCACTACGGCAAAGCCAACAACGGCCTGGTGCCGGTGTGGCCGAAGGCCAACGACCAGGGCGCCTGGGAGATGGGCTTCCGGCCGGTATTGGATCTGAATGAAAAGTTACGCCAGGCCAAAGTGGCTTATATTGCGGCGTCCGACCCGGCCGGCGACGACCCGCGCCTGGCCGCGGCGCTGGATGAGGCCGGGTTCGTCATCGTCCAGGAGCTGTTCATGACTGAGACGGCCCGGCGGGCGGACGTGGTGCTGCCGGCCGCGGCTTATACCGAGCGCGAAGGGACCTTTACCAACGGCATGCGCCGGGTGCAGCGCTATTACCCGGCGGCAACCGCACGCGGCAGCGCCCGCCCCGATTTTGCCCTAGCGGCCCAGATCGCCGATCGCCTGGGATTGGAACTGCCCGCTGCGGCTCCCACGCTGGTGATGGAGCGGATGGCCGGCGAAGTGCCCGATTTTGCCGGCCTGACTTACCAAAAGCTGGCCGAGGTGCAGGAACAGTGGCCCATCGTGGGGCGCGGCGACATGTATTACGGCGGGACGGGCTACGAAAACCGGCAGGGTCTGGGCGTCCAATTGTCCAGCGCTGCCGAACGCGGCGAGAAATTGGAACTGCCGGACGCGGCCAACCCGGTTTTGCCGGCGGTCAGCAACGGATCACTGCTGGTCATACCGGTGACGCGCCTGTACGATCAGGGCACGACCCTGCGGCCGACGACGCTGCTGGCCGGGCGCATGTCCCGGGCCGAACTGGGTCTGCATCCGGAGACCGCTGCGAAACTGGGTCTGCAACCGGAGGGTGAGGTTTGGCTCAGCGGCGAAGGCTGGCGGGTAAAGG
>NZ_DF967973.1:0-122647 GCF_001050235.1 Longilinea arvoryzae
AAATCGGCACGCAGCCAACCAGGGAAAGGAGGGTGACGAGGAGGATGAGGGCAGCGCGGCGCATGAGATGATTATACGCGAACCGGGTGAAACGGGAAGACGCAACGTTGCGAAAGAAATGCTTGCAGTAATCGTTGATTATATCGATCGATAAATATTGAATTTTGATTGTAAATGTGGATAATTGAATCAGAATTCTGGTTTCCGGGATCGAAGACTACAATCCAGGAGGAAATTAAAACCACGCGATGGCTGCCTGAATTGCGGGGTGGGCTGCCGTTCGTTCGAACCGGGCCATGAAAAAAGAGGCAAGTATGTACAGGGTCAATTATCTTTCGGAGAACTATTTCTATATGATCGTCCTGGCCATCATCGTCGGGGTGCTCGGCCTCGTTCTGCAGTTCATCCCGGGTTTTGAAATCCTGGCATTTGTGCTGGTGGCGGCGGCGCTGGGTGGGCTGTTGGGCGGAAGCCGCCGGTTCGCCGGAAAAGAGCTCAATTACGCCAGACGGTATTTCAAGATCGCCTTCGACTGGATGCTGTTGACCATTCTGGCGGCGTACGCGCTGATTGTTCTTTCGCAATGGCTGCCTGCGCTGCAGGGCGCGATCGATTTCCTGAACGCGCACTGGGCGGGCTTGATCCTGTCGATGATGTGCATCGTGCTGGGCGTGTGCGCACTGCTCAAGGAAAACGCGCCGAAAACGGAGTAAGAGAAGAAGAATTGACAGGATGTACAGGATGATAAGGATTTGAGGAGAAGAAGAAGAAACAGGGATGCAGAGGGTGAAGAGGATTTGAAGGCAAGAAGAAACAGGGATACGCAGGATAAACAGGATTTGAGATAATTAGAAGACATCCACTGATTGGCATTCCACAAGCACGCGCGGTCGGAGACCGGCGCGAGCATGGGTCGATTTCGGCAAGGGTCACAACGGCGTAAGGGCCCAGCGGGGAATATGGATCACGTCGATCGATCGAGGCCAAGCTGCGCCCGGGCTTGCATGCGCCCCGTGGGCTGGCGCGGCGGGCGATGAGAAACAGGGATGCAGAGGGTGAAGAGGATTTGAAGGCAAGAAGAAACAGGGATACGCAGGATAAACAGGATTTGAGATAATTAGAAGACATCCACTGATTGGCATTCCACAAGCACGCGCGGTCGGAGACCGGCGCGAGCATGGGTCGATTTCGGCAAGGGTCACAACGGCGTAAGGGCCCAGCGGGGAATATGGACCGCGTCGATCGATCGAGGCCAAGCTGCGCCCGGGCTTGCATGTGCCCCGTGGGCTGGCGCGGCGGGCGATGAGAAACAGGGATGCAGAGGGTGAAGAGGATTTGAAGAGAAGAGAACTGGAATGCGTCCAACGTCTGGTATTGTAAAGACGCGCGCAAGTAATCGTTGATTATCAGAAAGGGGAAAGTATGGACGCTCCCATCGATTGGCTTCTGGAAGGGGATGCCTGGATCGCCTACCGCACCCGGATGGACATGCTTGGGCAGTCCGAGAAGGATGACGCGGTGAAAGCCGCCCGCGCGGGCATGCTGGCGGATAGCCGCGTGCAGGCGCTGGTGACGGAACTGGGCAACTGGCCGGGAAAGGTTATCGCGAGTCATAAGAGCGCCGGGCAGCCCTTTCACAGGCTGACCTTTCTGGCCGATTTGGGGCTGCGGGCCGATGACCCGGGCGTTGATCAGATCACTGCGCGCATTTTCGAGCATCCGTCGGCGGAGGGACCCTTTCAACTGTCGGCAGCCGTTTCCAGCGCGTACGGCGGGACGGGCCGGGAGGTGTGGGCCTGGGCGCTGTGCGACGCCCCGCTGATCCTGTATGCACTGGTGAAATTTGGCCTGCAGGAAGATCCCAGGGTGAGGGCAGGCATTGCCTATCTGGCCGGGCTGGCGCGTGAGAACGGCTGGCCGTGCGTCGTATCGCAGGAATTGGGCAGCTTCCGCGGGCCGGGGCGCAGGGAAGATCCGTGCCCGTTCGCCACGCTGGCCATGTTGAAGCTGTGCGCGCAGGTCGATTGGCTGCGCGACAGTTCGGCCGCCCGCAGCGGCGCCGAGGCGCTGCTGAGCCTGTGGAGCGACAGCCGGACGCGCCATCCGTATATCTTCTACATGGGCACCGATTTCCGCAAACTCAAGGCGCCGTTCGTGTGGTACGACCTGATGCACGTACTGGACGTCCTGTCGGGTTTCGCGTGGCTCAAAGGCGACGCCCGCCTGCAGGATATGTTGGGGGTGCTGCAGAGAAAGGCCGACGATCAGGGGCGATTTACGGTCGAGTCGGTCTGGACAGCCTGGAAGGATTGGGAATTCGGGCAGAAGAAAGAACCGTCGCGATGGTTGACGTTAATGGCGTGGCGGGTGATGAAGAGGAATGCACAGGGATGAAGAAGATGGGGAGGATTTGAAAAGAGAAGAAGAATTGACAGGATGCACAGGATGGAAAGGATTGGAAGAGAAGAGGAATGCACAGGGATACACAAGATGAAGAGGATCGAAAAAAAAGCGCGTAGTCGCGGACCTGCGTGTCCGCTCTTTGCCGGCGCCGGTCGACTCTCGATGTCAGTAGCAGGGGTGCCGGATGACTGACTTCATGATGAGCATGCTTCCAATGATAAGGGTTTTCTCAGGCAGGCCGCGGCAGGCTCCGCACGGAGTGCACCCGATCCGGGGGAAGAGACCAGCGCGGGCGAGGGGCGATTTCGACAGGTGTCACCACGGCGTAAGGGCCCAGCGGGGAATATGGACCGCGTCAATCAATTGAGTTCAAGCTGCGCCCGGGCTTGCATGTGCCCCGTGGGCTGGCGTGGCGACCGTTGAAGAAGAATTGACAGGAATACCGAGGGTGAAAAGGATTTGAAGAGAAGAAAATTGGAATGCGTCCAACGTTTGGTATCGCACGGGCGCGCGCGGTCGGAGACCGGCGCGAGCAAGAAAGTCTTATTTACAATGCGATTGCAATTTTTACCAACTATATACCGGAAACTAAAACAAGGCAAGCCATTTGGATCTTGCGCCATGAGTGAAGAGCAAGAAATGCGTCGGCCACAGGTTTCAATTCACAACCCTTTTCCAATCAAGATTCGAAAACCCATAAACTATTATGATATACAATAAATTCGGGGGTATTCGATCCGCATTGGCAAGGGGAGGAAAGCGTGTTCACAACCGCACTGCGAAGAATCCGGCCGGTTGGGTTGGTGTTGCTGTTCGCGCTGACCGGCTGCGTCCCGGCGACGAAGACGCCGATCGATGGTTGGAACACGGCGACGTCTGAGCCAGCGCTGATCGGTTCACCCGGTTGATGCTATCCGTGGCGGCCAGGGTTGCATCGACTTCGGGCGTGGCACGCAACCTGCAGGCCCAACCGGATGGGAGCTGGGGGACGCTGGAGGATGGCGCAGTCGTCTTCCTCTCTCTGCGATCTCTGTGATCTCTGTGGCATTCTGATCTTCCAATGGGGGCAGCTATGTGGGGAAAAGACAGCCGGGAAAACATCTGGAGCACCATCGAACGGTCCTGGGATTTGCTGGTGGTGGGCGGGGGCATCAGCGGGGCGGGCATTTTCAATTATGCCGCGCGCGCCGGCCTGCGCGTGCTGCTGGTGGAGGCGAATGATTTTGCCTTCGGCGCCTCCGGACGTTCCGGCAAGCAGATTCAGGTTTGGAATGACTCCGGCCTGCCGGTGGAAGAACTGGTCCGCGAACGGGACAGGCTGCTGCGCGAAGCGCCCAACCTGGTCCGGTCGATGGCCTGTTATCAGGCCGCCTATCCGGGTCAGGCGTCCAGTTCCTGGCCGGGCAAATCCATCCCGGCCCGGGATTTGACCTTCGAAGTCCCCCACTTGCGCACCAAAGGGTTAAGCCACGGGAAACGCGGCGAAGGCGCCTGCCTGGACGACGCCCGCCTGGTGCTGCGCCTGATCCGCGAGGGCGTCAACTACGGTGGGGTGGCCATCAATTACGTGCGCGCCGAACAGCTTTTGTTCACGGCGTACGGACAGGTGTGCGGCGCCGTGCTGCGCGACCGCGCTCAGGGCGAGGACGGACGCACCGCTGAAGCCCAGGCGCGCGGGGTGATCAACACCTCCGGAACGAGCTGCGATGAACTGCATTCCAAGGCGGGCGGCAGGCGCCAGTTGCGCCAATGGATTGGTTCGCATCTGTTCCTGCCCGGCGAACGCCTGCCGCTGACCTGCGGGTTGACCGTTTCTCACCCGCGGGATGGCCGGCCGCTGTCTTTTATTCCCTGGAACGGCGTGGTCAGCGTGGGCGGTATGCACCTGGAATACCGTCTGCCGGAGGACATGGCCGAGCCGTCGATCAGCGCCCAGGAGATCGAATACCTGCTGGAAGGACTCAAATTTGCCTTCCCGACCCTGGAACTGGGATTGGGGGATGTGCTGGCCTGCCATGCCGGCGTTCAGCAAACGCCGGAAGGGACTGCGGCGGCTCCGGTCCTGGGCACCTTGCGGGAGGAGAACGGCCTGGTGAGCGTAACCGGCGGCAGATTGGGGGCATTTCGCCTGACGGCGGCGCGGGCCTTGAATGCGCTGCGCGCACGCCTGCCCGGGCTGCGGCCCTTCAGTGCCGACCAGCCGATCTTCGAGCCGGATGGGGAGATGCCTTACAGCACTTCGCTGGATCCGGCCGGTTGGTCTTATCTGGCGGGGCGCTACGGTCGCGAATTGCCGGCTCTGCTGGCCTCCACGCCGGTGGATGAGTTGCAGAGCATTTATCCACAGCTGCCGGCCATGTGGGCCGAGCTGCACTGGGCGGCTCACGACGGCGCGGTGGTGCACCTGGACGATTTGCTGTTGCGCCGGCTGCGCCTGGGCTTGCAGGTGAAACGCGGCGGGTTGTACGAAATCGAGGATATGCGCGCCATGATTCAACCCAAGTTGGGCTGGGACAACATCCGCTGGCAGTGGGAAGTAGCCCGCTATGCAAGAATACACGAGTTGTATTATTCGGTGTGAAGAGGGTATTGGGGATTCGTTGATGAGGTATTCGGTAAGAGTGAAGAGTGAGGAGAGAAGCGTGAAGAGTGAGGAGTGAAAAGGGAAGATGGAAGAGGGAAGAGGGAAGCGGAAGAATTGCCGATCGTCGATTGCTGATTGAGGATTGGTCAGGAAAGACTTCGCACCCGATCGATGCAATCCAAAATTTCCAGCTCACGCCATACCCGCATCGAATACCGAATCAACGAATACCGATTTACACTTTTGGACTACAATAATCCCAGTAATTATCTTATCCCTCGGAGCCCCCATGCCCGCCGAAAATTTGCTGGCAATCGATAATGGCACGCAGAGCGTGCGCGCCCTGCTTTTCGATCCGCGCGGAAACCTGCTGGCCAAGCAGCGCATCCCCATTGAATCCTACTATTCGGAAGGGCCGGGATTGGCCGAGCAGGATCCGCTGGTGTTCTGGAACGCAGTTTGCCAGGCCTGCCAGGGTCTGTGGCAGCAGCCGGGCGTGGATCGCGGCAGTATCGCGGCGGTGGCGCTGACCACGCAGCGTTCGACGCTGGTCAACGTCGACCGGGAGGGCCGGCCGCTGCGCCCGGCCATTCACTGGCTGGACCAGCGCGAAACGAAAGGCCTGAAGCCCGTCAGTGGGCTGTGGGGATTGGCCTTCGCGCTGGCCGGAGCCAGCGATACCGTGGCCTACCTGCAGGCCGAGGCCGAAGTCAACTGGATTCGCAAATTCCAGCCCGAAATCTGGGACAAGACCTACAAATATCTGTTCCTATCGGGTTACCTGACCTTTATGCTGACCGGCCGGTTCGTCGATTCGGTCGGTTCGCAGGTGGGCTACGTCCCGTTCGATTACAAAACCCAAAAATGGGCCGGTAAACACGACTGGAAGTGGCAGGCTGTGCCCATGGATCCGCGGGTGCTGCCGGAATTGGTGCCGCCCGGCCAGCCGCTGGGTGAGATCACACCCGAAGCCGCTGCCGCCACCGGCATCCCGGTTGGGTTGAAGCTGATCGCAGCCGCGGCGGATAAAGCCTGCGAGGTGATCGGCTCGGGCGCGCTGGACCCGCACATTGCCTGCCTGAGTTACGGCACGACGGCGACCATCAACACCACCCACGACCGCTACATCGAAATCATTCCTCTGATTCCACCGTATCCTTCGGCGGTTCCGGGGGCCTATAACCTGGAATTGCAGATCTTTCGCGGTTACTGGATGGTAAGCTGGTTCAAACAGGAGTTCGGGCACGAAGAACGCCTGCGCGCATCCGAACAGGGCGTGGAGGCCGAGATTTTCTTCGACGAACTCGTGCGCCAGGCACCGCCGGGATCGGACGGCCTGGTGCTGCAGCCGTACTGGTCGCCGGGTCTGCGCAAGCCGGGTCCCGAGGCGCGCGGCGCGGTGATTGGTTTTGCGGACGTGCACACGCGGGCGCATCTGTACCGCGCCATTCTCGAGGGACTGGCCTACGCGCTGCGCGAGGGCGCCGAACGGACTTCGAAAAGCAGCGGCGTGAAGATCGAAGCGCTGCGCGTGGCGGGCGGCGGCTCGCAAAGCGACGCCGGCATGCAGCTCACCGCGGATGTATTCGGGCTGGCCGCATCCCGGCCGCATGTCTACGAAGCCTCCGGGCTGGGCGCGGCCATCGATGCCGCGGTCGGCATCGGGCTGCACCCGGATTTCGCCAGCGCGGTGCGCGAGATGACGCGCGTTTCACAGACCTTCGAGCCGGATCCAAAGGTGCACGCGATTTACGATGAACTGTACGCCAAAGTGTACCTGAAGATGTATGACCGGCTGAAACCTCTATACCAGGCCATGCAAAAGTTGGGGGGATAGAGATCAGCTTTTAGCGGTTCGCTTTCAGCAGTTTACAGTTAGCGGGCAGAGGCAAGTGATTGGCCGTTAAGGCGAGATTTTCGATCGGGCCCGGGTAGGGCCAGGCCTGATGATCTGACATGATTTCAGGAATCGCATGCGGCCGACTCCGATGAGCCGGTTTGCGGCGGTAAAGTAATGACATCCCGGCCAGGAGCGTTTGCCAGGGGTCCCTGGCTCGAGGCTGGTTAACCGGAGCCACGGAATGGTGGTTTCACGCCCGAACCGGTTTGGTAAGGTCCGGCCTGAACGCGCAGGTGGGCTGGTTGGGATGGCCTGCGCCTGGTCAATGGAAGGGGCCGGCTATGAACATTCGACCGGCGTTTTCGGGTTGAAAATGCCGTATGATTGTTAAATTGATGTAAATATCCAGGATGTGAGACGCAATCCTCTCGTCAATCAGGACGCACGGGATTCGGGTGCCAAAAAGCGTGCCGTGGTTCGCCCTGAAAACGCAGGAGCATGAAAAATGACGATCGAAACCGACCGAAATCCGTTGGAGTGGGCTTTGATTTTCGATCCGCAGGCCGAGATCGAGCGGATTTCGACCTTTATTCAGACAGAAGTGGCCCGCCGCGGCGCGCGCGGCGTGTTGACCGGTTTGAGCGGCGGGTTGGATTCGAGCGTGTGCGCTTATCTGTGCGCGCGGGCGCTGCCCATCGAACAGGTGCACGTTCTGATGCTGCCCGAACGCGACAGCGACTCGAAGCTGCACGAACAGGCGCACGCGGTCGTGCGATCGTTGGGATTGCGTACCAGCGAAGCCGACATGACCTCATTGATGGATTGGCTGGGCCTGTATGACGATACCCCGCAGGAGGTGGCCAGAAACCGCACGCTGCTGGAACGTTGGATGCGCGGGATCCGGCGTTTGAGCGGCGCTCCGGCCTTGTTCCCCTGGGTTCAGGAATACGCCTACGGGCAGCGCCGCGGACTGGCCGCCGGCGCTTTGCAGCGCTGGATGTGGCGTTATGCCGGTCAGACGCAGGCCTTTGTCCTCGGCAAGCTGCGGGCGCGCATGCTGGCGCTTTCGTTGCGGGCCGCGCGCCAGGACTGCCTGCTGGTGTGCACCACCGACCGCTCCGAATGGTCGATCGGTTTCTACGATCCGCACGGCGACGGGGTGGGCGACCTGGCCTTGCTGAGCCACCTGTTCAAGACGCAGATTCGCGCCCTGGGACGGGAACTGGGCCTGCCCGAGAGTATCATCACCCAGCCTTCGAGCGGCGATCTGGCGGCCGGGCTGCCCAACGAGGAAGCCATCGGGATGAGCTATGAACTGCTCGACCACCTGTTGGTGGGCCTGTCGTTGGGTATGAGCGATGAAGCCATCGCGCTGCACGCGGACGCCAGCCCGCGGCTGGCAGCGACGGTGCGTTCGGCCTGCGCCCTGGCGGACGCGCGGCGGGGGATGCCGGTGAGGCTGGAACCGTTGGGACGAGATTAAGCAATCATTCGATACTTCATCGAAAGATTTCCCGGGGAAGTTCTGAGAGGGAATTCCGAAAATGTCCTCTAAAATCGACCTGTATCGCAGCGCTTTACGCGAGTGTCCGGACTGGCCCGGCTATCTTTGCGCCAACAGTCATCTGCCCGGCCCACGCGGCAACCTTGAACTGGCAGAAGCGGTTTTTCAGGAAGCCAGCCGTGAGATGATCTTAAGCCTGATCGCCCGGGATTCGACCGAAGTGGAAGAGAATTCACCGCAGGTGTTTGGGGTATTTTGCGGCGTATTCGGGTTGGGCAGGCTCCTGGCCGGCGGCGAGCTCGACTGGATGCCAAAACTGCGGGAATATGCGAGCGACCGGCGCTGGCGCGTTCGCGAGGCGGTGGCCTGGGCCTTGCAAAAATACGGCGCCGCCGACATGCCCGGTTTACTGGCGCAGATGCGTCCCTGGGCGGCCGGAACGTTTCTGGAACAGCGCGCCGTGGCAGTGGCGTTGTGCGAACCGTCCCTGCTGAACGACCCGGCGGCCGTCCGCGAGGTGCTACAAATCCTGGACGGCATTACGGTTTCGCTGAGCCGGGCCGTGGAGCGAAAAACGGACGATTTTCGAGCCCTGCGCCAGACGCTGGGTTACGGTTGGAGCGTCGCGGCCGTGGCATCCTGGGCGGATGGCAAAGCCTTTCTCGAGCGCTGGTTCGAATGCGCGGATCCCGACGTGCGTTGGCTGATGCGTGAAAATTTGAAGAAAAAACGATTGGAACGCGCGGACAGTGATTGGGTGCAAAAGTGGAGGATCGACCTCGATCGATAATCAAATCGGGGTTCCGCCCGGAAAAGCATGGGCGAAACCCCGAAGGATCAAGCTGCGCAGGGGCGGGCAGCTTACTCCGCGAACTTCTCGATGGCCGAGTCGATCAGGCGCATGGCGCGGCGCAGATTCTTGCCGGATAAGGCCACCTGCTCGGTGGCGGACTTGAGGGTGGCCTCGGTGACCTTCAAATCGGTGACCTTGCTGATGGACACCTTGAAGCCATACCCGCTGACCTCGAAGCCCTTGTGATCGGACAGGAGTTGATCGGCGCTCTGGACGGCGGCATCCGCGTTGGTGATGCGCGTGTTCAGGGCGTTGAGGTACCATTGCAGGGTGTTGTATGCAGCATCGGTGGGCTTGAAGTCACCCTGAAGGTCCTCCACGATGGTCAGGCGTTCTCTGGCATACGCCAGCAGTTCCTTCTGGTAGGCCAGTTCTTTCACCTGCGCGATGTAGGCCTTGTTGAGCTGGCCGAGTTTGGCCGCGCTGACGGTGGTCCCGCCATCGGCTGAAACGACGCCGGACGGCAGAACGCTGAAGGCCAACCCGAGCAGTAATGCGGCGATAAAGATCAGATTAAAATACGACTTGCGTGGCATTTCGACTCCTTTGGTTTGTCTGGCGGATCCCCATCGAAGGGTTAGCGACCCTTGACCGGGTCCGGATAATGCTCAGACGCCGCAGGTTCTCCAAAAGTTCCCGATTCAGGCTTGAATTCTTGATCGAATTCCTATACAACTAATTCTGAAAAGCGACAATAATCTTCAATCAACGCAATCCGATCGACTGATGGAGTAGACAGTATGGCAATCGACCGTTCATTCAGCGAAAGAAATCGGGCGGCGACGGAACGCATCCGCCGCCTGGGTAATCTGGACGACACCGCGCTGCTGACGCGGGTGGGGGAGGATTGGACTGTGGCGGTGGTGCTGGCGCACCTGGCCTTTTGGGATCGAAAGATCTTAATAATGCTGGACAGGACCGAACAGGACGGCAAACTTTATGCGCCGGCGATCGATGTGATTGTCAACGACCTGGCGCTGCCGCTGTGGGCGGCCATCCCACCCCACGAAGCTGTGCGCCTGGCGCTGGAAGCTGCCGAAACGCTCGACCGGCGCCTGGAGGAATATCCGGAGCGATGGTTGGAGCGGGTGTATGTGAACAATCCGCGCTGGGTGGAACGATACCAGCACCGCAACGCGCACCTGGATGAGGCGGAGGCGGCTTTGAAAGGGCTCCAGGATCCACGGTCGCCTAAATCCTTGTGATGTCCTCCGATAAACTCCAAGAATCCATCCGATAAGCCTTCACTTCGATCGATCCTGGTCCGTTTTCGAATACAACAGGAGGATTTTCAGCATGAAACCCATCCATGCAGCCTTTCTATGCCTGATCGCGCTCCTGGTGCTCACCACCGTTCCAACAGGCGCGCCGTTTCATCAAACCCAGGGGACCATTGTACCTGCCGTTGATCCTGCGCTGAGATGGTGATTAGCAATTAGCGATTAGCGATTAGCGGTTAGCTATTAGCTGTTAGCCATTAGCAATTAGCGATTAGCGATCAGCTGTTAGCCATTAGCGATCAGCCATTCGCTGTTAGTTGTTAATACAAATCACAATTCGCCAAGAGCTATAAGCCAAGAGCCAAGAGCTAAAAGCTAAAAGCTAAAAGCTAAAAGCTAAAAGCTAAAAGCTAAAAGCTAAAAGCTAAAAGCTAAAAGCTATAATTCCTTCTCCCAGGCCATCACGCGGTCGACTTCCCTGAAACCGACCGAGGCATACAGCTTCATGGCCGGTTCCTCGCTGGCGTCGCAGTAGACGTGCCCGAACCGCCCGCCCAGCCGGCGCAGGCGGCGCAGGCCTTCGAGCAGCAGCGCGCGGGTGAGCCCCTGGCGGCGGAACTGCGGGGCACAGCCGACCGGCTCGAACTCGCCGATGCGGTTGGCCTCGTCGAACCACAGGATGGCGAATGCCGCCAGGGTCCCGTCCGGGGCGGCGACCACCAGGTCCAGGTCAGGGCGGTAGGTGGGCTGGCTGCGGACGGCGCGGTATTTGGCCGCCGTGAAGCGCGAGGGATCGAACGCCTGGCGATGCAATTCCACGCGGGCTTTATATTCCTCCTTGCCTGCCACCGGACGGATCTTGAAACCGTCCGGTAAAACGGTGGGCGGCACTTCACCTTCCAGGGGGTAATTGAAGAAGGCGAAGGAATCGCTGGCGCGCTGGTAGCCGTTGCGGCCCAGCAGCGTCTGACGGGATGAATCGCTGGTGAGGGCCCAGGCGCGCCACGCGCGTTGGCCGTTGGAACCGGCAAGTTTCTCGCGCTGCTGTTGCTCGGACCAGGCCAACATGTCGGCTTCGACGCGCCGGCGGGTGGGATGCGAGAACAGATCCACCTGATTACCCCCCTGCCAGGCAAAACCGCCCAACTCGCCGCGCTCGTCCCACCACAGGCGCAGGAAGGACCAGTCCCTGGGGTCATCGCGCTCAGCGCGCCACCAGTCCAGATCGCCGACCGTGGCATAGACCAGCGGCCCATTGATGGCGTAGGCCGCCTGCAGCAGCTTGCGCATGGCCGGGTAATCTTTTTTGGGGTCGAACGGACGGGAAGTGTAGTTCATGGGAGGAGGTGAGGGGTGAAGGGTGGAGGGTGAAGAGGTATTCGTTGATTCGGTATTCGGTATTCGTTGATTCGGTATGGGGTAGGTGTCGATGCAGAATTTCGTCCGAATACCGGATACCGAATACCGGATACCCAATACCGGACCTCACGCCGGCGTAATCGTGGGCGGCTGGGGTGGAAGGACGCCGGACTGGCGCAGAGCCTCATCGAGCTTTTCGAGCTGGCCCAGGGCGCGCAGGCCGCTGACCAGACCCCAGATCACGATCAGGTGGAAGGCGAAGCTGAGGAGGTCGGGGCTATCCCAGACGAACAGCGTCGCCAGGGCATCCAGGCCGTAGAGCCCCATCCCCACATAGAAAGCCCAGCGTTTGCGCTTGTTGGCGAATACGCCAAAAAGGGCGAAAATGCCGACGATGACCAGGTTCATCACCCAACCGATGATGCGCACGGTGTTGACGGATTCAAGGCCCAGGTCCTGGCCGATGAGATACGCCATGGCGTCGATGATCTGGGTGATGCCCAGCCCAAAAATGAAGCTGATTTTGGAACTGGCCATCATCAGGATGGAGTTGATGATCGAAAGGACCGCGATCCAGTAGAACCAGGAGGCGCCGGAGCGCAGGCGGTTTTGCAGCTTCAACTTGAGTTCGAGCGGCGAAACCACCGGTCGGGGGGTGGCGGATGAGGGGGCGGGTGTTTGATACATGGGACTCCTCGGAATGCTGAAGGATGAAAGAAGATGGGATGAGTGAAGCGTGATGCGTGAACCGTCGATTCGGTGTGCGACGAATAATTTCTACGCCGCACACCGGCAGAGACTTCCTTTACTGGCAGGCGGTGGCCAGGAGCGGGGTCACATCCGTACTGTTATCGACCTGCTTGACGGTGGCGCTTTTGATTCCCAGGGGCGCGAAGGGCAGCGTACCCTGAATGCCAGGCTGGGCAAGGTGCAGCGTGTAGCAGGCGACAAAGGTCTGGCTCTTGCCGTCCGTCAGAGTCGCTTTCATGGCCACCGGCAGGGCGTAATAGATCTGCCCGGCGCCGGCATCCGGCGTGGCCGTGCCGAACTGGAGCTTGACCGTTTCGGTGTTGGCGTAACCGGCCGCGAAGGCGGCGTAATCCTTGGGCGGGGTCTGCCAGTAAGAGTACGCCCGCACGTATTCCTTGCGGTTAACCGCGTTGAACAGCGAACTGAGGACCGCCACGGGATCGGAACGGTTATCGATGTAGTTCTGGCTGCTGAGGTCGGTCAGCGATTCGAGTTGGGCCGGGGCAGCCCCCGGACCGGTCGGATAATCCGGTTCAGGGCAGGCCGAGGCCAGCGCATCCGCATCCGCGGTGCCGGCCGCGATCGACTTCGCCGTGCCGCGCTCGATGTGCATGGGCGTGATGGGCGGTTCACCGTAGTTGCCAGGCTGCGGCAGGCGCACCACGTAGCAGGCGGCGTATTTTTGGGCGGCATTGGCAGTGTTGGTGACGTTCAGAACCATCGGAACCGTGTAATACAGGCTGCCGGCCGCACCCTCACCGGAGATCTCACCGATGACGACTGCCACTGACTGGGTGGTTTCGTAGCCGGCCGTGAACTGGTCGAGCGTGCCCAGATCGGTAAAGTTGGTGTAATACGAATAAGCGCGCAAATACTCGTGTTTGTTGATGGCGTTGAAGAAGGAAAGCATGACCGCGGCCGGGGTGCTGCGGTCGTCCAGGTAGTTTGCGGCGCTAATATCCGGCAGACCGGCGCCGGAGGTCTCAAGCGTGGGAGCGACGTTTTCGGTGGGCGTTACGGCGGAAGATGGAGCGCCCGTGGGGGTGACAATGATGGGTGACTGGGTCGGGGTGGGAGAAGCAATCTCGGGCAGCGGGGTTTGAGTCACAATGGGCGCCAGCGTCGGCTGGCCGGCGCAGGCGGACAAACCCAGAATCCATCCGAGCAAAAGGGCAATGCGAAATTTTTTCAACATAAGAGAATCCTTCATGGATGCTGATTACAAAAGAACGTTCAGAATTGTGACCCGCTGAAACGGGCGATTTCGATCCCGGCGAGCTGCAGCGCGTCCCGCACAACGCGGGCGTTTTCGACGGCGCGCGGGTGGTCGCCGTGCAGACACAGCGTGTCGATGGCGCCCGTTCCAATGCCCGCCTGGGCCAGGCGGACGGCGTTGCGCGCCACCTCGACCGGCGATTCGAGCACAGCGCCGGGCTGGCTGCGCGGCATGAGCGAGCCGTCCGGCAGGTAAGCCCGGTCGGGGAAGCCCTCGGCGGCGGCGGGCAGGCCGATTTCGGCGGCCGCGGCCAGCGAACAGGACCCGGCCAGCCCCACCAGCACCAGATGGCGGGAGAAGCGCCGGACGGCGCGCGCCACGGCGGCCGCCAGGGCCGGGTCGCGGGCGGCCTGGTTGTAGAGCGCGCCGTGGGGTTTGACATGGGTCAATTCGAGCCCCTCGGCGCGGGCGAACGCGGCCAGCGCGCCGATCTGGTAGAGCACCAGGGCCTCGGCCTCGGCGGGCGAAAAGGTCATCTCACGCCGGCCGAAGCCCTGCAGGTCCGGCCAGCCGGGATGCGCGCCGGCGGCCACGTTGTGCTGCCCGGCCAGGCGCAGGGTGGCCTGCATGACCAGCGGGTCGCCGGCGTGGCAGCCGCAGGCAATGTTGGCAGAGGTGATGAGGGGCATCAGGGCGGCATCCTGGCCGAGCGTGTAGCGGCCGAAGGATTCGCCCATATCGCAATTGAGATCAATTTCCATAGGTTAGGTCAGATTGTTCTGTGCAATGAGTTCTGAGTTGATGAGAAAGAACACACCTTATTATAGACAAATTTTGGGGTTGCAGAGATACAGAAAAAGAATGAACAGGGATTGGGAGGATGAAAAGGATTTGAAGAAGAGATGTAGGTTGGGTTGAGTGTTCTTACCCTATGCCGAGGTTAACCGTGTGCTGAAACGAAACCCAGTATGGATTTCTATCCCGTTCATCACAGCCGTTTCTGGATGGCCCCGGCCAATCGGGCGATGAGGTCCGCGTCGCGAATCGGGTCGAAGGGGGTGCCGTTGAGGATCTCGTCCGGATACGACCACGGCCCGATTTTGCGGTAGGCGTCCGGCTCGGTCCGGTAGCGCGGGATGATGTGCGTGTGCAGCGCGGGCTCACTGTTGCCCATGGTGGCGTAGTTGATGCGGTAGGCGCCGGTGACCTCGATCAGGGCGTCGCCGATGACGGCCGTGTCGAGCAGGTAGGCCGCCCGCGCGGCGCGATCGAGCGCGTTCAGAGAAGACACGACCGGGTCGGCCAGCAGGATGGTGTAGCCGCGCAGGTACTGCATATCGCACAGCACCGCCCAGCCGGAGGGTAAACGGCAGATGAGCGGCGGGAAGGTTCCGGCGCGGCAGGCTTCGACATTGCGGTGGATGAGGGTCATGGGGCTCCTGGAAGAATTCACAGGGATGGGGAGGATGAAGAGGATGTGAGGAAAGAAAATATGTAGGTTAGGTTGAGTGTTATTTACATCTGCTACAGGTAAGTATATGCCGAAACGAAACCCAACGTAAAGAGTCGAGGTCGCGTAAAGGGGTGTGCGGCGAGACTCGTCGATTGGTCCAGGCTCACCCCGAAACCCGACGTGAGAGGATCGGGAAAACAGGATGGACAGGATTTGCAGGATAAAAAAGGATTTAGCCTCCTGCCCAGCCCAGGTTTTCCGTTTCAGTGGGTTGGATGCCAGTGCGCAGGATCTTCCATTGTTCCTGCGTGCGCGCCTGGGCTACGGCAAGCGAAACTTCGCGAAAGCGGATGCGGCCTTCGCCGGGCGGCACCTGAGCCAGGAGCGCGCGATCGAGCGCCGGCAGCGAGGCGATCTGGGTGTAGCCGCCGGAGGTGGGCGCGTCCGCCATCAACACCACCGCCTGACCGGAGGCGGGCACCTGCACGCAGCCGGGCAGCAGTCCGGCCGAGAGGATGTCGGCTCCATCCCCCTGAGCGCCGGATCGAACATGGTCCAAGCGCGGGCCGTCCAGGCGGTAGCCGGTCCGGTCGGCGAGGCCGGAGACGCTGAAGACCGCACTGTGGAACGCCGCGAGCGCCTCCGGGGTGAAGCGCCCGACGTGCGGGCCAGGCAGCGCGGCCAGGTGCAGGTCGAGCGAATAGGGCGGGCGTCCGGCGGGCGGCAGGGTCGCGCCGGCGCGAAGGCCCACATCGGGCGGTTGGGCGGCGGTGGACAGCAGCGCGCCGGGGGATACGGCCTGCCCCAGCCCGGCGGGACGGTAGGCGGCCCGCGAGCCCATGATGAGTTCGGTCTGCAGGCCGCCGGAGACGGCCAGGTAGCCCCACACGCCGGCGCCGGAGCGCTCGATTTGCAATGAGGAGCCGGCCGGCACGAAAACGGCGCTCCAATCCGGCATGATGGCGCCGTCGACGCGCAGCGCCAGCCCGGGGCCGGCCAGGGCGATCAGGCAGTCGTCCCAACTGCGCAGAGTCAGTTCACCCGGACCTATTTCGATACCGGCCGCGCCGGGCGGGTTGCCGAGCAGCAGGTTGGCGGCGGTGAAGGCGAAGGGGTCCATTGGCCCGGCGGCGGGCAGGCCGAACGGACGCCAGGCGGCGCGGCCGGAATCTTGAATGGTGCAGAAGGGGGAGGCAGAGAGAATTTCGAGCATGGGCGGGAAATGTGGAATGTAGAATGATGAATGCTGAATGAAGAAGGTGAAGAGAGGACGGTGAACGGCGGAGTCGATTTTGGTAACTGGTTTATCAACGACCCAACGAATACCGTTCGGCTCACACCGCCACAAATTTCACCCGATCCCCGGGCTCGAGCAGGAAGGGCGGCTCGCGCGAGGGATCGAAGAGCAGCCGTTCGGTGCGGCCGATCAACCGCCAACCGCCGGGCGTTTCGAGCGGGTAGACGCCGGTCTGGCTGCCGGCGATGCCGACCGAGCCGGCCGGGATGCGCGTGCGCGGAGAGGTTAGGCGCGGGGCGGCGATGCGCGGGTCGAGCCCGCCCAGGTAGGGGAAACCGGGCGCGAAGCCCATGAAGTAGACCGGGTACAAAGGCGCGGTATGCCGGGCGATTACCTCGGCCGGGGTGAGATGGTTGTGTGCGGCGACGAAGTCCAGGTCGGGCCCGTCCGCGCCGCCGTAGCGCACGGGGATCTCGACGGTGCGGGATTGGGCGGCCGGGAGAGGCTGGATAGTCTCGATATTTGCGCGTAGCCAATCCGAAAGCGCGGAGAAGGCGAGTTGGGCCGGATCGTATGGCACCAGCAGCGAGGCGTAGCCCGGCACGGCCTGCCCCAGCCCGGGCAGTCCGGAGGAGCGCAGCGCGGCGGCCAGGGCGTGCGCGCGCGCGTTGAGGTCAGGATCGATGGCGTCGCCGAGTTCGAGGAGCAAAGCGGAGTCGGTGAGCGGGGTGAGGCGGGGAAAAGTGGAAGGCATGAGAAGATTATAACGGAATGAAGAGGAATTGCTGATTGTCGATTGCTGATTTCTGATTGAGAAGAGAGGAACGGTGTGCCGCGTAGGATGGGTGGAGGGGCAAAGACGCCGCAATTCGGGAAACGGATCCGGCTGCCCCGGAACCCATCGTTCAGGCCGGAGTGGGACCCTCACCCGGATGGAATTGACTTCCAACCGCGCGAGCTGTCCCTCTCCCTGCGGGGCGAGGGCACAGCGGCCCGAATCGCGCAGGATGGGTGGAGGGGCATTGGACCAGGGAACCGGTTGCTCCGAAACTCATCGTTACGGCCGGAGTGGGACCCTCACCCGGATGGAATTGACTTCCAACCGCGCGGGCTGTCCCTCTCCCTGCGCGGCGAGGGCGCAGCGGTCCGTATCGCGTAGGATGGGTGGAGGGCATAGGCGCCGCAATTGGACCTGGGAACCGGCTGCCCGAAACCCATTGTTACGGCCGGTGTGGGACCCTCACCCGGATGGAATTGACTTCCGACCGCGCGAGCTGTCCCTCTCCCTGCGGGGCGAGGGCGCAGCGGCCCGTATCGCGTAGGATGGGTGGAGGGCATAGGCGCCGCAATTGGACCTGGGAACCGGCTGCCCGAAACCCATTGTTACGGCCGGTGTGGGACCCTCACCCGGATGGAATTGACTTCCGACCGCGCGAGCTGTCCCTCTCCCTGCGGGGCGAGGGCGCAGCGGCCCGTATCGCGTAGGATGGGTGGAGGGCATAGGCGCCGCAATTGGACCTGGGAACCGGCTGCCCGAAACCCATTGTTACGGCCGGTGTGGGACCCTCACCCGGATGGAATTGACTTCCGACCGCGCGAGCTGTCCCTCTCCCTGCGGGGCGAGGGCGCAGCGGCCCGTATCGCGTAGGATTGGAGAGGGGCAAAGGCGCCGCGGTTGGACCAGGGAACCGGTTGTCCAAAACCCATCGTTACGTCTATAATGGCAAGAGAATTACAATAATTGAATCAATGATGACATAAACCAAAAAAGTATGGATTTTATGAAAACTAATATTTTCTTGACTGCCAGTCTGCGTAAACCGTTCAGATCTATTCTTTTGCTGGCCTTGTTTGGGTTAATTTCCTTTGTCTTTATCACGAAAGCGGTTGGATTCATCCTGGTACAGCGTGAAACCGGGGTTTTGGGCAGCTACTACCGCTCGATTGGCGTCCTCGAAAACGTTAAAGATCCCCAATCGGGGGATGTTTCAGCCGGGATCCGTCTGATCAACTCCAGCCCCCATTTTGCCTATGGCAACCCTGCTGAAGTGGTCTCGGGCATCATGTCGCACACCTTTAATACCAGCTTCCTCAGCACCAATGCCACAATGCTGATCAAAGCATTACCCGCAGAGTATTGGTCCAATGTCCATGATACCGATATCTGGTTCACTGGTGAACTCCTCGACAAAAAAGAAATCGGGGCGGATGGCAAACAGCCAGACGGTGGGAATGCATTAGGTTATTCCCTCAAATTTGACATTGACACCCTTTTAGCTGCCTTCCCCGAAAACGCCAGTCAAGGCAGTTCGGTTGTTCTCCTGTTTTTGTTTGATAAAAACGAATCCGCCATCCCGACCATCCGGGAAATGACAGTCGGGCAGAGATATCTGATCCGCGCCTGGGATGACTTTGATTCCCTGCCGACGCAACTGACCCGATTCCGATTTCAGATCCTGCCCCTGGATGATCAACAGCTCTGGTACAAGGCGGTGGCAAAAGATGAGCGCCTTGACTTCAGTTCACCAGAAATGGCTTCCATCAAAAACAGGATCGACATTCTGAACGAAAACCTGCACACGCTCGGAATCATCGCCACCGCAGATATGAGCGCCATGCCCAGGATGCAGGAAACCTCCCACTTTTACACCCTGACCGCGGGCAGGTGGTTGAACCACCAGGACGATCTGGCCGGGTCAAAATTGATCGTGATCCCCGAGGATCTTGCCAGCCAGCGTAGTCTGAGCCTGGGCGATGAGCTGCAGCTCACCTTTCGTCCGCTGCGCGATACCTATTATGGTCAAATCCGGGACGGCATCGATACCGTTCTCTGGCGCAGCTACCCGACCTACCAGGATACCTTCACGATCGTCGGCATTTATACCAGCCGTTATGGCGCCATTTGGTCCTACATCCCCATCGGCAGTCTGCAACCCGGTTTTACCTCAGCGACTCAAAAACAATTCCAGGATGAAACCGGTTACAGCTTTGTTCTCGACTCCTCACGCAGCCAGGCGCTCTTTATTCAGGAGTATCAGAATACCCTCCAGTCACTGGGCATCAACCTGACCTTCCTCGATAACAGCGGGGCAGCCTATTGGGCTGCCGTGGATCCCATCCGCCGCTCCTCCTTTGCAGATATCCTGACCTTTGGGCTGCTGATGGTTGTGGCGCTCAGCATGGCGGTTTTCCTGTACATGATGCAGCACAAACGGGAATATGCGATTTCGCGAGCACTCGGTGTCGCAAGAAATCAGGCCAGCCATCAGTTGATTTTGCCCCTGCTGTTGTTCGGCGGATTCGGGATTCTGCTGGGCGGGATGATCTCCTGGAAGGATGCTTTGGGTAAAGCCAACGCCAATCTGTCCACCATTCCCACCCCCGCCGGGGTGGCTCCGTCCGCAGACCTCAATCCCCTCTTTTTAGTGATCCTGTGCCTTGTCATTTTCTTTCTTCTGGCTGTGTTTTCCTGGCTCGGCGCGCAATTCCTCGCCAGGCGATCTGTTTTTGACTTGCTCCAGGGGCAGATCCAGCGACCGGCAGAGCAGAAACCAGCGAATGTCAGCCTGGCAGGCCCGGTCAACCCCTCATCCTCTTCCAGTCAGACCGGCGCAGTGGATAAATCGCCCAAAGCCGATGCTGCAACCCGGGTCTCACCCGCCTTACAGGCAAAATACACGCCTGCATCCTTGAGCCGGTATGCCTTCCGCCAGGCGCTGCGTTCGGGGATCAAATCCATACTAACCCTGGCAATCGCCCTGGGCTTTATGTTCGCCTCAGGGTGGCTATCGCAGACCCTGCAGCGCAGCCAGGCAGAAATCGACCGTCTCTACAATACCACCGTGGTGGAAGCCGACATCCTCCCTGCTGATCCTTCTGCCGGATCGACCCTTGGGACCGTCCCGCATGGCAATGGCTTTGTATACCTGAATACCGTCAATAGCATCCTGGACAGCGGTTACGTGATCAGCAGCACCCTCGAAGCGGAAACCCTTTGGTCTAAAATTCAAGGCACTGGGTCTCAAACCGGGCTGACGGGTTCCGTCCCGGTCTACGCCTATGACGGTCCTGAAGCATTCACTTCCGGTCTGGCAGATCCAAGTTCACTGGTTTTTGCTTCCGGATGGGATGCGAACCTCTTTGCCAGGCAATGGACCCTTGAAGACATCCAAAAAGAGGGCATCCCAATGCTCATTCCATCCAGCATGCTTGAACAAGCGCAGCTTGAGATTGGGGATAAGGTCAAGGTCAGCGAGATGTCCGGCAGCATCTCCCCGGGTGTGATCGTTGGGCAGTACTCAGGCGGGCGGGCGGTCACGATCAATCATGTCAAAACAAAGGTGATCGGCAGCGAGTCGATCCTGATCCCACTCTCCGTGCTTAAAGCCATGGAACGCAGCAAAACCGCCTTCACGGTGGCGCATTTCGTTCTCGATCCCGCCAGGAACCGCGACCTTTCCCAGGTCAGTTCGGACCTGCAAAAGGTGATCAAAGCCCCCGGAGCGGGTACGCGGGATTTGCGCTTTATGATCTGGGATGAGCAATTGAGGATTGTGATCGACCAACTTGAAAAGAACCTGTCCATCCTCAAGGTGCTTTATCCGGTTGTGATGGCCGTCTCGGTCTTGATCGCGGCCGGATTGTGTTTTTTGCTCCTGCTGCAAAAGAGCAGGGAGGCCGCCATCCTGCGCGTGCTTGGTATCACCCGCACTGCGGTCTGTGTGGCGTTGATCCTGGACTCTTTTTGCCTTTCGCTCATTGGCGCGGTCATGGGTCTCGGATTGGCTGCCCTTTTGTGGATGTCAGCGGGGGTAATGCCTGCCGGTGGTTTGCTGACCAGTGCTGGACTGTACCTGGCCGGGGCTTTGGCCGGTTTGGTAAGCGGAGCCATCCTGGTCACCCATAAGCAGCCGCTTGAGCTTTTGCAGGTCAAGGAATAGGGATCCATCATGTCAAAACTAACCTTGGAGAACGTCGCCTACCGCTATAAAAGCGGGAATCGGAACGTGGTCGATTCAGTCTCCTGCACCCTTGAAAGCGGAAAACTCAATGCCGTGGTGGGCTCCTCCGGCAGCGGCAAGACCACCCTGCTCTCGCTCATGGCCGGGCTGGACCAACCCACCCAGGGCAGCATACACATCAACGGGGAGGATCTGGCCAGGCTTGACCTGGATCAGTACCGCCGCGAACGGGTTTCGATGATCTTCCAGGCCTTTCAACTTTTCCCGCTGCTGACCGTACTGGAGAATGTCTGCTTCCCGATGGAACTCAACGGTCTATCGTTGAAAGATGCGGCCGGGCGGGCCGGGTCGTTCCTGGCGTCGGTTGGAATCCATGAAGACAAATTCAGGCGTTACCCGGCCAACCTCTCGGGCGGCGAACAGCAGCGCGTGGCCATTGCCCGCTCCCTGGCCTCCGGTGCGCGCGTGCTGCTGGCCGATGAACCGACCGGCAACCTGGACAAGGCTAACGGTGAGAATGTGGTGGAGATCCTGCAGCACCTGGCGCACGACCAGGATTACTGCGTGGTCATCGTCACCCACGATCCCGGCATCGCTGAAAAGTCGGATAAAGTGTGGCGCATGTCGGATGGGGTTTTGAAAGAAAACGGGTAACCGGTTGGACCTTGGAACCTGGCTGGTCGAAACCCATCATCCGGAATATAGAACCCTCTTCGAGGGCAGGCAATTGTTGATGGTCGATTGCTGATTTCTGATTGAGAAGAGAGGAACGGCGTGCCGCGTAGGATGGGTGGAGGGGCAAAGACGCCGCAATTCGGGCAACGGATCCGGCTGCCCCGGAACCCATCATTACAAATGTAGAATGCTGAATGCTGAATGCTGAATGCTGAATGCTGAATGAAGAACCCTCTTCGAGGGCAGGTGCTGAATGTAGAGCAATTGCTGATTGTCGATTGCTGATTTCTGATTGAGAAGAGAGGAACGGTGTGCCGCGTAGGATGGGTGGAGGGGCAAAGACGCCGCAATTCGGGAAACGGATCCGGCTGCCCCGGAACCCATCGTTACGGCCGGAGTGGGACCCTCACCCGGATTGAATTGACTTCCGACCGCGCGGGCTGTCCCTCTCCCTGCGGGGCGAGGGCACAGCGACCCGTACCGCGCAGGATGGGTGGAGGGCATAGGCGCCGCGGTTGGACCTGGGAACCGGTTGCCCCGAAACCCATCGTTCAGGCTGCGGTGGGACCCTCACCCGGATGGAATTGACTTCCAACCGCGCGGGCTGTCCCTCTCCCTGCGGGGCGAGGGCACAGCGACCCGTACCGCGTAGGATGGGAGGGGCAAAGACGCCGCAATTCGGGCAACGGATCCGGCTGTCCCGGAACCCATCGTTCAGATCGCGTCCAAAGAGCGGACACGCAGGTCCGCGGCTACGCGGATTAATCCTAAACGGAGCATGAATAATAGCCGGGGTCGTGGCCCGGATCGGGCGGATTTTGGTAAATGCGAACCGGTAAGCCTTCATATTCCCCACTCCACCCTACGGGCACAGGCACCCTTACGCGATCGGCTGCAGGGAATCGCATGCCCAAAGCTCGCAACCCCGCTGCGTCCGAGGCGCGGGCTGCAGTGGCGGATCAGCGCCGTTTCAGGCGTCTCTTGACCCACGGAATTCGCATAGCCAGTAGGATCAGGATCACAACGGCGTACAGCAACGGCAGCAGTTCGTTGCCGCGCAGGTGGAAGAAGTCGCCCTTGAGCGCCAGGCCGTAATGGATGACCACCAGGATGCCGGCGACGTACACCAGGCGGTGCAGGCGCTTCCAATTCCTGCCCAGCCTGCGCATCCACCATTTGAATGAAGTGATCGCCAGCGCGGCCAGGAGAATCAGGGCGCTCAAACCCAACAGAATGAAGGGCTTTTCGCGAAGTTCCTGCCACAGCAGCGGTCCCGAAAACCCAAAGTCCAGACCGATGAAGACCAGGAAGTGCGCAAAGGCGTAACCGAAGGCATACAGCCCGAGCGGTCGGGCCAGTTTGCTCAATTTGTGCCAGCCGGTGATCGTGACGGCCGGGTTGACCGCCAGGTCGGCGGTCAGTACGGCAATGGCGGCGTCTCCCAGGCGCTGTTCGACGTATTGAATTGGGTTGACCGTCAATCCGCCGGTCAGGGCGGCGAAGATGAGGTGCGCCAGTGGCAGCAGTGCCAGGGCGTGAGCCAGAATCAGAACAACGCGGAAGGAAAAATTTTGGGATGAGTTCTGTGTCAATGGGTGATGAGGGGAAGGGTGAGGAGGTGAAAAGGGATGAGTGGAAGAGGGATGAGTAAATGAGGCGTGAGTGGTTGATGTCTTCCTGGAAAATCTCAACATCCTTTTTTCCGTTTCCATCCATCGACTTCAGAACTCTTGACTCATCCCTCAGAACTCATCCCTCAGAACTCATAACTCAGACCCCATCCCTCAGTACTCCTTCTTTAAATCCATCCCTGCATACAGCCCCGCCACATCCGCAGCGTAGCCGTTGAACAGGTAGGTCGGGCGGCGGGTCAGCTCGCCGATGCGGCGTTCGGAGGCCTGCGACCAGCGTGGATGGGGCACATCCGGGTTTACATTGGCGTAGAAGCCGTATTCATTCGGTGCAATGCTCGACCACAGGGTGGCGGGCTGCTCGGCGACCAGTTCGATCTTGATGATGGATTTGATGCTCTTGAAGCCGTACTTCCAGGGGACCACCAGGCGGATGGGGGCGCCGTTCTGCGGCAGCAGCGCCTTACCATACAACCCGGTCGAGAGGATGGTGAGCGGGTGCATGGCCTCGTCCAGGCGCAGCCCTTCCTGATACGGCCATGGATAGCTGGGGTCGCTCTCACCGGGCATCTGGGATGGATCCATCAGCGTGACGAAGCGCACGTATTTGGCGTCTCCGGTGGGTTCGACGGCCTTGAGCAGGCTGGCGAGCGGGAACCCCAGCCAGGGAATGACCATCGACCAGGCTTCCACACAGCGCAGACGGTAGATCCGTTCCTCGGGCGGGAACAGATGGGTCAGGTCTTCGACGCCGTAGGTCTTGGGATTGGTGACCAGGCCGCCCACCTCCACCGTCCAGGGGGAGGTGCGCAGGTCCTTGGAAAGCTGCGCCACGGCCTGTTTGTCGACCGAGTATTCGTAGAAGTTGTTATAGTTGGTAATGGCTTCGAAGTCGGTGAGCGTGTCCGGAAGCATAGTCGGGGTAGGCGTGATCTCATTCGCGGATGGGGTTGCGGCGTTCAGGGTCGGGCCTGCATTGGACCCCAACGGAGCGCAGGCGGCCAGGGCGGCCAGCGAAACGGCAGCGGCGCCCAATTTCATAAACTGACGCCGGTTGAGATAGACGTGTTCGGGTGTAATTTCATGCGCCGCAGGCGGCGCGGATTGGGAACGGTAGGTTTTCATAATCAGCTCGATCCCTAAATGGATATATTTGATAACATTATATCCATCCGGGATCGAGATTGCATTACAGCGGCATTAAAAAGGGGTTTGGCGGTTCGGCACCGGGATGGGTCCGGCTGACCCAACCCAACCGTTCGAAACGATGTGAAAGATCGAAAGGCGCCTGTTCTCCGCTGCACAGGTTGCGCATAGCCGGTTTTGATTTGGACATAAGGATGAAATATAATTCGAACCGTTACAGCCAAAAGGTCGGTGCAGTTTTTAACCGCAAAGGAGGTTGGGATGAAAATCGAGGATGGTCTGATCATGCTCGAAGTGGCCGCAAGTTCGTTCGGAAATCCGCGCGTCATTTATCCGGCGCTGCTTGTGGACGGCGATCACGTCATTCTGGTTGACACGGGTTACCCCGGCCAGCTCGCCAGTGTTCGCAAGGCGGTCGAAGGGGAGGGCGTGGCCTTCGAGCGGATCGATCAGGTGATCCTGACGCACCATGACATCGATCACATCGGCGGGCTGGCCAGCCTGCGCAGAGAACTGGCCCGGCCGGTGACGGTGATGGCCCACAGCGTTGAAAAAGCATACATCGAGGGCGAAAAGACCCCTTTGAAGTTGGCCCGGCTCGAAGCCAACCCGGCGGCTCAAACGGAGGAGCAGAAAGCCTTCCTCAGGCAGTTGCAGACTGCGTTTCAAAACAGTTTTTCGCGGGTGGATGAGACGCTGGCAGACGGCCAGATTCTGCCCTATTGCGGCGGGGTTCGGCTCATCCACACCCCGGGCCACACCCTGGGCCATATGTGTCTGTATTTCGAGCGGATCAAGGCCCTGATCGCAGGGGACGCGTTGACCATCCGGCAGGGCGAACTGGCAATGCTCGACCCGGCCTTGAATTATGACACTGAATTATGCCGCCAATCGCTGCGCAAACTGGCGCAACTCGATATCGACCTCGTGATCACCTATCACGGGGGTCTCTATCGGGGCGATGCCGCGCGGCGCATTGGCGCCTTATCGGAAGAGCGTGAGCCGGGGCCGTGAGCCGGAAGAACGCAAATTGTGAACCGTAGATCATCTGGACGGTTCACAATTTACCGCTCACGAATCACCGAATACCGAATACCGGATTACGTTCCCCTCTTCGTTACGGCCGGTACACCATTAGATTATCGAAGCGCATGTCGGTGCCGCCCTCGTCGTAAGTACCGCTGGCCAGGCCGATATCGCCGCTGGAGAAGTCAGCGTCGGTGACCTCGGCCAGGAGTTCGCTGTTCACGTACAGCGTCAGGTGATCGCCCACACAATCGGCACGCAGGCGGTTGACGGCGCCGGCATCGGTCTTGATCAGGTCGGATCCCTGGAGCGAATCGCTGCCGAGCAGGGTGTCTTCGCCGTCTTTATATTTGATGATGCCGTAATAGCCGTCGGTGGTGATACTGAGCAGGTAGAAGTTCGATGCATCGACATAGCGGCAGATGATGGCCGCATCGCCATCCGGGCCGTCGGCCTTCCAGGCGTCCACTTCGATGTGCACATCGCCCAAGGTCTTGCCTGGATTGGCCCAGGCGTACCAGTTGGTTTCGGTAATTTTGATCTGATAGGTGTCGTCGATGTAGTCGGTGGTGGAACTCTCGTCGGTCGAGCGGTCCCAACCGCTGCCGGTGCGTGAAAAATCATCCTGGAAAAGCAGGGTGGGCCCCGCAGGGGCTTTGGTCGAAACCGAAGTTTGATCAGATGTGCCTTTGGTGAGCGAGCAGGCCAGGGCTGCCAGACTGAGTACGGCCAGGACGGCCAGAATGCGGTAGACGGATTTCATATGGACCTCGGAAATGGATGATGCGCTCTACGGTAGGTTTTGGGTTCATCAGGCGTTGATCGGATGCTCGAAAGCGGCAAATAGAGCCTCAAAGAATAGGTTGTCTCACGGTTCACATCGCCCGAACCAACACACCTCGAATGGCAATTTTAATAATGGGTCAATCGCAGGCCCCGGCCACGCACCGATTGCAGCAGGTCGCCGCCTTCGGCGCTGCGCAGGCGTTGGCGCAGGCGTTTGACCAGCCCATCCACGGCTTCGTCCGAGACGCCGGCCGGGTCGACCCCCGGCCAGACGGCGGAGACGATTTCGCCGCGCGAAAGCAGCCGCCCGGCGGCCTGATAAAGCGCGTTCAACAGGGTGAACTGGGCCGGAGAGAGGGCCGGTTCCACCAGGTTGCCGTCGACATAGACTTCCCGCGACGCGGCGTCGATCCACACGCCGCCGTCCAGAATCAGGCTGGGCGGTTCGCCGGGCGCCTGTTCGACATGCAGGCGCACCGCGCCGGCCAGTACCAACACGTCTCCCGGGTGCAGCGGTGTGGCTTTTTCGCCCACCGGGGAACCGTTCAAGGTCGTTCCGTTGGCGCTGCCCAGGTCGCACAGGCTGTAGCCTTGCGCGCTGCGCCGGATGGCGGCGTGGCGTCGCGAAATGGGCGGCAGGCCCAGCACGATCTGGCACACCGGGTCGCGTCCCAGGATAATTTCATCGCTGTTGAGAAGAAAAGACCCCTTCATGGAAAATATTGTACACTGAAAGCGCACGGAAATGGAATTTTTGCAACTTCCAGTTCTGATAATTCGGGGGAAAAGAGGCCACAGACGCGGAAGAGAAGAAAGCCACAGAGAGCACAGAGGACTCAGAGAAAGAAATGGGAAATGAAGAGGAAAAAGCATAGAGTGTGGTCTCCGTGGCTTTTTTTTAATTTTTATGTATAAAACTTTGCCGGTGGAAGTCGTATAATAAATGCAAATTTCATTATTGATGGTCTAGAAGGAGGCCGGCTATGTTCGTTGGCGATCGCATGTCCCATCCCGTTATCACCATCCTCCCGGGCGCTTCATTGAGCGACGCCTGGTATTTGATGAGTCGCGAGCACATTTCCCGCCTGCCGGTTGTCGACAACCGCGGCCACATGGTGGGCATCGTTTCGCTCAAACAATTATTGCGCTACATGCCCTCCGAGGCGACCACGCTGGATGTGTATGAAATCAAAGGCGCGATGAACACCATCAAGATCGAGAAGATGATGACGCGCAAGGTCATTACGGTCACGGCCGATACCCCCATCGAAGAGGCGGCCCGCATCATGGTGGACAACGAGATCGGCGGCATCCCGGTGGTGGAGGGTGAAAGCCTGGTGGGCATCATCACCGAAACCGACCTGTTCAAGACCTTCCTGGAAGTGATGGGCGCGCGCGAACCCGGTATCCGCCTGAGCGTGGCGATCCCCAAGGCGCCCGGCCAACTGGCCCGGCTGACTCACGCGCTGTTCGGTGTCGGCGCCAATGTCCTGTCCATCGGCACGTTCGAGGGCCACAGCAGCACCAGCGGCGAAGTGACGCTCAAGGTGGTTGGTGTCAATAAAGAGGAACTGGTCAAGCTGGTCACGCCGTTGGTGGAGAAGGTGCTGGACGTGCGCGAGACGAAGGCGCTTTAAGAGATAGCCACAGAGGCCACAGAGATCACAGAGTAAGAAGAGATTAGAGGAAAAAAAGGAGAGGAAATCATATCCTCTCCTTTTTTTGTTTTTTTTCGTTGAAAACCGGACTCTCTGTGATTTTCTTTCTTATTCTTTCTCTGAGCACTCTGTGATCTCTGTGGCTAAATCTTCTCTCCCGCCTCGAAAACAGCGTCCGGCGGCAGGTTGGGGCGCTGGGCGGCGGCAACGGAGAGCCGGTCGCAGCGTTCGTTCTGCGAATTGCCGGCGTGGCCGCGCACCCACACGAAGGTCACTTTGCGCTGGTCGAGCAGTTTGAGCAGGCGCTCCCACAGATCCGGGTTGAGCGCCTTCTCTTTGGTGGAGCGCCGCCAGCCTTTGGCTTTCCAGCCGCGCGCCCAGCCAAGGTTGACGGCCTGAACCAGGTAATTCGAGTCGGAGTAAAGGGTGGCCTGACTGCCGGCCGGGATGCTTTCGAGGGCGACGATGGCGGCGGTCAGTTCCATGCGGTTGTTGGTGGTGCGGCGAAACCCGCCGCTGAATTCGCGTTCCTGCGCACCCTGGCGCACGATGGCGGCATAGCCGCCCGGCCCGGGGTTGCCCAGGCAGGCGCCGTCGGTATAGATGATGTAGGGGGTTGGATCAGGCATGGGGAGGATTATACAGGGAAATATTGATTTCTAGACGCCTTTTAATCGCAATCCCGATTTTGTAAACAGGATCCAACCGGCCAGCCCAAGCAGCGCGCAGGTGAGGACGATGGTCCCCAACCCGGTGACGAAATTGGACCAGGGCAGCGTGCCCAGGACCATGCCGAGGGAACCCAGGGCAGTGTTGCCGAAGTTGATCAGCGAGGAAGCCGATCCGGTATCGCTATCCTGCTGGTTCAGGAGGATGTTGGTGGAGAGCGGCCGGATCGAGCTGGAGCAGAAGGAAAGCGGAGCAAATGAGAGCAGGAATGCCAGCGGGGAGATCCTGCCGAGCAGGAGAATGGCAGCGCCGCTCACAGCCGCCAGGGTGAACAGGGCGGGAACGACTTTGCGTGTAGCCATGGAACGATTGGCGCGAATGTAAAGGATCGGGCCAAGGATCAACACGGCGGAATTGATGGCGAAGTAAAGGCTGTAGGTCGTTTCGGAAAGCGCGAAGAAATCGATATAGATATACGAACTCACAGCAATATAAGCCATGAATGCGGTCGGAATCATGGCCACCACCAACAGGAAGAAGCTAAAAGATTTGTTTTTCCCCACGGCGATCAACCGGCCGATGCTGCCGAAAGGCTTGCCGTGGTAGCGCGCCTGCGGGGGAAGCGTCTCCTGCAGGAGCAGCGTGACGAGCAGGCACGTGGTTGAGATGCCGAACAGGACCCAGAAGGTCACGCGCCACGAGGTGTAGCGGGCGATGAATGCGCCGATAATGGGCGCAACCATCGGCGCAATGATGGACATGGATTGGATGATGGCGAGGATGGTGCCCCTTGTTTTTACATCGAAACAATCCTTGACGAGGGCGGTGGAAACCGAGACCATGCAACCGGCGCCAAGCCCTTCGATCACCCGGAAGGAGATGAGCTGCCAGACGGAGGTCGAGAGGGCGCAGAGAGCGCTGAAGAGCGTATAGATTGCCAGTCCGGAGAGCAGCACCGGGCGTCTTCCATATTTATCGCTTAAAGGGCCGAAAACGAGCATCCCGACGGCGAAGAAGAAGAAAAAGCCGACCAACGCCAGGTTGAGAATGCTCGCGGAAGTATCGAAAAATGCCATCATCGTGGGGATGGATGGCATATACATATCGGTGGAGAGGGGGGCGGTCATGTTCAGGACGGTAATCAAGAAGATGACGCCGGGAACTTTCAAGCTTTTTTGCTCGACGGTCAGCGCGTGTTCCATCGTAAAGGTCAGGGTCGATCCGATATCCACACGGGGAAGGGTGGATATCCTGTCGTCATCGATAAGATGTGAAATGGATGCTGCTTGTTGCGAGATCCGAATGAGGATCTGACGACCCATTTTTGTGAAGATCTGGATTTGGGGTTAAGGACCGCCTGGGCGCGGTGGATGGAGAAAGGCATGGGGGTGATTATACCGAGAATTGGATCGATTTATATTTGCAATTTTTGTTTTATTCCCATTATGACTTTTGCGACAGCTTTTGGTAAAAGTCGTATATGATTATAAAAATCAATGTAGATTGGCAATTCAGAAAAATATTGTTTTCGGACCGTTCCCGTTTATTTGTCGCGTGCTTCACACCTAATCCATAAATTCTCGTGAGGGGCACCATGGATAAAACAGAAAATTCACCCCGGTTTCGGCTCCTGGTGTTTTTTATCGTCGGACTGGTGGTATTAATCATTTTCGCGGCAATCTCAGAATCAGGCCTGATCGGTTATTGGGTGCCTCTTGGCCGACCGACAGAACGGGTGAGTGGGCTGGTTACCTTTATCGGTGGCGATCTATCTCCACATCTACTCGTGTCCGGCATGGATGGAAGGCAATTTATGTGTGTCAGTCCTGAAGGCGGTTGTCACTCCTGGGAGCCCAGAACCGAGGAAATGAGAGTCACCCGAGAAGTCGGAAAATATTCCTGCGACTTATTGCATCCACGGTTCACGCTTTTTCGCCGGCCTTTTGATAAGGTGGCGGATTGTTTGGAAATCCTGTACCGCGCCGGTGGGTATGGATCATCCCGGTATCTTCTCGTTTTGGATGGTCAGGGGGACTTGTGGGCAGGGATTTTTGATGAAGATCCAGAAGAAATCCTCCTTTCGTTTTTCTTATTTTCACCGATTGCCCTGCTGGGGTCATTTTTCACTGCGTTGGTCTGGAACTTCTTATCTTCGCGCCATCCGCCAGGAGCGCAAGAAACACGTGCAGCCCAGCGCAGGGCGTTTCGCGGATGGTTATGGCGAACGTTGCGAATTGCCGCGCGAGTTGGAAGCATACCCTGTTTTCTGTACGCATACTATGCATTGATCCATGTTGGGAACCTTCTGGAGGATCCAGGAACCCTGTTGTATTCTTCGATTGCGGTTTGCATGCTGATCGCATGGCGAATGCCGTTGGCCGGTGGGATTTCTGGAATGGTTTGTTTCCTGTTCCTGGCGCTTCGGGTGGGATTCGACAATATGGTTGGGGATTTCTTCTCAGCATTAATTTCGATCTGGTACATGACCGTTTTGTTATCGTTTATCGGTTCGTCGATCGTCCGAACGCGGAACCCTGAGGAGATCGAGACTCCAACTCGATAAATATCAGCCTGCATTGCAGTTTCAAGCTACAATTAATCCATGACACAACGCGCTTTCATTGTCATCAACCCGGTCGCAGGGGTATCGAAACCCCAGGATATTCGCGCGACCATCGAGCGCGTGCTCGGCAAGGCGGGTTGGGAAATCGAATATTATGAAACCACCGGCCTGGAAGATCTGCCTAATATCGTCCGGGCCGGGTTGGAATCAAAACCCGACCTGGTGGTGGCGGCCGGCGGCGATGGAACGATTTCCGGGGTGGCGGCCGGTCTGGCCGGCAGCGGTGTGCCGATGGGCATCATCCCGGCCGGCAGTTGGAACGCCCTGGCCCGCAATCTGGAGATCCCGGGGTCGCACGAAGAAGCCGCCCGCCTGTGGCTGGATAAGCACGAAATACAGCCCCTGGACGGTATACGCGTGGGCCAGCGCATGTATTTTCTCAACGTCGGCGTGGGGGTCAGTTCGCGGCTGATGTCGCAGACGCCGCGCGGCGAAAAACGTTTCTTTGGCGGACTGGCTTACATCCGGACGCTGGTGGCGGAGCTCACCGGACTTTCGATGCGCCGTTATCGCGTGACCATCGACGGCAAGGTGACCAAGGTGCGCGCCGTCGAGGTGATCGCGGTCAGCGCCAGCCTGGGCGGGGTGGGCGAAATGCGCTCGCACGATATTTTTCACCCGGGCGACGGGCGGGTGGAGCTGTGCGCCATCCGCGCCAAGACCTTTGGGCAGGGGGTGATGGTGATCCTGCGCTTCATCGCCGGACGGCGCGGCAAGAACGCCGGTATCCTGTACCGCCGCGCAGAACACACCTTTACGGTGCAGACCCAGCGCCGCCTGCCGGTGCAGGCGGATGGCGAGATCGTCGGGTGGACGCCGTTGGTGGGGGAAGTGGTCCCGCACGCGGTGAAGGTGATCGTCAAACCCGGCTGGCAGGTGCGCATGAACGAACGCCTGCGCGCGCAGGCCCGCCAGCGGGACATCCCGAAATGGGGTTGAAGCGTAAAATCCATGCCTTTTGCGAACCCTGATAATTGGAAAATTCCGGTAAAATAAGGTCAGCATTAATCAATACTTTCAGGAGGAATTCTCATGCTTGCTGATCTGGTACGCAAGAATCGCAGTTACCGGCGCTTTTATCAAGATCAGGCAGTGTCCGAAGACACCCTGCGCGAACTGGTGGACCTGGCGCGCCTGACCCCATCCGGCCGCAACGTGCAGCCGCTGCGCTACATGTTGAGTTGGACGCCTGAGATGAACGCGCAAATCTTTCCGACTCTGGCCTGGGCAGGCTATCTGACCGACTGGCAGGGTCCCGAACCGGGCGAGCAGCCGGCTGCTTACATTATCATTCTGGGCGATAAGACAGTTACGCCGAATTTCGGCGTCGACCCCGGCATTACCGCGCAGACGATCCTGCTGGGCGCGACGGAGAAGGGGCTGGGCGGCTGCATCGTCGCCACCGTGCAGCGCGTGCGCATGACCGAACTGCTCAAGATCCCGGAACGGTATGAGATCCTCCTGGTGCTCGCGCTGGGAGTCCCCAAGGAAGAAGTCGTCGTCGAGACGGTGGGCGAGAGCGGCGATATCAAGTACTGGCGCGACGAGGCCCACGTGCACCACGTTCCCAAGCGCAAGCTGGAAGACATCATCCTGAAATTTTAGGGTGAAGGATGAAGAACGGTCATGAAAATGCGGATTGCTGATTTCTGATCGTTGATTGAACCAGAGAATGCAGACCTGCGATCTGTATCCGATGAGGGTACAGATCGCGGTTTTAATAACCCAGCAAAGCCCGAACACCGCGAAAGAAGGTTCTCTGGGCATCGAGCCTGGGACGGATGGGTTTCAGGGATGTCGCGAAAGCGGTAAAATTACCAGGGGATGACCTGCGCCCGAATTTGGGCCGACGACCCCCGCCGGGCGGAAAGAAATGTGATTAAACCGGCAAAATTCAGGGGGTTCATCCGTAGCGGCCAGGTTGGAAGGATTTATATGAACCAAATCATCGAAGAAATGCAGAAACTCTCCTCCAGCGGTGAGCCGTTCGCCCTCGCGACGGTGATCGACCGCAGCGGTTCCGCGCCGCGCTCTGCCGGCGCCAGGATGCTTGTGAGACGGGATGGCGGAATCGTGGGTACGGTGGGCGGCGGCATTTTGGAAGCCCAGGTTCAGCGCCTGGCGGCCCGGATGATCGAGGAACAGGCTGGTGTGATTTCTTCCTATCAATTCAACGGCAAGGACGCCGCTGAAATGGATGCCATCTGCGGCGGACAGGTGGAAGTGCTGGTCGAGGGATTGAATCCGACCGAACCGCAAACCGGATTGGCCCTTCAAGGGTTGGCGGATGCGGTTGGTGGACACCGCAAGAGCTGGTGGCTCACGGTTGTAAACAAAGGTTCCGCGTCGACGACGCACACCCTGGTTCAGGCCGATGGAACGACAATCGGTACTTTGCCAGTCGGATTAGCCATTGAAAAGATCCTGGATATCCGCCAGGTGGCAATGATCGATCTGGATCAGCAGCAGGTCCTGATCGAGCCGAATTTTCCGGCTGAGACGGCCTATATCTTCGGCGCGGGGCACGTTGCGCGCAGCCTGGCCGGGTTCACCAGCGCGGTGGGTTTCCGGACGGTGGTGCTGGACGACCGGGCGGATTTTGCCAACCGGGAACGCTACCCGAACGCAGACGCGGTGATCGTCCTCGAGTCGTTCGCGGATCCTTTCAAAGGAATTTCCATCGATCGGGACAGCTTTATTGTTATCGTTACGCGCGGTCATCAGAACGATCTGATCGTGCTGTCGCGGGCGCTCAAAACGGACGCCGGCTATATCGGCATGATCGGCAGCAAGCGTAAGTGCGCGTTGATTTTCGAGAACCTTCGCCAACAGGGTTACAAAGAAGAGGATATCCAACGCGTGCACGCGCCGATCGGAATTCAGATCGCTGCCGAGACGCCTGAGGAGATCGGCATCAGCATCGTGGCCGAGATGATCCAGGCCAGGGCAAGAAAAGCATCCTGACCCCTCCTGGGATGGCGCACGGTCAGAGACCGGCGCCAGCACAAGCCAGCACAAACCAAAGGTCTGGAGACCACAACAAAAGAGGCGCACGGTCGGAGACCGGCGCCATCTTTGGGGATGCGCTCACCTACACCGCGAGTGGTAAGCGAGAATTGTCCTTGTCTTTCTCACGCAGCCAGGCGTCGATATCCGCGGCGGCGCGCTTGCCGGCGCCCATGGCGCTGATGACGGTGGCTGCGCCGGTGACGACATCGCCGCCGGCCCACACGCCGGGTTCATCCGTGCGGCCGTTGCTGGCATCCACCAGGATATTGCCCCTGGGCGAGCGTTCGACGGCCGGGGCGGCTTCCGAGGTGAGCGGATTGGCGCGCGTGCCCAGGGCCATGATGACCGTGTCGACCGGCAGGACGAATTCGCTGCCGGGGATTTCGACCGGGCTGCGCCGGCCGCTGGCATCCGGCTCGCCTAACTGCATGCGCACACAGCGCATACCGGTGACGACATTCGATACATTGACCAGGATCTCGACCGGATTGGTGAGGAAATCGAATTGGACGCCTTCATCTTCGGCGTGCTCCACTTCTTCGGCCCGGGCGGGCACTTCTTCGCGCGAGCGGCGGTAGACGACGTGAACTTCCGGTTTCTGGCTGCCCTTGCCGTCCTGATGCAGCCCGCACATGCGCAGCGCGCAGCGGGCGGCGTCCATGGCCACGTTACCCGCACCGACCACGGCGATGAATTTGCCGACATGCACCGGGGTATCGTATTCGGGGAAACGGAAGCCCTTCATCAGGTTGATGCGGGTCAGGAATTCATTGGCTGAATAGACGCCGATGGCGTTGATGCCGGGAATGTTCATGAAGACGGGCAGTCCCGCGCCCGTGCCCATGAAGACGGCGTCGAAACCCTGCTCGTGGAGCAGTTCGTCCACCGTGTACAGCTTGCCGGCCACGCAGTCGAGATGCACTTTGACGCCCAGGCGTTCGACGTAGGCGACTTCCTTGCGCACGATTTCCTTCGGCAGACGAAATTCGGGGATGCCGTAGATCAAAACGCCGCCCGGTTCGTGCAAAGCCTCGAAGACCTCAACCGAATGACCCTGTCGCGCCAGATCGGCGGCGCAGGTTAGCCCGGCCGGGCCTGAACCGATGACCGCCACCCGCTTGCCGGTGGCAGGCGCTTTTTCGATCTGATCCTGTGAGTGCTGCAAATCCCAATCGGCCACAAACCGTTCCAAACGGCCGATGGCCACCGCGCGGCCTTTGAGGCCCAGCGTGCAGCGGCTTTCGCACTGGCTTTCCTGCGGGCAAACCCGCCCGCTGACGGCCGGCAGGTTGTTTTTTTCCTTGATGATCTGGGCGGCTTTGGCCAGATCGCCGGCGCGCAAGGCCATGATGAAGCGGTTGATGGGCACCTGTACTGGGCAGCCCTGGATGCAGGGTGTGTTCTTGCATTGCAGGCAGCGCTCGGCCTCGGCCATGGCGGTCTCCAGATCGTAGCCCAGGGCTACTTCACTGAAATTGTGGGCGCGAACGACGGGATTTTGGAGGGGCATTTCGTGGCGCGGGATGCTCATGCGTTCTTTGACGGTTAAATTGACCTCAGTCATGATCCACCTCTTCGCCGCTCAATCACCCGCCAGCGGCAGAACGCGCCGATTTTCCTGGCGGCGCACGGCGCTTTCCAGGTTGCAAATGTGTTCGCTCTGGTGTTCGCGGTTCCAGACCTGCATGGCTTCCTGTTCTTCCTGCGAGAAGACCTTCTTTCGGGCCAGAACGACGTCCCAGTTCACCTTGGAACCGTCGAATTCAGGCCCGTCGACGCAGGCAAAGCGCATCTGGCCGTCCACTTCCACGCGGCAGGCGCCGCACATGCCGGTGCCATCCACCATGATCGAATCCAGGCTGACATCGATGGGGGCGTCGAAGGGTTCGACGGTCTTGCAGCAGAACTTCATCATGATGGCCGGACCGATGGCCCAGACGTGACCCGTGATCCAGGGGGCCTCGAGGAGTTCGGTCAGGGGCTCGGTGACCACGCATTTGCGGCCGCGCGAGCCGTCGTCGGTGCAGAGGATGAGTTCGTCGCACACGGCGTTCATCTTATCCTCCCAGAAGATCAGGTCGGCGCTGCGGGCGCCCATGATGACATAAACGTAGTTGCCGGCGTCCTTCAGGGCGCGGGCGATGGGGTAGACGGGGGCGATGCCCACGCCGCCGGCCACCAGAATGACGCGGCCGCCGTACATCTTGATGGTGGAGGGCTTGCCAAGCGGCCCGACGAAGTTGCGAATGACGTCGCCGCTCTTCAGTTCACCGAGTTCGCGGGTCGATTTGCCGACCTTTTGGAAGATGACCGTCACCGTGCCCTGCTCGCGATCGAAATCGGCGATGGTCAGGGGGATGCGTTCGCAGGTTTCATCCTTGCGCAGGATAACGAATTGTCCCGGCGCCGCTTTGCGGGCGATTTCCGGGGCATCGATGATCATCAGATCGGTATTGGGCGTTAAAGATTGCTTTTCAATAATTTTGAACATGGAACACCTCATTTCGAAGCGGGAGGGCAGGCTCTTTCGGCTGCCCGGGTCGGCCTGGAAGGGCCGGCCGTGCGAGCCAGCTCCTCCAGGCGTTCCTTTCAGGTCTCGGATATCCTATCGATAAGTCTTAAGCTGCAACCGGTAAATTTTCGTACTGGATCGAGTGCATGCTGCGCTCGTAAATGCTGCGGACGATATCGCTGTTGGCGTCCACCGGTGCCAGGTCGAGGAGCATGCCCAGGGAGGGTGTCTCGCGGGCCAGGTCGGTCAGTCTTTCCAGGTCGCTCGTGGAATACCCCTCATCTTCCAGCTTGGAAGTCAGGCCGAGGGAGAACAGCCATTTTTCCACACCCACGGCCAGGCGCTTGGCTTCAGCCAGGCTGCCGTTGCCGGTCAGCCCGCTGACGATGGGCGAGTAGATGTCCGCCAGGGTCTGGGGGACCGCCGGGTAGATGGTCTCGAGGACGGCGGGCAGCAGCATGGCCAGGCCCAGGCCGTGGGCGAGATCGGGTTTGACGGCGCTCAGCGGGTGTTCGAGGGCATGGGTCAGGTGAAGCATGCCGTTATCGAAGGCGATGCCGGCGATGGCGGAGGCATAGGCCAGATAGTAGCGCGCTTCGAGGTCGTCCTGTTTCTTCATGGCGCGCGGCAGGTATTTGGCCACCAGGCGAATGGTCTCTTTGGCCAGCATGATGGCGTAGGGCGAGGCAACCTTGGTGGTGGCGGCTTCGGTGACGTGGTTGATGGCATCGACCGACACGTAAGCCGTCTGGTTGGCGGGCAGTTTGGCCATCAGGGCCGGGTCATCGATGGCATAAAGCGGATAAATGAAATCCTGGGCGATGCAGGGCTTGAAGCCCAGATCGGGGATCGACACGACTGCGAAACGATCGACTTCCGTCCCGGTGCCGTGGGTGGTGTTGATGGCAACCAGCGGAACGGCGGTCTCGGGCGCAAATTCGTAGGTGTAGAGTTCCTTGCAGTTGTGCTGCGGGTACTTCAGGAGGACGGCGACGCTCTTGCCGGCGTCGATGGGGCTGCCGCCGCCGACGCCGATGACGGCCTGGGCGCCAAACTGGCGGGCCATGGCAGCGGCTTCATCCACCTGGCGGTTGTCAGGGTTGGGGGTCACACCGTTATAAATCGTGTAGGCAATCTGACTCTTTTCGAACGCGGGCTTCATCACATCCCAGGCGCCGCACTTGATGTAGGCGCTCTTCGAAGCAACGACGATCACTCGATCGATGCCGCGCTTCTTGAGGTCAGCGCAGATATCTTCGAACTTGTGAATGGCGCCTACACCCAGGTAGAGGGTGGTCTTGCAGCGGATTTCGCGGACTTCATGAATGTCGATCTCGTTTTCCCACATGCTGGTTTCTCCTTTAAAACTCTCCAACAAATCTATTGCTAAGGTTTGAACGATCCTGAGATCGTCTGTATTCGTTATTATTTTCACGATTGACCGTATTATAGGTCGTTTGAACCCTGAGTCAATAGATTCGTGAACTAAATCACGAATAATAATGAGCCTTTCGATCGAAATCCATATTTTTGATGAGGCCCGGCGCAAGTTTTTTCCATTTCAAAATAGGTGCGCTTGACAATGGGGTGCGAGATGGATAGAATTGAATTCGTGAAAAGATTAACGATATTAAATCAAGGCTGTGCCTGCCAATGAAGAAGACAACGATACCCTTACCCTCCTTACGAAGATTGTTGCTCTATTACCGGCATCTGCTCGCGGCCATCGATGCGGGCCAGGAGTATCAGTCCTCGGCCGAACTGGCCTGGACCGCGGATACCACGCCCGAACAGGTGCGTAAGGATTTGAGCTATTTGCCCAGCCAGGGACGCAGCCGGGTCGGCTACCCGACTCAGAAGCTGGCCCAGATCATCGAAGAGACCCTGAACCTGACCAGCGACAAAGATGTGCTGCTGGCCGGTGCAGGCAACCTGGGGCGGGCGCTGGCGCTCTACCCGGGCTTCAAACAATACGGCCTGAACATCGTAGTCCTGTTCGATAACGACCCGGCCCGGGTGGGCACGCGGGTGGGCAGGCTGCAGGTGCTGCCGGTGGAAAAACTGAGCAACCTGGCAGCGCGCATGCTGATCCGGATCGGGATCATCGCCACACCCCCCGAAAATGCCCAGGACGTGGCGGATGCCATGGTGGCCGGCGGCATCAAGGCCATCTGGAATTTCACGTCCGCCCGGCTGACCGTGCCCGAGGACGTGCTGGTCAATACCATCGACCTGTCGCCGGAATTACTGGTGCTGTCGCAGTACGTTCACAACCTGGGCAAACACCCCGGTCATTCCGAAGCCATCCCGGAACACCCGACCCTCGAGAGGGAAGGTCAGGACCCGGCATGAGCGCGCGCATGGATCTGGTTGTATGCATGGGCTCGGCTTGTCACCAGATGGGCGCGTTTGAGGTGGTGACGGCCCTGAAAAGGTTGTTGAAAGAGCACAACCTGCAGGACGCGGTCAACCTCAAGGGCGCCTTTTGCCTGGGGGAGTGCGGCAAAGGCGTCGTTTTGGATTTCGACGGCCGGCGCATTCTTCACGTGCAACCCGATACGGTGGAGACGATTTTCGATGAAGAAATTTTGCCCTGTTTTGTGGAAAGGAAATCCTGATGGTTGAAAAATCACTTTGGGAGCTGCTGTGGGATTACGATCCAAACGGCCTGGTCGTGCTCGATCGGGATTATAAGATTCAGATCGTCAACCCTTCCTTTTGCGGACTGTTCAAACTCAAGGAAGAGGAGATCAAGGGCCGGCCGGCGGCAGAGGTCTTTGATGACCTGAGTGATTTCGAGGCGGTCTGGGAACGCGGCGAGGTGATCAAGGGGCGCGAGCGCGAGTACCCGCGCTACGGGCTGTACCTGCGCGGCGTGTATTTTCCGGTGGTGGGGCAGGGGCTGGCGGCCTGCATTCTGGTGGACTTGACCAAGGAACACCAGCGCGCCGAGGAACTGCGCGAGGTGAAACAGGAATTGAGCAAGCAGGTCAATAAAGTGATCGACAAACAGATGAGCATTGCCCAGGAGATTGCCGGCCTGCTGGGCGAGACGACCGCCGAAGCCAAGGTCAGCCTGTTGAAAATTCGCAATATGCTCGATTCGGAGATTCGCTAGTGAATTATTTTGGCGACATCCACACCATTTTCCTGAACAAGCACGGTGAAGAGCTGTGCGGCGATCAGGTGCGCATTCTGACCGGCGAGGAAAAAACCTGCATCGTGCTCTCGGACGGCCTGGGCAGCGGCGTGAAGGCCAACATCCTGTCGACCCTTACCTCGGAAATCATCATCCACATGTGGCAGGAAGACGTGGCCCTGGAGGATGTGATGGAAACCATCGCCGCCACCCTTCCGGTTTGCAAGGACCGCAACCTGGCTTACGCCACCTTCTCGGTGCTCGAGATGGAACGCAAAACGGGCAAATTCCGGGCTTATAACTTCGACAATCCCAACCTTCTCTTTTTCCACCGCGGGAAGTATCAGGAACTGCCGGCCCAGATCGAGCAGATCGGCGGGCGGAAAATTCAGATTGTGACCGGGCAGGCCGCAGCGGATGATTTTCTGGCCATGCTGAGCGATGGGGTGGTCTTCGCGGGGCTGGGCACCACCCTGAACTTCGGCTGGAGCCTGCCGAAAATTGCCGCTTTCATCGAGAGACTGTTCATCTATCATCCCACCAGCTCGCGTTCGCTGGTACAGGCCACCATGGCCCACACCCGCGACCTTTACGGCGGCGAACCCGGCGACGATGCCTCGATGGTGGGCATGTTCATGCGCGCCTGCCGGACGGCCATGGTTTTTACCGGGCCGCCGCTGAACGAGGCCGATGACGACGCCCTGGCGGAACGGTTGATGAACTTCGACGGCGAGCGCATCGTGTGCGGCGGCACCACCGCCAAGATCGTCTCGTATTTCCTCGGGCAGACCGTGGAAACAGATATTTCCACCAGCCGCGAGGATGTGCCGCCGATCGGGTATCTGGACGGGGTCGACCTGCTGACCGAGGGAATATTGACCCTCAACAAGGCGGCCGAATGGCTCGAACAGACGGACGGGGATATCAACCGGCTGCCGGTGGACCGCAATGGCGCCGTGCTGCTGGCGCGTTCGCTGTTGAACGCGGACGAGATCACTTTCATGGTCGGGCAGAAGATGAACCCGTTCTACCAGAATCCGCTCCTGCCGGTGAGCGTTTCCATCCGGAAGAGCCTGGTGGAAAAGATTACGGCGCGGTTACGGCTCTTGAACAAGCATGTGAAGGTGGAGTATTTTTAGGAGGGGTGAAGAGTGAAGGGTGAAGAGGTGAGAAGTGAAGAGTGAAGAGTAATGAGTGATGCGTGTTCTGAAAACTCCGACTCTCGCAGATCACCCCTGACCTCTTACCTCATCACTCATGACTCATCCCCTCTTCACCAGATAATCCATCACCAGGTGTTCGGTGTCTTCCAATAATTTGGAGAGTTCGGCGGCATCCGTCAGGTGACCGGAGGTGTATAGAAGCAGCGGGCCGTTGAAGAGGCTGAAGAGCATCACGGCCGCTTCGCGCGACTCGGTGGGCTGAAATTGGCCCTGCTGGATCCCCAGGTCGATCAGGTCGCTGAGAAACTGAAGGCCGGTTTCGAACAGGAGAAGATGGTACTTTTGAGCCTCATCCACCGGCAGCGTCCATTGCAGCAGATACGAACGCGGCCGTTGAAGGGCCGCCTGCGAGAATAACCTGACCACTTCACGCAGTACCCCGCCGGCCCCTTCCTGGCGGGCGCGTTTCAAAAATTGCTCGGCGCTTTCCTGTAGAATCCGGAGCTGGCGTTCGCTGAGCGATTTCAGCAGTTCTTCGCGCGAAGCGAAGTAAGAGTAGAAGGTCATCGGCGAGACTCCCAGGCGGGCCGTGACCGCCCGGATGCTGACTTCCTCCGGCCCCTGCGTTTCGAGCAGATCGCCGGCAGCCGCCAGAATACGCTCGCGCATGGCTTCGCGTTCGAGGGTGGTTTTTTTGGGACGGGACATTTCCTTACTCCCTAGGAGCGCAATACAAAACGCGCTATAATGGCATCAAAATTAATTATACGGCGTAAATGAAAGGACAACAAGCCGTAAAGCAGGTGAACCTTGGGAATTCAAGACATCCTTAACAGTCAAGCGATGACAAAACTGGTCCTGAAATTGGGGCAATCGCTTCCGACGCGTCCCGGATACGGGTTTGCCCGCTTGATGGGAACGATCCTCGGCCGGCGGACCTACCTGACTCCGGTCAAAGCGGTGCGCGCCAATCAATGGGTGATTTCCAATGGCAAAGCCACGGCTGCGGAGTTGAACCGCCTGGCGTTGGAGACCTACCGGACAGCAGCGCACTGCATTTTTGACTTCTATCATTACATGAACAATCCAAAGGCGCTGACCGAGATGGTGGAGTACAGCCCGGAGTTCGAGGAAATCTACCAACGTTCGGTCATGCGCAAAGAAGGCGTGATCCTGGCGCTGTGCCACCTGGCCAATTTCGATCTGGTGGGGCGGGCGGTCGCGCTGCGCGGCATGCCATTGTTTGCCATCACCGCGCCTGAAGCTGCCGGCGGGTATAGAATTTCGAATCAGTTGCGCCGTCAATTTAACATCGAAGCCTATCCGGCATCCCTCGAAGCGGTGCATATGGCGGTCGACAGACTCCGCCACGGCGGGACGGTGGTAATGGGGGCCGACCGGCCGTTTTCCGATTCGCACCACCGGCCACGCTTCTTCGGCCGGCCGGCGGCGCTGCCTGTGGCGCACATTCGTCTGGCGCTCAAGTTCAACATGCCCGTCTACGCCCTGGGTGGCTGCCTGAAACCGGATGGAAATTACAGGCTGTGGGCTTCCGAGCCGGTGGAAATGCTGCATACCGGAGACAAGGATCAGGACGTGGTGGTAAACGCCGAACGCGTACTGGCCAAGATCGAGGAGAACATCCGCCAGTTCCGCACGCAGTGGAACATGACCTACGCGGTCTGGCCGGAAGTGCTGCCCGAGGTGCCATAAGCGGAATCAGCACAGAGACATTATGCCCGTAGGGGTACAGAGATACCGGAGAAGGCTTCTGGAAAATAAGAGAAGATCACCACGGAGGCACGGAGATCACGGAGAAGACTTTTGTAGGAAGAGAGAAGAGAAGATCACCGCGGAGACATTAGGCTCATAAAGGCACGGTGATTATAGAAAAGACCTTTTAAGAGAGAAGAGAAAATCATTCTTCTCTCTTTTGATATATTCCTATGGGCATTCGCCTGTATCCGGAGGAGATCGAGTCTGGGGGGCAATTTTTGGTGGATTTATGACCGGTTACCCGGGGTTGGATAGGGTTTTGATCTGTTATTTTTACTGGAATCGTGTACAATCTTTATAGGTTCGAACCAACGCGGAGAACAACGTGATTCGAAAGATACTATTTAGCTTGCTGCTGGTTATATCGGGTTTCTTCGTCCTGACTCACTTTACCGAGATGCAGGCAGTGGCTGGTTTGTTAGGACGGGGGGACTGGCGGTTCCTCCTGATGGGGGTACTGATCGAAGGGCTCTGGCTGCTCAACGTCAACCAGAGCTATAAAGCGTTATACCGCGCGGTGGGCATCGAAGAGAGCCGCAAGAAGCTCTTTTTAATGGCGACCGCCGCGTTCTTTATCACCACCATGGCGCCGGCCGCCGGCATGACCGGGCTGGCAGTGTTCATCGAGCAGACCGGCAAGGAAAAGGGCAAACCGGCCCCGCACGGGCGCGTGACGGTGGCCTGCATCCTGTATCTGCTGGCCGATTACTTTGGCCTGTTGGCAGTCATTCCGCTGGCGCTGTACATCCTGTGGCGCCGCAACCAGATCACGGCCAGCGCCATCATCGCGTCGATCATCCTGGTTGTACTGGCGGTTGGATTGGCCACGCTGCTGATGCTGGGCGCCAGATCTTCGCATAAATTAAGCGTCGTTCTGGGATTTATTGCCCGCTTTGTCAACAAAATCAGCGGCCTGACGCTGCACCGCCAGGCCATTCACCCGGATTGGGCGCAGAATTTCTCGGTCGACGTGAACGTCGGCGTCTCATCCCTGCGCGAACAGCCTCAAATGCTCATCCAACCCATGCTGTTGGGATTGAACAACAAAGCGCTCATGATGTTCGTGCTGCTTTCGGTGTTCCTGGCCTTCAATATTTCCTTCACCATCCCGCTCCTGATCGCGGCCTACGCGCTGGGATACCTGTTCTCGGTGGTATCGCCCACGCCATCCGGCATCGGCATCGTCGAGGGCGTGATGACGGTGGCGCTGCGTTCGCTGGGTATGCCGCTGGAGAACGCGGCCACGGTGACGCTGGCCTACCGGGGTTTCACTTTCTGGCTGCCGCTGGTGGTCGGTGGGTGGAGCTTCCGCAGGCTGCAAAAGGCCGAAAAACAGGCCTGAGGCTGACCAGATCGAACCGGACCGGTAAGGGCAATTCATGAATTGTCCTTACCGGTCCGGCTGATTTAACCCATCATCACGCAATTGCGCCCGTTTTGCTTGGCCGTATAAAGCGCCTGATCGGCGCGGGCGATCAGATGGGTGATGCCGGTCATGTCCTGGGTCATTTCGGCCACGCCGATGCTGGCGGTGATGCGCAGCGAACCGGCCGAGGTCTCGAACGGCGCGCTGGAAATGGACTGGCGAATCCGTTCGGCCACTTTAAGGGCGTCTTCCACGCTGGTTTCGACCAGCAGAATGAGAAATTCCTCGCCCCCGAAGCGAACGGCCACATCCAGTTCGCGGATGTTGGTGCGCACGCGCTCAGAAAGCAATCGCAGAACTTCATCGCCTACCAGATGGCCGTAGGTGTTGTTGACACGCGAGAACAAATCCAGGTCGATCATCATCGCGGTAAGCGGGCGTTCGAATCGCCGGGCACGTTCGACTTCGCGTTCGCCGAATTCGTGCATGCCGCGGCGGTTGAACAGGCCGGTCATCTCATCCGTGATGGCCACGCGCTGGATTTCTTCATAAAGACTGGCGTTGTGGAAGGCCAGCGCCAGTTGGCTGGCAAAGGTGCTCATCACGTTGCGGTCGCTTTCCTGCAGCGAACCCCACACGACCAACAGGCCAATGGAGCGCTCTTTGACGATCAACGGCAGCAGGAACATGCGGGTTTGATCGTCGAAACCGGCCAGGCGAATCAGGACGCGCATGGTTTCGGGGTCGAGGGATGTCGACAGGCCGTAGATCTTGCGCATCGGGTCCGGAATGAAGATACCGGCCGGGTCTTCCTTGAGCAGATGCTTGAATTCGTCGCGGTCCAAGAGGCTGGCCAACTGGGAGTGGTTATTGCGCCATTCGGGGTGCGTGCGGAAGGAATAGTACTGGAGCTGCATTTCGCCGGTGGTTGAATCGGCGAGGGCGATGGCATAGGACAGGTCGAGCTGTTGGAGTTCGATTTCGAGGGTCTTGATGACGCCGCTGCTGTCGGCCGCCGCCCCGATGCGCGTAGCCACATGGTCCAGCGCGGTAAACAGGCCATTGGCGCGGGCAAGCTGGCGGGTGCGGGTGCGCTCGGCTTCCAGCAACTGGTTCTTGCTGATGCCCAACGCGACCTGCAGCGCGGCCTGCTCACCCAGCATGATTTCATTCGCGGTGAAATGGTGGGTATATTTGAAACCGATCAGCACCACCCCCATGCGGCTGCCGTTCAGGATCATGGGCAGGGCCAGGAGCGCCCGGCAGGGGTGCAGCAACGCGGCGGCGGATTTCACATCCGGGCGGGTTGCCAGGTCTTCGATTTCCAGGGGCTGTTCCATCAGGATAAAACCGGCCAGTTCGGCATTGGAGAGCTGACCCTTGAGCCGGGTGGATTCGCCGACGATGGCGGCCACCCTGGGGAAGGATCCGTCCATATCGAAGAGCAGAATGGCAGCACTGTCGGCATTGAAAAGCGCCGTCAGGTGGTTGACCATCGGGTCGAGCATTTCGGATTGGGTGGCCGCCGAAATGGCCGCCTGGGCCATCTGGTTGAGCAGGGCAATTTGCTGGGCGCGGCGGCGAGCCTCATCGAACAGGCGTGCGTTGCGGATGGCCAGGGACGCCTGGTCGGCGAACACCTGCAGGCGTTCGGCGTGCACCTGGGTGAACAGGTCGGGTGTTACGCTGTCCACGTTCAGAAAACCGATGGTCTTCCCGTCCTGGCGAATGGGTGCGCCGGCGAAGGAACGCACCCAGTCAAAGTCGGGTTGCTGCACCCAGGTTCGATTTTCCCCGACGGCGGAGGTGATGACCGGACGCCCTTCCTTGAACATGGTGTTGAGATTGGGAATTTCAGAGACGCGGTAATGAACGTTATAGATGACGTTCGGGTTGCAGTGTTCCTCGTAACCCCGCGCCCCAATGACGCGGGTCATGCCGTTGTCGATCAGCATGATGTTGGCCGCATCCATGGGAACCACTTTTTCGACATTCGACAGCACCTGGTCGAACACTTCCTGCAGGTTCAGGCTGGCGTTGAGGGTTTCAGCCGTGTCGCGCAGCGCTTCGGCCATCTGGCGTTGGTCGCGTTCGGCCTGATAGAGTTGTTCGATCTGTTTTTCAATCTGCCGGCGCTGGAAGGCAGCCCCAAACACGTTGGCGGCGATCTTGAGGCCTTCCTTTTCGGCTATCGACCACACCGATGGGTGATCGGTATCGAAACTGATGAATCCCCAGATCTTATCTTCTGCGAATATGGAAACGATCAACATTTCCACGATGTTCAACTGGTCGAGAAGCTGCTTCATCACCTCGGGAATGTCGACTTCCCGGGTGGTGATCACCTGATTCTTCACCAGAGTCTTCAGGAATGGGCTTAACTTTGGAATACGCTGCATTCGGGGCCACACGCTGTCCCTGAGCTCGAGTGATCCATCGCTCGACCAGTAAGCCGACATCTGCATCCCATAGGTTTCAGGGGAATCGTCGTTGAGCTGATAAATGGCGACCCGGTTAGCCTGGCTGGCGCTGCCCAAAGCCTGCAAGGCCCTTGGCAGGCTCGATTCCCAATCCGGAACGCGCAGCATATCCTCCGCGGCCAGGCTGACGGCCTCCAGAATTCGCTCGCGGTTGTGCAGCTCTTCCGAAATACGGCGGCGTTCGGTGACATCGTCGATCATGCCGATGCCATACAGCGATTTGCCCGTCAGATCGCGGACCATCGAAAGGGTCAGGTGACCCCAGAAAGGTGTGCCGTCTTTGCGCAGGTAGCGGATTTCACGCTGGGCGCTGGAAGCCCGGGTTTCGTTCAGTTCCCGCACCAGGTCCGCCGTGATGGACCGGTCTTCGGGAAAGGTGACGTCGTCGCTGACCCGCCCGATGACCTCCTCCCGGGTATAGCCGAACATTTCGCAAATCATCGGATTGACATCCGTGATGGTATTGCCCGCCTCCAGCACCACCGTGCCGATACCGGCGTTTTCGAAGGTGGAACGAAAACGCCGTTCGCTGTCCACCAATTCTTTTTGGATGCGCTGCCGCTCGAGGATGTTGGTATAAATTTCAGCCAACAACTGCAACGAGCGAATATCGCCCTCCTGCCAGACATGCAGGCTGGTCAGGGTGCTGATGGCGAAATAACCGATGGCGTTGTTTTCCAACACCAGCGGAATGGCCACCAGGGAAAACGCGTCTCCATCTTTCCAATAATCGCGCTCGGCTCCGGCCTCTATCGGAAGATTGGTGACGGATGGGATGGTCAGCACCTGGTGATTCCGAATTTGAGCGGCAATCCAGGGGAATTGGGCAAAATCCAGGCCGATGTAAATGTGGTGCATGGTCGAACCGTTCTTCGACCATTGGTAGAGATCCTTGACGACCACAGACCCGCTTTGAAAAGTGACCAGAAAGGAGCGCTCGGCGTCCAGGAATTCGGCAATTCGTTTCAGCGAGGCCTGCAGATTGTGGGTGATATCGTGATCGGGGGTGTCGATGAAATGGCTGGAGATCTCCGAAATGAGGTGTTCCAATTCGAGGCGGCGCTTCAATTCTTCATTGGCCTGCCGGATTTCGGTGATCTCCAGGTTGCTGGCGCGCCGGCCCTGAAACGCTCCGTTGGTATCGTAAACCGGCTGGCAAATGTGCCGCAGCCAGATGACTTTCCCATCCGCTCGCCGAATGCGAAGGTCGATCTGGTGGATCGGGCTTTGGCCCTGGGTAAGCGCAAAATGCTCGAGCAGCGCCGGGCGGTCCTCCTCCAGGGTCAACTGCCAGAGCATGTTGGGATTGTCCATAAAGATATCCGGCGAATAGCCGGTCATGCGCTGCACGGAGGGCGAAGTGTAGATCATGCGCCCGTCCGGCCCCTGCCAGGCTTCCCAGTTGTAGGTCAGATCCGCCATGGACCGGAAGCGCAGTTCGCTTTCGCGCAGCGCCAATTCGCTCTTCTGGCGCTCCTCAAGTTGGCGTTGGGTTTGCAGGGTGAGCGAGCGCATATATCCGACCATACCGCCGCTGATCAGCAGGGTGAGCGCGTTGAGCAGAAAATCCCCGCTGACGATGCCCAATAAATTGGTCTGATAATTTTGGCCCAGGAAATATAGCTCGAGACAGGCCAACAGGAATGCGGCGGAGATCCCTCCGCCCAGGCCAAGCAGACCGGCCGCAATGACCACAACGAGGATCGAAACGGCCAGGGTGCCGCCGTCCAGATTGGTATGATTATGGGTGAAATAAACGCTGAAGATGCCGAGGATAAAGGCAATAATGAGCATTCGCTGCCAGACGGGCAGGCGAAGCATTTTACGCAGCAGTGAGACGGCGAAGTTAGCTCTGACAGATGTGTAATTCTGCATGCGGTCCGCCGGTATGGGGCCCATAGATGGGGGAAGATTTCGATCGACGTCGATGGATGATGGCTGCAGGCAAAAGCGTTGTTCCCCCTGCTGGCTTTTCGCCTGGATGAAGATCGACGGACTCTATTGGTCCTATCTTAATACAGCCTGACTGTTTCGGCAAGATTGTTTACTTTACGGATGGCTTGCAGATTCGGTTTGATCCGGGCCGGTTTTTCTACGCAAAACACCCCTTGAAAAATAAATAATCTGTACTAATCTAATAAATATAGTTCGATTGGAAATCAAGAACGAGGAGTTAAAATGGCCGCACACCGGGCAGAAGAAACTGTGCGCAGGTTATTCAAGGAAGCCGGCATCCAGATTTACGGCAAGAATCCGTGGGACATTCAGGTGAAGGATTCGCGTTTTTACGAGCGCGTGCTGCGGGATGCCTCGCTGGGGCTGGGTGAATCCTATGTCGACGGCTGGTGGGAGGTTGAATCGATCGACGGCATGGTCGAGCGAATGCTGCGGGCCAGGTTGGATAAAAAGGTGCGGGGCGACGTGCGCGCGCTGATGCCGGCGCTGTTGGGCCGGTTGACCAACCGCCAGGCGCCGTCGCGCGCCTTCGAAGTCGGCGAGGAACATTACGATCTCGGCAACGATCTATACACGGCCATGCTGGACCGGCGCCTGAACTATGCCTGCGCCTACTGGAAGAATGCCTCGAACCTGGATGAGGCTCAGGAGGCCAAGCTGGATCTGGTATGCCGCAAAATCGGCCTGCAGCCCGGCATGCACGTGCTGGAATTGGGCTGCGGGTGGGGCGCCTTTGCCAAATACGCGGCCGAGAAATACGGGGTCAGCGTGGTGGGAGTGACCGTGTCGAAGGAGCAGGTGGCTCTGGGCAGCGAATGGGTCAAAGGTCTGCCGGTGGAGCTGCGCCTGCAGGATTACCGCACCGTGGAAGGCCGCTACGACCGGGTCATTTCCATCGGCATGATGGAGCACGTCGGGTATAAGAATTACCGCACTTATATGGAAGTGGTCGACCGCACGCTCAAGCCGGATGGGGTGGGCTTCATCCAAACCATCGGCGGCAACGAGAGCCAGACGGCTGGTGATCCCTGGTCGGACCGGTACATCTTCCCGAATGGGATGCTGCCTTCCATCGCGCAGCTCGGCGCGGCGATGGAGGGCCTGTTCGTGATGGAAGACTGGCACAATTTCGGGCCGGATTACGAGCGCACGCTGCTGGCCTGGCATGATAACTTCGAGGCGGCCTGGCCGGAGTTGAGCAAGAAGTACAGCGAACGCTTCCACCGCATGTGGCGGTACTACCTGCTGAACAGCGCCGGGGCGTTCCGCGCTCGCAGCCAGCAGTTGTGGCAAATCGTGTTCACTCGCACCGGCACGCCGCAACCGGATAGCCGGGTGGGGTGAAGAGGAAATCACCACGGAGGACACGGAGAAGAGATTTGGAAAGAAGAGAGAAGAGGGAAAGCCACAGAGGCCACAGAGCCACAGAGGCCACAGAGCCACAGAGGCCACAAAGACCACAGAGAAGATAGAGAAGATAAAGAAGAGTATTGAATTTATAAAAGAGAGGAGATGAAAGAGAACAGAGTCTCTTTGCGTAGGATGGGTGGAGGAGCGTGAACGGAGGTTATCCGGCAGCGACCTGAGAAGCTCCGGAACCCATCATTCGACCTCGAAAAAAACCGAAACACACGAAAAATGGGGAATGGGAAGAAAGTTATGAACGCTCTTCTCTTTCTTCAGCCTTCTTTTTCTCTGCGATCTCTGTGATCTAGTATGATGAAAATGATGAGTGATACCATACAATGGGACCCGGCAGGCCGATCGGGTATAGGTCATAAGAGGCCGTCACAGAGCAGGGTCGCCGGGTCCGTCGTGTATGTTGCCCGAACAGTTGTGGGGTCCAAGAGACCGTATTCTGCTAGAACGGGCACATCCATTATACAAACAGACGAGGGCAGAATGGAGCAGCAAATCTCAGTAAGTGTGGTCGGGATTGATGTTTCAAAGAACCGGCTGGATGTCTCAATCGCGGGCCAGGATTGGGCAGAAAGCAACGATATCATCGGGATCGAGGCCTTCATTGATAAGCTGAAACCTCTAGCGCCTGGATTGATCGTAGTGGAAGCCACGGGAGGACTGGAACGAGCGGTGGTCTCGTTATTATCCCTGGACGGAATCCGATCCCTCTCCGTGTGGTCGTTGTTGCGGATTGCGAAATAGGGAGGGCGTGGCGATAATTCTTAATAAAATTGACCCAGAATTCACGCCGAAAATAATTGACAAAACTGGATATCAATATAATAATCGATGACGCGGTCCATGATCAGGGTCGGTTATTGTTATTCGTGGACTTATTCTTATTTCAACCTTTAAAATGATCTTTCGAAGCCGCAGGCGCGAAGAACCAGCAGCCTGTGTTGGCTGTTGTTTCGCTTCGGTTCATTTTCAGGTTGAGAAAGGAGCTGGACAGGCGCCTATATTCATCCCGTCATCCCAGTCCGTCCCAATTTTTCCCACATTTTTCCCATCAAAAACGTAAGAGGAGAATCGGAATGCGTAAAGTTCATGTCTTTTTTGCCATCGCTATGATTGCTGTCATGGTCGTCAGCATGTTCAACGTCAGCCCGGCGTATTCAAGCTCGGACAACGGCAAAGTACGCGTGTTCGTGCAGTTCGCCCCGGGCAAGGGCGCAGCAGTCGAAAAAAGCCTGCAGGCCGCGGGTGGTGAAATCCATTATGCCTTTGATGATTTGGAAACCTTCTCCGTTTCGCTGCCCGAAGCGGCATTGAACGGCATCACTCACAATCCGAACGTGGTGCTCGTCGAAGAAGATGCACCCCGCTACCCGATCAGCATTCTGCCCTCCGCCAAGGCGGTCGATCTGCCCGAGCAGGTTGTGCCCTACGGTGTGGACATGGTGCAGGCCCGCGATGTGTGGGATGCGAACCGCGACGGCGTGGTGGATGCCGGCGCTCCGACAGCGGCCAACCGCAAGATCTGCATCATCGATTCGGGCATGTTCACCGGCCATGAGGACTTGCAGGGCCTGAACATTACCGGCGGTTACCCGACCGGATGGAACAGCGATGGCCTTGGACACGGTACGCATGTGACCGGCACCATTGCCGCCGCCAACAACAGCCTGGGCGTGATCGGCGTGACCCCCGGCACGGTGCAGCTCTACATGGTGCGCGTATTCGGCGATGACGGTGCATGGACTTATGCTTCGACGCTGATCGATGCCGCCAACCGTTGCGCCAGCGTGGGCGCCAACATCATCAGCATGAGCCTGGGCGGTTCGCGCGCCAGCGCTACTGAAAAACGCGGTTTCGCCAGCCTGTACAGCCAGGGCATCCTCTCGATCGCGGCGGCCGGCAACGACGGCAACACCGCCTACAGCTATCCGGCCTCCTATGATTCGGTCATGTCGGTGGCGGCCATCGACGAATCCGGCGCCGTGGCGGACTTCTCGCAGCAGAACGACCAGGTCGAAATCGCGGCCCCCGGCGTGGGCGTGCTCAGCACGGTGCCGTACATCGATGAGACCTTCGTCAGCGTGAACGGCGTCAGCTACGCCGGCGGCCACGTCGACTATTCCGCTCGCGGCACGGCCAACGGCGCTCTGGTGGACGGCGGCATTTGCGACACCACCGGCGCGTGGAGCGGCAAAGTGGTGTTGTGCCAGCGCGGTACGATCTCCTTCTACGATAAGGTCATGAACGTGCAGAATTCGGGCGGCGCGGCGGCGTTGATCTACAACAACGTCTCCGGCAGCTTCCTGGGCACGCTGGGCGACGGCTATTCTTCCAATATCATCGGCGTCAGCCTGAGCATGGAAGATGGCCAGTACCTGGTCGCCAATGCGCTGGGCCAGGTGGCGGATGTCACCAGTAATCTGTACACCAATGTGAGCGGTTACGAATATTACGACGGCACCTCGATGGCCACGCCGCACGTTTCGGCGGTGGCTGCTCTGGTGTGGAGCTCCAAACCGACCGCCACCAACGCTGACATCCGGGCTGCCCTGACCGCCACCGCGGTCGACCTGGGCGCGGCCGGCCGTGATGTGGCCTATGGCTACGGCCTGGTCCAGGCCAAAGCCGCCATCGATTACCTGGGCGGCGGAACTGGCGATGCGGCCCTGCACGTGGCTGACCTGGACGGCGTCTCGACGCTGGTCAATTCCAAGGCCTGGAAGGCGACCGTCACCGTCAAGGTGGTGGACGCGAACGGCGTTGCAGTCTCCGGCGCGGTGGTCACGGGCGTGTGGAGCGGCGGAATCACCGGCACGGGCACCTGCACCACCGGCGTAGCCGGCACCTGCTCGATCGCCAGCAGCAACATCAAGACGACCAAGACTTCGGCGACCCTGACGGTCAGCGACGTGGCGGCCAGCGGCTTCACCTACGACGCGGCGGCGAACGCCGATCCGGATGGCGACAGCACCGGCACAGTCATCACGGTTTTGAAACCGTAAAAGTTCGAATCATTGATTTCAAAGGCCGCCTGGGTTCTCCGGGCGGCCTTTTTTAATGCTGAATGCTGAATGCAGAATGCAGAATGCTGAATGCAGAATGCAGAATGCTGAATGCTGAATGCAGAATGATGAATGCTGAATGATGAATGCAGAATGCTGAAAGCTGAATGATGAATGCTGAATGATGAATGCTGAATGCAGAATGCTGAATGATAAATGTTGAAAGCTGAATGCTGAATGATGAATGCTGAATGATGAATGCTGAATGATGGATGATGAATGCTAAAGGTTAAATTACGAGCACTGAATCAACGAACACCGAATCAACGAGTACCGAATCAACGAATACCGAATCAACGAATACCGAATCAACGAGTACCGAATCAACGAATACCGAATCAACGAATACCGGGTGCCGGCTTACCAGATTCCCGGAATTAATCGGAACCGTGTTTCTTTCGCAAACTGCGCATAGCCAGGTAATTCGGCCTGCAGGGTGCGGTCTTCGAGCGCGGTGCGCACGAAGGTCAGGATGACGGTCAGGACGGCGGGGAAATAGGCCCACCAGGAACCCAGTACAAGCGGCACGACCAGGTCGAAGACGACCGACCCCAAATAGCCGGGATGGCGCACGATGCGGTAGGGGCCGCCCTTCACCACGGTCTGGCCGCGGTCGTCCTGGATGCGCACGGTGGCGGCGAAAAAGCGGTTGGTCATCATCGCCCACAGCGTAAAGAGGCTGGCGCCAAAGCCCACCAGGAAGGCCGCGATCCACAGGGCGGTTGGGACCGGGCCGGACCAGTGGAAACGCGCGTCCAGGCTGGCGGTGAGCACCCAGGCCAGCGGCCCGATCATCGCCACCAACGGCGCCAGGATGCGGTCCCAGGGTTTGGTGTTGGCCTGCATTTTCGAGCGCTCGGCAATCAGGTCGGCGTGATGGGGCAGGAACAGGACGGCGCTGAGGATCTGGGTGGCCGCGCCCAGCGCCAGGAAGCTCCAGCCGCCGCGCCAGTCGAGGCGCCCGGCAACGAGGAAGAGCAGCAGGCCGAAGAAGATGAGTTGGGCCAGGGTTTTGAGTCCCCAGCGCAGGAGCTCGGATGAAGCGGGTTTGTTGGATGCATGGACCATCGTGATTTTCTCCAGATGAATTCTTTATAGATCGGTTGCAGAGAGAAGGTTATCATCAAAGGACGCGAGCCAGAAAAATATCGGCCGCGGCGCGAAATTCGACCGGGCGCGTCCACATCAAAGGATGCGATCCTCCGTTAGCCAGGAAGACATGGCTGCCCGGAATCTGGCGCGCCATGCGCAGCGCCGCGCCGCCGGCATCGGGAATCAGGTCATCGGTCAGGCTGGCGGTGAACAGCACCGGGCAGCGAATTCCGCCCAGGTCCTGGCGGAAGAAACGCCCGCCTTCATCGGCCAGCCGCAGCAGCAGACGGTTGTCTTCCTCGACCACGTCCTTCCAGTCCGGGCCGTGAGCGCGCGACCAGAAATCGACCTGCCCGGGCAGGCAGCGCCGGCGCGAGGCGACTTCGGCCCGCAAATCCTCGGGACGCTGGGCGTCGGTCGACGAATCGGCAATCACCGCCCGCACGGCCTCCGGCGCTTCCAACGCGGCCAGGAGGGCGGCCACGCCGCCGCCGCTGGTGCCGATCAGGATGGGACGCTCCCCTCCCAGGTGAGCCGCCAGCGCCAGCGCATCCCGCCCGCCCTGCGCCCACCAGTCCGTCGTCCAACCGGCCAGACGGTCGGATTGGCCGCAGCCCCAGAAATCGAAGGCCACGGCATGGCAGCCGCGGGCGGCGAAATGTTCCAGCTCGCCTTGATGGTAGACGGACGAGGCGGTGTTGCCGTGCAGCAGGATGAGCAGCGGCCCGCTGCCCTGCTCGCGGTAAAAGATGCGGTGATTTTGGGCGATGAAGGATGGCATAGGCTTATTATAAAGAGAATATCCAACCGGGCATGTCGCCGATGGGTGGGTTTTTGGCCAGTGTTAAAATGGAATAGGCGAAAAATCAACGACGAACGTCGTCCGCCTGAGCGGCAACATCCAGGCCTGGATCGCGGCGGGGTATGAAACCGTCAAAGGAAAGTGATCTGTTTTGAGTTCCGGTATCGAGGTGTGAGTTCTGAAGGAATGTTACCCACATCCACTTAAAACCTGGCAACACTTCATCTCATCCTTCTACCTGGAACCTTCCCGGTGATGATTTCGTCTCTTGATTCACAGGGAGAAAGGATTCGGAAATGAAGGTAAGCGGTTTTTGGAGGGGATGGTTCGTGGCAGCACTGGCGCTCGTTCTGGCGTCCTGCTCGCCCCCGGCGGGTGGTTCGCCGGCTGAAGTGACGGTCGAAAAAGCCGCCGCGGGCAGCACGCTGACGTTGAACGTGGACCAGTTGCTGGCGGTGAAGCTCGAATCGAACCCGACCACGGGTTACGGCTGGCATATCCTCGAGGTAGACGATACGATCCTGCAATCGCAGGGTGATCCGGAGTATGTCCAGCAGGACACCCAGGGCACGCCCAGGGTCGGCGTCGGCGGCTGGGAGACGCTGCGCTTCAAGGCGCTCAAGAGCGGCACAACCACGCTCAAACTGGGCTATTCGCGCTCATTCGAGCCGGATGTGGCGCCAATCGAGGAATTCACGCTCACGGTGGAAGTGAAATAAGGAAAAAGGTCCTGAAGATCATTTGATCCTCAGGACCTTTTCTTCTTTCAAAATCATGTTTCAGGGTTTGCTACCGCCGGATCCGGGTGTGCCGGTGATTTGCTGGCCTGACCTCACCAACCAGAACAACAGCAGGGCGGCGGGCAGGGAGAAGAGCAGGCCGGTCAGCATGGATTGAAGCGCCAGGTCCCACAGGTTGTGGAACCCGATCGAACCCAACGGGAACAGACAGGCCAGCCCGGCGACATAGACCAGAATCCACCAGCCGGCTGCTCGATAGCGGGTTCGCAGGACCACCCACTGCGCCAGGCCCAGTGAGACGCCTGAATAAATGAACAAGAATACGGTCAAGGCAGTGGAGTTGGGTATGAGGGACTCGAAAAAATAGGAAATGACGACCGGCAGCAGCAAGAACAGACTGCCGATGGCTGTGGCCGCGAACCAGCGCCCCAACCTGGGTATGGCTGGGCCGGCCAGGAGGGCCTGAAACAGGCCGAGCAGCAGGCCGACGCACAGAAAAATGGTGATCGGCCAGAAGCGGTCTTCGTTGATGGGCGCCAGTTTTTGAATGCCAAAGACGAGCAGCCAGGAAAGCGGCAATCCCAGGCCGAAGGTCAGCGCGCCTGCCAGCAACCAGCGCGCGGCCAGCAATCCGGTGTGTGTCATCGAACGAGTCAGGATCATTTTTCCCCTTTCCCATCAATCGATTCGATCGGATTCCTTTTCACTTTACAACAAAATGCAAGACTGTTCAGCATTGCGGGCGATTTGTGATTTTTTATGCGATAAAAACGAATACGCCCGTGTACCGTAAAAATCATTTTGAAAATTCAGGGCGAAACGTGTTTCAGTAAAGCGTATAGTCATTCTTCCTGGCTTTTCGAGCCCTCAGTCTTGTCATTTGGGTTGAAAATTGCCATAATGATGGTGAAGGCATCCTGATTGTATCGCCACCCACGCGAAGGGAGGGGCCATGGCGCTGAGAATCGCGATCGCGGGAACGGGCGGCATGGCGGCCGCGCACGCGCGCGCCGTCCAATCCCTGCCGGGTGTGGAATTATCGGCCGTGACCGGGCACACGCGCGAACGGCTGCGCCAGTTCGCAGCCGAGTTCAATATTCCGCGCGCCTATGATTCACTCGACGATCTGCTGACCATGCGCGCCGCAGACGCGCTGGTGATTGCCACGCCCACCTACCTGCACTCGGCGCAGGCCGTCCTGGCGCTGCAGGAACGTGTTCACGTGCTCGTCGAGCGCCCGCTGGGACTGGATGTGGGTCAGGCGCACGCCATCGAGGAAGCCGCCTTGTTCAGCAATGGTTTCCTGATGGTCGGGCAGGTCTACCGCTTCGATGAGCAGGTCCTTTGGCTGCGCCAGCAGGTGTTGAGCGGGCGGCTCGGCAAGGTAATTCGCTCGCGCGCGCTGGGATTGCGCAGCGGCGGACCGCCGGGTGGGGTATGGTACACCGCAAAGCGCCACTCCGGTGGGGGCGTGCTGGCCGAGGCCGGATTGGATGCGCTGGACACATTGCGTTTCATTCTGGGCAGTCCCGATCCGGGTCTCATTTACGCGCACCTGGATTTCGGGGATGGCGGCGGCGAGGTCGAAGAATCGGCCGAGGTGATGATTCAATGGGAAGACGGCAGCAGCTCCACGCTGGAAGCCGCCTGGCGCCAGTCATACGTCGAAGCGCCTCTGGGTTTCACCCAGGTCTACGGCAGCGAGGGATACGGCCAGATCTTCCCGGCCTTTATTCAGACGCGGGCCGAAAATGGCACGGTTCGCGAAGACGCGGGTTTGGGGATGGGCGATCCGCAGCCTTCCCAGGAGCACTACAACCGCCAGATGGCCTATTTCGTAAGGTGCATCCTGCAGAACCGTCCACCCCAACCGGGCGGCTGCGACGGCGTGCTCAACCAGCAGATTCTCGAAGCAGCTTACCTCTCTGCGCGTACGAAACAGGTGGGCAAGGTGCGGGTGAAGACGTGATAAAAACCTTGCAAACTCCTCAGGGTGAGGAAGAATTGCTGAACGTCGGATCTGCGGGGTGGGTAAAGGCCGGTGGCGGCCCCTCCGATCCGACCTACGAAATGCGGACTCGGGGTATGGGAACGTCGGATCTGCGGGGCGGGTAAAGGCCGGTGGCGGCCCGGGTTGGCGACCCCTCCGATCCGACCTACGTAACATTTTTTGCAGCCGGATTGAAAAAATTCATCTCACGGCGTCGCGCCGATAACTGCCCCGGCCGGTGCCCCACAGGATTCTGGCGGCAGACGTGCCGGGCAGGTCGTAAACCACCACGCCCGATGTGGCGGTATTGATGACCACCTCCAGGTCGGCGTCGGCATCGACGTTGGCCAGCGTCGGCGCGGCCAGGCCGCCGTTCCAGGTGGCGCTGCTGGAGCGCGGAGCGGGCAGGTTGGTTTGGAACAGGCTGTTCCCATTCGAATCGAGGATATGCAGTCTGCCGTACTGGTTGGAGCCGATTTGCGTCCAGGAGGTGAAGATTACCTCGGCCGTGCCGTCGTTGTACAGGTCGGCCACGACCGGTTCGGAGGCAAAACGGTAGATGCCTTCGGAGGCGTTGTAGACGGAATACGGCCAATCGCCGTGCTCGGTCTTATCGAGCCAGAAGGCGTGCAGCCGGCCGTCGTAGGACGCGAAGAGAATCTCCTGCCTGCCGTCGCCGTCCAGATCGGCGATGACCGGGTTGGGCTGAGCCGTCTCGATCACGTTGTAATCTTCGCTGATGGGCGCGCCGGTGTCGACGGGGATGGTCGTCCAATCGTAGCCGCCGGTGTTGAAGCGCGAGCGGTCGGCGTTGAAGATGTAGAGCGCAATATACCGGCTGGGCGTGGATTCGAGGGAGCAGTCGTACATGTTGCCGGTCACGACGACTTCGCGGGTGCCGTTGCTGTCCAGGTCGGCGATGGCGGCCGGCCCATCGGCGAAATTGGAGCGATAGGATTCGGCGCGTGTCCCATCGCAGGCGCCCCAGCCGCGTTTTTCCGGGAGGATACTTTCCCAGACGCCGACCTGCCCCCAGTATTTACCAGGATCGATGGTCGCGTTGGCGGGCAGCGCCGAGCCGTTCGGTTCGAAGGCGTTGATGTAATGCATATCCGAAGGCACGATCAGCTCGAGACGCGAATCGCCGCTGATATCCCCGGCGGCCGCGTTGGCGTTGTAGACCCCCCAGGCATAGCCGTAGGTATCATTCGGCAACTGTGGCCAGCCGGCGCGGGTATTGCCGTTTGCGTCCAGCACCCAGGTATTGATGGCGCTGCCGTAGGCGCGGGTCACGATGACCTCCAGCGCACTGCCGTTGCCGTCCAGATCGGTGACCAGCAGGCCGCGGAACTCGCCCGTGCCGCCGGAGGGTTCTTTTTGCCATTTCACGCTGCCATTCGGGCGGTAAGCCGTTACCCTTCCACCGGCCTGGGCGACCACGATCTCGGATTGACCGTCCCGATCCAGGTCGGCGACGACCACGCCCGGCCAGGTGCGTTGGGACGTATCGCCGACCCGCCAGTCCAGCGCCCCGTTTTGACCTTCGAGCGCCCATACCGAATAGGCCGAGGCCAGGATCTCATTGATTCCATCGGCGTCGATATCCAGCACCGCGGGCGAAGAATACCAACCCGTTTCGCACCACGAGGCGTAGCAGCCGCCATAACTCCACTTCAGCACGGCGGCAGGGGCGGCTCCACCCCCACTCACCAACGGGAGGTAAACGGTGGTGGTTCCATCGGCAGCGCTGACTGAAATGGATCCGATGGCGAGGCTGAGGACCAGGATAAAGAAACCGATCGTGAGCTTTTTGCGCATGCTATTCTCCGCTGGTGGAAGTCCGTAAATGATTAACCACCTGCCCCGAAACCCATGAGGTTGGCCGGGGTAATGGATGAGACGGGTGTTTTCGGCCAAAAGGATGGTTATGGTTGTGTATCAATGATCTAAATGTTACCAAGTGATTCTAGCACCGGTTTGAAAAATCACCCGGGTTCGGAGGGGGTAAATCTCAGGGATGAGTGTTGTTTCTGCAGGGCGGAAAAATGCCGATGATGGCCTGGGGTAACCACCCTTCCGATCCAGAGTAACCTTCCTCATCACTCATTACTCATCGCCCATCCCTCATCCGTTGTATAATTAATTTACCATTTCCTCCAGGGGGAGCGCATGCCGATCTTACCATCTTTCAGCGCTGCACAACTCGAATCGATTTGCAACGTGCTGGCCGATCCCAACGATGGATTAACCGGCGCGGAAATTGGCGCGCTGCTGCGAGAAAAAAACATCACCGATCCCTACCCGGCGGTGCTCAAGCGCCACCGTTTATTCGAAGCCCTGCGTGAACAGCAGGAGCTGGACGGCTGCGGCAATAACATCGCCGCTTTCATCCTGGCCGCGCTGCAGCCGGCGCGCTACACGGATAAAGAGGAGCTGTTCAAACGCCGCCTGGAGCGCCTGAATGCTGTTCTGGGGCTGGACGGTTACCAGATCAGCCCGGACGGCCTGCTAAAGGTGGTAGCGCCCTCGCACCAGTCGACCGAAGCACAGGATCGCGCCCGCCGCCTGCGTAGCGAACTGGTGCGGCGGGGGGTGCATCCCAACGTGCTGCGCTGCTGCCTGCCCGAACTGCTGACCGAAAGCTGCTATCCGGCCGTCTACGAGGCGACTCGCGGGCTGGAAGAGCAGATTCGCGAAAAGACCGGCCTTAACCTGGAAGGCGTCGAATTGGTGGAGCAGGCCCTGGGACTGCGTATTGGACCGCTGCTGGCCTTCAACACTCTGCAAAGCGAGGCCGAGCACGCCGAACATCTGGCCATCAGCGCCTTGATCAAGAATCTGATCAGCGTTTTCAAGAGCACCTCCGCCGTCGAGATTCACAGCGCCTGGGCGCTGGGCGAAGCCGAAGCCATCGATTTACTGACCCTGGCCTCGATGCTGCACCGGCGCGTCGATCACGCGGTGCTGACAAGACAGGTGTAATCACCGATCCGTAAATAGAAAGTCAATCCATCATCGACTTTTCTGCCATCTCCGCAATCTGCCTCCCAATACTGATAGAAGCCGTGGCGGCCGGGGAGGGGGCGTTGAGCACGTGGATCATGTGATCGGCTTCTCGAATGACGAAATCGTCGATCAGGGCGCCGTCCGGGCCGAGAGCCTGCGCGCGCACGCCCGCGCCGCTGCGCCGCACATCCGCAACCTGAATTTCGGGCACCAGGCGCTGCAACGCGGCTACAAAGGCGCGTTTACTCCATGAACGGTAGATCTCTCCGAATCCCATACGCCAGTAGCGAAGGCCCATCCGCCAGAACCCGGAATAGGTGAGGTACTGCGCCACATCCCGAAGCGATAAATCGGTCCAGGCATAGCCTTCGCGTTTGAAGGCGATGACCGCGTTCGGCCCGGCTTCCACGCCGCCCCCCGCCATACGCGTGAAATGCGCTCCCAGGAATGGGTAGCGCGTATCCGGCACCGGATAGATCAGGTTCTTGACGAGATATTCCCGGTCGGGTTTGATTTCGTAGTATTCGCCGCGAAATGGCATGATTTGCAGTCCGGGTTCGACGCCGCACAGCCGCGCCACGCGGTCGGATTGCAATCCGGCGCAATTGATCAGGCCGCGGCAGGCAACCTCGCCGCATGGGGCGACCAAAATGAACTCATTTCCCAGCCTGTGGAAGGCCATAACCCGCGCGCCGGTGCGAATTTCGCCGCCGCCGGCCTGTACGATCTGGCCGAAGCGATCGGTCACCGCGCGGTAATCGACGATTCCGGTTTGCGGCACGAACAGTCCGGCGATGCCGGCCGCGTGAGGTTCGTGCTCGCGGATTTGTTCCGGCGCCAGGCGGCGGATTCCCTCCAGACCGTTGGCCAGCCCACGCCGTTCGAGCTCCTCCAGCGCGGGCAGTTCTTCAGGCCGGGTCGCGACAACCACCTTGCCGGTGTTCTCGGCGCGAATGTCCTGTTCGGCGCAGAACCGGTACATCGCCTGGCGGCCTTCGACGCAGTTGCGCGCTTTAAGCGAACCGGGCCGGTAATAAAGCCCGGAGTGAATCACCCCGCTGTTGTGACCGGTCTGGTGGGCGGCCAGATGATCCTCAGCTTCCAGCACGACCAGCTTCAACCCGGGATGAGATTGGATCAGGGCCATGGCGGTGGCGACGCCGACGATTCCGCCGCCGATAATGGTCACGTCGTAAGCGTTCGAGGTCATCGCTGGCGCTCCTGAGCGAAAAGATAACTTATTGTATAATGATGAAGAGTAAAGTCAATGATTCGAAGAGTTTCCATGGATTGGTCAGAAATTCAAGCCACATACCCGGATACCTGGCTGATTCTCGAGGCGCTCGAAGCGCACAGCGAGGGCGGCCTGCGCATACTGGATAAAGTCACGGTCATCACCACCTGCGAGGACGGTGAAAACGCGGCCCGGGCTTACCGCAAACTGCACAAAGAATTCCCGGAGCGCGAATTTTACTTCATTCATACCAGCCGCGAGACATTGAAGATCGAAGAACGCCTGTGGGTCGGTATCCGGAGCATCCATGCAGATCCAGATTGCTGACGGTTTGCCATTGGTCGAGTTGCGCCTTGGACATGCCGGGCGGGCGGTGCGGATCCAGCGCGTGCTGATCGACACCGGTTCGGGCAGCACGGTCATCTCGTCGCTGCGAGCGCGTGAAATCGGCGTCATCCCCGAACCGCAGGATCCCATCCGCACCCTGCGCGGGGTGGGCGGCATGGAGGTGGTTTTCGTCAAGCGCGTCGATTACATTCTGGTCGACCGGCGCAGGTTCAAGAATTTCGAGATCGAGCTTTCGCCGCTGGACTACGGTCTGGAAATCAACGGCATCCTGGGCCTGGATTTTCTGACCGCCACGCGGGCGATCGTGGACCTAAAACACCTCGAATTGCGCTTCGGCCGCGCGACAAAGGAGATATAGCGGTTAGCCATTAGCCATTAGCCGTTAGCTGTTAGCCGTTAGCAATTCGCGGTTAGCTCCAAAAGCTATATGCCAATTACTAAACGCTAAAAGCTAAGAGCTAAGAGCCAAAAGCTAAGAGCTAAGAGCTAAGAGCTAAGAGCCAACCCCTGATACCCCTCGCGCACCTCTTCTTCGATGTCCTGAATCCAACTCTCCTTCCCACCCGGGAGGGCAAAAGCAGCCGGAGTCAACTCCAGCGGGGGGTGGAACCAGATCAGGCGGTGGTCGGCGTGCACGCTGAAGGGGATGATCCGCAGCGGCAAGCCGGTTTTGAGATAATACAGTTCCACCAGCCACAACACGCCTTTGGAGAAACGATGGATGTGGGTCGCCGGATCTTCTTCCCACTCGGGCTTTTCGGGGAAGACCAGCAGGCACTGCCCTGCCAGCAGGTGTTCCAGGCTGGTTTGCAGCGTCACCTGCATCTGGCGCAGGCTTTCGGACGAATACACCGGAATACAGCCAACACTGTGCAGCAGCGGCACTGTCAAGCGCGCCAACCTTCCGGCAACCCGGGCGCTGGCCGGCGGCTTGAGGCGCAGATCTTTTTCGACAAAATCCGTTTGCAGGTAGGCCGGAGCGCGGTGTGGATCGAGCATCGCCGAATGGATCCAGGGATACATACGCCGGCCCGCAGCGCTGACACAGGCGATCGGCCCCAGCGAGCCGGAGTGGTTGCCAATAAAAATGGCCGGCCCGCGCCGGGGCAAATTTTCGCCACCCAGCGTCTGGCCGCGCCAGAGTAAGATTCTCAATAACCCGCAAATCGTACCAAATAACCGGTCGTTCATGGCCGCCTCCCAATGCGGAACCGATTGGATTCAAGCAGCCTCTTTCATTAATTATAACCCGCCCGCTTCGATCGGGTTACACCCTTATCCGTAGGGAAACAGGATCAGGAAGAAAATCAACAGGATATACAGGATTTACAGGATATTGGATGGCCGGAAACGCCGGGATCGGGCTAACCGCTACTGCGTGGCACAGGCGATGCACGGATCGAAGGCCCGCACCACCCGCCCGACGGCTTGTTCGAGTTCCAGGTTGATCGACGCGGAATCGATATAGCGCTCGCCGGCGACCTGGACGGCGCGTTCGATGGCGCGCATGTTGTGCACGGTGGGGATGATGAAGCGCGCATCCGCGATGCGGCCGTTCTCAATCACGTAACGGTGGATCAACGGACCGCGCGGCGCTTCCACCAGTCCGTAACCGATCCCATCCCTGGGCGTGTAATCGACGGCCGGATCCTTCGAATTCAGATCCTGCGAGAGCATTTCAATGGCGCGTTCCATGGCGTACACCAACTCGATGCCCCGGCACAGGTCGAACAGCAGGATGGCGTGGGCGGGTTTGCCGAAGGATTCGCTGAACCGGCGCAGGTATCGATCCGCGCGCGGCGTGCCCATCGACGCGCTCAGATTGATGCGCGCCAGGCTGTTGGCTCGCATCACCTGACCCTGGTAGCTGGTGCGACCGGCGTAGGAATAATCGGTCTCCTCGAATTCGAGAAAGCTGGCGTATCCAGACGCCAGGAAGGAGGCCATTTCGGCCCCGTCCGGTCCCATGACGCGCAGGTAGGAACTGTTGAAGCGCGGCCGGGTGGCCCCGGTGGAGGAGAGATAAAAAGTCGGCTGGTCGTCGCCCCAGGTGCCGATGCGTTCGCGCAGCGCCATCGACATCTCCCAGTATTCGTCGAAGAGCTCGCAGGCCGCCGGCAGCATCTCTTCGAGCTCCCGGATCATCCCGTCGGCGGTTTCGCGGCCGATTCCGGTGGTCATGCCGCCGATACGGGCCTTGATGGGGTGGATGAATTGTCCGCCGGCCAGGGTAATCAGATCGGTGCCGGCCTTGCGCACTTTCAGGGCTCTGCGGGCGATCGAAAACTGGCGGGCCTTGCTGGCCTCGGTCTCGTCCATCTGGAACAGGCTGTCCACATTGACCCGATCCGGCATGGTGAAGATGAAAAGCGAAGTGGCCTGGTTCTGGATGAGCTGTCCCAGCAGCAGCACTTCGCGCAGATCCTCCGCCAGCGGCGGCGGAACGACGCCGAAGGCGTCTTCGAGCGCCTTCACGGAGGCGACGTGATGGGCGGTGGAACACACCCCGCAAATGCGCGGCACGATGACCGGCATTTGCTCGGCGGGAATGCCCTGCACGAACTGGCGAAATCCGCGCAGTTCGATGGCCTGAAAACGGGCTGCCAGCACCTTGCCGGCTTCGGTCTCGATCACCACCCGGGCGTGTCCCTCGATGCGGCTGAGCGGAAAAACCAGGCTCGTCATGAATATCCTCCGTCGATTGCAGACCCTGTCCTCTACAGGACCCTGTCCTCTAGAGGACCCTGTCCTTTACAGGACCTTGTCCTTGCTGCGCGGCGGGCGGTCGCCGCCCGCGTAGTCCGAAAACTGGAACAGGAACATGGATAGCTGCGGCGAACGCAGGGCTTCATTGAGTTCGTCGGCCGGGATATCCGTCATGTGCTCGAAGACGCGCTGGATGTTCTCCAGCCAGACGGCGGAGCCTTTTTCGATGAGCAGATTGGAGGGTCCGCGGCAGCCCACGCAGGGATGGCCGGGGCGGGTGCAGATGGCGCGGCAGCCGCCGCGGGTGGAGGTGCCCACGCACAGGAAGCCCTGGTTGATCAGGCACACATCCGGCAGCACCGATCCATGCCGGAAGCCGGTCAGGTGTTTGGGACGCATATTCGCAAGTTTTTGGCGGCGGCATTCGGCGCACACGATGGCCGCGGCCTTGAAGCCCCGCGAGTCGGTGAGGGCCGCGGTGAAGAGTTCCGGGGTGGGCGGGCAGCCCGGCAGGTACAACTCCACGTCGACGAACGCGTCCACCGGGTGGGTTTTGGCCAGCAGACGCGGCAGGTTGATGCGGTCGTAGCGCGACAGGAACAGCTCGCGCACATCGTCGCGGTCGCCCAGGTTGGATACGCCGCCCGAGATAGCGCAGGTGCCGACGGCGATGACTTTTTTCACCTTGCGCGCGGCCTGGCGCAGGTTGTAGGCATCTTCGGCGTTGCTCACCCCGCCCGAGACCAGCAATACCTGGACATCGTCCGGGATGTGGTGGGTCGAGACGACCAGCGGCATGTAGACCAGTTGGAATTTGTCGACCCAATCGCTGGTGTTGAGCAAGGAGACTTCGCAACCGGCGCAGCCGGAGAGCTGAAGGACGGCAAACTTCGGTAAATCAGGAGTTCCATTTTCCACGGGCAGCTCCTTATTCGAATCGCGGGCCTGATAATTCATTTTACAACCGTTGCCAAGTCCCGAAAAAGAGAGGTCGACCCCGAAAAATACGACTATCCATTTGGCGGTTGAAAGCGAAGGTTGGGTGGCATAAGATATGGGATGATCGATGGCAAATCATTCATCGAGAATCTTTAGGATTATTATTTCAGGAGGTTACCCATGAAAATCCTGGTATTCGGGGCGGGGGTGTTGGGCAGCGTCTATGCCGCCAGACTGCAGCGGAGCGGGCAGGACGTGACCATTCTGGCTCGCGGCGAGCGCCTGGACCAGATTCGTGAAAACGGCATTCTGCTGCGCGAGCAGGGTCAGGATGAGGTTGCTGTCACTCCGGTGCGTGTGATCGATCATCTCGAGCCGGATGAACTCTACGATTGGATCCTGGTGATCCTCCGGCGCAACCAGTTGGAAGGCGCGCTGGCGACGCTGCGGGCCAACCCGGCCAGCCCGAACATTCTGTTCATGTTCAACAATGCCTCGGGTTGGACAGAGCTGGCGGACGCGGTCGGCAGCCGGCGGGTCGTCCTGGGTTTCCCGGGCGCGGGCGGCGGGCGCGAGGAGGGCGTGGTTTCCTATCTCATCGCGCCGCGTGAAGGCCAGCCGACCACGGTTGGCGAGCTGGACGGGCGCATCACCCCGCGCCTGCGCCAGATGTGTGCAATTTTCGAGCAGGCCGGGTTCCCGGCGGCCATCAGCCCGAATATGGACGCCTGGCTCAAGACGCACGCCGTGCTGGTCAGCCCAATTGCCAATGCGGTTTATATGGCCGGCGGCAGCACGCACCGGCTGGCGGAAACCCGGGACGGGCTGATCCTGCTGGTGCGGGCGATCAAGGAAGGCCTGGAGGCGCTGGTCGCGCAGGGTATTCCTGTCACGCCGCGGCGGTACGAACTCCTGCGCTGGCTGCCCGAACCGCTTCTGGTGGCCGTACTGCATAAATCGCTGGTCAGCGAACGGGCTGAGCTGGGGCTGGCGCGGCACGCCAATGCCGCGCGTGATGAAATGCACCTGCTGGCGGTCCAGGTGCGCGCCTTGATTGCCCAATCCGGGCTGCCGGCGCCCGCTTTCGAGATGCTGGCCGGCTACCTGGAGCCATCGGCCGAACCCGCCGAAGCGGGCAGCGCCGAACTGGCATTGGATTGGCAGCCGCTGATCAAGGCCGGGATCACGCTGGGCGTGGGGCTGCTGGTGTTGGGCCGCCTGTGCCGGCGCAGGAAGTGCTGCTGCTGCGGGAAAAAGAAGAAGTAACAGCGCATAGCCATGAAATAATCAGGCGCTTCAAACGGCGTGCAGAAATCCGGGCCGCTTATTGCTTCCGGCAGTCATCCCGGTTGCAGAAGCCGGCCTGAAGGCTCTGGCCGCGCAGATGCACTTCGGGATTGTGGTTCGGGGTGCAGGGTAGCGGCGCGTACCAGCACTGATTGCCGGCGGCGGGCATGTTCACGTCGAAACCGCCCAACCGGCGAACCTCCACTTGAGCTGCAGGATACCCCGCCGGCCGGATCCAATTGCCCGTGAATTGTGAAACATCCCGAGCCCTATACAGGCTGACAGCCTGGTAGGCGATCAACCCGAGCAGGATTGCCAGGACCGCCGGGCGAGTCAGCCGTTTCAGGCGCGGCAACAGCCAACCCAGGACGGCTCCAATGCACAGGGCGATGGAAATCGTCACGAATCCGTAGCCAAACCGGATATCCGGCGCGCTGAAGAACCAGTACGCCAGCCCGATCCAGGCATAGATGAAGAGCATGGACACCTGGGAAAAACGCCGCGCACGCAGCCCGCGTCCCAGAGCCGCCAGGCCGATCAGGCCGGCTCCGGCGACGGTCCCGCCCAGCAATTCACGGGTCAGGTCCGTTTGCGCGTTCCACCAGACCGGCAGCCAGGTTTTCAACGGCGCGGCCAGGACCTCGGCGGTCGGCCGGCCGGGCAGGCGCGCCCAGGCGGCAATGTCGGCCGCCGTCTGGCGGACGTAACGCGCCGGCACCTGCCAGTCGAAATTAAAGAGATCCAGCCCGGCCGCCGGATAGACGAGGTAGCCGGAAAGGATAACGTTGCGCGCCAGCCAGGGGATGAAAACGAAGGCAGCGCCGGCCAGGGGCCACATGGAACGTTTCCAGGCCGGCCGGGAGGAACTCAGCAGGCTGAAATGGAGGGGCACCAACACCACCGGCGCCGAGGACAACTTGATGGTTGTGGTGAACGCGGCCAGCAGCCAGAGCAGCGCCAGGCTGGCGTCGATTTCACGGCTGCGGCCGGCCTCGATCTTCTCGGTCGCGACCAGAAAAACGACCCAGGTCAGCAGCGCGGCCGGCAGGTCGTTCCCGGGTGACGAGAGCTCCAGGCTGAACAGGCGGCGCGAGAAGAAGATGAGCACCGGCGCCGCCAGGTTGGAGAGCGAGATATCGCCCCGCAGCAGGCGCGCGGTTTTGGCGATCAGCCAGGCATTGACGAGCAGGAAAAGCCCGCCGTTCAAGACATGCAGTGAGCCCGAACCGGCGAATGAAAAACTGAAGAGTGCTTCGGGCAGAAACCACAGCGAGTCGAAAGCCAGGCGCGTCTCCAGGTTGCCCAGGCCGGGCACGACCGCGTAGGTTTCGATCCAGCGAATGGTTTGGGCGTGGTAAAGGCCGGTATCGTAATTCGCCGGGAGCCCAATGGTCTTTGTCAGGGTCACCAATGCGATCGCCGCAAACAACACTCCGGCCAGTATTCCGCCAGCGGATCGATCCGGGTGAACGGCGCGGATCTGCCGCGCAAGATGCTTGCGCATGGCCAGCGCCAGGCCAATACCGCCGCCAGCCAGAATCAGGTTGGCGACGAGGGCGAGGGGCATCACGAATGCCAGCAGCGCGGCCAGAACGCTGATCAGGCTGAAGCCGGCCAGGATCACCAGCGGCAGCGCAAGGGAGGTCTTTTCGGCCCCGGCAGGCGGGAAACGATCCGTCCACGCGACAAAAAGACAGCCGTACAGCAGGCATAGCAGGGCCGCGTAACTCCAGAAGAACAGCGTGATCAGCATGGCAGGAATGAGTATACGGATGCAGATGATTTTCTGTCAAGGCGCGGGCCGGCGCTCTTTTTTCACATCCAGCCCGCGCCGCAAAAGGGCGGCTTTCGCAGGCTAACCGCTGCCCAGGATCCGCCCGACCAGTTCGATCTGATCCGGCTCGCCGATCACACCGATGCGGTCGCCGGCCTGGAACAGGCTGTGCGATTTTGGGTTCGAAATCAGTTGATCTTCGCGCAGAATGGCCACCACCGAGGCGCCGGTGCGGGCGCGGAGGTCGGCCTGCCGCAGCGATTGGCCGACCAGCGGCGAACCTTCGGCCAGATCGAGCCAGTAGATCTCGACATTGTCGGCGGCGCGAATCAGGCCGCGCAGCGAGCGGTATTCGTCCGGCGAATTCAAATCGACGTTGTAGCGGTCGCGGCGCACCGATTCGACATAATCGTACACCTTGCGCAGCGGGTAGCCCAACTGCAGCAGGGTGTGCAGCACCATTTCCAACCCGCCTTCCAGCTCGGGATGGACGATGTGGTTGGCGCCCAGTTTGGTCAGATGGTCGACCCCTTCCAGGCTGGCCGCGCGGGCCACGATGGGCAGGGCCGGGTTGATATCCCGCGCCGCGGCGACGACCATGGCGGCGGTGGCCTCTTCCGGCGCGGTGCTGACCAACGCGCGAGCCTTATTCAACCCGGCGTGGGTGATCACTTCCGAGTTGGCGGCGTCGCCGTACAGGCAGGCGATCTGGCGGGCGTTCAGTTCCTGGATGCGGTCCGGATCCGCTTCGATCACCAGCAGCGGCACCTCCAGCGAACTCAGTACATCCACCAGGTGCCGGCCAATCCGGCCGTAACCGACGATGACCACGTGATGGTTCAGCGATTTTACGTCCACGGGCGGCAGGGCGTGGTGGCGGTCCAGGCGGTTCCAGACCCAGGGCAGGCGCTGCAGCCCGCTTTCCAGCGCGGGCAGCAGCCGGTACATGAGCGGGTTGACCGTAATCGAAATCAACGCCGCGGCCAGGATGAGTGAATACTGTTCATTGTTCAGCAGGCCGAGCGAAAGGCCGCCCTGTCCCAGGATGAAGGAGAACTCGCCGATCTGGCTGAGACCGACGGCCACCACCAGAAAGGTACGCGCCCGGCGGGGGATGGCCAACCCGAGCAGCAGGGTGAGCACGGCTTTGCCAAAGACGACCAGCAGTGTCAATCCCAGCACCTGGCCCAGGTTGGTCCATAAAAAGATCGGATTGACCAGCATGCCGACCGAGACGAAGAACAGCACCGAAAAGGCTTCCCGGAAGGGCAAAATGTCCGCCCCGACCTGCAGGCTGAGCCTGGATTGGCTGACGATGGCGCCGGCGACGAACGCGCCCAGCGCCAGCGAGACGCCGAACAGTCCGGCCGCGCCCACCGCCACACCGAGCGTGATGGCCAGGATGGCCAGGATGAACAATTCGCGCGAGCGGGTGTGCGCGATGCGATCCAGCAGCCAGGGTACGGCGCGCGCGCCGACGAAGAACATGATCAAGCCGAAGGCGGCCGCCTTGAGCAGGGTAAACAGCAGTCCCAGGCCGTCGAAACCGCCTGCGCCGCCCGCGAGGGCCGGCATCAGCACCAGAATGAGGACCGAAAGGATATCCTCCATCACCAGCCAGCCCACCGCGGCCTGGCCGTGGGAGGTGTTCAGCAGGTTGTGGTCCATCAGGCCGCGCGTCAGCACCACCGTGGAGGCCACCGAGATGGATAGGCCCAGCACCAGGCTGGCGGGGATCGACCAACCCCAGGCGAAGTGGCTCAGGGTCGCGCCGGCCAGCGTGGCCAGGAGCGTTTGCAGGAGTGCGCCGGGGATCGCGATATCCCGCACGCGGAACAGGTCTTTGAAGGAAAAGTGCAGGCCGACGCCGAACATCAGGAAGATGATGCCCAGTTCGGCCAGTTGCTGGATGGTCTCCACGTCGCCGGTCAGGCCGGGGGTAAATGGACCGATGACGATGCCGGCCAGCAGGTAACCGACGATGGTGGGCAGGCCGATGCGGCGCGCCAGCACGCCGCCGAAGAACGCCGCGACCAGACCCAGCGTGATGTTGAGTAGCAAGGGTAAATCATGCATTGAAAGCTCCAAGCGTTGGGTGGTTTTCAATATTCTAACAGAAACGGGTTTCGATCTGGCGCGTTCCGGCTGAGAATTCCTTAAGAATATTGATTGCGCATAGCCATTATAGGGAGTAATGTAAATGAGTCGCCCGAAAAGAATCGGCAGAAAGGCCGGCCGGCTTCCTCCGCCCCGCAATGGGTCAGGGGAGCGGGTCGGCCGGATGGATGATTCGAATTCTATTCCGGCCGAAGCCTACCAGTTTTCAGGCAATTTGTAACCCGAACTGGTCAACATCGCGCCGATTTTTTCGCGGATCTCACTGCGTGAATCGAGTTCGTTGGCAGGGCAGGGGTTCACATAGTTGGCGACCGTGCCGATGGTCATGGTCAGATCATCCAGGTCGATTTTGTACCATTTCTGGCATTCCACCGCCATCAACTGGTTGAATTGATAGAAGGGTGGTTTGCGTTTTGTTTCATCCACCATGAACAACGTATCCGATGCCCAGACGGCCAGGTCCGTTTTTCCGGAGATGATCAAACGCCCGGGGTCCAATTCGCCCAGCAGCGAACTTCCGCTCATCCATTCCGGCTTGTCGATGCCGATGTAATCCAGCACGGTGGGGGCGATATCGAGATTCTGCGTGTCCTGGGTGATCTCGCCGGCGTTTTCTTCCCCGGGGAAGTGAATGAGAAGCGGCAGTCTGCGGTCGGTGGTCCAGCCCCAGCCGTGATCAGTGTAGATGACCAGGATCGTATTCTCGTACAGGTCATTTTCCTTCAGAAACGCGACCAGATCCTTGACCTGATCATCGAAGCTCAGGATCGAATCGTCGTAGAAGTCGTTCATCCACTTGGCGGATTGTTGCTGCCCCAGCGTGTATTTCTGGTGGGTGACGGTAAAATACGGGCCGTGCGTACCCATCAGGTGCACGTGCGCGAAGAGCGGCTGTCCGCTTTGCTGTCCTTCCGTTAAGTAATCCTTGAGGCAGGTCAGGCGATCCTCATCCGAAAGCTTGGATTGGCCGCTCTCGGTGACCAGGGAAAACGGATTGACCATGTCCTGGACATAGAAAATGTGCCCCAGGCGTTCCTTGATCCGGCTGGCGAGGGTATCGAACATGTAAACCGCGTTGTCGTAGCCGAAGCTCGCGATCCGGTCGAGCAGGCCGCGCTCGGAATTATCCTGGCAGTTGACAGTATCGAAGGCGTTTTGAAAATTGACCTGATTCACGTCCACGTAATATTTCACGCCCAGGGACACCGTGCGGTAACCGTTTTCCTTGAGAATGCCCGGCAGGTGCTGATATTTGTCAGCGCCGATGAGGATATCGGGCGGGTAGAGTACGCCGGTCTCGAAAGGCAGCTTGCCGGTCAGCAGGGAAGCATCCGAGCCCATCGAGTGGCCGGCGTTGGTAAACTGGTTCTCGGCCACCAGGGCGGTTTCGGCGAAATCGGTCAGGAAGGGGGTCGTTTCGCGGTAATAGCCGTAAAGCGACATGTGATTGGCGCTCAGGCCGTCCGTCCCGAACAGGATGATGTTGGGTTCGCGGTTGGCCGGGTCGGTCGGCAGCGACTGCACGCGCAGGGCCTGCTCGTTGTGCAGCGTCAGGCCGGCCAGGATCAGGGAGAGCACCAGCAAACCCGCCGTGGGATAGACCAGCCCCGGCCGGTTCCTGGCGTTTGCCAGTTCGCGCAGCGCATAAAGGATGCATAGCAGCCCGACCAGAACGTACAGGCTGCGCAGTGTGCTTTTCGCGTCCACGATGCCGAAACCCAGCACGATGTAGGTGAAATTATCGAGCATGATCAGGGCCAGGCAGGCCAGCAGCAGCGCCGCTGGCAGGTGGCGGCTGTAGCGGTTGAACCAGGGCAGGTACCTGCCGAGGATCAGGTTCAGGAGAAACACCGCCAGCAGGCCAGCCAGACCCACGACGGCCACCATGAAACCGGTCAGGGGCGGAACCATCAATTTATCCGCCAGTCCCAATCGATCCATAAAGGAGGACTTGGTGGCGTAGAAGAACCACTCCATCAGCGCGTAGAGGTAACCGGCCAGGATGGTTTCGAGGACGGCCTGCAGCCAACTCACCGGTTCCTTCCGGGCGGTCGAGGCGCCGGTAGGCTGACTTTCGAACAGTCCCAGCCACACCTGCACAAAACCGAGCGGAGCGCCGAGCATCACTTTCCGTTTTGCCGGGTTGGAGAGGCTGGTGTAGATGAAGGCAGCCAGGCCCAGCAGGAGCACCGGGGCAATGATCCCGGCTCTACGCAGCGTGATCGGCCCGCCCTTGAAGATCGAAGCCTTGGGCTCGATCAAGAAAATCAGGGTAATTACGAATAGGGCTAAATAAAGAATGCCGAGAAGAATGTGAAAATGGCGTTTCAATGGGATTTCCTGAACAATATTTTGGCCGATAGAGCCCGGCGAATGCCCGCAACTTATATCCGGCGAAGGTTCGATATTGAATTTTCAACCAGAGGGCCGAAAAAGGATTATATGCAATCCGGGATGGGCTGTCAATTATGCCAATCGTCACGCATCTTAACGAATGAAGTACCGCCGGAGAACGATCCGCGGCTGCCTGCGGATCGTTCTCCGGCGGTGGGTGGAACGCGCGCGGGAACCGCTTACAGGTGCATGACCTGCACGGCAAACTGGATCCACTGGGCGGCCATTTCCACGCTGCACTGGCCGGTGTTGATGATCATGTGGTACAGCAGCGGGTCGTCCCAGTCGATGTCGTAATAGTGCTTGAGGTAATCCTGTGAAGCGCGGTCGTGCTGTTTGACCATCTGAGTGGCGGTTTCATAGGAGGTAAACTGTTCGTCCACCAGACGGGCGATGCGCATTTCCAACGGGGCGACGATGCGCACGTGCAAAACGTCCTTGCGGCCGCGCAGGATGGCCTGCCCGCCGCGCCCCACGATGACCACATTACCGCGCCGGTAAGCGGCTTGAACGCTGGCCTGGGTGATGGCCACGCTGCTCTGGTCATCCAGGCGGATATCCTGGGCGGTGCGCACGCCGCCGGGCGACTCGACCCACACCCGCGAGCGGGAAACGGTGCGCGGCCCGCCGAACAGGCGCTCGAAGAAGTTGCGCGCCACGTGCGAATCCTCCGAGAAATCCACGATTTCGCTTTCGGATAGACCGACTTCCGCGGCCACCTGCAGGATCATATTCTTATCGAAAAGCCGGTAGTTGAGCAGCTCACTGACGCGGGATGCGATGGAGTCTCCACCGGAGCCAAGTTGACGGGAAAGGGTGATGGTCGTCATGTTGTGCTCCTTTCACGAATTGGATAGATTGAGTATAGGAAAAAGGAGGCCGGAATTCAAGGGGCAAAATATTGCGCATAGTCAACGAATCAACCCGTTCAGCTTCCTGACAAATCACCAACCTATCCAAACTGGAACTTGACTTGCAACCTGTTCTCGAGTAAAGTCAACTTAAGGCAGCCGAACCAACTGCCCATTCTCTCAGGGGGTCACCGCAGGTTAGCATTCCAGTTCCATTGTAAATTAGCGGTTTGTTATGTCTACCGAAAAAAATTCTCACCGAAACGGCGTATACAGGCGAGCCTTGCAGGGCATCCTGCTGGGCTGGCTGCTTGCATTCATCCTGCTGGCCATCACCTTTCCATTCCTGCCGCAATTGCTGGCGGATCTGCCGCCCGCGCAGCGTTTGCTGCTGCTGGTAATGGCCGTTTTTGTAACGCCGGCCGGATTGGGGTGGGTGGGCCAGCGCCTGGACCGCCAGGAACGGACCAGTCAAGCCCTGCAGGAAAGGATCAGCCACTTCGAGAACCAGGAACAGGAAAACCAGCTCCAGGAAGCCAGCCGCAGCCAGCTCGAAAAGATCCTCGAACGCGGCAAGCGCGAATGGGAGGGGATTTTCGACGCGGTCCAGAATGCCATCCTGGTCACCGACGCCAGCGGACAGATCATCCGCTGCAACCGCCCGGCCATCCAGTGGCTGAATAACAGCTTCGACCATGTCATCCACCAACCGATCGACTCGCTCGACCTGGGCCGGATGGACGGCCACGCCATCCGACTGCGCGATTGCGCCGGCGAGACTTTCCTGCCGGAAAAGGGCGGATGGTACGACATCTCGCGTTTCGATATCCTATTAGATGAAGACAATCAAGGCTTGATCTTCATCGTCAAAGATATCAACCAGCGAAAACGCGATGAAGCCATCATCCGCCAGCAAAAGGAATACCTCGAGACGCTGGTCGACCTGAGCCCGGTCGCCATCGTCACCCTGGATCTCGAAAAGCGCATCCAGTCTTCCAATCCATATTTCGAGACCCTGTTCGGTTATTCGCGCGAAGAAGTCACCGGCCGGCCCTTGGCCGAGCTGCTCAACCATAACGGTAACCATCCCGAGGGCAACCTGACGCCCGACATTCCGGCCAGCGGTGAGATGGTCAAATCGGCCGTCCGCCTGCAGCGCAAAGACGGCGCCATGGCCGATGTCGAATCGCTGGGAGTGCCCCTGGTCCAGGATAACCAGGTCAAAGGCGCGCTCTGGCTGTTCCACGATATCACCGAACTGGTGCAGGCTCGCCGGGCTGCCGAACAGGCCGACCGCGCCAAGAGTGAATTCCTGGCGAACATGAGCCACGAAATTCGCACGCCCATGAACGGCATCATCGGCATGATCGAACTGGCCATGGATACCGAACTGAGCGACGAGCAGTACGATTACCTGGAAGGGGCGCGTGAATCCGCGGATGCACTGTTGAGCGTATTGAACAGCGTGCTCGATTTCTCCAAAATCGAATCGGGCCAGCTGGCGCTCGACCCGGTGGATTTCGACCTGGTCGGGCTGGTGGAAGGCGTGGCCCAGATCATGGCCGGCCGCGCCGAATCCCGCGGCCTGGAATTGCTGGCTTATATCGATCCGCTGGTGCCTGCCAATGTGCGCGGCGATTCGGTCCGCCTGCGCCAGGTGCTGGTCAACCTGCTGGACAACGCGTTGAAATTCACCGAAAAAGGCGCCATCGTCATCCGCTGCACGCTGGAGAAGAAAAAGGGCAGCGACGCGCTGGTCAAATTCAGCGTCACCGATTCAGGCATCGGCATTCCCGAGGAGCGCCAGAAGGATATCTTCGAACGCTTTGTCCAGGTGGACGGCTCCACCACGCGCAAGTACGGCGGCACCGGCCTGGGACTGGCGATTTCGAAGCAACTGGCCGAACTGATGGGCGGCCAGATCGGGGTCGAGAGCAACAAAGGCAAGGGCAGCACCTTCTGGTTCACCGCCGGATTGGAGGAATTGCCCAAATCGGCCGCCGGTGAACCGCTGACCACCCGGGATTTGAAGCGCGTACGCGTCCTGATCGTCGATGACAGCGCCACCAACCGCCAGATCTTCTCCAAGATGATGGAAGGCCTGGGCTGCCAGGTGACCGCCGTCTCAAGCGGGCAGGATGTCATACCGGCCTTGTTCCGCGGCCTGCTCACCAACGCGCACTTCCACCTGGTGCTGCTGGATATGCAAATGCCCGGGATGGACGGCGAAGAAACGCTGCGCGCCATTCGCAACGAACCGCTCACCCGCGACACGCGCGTGGTGGTGATGACTTCGATGGGCCACCGCAATGAATTGAGCAAGTTGGACGCGTTGGGATATTCCGGCTTCCTGCAGAAGCCCATCAAGCAGTCCCAACTCCAGAGCACCGTGGAATACGCGCTGGGCCTGACGCCACACCTGGACAGCCGCCAGCGCGCGGACGGCCTTCAGCCGCGAACTGGCGAACAACAGCTTGAAATTCTGGTGGCGGAAGACAACGAGATCAACCAGAAGATGGTCTGCTCGCTGTTGGTCAAGCGCGGGCACCGGGTGGAGTTGGCCGCCAACGGACTGGAAGCCGTCAACGCCAGCCAGAAGAAGCATTACGATGTCATTCTCATGGACGTACAGATGCCGGACCTGGATGGATTCGCAGCCTCGCGCCAGATTCGCGCCGCCAGTGGGCCCAATCAGCAAACGCCCATCATTGCCATGACCGCGCACGCCATGCCGGGTGACCGCCAGCGCTGTCTGGACGCCGGCATGGTCGATTACGTCTCCAAACCCATCGATACGCGCAAGCTCTTCCAGATTTTGGAACGCTGGACGAGTGCGACCATGGGAAAGGACCCGGAGAATCCCGCGCAACGCGGCAAGAAAAACACGCCGGCCGTGGATACCATCCTGGATATGGATGGGGCATTGAAGCGCTTTAGCGACGACCGCAGCTTCTACCAGAGCCTGCTGGACGAATTTTTGCAGACGCTGCCTCAAAAAATCGCCGAGATGCAGGGCGCCTATTCGCAGGGCAATCTCAAACAACTGGCCTTCCTGGCGCACAATCTCAAAGGTGTGGCCGCCAATTTCGGCGCAGGACAACTCTACGGATTGACAGCCTCGTTGGACGACGCCAGCAAGAAACAGGATGCCGAGGCGGCCGGCCTGATATTGACGGAAATGGAAATTACTGCCGGAAAATTGAAAAATCGGGTAGCCGAAATCTTCATCAATTCTCAAAAATAATGTATCATTACTTATCGGAGGGGGAGTCTCATTAATGCGGTTTATTTATTCCTGTATCGATCGAATTAAGTAGTACGTTACGACAGACCCCTGAATCATGAACTCGCCCGAAAGGGGGAATCAATGGCACGAGTTTTATTGATCGATGATGAGCCTGTATTTTATAAGATGGTCGAACACGCCCTGAAACCTCAGGGCTATGAACTTGAATACGCCAGATCGGGCCTGGACGGCCTGCGCGCTGCCGGCGAATTCGAACCCGAAATCATCATTGTCGACGTCAAATTACCCGACCTGGACGGTTACGATGTCGTTCAGCGTCTGCGCAGCACCCCGCGATTTCGCAATACGCCCATCATCTTCCTCACCAGCCAGGCCGATCTACCCAACAAACTGAAGGGTTTCGAGGTCGGCGCGGACGATTTCCTGGCCAAGCCCTTCCAACCGGAGGAATTGCTGGCTCGCATCGGGATTTTGGTGCGGAAAAGCGAAACGCTACGTTCAGCCTTGCCGGCCGGACCAACCAGGGAACCCGCCACCGTTCTGGCTCTCCACAGCCTGCGCGGCGGCGTGGGCTGCACCAGCCTGGCCGTCAACCTGGCGATTGCCTGCCACCAACTGTGGGAAAAACCCACCCTGTTGATCGATGCGGACATGACCGCCGGGCAGGTGGCCCTGATGCTGAACACGTCGCCCGCCCGCACCTTCGATGATCTGACCAACCGCCATTCCAGCGAGATCGATGATGACATCATCCGCAAGATCACCAGCAAGCACAACTCAGGCATAAACTTTATCGCCTCTCCCAGTTCGCCGGTCGCGGACGACTCCTTCGCGGACGATCTGTGGGTCGAGTTGTTGAACCGGCTGCAGGAAACCTACGATTTCATCATCATCGATACCGGCCACAATTTCGGCAACATCGCCATTCACATGCTCAATCAGGCGACGACGATTCTCCAGGTCATCGCGCCGGAGATGGCCTCCATTCGCTCATCCATCAACGCGTTGGAGCTCTATCATCTGTTGGGATACCCCTCCGAAAAGATCAAACCGGTCTTGAACCAGACCCTGGCTGTGGCCGGCATCAAACAGGCGCAAATCGAAAAGGTGCTGAAGCTGCCGGTCAGTTTCTCCCTGCCGTACGCGCCCAACGAGTTCATTCGAGCCATCAACTTCGGCCAGCCGGTGATCCTCCAAAATCCTGAAATTGCCTCCACGGAGCTTCTGGAAGAAATGGCGTACGACCTCAGCGGCGAAAGCCTGAAAGCCATCCCGCCTTCTTCCCCTTCGGTTGTCTGGAAAAGAGTGACGCAGAAATTGGCCGCCAAGAAATAACCTTTCCACCGGAACGCCAGAAAAGGAAGCATGAAAGCAAACAAAAGCGTGGCAATCTTCTTGATGGTAATCCTCGGCATGATGAGCGCCGGGGTCGGCGCCGCTTTTGCCCAATCCAGCAGCGGCGGCCGCACGGAAGAAATCGAGATTACCGTCAACCAGTATGTGTGGGAATTGTACGCCAAGAACACACGCGCGCTGGTTTGCACCGCCACCATCGAGCACGATGGGTCACCCACATATTTTGAAACGCTATCGTTCTGCCCGTCGAGTAACTTTATCTGGGTGGTGAAGGTTTCTCCCACGGCCAGCGCCGGATCCGGTTCGCCAACCCCGGCCGCAGCGACGGAAACCAGGCTCATCGATGAAGCCACGCTGTTTAAAAATTACACCTGGCGCTACAAAGAAGCCTTCGAAGTCACGCGCAAAGTCAAGATGAACGTGCCAGACATCGTCGTCTACCTGGCCGCGCCGGTGGGCTACCTGGAAAAACCCTACGTCATCATCTCGGCTTACGAGCCGCTCACCCAGAACTCGATCACCCGCATCAGCGGAATCATCAACCAGACCTCTTACTTCACCTGCTCTGGCAGCCGCTGCGAGGTGCCGTTGAAAGCGGATTCGACCATCGAATACTGGGCCGAAAACAATACCGGAGAAAGCAGCAAGCATAACACCGGAACCGTGCGCTATTCTTTGAGCGAAGCGGGCTATTCGGTGGTGTTGGAAGCGACAACGCCGGTCGCCGATTGGACGGATGCCTGCGCAACGAAATTCGGAATCGACATGCCCTCTTCGGCCGAATGGGCGCGCATGCCCATCACTCCGGCCAAGTTGAACACCTTTAAAACCCTGCATTTTCTCACCGGCAAATTGATCCTCAACAGCCAGGTGGACGCGAGCAGTTGCCCGAGCGGTGGATTTCTGGACAACGGCGCGCCCAATAGCTGCGCCATCGAACTGGCCCGCAGCGCGGTCAACCAGTGGCAGAATCAATTCGACCCCGCCATCTGGAATACCTCGCTGCAAAACGGCGTGCCGGCGCAGTTATTGAAAACCATCATCGAGACTGAATCGCAATACTGGCCGGGCGGCGAACAAAACTACCTGTATGAATACGGACTGGCGCAGATCAACTACCTCGGCATCGACACGGCCTTGCGCTGGGATCCGGTGCTTTTCGATATGGTCTGCAACCCGGGCCAGTACGATTGCTCTCAAGGCTACCTGACCATGCCGCCCGCGCAAAAGGCTCAGTTGAAAGCCATGGTGTTGAGCATGCTCGACACCACCTGCATCGACTGCCTGAAAGGCGTCAACCTGGATAACGCCGCCCAGAGCATCAACATCCTCTCCCGGGTGTTGCTGGCCAATTGCGAACAGACCCGCTTTATTCAATCTTCGGTCACCTCAAAACCGCCCACATACGATGACATGTGGAAGCTGACCCTGGTATCGTACCATTCGGGTTTTGGCTGCCTGCTGAACGCCCTGCAGGACACGCATAAGGCCAACGAGCCCATGGATTGGCAGCATATCTCCGACCACCTGGCGTGCTCGGGCGCGAAAACATATGTTGAATCATTGTGGCAGCGCCTGACGACCTTTAAGTCCTACACCACCCCGCCGGACGATCCCAAACAGCCCACCTTCGTGCCGACCTTCGTGACGCCGACCCCGGTGCCCACCGCCATCCCGGTCTATTCGACCGGCCGGCTGCGCCTGCTGGTGTACGTCGACAGCGACGGCAACCGCACGCCAACGCCCGGCGAACTGGTGGATGGTGTGACCGTTACAGCCGAGTTTTCCGACGGCACCAGCGCAACCCAAACCATCCACAACGGCGAAGCAGTGTTCGATCTATCCACCAAGGGCGTCGGCATGACCATCGAATTGAGCGTGGGCTACCTGTTCCGTTCTTACCGGTTGGTGGTGCCTGAATCGGGTGAAATCCTGTACACCATCCGGCTCGAACAGCCCCTGGTTCCAACGGTCATCCCCTGATGAAAGCCTGAATTTCTATGTCTGACGAACCCCTCCCTTCACCGCTCGAGCCGGAAGAGATCCCGGAAACGCCCCGCTCCGATCAGGACCAGGACGACCTTGGAGATCTGCGCGCCAGCATGATGGAGGAGGAGCAGGCCCGCCTGAAGGCCAAACAAAATTCTGGATTCTTGAAGAAGGTCACCGGCATGCTGCGCCGGCGGACCGGAAGCCTGCCGGGCGCGACCGGGCCCTTAACGACGCAGGAAACGGACGAGCGGATCCCGGGTGAGATCCCGGCGGAACAGGTTGGAGAGGCGCTTCCGGCCTGGGAAGGACCCGCGCTGGTCGAGGAAACGCCAAACCCGGACGATCAGGTCAGCGATGACCTCCTGGCCGAACAAATCGAGAAGGCCCTGACCGATCTGGCAGACCGGGATGAGACCCCGCCGCCCGCGCCGGTTGAACGTGCTCCGCTGGAAACCAGGCCCTTATTCCTGGATGAGGATTTTGAAACCGAAGCTCCGGTTTCGGACGCGCAGGCTGCCTTTCTGCCCGAAGATGTCGAAACCGCTCAGCCCGAAGTTTCGCCGTTCAGCGCCGAAGAGATCATCGCCGAGGCCGAAAAGGAGACACCGGCGCCTGAAGCAGAAATAACAGATCAGGCGGGTGTGGCGGCCGGCGAATCGCTGGAAAACATCCCGGATGCAACCCAACCCGATTCCCTGCGGGCCGAACTGATCCCCGACATGACCCCCGCAGCGCTCGCAACGCCGCGCCCGAAAAGCCAGCCCAACCTCTGGCAGCGGTTTATGCGCTGGCTCAACGCAGACGAAGCGCCGACCGAGATGGAAGATGCTCACCCGGAAGTGGCGGATGAAATGATCACCGACCGCCTGCAGCGGGTGCAATCGAGCGATTCTGTGCCATCCATCCCCGGCCAGAATAGAATGAAGGACCTTTCCACCCCAGCGACCTTCATCGCGGACGAGGCGATGGATGAACAGGCCCCGGAAATCGATGACGCCTCCTTGCTAGAGGAGGAGTGGGCCGGCAAGAGCGGGCCGTCTTCGGATCGAACGCCGGATTCAAACCGCGAACGCGTGCTGCACATCGATTGGGGCGCCACAAAACAAATCCGTGAAGAGGAAGAGTTCGACAGCTCCGCCCAGCCGCAGGACGGAGCAGACCAGGACACCGGCAAGGCGCCGTCGCGGCTTTCCGAAATGGTTGCCCAGGGCATGGAGGAAACCGCTCCGGCCATCGAAGAGGTCCGGTCGGTGGTGTTGGAGGATTATGCAGAAACCGAAGCCGGGCATCCCGGGCTGGAGGTCGAGCCGCACCTGCCGTTCTGGCAGCGCGGCTTCCGTTGGGCGCGCCAGCACATGGCCCTGATCATGCCCCTGGCGGCCGGTCTGGTCATCCTGCTCGCGCTGGCTGCCTTCCAACCCTGGAATCAGGCTCCCATCGCCCAGCCCAATACACCGGTTCCATCCGATTTGCCCTACCCGGTTGGTCTGGAATTAACCGGCGGCTGGTTCTTCGATATCGGCCGCAGCACCATCATCAACGGGGCCTGGCAGCCCAAGGGCGCCGAGTGGCTGGATAACAGTCAGCTCCGGCGTGTGGTGGCTCTGCCGTGGAACAAGCAAAGCGCTGCCGTCATCCAGACTCTGGAGCGCGGGGACCCGATCAACCTGGTTTTCAGCAACAACGACCTGATGCCGTTCCTGGTGCGCAGCGTCGAGCGCCTGGACAAATCGGATACCGAAATCTTCACCGGAAACGATCCCGGATTGGTGATCTTCCTGTATGGCGAAGAGTCCGATCAGCGCTGGGTGGTGCTGGCGCTGCCGAAATAACCCGCAGCCCCGTTCGAATTCACCGGATTCTTTAATGATAGGGTTGCTTGACACCGGTGAGCGATAATATCTAAATATCTTTACAATTTCATACTCGATCCTACGGGAGCGATGAACCCTTCCAGTTTTATCTGGACGCCATGGAATGGGGGAGCGAGTGGCGTAACCGACCGTGGAAAAGCCTTGGCTTTTCGCGGTTTTTCGTTTAAAAGGCGTCCAGACCCAACTCAACATCCATGTAGGAGGAAAACCCAATGAAACGGCTCGTCTTCAGTCTTGCGTTGATCCTGTGTCTACTGGCGGCAGTCGCCGGCCCGGTCTCCGCCGCGTCGAACGGCAAGATGATCGGCATCAACGTTATGTTGAATCGGGATGTCAGCGATAGTATTCTCACCGACCTGGCCACGCACGGCAAAGTGCGCGATGTGGTGGCGGAGATCAATGTGGTTACCCTGCAGGCGGCCGAAGGGGAACTGTCAACCATCCGGTCGCTGCCCTATGTGGCCGCGGCCAACCCGGATGAGGAACGCAGCGGTGCGCCGATCGACACCGTGGGCGCGACAAACTTTACCAATGGCATCAACACCTGGGACCTGGATGCCATCAACGTCACCAATTTGCAGCCCGGACCGGCCCGCGTGGTTTCCTATGATGGAGCCGGTGTTTATGTCGCTGTGCTGGATACGGGCCTTCTGGATTCCTGGCGCCAGTACTTCCCACAGGAACGCATCACCACGCAGTATGCCATCGCTTTTGGCGGCGGCGGCGGTGAGGTGGGTGCGGTCTCCTCACAGCCCAACAAATGGGAACACGACCAAAACAGCCACGGCACGCATGTGACTTCCACCATCCTGGGCTACAACCGGACCGGAGTCTCTGTCAACGGCGTCGCCCCCATGGCCACCATCATCCCGGTTAAAGTGCTCAACCAGAACGGATCGGGCTGGTCTTCGGTGGTCGCGCGCGGCATCGTCTATGTCGCCGACCTGAAAGCCGGACCGCTGGCCAATTCTGCGGTGGTCATCAACATGTCGCTGGGCGGGCCATCCCTGGATGCGATGGAAAAAGCCGCCGTCGATTACGCCGTGAGCAAGGGCGTGATCATCGTCGCTTCGGCCGGTAACGAAGGCGACGCCGGGATGGGCTATCCCGGCGCGTATGCCCCGGTCATCTCGGTGGCGGCCTCCGGTTGGACGGGCGAGTGGTCACCGGCGGGAAATCGTACCTGGTGGTATGCCAGCGACGTTCCCGATCCGACCAATCCGGATGATTTCTACATCACCGATTTCTCCAGCCGCCAACTGGCCGGCCAGGACCTGGATGTGGCCGCGCCCGGTTCGTGGGTGGTCGGTCCCTATCAGGTGAACTCGGGCCAGATCTCGTTCTACTTCCTGGGCGGAACCTCGATGGCCTCGCCGCACGTGGCCGGCATCGTGGCCCTGATGGCCCAGAAAAATCCGGGCCTGACCGCAACTCAGGCGGAATCCATCCTGACCGGCGCCGCCATCCCGCTGGCGCCTGGCTGCCGCACCATCCTGGGCTCATCGGGTGCGAGTGAACAGGTCTGCTGGGGCGCGAACGCCACCGGCGCCGGCTTGATCACAGCCGACCTGGCGTTGACCGCCACACCCTGAAATCCGTTCGGACATTCAAACACCCGGCTGGCATTTTCATGCCAGCCGGGTGTTTATTCATACGGGATACCCACCCGATCTCGATACAATTGGTTTCAGTCGATCAGCCCGGATTATCATTGTAAGTTTCGTATAGTTATTCAATTTCACACTCTCTCACGGTGCGGCGGGGTGGGGGAGTATAATTTTGATATGCCATTTCTCCACTCCCTCCGGCGCAAACTGGAGACGCTGCTTCAATCCCCGGCGCTGTTCGACAGTCTGCTGGGCATTCTGATCGGCATTTTCACCGCCGCCGGGGTCTGGCTGTTCAAACGCCTGATCGACTTGTTCAACCTGTTTTTCTACGGCTGGGGCGCCTCGGTCCTGCCCCGGTTCATGGACATCCTGTTCCCGGTATTGGGCGGCCTGGCGGTGGGCTGGCTGGTGCAGCACTTCGTCGATCCGCGCGGGTTGCATGGCGTGGCCGGCGTGATGGAATCGACTGCCCTGGCCGGCGGACGCCTGCCGGTGCGTGCGCTGCCGGTCAAGACGCTGGCCGCGGCCCTCTCCATCGGCTCCGGGGCCTCGGTCGGCCCGGAGGACCCCTCGGTGCAGATCGGCGCCAACCTGGCCTCCGGACTGGGGCAGAGACTGCGCCTGACAGACGCGCGCATGCGCTCGCTGGTGGCGGCCGGCGCGGCCGCCGGCATCGCCGCGGCATTCAACGCGCCCATCGCGGGCGTGTTTTTTGCGGTCGAGATCATCCTGGGCGAAATCAGCGGCGGACTGCTCTCGACGGTCGTCCTGGCCAGCGTTTCTTCGGCCGTGCTGACCCAGGCGGTCAGCGGCAGCCAGCCGGCTTTCCGCGTGCCGGCCTATGCCTATCACTCGGCGCTCGAACTGCCGGCCTACCTGGCGCTGGGAATCGCGGCCGGGGTAATTTCGATCGTGTACATTCGCCTGCTGGATGGGGCGCGGGGCTGGTTCAAGCGCCTGCCGCTGCCGCGCTGGCTGCATCCGGCCGCCGCCGGCCTGGCCGTCGGGCTGGCCGGGCTGGTTTTACCCGGCATTCTGGGCGTGGGGTACGGCAGCATCGAGGCCATCCTGGGCGGCAAATCCCTGGGCGTGGGCCTGCTTTTGGCCCTGCTGATCGGCAAGCTGGTCCTCACGCCGATTTCCATCGGCGGCGGCTTTCAGGGCGGCGTGTTTGCCCCGGCGCTGTTTCTGGGCGCCTGCCTGGGCGCGCTGACCGGCGTGGTCGGCAACCGGCTGCTGCCAAGTTTGAACCTCGAACCGGCGGCCTTTGCCATGGTCGGCATGGCTGCCGTGCTGGGCGGTGCCGTGCGCGCACCCTTGACCGCCATCCTGCTGCTTTTCGAAATGACCAACGATTACCGCATCATCCTGCCCCTGATGGCCGCAGTGATCACCAGCCTGTTGATCGCTCACTGGGGCGTCGAAGGATCCGTCTACACCCTCGGGCTGCTGCGCAGGGGCCTGCGCCTGGATCGCGGGCGTGAGGTGGAGGTGCTGTCGGGCGTGCGCGTGGATGAGGTCATGGAACGCGAACCGCAGACGCTGCGCGCCAACATGACGCTCAGAGAGGCATCCGCTCAGTTGCTGGCTGCCCACGAGCACGGCCAGGCGGTGATCAATCAGGATGGCGAACTCTTTGGAATGCTGGCGCTCGAAGATCTGGAACGCATCAGACTTCAGGCGCCCAGAGAAGAACTCGACCTCAATGGCGACGCGCCCCATCCGGACAGCCCCCAGAGTTCAGGCGAGATGCTCACCGTCGGCGCCATCTGCACGCGCCGGCCGGTGCTGGCTTTCACCGATGAACCCCTTTCGCTGGCCGTGCAGCGCATGTCGAACGCCGACGTGGGCCGCCTGCCGGTGGTCGAACGCCAGCAGCCCTCGCACCTGGTGGGCATGCTGCGCCGCATGGACGTGGTGCGGGCCTACAATCTGGCGCTCACCCGCCACGCTGCCGAACGACATGCTGCCGGCAAACGCCGCCTGGACGTCTATACCGGCGCCGGTCTGACGGTCAGCGATTTCCTGGTGCAGCCCGGCTCGCACTGTGATGGGCGCACCCTGGCCGAGATCACCTGGCCGCAGAACGGGCTGGTGGCCTCCATTCGGCGCGGGCTGGAAGTCATCGTCCCGCACGGCGAGACCCGCCTGCAGGCCGGGGATGAGATCGTGGTGGTGCACGAAGAGGGGGCGCGCGCGGAGGTCGCGGCGCTGTGTTCGAGGGAGGAGTGAAGCGTGAGGAGTGATGAGGAATGGATATTGGTTAATCGGTATTCGGTATTCGTTAATTCGGTAATCGTTGATTCGGTATTCGCGGATTGGGTATCCTGGATCGATTCGATCGGCCGCGACAAATCCGGATGACACAGGCAACCTCATGGAAGCCGTGGTTAACACGTAGGTCGGATCGGAGGGGGTGGGCGAACGGAATTCGAATCGTGATCTTATCCCCCGGAGATCCGACGTTGATGTGAGATTCGGATCGGAAGGGGTGGGTGAACGGATTTCGAATCGTGATCTGATCCCCCGCAGATCCGGCATTATTTTTCCGGGTTTATTTTCGCAATGCCCCGGGCAGGACGGCCAGATCCAAATTCTTCGCGCCTAAAAAGGCGGCGAAGCGTTCCAGGCCGCGTTGGAACGCGCGCCGGAAGGCCGGGTCGGCGGCCAGGGCGGGATCGTCCAGCCAGAAGCCCATCAGGCGCAGCGTGCCGCTCGAGCGTTCCAACCGCGGATCCAGGCGCGCCACCAGCCGGTCGCCCCACAGCACGGGCAGATTGTAATAACCCCACCGCCGGGTGTCTGCCGGCTTGTAGACTTCCCATACATAATCGAACCCGAACAGCTTCTTGGCCCGGCCGCGCGCGGTGACCATGTCGAGCGGCGCCAGAAAGAGCATCTCCTCCTCGCCGCTGGCGCCCAGGGGCTGCCACGCGGCCGGGTATCCGCCCGCCCGGACGGCCTCCAACGCCGGCTGGTCCTCGCCCAGCGCGTACCAGGGTTCCGATTTGCCTTCCACCTGCACGGAAATGACTTCGCCGCGCGCCAGCATGCCGTCCAGCAAGGTCTGAGCCTCGGCCGGTTCCAGCTTGCGGTTGAGATATCCGGACAACCCGTTGACCCAATCCAGCCGGCGGATCAGCCCCATTTCGGCGATGCGCTTGCGCGCAAAATAATCCACGGCCTCGCTTTCAGTGACGGCGCGTTCGGCTGCGGGCGGAATGACGTGCTCGCGCAGGTGGTAGATGCGCTCGAAACGCTCGCGGTGATGGACCATCACTTCGCCCGTGATCCACAGGGCGTACAGCGCCAGGGCCGACTCCTTGCGCCCGCGGTAGGCGTGCACGCGCCCGCCGCCTTCGAAATCGCGGTTGCCCAGCGGGCCGCGTTCGCGCAGGTCGGCGCGAATGCGGTTCACCAGCTCGGATTTTTCGTCCATGAAGCGCGACCAACGGTTGCCGCTTTTCCAGCGGTCCATGTGCGGCTGCCAGTACGGCAGTTCCTGCATCGGGTAGAGGAAGAGCGCGCCGCCGTAATCGAAGAAAGCCCGTTGTGCGTAAGCGTGTTGTTCGAGATACTCCGGGCGGTAGTCCAGCACGCGGCAAAACAGGTTGATATCGTGGCTGCGGGCGACCACGTTCAACGGGTCGAGCTGCAGGGCTTCGATGGCGCGCACGGCTTCGCCGGTCCCGGCGAGTCCCTGCCAGCGGCGTCCCGGCCATAGTCCCTGGCGCCCCAGGATGAAACGACGGGTATCGATGAGGGTGAGGGGGAGCGGTTGCATGACGCGATTTTAGCACGTTTGTTCGATTGATACAAGGAGGGGGAGGAAGGAAGGGTGATGAGTGAAGAGTGAGGAGTAATGGGGAACAGATATTCGTCAATTCGGTATTGGGTATTCGGTATTTGCGGATTGGGTATCATGGATCGAGTAGATTGGCCGCAACCAATCCGAATGACACAGGCAACCTCACGGAAGCTTGCGCAAATCCACGCAACAGCATACAGCGTACAACGCTATCGAGCGAAATACCGATCCAGAGTTCGATGCAGGCGTGGCGAATATGCAATAACCGCATACCGAATACCGAATACCGAATACCCAATACCGAATCAACGAATACCGTATCCCAAATTCTATCGATCTCCTCTATTATACAATATAATATAGATTATCTTACATAACTCAATCTTTGCCATTGCAGGCCGCAAAAAGGCCCTGAAAGGCCCCCTGCTCGAGGGACGGGACCGGATTTTATGGAGGAAGAACCGGTCCCGTCCATGCTACAATGAAGATCGACATCGGGTGATTCCGCACAGGAAGATACGCGTGATTTTTACAGGAGGCAGCCTATGACCACCTACCGTAGTGTCCAACGCATCATCCACGCCAGTCCGACCCTCGAAGGCGCCGGCGTGCATCTCAAGCGCGCCTTCGGCTTTCACGAGCCGCATGTGTTCGATCCCTTTCTGCTGCTGGACGATTTCAGGGGCGAAAAACCCGAGGACTACATCGCCGGCTTTCCCTGGCACCCGCACCGCGGCATCGAAACCATCACCTACGTCATCGAAGGTTCGGTCGAGCACATGGACAGCGTAGGCAACTCGGGCGCCATCCGCCCCGGCGACGTGCAGTGGATGACCGCCGGCAACGGCATTTTGCACCAGGAAATGCCCAAACCCAATCCCGAAGGCCGCATGGGCGGCTTTCAACTGTGGGCCAACCTGCCTGCCAGCCACAAGATGATGGACCCGCGCTACCGTGAAGTCTTATCCCCGACCATCCCCGAGGTCAGCCTGGACGGCGGCGCGGTGGTGCGCGTGATCGCCGGCGTCTTCAACGGCGTGCGCGGCCCGGTGGCCGATATCGTGATCGACCCCTTCTACCTGGACGTGATGCTGCCGCCCGGGGCGGTCTTCACCTGCCCTACCCCCGGCGGGCACACCGTATTTTCCTATATCTACGCCGGCAGCGGCAATTTTGCCCCGACACCTTCCGCAGTCGAGGTCGAGCCTGGGAATTATTTCGATCTGCCGCTCGACCCCCTGCCCCACAACACCTCGCTCGTGCTGTTTGGCCCGGGCGAAGCCGTGCGCATCCGGGCCGCGGAACAGGAAACCCTGCGTTTCCTGTTGATCGCCGGCCGCCCGCTCCACGAACCGATCGCCTGGTACGGCCCGATCGTGATGAACACCCAGGCCGAGCTGACCCAGGCCTTCAAGGAGCTGCAGGCGGGCACTTTCATCAAAACCGGTAAGAAAAAGCAGTAGAATCACGTATATACGAAATTTCAAACCTGGATTAGGGATTTTTCAAGTCCTTTTCAGGCCCTTGGGTTGAAAAAACCGCCTGTTGTGTCATTCCTGCAAGCGAAAGCGAGCGCATGAATGAAAGCCGCCGTTTATCACCGTTATGGACCGCCGGAGGTTCTATCCATCGAGGAGATCGCCGCGCCTGAGATCCAGGCGGAAGGCCATGAAGACCGCGTGCTGATCGAGGTGCACGCCGCCGCAATGAACCCATTCGACGTGCTGCACCGCAGCGGGTTCCTGCCCGTGCGGCCTTCGGCGGGCTGGTTTGCGCCGAAATACCCGGTGCTGGGCATCGACGTGGCCGGGACGGTAGCCGCGGTGGGCAAAAACGTCACCCGGATGCAGGTCGGCGACGCGGTGTACGGCATCTGCCTGGGCACGCACGCCGGGTTCGTGCGTGCGCACGAACGGACCGTGGCAAAAATGCCGGCCAACCTGACCTTCACACAGGCCGCCGCCATCCCCACCGCGGCTTTGACCGCGCTGCAGGGGCTGCGCGATTTTGGGCAGGTCGTGGCCGGTCAAAACGTGCTGATCAACGGCGCCTCGGGCGGGGTCGGGCATTTTGCCGTGCAGATTGCCAAATCTTTCGGCGCGCAGGTCACCGCCGTGACCAGCACCCCCAACCTGGAATGGATGCCGGCGCTCGGTGCGGACCGCTGGATCGACTATACCCGTGAAGATTTCACCCGCAGCGGTCCTAAGTACGACCTGATCTACGATGCCGTGGCGAAGCGCAGGTATTTCGAGTGCAAGCCGGCGCTGACGCCCAGCGGATTGTACCTCACCGAGAATTCGCTGAAGCCCAAATTCCAGTTCTTTCAGGTGATTTTCAGCCTGCTACGCGGCGATCAGCGCGTGCGCACCCACATGGCGCGGCCGAACGCCGAGGACCTGGATTTCTTGCGCTCGCTGGTCGAGGATGGGAAGCTGAAGCCGGTGATCGGGAAGGTTTACCCGTTGGATGAGATCGTCGCGGCGCACCGCCACCTGGAGGGCGGCCACGCCAGGGGCAAAATTGTGATTCAGGTGGCAGACTAGCCGAAATCAGCGCTCGGTAGCCCACCCGGGCCGCGGAAAAGGAAGCCCGGTGGCTCCGGTCGATCACCGGCCGGATCGATATCCGAAATATTCCCGGGGGTCAACTTCCCCCCTGCGCGAGGTTTCATTGTACAATTCCTTTTCGTAACCAATCATCGCAGGGGATATCAAATTATGGACCTTGTATCTCGGGAAAAAGAGTTGGCTCTGTTGTCCGCCGCGCTGGATCGAGCGCAGGCGGGTTCGTTTCAAATCGTATTCGTGACCGGCGAACCCGGCGCGGGCAAGACGGCCCTGGTCGAAACCTTTATCGAACATGCCCGCAAGCAATACCCCGATTTGTTGACCGGCGAAGGCAAATGTTTCGAGATTTCCGGCGCCGGGCAGGAGCCCTATTCTCCCTTCCTGAGCCTCCTCGACGGCATATACACCTCGCCATCCGTCAACGCCGGCTGGATTCTGCTGACCCGGGCCATGGCCGACCTGGCCCCGGATTGGCTTCAGATTCTGCCGGCCGGCAACGTGGCCGCGGCGGTCATCCGCAGCATCCAGTGGGGGCAGCGCGAATTCGGCGACAAGGGCGAAGGCATCGACAAACAGCGTCACATGGTCCAATTCGCAAATATCCTGCGCCTGGCCAGCAAGGATCACCCCGTGCTGTTGTGGGTCGATGATTTGCAGTGGTCCGATAACGCCTCGCTCGACCTGATTTCCTTCCTGGCCGACCAGATTTCGACCGAGCACATTCTGCTCATCTGCGCCTTCCGCCCGACCGACGTGGCTTCCCCCACCCCGTTCGGCCCGCACCCGGTGCGTAAACTGGTCAGCCAGCTCAAGCAGCACGCCAGATGCAGCGAGATCAAGCTGTCGAATTTCACCCTGGCGAATACCGAACAATACCTCGAATTGCGCGAACACCACCTGCCCCGGGCATTCATCAAACGCCTGTGGCGCGAATCGGGCGGCAATCCGCTCTTCATCCGCGAATATCTGGCCCTCCTGCACGCCAAACATCTGACCCAGCGCGAGAAGGGTTACTTCATCCTTGCCCAACCCGAAGTGGAGGTGGAAATTCCCCCCTCGGTGGAAGCCGTCATCCACCAGCGCCTCGACCTGATCGCCCAGGACCTGAAACACCTGCTATCCTATGCCAGCGTGCAGGGCGAGCGCTTCACATCGCACGTGCTGACCGGCTCGCTGGGAACGACGGCCGAATTGCCGGTGCTCGACGCGCTCGACCGCCTCGAATCCGATTACAAATTGATCTCCGAACTCGAGGACAAGCAACTGGTGGTCAAATTCGGCGCGGGCTACAAGTTCGTCCACGCCCTGATCCAACAGGTGCTCTATAAGGAACTGTCCGGCAGCCAGCGCCGCCTGCTGCACCTGACCATCGCCCGCCTGCTCGAACAGTTGTATTCGACCGAGGCGCCCGCGTACGCCACCGAGCTGGCCCATCATTACGAACTGGGTGGCGATATTCCGCGCGCGTTGGATTACTACCATCAGGCGGTCCAGAATGCCCTGGCCGTGCAGTCGCTGGACGACGCCGGCGAAGCTATTGCCTCGATCCAGCGGCTGGCTGAACTCATTCGCGATCGGCTCTGGCTGGCGCGGGCCCTGCTGCTCCAGGCCGAGACGCTTTTCTGGAAGGGTGCTTACAGCAGCGCCGTGGATACCACCCGGGAGGGCGAGCGGCTTTGCGAGGAACTGCGCCAACCGGTGATGCACGCCTATTTCCATTACTGGCAGGCGCGCTCGCTGCGCTGCCTGGGGCGCATCAGCGAATCGGTCGAGACCGCCAAACTGGCGCTCGAACTCCTGACCGGCCAACCCGACACGGCCCGCCTGGCGGGGCTGCTGCATGCCTACCTGGGCAGCGTCAGCGATTCGCTTTCCCTCGACGACCAGCGCCAGCACCTCCTGACCGCCCTGGAAATCGCCGACCAACACGGCCTGCCGGACGTGCGGGCGCGCGCATTGATCGAACAGGCCTGGATTGCCATCAACCGCCTCGACCAACCCCAACAAGCAGTGAAATTTGCCCAACAGGCGGCCCGCGACGCGCGCGAACACAATCTTCTCAACGAACAGGTGAGCTGCCTGCGCCTGGAAGCCTTTGGCTACCTGCGCCTCGATCAGGGGCATGAAGCTTTTTCGAAGGATGAGGAAGCGGTCGCCCTGGCCCGCCAGCACGGCCTGCCGGTGGCGCTGCACCTGGCCCTCTATTCGCAGTCCTTTTCGGCGGCCTGCGGGTTGGGCGACCTGCAACGCGCCCTGCAGGCTCTGAGCGAATCGATCGCCATTGCCGGCCAATATCACTTCCCGGTCAGCCGCAACCTGTGGGGCCAGTGGTTCAACCTCAATTTCAGCCTGGGGCGTTGGGACGAAGCGCGCCGGGGACGCGACAATTTGTACGCTTCGCTCGGCTCCTCCTACCAGCGCGGCCTGGGGTACGATTACTGCCTGCAGGGCCACCTGGCCTTTGGCCAGGGTCAACTCGAACAGGCCATCGAGTTCTATCGAAAATCCATCGCCATGTACAACCGCTACAGCCCGGATGAGCGCGATACCCGCAGCGTGGAACCTTACCTGGGCGCCGCGCTGGTGAAAATGGGCCATTGCGACTCGGCCCGCGAGATCGTGCAGCGCGCGCTTACCTACTGGGATGGGCGTTACCCGGCCCGCCACGCCAACTGCCTGCGGATTCTGGCGGACATCGACCTGAGCGCCGGGAAAACAGAAGAAGCCATCCGTCAATTGCACGCCGCCGAGAGCGCTGCCGCGGGCGCGGCGGCCGAGTACCCCTGGCCGGTTCAGCCCCAGATTCAAACCAGTCTGGCGCGGGCCTGCATCGCGGCCGGGCGCGGCGGCGATGCCATCCAATCCGCCCTCGCGGCGTACCAGAGTTATTCCGCCACCGGGCACTTCCTGCGCGGCGAGGCGGCTTACCTCGCCGGGCAGGCCTACGCGACGGACGGCAAACCCGAACTGGCCATCGGTTACTTCAACGAAGCGCGCGATACCCTCGAAAAACTGGGGTTGAGCGACCCGGAGAAGGCCGGTTAGGGCGCGAGGCGTAAAACTTTTTATATGCTTTTTCGTATATGGTGTATAAAGAGGTGAAAAAATGAGCTTTCTCGGCAATCTTCTCTGGTTCCTGCTGGGCGGTTTCATCCCGTTCCTGCTCTATCTGGTGGCCGGCATCGTGCTGTGCGTTACCATCATCGGCATTCCCTTCGGCGTGCAGTGCTTCAAGCTGGCCGGTCTGTCTGCCTTTCCCTTCGGCAGGGATGTCGAAATCGGGCAGTTCGGCGCCTTCGGCCTGATCGGCAACATCCTGTGGATCATGCTGGCCGGCTGGGAACTGGCCATCACCCACATCGTGCTCGGCCTGATCTTCTACATCACCATCATCGGCATTCCCTTCGGCCGGCAGCACTTCAAACTGGCCCGGCTGGCCTTTGTGCCGTTTGGAGCGACGATCCGGTAGAAAAGTCTGATATTCGTTGATTCGTCAACTCGGTATTCGGGGATCCGTGAGAAGAAGGATGCAGATTTTCCATCCTTCTTCTTTTTTTCTCTTCTCCGGGATATATCGCGGACACAGCCTGGAAATGACCGATCGCCGCCAACGAATTCGTCGTTGGGCCCTTACGCCGCCCGGGAATCCCGGAGGTCCTCAATGTCTCCGTGGTGAAACCCTCTTCCGCCACTCAGCCTTCCACAAACATACACCTATTTATTCTTCTCTCATCCATAATTTTCTTCTCCGTGTCCTCCGTACCCTTACGGGCATAATGTCTCCGTGGTGATTACCTCCCATCCATGCTTTCAGGAACCATTCCAATACTTATTTCGTCTTATTTCTCATATTACATCCTCTTCAGGAGAGACTCACATCATGAAACGCTTCTTCTTTATCGTTATCCTGTTCAGCGCCTTCAGCCTGTTGATGGCCGGCTGCCTGCCGCTGGCAACCGTTCCGGTATCCTCTTCCACCAGCGCACCCGTCGAACCGACCGTCGAAGTCCTGCCCGTCGAACCGGACGGAGGCCCGGGCAACACCCCGGCCACCGGCCAGCCGGGCGATCCCACCCAACCCCTGACGGAGTCGATCGTCGCTTTCGTGGGGCAGGACGGCAACATCGCGCTGCTGAACGTCGCCAGCGGCCAGAAGACGCCGGTCACCAGCGACGCCGCCACGTACGGCCCCGACAATTCCACCCCGGTGGTGATCTATCAGAATCCGAAATGGTCCTCGGACGGGCGGTACCTGGCCTTCGAACGCCAGGTCGGCACGCCCAGCAAGGAAGGCTTCGACTTCGCCTACGCGCTGCTGGTCTATGATTTCGAGAGCGGCGAGACGCGCGTCGCGCAGGACGGCCTGCAGACCGCCGGCTTCGCCTGGAAACCGGGCACCCACCTGCTGGCCTTCGGCCTGGCAGTTCAGCCAGGCTACTTCGTCACGCGCGGCGGAGTGGACTCGAGCCTGGCTACCGGCATCTCAGCGGTGGACGTCGACACGCTGAGCGGTTCGCGCCTGGTGGCGCCGGAGAACGGCTTTGCGCTGGTCAATCCCAACTGGTCGCCGGACGGCCGGATCCTCAGCTTCGAAGAAGTGAATTATATGGAAGGTCGCGGCAACTTCGCCTTCTACGATTTCACCGCCGGCGCGTTTACGCACTGGGATAAAGCCATCGGCTCGGTGAGCTGGGCGCCGGACGGCAGCAAACTGCTGCACGACAACCTGAACTACGCCCCATCTTTCAGCGAGCGCATCTTCGAAATCAACCGCGACGGCTCGAACGAACGCCAACTCACCCCGGACGCCGAGAACGCCTACGCCTACAATCCGCTCTACTCCCCCGACGGCAGCCAGATCGCCTATATCGCCGCCCGGGGCCAGGATACCGACACGACCGCCGCGCTGATGGTCATGCCCGCTTCCGGCGGCGAGGCGCGCGAACTGGCCAGCCAGGCCCAAATCTATACTCTGGCCTGGACTCCGGACGGCCAGAACCTGCTCGCCTCCACCGGCAACTATCCGGACCTCAAGGTCACCCTGATCGCGCTGGCAGACGGTTCGCAGACCGCGCTGGCCGACGGCTGGCAGGCGGTGATGCGGCCGTAGGCAATTTGATGTTTTTTCGGATGTTTTCGATTTTGGGTTGAGGGCAGTCTCTTTCGTGTTACACTCGCTCCGCGATCGCAATCCGATGACAAGAGAGGGAAACACAGCATGATTACGTTCGAGAAATTCGAAGAAAGAGACATCGAAGTCCTGACCCCGATCCTGAAGCGGGCTTTCGATGAGGACACGCGAATCCATTTGAACCGGCCGGAAGGCGGTCCGGAGGGATACGCCAACGGCGAATTCCTGCGGAAATGGGCCTTTCACGAAGGCGTCACTTCCTTCAAGATCCTGGTGGATGGCAAGACCGCCGGCTCGACCTTCCTGTGGATCAACCCCCAGACCCACGTGAACTTCCTGGGCAACGTCTACCTGGATGTGGTCTATCAGAACCAGGGCCTCGGGCAGCAGGTCTGGGAGAAGATCGAGGCTCTATACCCGGATACCCGGGTCTGGCAGACCGAGACCCCCGGTTTTTCACGCCGCAACCATTACTTCTACGTCATGAAATGTGGCTTCAAGATCGTCCGGATCGAGAACCCCAGAGACTTGCTCGAAGCGAATTACATCTTCGAAAAAGTCATGCAGTAAACGGGTCATTCGATCCGGGGAAATTCAAAAGGACGGGCTTAACACCCGTCCTTTTTCTTTCCGAATACCGGATTACGAATCAACGAATACCGGTCTCACCCTTCACTCCCTACACATTCAGGTTTTCGCGTTCCTTCACCCCAAACAGGGAAGGCGGTAGCAGGACGAAGACCAGGTTGATCAGGATGCCGAGGATGGCCGAGAAAACAATGGCCGGGATGCCGTTCGGGAAAATGCCGGGGATGACGAAGGGGAACAGCCCATTGGGCAGCGCAATCGAACCGCCGATGCCGGACACCAGGATGATGGCGCCCACCGCCAGCTGGCGCGGTTCGAACAGGTTGACCTTCTCGGACTGGATCAGCGCCACGCCTTGCATGCCGATCACGCCGAACAGGTAGATCGACAGCCCACCCACGACCGCGGTCGGGATGGTCTGCACCAACGCCGCCAGCTTGCCGATGAAACCGAGCAGGATGGCCATGACGCCGGCGGTCATCAGCACCGGAACCGAGTAGTTGCGGGTGATGGCCATCAGCGAGTTGTTCTCGCCGTAGTTGGTGCCCGCGCAGCCGCCCAGCATGCCCACCACCAGGTCGTCGGCGCCGTCGGCCACCAGGTTCAGGCCGATCAGTTCCTTGATCTTGAGCGCCGGGCGCTTGAGTTCATTGGCCAGCGCGTCGATGTACAGGCTCATCTGATACAGGTGCGCCGTGCTCTCCGGGACCGTGGCGATGGCGATCAAGGCGATGCTGATCACCGCGCCCCAGGCGCGCGGATCTTCGAAGGCCGGCAACGTAATCCGGGGAGCCTGCACCCAGTGGGCTGTGGCAATGGCTGAATAATCGATGATACCGAAGGCCGCCGCGGCGCCGTAACCGACGATGGCCCCGAAGAGGATCGGCAGCATACCCAGCAGTCCCTTGCCATTCAGGTAGACCGAGAAGCCCACCGTGACCAGCAGGGTGATGAAGGCCACCGGCCAGTGCGTGCCGGCGTTGTTCAATGCCGTGCCCGCGAGCGCGATGCCGATCACGATCGCCAGACAGCCGGTGATGATGGGCGGCAGCACCTTATCCAGCGCGGCTTTGCCCACCCGCATGATCAACAGGCCGATCAGGATTTCGACAATGGCCGTGCCCAGGATACCCACCTGCACAATGCGCACCCCCGCCGGGCAGTAGGTCGTGGCCGGGTTGCTGAAACAGTCGTTGGCGTACAGGCTCATGACCGTGATGACCACGGCAATATAGCTGAAGCTGGAGCCGTAGTACATTGGAATTTTGCGTCTTGCCACCAAAAGGGCTATTATTGTGCCGACGCCGGAGGCCAATAAGGTCACTCCGACGTCGAATTTGGTGAGCAATGCAACGAGAATCGTTGCGGGGAACATGGTCAGGACTTGCTGGAAGCCCAGGCTGAGCATTGCGCCCAACGGGGGGGTGTCGGCTGGCATGTAGCCAACCACCTTGATCGGTTTCTCATCGCTGACAGTGGCCATTTTTGTGCTCCTCCCAAAGCATACTACTAGTTTACATCTTGTCCATACAGGGTCAAGCCGGCGCCGACCCAAATTCGCGTAATTATACAGATGAATGGCCGGAACGCAAGGCAGTTGTCAGACCAATTTTCTGAAAAAACCGGCGTAAAACCGGCACCTGTGGCAAAAATGCGGTAAATCTGCCCCTTGTCACCGGATATCGATCAAATGAGAATTCTTAAAATATGGTGAGGGAGATGAATTGGCCATCCAGCATTGATGCGGATCGGATTAGAAATTCTTGACTTTTTTGGGAAACCTGCTATTCTTGATTCAAATATATTTAGGATAAATATATGCCTGAACCGGTTTCTGACAACCTGCCCGCCCATTTTCCGCTTTCGCCAGCGGCGTTTTCGATCCTGCTGGCGCTCAAAGGCGGCGACAAGCACGGCTACGCCATCCTGCGCGAGGTCGCGGGACTCTCAGGCGGCGAAGTCCGCCTGCTGCCGGGCACGCTCTACAACCTGCTGAAACGCATGCTCGAGGACGGCTGGATCGTCGAAATGGACGAACGGCCCGATCCGGCGCTGGACGACCAACGCCGCCGTTATTACCGCCTGAGCGGGTTGGGCGAGCGGGTGCTGCGCCGCGAAACAGCCCGCATGGCAGGCTTGGTGCGCGCCGCGCGCCAGCATGGCCTGGCGCCCCGGGCGGATGAGCCATGAACGCCTCACGCTGGTTGGAGGGACTGGGATCCCTCTACCGCGGCCTGCTGCGCCTGTACCCGGCGCCCTTCCAACAACGCTTTGGCGCTGAAATGACGCAGGTCTTTGACACGCTGTGCCGGCAGGAATACACCGCTGCTGGCGCGGACGGAGCGCTGCAATTGGGACTGCTGGCCCTGGCCGACGGGTTGCATTCGGTCGTCCAGCAGTGGTGGATCAGGATATTCCAAAGGAGACCCGCCATGGAAATAACGTCTTCCGATCTCCACTCAGGCGTCTCGCCGCTATCCCCCTTCCAGGCGGGGCTGGCGGGGCTGCCGTTCGCGGCTTTTGGCCTGGCGAACATTGTCGAACGGTTGTTGCCCTTCCCGGTGATCGCCGCGCCGCCCGGGCTGCTTGGTCTGGCGCAGATCGTTTTACGATCCCCCTACCTCTGGTTTGGCATATTTTGCCTGATTGGCCTGGGGATCGGGCTGGCCAAAGGTTTCCCGCGCTGGACGGCATCCTACCTGGGCTGGTCGGTGCTCTTTTGCTGGTGGTGGTCGAATCTCGCCGCCAATGCGGAGCGTTGGGATGAGAAGGTCTGGCGCGCACTGCCGGGCGTGGTGCTGCTGGCCATGCTGCTGCTGGCGGTGCTGCTGCGCCGTTCCTGGCGGCCGTTGAGGGATATACTGCGCAGCCTGTGGCAGGACTGGACGCTGGCTTCTTTTGCCGTTTTTACCTTCTTTGCCTTCATCTTCGTGGTATACGACGAAAACCATCACCCCCTGCTGCTGCTCTTTATCGGCACCTCAGCGCTCATAGCATCGGCCGGAGTGTGGGCGTATTTCAGGTTGAAGTCCTCCATCCCGCGCGTGCTGGCGCTGGCCGCCAGTCTACTGGTGATGGCCGTTCTGTCGACCTGGAGTTACGCAACCTGGGATTACCGCGCCTATTACAACCTGCCGGCCGGCCCAACGGTCGAATGGCAGACGGTGTGGACCACGCTGGTTGTGGCGGCGGTGATGCTGGTTCCCGCGCTGGCCGCCTGGCTGCGCCGGCGCGCCCACAGAGCCGCTCCCGGATGATGGCCCGCGAGCATCAGAGCCGCCGAATTACAAGCGCCGGCAGCCATCGGATGAACGTATACTGCCAGGCGCTACTCAATTCCGGCGGTTTCCACGATCGCGGCGTGGCGTTCGTTCAGGCGCTGCAGCTCGGTGTGCGTTTTGGATTGTAATTGTCGCAGCGCCCCGCCAGCCGATTCGATCCGATCGTAGGCGAGGCGGGCCTGCTCGAGTGAATTCTCAATTTTCGACTGCACAATCCAATCCACGATCAACCCGTCGAAGAAATAATCGGCAAAGGACTCGAGACCGCCGATCTCGATGCTCAGCGGCGTACTCTGCTGCACGTCGGCCAGCTCGCGGGTAAAGCGGTTCATCTTCACCTGCACGGCCCGCATCGCCTCGCGAGCCTCGTCGATGCGCGAGTGCTTGACGGCGGTGCTGAGGAATCCGCCGCCCAGCATATCCCAGGTCCCCCAACCTTCGGCGCTTTCCAGGGCTTCGATCACCCGCTCCAGACTGAAATGCACTTCGCCGGCCGCCGAAATGGCCTCTTCGATCTCGCGCTTTTCGGCGTTCCGGTCGGCGATTTGCTGCGCCAGGTGGATCAACTCCCCGGCGACCTGCGGGTTTGACTGGCGGAGTTGATTTTCCTTCTCCGCCATCAACGCCGCATATTCACCTTCCACTCCCTGCAGCTCGCGTAGCTGCCCCTCCAGGCGCGCCTGATCCTCGAGCAGCCCATCGATCACCCGGCGGGCCTGCTGGTATTTCAATTGCGCCGCCAACAATTCCTGCCGCTCCCGTTCGACCTGCTGTTCCCGGCTGCCCAGCACCGAATAGAACAGGCCGCTCAGGCTGAAGCCTTCCAGCCGGTCGACATCCACCTGTTCCTTCTTGAGTTGCCCTTCCAGCCGCTCCAACAGTGAGCGTTTTTCTTCCAGGTTGGTATTCACCTGCCGGATATCCTGCTCGATTTTTGTCTTGAGTTTTTTCTTTTCGATGATCTGCGTCAGACGGTCAGTGATGTGGGATAGCATTCAGATCCTCCAGCGGAAAAATGGGCATAGTCATGATCTATATACGCAGGTGGGGGAAAATTCGTTGCCTGCGCTTTTGGGTTCGATTTTATTAAGTTCTTGCCTGGAATTTTGGAGGAGAAATCAGCCTTCCCTCTTGCGCCCTTCCGACTTTGCTTTGGCGGCCGTTTCGAGGTACTGGTCGAGCAGGGCTTCCCGGCCCGCCTGGCGGATGCTTTCGCGCGGCAAAATGAGGAAATCGCGGCTGTCGCGGCCGAAGATCAGGACGATGGCCTGCTCGTTGCGCAGCACGCGCTTGACCTTCGACCATTCCACGTCCAGTGTCGCGCCGCCCGGGCCGATCAGATGCACCGCCTCGGGCTGCAGCGCCAGTTGAAAATCGCGCTGCCACCAGCGGTTGATCCACGGGTCGATCATGGGCAGAAAGAGATAGATCGCCACCAGCACGACCAATGCCAGCCCCAGGCCATACAGCGTGGCGTACAACTCGGTCGGCGCAGGTGTCTTGCCCTGCAACCAGGGCAGCAGCTTATCCCAGATGCTGGAAATCGAAAAAAGCACCACGATGACGACGATGAACAGCGGCCGGCTGCTCTTGATCATGCGCAGGCGTTGGGCCGAGGTGATCGTCGCGCGGTCGAATTTGAGCGGGAAGGGGTCGGTGGAGGACATGGGAATGCTGAATGATGAATGCTGAATGCTGAATGATGAATGAAAGAGGGTTCAACATTCATTGTACCCGAGAATGCGATTTTGTAGCCGCGGGCCTGTGTGCCCGCACCCGAAGGGCGCCTGCACTTCCGGCCGAAGGTCGACACAGGCCGGTATTGAGGTTACCGAATCACCGGAAAGCCAACCACCCCCCTTCGACAGTCCGGAGCGTTTTCCCGAAGGGTCGCCCGATGGGGAATGGATTTTATCCGGCTGCGCCCGGATGGACGTCAACCGACTCAAGTGATCATCCGAATGCCCCGCACAATCGGTTGCTTATTTAGATCGAATGACCTACAATACTGCAATTGATTCACTCCACAATAACTGTAGTAATTCATTAAGCTTAGGAGAGCAAAATGGGATGGTTGGACGTTCTTGACCTTGGGTTGGATGTCGTGCAGACTGTTCAAATTCATAGCATAAAGAATCAACTCAACAATATGCAGTCTGGCCAGGTAAATGAGCAAATCCGCGCTGGAATCATCGAAACTTATAAGAACTTCGTTTTTTCAGTGAATCAAGACTTAAAAGAGATCCAAAAACGCGTCCAGGAATCTCCCAAGCAGGTTCATGTCGTATCCCTCATTCTCGAATGGCGATTGAAGGAATCCGGTATCTCACCAGAAGTGTTCAAAGATCTGTCGGATAAAGAGTACCTGGCAGAATTGATCTCCGGAATCAAAGAGGTAAAGAATCAATCTTTCCAATTGTTGAATGCAACTGACCGGAGTCAGGCGGAACGGGCAGCCCAGGATATTATCGATGTGCCCGCGCTGGATGCATGGATGAAATCACGCGGCACCCTTAAGGAATTGAAGTCGGCCACAGAAGATTTGGAACGGATCACCAAATCGAACCGGATGAAAAAGAAGTCGGCCTTCCTTTCACTCTTCGCAATTGTGTGTGCGTGTGTTCTCAGCACAATCAGCCCGGCTGCTATTGTGCAAACGATTTCCTGGATTTTATTGATTGGCGGGTTGGTGGTTGGGGTCTATTCTCTTATAACCAGGAAAAAAGGCAAGGAACGAACCTTAACGACCACGATTCGATTGCTGGAAGATGATTTACCTCCCAGTGAAGACTTAGATCGACTGCAGCGCTCCTTTGGGAAAATGTCGATATCAGAAGCTCAGGCTTTGCGGGAACGCAAAATTGCCGCCATCCAGGCCTTCATGGGGTCCTTTAAAGGCTACGAAAATATAAGTATGATCCCCTAACTTTTAAGACCTCGCTATTTCGGGGTGCTGGCCATTCCGTCGACCTGGGGTTACGCCACCTGGGATTACTGCGCCTGAAAAATGGGTGTACAACGTTCGTTGTTCCCGAGATTGAGATTTTGTAGGTGCGTGCCTGCACCCGAAGGGCGCCTGCTCTTCTGGCCGAAGGTCGACACGCAGGTCGACCGCTACGGAAAAGACCCACCGACCGTCATTCTTTGTAGCCGCGGGCCTGTGTGCCCGCATCTGGAAGACGCTTACACCCGAAGGGTGCCCGCTCTTCCGGCCGGAGGTCGACAAACAGGCCGGTATGGATCCGACGTTTTCTTGCGACGGCTGTAATGATGGGTTTCGGGGTGGAAAATTGTTCAATCCGGATGACGGGTGAATCCCCACCCCTCAACCCATCCTACGCGATACGCCGATTTCAATCTGAATTATGGATTGCTTTTTTCAGCCGCACTGTTTACGCTTAGCTAATTACTTTTCTTTACATTCATCACGCGCTGTTTCCCAGGTGGGTCACATCGTTCAGGCGCACGATCACGCGCGCGCCGTATGCATCCAGCCGCAGGTGCGTCAGCGAGCAGGGTTCGATGTCCAGGCTGGTGGCGTCGATGCGTTCGTCGTTGAGCCCCCACCACCACTGGACGATGATCGCCAGCACCACGTAATGGCTGACGATCACGGCGCGCTCGCCCTCCAGCGCCTCCATGAACGGTTCGACGCGCTGGCGCACCATGCGCCAGCTCTCCCCCTTCGGATACGGCACCCAATCCTGCCAGGGTTTCGATAAGGGCTTGCGCATGGCGCGGGCTTCGTCGCGCGTGCGGTAGGCCGCCAGGCCGTTGTTGATGTCGCGCAGCGGGTGGGCGGCCACAGCCGTCTGCCCGATCTGCGCGGCGATGATCTCGGCCGTCTGCCGGGCGCGCAGCAGGTCGGAACAGTAAAATTCGAACGGCCCCCCCTCCAGCAGCCCTGCCAGGCGCCGGCCGGTGCGCCGGGCCTGATCGTACCCGAGCTCGGTGAGGGGCACATCGGTCCACCCACCGGTCAGGTTGCGTACCAGGTGTTCCGCCTCGCCGTGGCGAATGAGAAATAGCTCTTTCAACGCCGTCATGCCCGCTATTGTAAACGAAATTGGTCCGAAATGGGAATCTTCAGGGCCGATTCAGCCTTCGGGATCTCCCAAGCGGGTCCGGAACCGATCCATGAAAATCAGGGGCGCGGGACTAGCGGTTCAACGCCGCGTCGGGGTTGGCCGCGGCCTTTCGGCGCTGCTCCACCGCGTCCAGGAAGGCCGTGCGGTCTTTCTTCCAGGCCTTTTCGAGATCGGGGGTAAAGCCGGCCAGCGCCCAGGGCGCGCGTTCATAGATCGCCCGCACCAGTTCATCCGCCTTACTCTCCTTGTTGCCGGCCTCGATCGTCATCTGCCCGCCGAAGCGGTCGAACACCTTGGCCACGAAGCGCTTGCTGACCGGGATACCGTAGGTGCGGTAGGTGGTGACATGTTTATAGATCCAGGCGATATCCTCGAAGCGCGCAGCCTGCAAATCGGAGCCGGGCGCAAACACCAACCAGTTGGCCGTAAGGTGGGCCTTGCCGAGCGTCAGGTGGTTGCTCGTCATCTCACCCTCGATGCGGCTGATGACGAAATCGACGGGTCCCAGGCGCGCCAGGCGTCGGGCGATCGGATGTTCGTTCGGGTCGCCGCTGCGCCGAATGCCCTTGACCAGCCCCACGACGCAGGCCGCCAGAACCCCCAGCCCGATGACGATGCCCAGAATCCCGTTCAGGCGGAAATTACCGGTCTCGAGCATGAAGGGCAGGAACACGCCGGTCAGCTCCGGTTGATCGGTCTCGATGCTCTGGACGATCTCGCGGTACTCGTCGTCCGACATTTCGGCCAGCCACCCGGTGAATGTGGTCTGCTCCACCGCTTCCCCCGGCACCTTCACCAGCAGCAGGCGGTCGTTCTGCACCAGGGCCAGGTAAGAATTCTCCACCGTCTCCTTGCCGGATTCCTGGTTCACGTACTGGATGCCGGTGTCATAGACCTCTTCACCGGTCACGGTCACCCAGTAGCGCTGCGGCTGGCCGGCGCCGGTGTAGCCGGTCACTTCGTCGGCGGTCACGGGGGCAGGACCCAGGATGAAATTATAGAAATAGCGCGTGTTCAGCGCTACCAGGGCGAGAACAGCCAGAATCCCAACGACGCTGAGCGCCAAAAGGGTACGGTTCGAACGGCGGATTGCTTTGGTGACGATTCCTTCGAGCATGGAACATCCTCTGTTTTCGATGGTGATGAGGGTATGGACTGCTCCGAACCGGTCGGAACATTAAGGGATGATTAAAACAAGCCATTTTATCATGAAAAACAGCCCAAATGGCAACCCGGCAATCCCAGGATGGGACCGCGCCACACATAGCCCGGACTGCTGGAGGGATCGATTGGATAGCAGTTCACTCCTGCTGCCATCCTTTCCAGCGCATTCGAATCCTTACAATTTTGTAATTTCACCAGCCCTCCCATTGGAAAAACGGTTTTTCCGAACCCGGCTATAATCGAAATATCCCTCGAATAGGAATTTTCGGGCTAATCAGCCTGCGCACATCTTATCGTCTGCGACCCTGAATTTCACTACCCCTCACATCATAAAGGAACGCATCCATGAAACATGCTTTGCAACTGCAGAGATTATTCTGCGGCGCATTGGTCCTGGTATTGTTAACGGCCTGCGGCCTTGCGCCGCAATCGAAAAATTCAGATCCCCTGATCGTTTACGACTGGGTGGACGACCTTCCCCAGAGCCTGCTGGATGAATTCACCCGCCAGACCGGAATCAAGGTTCAAACGGAGGGCTACCAATCCCAGGAAGAAGCCGTCGAAAATGTGGCCGGGGGCTTCAAAGCCGACGTTCTGGTGCTGGACGCGGAGCAGATTGGCCCGGCCATCGAAAGCGGCGTGATCCAGCGCTTCGACAAGAGCGGCGTGCCCAACCTGGACGGCGTGATGCAGATGTTCCGCGGGTTGAGTTTCGATCCGCAGACCGAATATGCCATCCCGTTCACCTGGGGCACCAGCGGGATCATCACCACCCCCGATGCCGCACCGGTCAGCTCCTGGGCGGACCTGTTCGACACGCCCAACCGCGTGGGCGTGTGGAACGATTTTCACTATACCACCGGCGCGCTGTTGAAAGGGTTGGGTTATTCGGCCAATACCGAATCCGCCGATGAATTGAGCCAGGCCGAAGCGGCTTTCAGCATGCTCAGCCCGCGCATCGTAGTGCAGGAAGGCATCGACACCACCACCCTAACCGATCTTTTTGTCGACGACAAGATCGATGTGGCCATCGGGTATGCCCTGGATTATCAGGATGCCCGATCCTACGGCCTGGATGTGCAGTATATTCTGCCGTCTGACGGCCCCATCCTGTGGATGGACTTCTTCACCCTGCCGGCTTCCAGCCAGCGCCAGGCGGATGCCCTGAAATTCATCAATTTCATGCTCGACGCCAAAAACGCGGCCGCGTATACCCAGTCCAGTTATTACGCCACCGGAGTGGAGAAGGCAGCGGATTATCTGCCCCAGGAAATCCTGAACGATCCCTCGATCTATCCTTCCATTGAAACCCTGAACGAATCCGAGCTGTTGATGTCGCTCTCGGATGAAACCCAGAAGGAATATTTCCACCTCTGGGAACTCCTGTCCGCGTCGTCGAAAAGCACAACGAATTAAACCCGGGGACGGAGTCGATCAGGCGAATAATCTGAGTTTTCTAAAGGGGGGTCCATGATGGACCCCCCTTTAATATTAAAATTTCTTCATAAAAAAGCCCGTTCTCTTAGCTGCCTGAAGTCGTATAATCAGTTTACATCGATCAAATTAATAAATAATCACACCCTGCTTCCTGTTCATTTCCGGCGTGGAGGATGTTATGAAACGATCGAAAGGATTGCTACTGGTTCTGTTGGCCGTCTTCGCGATCCTGCTCCTGGCGGCCTGCGGCAGCACGGCGGTCACGCCTGACCCGAACGCTCCCAAACCGTCCAATTCCGGGGGAACCGGTAAGGCGCTCACCCTCACCGGCGACCCGGTCGCGGGTAAGGAAATTTTCGACCGCACCTGCGCGACCTGTCACGGTTCCGAAGGCACAGGCGGCGTGGAAAATTCCGGCGCGGCCGAGGAAGTTCCCGAACTCAAACCGGCGGACGAATTCTACAACGCCGACCCGGCTGTCTTTGCCGCCAACCTGGATCTTTTCATCGAACATGGTTCGAAACCTGAGGGCGATAACCCGACCCTGTCCATGCCGGCTTTTGGCGACGACGGCACCCTCACCGCGCAGCAAATCGCGGATGTCATCGCCTACGTCATCAGTCTGAACAAGAAATAACCGGTCACGCGGTGCAAAATAGCGAAGATAGAGCGGAAAAGAACCTTTTCTGCTCTATCTTCGCGTTTTTTATGGAGCCAGCACCCCGGCTTATGAGTCGATTCCCTCGGCCGCCGCCTGTAATTCCTCGCGTGGCGTCTGTTTGGGCAGCACGAACTTGAACCACACCACCGGTGAGAGCAGCAGGATCCCGATCACCGGCACCATGAAAGGCGCCCGCGGGCCGATTTGATCCCACAGGATGCCGCCGATCCAGGGCGCCGGGAGGGAAATCACCCCGATGCTGCTGCTGAACAACCCAAAGGCCGTGCCGCGCAGCCGGATGGGGATCGCCTTGGAAATCAGTGAGTCGTAAGCCGGCCCGAGCAGTCCGCCGCCCATGCCGAACAGGCCGAAGGAGATGACGAACCCGAGATAATCGCGCGTCAGCAGGAACAACACCATGCCGGCGGCCACCAGCAGACCACCGCCCACGATGCACACCCGCTCGCCCAGCTTATCCGACAGTCCGCCCCCCAGCAGCATGACCGCCATCGTCACTGCCGAACTGATCGAGATCAAAACGCCGATCTGTGAGTTGCTGAAATGCGCCAGGTCCTGCAGGTAGATCGGTTGGAACTGGTTGGAAACGCTGAACGAGACGTCGATCACGCCGTCCGCGACCAACATCCAGGTGACGATTCCGCCCGCCGTGACCAGCGCGATCATTTCACCCATGTTGACCTTCAACCCGCTCCAGGATAGCTTGCGGCGTTCGCCTCCTGCCCGGACGGAGCGGTCGTTGCGCGCCATCACCACCCGAATGATCGTGGCGATGGCATAGGTAATGCCGGCCACCCAGAACAGCCATTTGAATCCAAAGCGCTCCGAGAAGAACCCGCCCAGCAGCGGCCCGATGATGCCGACCACCGAGAACAGGCCTTCGGTCAGCCCGTACACCTTGCCCAATCTCTTGGGATCGGCCTGTTCGGCCACATAGGCCTGAAAGCTGGGCGCGACGAAGGAACCCGCCAGGGATGAAAAAGCCATCCCGGCCAGCACCCACCCCCAACCGTCCGCGAAGATGAAAAAGACATAACCCACTGAGGCCGCCAGGCTGCCGATGACAATGGCCTGCAGCCGGCCGATGGTATCGGAGACCCAGCCGCCCAGAATCTGGAAGGCCAGCGGCGCCAGCATGGTGACGGTGAAGGCCAACCCCACCTGCGACACGCTGGCTCCCAGGGATTTCAGGTAAAGCGGCAGGTATGGATTGAACATCCGGCTCGAAATATTGGCCAGGATCATGGTGAACAGGAACACGATCAGGGTACGCGACATCAGGGGGCGAGGAGTTGCAGAATTTTCCATGCTCTGGTTATACACAAATCACATTCGGCATCCTCCGGTAACTCGTCCGAATTTTGCCCTGGCCAGATGGGGGATTTGGGGAAACGAGAGGCGTGAAGAGTGAACCGTGATCCGAGCCGGTCTCTGACCGGCGATCCAGGTCCCCCTTCTTCTCATCCTGAACATCCTGCCCAGCCTGTTTTCCTCCGTTCCCTCGAACACGGCACACTTCCTGCTACCCCCTCCTTACTTTCGGAGGACTCACGATGAAATTGCCCACTCTGATTCGAATCTGCACCCTGGCCGCCCTAGCCGTTTCGTTGACCGCCTGCGATGTCGCCCGCTCCTTTGTCGAACAGCAGGTGCTCCCGCGCGCCAAAGAGGAGCTCAAGACAGCCGCCAACCAGGTTGTTGCAAACGTCAAGGACGAAGTCGCCGCGAAGATCGAGGAACTCGAGCCCGAGACCTTCTCCTGCGCCGCCGACCCCGCCCTGTGCCCTGAAATCAGCGATCCCGGCATGGGCAGCGCCTGGCTGCAGGTCGTTGCGCCCATCCAGAACACACCCGACCGCCGCCACCTGCTCTACTATCTGGGCGCGATCAACCAGTTCAACGTCGAAAAAAAATACGAATGCCGCTACCGGCCTTATCCCGGTAACAATTGCGCCCTGGGCACCGGCCCGGAGGAGACGCGCTGCAATATCTTCGCCGGCGATGTGATGCGCAGCCTGGGCGCGGCGCTGCCCACCAAGGGCGAGCTCGGCCTGGGTGCGGCCGGCCACGAGAACGACGACCCGATGACCGCCAACGCCGCCAGCCTGAACACCTGGTTGCTGGCCGGCAACGGCGGCTGGCGGCGCATCGATCCGGCGCTGCCGTCCGACCTGGATTTGCTGCTGGCCCACGTCCGCGCCGGCAAACCGGCCCTGGCTTCACGCAGCGATCACATCGCCGTCATCCGCCCCGACCAGTTCCTGGATAGCCTCAGCGCCGATCAAATCGGCCAGTTGCGCATCGCCCAGGCCGGCGCCATAAATGACAACAACACCTCGCTGGAAAACGGCTTCGGAACCGTCGACAGCGTGCAGATCTACATTCACGATTGATCCGGCCGCCGGAGCATTCACATTTCGCCGCCGGAACCTGCTCATCAGCTCCTCAGGCCGCCTCGTCGTACTGCTGCATATACAGCATGAACATCTCCACGACCCTGGGATCGAAATGCGTGCCGCTTTGCGAGAGAATATACGGCAGCACCGCGTCCCGCGGCCAGGCCACCCGGTAGATGCGGTCCGTGCTGAGCGCGTCCCACACGTCGATGACGGCAAAAATCCGCGCCGCCAGGGGAATCTCCTCGCCGGATAATCTGCGCGGGTAGCCTTCTCCATTCCACCACTCATGGTGGTAAAGCGGGATGTCCATGGCGTTATGTAAGAATCCAATGTCCTTGAGGAATTCACCTGCCAGGTCCGGGTGCAGGCGCATGGTTTCCCATTCCTGTTCGTCCAGTGAACCCGGCTTGAGCAGAATGGAATCGGGAATGCCCATTTTACCGATATCGTGCAGCAGTGCGCCGCGGTGGATGTGTTCCATTTCTTCTTCCGGCACGCCCATGAAACGCGCCAGTTCGACCGTCATATCCGCCACCCGCAGGCTGTGGCCGCGGGTCTCGTGATCGCGCATGTCCAGCGCCCTGGCCCAGCCTTCGATGGTGGCGTTATAGGCCTCCACCAGATCGCGATTCTTCCTTTGCAGGTTCTTGAACATGCTCAAGGTCGAAAGCGCCACCGCTCCCTGGCGCGCCAGTGTCTCGAACATGCGCGCCCAATCCGTGTCCGGCGCGATTTCCTGGCGGTTGAACACTTCCACCGCGCCCAACGGCTCGCCCTGGGCGATCAGGGGCGCCGAATAACCGCACTGGTAGGCGCATTTCTCCATCCAGGCCGCCTCGACATCCCCCGGAACGACGGGTTGAGCCTGGAAGGTCTTCACCTTTTTCCTCAGGGAATCGTCGATATCGATGCCCCAGGTGATCGCGTTTTCGGATGGAAGACCGTTGGCCTGCGCCACTTCGAGGTGGTGGTTGTTGGCGGCCGGCAGCCAGATGACCGCCGCGTCCACATTGAGTTGCTTGCGGAATTGCTCGAGCAGCACGTTCAACACATCGCCTTCGTTGAAGGTCGAAACGATGGCGGTGTCGATTTCGCGCAGGGATTGGAGTTGCGAGAGGCGTTTCTCAACCTCAGCGTACAGCAGCGCGTTTTCATAGGCGATCGCGGCCGAACTGGCCACCAGCCCCATCATATCGATTCTTTCCGCGGTAAAGCATTGCCCGTCCAGGCTGTGAATTTCGAGCACGGCCATGACTGTGTCATTGCGCTGCGCCGGAAGGATCAAAGTCGACCCCCTGCGCGCGGCCTCGAAAGAGTCGCTCGCGGCCGGTAGAGGTTCTTCGATCAATTGAATTTCCTGCGTCTCCAGCCCTTTTAGAATCGCGGGCGGAACCACGCCTGGATCCTCTGGCGACAGGGAGAAACCGTCGTAACGCAGCCCCAGGACGTGCTCGATTTTGCCCGTGGGCAGGCGCCGCTGCCAGATGGAAACGCTTTCCAATCCATCGAAGGTGGCCAGCAGCGATTCGACCAGCCGCAGGTGGATTTCATTCAGGTCGAGGGTTTCGGCCAGGGTCCGGCCGATGGCTTCCACTGCTTCGATCTGGCGGGCATATTCGCGGGTTTGTTCGAAGAGGCTGACCCTCCGCATGGTATTGGAGGTCAAATCCGCCAATGATTCCAGCAGCAGATCGTCCGAATGCGAAAAGGGCGTCTTGCGGCCTACCAGCAACGCGCCGATCAGCCTGTTTTCATGCAGGATGCGTACTCCGCCAAACTCGTGCACCTCGAAGGTGGGTTGAATCTGCTGGATATCCAGGATGGCTGTAATCACATCCGTCGTGACGATCTTGTGATCCCTGAAATAATCCTCCAGCCGGATGCCCATCTTGGCGAAAGTTCGCCCGTGGTCGGGAATCCAGTCGCCGGTTGCCTGATAGAGGTAGACCCGTTCCGACCTTGGATCCTTGAGCATCAGCGCCGTGGCGTCCGCCTGAAACATCTGGTGGACCCATTCGAGCAGAATGGGCACGCTTTCCTGAACCGAAATCGTGGTTCGCAGTGAGTTGCTGATCTGGTTCAGGCCTTCGATCACGCGTTCGCGTTCCGCGCGGTCGGAGATATCCCGCATCAGGAACGTGTAAATCGGATTGCCTTCATTCTGGACGGCTTCGACATATACGGCCACCGGCAGCCGGCTGCCGTCATCCCGCAGCAGCATGGTATTGAACGTGGCCCCATTCTGCTGGAGACGTTGCCAGGTCTCGGCATCCCGCAGATCGAGGGATAATTCGAGCAGGTCGTTGATATGGTGATTTTCCATCAGGTGTTCACGCGAAAAGCCGAACGTTTTTACGGCGGCCTGATTGGCTTCGATAATTGTCAACCCCGGATAATTGGTGAAGACGATGATTTCGCGTGAATTCTTGGCCAGCAGGCTGAAATACTGGTCGCTGGAGCGCTGGCGCCTGATGGCCCGCGCCAGGCGTTGGATCAACAGGCAGACGATGATCGCGGCCATCGAACCGCACACGGCAAAGACCGCCAGGAACATGGTCGTGGCCTGCATGCCGTCGGCATAGATGGTGCGCAGGCGGGTGAAACCGACCACGAAGTTTTCGGAATTGTCGAGGTCGGCGATGCGCACCGTCCCCGCGATTTGATTCTCGGGCAGATCGGTTACCGCGAACGTCCTGACGACGTTATTCAGGACGGCCTCGGATTCCGGCAATCCGGCCGGGACCAGGTGAATGTTGAAGAGCAGGTCGTCCGACAATTCCGCCAGGTGATCCTCGTTCAGGGGGCGTCCCATGATCATGGTGCCGCGAATGGGTCCCTGCAAGTTCGAATCGACCACCGCGCGCGCGGCCAGGGCGACCGGCCCATCCGGCAAAATCACGTAGCCGGCGCGAACGCTGGTGATATCTCCCGCGACCAGGTAGGCCTTATGGCTCAGGATCACGGACAGCGTATCCTCCGGGATCGCAGTAAGCTTCGAATCGCCCGACCGATGGTAGATGCTCTTGACGACGTCCCCATTCCGATCGAGGATCAGCAGGTAATTGATCCCCAGGTTATCCAGGCTGACCGGAATGTAATTGACATCGATGTATGCGTTGTTCCTGGTTTCCAGATATTCGCAGGTATCGTCCCAGGCGGCGTAATCCCCCACCGTGATACTCAATCGGTTCAGCTCTTCATGGATCGCTTTTTCGACGCGAACCGTGTCCTGCGCAACGGCATGATTTTCGAGGAAGCGGAAGTCATCCAATAGTCGGTGGGCGTTCAATCCGACCGCTGCGAAGATCAGTATCAGCAGTAGGAAGATCAGAATGAGTGAACGTCGTTCGAAAGATAATTTCATCTGCAGCGATAATCCCCTCTGCCTTGGGACGACTCCGATTAACAAAGGGCCGCCGTCAGGTGGAAACCTGCCGGCGGAATAACCAACCGCCAGTGAATGTCATGGGGCCTCGGTGGGGCAGCTGTTGCAAACCGAACTATTCAGTTACGAACTCGCTTTGGAAATTATCTTCCCCCAATTTTCCACAAATACAGGTTTATTTTAATTGATTTGCAAGGCCTGTCACCTTACAATCTACTGATAAATTTCAAACAGAAGTAAGCACAATAGGAACAGGCCGGCCGGGCGGCCCGGCCTTTTCGGATATTTCCCGGAAAAATTCATTTGACTATAATGGCTATGCGCAGTTATCGACACCCCCCGGTAACCGCTCCTGGCCGCACCTCGAATCTCGTTCCCCTTTATAATAGAGATATGCCTTCCATCCATGAAGCCATCGAGGCCTTCAAAACCAACGTCCAGTTTCGCAATCCAAACACCCGCCGCCTCTACCACCGCGGCATCGACGCTTTTGGCGAATTTATTGCCGCCAACGGCTCGCTGGACGCGCCCATCCAGTCCCTCGCCAGAGACGCCACCGCCGCCTTCAACGGCTGGATGGCCAGGGACAAGGGCTACGCCGCGCCCACCCAGCGCCTGTACGCCGCCGTGCTGCGCGCCGCGCTGCGCTACTGGCGCGCCAACTTCGACGGCTGGATCCGTTTCACCCGCGAGCAGGAGCAGGAGGCCGCGCGCACCTCGCTCATCGGCGAACTCGACGACGCCGAACCGCGCCACGCCCGCCTGCCCGAGGACTTTGGCAACCGCATGCTGAAGGCCGCGCTCGAAATCCCTGTCCCGGCCGAGCCGCACGCCCGCCTGGACGTTCTGCGCCTGCGCGCGCTGATCGCCGTGCTGCGCGCTTCGGCGTTGCGCATCGGCGATGCGCTGCGCCTGACCCGCGCTGACCTGGCCGACGCCGCGGCCCAAAACGGCCGCCTGGAAGTCAAAATGGAAAAGACCGGCCTGACCGCCCACATCCGCCTGGGCGAAGCGACCCTCGAATTCGTTCAAACCTACCTGGCCGCGCGGGATGACAACTCGCCCTGGCTGTTCATCCAGCACGGCAAGAGCAACCGGCGCCGCAAGAACAGCCCGGCCTTCTTCCGCTCGGCGCGCCGGGGCTACGGCGCGCGCCTTTCCACCACCTCGGGCTGGCGGCTGGTGCAGGGGCTGGCCGCCGGCGCCGGCCTGGACCGCAGCGCGCAGTTCACCTCGCCGCACGCCTTCCGCCACTGGCACGCCCAGCGCCTGATCGACCAGGGCGTCGCCCTGGAGAACGTCCAGGCCGTGCTGGGTCACTCCACCCCGGCCACCACCCGTGCCGTCTACGCCCCCGAGCCCGACCGCCGCGCTATCGACGACGCGGAGAAGAAGTTGCAGGAATAGTGGTTAGCTGTTAGCGGCTAGCCATTAGCGGCCTGCCTTGAAAGGGTTAGCTGTTGGCGGCCCGCGCAGTGAATGGTGGATTTCGGGATGCGGACGCCGTTGACAATCCACGATTTCTGATCAGGAGACATTTGAGAAAAACCTGCCCTGAAAGCCCCTTTTTCATGGCTCAACCCGCTATTTCGATTTACGTCAGACCGAAAAAATAATTTCCAATGTGCGGATGATGCAAAATGGAGGAAATTATGCTAAGGTTAGGTGAATACAGCCACAACCATCTTCCAGCCGGAGCGAACCTGTTGGCAAAATTGAATCGATTTAGAACCCCCGGCCCACATCATTAACGGTAGCACACACAAAAGGAGGTTCAGCATGGCTCACTTGATCTACTCGGCGATCTCGTCACTCGACGGTTACATCGAGGACATGCAGGGCAAGTTTGACTGGGCAGCGCCGGACGAGGAAGTGCATCGATTTATCAACGACCTCGAACGGGCGGCCGGCACCTATCTTTATGGACGGCGCATGTATGAAACCATGATGGTTTGGGAGACCGATCCCGGTTTCGCCGCTGATTCTCCAATCACGCGCGACTTTGCAGAGATATGGCAGGCCGCCAACAAAATCGTGTACTCCAGGACACTGGGGACGGTATCCACCCGCAAAACGCAGCTTGAACGAACCTTCGATCCGGAAGCCATTCGACAATTGAAAGAGACAGTCGAACAGGATATCCTCATCGGTGGTCCCGGGCTTGCCGCGCATGCCTTTCGGGCAGGGTTGATCGATGAGTGTCAATTGTTCTTCACGCCCATCCTTGTGGGAGGTGGCAAACCATCCCTCCCTGACAACGTTCGAATGGCGCTCGAACTGTTGGAGGAACGCCGCTTTGGCAGCGGTGTGGTTTTCCTCCGTTATCGAACAAGGCCGGCAGGCCAGGCAGGGTAGACCGGCGCAGGTGAAGGATGGATTGCGGGGACGCCAAGGCCGGTGAAAGCCGGCGGCGGGTTGTCCCCTCAATCCAGCCTACGAAAACTGTATAACAGCTCGAACCCTCGAACCTCACGGATTGTCACAACACGCCCGGCGTTCCGCGGTCCTCGCAACCAGATAAACCCATCCAAGGCGCGCGGTCTGGAGACCGGCGCCATCAATACATGTTGCTTACCTTCTACTACTTAGTGTGACCAATTAGGACAAGGATTTTCTTGATGGTACAACTGTCCGCTGCAACGGCGGTCAATCCGGACCCCTCCCTGCCCTCCCCATTTTTAAGAAAAAATGGGGAGGGGAAGATGCAGATAAATGGTTCTTGTAGATAAATTTCCCCCTTTTCCAGGGCTCATTATTCCTTCCCACATTTCCTTCATGGGCTTCTTCTTTCCCCCATTTCTTCATCGGTATATCCCCTTCTTTCCCCCATTTCTTCATCGGTATATTCTTCTTTCCCCCCAATTTCTTCTTAGAAATGGGGGGACTAAGGGGGGTCCGACTCAACCGCCGCTTCGATCGCCAGCAGCACCCCCTCAATCTCATTCATCACCTGATGATTCCAAAAACGCAGCACCCGGTAGTCCCTACGCCCCCCTCTACGATCCTGATCCCACCGCCGGTCAGGCCGTACAACTCGTAGACCAGCGCGTCGATCTCGCGATCGGTGTAGGCGATCTGGCGCTGCAGCTCTTTTTCCTGCGGCGAGCCGGCTGCCGCCAGGCGCTTGTGCAGCCCGAGTTGGAAGCGTTGGACGAGATCGCAGATGGAATCGGGTGCTGGCATGAGTGTCTCCGGGATGGGATGAGATGATTATAGCATTGCAGGAGAATTACAAAGCGGAATTTTTTTAGTCGGTTGGATGGGCTGCCAACGATTACTGGCTGCTCCACCAAGGCTCTGGTCGGAGACCGGGAAGATCAGGCGCACGGTCGGCCCTCACCAAGGCAAGCGACCGGCGCCATCAATAGAGCCGGGGAGGGTTTGATTGCCCGGTAAATTCAAGCCGTTGCCTGTACGAACCGGGGAGGGTTTGATGGTCCTGTGAATTGAGGCCGGTGCCTGTACGAACCCTCCCCTACATCTGCTAACTGCTAATCGCTAATGGCTTTTCGTCAATGACGTTTGAATTTCGGGAGAAACCTTCCGGTCGTTTTCATATAGTCGAGGTACGCGGCACCAAAATGTTCGATCAGCATCTTTTCTTCCTTCGAGATTCGCGGCGCTGTCCACAGGATGACCACGACCGCAAAGGCCGCAAAAATCGCATGCGCCGTATCTAACGCCAGACCCGCTGACCAGAAAATCATGGCGCTGTAAATCGGATGCCGCATCACCCGGTAAGGTCCGGAAGTGACCAATCGATGCTCTTTCTGTATTTTTAGATTCACAGACCAGTAGCGGTCCAGAATTTCCTGCGCGTAGATCCAGAAGAACAGGCAGATGGACGAGAGAATGACGCCCGCCCATCTCCATGCGTACGGTATCGGAAACTGAAACCGGGAACTGGGGATCGGGAAAAAAGAATAGAAAACAAGCGCCGCTGCCAGCAGAATGCCGGCAATGACCCTGAACACGAACCAGAACTTACCTTCGTTTTCAATCGCTTCGTGATCCGGAGTCAGTTTGACGCCGGATTTTTTTGCCCTCAATGCCGGAAGTACGCGATTAAAGATCATGATGAACATCAGTTGGGCCCAGAAAACGATCCTGAATGTCAGTTCTGCATTCATCCTGATCCACTCATTTCTGCTGATTTTCCTATACAGATCGTCGATTCACTTTCCATGGATCATTACCGCTCCCTCAACCACCGGGCCAACTCAGCGCTGGCGCCGTCTGCGATCATCTCCCGATCTGCCCAAATTCGATAGGTTGTGATATTCAGCCCGGCCTCGTCCACCAATCGCATCGCCTGGGCGGCCTGCTCCTCCAAGATCATGCGCGCGTATCCCCACCCGCTCACCAGCGTGCCGAGATCGCTGTAATCGGCGTTGTTGGTCACGATCCAGATGGCCGCCTGCTCCACGTCATAATCGACCCCGGCGGCTTCCAAAACCGGCATCAGCATGGAGAGCGCGTTCGATCCCGAGCGCTGCAGCGAAAAGCCGGTATCACTGCCAGGCACATCGTCCTCCATTTCGGCGCAGGCCGCATCCAGGATCGTGCTGAGGAGATCGTTGGGTTCCACCTGAACAACCTGCGAGTGGCGTACCACCATGTTCTGTTCGCCGCCGGCCGCCGCAACGAAATAAGTGCCGGCTGGGATCTCCACATCCAGAAGCTCATCGATCAGATTTTCGATGTCCAGGTCCAGCTCGTCGATTCCCCGACCGGTCGCCTGGACGGAAATGCTTCCTTCGGCGATCAGATCCATGATGTTGCCCCGGCGTTCCACCGGCGGCGGTCCGCTGGCGACCAGGAGCGCGGTGGCGATATACGCGTCGAGTTGGTCATGCAAATGCTCTCTGGCCTCTTCGGTCATCTGAGTCGCATCCGCGATGAGCTCCGTCGCCTCGCCTTGCCGTTCGGCCAGGCTGCGCGCGAAGGCATCTGCATACCCATCCAGGGGCGCATCTTTATGCGGCGACAGGGAATAGAATCCGGTTCTCAACCAGGGCTTCATCGACTCGGCGTGGGTAAAATAATCCACCAACGCGCCAACTTCCGGCCGGGCGCTGGTGACCGCGGCCAGATTGCCCCAAATAATGAGCGGCTGCCCGTAAGATTCATCAATCGGCGGCAGAAGGAACCAATCGAAATTCTCGCCGTAGACGGCCGAAACCGGAAAGCTCGACGCGGAGTAGCTCCAATCGGCGAACAACCAGCAGCCTGGCGGCTCTTCGAAAAGCGGCGCCACGATCCGGTCCGACCAGAAGGTTTCAGGGGTTGCATCTGGATCGTGGTACACGTAACCCTCGTGATTCCATAACGTCGACAGGATCTTCAACGCGTCCTGGATCTCGGCAGATTCGAAATCGAGGGCGCCGGCAGCCATGGCCTCATAGACCCGGCGAGGCCGGGTTCGCAGCAGGATATCTTCCAACCAAAAGGTCGTAGTCCATTCGGTGCGATCGGTATACTCAAGGCCTACGCACCAGGGCGTGCCCCCACCGGCGACAATCTGGTCGGATAACGCGATCAAATCGTTCCAGCTTCCGGGAATCGAATAGCCAGCCGCCTCGAAATCATCTTTGGCGTAGAAGACCACTCTCCCGGATTCATAGGTATGCCAGACTCCGGCCATGATCTCGCCGCTGGAGCCCGGCAGCATGGCCAACTCCAGCCATGCCGCGTCATAACGTTCGCGCAAGAGGCGCTCGTCCAACAAATCCCGCACGTCAAGAAAGACGCCTTCAGAGGCCAAATCCTTCAATGTGCCATATTCATTGAGAACGATTACGTCTGCGAGCCCGCCAGACTGTTCATCGGTCCGGATGCGGTTGGCATAAGTCTCCCCGAAATCGGCGCTCAATTCCAGATCGACCTGAATGTTGGTTTGCTCCCGGAAGGTTTGGATCGCTTGAGCAAAGGGATCTTCCGCTTCATTTACGGATGCCTGCGCGAGCATGCTGACTTTGCGCCCGCTGAACTCACCGGCCAGCGCGCGTTCATATAGATTTTCACCGATTTCCGCCGTTGCCGCCCGCTGGGGTTGGGCTGTGACGGGGAGCATCAGCCCCGACGCAGTGACTTCGACCGCCTCTTTTTCCATTACAATGCCGGTAGGTTGTCGGGTGGGTTGGGTGGAGCCCTGTTTTTTGAACAACAGCGAAGCGCCGGCGATGCAAATCACGACCGCTCCGATGATCAACATGGAAATACAGCCCTTCGAGAGCTTGGTGGAACCCGGGCTGGGCGCTGACTGCTGCACCCGCCGCGTCCCGGAAAAATAAACGCCGCAGTGCGGGCAGCTGATCGCGCCCTTGCTGACCGGTTTACCGCACCGGCCGCAGGTGAACGTCTCGTGGTACATACCGCCACCTCCCCACTCGTCTGTCGGATCGCAGGGTCGTTGACCCGGGTTTTATCGCGCTGATCTTTCCCCCGAAGATCCACTCCGCGGTTTAAAAAAAGCCGCTTTCGGATAGCGGCTTTTACCTGTGCGCAGTTAAGTGCATTTTGAAATTGTGATCGCCTGCGATTGAGCACGAATCGCTTATGAACTCAATATAGGCAAAAGGAAATGCCGAGTCAAGAACCAATTTATCGCAAACCCGGTCCTATACCATAACCCGCTTCACGTCTCACTCTTCACCCCCCATTCCCTTGACAAATCTACGCAATAGAATAAAATCATTTCGATATTCATGATAATGTTCTCAAGGAGGTAACAATGACAGAGAACCCAAATACATCCTACGCGGTCCTGCTCGAGTTTTTCAAAGCCCTGGCCGACGCCAACCGGCTGAAAATGATCGGCTTCCTGGCCGAAAAGCCGCGTTCGGTGGGCGAACTGGCCGACCTGCTCGGGTTGAGCGTCTCGACCACCTCGCACCATTTATCCTATCTGACCCACGTCGAGCTGGTCTCGGCCCGCGCCGACGGGCACTATTACATCTACTCGCTGCACACCGAAAAGCTGGCCGAGCTGGCCCAGTCTCTGCGCACCGATCTGGTGGTCGCGCCGCAGGCCGCGCCCGAAGAAGGCGACGCCTTCGAACGCAAGGTGCTCAAATCCTTCACCAATGCTGAGGGCCGCATCACGGCCTTCCCCGCCCAGGAGAAGAAATGGGCGGTGCTGCTGCACTACGCGCTCAAAGCCTTCGAGCCCGGCCGGCGCTACACCGAGAAGGAGGTCAATGAGATCCTGCAGCGCTTCAATCAGGATACCGCTTCCATCCGGCGCGGCTTCATTGAATATCACCTGATGGAACGCGACGCGGCCGGTACAGCATACTGGCTGAAGAGCGATTAGGTTTTAGCTGTTAGCTGTTGGCTGTTAGCGATCAGCAGTTAACCGGAGCGTTTTGAAATCCGCACCACCCGCAGAGTGTCCCCCATTTTCGCAGAAACTGGGGGAAGATGGGGTGGTGCGGGTGGCGTCCGGCTGAGGGTAAAACGCGGTAAAATCGAGTATCATTGCAATTGGCGATTAGCGATTAGCCATTAGCGATTTGCGGCCTGAGGTGGAAGGGTTGGCGATTTCTGCAACCAGAAATCAAAAATCAGCAATCAGCAATTCTTCGCATTCTACATTCAGCATTCTTCTTCCCGAGGTTCTCCCATGTCCGACTCTTTCTCCACCCCGCAGTGGGTTCACGACGCGGTTTTTTACCAGATTTTCCCCGACCGGTTCGCCATCAGCCCGAAACTGAGCAAACCCGACAATCTGGAAGCCTGGGATGCCGCCCCCACCGTGCACGGCTACAAGGGCGGCGATCTGCTGGGCGTGGCCGAACACATGGATTACCTGCACGACCTGGGCATCGACGCCATCTACTTCACCCCGGTCTTCCAGTCGGCCTCCAACCACCGCTACCATACCCACGATTATTACCAGATCGATCCGCTGCTGGGCGGGCGGCCGGCCTTCGACGCAATGTTAAAGGAAGCGCACCGGCGCGGCATCCGCGTGGTGCTGGACGGCGTGTTCAACCACGCCTCGCGCGGTTTCTTCCAGTTCAACGACATCCTCGAAAACGAGGCCGCCTCGCCCTACCTGAACTGGTTCAAGATCAAGGGCTACCCGCTCAACGCCTACGCCGGCCAGCCCAACTACGGCTGCTGGGTCGATCTGCCGGCCCTGCCCGAGTTCAACCACGCCAATCCGCAGGTGCAGCGCTTCATCTTCGACGTGGCCCGTTACTGGATCGATCAGGGCATCGACGGCTGGCGCCTGGACGTGCCGTTCTGCTTCGGCGACGACGCCTTCTGGCAGGAATTTCGCCGTGTCGTCAAGTCCGCCAACCCCGAGGCCTACATCACCGGCGAGATTCCCTGGGATGCCACCCGCTGGCTGCGTGGCGATCAGTTCGACGGCGTGATGAATTACCTGCTCAGTTATGCCTGCTGGGGCTTCTTCGGCAATCAGAAGCTGGATGGGTACGCCCTGGGTCAATGGCAGGACGCCGGGCACGGCCGGGATTGGATCAGGCCCGGCGCCGGGGACTTTGCCCGCTCGGTGACGAACCTGCTGGAACGCTACCCGCGCCCGGCGGTGCTGGCGCAGCTCAACCTGCTCGACAGCCACGATACGGCCCGCATCCTGACCATTTTCAAGGGCGACCGGGATGCCTTCCGTCTGGCCGAGACCTTCCTCTTCACCTACCCTGGCGCGCCCTGCATCTACTACGGCAACGAGATCGGTCTGGAGGGCGGCCAGGACCCCGACAGCCGGCGGGCCTTCCCCTGGGATGAAAGCCGCTGGGATGCGGATTTGCGGGCTTATATTCAGAAACTAACGGCTATACGAAAATCCCATCCCGCGCTGCGCGACGGAGACTTTAAAATCCTGTCCGCCAACGGCGATTGCGTCGTTTATCTGCGCGCCCTGGGCGCCGAACGCATCGTCTGCGCCGTCAACCGCGGCGCGGGCAGCGTCTCACTCGACCTCGATCTCACCGCCGAGCTTGAGGATACCTGTACATTGCGCGAGCTGCTGCGCGGCGGCGAGACCCGCCTGCAGAACGGCCGCCTTGCATTCAACCTGCCGCCCAAGAGCGCAGCGGTTTGGGAAAACGTCCTGACCGGCCTGTAGGTCCCGCATCCTGCTCGGGCGGCGGTCCGGCCTCACCAATCGAAATTGATTCCGGTTTATCCCGGTTCTCCGCAGCGAGGTTTCCATGCTTTTCAGATCCAGGGTTGTTTGGATTGTCCTCCTTTTACTCATCCCACTGGCCGCCTGCAACAGCCCGGCCGCGATCGAGGAAGCAACCCCAACC
>NZ_DF967973.1:122702-141309 GCF_001050235.1 Longilinea arvoryzae
CGGCCTCAGGCGCGCGCCTGATGGTCACCGTGCTGACCCTGCCGGAGGACGCCCAAAATTGGGACGCGTTCCTGCCGATGGATTACGATGTGCTGGATACGGAAACCTTCGCCAGCGGACTGGGTTTGGGCGACTGCCTGAAAATTGCCGTCCTGCGCCGACCCTCCCAAAGCGCTCCCAGGCGCTTCGAACTGCACATCCTGATCAACAGCGGCGACCATCCCGCGGTCGACTTCTCGGCTTCCGACCTTACCGAGGAAGGGCTCAATCTACTTCGCCCGCAGCTCGAGCACCTGGCCGAAAACGCGCGGTGGATGCAGTAAGAAGCGGTTAGCTTTTAGCTTTTAGCTTTTAGCTTTTAGCTTTTAGCGGTTAGCCCGATCGAAGCCGGTCTCTGACCGGCGCTCCGGATATCTCCCCCTATCCTCCCCCTCCTGTTTATCCCTGTTCCATTTCTTTTTCTGATCATTCAGCATTCATCATTCTGCATTCATCATTCAGCATTCATCCCTGTTCCATTTCTTTCTTCCGATCATTCATCATTCTGCATTCATCATTCAGCATTCATTCCTGTTCCACTTCTTACTTCCGATCCTTCGGCATCCCTGCTCCAATCGGATCGATTTTATATTCCTTTAACTTTCGTGGGATATCATGGATTCGATTGGTCAAGAATACCAAATTTTCCGGGTCTGTTCCGGAAAAGTGATATCCAGGACCAGAAGGAGTCGTTTTCATGGACACAACCGCACCCCGCGCGGTCATTTTCCTGCCGGGCAGCATCCAGCCGGCTGCCATCCAATACGCTCCCCTGCTTGGAGCGCTGGGCGGCCATATCTTACCCCTGCTGAAGGATCTGGAAGTCTACGCGGGCGCACAGCCCGCGCCCGATTATTCGCTGTCAACGGAAGTCGAAAGCCTGCGCAAGAGCGCTGACGCGGCCGGCTTCGAACGCTTCAACCTGGTCGGGTATTCCGGCGGCGGCGCCGTCGCCCTGGCATTCAGCGCCGCCTATCCGGAGCGCGTGCGCAGCCTGGCCTTGAGCGAACCGGCCGTGATCCCGGCTCAGGAATGGCTGCAGAAGGAAAGTGATTATTTTTCGGAAATCACCCGGGCGATGAGTCTGCCCCCGGCCGAGCAGATGGCGGCCTTTTTTCGCGCCAACCTGCGACCGGGCGTGCAGCCGCCCGCGCCCCCTGCCGGAGAACCGCCGGCCTGGATGGCCAAACGTCCGCAGGGATTGAAGGCCATGGTGCGCGCCTTTTCGGAAGCCAGTTGCACTTACGACCAGTGGCGTAACTTCGCCAATCCGGTCTATATCGCCGTTGGCAGCCGCTCCAATCCGGTGGAGGAGCGCAAAGCACTGACGCTGTCCGATTTGTTCCAGGACTGCCAGGTCGAAATCTATCCGGAGCGCCACCATTTCGACCCGCCCCAACGCGCCGAACCTGAACGATTCGCCCGGGAATTGGAGGGGCTGTGGATGCGCACCGCTGAATCAGAATTAGAGTAGTTCAACGTCGGGTTTCGGGGTGAGGCATGGAACCATCCGAAAGGTTGGCTCCCTCACCCCCTCAACCCGGCCTGCGTACTGTCGATTTCACGAACCGCTAAGGCTCAGTCGATTTCAGGCATTTTACGAAGTCAACGCCCAGGTCTTTCCAGCGATTGAAGAGTTGCCGGTCGGCGGTGTAGAAATCCGCATTGAGGCTTTCGGCCAGGGCGAGATAAACCGCGTCGTACGCGGCGGTTTGCCCCAGCCGATCCGCCCAGGATAACGCCCGCCGGCAAATCACCGCGTCTTCGGGGATGATCTGCACCGGCAGATTCAAAGCCGCTTCCAGGGTAAGATCCCCGCTTTCGCCTGACAGGTACCCGGCAGCGATCGCCTTGCGGATGCCCATGGTCACTTCGACCAACCATAAATGTGGCACATACAGCTCAACCTCCTGTTGTACCAACCGCTCCAGTAATTCTAAAGCTGCGGCATGGGGCTGGGACGGAATGACGCAGTAGATGGCGATGTTCGCGTCAATGACTGCCGAGCTCATGGTGGCGTTCCTCCCTGGCTTCAAGGAGCGTCGTGGAAACATCCGCTCGATACGGCTCCCCGCCCCGCTCGCACAAAATCCGCTCGGCCGTTTCTCCTGCAGCATGAACCCGTTCCAGGCGGGATTGTTGATCCTGTTCTCTCCACCGCAGTGCGTCCTCGAGCAATTCGCGAGTGACCTCGGAGATGCTGCGTTTTTCACGCTCCACCAACTCGCGCAGCCGGCGGTGCTGTTCCGGAGTCAAAAGGATTTGGGCACGGTACATTCGTTCAGTCATGCGACACCTCTATGGACAGAATACATCTCCATCGGTGTAGGTGGCAATTAGCTGTTAGCTGTTAGCTTTTAGCGGTTAGCTTTTAGCCTTTAGCTGTTGGCTTTTAGCTGTTGGCTTTTAGCTACTTTCCTTTAAACGTATTTCAGGACTTGACACTTCCAGCTAATACCCAAGAGCTAACGGCTAATGGCTAACAGCTAATCGCTAACAGCTAATCGCTAACCGCTAACGGTAAATTGCTATTTCAACGCCTCCACGATCAGGCCCACATCCCACTTCAGCATAGCGATGTAGTCCTGCGCCTCGGGACCGAACGAATGCGTCAGCAGGCCGGTGACGACCTTCACCCCGGTCTCGCGTGCCACCTGATCGGCCAGTTGCGGGTTCGAGCCGCTCTCGAGGAAAATGGCCGGCGCGCCGGTCTGGCGAATCTGGTCGATCAGCCGGGCCAGGTCCTGCGCGGTGGGCGAAGCGCTGCTGCTCACGCTGGGGATCACGGCGCCCACGAGGGTGAAGCCGTAGCGGTCGGCAAAGTAGCCGAAGCTCTCGTGGTTGGTCACCAGCAGACGCCGCTGCGCCGGGATGGTCGCGACCCGGGCGCGAATCCAGGCGTCCAGCTCGTCCAGCTTCTGTAGGGCCGCGGCCGCGTTGGCCGTGTAAGTCTCCGCGCCGGACGGGTCAGCTTTGATCAACCCATCCCGGATGTTGGTGACGTAGGTCTTGGCCAAGACCGGATCCAACCAGAAATGCGGATCGCCGTCCGGATGCTCGGCGACATCGCCGGCCGGCCGCGGCGTCAAACCCTGCGAGGCATCGATGATTTCGCGGCTTCCGCCGGCGTTTTCGAGCGTCTTTTTCAGCCATTCTTCGAAGCCGGCTCCATTGATCACCAGGACGCTGCTCGCGGCGATGCGCGTCACGTCCTGCGGCGCCGGTTCGAAGGCGTGCGGGTCCACGCCGGCCGGGATCAGGCTATCGACCACGGCCCGATCACCGGCCACCTGCTGGACGAAGTCGGCCAGAAAGCCAGTCGTCGTCAGGACGTGCAGTTTCCCATCGGCCGGCTGCGCCGGCGCCTGCGCCTGGCAGGCGGTGAGTAAAAGCGCCAGGAAGATCAGACTGAATAGAATTCGTTGCATGGTTTCTCTCAATTAAATGGCTATGCGCAGATTATTTGGCTTCGGCCAGGCATTTTGGGCACAGACCGAACAGTTGCAGCCAGTGGTCCTGGACCGAATAGCCCCAGCGCGCGGCCACCTGCGCGAACAGCGGCTCCAGATCGTCTCCGTCGAACAGCTCGGCCTGCCCACAGCGCGTGCACAGCAGCACGTGCTGGTGCCCCTGCGGGGCGCGCAGGTAGCGCCGGCAGCCGCCGCTTTCATGAATGCGCTGCACCAGCCCCAACTCTTCCAGCGCCTCGAGCGTGCGGTAGACCGTCACCAGTCCCACCCCGGGCGCATCCCTGCGCACGGCCTCGTACAGCTCGAGCGGCTCCAGCGCACGCTGCGAGCGCGCCAGAATGTGCACGATCGCCCGCCGCGGCCCGGTCAGCCGGCTGCCGTGCTCCCCGAGCTGCCGCAGCCATTCATTTTCCAATCCCTGTTCAAAAAGCTCCACATCGGCTCCTTTATTATTGACAATGATTTTCATTATCAATAATAAGGGCTGCGAAGCGGGTTGTCAAGGATGGATCGTCGTCGATGCGGTATTCGTTGATTTGGTATTCGGTATTCGGTATTCGTTGATTCGGTATTCGTCCGTCTTTTTCGTTCGCACTTTTCTTATTACAGTCTTGCGTAAGGGCGGAGAGGGGAATTTGAAGGCTCCCGGGTAAGTCTCTGCCCAACTCCGCCCGGACCTGGTCATGCCCCATCCGATCGCGGAAGCCGGAGCGGCAGATTGGGAGGCGCTGGAACCAGATTTCGACGCCTCTCGGCCATTCCACCCATCCTACGCCTACGTCACAATGTGTAGGGGTGCTTGGGTGCGTAAGGGCGAAGCGGGGAATTTGAAGACTCCCGGGTAAGTCTTTACCAAACTCCGCCCGTGCCCGGTCCATGCCTCATCCGATCGCGGAAGCCGAAACGATGGGTTGCGGGGCAGCTGGAGCCGCGGACGAATCTCAGTGCCCCGGCCTCTCCACCCATCCAACGCGACTGGCTTCCCAGCCCTATCCTTATGGATATTGTTAACAATCCAGCGACCTGATAGAATGATTTCACCATCCTTATTCAACGGAGTCATTCTCATGCAAGACAAATCCATCCTCATCATCGGAGCAGGTTTCGCCGGGCTGGCGGCCGGCATCTACGCCCAGATGAACGGCTATCGATCCCAGATCTATGAAATGCACACCCTGCCGGGCGGCCTGTGCACGGCCTGGAAGCGCAAAGGCTACACCATCGACGGCTGCATCCACTGGCTGGTGGGGTCCTCGCCTCAGAGCGCATCGAATCGGATCTGGCGGGAGGTGGGTGTGGCCCAGGGACGCGAATTCGTCAACGCGGACGAATACATGCGTTACGAAGGCGCCGATGGCCGCACGGTCATTTTCTATTCCAACATCGACCGGCTCGAACAGCATCTCATCGCGCTCTCGCCCAAAGACGAGGCTGTCATCCGTGAATTCACGCGCGCCGTCCGCCTGGGCATCGCCCTCGATCAGCAGCCTACCGACCAGGATGCTCCGTTGGTCAAATTGGGCAAGGCCATCCGGCTCGGTTGGACCTTCCTCACCTGCCGCAAGGATCTCATGCGCTGGATGAATACCAGTACCGACCAGTTTGTCGAGCGCATTCAGGACCCGCTGCTGCGCGAAGCCTTCAAATCGACCTGGCCGTCGAATTTCTCGATGATTTTCATGGCCTTCACCTTCTCCTACCTGAGCGATCAGAACGCCGGTTACCCGATTGGCGGCTCACTGCCCATGTCGCAGGCGCTCGAGCAGCGCTACCTGGGGCTGGGCGGGCAGATACACTACAGCCAGCGCGTCGAGAAGATCCTGGTCGAGCACGACCGCGCCGTTGGCATCCGCCTGGCGGACGGCAGCGAGGTGCGCGCCGGGCGCGTCATCTCGGCCGCCGATGGGCACGCCACCATCTTCGACATGCTGGACGGCCGCTACACCGATGAAAAAGTGCGCGAGCCCTACGAAAAGTGGCCCGTCTTCCCCTCCCTGGTCTACGTCGGCCTGGGCGTCAACCGCACCTTCGCGGACGAGCCCAAAACCGTGTCCGGCATCAGTTTTCCGCTCCGCCAGCCGCAGGAGATCGGCGGCGAGCAGGTCGAACGCATCGATGCGCACATCTTCAACCAGGATCCCACCCTGGCCCCGCCCGGCAAGACCGCATTGACCGTTATGCTCACCGCGGATTACGCCTATTGGAAGGAACTCGGCCGCGACCCGGCTGCGTATACCGAAAAGAAGGACCAGATCGCCCGCCAGATCGTGGCCGCGCTGGAAGAGCGCTTCCCCGGCATCGGCGGGCAGATCGAAATGGTGGACGTGGCCACCCCTCTGACCTTCGAGCGCTACACCGGCAACTGGAAGGGCAGCTTCGAAGGCTTTATGATCACTCCTGAAAATGCAAACGTGATCCTGAAACCCATGTCGCAGCGCCTGCCCGGGCTGGAGAACTTCTATATGTGCGGGCAGTGGGTCGAACCCGGCGGCGGGCTGCCTACCGGCATCATGTCCGGCCGGCGGCTGCTGCAGGCGGTTTGTAAGGAAGATAATCAGCGCTTCATATCCCGCGCGGATTGATGCCGATGCCGGACGAACCTTTAGCCTTTACGCTACGGGCATTGGTCCCGGCCGATCGGGATTGGGTGCGCGCCTGGATGGTCGAGCACTGGGGCTCCGAACGCATGGCCGTGCACGGGCAGCTCTTTTGCATGGATGAATTCCCCGGCCTGGCGGCCGAATTGGACGGCCAGGTCGTCGGGCTGGCCACCTACCGCCTGCTCGGCGACGCCTGCGAATTGATGTCCCTCGACAGCCGGATCGAACGGCGCGGCATCGGCGGCGCGCTGGTCGCGGCCGTGCGCGCGCTGGCGGTGCAGGCCGGCTGCCGGCGCCTGCGCCTGACCACCACCAACGACAACCTGAATGCGCTGCGCTTCTACCAGAAGCGCGGCTTTCGCCTGATCGGGCTGCATCCCGGCGCAGTGAATGCCGCCCGCCGGACGCTCAAGCCCGAGATTCCGCTGCTGGGTGAGAACGGCATTTCGATCCGGGATGAGATTGAGCTGGAGGAAGCGTTCTGAGTGGATGAGTTCTGAGGAAGACTTCATCGTCAGTCTTGGATGCATTCCCCGGTTATTTGATAATCACATTCGTCCCATAATGTAAGGGCGGAGTGGGGAATATGAAGACACCCCGGTCCGTATTTCCCAAACTCCGCCCGTTTCCGGCCATAACCCGATCCATGATCGCTGAGGTTTCCGACCGAAGCTCCAGGGTCCCACACGATCTCACCGGTCTCCGACCGAAACTCTCTTCCGCATTCCGCATCACCCAGCCCGCATCCCTTCCCCCTTTTCCCCTTGACAACTCCACACACATTCACTATACTTTAACCGTTCATACTATTTTGAATGGTGAAATTATTATGAATGATGAACCCCTTTCAAGCTATACCATCCGCGATCTGGATACGCTGCGCGTCCTCTCCGACCCCTTGCGCACCCAGATCTTCGACCTGTGCGCCATGCAGCCGCGCACGGTGCGCGAAATCGCCGGGCACCTCAATCTGGCTCCCACCCGGCTGTATTACCACATCAACCTGCTGGAAAAGCACGGCCTGATCCTGGTCGACGAAACCCGCCGGGTCGGCAACCTGATCGAAAAACGCTACCGCGCCGTCGCCCCCACCCTGGAAATCGACGCCAATCTGTTCGCCATCGAAACCCACCAGGGCAAGGAGAACGTTACCACCCTGGTGCGCTCTACGCTCGACTCGGCGCGCGATGACCTGCTGCGCTCGCTGGAAGCGCGCCCGAAAACGCACGACCCGGACGCCACGCCCGTAGAACGCGAGATGGTGCTCTTCCGCCTGCATGCCTACCTGAATGATGAACAAGCCGCCGAGTTCTCGCAGCGCCTCAAGACGCTGGTGGACGATTTCAACCAGGCCGGTATACCCGGCGAGCAGACCTACGGACTGGCCGTGGCCTACTACCCGGTGTTCTACTACACGGGGGATGCTGCCGGATCTTCCGCCGGCCCGGCGGATGGGGAAGAAGGGCCCCAATCCTAAGCCCCTTGCATTCTGACAGCTGAGATCTTCCAAAAAGGGTTATTTTCCACCCAGTTCCAGGTATTGGCGCCGGTTCCTGAACTGATTCTATTTGAAAGTTTGACTACACGAAATAATGAGGATCTATGAATACTGAAACTCCCCAAAATATGCGCCGCTTCCTCGTCCTGTGGGCCGGGCAGACCATTTCCATCCTCGGCTCCGGCCTGACCAGTTTTGCCCTGGGGGTGTGGATCTATGCCCGGACCGGCGCGGCGACCCCCTTCGCACTTACCGTGCTTTTCGGAACGCTGCCGCGCATCCTGCTCGCGCCCATCGGCGGGTCGCTGGCCGATCGTAAAAACCGCAAGGCCATCATGCTGCTGGCCGACACCGCCAATGCACTGGTGACGCTGGCCGCCGCGCTGGTGGCGCTGAGCGGCAAACTGGCGGTCTGGAACATCTACCTCCTGGCAGCGCTGGGCTCGGTCTTCGCTGCTTTTCAGGAACCGGCTTTTGGCGCATCGGTGGTCATGCTGGTACCCAAAAAGGATCTCGGGCGCGCCAGCGGGCTGCGCAACCTTTCCGAGGCGCTGGGCAGCCTGGTCACCCCGATGCTCGCCGCGCTGCTCTACGGGCTGATTGGGCTGGGGGGCGTCATGCTCATCGACTTCATCACCTACTTCTTCGCCCTGGGCACTCTGCTGGCCACGCGCGTCCCGCAGCCCGAACTGACCACTCCCACTGGTGGGAGCAGCCGCCAGCAGTGGCTCTCAGACGCGGTTTTTGGCTGGCGCTACCTGCGCCAGCGGCCCGGACTGTTCGGCCTGTTGTGGTACTTCGCCTTGGTCAACTTCCTGATGAATTTTGCCGCCGTGCTCACCAGCCCGTTGGTGCTTTCACGCAACTCGACGTCCGCGCTGGGCGCCGTGCAAATGGCCTCCGGGGCCGGCATGCTGTTGGGCAGCCTGTTGATGTCCACCTGGGGTGGTCCCAAAAAGCAAATTTACAGCACCATCGGCTTCATCGCCCTGGGCGCTGTTGGGTTGGCTTTGATCGGTGTCCACTCCAGCGCCTGGGTGATCGGCGCCGGATTCTTCATTATTTTGTTCGCCATCCCACTCTCCTCCGGCTCCACCCAGGTCATCTTCGCCGCCAAAGTCCAGCCGGATGTGCAGGGACGCGTCATCGCCATTCGCAGTATGATCGCGCAGTCGATGATGCCGATCGCCTTCCTGCTGGCCGGCCCGCTGGCCGATAACGTCTTCGAACCGTTGATGCGCGAGGGCGGCGCTTTGTACAACTCGTGGGTCGCCGCGCTTATCGGCAACGGCGCCGGGCGCGGCATGGGACTCATTTTCGTCCTGGCCGGCCTGATCCTGTTGATCGTCACCCTCTTTGCGTGGGGTAATCCGCACATCCGGCATGTCGAAGAAGAACTACCGGACGCCGTCGCGGACGCTCCCGAGCCTCAACCCGTTCCAGCGGATTAAAGCAGGATGGCGCGTTCAATCATCGAACGCGCCATCCGATCTCCCCCAGATCCGATAGCTTGTTTATTGCTCAGGGAATCGGTCGCAAGACCAGCGGCAAATAAATCCTCGCGGTTGAACTTGACGCGGTTCCATTCCCCTGGATCGTAAACGTGAACGGATTCTCGTCATCGTCATCGTTGGCGATGGTGACCGTAGCTTCCCGGATTCCCGCAGCGCCTGGGGCGAAGGCGATGGTAAAGGTGACCGATTCCCCGCCATTCACCTGAGAACCCGGTTGTGAAACCACCGAAAAATCGGCCGCGTTTTCACCGCTGATTTCGATCCTTGGCGCGCCGGTCAGAACCATGGGAGCGTCCCCGGTGTTCTGGATCGTGTAGGTTTGCTGCACGGGCAGCCCGGCCACATCGGCATTACCCAAATCCGTGCCATCCCAGGGGGCTGGCACGACGTCTCCGGCATGGATGGAAACGCCGTTGCTGCGCACATCGATCTCCTGCATGGCAATCGCATGGGTTTCCCACGCGCCGCGGTCCACCTCGGCGGCGGCGTCACCGTCGCCGTCCCAGATGCGGAAATTCCGATCCAGGTCCAGCACGCCAATCGAAGGGGCCGATGTCAGGCCGGTATCCACGCCGGGCGAGATCGCTTGAAGGTGGTAATCCCCGGCCGCGGGATCCACGAAGAGAGGATCCTGGTAAAAATTGGCGTTGGTTCCGGTAAAGCGCCCATCCCCCAGTATGGTGTTGGACACCAGGTCAGGCGCCAGGGCGCCCCGAATGGCATCCCCGCCCTCGTTGCCCCACAGGATGGAGTTGGTCAGGGTCACCCCAGTGATGGTATTGCTGGAATCCTTGGTATTGATGTTGAGGCCGCCCGCCCAACTGTTCCCATTGTTCACCAGGGTCTGCTGGGTGATGGTGACATTCGAAATCACGTTGTTCGGGCTGTAAGAGGTATCCCCATGCAAGAGAATGCCGGCATCGCTGCAGTCGTTGATGAAGTTGCTGCGCAAAATCACGTTCTCCAGGCGGTTGTTCTGGGCGCCGCCGCTGCCGGCGATCAGGTAGATGCCGTTCGCCAGGCAGGAAGAGATGTGATTGCGTTCGATCAGCACGCTGGAGATGCGGTTGGTATTCGTGTTCGAGTTGGTGGCGACGCCGAATTGAATGCCGCCGCCGCTCAAAACATTGCCCGTGAGCGCGATATTCGAGATGCGGTTGTTGCTCGAGTTCGTCCCGGACGCGCCGACCACCTCGATGGTCACATGCGGTCCGTCGATGCGGTTGTCGGCAATTACGATATTCTCGGTCAGGTTGTCATTACAATTGGCCTGGTTGGATGAATCGATCAGAATCGAAGAATTGGCATGCCCGGTGATCAGGTTGCCGCGCACCTCGATGCCGCTGAGCGTGTTGCGCGACAGACCCGTCGATGAGGATGGAGAAAGGAAGATACCGATGTTATAACCGGGGTTTTGGATGGTATTGGAAAGGATCGAGATGCCCGATACCACATTGTCCATGGCTCCGTCTCCCATTCCCCCGTGCACGGCAATCCCCCCGCCGCCATCACGCAGGGTGTTTTCGACGATCTCGACGTTGCGGATGGTGGTATGGCCTTGCATCCAGGAGCCCACGTTGATGGCATTCATGGCGGCGCTGATGATTATATTTTGATACAGCGAGATATCCTCGACGAGGGCGGCGCCCCCGGCCGTATCCGGGCTGATGGAAATGCCATGTTTGTCGAAGTTCTGAATCACGAACCCCCGGATGGCCACGTGCGATGCGCCATAGAGAACGAAACCGGTGTCGCGCGCGGAATTCACGCCTTCGAGGGTGATGTCGGGCGTCCCGTTGTTATCGATGTCGCCATCGATGGTGAGATTCCCGTGACCGATGGTCGGCAGACCGACATGCACGTCGATCACTGAACCGCGTAAAGCCGGATCGAAGCGGATGGTGTCATACTCGCCGGTAGCCTCGGCCGCGGTGATCGCCTCAGGCAGGGAAATACCGTCCGGGCCGGGGGCCGCGATCAGGGCCGCCGGACTCGAGGTATCGCCGTTGACCTCTTCGCCTGTGTTGGTAACGACCAGGAGATGGCCTGAATACGCAAGCGGAGCGCTCAACAGTTGGTTGCATTCGAGTCCACACGGAACGATCGAAGTCAACGCCCGGTCCGGCGTATTCCCCTGAGCGTGAACAACTACTGAACTCGCAAAGGAAGTGTACGAGAATACCAGGGCGATCAGACTGACAAGGCCAAAGGATTTCTTCAGGCGCGTACACAAGGGCTGTTTTTTCATCTTCTACTCCTCAAAGGGTTCGGTGATGATTGGATCCGCAGGTATCCTGAATAATCGTTTTTCGGGGTGGCCGCTGAAATCCTGCTTTTCCCCTGAATGGTGATTTCCAGAGAGGGAATAGGAAATATCCGGTATTATATCCGGCGATACAGCCACAAAGGTGTGCAGGCTGCACACATCTTCCATTCAGAAATGGAACCAGGATGTTGTTATGGGTAGATGATTCCGAATCGAGACCGATCTTCGATCGTTTCCACCGCGCTGCGCATGCTTTCGTCCACCTCGACAACCTGTAGACGGGTAAGCCCAAGCAGCGGCGTAAGATCCAACAATTGAGTCTCCGACAGGTAGAGCTCCTCGAGTAAAGGCAGCGTATCGATTTTATCGAGCGATCGAAGCGGCGCTTTTCGCAAGACGAGAGTTCGCAGCGAATTCAAGCCTTCGAATGCCGCGGTCGACTGGATCCGGGTAGAACCGGCGTCGATCAGAGACAGGCGTAGGCAACCGTTCAATGAAGTCAGGTCTGACACGCGCGTGTCGAAAAGGATCAATGAAGACAGCGAGGTAAGCCCCGCCAGGGGTGAAACGTCCTCGATCGGGTTATGCTTTAGATCAATGAGTTCCAGGTAATTCAGGCTGGCCAGCGGGCTGAGATCGGTGATATTTTGATAGCACAGCGAAAGACGGCGCAGATTCTTGAGCTTGACGAGATCTTCCAGACTGGCGATGCTGCCGCGCTGGAACGCGCTCCCATTACGGGCAAAGGTGTTGGAATATTCCTTGAATGCCGCTTCATCCGCCGCTGCTTTGTCCCCGAACACATAGATTGCCGTGACCGCCAGCAGGTCCTGCTCCGAAATTTCCGCATCGGTCCCCTTTCCAAGCGCCAGACGGACAGCCTGCTCGATCAGCGGTTCTTTGAAAGTGACCCCAGCGGGTCGATGAAGGTCAGCGAAGTCGAAATTCGGAAAAGCCAGGAGGGCTGCCAGAAAGATGGCGGCAGCAAGCGTAAACGGCAATACCCAACGGCGAAGTCTTTGGCCCGTCAAGGCATCCCGCACCTGGGCGGCGTTCTTATAGCGGTCTTTCGGGGCAAAAGCCGTGCAGCGTTCGACGACCCTGGCCAGCCAGGTTTCGGGTATCATTCTTACGGCCTGTTGGACATCGGCATTGCCGGTCAAAAGCCAGCCCAGCAGAACGCCCAGCGAATAGATATCCGATCGGCAGTCCGTCTGTGAAAACCCGTATTGTTCCGGCGGTGAATAATGCCGTGTACCAAAAATGACCGTATCTTCCTGACTGCCTTCATTATAATTGCGCGAAATACCAAAATCGATGAGGGTGATCTGACCCTGTTCATCGATGATGATATTTTGGGGTTTGATGTCCCGGTGGATGATGGCCGGAGTCTGGCCGTGCAGATAGATCAGGATTTCGCTGAGCTGCAGAATGATGGAAACCGCCTGCTGCCGGTTGAAGGCCTTTTCACGGGCCAATTGATCGAGTGAAACCCCGGGAGCGTATTCACGAACGATGCATTGCATGGTTTCATTCTGATACTCAGCGATATAGGCCGGTAAGCCTTTGTGGTGCAGCCTTTTCAGCAGTTCGCTTTCTGTCGTCCGTGAAAGCAGGGATCGGTCGGAATAGCATTTCGCCACACAATGCTGCTCATTGTTCCGATCTTTGATCAGGAAGGTCTCACCAAGTTCGTTGTGCGACAGGCATTCCAGCAACTCGTACTTTTGCAGAAATTCCACGGGAAAACGGCGATCGTCAAAAGTGGCCAGGAACTCCGCGATCAAGGCATCTGTCATCTATTCACCGCCCAGTAAGGTCAATCCCAATGAATGCAAAACGCTCTGCGTCTCCCAGAAATCTTTATGGCGGTCGATGCAAAAAATGACAGCCGCATCGCGCCTGATTTTTGGATACAACGGGCTTTTCAGGGCGATTTGCAAGAGCCGTTGAGCGCCGTCCAGGTCCAGCGCGAAACCAAAAGCCAGTTGAATAACCTTATCCCGGGAGGGTTTGCGGGTTCCATTAAAAAGCTGGTGCCCGTACGTCCTTTCGATGCCCGAATAACGGATGACCTGCTCGGGAACCAGTTTCAACTCCCCGCAGAGGTTCTGGATGTAGGCGTGGAATTCCGGCGTTTGCATCGCATCGGCATTGCATTCAAAAAAATTTTCGAGATCGTTGGAATTGAATAACCTGTGCAGCAAAGCGCTCGTCGAGCTTTCTTTCATTTGTTTTTCCAGCCCTGGTAGATATTTATAAACAGACCTTGATCTCCCGCCGGAGATCATTCTACACCTTTTTGAGAGGCCGAATCATTCACGGGATCAATTCAACTCTGCCACCTGTCCGGCAAAGATGTTATGATCATTCCGGCTCGGATCGAGTTGATGGTGGATCCATCCTCGGGCGGGTCAGGAAGAAAAAGATTGCAGAGGTAAAAATAATGTCAACAGATTATGTAGAAGCTCAAAATCATTTTATGGAAACATTCGGCAAAATGGCCCGGGAAATTCCCGGCACCATCGGCGGCTTTGGCCAGATGCATGCCGAAGCCTGCAAAGCGGGCGCCCTGGACCACAAGACCAAGGAATTGATGAATCTGGCGATCGCCATCGTCATTCGTTGCGAAGGTTGCATCACCAGTCACATGCAGGATGCGATCAAGTTGGGCGCGACCCGCGAAGAGATCCTCGAGACCATCGGCGTGGCGGTCATGATGGCCGGCGGCCCGGGCACCGTTTACGGCAGCAAGGCTTACGAAGCCATGGACCAGTTCCTGAAGGAAAAGGCGAAGATCGGCTCGAACAATTAAGCGCCTGATCTTTCGTTTGGGTGACCTTGCGAGGCAGTCCATCTCCTCCGGAGCATGACTGCCTCGCTTTTTGTCACGGACCTCTGCCCGCACCGCTCTCCATCACATGCTCGCGCCGCTCTCCGACCGAGATCGTTTCTTTTCCGAACGTCCTTCACCGGTGCATAATGGATGGATTCCGAGACATCGTACCTTGTTGATTAGGGCAAATTGAGAGGAAATTTATCCGACCAGCCTTTTACACGACCATGTTGAGCAAGTTCAAAAATGTTGCCGGAAGGCAAATCGTAAAGCAGGATTGGTGAATCTGGTGAAGAAATGGCAATTTGAGCGCTGTCTGGAGACCATGTCAGCGCAGGATCATAGCCAAGAGCCTTTGAAACAATACACTGGTGAATATACTGTTCGGAAATAGCATCATAAATGAGCAAGTTGATATCTTCGCCCTCTGCCACCGCAAGAGCTAATAACTTGCTGTTGGGGGACCAACTGGCATATTGAATGAATAATCCGGCTTTTGGGAACTCCTTATTTACGAGCGGCAGGTAGCTTCCATCGTTTTTGATAATAACCCCGGTCATCTCGCTATAGTCATCATTCAAATTTACATATGCCGCTTTCGAACCATCCGGACTCCACAAGCTCAATCCTTCAAGGGAAGGAATAAGAAAAGAATATTTCCGAATGGTCTCACCCCGATCATAATCCCATAGAGACAGGCCATCCATCTCTGCGTAAAGTGCCCGGCTTCGATCAGGTGATATTCCAACAGGACTGGACAAATCATATTCTGGCAAATCAAGGAGTTGATTTTCCCAACTTCCAGTAAATGGATCGAGTATCCGTGGAAAATCTCCTAAACGGTAAGCCGTACTCGTTTCTTCAGGATTTCGGGCATAAAGCGTTACATAAATCAAATCACTGCTTATCCAAAAGGATGGAATACGATTCCCCATAAACCAATAACCTTCCTGAAGATACTCTTCTAGTTGAACCAAATCCAGGGATTGATTTAGTTCCTTACCTTCTGCGGATAACAAAGTGAGATCAAAATGATCGATCCCATCCGTCACGCCAGAATCAAATGGAGCATAGGCGAACCAGTTACCATCAGGTGAAAATCCAATCATGATGCTTTGTAAATTGTCGGGTATAACCTGTTTGCTCGTTAGTGGCGATCCTCCCAATGTATATAACCCGCGCAGATCATCGGTTTGAAATACAATTGTGCCTGTAATTTGGATATCCTTTGTGACCAATTTATGCGTGCCGCTGCCATGACAGAAGGGAATTTCCTCGCCAGCCGGTACTTTTATTTTTGTCGCTAATGCGATGGGGGTTCCAATGATGGCGTTTTTTGTGCTTTCCGGAGACGTTATTATAGCGGTCGTTTCTTGATTTTCCTTCGTACTCGAACAGCCGGTTAATATTATTAAAAAGGGAACTAAAAAAGCCTGTAACCAAAATTTTCGTTTCATATTTGCCTCTTTATAATATCTGCTTATCCCTTTGTACATTGTAATTTCTCGCACCAATCCCCTGGCTGTAAAGCACCTCACCATACGGCTCGTACCCTTTGTATAACATCACCGCGCCGCTTGCGTCGGTCAATTCCATTGAGCTGCTCGCCCCCTGTTCATTCTGGGCAGCCAGCCGGAATGCGGATGAACACAGCGTGGCCGCATCCTTCATCAATCTGGCCTACAAAATGGGCACGAAGAACCTGCCCGAGGGCGTCACTACTAAAGCATTTACTCGCCAGCAATTGGACCGCTTGAAAATCGGTGCCGGTGTGAAAGCGATTCCATGGGGGGCGATGCAGATCAGCCTGCCACCCTCTACGCTGCCCGTGCAAAATTAGCTGGAATTCAGAAAACCCAATAGCCCGAAACCCAGCACTTTGTAATCTCGCAAAATGGTGTGGAAGGATTCTGTTGTTAAGGTTCCGGTAAAGGGCATTTTGGAGAAATGAGGTATTCTTGTTGGTACAGAAAGTTGTTCAATTAAGGTTGCCCAAAGGGAAAGGCGAGAGGGCCTGGTTTTTCCAGTCAATTCGCCTTTTTATTTATATACTCCATGATATATTCCCCATATCCGAACCATTCATGGGCCCATTCGACGGATTTCTGAAAAGAAGTTTCTTCCTCATACCCGATCGTGTCCACTTTACTGCTGGATTGAACTAGGTAAGTATCCCCATCCTGTTCTTCCAGTAACAGTCTCATATTGTATTGCGGATAAAACAGCAATGCGGTAGATACAGTTTTAGCATATCCCCCGGTAGATATCGAGATCCCGGAAGGCTCCCCATACACCTCCACCACTTCTTGCATGGTGATTTGCACAGTCGGAGTGAAGCCCAGATGCGTCACAACCGTTCGCGCACGGTCAAAACCGATAACGTATGACTCAGCGCAAATAATCCCTCGATTTCCACCGTCATCTGTATTATCGTACTCTTTACAATAGTTTAGGTCCTGATTGTCGGAAAGAATACTGATCACTTCATCATAACTCGTTACATCTGGTTGGATACCCAAAAAACACGGAGGTCCGCAGGGACTGCCAGAAAACAACCCACCATCGCCAATCTGCAGGTCTACCGCCGTTGGGTGTGCAAGAATGGGGGGTTCACTCGCTTCGCTGCACGCTGAGAGCAGGGTCAAGAGCACCAGGATCTTAATGCAGCGGTTGATTTTGCATACATCCATACCCCTCCAAAGGTTTTGCTTGCCGTCGTTGATCAAGGTATCAATATTAGGTTATTGCATTATATATTCGCCATATCCTGACCAATTTTGAGTTATTTTGGAAATTTCCATGTAAGAACTCTGCTCGCGCCGGTCTCCGACCGCGCGCGTCACCGGGCCATGAATGATAGGTTCCGGGGCAGCCAGGTCCGTTCCTTAATTTCGGTGCCCCTGCCCCTCCACCCATCCTACGCATTGCTTCGGCTTACTCAGCTCTTTTTTCTTTATTCTATTGGCTACACGCATTCAGTGAAATCGATCCAGATCCCAAACTTGTTAAGTCTTCCTTAATCAGGATCCGGCATCCGCCGGATGGTCTTTCCCGGCCAGCAGGCGGTTGGTCTCATGCAGCAGCGCGACGATCTCCTTTTGCGATCGCCGCAGTTGGTGAAAATTGTACAGCACCAGCAGAAATGGACCCAGTACCAGGACGAGGATGAGCAGATCGGGCATGATCGACCTCCATTGTCTTTGGAATGGTTGAATTTTCCTTACTTTTCTTGCCGAAACCTAGATAGTATATTGTGATTATATTACATTTAATGATGATTTAACTGAACGATTCACCGATCTTCGTTTACCTGTCTTCCCCCAGGCTTCGCTCCGCCGCCAGCACCATCTCCCCGGCCAGGCCCTTCAATCGCGATCCGTTGCGCGCATCCAGCCACAGCATCAGCCGCGCCAGCAGCCAGAACAGCCCATACCCCGCCACCACGCCCAGCGCGTTCATGAGCGTGTCGTTGATATCCAGCACGCGGTAGGGATACCCCAGCAGTAGCCCGACGCCGAACTGCGCGCCCTCGATGCCAAAACCCACCGCCAGCGGCAGCCAGCGCAGATCCCGCGGGCGCACCCGCGCCACAAACCCGATTCCGAAACCGAACGGGACGGTCAGCAGAATGTTCGACAGCAGCATATCCCGGCTGCGCCACAGGCTGCCGAAGGGACCGAAATAAAAGGGGATCAGGTTCATGCGGTCGCTGAAGCCCGCTTGGCTGCGCATCCAGGCGCGCGTGTCCGGCGAAAGGTCGATCGGGAACAGCGTCGCACCGATCAAAAAACACAGGTAGATCCAGAATACCGCGATGAAGAACAATGACGAGGCAGAACGTTTCCGGCGCAGCAGCAGGAGCGTCACCGCCAGCGCGGGCAGCCCGATCAGCAATATGAACGCTTCGGAGCTGATCTCGATATTCAAAGCGTGCCTTTCCCGGCCTGAAAACCGTAAAATTTCGCAGAATTTATCAATCCAGGGGCTTTTCAGCCCCTGGATTTAAGCATTATACACGATCCATCAAGTCAAGGATTTTTGGCGGTGGAGAAAATTCACAGGATGAACAGGGTTTTCAGGATGAGGGAATTGGTGGATTTCGGGCACGCCAATGATGGCGCGAAGGTTTATTGATCCAACCACCGCATTTGGTCGCCCTCAACCCACCCTACGGGACCTGGGCTTCCCCCGAAAAAGTGGACACGGAAAAAGGGAGAATCCGGTAAACTAAACGGGAAGGAAGCGAGGAAATGAGAGACAAACGATATCGGACATACACGCCGGAGTTCAAACGAGAAGCGCTGGAACTACTGAAGAACAGCGGAAAAAGTGCGGGGCAGCTGGAACGGGAACTGGGGATCACGCCGGGAATGCTGTTGAAGTG
>NZ_DF967973.1:141350-293070 GCF_001050235.1 Longilinea arvoryzae
CACCACTCAACGCCAGGCCGGAGTGATCCCTGCGCCGAACCGGCTCAACCAGAATTTCTCTGCCTCCGCGCCCAACCGGAAATGGGTTAGTGATTTCACCTACATCGAAACCGCCGAGGGATGGTTGTATCTGGCAGTGGTACTGGATCTGTTTTCGCGCCGAGTGATTGGCTGGGCAATGAGCGCCAAGATGGATACGCAATTGGTGGTGTCTGCCTTGGAGATGGCGTTGCTGGGCCGCCGTCCACCGGCTGGCCTGCTGCATCATTCCGACCAGGGTAGCCAGTACACCAGCGCCGCTTACCTCAATTGCCTCAACACCGCCCTGGCGGAACTCAGCATGAGCGGGGCAGGCAACTGCTACGACAACGCCGTGATGGAGAGCTTCTTCAGCACCCTCAAAACCGAATGCGTCACCGGCGTTTTCTTGACCCATGCCCAGGCTCGCACAATCATCTTTGAATACATGGAGGTTTGGTACAATCGCCAACGACTACACTCGACTTTGGGCTATCGCAGCCCGGTTGATTTCGAACTAGGTCTCACCCTTTAATTGTGTCCATTAAATCGGGGTAAGCCCAACCTTCATGTCGGATCTCCGGGGGCAAGCACTCCAACCAGTAGCACAGCCGGGTCGCGCCTCCGATTCGACCTACAAGACACTTTTCCCTTCTCTTTTTTTTCTCCGTGTACTCTGTGTCTCCGTGGTGAATCCCCTCTTATTCTTCCGGCGGCGTGAAGCGGAAGCCCTGCTGGCGCATCCAGGACTGCCCGTCCTCGATGCCCCAGCTCTCGACGATCCTGCCATCCGCCACGCGGAAGATATCGCACTCGGCCCACACCGCCTGGCGGTTGTACTCGCTGCTCGTGGCACGGTTGATGGCGTACACCGCCACCAGGTCGCCCTGCTCGACCACGCGCTCGACCGTCGTCGTCAGGTCGCGGGCCTCCTCTTCCAGGTAGTGGATGAAGGCGTCCCGGATGGCGCCGAAATGCTGGTCGAAGCCGGCCACCAGCCCGCGTTCGACCGTCGCCTCCAGCAGTTCCTCGCCGCGCCGGAGTTGAAGCACCACCCGGGTGCCGATCACCCCCTGCCCCCACAACCCGGCCTTCAGAGCCTCGTAACCGGTCCAGGTGTGCTGCGCGTCGGCCGCCTCCAGAATCTCGTCACCCGGCAGCACCAGGCCCACGGCCGGGCCGCCCGGCGCCACCAGCCGCACCAGCACCTTGTCTTCGCGTTCGGTGGTCAGCAGCCCACAGCCGACATAGGGTGGGTTGTGGCTGATCGAACTGGCGTCGAAATACTCGTCGATCAAATCGAAGCGCCGTTGATTCAGGATTTGCTCGAAAAAACCAATCACCGTCTCGCGGGGCATGCGTTTCATGGGTCACCTCCTGAGGAGAACAAGAACCGCTGAGGTTGAATCAGCGGCTGGGAAGAATGAGGAACGTGTTCCGCACGAGGATGAAGTTGGCAAAGGTCAAATTCATTATAGGGAGTTTGAGAGGTAGAGGCAAGGAAGAGAATTGGGGGAGGTGAAGAGTGACGCGGTAGGGGCAATTCATGAATTGCCCCTACCGCTGATCGGGTTTGCCCTTAAAGGGTTTTCATCGTCCTCCGTCCACTTGCCCGGGTTACCGACGATGTATGACTGGATGCGCTGGTATTCTTCTTCGCTTTGTATGATGTGCTCGTAATAATTTCGTTGCCAGACGAGGATGACAGGCGAACCCAGGATCTGATTGATCCGTTTTGCAGTGTTCATTTTTAAGTAACCAACCACCAACGGCAGGGTCATCCGACGCAGTTCCATGCGTTGGGATAATCGATCCTCCGGGAAATTCTGTAGAGGCAATTCATGAATTGCCTCTACAGAATTTCCGGGGGCTGCGGCGTCATCCTGAATCTCCACCACCCCGTGAAAATGGTTAGGCCTGACAATCGCCGCGCCCAAATCGATGGGTGGATACCGGTTCGGCAAGGACATCCAAACCTCCTCGACGATGCGCCTGATGGCGTTCAGGCGCATCTCACCGTTTACAATCTCGCCGAACAGGCTTTCACGCCCGCGTGTGACGAGCGTGATGAAATACGCGCCGGGCTGCGAATAATCATACCCGGGCAGGCGGATCGACTGGCGGTCGTGAATCGAGTGATCGAAATTCATGATTGCCCTCCATAGAGATGAGTGGCCAGGCCGATCGTGTAAGGGCAATTCATGAATTGCCCTTACACGATCGCCAATTTTGAACTAAATCATAGCATGCGGCCTCGCCCGGTCACCGCCAATCCGCATTCCGAATCCACGCCTCACCCCCTCACGCTTCACCTCCCACATAGAACAAACTATCCAAAAGTACAGGGGAGTCCTTTCCGCTTTGCGGTAAAATGGAGGTCGCCTCTGTATTCAGCTCTTAACGTTTCCTCTGAGCTCTCTGTGATCTCTGTGGCTTTTTTCTTCCCTTTCTTATCTCTTAGGACTCTATGAACTCTGTGGCTACCGCTTCCTCTTCCACCTCTGAATTCACCCTCCCCGACCGCTTTCACACCGACCGGCGCTCGCCCTGGCGTTGGGTGTTCTCGCATGCCGTGCACAACTGGCACCTGTGGCTGATGGCCATCACCGGCTCGATCACCAACGCGGTCGCCGCCGGCTGGGGACCCATGCTGATCGGCGCGGCCTTCAACTTTATCGTTTCCAAACCCTCCGACTTCCATTTTCTGGGTCAAATCGCCATTCTGATCGCCATTTCGCAGGGCTCGCGCGGCGTCTTACAGCTCATGCGCAACTTCGGCTTCGAGCTGCTGGCCCAGCGCGCCGAGCGCGACGTGCGCGACGAGCTTTACACCTCGCTGCTGGGCAAGAGCATGACCTTCCATTCGCTGCAGCCGGTCGGCGACACCATGGCCCGCGCCACCAACGACGTGCGCGAGGTCAACTTCATGTTCAGCCCGGGCTTCAACATGGTCATCGGCTCGCTCATCTTCCTGGTGGTGCCGGTGGTGATGGCCGTGCAGTATCACCCCTCGCTGGTGATCACGCCCATCCTGTTCATCATCATCTACTTCATCCTGCTGCGGCGCTACCTGCGCTCGCTCGAACCGGTCACAGACGAGGTGCGCGTCTCGTTCGGCGCGCTCAACATGCGCCTGGCCGAAGCGCTGGACGGCATCGAGGTCGTCAAGGGCTCGGCCCAGGAAGCCAGCGAAAAGGAGCGTTTTGCGCACAACGCCATGCGCTTCCGCGACGCAGCGGTCCGGCAGGGCGACATCGAAGCCCGCTTCCTGCCCTTCCTGGTGCTCAGCATCGCCTACGCCTTCGGCCTGCTGCACGCCATTTTGCTCTACCGCCAGGGTCTGCTGCGGGTCGGCGACGTGGTGGGCTACTTCGGCCTGCTGCTGATGCTCGATTTCCCCACCTTCAGCTCCATCTGGGCCTACTCGCGCATCGCGCTGGGCCTGGCCGGAGCGCGCCGCATCCTGGAAGTGATCAACCGCGAGAACAACCTCGACCAGAACGCAGCCGGTTTCAAGGGCCCCATGCGCGGCGAGATCGAATTCGACGCGGTCAGTTTCTCCTATTCGGCCAATTCGGCTGCCGCCGGCGGCGCGCTGGTCATTCCCGGTTACACCGATGAAGGCGCCCGCCATCCGGTCCCGCCCCGCGACCTGGTCCGCCCGCTGGAACCGATCGAAACCGACGCCCCGAACGATTCGCTGGCCGGCCTGAGCTTCAAGGTGCCAGCCGGCAAGACCGTGGCCATCGTCGGCCAGACCGGGTCCGGCAAGACGACGCTGGCGCGCCTGGTCAACCGCACCTACGATGTGAACGCCGGCGGCGTGCGCGTGGACGGGGTGGATGTGCGCGATTGGAACCTCGAAACGCTGCGCCGCGGCATCTCGATCATCGAGCAGGATATCTTCCTCTTCTCATCGACCATCGCCGAAAACATCGCCTTCGGCCAGCCCGGCGCCACCCAGGAGCAGATCGAAGCCGCCGCCAGGGCCGCCCAGGCACATGAATTCATCATGACCTTCCAGGACGGTTACCAGACCGTGGTCGGCGAGCGCGGCGTGACGCTTTCGGGCGGCCAGCGCCAGCGCATCGCCCTGGCGCGCGCCTTCCTGACCGATCCGCGCATCCTCATCCTGGACGATTCGACTTCGGCCATCGACTCGGCCACCGAAGACCGCATCCAGCGCGCCATTTACCAGGCCGCCAAGGGCCGCACCACCCTCATCATCACCCACCGCCTCTCCCAGATCCGCTGGGCCGACCAGATCGTCGTCCTGCGCCAGGGGCGCATCTCCGCCATCGGCACGCATGACGAACTGCTGAAGAGCAGTGAGGCATATCGCAGAATTTTCGCGGGGGCGTGACGGGTCAATGAGTTCTGTGTTCTGAGGAAGAGACCGGAATTTCGTCTCAACCACTGATCTCTTCCCCCATTACTCTTCACGCCTCACGCTTCACCCATTACTCATCACTTACACAGGTTCACCATGGGATTCTTTGCTGGCCTCGACGCCGAAAAATACGACAGACAATACTCCGACCGGCAACTTGCCCGGCGGGCGGTGGCTTATTTCAAGCCCGTCGCCGGAAAACTGGCCTGGCTGGTGCTTTTTACGCTCATCGTCGCCGGCTGCGGCGCGCTGCTGCCAATTATCGTCTCCAACGGGATCGATTCGATCCAAAATAACCCCGCCGCTTCCCCGGCCCTGCTGATCGCCGGCTTGGTGTTGCTGGTGGGCGTCACGGGCTGGTGCGCCAACTGGGCCGCCCGGCGCCTGGCCGTGCGCGCCATCGCCACGGTGGTCTACCAGTTGGCCGTGGACGCCTTCGCGGCCGCTTCTTCTCACGACTTGTCGTTCTACGACCAGTTCTCCTCGGGCAAGGTTGCCTCGCGCATCACCTCCGATACCCAGGATTTCGGCCAGCTCGTCACCCTCATCAACGACACCGCCGCCCAACTGGTCGAATCGCTCATTCTGGTGGTCGTCCTGCTCAACATCGACCCACTGATGACACTCTATCTGCTAGCCATCGTGCCCGTCGTGGTTGTGCTGACCCTGCTCTACCGCAATCTGGCCCGCAAGGTCACCCGCAACGGCATGCGCGCCATGGCCAATGTCAACTCCACCATCAAGGAAACCGTCAGCGGCATCTCGGTGGCCAAAAACTTCCGCCAGGAAGCCCACATTTACACTGAGTTCATGCAGGCCAACCGCACCGCCTACAACGTCAATGTGCGCCGCGGCCTGGTGCTGACCATCGTCTTCCCCACGCTGAATGCGCTGGGCGGCCTGGTCTCCGCTGCCCTGGTTTACTTTGGCGGCCTGTCGGTGGCGGCCGGCGCGGTCACCATCGGGGCCTGGTACATGTTCCTGATGAGCTTCGACCGCTTCCTTTTCCCGGTCCTCAACCTGGCCTCCTTCTGGACCCAGGTGCAGAACGGCCTCTCGGCCGCCGAGCGCGTCTTCGCCCTCATCGACGCCGAACCCGCCGTCACCCAGGTCGATGCGCAGCCCGCCGGTTCGCTGCGCGGCGAGGTCGAATTCGACCACGTCACCTTCGAATATAAAACCGGCGAACGCGTGCTGGACGATTTCAAACTGCGTGTAAAACCCGGCGAAACCCTGGCCCTGGTCGGGCACACCGGCGCTGGCAAGTCCTCCATCGCCAAACTGATCGCCCGCTTCTATGAGTTCCAATCCGGCAACATCCGCATCGACGGGCGCGACATCCGCTCTTTCGATCTGACCGATTACCGTAAACACCTCGGCATCGTCTCGCAGTCGCCCTTCCTCTTTTCCGGCAGCGTGCTCGAAAACATCCGCTACGCCGTGGCGGACGCCAGCCGCGCGGAGATCGAATCCATCGCCCACCAGATCGGCGGCGGCGAGTGGCTGGAAACGCTGCCGGACGGGCTGGACAGCGAGGTCGGTGAACGCGGCGCGCGGCTTTCCATGGGCCAGCGCCAGCTCGTCTCGCTCATGCGCGTGCTGGTGCAGAAGCCGGCCATCTTCATCCTGGACGAGGCCACCGCCAGCATCGATCCGTTCACCGAAGTGCAGATCCAGCAGGCCCTCAACCTGATCCTCAAGCGCACCACCAGCTTCCTGATCGCGCACCGCCTGTCCACGGTGCGCTCGGCTGACCGCATCATCGTCATCGAAAAGGGCCGCATCATCGAGGAAGGCAGCCACGATGGGCTGCTGGCCCGGGGCGGCCACTACGCCACGCTTTACAACACCTACTTCCGCCACCAATCGTTGGAATATATCGAACAGGCCCGCGAGCGGTTGGCGATTAGCAGTTAGCGATTGACAGTTAGCGATTGGCTGTTAGCGGTTCGTTTTGTAGGTTGGGTTGAGTGATGATAACCCGAGCTCTGAGGTGTATGGGCCGGAACGAAACCCAACATTCCGCAACGGCCGTGAATGTTGGGTTTCGGGGTGAATTCGATTCCGTCGAAATCCCGAATTTCCTCACCCCTCAACCCAACCTACGATCTGTTAATAACACAATCTAAAAGAATGTTTCATCCGTGGGGGATGGTATGGCCAGAGCAAAAACGTCTTGTCCTCCCTACGAAACCAGGGTACTTGTAGATTACGTTCAACATTGGTGGCAAGATAGTCCATACAATGGTGATGGCGGAACGCGTACTACAAATCTCCCCAATTAATCGATAACGACCTTCAATTTAGCACCCGTGCCATTGGATCATTGCGACCCTGGCACGGGTGTATACGATTGATCGCCGATTACAACACCTACTTCAGGCATCAATCACTGGAGTACGTCGAACAGGCAAGGGAGCGGTTAGCAGTTAGCCATTAGCCATTAGCCGTTAGCCTTAGCTGGCGCAGGCCTGCCCCGCTATTCAGGGTTTCCAACCCCCTATCGGGTACAGGCCGAGCGCCTCTTCTCATCGGTCTCCGACCACTTTGCTGACCACCTGCCAATTCCTCCTTTACGGAGTTGGATTGAATTCAAAATCCCAGGGTCCTTCGATGGTATGGATCAATAAATTTTGGACCGCCTGATTGGCTTCGGCATCGGTCATTCCGGCCGGTTTCCTGAGGATCCGCCACAAATGGGCATTGTCAAGACTGATGGTTTCAAAATCCACCTCGATGCCTTGCTGCGCCAGTTTCTCTTTCGCATCCTCTTTGAATGAGTCGGTTAAATTACCTTCGTTTTCAATCGCCAACAATCGCGCAACATGGACATTGATTCGATTGACTTCTTGATTCGCTGGCTCAGGAATGGCATACCCCACCGTCTCACAAATCTCACCCTGCTCGTTTACAAACGGTCCATTCAATACTTCGTTCATTGGAATGGGTACACTGCCGATCCAATCCAGCGTAACCCCATCGAGCATCCATTCAATTCCGCTCCTCGGCAATTGGGGGTTGACCGGAGATTGATAGCACAGTTGCAGATCGATATAAGAAGGGTTCAAAGTGACTTCATTCAACCGCATCTTGATGCCGTTCTTCTCGACGGTCTGGCCGGGCAGGATGCTGACGCCCGGATAAACGGGGGTCTGGAAATCCAGATGGTAGTTGCCGTAGACAGGATATGGGGTCATTTCGGGTAAATTATTCTCTTCAAAATTCCAATACGGCCCGCAAGGCCCGACGGTTAAATCCAGACTCAGGTTGATCGTGCTCTGCTTGCTCGCGTCCAGTCTTTGGTATCCAATGTAGGTCAGGTCGATCGAATTCCATTGTTGATCGGCGTGAATATTCACATCAGCCAGGTTAACGCCGATGTGGACGCCGCTATCATTCGTGATGTATGGATTACACACAAAATTGTTGATATCAGCCGCCTGCTGAGCGTTCAAACCCGTAATCGTGATTTGAAAGGCGACCCGGGCCTCATCCGCATAAGCCCAATTGAGATTCACCTTCAAATTCTCGATCGAAGGGGTAGCCGTTCCGGCCAGGTTTCCGGCCGGGCTTGTTTGTCGGGCAAAAAGGGTGGATTGGGCAGGTTGATTCTTTACTGAAACCAGTCCCGCATCCTGGACTGCCTGCAACCCTGGGTCGATCATGATTCGGTAGAAAGCATACGCTGCCGCAGTCACCATCACCAAAGCAATCAATACGATCAGCGGCGCCCCCGAAATCCTCAGCCTGGCGACCGGCTTCTCAATCTTATCTTCCTTTATCAAGATCGCCATAATTTTTGGCCAGGGATTGGCATGCTTCGAAACCCCTGCCTTCGCTAATTCATCCAGGGCGTTGGAAATTAAAAGATCCTGGTTCACGGCTGCATCCTTTCTGGTTTGAGCAGCGCGGATAACTTCTTCCGCGCCGCGTTTAACAACCATTTGACCGTGCCTGGAGCGGAGTTGAGTTTTCCCGCCATCTCTTTTTCATTCATCTCCAGATAATATCGAAGCACGATCACTTCCCTCTGGCGGGGAGAAAGCTTCTGAATTACTTCCCAAAGTCGAGCGCTCAATTCGGAAGCCTCAGCCAATTCTTCAACGGACGACCCTCTGGAACTCAACAGCTTCACCAGATCGAAATCCTCTTCGTCGTCATCCATCGAAAGTTGTCGGGCCTGTTTTTGAGAAGCCTGTACTGCCTGATTGGCGACAATGCGGAAGAACCAGGGTGCGAAAGGGCGGCTTGCATCGAATTGTTGAATCGACCGGAAAACGTGTAGAAAAGCATCCTGAACGATGTCCTCGGCTAATTGGGTATCTCCGGCGATCAAATAGGCAACCCGAATCGCTTTCTCATGATATTGATTTACAACCCACTCCAGCCCACGGATGTCTCCCTGCTTCAGGCGGTATATTGCTTGATGTTCATCCATGATTCTCCTGTGATTATTTTTTCTGCCTGAAAGGTGTGGCCACATCATATATATCATCGCACGATCAAAAAGGTTGGGTAAAGAAAGAAAAGAATCTACTTCTTTCGTGCGTTTCGGGGTCAACCTCCGCTCCATTGCCAATTCCTTTCAGCCCTCCCACCCCAACCACATTCATCTTCTAGTAGTGACGACGTCAATCATCGAATGGCGGATGTTGTCGGTACGAAATGACAGCCATACTTGTCAATTTGACTGGTATACTTGACAATCCTCTGTTTTTTTTCTATAATAGGGATGAGGATGATAACCATGGCAAACCTACGATTGGGGAATCGTATAAAAGTAGCCCGGGCAGAGAAAAACCTGTCCCAGGAGGAGTTGGCCGTCCTGGCGGGCGTCACCCGCCAGACCATCAGCTCCATCGAAACGCGCCAGTATATTCCGTCGGCTTTGCTGGCCTTTGTGTTGGCCCAAAAACTTGCCAAAAACGTGGATGACCTTTTCTTTCTGGAAGGAGATGAAGAATGAAGAACGAGCCCATTCTCCGCGATGAACGCTTTTACGCCGTCGAAAACGCCAGCTATAAAATCGGCTTTACAATTTTTACTTTCGGTTTGTTTGCGGTGATCCTGTACCGGTCCATCTTCCGCCACGAGGCGAACTGGGACCTGTTTGCGCTCATCGTAATCGCCAGCGGCGCGGCGACCATTTACCAGGGTGTGCACAAAGTGCTGCCCTTCCCCTGGAAGAAGTTGGTCCTGTACATGGTCGGCGTGGCCGTCCTGGCCGCCATTACCACCTGGATCCTGGTTGCCCTAAAATAGTTTTGTGGGTTGGGTTGAGTGGCGACAACCCAAGCGCTGAAGTGTATATGCCGGAACGAAACCCAACCTTCCGCAACCATTACGAACGTTGGGTTTCGGGGTGATTACGATACCGTCGAAATCCCGACTTTCCTCACCCCTCAACCCAACCTACGATCTTGAAATAGTATTGTAGGTTGGGTTGAGTGGTGACAACCCAAGCGCTGAAGTGCATATGCCGGAACGAAACCCAACCTTCGCCAACCGTTACGAACGTTGGGTTTCGGGGTGAATGCGATACCGTCGAAATCCCGACTTTCCTCACCCCTCAACCCAACCTACGATCCACCATCTGAAATCCGTTTGCCGGTAAGCAGCCAAAAGCCAATAGCAAATCGCTAAAGGCTGATGGCTAACAACTAAAGGCGGATGGCTTATTTCATCGAACGCGCGATCTCCAGCACCTGCTCGGTGGTGATCTTTCCACCGTACTCCGTCGATACCAATACCTGCATCGAGTAAACCAGGTCGCCGTGTTGCCAGACCAGGGCGTGCGAAGCATCACTCCACGAGAAGTACTTGCCCACCTGACCGTTGATATCGACTTCCTCGCTGGCAGCCAACATGTCCCGCGGATCGATCATAACGCCCAGTTCGATTGGGTCCTGCCAGAATAACTCGGCCGGTTTGGCGCGAATGGCGATGCTGGTGTAACGGAAATCCTGGTCGGGCGGCGCGTAATAATACTCGACCTGCGATTCGGCTTCGTCCCATGTGGCGTGGCTGTAGACAAAACCCTCGGGCAGCAAAGCCGGTTCCAGCAAGTCAAATCCGCTGATTTGTTCGGCTTCAGCGGCGCTCTTCAGGTCATTCGCCCGCAGCGCGCTCTCCTCGACGGGCTGCCCGGTTAACGTCAACGCCAGTTGGATCAAGCCATCCGCGCTCGAAAACGCCTGGGCGCCGCTGCCGCGCAGCCGGATCTCATACCAGCGTTCCGCATCCATCCAGCGCAGCGTGAATACGGGTATGTCGGAAAACCAGGCATACGATTGCGTGGCGCTGTCAAAGGCAAACGTCCCGCGGACGTACTCGCCCGCGAATTCGCCCACCAGCACCGGCTGAATCGCGTCCGCCGGCACATTGGATGCGTCCTCTGGGAACAGGTTACCCCATCCCTGGGTCAGGTCGAGCCCGGTTATTCCGCCGGCCTGTATATAATGGATCAGTACATAATTATCTGGATCGACGTAAACCCCTTCGAGCCGCAGGCCAGCGGGATCTGTCGCGAATACCATCAGGTTATAGCCAACCTGTTGTTCTGTTTTTTGCAGGGCTTCAGCGAAATTGCACGGATCGTCTTCGCACGTTGGGGTGCGTTGATCCGGCCATGCCGTTTGTGCGGGTGTGGGCGTCGGCGTTGGCAATACGCTGCCGGCCGGGGCCAGGGTCATCGAAAAAGTCGGCTCAGGCGTGGGGGTGAAATAGATTTCCGAATGGTCGATGGGAATTTCAGTCACCGTCGCAATTTTGAACAGGTGCCCGATCGCCTCGGCCAGCGCCCGACCCTGGGGCGCGGCAAAGAAGAACAGCGCCAGCAGCAGCGCGGCAGCGCTCAACCCCAGTCCCCAGCGCAGGCGCGGCGCCAGGCGCGCCCGCCGCGCCATTCGAAGGTCCGCTCGATGCATCAGTTCCGCTTCCAGTCGGTCCGCGAACGCGTGGTCGATTTCCGGCGCGCCGAAAGACCGCCCAATCTGGTCTTCGAACTCAGGCCCAACTTTTTTCTCATTCATCGGATTGCTCCACCTGGCTGTGCAACCGCGCCAGCAAACGGTAGGTCGTTTTTTTGATCGCATCTTCACTGCGTCCCAACAGGCTGCCCATCTCGCGAAAGCTCAACTCGCCCAGGTAGCGCAGCCGCAGGATCTCCTGCTCCTCCGGATCGAGGGCCCGGATCAGCCCCGCGAGCGCCGCGGACTGTTCCGTTCGGATCGCGCCGGCCAGTGGATCGGCTTCGCCGTCCGTTCCAACTGCCTCATCTAACGCCAGGTCCGTGCGCCGGACGCGGTAGGCATCCACCGCCTTGTTGCGCGCGATGCCAAACAGCCAGGCCGCGAAGTGTCCGTCCCCGCGGAAACGTTCGAAAGTCTCGAAAGCCGCCAGGAAGGTCTGTGCGGTGAGGTCTTCGGCTTCATGGATGTCGCCGTTGCGGCTGTAGAGGTACCGAAAGACCGGATTCGCGTAGCGCTGGTACAACGCGCCGAATTGATGCGGGTCCCGCCGGGCCGCGGCGATCAATTCGCCGTCGTCCGGTTCGCCCGGGAGGGTTCGAGTCCCCAATGCCATATCGCTTTCTGCCATGTAGGTCCTTTTCTATTCCGATCCTGCAGGTAGGAATGTTTGAGCTCATTATGTATGTCGAGAAAAACGAGTAAAAGGGACAGGCAAAAAACAAATAAAGAAATCCCCCGAAATCAAATAATAATCTGGATCAACGGCTAAAACTTATTCATGGATCATTCTACTGGATATTCTTTCAGGAATTGAACCGTTCCCGCAGAAAAACCAGCGGCGTGGGTACTACCAGAAAAGAAATCTGCATTCAGCCTTCAGCCTTGCATTCCGCTCACGGCGGCTCTCCCCTTTTCAGTCAGCACCCACTGCCGGCCGGCCGGTTGGCACTTGCCCTGAATCGGGCAGCCCGCGCAGCCCGGTTGGACCGCGTCGCACTCCAGCCGGATTTCTTCCAGATAGCCCCGGTCCGCCATCTCACCGGCCATCCGCCGCACCATGTCCACCGAAACGTTCATCTGCCGGGCGATCTCCAGCAGGCTCTGGAATTCTCCGGCCTGAATCAGGCTCAAGAATCGTTGCAGCATCTTAGAAAAGGCTCCCGATTTGGTACACGGCGGTCGCCAGGCCCAGTGAAAGCGCAAGTTGCGCGCCGATGCTGGCGGCGGTCCACTTCCATGAATGCGTTTCCTGGCGAATGGCCGCCACCGTGCCGACGCAGGGCACGAACAGGATTTGAAAGACCAGGAAGGCCAGCATGGCCAGCGGCGTGACGACGCCGGTCAGCGAACCCAGATTGCCGTAAAGAATTCCCAGGGTCGCGATCGTATTTTCCTTGGCCACGAAACTGGTAAGCAGCGCCACCAGCAGCGGCCACGGCAGCCCCATGATCTTACCGACCGGCTCCAGGAATTTTCCGGCCTGGCCCAGGTAGCTGCTCATCACGTTGCCGCTCGGGAAGTAAGACAGCCCCCACACGACCAGCGAGGCGACCAGAATGGTGGTCCCGGCTTTCTTCAGGAACCCCAGGACGTTGTCCTTCACATAAAAGCCGATCGTCCTCCGGTTGGGTAAATGATAGAGCGGCAGCTCCATGATGAACGGGACGTGCTCGTTGCCAAAGAAAAAGTGATGCAGCAGGAAGCCAAATCCTGCCAGCAGCACCAGGCACAGGCCCACCAGTCCCCAGGCAATCCAGAAGGCGTTGGCGCCAAAGAACACCCCGGCCAGCACGGTGATGACCGCCATGCGCGCCGTACACGGCACCAGCGGGATTAGCAGGGTGGTCAGCAGGCGGGCGCGCGGCGATTCGATGATCCGGGTGCCCATCACGGCCGGCACGTTGCAGCCGAAACCCAGCAAAATGGGCAGAAAACTCTTGCCGTGCAGGCCCATCATATGCATCCAGCGGTCGGTGACATAGGCCGCCCGCGCCATATAGCCCGTGTCTTCCATCAACCCCAGGATGAAGAAGAAGATGACGAGAATGGGCAGGAAGGTCAGGACCATGCCAATTCCGCCCAAAACCCCACCGGCGCTGAACTCGACCAGCCATTTGGGGACACCCGTCCAGTTGGCGCGCATGGATTCCGCCAGCAGGCCGAGCAGGCGGCTCAGCCAGGCCTGGATCGGGCTGCCCACCTGGTAGGTCAACCAGAAGGTCGCCCCCAGGATCGCAATCAGCGAGACGGTCCCCCAGATCGGATGCGTCAGCACCCGGTCCAGGCGCGTCGTCAACCCCACCCGGGTCACCTGGGGCTCCACCACCGCCGCCCGGATCACGCGGGCCACCCACTCGTAGCGCGCCCCGGCGATATCCAGGATGGCGTCTTCATGCTGGTACAACAGCGCGTGCACCTTTTCGGAAACCTCCGGCGGCGCGCTGGCGTCGATCAGGCGGGACAATTCTTCGTCCCCCTCCAACAGTTTGAGCGCCACCCAGTCCTCGGGGTAACCGGGCGGGACGTACGGGCCGATCAAATCCCGCAGTTGATCCAGCACCGGCTTGTGGGCAGGCAGGATCGAAGGCCGCCTGGGCTCAAAGGGCAGTTCATGGCGCGACATGCGCAGAATGGCCTCTTCCAGCTCCGGGATGCCCGCTCCCCTGGAGGCCGCCATCGGCACCACCGGAATGCCCAGCGCCGCCTCGAGCACCTTGGGTTCGACTTGCAGGCCCTCCTGTTCGGCCACATCCGTCATGTTGAGCGCCAGCACGATCGGCGCGGGCAGAAGCAGGATTTCGGCCACCAGGTACAGGCTGTGTTCCAGCGCGGCGGCGTTCACCACGGCCACGATCAAATCCGGGCGCTGCTGGATGATATAGTCGCGCGCGATGCGTTCTTCCTCCGAGCTGGCCGTCAGGCTGTAAGTCCCCGGGAGATCGATGAGGTTGAAGTTCGTGTCTTTATAGGTGAAGGCCCCCGTCTTGCACTCCACCGTCTTGCCGGTCCAGTTGCCGACGTGCTGGTTCAGGCCGGTCAGCGAGTTGAACACGGACGATTTGCCGACGTTGGGCTGGCCGGCCAGGGCGATGGTGAAGTTGTTGGCCGAGGCGACCCCGGAGGCCGGGGGTTTTGCTTCAGCCAGCGTGACGAAAATGTGCCCGGCCTCGCCCTGCCCCAAGGCCACCCGCGATCCGCGCAATGAAACCAGTAAAGGCCCGTGATCGCCGCGCCGGATGACCGTGATCATGGCCCCGGGCGTGAACCCCATGGCGGCCATTCTCGATAACAGGGTTTTTCCACCTTCGATCCGTTGAACGACGGCGGCTCTTTCAGGTTGTAAATCCAATAAGTTGCAGTGCATTTCCCCTCTTCGATGCAGGTTCAGGTCGCTGGTTCCACGAAAATGTACCGGGCCACCGCCAGCCCCAGGGCCACCGGATGTTCTCCGACTTTGACGGTCAGCGTCTGGTTGAACGGTAAAATCTCGGTCACTTCCGCGCGCGCCCCGGGGACGATCCCGTTCGTTTCCAGGTATTCGAGCAGGTCCGGGTCGTCTTCGATGATCTCGTGAATTCGTCGGATGGTGACTCTCGTCCCGCCGGGCACTTCCGTCAACGCGATCCACCCCTCGGCGACGTACTCATAACCGGGCAGCGGATTGCCGTGCGGACAAACCTGCGGGTCGTCCAGGTTCGAGCGCAACTGTGTCTCGATCTGGTCCGAAATGGTGTGCTCGATCTGGTCCGCCTCGGCGTGCACCCGCGACCAGGGCACCTTCAGCATGCGCGCCAGCATCCACTCGGTGAGCATGTGCCGGCGGATGACCGAACGGGCTGCCTCCAGCCCCTTCGGGGTGAGCCGGATGGCCTTGCCCGGCTCCGCGCCAATCCAGCCGTCGCGTTCCATGCGTTTGACCGTCACGGTCACAGTCGGCGCGGAAACTTCCAGGGCGTCGGCCAGGCGCGCTGCGATGACTTCACCCCCATCCCGTTCGAGCACATAAATCACGGCCAGATAATCTTCGATGGTCGGGGTGGGACGTTTTTGCTGCACAGGAGTGTCGGATTTGATCATAGGGTTATGCCTCGAGAATATTGGTTAGCATATGCTAACTTTTTTCTTTAGATCGATTATACTACCCTTTTTCGGGTTGTGAAAATGATTGCAATTCCGGCGGCTTCGCGCTATTCTGGGTTCATGAAACGATTCCTGGCCCGCCTGAGCTGGCCTGTCCTGTTCCTCCTGGCCGCGGCCGCGGTCGTCTATTTTCTATTTCCCTACGGCATCTTCCCCAAATCCGCCTCGCCGAACTGCGGCCCCGAAAGCTGGCACTGGCTGGATTTTCACCCCCAATCGGAGGCCGAATTCATCGCTTACCTGCGCGAACACGAGCTGCAGTACCTGAACGGCTCCCAGCTCCCGCGCCTGGAGGCCGGGATGAACCTGAACAACACCCCCATGGGCCAACCCATCGATTATGACCGGCTCGCCGCCGACTTGCGGGTCCAGCGCCGCCTGGGCTACGTCATCTACTCCCTAACCTACACCCACCCGGCCTGCGATCCGACCCAGCATTACACGCTCCGGATCACCAGCTACGGTTTTGCCTCGCTCTACGGCTGCTGCGGAGTGTGATTTTTCAGGATTCTTTTACAGTCGGCTTCAACCCGATCCCGCGGCTGCGAAACTCCATCTGCATCGCCGAATTCCATTTTTCGCCCCCGACCGCGCTATACTGAATTTATCCGCAATTCCGCGATCTTCTGATTTCTGGGATACATTCGGCCATGAAACCCCGGTCCGGTCGGCTGTGGTTGGTTTGCTCCGGCTTCCTGGTTTTCCTTCTGGGAGGCTGCTGGGCGGGGGTTGCCTTGCTCCCGGCGCCGGTTCCCACACCCGCACTGCCGCCCACCCCAACCCGGCCGGCATGGCCAACCTTCACACCCACCCCTTCGCCGGTCCCCCGGATTCCGCCCACCTTTACTCCTTCGCCCGAAAATCGACTGTCGCCCACACCCACCCCCGTGGGCGGCGGATCCGGCGATCTCATTTTTCAGCGCAATTTCGACGTCTACACCGGCCGGTTCACGACCCTGCCCATGGAAATCGCCTATCAGGCCCGTGGAAGCGCCCAACCCGGGGTATTGATCGCCACTCAGGCGGGCATCGACGGCATGGACTGGTCGCCGGATGGGAAACGCCTCATCTTTTCGACCCGCAATTTCCTGGGTGTGTCGCAGCTCTTTGTGGTCGATGTCGCCCGCGACGGAATCAACGGCCTGATGAACACGCAGCAGCTTTATACCGGCCCGGAAGGCGGCACCGACCCATCCTGGTCGCCGGACGGAACGCAGATTGCCTTCCTTTCCGGGACCGCCGAAACCGGGAATCTCAGATTATGCATGATGAACTCGGACGGCAGGAACACCCGCTGCCTGGTCGAGAATTTTGGGCGAATCGCCGATCCGGATTGGGCGCCGGATGGGCAATCGATCGTCTTCTCGGCCAATTACTTCGGGAATTTTCACCTCTACACCGTCAATCTGCGCGGCGATCCGCCGTTAAGGCTCACCGATCCGCTGGCCGGCGCGTATTCGCCGCAGTTCTCCCCGGCCGGCGATTGGATCGTTTATTCGACCGACCTGGATGGGAACGCCGAGATCTACAGGATCCGTCCGGATGGTACGGACAACACCCGCCTGACGAACGATCCGGCGGCCGATTCGACGCCCGCCTGGTCACCGGATGGCCAGTGGATCAGCTTTTTCAGGCAGCTCCCCGCCAGCCGTTCCACCACGCTGTGCACCCTGCCGGCCAGCGGCGGCAGGCTTTCCTGCCGCGCGGATTTTCCGCCCGGGACCAATCTCTATCCGCGCTGGCGGCCCGCAATCACCACCCTCCTTCGCCAGCGCCGCCCCATGGCCGATCTATCCGGTCCAGACCTGCGCCCCTGATTTCAGCATGGCTGCGTCCCGTACCGACCGGCCCCGGATGACACCCTCCTGATCAGATCGATATGCATCCCCTGATATCCGCCCTGCTCGAAAACCTGAACCTGCCCGCCGATCCCGCGCTGGCCGTTCCGCTCTTCCTGGGAGCCCACGGCCACCCGCGGACCTGTGCTCATTGCGCCGCGGTGGCCGCCGAGTGCCGCCGCCTGGGGCTGCGTTTTGGCGTCGATCCGGATCTCGCCGCCCTATCTGGATGGCTACACGATATTTCGGCCGTCTGGCCGGCGTCGCAGCGCCTGAGCGTGGCGCGCGAACTGGATCTGCCCATTCTGCCCGCCGAGCGCCAGCATCCCATGCTGCTGCACCAGCGCCTCTCGGCCGGGCTGGCCGAACAGGCCTTCGGCGTCAGCGATCCGGCCGTGCTTTCGGCCATCGCCTGTCACACCACCCTGCGTCCCAATCCCGCTCCGCTGGACCTGCTGCTCTTCTGCGCCGACAAACTGGCCTGGGACCAGCCCGGCCAGCCGCCTTATCTGGACGCAATGCAGGCCGCGCTGGATGACTCACTGCCGGCCGCCGCAGCGGTTTACCTGCGCCACCTCTGGCGGCAGCGCGAATTCCTCCCCGCCGTCCACCCCCTGCTGATCGAAGCCTGGGAATTCTTCGGAATCGAAGAATGAGCCAAAACGGTGAAACCGGTTTTCCCCAAAAATTCATCTCCGTATAAACTGGAATTTATAGGTTTATTTGTTTTGATCAATATGTATACTATATGTATCTATTAATAATACATTGTTCCCCTTATTGCTTAGTCTTTTACTTTCCCGCTTACTGACAATTTACCCGTAACCAACCGTCTGAAAAGTGACTACTTTTTCCGCTTCAATTCAGGAGGTTATGATGTTACGCATGAACCGGTTCTTCACCCTCGTGACAGTATTGGCGCTGGTCCTTTTCGCATCGCAGTCCACCAGCACATTCGTTCTGGCCCAGGACAGCGACCCCACTGGCGCAGGTCCAAGCGACACCAGCGGTCCGGGAACAGACTCAGCCGTCCTCGCGGCTGCCGTACCCGGCGGCCCAGGCTATATCGCGATCAGTCCGTTCGAATTCACCCCCTACATATCGCCATCCTTCCCGGGTCAGCCGCCGAATTATTCTTTCCAGTCCATTTACAATCCCGGTCCGAATGCGAGCTGGTTTGATGCGCCCTTGCTCCTGCCAAACGGGGTCATCATTACGAAATTAGTCGCCTATTATTACGATAATAATCAAACCGGTAATATGGCCGTTTACTTATACCAGTGTCCATTGGGCTGGGAGGGCTGCAATACAATGGCATCTGTGAGTACAACCGGCTACTCCGATTCCTTCCGTACGGCGGAAGATACGACCATCGCCTATTCGTCAATCGATACGTCTTCCTAAAGTTACCATCTTGAAATGTCTTTACCGCCTGGATCGACTGTCCGCGTTCAGGGGTTTCGCATCGATTACGCGAATACCAGTCTGCTACCGCTCATCCAGAAATAAGGCCTGCTCCATTATTACGCCGGAGGATTGCGAGATCAAAGAAGTATTCCTGCCGTTCATCCGTCGTTGACCGACCTGTTTTCGTTGATTACGCCGCGGCCTGGAGGATACTGCTCCAGGCCGCGCCATTTTTTCGACCCGCCTTTTTCCCATTTCTTCTTTTCTAATTTTTTTCTCTGTGGCTCATCTTCTCTCTTTTTCCTTCTCTTTTTATATATTTCCTCTCGGTGGTCTCTGTGTTCTCTGTGGTTCATCTTCTCTCTTTTATCTTCTTCTCTTATAATTTTCTCTCAGTGGTCTCTGTGTTCTCTGTGGCTCATCTTTTCTCTTTTATCTTCTTCTCTTATAATCTTCTCTCAGTGGTCTCTGTGTTCTCTGTGGCTCATCTTTTCTCTGTGGTTATTCTTCTTCCCCCGAAAGGCCCTTCCCGTATGAAAACCCTCGTCGTCGCCTCCACCAACCCCGTCAAAGCCCAGGCCTCCCTGAACGGCTTCCAACGCATGTTCCCCGCCGAAACTTTCGCCGTCGTTCCGCTCTCCGCGCCTTCCGGCGTCAGCAACCAGCCCATGGACAGCGCCGAGACACTGCGCGGCGCGCTCAACCGCGCCGAGGCCGCCCGGGCGCTGCATCCCCAGGCCGATTTCTGGGTGGGCATCGAGGGCGGCGTGGAGGAAACCGGCGGCGAACTGGCCGTCTTCGCCTGGGTGGCCGTGCTCTCCCCGGCCGCCACCGGTAAGGCCCGCACCGGCACCTTCTTCCTGCCGCCGGCGGTCGCCAAACTGGTTCGCCAGGGCATCGAACTGGGCGAAGCGGACGACATCATCTTTGGGGCCGTCAACTCCAAGCAGCAAAACGGCGCCATCGGCCTGCTCACCGGCGACGTCATTGACCGCGCCGCGCTCTACGAGCACGCCGTGGTGCTGGCGCTGGTGGGATACAAGAATCCGGACCTTTATCAAGATGGCAAATTTTAGGTTGGGTTGAGTGACGATAACCTGAGAGTCGGGAGTATATGCCGGAACGAAATCCAACGTTCCGCAACGGCCAGGGACGTTGGGTTTCGGGTGGATAGGATACCAGATAAATCCTGGATGGTCTCACCCCTCAACCCAACCTACAGCTTTTTCTCTCTTCTCCGTGGTCTTCGTGTCTCTGTGGCTAATTTCTTCCACTTTTTCTATATATTGATGCTTCAACCGAAGGATCTATAAATTCTTCTTTTTCTCTCTTCTCCTTAGACTTTTCTTCTCCGTGTCCTCCGTGTCTCTGTGGTGATTCTTCTTCCTAAAATCCACACCCCCAGTTCACCCCGCGCCGCGCGCCAGCGCGCCCGCGCCGCGGCCAGTTCGCGTTCGGCCACCCGACCCGGCGCGAACCGGTCTCGCACATATAGCCCGGTCAGCTCCTCCACTGCGCGCAGCAGGTTCGGACGCGCCGCCAGCGCCGGGCGGCAGTCCTCCAGAAATTCGAGCGGCGTTACGGTGGCCGGCGCGGATTGCCCCGCCCAGGCCAGCCCGCTGCGCAGCCGCCAGTACAGCCGTCCGGCCGGGCTCTTTGCGCGCCTTGCGCCGCGCTCGAAGCGCACGACGGCGACCATGGTTGCCGCCAGCACCCCGGCGGCCAGGCCAATGCCCACGATCAACGCCAGCCGCCCCGCGTCGAAGGGCAGCCCCTTTTTCCGCGCCTGGGATTGCCCCGCGCCGGCCTGTCCGGCCGCCGTCAGTTCGTAGCCCGGCGCCTGAAACGCCGGCGTGGGTTCGAACTCGATCCAGCCGTAGCCCGCGAAGTACACCTCCACCCAGGCATGCGCCGCCGAGGCCGGCACGCGGAACGCGCCGCGCTCCGGGTCGTACTCGCCGGTCAGATAACCCACCGCCACCCGCGCCGGCACCCCCTGCGCCCGCAGCAGCACCGCCATCGCCGTGGCAAAGTGGCTGCAAAATCCCGCCCGCGCCTCGAATAAGAAATTGTCCACCTCGTCCGTCCCGGCCGGAGGAGGCGCCACCGTCAGGTCGTAGGGATAGGTCAGGCGCAGGTAGTTCTGGATGGCCACGGCTTTGGCGTAGGCCGTATCCGCGCTGCCGGCGATCAACCCGGACAGGTCGCGCACGCGCTGCGGCAGACTGGCCGGCAACTGGGTGTAGGTCTTCACAATATCCGGCGGCGCCGCCTGCGGATCGGCCGCGCTGCGCGCGGCCGCGTCCACATCCGGCACCCACGAAACCACCTGGTAGCGGCTGGATTGCCCGGCCGCGATCAACGATCCATCCGGCACGCTCGCGTACAGGTCCGCTCCCGAAGCCTCCAGGGGTTCGTTGGCAGCGAACAACATGCCGCTCGACCCGCCCGGCAGCTCGAAGGTCTGTTCGAGCGGTTTGCGGCGCGCATAGGTCGGCGCCAGGCTTTGCGCGGCCGGTTTTGGGCTCAGGACCAGCGCCGCCGCCTGCCAGCCGCGGCCGGTGTAGACGCTCATCACCCCGCCCCGCCAGTAATGGCGCGGAATTTCGTAGGCCGAAGCCGGCATGCCGGTCTGCGCCGCCGGCAGCGGGTCGCTGGTGCGCACCCACAACACCGTGTCGTTGCTCTCCGGCAGATACAGGCCGATGACGCTCAGGTCGATCGATCGCGCCGGCAGCGGTTGGGACTGGTAATTACTCACCGGGGCCGGGGTGGCGGCCTGTTCGTTCTGGGTGGGTTTGAACCAATCGTTGATCTTCTGCCAGCCCTGCGGTGAAGCCACCGCCGGCGCGGCGCGCGCCAGCAGCATCACCGCCAGCCCCAGCGTGGCTGCCGCCGCCATCCAATCGCCGGATAACTCGTCCGGGTAATCGACCCGGCGCCGTTCCCAACTGGCGATGCGTTCGCGAAAGTGGGCCAGCCCCAACAGCACCAAAGCCACCAGGGTGAAATACGCCAGCAGCCACAGATTCTGTCCGCCTGCGTTGCCCACGAAGGCCAGCAGCACCCAGCCGGCGACCAGGCCCCAGAACACGCGCCCGCGTCGGGCGTGGAACGCCATCCAGGCGCACACATTCCAACCCACCAGCAGCAGCATCAACAGCGGCAGCCCCGAATCGAAGTTCGACAGCCCGCTCCGGGCCAGATCCAACCAGCCGCTGAGGCGCTGCGCCAGAACGTGCAGGCGCAGGTTGACCAGCATCAACCCGTCCAGCCAGCCCAGCCCGCCCCACTGCGCCGCGGGCGGCACGGGCTGCCCGATGACCTGCAATCCGGCCGCCAGCGACATGAAAATCGAATACAGCCCCCCGAACCAACCCGGCCAGCGCGTTTGCGCCAGCAGCAGCCCGCACAGCAGCCCCGGCCAGACCACCCAGGCCGGTCGAATCGTCCAATCCAGCCAGGGGGCCTCATTGAGGCTGACGCCGACCATTGCCGCGGCGCCGGCCAGCAGCAGCAGCGGTACCCAGACGCCGGCCAGGCGGTGGCGGAGTCGCTCCCATACGCGCTGCAGCAGGGCCTTCATCGCGGCATTCCTGCGACGTCGCGCGGCCGCTGGCGCACCACCGCCCGGCCGGTGCCCAGGGTGATATATTCCCAGCGCCGCAGCGCGCCGTATGCGCCGCTGATGGGGCGCACGTCCTCGCGCCGCACCACGTCGGCCGGGAAGCCCTGCCTGCGCAGCAGATCGGCCAGCGCCGGAGCCGCCGATTTCACGTCGGATGGGGTCGCATCGAGCAGCACCACCTGCCCGGATTGCCCGCCCGGGCGCCTGGCCAGCCCCTGCAGGGCCGGCATCCAGCGCGGGCTGATGTCCGGCGTGATCAGCAGGTACAGGCTGCGCTGCGAAATCATCTCCCCGGCGCGCAGCAGGGTATCCTCCAACGGTTGCGGCGCATCGGCTTCGATTTGCGCCAGCGCGCGCAGCAGCGGCCCCAACGCGGTCAGGCCGTTTCGGGGCGGCAGAACCTGCGGCCGCAAACCCAATGCCAGCAGCCCCACCGCCAGCCGCCCGCGCAGCAGTTGGTCGGCCAGCGAGGCCAGCAGCACGGCCATCGTTTCCATGGTCGCGGAATCACTCGCGCCGGAATGGAGATCCGCGATCAACCACACCGCCGAGATCGCTTCGGGATCGAAGATGCGCGTGTACAGCGCGCCCTTGCGGGCCGTGGTCGGCCAGTGGATGAAGCGCAGCGGATCGCCCGGCAGATAAGCCCGCGCGCTGGCCGCCGCCACCGTGTCCGCGCCCAGCATGCGCCGCAGCGGGCGCTGATCGCCGCGTGTGCGCCCGCGCGGCAGCAGCGCCGGCGGCAGCGGCGCCAGCGGCGGATAGACCAGCACTTCGCTACGCTGCGGATAAACCTGCTCGACTGTAAAAATACCGAACGGATCGCTGAGGTGCAGTTCCCAGGGTCCCAGGGTGAACAGGCCGCGCCGCGTGCAGACCACGGCTGCCTTCCAATCGGCGTGCCCATCGCCCTCCACCGCGCGCACGCCCGCCACCGAATGCCCGGGCAGATCCGAGCGGTCGATGAATTCGGCCGCCAGCACCGGCAGGCCCGAGGTGTTGCGCAGCGAAACCTGCTCCTCCAGTTCGTCGCCCACCTGCAGCGCCGAGGAAAGCAGCCGGCGCGATCCGCTGACCCGGCGCGCCATCTGCCGCGCCCACAAATAGGAACTGAGCATCAACCCCAGCCAGGCGGTCACCAGGAGGACTGCCTGCTCGGAAGGCAGAACGAGATGCCAGATCAAGGCAAGCAGGCCGGCCGCCAGCGGGAGTCTCTGCCGCAGGCGGATGCGCGCCTGGTGGTCGGCGAACTCGAAACGCGTCAACCCGATCCACCAGCGCCGCAATCCTGACCCGATTCGAAACCGGAATGTGAACATCATTCGTCATTATTATACGAGATGTACTGGATCGAAACGTATCCTGGGCCGGCCAGGATGCGTTTGCCTGCCTTTTCCGGGCCCCCGCGCGGGTATTTCATCTGAAACGCTTCCGGCGGCAAATCGAACGCCCGCCGGCAGGCTTTACATCACTGGTAGAATCATAAATGTCAATTCGGGTCGAACGATGCTGAAAGGAGAACCCCATGACTTATGTAGCTGCTCAGAACCGGTACGAGGCGATGCGTTACAACCGCTGCGGCCGCAGCGGGCTCTTACTGCCGGCCGTATCCCTGGGCCTCTGGCATAACTTTGGCGGCGTGGACACGCTCGAGAACGCGCGCGCGATGGTGCGCCTGGCTTTCGACCAGGGCATCACCCATTTCGATCTGGCCAACAATTACGGTCCTCCGTATGGTTCGGCCGAGACGACCTTTGGTGAAATCCTGCGCAAGGACCTGGCGCCGTATCGGGACGAACTGGTGATCTCGACCAAAGCCGGTTGGGACATGTGGCCCGGGCCTTACGGCAATTTTGGCTCGCGCAAATATCTGATCGCCAGCCTGGACCAGAGCCTCAAACGGATGGGGTTGGATTATGTGGACATTTTTTATCACCACCGCCCCGACCCCGAAACCCCGCTCGAAGAAAGTATGGGCGCGCTCGATCAGATCGTTCGCAACGGCAAAGCCCTGTATGTCGGTATTTCTTCCTATTCCGCGGAGGAGACCCGCAGGGCCGTCGATATCCTGCGCCAGATGGGCACCCCACTGCTGATCCACCAGCCGTCGTATAACCTGTTCAACCGCTGGGTGGAAGGCGGGCTGCTGGATGTGCTGGCGAAGGAAGGCGTGGGCTGCATCGTCTTTTCTCCGCTGGCCCAGGGCCTGCTGACCGACCGTTACCTGCAGGGCATTCCCGAGGACTCGCGCGCCGCGAAGTCGGGCATCTACCTCAAGAAGGATGACGTGTCCGCTGAAAAGATCGCCAGGGTGCGCAGGCTGAACGCCATCGCCCGGCAGCGCGGGCAAAGCATGGCCCAAATGGCCATCGCCTGGGTGCTGCGCAAACCGGTGGTTACCTCGGCCCTGTTCGGCGCCAGCCGCCCGGAGCAGGTTCTGAACGTCGGGGAGACGCTGAAAAACCTGGAATTCTCCCCGGAGGAGCTCTCGGCGATCGACTCGATCCTGGCCGGTTGATCCGCCCTGCAACTTTATCCCATCCCGTGCGTATACCTTGTAGATTATGAAAGGAAGGTAACCATGGGACTGTTCAAATTCATCATCGACATCATCGGCGGCTTGATCGCGCTTGTGGTCGGCCTGGTTGGCGGCGTCATCGGGCTGGTCTTCGGAGCGTTGGGCCTGGCCGTGGGAATCCTGGTGCTGGTGGCTTTATTTCTCGGCCTGCCCATCCTGCTGCTGATTTTGCTGCTATAGAAAGAAAGCCACAGCACCCTGCGGGTGCAGGCAAACTCAGAGAAAAAAGCAAAAGAAAGAGAAGAGGGATTGCTTTTTACTCAGCGGGAAGACGGCCTGAAAATAAAAAGAGACAAAAGCAAACCAGCTTTTGTCTCTTTTGTCTCTTTTCTTTCTTTCTTCTCAGTGTTCTCTGTGTTCTCTGTGGCTAATCCTCCGGCTCTCCGGCCTGATAGGCGATCGACACCGTCCCCGGCCCCACGTGGCTGCCCACCACCGGGCTGACTTCCGAGAGGATCAGTTCAACCGGCTTGAACCTCTCCCGGCAGGCAGTCATCAAATAATCTGCCGTGTCGCGCGCCAGGGCATGGAAGACCGAGATGCGCACCGGCTTGCGCCCGCCGATGCCCTCTTCGACCAGGTCCAGCAGGCGTTGGACGGCCTTGCGCCGCGAAATGACGCTCTCCACCAACTCGATCTTCCCATCGCGGATCTCCAGCATGGGTTTGATCATCAAAGCCGCCCCCAGAATGCGCTTGGCGCTGCCGATGCGCCCACCCGCCGCCAGGTATTTCAGCGTATCGACCGTGAAATAAACGCCGATGTGATCGTAGACCTTCTCGGCGACCCGCTTGCATTCGGCCAGGCTCCCGCCCGCCGCAGCCTTGCGCGCCGCGGCCAGCACCTGAAAACCAAGCGCCATCGAGACCAGGTGGGTGTCGATGATCGCCACCCGATCCGGCGGGTAATTGGCGGCCACGCTGGCCGCCGTCGAATACGTGCTCGAGATCCCGCTGGAAATGAGCAGCATGAGCACATCATAGCCCCTGGCGAGCGTCTCGTTCAGAACCCTTTCGATCTCGCCGGCGGCAATCTGGCTGGTGGTGGGCAGCGTGGACGATTTCGTCATGCGCTTGTAAAAATCTTCGGCCCGAATGTCGACGCCGTCGCGGTAGGTTTGGCCGTCCCAGTTCAATGTGAGAGGCTCGACGCGGATCGGATGGCTGGCCACAAGATCGGGGGGGAGATAGGCTGTACTATCGGTCAGGATCATTACAGGATTCATAAAGTTCACCCTCTCAACAACGAGTCTCTGCGCAATTTGCCGGTAGAATAGAGTGTCCGGCAAAATGACAATGTTTTTATACCACAAGTATGAAAATAGTGGAAATATGAACGGATTCACATTCAGGGTCACAAAAAATCGTTTATTTCAATAGGAATCCGCAAAGTACAACCCGAATTCCCCCCTTCCCGTGCCCCGAACTCGATTTCCTCACCCGGACAGGAGAATATCAATGGAAAACAAAGGCATGCAGGCCAATCGTCGAATGTGGGATGCCTGGGCTCAGGTCAATCTTCACTCCGCAATGTACAACCACGCCGATTTTTTGCACGGACGCAACACATTGCACGCGCTCGAATTGGCCGAACTGGGCAGCGTGCAGGGCCAGAGCCTGCTGCATTTGCAGTGCCACTTCGGTCACGATACCTTCTCCTGGGCGCGCCTGGGCGCCAGCGTGACCGGCATGGACTTCTCGCCCGAGGCGATTAAAATCGCCCAACAGACCGGCGTCGATTTGAACCTGCCGGCGCGCTTCATCTGCTGCAACCTCTATGACCTGCCGCAGCACCTCGCCGAGACCTTCGACGTGGTCTTTACCTCTTACGGCGTACTCACCTGGCTGCCGGATGTGCGCGAATGGGCGCGCATCGCTGCGCGCTACGTCAGGCCCGGCGGCGTCTTCTACATGGCCGAGTACCACCCCTTCTCGATGGTCTTCGACGATGAAGGCCAGCGCGTCGAACAGCGCTACCCTTATTTCAACGAGGGCGCCATCGTGCTGCCCGTGGACGGCACCTACGCCGACCGCGCCGCCGACGTTCACGGCGAAACCTACGAATGGTCGTATCCGTTGGGCGAGGTCATCAGCGCCCTGATCGACGCCGGCCTGCGTATCCAGTTCGTCCACGAATTCCCGTATACCAATTACCCCGCCTTCCCCTGGCTCGAACAGCGCGCCGACGGCAATTACTATCCCCAACCCGGCATCCCCTCGCTGCCGCTGACGTTCTCGATCAAGGCCGTGAAGCCATTGGGAGAGGGCAACGAGTGATGCGGCGATACGGTACGCGGTATTTGGTATGCGGCTTTTCGAGTCAGGATTGCCGTATCACCGGTTCATCTTCAATCAACAATCCGAAATCAGCAATCAGCAATTCTCCAGCATTTCCAACGCCGAAATTTTGCCGTCCACCGCAGCGCTTTCCACCCATAAGGAGCGATAGATCTCGGCCAGCTTCCGGCTTGCCCCTTCGATGAACGCGTCCACCTGGCCCTGATTCAGGTATTCGAACGGCCGGGCCAGCATGGCGCGGATCCCGGCGTCGTCCGAGCGGTACCAATCTTGAATATAAGCCAACTGGCGGTGCACGGCCTCGGGCGGCAGGAAGGGCAGGTCGTCGCGCTCATAGCGGCAGTGGACGAACACCCGCCAGAACAGCGACCCGGGGTGCGCGCGCACGTAGGCGTGATCCAGGCCGTACCAATCGCCCTTGATCTCGTCCCAGAAGGCCGCGTCTGAGGCAAAATCCGCCCGCCAGCGCTGCACCGCCGGCCGCCCCACCTGCTGGTACCACAGGTTGTCGGTCACCAGGTGAAAGAAGTAGCCCAGTCGAATGGAAAACAGGGCCGCGTCCGGCTCAGACCCGCGCAGCGGCAGCAGGTGCTCGCGGTAGAAGCGCAGATCCTCGCTGCGATAATGTGGGTGATCGGATATCTGGAAGTGGGTCACCTTCGGCGGCGGGTCGAAGTGCTCCCATTTCTCGTCCGGGATGCCCGAATCAGGCGCGATGTTGCCCAGCGCGAAGGCGGACTCATCCAACCCCGGCGCCTGTTCCAGCAGGTTTTCGGCAATGCGTAGATGAACGATCCAGGTGGCCATGTGAAGGGATCCTGTTTTACGGCTTTGGGTACTTGCGGCCTTCGAAGAACTCGACCAGCCCGTACCAGATCATCATGAAGGCCGCGCCTTCGTCGAGGTTGCCGATGATCGGCAGGTTGTCGGGCAGCAGCTCCAGGAAACCCGCCGTAGGGTTGAGAATGTAGATCAACCCAAGGACCGCCACCAGATAAACCAGCCAGGTCGGCCAGCCGCGCAGCGACAGCGGTGTGGTCAGCACGCCAAATTTTTCATTCGGAGGAGGAGTGTTCATTGTTTCTCCATGCTTTCAAGGTATTCATTGATTATACGGTTTGAATCGGTTTTTGTTGCTTGAAAAATCGTTGGTTCGCTTTTCGTCGATTCGGGATCCGGTTTACCCGGCCCTTCTTTGGAATGGCGGTCAGCGCCTGAAAACTGGTTGCCGGGTTTCACTTCCGGCTCCAACGAATCGGAGAATATCAAAAATGGGCCGCCGCCGCGCCGAAAATTCTGTTCGAAGCATCGAGGCGCCGATCGCCCACCGGTTCCGGAAGGGATAAAAATTGAGACCGGCGCGTTTCCGCCATCCGGTCTCTTTTCCGGCCAGCCCAAAATAGCGCTGCTGGACAAATTTCATTCAGTCACAGTTCTTCCCGGCGAAATTCGATTGTGGCCCCCGGGTTTTCACGACGCTTTGCCGTCGTAAGGCAGCAAATAACTTCGATCCGGATCGATGTAGATCCCCACTTTCCTGCCTTCGGATAGCAACTGGTCGTATTTGGGGCTTGCGTCCACTGCCAGTAGATTCATGCCCTCCGCTTCCAGTTCGTATTCCACGGTCGATCCCAGGTAGATCGTCGAAACGATCTCGCCTCGCTTCACCGCATGAACATCGATCAGCTTGATGGCCTCCGGCCTGGCCATCAGATAAGCTTTTTCACCAACCCTCACGGATGGATCGCTGACCACCCAATAATCCGTTGCAAAAACGTTCACCAGGCAGGAATCCCCATTCCGCCGGAGTACTTCCGTTTCGATGAAGTTCGCCCGCCCGATGAAATCGGCCACGAACAGGGAAGAAGGCCGCAGGAAGACCTCTTCCGGCCGGTCAACCTGTTCGATCCGCCCCTTGTTCATCACCACAATCCGATCGGAAAGGCTCATGGCTTCCACCTGATCGTGTGTGACATAAACGCTGGTGATCCCTAACTGCTGCTGCAAGTGCCTGATCTCCAGCCGCATTTGGGTTCTCAACTTCGCGTCGAGGTTCGAGAGCGGCTCATCGAAGAGGAGTACTTTGGGTTTCATGACCATCGCCCTGGCCAGCGCAACCCGTTGCTGCTGTCCGCCGGATAGCTGCGCCGGGCTGCGCTTTTCCAACCCCACCAGGTTCATCATGTTGAGAATCAGGTCGACCGTTTCTTTGACCTCGTTTTCGCGCATATGTTTCAAGCGCAGCCCGTAGGCCACATTTTCGAATACATTCAGGTGTGGAAAAAGGGCGTAACTTTGGAACACCATGGCCATCGAACGCTCGTTTGGCAGTTGATGGCTGATCTCTTTGCCGTCCAGGATGATCGATCCGGCGGTCAGCGATTCGAAACCGGCGATCAGTCGCAGGGTGGTGGTCTTGCCGCAGCCCGAAGGACCCAGCAGGGTGATGAATTCGCCTCCCATGATCTCCAGCGAAATATCGTCCACGGCTTTGACGATGTTGTTTCCCTGCTCGAAAGTCTTGCTTACATTTTTTAAGGATAGAAAACCTGCTTCTTTACGCGGTTGCATGTTCTGCTCCTATGAGGATACCCTTAGGTCCTGTCCGACGCCGCCGGCCTTGCCCACGACAAGGTATAGAATGCCGATTACAGTCAAAACGATCAAAATAAGAATATCGCAATAGGCAAATGCATTGCCAAAACGTCCGGCGTCTACTTCATTCAAGATCTGTGAAGTCATCACCTTGGCTTCGGGCGTTGTCAGAAAAATGACGGCTGAAAGCGAGGTCATGGAACGCGCAAAGCTGTAGACGAGACCGGTCAGGAAAGCCGGCCGGATCAGGGGAAGGGTCACTTTCAAAAATGTGGTGGCATTGTTCGCGCCCAGGCTGATGGATGCCTCTTCGATCGAGGGATCGATCTGCTGCAGCGATGAAATCCCCGAACGCACTCCCGCCGGAACGCTGCGAACGATGTAGGCCAGGATCAGCGCAATGATTCCCCCGGCCATCGCGGTCCCGCCGGCCAGCGGCGGCAGGAGAATCTTCGACTGGAGGGTCACTGAATGGTTGAAGGCCAGCAGATAACCGATACCAAGGACCGTGCCGGGTACGGCAATTCCAAGCATCGAAATGAAATCCAGCCATCCCCGTCCGGGAAAACGCTTCCGCACCACCAGCCAGGCGATCAGCATCCCCAGCAGGCCGGCGATCGGCGTGGCGATCAAGGCCATTTTCGACGTGTCCAGGATTGCTTGCGAACCCAGGCCAAAGATCACGTATTTGAAGTGTTCCAGCGTAAAGGTATAGTTGATGCCAAAAAGTTTTGTGAACGCGCCGACGAAGATGGTGCCGTAAATGAGTAAAATCAAGCCCGAGAAAAACATAACCAGGCTGAACAATCCCCACCGCACAAACGGATTGGTCACAACCATCATGCGTCCGGAAGGTTTCCCGGTGACCGAAACGACGGATTTCCGGTTGACCCAATATCTCTGCAGAACGAACACAGTCAGGGATGGGACCAGTAAAACGAATGAGAGCACGGCGCCGGCAAAGATATCGTATTCGCCGGCGATGGCGATGTAGACCCTCGAAGCCAGTACGGTAAAATCTCCACCTAGAACCAACGGGTTTGCCAGGTCGGCGATCGCCTCGACGAATAGCAGCAGGAAAGAACTGGCAATACCCGGGATCAGCATCGGAATGGTCACCGTGCGAAAGACATCCCATTTTGTCGCCCCCATATTGGTCGCAGCTTCATCCAGGGACGGGTCCAATGCGCGCAGCATTCCCTGAAAGTTCATATAGGCCACGGTGAAGAGCGATAATACAAGGACGCCTGTCAGCCCTGTAAATCCGTAGATGTTGTAACGGATGCCCAGCAGGTTGTAGGTGATCAATCCCGACCTGCCGAAAAGCTCGATGGCTGCGGTGGCGACCGCAAAAGGCGGGCTGATGATGGGCATCAACGCCATCAAATGGATGAAGCGCTTGCAGGGCACATCGGTGCGCACCTGCACGTAGGCGAACAGGAAGCCCACCGCGGTTCCCAACAGCCCGACAACAAGGCCGAGCTTGACCGTGTTCCAAATGATTCCGAGGTAAACAGGCGACTTGAAGAAATGCTGATAATAAGGAATGGCATCCTTGCTGATCGCGGTTCCCAGGATCTTGAACAATGGAAACAGGATTGCAATCAGGAGAAACAGGGTGATGACGATCAATCCAAAGGCCAAACCCTTATCGATGGAAATCCTCGGGAATATTTTGATGATCCGTTTATTGACCGTGGATGACATGGGGTTCCTTTTTAGTCAGGGCTATTTACCGAAGGATTGGTAAATAGCCCTGTGAAGATCATCTGGGATGAAGTCGGGAAACTACTCTTTTGGCGCCGGCGCAATATCGGCGTCGAAACGCTCCGTCAGCGCCTTCTTGGCAGCGGCGGAGGCGACAAAATCATAATCGACCAGTTTGATCGTACTCAACTTGACGGCTTCAGGAGGAACCGTCGCATCGGGATTGGTTGGCAACTGGTAGGAGCCCACCGTGGCGGCGATCTCCTGGGCTTCGGCGGTCAACGACCAATCGACCCACATCTTTGCAGCGTCCAGGTTTGGGGTGCCATTGATGATGGCCACGCCGCCGATCTCATAACCGGTACCTTCCGCGGGGAAGCTGACTTTGAGATCGGTCATGCCCTGTTTCTGATACATCACGCAATCGTGCGAGAAAATGATCGCGACGCCGATTTCGCCGCGTCCGGCCATGGGACCAGGCGCTGACCCCGTCTTTGTGTATTGAAGAATGTTATTATGCAATTTCTTGAAATAGGCAAAGGTCGCTTCCTGATCGAAATTATTCAGGGTGTTGACCGTCCAGAAGGCCGTAAAAGCTGTACCCGATGTGGCCGGGTGCGCCATGGCAACCTGACCCTTGAGCGCCGGGTCGAGCAGGTCATCCCAGGACTCGGGCACATCCACGCCCAGGTTTTTGAGCACCGCAGTGTTCGAGCAGAAGCCCAGCGCCCCCACATAAATTCCGGTCCAGTAGCCGTCGGGGTCCTTCAAATTATCCGCGATCTGCGCGGCATTTGGCGATCCGTATGCCTGAACCAGGCCCTGGTCCTTGGCCTGTTGGTATCCGTCCACCGGGCCGCCCCACCAGACATCGAATTCGGGGTTGTCTTTGGACGCGCTCAGGCGCGCGATCGCCTCGCCGCTGGACAATCGGACGTAGTTGGTGGCGATGCCGGTTTTCTCCTGAAATGCCTTGGTTGCGGCAATGCACCAATCTTCCTGGGGACCGCAAAGCACGGTCAATTTCATTTTGGAAGTATCCAGCGTTGGCGCTTCGGTTGCGGCGGCTTCGGTTTTTACCACCTCGGTGGCAGGCGCGACCGTTGGCGATACCGGATCTTGAGTCGGGGCTGCGGAATTGGAGCATGCAGCCAGAATGGTCGCTACGACCATGATCGAGATAGATACGATGATACGCCTTGACATGCTTATCCTCCTTCTATGTCGTGGTATTGGGACGCTTACAAAATACCACGGGCCCGATCCGGCTGGGTCACGTCCGCGTTACGCTTGGTAACAAAAAAGTTACATTCTATTTTCAGCGTGAAGGATCATGGTGTAGCCGACTCCCCGAATGGTCAGGATGAACTCCGGGTGATCGGGGTTGTCGCCGATTTTCTGCCTCAACCTGTAGACGGCCATCTTCACCATCTCCTTGCCGCCCTCCCAGATTTCCAAGCCCCAGGCATTTTTCAGCAACGACTGCCAGGATAATACTCTGCCGGGATGACATGCCAGGCAAACGAGGAGAGAAAATTCATTTGGCGTCAGGTGCAGGGATTCCTCGTTCATCATGGCCTTATGGGCCACCGGATCGATTTTCAGTTTTCCGACCGTAATGGTCTGCGCGTTCATCTCTCCGCAGGTTCGCCGATAAACGGCCTGGGCCCGCAAGGCCAGCTCTCGGGGACGGAACGGCTTGGTAATGTAATCGTCGGCGCCCAGTTCGAGCCCGTGAATGATATCTTCGTCCTCTTTGCGGGCTGTAAGCAGGATCACCGGGGTGAAGGTCGTTCCTCGAATGCGCTGGCAGACTTCGAAACCGCTCATCCCGGGCAGCATGACATCCAGGATGACCAGATCGGGTTTTTCCTCCTCGAACTTCTTCAGGGCTTCCCGGCCCTCGTAGGCCTGGACGACCTCGAATCCCTGGGTCTCAAGAGCATAGGCAACGATGGAAACCATCTGAATTTCGTCATCCACCACGAGCGCTCTCGGTTTTTTCATTTTCCTCTCTCCAATAGGGCAGACTGAAAAGCACGGTCGTACCCCGGCCAAGACTGGTGTCGATCATGATCTTGCCGCCATGCAGCTCGATGATCTGCTTTGTGATCACCAGGCCCAATCCGGTCCCATCCCCCAACGGCTTGCCGCTGGAGAATTTCTTGAATAGATTGCGCCGGTCCTCAGACGACATGCCCACGCCGTCATCATTGATCGTCACCACAGCACTGCTGTCGTTCCGCGATAACGAAATGTAGATATGCCCATTCACCGAGGTATGCCGGCTGGCATTCAGGATCAGATTGTTCAACGCCTGCAAAATCAGGCGGCCATCGGCATAGATCCAGAGGCCGACCTGAGGAAAATTGGTGACGAAGTGTTGCCGCCTTTTTTCGGTCAGGAACCGGGATTGTTCCACCGCCAGCCGGACGATGCTTTTCAAATCCACCCGTTGAACGTGCAGCTTGAAGAGGCCGGCCTGAATCTTGGCCTGGATCAGCAAATCTTCCGAAAACGAGATGAGATGCTCGCAATTATGGCTGATGGTATTGAGAAAAACGGTTTGCTGCCCGGTCAAAGGGCCGGGGTTGCCCTCGATCAGGAGCTCGACCGAACCCTTGATCAACGATAGCGGGGTGCGGATTTCATGCCCGAGCATGGCGATCTGATCGGCCCGCGCATCGATCAATTTCTTCAGGCGCTGGACTTCCGCCTGATGGTTCCGGTAGCGCTGATACAGAAAAAAGCCGATCGCCAGCGAAAGTATGAAAGCCAGGTTCAAAAGGACCCCGGCGGTGGTCGGGTCGAAAAAGAAAAATGCCAGTCCACCCAGTCCCCACAGCAAGGCAAGGCCAAGTTGACAGATGAATATCTTGATCTGGCGGCAGCCGTGTGCAAAAAGCCAGACGATGCCGACCAGCGGGGACAGGAAACCGATTGCGAAGGAAAGGATCGCAATGATATTTTTTAGCACATCCAATTCTATATTAAAAAGAATATTCCAGCCACCGGACCGTCGGGGGACAATCTTGCTGACCGGGCGATGGTACTAAACCCCTGCCTGAATGAATGGCCGTGCGCCAATGGCCACCCACGAACCGCTAACCGCCAACCGCTTTTTCCAGTTCCAGCAGACGCTGCTTTCGCCACAGCCCGCCGCCGTAGCCGATCAGGGAGCCGTCCGAGCCGATCAGGCGGTGGCACGGCACCAGGATCGCAATCGGGTTGTCGGCGTTGGCCTTGCCCACCGCGCGCACCGCACTGGCATGTCCCAACTCCTCCGCAAGCTGGCGGTAGGAACGCGTCTCGCCGTAGGGAATGGCCCGCAGGCCCGCCCAGACTCGCTGTTGAAACGGCGTGCCTGCCGTCGCCAGCGGCAGGTCGAACTGCCGGCGCTGCCCGGCGAAGTATTCGTCCAGTTGGGTCTGCAAGCGCTCGAGCAGTGGGCTCTCCCCCGGCCCGGCCGCCGCTCCCAGGCGTTTTTCAAGGCGGCGCAATTCGGGCCCGGCGCGCCCGCTGTCCGCGAATTCCAGCAGACAGATGCCCTGCTGCGCGGCGCCGGCCAGCATCTCGCCCAACGGCGTGCGCATGGACAGGGTGAGGATGGTGGATTGGGTTGGCATTGGATACGGTTCCATTCGATCGTTCTCCTGATTGTAGCACGACTGGTAGCCTGAATTTCCTGTTGTCACATGGCTATGCGCAATCCAAAGCGGGCGGTCCGCTTTCCCACCCGTTATAATGCGACCCACCGCCCCAGTCCTGCTCCGGACGGCTCGAATTTCATCCGAAAACCCAAAAATCTGAAACCAAATTCCGCGCAATCCGTATTATTCATGTAAGATATTAACATCCGAAATTTTAGAAAAGGGTTTCGTATGGATCCTAAAATTCAAGACTTTCTCCAGGCCAAACACCTGGCCGTGGTCGGCGTGTCGCGTTCCCCCCAGAAATTCGGCACGGCCGTCTACACCGAACTCAAGGCACGCGGTTTCGACGTCTACGGCGTCAACCCCAACATGGACACCATCAACGGCGACCCGTGCTACAAATCGCTCACCGAGCTGGCCGGCAGGATCGACGGCGCGGTGATCTGCCTGCATCCCCAGCAGGCCGCCGCGGTGATCCGCGAAGCGGCGGCTGCCGGCATCACCCGCATCTGGGTGCAGCAGGGCGCCCAGTCGCTCGAGACCGCCAAGGCCGCCCGCGAAGCCGGCGTCACGCCCATCGAGGGCAAGTGCATTCTGATGTACGCCGGCCAGGTCAATTCGGTGCATGCCTTCCATCGATTCTTCGCCCGGGTATTCGGGCAATATTGAGGCTCAGACAGGGATTAAGATAGCCACAGTACCCCAGGGGTGCAGGCGACCACAGAGATCACAGAGGAAACAGAGATTTTTGAGACCTGAAGGATGGGTTACGGGGCAGGCAGCGCCGTTGACCGATTTCAGTGCCGTTGCCCATCCACCCATCCTACGTGTTTTTTCTCTCATCCTTCCTACTTTTCTTCTCCGTGTTCTCCGTGTCTCCGTGGTGATCCTCTTCCAGGTGTAAACAATGAGTAAGATATTAATCACCTACTCCACCAATTCCGGCTCGACCGCTGAAGTGGCCGCTGCCATTGCCGCCGAACTAAACCAGGCCGGCCACACCGCCGAAGTCAAGCCCATCGCCCAGGCCGCCGACCTGAGCGCCTACGACGCGGTCGTCATCGGCGCGCCCATGATCTTCGGCTGGCAGGCCGCTGCCCGCAGCTTCCTCAAACGCCACGCCGCCGAACTCGCCCCGAAGAAGGTGGCCCTGTTTGCCTGCGCCATGCGCCTGACCCGCGTGCCTGCAGAGCCCCTGCCCGCCGTCCCGCTCATGCTCGACCCCAACCTGGTCTCCGAACCGCTCAAACCCGGCTCGCTGACCCTCAAGGAGCGCTTCACCAGCCTGGGCTACTACCTCAAACCCATGCTGGCCGCCGCCCCGAGCGTCAGGCCGCTCAGCGTGGCCTTCTTCAACGGCCAACTGGATATGCGCCGGCTCAAATGGTGGCAGGCGGCCTTCGTCATGATCGTCGTCCAGGCCGTCCCCGGCGATTACCGCGATTGGGAGTATATCCGCGCCTGGGCGAAGGCGGTGGGAGAGAGGTTGTAGATCGAAACGGTAGTAACGACGTCCGTCGTTCTCCCAGCTTGCGCCCGCCTGCCCGGCTTTTGGGTATGCGCGTCTTCTCCCCCGCGTCTCCGACCGTTTGTTGGCTGTGCTGGTCCTCGAAACACTTGGGTTGGCGTTGGAGCAGGAGGCTCGACCGTCGGAGTAGGCCCGGGGGTGGGCGAAGGTTCTGCCACCGGCATGTTCGCCACCCGCATGGCAATTCGCTGCCCAGCGACGTTGTGATCCATACGCCAGGTGTTTGACAATTGCTTGGGCAAAATGGGATGGGTTAGGTAATAGCCAGAATTAACAACGAATTGCTGCCCTGCGTCTCCACGCCGATCTGGATTACGGGGAGGGAAGAATTGAGAGCGAGAGATTTGGTCGGAAAAATGCGCTCATCGAATAACCGATGCATATTCATTTTATTGTTATGACACATAATTAAATAACCGCACGACAAAGAAATCACCAATGGTTTCGATTTTGTCAGCACCTAATAATGCCCTTTTCAATAAGAAATCAGATGCTGTTTGGAAATCATCGAAAAGTTTGTTTTTATTTAAACTGTTTTTCCATTTTTGCAAATCACCTAATGTTCTTACAAGCAAATCCTGATGGATCGCGGAGTAAAAATCACCAGAAACACAAGACACATCATAGCCAAGAAATTCCCATTGAGTTTTCGGCGGTACACTCACAAATGGCATAGGCAAAATCGTTTCAATCCGCAGTAAACGAACCAAAAGCATTTTTGATCTACAGTATTCCCAGTATTTTAGAGTAGCTTCCCAATTGGTAGTGACTTCAGCATAAATTGTTTCTCCTGACTTCAAATAATGATCGATTCCCAGTGACTCCTCTAGTAGGGGGTCTTCAACTGAAGGAAGACTTTTTAATGGCCAAACAATTCCATAAATTCCTCTATATTTGACATCAAGAACTCCTTGATCATCTTCTACGACGATAAATCCATTTACTGTTAGCGAAGGGAAATTTGTATTCATATTTCTCCTTTCAAATGTCTATTTTGGTACATATCCATTGTGTACTGGAATATGGCGCCCGTTGATATGGATATGAGGAATAGGTTCCCCCGTATTTAATGGATCCCAATGTCCACCTTCGATATGGCTCTTATCTGTGTCTACCGATAATCCTGCTTCATTTGCAAGTTCAGACAATGCATCTGCTTCTTCAGTGGTCAGGGGAGGTTTTCCTCGCCTTGGCCGGTTCGCTGCTTCAGATGCCCAATTATCTACAGTTTGCTGCTCATCGGTTAATCTCTTGCTTGTTTCCGCAAATAGTAAGTTTATCCCATTTGTTACTTGAGCAGAGAAAGATTCGATTACTGGAGCTAATCCCTCTGCAAAAGCCTCTGGTCCACCTGAAGCATAATAAACAACGGCTACTACCGCAACGGCTCCAATTGCTACCCAACCCGCAGGACTGATTAATGCCAATGCGGCAAGGATTGCAAAGTGCCCGGTTGGATCGACATAACGAATTGGATTATTGAGGGAATAGGCATAGCGGTCGAATGCTAGCGGATTGTTGGGAACGCTGGGCATTCTTCCATTTTGATTTTCTAAAAGGTATTTGTTCTCTCGATTTAACTGCTCCAAGAATTGGTTTTCGTGGAAAGCAACCGTCAGGGCAGAATTATTAGCGTTTGCCAAATACCCAACTGCATTGGGATTGTCTCCTTCTCCTATGTTTGGGACAATGGAATCAGGAGATATAAATCGTCCTAGCGACGGATCGTACCAGCGCGTATTGTAGAAATACAGGCCAGCACCGGCTTCTTCTATTTGACCGGTGTATCGCCGTTCAGTTGGGGTTATGCCCGAGTTATCCCGAGTCTTCCCCCAGGCGTCGTAGCGAATTTCTGACTTGACACTACCGTCCACATTCAAAGTGACCGTGGTGCTGCCCAGGTGATCGCTGAGCAGGTAGTAGACTTCACCAATCGGTGCAACGACCGCCAAGGTCATTTACTACAGCGCGGCCGCTGAAAATCAACTGCGCGATGAAATAGAATGTTATGGTTTACAAGTGAAATATTTGATTTCCTGCGACACTTCCTAACTAACTAAGCCACTCATAGCATTTTTTGTCGATCATACAATTATCCATCGAGTGGTGCTAATTCAATCGCACCAATACCTATATACTTTAAATTAGTAAAATATTTATCCTTATCGAAAGGACGTTTGTTATCAATTGGTACAGCAATATCTACAATTAACTTTTTTCCATGTACGATATCGTCTACACCGAAATTTTCATAGCGTGGCGATACAACAAAAACCTCGGCCGATTGAGGTCCAACAATGAGGAGATAAGGAGAGTCATCCTCACCAGTAAATAATTGGGTAACTTTTCCATTTATTACTCTATATGAATCCCAAGGCTCATCGATTGTTAAAACAATTCTAGCCCCTATTATTTCCATAATCTCTCTCCTATTGCAGCTTCAATATTGATTTTATCAAAACTTGGACTGGATCACTACTCCAATACTCAATTCCTTTTCCATTTTGTCCATATTTAGGCCTAACAACACTGGGTCCAGTAATGTTTGGAGAATTTGTTATTGAAAAATCGATCTTGATTTCTGGGGGAGCATATAACGAAAGCTTTTCTTGCGCTTCTATTGCTGAAAAATAATTATCCGTAGTAAAGTATGTGTCTCCCGGACGAGCGCCACGAAGATAACCTGTCTCATTTATAGCTTCTAGTTCGGCCTCTGAACAGTATCGACAATATGAATTTTCCCGATTATCTTGTGGGGACTGAGTGTTACCTGTACTTGACGCATTTGCTACACTCGAGAATTCTAAGGCCGCCTGACCCAAGGTTAGCCACCCATACGCCTGAAGAGCGGAATTATCCAACGCCTGTTGTGAAGCTATAGGATCGTTTATCAGCACAGGATCTGGATCACTGGGACCAACAAAAGACAATATCGCGCCTGATATTGCGATACTTGTAATGATGGCAGCATTATCCGCAATAAAAGCGGCAGCCATGAGGCAGAGGGGTAATAATGGCCCAATGCAATGCCCGGAAGAATCGGAATAACGAATGGAATTATTATTCGAATAGGCGTATCGATCCCAGGCTAGAGTACCCTGGATGGCTTCGGGAACGATGCTATCAGGTTGAATGAATCGCCCCAATGAATCGTCGTACCAGCGCGTATTGTAGAAATACAGGCCAGCACCGGCTTCTTCTATTTGACCGGTGTATCGCCGTTCAGTCGGGGTCGTGCCCGAGTTATCGCGGGTCTTTCCCCAGGCATCGTAACGTATCTCCGATTTGACACTGCCGTCCACATTCAAAGTGATCGTCGTGCTTCCCAGGTGATCGCTGAGCAGGAAGTACACTTCACCAATCGGTGCAATGACCGCCGCAGGCGCTTTCGAAGCAGCCGCGTAAACCGGTTGTGCTTCAAAGAGATCTTTCAAGAACGCCACGAAGCGGGTAAAGATATTTTCCTGATGCGCAGATTGGGTCGGCGCGGGATAAGGCTCGACCGTCGGAGTAGGCCCAGGGGTGGGCGTGGGTTGTGGTTCAGCGATGGGCATCTCCGCCACGCGCATGGCTACTCTTTGCGCACCAGCGTAATAATACATGCGCCAGGTGATCGATTCCTGATTGGGTATTATCGGGTGCGTCAGATAGAATCCCGGGCCAACCTGCGGCGCAACACTGCCCGTCCCTTCGCCGTTCAGGATCATGGGCAGGTAAAGCTTATTGGGCAGTTCCCCTTGAACCAGGTCGGGCACGAACACGGGGTAAGTTGTCTCTGTACCCAGTTCGGCTTCGAAGTAGTTGCCGATGTAAACCGTAGTGATGCCATCCTCGACTGCGATCACGCGGTTTCCATCGCCGTCGTACACATAGCGGGCGTTCGAGCCATTACCGGTGATGTTCGTCAGGCGATTCTCCTTATCGTAGGTAAGGCCGTAAGATTCTCCCGACACGCTGCGGGTAAACATATTGCCGTTATTATCGTAGGTGTAGGAGTTCCCGTTGGTCGTCGCGGCCACGGCATGGACGTGATCCGGGTCGTAACTGTAAATGATCGAGTTCCGGGATGCGATGTTCCCGGTGACGGCGTCGTATGCCGGGTCCTCGCTGTACGGGCCGCCGGCCGTGTCGAGCCGGTTGAGGGAATCGTAGGTAAAATTCAGCGTTTCGTTCGCGACCGCGTCGGTGATCGACTTGATATTTCCGTTATCGTCATACGTGTAGGATAAATTCTGGTAGGTCTGCGCGCCCGTGGTGGTGAGGTTGCTCAGACGTCCGCCTTGGATTGTCCACAGGTTGAACGTATAGCTCTGCGCGACGCCGTTGCCCAGTTCGCGGCGGACAACGCGGCCGCTCTCGTCGTATTGGATGCCCGAAACGTAATCATGATAATCGTAAGTGCTGTCCTGGATCGATGACACCCGCTCCAGTAAGCCGTTGGCGTTGTAGGCAAAGGTGACGGCCTCCTGGTTGGGATAGACCATCTGGTGGACGCTGTCGTTCGAATAGTACGTCCAGTAGGTGTTGTACTCGCCCAGGTCGTTCACGCCGTCCAGGACGTGTTTGCTCTCATGAATCACCCGCCCGCGCGCGTCGTACTCCCAGGCCGTGCTGCCCGAAGCATCCGTCATGCCGGTGCGCTGCCCGACGCCCAGGCTGGTTTCGCTGCTCTGGTCGTAAGAATAGGTTGCCAGGGGATAGGCAACAGGTTCTTCTTCATCCGTATAGGTCCCTTTTACCAACAACCGGTTGAGGGAATCATATTCCATCCAGATCTTATGGCCTTCGGCATCCGTCTGCGAAGCCAGGTTGCCCAGGGCGTCGTAGGAATAGCTCCAGTAGCCCATATCCGGGTCGGTCATGGATGTTTTGCGCCCGGCCAGGTCCAGGGTCAGCGTGGTCGTGGCAAAAACGGCGTCGGTGTTCCGGTTGACCTGATCAACTTCCTTCAGGCGGTCCAACTCGTCGTAGCGGTAAACGATGAATGGGCCATCCGGCGCGCTCACCTGAACCGTCCGCCCGCGGCTGTCGGTGTAGGTGTGGGTGACATGGCCGAGCGCGTCCATGGTTAGCGTATCCAGCACGCGCTGGGGCGCGCCTAGGATGGAAAAATCCTGAATGGCATACGCGTTTTGGGTGGAAGCGCCATCGGGTTGGGCCATCAGGAGGGTTCTGCCCAGGATGTCGGCCTGCACCGTGGTCCAATCGTTGGCGGTGTGGCTCAGCGCCTGCCATCCCGCGCCCTGCGGAACCGCTTTCGAAACGGCCGTACGGGTGAAGGAGCCGTTCCCGTTGTCTCCGTACTCGTGATCGATCACGATATCGCACACATCCGGCAAAAGGTCTGCGTCCGAGCTGCAATAGTTGTCCGCAAATTCCACACCCGCCGTCTGCTCCTGGACCAGGTTGCCCAGGCCGTCGTAGAACTTGCGCGCGGTTTGAGAATTCGTCCCATCGATCTTTTGCTTGAGCTCGGTCCAGAAGGGAACCGTCTCGGCATGATATGAAAAGCTCAGGCTGGGTGAAGAGGTCGTATCCCCCGGCCGGATCAGCTTGGTCATACGGCCAAAGACGTCATATTCGGCGCTGGTGACAGAGCCGTTCGGATCAGTTTCGCTGGTTGGCAGGCCCAGCAGGGGGTGATACGTCACCGTGGTCGTCCGTTCGACCGGCGAACCGCCCGGCACGATATGGGTCGTGGTCACAGGGTAGGTGTGGTAAACCGGATCATAGGTGGTCGTGGTGGTTTGCGGCCCATCCGAAGCGACCGCGGTAGGCGTACCGTAGCCGGTGTAGGTGGTGACGCTGGTCGGCATGGCCCATTCATCGTAGACGGTGAATGTGTCTTGATATTGGTCGGTGGGTTCATTCGCGATCAGCTTGCGTACCTGGGTGAGCAACCCTTGGGTCGGCTGCTGATTGACCGTCGTGGTCGGGCTCAGGCTGTCGTAAATATACGAGGTCGAACTCAACCGGGAATCATCCAGCGGAATCGGGTCGAGATCGTCGTAGCAATCCCCGTTCTGGCTGCTGGCGGGGCAACTGTACACATTGGTGTACGCCGGCAGCCCGACGATGTATCTTGCCTCCCCCGTCTGCTCGTCCCGCGGGTAGTATTCCGACCAGGTCAGGCGGTAATCCTGCCAGACGGAACCCGTCCAATAGGACTGCACAGTCTGGGTCAGGTCGCCGTATTGCTTGGCGCACTGCTGATCCGGTTGATAATGATACTCCGTGCGCTGTCCCGTCCACGTCAAGGCCGGGTCATCGTCAATTCCGGCCGGAACGGCGACATCGCCGTTGTAATTCCGGATTACCTCCGATGCCGTGAAAACCCGGTATCCTAGCAGGTCGGTGTAGGCCGTGCCGGACGCGTTCTTCGGGAAATAGGCCGCGCCGGTAGCGAGCGAATATGGGGTAGAGGTGTAGGTATTGATGTTTTCGCTGAAGATTTTGTCAGCAGCGTTGGCGACGGTCACCCGGCTGACGCGGCCCTTGAGGATGTCGTCCTGGTGGAAATAGGTGGTGACGACCTGGCCGTTGGAATAGGTCTCCACCACGCGTTCGTGCCCGCGGAACTCGGTGTAGGGATCGTTGTAACGGGTCTCCTTGGGCTGCGAGGCGGCCGCAGAGGTGGCGGCATCGTTCATCGCCGCACCGAAATACTGGTAGGTGACCGTTTGGATGGGATTCGCATCCATTGGCGAGGCATACAACTTCTTGGCTTCCACCCGATAGCGGGTCGGCAGCAGGGTAAATGAGTGGCGCTTGATTCCACAATTGCCTTGTGCTTCATTCGCTGTAAGGCAATTCGCAATCAAACGCACACTTCCGATATTCCCGGGCAGATAGCCTTCATAGCTATAATAATTCCAGCCACTGAGCAAAGTGGTGCTAGTCCCTTGAGGAATGCCGCCGTTGATCCACAGGGTCAAATTTTGACCCGCTCCGGCGAGATACAGCCTAAACCGGTACCATCCCCCCGGCTGGAAGTTTTCAGCAATGGAATCATTATAAGTATGCCCGCGCAGGGTCACGTAGCCATAATCTGAGGTTATGCAAGAGACAAAATCAGTGCTATCAACTGCTTCCCACCCAAGATCATTCCCAGAAATTTTTTGTGGAATATTGTTACCACAAACCCCATCTATATTATTGACCACATCATCATCGAATCTACCTTCCACTTTCCAATCCTCAGGTGCATCTTGGGAGTACCAAGGTTCATCTTCGTAATCATAGACGACTTTTCCACCGTAACCATTCGTAGCCGATGTCAGATGCATATTGTCTTCGTATGAAAAGGTAGTTTCAGGCAGTGTGGACGTGCCGTTTGTACCGACCTCTGTTATCGATTTTAGCGTCAGCGTTTTTCCACCGGCCGACCAGGTCAGCCCGGGAAATACGGAATTCTCAGTGTTGGTGTAGTAATTCAGTAAGTACTTTCGTACCAATACCCACGTGCTTCCGTTGTATTGCTCAACGATAATCGCGCTAAGCTTCTTTGTCGTATAGCGGATGTTTGCATTTATATTATTCCAGGCGGTGTCGTAATCTGTACGATCGCTTAATGCGAAGTAAACGCGGTAATTTCCATGAGGATAAACAATCTCCTTCGGATAAACAGCTGCATCGACGCTGTAGGACGGGGATAAAGAACTATAATCGACTGTTTTAACAATATTTGTGTACGAATAAGTCAATGTTTTGTTGGATGTATTCGTTACAGCCGTCAGTGACCAGCGCCAGGGACGTAAAGCTCCCCAGTCACCATCTGGATAATCGCCACCTTCCCATCCTTTATGCCATTCCATGTAATAGCTGGTACCACCATCGCCAGCCACATTAGAACCAAAATAATATTGATTCCCGGATTTGTCCCAGGCCATCCAGTAAGAGCAATCTTTTGTCACTTGGGTGAAATTTCCATCCGAAGAATAACCGATACATGCCGTCAGGTTATACCGACGAATGCGCCAGAAAGAATCATTGGTGGTACGGTAGTCAATGGTGGTTGGATCGCCATCTCCTTCGGATTCTGGAATGGGCAGCAAGGTATCGCTGACGCCATTAACAACGATCGAAAATGTATCATCGCTGGTTGGATCGTACGTCGAAGAGTGTCCCTCCGAGATCATTCGATCCTGGGTGTCGTGGATGTTCCGTTCGATGTAGCCCGTATCCAACGACCAGCCCATGCCGACCCAACTGGCCTGCATGCGGCTTAAAGCACTGTCCACGACCTGGCTGTTGTACGAAAGGTTGAGATCCGGTTGTAGTCCACCGGGGCCGGCAGGCACTTCAAATGGATAAGAATAAGTGGCCGCGCCGGTAAAAAGGGAGGTCTGGAATCCTTCCATCGAAGGCAGGCGCGCCGCTTCCCATTTATTAACGTCGATGTCATAAAATGACAGGTGGTCCGAATACCCGGTTACCACATTGTTCTTCGTATCCACCAGGCTGGGAACCGGAATCCAGGTGTTTTCCTCTTCGGAAAAATAGAACAGGGATAGATTTTCCTCATCCCCCAAGGAATATGCCAGATCGCTGTATTGGAACTCGATGGTGATCGGTTGATCAAAATGCTCAACCGGGGCTCTGGTTTCATCCTGTCGGGCAATGATCGTGATGGGGTTTCCAGAAAGTGAATAGGGAATGTCTTCCATATCCGTGCTATAGGCATAGAAAATGGCATCGCTGGATAGAGCCCCCTCAGGAATTTTGAGATTGATTCGGCCCTCTTTTGTTACTGAATTAAATTTCTTATCCACTGTGTGAAATACTTGCGCTGCATGTAATTTAATATCAGCTGAGTATTCAGTTTTTTCTCCATCGTAGAGTACCGCTCGAAAGTATAACGATTGTTTTAAATCAGCGGCTGTCTGGAAAATCAGACTCCCGCTTTTCTCAGCGATATCTACCATGATAAAACATGTATTGTCCTGATCTCCACCTTGTGATTCATCACTCATACTTTCGGTGGAACATTCTGAAATATCTCCCTGAAAGGTAATATTTTTTGAATAAAAGATTTTTAAGGTGGGTTCGGAAATCAAGTCCGTTGGTTGGAGTTTCCAATCCAATATTATGGTATTTCCGGGTACATAGAATTCTTCCTCCGCGGCTAGGGTGAGCACGGCGTCCGGATGGGTTGGATCACCGCCATTATCCCCTGCAATTTCCGTTGGTTGTGCAGTTGGGGAATCTGTTGGAACCAGGGCATCCGTTGGAACAGGTGTAACCGAAGAAGTAAATTCCTGCGTAGATGTCGACGTGGGAATCAGGGTCGAGTCAGGTGTAGGTGTCGCTTCGACGGGCGGCGGATAGCCATTGCTATTCGGCGTTGCATCCTGGGTTTCTTGCAACGGATGTGAAAGGACTTGGATTTTCGGAATCAAATTACCAGGGATGATCTGGTTTACAAGAAAGACAAGAGTCAGCAATGCGCGCGCGATGTTTGCCATGGATACGACCCCGTTCGATGGATAGGTTGATATCGGACCAGTAAAGGTTATATTTTTGTTAACACACCGACAAAAATAAATTTAATGTTGTTATTTTATTTCAAATTCACAGATTTGCATAATCGAAACCACCGGAAAGATATCTTCGATCAGGCGGGTTTCAGTCCCCGATTTGGCGCGAGCAACGTCTTTGCCTGCGGATACGATCCGATGCCGGTCCGGACCTGCTCATCCTAGTATACTGATTTTCTCAAAATGTGTAGAACCGTTGACGGGCGCCTGAAAAAAAGGCGATCCGCCCATCCGCGCAGACTCTCTTTCGTGTTCTTCGTGTGTTTCGGGGTCTTTCGAAATACCGTCCTTCAACGACTGACCTCGTCACGACAAAAAAAAACCGCCCGGCATTTCACCGGGCAGCCTCTTCTTCAATCAGCAACCCAAAATCAACAATCAGAAATTCTTTTCATTCATTATTCACCCTCGAAGAGGGTTCAGCATTCAGCATTCAACCTTCTACATTCAGCATTTCTTCTACCCCCACCCCAGCGAGATCCTTCCTCTTTCCGCTTCCACCTTCAAAATCTGCACCTCGATCACCTGGCCCACCGCCAGGGTCTCTTCGCGCGGGATCTGGGTGCGGTGCAGCAGGCCGTCCTGCTTGACGCCGATATCCACGAAGGCGCCGAAATCGACCACGTTGCGCACGGTGCCCTTCAGGTGCATGCCCGGGGTCAGGTCTTCCATCTTCAGCACATCCGAGCGCAAAATCGGCGCGGGGGCATCCGCCCGCGGGTCGCGGCCCGGCAGTGCCAGTTGATCCAGAATATCGGTCAGGGTCAGCTCGCCCACGCCCAGCCCGGCCGCCAGGTCCGCCAGTTTGACGTCCCGGCGCAGCAGGGCCAGCTTGCGGCGAATCTCCTCGGGGCGGGCGCCCGCTGCCACGCCGGCGCGCTGCAGTGTGGCCGCCGCCGCGGCATAGCTCTCGGGGTGGATGGCGCTGGCGTCCAGCGGGTTGTCGCCGCCCGGGATGCGCAAAAAGCCGGCCGACTGCTCGAAGGCCTTGGGACCCAGCGTCGGCACCGCTTTAAGCTCCTCGCGCGTGCGGAACGCGCCGTGCTCGTCGCGGTAAGCCACCATCTTCTCGGCCAGTTTGGGCCCGATGCCGGCCACGTTGGTCAGCAGGGCCGGCGAGGCCGTGTTCACGTCCACGCCCACCTGGTTGACTACGTCTTCCACCACACCGTGCAGCGCATCGGTCAGCGCGGTCTGATCCACGTCGTGCTGGTACAGCCCCACGCCGATCGAGCGCGGCTCGATCTTGACCAGTTCGGCCAGCGGATCCTGCACGCGGCGGGCAATCGAAACCGCGCCGCGCAGGCTGACGTCCAACTGTGGGAACTCGGCGCGCGCCAGCGGGCTGGCCGAATAAACCGACGCGCCGGCTTCGTTGGTGATGATGTACTGCAATCCCTTGACCTCGCGGCACAGCCGCGCCGCCAGGGCTTCGGTCTCACGCGAGGCGGTGCCGTTGCCGATCGAGATCAGGGTCACGTGAAATTGATCGATCAATCTGCGCAGCGTGGCCGCCGATTCTTCGAGGTGCTTCTGGGGCTCATGCGGGTAAATGGTGGTCGTGTCCAGCAGCTTGCCGGTTTCGTCCACCACGGCCACCTTGCAGCCGGTGCGGAAGCCCGGGTCCAGCCCCAACACCACCTGCCCGGCGATGGGCGGCACCAGCAGCAGCCCGCGCAGGTTATCGGCGAACACGCGGATGGCGTGCGCGCCGGCGGTTTCGCTCAGGCGGCGGCGCACATCCCGTTCGATGGCCGGGATCAGCAGTCGTTCGGCCGCATCATCAATGGCTATGCGCAGTTGGTCCGCGAACGGCGAACGCTCGTCCACCTTGTAACTGGCCGTCACCGCGCCGCGCCAGGCCGGCTCGGGGAGCGTAAAGCGCACCCGCAGTACCTTCTCGGCCTCGCCGCGGTCGATCGCCAGCACCTGATGCGGCCGCAGCCGCCCGGCCAGCGATTCGAACTGGTAGTACAGCTCGTAGACCTTCTTCTCGTCCGGCGCGTCCTCGATTTTTTCCACCGTCAGCAGGGCCTGCTGCAGGGCGCCTTCGCGCGTGCGCTGGCGCACGTCGGCGTTCTCGGCGATGGTCTCGGCCGCAATATCCCGCGCCCCGGCCAGCGCCTCTTCCACACTGGCCACCTGCTCGTTGAGGAATCCCTGCGCCATGTGTTCGGCGTCGTGCTGCGTGCGCGCCTGGGTCAAAATCCAATCCGCCAGCCCCTGCAGACCCTTATCCCGGGCGATGCTGGCCCGCGTGCGCCGCTTCGGCTTGTATGGCAGGTACAGGTCCTCCAGAACGGTCATCGTTTCGGCGGCCTGGATCTGGGCTTCCAGTTCGGGCGACAGTTTACCCTGCTCGGTGATCGAAGCCAGCACGGCCGCGCGGCGTTCGTCCAGCGCTTTCAGGCGTTCCAGCTCGGCCTGCACCTGGCGAAGCTGCTCTTCGTCCAGCGTGCCGGTCATTTCCTTGCGATAGCGGGCGATAAAGGGGATGGTGTTGCCCTCTTCGAGAAGCTGCACAGCGGCAGTCACCTGGGTGGGCTTGATTTTGAGGGTTGTGGCAATGCGGTCAGAATAGGTCATGTTTGCCTGTGGGAAATGGAATCCTTGCAACGCGGGCAATTCTATCACGATTACCCGGCCGCGCAGGCAACTCCGGCCGGGTGGAAAATGAGCATTTCGGCCAGATATGGTAAGATAGCGGCATGAGACGCTTCTTCCGCTGGTTACCCATCCTGATCATCCCCCTGCTGCTGTGCGGTTGCGACAGCTCCAAGAGCAGCGCTTCCTGCGAATCGACTTTCAGCGAGGGCAAGACGTTCGAGAACGCCTGCCAGTTCACCGTCACCGATGAAACCGCCCACGCCGATCTGGTCTTCACGGCCCACCTGTCCGCAGGCACCCTGCGCTGGTCGCTGACCGATCCGCAGGGCACGATCATCGAATTCGGCGTCGTCACGCCCGACGCGCCGGTCTCCTACGGCAAGGTCTTCGACGCGCCGGATACCGGCACCTGGAAATTGACCCTGGATTTGAGCGCCGGCGTCGGCAATTACAGCGCCGAATGGAAGGCCTATTGACGCCCCTTCCGGCCGCTTCACTCTCCCCCACCCGCCGCGCGGCGGGTTTTTTCTACCCTGACCGGGGCCTTTTTTTCTACCCTTAACCCCTGAGTTTTTTCTATCCACTATCGGGCACCGGTCAACAATTGGCTACACGAAATTTCAGGAAAAACGGCCGGATTCAACCTCCGGAATAAGAAAATCGGTCCAAAAAGGCGCGGCGAACCCGCGGGTTGCCCCCCTTTTAAGGACCGACTCTCTCGATTTTCACCCACGATCGGATGGAAAAGCGCGTTCGTTTCTGAAATTAACCCTCGAACAGGCCGTCGATCAACCCGTCGACGTAGCGTTTGCGTTCCTCCGGATTGCGCATATCGATCCCCAATTCGGCCTGGATGCGTTCGGTTCGCAGGAAAGCCCCCTGCAAAACCATGCACATCGTCACCGTCGCCTGTTTGGCGTCGCGCTGCGATTGCCTTTCCCGGCACACCGCCTCCACCAGCGGAAGGTAGGCCGCGATGGTCTGCTCGGTATTATCCCCCGCCCTGCCGTTGCGCAGGTCGCTCAAAATGGAAATCCTGGAGATATTCTCGTTGCCGTACAGAAAGGTGACCGTCGCATTGGCCGCGTATTTGAGCCGGCCCATGGCCGAGGTCGTCGGCCATGGCGCCAGCACTTCACCAAAATGCGCAATGACGTTTCCGATGATCTGCTGGACGCACTGCGCAATCAGGTTGTCCTTGGACTCGAAATAGTAATTGATGATCCCCACCCCCACCCCGGCTTCCTTGCAGATCTCCCGGACCGTGATGGCGTCGGGATGACTGCCCTTATCCTGAATCAGGCGGATGGTGGCTTGAATGATCTCGTTCTTCCGGTCTTCTCTCATGATCCTTTTATTTTATAACCGGAGACGCCAATCTGGCAATCAAACCCATGGCCAGCAGGCAAAATGCCAGGGCGTACAGGGCGATTCGGGGGGCCGTGATGAGCGGCAGGTCCCAGTGAAAGACCTGCACCAGGAAAATCAGCATGGCCAGCGACCCAAATAGGTAGCCGAGGATCGACCCGGGGTGGGCCGGCACGGCGATGAACTTGCCAACGCTGATCAGGCAAAACAGCATGCCCACGATCCCCAACACAATGACCGCCGACCTTTCTCCCCCGATAAAGAGAATGCTCTTTTGAGAGACACCGATATAGACGATCGCAGCAGTGACTGCGAGCTCCACGAAAAATATCGGCCAGGATTTCATCGAATTACCTCCATATATGAATAGCAATTTGAACTGTGTTTTGAACGTTGTTCAAATTATAGAAGCAATTCTTCTGCCTGTCAACCCTTTTCTGAAAACGGGCTGTGCGTTTGTGTTTCCCCCGACTTACCCCGGCTTGAAACGTCGGGTTTACGGGGGAAGCCCGTATCCACTCCGGCCATCGATACCCTTCCCCCTCCAACCCTGTCTACGGAAAATTACCTGTGACTTTCCGTAAACCCATTTTTTCCCCCTTTCCTTTGAAACGGGCAGTGCGCCTGTGTTTTCCCATACTTGCGTCGGCTCGTAACGTCGGGTTTGCGGGGGAAGCCTGTATCCACTTCGGCCATCTTTTCCCCTTCCCCCTTCAACCCGACCTACGCAAAATTACTTCTCTTCACTCTTCACGCTTCACTCTTCCCTCTTCACTCCGTGTCCTCTGTGGCTTCTTCTTATTCGAAACCTGTGGTTTTCTCTCTTTTTCCTCGTTTATACAACGACACTTTTTTTCACTTTCCGCTATAATTTACCCACAGGGAGGCGTTTCATGGCAAAACTCGATCTACGCAAGCAGTACAAGGATCTCTACAAAGCCGGCCCGGAACCGCATCTGCTCACCATCCCGCCGTTGCTGTACCTTTGCATCGATGGCCGTGGGGATCCAAACCGCTCGCCTGATTTCGCTGCGGCCATGCAGGCGCTCTACGCGCTGGCCTACGGCGTCAAATTCGCCGCCAAGAAGCAAAACACCGGCCATGACTTCACCGTGATGGCGCTCGAAGCGCTCTGGTGGGCCGAAGACATGAACGCCTTCAGCCTGGAAAAACGCGATGAATGGCTCTGGCAGGCCGTGATCCTGCAGCCCGACTTTATCACCCCCGCCCTGCTGGATGAAGTGCGCGCCGATACGTTGAAGAGGAAACCCGAATTGGCAGCCGCGCTGAACAAAACCACCTTGAGCCGGCTGGATGAGGGCCTGTGCGCCCAGATCATGCACATCGGCCCCTATTCGACCGAAGGTCCAACCGTGGCCGCCTTGCACGCCTTCATCGACGCCCAGGGCCTGCGCAAGACCGGCAAGCACCATGAAATCTATCTCTCCGACGCGCGCCGCTCCGAACCCGAACGCCTGCAAACGATCATCCGGCAGCCGGTGGAGAGCCGGGAAGAGTGATGCGTGATGAGTGATGCGTGAACCGGGATTGATGAAACGCCCAATCAGCATTCACCATTCATCATTCAGCATTTCTTCTCCTGGGCTTCACTTTTCACTCTTCACCCTCTTATCGTATAATTCCCCTCATGCTTCCCTTCTGGAAAACCAAACCGCTCGCCGACCTGTCGCGCGAGGAGTGGGAATCGCTGTGCGACGGCTGCGGGCGCTGCTGCCTGTTCAAATTTCAGGATGAAGACACCGAAGAGGTCTTCTACACCAGCGTGGCCTGCCGGTTCTTCGACCGCCACACTGCGCACTGCACCTGCTACGGCGAACGCAGCGTGCTGGTGCCCACCTGCCTGACGCTGGATACCGATCTGGTCCACAAACTCAACTGGATGCCCGAAACCTGCGCCTACCGCCTGCTGGCCGAGGGCAAAGACCTGCCTGCCTGGCACCCGCTGGTTTCCGGCAGCCCGGCCAGCGTCATCCGCGCCGGCGTCAGCATGCGCGGGCGGGTCATCCTAGAGAGCGAAATCGACATGGACCGCCTCGAAGAATACGTCATCGACACGTTGGATGGCTGTTAGCGATTAGCTGTTAGCTGTTAGCGGTTAGCTTTTAGCGGTTAGTCGTAGGTTGGGTTGAGTGATGTTAACCGGTGCTGCGGTCGATCCTGACCGAAACGAAACCCAACATCATTTTTCGCTCAGAATCTTGCTCCCCATCCTGCCAATCCTGTTCATCCTGTCGGTTTCTTCTCGGCGGATTGTTTGCCATAAATCCACGCCGCGTGCAGGTGCGGGTCCAGCTTGGCGCCGATGGATCAACGCCCACGCATATTCCCCGCTGGACCCTTACGCCGTTATGGATCCGAAACGAAACCCAACATTCTTTTCCCCCTCGGAATCTTTCTTCCCATCCTGCCAATCCTGTCCATCCTGTCGATTCCTTCTCGTCGGACTGTTGGCCATAAATCCACGCCGCGTGCAGGTGCGGGTCCAGCTTGGCGCCGATGGATCAACGCCCACGCATATTCCCCGCTGGACCCTTACGCCGTTATGGATCCGACCCGAAACCCAACATTCTTTTCCCCCTCGGAATCTTTCTTCCCATCCTGCCAATCCTGTTCATCCTGTCGGTTTCTTCTCGTCGGATTGTTTGCCATAAATCCACGCCGCGTGCAGGCGCGGGTCCAGCTTGGCGCCGATGGATCAACGCCCACGCATATTCCCCGCTGGACTCTTACGCCGTTATGGATCCGGCCAGGTCAATCATCCTCTACATCCTCTGGATCCCTGTTTTCTTATTCCCCAATCGCCGTCGTTTCCACCACCTTACCGCCGCGCAGATACAGCCTTGCCACGCGCGGCAATAGACTGGTGGTGACCTCGTAGTTGATCGTCCCGGCCAGGCGGGCCACTTCCTCGGCGCTGATTTGCTCGCTGCCCTGCCGTCCCACGAGCACCACCTCGTCATTCAGCTCCACCCCAGGAATCTCGGTGGCATCCACCACGAACTGGTCCATGCACACCCGACCGATCAATGGCGCGCGTTTGCCGCGAATCAGCACCTGGGCTTTGTTCGAGAGGATGCGGTGAAACCCGTCCCCGTAACCCACCGGCACCAGCGCAGCCACCGTCTCACGCTGGGTCACGAAGGTGCGCCCGTAACTCACCCCCGCCCCCACCGGCAATCGACGCACCCGGCACACCCGGCTCTTCAAGGTCAGCGCCGGATGGATCTCGAAGGTCGGGGTCCAGTCGTCGCTGGGCGGCATGCCGTAGAAGGCAATCCCGGGGCGCACGGCCTTGAAGCGCGCCTCCGGCAGGCGCATGATGGCCGCCGAGTTGGAGGCGTGCGGCAGCGGAATCTCGATCCCGGCGGCATGCAGCGCCGACAGCACCTCATTGAACACCGCCAACTGCCGGCGCACGTGCGTCAGATCCAGGCTGTCGGCCGTGGCAAAATGCGTGAAAAGGCCCTCGAGCTGCAAATTCGGCAGTTTGACCAGCGCCCGGGCAAACTCCAGCACCTCGTCCGGCATCAGGCCGTAACGGCTCATGCCCGTATCCACCTTGATGTGCACCGGCAGGGTGCGCCCAACCGCGCCGACCGCCGCCGAGAGAGCCTGGGCGAACTCCAGCGTCATCAGGCTGGCGGTCAGGTCGTGCTGGGCAATATACGGTGCGCCGTCCGGGGGTGTGTAGCCCATGACCAGCACCGGCGCGTCGATGCCGGCCTGGCGGAGTTCGCCGCCCTCGATGGCGCGGTGCACGGCCAGTCGCGTGGCGCCGGCCTGCAGCGCCGCCTTCGAAACCGGCGCGGCGCCGTGCCCATAGGCATTGCCCTTGACCGCCGGCATGATTTCCACTCCGGGCCCAACCTGGCGCCGGATCGCCTGCACATTGAAGGCGATCGCGTCCAGGTCGATTTCAGCCCAATTGACAAATGCGTGATCCATTGTTGCCTCTCGATACCTTTATCTTCTTCAACGCCCGCAGAAGGGTCGGGTGTCCAAAATCTTCCGGGTTCCCCCCAAAACCGCGCTTCGATTCCGCCCTGTAAATTCCTTTATCTTACCGCTCTCTTCCCATTCCGGCGGAAATTTCTTCACACGAGATCGATATCGGGATGTTTGGAAAAGCGTCCGGCCCAATCTTCCGGCGCAGGCCGGCGGTGCGCCCCCAATCGATCCAAGGCCTGGGGGCTATGAAAGAAGATACCCATCGACATTCTCGTCCAACATTGGCAGGCTACACACAGGTCGCCCTCTACAGGGATCGGCGGAGGGGTACACCCGTCGGCTTCCCAGGCGTCCCCGGCAAGAGGGCGACACGCAGGCCGCCCTCAACAGGGATCGGCAGAGGGGTACACCCGTCGGCTTCCCAGGCGCCCCCGGCAAAGGGGCGACACGCAGGTCGCCTTCGACAGGGATCGGCGGAGATATTGGAACGGGCTGATAAACGATCCGTGTCCTCGGCGCGCCATACTGGAAGAGGAGAGAGATTGATGTTTTCTTCATCCAATCCGCGATCAGAAATCAGCAATCTCCTCCTCTTCTCAACCGGCCCTCGGAATGGGCTCTGCGTTCATCATTCAGCATTCTTCATTCAGCATTCATCATTCCCAGAGGGTTTCCCAATCGAAGATTGTAATTCTTCACCCGCCCAGGTAGGCCTCCTTGACCCGCGCGTCGCCCAAAAGCTGCTCGCCGCTGCCGGACATGCTGATGGTGCCTGTCTCCAGCACGTAGCCGCGGTTGGCGTGCCGCAGGGCCATGTTGGCATTTTGCTCCACCAGCAGCACCGTGGTGCCGCTGGCGTTCATCTCACTGATTACGCGGAAGATTTCCTGCACCAGCACCGGAGCCAGGCCCATCGACGGCTCGTCCAGCAGCACCATGCTGCCGCGGCTCATCAGCGCGCGTGCCACGGCCAGCATCTGCTGCTCGCCGCCCGAAAGGGTCCCGCCCGGCTGGCTGAGGCGTTCCTTCAAGCGCGGGAAGATGGTAAACACGCGCTCGAAATCCTTGCTGATCTCGGATTTATCCTTGCGCTGCCAGGTGGCCAGTTTGAGGTTCTCCTGCACCGTCAGGCTGCCGAAAATACCGCGCCCCTCGGGCACCTGGGCGATTCCCATCGCCACGATGCGGTCCGCCGGAACACCTTTCAGCGTCTTGCCGCGATAGTTGATCTCGCCGCCCCACGGGATGACCCCTGAAATGGCCCGCAGCGTCGAAGATTTGCCCGCGCCGTTCGCGCCGATCAGCGTAACGATCTCGCCTTCATGCACCTCGAACGAAATGCCTTTCACCGCCTTGATATTGCCATAGGAGATGGTCAGATTTTTGACTTCCAACATCAGATTGCTTGCGCTCATCCCACACCTCCTGGTCCCAGATAGGCTTCCAGCACGCGCGGGTTGTTTTGGATCTCCTTCGGCAGCCCCTCGGCAATCGTCGCGCCAAAATCCACCACCTTGATTCGCTCGCAAATGCCCATGACCAGGCGCATCTGGTGCTCGATCAGAATGATGGTCAATTTGAAATCCTTGCGAATCCACTGGATGAAATCCATCAACTGCTCGATTTCATTGGGGTTCATGCCCGCCGCGGGTTCGTCCAACAGCAGTAAAGATGGGTTCGTCGCCAGCGCGCGGGCAATTTCCAGGCGGCGCTGCTGGCCGTAGGGCAGGTTCTTGGATATTTCACCCGCCAGGTTATCCAGCTTGAAGATTGCCAGCAGGTCCATGGCCTGATCGGCGATGCGTTCCTCCTCCCGGATGTTGGCCGGCAGTCCGAGCAGCGCGCCGCCCAGGGTGGTATGCACCTGCCCGTAGCAGGCAGTGCGCACATTATCCAGCACCGTCAGGTCTTTGAACAAACGGATATTCTGGAAGGTGCGCGCGATACCCCGGTTGGTGATCTCGTTGGGTTTCAGCCCCACCAGTTCCTTTTCCTTCAAACGGATGCTGCCCTTGGTGGCCTTGTAGACCCCCGTGATCAGGTTGAAGATGGTCGTCTTGCCGGCGCCGTTCGGGCCGATGATGCCCACCAGTTCGCCAGTCTCCAGGTCAAGGTTGAAGTCATTGACCGCGCACAGCCCGCCGAAGTAATGTGTGACGTGATCAATCTGCAGCAGCGGTGTCATGACCGGCCTCCTTCTTGGCGCGCCAGCGTTTGATGGCGAACAGGTCGTAGCCCGGCACGAACCAGCGCAGCTCGCGCAAGCCCATAATGCCGCGCGGCCGGAAGATCATCAGCAGCACCAGCAACAGGGGCATGAACACCATGCGCCACTGCCCCAACGGGCGCAGGATTTCCAGCAGTACGGTGTAGATGGTCCCACCCAGGATCGAGCCGGCGATCGAACCGATGCCGCCCAGGTAGACCATGATCAGGATATCCGTCGACTTCAGGATGTCGAACACCTTGGGGCTGATGAACTGCAGCACGTGGGCAAACAGGGCACCTGCCACCCCGGCGAAGAACGACGAGATGACGAAGGTCAGCAGTTTGGAGGTGCGCGTGTTCACGCTCATGAGTTCGCTGGCGATTTCGTCCTCGCGGATCGAAAGCACGCCGCGCCCGTAATTCGAGTAAATGAAATTACGAATGACCCAGATCGAAATGACCGTCCAGATGAACACCCAGGGCAGCGTGGTCAGCTTCTCCACGCCTGGGATACCGCGCGGTCCGCCGATGACATCGATATTCTCGATAACCGACTTGACGATCATGTTCAGGGCCAGGGTGATGATGGCCAGGTAGTCGCCGCGCGTGCGGAAGGACGGGAAGGCCACGATCAAGCCCACCAGCCCGGCTCCCAGGCCGCCGGCGATGACCACCAGCGGGAACAGGTACGGGTTCAATTGGGTGGGAATGATCATCGTCGTCAACACCGCCGAGATATAGGCGCCCACGGCCATGAACCCGGCGTGCCCCACCGAAAACTCGCCCATGTAGCCGTTGACCAGGTTCAGGCTGATGGTGAGGATGATGTTGATTCCAACGTACATCATGATCAACTGAATGTACAGGTTGACCAATCCGAATTGTGGAATGGCAAACGACAGCACCAGCCCAACTACCAGCAGGATCGGCAGCGCCTTGCGGCTGCTGGCGATGCGTTCCCAGGCGGGGGCCAGTTTATCAAATGTATTTTTGAGAGTGGTTTTCTTTTCGGCAGCCATGGTTACACCTTTTGTATGCGCGGCTTGCCGAGGATGCCGTTGGGCCGGAAGATCAGCAAAATCAACAGCAGGCCGAAGGCCACGAAATCGCGGTAGGAACTGTTGGTGTATGCCGCCACCATGATTTCCACCGTGCCCAGGATGAAACCGCCGATCATTGCGCCACGGATATTACCGATACCGCCGACCACCGCTGAAATAAAGGCCTTCCAGCCGATCAAAATGCCCATGTAGGGATCGATGACCGGAAATGCCAGCGCATACATCACCCCGGCTGCTCCACCCAGGCTGGTGCCCAACGCGAAAGTAGCCGAAATGATCAGGTCCACCGGCACGCCCATGAGCGGAACAATCGACTTGTCCCACGAGATGGCGCGCATGGCCATGCCCACCATCGTTTTCTGCACGATGAAGTCCAGAATGATCATCAACACAACCGACAGCGCGATGATCAATACCTGCAAGAATGATACGGTAACGCCGCCCAGATTCCAGGTGATTTCGGGCAGCAGTTGAGGCACCGATTGGGGATAAGGATAGAAAACCAGCGTGAAGTTCTCCAGGAACAGGCCCACGCCCAATGCGGTGATGATAGCCGAAACCCGCGGCGCCTGGCGCAGCGGCTTATAAGCAACGCGCTCGATGGCCACGCCCAATAACGCAACTCCGATCATCGATATCAACAGGGTTGGTATGAACGACAGGTGGAGAAAAGTGGCCACCAGAAAGCAAAAGAACGCACCGACCATAAACAAGTCGCCATGGGCAAAGTTGATCATGGTCAAAATCCCGTAGACCATGGTATAGCCCAGCGCAATCAGCGCGTAGATGCTCCCTAATTGCAGCGCGTTGAGCGATTGTTGGAGGAAGTAGATCATACGTCAGCACCTCCTGGGAGCGAACGGTTATCACTCTCCGCCGGCAGATTCGCCCGGGGAGAGGAAAGATACAAATGGGGGAACAGTAACTTGGAGAGAGTTAATCCGCCGGCAATGATCATGTGAATTCACAGGCGGGCAGCCGTGAAGACTGCGTTCAAGGGAAAAGGGATGGGGCGCGAAGCGGCCGCGCCCCATTGAAAGGAGTTCGATCTATGGATTGGCGTTGGCGTACCACACGAAGGCGCCGTTCTTGATCTGCAGGATCACAGCGCTCTTGATTGGATCGCCGGAGCCTTCCTGGAATTTCATGGTGCCGGTCACACCCTCGTAATTCGGGATGGTGGCCAGCGCGTTGCGGATGGATTCGCGGTCGGTCTTGCCGCCATTCTTCAACGCGGTCCACAACAGGCCAAAGGCATCGTAGGTCAGGGCGGCCACATCATCCGGCGTCTGGCCGTAAGTGGCTTTGTAACTTGCGATGAACTTGGTCGCCACGGGGGTGGCTGCATCCGGCGCATAGTGGGTGCTGAAGTAATACCCTTCGCACTCGGTGCCGCAGAGTTTGATCAGTTCGGCCGAGCCCCACGAATCGCTGCCCAGGAACGGCACTTCGATGCCCAGGCGGTGGGCCTGCTGGATCTGCAGCGGGACTTCGGAATAATAATTCGGCAGGAAGATCACTTCCGGAGCAGCGTCTTTAATCTTGGTCAACTGCGCCGAAAAGTCCTTGTCGCCGGTGGTGTAGGTTTCAAAGGCGACGACTGTGCCGCCATTTTCTTCATAAGTCTGCTTGAAGAACTCGGCGATGCCCTTGTTATAGTCAGAAGCCACATCGTACAGCACGGCGGCCTTGGTGGTCTTCAATTGCTCTAAAGCAAACTTGGCCACTACACGCCCCTGGAACGGGTCGATGAAGCAGGCGCGGAAGACATATCTCTTGGGCAGGCCGGTTTTGGCGTCCAGGGTTGTTTTGGGGTTGGTGGACCAGGGCGTAATCAGGGGAACCTTCGAGCTTTCGGCCACTTCGGCAGCCGGAATGGCGTAGCGGCTGGCGTTGGGGCCGATGATGGCAACCACATTCTGCTGGGTGATCAATTTCTGCGCCGCTGAGGCCGATTGGTCAGCCTTGCCGGCGTTATCTTCGATGAACAGCTCGATGGTGTATTTCTTGCCACCGACATCCAGCCCACCTGCATCATTGACCTCTTTGACAGCCATCTCGGCGGCGTTCTTGCAGGAAGCGCCAACGGCCGGAATATCACCCGTCAGTTCTGCGATCACACCGACTTTGATTGTATTGGCGCTCGCTGCCGTACCGCAAGCCGAAAGCAGCAGACTGCCAAGGATGAGCAGGCTGAGCAATAGCGAAACTCTTTTCATGGTCTCCTCCATAAACGATTGGGTTGTAACTGTGTGGGAGTCAACAAGAGAAAAACTGCTGACGAATCCAGATGCATCCCCCGATGGCACCACCTCCTTCGTAGAAGGAATATTCACGATGTAGGCATTGTTGGTGTATCTAATAATTATATAAAAGATATCCTGGATGGCAAGCATAAACCGGGTATCAGAAATAATGGAAATCACATATTTGTGGTCTGAATATCGGAAGCAAACCGCCCTGAGAACAGGTTTCTCGGCTGCCATCCCGTTGCACCATTTTCAGGTCCCATCCTCTCATAATTTTCTTCTTTGTGAGATAATAATAGAAAATAATTTCGAGGAAAATTCATGGTTGCAGAAATCGCGAATGCCATCCAGGAGATCCAGCAGCTTACCAATGCAAAAGCTCTGGATGCATACTATCGAAAAGGGTATGCGAAGATGCCAGCGGACCCGGAGTCATTTGTCGCAGCCTGCGACGAACTGGTTTCGAGTGGAAACTGGCGTGCGTTCTGGCTGGTCACACTGTGGATCAAGCGCAGGCAAAGCGCCTATGAGCTCGCCTATTTTGACGTCTATCAGAAATGGCTGCTCGAGCACATCCGTTCCTGGGGCGCCTGCGATGTCTTCTGCTATCGCGTCCTCAACCCCATGATCGAGAAATTTCCGCAGCTTTTCGATGCCGCGCTCACCTGGGCGCATTCCGAAAAGGTCTACGTCCGCCGGGCCTCCGCCGTTTGCCTGATCCAATCCACCCGGGCCTCCTTCCGGGTGAACGCGGAATTCAATCGGGTCGAGACGATCTGCGACCTTTTGAAAGACGACCCGCACATCCACATTCAAAAGGCGGTCGGGTGGCTCTTGAAATATGCGTACCTGACTCACCCCGGGGAAGTCGAAGGATACCTGCGCGCCAATCTTTCGACGCTCAGCCGCACCACCTTCCGCTACGCGCTCGAAAAGATGCCGCCCGCCACCCGCGTCGATTTCATGCGCTTGTAGAAGATCGGATTTACAGGATCAACAGGATATTAAGGATATCCAGGAAAAGAGATAGGACAGGGAATCAATCCAATTCCACAATTAATATAAACAAGATCAGTATCGTTTTTCTCGATGTACAATGTATACAAGCCAGTTGCTAATCGCTAATTGCCAATCGCCAATCGCCAATTGCCGGCAACCAACGGCTCCCCCGGAGGGATTCCCATGTCAGAGCAGCTTTTCGCCATCACCATTAGCCACCAGTTATGCAGCGGTGGATCGTTCCTCGGCCAGCGGCTCGCCGATCACCTGGGCGTGCCCTTCGTCAATCGCCAGATCCTGCAATACATTTCCGAAAAGCTGCATGTGGCCGAAAGTGTCGTCGAGCAGCGCGAGGAGCGCCTGAGCAGTTTTTGGGAGTCCTTCAGCCGCCTGGCCGTCTACACCAATCCATCCGAATGCCTGTCGATGGAAAACTACCTTCCCACCGACCGGGAGCTATTCGACCTCGAATCGACGATCATCGCGCGCATCGCCGAGAAAAAGGCGGCCGTATTTCTGGGACGCTGCGGCCGTTATATTCTGCGCAACCACCCGCGCTGTTTCAACATTCTGGTGCACGCCGACCTGCCCGAACGCATCGCGAGCGCGCAAAAACTGTATTGCGTCGAAGCCGCCGAGGCACGCAAATTGCTCGAGACCAACGACCGCGAACGCAGCGCCTACGTCTCGACCTTCACCCATCAGGATCCGTGGGACGCGCGCGGTTACGACCTTATTATCAATATGAGTAAGGTGGGAAGAGAAGCCGCAGTGGAAATTACACTGCAGGCGGTGAAGAGAATGTTGAATGAAGGATGAAAAAAGGTATGAGTGATGAGGAATGAGTTGCTGTGGTATGAGGAGGATGGCAACTTCCTCCTCCGCTTCACTCTTCACCTTTCACCCTTCACTCTTCTTCCTCATCCTCTTCCGGCCCAAAATCGGGTGTATACCAGTTTTCAGACTCGGATATATCGTGCGTCTTTTGGTCATCCGGGGTCAGCGGATCGTCCATGCGCACCAGCAGGGTGATGCCGGCCGTGCGCACACCATTCTGAGTCATCATGCGGCGCACTTTGTAGCGCAGGAAGTAATGCTGCACGGTTTCGTTGGCCAGAATATCCTTGACGGTCCGCACGCTCATCGCCGCGCGTTCGGCCAGCTCGCCCATCTCGGTATCGATCACGTTGCGCAGTTCGCCGTTGAGCGGATTCCAGTAGCACATGCTGCGCGCCGTCATGATCAGATGCACCGCTGAATGGCCCAACAGCGGCGTCCAGCGGCTCATGAAATAGTGCGTCACCACGATGGCGCGTTCGGGCTGGATGACCGCGGCGCGCTTGTCGCCGTAAGCCCGCGCCAGGGCCAGCTTGCGGGGTGAAGCGGCCGCCGTTTTGCGGTTTTCCTTCACGCGCGGCGGTTTTTCCACGTCCGTCTCTGGCGGCGCGTCGATCACCCCGGCTTCCGCTTTCACTTTCGCAGGTCCGGTCACCACCAGGTCCAGCTTGACCGGATTGCCGTACACGCCGCTGAGCTGCCTTGAAATGGTGGCGCCGAAACGCGACTCGGCCAGATCGCGGGCATAACTGGATGCGGCTGCCAGCGTGTAAGTGCCGTTCGTAAAGGCCACCGGCTGCAGCGGCTCGAGCCAGGTGCGGTAGCTTGCCCGCTCCACCTGTCCCTGAAGCTGCCCCAGCACAACCTGCCAGGCCTCCTCGGGAGAAGGCGCCTGCAAGTTCATTTGCCTGGCTTGAACGGCTGATTCCATTCGGTGTCCTGCCGGAGCAACGCCCCCGGCGGCGGTTCCCTACGAACCTGAAGTCTGCGTTGAGCTCGAGGCCGGCGCCGACTTGCGGGTCAGCGCGCGCACCTGGCCTTCCAGAAAGTCGACCACCATCTGAAAGTCTTCCTGGCGGATGTCCTCCGATCGGCTGACGCCCGACAATCGGGTGATATCCATGTAAATCCCCGGATAGGGTTTGGGGATGCCCTGTTCCTGCATCAGGGTCCCCAGCGTGGCAACAGCCTGGCGGAGCTGGCCCAACTGCTCGGGGTTGAGACGGACCTTCGGCCCGGCCACTGCCTCGATCTGGGTCACCTGCTTGCGCAAATCGCCAAAGGCGCCGCGAATTTGCTGCACCTTTTCGTCGTGCGACTTACGCAGCTCGGCCAGCTCCGCCTCGACTTTTTTTGAGAGTTCCTCTTCGAAGGTTTCCTGCTCGGCCACCATGCGGCCGACCGATTCGCGCAGAAACTGGAGCTCGCCGCGTTCGCTGATGCCGAAGTGCTCGGCCAGCACGGTGTGGGCTTCATCCAGAAAGGCGGTCAGCAGTTCGCGCGCCTGCTCATCCTGCACGCGTTCCAGTTCGACGCCGGTCAGGAAGAGCGGCACGGCCGAAGCCATCAGGCACAGCGCGGGTTGGGCGCCGCCCGGGGTGTTCAAAAGAATGGTGGCCGTGTAGGGCGCAAAATAGCCCTGCTGGCGTGAGAGGCGCTTGCGCTGCGCGCGTGAATCCAACCCAAAGGCCTCGCACAGCGAGCGCAGCGAAACATAACCCTTGCCGTCGGCCAGATCGGCCGTGGCAATTTGCTTGCCGCGGAATTCCAAGCTGCGTTCGGACCTGGGTTTGAAAACTGGAGCTTCGAAGGGATTTTCCAAAGGTACCTCCATTCTCAACGCACCGGAAGGACGGCAGCGTTTGCGCCGTACTTCCAGGCGGCATATTCTTCGGCCAGTTCGCGGCTGTCGAAGGCCGCGTGAATTTCTCCGCCCGGCAGGCTTACCCCCCACCCCAGCCGCAGGCGCAGGCGCTGCCTGGAGGGCCGTTGCTCGACCGCGCTCCGCACCGCCAGATTGGTGGCCGCGTTGTTGCGCGGGTTTCCGTCGCGGTGCGTGATGACCTTGCCGGCCTGCAGCGCGACTTCACCGAAGGCAGCATAGGCAATGATGCGGTGTACGGGCAGGTGATTGCGCGCCAGGCTGACGGTGCTGTAACCGGATCGGTCGATCCGTGTTTTCAGAACCTTGCCCCGCAGGCCGAACACCTCGCCGGTCTCCAGGTTCACTTTAACCTGTCGGCTGTCAACGAGCTGTTGGATGAGAAGCGAAGTGCGGGTCAGCATGGCGTCCCTGTTGGCCAGAGGGGGGCTGGTCCATCATGATCACCCCCTTTAATGAACGAATTCGATGAAGAATAACAGAACATATTTTCTATTTATCATACATCGAAAATCGGAATAATCAAGCCCTCGTCCGGAGGAGTCTCGAGAGGAAGTCAAAGTTGGGTTGGTTATGCGAAATATCCTCATCGTTATTTCTTCCCTAAATAGGGCTCGTTTCGGGTAGAAATTACTCGTTCCCGCCGGCCATGCGTTCGACGAGCTGCAGCAGGTTGTCCACATTGGCCTCATCACCCATGCGCGCCAGGCGGCCGCTGCAAATGCGGGTGAGAATCCCCACCGTTTCTCCAACCGAGACCTTGCGGCCGATCAGATTGGAAAACCGGTCCTGCCATTCTTCCAGTTCGTTGACTTCTCCCTGTGACAGGGTAATGCCGACCTTGTGGCGCGGGATGGGCGCGGGCGGGCGGCCTGGCGGGCGGGTTTCCGGTTCAGAAAGGACTCGCCGGGCTTCGTACAGTTGAACCCAGGCGCTGCGATTAGAGGAATGTGAAGAGGTCATTGTTTCGACACCTCGCGAGCAATATCGATATTGATGGCGGTGGCATCGCTTGCCAGGAGCAAATCGGTGGCCAGTGCGCACAGGCGGATCATTTCACGCGGCACGCCCTGCGAGGCTTCGTAAAGCATCTCGAAGGCGTCGTCGTCGATGAGCGGGCTGTTGCGGCCGGCAACACGCAAGCGGAAGAGCACCATCTGCAAAGAGGAGGAAAGGGTGAGCGGCGGCAGCGCCAGTCGTACGAACACGCGCGCGTTGACCGCTTTATTGGTCTCGAAAACCGCCGACATTTCAAGCTGCCCAAACGCGATCACCTGGGCCACCTTGGCGTCGTAATCGAAATTGTACAGGCGGTGAATCACTTCCAAGGCGTCCGGATCCATCAATTGGGCGTCATCGAGTAAAATGATGACATTGCGGTGAGCCGTGTAGGCGTCCGCCATCAGGCGTTCGAGGCCTTCCATCTGGCGCTGAAAGCTGCGCTGCGGGGGTACGTTGAGCGCCATCGAGATCTGGCGGGCAGCGTCCATGGCGGACTTGAAGGCGGCGGTGTGAATGTAGCAAATCAGTACGTTCTCTTCGGCGGCATAGACGTCATACAGGCGACGGGCGAGGGAGCTTTTCCCCATGCCCATATCTCCCGAAATGAGCGCCAGGCCGCGCCGCCGCGAAATGACGCCCTGCGCCTGGCGGTAGACGGCCAGGTGCTCGGGGCCGAGAAAGAGAAAGCGGGGGTCTGCCGACAGCTTAAAGGGATCTTCCTTGAGCCCCAAGCGATCCAGCCGCGCCACTTTCCATTCTTCATCGCTCGCAGTATTAAACATAAATCCTCCACTCCTTGGATTATTAAAGCACAATTGGAGGCAAATTACAAGAAGTTAACGTAACTTGTTGGGTTTGGAACATGATTTAGCGTAATTTATTGAATCTCAGGTCGTTTTATGCTAAACTATCACTGTCCGATCATTATATAGCAGAAAAACAGAAATCGAAGCGTGATGTAGCATTAATCAGGGATTTTTAGGCTTAAGAAGGTGCAAATGGCGCTCACCATCACAGTTGCGAATGAAAAGGGCGGGGTAGGCAAGACCACCACAGCGGTCAATCTGGCAGCCGGTTTGGCGTTGCGTCTTGCCGATCGTCCCGGCCCGGCCGGACGGGTGTTGCTGGTGGATATGGATCCGCAGGGGCACGCGTTGCTGGCGACCGCATTTGGGCAGCCTCCCGTGCAACCCGCCGACTCGCTGGCCAGTTTGCTCACAGAGACTCCCCCACCCTCCGTGCAACGCCTGATCCAGCGCTCCACCCATCATGATAACCTGTTTTACATCCCCAGTCACCGGGCTTCCATGGTGGAAGCGGCGCGGGTGCTGCCGACGTTGATGGCCAATGAAACCCGCCTGGCTCGCGCGCTGTCCCCGGTGGCTCACCAGTTCGCCTACGTCATCATCGATACTCCCCCCAACACCGGCGATCTGCTGGTCAATGCCCTGGTGGCCGGAGATGCAGTCATCATCCCGGTCGAGACCAGCTACCTGGGCGTCTCCGGTCTGCGTGAACTGGAACGCACCATCGAACAGATCCGCATGTTGTTTCGCCCTGAATTGAAGATCCTGGGCTATCTGCCAACGCTGCTCGAGGAGCAGCGCGGCGAGGCGCAGGAAATATTGGTCGAGCTGGAAAAGCGTTACCGCGGTTACATTTTGCCGCCCATCCACCGCTCCTCCGATCTGGCCTACGCGCATTCCAGCCACGTGGATGTGTTTACCTACCGCCCGCCGCGCCAGCGCCGCGGGGAGCAGATCGCCTCCAGTTCGAGGCCCACCCAGGAATATGCTCAGTTGGTCGACCTGGTCTTGCAGCGCACGAATTCGGGAGGCACTTATGCCGCGTAAACGCTTCAACGCCTTCGAAGATTTCCCTGCCGAGACGGATGAACCCAAGATCGATCTCAAGCCGGCTCAGTCCGCCCAACCCGCTGAAGCCAGCACCGTCGAACGCATCGAACGCCTCAAGCCGTCCCAAATGCTGCCGGACCGATTTCAACCCCGCCGCCTGCTGCCCACGCCGCTGCGCCGGGATTTCTTTACCGGAAAGTCGGATTGTTATCAGAGTGCCGAAGCCTGGCTGGCGCTGGCCCACACCGAACCCGCCTACCGGGCCGAACTCGATCGCCTGCTGGCCATGGGATCTTCCTTCGAAGAACACGGCCAGATCAAACCGATCACCGGCACCTGGGCGCCCGCAACCGATGGCCGTTACATCTTCCTGATCGAAACCGGCGAGCGCCGCTTCTGGGCGGCCTGTCTGCAGAAGGTCCAGCATCATCTGACGGACGAACCCCGTCTGCGTGTCGAAGTGATCAGCCGCCCGACCCGCCAGCGCCAGGTGCTGGAGAACCGTCACGCCGAACCGCCCTCCGCGGTGGGGCAGGCCTGCGAAGTCGCCTCGCTCATCCTGGCGGAACTGGGTATCCAGCCCGATGCGGCCCTGAACGATGATTTCGAGTATTTCCGCCAGGCTCGTTCGCAGCGCATGCCGGCCGGGTTGTGGGATCGCATCATGCCGGTCATGCAGTTGACCCGCCCGCGCATGGTCCAGCTTCTCAACATCCTGCAACTGCCCACGCCGCTGCTCGAGCTGGCCGACCGCCACCGCCTGCCGGAACGCGTGCTGCGCGAAGTGCTCGCGCTGGCCCCGGCGCAGTGGGAACGCATGCTGCGCGTCAGCATTCAGAATCAATTGACCTCGGATGAAGTGGTCGAAGCCGCGGCGGCCCAGACGGCCACCTCGCCGGCCGTCAAGAACGATCCACCCGCGCAGCCCGACCCGGTCTACAAAGCCGCCAGCGGGCTGCGCCGGTTTGCCAATACCATCAACGCGCTGGACGAGTTTTCGCAGACGCAGGCGCTGGACGAAATCGCCGACAAACTGGTCGTCACCGGTCAGGCGGAAGGGTTGCTGGTTTACCTGGACGAGCTCTCCCGACTGATCACAGCGCGTCTATCGCGCCGCTGAAACCGTCCTTCCTTTCGAAAAGCCGCACAAACCTGTGCGGCTTTTCTTTTTCTCAAGAGGGATTCGTAACCGTGGTAACAGATCAGGACCGGCGCTTTCGGGGGATCACGGCTTCCCTCAAATAGGGGGGGAGCAGCCCGGTCCTAACTTTACCGATTCCTCGGTTTACAGACGGAATTTGGCCCGTCGGAAGGTTCATTTTTGGGAATGAATGGTCCAAAAAGAATTCTTTCAATCCGACGAATGAAACCCCCCGGATCCGCCAAAAGCTGAATTTTCAAACGTTGTAAACCTCCAAGGGGCGACGCTATGATTATTTGAGTGTCGCCCCTTGTATATTTTGGCATTTCGATCTATGATTTTAAGTATCCTTGACGGATGGAAAACACCCATGACCGACCTGAACCTGAAACTCGAGGCGCTGGAACGGATCCAGGCCCAGGCGCATCTCACCCCGCGCGAACAGGCCCGCCGCCGCAGGGAACGCGAACACACCCGCGCCCGGCGCGAGCAGCGCGTAACCTACGATCTGCCGCCCGTGCTGCGCCGGCGTTTGCAGGCCCTGGGCGAGGAGTTGCGCATCCCGGCCAGCCAGCTGGCCGCCCTGGCCATCGGCCGCTTCCTCAACGATTACACCGCCGGGGCTGTGGACCTGGGCGCCTACAAGCAGCCCTCGCGTTCCCCGCGCTATGATTGGAACCTGCACCTGCCGAATGAGATCATCCGCGGACGGAGGAAGAAAGCTGTTAGCGATTAGCTGTTGGCGGTTAGCACTTGGCTGTAGAATAAGATCGTAAATCAACCTTTGCAAGTGTTCCCGATCTCGACTCATCACTCATCTCCGAATACCGAATCAACGAATACCGAATACCCTTCTTCTCCTTCCTCGTAATAAGTCGTTAATTAAGAGTCGTTAATATGAATCACGTGCAATTTTTGCACGCAGGTGAAGTGCAGATTTTGCACCCTCCCGGCGTGCATTTTTTGCACGTTCGGCGGCCTTGAGGCAAAGATTTCCGGCAGGCCTGAATGCAGAATTTGCAGCCTGGCCAGAGTGTAAAAATGATCCTCAGGCCTGCGGGTATTTTTCGCCTTCTGGCCTGAATGCAATCTTTGCATTCAGGGTAACATCGTCTTTGAAAACTGCGTATAGCTTAATGGTTCTTGGAATCCTTTAACAAATGCACTGCTTGAACTTTCCCTGTAATATGCTAGAATAAATCATCCAGATCGTTATTGTTGATTACCATTTGTGGGGAATTTCACGGTTGCCGCTCTGGATTTCGCATCGTATCTACATTTTTCCATAGCCAATCGAACGTTTTCTGTTTTTGACGTTTGCGTCCTGAAAAATTTAATACCGGACTTGGGGTGGGATTGCTTCCCCTGGCAGTCTCACCCCGTTTTTTAAGTAAACCTGGATTTGATCCCGCTGACCGCCAGGGTGGGGGATGCCTTCTCAGGTATAATTGCGGATGCAACTTGCTTAAATCCCCTTTATGAATATCGAGGTGAGTATGCGCCGTTTTGTCCTCCTGCTGCTTTCGCTGACCCTCGCGCTGCTCCTGCTGACCGCCTGTTCGGGCGGCAAGGACGACGCGGCTCAAACCGTCGCTGCCTACCTGCAGGCCCTGATCGCCAGGCAGTCCGACCAGCTCTCCACCCTCTCCTGCGCCGATTGGGAAGCCAGCGCGCTCACCGAAATGGATGCCTTCCAGAACGTCGAAGCCCAGCTCGTGGGGCCGGACTGCGCCACGACCGGCCAGGACGGCGACACCACCCTGGTGATGTGCAGCGGCAAGATCACCGCCAGCTACAACGGCGAGCTCCAGGAATTTCCACTCGGCGACCGCGTCTTCAAGGTGGCCACTGAGGGCGGCGAGCTGCGCGTATGCGGCTACCGCTAAACGTTCTGCGCCGCGTTTTCTCGAAGGAGAACCTGCTGGCGCTGCTGGTCTGCCTGATTCTCATCGCGCTGGTGATCTTCACCGCCGATTCGGCCCCGCTGTGGATTTACCAGGGCTTCTAGTATGGGCCTGACCCACATCCTGGCCTTCGGCGCGGCGATTCTGCTGGCCCGGCTGATCTTTCACCTGCGGCCGGCCGCCTACCCGCGCGCCTGGGGCTGGCTGCTGCTGGTCGCTTCGGCCCTGGCCATCTTCTGGCTGCAGCCGGCCGTTCCCATTCGCAACTTCGACTTCTACTTCCCCGTCGCCACGCTCGCCCTGGCGACGCTGTGCTGGGCCGTGACCGCGCCGCCCGAAACCCGCCGTGAACGCGAGAACTGGATCGCCGGCGTTGCCCTGGCCGGGACGGTGCTGCTGGTGGCCCTCACCCGCTACCTTTCCCAGACCGGCCTGCTGACGCCCTCGCGCCCGCCGCAGACCCTGCCGGTGCTGGTCGTGCTGGCCGCTGCCGCCCTGCTGACCCTGCTGCTGGTGCGCTTCACCCGGCCCACCCCGCGCATCCTGACCGCCGGCATACTCGTACTCGTCCTGGTGTTCGTGCTGCTCAAGACGCCCGCCCTGGCCCAGTGGAGCGCGGCCGGGCTGCGCGCCCTGATGGGGCAGGAAGCTGCCCTGGCCCAATCGACCGACCTGCGCTGGCTGGGCTTCTCCTACGTAGCCTTCCGCCTCATCCACACCCTGCGCGACCGCGCCACCCGTCGCCTGCCGGCCGTGACCTTGCGCGAATATCTCACCTACGCCATCTTCTTCCCGGCCTTCACCGCCGGGCCCATCGACCGCCTGGAGCGCTTCATCAAGGACCTGCGCGCCCCGGCGCCGCTCGCATCCGCCGACCTGGCCAACGCCGGCCGCCGCCTGCTGACCGGCCTGTTCCAGAAGTTCGTGCTGGCCGACGCCCTGGCGCTGGTCGCGCTCAGCCCGACCGCAGCCGCCCAATCGACCGCGCCGGGCTGGCTGTGGCTGATGCTGCTGGCCTATTCGCTGCAGATCTATTTCGACTTCGCCGGCTACACCGACATCGCCATCGGGCTGGGACTGCTGCTGGGCATCCGCCTGCCCGAAAACTTCAACCATCCCTACCGCAAGCCCAGCCTGACCCAGTTCTGGAACAACTGGCACATGACGCTCACCCAGTGGTTCCGCGCCTACGCCTTTAACCCGCTCACCCGCGCCCTGCGATCGAACGGCCGTCTGCCGGTGTGGAGCATCGTCCTCATCACCCAGCTCGCCACCATGACCCTGATCGGCCTGTGGCACGGGGTGACGCCCGGCTTCGTGATCTGGGGTGTGTGGCACGGGCTGGGACTGTTCGCCAACAACCGCTGGAGCGACTGGATCAAATCGCGCGCCTGCGGCCGTCCTGCGGTTGCCGCCGCGCTGAATGCTTCACCCATACCTGCGACCGTCCAGCGGTTGCTGGCCGCGGCGCTGCCGCCAATGACCACCGCTCTGACCTTCGTCTACGTCAGCCTGGGCTGGGTGTGGTTTGCCCTGCCCGATCCGGCGCTGGCCGGGCGGACGCTTATGCGCCTGTTCGGGTTGGGGTAGGGGAGGGGGACCATGGACCGTCCGACGCGCACCCTGTTCAATGCCCTGTGGAAGGGCGTGCTGCTCTTCGTCATCCTCGATTTGCTGGTGGCGTTGATCCCGCCGGGCGCCTTCAGCCGACTCAGCCTCTACAACAGTGTCTTCCCCGGCCGCCAGCGCCTGCCCTTCGGCGAGAACATCCAGCGCTCGGATAACCTCTCGCTCTACGACCTGGACGCCATGTTCGCGTCCCTGGCCCTGCCCGCCGCCAAGCCCGCCGGCGAGTACCGCGTGCTGGTGGTCGGCGATTCGTCCGTCTGGGGCACGCTGCTGCGCCCGGGCGAGACCCTGGCCGGACAGCTCAACGCCCTCGATCTACCGAGCCGCGACGGCCGGCGCGTGGTGGCCTACAACCTGGGCTACCCGACCATGTCGCTGACCAAGGACCTGCTGCTGCTCGAGCGCGCCGCGCAGTACCAACCTGACCTGATCCTGTGGCCGGTCACGCTGCAATCGCTGCCGCGTTCGGCCCAGTTGAGCTCGCCGATCGTGGCCAACAACGCCGCCGGCGTGCGCAGCCTGATCCAGCGCTATGGGCTCGACCTGGACGCCGCCGCGCTCTCCGAACCGACCTTCTGGGGACGCACCCTGATCGGGCAGCGCCGCGCCCTGGCCGACTTTTTCCGCCTGCAATTGCTTGGTTTGCCCTGGGCGGCCACCGGCATCGACCAGGACTACCCGGCCGATTACACCCCGGCCGCGCGCGACCTGGAAGCCGACGTCACCTTTGCCGGACTGAGCGGCCCCGACCTGCCCGCGGACGCCCTGGCCTGGGACGCCCTGCGCGCCGGGATGCAGATGGCCGGCGACACGCCCGTCCTGCTGGTCAACGAACCGATATTAATCAGCAACGGTAAGAATTCAGACCTGCGCTATAATTTCTTTTACCCGCGCTGGGCCTACGACGCCTACCGCGCCCAACTCGCCGGCCTGGCGGCCGCCAACAATTGGCGTTACCTGGACCTGTGGGACGCTGTCCCCGAAACCCACTTCACCAACTCGGCCGTGCACCTGGACCCGAGCGGGGAAGCGGCGCTGGCGCGGAAAATTGGGGCAGAGATCGGTAATCGTTGATGCGGTAATCGGGATTCGCTAATTCGGTATTCGTTGCTTAGGCCGGATACCCGCATACCACATACCGCATTCCTAATACCGAATACCTAATACCGAATACCTGACACCGTCTTCTTCTCATTCAGCATTCTACATTCAGCATTCAGCATTCCCATGAAACCTTATCGCTTTTTCATTCTCCTCATCCTGTCCATCCTGTTGTTCTCTCTTCTCCTCTCGGCCTGCTCCCCGGCCGTGACGCCGTCCACCGCCGTCGCCCCGGTTACCTCGCCGACCGCTGCTTTGATGCCGAGCGACACCCCGACCGCGACCGACACGGCCCAGCCCCAGCCCGGCGACACGGCCGCCCCATCGGCCACCGCGCCCAAACCCACCCTGGGCCCCGACGACTGGAAGAGCCTGCCGGTCATCCCGGCCGTCAGCGACACGGCCCGCGCCATCTACCAGAAGGGGCTCGCGCTGGGCAACGACCCGGCCCGCTTCTCCAGGATCGGCGACTGCCAGAACATCTCTACCTACTTCCTGGCCGGCTTCGACCAGCCCGGCGCCTACCAGCTCGGCGAGTACACCGACCTGCAAGGCGTCATCGACCATTTCGCGGGCTCATTCGGGCGCACCAGCCTGGCCGTCAAAGGCGGATTCAACGTCGCCGCTATCCTCTCGCCCCTGCACGCCGACCGCAGCCAGTGCGAATCGACCGAATCGCCGCTGGCTTGCGAGCTGCGCGCCAACAAACCCGCCATCGCCATCCTCAGCTTCGAGACCTGGTGGTCGCAAAAGCCGGCCGAGGTCTACGAGAGCTACCTGCGCCAGGTCATCGACTACACCATCGCCCAGGGCGTGGTGCCCATCCTGGCCACCAAGGCCGACAACCTGGAGGGCGACAACTCGATCAACCAGGCCATCGCCCGCGTCGCCGCCGATTACGACATCCCGCTGTGGAACTACTGGGCCGCTGCGCAGCCCCTGCCCAACCACGGCCTGACCGCAGACGGCTTTCACCTGACCCACGCCGACTTCTACGACTTCTCCTCGGCCGAGAACCTGACCACGGGTTGGGCCTGGCGCAACCTGACCGCGCTGCAGGCATTGGATGCGGTGTGGAAGGGGCTGGAAAAATGATGAATATAGAATGCTGAATGAAAGAAGCAAATTCATTTGGTGCCGTAATACGGCTTCATAGGCTTGGTACGGGCGGGTCCCGGACCCGCCCGTACAAGAGCTGTCCGTAAAATTTATTATTCCTTCTGGCATTCCTCTTCATCCTTCGGAATTGTAGAATCATTGTAAAATGATCCGGGGGGTGAGTATGGACAATTCCGCAAACCGGCAGTATCCCAATCGCCATTCCATCCGGCTTAAGGGTTACGATTATTCGCAGCCCGGGGCTTATTTTGTGACGATTTGCACCCACCATAACGAATGCCTGTTTGGCGAGGTGGTGAACGGCGACATGGTTTTGAACGCCCTGGGGGAGCAGGTGCGGTTTACCTGGTTCGACCTGGTGAACCACGTCCCCAACATCGAATTAGGGCCATTCGGGATCATGCCCAATCATGTGCATGGCGTGATTGAAATTGTTGATGGTTCGGTAGTAGGGGCAGGTTCAGGACCCGCGATGGTACGGGCAGGTTCTGAACCTGCCCGTACCGAACCCGCCCGTACGCCGATCCCATTGTCCGAAATCGTGCGTCAATTCAAGACATTTTCGGCGCGGCGGGTGAATGCGTTGCGCGGCTTGTCGGGGGTGCCGGTGTGGCATCGAAATTACTGGGAGCATATCATCCGCAACGAAGAATCTTACGAAAAAATCGCAATGTACATCACCCACAACCCGCTTCAATGGGAAATGGACCGCTTTCATCGATAGCTAGGCGCCGGATGGCGCCACCATGGATTATGCTGCGTATAGCTAAATTTTCTGATTCGGAAGGCCCCCGGAAATGGCGCCTGCACCCGGCATGGGCGCCTGCACCCGGACGGGCGCCTGCACCCGGCACGGGCTCAGCTTGGCCGTCGCCGGTTGATAGGTGTTCTAATTCCCCGCTGCGCCCTTACATCGTTGTGGAATCTGATCGGAGACCAGGAGGAAGACGCGCGCGGTCACAGACCGGCAAGGGTACCTACACCCGAATCGGCGAACATCGTCGCTCCGGTAAATCAGCAATCAGAAATCAGCAATTTTTTTCATTCAGAATCGCCCTCGAAGAGGGTTCAGCATTCAGCATTCAGCATTTCTTCTCATCCTCTTCATCATCTTCGTCCATGTTTTCTTCCCCGCCTCCGCCAGCGCGCTCAGCCCCTCGGACGCCGAAAGGCACATCGGCGCCACCACCAGCACGGCGTACTGCGGCCATTTGGTGTTCCAGATCAGCAGGAAGGCAAGGCCGATCGCCAGCCAGGCGAAAAACACGGGCTGCTGTTTGAACAGGCGCGGCAGGCCCAGGATGGCCAGCAGGAAGATGAACGTGTCCAGCAGGAAGATGAATTCGGGGCCGCGTTCGGGCATGGGCTGGTTCTCGATCGGCGTGGCGAAGGCCGTGACCGGGCGCGAGAGCCAGATCAGCGGCTGGTGGAAGGGGTAACCCGCCGCCCGGACCGCTTCGCCGTTCTGATAATCCAGGCTGAACGCCAGCGAGTTCGCCAGCCGCCCCGCCGGATCGGGGTAGAGGTACGGGTCCGCGCCGACGAAGGCCGCTGCCGCCAGCGCGGCCAGGCCGATCAACAGACCCCAGCGGGTCCAATCGGCCCGCCGTGCCGGGATCACCGTGATGAGATAGGTTGCCCCGACGGCCAGGGCCACGATCCCGTACTGGTATTTGGCCGCCGCCGCAGCGCCCAGGCACACCGCCGAACCGGCCAGGCACAGCAGCTCCCGGGTGTGATTCCGGAGCGACAGCTTCTCCTTTTGCCTGAGCCACGCGTGCGCCTTGCCGAACAGGAAAACCGCCAGCATGCACAGGCTGGCCGGCAGGGCCTCGAGGTAGATGACGCTGGTGTACTTGATCGACATCGAGTCGACGGCCAGGATCAGCCCGGCCAGGGGCGAGATCAGGGTCAGCACGCCGGTTTCGAGCGCGCCGAAGAGCACGGATACCATGCGCAGGGCGAACACTTTTTCGGGGTGGACCGCGGCCGTGATAGGGGTGTTGTTGCTGAAGAACTGCCACACATCGCCCCAGTAGTGCCCGTCGGATGGGAAGAACGAGAGCACGGCGCCGTAGACCAGCTTGGCCAGGACCGGATGCTCGTAGTTAAACGCGATGCGCGGGATTTCCGCCAGGCGGTCGTTCTGGATCAGGTTGGCGTAGAAACGGGCCGCGGTGTAATAGACGGGCTCGTCGTAATCGATGGGCAGGGTGGCGGCCGCGTAGGCGCGCAGGACCAGGGCGGTCAGAATGATGGCGGCGATGAGAAGGCAACGTCTCTTCATGGGGGATCCTGTCTGGCGGGGTGAGCGCTGAAATGGGGGGATGATTGCGTGGGCACTAACTTTATTCGCTGAAAGAACAAACAATATTATAAGGCGGAAGCCCGGTAAATGCAATTGGCGATTGGCTTTTAGCAATTAGCGGTTGGCGATTAGCTTTTAGCAGTTAGCGATTGGCAATTGGCTGTTAGCCGTTATTACGGGGAAATCAGCAATCAGAAATCAGCAATTCTTCTCGTTCATCATCGCCCTCGAAGAGGGGTCAGCATTCTACATTCAGCATTCATCATTCAGCATTCTCTTCATCCTCCCCATCCTCTTCATCCCTGTTTTCTTCCTCACGGCACGGGCGCCTGCACCCGGCACGGGCGCCTGCACCCGGCACGGGCGCCTGCACCCGGCACGGGCGCAGCTTGACCATTGCCGGTTGAGGGGTCTTCGAATTCCCCGCTGGGCCCTTACGCCGTTGTGGAATCTGGTCGGGCGACCCGGGAGAAGACACGCGCAGCTTGACCGTCGCTGGTTGAAAGGTTATCGAATTCCCCGCTGCGCCCTTACGCCGTTGTGGAATCTGGTCGGGGGACTCAGGGATAAGATGCGCGTAACCTGCACCCGACACGGATAGCATCGTTATTACGGGAAATCAAAAATCAGCAATCAGCAATTAGAAATCAGCAATTCTTCTCATTCATCATCGCCCTCGCAGAGGGTTCATCATTCAGCATTCTCTTCATCCCAGTTTTCTTCCTCTTCTGGTATCATTTACCTATCCCTCTTTTTACCCCTCAAACCATCATGGATGACACGTTCACAACCCTCTCGCGGCACATTGCCGCCCACATCCTCAAGCAGCCCAACCGCAGCCTGCGCGCCGACGAAGCGCTCATCTCCTCGGGGCTCATCGATTCCTTCAACCTGGTCGACCTGGCGCTGTACGTCGAAGATTCCTTCAACGTGCGCATCGACGACTCCGAGCTCAACGCCGATACCTTCGACACGCTCGGCGAGCTGGTCGAGCTGATCGACGCGCGGCGCGCCTGACATGGCCACCTTCACGCGCCTGCTGGTGGACCGGCTGCGCTCGCAGCCGGATTCGACCGCGCTGGTGCTGCAAACTGCCCGCCAGCCGGACTGGACCCTGAGCGTTTCGGACCTGATACGCGCCGCCGCGGGCTGGCAGTCGGTCCTGGCCGGACACGGCGTATGCCCTGGTGAGGCGGTGCTGCTCATCCTGCAGCACGGCTCCGACCTGGTGCAGGCCTACTTCGGCTGCGTGCTCAACGGCAGCATCCCGGCTGTCATGCCTTTCCTGACCGAAAAACTGCTCCCCGAGCGCTACCGGGCCGAGCTGAGCGCCCTGCTGGGCGTCACCCGGCCGGCCGCGGTGATCACCTACGCCGACTTCGAGGGCGAGGTGCTGGCTGCCGGTGGGGGAGGGGATGCCCCGGCGGTGATCGTAGCCGAACGGGTGCGCGCAGAAGCCGCGCCCGAGCCGGACTGGGAGCAACTGCCCGGCCTGCGCCGCGATCCGGACGACATCGCCCTCCTGCAGCACTCGTCTGGCACCACCGGCCTGCAAAAGGGCGTGGCCCTCTCGCACCGCGCCGTGCTGCGGCAGCTCGAGGTCTACTCGCGCGCACTGCGGCTCGACCCCGCGCGGGATACGATCGTCTCGTGGCTGCCGCTCTATCACGACATGGGGCTGATCGCCAGCTTCCTCATGCCGCTGCTGCTGGGCGTGCCACTCGTGTTGATGTCGCCTTTCGACTGGGTGCGCGCGCCCTACCGGCTCCTGCAGAGCATCTCGGCCTACCGCGGCACGCTCACCTGGCTGCCCAACTTTGCCTACAATTTTTGCGCCCAGAAGATCCGCGACCGCGATTTGCAAGGTGTGGACCTCTCCAGCCTGCGCGGCGTCATCAACTGCTCTGAACCGTGCCGCCCCGAGAGCCACGCCGCCTTTACCGCGCGCTTCGCCGGCTTTGGGCTGAACCCCGCCGCCCTGATGACGTGTTACGCCATGGCCGAAAACGTGTTCGCCGTGACGCAGGCCGGGTTGGACGGCCCGGTCAGCGAAGACGTGATCGACCGCGACGCCCTGCAGGTGGAGCGGGTGGCCCGGCCGGTCCCCGCGGACGACGGGCGCGCCGTGGTGCGCATGCTCTCGAACGGCCGGCCGTTACCCAACGTGGCACTGCGCGTCGTCGACGCGAATGGCGCCGATTTGCCCGAACGGGCCGTCGGCGAGATCGTCCTGCGCTCGGACTGCATGTTGAGCGAGTATTACCGCCGCCCGGAAGTCACCCGCAAGGCCTTTTTACCCGGCGGCTGGTATCTGACCGGCGACCTGGGCTACCTGGCCGGCGGCGAACTGTTCGTCTCGGGGCGCAAGAAGGACCTGATCATCGTCGGCGGCAAGAATATCTACCCGCAGGATATCGAAACGGCCGCGTCCCAGGTGCCGGGCGTGCACCCCGGCCGAGTGGTCGCCTTTGGTCTGTTCGACGAAGCGGCCGGCACCGAGGAAGTGGCCCTGGTGGCCGAGGTCGACCCCGCCGGCCCGGCCGAGCGCGAGGCCCTGGCCGACGCGATCCGCCAGGCGGTCACCCGCGGCACCGCCGTGACCCTGCGCCGCGTGCACCTGGTCGGCGCGGGCTGGATCATCAAGACCAGTTCGGGGAAGACGGCACGCGGGGCGAATAAGGAGCGGTTCCTGAAGGAATTAGCCACAGAGGGATAAGAGAAGAAAGCCACAGAGGTCACAGAGAACACAGAGAGATAAGAAAAAAAGAGGAGAAGAGAGATTAATGGAAAGAAAAAGGAGAAACGAAAATTTGGAAACGATGGATAATTGTCGTAGGTTTCGTCCTAAAAAAGGCTTAATCTCTTAATTCTCTGCGATCTCTGTGGGCTAGTATGATGAAAATGATGAGTGATACCATACAATGGGACCCGGCAGGCCGATCGGGTATAGGTCATAAGAGGCCGTCACAGAGCAGGGTCGCCGGGTCCGTCGTGTATGTTGCCCGAACAGTTGTGGGGTCCAAGAGACCGTATTCTGCTAGAACGGGCACATCCATTATACAAACAGACGAGGGCAGAATGGAGCAGCAAATCTCAGTAAGTGTGGTCGGGATTGATGTTTCAAAGAACCGGCTGGATGTCTCAATCGCGGGCCAGGATTGGGCAGAAAGCAACGATATCATCGGGATCGAGGCCTTCATTGATAAGCTGAAACCTCTAGCGCCTGGATTGATCGTAGTGGAAGCCACGGGAGGACTGGAACGAGCGGTGGTCTCGTTATTATCCCTGGACGGCTTTCGGGTGGCGGTGGTCAATCCTCGCCGAGTCCGCGAATTTGCCCGCTCGATTGGCCTGCTGGCCAAGACCGACAAAGTCGATGCACGCTTACTGGTTCGGTTTGGAGAAGCCATCCAGCCCGAGCCGACCCGCTTACCCAGTGAAGAAGAACAGCAGCTCACAGCATTGATGACCCGACGTCGCCAGGTGATTGAAATGCTAACCATGGAGAAAAACCACCTGTGCAGCGCCCATCCGAGCATGCAGACCAGCATCCAGAAGATCATGCAAGCCCTGCAGCAGGAGTTGGTTGAGCTCAACCATCAGATTGATGACTTGATTGGGCATACGCCTGACTTTCAGGAAAAGAATGACATTCTTCGTTCCGCGCCTGGGGTGGGCCAAGTTACGGCTGCCATTCTGCTCTCAGATCTGCCTGAGTTGGGAGCCCTGGGCCGCAAGGAGATTGCTGGCTTGGTCGGCGTAGCTCCCTATAACAATGACAGTGGCCGTCATCGGGGGAAGCGTCGGATCAAAGGCGGACGGCCTTGTGTCCGCACGGTTCTGTACATGGCTACCCTGAGTGCCACGAAATATAACCCTATCATTCATTCTTTCTATCATCACCTCCTGGCCATGGGAAAGGAGAAAAAAGTGGCGTTGGTCGCCTGTATGCGGAAGTTCTTGGTGATCCTTAACGCTATGGTTCGTGATCGGCGTCCCTGGCAGCCTTTTCCCTCAGTTTTAGCCTGATTTTCTTTCTTGACATTCTACACAGTTGCTCTGTGGCAGTCTTTCTCTTTTCTTAACCCTCTTCTCTTCTTCTCTCTGAGCTCTCTGTGATCTCTGTGGCTATTTCTTCGGGGGTGAATATGACCGATCCACTCACACACGCGATCATCGGCGCAGCCATTGAGGTGCATCGCGTGCTGGGCCCCGGGTTGCTCGAATCGATCTACGAAGAAGCGCTGTGTATCGAGTTCGACCGCCGTGGTATCAATTACCAACGCCAGGTGGCGGTGGATGTGTGGTATAAAGACCAGGTCATCAAAGGCCAGCGTCTGGATATCCTGGTTGGTGGTGAAGTGGTGGTGGAATTGAAATCGATGAGTGCCATGCCGGATTTTGTTACCGCTCAAGCGCTTTCTTATCTAAAGGCAACCGGTCTGAAGCGGGCATTGATTATCAACTTTGGACAGAAGATTTTGGTCGATGGGGTTCGAAGGATCTCTTTGTGAAGAATGAAGAATTAACCACAGCGCTCTTCGTGCCTATTAATTTACCATGTCTTATAATTCAGAAGCCTCTTTATACTTCTTCCTAATTCTCTGAGGTCTCTGTGACCTCTGTGGCTTCTTAAAGGATTTACTTATGCAATTATTTTTAATCCGTCACGCACAATCCGCCAACAACCGCCTCTGGGACCTCACCGGTGACAACAAGGGCCGCAGCCACGATCCCGAACTGACCGGGCTGGGCCTCAAGCAGGCCACGAGCGTCGCCGGGCAATTGCGGGATGGCGACCCGCTGGATAACGGGCAGACCCCCGGCGCCCGTCCCGAGCGCGGTTTTGGCATCACCCACGTCTACTGCTCGCTCATGCTGCGCGCCGTGCAGACCGGCAACGCCGTCGCCGAAGCCCTCGACCTGCCGCTCATCGGCTGGCCCGAGGTGCACGAGGCCGGCGGCATCTACCTCGACGATGAGGAAACCGGCCTGCCGATCGGCCTGGCGGGCAATCCGCGCTCGTTCTTCGAGCAGAATTTTCCGCGCCTGGTGCTGCCGGATTGGCTGAATGAAAGCGGCTGGTGGAACCGCGATTTCGAGTCCGACGAAGATCGCCTGCCGCGCGGTTACCGCGCCCTGGCGCAACTGATCGAGCGTCACGCCGGCAGCGACGACCGCGTGGCGGTCATCACCCACGGCGGGTTCTATAACTACATTCTGGCGGCCATCCTCGAGCTGCCCAGGCGCCCCGAGTTGTGGCTGCTGATGAACAACACCGGCATCTCACGCGTCGGCTTCGAGAAGCGGCCTGTGTTGTACTATCACAACCGCACCGATCACCTGCCGCGCGAATGGGTCACATAGCGGAAAGCGGTTAGCAATTAGCCATTAGCCATTGGCTTTCAGCCTTTAGCTAACAACCGACAGCCATCGGTAACCGTCAACCGCTAACCGCCAATAGCCAACAGCTAAAAAGCCAACAGCTAACAGCTAAAAGCTAACAGCTAACAGCTAACAGCTATTCCTCCTCCGGCTCGGACAAGGTGAAAAGGATGCCGCTGATCTCATCCAGGCACATGTCCTGATCGGCCAACGGGATGGCGGCCCGAAAAATCACCAGCTGCTGCGGATCGAGCCCATCCAAACCGCTGATGGCCTGATAATCCCGGTAGCCCATGCCCTGCTCCGATTCCAGCCATCCGTAAATATCGAATGTCGTCTGGCCGATCTCCAATTCGCTCTTGAGTTTCCCATCGGGCTGGTCGGGGGCGCGCTCGCTGATCTGGCATTTTTCGTTTTTCAGGTTGGTCAAAATGAATTCCCCCGATTCGCCGGGCTCCATTTTCCAGATATCCGATTTATAAACGATGGCATAAGGGTGCCACTTGAGGCTCACGCTCTCCTCGGTCAACGGCATGGGATTCGTCAGGACAAGGTTTTCGATCTTCGCAATGTTATCCCAATCCCAAAATGTGAGCGATGTGATGCCTGGTTTCGGTTCTGGAAAGAGGAACCAACCGGTTAAAAGAGTATTTCCCCAAAAAGTCGTGGCATTGCTGTCTCCGCCCCCACCGATGAGATCATACCGATTTCCAAGGTTATCCATCATAAACATATTCGGATTGTTAACATCGCCGGATTTTTTCACGCTCTTCCCGATGGCTTCGGCGTTATACTCCACATTCCAGGAAACAGTCACGCACATCGTGCCGTCTCTAAAGATTTCGATGAACCAGACACAGAACTTCACCTCCGCCGAATAATTGGCGGTGAGGTAGGGAGAGTAATTTACGCAGTCGCTGGTGTTGTATTTTCCGGGGATATAGCCGTTGGCGGTCCGGAACGGGGTTGGGGTGTGCGTGAAGATGGCCGTTTGGGTGGGCGCCGGTGTGGGCGTAAGCGTGGGCGGGGCGGGGGCTGTCGCCGCAGTGTCCTGAGGCGCCTGCGTACCAGCTGGAGCGGATCCGGTGCAGCCGCTCATCACCATACAACCGATGCAGAAAACCAACAAAGCGAGTCTTCGAATGGATAGATTTGGCATGATCGTTATCCTAAAATTATTATGGTTTCCGGCCTGATCCGGCCGGCGAACTCCCCACTTGGTTGTCATACAGTAAATTATTGGATTGCAACCGGTTTATAAATTCTATTTCTACTGAAAATCGTAATAGAGGAGTTGAATCCTGTCAAACGCCGGCGTGGTATTAATTTGCGAGCAGTTGGTGGCAAAAACAAGCCGCCGGCAGGGATCTCCTGCCGGCAAGAATTTGCCAAAGGTGCTCGTCTTTGGTCGGCGGCGAAGGGCCAACCGCCAATCGCTAACCGCCAATCGCTAACAGCTAACCGCTAACTGCCAATCGCTAACAGCTAACCGCTAACTGCCAATCGCTAGACACTACTCTCGTCCCCTTTCTTAAAAACCCGCCCGGGCTGCCAGGGCGTGCCAAATGCGGGCAGCAGGAAGCGGTCCAGGCCCCACCAGCCGGCCACCTTCCAGGCCAGGATGAGGAAAATGGCGATGGTAAAGAGCAGCGGGTTCGAGCTGGCCGAGCCCGCCATCATGAAATTCCAGTTCATGAAGCCGCCGAAGAAGGCGGCGATGCCGGTGAAGGCGCCCAACACAAGCGCAACGCCGATCAAGAGCTCGCCGGCCACCACCACCTTGGAAAACCAGGTGTACGAACCGGCATCCAACATGCTCTGGATGAAGGCGCGGTACCAGTCGAAGGTGATCGCAGGGCGGGCCGGGGCGGTTGGGATGGCCACCGCGTTGGTCCAGAAGCCCTTGAGGATTGCGCCGGTCTGCGTCCAGCCCGGGTTGCCGAGCTTGCCCCAGCCGGATACGAGCCAGGTGTAGCCCAGATACATGCGCAGAATCACCCAGATCCAGGCCCAGCGGGTATTACCGAATAATTTTTGCGCCAGTGGGGGATCTGAAATCTGATATCCCTTCGTGGCTGCAGTGGTTGTTGACATGCTCACCTCCTGATAAGGATGTAATCTGACATTAATTATCCAGATTATATGTCAGCCTGCGCAGAATGTCAATCATTTTTTCACACCCGCCGGATTTCAGAAGCGGCCGGGGCGAAAAACAAACCGACTGCATTCGTGTTATGATCGGGGAATGCCGGGATTGGTGGATGGATCGCCGGGTTGCGCCTGTATCGGGGCCTGCCTGCGCTTCCGCCGTTCGAAACCGAACCATCTACCCGGGCATGACCATTTTTGCGAGGAGTGAAGTATGAACTGCTGGCTTGAAAAACCGGGTTCCACCCGGCCGGGCCGCAGGGGGAGGTCTTTGGTGAGAATTCTGGCATGCGGGGCGTTGATTGCCCTGCTGTTGAGCGCCTGCGCGGCGCCTGCGGGGACGCAGCCGGCCGCGAACGCGCAGCAAACCGCGCCGGGTGAGACCGGGAAGCCCACGCGCACACCCTTCCCGACCCGCCGGCCGCCGGCCGGTACGCGCACCCCCACCGTCGACCCATCCGCCCAGCCGACCGAAGGCGCCACTCAGGTCGCGGGCACCGGGACGCCCGGCGCACCGGCTTCGGGGACGGCCGCCGCGGGTGCGGTGACCCTGACCTTCGGTGGGGCGTTGAATGTGCGGCGCGGGCCGGGCCTGGCCTACGATACCGTGGCCGCGTTCGAAACTGGCCAAACCGTGGCAGCCAAGGCCCAGGACGGCAAGGGCGAATGGCTGCAGGTGGAGGTGCCCAATTCGACCGGCGTTTTCGGCTGGGTTTATTCCAAGGCGCCGACTGTGAACGTCAGCGGCGATCCGCTTTCGCTGCCCGATGCCACCTTTACGGACGCCGTGCCGGCCTACGTGCGCAACTGCACCTCGCACCAGATTTCCCTGCGCCCGGGCGAGATCGTCCTCGAGCCGCTGGCCCAGCAGCCGGCCAACCGGCAGCAGGTCAACCCCGGCTTCTACGAAGTGGTTGACCTGACCCTGAACGCCGCCTCGGTAACGACCATGTCGGTGACCGAGGGCAGCGAACTGATCGTCACCCAGGACGGGAATGGGGTGAACTACACCTGCCCAAGGTGAGAAGAATGAAGAATGCTGAAGGAAAAAAGACCGCTCGGTGAAAATGCCGGGCGGTTGTTTTATTTTGACCACGAATTACACGAAACACAAGAAAAGAGACTGTGCGGATAGATCCGATCGTCTCCCTTTCAGATGCCCGTCAACGGTTTTGCCCATTCGAAAAATACCGGTATCCTAGGGTGAGCAGGTCTAAACCGATTCGTATTCTATCGGCAGGCACGGATGCGGCCGGCGCCCAGATGGGGCCATAGACCCAGAAGGGCAGGACCGGTTGTTAAGAAAAGCGTCCCTTTTTTTTCGAAGAAAAGATTGACAATTCAATTGCAATATATATAATTTGTATGTTCGTAATATTACTTGTAAACAATCAAAATTATTTGTTAAGTTATTGCATCTTCTAGAGTCTGAAATCCATTTTGCACTGAATAAATTTCAAGCGACAATCCAATAACACATCGAGGGGTACCATGCAGCGCATCGTTTTCATTGCTTTATCCATTGCCCTTGCTTTTGCAAATGTTTTCCCTCTGGGATCCTTTGCGAATTCTGCGAATATTTCTTCTTCGCTTCAGCAGGTCGAGACGATAACTCCATCGCCAACCGATCAGCTTTCCACCGAAACCCCGACCCCCGAAATTACCCCAACCGCAACGGATGAGGTCACTGCAACCCCTACTTCTGAAACCACTGAAACCGAGACTCCCACACTCGAACCAACCCTGACCGAAACAGCCACACCCGAGGAAACGGCGGTTATCGAAGAAGAACCGGTGGATGATCTCCAGGCCTACTTTGATGTAAAAGTGAGCCCGCGTTTCCTTCGGCCAGGCGGAAGCATCAACCTCCACTACCAATTGGGCGTCGATCCAAATGAAAGCGGTAATAATTACTCGTTACGCATCCAGGCGCCACCTTACCTCGTTGTTTCTGAAGGGGAGCCGTTCGCGCTCAACGCAGATGGAATTATCGAGAGCGTGAATCCGCTCGATAAAGCCAATGGCAAAGTACATCTGGATGTTCTGGACGAAGCCATTGGAGGTGAGGCAGCAACGATTTTGGTTCAGTTATTCAAAGACGACGAATTGCTCTCCGAACAAGAATTGACCATGGTGGTTGCCCAGCACGTATCCAAAGCGCAGGGGGGCGAGGTGAGCGGCGCAATGGGAAACAGCGCCAAGGTGATCTTCCCGCCGGATGCACTGCCGGAAGATGCGGATGTGGTGGTGATGGACCTGGGTTGGGAAGATGACTCGATAACTATCAATTCTTCGGGAAAGCCATGGCATCCTTTTAAGATCGAAGCTTATGCCAAAAACGGTGAGGCAATTAAGCATTTCGATCAGGAAATCACGATCGAATATGCCTATGATCCGGAAGAATACGCTGGTAATGAATCGGTGCTATACCTTTCGTATTTCGATGAAGATGCTCAAACCTGGGAACCGCTTCCTGGAAGTGTGGACATGGTTAACAAGCGGATTATTGCACGGTCGGATCATCTGACAGTGTTGAATCCGAATTATAACAATTGGCAGGCAGCCATGCTTCCCAGTATGGCAGGCTGGCAGGTATCCACCTTTACCGGCGCAGCAACTTATTCAGTTCCGCTCACGCTCCCAGCCGGTCCAGGCGGTTTCCAGCCATCTTTGGAATTGAGCTATAACAGTCAGGAAATCGATAATGCGGGTATTTCTTCCCAGGCTTCCTGGGTGGGAATGGGGTGGTCGCTGGATTTGCCTTACATCCAACGGGATAACGGAGGAACCTGGGATAATGTCAATGACGATTCATTCTATATTCATATGAACGGCGTTTCCGGTTTATTGATTAAAGGCAGCGATGGTTACTGGCATACGGAAGACATCAGTTTTCCAAGGATCGAGGTCCATGGCACATTATATAACGGAGGAGCTTGGTGGGAAGTCTGGCTTCAAGATGGGACTCGTTATCAATTTGGCCAGGTAGATGGGAACAATCAGCCAACTGCCGGTTATCCATTCTGCTGGTCGGATACCAACGGAGGAACGATTTATAAATTGACCTGGCGTTGGGCGGTCAGCCATATTATTGATCCTAACGGAAAAATAATCCGATACAGATACCAAAGGGATCAGCACTATATCACTGGTTATAGCTGTTATTCCAATTCTTCCCAACAAACGACGGAGTACTGGCTTTACCCAAAGGAGATCCTTTACCCCAATAACGCATATCGGGTCGTCTTCAATTGGGGGGACAGGCGTGATTATTATCATTCCTGGAGTCTCTATAATTACTCCAGTTCGCGTACTGCGTACATGGAATCTCGGCTGAACAATATCGAAATTCAGCATAATCCCGATAGTGATGCAGCTTTCGTCGATACAGAACCCATTCGACGGTACCTCTTTACCTATTCAAACGATTATGATTTAGGATCAGGAAACACCATCATTTGGCCGGGACATCGGTGGAACGAAACGGCTTTATCCGGTTATCCAAACACCAATATGACCCTGACCCTGAAACTATTCCAGGAACAAACATGGGGAGAGAATAGCCAGTGGAACGGTCTGCCGCCGTATACTTTTAATTACGGTACAGGCGTAACTGCCGATGGCGTTACCTACCCTGATGGCGATGGATTACATTTACATTGGGCGGAGAACGGATATGGTGGGCGGGTCGAATTTACCTATTCTCCTTGGGCGTGTAATGTTAATGACGATAATGGGGATGGCGCAACGGATTGTAGTTACGCGTGGAATTCGAGTTTGCAAAACGATCCCTGGAAGAAAATGTATGGTAATTTCGGAGGTAACGCAGGGGATTTAGGTACAACCGTGAATGATTACAAATATTGGTATAGTTGGTACGATAAATCAATGGCCCACCCTGGGGCTGCATATGAATTGCATATGATGGTAGAGCGCAGGTATGGCAGCGGAACCGTTCCTTTACAGGTTTTTGTCGATAACGGCGCGGGATTGCAACGTACTTATCTCAATACAACCATTACGACCAATTCGGGATGGCATGAATTCGATATCAAGTACTTTCTGGATGGCAATTCGAATACAAATTTAGCAATGGTTGATACCCATTGTGGAACGGGTGAAATCGGCTGCCATCTTTTCCAATATCAATTTCGCTACCTACCGACATTCTACCGTGTTACAGAAATGAAGACCATCGACCAGCAATCCGGGACGACTTATTCATCCACGTATCGTTATTCAGGTGGAAAGATGAATGAGACCCTGGTTGGTCAATATAAGAATTGGATGCGTAACCCACCCTTCACGGAATTTCGTGGTTTCAACCAGGTCATTGAAACGGCGCCAGACGGTCATAAATCGATTTATTCCTACTGGCAGGGCGAAGAAAGAGATACGCAGGGAAATTGGATTGGAAAACATCTTCAGGGCCGGTTGAAAGAACTCAGGGTCACGGCTGCAAATGAAGCACAAGTATTCCAGCGAACTGTTTACACCTATGAACCGATCTATTTCGATAACGTACTAATTCCATATACGAAGGCCGGAGGCTTTTGGACGCCAATCGAGGTCGAGTTTTACTGGATTCGCTTAATTTCGAAAGAGGATTATACCCATGCAGGCGATATCAATAATTTTATCGGGCAGAAAACAGTATATGACTACGATGTGACCTTGCAGGGAGGCCAACAATTTGGCAATATCACCAAACAGGTGGAGTTCGAATGGAAAAATAGTGCCTGGCAGCCGGTACGCTCCATACGAACTTACTATTATCCGAATGTCTCCAGCAGCCTGTATCTGACCGGCTTGCAGGCCTTTACGCAGACGTTTACCTGCTCCACCACGCCCTGTGTGTACGATGGTACGACCCTGCAGGGCGAGATCATGTATCTTTACGATTCGAGTACCAGTTATTCTACACCACCGACGCAGGGAATCGTTACTTATCAACGTACACGGATCGCGCAAGATCAATATTCGGATGTGCGATTCACCTATGACGCCTGGGGCAACCGAATCACATCCACCAGTTATACCAAGCCTGGTACCTTTAGCACGCCGGCTACCGAGGGCGCGCAGACCACCACCTTCTGCTACGGCGGCGGCCAACCCTCCGGCTGCCCGTACGACGGCCACGCCACCTACCTGTTGTGGACGCAGGACGCCATCCCTTCGCATCCGCATGTTTCCAATACCTACGATCTGCGCACCGGCAACCTGCTTTCACAGACTGACATGAACGGCCAGGTCAGCGCTGCTTACTATGATGACTTCGGTCGGCTGGCAAAGGTGATTCGCCCGGGTGACAGCGTGGATTCGCCGACATTTCGCGTGGAATACATTTACCAATCGCCGGTCTGGACTACCGGATCTTACGGCTTCTCCACCCGGGTTTATCAGAAGATCGATGCCAGCACCAGCACCGTGTTGCAAAAGTATTACAACGGGCTGGGCCAGCTCTTGCAGACCCGCGTCATCGATGCCTCGGTCAACGGCGCAACACGGGACATCATCGTCGATTATGCCTATGATAATTTGGGGCGGTTGTGGAAACAATCCATGCCGCGCGACGTGGCCACCGGCGGGGACATGGCCGTGCAGGATTTTGGCACGGTGGTGACAACCAGCTATGACGCCATCGGCCGGACGACGACGGTTAGGCAGCCGGACAACACTGCCACGAATTACGCCTACTCGATATCCGGCAATACACTTGCCACAACCATCACCGATGCAAAAGCCAATGCCACTGTACAAAAAACGGATGTTTTTGGTCGGTTGTTGAGTGTGCTGCCGGCGGGCTACCCGGCCAATCCTGGGGTGAGCTATGCCTACGACTCGCTCGACCGGATGACGAGCGCCACTTACAGCAGTTGGACCACCACGATTCATTATGATTGGGCCGGGCGGAAGACGTCCATGACGGATCCGGACACGGGCACATGGCTCTATGTCTACGATGGTGCAAGCAACCTGACCCGCCAGACGGATGCGAAAGGTCAGCGAACTTGCCTGTATTATGACTCTCTAAATCGACTGATAGGCAAGCATTATCGTGGAGACGATAATTGCCCATCCTCACCTAATTTTAATGTAAGTTATACATACGATTTTGGCGCCAACAATATCGGTTACCGCACCGGCATGCATGATGCTACAGGGATCACCTCCTGGAATTATAATGAGCGCGGATTGATGATCGATCAGACAAAGCAAAGTAGCGAATATGGGTATTTCCTGACGCAATGGACGTATTACTCCAATGATGCTGTTAAGTCCATGATTTACCCTGGAGGAAACAACGGTCAGCCGGGTGAAACCGTCAATTACACTTACAATCCACAGGCAGCCTTGGAGAGTATGACCAGCTCTACCGAGGGCTACGTAAATGAAATTGTTTACGATGCTGCCGGGCGAGTGGGAGAAATGGCCATGGGGAATGGAGCCACTCCGACATCTTCGGTAATTGAAAAGGCGTATACCTATTATCCATGGACTTCGCAAGGGGGGCGTTTGAAAGTGAGTTCTTCGGCTTTACAGTCATTGACTTATACCTATGATGCCGATGGAAATATCACTCAGATGATCGATGCACGTTCGACGGGCTCTGAAACGTTGGACTATACCTATGACAGTTTGAACCGGCTCGAGACAGTCACGAATGCTTATTCGGAAAGTATTTTTTATGACACGAACGGTAGAATTTCGGATCGGGTTATGCCTGATGGTATTTCAGGTTCGAGTTTCGCGGAAAATTTCAGCACCAAGAATACCGCAGATTGGAAATGGACCAGTAGTGCGACTGCACCATACACGATCGAGAACGAGCAGGTTGCCATATCTCAAGGGAATTCAGACCCCGATTCATCTGGGGTAAAGCGATCTGCGACGATTACCGAATCAACTACAATTCAGGTTCGTTTTAAATTAAGTCAAACTGGGACAGATGCTCGTTTCTTCTTTGGCTTATCTCCGACGCTCCCTGATCCAGGATGCAATCCCGAAGAACATTGTTATATGAGTTTTTCATCGAATGATGCGGTAAGGTTGCAATCCGATTATGGATTAATCTTTACACCTCAACCGACCAGAACATATACCTCAATATATACCTTTTATAACCAGGCAGGATTGAAAGAAGAAAACGGTACCTTTTATTATTTCCAGGGTCACACAAATGGTGTTGAAACCCAGACGACATTGCTAACCAACGTGCAGGCAAATACCTGGTACAACTTGACCATTAATCGTGGAAGTGGCAGCGTATCGGGGCCATTGACCATCACAATTACCCAGGAAAATGACCTTACCAAAACGGGCACATTGACGCAAACTGTCAGCAACATCGACTGGCATTTTCGTCACACCATTCGATCAGGCACGGCATATATCGATGATTACCGTGAAACATGTGGTACGCTCACTTATCTCTATGGCAGCCACCCCCATGCGGTTACTGCGATCTATGACGCCAGCCAACTCATCCGTCAGTATTCGTATGATCAAAATGGAAATATGACCGAACGGATCGAAGGAAGCGATACTTATACCTTTAGTTATGATCCTGAAAACCATCTGATTTCTGCTTCGAAAAATGGTCTTGTTCTGGCGACCTATACTTACGACGGTGATGGGAACAGGGTAATCGCCGTGGAGAACGGCGTCACTACTGTATACATTGGCGACTCCTACGAATGGCGATCAGATTCCTCAACCACAACCGAGGTGAAGTATTATTCAGCGGTTGGACAGCGCATTGCCATGCGCACCAACGGCGTGCTCACCTGGCTGCTGGGCGATCACCTGGGCAGCACTACGATAACGGCTAACGCGAATGGAACCCTCGCCAGCGAGCAAAAGTATACCGCCTGGGGGCAAACCCGCAGCGGATCGGTGGGCAATGACCGGCAGTACACCGGGCAGATCAGCGAATCGCAGCTTGGATTATATTTCTACAACGCCAGATTCTACGATCCGTACCTTAGCCGCTGGATCCAACCTGATTCGATTATTCCCAATGTGTATTATCCCCAGGATTGGGATCGGTTCTCTTATGTGAAGGGCAATCCAATCAAATATAATGACCCTTCTGGTCATTGTGTATGGGATGGATGTGTTCTTGAAACTGCTGCTGTCGGTGGATCTATTGTAATTGGGCCTGTCCTTGTGGTAGGGACATTTGCGCTTCTTGCGGTTGGGGCAGTTGTCTACATAACAAATCCAACAGTGCAAGAAAATGTAAATCAAGCAATCTCGGGCTTTGCAGAAAATATTGAAAATTCTGTTAGTGATGCGACAGCAAAACTCAGGGATCTAGCAAAGACTACAAGACCTAAGCCTCTAACTTCGGATGAACAAGAAAAAATCGATCACCTTAACAATGATCTTGAGGATTTTCTTAATGAACATCCTGATTTAGCAGAAGAGGCAAAAAGAAATGCAGACGGAGAGAAATTACAGTATGATCATCTTGGAGAAGCTGAGCAATTTATGAAGGGAGTTGAAAATGATATTCAACACTTACAACAAGTTCGGCGGTCACGCGATGCGGCTGGACAAAAGGCCATCGATGAAGCAATAAACACCGCTCAAGATTGGGTAAATCGTGTGAACAAATTACTACATGGTGACAAATGAAAAAAGAACTAGAGTTGCACAATTTGCTTGAAGAAGTTGTGGCTATCGCAAACGATCCAGGAGGAAAATTTTATGGAGCTGGATTATGGAAAAAATGCCATAAATTAGTCGAGGCGCATTACTTACCTGCCAAAGATTTTTTCATCCAAGAATTAGATGATCCCAGATGGAATTGGCGAAGAGAGAGTGTGAGTTTACTTGGATATCATTATAAGTTGGATCAAAAAGTGATCAACAAAATTCAAGGTCTCCTTCTACATGATCCGGATTCCGGAGTCAGAATTGCATGCGCTTCCGTTTTAGGGAATCAATCTAAGCTTCCTGATATTGCTTTATTAGAAGCATTGGAGCATGATGCAAATGCTTTAGTTAAAGAATCTGCCTTTACGGCTATTCTGGACCTAGCTGGTGTCCCTTTTAAAATCCGAGAGTATTATCTTCAAAAATTACGAGTTGGGGATTTATCGCCGACAGTAGACCAAATAAAAGAGATATTGGTCATAGAAAATATCAATACGAATGATATATTCGATAAGTAGGTAAGTTGCATATGGATCTACCGCTTATTTTCCCACCATGACAGCGCGTGTCCATGCGACAGGGTGCTTCGTGAGGTTGGTCACAGACGGCGGCGACGCGGCCTGCCCGAAGGTGTGCAAGGACCGAGCGCGACCTGTGCGACGGTCGGAGACTCGGGGGAAAAAGACACGTGCGGTCAGCGGCCTTCCGCGTCCAGGGCGTCGACCGGGTTGGAAATGCCGGTGCCTGGTTGGAAACGACAACGACCACAACCTATGCCGTGACCAAATATTATTCCCTGGCCGGGCAGCGCGTGGCCATGCGAAAGGGCGGAAGCGTATATTACCTCTACGGCGATCACCTTCCCTTACAGGGTGCTTCGCGAGGTTCGACCAGCCTGATCACGGACGCCAATGGTTCGTCGGTCTCAGAAACACGATACGAGCCCTACGGGCAGGTCTACTGGCAGTGGGGCGCGACGCAGACGGACTTCGGATATACGGGTCAGCGCTTGGACGGCTTCGGGTTGATGGATTACAACGCCAGATTCTACGATCCGTATTTAGCGCGCTTCATCCAGGCAGATACGATCATTCCGCAGCCGGGCAATCCACAGGCGTGGGATCGATATAGTTATACGTACAATAATCCGGTCAATTATACAGATTCTACCGGCCATTCAGTTTGTGATGAATATGGTAACTGCTACATGAAATATGGAGAAAGAATTCCAAATAAGAGTAAAACCATGCCAAACATTAATATTATCTATTCTGGGGTACCATTTATTGATGTGATTAGATACCCGACAAATGGTGGAAATGTTACAACTAATTTTGGTTCACATAACACGTGTGATTATGGTAACTACAAGAATATTGGTAAAGGGGGATATTCAAAGGAAGACTACTTAGCTGATTGGGGTATTCATCCTGGTGTGGATATCGGGAAACCAGAGAACGACACCAATATATATTCGATATATCCCGGGATTGTTGTTTTTGTGGGTGAGGATGATAAAAATGGTGGGAATAAGGTAGTGATACGTCATTTTTATAATGGTAAATCGTATTATTCAATGTATTATCATCTGGCTAGTTCTGCGGTTGAAGTTGGGGATATGGTAAATAGAGGATATGTAGTTGGAGTAATGGGAAACACAGGAACTAGTGATCTCCATCTCCATTTTGAGGTGAGGACTCAATCAGGTGTTGGCTCACAAAATAATAGTAGTGTGTTTGTTTTTCCTGGGGCTGCGAGTCAATGGTGGGCAAATAGTGCATCTGAACTACAATCTAATTGGATTGATATTTCTCCTCGGTTTGGCGGTTATGATGACTTCATGCCAGTAGAATGGAGATAAGAATGATCAAAACAATTCATAACCGAAAAGTAGAGTATCTTGTATTATTATTGTTGGTCATCAGTGGATGTAACTATTCTTCATTACAGGATAATCAAATACCTGCAGATACAAATGATAAAATAGCCCCGAGCTCTTCAATAGGACCGTTATCCACAAGGCAAACTGTGGATCGATCCACGATTTCAACAGAGCAGCAAATTCAAAGGAAGATTGCTTTAACAATGACACGGACCGATTCTATTTTTGACGCAATGTTCTTTTTTGATCATGATTTAAATTTGGTAAATTCAATCGATACTGAAACTTATCCATATCTTTCCTCGATGGGTTGTCAGGTGATCAATATTTCCGACGATCAAAGGGGATTTGTTATTACAACCAGAGATTTCAATGGGAATATTCTCAAGAGAGCAGTGGCGCTGGAAAAACGGAATAAAGATGATCGGATTTTTGGTTATTCCATATCTCCATCTGAACAGTGGATCGCTTATCTGGTTATCACCGGCGATTGGGGTATGTCGTACGACGAGGCTGAGATTCAAGATGTAAGGCTTCTCAAAATTGATGCGGGAATACCCCAAACCGCAAAACTCCTGACAATTCACGGTGGCGCAAGAGCTAACCTGGTGATTTGGTCCCCAGACAATCATTACCTTGCCTATACGGATTTCGATGAAAACAAAAGCGTACAAGCCTTCATGTATGATTTGTTGACTGGCGAAAGCCTTCAAATTTCTCACTTTGGAAATGAAAAGGAAACCGAACAAATCATTGACCTTAAATGGTCAATTGATTCGAAGTACCTGGCAATTGCGACATCCGTGAATGTGGGAAAAAAGGATGGAAAGAGTAATACCGGAGCGGTACATTTATTCAGGGTTTCAGATAATAATCTTCAAACGCTGAATCTGAAAATGAAGGATGTCAGAAATGCGGAAATACAGTGGGGGGATGCACATCGTTTATTAGTGCTATTAATAACACAGAAAAATATCCAAACCAATCCGGACTTTGCGTTAATATGGTTTGATGTAGAGAAGAACGCAATATCACGAAAACTAACCCAGATGGAATTGGGAATAAATCAGGTGTTTTCGGCTTTGCCACTGACCGATGATCTTAATCAAACGTTAATAGAAGGTTCTTCGGCTCCTTATTTATTCATTTACAATTATGAAAAAGGTGAGTTGATCAATAAGGAGCAGAAATTGATGGATGGACTTTATCAATTCGTCGAGACTTCCAGCGGTTTTCTACGATCACCCGGATGTAAAGAATGATGTGCAGTGAGTAGGGTGCATTCGGTTTTTGAATGCATCCATTCTTTTTTCGTTCTATAATTTCTTATGCAATCAATGATAGCCGCTTCGATTATCGTTTCACCGTGGCAGCCGGCGCATTGCCATGCGCACCAATGAAGCGCTCACCTGGCTGCTGGGTGATCACAGGCCTTGAAAGGATGCTTCGTGAGGTTGGTCACAGACGCCAGTGGCGCGGCCTGCCCGGAGGGTGCAAAGATCGAGCGCAACCTGAGCGACGGTCGGAGACTCGGGGGAAATGACGCGCACGGTCGGAGACCGGCGCGAGCGAGACCGGGCGACCCTGATGAAGGAGGTCATAAAAGTGAAAAAGGTGTCCTTGAATATTTACCTTATCATCGTAGCTTTATTTACATCGAGTTGCAGCTCTGCGGCATCAACAGTGCAGCCTGCATCGACAGCAGCAAATCCGGTCCAGTCTGCGACCGCGCCTCTGACGCCAACTAGCACCAGCTCCCCTGTGCCAACGACGACGCCAACCATTGAGGCCACGTTGGAATCGATGGCTACCAGGGAGACGATTGCAGCTTATATCGATAAGGGTGAAAATTGTGAAACTCCCTGTTTCCTCGGCATTTATCCTGGAAAGACCACCCTTCGTGAAATGACAGGGATTCTTACACATCTTGGCCTTCCCATTTCGAAAATAAGCGATAAAGGCGTAGATTATTATGGGATCGACTATGAACTGGATAATCGTTTATCGATGAATGTGACGTTCATTGTTCAGGACCAACAGGTGAAGAATGTAAAAATGGATATTAGTATGGATACTTCAGAGGTTAGTGACGCGCGAAATTGGCCGGCTTTCTCACCGGAGACATTGATTGATCGGTATGGGACGCCGTCGGAGGTGACTCTTGCCACAGATTGGGGACCGCGTTCATATTTCGAGATGAATATCTATTTTGCTTCAGTGGATCTAATCGTTGAATATAATGGGTATAACTTAATATCAAGGCCTAGTAATTCAATGGTTATTTGTCCTCTGCGAACTCCGTTTGAATATTTACGAATTTGGATGGGAAAAGATCCTCAATATCCGCCAATGGAGGCTGTTTCATTTGAAAAAGCGACCTCATTGACTATGGAAGATTTTGCGGAGTTAATGACCGGAGACCCCGATCAGGCTTGCTTCACAATGAATGAAGAAGTCATTCCAAAGCTCAGAGAAAACCCCTGAAAAATAATGAGGTAACCGTAGATTGCAGCAAGATTTTGGAATTATTCCATCATTCGTGGATGCATTGTATCGGCAACGGTGTGCTCACCTGCTGTTGGGCGACCACCGGCCCTGACAGGATGCTTCGCGAGCCTGGTCACAGACGCCAGCGCGCGGCCAGCCCGGAGGGGTGCAAGGATCGAGCGCGACCTGTGTGACGGTCGGAGACTCGGGAGAGAGAGGACACGCTCGAAAACCGGCGCGAGCAAGGACGCTCATGAACAACGATCTCGGTCAACACATACTTTCGGCTATTGAGAAAACCGCCCCCGAAATCCGCGATCGGATCGAGCGGCAGATCGACGAAACCCGCGGTCAGGGACTGGATGCTTTTGAAGCCCTCCTGAAAGCAGCCCAAACCCAGGGTGGGGATGCGGACCTGCGTGCGGTCGTCTGTTGGATCCTCGGGCAGCTTGGCAAAAAAAAGGCTGCTTCTGCCCTCATCGCGGCCCTCGACAGCCCGGCGACGAACGTCGTCCAAGAGGCCGCCAGGTCTCTGGGATTGATCCGAACTAAAAAAGCCTTGCAGCCACTGATTGCCGTGTTGCAGCGGTCAGAAAATCCCGATCAGCAAGAGGCCGCCGCCTATGGATTGGGGATCCTGGGAGACAAGCGGGTCGTCGGAACTTTGGTCCGAACCTTGGAAAACCCGGAAGTAAGCCCGCGGGTACGCGGGTATTGCGCCGAGGCATTAGCCAACCTGGGGGATCCGATGGCATCTTTCACACTTCTGGCTATGCTCGACGATCCTGCGGTGGAAGTACGCTTCTGGTCTGCATACGCCCTGGGTGAACTGAAGGAGCAGCGGGCGATCCCCAGGCTTGAGCACCTGGCGAAGACGGACCAGGCCGAACTGCCGGGTTGGGGGACAGTCAGCGCAGAAGCTGCGGAATCATTGGCCCTGATCAGATCCAGTTCACCTCTTGGATAAGTTTATTAGGGCTATGCTGAGGTTATGAAGAATGGGAATACAACTGGCACACTCGAATCCCCACGCGAGCGAGGCCGCCCGTTCTCTTCCCCGCCTCTCTTCTCATCCTCTTCATCCTCCCCATCCCTCTCTCTTCTCTTCCCTCTTGACATCCCGCCCCGTCTGCTATACAATTCATTCAATGATACATTGATACAATTCTTAACGCCAGGATTTCCCCTATCCGTTCGACCAGGGCCGATTTAGCCCGGCGGTGGATGCAACGGGGACAAATGCGAAGTATAAATTCCCCTGGCGTTGAATTGCGCCAAAGTTCACAAAGAGGAATTCATGATTCAAACTGAAGGACTGACCAAACGTTTTATCAAATCCAAAAAGGACGCGCCCATCACCGCGGTCGATGACCTGACCCTGAGCGTGGCCGAGGGCGAGGTGTTCGGCTTTTTGGGACCCAACGGCGCCGGCAAGACGACCACGGTGCGCATGCTCACCAGCCTGATCGCGCCCACCAGTGGCCGCGCTTTCATCGACAAGCTCGAAATTGGCAGGGACGATCAGAAGATCCGCGGGCGGGTGGGCATTCTCACCGAGACGCCCGGCATGTACGAGCGCCTGAGCGCCGAACGCAACCTGACCATCTTCGCCCGCCTGTACGGCGTCAAGGACGTCTCCGGGCAGGTGGAGAAGTACCTGCGCATGCTGGGGCTGTGGGACCGGCGCTTCGACGAGGTGGGCAGTTTCTCGAAGGGCATGCGCCAGAAGCTGGCCATTGCCCGCGCGCTGCTGCACGAACCGCGCATCGTCTTCCTGGACGAACCCACCAGCGGCCTCGACCCCGAAGCCGCCAAGCTGGTGCGCGATTTTGTCGAAGAGCTCAAGACCGAGGGACGCACCATCTTCATCTGCACGCACAACCTGGACGAAGCCGACCGGCTGTGCGACCGGATCGGCATCTTCAAGACCCGCCTGATCACGACCGATTCGCCGGAGAATTTGCGCGAAAAGCTGTTCGGGCGCAAGGTGGTCTTTCACCTGCAGTCCATGCTGCCCGGACTGAGCGATCGCGTGCGCAATTTGCGGGGTATCAAGGACGTGCAGGCCGTGGAGAACCGCCTGCTGGTATCGCTGGACGATCCGGAAGCCCAGAACCCGGCCATCGTGAAGACGCTGGTCGAAGCCGGGGCGGGGGTGCAGTTCGTGGGTGAGCTGCGCCATTCGCTGGAAGATATCTATCTGGAGATGATCCGGCAGGAGGAAGTGAAATGACAGACCGAATTCGCACGATCATGGGCAAGGAATGGACGGAAGTCTTCAAGAACAAGATGGTGCTGTTCACCGTCCTGTTCATGCCGTTGCTGTTCACCGCGCTGCCGCTGATCATGCTGGGTACGATGAGCGGGTCGGTGAGCGCCGATGGCGCGGATATGACGGATATGCCGGCCCAGTTTGCACGAGCCTGCGCGGGCCTGAGCTCGGGCGATTGCATGCAGGCTTACCTGATGAATGAGTTCATGCTGCTGTTCATGATGATGCCGCTGATCATCCCGATCACCATCGCGGCTTATTCGGTGGTGGGCGAAAAGGCCACCCGCAGCCTCGAACCGCTGCTGGCGACACCGATCACCACTGAAGAGCTGCTGGCGGGCAAGGGCCTGGCGGCGGTCATCCCCGGCGTGCTGGCCACCTGGCTGTGCTTCGGCATCTTCCTGCTGCTGCTGCCGGTGGTGGGTGTGAGCGCGCGTCTGTTCGCCTACATCACCGGGCCGACCTGGCTGCTGGCGGTGCTGGTGGCGGGCCCGCTGATGGCGGTCATGGCGGTCAACTTCGCGCTGATCGTGTCTTCGCGCGTCAACGACCCGCGCGTGGCCGAGCAGCTCTCGACGATCATCATCCTGCCGCTGCTGGCGGTGCTGTTCGGGTCGCTGGCCGGGATCATCATCCTGAACGTGACCAACATGCTGATCGGCATTCTGATCATCGTGGTTGTCGACGTGGCCCTGATCTGGGTTGGCGCGCGACTGTTCCAGCGCGAAGTGATTTTGACACGTTGGAAATAAAGAGGGGAAGAGGTATGAGGTATGCGCTCAGTTTTCCGGAAATAATTTATGGCCGTCCAGGAAAAGCACCTTTACCCCGCTGACCACAGAACTCATCACTCATCACCCCTCACTCATTGACTTTTGGGAGAAATTTTGAATGAAGAAGACGCTTTTTTCGATGCTGCTGGCCGCTTTTTTGCTGCTGGCGATGGTTTTGCCGGCGGCAGCCCAGGCGGATGAAGAATACCAGCTCAAGGTCAACCGGATGGTGGGCAGTGAATTTGGCAACCAGATCACCGGGACCTATAAGCTGACCCTTTCCGGCGATTTGAGCGCCGTGCAATCCGTCGAATTTCGCATTGACGGCCAGTCCATCGGGACGGATAATGAGAGTCCCTTCAGCCTGGTGTTCGATACTTCGGCATACGACAGCGGGGCACATCAACTGAGCGCCGCGGTGAGCACCAGCGACGGCCGCACGCTCGAAACGGCGGCGCGGAACTTCGATTTCATGTCGGGTGAAGAAACCGGCGCGATGCTTGGCAAGGTCCTGCTGCCCATTCTGGGCATTGTGGCTCTGATGATGCTGGTGCAGTTTGCGATGGTCCGCAAGCAGCCCCTGACGCACATTGCGCCGGGAACTCCGCGGGAGTACGGTCTGAAGGGCGGTGCGATCTGTTCGCACTGCGGGCGGCCGTTCGCCATCCACTTCTGGGCGATGAATTTGCTGCCCACCATGCGCCTTGACCGCTGCGACTTCTGCGGCAAGTGGGGCGTGCAGCACACCCTCTCGCTGCGTGAACTGCGCGCAGCCGAACAGCGCGAGGTCGCGCAGGCAGCCCCCGAAGCTCCCATCGCCGGGAAAACCGAGGCAGAAAAGATGAAAGAGATGATGGAGAAGACGCGGTACAATTCATAGGAACGTAAACGGGATGCGTGATGCGTGAAGTGGAAGATACAGGTTGGGTTGAGCGGCGTAAACCCCTGCTTTCATCGGCTGACGCCGGAACGAAACCCAACCTGGAGGCGCTGATCTTTCCTGTGAATTTTATGAACGGCGTTGAGAAAAAACGGTAGGAGAGATGAATTCATGAAGAAGCGATGGTTTTCGATCCTGCTGGCCGGCATGTTGCTGCTGGCGTTCGTTTTGCCGGCGGCGGCCCAAACGGATGCAGAATACCTGCTCAAGGTCAACAAGATCATGGGCACCAATATGGGCAGCCAGATCAACGGGACCTTCAAGCTGGGCATCGACGGCGACCTGAGCGTGGTGAAGTCGGTCGAATTTCGCATCGACGGCCAGGCGATCGGCACGGCCGATACGGCGCCGTTCACGCTGGTGTTCAAGACGACATCCTTCTCCGGCGGCGCCCACAAATTGAGCGCCGCGGTGAGCACAACCGACGGCCGCACGCTCGAAACACCGGCGCGAACCTTCGATTTCATCTCCGGCGAGCAGGCCGGCGAGTTGTTCAGCCGGGTCATCCTGCCGGTGATGGGTATCATCTTTGGCGTGATCGCCGTGATGATGGTGCTGCAGTTCGTCGTGTTCCGCAATCGCCCGCTGGCTCACATCGAGCCGGGCGCTCCGCGCAACTACGGCCTGAAGGGCGGCGCGATCTGTTCGCACTGCGGCCGCCCGTTTGCCATCCACTTCTGGGCCATCAATTTGCTGCCAACGATGCGCTACGATCGCTGCGATTATTGCGGCAAATGGGGCGTGCAGCACATCGTCTCGTTGAGCGCATTGCGCGCGGCCGAGCAGCGTGAAATCGCCGCGGCCCGGCCCGAAGTTCCCATCCCCGAAAAGAGTGAGGAAGAGAAGCTGAAGGAAATGATGGATAAGGCGAAGTATGAGTAGGAAGTGAAGAGTAATACGGTATTCGTTGATTCGGTATTCGTTGATTCGATACTCGATCGTCGGTAAAAATAAACAGGAAGGAGCGGGCCTTGAATGGACTCGCTCCTTTTTTTATCAATAATTTTTAAATTTCCATCCTCTTCATCCCTGTGCATCCTGCCATCCTGTGAGTTCTTATCCCTTTGTTGTCCTGTTATCCGTTCTCTTCTCTCCAAAAATCCTCTTCATCCTCTTTATCCCTGTGCATCCTGCCCATCCTGTGAATTCTTATCCCTTTGTCGTCCTGTTATCCGTTCTCTTCTCTCCAAAAATCCTCTTCATCCTCTTCATCCCTGTGCATCCTGCCCATCCTGTGAATTCTTATCCCTCTGTCGTCTTGGTATCCATCCTCTTTTCTCTAAAAATCCTCTTTATCCTCTTCATCCCTGTGAATCTTGTCCATCCTGTGAATTCCTCCCTACGCCAGCATGGCGCCGGCCAGGCCGGTCATGAAGGGCACCAGCCAGACCAACCAGACGACCAGGCTGAATTTGTGAAAGCTGTGGATCGCTTTTTCGTCGCGCCGGACCAGGACGATGGTCGCCCAGACGGCGTGCCCCAGCATCAACAGGATCGCCAGCAGGCCGGTGAAGCCGTGCACGTCGAAGGCCATACCCCCGGCGATTTTGCTCATCAAAGTGGTGCCGGTGGTGTCGAACACCAAGCCGATCCAGAACAGGATCAGGTGCAGCGGCTTGAGCCGGCCGGCGAAGCGTTCGCTCCACACGCCGAGGGTGTAAAAAAGCAGGGCCGAGCTGATGGCGGCGATCGCCAATCCTAATAACGTGGTCATAATTAACTCCTTAAGTAATTCGAATTCAGATTTCAAGCAGCATGAAACCAGCCGCCGGCCGGTTTTGGGTTCCGGTGGTTGAATGCGTGCTATTCGGTTGGCGGACGGATCGGGCGGGGGTGGTTATGGCCGGTTGCGCGATCCCTCGATGTAATAATCGGTCAGTTTTCCGGCCAGGGAAGGATTGTCGGTGTGCAGGTCGGCGGCCTTGCCGATGAAGTTATTGACGCTGCCCATGAAAATGAGCGCCAGCAGGGTCGGGTCGTCGCGGCGCAGTTCGCCGGCGTCGATGCCGGCCTGCATCAGGGCGATCATCGGTCCGAAGAGTTCGTTGTGAAAGGCATCCCGGATGCGGACCAGGTTTTCGGGCCGTTTGAGGTGCTCGCGGTCGCGCAGCAGGCTGGAATAATCGGTCTGAAAACTGTCGAGGATTTCGGCGGCGATGGCCTGCAGGCGCTCGCGCAGGCTGCCGGGGCGTTCGATGATCTCGCGAAATCCGTGCAGCTTGTATTGGAGGATCTGGACGAACAGGTTTTCCTTATCCTGGAAGTAATAATACAGGGTTGGCTTGCTCAGCTTGCAGCGCAGGCAGAGTTCGTCGATGCTCACCCCGCGATAGCCCTTCTGCTGGAAGAGCTGCCAGCCTTCCTCGAGGATGCAGCGCGCGGTCTCGTGTTCGTCCAACCGGTTCGATTCCATGCTGTGTGCCTTTCACGTTATATATACTAAACAGTATATAGTATACTAAATAGTATAGAGACTGTCAAGGGGAAATGGGGAATCGATATTCGTTGAAACGGTATTCGGTATTCGTCAATTCGGTATTCGGTTATGCGGTGAAGAGTTCTGAGTTCTGAGGCAAAAAAATATCGATTGCCGGATGCCAATTTGACTCTTTTTCGTGTTTTTCGTGGTCAACACCATCGTAGTCTTCCAGGACAGAAATCCTTGGATTCTTCCGATTCATTCCTCCGAATACCGAATCAACGAATACCGAGTACCGAATACCGAGTACCGAATCAACGCCTCACACTTCACCTTCTTCTAAAAATCAACATCCCATCCGAGCCGTAAATATCCGTGGGGATCTTCTTAATCAGTTCGTATTGCGCCTGGAACTGCGGGTTGGGCAGCAGACCGTTGCGCCCGTAGACTTCGAGCAGGACGATCCAGTCCGGCTGCTGGTCGAGGATCAGGCCGGGAGCGATGGCGTAATTGATGACGTAGTAACTTTTATCCAGCGGGTAATAATCGAGGGCTTCGGGCGAGTTGAGCCCGACCGTATCCAGAATGCGCGCCGGGGTGTAGTAGCCCAGCACACCCACGTCGCCGGCGGCCAGGACGGTATTCGAGCTCATCTGCGGGGCGGCGAAATCGGCCGCCTGGCGGTAGAGCAGCTCGAGCTTGTACCAGGCCATCTCCGGCGCGGGCCGGTCGGCGCCGTGATCGGGGTGCAGGCGCCATTCGGAGAGGGAAAGAAGGGTGGGGAGGAGGAGAAGGGCGAGAAGAAGAACGATGCGGAGAAGAGGGGAGGGAATGCTGAATGAGGAATGCTGAATGCTGAATGAAGAAGAGGAAAGTTCAGCGGTATTCGTTGATTCGATATTCGTTGATTCGGTATTCGGTGATTCGGATACCGGATACCGAGTACCGGATACCGCATACCTTCTTCCCATCACCAGCGTCTCCACCCCCGTCAGGATGCCCAGCATGTAGACCGGCAGCGGCGGGGTCAGATACCAGCGGAAGATGAGCGGGTTGGGCAGGGCAAAGGCCAGGAAGTACAGCCCGGGGTAAACCAGCCAGCCCAGCAGGCGGGGTTCGCTTTTATAGATGCGCCGCGCGCCGATGACATACAGAAAGGGATACAACACCAGCCCCAGGCCCACGGCCAGCGCCGAGCCGATCAGGTTTTGCTCCATGAAGGGTGTGGCGTAATGCTGGATCAGGCGGATCAAAGCCGCGTAATCGTCGAGGCGGTAAGCGCCGAGCTTGGCCTGCACCGAGTGCGGCACGGGCGAACCGAACGTCAGAGTGGCAAAGAGCACCCAGCCCAGGGTGGGGATGAGAAACGCACCCAGTTCGCGCGCGCTGAGGGGCTCGTCGGTCTTGCGGACGGCGCGCACCAGCCGGTCGAGAATCAGCACGCCAACCAGCAGGACGGCGTCCGGGCGGGTGAGGATGGCCAGCGCGCCGAGCAGCCCGGTCAGCGCGCGGCGGCGTTTCGCATACGCCAGCGCCAGCCCGGTCAGCAGCAGCACGTAGAGCGATGTCTCGAGCCCGCCGATCGAAAAGGTGACGCTGTAAGGCGCGATCGACCAGACCAACGCGACCGCGTAACCCGCCCAGCCGGGGCCGCGGCGCCGCCCCGCAACGGGCTCGGCGATGAATTTCCCCAGCCGAATGAGCAGGTAGCAGGTGAGCGCGTCGGCCAGCGCGTTGAACAGCCAGGCGTTGACCGGAAAATCCGCGTTCACCCCGCCGGTCAACAGGCCGAGGCCGGCCATGATGAAGGTGTACAGCGGCGTGGTGGTGCCCTGGATGGGCTGCCCGGGATTGTAGACGAAACCCTCTCCGGCCAGCAGATTGCGCGCGTAGCGGAAGGTGATGTACGAATCGTCGATGGTCCGCGGGCCGGGGATCAGGCGGGCGGCGAGGGCGATCAGCAGGATGGAAATGGAAAGAATGGTGGTAAGTTGGGGTTTACGCATGAGAATGATGAATGGCGAATGCTGAACCCTCTTCGAGGGCGATGCTGAATGAGAAGAATTGCTGATTGCTGATGTCTGATTGTTGATTGAAGAAGAGAAGGCGAAGCGTGACGGGTGAAGCGGAAAGAGGGGGCGACGGCCTGCATGTCGGTTCTGCGGGGGGTGGAAAGTCTGCCCCGCGGCTTTAGCCAACAGCCTCCTTCAAACCGGCCTACAAGCTCCTCTCTCTCTGTGACCTCTGTGGCTCGTTTTTTTCTTTATCTTCCCTACGAATTCTTCTCCGTGTCTCCGTGGTGAATCTTCTCTTCCAACCGCTGGTTGAAGCGCCCGATGTCGATGATGAAGCGCTCGTGTTCGCCCTCGGCGATTTTCTCGACCGCGTCCCAGGCCTCCACCTTGAAGCGCAGACGGCGGCGGTCGACCTCGATCAGCTCGCTGTGGAAGCGCACTTCCAGCCCGACCGGCGTGGCGGCCAGGTGCTTGACGTTCACCCACGTCCCAACCGTGGTCTGGCCGGCATCCAGGTAGGGCAGCACCGCCAGGTGCGAGGTGCGTTCGAGCATGCCGATGAGGCGCGGCGTGGAGAGCACGGGCGGCAGCGTCTCGCCGCCGGAGTGGCGCGCCGTGTCGCTTTCCTGCACGGTCAGGGTCAATTCATGGGTCAGGCCAGGCTCGAGAGACATTGGGACTCCGAAAAGGGAAATTTTCATCAATTGTATCGTATTGTGCGGAAAATACTGAATCTCGTTCACCTTCTTCATCCCGATATCCTGTCCATTCTGTCCTCTTTGCCCCCTTATCCCTTGCGCAGTAAAAAATGGTCGATGTACGTTCCCGGCAGGCGCTGGCGGGCGACGACCGTGAAACCAAGATGCGCATAGATATCCAAATTGCGCCGGTTGTGCGTTTCCAGGTAGATCCACTGCCCGGCGTCGCGCGCCAGACGGACCACCGGGTCGATCAACTGGCGGGCCAGGCCGCGTCCCTGAAAGGCCGGGTCGACCACCAGGCTGTCGAGATACCAGTAGGGCTCGTGGGCGGTCACGGCGCGCAGGCTTTCAGCCCAGCGCAGGTAGCTCACCATCCGGGTCAACGGCGCGCGGCCGACCTGCTTCACCATCCGCAGCCCGGGCACCAGGTCGAGGATCGAAGGGAAAGAGTTATGCCGGTGAGGCGCCTGCCAGATGGCCAGGCCTTCGAGGGCGTTCGTTTTGAACGAATTGGAAAGCTGCGACCGCAGACGAAACCGGTACAGCGCCTCGATCTGGGCGCGGCGCTCCGAAATTTCTGGGAAGAAATGCCGAAACAGCGGGTCGTCGAAGAACGCCCGGGCAAACACGCCGGCGGCGAGCTGAATTTCGCTGGCAGTGAGTTTTTCCATAAGAGGAAGTGAAGTGTGAGGAGTGAACCGGAAGAGGATTGCCCGGTGGATTTTCTTTCTTCCATACTATTATTGCACTTTTTTGCCGTTTGTCGGTTCACATTTCACCACTCACGGTTTTCGATCTGTGGATTCACTTTTTACGTTTTCCCGCATTCCCCATCAACTCATCGACCCATAACCTTCCTCGCTTGCTACAATCAAATCAGCGAGGTGCCCCATGAATACCGATCCCAACCTTTCCGCGGTTCTGGCATTCAATGATGCCCTCAACGCTGCCAATGTGGATGCCATGCTGGCGTGCATGACGGAAGACTGCGTCTTCGAGAACACCTACCCGCCTCCGGACGGCGAACGTTTCGAGGGGCGGGCGGCGGTGCGCGGGTTCTGGAAGTTCTTTTTCAGCAGTTCGCGCTCGGCGCATATCGAAATCGAGGAGATTTTCAGCGCCGGCGAGCCCTCTACCGAGGGCGAGCGGGTGGTGATGCGTTGGCGGTATAGCTGGACGGACGAACACGGGCAGGCGGGTCACGTCCGCGGCCTGGACCTGTACCGGATGGAAAACCGGCTGATCGCCGAGAAACTGTCGTATGTGAAGGGATAGTCTTTGCGCGAGTGAGGTGAACCGGACAGCGGATGACAGCCGTATTCCGGGGTCTGTCGAGTCGGGATTCACCCCATTATGGTGGACCGCGCCGCGCGATTCACAGGAAGATGCGCAGGCCGGCCAGGATGGCTTGCAGATTCCCGCGGCAGGCCAGCGAGATTTCGGTGTGAGGGGAAAATCCGCAGCGGCTGCAGTCGATGTCCGCCCGGCCCTTCAGGTAGCAGCCCTGTGAGATCCGCCCATCCGGGTTGGCGTTGTCGATCAGGCTGTCCCGGCAGGTCCAGCGGTTGTGTTTGAGCGCCTGCAGCGCAGCCGTCGAGTTCTGGATAGGCAGGCCGGCGTGTTTGAGCCGGATGACCTCGTCCAGCAGGCGTTCACGCCGCTCGAAATCCAGGAACAGGTCATCCCGGCCGTTGTAGGGGTAGTAGAACTGCAGGGTGATGCCGCGAAAGAGTCCGGCGAGGTATTCGAGCAGGCGCGGAATTTCCGCGGCGTTGACCGAATTGACCGTGACGTGGACCAGGAGGCGCGGATGCCGGCTGGCGCGCACGTTGGCGATGACCGGATCGAAGATGGGGGCGCCGCGCAGGGCGTTGTGCGTATCGCGCAGGCCGTCGATGCTGACCCACACAACATCGGACGGCACGTCCAGGGGCAGGGTGCCGTTGCTGGTCACGCCGGTGCTGAAAAAGGATCGCCGGGCGTAGGTGATCAGGTCGTGAATCCGGTAAGGTCCATCCCGCCACAGGAACGGTTCGCCGCCCTCGAAGATCAGGATGCGATCTCCTCTTGCGTATAGCCGATCGATAATAGCGATTGCCTGGCCAAAGGTCAGGTCGGGCGCCGGGAGGGAATAGAAGGGGCACTGCCGGCAGCGCAGGTTGCAGCGGTAGGTCAGCTTCAGGCTGGCCAGGAAGGGTTTGCGGCGGTCGAGAACGTACGTACGTAGGATGTAAGCCAATTGGGTGGCGGAGAGGGGCATGGACTCATTGTAGCATGCGGGTGTCGCCGTTCATCGCCCGGCCGGCCCGGATTCGATCGCCGGCGGGCGGCGACCCCGGGATCAAATCCTGTAAAATAAAGGCAGGACAATGTCGATCCGTAGGGTTTCCGGAGGAAAACAGGCATCCCATGAAAACGCCTAAAGCCCCTTCCGCGTTTGAGAAATATATCCAGGAGACCATCGACGAAGGCATCCACTACCTGCGCTCGCACGGCTGGCTGGACGAGACGAGCGGGGCGCCGGATATCGCAAAGATCCCCGGGTTAGAGGAAGCGCCCGACGTTCATTTGTCGGTGGAAGCTTGGGCTGCCGTGCATCGCACGTGGTGGAACGCGCCGGCGCACGAGTACCGCGGCAACCGGACCGCCGCGTCGATCTGGTACGAACTGGGACAATACGAATGGCGCGGCGGCAGGACTTTCCCCAGTATAACTGCCGAGATTCCGGAGCTGGGGCAACGCGAAGCAGCCGCTGTCTCGCAGCTTCCGGCGGCGATTTGCGCCGACCGGGTGGGCAACACGCAGCGCGCCCGCGATCTATACGGCTGGGCGGCCGGCAACTACCTGCTGACCGAAGAAGAGATCCGCTGGTTCGCCGACACGCACCAACTCCAGGCAATCTGGGAGGCTCTGCCCATGCGGGCGTACGCGTTCGTCTGCCTGGAAGCCTGGGTGGAGGCTCTGGCGGCGGCCGAGACGGCCGAATATTGGGCTAATAAACACCGACGCGCGCAGACCAGCGAAGCCTACCAGGTGCAGCTCCAGTTGATCCCGGCGCTGCTGGCGCTGGCGCGCTTCAAGCTCGAGCCCACGGCCGAAAATCGCCAGGCGGCCCAGGCGAAGCTCTCGCTGAAGGCGATCGGCGGGCGTAACTATTCGGAGCGGCTGATCTGCTATTTCTACTGGTACAACCTGCGGGCGAAATTCGGCCCGGAACTGCTGGCGGAGGACCAAGACCGGGAATAGCAGAAGGAGTCCTGGAATGAAACACTCCTACTGGTGTAAAGTGTGGGGATGGATTGTTCGCCCGATCCGCTGGCAGGGAACGCTGGCCTGCCTGGCTGGGTGGTATCCAAAACTAGCGCGCCCCCGGGATAGGGACTCAACCCATAGGTAGGGTGCTGTCGCCAGTCTGTTGAAAGGATATGATCCATGCAACCTGTCTTTTTCCCAACTTCCGCTGACTTTCGCGCCTGGCTTGCGGAGAACCACGCCACAGCCGCCGAATTGGTGGTTGGTTTTTATAAAGTGGGCTCGGGTGTGGCGAGCATCACCTGGCCCGAGTCGGTCGATGAGGCGCTGTGCTTCGGTTGGATCGATGGCGTGCGCACGCGCATCGACGATGCCAGCTACCAGATCCGCTTTTCACCGCGCCGGCCCGGCAGCACCTGGAGCGCGGTCAACATCGCCCACGCGCAGCGGCTGATCGTCGAGGGCCGCATGACCCCGGCTGGTCTGAAAGCCTTCGAGACGCGGGTGGAAAACAAATCGGGCATCTATTCCTACGAGCAACGCCGCGCCGAGCTGGAAGAACCGTACAATGGGCTGTTGCGCCAGAACGAGGCTGCCTGGACCTTCTTTCAGTCCCAACCGCCGTCGTACCGCAAGGGGGTGAGTTGGTTCATCCTCAGCGCCAGGCAGGAGGCCACGCGCCTGAAACGCCTGGCGAAGCTGATCGAATACTCCGCCAGAGGGGAAAGATTGCCGGAGTTTGAGATCGGGAGAAAGGTGAAGTAAGGCGAGTCGTGGACTGGTGAAGAAGTGACGTGTGAAGTCAAATAAAGCGGCAAATACTTGAAAACCGAATAAAATTTCTTCATCCTCTTGATCCCGGTTCTCTTTCTCTTCAGCGGCTGGATGCACCGGCGCGCCGGCCGCGATGCAAAATTGTCCCTCATCCCGACCCGCCGATCTGGCCTTCCTCTTCCATTCAGCATTCACCATTCAGCATTCTCTTCATCCTCCTCATCCTGTTCTTTTTCTCTTCAGCGGTTGGGTGCACCGGCGCGCCGGCCGCGATGCAAAATTGTCCCTCATTCCGACCCGCCGATCTGGCCTTCCTCTTCCATTCATCATTCAGCATTCACCATTCAGCATTCTCTTCCTCTTTCTTTCGCCCCTGATTAACCCCAAACGCTGGCGGGGTACCGGCCCGTCAGCGTTTTTTGGAGGAGGAGAAATTTCCGTCGCCTCGGCTGCCCGCTGTTTTCGCAGCCTGATCGACGGTCGAAGTTTGTAAGTTGTTGATAAGCAGAAGGATATCGAATAATTGTTAAGAAGTGATCAAGGAATGATATATAAATCGTGTAGATTGTCCGATTCGAGATTTCAGAGCCGGGAAAGGCCCGTCCTGGATTGTGATGCGGTCCCGCAGTACGGATGCGGCAGCGCGGCGCGGCAAAATTGTGCCTCATCCCGACTCGCCGATCGATTCTTCATCTTCCATTCAGCATTCAACATTCATCATTCAGCAATCCTCCCCATCTTCTTGATCCCTGTTCTCTTCTTCTCCTACTCCACGCCCAACGCGAAACGCTGTTCGGGGGTGAAGTACTGGCTGAATTCTTCGATGAAGAAGGCTTTGCGGCTGAAACGGCCGGATTGGTCGGCCTTGCGCCGGATTTCACCCTGGTATTCGGCGGCGTCTTCGTTCAACGGCACCCAGACGATGAGCGTGTAATCGGGGGTGTTGGGGATCATGGTGCTGACTTCGAGCATCCACAGCAGCGTGCCGTCCTGGCGGAAAAAGGGCACCGGGATGCCGATGGACTGCGAGACGGTCGGGGATTGTTTCTGCGACGCCATCCACAGCTCGTGGAAGCGCGGGGTGGAATCGAGCAGTTTCAGCAGGGCCTGGTAGCGCGGATCGCCTTCCTTTTGCAGCGGTTCGGTGGCCGCGCAAAAGCGTTCGAGCTGCTGGCGGTAGTAGACCTCGGCGTAAGGGCCGCGCAGCGAATAGCGCGGGCTGTTGGTGACGTATTTTGGCGTGCCCTGGCTGCTGCCGGTCAGGCGGTGCCACCAGCCCCAGTGCTTCATATCCTCTTCGGAATACCCTGCCAGCGCCATCTCGTAGCTGGTGGAGGCGCGGATGGTCCAATACGGGTCGAGCACGAAGCAGAACACCGGCCAGTCGGCCAGCCGGCCTTTCCAATCGTTGGCAAAGGAAAAATCCGCCTCGCGCTCGCCGGATTGCACTTCCAGGTCATGCAAAATGCGGCGGAACTGCAGGCGGTTCTTGACCGGCAGGTCTTCGTACAGGCCCATCAGGCGGCGCAGCTCGGTGGTGTTCATCACCGGGCGCGAGCGGTGGGCGTGCTCGTGGACAAACCAGCGCACCAGCGCGATCAGGCGGTCGCCGCGCAGTTCGGGGGTGGCGCCGCTCACCCGGCGCGCCGATTCGCCGTCGCTAGTCCACTGTTTGAAGGATTTTTCGCCAATCTCGCCGATCGATTCGCCAAAATCGTTCATCTCCTCCAGGATGGTCTTGCGCTCCACGCCGCAGCGCCGCAGCCACTCGGCAATGATATGCCCGCTCTCGCGGTCGGCGTCCTGGAAATCCGGTGTTCCAAAATTGGAATTGGTAGTGTTCATATTTATTCGTTTCCGATTGCCAAAATTGAAGATTGACCGTTATTCGGTTTCGTTTGTATAGTAAAGCTGCATTGGTTTGGACATTATATCAGGTATCCATTTCCCATTTTATCCGTAGAATTCCATATTCATTTCCATGGAGGAGGCGCTCGTCAGACCTACTGGTCCGGGTATCAACCCGGTGTTATTTGCTGGCTCGTTATCCATCATTCAAGGAGATTCAGGATGAAAAAGATCGCGCTCATTGGTAGTTCTGGGGGTCATTTGTATGTGCTGGGCGGAAAAGACCCGCACGCGCTGCTCGACGAAGTGGTGCGTCAGGCCACCGCGGCCGGGTTCGAGGTCAGCCACATCGCCTTCGTGGCCGCATCGACCACGATGGATCACATCACCGATAAGACGACCGCCGCCCTGTGGACGATGACCCCGGATGGTCCGGCGGCCGGCCCCGAAGCCACGCTCGAAGAAGCCAACCGGCAGGCGCTCGCCGAATCGGCGCGCCTGGCGGCGGCAATTCGCGCCGGCGAAGTGGACGCCCTGGTCATGGTCAGCGCCGATCCGAAGGGCACCAACAAAGAGGTCATCGCCGCAGCGGCCGAGAAGAAGATCCCCGTGGCCGGGACGGGCGGCACCTCGATGGCGGATGCGCGCTCAGCCGGCGCCAATGTCGTTTCGGCGTCCGGCACCACCGGCACCACCAACCGCACCCGCGCGGTCGGTTATATTTCCGCCTTCGCCAGCACCTGGAAGTCAAAATACACCCCGGTGATCGGTAAAGCCACCGAGGTGGAAACCGGCAACATCTGGAAGCGCATCAATTTCCGCAGCATCATGATGGGCTCGCTGCCCGGTTTCATCGCCATGGCCCTCGTTCTGGCCATCGGCAAGCTGCCCTTCCTCAAGGATACCGTCGGCCCTCTGTTCGATGTGTTGATCGCCGCGCTGCCGGTCATCGTTGCGGTGGTGGCTGCCAAGCAGGTTTCGGGTCTGGAAGAAGTCGGCATCGTGGCCGGTGTTGTGGCCGGCACGCTTTCGGTCAAGGGCGGCATTCTGGGCGGCATCGTCGGCGGTATTGGCGCCGGCATCCTGTCGAGCTATCTGCTGAACTGGTCGTTCCGCATGCGCTTCCCCACCACCACGGCCAGCCTGATCGCCGGCGCCATAGGCGGCCTGGTCTCGGGTCTGGTGGTCTACTTCGTTCTGGCGCCCATCACGTTATGGGCTGGCAACGGCGTGCGCACGCTGATCCAGACCGCGCTGGACTTCAACGCCGTCCTGGCGGGCGCAGTGGCCGGTTTGCTGATCTGGCCGGCGATCATTGGCGGCGTCTATCATGCCGCCATCCTGCCCATCGTTCTGTTGGAAATGGAAACCACCGGCAACAGCTTCCTGGGCGCCATCGACATGACCGGCCTGGTAATGGTCTCGGCTGGCATCACGCTGGCGAACATCATCTCGCCGCGCCAGAAGAGCGAGGCTTCGATCGCTGCACCGGGTTTCCTGGTCAACATCGGTTTTGGCACCTTCGTGGAAGCCGCCTACCCGTTCATGTTCGCGGATAAGCGCATCTTCGGCACGGCGCTATTCTCGGCCATGGTTTCGGGCGCGTTCTGCGGGTTCTTCAACGCGCGCGGGACGGCTTACGTGCCCTCGATTGTGGCCCCGACCCTTTCGAACAATCCGATCGGTTTCCTGATTTCGATGCTGGTGGCCATGGGATTGGCCTGTGTCTTGACGATCATTTTCAACCGCACCGCCAAGAAAAAAGAAGTTGTCGCTGAAGCATAGCATTTTCAATCTACTTTGGAGGTAAGAATGATTATTGGAGATATGCAAAGGAAGTGTGGTTTTGGTTTGAAGAAGGTCATGGATGCGATCGAGGCCCACGGCGGCACCACGCTGCTGGCGACCGGCATCACCGGTGACGACGCCCGCCTGGCCCTGGCGGCCGTGCAGGCCGGAGCGCGCCTGCTGGAGCCCAACCATCCGGCGGTGGCCCTGGCCCGCGGACACAAGGGCGTCAAGAGCATGCACAACGCCGAAGCCATCCGCCATGAGATCCCGTTCGAGGAAATGTGCAAGGTCGTGGCGGGCGTGCGCGCCGTGGTCGGCCCCGAGATCTACATCACCGTGGGCGCCCCGGGTACCTTCACCGAGACCATGCCGATGCCCTTCACCGATGAACACGCTTACGCGCTCGCGAGCGCCGGCGCCGACGGCGTGCACTGCCACAAATCGACCTACGCCGACCTGAAGGACATGGTCGACCTGTGCCACAAGTACGGCATGCTGGTCGACGCCTACGTGGCTCACCCGAGTGACCGGCATTTGTTCGGCATCCCCGCCGAGACCCCCGCGCAGGTGGCCGAGACGGCCAAGAAGATGCAGGACCTGGGCGCGGACCTGATCGGCCTGATGACCGGCATGAGCTACGAAGGTGTGGCCGCCGGCGAGATCGCCAAACCCGTCCGCGAACGCCTCGAAGCCATGCTCAAAGTGGTCACTGTGCCCACGCTGGCCGAGGGCGGCATCAACGCCGTCAACTTCAAGGCCTTCCGGGGCACTGGCGTCAACATCCTGGTGGTCGGCACAGCCTTCGACGACATCGCCCGCAAGGCGGTGGCCGATACGGTGGGTGTTTTCTTACAGCGCTAACCCGTGTACTTAATGGTATGCATGCCCCCGGCAGGTCGGACCTGGCCGGGGGCGTTGCTTTTAAGGCGGGGGCGTGGGATGGATTACCCGCCTATTCTTCGACCCTTTAGTTTGTGATACAAACTAACTATTTACACAAACTAAATAATGCTATATACTAATTTACAGCAAGAAAATTCTTCGGAGGATGCAGTCCATCATGAATACGAACGAAATTCGCAAGATCACGACCCATTTTAACAATCTGCAGGGCCTGAAGAGCCTGCCGATTGGGGTCTATTTTCTCCTCCTGGCGGCCATTAATCTCGGCTGGTTGGGTCCCCTCAAAGACAGGGGTCTGCTCATGGCCATTCTGGCGCTGGCGCTCTTGTGCAGCGTCCTGATCCAGGCGGTCTACAACCGTCGCCACGGCAAAGTGGTCCAAACCCGGCGCTATCACGTGCGTGAGATTGTCTTCGTGTTGGCTGCCGTGATTTTGATCTTCCTGACAATCCTGCTGGATTCCATTTTGACCTACAATTTTGGTCTGAAGTTGAGTTTGCAGGGATTGGCGTGGGCCATTTTCTTCTTCTCCTTCGCCTGGTGGATCAAGCGCGTCCATTTCGCCATCTACGGCATGCTGTTCGTGGCGCTTTCCTTCCTGCCGCTTCTGGGCGGGGTGGACAAAGCCTGGTTGTTCGATTATACCCAGGGCTACATCGGGTGGATCCTGCTGGGATTATCCATGATCGTGGGTGGGGTGGTGGATCACCTGTACCTCGTGAACAATCTGCGGGCGGATGCTGAGGTGAAAGATGGCGCAAGTATTTGAGGAACTGGCCGGGCTGGACAAGGTCATTCACGAGCCGGCACGCCTGGCGATCCTGACGGCGCTTTCGGCCTGCGTCAGCGCGGACTTCACCTTCCTGCAGCACCTGACCGGGCTGACCCAGGGCAACCTGTCGGGGCACCTGGCCAAACTGGAGGAAGCCGGGCTGGTGAAACTGGAAAAGACCTTCGTCGACCGCCGGCCGAACACCATGGTCTCGCTGACCGGGCCGGGCAAAACGGCCATCGAGCACCACTGGCAGCAGTTGGAGCAGCTGCGCAAATCGGCGCAGGCGTGGAACGCAAAGGATAATCCGGAATGACCGGCAAACCGGGCGGTTCAAGCGCCCGGTTTGTTCTTAATTAAGGATCGAGGCTGGATTCTGATGGGTCCGTTTTCGTTGCCCGCGCGGCCATCCTGATTGTATAATAAATCCGATCGATAATCTTCGAATCCGGAGGAAAACCCATGCCTGCCAGACGCAAACCCACCCCGAAAAAATCTTCTGCGTTGATCCCGGTGCTGGCCGGGCTGCTGGCGCTGGGACTGATTCTGGCGATCGCCGGTTTTGGCTTTGCCGCCGCCCAGGAATCGCACGATTCCTTCTGCGCCTCCTGTCACACCCAGCCCGAGAGCACCTACTACGAGCGTTCGACCGCTGCCGCTGGCGTCGACCTGGCTTCGTTTCACACCGGCCAGAAGACGCGCTGCATCGATTGCCACGCCGGGTCGGGCCTGAGCGGAAGACTCGCCGCCGAGCTGATGGGCGCCCAAAACGCGCTGCGCTGGTACACAAAGAATGCCGTCCAGCCGGCGCCGCTGACCCACCCGATCGGGGACGGCAACTGCCTCAAGTGCCACCAGGCCGTGACCCAGGAGGGCTACCAGTTGAAGGCCCCGGCGCTGCCCGGCAGCCAGATGGAGGAAGGCCGCGCGGGTCACTGGCACCAGTTCCTGGCGCGCTGGCAGGGCCTCGACAAGAGCGCGGCCACCTGCGTGAGCTGCCACGCCGGCCATGCGACGGGTTCCACGGCCGACAATGGATTTATGGACATCCAATCCGTGCAATCCGTGTGCGAAGCCTGTCACCGGGTGGCGGGCGAGGGTTAACAAATCCGGCCCGGGCCGGGCGGAAATCTGCGCCGCGCCGCATCCGGCTGAAAGGGAACGTTCCGCTGACGGGAGATCCGGGGAGCGCATGCCATGACAACCCATCCGACCCATCCGAAAGTCGATCAATATATCCAAAATGCCAATAAGTGGCGCGAAGCATTGGAGACCTTGCGGCCGATCCTGCTCGACAGTCCGTTGACCGAGGAGTTCAAGTGGGGCGTTCCGTGTTACACGATCGATCGTGCCAATGTGGTTTTGATGCATGTTTTTAAAGAGTACTGCGCGCTTTTATTTTTCAAGGGCGCCCTGTTGAAGGACAGCCTGGGGATCCTGGTCCAGCAAACCCAAAATGTGCAGGCCAGCCGCCAGATCCGCTTCACCGCGGCCGAGCAGATCGCCGAGCTGGAGCCGGTCCTCAAAGCCTACATTCAGGAAGCCATCGATGTGGAAAAAGCCGGGCTGAAGGTGAATTTCAAAGCGACCGCCGAATTTTCCATGCCGGACGAACTGCGCGTGAAATTCGCGGCCGATCCGGCCTTCGAAGCCGCCTTCCAGGCCCTGACGCCCGGCCGCCAGCGAGCCTACCTGCTCTACTTTTCCGCGCCCAAACAATCCCAAACCCGCTCATCCCGCATCGAAAAATGCCTGCCGCAGATCCTCGCCGGGAAGGGCCTTAATGATTAGCAATTAGCGGTTAGCCGTTAGCGATTAGCTATTAGCGGTTAGCCGTTAGCAATTGGCTTTTGGCACTTTCCTCATCCTCCTCATCCTCCTGATCCCTGTTTTCTTCATCTTTGTTCTCTTTATCCTTGTTTTCTTTATCCTGCTAATCCTGTCTATCCTGTTTTCTTCCTCTTCATCTTCATCCCTGTTCTCTTCCTCCCGCCGCTTGTGCATTGGCGCAATCGATGCTATTCTATGATTCGTACCCAATTCAACCCACGCACCAGGAGGAGAACCGATGGCGAAAGGCATGGACAAAGGCAAAGGCAAGGACAAGGAAAAAATGAAGAAGAAGAAGGTGAAAAAGGACGACAAGAAGGGCAAAACGACGCTTTGATCGCGTTGAGCCTTCATTCGCCCGGCAGAGGCCTCAGGGAACCCGCCAAGTCCCTGGGGTCTCTTGTTAGCGATTGGCTTTTAGCAGTTGACCGTTAGCTGTTAGCTGTTAATGATTCGGTTTTGGCTCCGCGTCCCTGCAACCCACCAACCCGGGCGACCCTTGTAGGGGCAATTCATGAATTGCCCTTACAAGGGCCGCCGGTCGTGCCTCCTGCCGGGCCAGGATTTCAGACGGATGAGCGCCCCGGCAGGTATAATCGAGAAATCCGAACCGCATGGATTGCACAAACCTCGATCTTTAAAGGAAATATTCATGGACATTCACGAAGAACGTTCGATGAAAAGCTATAACCAAAAAGCGGACAATTACGATGACACGCCGGATGGAAAATTCACCTATCGCTTCAAAGAGCAGTTGGTGAAGATCATCCGTATCCCGGAAGGGGGCAGCGTGCTCGACATTGCCTGTGGAAACGGCAGACTCTTGCAGATGCTGTCGCGGGGTCATCATTTTTCGGGCTACGGCGTCGACATCTCGGAAAAAATGGTCGAGAATGCCAGACGGATCGACCCGGGCATGGTTTTCGAAACCGCGCGGTGCAACCAGCTGCCCTTCGAAGCTGCCTTTTTCGATGTCGTCACGGTATGCGCCGCGTTTCACCACTTCCCGGATATCGCCGGCTTCGCAAAGGAAGCTTTTCGGGTGGTAAAGCCCAATGGAATGCTTTACATCGCTGAGGTCTATTATCCGGCCTTCTTCAGAACGATTTTCAACCCATTCATCCGCTTCATGCAGGAGGGGGATGTGAAGCTCTACGCGCCCGAAGAGATCACGCGCCTTCTTCAAAGGACCGGTTTTACGAATGAGGTTTTGAGGATCGAGGACAATATTCAGGTCATCGGCGCAAGGCGCAGGGCGGGTTGATGGGCTCGGATACAGCGCCCGGAAAGGGAGATGGCCTCCGGTTGACATCGATCTTCCCCGTAACGCTGTCAGTGATTGGCCGTTCGCGATTAGCGGCCTGCTCTGGTAGGGTGCACCCGGCCTGTGCCATGTTGTGGCATTATGAGCGTTTCTTCGATGAGGTCTGAGGTCAGTGGAGGATTGTTGCGGGATTTGCAAAAAAAGGATGATATTGTATTTGTAGAGAGATTCCTGGCGTGTTGTAACTCTTTTAACTATTCACTGTATAATCATGGGTAATTATCTTCACCAGGTAGCCTTCATAATTCTGGAGCATTCAGTGACACTCATTCCACCGGCTATACAAGATTCAGGTATTCGTGACAACTTTTCACGTGGTTCTGTAGCGGCCTTCTTACAGGAAAAAATCCGAGAAGGCTCTGAGTTATCCATCGTTTCTGCGTATTTTACAATCTATGCTTATGAAGCCTTAAAAGGCAATCTGGATCAGATTGCGCATTTGCGTTTCTTATTTGGCGAACCGAGCTTTATTCGGGCTCTGGACCCCAATAAGACTGAAAAAAAAGCTTATGGTATTCGAGATAATGGACTGAAGTTAATAAACCAATTATCTCAACGCAAGGCCGCCAAGGAATGCGCGGAATGGATCGCACAAAAAGTAGAAATCCGGTCCGTCAAGCAATCTAACCTTTTACATGGCAAAATGTATCACATCGCAAATGGTGGGGTGGAAGATGCGATTTTGGGCAGCTCGAACTTCACTGTCAGTGGGTTGGGGCTGGGAGACCACAATAATAATTTTGAACTTAACCTGGTGGTGGACAGCAACCGAGATCGCCGGGAACTGAAAAAATGGTTTGAAGAGCTTTGGAATGACCCGGATAGGGTTGAGGACGTCCGGGATGAAGTGCTGAGCTATCTCGAACAACTCTATCAGGATAATGCGCCTGAGTTTATTTACTTTAAAACCTTATTTCATATATTTGAGGCCAGCTTATCTGATGAAAGTAAAGATGGCATTGCAAATTTACAACCTCAAATTGTGGATACCGAAATCTGGAAAATGCTATTTGAGTTCCAGAAGGACGGCATGAGAGGCGCGATCAATAAGATCAATACTTATGGCGGGTGTATTCTGGCTGATAGCGTTGGGCTGGGCAAAACCTTCGTGGCGCTGGCAGTGATCAAGCATTTTGAACTGCGTAACCAGCGCGTTTTGGTGCTGTGTCCGAAGAAACTGCGAGAGAATTGGACAATTTACCAGGCGCAAAATAACAGCGAGCTTAATCCGCTGCTGCGCGATCGCTTCAGCTATACCGTGCTTTGTCACACTGACCTGAGCCGGGATGGAGGTCATTCAGGGGATATCGACCTGGACAATTTTAACTGGGGCAATTTCGACCTGGTGGTGATTGATGAATCGCATAATTTCCGCAATAACACGCCGGGCCGCAGAGATGATAACGGTAACGTAATTCGCATGAGCCGGTACGAACGACTGATGGAAGATATCATCCGATCGGGCATCAAAACAAAAGTATTATTGCTTTCGGCCACTCCGGTTAATAACAACCTGAAAGACCTGCGCAATCAGATTTATTTCATCACTGAGAACAAGGATGATGTCTTCAAGGAATCATTGGGGCTTGCATCGATTGCAGAAACGCTGCGCGCAGCACAAGTGACGTTTAGTGATTGGGCAAAGAAAGACCAGGAACGAAATACTGGCGTGTTGCTTGAACGTTTGAGTTCGGCATTCTTTAAGTTGCTGGATGCTTTAACGATAGCCCGTTCAAGAAACCATATAAAACGGTTTTATAAAGACTCGATCGATAAATTAGGCGGTTTTCCAAAACGCGAGAAACCCGAATCGATATACTCAGAAATTGATCTGGAAGGTAAGTTCTATACTTATGACCTCCTGAACGTTGAAATCGACAATTATAAATTATCCTTATTCAATCCCTCTTTTTATCTAAAGCCCGAATTCGTGAATCTCTACGATAAATCGACCGTAAAAGCCTTCACCCAGGCCAAGCGCGAAAATTATTTGATTGGTATGATGAAGGTGAACTTCCTCAAACGCCTTGAAAGTTCGGTGCATTCCTTCGACCTCACGTTGCAACGCACAATAAATAAGATCGACGAACTTTCAGCGCGCATTCGGCGTTTCCAGCAGTACCAGGTAGAAAACCCGGATGTCGATTGGGATGACTTGAAAATCGAGGATGTGGACGACGAGGAATTGCAAGAAGCCTTTGCAGTCAGCAAGGCCAAAATTAAAATGGCCCACCTAGACCTAACCGAGTGGCTGAAAGATTTAAAACGGGATCGTGATAAATTGTTCATGTTGCAATTGGTTGCCAACCAGGTGGGAGCGGACCGGGATGCCAAACTGGCCAGACTTAAAGAAATCATCTCGAAAAAGGTGATGAGCCCCACTTTAACCAAGTCGGGCGTCCCCAATCGCAAGGTGCTGGTGTTCACGGCTTTCGCCGATACAGCGACATACCTTTATGAAAACCTTAAAGACTGGGCGCGGCAGGAACTCGGCATTCATATTGCGGTCGTTTCGGGTGGATCTTCTGAGAATAAAACGACCTTAGGAAAGAGCGATTTCAATCAGATTTTGACCAACTTCTCACCCATCGCGAAGCACCGTGATCGAATGCACTCGATGCCGCAGGAAGAAGAGATCGACCTGCTAATTGCCACCGACTGTATCAGTGAGGGCCAAAATCTGCAAGACTGCGATACGCTCATCAATTACGATATTCACTGGAATCCGGTGCGGGTCATCCAGCGTTTTGGGCGAATCGACCGAATTGGAAGCATCAATCCGTCGGTGTACTTGATCAACTTCTGGCCAACGCAGGATTTGGACAAGTACATCACGCTGAAATCGCGGGTTGAGGCGCGCATGGCGCTGGTGGACCTGACCGCTACCGCTGACGATAATCTGCTGAATGAAGCGATTGAAGACCTGATTAAAGAAGATTTACGCTATCGCGATAAGCAACTGAAAAAATTGAAAGAAGAAATCCTCGACCTTGAGGATGTGGATGACGGGATTTCCCTCACGGAATTCACCCTGGATGACTTCCGCGCCGACCTGAACCGCTATATCGAAGCCAACCGGAAGCTGTTGGAAGATGCGCCATTGGGATTGTACGCGATCGTACCGGGAACCGCGACAAACATGATCGTTCAACCGGGGGTGATTTATTGCCTGAAGCAAAAGGGGGAAGCAAAACATGGTGCGACAGTGAACCCCTTGCAGCCATATTTCCTGGTATATGTCCGGAAAGATGGAGTGGTGCGCTATAATTTCACGCACCCCAAACAAATTTTGACGATCTTCCGGGAACTATGTGATGGCAAAACATCTGCTTATGAGGACTTATGCCAGTGCTTTAATGAGCAGACCCATAACGGTAGTGAGATGCAGGTATATAACGATTTGCTCCAAAAAGGCCTGGATGAGATCAGCAAGGCTTATCGAAAACGGGCAATTGGTGCGCTGACCGCGGGGCGGGGCGGGGTCCTTCCGTCCGAAAATGAGCAGGTCAATTCGCAAACCGAGTTTGAACTGGTCACCTGGTTAATCATCGAAAAAGAAGCCGCATGAAAACCGACAAAGAACTCAAAACCGCCATCCAGTCTGCAATCCATGAATTCGAGAAACGACCCCTGCGCGAAGCGGCGCTTGGGCTGCTGAATACGCTGGGATACCGAAGCGAAAAAAGAATCACCCTGGAACCCAATTCTGCGGATCAATTCCGCCTGGAGTTTGACTCTGCTGGAAAGCTGAGCCTTGAAAAAGCACTGGTTGAGGATTGGAAAACGGTCGATTTTCTGTTCCAGATCACGGATGAAGAAGTCATGGACAGCCTGGGGGCACAAGCCAGCCTGTTCAGAAATCAGCGCGTGGACCAAACACTGATCGATTCTTACCTGTTTTTCGCGATTGAATTACAACAGGCCAAATATACGCGCACGCAACTGGCGGGAATCACGCGCGAGATTAATAAGGTTTTTTCGATGCCGGTGATGGTGTTGTTTAAGCACGATGAATGCCTTTCAATCTCCATTATTGCCCGGCGAATGAATAAACGGGATGCCAGCAAAGATGTGCTTGAAAAGGTGACACTGATCAAGGATATCCACCTGCAAGCGACAAAACGAGCGCATGTTGAGATTCTGGCAGATCTTTCATTCGATATGCTGTACCAACGCCAGCACTTTAGCAATTTTGTAGAATTGCAAAAAGCCTGGGAAAAGACGCTGGATATTTCTGAATTGAACAAAAAGTTTTTTCGAGAGGTTGCAGACTGGTATTTCTGGGCGGTTAAAAAGGTGCGCTTTCCGGACGATGACGGGAAAAACAGCGAAACCAAGCGGGCTACAGCAGTCATTCGACTAATCACGCGCCTGATCTTCGTGTGGTTCATCAAAGAAAAAGGGTTGGTACCGGAAGAACTATTCAATGAACAAGAGCTGAAGAAGGTACTGAAGCCGGCAGACAGCAAGCAGAGTGTGTATTTTAAAGCCATCCTGCAAAACCTGTTTTTTGCCACGCTGAACACAGAAATGGGACCGTTGCGCCGTTGGCGCAACGAAAATGACAAACCGGGCGGGCGGGACGGACATTACGGAATCTCAACGGTTTACCGATTTCGAGATGCTTTTAACGACCCGGACGGCGCACTGCGGCTTTTTTCGGGGATTCCGTTTTTAAATGGCGGTCTATTCGAATGCCTGGATAAACGGGATGTGAAACCTGAGGTGATCATCGACGGATTTTCAGAAATCACCAAAAATCAACCGGTTGTGCCGGATGAGCTTTTCTTTGGCAAGGAACACGCGGTAGACCTGAGCGAGGAATATGGCGACGAACGGCGCAATAGCGAACGCGTTCGCGGCTTGATTCACATCTTCGAGAACTATAAATTCACCATCGAAGAGAACACGCCGGTGGAAGAGGAAATTGCGCTCGACCCGGAATTGCTGGGTAAGGTGTTTGAAAATCTGCTGGCGGCCTATAACCCCGAAACGGGCACCACCGCCCGCAAGCAGACCGGATCCTTTTACACGCCGCGTGAGATCGTCAATTACATGGTTGACGAATCGCTGATTGCCTACCTGGAAACCAAGTTGAACGGCGGGGATGAAACGCAAGTACGCCTGCGCCAGTTAATGTCTTACGAGCAGGAACCAACTGCTTTTGACGAGGCCGAATCGCAAGCTTTGATCGAGGCGATTGACGCGGTTAAGGTGCTGGATCCGGCATGCGGCTCGGGGGCTTTTCCGATGGGCGTGCTGCATAAATTGGTGTTCATCCTGGGAAAATTGGACCCGGATAATTCCAAATGGCGGGAAGTGCAACGGCAGAAAGCCATTCGCGAGACAGAGGAAGCCTATGGAATCGGAAATCAAGCAGAACGCCAGCAGCGATTGATCGACATCGACGAAGCTTTTGAGAACAATTCCGGAGACTATGGACGCAAGTTGTATTTGATTGAAAACTGCATCTACGGCGTGGATATCCAGGCGATCGCGGTGCAAATTGCCAAACTGCGCTTCTTTATTTCACTGGTGGTGGAACAAAGGGTTGACCCCCAAAAGAAAAACCTGGGGATTCTGCCGCTGCCTAACCTGGAGACCAAATTCGTAGCGGCGAATTCATTGATTGGGATTGAACGGCCGGTTGAAAGTCAGAAGCCAAAAGAAAATGTGCCAGAGGTTCCGCCCGAAGTGGAGGAAAAGGCCGATTTGGTGCTGAATGATTTCAGGCAGTATTTACAGATGCGTAACCCGGAGCTGAAAGATTCATATTTGCAGAGCGCAAAAAAGCTGGGCGATGAGATCAATCAGGTCATGACCAGGTTTCCGGATTGGGCGCCATTGCAGGTGGAGTGGATATTCACAACGCACACCAAATTGGAAGAATTACGAACGCTATTGCCTTTGAAAAAACCTCAGAAGGGAACTGCGCAACAACTTACTTCCATGGAAGTTTTACAACTGGAAGCAGAGCTTAAGGAGGTACGATCGAAAATATTCCGGGCGCGCAGCCATGAAACTAAAAAAAATTATCGCCAAGCCGATAAACAGATTAGGACTAAAATTGCTGAACTGCTGGTAAAGCAGGGTTTGGAAAGCGACAACGCGGAAAAATTAGCGGGATGGGATCCCTTTGATCAGAATGCCAGCGCCGGATTCTTCGATCCTGAATGGATGTTTGGAATCATGGATGGTTTTGATATAACGATCGGAAATCCGCCTTATGTACAACTTCAGTCATTAGGTGAAAGCGCTGATGTATTAAAAAGGATGGGGTATGAAACTTTTGCAAGGATGGGTGATTTATATTGCCTGTTTTATGAAAAAGGGTTTCAATTGCTACGGCCAAAAGGCATTTTGGCATATATAACCAGCAATAAATGGATGCGAGCAGGTTATGGTGAAGCTTTAAGAAAATACTTTGCGGACCATACCAATCCACTATTACTTATTGATTTTTCAGGTCAGAAGATTTTTGAATCGGCCACTGTGGATGTGAATATCTTAATATCAGAAAAATCGAGTAATCTAAATCAAACGATAGGGTGTTCGATTCTTGATAAAGGTAGCCTAAATAATTTGAGCCTTTTTATCGAGCAGCATTCAACAGTGAACAATTTTTCCATTAGCAAAAGTTGGAGTATCCTTTCGGATATTGAGCAGCGAATTAAAGCCAAAATTGAAGAAGTTGGGGTACCACTGAAGGATTGGGATATTCAGATTAATTATGGGATTAAGACCGGCCTAAATGAAGCTTTTATTATCTCAGGTGAAAAGAGAAAAGAAATTGTCGCGGCAGATCCAAAATCTGCTGAAATAATTCGACCCATTTTAAGAGGCAGAGATATCAAAAGGTATAGGTATGAATTTTGTGACTTATGGCTGATCAATACTCATAACGGATTACCCAATGAGAACATACCCCGGATTGATCAAAATTGTTTCCCTGCGATAAAAGCGCATCTTGATAGTTTTCGTGATTCATTGATTAAAAGATCTGACATGGGAGATACTCCTTATAACTTAAGAAGCTGTGTTTATTTGGACGATTTTTATAAGCAGAAAATCATTTGGGGCGAAATTTCTGACGAACCAAAATTTGCCTTTGATTTATCGGGATCATTATTTTTATCCAATACGGTTTTCTTTATGACCGGAGATTCTTTGCCTTATCTTCTAGGACTCTTGAACTCGAAATTTTCAAGATACTTTTTTTCAAAAATTGGTACAACAACAGGGATGGGAACAGTTCGCTGGTTAAAGTATAAAATAGAAACACTTCCAATACCAAAACTTTCCTCTCAAGAACAAATCCCGTTTACACAGTTAATAGAGAGCATTTTAGACACTAAGAAGGATAGTGGAAATACTAAAGATATAGAAAATTTACTAGACAACAAAATATACAGCTTATTTGGTTTCACACAAGATGAAATAAATGTTATTGAAGGGGGGGGGTAAATTATGCCTAATAATCATCCAATCTTTTTTGTGTCATTATCGACTCATTGATCTTAGCTCAGATGAAATCTTTTCAATATGAGCAATTTCGTCTCGGGTAAAACCATACAAGTTGTAGATAATAGAGTCTACTTCGTCTTCGAGATTATAGCTATTCAACGACCTTCTTCGTTCTTCAAAGATTTGGACACAAAGTGTCTCTAATTTATTGCGATTTTCCCCAGAGACAGGCGGTATTGGTAATCGGTCGATATAAATTTTCTGCATTAAAAATCCACCTGTATCTAAAACAGCAATATTGTTACGAATGAAAAAGCACATTAATTTGGAGTTCAATATAGGTAAAATATATAACAAATTGTCGCCAGTAATCATGAAACACGTCTTATCTAGGAAAATCCCTTCTTCTGAATAAGAGAAACGTGGAAAACGATCACTATCTGTTTTCTTATGAACGCGCATAGTCTCTGCATACACAATTTTCTGCTTATAAAAATCGTCCGAATAATTAGCGCCCCACCGCTGGAGAGAATACCATTCATATCGTATTCCTGTTTCAGCTCTATTTCGAGCTAATAACTGATCTTTATACAATAACAGATGATTATAGGCTGAAGGGAATTGTTCCTTAAACTGAAATTCCGCGATTTCCGAAGCACCTATTATTGATGCATCATTATGTAAAGGAAAGTGCCAAGGTATGTGAAGTAGCCATAGATCGGAAAATTTATATTCATAACGTTTAATATCTCTGCCTCTTAAAATGGGTCGAATTATTTCAGCAGATTTTGGATCTGCCGCGACAATTTCTTTTCTCTTTTCACCTGAGATAATAAAAGCTTCATTTAGGCCGGTCTTAATCCCATAATTAATCTGAATATCCCAATCCTTCAATGGTACCCCAACTTCTTCAATTTTGGCTTTAATTCGCTGCTCAATATCCGAAAGGATACTCCAACTTTTGCTAATGGAAAAATTGTTCACTGTTGAATGCTGCTCGATAAAAAGGCTCCTATTATTTTACAATCATAAAAAAGGGAGAGGTCCAAATGAACTTCGGATATATCAGGGTCAGCAGCGATAAACAGACAGTTGAAAATCAACGGTTTGAGATCAGTAATTTCGCGCAAAAGAATAACCTTCTTATCGATAGTTGGATAGAAGAAACGATAAGCGGTACCAAGGGGTACGATAAACGTGCCTTAGGAAAATTACTCAGGGAGGTGGAAAAAGATGATTTGATAATTTGTGCAGAATTATCACGACTGGGCCGCAATCTTTTCATGATCATGGAGATCTTGTATATCTGTATGAATAAAGAGTGCAAAGTATGGACCATAAAAGATAATTATCGGTTGGGAAACGATATACAGAGTAAAGTTTTGGCCTTTGCATTTGGTTTATCAGCAGAAATTGAAAGAGATTTAATAAGCCAACGCACTAAGGAAGCCCTTGCACGAAAAAAAGCTGAGGGAGTCATTTTAGGCAGGCCGAAGGGGAAAAAAACGGAAAAACTGAAGTTGTCTGGTAACGAAATTGCGATTAGAGATATGTTATCCAAAGGTGTTTCCAAAAGCGAAATAGCAAGAATATTCAATGTAAATAGAATGACTGTTGCCACTTTTATTATTCGAAGAACACTTATTCCAAAAGAATAAGCGCTTAGAATAATATAAATGCCATCCAAAGCGCGTTTATTTCAGGGCACCCAGGTCCGCCGCTACCTGAGAAATAAAAAGCGGGGTCAATTTCGACCCCGCCCGTACACATTCCTCAGAACTCAGAACTCATTACTCTTCACTCCTCAGGCCGCCACCACCACCTCCGCCTCTCTTTCGAACTGCGAGTTATACAGCTCGGCGTAGAAGCCGTTGGCGGCCAGCAGCTCTTCGTGCGTGCCCTGCTCCACGATATCCCCGTCGCGCATGACCAAAATCAGGTCGGCGTCGCGGATGGTCGACAGGCGGTGGGCGATGATGAAGCTGGTGCGGCCCTTCATCAGGGTGTTCATGGCGCGCTGGATCAGCACTTCGGTGCGCGTGTCGACCGAGCTGGTGGCCTCGTCCAGGATCAGGATCTTGGGATCGGCCAGGATGGCGCGCGCGATGGTCAGAAGCTGCTTCTGGCCGGACGAGACGTTGCTGGCCTCTTCGTTCAGCACCATGTTATAGCCGTCCGGCAGGGTGCGCACGAAGTGGTCCACGTGGGCGGCCTTGGCGGCCCGGATGACCTCTTCGTCGGTCGCATCCGTGCGCCCGTAGCGGATATTGTCCAGGATGCTGCCGTTGTACAGCCAGGTATCCTGCAGCACCATGCCGAACAGCTTGCGCAGGTCGGCGCGGGAGAGGCTGCGGATGTCGTGCCCGTCGACGCGAATGCTGCCGCTGTTGACGTCGTAGAACCGCATCAGCAGCTTGACCATGGTGGTCTTGCCGGCGCCAGTGGGCCCCACGATGGCCACGCGCTGACCGCAGCAGGCCTTGGCCGAAAAGTCGTTGATGATGATCTTGTCGGGGCTGTAGCCGAAGTGCACGTGGTCGAACTCGACCTCGCCGCGCACGCTCTCGAGCTGCACCGCGCCGGCCGGATCGGGCGATTCCTCTTCCTCATCCAGGAACTTGAAGACGCGTTCGGCCGCGGCGGCGGTTTGCTGCAGCACGTTGGAGATGTTGGCCAACTGCGTCAGGGGCTGCTGGAAGGAGCGCACGTATTGGATGAAGGCCTGGATGTCGCCGACCGTGATCAGATTGCGCACGGCCAGCCAGCCGCCCAGGATGGCGACGCCCACGTAGCCCAGGTTGCCGATGAAGCCCATCACCGGCATCATCAGGCCGGAGAGGAACTGGGATTTCCAGGCCGAGGAATACAGGGTGGAGTTGTAGACTTCGAAGCCCACCACGCTCTTTTCCTCGCCGTTGAAAGCCTTCATCACCTGGTGCCCGCCGTACATCTCTTCGATGTGCCCGTTGACGTGGCCCAGGTAATCCTGCTGCTGCTTGAAATACTTCTGCGAGCGGCTGACGATGAAGGCAATGAAGATCAGCGAGAGCGGGATGACCAGCAGGGTGATCAGGGTCATGGTCAGGCTGATGGTCAGCATCATGATCAGGATGCCCACCACGGTGACGGCCGAGGTGATGATCTGCGACAGGGACTGGTTGAGGGTCTGGCTGACGGTATCGACATCGTTGGTGATGCGCGAGAGCACTTCGCCCTGGTTGGTGCCGTCGAAATAGCGCAGCGGCAGGCGGTTGATCTTGGAGGCGATGTCCTTGCGGAACTGGTAGGTCACCTTGGCCGACACGCCCGACATGATCCAGCCCTGAATGAAGCTGAACACGCCCGCCAGCAGGTAGAGGATGGCCATGGTGATGAGGATGTTGCCGATGTAGACAAAGTCGATGCCCTGGCCGGTGCCCGAGATCTGGCCCATGACGCCTTCGAACAGTTTGGTGGTGGCCTTGCCGAGCACCTTGGGTCCGAAGATGGTGAAGATGGTGGATGCAATGGCAAAAACCGTGACGATGACGAAGGGTACGATGAACGGGCGCAGATACTGGATCAGGCGCTTCATGGTGCCCTTGAAGTCGCGTGGTTTTTCGCCGCGCATCATCATGCCCATCGGGCCGTGGCCGCCCGGGCCGCCGGGTCCGCGGCGTGGACCGAAGGGGCCGGCCCCCGCGGGCGTGTTGCGAGGGGGATTATTGGGATTACCGGTAGGCTGCGTCATTGCAGTTCCTCCATGCTCAACTGCGACAGCGCAATCTCGCGATACGTTTCGCAGGTATTCATCAATTCGGAATGGGTGCCCATCCCGACGATCTTGCCTTCGTCGAGGACGACAATCTGTTCAGCGTTCTTGACGGTCGAAACGCGCTGGGTGACGATCAGCAGAGTGCTGTCGGCCGTATCCTTCTTGAGCGCGCGGCGCAGGGCGGCGTCGGTCTTGAAATCCAGCGCCGAGAAGGAGTCGTCGAAGATGTAGATGGGCGCGCGTTTGACCAGGGCGCGGGCGATGGAGAGGCGCTGTTTTTGCCCGCCCGAGACGTTCATGCCGCCCTGGGAGATTTCCTGGTCCATGCCCTGTTCGTTGCCGTCGATCAACTCAGTCACCTGGGCGGTTTCGATCGCCGCGCGCAGCGAGGTCTGGCTGGCGTCTTCGTCGGCGTAGCGCAGGTTGCTGTCGATGGTGCCGGTAAAGAGGGTCGCCTTCTGGGGGATGTAACCGATCTTCCCGCGCAGGTCGTGCTGGGTGACTTCGCGCACATCCTCACCGTCGATGAGGATCGCGCCGTCCGTCACGTCGTAGAAGCGCGGGATGAGGTTGACGACGGTGGATTTGCCCGAACCGGTGGAACCGATGATGGCGGTGGTCTGTCCGGGGCGGGCGGTGAAGCTGATGTCGTGGAGCACATCCTCATCGGCGCCGGGGTAGCGGAAGGAGACGTTGCGGAACTCGACCGTGCCCTTGAAAGGCGCCGGGAATGCGCGCGGTTCGGGATTGTCGCGGATCGAGGGCTGGGTCTCGAGGACCTCGGCGATACGCCCGGCCGAAACCGAGGCGCGCGGCAGGAAGATGAACATCAGGGACATCATCAGGAAGGAGAAGACGATCTGGATGGCGTACTGCATGAAGGCCATCATGTCGCCCACCTGCATCCGGGCCTGGGCCACTTCGTGCGAGCCGATCCAGATGATCAGCAGCGACAGGCCGTTCATGATCACCATCATGCTGGGGAACATGCCGCTCATCACGCGGTTGACGAACAGGGTGGTGCCGGTCAGGTTCTGGTTGGCGGCGTCGAAGCGCTGTTCCTCGAAGGCCTGGCGGTTGAAGGCGCGGATGACCAGCAGGCCGGATAGGTTCTCGCGCACCACCAGGTTGAGGCGGTCGATGAGGGTCTGCATGATCTTGAATTTGGGCAGCGAGAGCGAGAAGATGACGATCACCAGGCTGAGCAGCATGACCACGGCGATGGCGATCAACCACCACATCGAAGACGCCTTGTTGAGAGCGCGCACGATGCCGCCCACGCCGACGATGGGCGCGTACAGGACCATGCGCAGCATCAGAATCACCACCATCTGCACCTGGGTGATGTCGTTGGTGGTGCGGGTGATCAATGAGGCCGTGGAGAAGTGGTCGAATTCGGCGTTCGAGAAGGATTCGACCTTCTTGAACACGTTGCTGCGCAGGTCGCGGGCCAGGCCCGATCCGGCGCGCGCCGAGAGGAAGCCGACCGCGATGGTGCACAGCACCGAAACGAGTGAGACGGCCAGCATGAGCAGCCCGGTATGCAGAATGTAGGTGGTCTGGATGCTGCCGGTGTTCATGCCCAGGGCGGCATATTCAGCCTTGACCGCGACCACGGCCGCCTGCTTCACGGCGCTATCGCCCAGGGCGGCAAACTGAGTCTGCATATCCGCGGCGATCTTTTCGCGCATGGCGGTGGAGAGCTGGGCAAGCATTCCGAACAGGTCGGTGCCGGCCGGCAGTTGGGCCAGGTTGAAACCGGAGGCTTTGCCGATCTCGGCGATCTTCGTGGGGTCTGCCTGGGCCTGTTCAATGATCGACACGGCCAGCAGGGCCTGCGCCATGGGCTTCTCGAGGGCGGTCTTCTGTTCGGTCGTCAGCGTGTTGAGGGTGTAGACCGGCTCCTTGGCCAGGCCAGGCACGTCTTTCAGCACCTGGGCGTAATTTTCCGAGCTGGAATCGACCAGGGTGTAGGCCGCCAGGATCTGGTCGCGATCGGATGCGCTGAGGAAAAGCACGGCGCGATCCATCTGCGACTTGCGGATCACGGTGGGCAGCGAATCGACGATGCCACCCTGTTGGATACCGTTATTGACGATTTTGGACAGGTAATCCGGCAACGCCAGGTCGGCGTTGGCCTGCACAAACAGCAGCGCGACGGTCAACAGAATTTGCCAGAGGTAAGGCTTAAAATACTTGGTAAGGCGTAACATCGATATTCACTCCTCGGTCGGTTGCGGGTGAGCATGGCCGGCGGGTTGGGGATGGATGGGACAGTCAGCATCTTCCACCTGACTGACCAGAAAAGCGTGCAGTATGTTCAACAAGCGGGTCAGTTCATCATATTCGTCGGGTTCGAGCACGTCCAGCATGCGGTTGATCGCGTCCAGGCGCCGGGGGGCGTTGGTGCGCAGATAATCGCGACCGGCCGGGGTGAGCTGAATGCGGAAGGCGCGCAGATCGTTCGCGTCGAGCGCGCGCTGGATGAGACCCTGCGATTCGAGCCCGCGCAGCAGCGAGCTGATGGTGTTTTTGGTCACGCGTTGCGAGCGGCTGAGGTCGGTGGGGGTCAGGCCGCCGGTGATGCCGGCCTGTTCCTCCATAAAAAGGCGCAGAAGCAGGCGCCAACGCGGCCCGGAGAGCTCCATGTCCTCGCCGAGCTGGTTGTCGAGCAGCCGGCTCAGGTGGGCCACGCGCTGCAGGAGGATGAACAGTTCGATGCCGGCCGTATTATCGGCGCCGAACGCGTTTCGGAAATTCTGGCGAATTTCGATACGAACTTGATCCCAGTCCGGATTGGTTTGGATTTGCATTTGCCCTCAAAATTCGTAACATATCGAACTATACGACGTGGGAATATACACCCGCATGGGAGGGCGCGTCAAGGAAATTGGATTAGAGCTGTATTAGAGAATGCGTTGCGCGCTGCGCGAGCAGTCTGCCAGGCGGTGGTTCGGGCGGTGATGCGGCGTCGAGGGGGTGAAACAGAAATCGAAACTGCGTGTAGCTATAGATAATCTTTACGAATTACGAGTTCTGTAACAGGTGTTGCATTTTTCTCAAAACCAGGTATAATGCTGCAACATCTGTTACATGTAACGGGTGTTACTCCAGCTCGATTCAGGTGGTGAAATATGCAATGGCTGCTTTTCCTTTCTCAACTGCCGGCCAACCCCTCGGGGCTGCGCGTTTCGGTGTGGCGAAAACTGCGTGCGCAGGGGGCGCTGGGCCTGCAAAACGGGGTCTGGATTTTACCCGACCGGCCCGAACAGCTTGCTTTCTTCAACGAGTTGAGCGAGATGGTTCAAAAGCAGGGCGCCGGCAGCCAGGTCTTCACCGTCAATTCGCTGAGCGAGGCGGTGGAACAGGATATCCTTCAAAAATTCAAGGACAACCGCGCCGAGGATTACGCCGAGGTCAAGGAGCAGTGCGCTGACTTTCTTCTCGGGCTGGAAAAGGAGATTCAACGCCGCAATTTTAGTTTTGCTGAATACGAGGAGAACGAACAGGATCTGAACAAACTCGAGAATTGGATCGAAAAGGTCAAACAGCGTGATTTTTGGGGCGGCTCGCCCGTGCGCGAGGCGGAAGAATGGCTGGAGGAATGCCGCCAGAAATTCCAGGAGTTCACAGTGCTGGTGTTCGCGAATGAGGACGAAGACCACGCCCGCAAGATGAAGTACGACCCCGGCCCACTCAACCCGGCCAACGCAAGCCGCCCGGCGGAAGATGGGGAAGAATGACTGCAAAATACAATTTGAGCATCAGGAAAAGAACAGATGAGTGAACATGCCGAAGTGCTGAATGTGAAAAAAACGGAAGGGCCGCAAGCACGCGCGCGAATCAAGGATTTACCGCGCAACGTGTGGGCGGTTGGCCTGACCAGTTTCTTTATGGATATCTCCAGCGAAATGGTGTTGAACATCGTTCCGCTGTTCCTCTCCAACGTGCTGGGCGTGCAGACCAGCATCATCGGCCTGATCGATGGGATTGCGGAAGCCATCGCCAGCATCCTGAAGTTGTTTTCGGGCTGGCTGTCGGATAAGACAGGTGGGCGCAAATGGCTGGCGGTCGCCGGCTATGCCCTCTCGGCGCTTTCCAAGCCCTTCTTCTATTTTGCCAGCAGTTGGGAGCTGATCGGCGGGGTGCGCTGGGCCGACCGGGTGGGCAAGGGCATCCGTACCGCGCCGCGAGACGCGCTGGTGGCCGATTCGGTGACGCCGAAGACGCGCGGGCTGGCCTTCGGTTTCAACCGCGCCATGGACAAGGCCGGGGCGGTGCTGGGTATCCTGATCGCCGCGCTGGCCGTATGGCTGACGCAGAAGAGCAGCATCCAGCTCACCAAACCCACCTTCCAGATGATCGTGCTGATCAGCCTGGTGCCGGCCTTTTTGGCGGTTCTTTCGCTGATGATCGGCGCCCGGGATGTGGTGGTGAAAGGGCAACGCGCCGCCCCCAAATTCTCGCTGCGCGGCATGGGCAAGCCGTTCAACACCTTCCTGGTCATTGTGGGCATCTTCACCCTGGGAAACTCGGCCGATTCCTTCCTGGTGCTGCGCGCGCAGGACCTGCACGTCTCGGTGATCGGCATTCTGGTCATGCTGGCCATGTACAACCTGATCATCACACTGGTGGCCACGCCGGCCGGCTCGCTCTCTGATCGGATTGGCAGACGCAAGCTGATCATCGGCGGCTGGCTGGTGTACGCGCTGATCTATTTCGGTTTTGCATTCGCCAGCCAGGGCTGGCAGGTCTGGCTGCTGTACGTGACCTACGGCCTGTACTTCGGCCTGGCATTCGGCACCACCAACGCCATGGTGGCCGACCTGGTGCCCGAGAATTTACGCGGCACAGCTTACGGCACCTACAACGCCACCGTAGGCCTGCTGGCCTTCCCGGCGTCCTTCATCGCCGGCATCCTGTGGCAGGGCATTGGCAGTTGGAACGGGTTAGGTCCATCCGCGCCGTTCCTGTTCGGCGGTATGCTGGCCTTGATCGCGGCGCTGCTGATGGCTTTCTGGATGCCGAAGAAGGGCGCGCTCAAGGGTGAAGCCTCCACGGACTGAGCGACCCGACCAATCTTCGCCGCGCCTTGCGAAACACCGCAGCGCCAAATGGATGGGGCTTTGCGAAACATGCCGGTATAATTAGCAGGAGAATTTTCGCAGGAGCGCGGCATGAACAAAACCCATCTGCCCATTCGCATCGCCAGCCTGGCCCTGATGATCGTCGGGGCCGGGCTGCTGGCGTTGAGCATCCTCTCTGACGGCAGATATAACATCGCGCTTCCGCTGGTGTTTCTGGTGCTGGGCGGCGCTTTCTTCATCGTGGTGTTCAGCCTGCGCGAGAAAGTCGCCTGGGCGGTCTTCCTGTACATCCCGGCGGCGCTGCTGATCGCCTTTGGCGTCATCTTCCTGCTCAACGTGATCACCGGGGATTGGAATGCCTGGGCGTATGCCTGGCTGTTTCTGGTGACGGGCATCGGAGTCGGGCTCCTGCTGGCCGCCCGCGAACGCCCCATGCATCCGGCTTTCAACTCGGTGGGCTGGGGTTTGACCCTGGGGGGAATCACCTTCTTCGCCGTCTTCGGGGCCATCACCGGCGGGCTGGTCATCCAAATCATGGCGCCCATTCTGCTGGTGACGGCCGGCCTGTCGCTGCGTTGGCTGCATATCGAGACCCTCCTGCCCGAAGACCTTCGCCGAAAGCTGGGCTTTGCCGCCCGTGGGGTGGATGGATCGAGTTATCCGCCGGAAGAGGTCGAGACTCTGGTGGAACCCTTGAGCAGCCGCGAACTGGAAGTGCTACGCCTGATCGATCTTGGAATGTCGAACCAGCAAATTGCCGAGAAATTGACCGTGGCGCCCAGCACGGTCAAGACCCACATCAACAACCTGTACGGCAAACTGGGTGTTCAAACCCGCGTCCAGGCCGTCAACCGGGCCCACGCGCTGCACCTTCTGGGAGATTGATCTCCCTTTTTGGCTTTTTCCGGCTTCTCCACCCCCCTCTCCACCCCCTTTTCCACTCTTTCGCCGATGTATTTCCATCCCCGGGCATGTTATTTTGCCAGGGTCAGACAAAACCTTTCGAGGATGGAAATCTAAATGGACTCACAAAACAAGACCATCGTAGTTACCGGCGCCACGACCGGCATTGGTAGGGCAACCGCTGAAATGCTGGCCCGCGCCAGGGTTGACGTGATCGGTGTGGGGCGCTCGGCGGAACTGTGCCGGCAGGTCGAAGCCAGCCTGGGCGGCAGGTATCCCAATGCGCGCGTGCACTACCTGACGGCGGATCTGAGCCAGCAGTCCGAAGTGCGCCGCCTGGCGCGCGAGATCGGCGCCTGCCTGGCAGCGGATGGAAAGACCGCCCTGGACGGACTGGTCAACAATGCCGGAACCTTTGCGTACTGGTTCAGCCAGACCCCGGATGGGGTGGAGACCCAGTGGGCCGTCAATCACCTGGCCGGCTTCCTGCTGACACAGGAGCTGCTGCCCGTGCTGCGGGCCGCGCCGAGCGCCCGGGTGGTGAACGTCAGTTCCGACTCGCATTACAGCGGGCGCATCCAATGGGACGATCCGCAGCTTCGCCGGCGGTACAACGGACTGTCAGCTTACGGGAATACCAAACTGGCCAACATCCTGTTCGCGCTGGAACTGAACCGCCGGCTGGGAAACGATTCCAACGTTCACGCTTACGCCGTGGACCCCGGGCTGGTCAAGACAGACATCGGCATGAAGGGAACGCCGGCGCTGGCGGGCTGGGTATGGAAGGTCCGCCGGATGGGCGGCACCTCCATCGAAGTGCCGGCGCGCTGCATCGTGTATTTGTTGACCGAGCCGTCCGTCCAGCATTCGACCGAGCTGTACTGGAAGAACTGTCAACCCAAACGCGCCAGCCGGCGCGCGCTGGATGAAGAATCGGCCGCGCGCCTGTGGACGCTTTCCGAAAACCTATGCGGCCTGACGGAGAGGTAAATATGAGAACCCAAACGAAATTTTCATCCCGGCATATGACGGTTGCCATCACCGGAGCGGCCGGCGGGTTGGGCAAGGCTTTCGCGGTGGAATGCGCCAGCCGGGGCTGGAATTTGTTTTTGACCGACGCGCGCGGCGCCGCGCTGGAAACGCTGGCCGGCAGCCTGCGCAGCGCTTACGGCGTGGAGGTCGCCTGCCTGGCGTGCGACCTATCGAATCCGGACGAACGCACCCGCCTGTTCGAGCAGTTGAAAGCTGGCGGGCTGCGCTTCAGCATGCTGATCAACGTGGCCGGCGTGGATTTCGAGGGACCATTCTACGAACGCAGCGACGAACAGATCCGCACCATCATCCGCCTGAACATCGAGGGTACGCTGGCCATGACCCATGGTATGCTGGCCTTCCGCGATCCACTGTCGGCTTTCCGCATCATCAATGTCGCCAGCCTGGCGGCCTTCTATCCCATGCCGGTCAAGGCGACCTACGCGGCCTCCAAGCGCTTCCTACTGGATTTCTCGCTGGCGCTGCGCGAGGAGATCCGCAGCCAGAATGCCAGCGTGACCGTGCTGTGCCCGGCGGGCATGCCCACCAACGAGGAATGCATCCGGGCCATCGAGGCCCAGGGACTGGCCGGGCTGCTCACCACCCTGGATGTGGGCCGCGTGGCCAACCAGACCATCGACGGCGCGCTGGCCGGTCGGGCGGTGGTCATTCCCGGGGCGTTCAACCGGGCGCTGCAGGCGCTGGGTTCGCTGGCGCCGGCCGGGCTGGTGGCGAGCCTGATCGGCAGCCGCTGGTTGGCGGTGCGCCACAAGCGCGAGGTCGAGGCAAACCCGGCGTGAGGACCCACACCCCGGATTGCATTGAACGCGCGCGTGAGGACCCTCACCCCGGATTGCGTTGAACGCTCGCATGAGCCTGGCGCCCCTCTCCCGTTGCGGGAGAGGGGCTGGGGGTGAGGGTGGATCCTGGGCGAAAACAGGCCGTTCGGCGGGATAAAATCGAAGTGGATGGACCCTCACCCCAGATTGCGTTGAACGCTCACGCGGGCATTTCGCCCCTCTCCCGCCGCAGGAGAGGGGACGGGGGTGAGGGTGGATCTTGGGCGAACACTGGGCGAGCCGGCGGGATAAAATCGAAGTGGATGGACCCTCACCCCGGATTGCGTTGAACGCTCGCGCGGGCATTTCGCCCCTCTCCCGCGACGGGAGAGGGGACGGGGGTGAGGGTGGATCCTGGGCGAAAACAGGCCGACCGGTGGGACGAAATCGCTGCGGATGGACCCTCACCCCGGATTGGGTTGAACGCTCGCGCGGGCATTTCGCCCCTCTCCCGCGGCGGGAGAGGGGACGGGGGTGAGGGTGGATCTCGAGCGAAATCGGGCCGTTCGGCGGGACGGAATCGCTGCGGATGGACCCTCACCCCGGGTTACGTTGAATTCTCGCGTGGGCACAGCGCCCCTCTCCCGCCGCGGGAGAGGGGACAGGGGTGAGGGTGGATCCCGGAAATTGAAATTCGCCCCCCACCATTCACGAGAATAATGACAAAACCGCGATAGAATTAACAAATTGTGAGGTTCTCACATCTGTATCGTTCATAAAATATTCCTATCGCTTTAGCTATTAAATTTCACTTGTCGAATCAACGAATCCCATATCCCAGCTTCTGTCATACTCTGCCCGGTCATGCGTTTTAACCTCTAGAACGGCATCAAACCCAGGATTCGAGCAAAGGAGCCGCGCAAATCATGATCCTGACCACTCCACGGCTGGTCGAGCAGGCCGCTACCGATCCGGCGGCTTTCGCCGAGTTATACCAGGCCTGCTTTCCGGCGGTATTCCAGTACATTCAATTCCGCTGCGACAGCGAAGCGTCTGTCCAGGATCTGACCGCCCAGGTTTTCGAGAAAGTGCTGCAACGCCTGCCGGATTTTCACTCGAATGGAGCGCCTTTCGAGGCCTGGCTGTTTGCGATCGCGCGCAACACGGTCACCGACTGGCAGCGCCGGCAACGCCTGCGCCGGGGGCTACCATGGGAAGTTCTATCGACAATACACTCGGCCGATCCGGCGCCGGAGGAGGCCGCCCTGCAGGTGGAAGAACGCCGGCAACTGGTGGCCGCGCTGGCGCAATTGAGCGGGCGCGAGCGGGATCTGCTGGGGCTGCGCTTCGCTTCGGGATTGAAAAACTGCGAGATTGCCCGGGTGGTCGGGTTGGACGAAAACCACGTGGCGGTGTTGATCTACCGCGCGCTGCGCAAACTGCGCGGATTGCTGCGCGCCATAGCGGAGGTGCAGGATGAACGCTGAACGGGAAATGGCCTTGCAACTGGCGGATTTGTTGGACGGCTTTCGGTCCGAGACAGATCCATTATCGGCCGAGGAGCGCGAGTTCCTCAAGCTGGGCAAACGCCTGCGCGCGTTGAGACCCACTCCTGCCGAACGACGTGCGCTGTTGGAACACCCGCCACATGCCGAACCTGCACGCCGCGGCGCGCATAGCCTGCGCCAGATCCTGGCGCCCGCACTGGCTCTGATCCTGCTGGCGGCAGCGATTCTGGTCATCCCGCAGTTGATCGGCGGCGCGCTGAATCCGGCAGGGCCCGCTCAAACCGGCCCGTCGGCGCTGGCGTTGGCGCCGGACGTGTGCGATCCCGGCCAGAGTGAACCGTCGGCCCTGGGCGGTGGGGAGGTGACCGGCGGCGATTTCGACTTCAGGCTGGGGCTGGTTTGCGATCCGCGCTACCACCGGGAGGCGGCGGACTCGGCTCATTTCAGCGAAATCGACGGGCTGGCTGTGGCGGCGAACTGGCGCTACACCGGCGTCGAGTTGGCGGGGCGCCTGACCCTGGCGGCCGGCATCGAACCGTATGTGAACGAAATTGAATCCGATATCCGGAAGGAAGCGATCGTCCCTCAACTGACGAATGAAAGTCTTTCCGGACTAAAATTACCGGCCGGGGTGTTCCCGGACTGGAAGGCGGTGGATGCGCGCCTGCGCTATGTGCTGAAGGTTCAGTTACCTGACGGCACCATTCAGGGCGCGGCGCTGGTTTTCACGCTGCTGCGCGAAGCGGACGGCTTCCGGCCGGCGGACGTGACCGTGGAGCCGTTGACGGAGGCCGAACGGGCCAGCCTGGATGGCAGCGCGGTAACGGAACCGCCTTTCCCACTGCTGAACACTGCCGAGGTTTATCCCGAAGTCAGCAAACTGCAAGATTTGCTGGCGCGCCGGCTGGCTGAATTCGCCAGTCCGGCGGGGTGGATCCACCAGCGCTGGCAAAGCGCCGTTGTGCCCGAGAGCATCCCGGGTTCCATCGCCGAAGGGTCCGCGGAGCAAGGGTGGTGGAAGAACGCTTCCAGCCTGGACCGCTGGTCGCTGATCGATTCAGAGGGAACCGTGCTGGCTCAGGTCGATCTCACCTCGGGTGAGGGTGGGGGCGTGTACGATTGGTCGGTGCTGCAAAATGGCACGTACCGCACCCAAAAGGGGCAGAGTTATCGCAGGGAGAACGTCGCTTACGACGGCGCAGACCAACTGGGTCTCTGGATGTGGAAGATCCTGGACGGCGGGGCGTACGAGTACAGCCAGGAGATCATCGACGGTCGCACGGCCTGGGTCTTTACCTTCCACGACCCGATCGATCCGCCGCGCGACTTGGATGATGGGCTTGTAACCAGTGAACAGATTACCATCAAAGCAATCGATGCCCAAAGCGGAGCCTACCGGTACACCGATACCTATCGCGTGGCGGATGACGGCAGGCGGACGCCGACGTGGCGAATGCGCCTGGTGGCAGAGGAGCATATTGACGAGCCGCCGGAGGCAGCCATGGCGTTATTCAAAAAGCCGTGGCCCACGGTCGATGGTCTCAACGGCGGTTCTTCCGGTTATGATTCGATCCCGCTCGCGCTCGTCCCGGATGTCTGCATGCCGGAATCGGTCACGCCGTTTACCGAAGACATGAAGCGCCGCAAGCAGTTCGCGGGGGAGGAATTGAGCGGCGGGTTGTTGGGCGGCGGCGAGCTGCAAAGTGGCGCTTTCACCTTCGACCTGCATCTGGCCTGCGATCCGCTCTTCCGGCGCGCCTTGGATGGCGGCGACGACTACAGCGAGCTCGACGGCCTGGGCCTGGCGCTGGAATGGACGTATCAGGGAACCCAGCAGGACGGCCGCCTGACGACTTATGCCGGTGTGGAGCCCTACGTGGTCGAATCCAGCGGCGTCGAACCCGTGAACGCCTCGACTTCCGACGCCAGCCTGATCGGGTTGACCCTGCCGGCGGGCGTGATCCCGGACTGGCGGGCCGGCGACGTCGAACTGCGCTACGTGGTGAAGGCCCAGCCGCCGGACGGCAGCATCGCGGGCGCGGCGCTGGTCTTCAAGCTGCAGCGCGAGGCGCAGGGATTCAGGCCGGTGGATATCCGGGTGGAAGCCCTGAGCGCGGCCGAAATGGAAAGCCAGACGGCCGCGGCGGTGAGCGAGGCGCCCTTCCCGACCCTGTCGGCGCAGGAGGTTTACCCGGAATTGGGCGAAATTCAGAGCCTGCTGGCGAAGCGTGGAAAAGAAATCGCAGCCGGCGCGGGCTGGATTCATTTTGTGGTGCACAATTACGACGCTGGCGGGACGGTTTTTGCCCCGCAAATGCAAGATACCGACTCCGAAAGCTGGTACCAGCTCGATTATCAGGGCAAGGTGATTGCCCAGATCACCCATCAAACGGCCAGCGACGGCCGATTGCTGCAGCAGGTGGTGACGAAGGACGGCCAGACGGAAAACCGCACGACCGGCGAGATATATCCCTACCAACCGTACGCCTACAGCCCGGATTGGGGCCTGCTCGATTTGCTGTTCGACCGGGCGCGCAGTGGAGAGACGATCGAACCCTGGCTGGAGACGATCGACGGGCGGACGGCCTGGGTGTACAGCTTCGCGGATACGTTCGATCCGCCGCTGGATTTTGGCGATGTCGACCTTGTGGCCAGGATCGAAACGCGCGAGGCTGTGGACGCCGAAAGCGGCGCTTTTCTATTCAGCGAATCGGTCCGGACTTACGCGGACGGCAGCCAGAAGCTGGATTCCCGGCAGACGGTGACGATGGAAGAGCGCGTGGATCTGCCGCCGGACGATGCGCTGGCCGTGTTTGGCCTGCCGTCCGGCGGATATAGGCCCGCCGAACCCTACGGCACCCCGGCCGCGCAGGGTAGTGATTTTTCGGGCAGCGACCTGACGCTGGTTTCACAGCCGGGCGACGATTTCAGTATGCCGTCCTTCTGGTACGGAGATATCCACACCGGGGAGACTTTCTTGGGGCGCGTGGATTTTGGAGCGACCCCGGGCGGCTGGTGCGCTCGTTCGACGGGCGGCGATCGGCTGGCTTTTGAGTACGAGGTCGATGACAACGGCTCGACCAGCGCAACGCTGCGCTGGTTCCAACTGGAGGATGTGAATCAGGTTTACAACCCGGCGCCGCAACTGCGGGTGGCTTCGCAACTGGCCTGGTCGCCGACAGCCGATGAACTGGCTTTCTCAGCCTGTCAGGGGAATAACGAGGACTGCGGCCTATACCTGCTGGACGCCAAAACCAACACCGTGAAGCGGCTGGCCGCGCTGGAAGCCTCATTCTGGGAGCCGCTGTGGAAACCGGACGGAAGCCAGGTGGCCGTGATCGGTTCGGGTTCCGGAATGGTGTTTGTGGTGGACGCGCAGACGGGTGAAAGAGTCTATACGGGGAAATTCGATCTGGACGCCTGGCAGCCGGCAGAGGAGTCGGCGCTGGCCGGGTGGGGGGTGAGTTTCGCGCGGAGCTGGGACGGCGGCAATTGCTTTACGGAGAGCAAGTAACCACCCCGGAACCGGTTTACGCACGGCGCGGCTTCCGTGAAAGTCGCGCCGTATTGCGATTGAATCAATCTCGCTAGTCTGCCGCCAGGGTGGTGACGGCCAGGATTTCACCGTAATAGATGCGGTGGTAATCGTTCTGGAGATAGCCCTGGAGAATAGCCGCGTCCAGGAAATGGGTGGGGTCCAGGTCCTGCCAGTACATCTTGCGGCATTCCAGTGCGATGGAGGCCTCGGCGTAAATCGGGGCATCGCAGGCGGTGGCGGCAATGGGGGTCAGGCCGCTGGCGGCGATTTTATCGCCGTCCCTGCCGGAAGCGCTGCCCAGCAGGTTGAGGGCCTTGCGATATTCGGCCGGGAAGGCGCAAAGGGTGAAGGTGGGGTACTGCTCGAGGAACTGGAAGGTAAAGCGCTGCGGGCGCACGACGATCTGCGCGAAGGGTTTGTGCCACATGACGCCCAGGCTGCCCCAGGAGACGGTCATGGCGTTGAAGTTGCCAGCGTTGAAGTCGCCGGAAGTCAGCAGCAGCCATCCCGGCTCGAAGAGTCCGATGGGTTGAGAGGTCCATTGGTCTGGCGGAACGGATTGGCGGTTCATGGGGATGGCCTTTCGTTTTCAGGGATGGATAATTCAGGGAATTATACAATATGCGCGGCAAGTAAGAGCGAATCACCACAGAGACATTATGCCCGTAAGGGTACGGAGGACACGGAGAAGAGTTGTGGGAAGAGGAGAAGAGGGAATCACCACGGAGACATTATGCCCGTAAGGGTACGGAGGACACGGAGAAGAGAGTAGTGGAAAGTGGAGAAGAGAGAATGGTTTCGATTCAGACGTTTCGGTCAAAGATCTCAGCAATCAAAAATTAAGCAGATGCGTAGTGGAGGGTTCGGGTTGGAAACGGCCTGGATCCATCGCTCAACCAAACCCTCCACGGTGAACGCGAAGGATGTGGATGGTTGGACCAAGCCGTTGCCAAAAACGGGCGGAGTTATGACTGCGTAGTGGAGGGTTCGGGTTGGAAACGGCCTGGATCCATCGCTCAACCAAACCTTCCACGGTGAAAACGGGCGGAGTTTGGCAGATGCCCGATGGTGGAGTTTATTAATTCCCCACTCCGCCCTTACGTAAATAAAAGGCCACATATCCTGGATCGCGTCGGTCTGTGATCCCCGATCGGGTGCAGGCCGAGCGCGTCTTTCTTTTACGGTCTCCGACCGTCTTGATCCGAAATTGTGTTGGATGGCGATACGCAGGCTCACCCTTTTCTAGGGTCTGGCCTGCCATATCAACCAACCCATTGTCACGCTTCTGGCAAATAGCCCTTCAACTGCGCCGGAGTGAGCGGTTGGGCGGCGGCGATCAGGCGGCGGGCCGGGTCGAGCTGGCCCCAGGTATTCCACAGCAGCACGCCGCGCACCAGGCCGTCCTTGAGGTAGTAGATCACCCCCTGGCGGTAGGGATCGACCCAATCGGCGTAGGTGTCGAGGCGCGGATCGAGTTCGCCGACCGCTTCGTAGCCCAGGTCGAAAAGATCCGAGTAGAAGAACGATTGGTGGGTATAAGCCTGTTCGCTGCCGGCCATGGCCGCCCCGGCGGCCTGGCCCATGCTGAGGGCGTTGTCTTCGTGCTCGACACGCGTCCAGCGCTTGAGGACCGGATTGTAGAAGGAGGCCACATCCCCGGCGGCGTAAATGTTCGGCAAATTGGTGCGCAGGTGCTCGTCGACCTGGATACCGCCGCCGTTCTGCGAATCGGCGATGGTGACGCCGGCTGCTTCGGCCAGGGAGGTGTTGGGACGAATTCCGATGCCGGCGATGATGTGATCGACCATCACCTCCTGACCGTCCTTCGCCACCATGACAAAGCCGTCCTTGCGGCGGTCGATGGACTGGATTTCGAGCCCGGCCAGCACCTCCACGCCCTTCTGGCGGTAATACTCGTTGAGGTGGGTCGCCAGGTCGGTCGGGAAGAGGCGCGCGCCGATGCCCACCTCGGGGAAGACCATGACGACTTTTTCGCCGGTGAGGGTCAGCGCGGCGGTGATCTCGGAGCCAATGAAGCCGCCGCCGATGACGCCGAAGCGCTTACCCTGGCCTGTCCAACGCCGCAGGGTGTGATAGTCATCCAGCGTGCGGAAGTAAACCACCTCGTCTGGCGCGAAGGGCAGTTTGCGCGGCACGCCGCCGGTTGCCAGCAACAGCTTGTGATAGTGCAGGGTGTTTCCGCCGGCGGTCAGCACCTGGCTGCGGGCCGGGTCGAGCGCGGCCGCCCGGTCACTGAGCAAAAGAGTCAGCCCTTTATCCGGCAGCTTGCGCCAGACCTTGTCTTCGCTCTTGCCCAACCATAGCTTTTTGGAGAGATCGGGACGGTCGTAAGGCGGGTGCGGTTCGTCGCCGAGCAGGGCAATGCTGCCCCCGGCATCCAACTCGCGAATGCCCAGCGCAGCCGCGGCCGCGGTCATTCCGCCGCCGATGATGAGATAATCGAAAGAGTCCATTGCGACCTCCGTAGAAATAAAGACTGTTTCATTAAATATAATGTGAAATGATCAAAATTGTATTAATAAAAAGGATGAAGATGGAAAAGAGATGAGTTAAGAGTTATGCGGGATGAGTGACGCGGGATGAAGTTGTTGCATGTTCTGTAATTGTGCCTCAGAACCCATCACTCTTCACCCATAACTCAGTCCCTTGGGTGTAAAATCCGATTCACGTTTCACGAATCCCGAATCGCGTCCTTTCCCCACGAGGTATTTAATGATCCGGCAGGCAAATCTGAACGACTCTGCGGCGATGGCCCAGATTTACAACCCTTTTATCTTGGATACCTGTATTACTTTCGAAGTCGATCCGGTGGACGCGGCCGAGATGACGCGCCGCATGGGCGATGTGGCGGCGGCGAGTCTGCCCTGGCTGGTGGTGGAGCAGGATGGAAAGATGGCGGGTTACTGCTATGCCCATCCCTGGATGGAACGGGCCGCCTACCAGCACACCGTGGAAAGCACAATCTACCTGGCGCCGGAGTTTCAGCGCCGCGGATTGGGCCGGCAATTGTACCGCGCCCTGCTGGCCGAGCTGAAGAAGCGGCCAGTGCACGCGGTGATTTCGATTATCGCTTTGCCCAATCCAGCCAGCGTGGGCTTGCACGAGAGCCTGGGGTTCGAAAAGGTGGCTCATTTTCGCGAAGTGGGTCGCAAGTTCGAGGGCTGGATCGATGTGGGCTACTGGCAGTTGATGATGGAGGAATGGTCTTAAGCCAACAAGGTGATGTAGATCCCGAAACACACGAAACGCACGAAAAAAGAAAAATACCCTGAGTCAGCGGAGAGGACTGCCTGACTCAGGGATTGTGTAGAAACGAAGAGAGCGCGTGCCAAGGCGAACTCTTTTATGCGAAATGATGAAAAACCTCCTCCGGGATGTGAACTGGAGGAGGTTACGTTTACGAGAACAATTCTTTATTATATCTTCGTGCCGCACTCGGGGCAGAATTTGGCGCCCTTGACCGGCGCGCCGCAGTTGGGGCAGTTGGTCGGCGCGGCGGCCTCCATCTTGTTGCCGCAATTCGGACAGAATTTGGCGCCGCCGGTTTCGGTGCCACACTTGGGGCAGACGGTGGAGGGTGGCTGGACCATGGGCGTGCCGCATTCGGGGCAGAATTTGGTGCCGGGCGCGGCCAGGGTGCCATCCTTGGGGCAGCGCGCCAGGGCGCCCTCGCCGCGCGAGGCGGCGTCGGCGGCTTTGGCGACGTTGTCGAGCGCGCCGCCCAGCCCAAAGGCGGCCGCGAAACCCTTGATGGCCGCGCCGGCCTGCGCGCCGCGCGCTTCGGCGATCTCACCGGTGCGCGGCGAATCTTCCTGGCAGAAGCCGGATTGCGTGTCAAAGTCGGAAAGGCAGACGATGCGCTGGCAGGTGGGGCACTCGCGGAAATGAACCTGCACCTGCTGCCAGGCGGCGTCGATCTGGGCCGGAGTCATCTTATAGGAATAGCGCGGGTCCTCGCCCACCACGTTGTCGGCCACGCTGTTGCCCACCAGCGGCACCTTGCGCAGCAGGCCGCTGACCGCGCTGCGCCCCAGGTCCTGCTTGATGCTGCCGGCAATATCGGGCTGGGAGCGGAATTCACGCCCGCACACATCGCAGTAGAAGACGCCGTAGGGCCCGGCGCCGTCGTTGCGGATGTCGTAATTCGGCATGTGGCTAAAATTGGTCATGGAATACATCCTCCGGTGGATCGGTATTATTGAATTGTGGATTGCATTATTCTCATATTGAATGGAAACGGCGTCAAGTGAGAGAGGCGGAGGAGTTGGCGATTGAATTGAGGGTAAAATGCATTCAGCTTTCGAAAGGCCATCGAATATAATCACGAATCCTCAAAATTCACCAACCATCACCGCTTTAGCAGGAGCTTCGATGTCATCGACCCATTTCTATTCTTCCAAGGCTGAAAGCTATGCGCGCTACCGCTGGCACTACGCGCCTGCGGCGGTGGATGCATTGTGCGAGATCGCCGGACTGAACGCCGCCAGCCGCGTATCCGATATCGGCGCCGGCACCGGCATACTGACGCGCTGCCTGGCGGGCCGCGCCGGGTATGTGCTGGGGGTGGAGCCGGATTTACAGATGCTGCGCGCGGCGCAAATGCCAGCCGACCACGCCTGCGGCCTGGCGGCCGGCTGCGCCGAGGCGCTGCCGCTCGCGGACGGCTGGGCGGACGTCCTCACGGCAGCCCAGGCAGTGCACTGGTTCCAGCCGCTGCCGGCGCGCGCCGAGTTCACTCGCGTGCTGCGGCCGGGCGGCTGGCTGGCCCTGCTGCGCAACCGCAGCATCGACTCCGAACAGGATCAAGCGCTGGCCGGGCTGTCCAGGCCGGAATACGGTTACCGGGCCGTTTCAGCCAGCCAACCTGCGTTGAACGTGCCGTCGGAATTCTGGTTCGGCGCGAGAGCGGTGCAGCGCCATACATTCGCCTTTTCCTTCCGGCAATCCTGGGAGGGCTATCTGGGCGCACTGTGTTCCGCTTCCTATATGCCCGAGGAAGAGGATCCATTATTTCCACGTCTCGAGCAGGCGGCGTGGGCGGTCTTCGAACGTTTTGCGGTGGACGGGCAGGTCGAAGTGCGCGGCGAGACCGAACTGCTGATCGGACAACCTGCCTGACGCAGTGAAGGCCGGTTCTTAACGGCCCGGGTTAGCAAATATTAATATTTTCTTATACTTACCTATTGTAAGTTATTCGTCTTACTCGTATAATGTTTATAAGGTTAGTATAAGGAAAAAGATTATGGAAATTCCAATCAATGCCGAACCCTGCCCTGTGGAAGCCGTGGCCGGAATTATCGGCCGCAAGTGGGTGTCGCTGATCATTCGGGATCTGGCCAGCGGCCAAAAACGCTTCGGCGAGCTGCAGCACTCGATTGGGGTCAGCGCGCGGATTCTGTCGCTGCGCCTGCATGAATTGGAGGAAGATGGGCTGGTGCACCGTAAAGTGTTTCCCGAGATTCCGCCGCATACCGAATATACGCTGACCCCGCGCGGGTACCTTCTGGTGCCGGTCATCGATGCGATGCGCGCAGTGGGCGGGAATTTCATCACGGGCGTGGAAAAAATCTAGAACGACTCTGCCATCGAGCAGATAACGAAAAAGGCTGCTCTTTTTTGAGCAGCCTTTTTTAAATTCCGAGGTCTTCGAATCATCTCTGAGTCCAAAGGACAGCGTGCGAATGCCCGGTTGTTGGGCTGCTGTCGCCTACCACCTGCCCACGGTTATTAATGCTTTTTGCCATGCTGTAGGTATCGCCGAGCATACCCAGATCGACCATACCGCCTTTCTCAGTCCAAATGAATGCGTGGACCCATCCCGCAGGCGTTGTCTCGCTGTATCCGACGACCTGTCCTCGGTTATTTACATCCGAAGCATGACTCCGTAATCCACTTCCCAGCGTTCCGAGATCCTGTAATCCACTTTTCTGTGACCAGAGGAAAGCATGCCATTCGTAATAGCCTTCCGGAATTACACTAGAACCAGCGATCTGACCTTGATCATTGATTCCGTAGGCGATACTCTGGCCGCCAAAGGTTCCCAATCCGATCATGCCCGTCTTCTCACTCCAGTAGAAGGCTTGTTCGGTTGCCGGGGCTCCATTGTACCCTGAGACCTGGCCACTTTCGTTGATCCCATAGGCATAGCTGGTATAGAAAGGCTCACTAATCAAACCCAGGTCGAGAATTTCACCTTTTTTCTGCCACAAAATGGCATGTTGCCCATCCGTTGTGTAGCCATATCCAACAATAACGCTGGAGTTGTTGATGGCGCAAGCGTGACTCCAATCGCCAACGGATACGCCTATATCCACCATTCCTTCCTCTTCGGACCAGATAAAAGCGCGGTCAGGCCCTGCGGCCGTACTACTATATCCAACAACCTCTCCGAGGTTGTTAATCCCGTAGGCGTGACTGTTTTGCCCGCCCAACGTGCCCAGGTCGCGCATGCCACCCTTTTCCGTCCAAAGGAAAGCATGCTGGCTGCCATCCGGCAGATCGCTGAATCCTACGACTTGTCCTAGGTCGTTGACATCGGTTGCATAACTGGTCTCACCACCCAACGTACCCAAATCTTTAATCGTCCATTGAGGCAGCGGGGTAGCCGCGTAACTTGATCCGATCAGCAATATTGCAATCATCGCGATGATGAAGCTTGTTTTTTTCATTTCACCATTCTCCTTCCATCAGCTATAAAATCTGAGGCGTCGTCCGGTGAGGAAGCTTTGTCTCCTGCGCCCTGCAAACCAATCCTTCGAGATTGTAAACAAACATATTGATATCCCGCTCACATCCAAAAACTATAAAAAAACCTCAATCTCTCACGATCAGGAGATTGAGGTTTCGCCAGAAAGTAATGACGATCTACCAAGCTAGCTTGATGATTCCGCAGAGAGGGACGAACCACACCTCCTGCACAGCCATAGACATCATAGCACGTCTGTTGGGCTATTACAAATAAGTCTCTTCCAGTCCGGTGGGATGAAGTTGAAAAAAACACCGCGAAGGATCAAGGATCCCTTCGCGGCGTTGAAAATGCGTTCGCTCTTCAACAGCCAACGGCTAAAAGCGAAACGCTAAGGGCTAATCCCTACAGCTCGTACAGTGCGCCGTATTTATTCTTCAGATAGCGCATGTACGGCGCGATCTCGAGATCCTTGCCGGTGACGCGCCGGACGAGTTCGGTGGGGAAGAATTTGCGCCCCTGCGAATAAATCTTCTCGGTCAACCAGCCGCGCAGAACATCGAAGCGGCCGGCGGCGATCTCTTCCGGAATCTCGGGATGAATCTTCAGGGCGCTTTCCATGAACTGCGCGCTCATGATATTTCCGAGCGTGTAGCCCTGGAAGCCGCCGCCGACGAATCCGCCGAACCAGTGCACGTCCTGCATGCAGCCCATGCGGTCGTCGGGCGGGGTGATGCCCAGGTCGGAGCGGTAGCGTTCATTCCAGGCCTCGGGCAGGTCGCGCAGCGCCAGTTTGCCCTCCAGCATGGCCAGTTCGAGGTCGAAGCGGATCATGATGTGCAGGTTGTAGGTGACTTCGTCCGATTCGGTGCGCACCAGGGAGGGTTCGACCTTGTTGATGGCCCGGTAGAAGGTTTCCAGCGAGACGGTGTCGAATTTTCCCGGGAAGTTGGCCTTCAGTTCGGGATAGAAGTGCATCCAGAAGGGCAGGCTGCGCCCGACGATATTCTCCCAGGTGCGGGACTGACTCTCGTGCACGCCGGAGGAAGCGCCGCGGGCCAGGGGCAGACCCTCGAGCGCGGGGTTGACGCCCTGTTCATAGAGGGCATGGCCGCTTTCGTGGATGACGGAGAAAAGCGATTCGCCCAGGTCATTTTCGTTGATGCGGGTGGTGATGCGCACATCGCCGATGGAGAAACGCGTGGTGAAGGGGTGCGGCGAAAGATCCATGCGGCCGCGGTTGAAGTCATAACCGATGGCCGCGGCGGCGCGCTTGCCCAGGGCCAACTGCTGATCGGCCGGGAAGTGCTGCTTGAGGCAGGCATCGTCGGCGAGGGGTTGGGAGGTGATGGCCTTGACGATGGGCACCAGTTCGGCGCGCAGTTCGGCGAACAGACGCTGCAATTCGGCGGCCTTCATGCCCGGATCTGAGTCTTCGATGAGCGGATCGGCGACGTGCTCGACGTTGGGATAATAACTGGCGAGCTCGCGCGACAGCTCGAGGTTCTTTTCCAACTCGGGCATGACCTTGGCGTAATTGTTCTCGGGGCGCGCCTCGGTCCACACCTGGTAGGTGCGCGCGATCTGTTCGTACGCCCGGCCGACGAATTCGGGCGGGACGTGGATCATCTTATCGAAATCGTATTTGGCCATGCGGATCAGGCAGGCGTCGTCCGAATCGGCGGGCAGCGTTTCGGCGTAAGGCAGCAGGTCGCCGATCAACTTGCCGAGGGCGGGATCGATGGACTTTTCGGTGGCGATGCGGGCCAGCACGGATTGCTGATATCCGTTGGCCTCGGCGCCGCCGGGCGGCATGATGGTGAGCTGATCCCAGTTGAGCAGGGCGGCGGCATTTTGCAGCGCGGAGATTTCGCGCAGGCGAGATTTGAGTTCGTCGAGTTGAGGGTTCAAGTGCGGGCTCCTGTGGAAGGTGAAGAGTGAGGTGTGAAGAGTGATGCGTTGAAATTGCTGATTTCGGATTGCAGATTGAAGGGGAACCAATAATGGTTTTTATTGATTTGCCTGCCAAATGCTTATCGCTAATCGCTGGTTGCCAATCGCTAACCGCTAACCGCTAACCGCTAATTGCTAACCGCTAACGCCTATCCACCCATAATCCCAATTGTCCTTCACTTTCGGCAGCCAGCCACAGGCGGCCGCCGGAATCGAAGGCGGCGGCAATGACGCTAAGCCCCTCCAGGGGGGTGAAGCTGCCGTCTTCGGCCAGGGGACCGATCGAATCGGGGGTCAGCAGCCAGGCCTGGCCGGTGGCATCGAAGAGCAGACGCTGTTGGGGCGGTTCCTGCGAAAGGCCGGTGGCCTGAAGGTTGCCGTTTTCGTCCAGATGGAAGCGCGTTACCTGCTGGCCGCAGCCGGAAGCGGTGCACAACTCAACCAGCGGCCAGGGATTGCCGTCGCGGTCGAGGGGCAGTTCCAGAAAATTCGTGTAATACGTGCGATCCGGCGGCAGGGGCAGGGCCAGCGGTCCACTCCAGGTTTGGGCAGCGGTGTCGAAATGCCACAGGGTGCCGCCGTAGAGCCCGACCCACACTGAGCCGTCCGGCGCGGCCGTCAGCGCGGTGATGCAGGCGGGCAAAGCCGGCAGTCCGGCATCCATCCAGCGGTCGTTTTGAAGGCGGCGCAGCCCGCCCTGGCCGGTCGGCTCACCGCCTGCGCGGTCGCACGATCCGACCCAGGTTGAATCGGGGCCCAGGGCCAGCACCAGGTCGGTGCTGACGCCGGCTTTCCAGGGCAGAGTGATGCCCATTTCATACGGCGTGAAAACGCGCCAGCGCTGACCGTCGAAGCGGCGCACGTCCGCAGCGGTGACCAGCCAGACATTTCCGCTGGCATCGGATCGAAATTCGAGCGGCGCCTGCGTGACGGTCGCTGGCGTCCAGCCCAGGCCTTCGGCATAATCGGTCCAGTCCTCGCCGTCCCAGGCGGAGACGTAGCTGCCGTTCTCAGCAAGCTCCCAGGCGCGGCTGCCGGAATCGACGCCCAGCGGCGGCCGGCTGAAGCGAACGCGGGCGGCATCGCCGGTGGCCGGGTCGAGCAAAACGGCGTCGTTGGGCCCCGACAGCCAGAAACGACCCTTTCCGTCCGAGGTGAGCGTGGTCAACAGGCCGGGGATGAGCTGTGAATCGAAACCACGCACCAGTTTGAAGGGGCCGGTGGAAGGCGGCAGGGGCGTGCGGCTGGGAGCGAGCGTGAAGGTGGGCGCCGGCGCGACAGTGGAAGTGGGGG